>CAVZBQ010000006.1:0-689604 GCA_963773595.1 uncultured Actinomycetota bacterium
TGGTGAAGGCGCTGAAGATGCCATCGCCGAGGGCGGTCTTGACGTCGGGGGCGATCTTGTCCGTGATGTCCATGACCTGGTCTGCTGCGACCACGTCGGCGAGCTTGCCGCCGCCGCGGGCCATGAAGATGGTGGGACCGTCGCTGGAGGCGAGGGCGGTCTGGAGCTTGCCGTCCATGTCTTCGTTCTGGATGGCCTGGATGGTGATGGTGACTCCTGCGTGTTCCTTCTGGAACGCCGCAACGGTGTCCTCCCAGTACTTCTTGCCGTCACCGGTGGTCGAGTTGTGCCAGAAGGTCATGGCGACCGGAGCGGCGCTGGAAGCGCCGGGTGCTGAAGTGCTGGCTGACGGGGCGCCGCCGCCGGAGCAGGCGGCGAGTACGAGCGCCGCGCTCGCGCCCAGTGCGATAAATGCTGGGCCCTTGACTGTCCACTGCATACGAAAGACCTCTCAGTCCTCTTTGACCGTGCGGCAGGGGTTCCTGCCATGGCGATCCTCGCATCGGCTCGAAGGCGTGTCAAACGTTTTCGATAACGTTATCGTCACGGGTTGTGAGCGGTGTGGGCGGCATAGGCTAGCGTTACGCCGTGACAGTGAACGCCAGCCGGCCCCGCCGATCCGTACCGCGGACCAGCGCTGCCAGGGTGACGATCATCGACGTGGCCCGGCTCGCCGGAGTTTCTGTCTCCACGGTGTCCAAGGTGATCAACGACCGGTACGGGGTCGCGCCGGAGACGTACGACAAGGTGATGGACATCGTGTCCGATCTGGGCTACGAATCCTCGCTGGTCGCCAGCAGCCTCCGTCGGAACAGCACCAACGTCATCGGCATCCTCGTGCCCGAGTTCGAGCCGTTCTCCACAGAGCTCCTCAAGGGCATCTCGAGCGCGGTCGAAGGCACCGGGATACGAGCTGCTGGCCTACTCGGGGAACCTCGAGCACAACCAGGTCGGCTGGGAGCGCCGCTCCCTTTCGCGGCTGGCCGGCACCCTGATCGACGGCGCCGTGATCGTCGCCCCGACCGCTTCCGTCACCGACGCGACGATCCCGGTGGTTGCGGTTGACCCCCACACCGGGAAGACCGGTCCCAGCACGGTCGAGGCAGACAACGTCGGCGGCGCGAGGGCCGCGACGCAACACCTGATCGAACTCGGGCACCGCCGCATCGCCCACATCCGGGGCCGCACCGACCTCGTCTCCGCCCAGCTCCGCGAGCAGGGCTACCGCGAGGCGCTCGAAGCCGCGGGCATCCCGTTCGACCCGGAGCTCGTCCGGGTGGGTGGATACCGCGCTGCCGAGACCACGGACGCTGCCCGCGAACTGCTCTCCCGCAGCGATCGGCCCACTGCCGTCTTCGCCGCCAACGACCTTTCAGCCATCCGCGTGCTCGAGATCGCCCGCGACCTCGGTCTCCGCGTGCCGGAGGACCTCTCCGTCGTGGGCTTCGACAACGTGCCGGAGGCCGCGAATGCCGTGCCGGCGCTGACCACCGTTGCCCAGCCCCTCCACCAGATGGGGGCCGAGGCCGTCCGGTTGCTGCTGGGCCTGCTCGCCGGGGGCACAACGGAGGATCACCTCCTCCTGCCCGCGAGCCTTGTGGTGCGCGCAAGCACCTCGCCGCCGGCAGGACGCCACACCGACGAAGCGAGTGTCCGGTGACCGGCGCGGAGTCGGACGCCGGGGGCGTGCGCGACCGGGCGGGTCTCAGCGTCCTCATCCTCGGCGGCACAGGGACCATCAGCACCGAGGTCGTCCGCCGCGCCGCCGCCGTCGGCCATCGGGTGACCGTGCTGAACCGTGGGCAGAGCGCAGCAAGTGGCCGGCCGGCGTTGCCGCCCGAGGTCAGGCTGCTGACGGCCGACGTGCGGGACACCGCTGCTGTCCGCGACGCCATCGGCCCACAGGACTTCGACGTGGTTGTCGACTTCCTCGGCTTCGTTCCCGACCATGTCCGCGGCGACATCGAGCTGTTCAGCGATCGGGTGGGCCAGTACGTCTTCATCAGCTCTGCATCGGCCTACCAGACACCGCCCGCGCGCCTGCCCGTCACCGAGTCGACGCCGCTGCGCAATCCGTTCTGGCGCTACTCGAGGGACAAGATCGCCTGCGAGGACCTGCTGGTGGCGACGTACCGCGAGACCGGGTTCCCGATGACGATCGTGCGTCCTTCGCACACCTATGACGCGGCCTCCGTGCCCATGGACGGCGGCTGGACCGTCGTTGACCGCATGCGTCGCGGCCTGCCCGTCGTGGTGCCGGGGGACGGCACGTCGCTGTGGACCCTCACTCATTCGCGCGACTTCGCCGTCGCCTTCGTCGGCCTGTTCGGCGAGCCCTCGACGTTGGGCCAGGCGTTCCACATCACCTCGGATGAGGCGCTCCCGTGGAACCGGATCTTCGGTGACCTCGCCCGCGCCGCCGGCGTCGAACCGGAACTCGTGCACGTCCCTTCCGACGTGATCGCCCGGCATGATGCCGACATCGGCGCCGGGCTGCTGGGTGACAAGGCGCACTCCATGGTGTTCGACAACAGCCTCATCCGCACGATCGTCCCCGGGTGGCAGGCGCGGACGACGTTCGCGCAGGGTGCTCGGGAGATCGTCGCGTGGCACGACGCCGACCCGCGTCGGCGAGTTGTCGACGAACGCCTCAATGCGCTCTTCGACCGGCTCGTCGCCTCGTACCGCGACTGACCGCAGCAGCAAGGGCGCACGTCGTGGACGGGAGTGCTGTGCTGAAGCGGGCGAGCACGCGACTGCCGCCCGAGCCCGGGGTGTACCGCTTCCGGGACAGCCTCGACCGGGTGATCTACGTCGGGCGGGCCACCGACCTGCGGTCACGGGTGCGCTCGTACGCCGGCGACCTGCGGAGACGCGCCCACCTGCGTCGCATGGTGCCGCAGATCCGCACCGTCGAGGCCATCGTCTGCGCATCGGTCCCTGAGGCGGGCTGGCTGGAGCGCAACCTCCTGGAACGCTCGATGCCGCGCTGGAACCGGATCCGCGGGGGCATGGAGCTGGTCGGGTGGCTGGTGGTCGGCGACGACCCGGCACGTCCCGCGCTGGACCTCGTCGTCGAGGGTGCGAACGTTCCTGAGGCCGCCTTCGGCCCCTACCTGGGGGTGGAGCGGCTCGCTCTTGCGCGCAGCGCCCTGCTCCGGGCCTGGCCGGTGCCACTGGCCGGCACACGGCTGGACGGCGCCGCCCGATCGATGGCTGAGGCGCGCGGCGTGACCCCTGCCGACCTCGCGCTGTACGCGGCCCGGGTGCGAGCTGTCCTCGTGCGCGAGCGAGGCCGCGACCGCAGAGCTGCACGAGCTGCTGGTGGCCGCCAGTGGGCGCGCTGTCGAGCAGTTGGCGTTCGAGACCGCCCTGCAGATCCAGGCAGAGGCTGCAGCGCTGGACTGGCTGGTGGCTCCCCAGCGCGTCACGGGGTGCAGTCCCGGCCTTGTCGTCGCTGCCCGGGCGGACGGCGTGGAGTTCAGCCTTGCCGCGTCCGGTGACCGCCTGGATCGCTGGACAACCGGCCGCACGGAAGCGAAGGGCGTTCAGCCGTCCGAGGGCACGCCGGCGGAGTGGTGCGCTTTCGCCACCCGCAACGCAGAGCTCGCAGCGGCGCTGGCGAGCCCTTCGTGACGGCGCCCTCGTGCCTCGCGAGGCCGCACAGGTAGCGGTTCCGGGGTCAGCCGGCGTCCACGATCTCCAGCAGCGCCTGGCCGGAGGTCACCGACTCGCCGACGGAAGCCGTGAGGTTGGCGACGACACCCGAGCGGTGCGCGGTGATCGGCTGCTCCATCTTCATGGCCTCCAGCACGACGACCAGGTCGCCCTCGGTCACCTCGTCGCCGTTCACGACAGCCACCTTCACGATCGTGCCCTGCATGGGTGCGCTGAGCTCGTTCGACGACGGTGCCTTCGCCCGTGCGCCACCGGTGCTGCGTCGCGTGGGCCGCTTCGCAGCCGTCGGCTTTGCCACCGGAGCTGCCAGCGAGCTGGGCAGCCGCACCTCGAGCCGCCGGCCGTTGACCTCGACGACGTAGGTGCTGGTCTCCGCCGGCTCGGTCTCGCCCATGGTGCCGACGTAGGGCTCGATGGTGGAGACGAACTCGGTCTCGATCCAGCGGGTGTGCACGCCGAAGACGCCGTCGGCAGCGACGAACGCCGGGTCGACGAGCACGGCCTTGTGGAACGGCAGCACCGACGGCATGCCGCTCAAGGTGGTCTCTGCGAGCGCCCGACGGGCCCGTCCGATCGCCTGGGCACGGTCGGCGCCGGTGACGATGATCTTCGCGACGAGCGAGTCGAACGAGCCGGGGACGGCCATGCCGGTGAGGTAGCCCTCGTCCACCCGGACGCCGGGGCCCGACGGCGGTTGCCAGGCGGTGAGGGTGCCGGGCGCGGGCATGAACGAGCGGCCCGGGTCCTCGGCGTTGATCCGGAACTCGATGGAGTGGCCGCGCAGCTCGGGATCGTCGTAGCCGAGTTCTTCGCCGTTGGCGATGCGGAACATCTCCTGCACGAGGTCGATGCCGCTGACCTCCTCGGACACGGGGTGCTCGACCTGCAGCCGGGTGTTCACCTCGAGGAACGAGATGGTGCCGTCCTGGCCGACGAGGAACTCGCACGTGCCGGCGCCGACGTAGCCGGCCTCGATCAGGATGGCCTTGCTGGCCTGGTAGAGCTGGGTGCGCTGGGCGTCGGTGAGGAACGGCGCTGGCGCCTCCTCGACGAGCTTCTGGTGGCGGCGCTGCAGCGAGCAGTCGCGGGTGGAGATCACGACGACGTTGCCGTGGCTGTCGGCGAGGCACTGGGTCTCGACGTGCCGGGGACGGTCGAGGTAGCGCTCGACGAAGCACTCGCCGCGGCCGAAGGCCGTCACGGCTTCCCGGGTGGCCGACTCGAACAGTTCCGGCACCTCTGCCAGGTTGCGGGCGACCTTGAGGCCGCGTCCGCCGCCGCCGTAGGCAGCCTTGATGGCGATCGGCAGGCCGTACTGCTGTGCGAAGGCGACGACCTCTTCTGCGTTGGCCACCGGGTCGGACGTGCCGGGCACCAGCGGCGCACCGACCTTCGCTGCGATGTGGCGGGCCTGCACCTTGTCGCCGAGGGCTTCGATGGCGGCCGGCGGCGGGCCGATCCAGATCAGGCCCGCGTCGATCACGGCCTGCGCGAAGCCGGCGTTCTCGGCAAGGAAGCCGTAGCCCGGGTGGATCGCGTCCGCTCCGCTGCGGTCGGCGATGCCGAGGATCTTGGAGATGTCGAGATAGGTGTCGGCAGGGGTGAGCCCGTTCAGCGCGAAGGCCTCATCGGCGAGCTTCACGAAGAGCGAATCCGCGTCCGGGTCTGCATAGACGGCAACGCTGTGCAGTCCCGCGTCGCGGGCGGCCCGGATGACCCGAACGGCGATCTCTCCCCGGTTGGCCACCAGCACCTTGGTAATCGGCATTGACTCCTCCTCCTCGCCTGCAGTCGGCAACTCCTGCGGAGTCTAGTGATGCGGACGTCCTCAGGCGGGGGTTCGTGACGGAGCCACCGCCAAGTGGACGCCGATGTCACTGACGGCCAGAGCCCGGTCGGCGGTGATCCGGTGCCCGGCCTCGAGGAGGGCTGCGTGGATGGCGGTCGCCGTCGCACGCTCGGCGACGCTGTGCCAGGGCAGGCGGATGCAGTCGTAGTGCCCGCTGGCGGCGGCCTCGACGGCGCGTCGGGTGACGGCTTCTGGATCGGTGATCACCGCGCCGAGGGAGCCGTTGGAGTTCAGCAGCCGGTGCGGCTGGAACTCCCGGGCGATGTTCAGCCCGTGGCGCTCCGCCGTCTGCAGCAGGCGGGAGCCGGGCAGCCCGATGATGGTCAGCGTCGGGTCGTAGTCGAGGACGGCGTTCACGACGGCCCAGGCGTGGTTGCGGTCGGTGCGTGCCGCCTCGAAGAGGGCGCCGCTCGGACGGATGCAGCCGACCCTTGCCTGCTCGGCGAGGGCGAGACCGTCGAGGGCGCCCAGCTGGTAGATGATCGTCGCCGCCAGGTCGTCGGGGTCGTAGTCGATGAACCGTTCCCCGCCACCGATGCGGTCGGCGTAACCGACGGCAGCGCCGATGGCGATCCCCCGGGCCATGGCCTCGCTGCAGGCGCGGAGCATCGAAGTCGGTTCACCGGAGTGCACGCCACAGGGCACGAGAGCCGTGCTCAGCAGCGGCCACAGGCTGCTGTCGGCCTCCGTGGCAGCCTCGCCCAGACCATGCCCCACTTCGGCTGTCAGGTCGATGTCCACGTCTGGCGAATCTACCCCTTCGCCCTGACATGCGAGGCCGAATCCTGACGCGCGGATAACCTCGTACAGCCCTCGCGTGGTGCCATGCTGTGCGGGTGAGCAGCTGTCGCAGTCGCGCCTGGCGGGACGGGGTCGAGGTCGCGGCCGACTTCCCCCTGGTGGACCTCGACAAGTGGCTGGCGGAGCCCGGCGCCCTCGTCTGGCTGGACCTGCACAAGCCGGAGCGCGAGGTTCTTGACGCACTCGCCGTCGAACTCGACCTCGACCCACTGGCCGTCGAGGATGCCGTCGAGCCACGGGAGCGCCCCAAGGCCACCCGGCACCCGAGCCACACCTTCCTCACCTGCTATTCGACCCGGCTGTCGGGGGAGGACTCCGACGTGGCGCGGCTCGAACTCGGGCGGGTGTCGGCCTTCGTGATCAAGAACGCGCTGATCACCGTCCGACAGGACGACCTGGTGGACATGGACGCGATCCTCGAGCGCTGGTCCGGCGACGGACTGCTCTCCCATGGGGTCGCGGCCCTCGTCCACGGCATGCTCGACGAGCTCGTCGACGGCCACTTCAACACCATCGAGCACATGGATGAGGCCCTCGAAGGCCTCGAGGACCTGCTCTTCGACCCCGCGACGAAGACCCGGGTGATCCAGCAGCGGATCTTCGGGATCCGCAAGTCCCTCGTGCAGCTGCGTCGGGTGGTGTTGCCGATGCGCGAGGTGGTCACGGCGGTGATGCGGTTCCGCACGGAGCGAGGCAACGCGCTCTCCACGGAACTGGACGGCAATTTCAACGACCTGTACGACCACGTGATCCGGGCTGCGGAGTGGACGGAGAGCCTTCGCGACGTCGTCTCCAGTGTCTTCGAGACCAACCTCTCCCTCCAGGACTCACGGCTCAACGAGGTGATGAAGAAGCTGGCCGGCTGGGGCGCCATCATCGCGGTGCCGACTGCCGTCACCGGATGGTTCGGGCAGAACCTGCCCTACCCCGGCTTCAGCGACGTCTTCGGGTTGTGGCAGAGCGCCCTCCTGATCCTGCTCGGGACGGTGGGCCTGTACATCCTGTTCCGCAAGGTCGACTGGATCTGACCCGGACCGAGTTTGGAACCGTCCCCAATTCGGTCCAGATCCGAACGGACCGAATTGGGGACGGTTCCAAACTCGGTCCACTCCAGGATTCGCGGTGGGCGCGCCTTACGATGCGGGCATGACGCTGGCCCAATCGCTGCTCGGGTTCACGCTCCTCGCTGCGGTGGTCGCGGTGACGCCGGGCCTGGACACCGTCCTCGTGCTGCGCCAGGCGCTGCGGAGCGGACGGCGTTCGGCCTTCGCTGCCGCAGCAGGGATCTGCCTCGGCGCGCTGGTGTGGGGGATCGCAGCCGCAGCGGGAGTTGCTGCGCTCTTCGTCGCGTCCCAGCTGGCCTACGCAGCGCTGCGCTGGGCCGGCGTTGCGTTCCTGCTGTACCTGGCGTGGAGCTACCTGCGTGCCGCCCTCCGGGGTGAGGCTGCACACGCCGACCTCGCCTCCGGCTCGGTCGACAGCCCGCGCGAGGCCTTCGTGAAGGGCATGCTCACCGACCTGTTGAACCCCAAGATGGCGGTGTTCTACCTCACAGTGCTGCCGCTCTTCCTGCCCGCCGGCTACGCCCCCGTGCTCGCCGGCGCCGTGCTGGCGGGAGTGCACGCGCTGGTGGCGTTCTGCTGGTTCACGGTCATCATCCTCAGCGCGCACGCCGTCCGTGGGTTCCTCACCAGCCGGCGGGGTGCTCGGGTCATCGACGGTGCGGCGGGGGCTGCGATGCTCGGCTTCGGCCTCGTGCTCGGCCTGGAACGTTGACCGTCCGAGAAGCTGCATCGACAGGGGTACCGGGGGTACCTGTCTGACGTCTTCCCTTCCGCACCGGTGAGGGATGGGATGGAGTTGGCGGGCATGCGCCCCGCCGTGAGCGTCGAGAGGGAGTTCTCCATGCAGTACCGCAGCCTTGGTGACACCGGAGTGCAGGTCAGCAACCTGTGCCTGGGAACGATGATGTTCGGCGGTGTGAACAACGCCGACCACGACGACTGCGTTGGCATCATCCACTCCGCACTCGATGCGGGGATCAACTTCGTCGACACCGCCGACGTCTACTCCCAGGGTGAGTCGGAGGAGATCGTCGGCAAGGCGCTCAAGGGACGCCGCGACGAGATCGTGCTCGCCACCAAGTTCCAGGGCGCCATGGGTGACGAACGCAACCAGCGCGGGGCGTCCCGGCGGTGGATCGTCGCCGAGGTGGAGAACTCACTGCGTCGGCTTGGCACCGACCACATCGACCTGTACCAGCTGCATCGGCCCAACCCCGACACCAACATCGAGGAGACGCTGGCCGCGCTCACCGATCTCGTCCGCCAGGGCAAGATCCTGTACGTCGGACACTCCGCCTTCCAGGCCAGCCAGATCGTCGAGGCGCAGTGGGCGGCACGGGACCGCATGCTGGTGCGGCCGGTCAGCGAACAGCTGTCCTACTCGCTGCTCGTCCGCACGCCCGAGATCGACGTCCTGCCCACGGCCCTGCGCCACCGGATGAGCGTGATCTGCTACTCGCCGCTGGGCGGCGGCTGGCTGAGCGGCAAGTGGCGCAAGGGCGCGGACGTTCCCACGCCGTCGGCGGGACGCGGCGCGAACGGCGTGTTCAAGAAGCGTTACGACCTCGACGACGCAGCCAACGCCGGCAAGCTGGACGCCGCCGATGCCCTCGCATCGCTCGCGGAGGCCAACGGCCTGACACTCGTCGAGCTGGCGATCGCCTTCGTCGTGAACCACCCGGCTGTCACGAGCGCGATCATCGGTCCCCGCACCATGGAGCAGCTCACCACCCAGCTGCCCGCAGCGGACATCACGCTCTCCGCAGAGGTCCTCGACCGCATCGACCAGCTCGTCGCGCCAGGGACGACGCCGAACCCGTTCGACAGCGCCTACGTGAACCCCGCCCTCACGCGCGGAGTCGCTGCGCCGCTGAACCGCGCGGACGGTTCGGGCTCAGCTGGTGGCGCCCGGGTGGCCGAGTTGCCGCCAGGCCTCGTAGACGGCGATGGCTGCGGCGTTGGCCAGGTTGAGGGAACGCATGCCGGGCAGCATCGGGATCCGCACGCGTCCGGTGACGCGGGGGTCGGCCAGCACGGCAGCGTCGAGCCCGGTGGGCTCCGGGCCGAACAGCAGGATGTCCCCGGGCTGGTAGGCCACGTCGGTGTACGGAGTCTCGGCATGGGCGGTGAAGGCGAACACACGGCCGGGCAGAAGGGCGCTATAGGCGGCCTCCAGTGACTCGTGGACGAAGGTCGCAGCCTTGTCGCGATAGTCGACGCCCGGCGCGGCGGAGCTTCGCATCGTCCATGTCGAACCCGATCGGCCTGGCCACGTGCAGTTCTGCCCCTGTGACGGCAGCCAGCCGCATCGTCGCGCCGGTGTTGTTCGGGATCTGGGGCGAACAGAACAGGATGCGCAGCGGACGGGTCACGGCGGTCATCCTCTCACCGCGCCGATTCTGGCCACTCGAGGGCGAACCGGCTGATGTAGTCCCGTGGGGCCTGGTCGATCGGGTCGGTGAACCGGAGCCCGCGGGCGACGAGCTGCAGCGGTGTGGTGAAGTCGTCGGCCTCGACGTCAAGGATCGCCGGGTAGAGGGGATCGCCGACGATGGGCAGCCCGAGAGCTGCCAGCTGTACCCGAAGCTGATGGGTCTTCCCCGTTGTGGGTGTCAGGCGATAGCGCCCGTAGTCGCCCCTGGTCTCGACGAGCTCGACGAGGGTCTCCGCGTTCGGCTCCCCGTCCACCACCTCTGCCTGGAGGCTGCCGCGCCGCTTCTCGATCCGGTTCGCAATGCGCAGCGGGAATTCCAGCGTGGGGTCGAAGGGTGCCAGCGCCTCGTAGCTCTTGTGCACGTCCCCGGTCTGGAAGACGCCGGCGTACGCGGCCCGGTAGCGACGCTCCTTCGTGAGCACCAGCACGCCGGCGGTGAGGCGGTCCAGCCGGTGCGCTGCAGCGAGGTCAGGCAGGCCGAGGGATTCGCGCAACCTGACCAGCACCGACTCGGCGACGTGCGTGCCGCGCGGCGTGGTGGCAAGGAAGTGCGGCTTGTCCACCACGACCACGCGCTCGTCTGCGGCAAGGACCTCGACGGCGAAGGGCACCACCGGCTCCGGGGCCACGGCGCGGTGGAACCACACGAAGGCGTTGGGACGGTAGGACTCGTCGCCGGTCCAGGCGTGTCCCGCCTTGTCGACGAACTCACCGGTGCGCAACATCTCCTCGACGGGAGCCGCTGCGGGCAGGCGATCGATGAGGAAGTCACGCATCGTTGCCCAGCGCGCAGGATTGGCGGGGTCGTTGTCGGGAGTGCGCAGCCACGCCGCGTCCAGCCCGTGCCGCTGGGGGAGAGGGGAGCGGGGCGGCATCACACCACCGGCCGCTGCCGGATTGAGGTCACGACCAGCAGAGTACGGACGAATCGACGCCGGCGCCCGCCCGGCTACGAGCGGGGCGGCAACTGCTGCAGCGCCCAGGCGTTCCCGTCCGGATCACTGAAGTAGACGAAACGGCCCCAGGGCTGGTCATCGATGTCGCTGGCCGCAACGCCCTTCGCGACCAGGGCATCGCGAGCGGCCTCCGCATCGGCGATGACGATCTGGATGCCCTTCTGCGAACCGGGAACCATGTCCGTGATGCCCTCGCCGATCGCGATCGAGCAGGCCGAGCCGGGCGGGGTCAGCTGGACGAAGCGCAGGTGCTCGTTGACCCGGACATCGTGGTCTGCGGTGAAGCCGACCTGGTCGACGTAGAACGCCTTTGCCCTGTCGATGTCGGTCACGGGCACTGCCAGCAGTTCGATCTTCCAGTCCATGGACTTTCCTTCCTCGATGGTGCAGAAAGGCTAACCAGCAACCCGGTCAGTTCCTGTCCGCAATCAACTCCGAAGTCGGGTTCGGCTCAGGAAGTCGGGAGGCCTGCGCCGTCCAGTCCGAGACGATGCCGGACGCCCCTGCGACCGAGTTCCATGGCTCCGGGGTCGTCGTGCAGGATGAAGTTGGTGTCGGCGCCCAGCAGGATCGAGTGGAGCTCGAAGGCGAGCAACGCCGGGATCCTCGGTGGCGGGAAGCTCGTGCTGTTCGATGGCGGTGGCCGCGCACGAACCCAGGAAGCGCTGTGAAGCCTGACTGCACCGCTGCGATCCGGTCCCTGACCGGCCCGGGGCGCGTGCCCATTTCCATCGCGGTTGCTGCGAAGAAGCAGCCGCCGGGGAAGACCCGCCGCTCGACGTAGCTGAAGAACGCCTCACACGCTGCCGCCAGCCGCTGCAGGCCATCGGGGGCAGCGAGCGCGGGCTGGACGACCTCCTCGTCGAGGATGCGCTCGGCCTCCTCCACGGTTGCCAGTTGCATCTCCTGCTTCGACCCGAAGTGCGCGTAGAGCCCGCTCTTGCTGATGCCGGTCGCGGCCGCGAGGTTGCCGATGGACAGGCCGTCCAGCCCGTCGACGGTGGCCAGCGAGGCCGCTGCGCGCAGGATCGCGCCGCGGGTGCGCTCCCCGTCGGCCCGCCGCTGCCGCTGTGGCGGGCCCGGTCGATCCGTGGTTGCGGTGCTCATGGTTGACAACTTAGCACGATCGGTCGTAGTGTCTCGAAATAGCACGACCGATCGTGCTAACTCATCACTCACTTCAATCCAAGGAGTCTCTCCATGAATGTCATCACCACTGTCAATGGCGTCGACCTCGACCGCCTCAACGCGACGATCGGCGCAGTCGTCGCCGACCCCGCACTGGGGCGCTTCGAGTTCCGCGCCCGCAACCGCTGGATCGATGGCGGCCACAGCCGCGCTACGGTCCAGGGCTTCTTCGGCGCGGGCGCGGAGGACTCGACCCGCGAGAAGCCGTTCGTCTTCGACGTGCGACGAGCCGCCGGTCCTGCTGGGGCAGAACCTGGCGCCGAACGCCGGCGAGTACGCCCTTGCGGCCCTCGCGTGCGTGCCTGACCGGCACGATCGTCTACCACGCGGCAGCCCGCGGCATCGCGATCACGGATCTGGAGTGCTCGGTCCGGGGTGACGTGCATCTGCAGGGGTTCCTCGGCCTGGACGCGGACATCCGGCCCGGGTTCGAGCAGATTCAGGTCACCGTCCAGATCGGCGGCGACTTCTCCGATGACCAGCTCGCCGAGTTGGCGACGCTGACCCGCTTCTCGCCGGTGCGGGACATGGTCGCGAACCCTGTCGCCGTCGATATCTACGTCGTCCGCGCGTAGCGGTTATCGCCAGTCGATCAGCCGCCCCACCGTCCCGCCGCCTGAGGCCGGTAGCGAAGATAATGGAGCTACCGGCCAGAGGCACTGGCCCGTGGTCCTGGAGCGAGTGAGATGAGCGAGAACGGCAGCACCGAGGAGTTCGAGGTCACGTTCAGCACGGTGATCGGCAAGATCGCGGAGCTGGTCCGTGAGGGGAACGTGCGCCGCATCACGCTGAAGCGCGAGGGGACGACCCTTGTCACGATCCCGCTCAACGCCGGCATCACCGTCGGGGCAGTCACCGCCCTTGTGGCCCCCTTGCTGCTCGGGGTCGGCGCTCTTGCCGCCGTCCTCACCAAGGTGACCATCGTCGTGGAGCGGCCGGCGGAGCCGACGTCACCACCGGAGGCCTGAGCTCAGCTCCCTGCCGCCCTTGCAATCCCGTCAAGCAGGAGGTCAAGGGTGAACTCGAACTCGTTCTGGCTGTCGCACCAGCCGAGCGGGTCCTCCTCGTTGTCGTGCACCTCGGAGGCGACCATGGCCGTCAGGTGGGGCAGGACGGCGGCCATGGCTGCGAACTCGGCCTCGGCGGAGGCTTCATCCATCGAGCCGCCGTCCGAGGCCGGGCTGAAGAGCTCCTGGGTGAAGCCGAGGACCATCGTGCCGAGGGCGTGAATCGCCTTGTGGCCGAGGTGATAGCTCAGCCCCGCACGGAACATGGTCGCGAGAATCTCCTCGTAATAGGGATACAGGCCCGCAGGGATGCTGGAGCGTGAGCCGAGCAGCCCCGGCGCCCACCGGTGGCGCACCATCACCTCGCGGGCGGCGAGGCAGCGGTGGCGCAGCGCCGTGCGCCAGTCATCGTCGGCCTGGACTCGTGCCGCTACGGCGCTGTTGATCTCGGCGAGGATGGCCTCGGTGAGCCCGTCGAGCAGGAGCTCCTTGCCGGGCACGTGATGGTAGAGCGACATCGCCTCCACGCTGAGGTCGGCAGCAAGCCGTCGCATGGTGATGGCGGAGATTCCCTCAGCGTCGGCCAGTTCCATGGCAGCAGCGACCAGTCGCTCCCGGCTGAGCGGAGCGCGCACCGCACCTGTGGTCACATCGATCTCCTTTGCCTCTTGCGTCAACCTTACACAGTATGGGAACCTTACGGGGTAAGGCGACCTTACGCAGTAAGGTCCAATCCGAAGGAGCAACAAGAACATGACCGCCACCACCACCACCCTTCGACCCGAGGTGACCAGGACGCCAGAACTGGTCCGCACCGCTCGCACGACCGGCCTGCTGTACTTCGGGCTGGCCGTCACGGGCCTGGTCGGCTACATGCTGATCCGCAACCAGCTCTTCGTCGCCGGCGACCCCGGGGCAACGATGGCGAACCTGACCCAGCACGAGTCGCTCGCGCGTCTCGGCATCGTCATGGAGATGGGCGTCGTCATCACCCAGGCGCTCGTCGCTCTGTGGTTCTACCGCCTCTTCGCGAGGGTCAATGCCTTCGCCGCCGGCTCGATCGCAGCGTTCGGACTTGTCAACGCCGTGGCGATCCTCGGCAGCGCAGCACTTCTCGCGGCCGCGCTCGACGTGAGCCAGGACGCGTCGCTGACCATGAGCGGTGCGGCGGCAGCCACGTCGCAGCTGCTCTATGTCGTGAGCGGCCACCTCTGGACCGTCGGCGGCATCTTCTTCGGTCTCTGGTTGATCCCCATGGGGTGGCTCGCCCGCCGTTCCGGCTGGATGCCAAGCCTGCTGGGCTGGATCCTGATGATCGGCGGTGTCGGGTACGTTCTCGACGCGCTCCTCAGCTACCTGCTCCCCAACGCCGGGCCGATGCTCAACCTCATCACCCTGCCCGCAACCGTCGGCGAACTCTGGATGGTCGGCTACCTCTGCGTGCTGGGCGTGCGCCGGACACGGAACGGGCGTGAAACCGCCTGAGCAGCCCTGCGCGCAGCGGCTATTCGGTCGATCTGGAAGCCGGTCCTGCTTGCTCGTCGGCCGGGGCCCGGGTACAAGTGACCCATGGATGCACGTCGGGACATACTGAAGGGCCGTGTTGCCGTCGTCACCGGTTCATCGCGCGGGCTGGGCTTCGCGATGGCCCAGGTGCTGGGTCGTAACGGCGCTGCGGTGGTGCTGGCGTCCCGATCGGACTCCGATGTCGCAGCCGCCGTCGCACGGCTGCGCACCGAGGGCATCGAGGCAGCCGGACGCCGCTGCGACACGGCTGACCTGGCGGATGTCGAAGCGCTGCGCGATGAGGCTCTCGCGCTCGGCACCCTCGACATCTGGGTCAACAACGCCGGCACCACCGGCGTCTACGGACCCACGGCGTCCACGCCGGTCGAGGACTTCGCGAGGGTCGTGCGCACGAACATCCTCGGCACGTTCCACGGTTCGCGCGTCGCGCTGCCGGTGTTCCTCGGCCAGGGCCACGGTGACCTCGTCAACGTGTACGGCCAGGGTGACCAGGGGCCGGTGGCTCTACAGAACGCCTACGCATCGAGCAAGCGCTGGGTTCGGCAGTTCACCGAGACCTTGCGCGCCGAGACCAGGGGCAGCGGCGTCAGGGTGCACGGCATGAACCCTGGCCTCGTGATCACCGACATGTTGGGGAGCGTGACATCGCAGGCGGGGTACGAGAAGCGCCTCGGCGCGCTGCAGGTCGTCGTCGGTCTGTGGGGCCAGACCCCTGAGGTCGCCGCGCAGCCGCTCCTGCGTCTCGTCACCTCCGACCTGGCCGAGTTCCGCGACCTCACCAGGCGGACTCAGGTGGGACGGGGACTGCGCAACCTGCTGACGGGACGCGTCCGCCGCCGCAACCGGATGCCCATGAAGGTCACCGTCGTGGACCCGCACCACTGAGAGGCCCGCGGCGGCACGCCGGTCGTACCACTCAGTGGGGCAACAAATGCTCAGGTCCATCATCCAGCGGCGAAGTTCGGCGACTTGTAGCTTGAGATCGCACGGGGCCCGGCCGGTCATGGCGGCCTGGCTTGTCGTGGTCGGTGACCTTCTCCGTTCTCCCGGGCCATCGATCCGCTTTCGAGTAGGACGAGGCTGCTCATGCCCGATGACGCCGTTACCCAGACCCCTTCAGCGAGCCCGAAGTTCCTTGACTGGATCGAACGGGTGGGCAACAAGGTGCCCAACCCCACGATCATGTTCGTCTACCTGATCCTGATCATCGCCTTCCTCTCGGCCATCCTGTCGTGGTCGGGTGTCAGCGTGACCGATGAGGTCGTCACCCCGGTGCCGAGGGACGAGTTCAGCCAGATCAACGAGCACCTGGGGGGTACCTGGTCGATCTACGACTCGGTGACCGGTGAACCCGCCGAGATTCCCGATTTCGTGATCTCGGAGCAGACGTTCCCGGTGCGGAGCCTGCTGTCGGTGGAAGGTGCCCGGTTCTTCTTCTCCTCCTTCGTGGACAACTTCGCCGGGTTCGGCGTCGTCGCGGTGACCCTTGTCGCCATGGCCGGCGTCGGGGTCGCCGAGCACGCCGGGCTGATGGGCGCCCTGATCCGCAAGATCGTCAAGATCGCGCCGCCGAAGTGGCTCACGTTCATCCTGGTCTTCGTCGGCGTGCTGTCCTCCGTGGCGACCGATGCCGGCTATCTGATCCTGGTGCCGCTGGCTGCGGCTGCGTTCATGTCGGTGGGTCGCCACCCCATGGCCGGTCTCGCCGCGGCGTTCGCCGGCGTGGGTGCCGTCTTCGGGGTGAACCTCCTGATCACCCCCTCCGACAGCATGCTGACCGAGGTCACCAACGAGGTGCTGCGAAAGGCCAACCTCGCACCGTTGGAGGTCACCCAGAACTACTACTTCTCGATCGTGTCCTCGATCCTGATGGCCATCGTCGTCACCGTGGTGACGGTGAAGATCACCCAGAAGCGGCTCGGCGTGTTCGATGCCTCCGGGGTCGAGTCCTACGACGCGGACGAGGTGGTCGACGACGCGGCAGAGGCTCGAGGGCTGAAGTTCGCCGGTCTTGCCCTGGCCGCTTTCGCCGTGGTCGTGGCCCTGCTGACCGCCCCGCCGGGAGCCCCGCTGCGCGACCCGGCCACCGGCAACATCATCGGCAACACGCCCTTCATGGCCAGCCTGGTGTTCGTCATCTCGCTGGCCTTCATGGTGTGCGGCATGGGCTACGGCTACGGAGCCAAGACCCTCCGGGGCGGCAACGCCGCTGTAGCGGCGATCACCAAGACCTTCGCCAGCCTCGGTGGGCTGGTGTTGATGTTCCTGATGATCGCCCAGTTCATCG
This sequence comes from uncultured Actinomycetota bacterium, assembly GCA_963773595.1. GTDB lineage: Bacteria > Actinomycetota > Actinomycetes > Propionibacteriales > Propionibacteriaceae > Propionicimonas. The sequence goes on from CAVZBQ010000006.1 coordinate 16,792, forward strand.
CCCTGTTCAACTGGACCAACCTGCCAACGGTGGCAGCGGTGTCGGCGGCGGAGCTCCTCCAGCAGGCGAACGTCCCGGCGGTCGTGCTGCTGCTTGGCTTCATCCTTGTGATCGTCGTGCTCGACTTCATCCTGCCCGGGCTCGTGCCCAAGTGGGTCATCTTCGCGCCGGTCTTCATTCCGATCTTCGCGTCTCTGGACGTCGCACCGCAGACCCTGCTGGCCGCCTATCGGGTGGCGGACTCGCCGATCAACGTGCTCACCCCGCTGATGGTCTACCTGCCGTTCATGGTCACCGTCGCCCAGAAGTACAAGAAGGACGCCGGCATCGGCACGATCATCGCCTTGATGGTCCCGTACACGATGTGGATCCTGATCACCTGGGTTGCGCTGTACGTTGCCTGGTTCCTCCTCGGCATCCCCTGGGGTCCGGGAGCCCCCGTCCACATCTGACGGCAGGCGCCGGCTTCACGCGCGCTCCGCAGCGTCCAGTGCCCGGACGAGCCTGGCCTTCCTGCGGTTCTCCCGAACGATCCACATCACGTCCGGGTCAGGATCGTCCGCCAGCGCCAGGAACCGGGGAACGCCGGCTCCAGGATCAGCCGCGACCGCGACACTCCAGCAGTAGCCCAGCGCCTGGCGCAGCGAACGGACGCCGTCGGATCGGCGCTGCTGCGGCGGCCTGGCAGCCAGGGTCGTCGTGACCGTTTCGCAGATCTCCACCGCGACAGCTGCCGCGGCCGGCGGACGCAACAGTCGCGGCTCGCAGACCCCGGCCACCGCTGCCCTCTGCACCAACGGGTCCGGATCTGACGCCCAGGCTCTCGCCAATGGCCACAGCCGAGCGGGATCAGCATCACCGAGACGCTGCAACGCCATGGCGACCCCTTCCCTCACCCGCCACCGTGGATCGGCAGCACGTTCGTGCAGGCAGGCCGTCAGACGTTCATCGGGTGCGTCCGCCAGCAGCCGGCCCAGGCCGACGGCACCCGTGGCCGCGCGGAACTCGTCCGCACTGGTGACCAACTGGTCGAACCATCCAGCGGTGCCCTCATCGGCCGCCGCCTGGATCAGCTCGAGATTGCCACGCGGTCCGGGAAGCCCGCTGTTGGCGTCAAGGAAGGCCGTCCACTCCGAGGAGGGCAACGCGCGCAATGCCCGTTGATACTCCTGCCTGCTGCCCATGCGCTCACCTTGCACCAAGGCAATCCATCGGACAACCCGATGGATGGCAGAGCGGAGGCAGCGGCAGTGCAGCCAGGAGGTTCTGGCAGGGGCAAGCGCTCAGGTGGCCGATTCGCGCGGGCGGAGGTGGGGGCCATCGGCGCCGTCGGCGACGGTGAGGGCCTGATGGAGCTCAGCGAGCGGGCGGCGGTCCCAGGCAGGGTCGACATCGAGGAAAGCCACCCGTTCGCCCTCCGCAGGCTTGACCGCTGTCTCGAGCGACGGTGCATCGGCGGCGTCCCTGCTGTCGACCGGTGTGGAACGCATGACCGACACGATGTGTCCGTCGGTGGAGTAGAGGACGCTCACACGCATGGCTCGCCGACCTTTCAGTGTCGATAGCGTGAAGGGGCAACGACGACAGTGGGAGTCACTGTGACGACTTCGCCCGAGTCGTTGCGGAGACGCGTCCAGAGGATGACCGTCTCGTGGGTGCCCAGCCGGTCCTGTCGTACTTCACGCTCGAACCACTCGGCGACGATCGTGACCACGCCCCGACCCACGGGCACGAAGGACATGCGCTGCCAATGCCGCTCATCGAAGTCCCAACGGCAGGCAAGATCGATCTCCGCGCCGCCGCTGATGGTGAGTTCATCGCAGTAGCCGACGTCGCAGTTCTGGTCGAGGTTGAAACCGGCAGCCACGACACCCCCTACGGTTCGATCCGAACCCAGCCTGCCCGATAAGTCCCGGGATGGACAGAGGTCGACGCCCGGACGCGCACCTGGAGGCGCTTCCGGCGGCTACGTGCGTTCGGGCTGAGGCTGTGGTGAATGGGTTTCGCGAGCGCGGAGCCACGGTAGGGCCGCAAGGAGAGTGATTGCCCCGGTGACGCCGAAGGCCAGCGGGTAACTGCCCTGGTCGACGAGGAGGCCGGCGATCAGTGGGCCGACGATCGACCCGAGGTCCTGTGACATCTGGAAGGCGGCGAGGGCAGGGCCTCCGTTGCGCTCGCGGCCCACCACGTCGGCCAGCGAAGCTTGTTGTGCCGGGTTCAGGGCACCCGCGCCGATCCCTGCGACCACGGAGACGATCACCAGCATGGTCAGATCCTGCGCAAACCCGGTCGCTGCGGTGGCCAGGCCGGAGATGACGAGTCCGCCGACGATGAACGGCTTGCGTCCGATGCGGTCGGCACGGCGGCCAGCAAAGGCCAGACCTGCAGCGTTTCCTGCGGCGAACACCGCCAGCGCCATCCCTGCGACCCAGGGCTGCTTGCCGACGACGGCGATGGCGAACAGCGGGAGGATCGCGTTGCGCATCCCGAAGTTGGCCCAGCCGTTGGCGAACGCGGAGCCGACCGACGCCCGGTAGGCGCTGTCGCCCCACGCCTCACGGACACCCAGCGACGGCAGCGCGGGCCTGCCGGGCGCGGGACGCAGGGACGCGTGACGCAGGAACACCGCGACGATGCCGGCAGCGATCAGCAGCGTGACGGCGTACACGAGGAAGGGAACGCGCAGGCCAAGGCTGCCGAGCAGGCCGCCGATGACCGGCCCGCCCACTCCGCCGAGCAGGAAGGCGGTCGCGTACGCGGAGGACACCCGGGCGCGAATGCCTTCAGGCGAGAGGCGGACGAGGAGCGCGACAGCGGAGACCGTGAACATGGTGGATCCGATGCCGCCGAGCCCCCGGAAGACCACCAGCTGCCAGTAGTCCTGCGCGAACGCTGTGGCCCCGGTGGAGACCGCGACGATGACAAGGCCGGCAAGGTAGACCGGCCGCTCACCGAGCCTGGCGATGAGCGCCCCGCCCGCAGGCGCGAACACCAGGCGGAAGAACGCGAACACGCTGACGACGACACTCGAAGCGAACGCTCCGACGCCGAAGCTCTGCGCGAGCGACGGCAACACGGGGCTGATCAACCCGAATCCGATGGCGATCACGAAGGCGGCCGCAACAAGAACCCAGACCTCACCCGGGATCCGGGCGCCGCCGTTCGTGGGCGCTGCAGCGGTCTCGTTGAGCACGATCAGCCAGTATGCCGTTGACCCATCGCTCGATCACCACTCATCACAGGATCGGGGCTGGGTGGGCCCGCCTCTGCGCCGGGTTACCCAGCGACGATTCGTCGGATCGTTTCCACCGGCAGCTTGGGCCGGCGGTGTTCGTCGCAGAGGCCGTTGGCCTCTTGTCTCGTGTCGGTGAGTTGGGTGTAGCAGAAGCCTGCCAACGGGGAGCTCTCGCGCACTGCGTCGACCAGCGATGCCAACTGCGTTTCGAAGGCGGACGCGTCGTCGGCGCTGGAGTATCCCCACGCTTCGCCGTCCGGCGTGGTGACGTAGGCGATGCCGCCGAACTCGCTCAGCATGATGGGCGCATCCTTTGGCCACCCGGGTTCGCAGGCACGCATCCGGCGCCCGGCCGGCCCCAGTCCGGCGAGGATCGCCTGCAGGGCTTCCTCGCTCCCGTAGCGGGCACGGATCTGGTCGGGGGAGCTGGTGTAGTCGTGGATGGTGACGAGGTCGGATGAGGTGTGTTCCCAGCCGTCGTTGCTGATCACGGGCCTGGTCGGGTCCAGGGCGCGGGTGAGGTCGGCGAGGGAGCGGGCGAAGGCTTGCTGGGCCGGTTGGTGTGCGATGTGCTGGACCCCCCACGACTCGTTGAGCGGAACCCAGGTGATGACGCAGGGGTGGGAGCGGTCGCGCTCGACCATGTCGGCCCATTCGGCGCTGAGACGGGTGGCCGCGCGCGGGGAGTACTCGTACGGCGCGCCGGCTTCGGCCCAGACGGCAAGTCCCAGGTAGTCGCACCAGAACAGGAAGCGGGGATCCTCGGCCTTCTGATGGATCCGGACCGAGTTGAACCCAAGCGACTTGATCAGCTGGACCTCCTCCCGCAACGCGTCAGCGGACGGGGCGGCGAGGTGCGTGCTGGGCCAGTAGCCCTGGGCAAGGACGCAGCGCAGAGGGTAGGGGCGATCGTTGAGCAGGAACTGGCGGTGCCCAACGGTTGTCGAGCGTAGGCCGAGGTAGGAGGCAACCTGGTCAAGGGTGCCGTCGGAGGACCGCACACCGATGCTGGCGTCGATCAGCGCCGGGTGTTCGGGCGACCAGAGGAGGTCTTCGTAGTCCTGACCGTTGCGCTGGGTGGGGAGGGCCAGGGTGACCTCGACCTGGTCGGAGTCGCAGTCGATCTCGCCGGTGGCGAGTGGCCGGTCGTCGTGGCTGAGGGCGACGCTGACCCGCACGGAGCCGGCTGGCCGCCTCGAGAGCCTGATCGTTGCCGTCGCGGTGGCACGTTGCAGGTCACACTCCCAGCTGAGCGCCTGGACGTGGAGTGAAGGGACCGACTCGAGCCAGACCGACTGCCAGATGCCGCTTGTCCGCTCGTACCAGACGGCATGCGGTTCGGGCCGCCAGTCCTGCTTGCCGCGGGCCGCCTCGGCATCGAACGGGTCGTCGAAGCACCTGACCACGACCCGGTGGCTGCCGATGGAGCTGTCCAGACTGTCGGTGATGTCGAGCGTGAAAGGGCTCTGGCCGCCACGGTGCGAACCGACGAGGCTGCCGTCCACCCAGACCATCGCTTCGTAGTCGACCGCGCCGAAGTGGAGGAGGTACCGGCCGGAAGGTCCGGCTGCGGCCAGTTCGGCATCGTCGAGGGTTCGTCCGTACCAGCACACGGGGTGGGCACTCGTATCGCCGATTCCAGAGGCGGGGGACTCGGGAGGGAAGGGAACCTGGATGCATCGGTCAAGGCCGCCTTGGCGTTCCCAGTGCTCACCCAATCCCTGATCGGCGTCGTCGTAGGCGAAGTCCCATGCCCCATCGAGGCTCAGCCAGGCCGAGCGGACGAGCTGTGGCCGGGGATACGCGTCTGCGCGGACGGCTGCGGCAGCTCCCGTGGGGGAGGGAATCTTGTTCATCGTTAACAGCTCATTCCTCACGGCGACATGATGCGGGACTTCGCAGCGAGGCTATTGCAACGACGCAAGAAGGGCAATGCTTCGGACTCAGCCGACCGTGGACTCCCGAACCACCAGATCGAACCCGACCTCGATCTCCTGGCCGTCCCCACCCTGCCCGCCGATCCGCGCAACCAGTCGCTCGACGGCAATCCGGGCGATCGCGTCCTTGTCCGGGCGGATGGTCGTCAGGGGTGGCGCGGAGAACTGGCCCTCTTCGATGTCATCGAAGCCGACGACCGCGATGTCCTCGGGGATCCGGACCGACCGCTCGCGCAGTGCGCGCAGCGCCCCGATCGCCATCGTGTCGTTGAAGCAGAACACGGCATCCACCGGGCGGTGGAGGTCGAGGATTGCCTGCATCGCCTGGTAGCCGGCCGCACGGGTGTAGGTGTCTGACGGCCGCAACAGGTCGGGATGGGCGGTCAAGCCGGCCTCGGCGAGGGCGAGCATCGCTCCTTGAAGTCGCAGCCGTGCCGACTGGCCGGAGGGCAGGTCCTGGGTGCCGATGACGGCGACGTGCGTGCGGCCCTGAGCGATCAGATGTTCGGTTGCTGCCCTAGCGGCAGCGACATTGTCAATGTGCACGTGGTCAGCTGACGATGCGATGGCCCGTTCACCGAGCAGCACGATGGGTTGCGCCGAGTGCTGCGGGATGTCGGCAGAGGTCAAGGTGAGGGGGTTGAGAATCAGGCCGTCGAACATCGTCCGCCCGGGCTGGCCGGACAGCAGGTCGAGTTCACGATCACGGTCGGCGTCGGTCTGGTCGAGGACGACGGTGTACCCAGCAGCCGTGGCGTGGCGCACCACCGCTCGCGCCAGCTCGGCGAAGTAGGGCTGGTCGAGCGCCGGCACCACAAGGGCGAGCAGCCCTGTGCGCCCGGTGCGCAGGGAGCGAGCAGCGGCGTTCGGCCGGTAGCCCAGCGCGTCGATCGCACCCTGCACCCTCTGCCGCGTCTCAGGTGCAACGTAGTGGAACCCGTTGACCACGTTGGACACGGTCCTCACGGAGACGCCGGACATCTCGGCCACCTGCTTCAGGTTCACGGCCATGGGTACGCTCCATATCTTCCCGATGGGATCTCTTGCATCGATGCAAGAGTCAGTGCAGACTGTTGCTCACGTTGCAAGAGTCACCGTGATTCTATCAATCAGAGACTTCATTCTTCACACACGCAAGGAGGCAATCGTGAGGATTACCCGATGGTTCAAGGTCGCCGTGGTTGGGGCTCTCGCCCTGGGCATGTCGGCCTGCGCCGGTCAGGGGGCGCCGCAGCAGACCGCCACGGTCGCCGCAGGGCCGGTAACCCTGCAGTTCTGGCATGGCATGACCGGTCCCGACGGACCTGCCGTTCAGAAGGTGATTGATGCCTTCAACAAGTCGCAGTCCGACATCATCATCAAGCCCAACATCATGCCGTGGGACCAGCTGTACCAGAAGCTGCTGACCTCGGTGACCTCCAGCGACGGGCCCCAGATCATCGCCATGGACGCCTCGCGCGTCCCCCAGTACGCCGCCAAGGGCGCGCTGGCTTCGACCGACGACTTCTTCGCCGGCACCACCTACATGGACACCTCGGTGCTCCCCGTCGCCGCGGTCAATGCGGGCAAGTTCAAGGGAACCAACTACGGGGTGCCGTTCAACCTTGCGCCGATGATGCTGTACTACAACAAGGACATGTTCAAGGCCGCGGGGCTCGACCCGGAGAAGCCGCCGACCACCTGGGACGAGTTCGCAGCGATGGCAGGCAAGCTGACCGTTGACAAGAACGGCGACGGCAAGCCCGAGCAGTACGCGATCGCGCTCGCGGATCACGAGACCGTGCCGATGTACCAGCCGTTCCTGTGGAACAACGGTGGCGGCGTCGTTTCCGAGGACGCCAAGACCTCGACGCTGGCCGAGCCTGCCTCCCTGGAAGCGCTGAACTTCTGGACCAAGCAGGTGCGGGACAACAAGGTGTCGCCGATCGGGCTCGCCGGCGCTGACGCTGACAAGCTCTTCCAGACCAAGAAGGCCGCCATGGAGATCGTCGGCCCCTGGATGACCAACGGGTTCACCGAGGCTGGCATCAACTTCGGCCTTGCTCGGCCCTTCGCAGGTCCCACTGGTCAGGACACGCTCATGAACGTGGTGTCACTGACGCTGAATGCCAAGATCTCCGATGCCCAGAAGAAGGCCGCCTACACCTTCTTCACCTACTGGAACTCGGCTGAGAGCCAGGTCACGTGGGCTGACGGATCGGGCTTCCCGCCCACCCGTACCGACATCGCGGCAGACAAGCTGCAGAACAAGTTCTCTGCCCAGTTCGGCAACAAGGAGTTGCTCGACAACTCGCAGGTCTACCTTGCCGGGGTACCGAATGCCGGCACGATCAGCGACGACATCTTCTACCCCGCGCTCCAGAAGGTCCTCAACGGCAAGGGCACCGTCGAGGATGTCTTCGCCAAGGCTGGCAAGGACGTCCAGGCGCAGATCGACAAGGGCTGAGCCCGACTCGCACAACCCGGGGGCCGGCCCGCCAGCCGGCCCCTTCGCGCGGAGGAAGAGAGCATGACGCAATCAACGAGCACCACCCCAGCGGACGTGGAGCCACGCCAGCGGAGGCGTCGGAACCTCGCACGGGTCCGGCGCGAGCGAACAGCCTGGCTGTTCATGGCCCCATCGATACTGATCATCGGTGCGTTCATGCTCTGGCCGCTCCTGCAGTCGGCGTACCTGTCGTTCACCGAGTACAACCGGATCCAACCCGCTCGCTGGGTCGGTGCCAGGAACTACGTCGAGCTGGTTCAGGACGAGCAGGTCTGGAATGCGCTGGGTAACACGGCCATCTACGCCGTCGTGGTCACCCCGGTCACCGTGTTCCTCGCGCTCTTGTTCGCCATCTTCCTGAACCGGCCGATGGTGGGGCGGAACTTCGTCCGGACCGCGATCTTCATGCCGTTCATCGTGTCCATGGCGATCATCTCGTTCGCGTGGTCGTTCCTGCTGGACGCCAACATCGGCCTGATCACCTACTGGCTGAGCCAGGTGGGCTTCGTCACCGAGCAAGGCTGGCTCACCGATCCCCAGCTCGCCATGCCTGCCGTCATGGTGGTCGGCGTGTGGAAGTCGGTCGGCTTCTACATGGTGATGTACCTCGCCGGTCTGCAATCCATCCCCACCGAGATCTACGAGGCTGCGACGGTCGACGGCGCCGGACCGTGGAACCGGTTCCGCCACATCACCTGGCCGCTGCTGGCCAACCAGACGATGCTGGTCTCGGTCATGGCAGCGATCGCCACCATCCAGGTCTTCGACCAGATCTACGTCATGACACGCGGTGGACCGTTCTTCTCCACAGAGACCCTTGTCATGCTCATCTACCGGGTCGGATTCCAGGACCTCCAGCTCGGCTACGGCTCCGCCGTGGCCTGGGTGCTCATGATCCTGGTCTTTGCGCTCTCGATGCTGCAGTTCGGTTACTTCCGCAAGCGGGCGGTGACCTACTGATGTCCACGACAACACTGGGGGCCCGCCGCTTCACGCCGGACTTCATTCACCGTCTGCTGCTCGGGATCTGCGGCATCCTGCTGGGTCTGGCGATCCTGCTTCCGATCATCTGGATGGTGTTCACAGCGTTCAAGCCCGAAGTCGACATCGTCCAGTACCCGCCCAGCCTGTTCCCGCGCGCGCTCACCCTCGAGCACTTCGTGGACATCTGGGACGCCATCCCGTTCGCGCGGCTCTACCTCAACACCGTCATCTTCGCCGGGGGCGTCACGGTGTTCTCGCTGGTGTTCGACTCGATGACCGGCTACGCGCTCGCCAGACTCGAGTTCCGCGGCAAGAACGTGGTCTTCGTGATCATCATGATCCTGCTGATGGTGCCGTTCCAGGTGACCCTCATCCCGCTGTACGACCTGCTTGACAGCGTCGGGCTGGCCGGGACCATGCCGGGCATGATCCTCCCGCGGATGACCAACGCCTTCGGGATCTTCTTCATGCGGCAGTTCTACCTGTCGCTGCCCCGGGACCTGGAAGAGGCCGCGAGGGTGGATGGAGCCTCCGAATGGCGAATCTTCAGCCGGATCATCACGCCGCTGGCAAAGCCCGCGCTGCTCACCCTTGGCCTCTTCCACTTCCAGTACAACTGGAACGACCTCCTGTGGCCGCTGATCATGTCGAAGGACATCGAGAGCGCGACCCTGCCGGCCGGCCTGTCCATGTTCGTGGGCCAGCACGTGGTCGAATACGGACTACTCATGGCCGGCTCGCTGCTTGCGCTGCTGCCGGTGGTGGTGTTCTTCCTGATCATCCAGAAGTCCTTCGTGGCGGGCATCGCCACAACCGGAATGAAGTGAAAGGACGACCTGTGCACCCAGCGACCGGCTCCGACTGGTTCAACGACGGACGCTTCCACTACGGCGTGGGGATCGAGGACACCTTCATCCCGCAGGAGCGTCCGGGCCACCGCAAGCTCGACCTGTACGAACTGACCCAGCACTACGAGAACTGGCGGACCGACCTGGCGCTGGCGGCGGACTCCGGCGCAGAACTCATTCGTTGGGGTATTCCGTGGTACCTGACCGAAGCGGCCGACGGCCGTTTCGACTTCGGCTGGGTCGACCAGGTTGCCACCGAAATGGAGCGTCTCGGCCTGCGCTGCGTCGTTGACCTCATGCACTACGGCACGCCGCTGTGGCTGGAGAACTCCTTCCTCGACCCGCGCTATCCAGACCTGGTCGCCCGCTACGCCGGGGAGGTGGCCGGTCGCTACCGCGGGGTGTTCAGTGACTACACCCCCCTCAACGAGCCGATGGTGAACGCCGAATGGTGTGGCTACCGGGGAGCCTGGCCGCCCTACCTCACCGGCGACAGCGGCTTCGTGCGGCTCGCCATGATCCTGGTCGACGGGATGCGCCGCACCACGGCCGCGATCAAGTCAGCAGATCCGGGCGCAACGATCGTTCACGTGGATGCCGGCTTCCAGTGGGCCGGCGACCTCGGTCCCGCACGCCCGAAGGCGTTCCTGGACGAGTGGCGGTTCGTCATGACCGAACTCCTGCTCGGCCGGGTCGGGTCGCAGCATCCGATGAGGGACTACCTGCTGGCCAACGGTGCCCGCGAGGAACAACTGGCCGAGTTCGCTGCCCAGCCGATGCGGCCGGACGTGCTGGGGATCAACTACTACCCGGGCTTCACCCGACAGGGGTTCGACTCCAGGACGGGAAAGACCTACCCGGTAGAGGCCGGACGCGAGGGCCTGCTGGAACACGTCCGCGAGTACCACGCCCGGTACGGGCTGCCACTGGCGATCACCGAGACGTCACGCCCGTCGGCCGACCCCGCCGACAAGATCGCCTGGCTCGACGATCTCGCCGCCGCGGTGTCCCAACTGCGAAGGGAGGACGTCGACCTGGTCGCAGGCTTCTGGTTCCCGATGCTGGACATGTTCGAATGGGAGTACCGCTTCGACACCCGGCCACTCGACGACTTCCACATCCGGTTCGGCCTTGTGGACCTGGTCCGTGGCCCCGACAACCGGCTTGAGCGAATCCCCAACCCGTCATACGCGCACTTCCAGCAACTCGCGAGGACGGAGTACCCGGACCGACCTTGAGCCCAACGGACTTGGAATCCGGTTGGACCCTGGGACCTCATGAGTGACGAGCTGGCCGGAGACATCTTTCAGGAGCTGGCGGCACGCACCGGGGGGAGGCAGTGGATCCGAGGGTGAACTCGGTGTCACCGAGATGCTCGCCAGGCAGCTCGGACGGTGCGCCTGGCCAGTTGGCGGTTCGCTCACTTGCGTCGCCTGAAGCTGCTTGTGGCCGTGCGAACCGAAGGTAAGGGCGGACTTGCACCACGGCAACCCCCTGACGACCCGGTCGTCAAGGTCCCCACCTGCAGTCGGCCGGCAGGCCAGCCAGCAGCCACTACGGCTGCAAGGGTTGTGTCCCGAACGTCGTAGCGAACAAGCGCCCCAAGCCTTGTAGTATCCGTTTGCTGAGCACTCGTCGATGACACCGTGATGCACCTGGGGGTGGGCACGGACTCGAGAGCGGCTGGGCGGCCCGGCTGATGTCCCATGGCGGTGTGCGTCAGCCGGGTTCACCCTACGAGGTCCACCGGGATCGATGGGTCGCCTGCCCAAGCGCAGCCACCTTTCGGCGGCGGACATCGCGGCACTCCGGGCACCTGTGTCTGTCGTCGTGGCGTTGGGCTCCCGGGAAGCCCACGTCCACGTGATCGGTGCGCTCGTGGATGGAAGCCCTCCGTGCTGGTTCGGGACCATGTGCGCAACTCGCCTAGTCGGCGCCTCGGTGGCTGTTGCCCGGGGGCCCGCCAAGGCCTGCTGGGAGCAGCCTCGCAAGCTATCCCTCAGGGAGGTAGCTGCCAGCTCGCAACGGACTGCCGGCGCCCCCCCGGTGGTCGGCATGAGTTGCGCCCCCAAAGCTTGGCGGAACCGTGGGGGAGACCGAAGGTAGAGCCTACCCACGACCCGCCGCCGGACCCAGACCCCTCACGGGTGACCAGAGGCGCGCGTGCCACTTCCCGGGCTCACGGTCGAGAAGAGCCAGGGGATACGCCTCGCTGATCGGCCGGCGGTGCCCTTCCGCGGGCACGACATCGAGCCCTGCTCGCAAGTCAGGGCCCTTCTTGTCGCGGGTTATCCATGTGGCTCGCTCGACCAGCGACAGCCTGCGCGAGGGAGTCCCGCTGGATAGGTGTACTGGCAGGGTGTGCCTATCGGCTCGGCGCGGCTTTACCGTGGAAGGCATGGACAACCGAGCCGAGGTCCGCGAGTTCCTCATCTCGCGCCGGGCCAAGCTTTCCCCGCACGACGTGGGGCTGCCCGACGCAGGCCGGCGACGGGTCCCCGGCCTGCGCCGCAGCGAAGTCGCATCGCTGGCCGGGGTGAGCGTGGAGTACTACTCCAAGATCGAGCGGGCCGGGTTCGCCGGGGTGAGCCCGTCGATCCTGCATGCGATCGCCGGGGCGCTCAGGCTGGATGCAGCGGAGCGGGCCCACATGCTGCACCTTGCGGAGACCTCCGAAGGCACCGGTGTGCTGCTGCGACCCCGGCGCGGTTCCGTTCGCCCGTGGACTCCGCGCTCGAGCCTGCAGTGGGTGCTCGACAGCATCACCGGTGGTCCCGCGATCATCCGGAACGGTCGGATGGATCTGCTCGCCGCGAACTCCCTCGGCCGGGCGATGCATTCCTCGCTGTACGAGCGGACGGCGGCCGGCGTGCCGAACTTCGCCCGCTACACCTTCCTTGACGACGACTCGCACGTCTTCTACCCGCACTGGGACGCCGCCGCGGACATCTGCGTGGCGATCCTGCGCACGGAGGCCGGCCGGGATCCCCACGACCGGCAGCTCCAGGACCTCGTCGGCGAGCTGTCCACCCTGAGCGAGGAGTTCCGCCGACGGTGGAGCAGCCACGAGGTCCGCCTGCACGGTGCCGGAAGCAAGCAGTTCCACCACTGTGTGGTCGGTGACCTCGATCTGGCCTACGAAAGCGTCGACATGATCTCCGATCCCGGGCCTGACCCTCACCATCTACGCCGCCGAGCCGGCCTCCCGCACCGCGGAAGCACTCGCCCTGCTCGCCTCCTGGACGGCTGCACCCGTCCGCACGACCCCCTAGAAGCAACGGAAGGATCGACCATGCACACCCGCACACTCGGACAAGGCCTTGAGGTGTCCGCCATCGGCCTGGGCTGCATGACGACGACCGGCGGCTACAGCCAGCACCCCGACCGCGGCGAGATGATCGCCATGATCCGCGGCGCAGTCGACGTGGGCGTCACGTTCTTCGACACCGCCGAGATCTACGGACCGCACACCAACGAGGAACTCGTCGGCGAGGCGCTCGCACCCATCCGCGACCAGGTGGTGATCGCCACCAAGTTCGCCCAGGACATCGACCCGGCCGAACGCAAGCCGAGCGGACGCATGCTGCTGCCGCACGAGGTGGCCGGCGCTGTCGACGGCTCGCTGAAGCGGCTCGGTGTCGACGTCATCGACCTCTACTACCAGCACCGGGTCAACCCGGAAGCGCCGATCGAGGAGTTCGCCGGCGCCCTCGGAGACCTGATCCGGGCCGGCAAGATCCGGCACTGGGGCATGTCGGAAGCCGCAGAGGCCACCATCCGGCGCGCGCACGCCGTCACCCCGGTGACCGCCATCCAGAGCGAGTACTCCCTGTGGTGGCGGCGCCCCGAGGAGGGCGTCCTGGCCGCCTGCGCTGAACTGGGGATCGGGTTCGTCCCGTTCAGCCCGCTCGGCAAGGGCTTCCTCACCGGCACCGTCGACACCACCACAACCTTCGAGCAGGGCGGCGACCTCCGCGCACAGATCCCCCGGTTCGCGCCGGACGCCCTCGCCAAGAACCTCGCCCTCGTCGAAGAAGTCAAGAAGATCGCCGAGGCCAAGGGCGCCACGCCGGGCCAGGTCGCTCTGGCGTGGCTGCTCGCCCAGCAGCCATGGATCGTGCCCATCCCCGGCACCACCAAACCGCACCGTCTCGCGAGAACGCGGCAGCAGCCGACGTCGAGCTGACCGCCGACGACGTGGCAGCGCTGACTGCCGCGTCCGATGCGATCGAGATCGAGGGCGGGCGCTACCCCGACTTCCTGGAAGCCCAGACCAACCTGTGAACGCCTCGGCTCGCGCAAGACGTGAGGACGAGGCCCGCTGAGGGCAGGAGGACGGAACGATGAGTGAAGGACTCGTGTGGCTCATCACCGGTGCAGGGCGCGGCATGGGCGTTGACATCGCCCGGGCCGCCCTGGACGCCGGCTACCGCGTGGTGGCCACGGCACGGGACGCTGCCTTGGCGGCCACCGCCGTCGGGGACCACGAGAACCTGTTCACCGTCGACCTGGACATCACCGATCCCGCCTCCGTAGCCGACGCGGTCGAGGCGGCGCGTGGAGCGGTTCGGCCGGATCGACGTCCTGGTGAACAACGCCGGCACCTTCCAGGCCGGCTCCTTCGAGGAGGTCAGCCCGCGAGCAGTTCCGGGCCCAGATGGAGACGAACTTCTTCGGACCCCTGAACCTCACCCGTGCAGTCCTGCCGATCATGCGCCGGCAGCGCTCGGGGCACGTGATCACCATCACCTCCACCGCCGGAGTGGTGTCGAGCAGCCCGTTCGGCACCGCCTACGCCGCGTCGAAGTTTGCGCTCGAGGGCTGGATGGAGGGCCTGCGGGAGGAGCTCAAGCCGTTCGGCATCACGGCGACCGCGGTCGAGCCCGGCTTCTTCCGCACCGAACTGCTCGTCGAGGGCGCCTCGACGTTCTGGCCGGAACTCGTCATCGACGACTACGCCGACACCGCCGAAACCATCGAGATGTGGAAGTCGATGAACGGCAAGCAGGCCGGTGACCCGGCCAAGCTCGCCGCGAGCCTGATCAAGGTCGTCCAGCTGGACGAGGCGCCAGCCCGCTGGGTCGCTGGCGCGGACGCCGTCGAAGCCATCACCAGGAAGGGTCACACGCTCATCGACCAAGCCGGCGCCCTGCTCGAACTCTCCACCGGCCTCGACGTTGACCAACCCACCGAGCCGGGAGCCATCGAGCACGGCGTAGCCAAGCACGGCACGAGCGCCTCGGATGTGCCCCCGCCCTCCCCGAGAGCGCACGGAAGCGGGACCTCACACGGGGTTGATGCGCAGGGTGTCCAGGGAGGCGTCGGACGGAAGGTCCACGGCGAGCCGGACGCCTCTGGCCACGTCATCGGGGTCGAGGTGGGCGTCGGGGATGTAGGGCATCCCTTCGAGGGAGGTGAGCCGTGCCTGCATGTCGGTGGCGACCCGCCCGGGGTGGATGGAGGTGACCCGCACCCGTCCGCGCTCGTCGGCACGCAGCGCGTCGGCCAATGCCGTCAGCGCGAACTTCGACGCTGCATAGACGGCGAAGCCACGGTTCGCGGTGAGCCCAGCCCCGGAGTTGAGGAAGATGACCAACCCGTGCGCAGCCCGGAGCGCCGGAAGCAGGAGGCGGGTGAGCGTTGCCGGCGCGATGACGTTCAGTTCCATCAGCTCGCGCCACTCGGCCGTGGTGGAGTCGATCAGCGGGCCGTAGGCCACCGCGCCCGCTGAGTGCACCAGCACGTCCAGCTGTTCGATGCCTGCGATGGCTGCGGTGACTGCCGCCTCGTTCGTGAGGTCCGCGACGAACGGCTCGGCCGATTCCAGCTCGCGGACGACGTCGGCGATCGCGTCGGTGTCCCTGCCCCCGACCAGCACGTGGTGGGTGGGGGAGAGGGCGAGGGCGATCGCCCTTCCGATTCCCCGTGAGGCACCGGTGACCAGCGCGACCGGTCGGCTCATGGGGTGCTCATCCGAACACCGCAACGGCGACGGGAATCACCCACAGCACGGCCAGCACCTGCAGGATCGGGTCGGAGAGGACCACATCCTCCGGCTCGCCGGCCTTGCCCTGGTCGATCTTCATCGCGTAGCGCAGCACGGCAAGGGTGAACGGGGCGATCGAGATCGCCGTCCACGGGATGCCGAACGGCTGCGCGTAGCGCTGCTCGAACGCCCACAGGCTGTAGGACATGATCACGATGGCGATCGAGACCGACCAGACCTCACGCAGGTAGGACTTGGTGTAGCGCTCGAGGCTGGCGCGGGTGCCGGCATCGGTGCCCAGTTCCTTCAGCTCGGAGTACCTCTTGCCGGCGACCATGAACAGCGAGCCGAAGGACGCGACCAGAAGGAACCACTGCGACAGCACGAGGCCGGACGCGACGCCGCCGGCGACGGCGCGCAGCAGGAAGCCGGCGGCCACCATGGCCAGGTCGATGATCGGCTGGTGCTTGAGGAAGAAGGAGTAGACCACCTGGAGCACCCAGTAGACCGCCAGCGTGATGCCGAGGTCGCGGGCAACCCAGAAGCCGAGCGCCAGCGAAGCGGCCAGCGTGATCGTCGCGAGGATGTAGGCGGTGTTCACGGACAGTTCGCCTGCGGCGATCGGCCGGAACTGCTTCTTCGGGTGCAGGCGGTCGGCCTCGATGTCGCGGCTGTCGTTGATCAGGTAGATCGAGGCGCTGACCAGGGAGAACGAGATGAACGCCCACAGCGAGGCCAGCAGCACGCCGGTCTCGAACAGCCGTCCCGCGGCGAGCGGTGCCGCCAGCACAAGGACGTTCTTCACCCACTGCTTGGGGCGCATCGCGCGCAGCCACGCTGGCAGCACCGTCTTCTTCGGTGTCACTTCGGGCAGGTTTTCGGTGGTCGTCATAGCCCTCCAAGGCTAGCGCGCCCACCCTCGGGGGCTACTGAGGCAGCGTCCAGAGGGTGTGCCAGGGAACTCCAAGTTCTGCGAACAGGAGGCGCAGCAGCGGCAGGCTGATGCCGACAACGTTGTGCGGGTCGCCCTTCACCGAGGTCACGTAGGGTCCGCCGAGTCCGTCGATCGTGAACGCTCCGGCGACAAGGCCGGGCTCGCCGGTCGCAACGTAGGCGTCGATCTCCGCGTCATCCAGGTCGGCGAATTCCACCTCCGTCGTGGCGACGGCGGACGCGGTCCGCGACTGGCCGTCCAGCCGGGCGATCACGTGGTGACCGGTGTGCAGGTGCCCGGTGCGTCCACGCATCTCCTGCCACCGCTCGACGGCTTCTGCCGGTGACGTCGGCTTGCCGAGCGGACGACCGTCGAGTTCGAGCAGGGAGTCGCAGCCGACGACCAGCAGGTCCCTGCCCTGGAAGAGGTCGGCCAGGGGTGAGCTCTCCTCCGGCTCGTCCGGCCAGGCGGCCTCGGGCTCGGCCAGGGTTGCTGCGACGGCCTCGGCCTTTGCCTGCGCCAGAGCAGCCACCAGTCCGGTGACCGTCGCTGCGGTGAACGCATCCTCGTCAACGGCCGAGACCACCACCCGTGGGGTGAGGCCAGCACGGACCAGCGTCTCGAGCCGGGCTGGGGAGGCCGAGGCGAGGACGAGGGTCGGCCTCTGCTCAGCGGCCAAGGATCTGTCCCAACAGTCCGCCGAGGATGTCGCCCGAGCCCTGGGGCTGCTGTTGGCTGTCCTGGCCGTACGGGTCGGTGGTGTCCTCCTCCGGGATCTGCAGCCCGCCGGAGCCGTCCGGGGTGGTGAAGATGTTGCCGGAGTCCTGCGTCGGCGCGTAGCCGGCCTGGGTGTCGGGGGCTGGGGCGCCGGCAGCCTGGCCACCTCCGAGGATCTGCCCGAGGATGTCGCCGAGCCCGCCACCGGCAGCCGAACCGCCGGCGCCGCCGAGCAGTCCGCCGAGCAGGTCGCCGAGGATGTCGCCCGAGCCGGCCTGCGACGTCGTCGATCCGCCCATGCCGAGCTTGCGGGCGAGGTAGCTCATCACGATCGGGGCGAGCAGGGGCAGCAGCTTCGACAGCAGGTTGCCGCCAAGGCCGCTGACGGCCTGCAGTCGCTGCGGGTCGTCAGCCAGGGCGTGCGCGAGGATCTTCTGGCCGTCGGCGGTGTCGACGGCAGTGAGGTCGACGGTGTCGCCGAAGAGTCCGCTGTCGGCGTGCTGGCCAAGGGCGTTGAGCAGGCCTTCGGAGCCTTCCGTCGAGGCTGCGTTCGCCTGCAGGCTGCCGATCAGGGTCGGGATGGCCGCTGCTGCGGCATTCATGGCTGTTGTCTCGTCCGTGCCGAGGGCTGCTGCCAGTTGCCGGGGGTCGATGCCCGCCAGGATCTCGTCTGTTGCGCTCATGCCGAATCCTCCTCGTGTCTCCGACTTGTCAGAAACTGGCTGCGCCATGGCACCGTGAGGTTCTGACAACCCGGTGGTGGGGTCATGCCGTGTCTACATGCGGAAAGAGCTGCGCCACGCCTCGCGTCCGGGCACCAGCGGCGTCCGGACGGTGTGCCAGTAGGAACGCCACCCGCCGGCCAGCGTGCTGGTCTCCGGCGCGTGCGGGGCCGGACGGGCCCGGCGCAGGGCGACGATCACCGCGCCGAGGGCTGCCAGTTCGTCGTCGGTGGGGTCGCCGGCGACGATGGTGACGAGTTGCTCGGGCTGTGCGGCGGTCACAGCGGGATGTTCCCGTGCTTCTTGGGCGGCAGCTGCGTCCGCTTGGTGCGCAGGAGGCGCAGCACGCGGATCACCTGCGCGCGGGTTTCGTGCGGGTAGATCACCTTGTCCACGTACCCGCGTTCGGCCGCGACGTACGGGTTGGCCAGCTCGTCGTTGTACTCGTCGATGAGCTCGGTGCGCCGAGCGGCCGGGTCATCGGCGTCGGCGAGTTCCCGCTTGTACAGGATGTTCACAGCACCCTCTGCGCCCATCACGGCGATCTGCGCCGTCGGCCACGCGAGGTTCACGTCCGCGCCCAGCGGCTTGGACCCCATCACGCAGTAGGCGCCGCCGTAGGCCTTGCGGGTGATCACCGTGACCAGCGGGACGGTGGCTTCCGCGTAGGCGTAGATCAGCTTCGCGCCGCGGCGGATGATGCCGTCCCACTCCTGGTCGGTGCCGGGCAGGAAGCCGGGCACGTCCTCGAAGGTGAGGATCGGGATGTTGAACGCGTCGCAGGTGCGGACGAACCGGGCGGCCTTCTCCGACGCCTTGATGTCGAGGCAGCCGGCGAACACCATCGGCTGGTTGGCGATCACGCCGATCGACCGGCCCTCCACCCGTCCGAAGCCGCAGATGATGTTCTGGGCGTACAGGCTGTGCACCTCGAGGAACTCGTCGTCGTCGAGGATGCGCTTGATCACCTCGTGCATGTCGTACGGCTGGTTCGGCGAGTCGGGAATGAGGGTGTCCAGCACCAGGTCGTGCTCGGTGATGGTGAGGTCGGCCTCTTCCTCGTCGAAGACGGGCGGGTCCTCGAGGTTGTTCTGCGGCAGGTAGGTGATCAGCTGCCGGACGTACTCGATGGCGTCGGTCTCGTCCGCTGCGAGGTAGTGGGAGTTGCCCGACTTGGTGGAGTGGGTGCGCCCGCCGCCCAGCTCCTCCATCGTGACGTCCTCGCCGGTGACGGCCTTGATCACGGCAGGACCGGTGATGAACATCTGCGACGTCTGGTCGACCATGACCACGAAGTCGGTGAGGGCGGGGGAGTAGACGTGGCCGCCGGCCGCAGCGCCCATGATCAGCGAGATCTGCGGGATGACGCCGGAGGCGAGGACGTTGCGCCGGAAGATCTGGGAGTAGAGGTCGAGGGACGCCACGCCCTCCTGGATGCGCGCGCCGCCGCCCTCGTTGATGCCGATGATCGGGCAGCCGGTCTTGATGGCGAAGTCGATGATCTTGACGATCTTCTCGCCGTAGACCTCACCGAGCGCACCGCCGAAGATGGTCACGTCCTGGCTGAACACACACACCGGACGGCCGTGGATGGAGCCGACGCCGGTGATCACGCCATCGGTGTAGGGGCGCTTCTCCTCCATTCCGAAGGCCTGCGAGCGGTGCCGGGAGAACTCGTCCAGTTCGGTGAAGCTGCCGTCGTCCAGGAGGCTGAGGATGCGTTCGCGGGCGGTCATCTTGCCCTGCGCGTGCACCTTCTCCACGGAGGCAATGGGTGAGGGGTTCTTCGCCTGTTCCATCCGGGCGGCGAGTTGGGCGATCTTGCCACGTGTCGTGTGGATGTCGAGGTCCATGTGCAGACCATAGACGACGAGCGTTTTGCAGGCGCGGAGCGCCGGGAAAACGCGAGGAGTCTTGACGAGCAGTGAGGAACGAACTGCGAGGAACACCGATGTGGGTTCCGAGCAGGGAGTAAAGGGTGCGAGAAGTCCAGCGACGACCCGAACGGCGCTGGCCCTAGAGTCGTGGCGTGGATCCAGATGTGAATGCCGATTGGCTGCGCGGCCGCCTCGTCCGTCCCGGATCGGTGTGGACGCAGGTCAGCACCGTCGCGACCACCGGCTCGACCAATGCCGACCTCGCCGCAGCGGCAAGGGAAGGCGCTGCATCGGGCCGAGTGCTGGTCTCCGACCACCAGAGCACCGGACGCGGTCGGTTCACCCGCGTGTGGGAGGCCCCGCCCGGAACGTCCCTTGCGATCTCCGCGCTGCTGCGGCCGCCGTCCGACGTGGCGCCGTCGCGCTGGTTGTGGTTGCCGCTGCTCACCGGGCTCGCCGTGGCCGACGGGATCAGGTCTGCCACCGGCATCCGCGCGGACCTGAAGTGGCCCAACGACGTGCTGATCGACGGCCGGAAGGTGTGCGGCATCCTCGCCGAGCGCGTGGACGGTGATGCGGGCGCCGCTGCGATCATCGGCATGGGGGTGAACACGACCCTGGCTGAGGGCCAACTGCCGGTGCCGACAGCGACGTCGCTGGCGCTCGCCGGTGCGGAGGTGGACCCGGGCGAGGTAGCAGCCGCCATCCTCGAGGCGTTGGGGGAGTGGTACTCGCGCTGGCTGGGTGGTTCCGACCTGCGGCTCGACTACGCCGCCCGGTGTTCGTCGGTGGGACGCACCGTCCGCGTGCAGCTGTCGGCAACCGAGTCCGTCGTCGGGGACGCGACCGGGGTGGACGCGAACGGCTGCCTGCTGGTGCAGGTGGACGGCAAGCAGCGCGCGTTCGCAGCTGGGGACGTCGCACACCTGCGCTGAGCGCAATGTGGGAACATGACGGCATGGGATTGCCACCGGAATTGCTGGGTGCCGGCGAGGTTGAGGTGCTGAGTCTTCGGACCCACGTCAAGGCGCTGTTCATGCCGGCCGTCGTGCTTGTCCTCGTCGCCGTCGCGATCGGGGTGTCATTCGCGCTGCCGACCAATGTGCAGCCGTGGGCGAACTGGGTGATCCTCGTCGTCGGCGTGCTGGCGTTCATCTTCTGGGTGCTGGTGCCGTTCCTGCGCTGGTCGACGACCACGTACACGTTCACCAACCGGAGGATCATCACCCGCCGCGGCATCATCAACAAGAGCGGGCACGATCTGCCGCTGACCCGCATCGTGAACGTGGCCTACAGCCGCGACCTCAGTGACCGCATCTTCGGCTGCGGGACGCTGTCGCTGACGACCGCCGCCGACGAGCCGGTGACCCTCGACGACATTCCCGACGTCGAGCGCGTGCACGTGATGATGACCGAGCTGCTGTTCGGAGGGGAGACGCCTCCCAGCGTCCCCAAGGTGAAGGACGAGTGAGCTCCGAACCATCGGAGGCCGACGCACGGCTGGGGTTGCACACCCAGCTGATCCGGTTCGTCATCACCGGGGTGCTGTCCGCGGTCGTGGACTTCGGCCTGCTGGTCGCGCTGATGAACCTCGCCGGCCTCGACCACACCACGGCGAAGGCGATCTCGTTCATCGCCGGCACCACCACCGCGTACCTGATCAACCGTCGCTGGACGTTCCAGGCCGACGGCTCGAAGCGGAAGTTCGCTGCCGTCGTCCTGCTCTACGGGCTCACGTTCGTGCTGCAGGTGGGCCTCTTCGCCGTCCTCTTCCCCTGGGTCCTCGGCCTCTCGGGAAACCAGACGGTTGCCCAGGTGGTCGGGTTCGTCATCGCACAAGGCGTCGCGACCACCGTCAACTTCATCGTGCAGCGTGGCCTGATCTTCCGCTGAATTCGCGCCGGGTCAGGTCAGAGGACGGTCATCTGCTGCGGCTCGACGAGCACGCCGCTGGCCGTGGGCAGTTCGGACGGCATCACGCGGTACACGCGTTGGCCGGAGGTCTCCGCGACGAAGTTCGTCGGGACCCCGTCCACGTAGTGCACGCCGGCGCCGTCATCCGCGCCGTAGCCGCCGGAAAGGTTCCCCTCAGCGACAGCGTCGGTGTACGCCGGGGCACGCTCGGCCTCGCCGTCGAAGTGCGGGCAGAAGCTGCCGGGCAGCACGCCGAGGCCGCCGCGCCAGGGCCGGAAGTCGCCGAACGAGTCGGTGATGCAGCCCTCGTACCAGCACGAACCGCCTGCGGACACGCCAGCCAGCACCACGTCACCGGCGGCGTAGCGGGCCTTGATCGCGCGGTCGACGCCATGCGCCTGCCACAGCGCCATCAGGTTGACCGTGTGGCCGCCACCGACGACGAGCAGGTCGGCATCGGCGAGCCGGGCAACCGAGCCGGCAGAGCCGCCCTCCCACAGGGTCAGCACCATGGTGCGGACGCCGAGGGTGCCGTAGGCGAGCAGGAACTTGTTGATGTACTGCGGATCATCGGCGGACGCCGTGGGTGCGAAGCACACCAGCGGTGAGGACTTGCCGGTCAGTTCAACCAGGTAGCGGTCGAGGTTGGTGGGGGCTCCGAAGGGCGACATCGAGAAGCCGCCGCCACCCATCGCGACGATATGCGCAGTCATGGGGCCATCTTGACAGAACCACCGGTCCGGCGCGGCCGGTCCAAGGTCCAATAGGCTCCTCCGGGTGAGGACTCCCGCAGCGACCGTCGGCGTCATCGGTGGCGGCCAGTTGGCCCGCATGATGCACGCAGCGTCCATCGGCCTCGGGCTGCGGCTGCGGCTGCTGGCTGAGGGGCCGGATGTGTCCGCAGCGCAGGTGGTTCGCGAGGTCGCCGTCGGCGACTACACCGACCCCGCGACGGTCGCCAGCTTCGCTGCCGGCTGCGACGTCGTCACCTTCGACCACGAACACGTGCCGACGCAGATCCTGCACGACCTCGAGGACGCGGGGATCGCCGTCCGACCCGGGCCGGAGGCTCTCGTGCACGCCCAGGACAAGGCGGTGATGCGCTCCCGGCTGGGAGCGATGGGCGTGCCCTGCCCGGCCAACGAGGTCGTGGCCGACGAGGCAGCACTGATCGCCTTCGGGCAGCGCCACGGGTGGCCGATGATCGCGAAGACGTCCCGCGGGGGCTACGACGGCAAGGGCGTCTGGAAGCTCGACGGGCCCGAGGAGGCAGGCGTCCCGTTCTCCGGCCTGCGAACCGACGCCGTGGTGATCGCAGAGGAGTTCATCGACTTCGCCCGCGAGCTCAGCGTGCTGGTGGCCCGGCGTCCCGGCGGGCAGGCGGTGGTCTACCCGGTGAGTGAGACCGTACAGACCGACGGCATCTGCACGGCCACAACGACGCCGGCGCCCGGCCTGCGTCCCGACCAGGTGCGTGACCTGCAGGCGATGGGGTTGCGGATCGCCCAGGAGTTGGGCGTCGTGGGGATCCTCGCCGTCGAACTGATGCAGGCCGCCGATGGCTCCGTCGTCGTGAACGAGCTCGCGATGCGGCCGCACAACACCGGGCACTGGAGCATCGACGGGGCGGTCACCAGCCAGTTCGAGAACCACCTCCGCGCCGTCGCCGACCTGCCGCTGGGTTCGACAGCGCTCACCGCGCCGGTCGCCGTGATGGTGAACGTGCTCGGCGGGACCCGCGCGGACCTGGTCGCAGGGCTGGACGGCGTCTTCGCCGCCGACCGCGGGATCCGCGTGCAGTTGTACGGCAAGGACGTGGTGCCCGGACGCAAGGTGGGGCACGTCACTGCTGTCGGCGACGACCTCGAACAGACCACCGAACGAGCCTGGCGCGCAGCCCGGCAACTGATGGGAGACACCGATGAGTGAGCAGCCCCTGGTCGGGATCGTGATGGGTTCGGATTCGGACTGGCCGGTGATGTCGGCGGCAGCAGAGGCCTGCGCCGAGTTCGGCGTGGCCTACGAGGCCGACGTGGTCTCCGCGCACCGCATGCCGGAGGACATGGTGGCCTACGGCCGCAACGCCCACACCCGCGGGCTGAAGGTGATCATCGCCGGCGCCGGGGGAGCTGCCCACCTGCCGGGCATGCTGGCAGCGCTCACGCCGCTGCCGGTGGTCGGCGTCCCCGTCCCGCTGAAGTACCTGGACGGGATGGACTCGCTGCTCTCGATCGTGCAGATGCCGGCCGGGGTGCCGGTGGCCACCGTCGCGATCGGCAATGCCCGCAACGCCGGGCTCCTTGCCGTGCGCATCCTCGCTGCGTCCGACCCTGAACTGACGGCGAAGATGGTCGCGTTCCAGGCCTCACTGCGTGACAGCGCGCTGGCGAAGGGCGCAGCCGTCCGCGGCGAGGCGTAGGGCCGCTGGGCTCAGGAGACGCCGACGAGTTGCCCAGCGACGTTCGCCGGCTGGGCGAAGCGCCGGAGAGTCCACCGGTTGCGACCGAACTCGCGGCTGTAGGTGACCTGGTCGTAGGCCTGGTCGAGAACCCGCAGGCGATGGTCGCCGCTACCGGCAGGATCCGGGCGTCCCGCCCTGACCACGCCGAGGACCTCAGGCCCGGAATCCTCCAGGACGACGGTGACGCCATCGGCCGTCACGGTGGCGGAAATATCGATGTCGACCGGTCGGCCGCCGAACGTGTAGGTGCGGAGGTTCCTGCGCAGTTCACGCAGGCCCTGCCGGGCAAGGCGCGCGTCTTCAGCGCCCAACCAGTCGAGCTCCGCCAGGAGATCGGCGAAGCATGCGTCGGTGTCCGCGAAGCTCGATCCGGCGTGATCGGTGTAGTCGCGTGTCGTCATGATGTCTCCTTGGGTGCTGACGACGGGTGGGGAAGCATCCGTGCTTGTCAGCCAGCTAAGTCTCGACCTCGGAACTGTTCCAGGGGGTGCGACGCGCTTGGTGCCGGGCTTGGTAACGCATTCGGACCGGCTTTTGGTGCAGCCGGCGGCGACGGGGGATCAGGAAACGCTCATGTGGCCGACGTCGGGTCTTGGTCGGCCTCGGTGAGCCCATCCTCGCTGCGGTCAAAGGCACCGAAAGGGATGTGAATCGGGCCTCATTCGGTGCCTTTCGCCGCGTCGGACCGGGCCATTTGTGTGCTGACGAATGGGGTGCCGCTCGTCCTCTTATGGGTGGCCACCCGTTCGGGTGACAAGGTAAGGAGCGGAATTGGGCTAGCCTTTAGGCAAGCAAACCCCAGCGATTTCGAACAATACTCATACACACCCCCTACAGGGTGCACTGAACTCGATTGTCCTTTTTCTGGGCGGCGCTGCCCGGCTCTGGACGTCCTTCCTCGTGGTGCGGAGTCGACCGGGCTTCCAACTGCACCTCCTCGTGTGGGGGAGAGTAGAGGTATCGAGGTGACCGCCATCACTTCCCGCAAGTCATCTGGCACGTCGGCACCGGGAACGCGCCGGCCCGCCGGGACCGGAGCCTTCGCGCGCGCGATCGGCCTGGTTGTCTTCGGTCTGGCTGCGTTGGCCGCCGCGCTCCTGATGGTTGCGGCGAGCCTCATCGGCCCGCAGGTGGAGTTCGACCCGAAGGAAGGGATCCTGCTCGGGCTCTGGAGCGTCCTGTACGACACTGAAGCTCCTTCCGTCCGGGTCGTCGTTGCGGCTGTTGCCCTGGCCGTTCTGCTCGCCGCGGGGGTTGCGCTGGTCGAACTGCGGATCTCCAACCGCTCCCGGCGCTCGGTCGACCCGGCGTCCGATCCGCTGGCGCCGAAGGTCGTGATGGAGAGAACCGCCGGCGTGTACGCCGGCCCGGTGACCGTCACGGTGCTGATCCCTGCGCACAACGAAGAGGCCACGCTGCACCACACCATCACCTCCCTCCAGGGGCAGAAGCCCCCACCCGCGCGCATCATCGTGGTCGCGGACAACTGCACCGACTCCACCGTCGAGGTTGCGCGCAGTGCAGGGGTCGAGGTCATGGAGTCGTCGGGCAACACTCACAAGAAGGCAGGCGCCCTCAACCAGGCCCTGCGACGCCTCCTCCCCGGCCAGGGTGACAACGACACCGTGATGATCGTGGACGCGGACACGATCCTCGACGACGGGTTCATCGAGGCTGCGATCGCGCGCTTCACCGCCGATCGCGCCCTGATGGCGATCGGGGGCCTGTTCTACGGCGAGGAGGGCTCCGGCATGCTCCGCGAGTTCCAGCGGAACGAGTACCGCCGGTACAGCCGCGACATCCGGCGCAGGGACGGCCGGGTCTTCGTGCTCACCGGTACCTCGTCGATCTTCCGGCCGGCAGCACTCCGCACGGTTGCCGAGAGCAGAGGCACCGCCCTTCCTGGTGTCCCCGGCGACGTGTACGACACGGCAGCCCTGACCGAGGACAACGAGCTCACCATCGCGTTGAAGTCCCTCGGTGCCCTGATGATCTCTCCCAGCCAGTGCACGGTCGTCACCGAGCTGATGCCGTCCTGGCGCACCCTGTGGAACCAGCGGTTGCGATGGCAGCGGGGCGCGCTGGAGAACCTTGGTGCGTACGGGTTGACGTCGCGGACCTTCCGCTACTGGGCGCAACAGCTCGGGATCGGTTACGGGGTCCTCGCGCTCACCGGATATGTCGCGATCATCGTGGTCATGGTCCTGTCCGTGACCACCTGGGTGTGGTTCCCGTTCTGGATCTGGCTGGGCCTGCTCTTCGCCGTGGAACGGGTCGTCACGGTGTGGGCGGGTGGCTGGCGGGCGCGCCTGCTCGCGGCAGCAGTGTTCCCCGAACTGGTCTACGCAGCGTTCCTCAATGTCGTCTACCTGAAGGGCGTGACGGACATCCTTTTCGGCAAGCGGGCCGGCTGGACGCACCTCACGCGTGTCCCGGCCCCGACCATCGAAGTCACCGCCACGGTAGGGAGCCCCCGATAATGCCCATCGCAGCGATCCTGCCCGCTGTCGGGCTGCTTCCGGAATGGATCCTTCACACCGACTCCTTCCAGATCCTTGCGACCTTCGTCGCCATCAACAGCCTGATGTACGCCACACTCGCCGTGCTCAAGGTGCTCCCGAGGGGATACGCACTCTCCCGGTTCAACGGGCGCAACCGCCGCGGGGACAATCGGAGCATCCATCCCGAACCACCAGCCCCCAAGGACACGCCCACGTAGGGCCTCTGGCAGCGTTGCGAGGATCCGGCGATGGTGTCAGGAACTCCCTGATCGACGTCGTGACCGGCACGGGCATAGGCCGCCGACGAGATCCTCCGTCCTACAGCGCCAGGCCGTCATAGCTGACGGAGATGACCCGGTCAGCTTCGTAGAACTTCAGCGGGTACTCGTTCGTCGGCATGGCCCGCAGATAGAACCTCAGCGCCGCGTCCCCGGCAGGTTCGATGATCAGGCGACGCTGCAACCGGGAGACGCCGACCCGGCTGCGCATCTCGTCGTACACGTAGCGCAACAGTTCCGTACCGTGGTGCGGCTCGCTGCTCCGCCGGAACAGCCTGTGTTGGTAGCGGTAGTCCGGATGGATCGCGATGTAGGCCAGGTAGTCGTACTGGTCCTCCGTGTAGCTCATGACGATCGCGCCACCGACGATCCCCTCGGGCGGGTCGCCTTCTCCCGGCTCGGCGATCCGTCGCACGAAGGCGGTCGTCTCGCGGAAGTCGCTCCACATCTTGTGCGAGGACTTCCCGATCGGGAAGGCCATCCGCAGCACATCTCTCAGGGCATGACGGTCCGGCCTGGAGAGCTCGGCATACCGGCAGTGCTCATTCGTGTACACCGCCTCGTTCCTGGTGGGCGCCACGCCTCTTCCTGCCACACGCACATCCTTCAAGGCTGGTGATGGACCACGTCAAGTCGACGCCCAGAGGGGTCAACACCCACCGGGCTCGCGGTACTCCCGGCAGCTAGGGTGCTGCCGTGATCACCACTGTCGCACGCAGACTCCAGGTGCCGGCCGCGACGACGGTCGTCGTCCTCAACAGGCCCGCGGGGATCGACCTCGACTTCCCCGCTGACTGCCTGGTCCTGAGTGATCCCGCAACTGCGGAAACGGCTGACGTGGTGATCGGCTTCGCCGTCCTGGCGAGTGACCTCGACGGCATCGCAGCCCCGGCCATCGTTGCGGCGCGCGACGACCGCCTCGCCTGGATCGCCTACCCCAAATCGCGCCAGCTCGCCACCGACCTGAACCGCGACATCCTGGCGGCACTCGTGACCGCGCGTGGCGCACGGCCGGTGCGTTCCATCTCGATCGACGGGGTCTGGTCGGCGATCCGCTTCCGTCCACTCTGAGCATTCCGGGCAGCCTCGCACCGGCGTGACCCGGGTGGAGGATGGATCCATGACCGCAGCGCGCCCCGAGGGTTCCGACCCCTCCGTGACGGCGACTTCGGGGACGCCGTCTCCCCGCTCGCCGGGGAAGTCGAACAGGCCGAGGATGAGCATCATCGGGTAACGGGCGCTCGGCTGGGCGCGGGCAGCCTGATCCGTGGAGCCTGACCTTCACGACTCCCAGCGGCTGGCCGCGGCATCGATCGCCGCTACCGCCGTGGCAAGGAAGTTCTCCTCGCTGAACGTGTTCACCTTGAACATGAGCGCCTGGCTGCCGCCGGAACCGATCGCGCTGGCGTAGACCCAGCCGTCACAGCCCGCGACGGTGAGACTCAGGCTCACGCGGCTCGAACCGAGCATGCCGAAGCGCTCCCACACCCGGACGGCCACGCGCGTCTTCCCGACCATCACGTCGGTCGCGTCCACGATCTCGGCACTCGCGCTCTGGTCGAGGATCGAGGCCTCGACAGCGGCGAGGAACGCGTCGAGGTCGCCTTTGAAGGACTTCTCGTACTTGGCCACGCGCTCTCCGATCCAGGGTGTGAGCCACATGATGCCACCGGCGTTGCGACATAGGCTGGCAATCCGAGGAGGCGCCATGAGCAACACCGAAACCAGGTCCGAGGTCGTCGACTGCGGGGTTCCGTCCGACCACGACCCCGAGCACGTGCAGGTGATCGAGCCCAAGGACGTGCAACTCGGCGGCGAGGACGCGCTCAAGGTGCGGCGGACGCTGCCCTCCCTGCGACGTTCCTTCGTCGGCGCCTGGTGCTTCGTCGACCACTACGGTCCCGAACGAGGCATCTGCATGGACGTGCCGCCGCACCCGCACACCGGCCTGCAGACCGTGAGCTGGCTGTTCGAGGGCGAGATCGAGCACCGCGACTCCGGCGGGGTGCACGCGATGGTGCGACCCGGCGAGGTGAACCTGATGACCTCCGGCCACGGGATCGCGCACTCGGAGGTGTCGACGCCGGAGCGTGACCTGCTGCACGGCGTGCAGCTCTGGGTGGTGCTGCCGGACGCGAGCAAGGACCTCGTGCGCGAGTTCCAGCACCACACCCCCGACCGGCTGGACGTGGCGGGCGCCCGCGCCCGCGTCCTGATCGGCCGTCTCGATGAGGCGGCGTCCCCCGTGCACACCGAGACCCCGCTGCTGGGCGCCGAGATCGTCCTCGACCCGGGCGCCACCTGGGAACTGGCGGTCAACCCCGGCTTCGAGCACGGCGTCCTCGTCGACACCGGTCACGTCGACTTCGACGGCGTCCGGCTCGACCGCACCGTGCTGGGTGTGCGCGACGCCGGGCTCGACCACCTGCGCCTCACCAACCCGACCGACGCCCCGGCCCGCATCATGCTGCTCGGCGGCGAGCCGTTCGACGAGGGCGTCGTGATGTGGTGGAACTTCATCGGCCGTAGCCACGAGGACATCGTCGCCCTTCGCCAGGAGTGGAACGACGCCCCCGACGACCGCTTCGGACGGGTGGCCGGCTACCGCGGCGCGACCCAGCGGCTCGCTGCTCCTCCACTGCCCGCCGACCTGCGCCTGAAGCGCCGCTTCCGCCGCGGACGCCAGTAGCCCCTGTTGCCGCTGCCGTCCCGGCGTGACAATGAGGGATGAGCATCGAAGCGTGGTGGCCGAACCTGCAACCGGCGTCGCGAGACTGGCTGATCGACAACAACGGGGACGCGGTGCCGGTCGAGGTCGTGGACGACATCGTTGCTGCCGGCGGCACGGTCTCGAAGGACGCCTCGTGGGTGGGCGAAGTGGGGCCGGAAGGCGTCTACCTCTCTGACGCAGCCATCGACTGGGTGGAGGAAGTCGCCAACGGGGAGACTCCCGAGCCGGAGTAGCCCGCTCAGTGCCGCGATCGAGCAGGAATCGAGAAGCACGTCAGCGGCGCCGTTCGTAGCCTTGGTGCACAACCGATCGAGCACCAGGGAGCAGAGATGGCCGGAACCGAGAACTTCACCGCCGAGGAGCGCGCTGCCATGAAGGAGCGCGCCGCGGAGGTGCGCGCGTCCAGGAGGAAGGCCAGCAAGGACGAGGAGCCTGAGGTGCTGGCGAAGATCGCCGAACTGCCCGAGGCCGACCGCGCCATGGCCGAGCGCCTGCACGCGCTGATCCGGGAGGCGGCTCCCGAACTCACCCCCCGCATGTGGTACGGCCAGCCGGCCTACGCCCGCGACGGGCAAGGTGGTCGTCTTCTTCCAGCCGGCGACCAAGTTCAAGACCCGCTACTCCACCCTCGGCTTCAGCGAGGAGGCGAGGCTCGACGACGGCGCGATGTGGCCCACCTCCTGGGCGCTGACGAGCCTGTCGGACGCAGAACTCGACGCCATCACCGTCCTGGTGAAGCGCGCAGCCGGCTGACCCGCACCTGGGCGACTGACCCCGGACCAGATTGGGGACGGTTCCAAACTCGGTCCACCTTCACGTCGAATGAAGGTGGACCGAGTTTGGAACCGTCCCCAATTCGGTCCGGGGGGTGGACCGAGTTTGGAACCGTCCCCAATTCGGTCCGGGGTCGTCAGGCGAGGGCGCGGAGCATGCGTCCGAGGATCTCCTTGAGTTCTGTTCGTTCCGGCTCGGCGAGGTTGGTGGTGTACTCCACGCCGGCGGGGATCCAGGAGAGCCCGCCCATGGTCTCCCGCACGTTCCCGCCGCCGACCGACCAGCGGGTGTGTTCGGCGTCGACGGCTTCGGCACCCTTTCCCCAGGGGCCGAAGTACTCCAGCATCTCCTCGCAGCGGGAGGTCCATCACCGCGACGACCTCGCCGGCGCGCTTCCCCCACGAGCGGGCTGCGCGGACGCGTTCCGCGATCTCCTCCTGGGTCAGCGCGCGGGGCTCGAACCGTGCCCTGGTGTGCTCGACGTCGGTGAGCCGGTCGATCCGGAACGTGCGCCAGTCGCTCGCGGTCGACGTCCCAGCAGACCAGGTACCAGTGCCGGTCGCCGGGGGCGAGGGCGTACGGCTCCACCCGACGTCGGCTCTCCTCCCCGCCGGCGGCGGTGTAGTTGAACCGCACCCGCTCGTGGTCGCGGCAGGCCAGCGCCAGCTCGCCCAGCACCTCGGGGGACACCGCGGCACCGGTGCGGATCCCGGCCGGCTGC
Organism: uncultured Actinomycetota bacterium; assembly: GCA_963773595.1. Lineage (GTDB taxonomy): Bacteria > Actinomycetota > Actinomycetes > Propionibacteriales > Propionibacteriaceae > Propionicimonas. Next base: position 47,900 of record CAVZBQ010000006.1, read on the forward strand.
ACGGCGTCCGCCAGCGCGTTGACGCGCCGCCGCAGGGCGGAGGGAAGCACCTGTTCCAGCTTGGCGAGCGCGGTGAGGGTGGTGTCGGGGCCGTCGACGAGCCGCTGGGCTGCGGCGATCCGCAGGCCGATGGCCATCGCGACGGCCTCGTCGTCGGTCAGCAGCAGCGGCGGGACGGCCGAGCCGGCCTCCAGGCGGTAGCCGCCGGCCGCACCGGGCGTCGACTCGATCCGGTACCCCAGTTCGCGCAGCCGCTCGATGTCGCGGCGCACCGTCCGCTCGGTGACGCCGAGCCGGTCGGCGAGTTCAGACCCCGGCCAGTGCCGATGGGTCTGCAACAGGTTGAGCATCGAGAGCGCTCGCGACGTGGTGTCGGACATAGTCGTAAGTTTGCTCCAGATTGCGGACTGAATGTGTCCGCATTGCTATTTACGCTTGTCACATGAGCACACCGATCATCGAAGCCCACGGTCTCACCAAGCGATTCACCGTCAAGAAGAAGACGGTCGAAGCCGTCGTCGACCTGACCTTCAGCGTCGACAGCGGCGAACTCGTCGCCTTCCTCGGACCCAACGGCGCCGGCAAGTCCACCAGCCTGCGCATGCTCACGACGCTGATCCCGCCCACCTCGGGGACGGCGCGGGTCGTCGGCCACGACATCCTTCGCGAGCCCGGTCAGGTGCGGGCACGGATCGGCTACGTCGGCCAGGTCACCAGCGGGAGCTTCGCGCAACGGTCCCGCGACGAGCTGGTCAGCCAGGGCGCCTTCTACGGGATGACCCGGCCCGCAGCCGCAGAAGCGGGCGGACGAGCTCATCGAGTCCCTCGGCATGGGCGGCTTCGCCACGCCAGACCGTCCAGCGTCTTTCCGGCGGCCAGAAGCGCCGCCTCGACATCGCCCTCGGCCTGATGCACGCCCCGACGCTGCTGTTCCTCGACGAGCCGTCCACCGGCCTCGACCCGCAGAGCCGGGCCAACCTGTGGGAGCACATCCTCGCGGCTGCGCGCAGAGCACGGCACGACGGTCTTCCTCACCACCCACTACCTCGAGGAGGCCGACAAGCTACGCCGAGCGGGTCATGGTCATGGACCGGGGACGGGTGATCGCCGACGACACGGCAGCCGCGCTCAAGGCCAACCTCGCCGGCGACCTGCTCACGTTCGGCTTCGCCAACGCCGCGGAGGCGCAGCGCGCCGCCGGGATCATCGGCCAGCAGACCGGACGGCCGGTGCGCCACCCCGAGCCGACGGTCGTCGAGCTCACCGCTCCGGCGGGGGACGCGCTCCTGCCGAGCCTCGTCCGGGCGCTCGATGCCGCCGGCATCTCCGTCGCCCGCGCCAGCGGCGTCCCGCCCACCCTCGACGACGTCTTCCTCGCCCTCACCGGACGCACCCTGCGTGAGGCCGGCGAAGGCGAACCGGCAGAAGACCCGGAAACCCAGACAGAGACCCAGCTGAGCGGAGCACGTTCATGACCACCCACACCGAATCCCGCCAGGCCGTGGTTGCCGGCAACGCAGCCATCGACACCTGGCACGTCCTCACCCGCGAGCTCAAGCCCATCGTGCGCGACCCGTTCACGCTGATCTTCAGCCTCGTGCAGCCGCTGGTCTTCCTCGGGCTGTTCGCCCCGCTGCTGATCGGCCAGTCGGGTGCCTCCACGGCCGACACCCTGCAGTGGTTCGTGCCGGGGACGCTGGTGATGATCGTGCTGTTCGGCACCGGGGCCACCGGCTCGAACCTGCAGTACGAGATGATGACCGGCTCCCACGAGCGCACGCTCGTCGCGCCGCTGGCACGGTCGTCGCTGCTGGTGGGACGGGCCCTGAAGGAGATCGCGCCGATCATCGTGCAGTCGCTGGTCATCGTCGCCATCGCGTGGCCGTTCGGCTTCGCGCCGCACCTCGCCGGCATGCTCGTCGGACTGGTGCTGCTGGCCGTCTTCGGCGTCGGGCTCGGCTCCCTGTCCTACGCGCTCGCCCTTGCCACGAAGGACCGCGAGTGGCTGTTCTGGGGTGTGCAGCAGACCCTGATCTTCCCGCTGCTGATCCTCTCCGGCATGCTCCTGCCCCTGGACGCCGCTCCCGGCTGGATGCGCGCGGTCGCGTCCGTGAACCCGATCAACTGGGTCGTGCAGGCCGAGCGTGCGCTCTTCTCCGGCCAGTTCGGCAACCCCGCCGTCCTGTGGGGCATCGTTTCCGCCCTCGCGCTGGCAGCCCTCGGCCTCTGGGTCGGCATCCGGGGCATCCGCCGCAGCAACTAACTCCACCCCTCCCTCCGGGGAGGGGTGGCGGGGGTCAGCGGGTTTGACAGCGCGTGCACGCGCGAGGAACGTTCGGGCCGTGCGCGTCCGTGAGAGTCCCGACCTCAGAGTTTCCTACCTGCTGACGGGGCTCGCGGCGGTGGCGATGGCCGTCGTCGCGGCCGGGGGAGCCTTCGCCCCGGGGTGGCTCTATCGCGACAACCCGTTGATCACAGCGACCTTCCGCGGCCAGGACCTGGTCGACCCTTGCCGTCGCGGTTCCGCTCCTGGTCGTCGGCCTGATTCTCGAGGTGCGCGGCTCGGCGCGCGGCCGGGTGCTCTGGCTCGCGATGCTCTTCAACGCCTTCTACAGCTACCTCTTCTACACCTTCGGCGCAGCCTTCAACGCCTTCTTCCTGCTCTACGTTGCCATCATGGGGCTCGCCCTGTACGCCCTGCTGTCCGCCGTCCCGCGCCTGCAGTTCCGCCCGGCCGCAACGGCAACGACAGGCCGGACGGCCCGGGTGGTCGGGATCGCCTACCTGCTGGTGGTGGCCACCGGGCTCGGCCTGCTCTGGACGGGGATGTCGGCCAGCTATCTGTTCACGGGCGCCGTCCCCGCCCCGATCGTTGCGTCCGGGCATCCGACGGGGGTGGTGTTCGCCATCGACCTGGTGTTCATCGTCCCGCCCATGGTGATCGGGGCTGTCGGGCTGATCCGCCGCCGTGCCTTCGGCAGCTTCGTTGCCGTCGCCCTGTGCCTCAGCGGCACGATCTACACGCTGTCGCTGGCTGCAGGGAGCGCTCGAAGGAGCTGGCCGAAGGTGTCGGCAACGGCGCGGAACTCCCGCTCTGGATCGGTCTCACCCTGGTCGGTGCTCTGCACGTCGAGCCTGCTCCTGTGGAGTCGTCCCACGGGCGCAACCGAGGCCGTCCCGGCTCGGTAGACTGGGAACAGCCGCTCTCGACCAGCCGTTCCTGGCACCCGCGACTACCGCGAAACCGGGAGGACGCATTGGTGGAAACACTCCAGAGAAGCAGGGACGGCAGCGTCCACGTCACCGATGAGCGCTTCAACGCGATCTCCCACCTCGGCGCGGCGTGCTTCGCCCTTGCCGGCGCCGGCATCCTCATCGCCCAGGCCAGCGCGCAGGGCGACCCCTGGAAGATCGTCGCCCTCGCCATCTACGGGCTGTCGCTGGTTGCCCTGTTCGGGTCCAGCGCCCTGCACCACGCGATCGACGGCTCCCCACGGGTGAACGCCGTGCTGCGCACCCTCGACTACGACTCGGTGTTCCTGCTCATCGCAGGCTCGCTGACACCCCTTGTGCTCGTGCTGTTCCGCAACGTCTACGGCTGGGCCGTCCTCGGCGCCGTCTGGGTCATCGCCGCTGCCGGGATCGTGCTCCGCTCGGTCTGGCGCGAGGTGCCGAAGTACGTCACCAACACCCTCTACATCGCCATCGGCTGGATGACGGTCCTGCTGCTGGGGGCTGCGGCCGACCTGCCGCTGGGGCGCCCTTGTGCTGATGGCTGCCGGTGGCATCGTCTACAGCGCAGGGTTCGTCATCTTCGTCATCGAGAAGCCCAACCCCTGGCCGGGCGTCTTCGGCTTCCACGAGCTGTGGCACCTGCTGGTGATCCTCGGTGCCCTGCTGCACTACCTGCTCATCTACTTCTACGTGCTGCCGGCCTGACGCCGCCGAGGCACGCTGGCCGGCGACGCTAGCCTGTCGTCAGCAACGCAGGGGGAAGGCCGGGGATGAAGCCGTCGCAGCGCCGCGCGACCAAGGCGGGTGAGCCCGTCGGGCCGCGCCTCGAGCGCGAAGGCCACGTCCTGCGCGTCCGTTCTGTCGCGGGGGCACGGCAGGTGCTCCGCGCCCGCGACCTCACCACGCAGGCCGGCTTCACGGCAGAGGCCATCCCGAAGGGCTACCTGAAGCACCACCCGATCCTGATCTCGGACGGGCCGCTGCACGACGAGCAGCGCAGCAAGGTCGGACGGTTCTTCGCACCAGCCGTCGTCGCAGAGCGGTACACCGCGCACATGGAGTCGTGCGCCGCAGCCCTGCTCGACGAGGCCGCTGCCGGCGGCACGTTCGCCCTCGACGAGCTGGCCCTGCACTACAGCGTCGAGGTGACCGCCGACGTGGTCGGGCTCACCAACTCCCCGGTGCGACGCATGGCCGCGCGGCTGGTCACCTTCTTCAACCAGCCGCCGTTCGACATCACCAAGCCCGACCTCGGCCGCACGCCCGCGGCAGTGGGCGAAGGCTGCCTTCGCCGGTCTCGTGCCGGTGGTGCGCTTCTACGTCGCCGACGTCCGGCCGGCCATCCGGGCCCGCCGCAAGGAGCCGCGCCAGGACGTGATCAGCCACCTGATCGCCGAGGGCTACACGAACGCCGACATCCTCGTCGAGTGCGTCACCTACGGCACGGCCGGCATGGTGACGACGCGGGAGTTCATCACGATGGCCGCCTGGCACCTGCTCGGCAACCAGCCGCTGCGGGAGCGCTACCTGGTGGCGGGGCAGGCGGAGCGGTTCGCGATCCTCAACGAGATCATCCGGCTGGAGCCGGTCGTCGGCCACCTGTACCGCCGCGTGCAGGGGGCCTTCGACGTCACGGAGGGCGAACAGACGGTCACCGTCGAGCCGGGGGACCTGATCGACGTCTGCATCCGTCCGGCCAACGCCGATGCCGAGGCCGTCGGCGACGACCCGCTGAGCCTGTGCCCGGGGCGTCCGCTGCCCTTCCGGGGTGAACGCTGCCGTGCTGACCTTCGGTGACGGCGCCCACAAGTGCCCGGGACAGCCGCTCGCGATCCTCGAATCCGACGTGCTGCTCACCCGGCTGCTCGCGCGGACGCCGACGGTCGTCACCGAGCCAGACGTCGCGTGGGACGACCTGATCGAGGGCTACCAGGTGCGTGGCCTCACGCTCCGGCTGGGCTGAGGTTCAGGCCGACTCCTCGAGCACCCCGAGCCGGCGCGCCGCTGCGACAGCGCGGGCCCTCGTGGGCTCGCCGAGCTTGCGGAGGACGGCGGACACGTGGTGCTCCACCGTCCGCGGCGAGAGCACGAGGCGGTCGGCCAGCTCTGCCGTGGACAGGCCGTCGGCCAGCAGCAGCAGGATGTCGAACTCGCGGCTGGTCAGCTGCCCGACCCGTTCCCTCGTTGCGGCACGCGGACGCCGGGGGAGCGGCAGACCACGTTCGCGGCGGGTCCGCAGGATCGCCTCGATGGACGCGGTGGCACCCAGGCCCTCGAGGATGCCCACGCCCCGCTGTGCAGCGGCGAGGTCGGCATCCAGCCCGAGGGCGTACGCCTGCCAGAGCGGGGAGTGCAGCGACTCCCAGGCGCGAGCGGCCTCCGCCCCGTTCCCGGCAAGCATGAGGGCGAACGGCTCAGCCCGCGACACATCAGTGGCATCGGCGTCGAGGCCGGCAAGGCCTCGCCACCAGCGACAACTCGCCGAGCACCCAGGGCTCGGGGTGCGTGGCGACGAGGGCGAGCGCCTGCGCAGTGAGGTCGCCGATCTCCGCCGGCCGTCCTGCCAGCCAGGCCGCTTCCGCCGCTGCGCAGGCTGCGGGAGCGATCCGCTGCAGCTCGCCGGTCGCGGCAGCGAGACGTCCGGCGAGGCCGAGCAGTTCCGCGGCATCCTCCCCCCGCCGGGCCTGGATGCGGGCGCAGGCCGCCGCTGCGGAAATCGCAGAGACCGGGTTGAGGTCCGGGTGCCCGAGCAGGCGGTGCGTGCGGTCGATCGCCTCGTCCCACGAGCCGAGTTCGCCGAGGGCCACCACCTGCCACGACTCCATGTAGCGGGTCCAGGAGGTGAGGTCACGTTCGTCGCAGTAGGCGATGCCGGCACCGAGGAAGTGGACGGCGTCGTCGAGGCGGTGCTCGGCTGCTGCGGTCGCGCCAAGGTTGGTGTAGGCCCGCGCAACGTGTTCGTGGGCGTCAGCGGCCAGCGCAAGGTCGAGGCTGCGCTGCAGGAGGGCACGCCCTTCGAGGGCTCGCTCGGTGTGGCTGAGCGCTGCACCGACATTGTTCAGCGCATGGATCTCCACCTCGCGGTCGCCCAGCGTCCTCGCGAGTCCGATCGCCCGCGCGCCCCAGCGCTCGGCTGCCTCGTTGTCACCGGCCAGCATGCGGAGCTGGGAGAGGTTCGAGCAGGCCATGGCCAGCTCGTGGCCTTCGCCGAGCGGCTCAAGGGTGTGCACGGCTCTGGCGGCGTACCGTTCCGCGTCCTCGTTGCGTCCGAGGAACCAGGACAACCGGGACAGCCAGCGCTGGGTGTCGCCCACCCTCGTCAGGTCTCCGGCGAGTTCGTAGAGCTCGAGGGCCCTGCGTCGAGCTGCGACGGCTTCGGGAATCCGGTCGGTCAGGTAGCACTCGTAGGCGAGGGCCTCGAACATCGCAGCCCGCTCCGAGGTGGCCACCGGCCGGGCCGGCTCGGCGCGGAGGGCCAGCTGGTACTGGGCTGCGGCCTCCCGGTGCGCGCCGAGGCTCGCCAACCGTTCCGCTGCTGCCATGGCGTGCTGGACGGCGAGCGCATCGTCCCCGGCCCCGAGCGCGTGGTGGGCGAGGGTGCGGTGATCGGTCGGGTCGAGGGCGGACAACCGGCTCAGCGCACTCTGGTGGAGACGCCTTCGCTGGGCGACGGTGAGGGACTCCTCAACCGCCCGGCGGGCGAGCTCGTGCCGGAAGCCGAGCCCGTCCTTCCCGGCGACGAGGACGCCGCGCTCGACGCATTCGTCGACGGCATCCACGGGCCGCGCTGCGACAGCCGTGAGCAGCTCGATGGGCGCGGTGGTCCCGAGGATGGCAGCGGCCGCGGCCACGTCCGCAGCCCCGGCAGAGAGCCTGGACACCCGGGCAAGAACGGCGTCGCGCACGGTGGCAGGCAGCTCCGGGTCGCGGCGACCGGTGGCCAGCACCCCGGTGGCCAGCACCTCCGTGACGAAGAACGCGTTCCCGGCCGTGCGGGCGTGCAGGTCGGCCGCGTCCAGCGCAGCACCGGACTGCTCGATGAGCAGCGCCACTCCGTGGGTGGTGAGCGGAGGGACGATCCGGCGGTGCACCTCGTGAAGGCCTGCGAGTTCGCCCATCACCATGGTGAGCGGGTGGCGCGGTGACACCTCGTCGTGACGATAGGTCGCGACGATCAGCGTCGGCAGCCCGTCGAGGCGTCGGCCGAGGAAGCGGAGTGCGTCGAGCGTGGCCTCGTCCGCCCAGTGCAGGTCCTCCAGCACCAGCAGGGACGGGGCGCCGCGCAGCTCCTCGCGCAGTGAGCGGAACAGTGCCAGCCGGTCAGGGTCGAGGCCGAGGTGCCAGTCCGGCATGGCGTCGGTGAAGGCTGCGAGCGCGTCTGCCGTCGTCAGGTTGTCGACGGCACCGACCCGGACCGCGCACCGGCCGGCGAGTTCTGCGGCAAGCGCCCTGGTGAGGCTGGTCTTCCCGACGCCGGCCTCGCCCCCGAGGAAGACGAGGCGGCCATGCCCGTCGAGCCCCTCGGCGGCGAAGCCGAGGAGCTCAGCGAGCAAGGTCTCCCTTTCGACGAGCACCGACCCATTCAAGCCCTGGTCAGTCACCCTCGACGACGGGGTAGATTTCGTCAGCCACCAGCCCGTGGGCCTCGCGGTGCACGGTGTTGGCCGCCTCTGCGCTGCCGGCGTCGACAAGGCAGAAGATCTTGCCCTGGTTCTCGTCGACCCAGTAGCGCAGGTAGTGCACCCCGTGCGCGTCCTGGGTGGCCAGGTCGGCGGCGTGGGCGGAGGCGACGTCGGAGAGCTTGACGCCGTCGGTGAGGTTGTGGACGTCCATGAAGAGTGCCATGAGTAGGCCTTTCGGTGTCTGGCGACCGTGTTGCCGCCACCAACAGTCCACGCCAGGGGCAGGGGTCACGACATCGGTGTGACCACCCATGTTTGCCCGCCCACTACGGACGCCGACACGCAGGGGCGAGGCCAAACTACCCACGGTCGCGGCCGATCCCTCCGGGCGTTCCGGCCGTAATCTGGAAAGGCCAGCCCAGAAAAGCCTCACCCGAGTCTCCCGACAGGACCGGTGGAAGCGGTGCGCATGGCGATCATTGATGTCTTGCCTGACGACACTGTCGTCGGCAGACGCGGCGCTGTCAGGGCCGAGCTGGCCCGCAGGACCCGGACGTTCACGGAGCTGGCGCGGCTGGTGCGTGCCGACGGCCTGAACGACCGCACCCGCTGGTTCTACATCCTGCTGTTCGGCGGCCTGGTGACAGCCCTCGCCGGCGCGTTCACGGGTCTGGTCCTGCTGCGCGACTCCTGGTTCCAGCTGCTGATCGCTGCGGCGCTGGGGATCATCTTCACCCAGTTCGCCTTCCTCGGTCACGAGGCCTCCCACCGCCAGGTCGTCACGTCCGGGCCGGCGAACGACCGGATCGGGCTCGTGCTCGCCAACCTGTTCGTCGGCATCAGCTACTCGTGGTGGATGACCAAGCACAACCGTCACCACGCCAACCCGAACCGGGTGGGCAAGGACCCCGACATCCTGCCTGGCACGGTGGTCTTCCGTCCCGACGATGCTGCTGCGACCACCGGCGCCCACGCCTGGCTGGTCCGCCGCCAGGCCTGGCTGTTCTACCCGCTGTTGCTGCTGGTGGGTCTCGACCTGCACCAGACGTCCGTCCGTGGGCTCTTCGGACGGCGGTCGGGTCAAGGGGAGGGCTGCGGAACTGGCGCTGCTCGGCACCCGCTTCGCGCTCTACCTCGGCGCGCTGTTCTGGCTGCTGCCGGTGGGCATGGCGTTTGCATTCCTCGGCGTCCAGCTGGCTGTCTTCGGCTTCTACATGGGTGCCAGCTTCGCCCCCAATCACATCGGCATGCCGATCGTCGAGCGCGACTCCCGGCTCGACTTCCTCGACAAGCAGGTACTCACTGCCCGCAACGTCTCCGGTGGCTGGTGGATGACCGGGCTGATGGGCGGGCTGAACTACCAGATCGAGCACCACCTCTTCCCGAGCATGCCCCGTCCGCACCTGCGGAAGGCACGGCGACTGGTGCGACGTCACTGCAAGGAGCTGGGCGTGCGCTACACCGAGACCTCCCTCGCCGAGGCTCTCGCGATCGTGGTGCGGCACCTGGGTGAGGTTGGTCTGGCCGCGCCGCGGTTCTCCTGCCCCACCGCCGCAGGCCTCGGACGGTTCTGAACCGTTCGCTACCCAGGTGCCCGCACCCGCTGGCAAGGTGGAGGAATGACGATCGAGGTGCGCCCGGCGTCCGTGTTCGACGACGTCGCGACGATGGTCGGCCCGAAGCGGCCGGACGCGAGCGTGTGCTGGTGCCTGAGCTACCGCATCCCCTCGAAGGAGAACCAGTCGCTCTCGGGAACCGACCGGGGTGAGCGGGTGCGCCAGCTGTGCCGCGAGGAGCCGCCGCCGGGCGTGCTGGCGTACGACGGTGACGAGGTGGTCGGCTGGGCAGCCGTCCATCCGCGGGCCGACACCACCTTCGCGACCAGCCGGAAGATCCCGCACGTCGACGACCTCGACGTGTGGTCGGTCTGGTGCCTGCGGGTGCGGCCGGGACACCGCGGCAAGGGTATCTCGCACCGGCTGCTCGAGGGCGCCGTCGCCTTCGCCCGCGACAACGGCGCGCCCGCCATCGAGGGCTACCCGGTGGACAACCGCGGCGCGAAGGTCGACCTGACCATGGCCTACGTCGGAACGCGGAAGCTCTTCGAGGACGCCGGTTTCGCGAAGGTCGCCGACACCGACTCGGTGCTCAACGGCTTTCCGCGGGTGCTGATGCGGCTGGCGCTGTAGCCACCCCGAAGGCACCCTCCGGAGCGGCCGCGGCGCGCAGCGGCTCGTTGGGCACGTCCGGTAATACTGGAAGGCGCCCGCTTCCCCAATGCCTGCAGGAGTTCGATGACCACCGCAGCCGCCGCGCCGAGCACCGGCGCGATGCCGTCCCCGCTGCACCGCAGCCAGGGGATCGCGCTGCGTCGTTCCCTCGTACTGATGGGCATGACCATCGTCGTGCCGGGATCGGCACAGCTCGCCGTCGGCAAGAAGGGGCTGGGCCGCATCGGCGTCCGCACCTGGATGACCCTGATCGCGCTTGTGATCGTTGCTCGGCGTGCTGCTGCTCACCCCGCTGCGCGCAGCGATGATCGGGCTGTACGCGAATCCCGTCACGCTCACCGTCCTGCAATGGGCGGTGCCGGTCCTCGCTCTCGGCTGGATCCTGCTGCTCGCCGACTCCTGGTGGCTCGCGAACCCCCGGCACCTGTCGACGCGCGGCAAGTGGCTCTCCGGCCTTCTGGCCGTCGTGCTCGCCGTCACCAGCGGGACGGTCGCCTGGGGCGCGTCCACGGCCTTCGCAACGCAGGCCAAGCTGTTCGGCAACATCTTCGCCGGCGGCGGCACGACGCAGGTGCAGAACGGTCGCATCAACGTGCTGCTGCTCGGCGGCGACGCCGGCGCTGACCGCACCGGGCTGCGTCCGGACTCGATGACGGTGGCCAGCATCGACGCGGAGACCGGCAAGACGGTCCTGTTCAGCCTGCCGCGCAACATGCAGCACGCACCGTTCCCCGCCGATTCGCCGCTGCACGCGAAGTACCCCAACGGCTACTACTGCCACGTCAAGAACCTCTCCGACGCGTGCCTGCTGAACGGCGTGTACACCCTCGCCGTGCAGAACAAGAAGCTGTTCCCCGGCGTGAAGTACCCCGGCGTCGAGGCGACCAAGGGCGTCATCGAGGAGACCCTCGGCCTGAAGATCAACTACTGGGCGATGATCGACCTGAAGGGCTTCCAGGAGCTGATCAACGCCGTCGGCGGCATCCGGCTCGACATCGGCAAGCGCGTCCCGATCGGCAGCCTGCACGGACCGAAGGGCGTCTACGACTGGATCGAGCCGGGCAAGAACGTCAAGCTCGACGGGTTCCACGCGCTCTGGTTCGCCCGCTCGCGGGAGTACTCCACCGACTACGAGCGGATGATCCGGCAGAAGTGCGTGATGAACGCCATGCTCAAGCAGCTGAACCCCACCACCGTGCTCACCAAGTTCCAGGACATCGCGGCACGCCGGTGAGCAGATCGTTGCGACCAACGTGCCGACCTCCGAGCTCGGCACGCTGCTCGACCTGGCGGCCAAGGGGAAGTCGCAGCCGATGGGTTCGGTGAGCTTCACCCCGCCGCTGATCGTGCCGATGGACCCCGACTTCGCGAAGATCCGTCGCGTGGTCGCTGACAAGATCGCCGCCAGCGAGGCGTCGGCAACGCCATCGGCCAGTGCTTCGGCCAGTACGCCGGGGACGACCCCGCCGGCGTCCGGCTCCCCGTCCGGCTCGACGAGCGCTACGGCCAAGCCGAAGTCGACCAGCAAGACCCAGACCGACAACCTCGACAGCGTCTGCAAGGTCAGCAGCTAGGGATCAGAGCTTCCCGGAGCCGAGGATCGAGAACACCTGGCGGCCCACCTCGCTGGTGAGCTCGCGGCCGGTGGCGAAGTCGGGGACGCGGGTCATCACGGCCAGCCGGTAGTCCCTGCCGTCGCCCTTCACGGTGCCCATCGAGTTCACGGCCCACAGGTTGTCCGTCGACTTGAACTGCACCCAGCCGTTCTTCAGGTGCACGGCCACGGCGGACGACTTCGGCGCACCGACTCCCCAGGTCTGGTCGTCGATGACCTTGCCCATCAGGTCGTAGACGTAGGCGCCCTGCTCAGGGGTGAAGGCCTTCGTCCCGCCCTCGGTGAGGTACTTCAGCAGCAGCACCTGGTCGGACGGGGTCGTCCACGTCCAGCTCCAGTCGTCGCGGCTCTGCTCGCGGTGGGTGTGGGTCATCTTCAGCTCGTCGGCCAGCTGCTGGTAGGCGTCCGGGCCGCCGCCGTAGGCCCACAGGGTCTCTGCGGACGCGTTGTCGGACTGCGTGATCATCTTCGTTGCCACGGCGTCGTTCTCCGCGCTCAGCATCCCGCCGGCCTTGCGCAGGGACATCAGCGCGATCATCACCTTGACCATGGAGGCGTTCTGGCTGGCGTAGTCACCGTTGAAGCCGTAGGTGCCGCCGCTGCGCACATCGGTGATGAAGACGCCGAACTTGTCGCTGCCGGCGGAGACGATCTTGAGCACCTCGTCGAGCTGGGCCTTGATCGGGCCGGTCGGGGAGGCCGTGGGACGCGGGATGTTCGGCGTGCCGGTGCAGGCGGCCAGCGCGAGCCCTCCGGTGAGCGCCCCCGCTGAGGCCAGCAGGGAACGGCGGCTGATCTGCTTCATCGGAGAGCTTTCCCTCGGTACTGGAGTCTGGCCGCCATCATGCCATTGCACCGCCGACGCGTTCCGCTGCCGCCAGCCGGGCCAGCGCGTCGTCGTCCACCGGGACCCTCGACGACGACAGATGAGCCGCCGCCCAGCAGGGGAGCGAGCACCGCCGCCGCGAGCGTCTCCCACGCCGTTGTCGGACGCACGAGGACGCGCCCGGGCTGCGGCGCCACAGCGCCGGTGTCGGCGTGGGTCAGGTGGGTCCTGTCCATCAGCCACGCCAGGCCATCGCCGGCGACGGGGGTGGCGTAGTGCGCGTCCGGTTCGGCGAGGGCCTCGCCGGTGAAGTCGAGGACTCCCGGTGGCAGGTCGCGCAGGCCGATGGCCAAGCGGGTGCAGCGAGCAGGCGATGGTGAGGGCCGGCGGATGCGGCCGCGGGTCGTCCGGACCGACGACGACCAGTTCCGCGTCCGGGTTCGGCTCACCGGAGATGCTGCACCCGCGCTGCCAGGCCGCGATCGGCCACACCAGGCTCATCCAGTGCCCGGGGTGCTCGGCGAGCAGCGGGCGCGGACACCAGCCCGGTCACGCCGAGGGTGTCCAGGAGGTTCGCGGTCTTGTCCACCCAGTTGGCGAACGTCTTCACGCTCAGCTCCGTGCGGGCGCCGGTCTCGGGGCGGTACCAGGTGAGCAGCGCGCCGGCGCCGGCGCGTCGTGCGCGATCGGCGAGGGCGCGGACGATCGGGTTGTCGGGCACCGCTTCATCGTAGGCTCTGCGCTCCTGTGGGAAACTCGACCCGTGCGCTACGTAGTGATCATGGCCGGTGGTTCCGGCACGAGGTTGTGGCCCTTGTCCCGCCAGGGCACCCCCAAGCAGTTGCTGCCGCTGGTCAACGGCAAGAGCCTGCTGCGGCTGGCCTTCGAGCGATCGCTGGCCTCCGTGCCCGCAGAGCGGGTGTTGGTGGTGACCGGGGCTGCGTACGCCGACGCCGTTGCCGCCGACCTGCCGGAGCTGCCGGCGGCCAACATCCTTGGCGAGCCGATCGGCAGGGACTCCCTGAACGCCGTCGCCTGGCCGGCGGCCGTGCTGGCACTGCAGGACCCGGAGGCCGTCATCGCCCAGGTCTCCGCCGACCAGGTGATCGAGCCGATCGACGTGTTCGCCTCCTGCCTGGAGACCGCCTTCGCCGTCGCTGAGGCGGACCCCTCCGCGCTGGTCACCCTCGGCGTCGTGCCGACCAGCCCGCACACCGGCTACGGCTACCTGCACCGCGGCGAGGCCCTGGACGACTTCGCCGGCGCGCACCACGTGCTCGACTTCGCGGAGAAGCCGGCCCGCGAGGTCGCAGAGGGCTACCTGGCCAGCGGTGAGTACTGGTGGAACTCCGGCATGTTCGTCTGGCGGGCGGCAACCCTGCTCGAGCAGCTCCGGCTGTTGCTGCCGGCGACGCACGCCTCGATCACGCGGCTGGCCGAGCACCCCGAACTGCTCGGCGAGATCTTCCCGGGACTGGCCAAGACGTCGGTCGACTACGGCGTGATGGAGCCGGTCTCCGCCGGCCAGGGCAGCGCCCACGTCGCTGCCGTCGCCCTCCCCGTCCAGTGGCGCGACGTCGGCGGCTACGCGAGCCTCGCCGAGATCCTCGGCACCGACGCGGCGGGCAACGCGATCTCCGGGCTCAGCGTCAGCATCGACTCCTCGGACAACGTCGTGGTCAACTCCGAACCCGGCTCGGTCATCGGCCTGCTCGGCGTCAGCGGCCTCGTCGTCGTGCGGACGGCGCAGGCGACGCTGGTGTGCAGCGCCGACGACGCCGAGCGGATCAAGGAGCTGGTGGCTGCCGTCACGGAGCAGGCCGGCCCACAGTTCGCCTGACCGCGGCTGCTCCACAGCCAGTCGATAGGCTGGGGCCGACGCTGTGGAGGTAGGACATGATCGACAACCTGAAACGCATCCGGGAACCCCTGACCTGGGCCGTGATCGCCGTCGTCGCAGCCAACATCGTGCTCGGCATCATCCATCTGGTCGTACAGCTGCAGCAGTCGCACACCGGTGTACGAGGCGTTCCAGGAGATCGGCAGCTCGCTGATGAACCTGACGCTCGTCGTCGTCGTGGTCGCGCTCGTGTGCACCTGCTTCTTCATCGCCCCTGCGACGCCGCACGCCCTGCTGGTCACCCGGGTCGCCGCAGGCGTCCTCTCCGTCGGCGTGCTGCTCACCCTGGTCTGCTCCGCGCTGGGCGTGGCAGCGTCCGCCAACCCGCTCGGGGTGGCCTTCGAGATCGTCGGCACCCTGCTCGACCTGATCCTGAAGGCTCTGGCTGCCGGCGTCCTGTGGGTACTCATGCGAGGTGTGAATGCCGGAAGGATCGATACGGCAGCGCCTGCGGCACTCCCCGCCGCCGTCGAGGCCGAGCCTGAGGTGACCGAGGACGTGCCCACCGTGTGGCAGCGCAGCGAGGCCACCGGGGCTGTCTGGAGGACCGCTGACGAGGCTGCCACAGGCGTCAGGGGCGCCACCCGGCTGCCGGCGTCCGAGACCCAGGGAACGGGCGCGATCTTCCGCGACGAGGCCGACCAGCAGGGTCCGGCCGACCCGGCCTCCTGACGTACCACGCCTCCACGCCACCAGCGGCCCCTGTATGAAAGCGCAGGATGGTAACGCATCGGGGTTGACTTATCGGGAATGACAGGCATGTAATTCTCTTCAAGTAGTTCGCCATGGTGCCCCGCCGGTGAACTGGGTCGAGGAGAAGTGCAATGCAGGAACTGTTCCTGGTCGTGGAGCCGGAGGCCGAAGGCCTCCTTGGCTGGCAGGACCGTGCTCTCGTGCGCCCAAACCGATCCGGAGGCCTTCTTCCCCGAGAAGGGCGGTTCCACCCGCGAGGCCAAGAAGGTCTGCCTCTCCTGCGACGTGCGCTCCGAGTGCCTGGAGTACGCCCTGCCAGAAGGACGAGCGCTTCGGCATCTGGGGCGGGCTCAGCGAGCGTGAGCGCCGCCGCCTCAAGAAGCGGGCCATCTGACCCGTCCGTCAACGGGCGCCAAAGGCCCCGGTAGGCTGTCCCCCGCGATCCTGCGAGTTGGTCAGGAAGGTTGAGCGTGAGCGAGGACAGCA
The DNA here is from genome assembly GCA_963773595.1 of uncultured Actinomycetota bacterium. Classification (GTDB taxonomy): domain Bacteria; phylum Actinomycetota; class Actinomycetes; order Propionibacteriales; family Propionibacteriaceae; genus Propionicimonas. Next base: position 63,507 of record CAVZBQ010000006.1, read on the forward strand.
AGGATCCCTACGTGGACCCCTGGGCCTGGCTGCACACCATCGACACCAAGGCCCCGCCCGACTACAGCTCCTTCCACGTCGTTGCAGGCAGTGCTGCCGGAGGCGGGGGAGCCGTTCACGACCCGCTGCCGTGAAGCCGTCGACGATTCCGAGGCCTACGTCGAGACCGTCCGCGCCGACCTGCCCGCCGATGTCGAGGGCGACTGGATCTGGGTGGTGCCCGACGACGTCGAACCCGCTCCCGGCACCCTCCCCGCACTGCTGGACCGCGTGCGCAACGACCCGGACGCCGCCGTCGTCGGCGCGCTGCTGATCGAACCGCGCCGCCGTGGCGCCGGCACGATGGTGAGCAACTGGGCGCAGACCATCAGCGGCAGCGGACGCGTGCACCCGCTCACCGACCCCGGCGAGCTCTACCAGGGCCAGCTGGAGGCCGTCCCAGCCCTCGGCGTGCCCACGGCCGGCATGCTGGTGCGTGGCGACGCCTGGCGCTTCCTCGGCGGCTTCAACACCGAACTGCCACGCAGCCTCTGGGGACTCGACCTGGGCTGGCGCGCCAACCTCGCCGGCTACAAGGTGGTGGCGGAGCCGCGGGCCCAGCTCATCGACTTCTCCGGTGAGGACGACCCGGTGGCCGAACGCGCAGCCGGTCTCGCCCTCGTCGTCGGCAACACCGCGCCGCGACGGCGCTGGCTCACCTCGCTGCGGCTGGCGCTCGGCTGCCTGCTCGCAGCACTCGGCTACCTGCTCGGCAAGGACCCCGAGCGGGCGTCCGACGAGCTCCGCGGCCTCGCGACCTGGGTACGGGGTCGCGAACTGCGCCACTCGGTCACCGAACGCATCGACTCGCTGCCCATCACGGACGCCTCCCGGCACGCGACCAAGGCACTGCGCCCACGCCGCGGGATGTGGCTGCGTCGCACCTCGGAACTGGTCGCAGCGCGCCTGTGGCGAATGGGCCCTGACCTTCAGCGGACGCAGCGCGGGGGTCAGCCTCGACGAGATGACCGGCGACGACTTCGCCGACACCGGCACCAGCCGTTACCGGCTGCCGCTCGCCGTCACCGGGGTGCTCGGACTCCTTGGCGTCGCCCTCGTCGCCGGACGCACGACGTTCGGCAGCGGCTCGCTGACCGGCGCCCAGTTGCTCGCTGCACCGGACGGCTGGCTGGAGTTCGTCAGGAGCTACCTCACCGCCGTCCCCGGGACGAATGCCGTGGCCGGGCCGCCCTGGACCGCGCTGACCGGGGTGTTCTCCCTCGTCGCCCTCGGCCGCCCGGAATGGCTGGTCACCGCAACCCTCGTCATCGCCGTGCCGCTGGCCTGGCTGATGGCCTTCCGCCTGCTGCGCCAGGTCGTTGCCGACCGGCGCCTCGCCGGCCTCGGTGCCCTCGCGTACGCCCTTGCGCCGGCGCTGGTCGGCGGGCTCAACGTCGGGGCTTTCGGGCTGGCAGCGACCTCGATCCTGCTGCCGATCCTCGGCTACAGCCTGATGCTCTGGCTCGGCGGACGGCCTGTGGAGCTGGCGCCGGGCCGGCGCGGTCGCCTTCTGGCTCGTGCTGGCGTCATCGCTCGTCCCGCTGGTCTGGCTGGCGGCAGCCGTCGCAGCGATCCTGACCGGGCTGCGCGCCCGCCGCATCGCAGCACTGACCCAGTGGGCTGGTGGTGCTGGCCGCCCCCGGCCTGCTCCTGATCGGCCCTGGGGCCTGAGCATCCTGCGCTACCCCGGACGACTGCTGACCGGGATCGAGCCGGTGCTGGCCCCGATGGCAGCACCCGAGCCGTGGACGCTGCTGATCGGCCACACCCTTGGCGACGCCTCGCCGCCGCTGTGGATCTCGATCGCGTTCTTCGCCGTCTGCTGGGCTGCCGCCGTCCTCGGCGCGGCCCGCCGTCCCGGGATCGCCGGCTTCGCCCTCGCCGGCGCAGGCCTCGCGACCCTCATCGCCATCACGCTCACCCGGCTGGTCGTCGAGGTGCCCCCGGGGGCCTGGGCCCGACCGCAGGCCCTGGAGTGGCAGCTCGGGCTGGTCGCAGCCCTCGTGCTCGCCGCCTGCGCCGGCCTCGACGGCATCGCGACCGAACTGCAGGGACGCGACCTCGGCCTGCGCCACCTCGGCAGCCTCGGGCTCGCCGTGATCTGCGTCGCTGCGATCGCCCTCGGCGGCGGCTGGTGGGTGTGGGCCGGCCAGACGGGGCTCAGCCGGTCGCCGGTGGGCGACGTGCCGGCGTTCGTCCGCAACGCCCAGCAGTCGGCAACGCCCAGCCGCACGCTCGCCCTGGTCGCCGACGGCGACCAGGTGCGCTGGGCCCTGCTGGAGGACGACTTCGCCCGGCTCGGCGACGCGGAGCGGGGCATCGCCTTCGGCGGTGACGCCGCGGCCAAGCAGCTGGCGGCGTCGGTGGCCGCCCGGCTCGTCGGCGACAGCGCTGACGACCAGCTGCTTCCCGACCTGGTGAGCCTCGGCGTCTCCCACGTCAGCCTCGCCGGCGGCGACGCGCGGCAGCGCATGGCGATCAACAACGTTCCCGGCCTCGGCCTCGGCACCGGCGACGAGACCCAGTACGTCTGGCCGGTGCCGAACTCCGCGATCGCCGTCCTCGTGACGGCGTCCGGCCGCCAGGAGGTGGGCAACGGCACGGTGATCCCGCCCGGCGAGCCCGACCGGCTGCTGCAGCTGGCCGAACCACCCGATCCGCGCTGGGTCGTGCACGGTGGGTGACACCGTGCTGGCGCCCGCCGCGGGTACGGCACCCGGCACGGCCTTCACCGTCGGCGCAGCCGGTGGCACCCTGAACTACCACCTGGCCGACGGCTCGCGCTGGTGGGCGTGGGCGCAGCTGGCCGGCCTCCTCGTGCTCACCGTCCTCGCCGCACCGTCGGTGCGCCGCCGCGACGAACCGTCCGGCCCGCGCCGCCTGGCGGGGGAGGAGCAGGCATGAACCGCTGGGTCTGGCCGGGGGCCGTCGTCGTTGCCCTCGGGGCCGTCACCGCCGCCGCGTCGTTCGTCGGGCCGCAGCCGGTGCCGCAGGCACCGTTCGCCAGTTCCGCCTCACGGGTGTCCGTGGTCTGCCCGGCGTTCGAGTCGGTGACGGCAACCGTGCGGGTGGCCGTGGCGGCGACCGGGCCGGGCCTGCGCACGTCGAAGGTCACCGAACCCAACCAGGGCACGGACGCCGGCGCCTTCAAGGTGTTCACCAACACCGGGCAGCCAATCCGGGTGTCTGCGCCGCTTCCCGACCCGTTCGGCGGGACATCGGTCGTCGTTGCCGAGAACGGCCCCGACCGCGGGCTGTCGGCATCGGGCTGCGTCGTGCCGCGCACCGACCACTGGTTCACCGGCGTCGACGTCCGTACCCAGGCGCAGAGCGAAGTGGTGGTGTCCAACCTCGACGGCACCACCGCCTCCGTCGACATCACCGCCTACGGCGCGGACGGCAAGGTCGCGGCACCCCGCGGCGTCGAGGTGGCCGGCAACTCCTCTGCCACCATCTCGCTCGGCGTGCTGCCCCGCCTCGACGGCCCCGTGACCCTGCACGTGAGCAGTTCCGACGGGCGGGTGGCCGCCTTCGTCCGGCAGCGCACCTGGCAGACCGACGTGCCGCTGGGGGTCGACTGGCTGCCGTCAGGCATCGATCCGGCCACGGACCTGGTCGTGCCCGGCATCCCCGAGGGCGCCGGAGGCCGCACGCTGGTCGTCACGAACCCGGGGGAGCGGACGGCGACGGTCACCATCGGCGTGCTCAGCAACTCCGGACCCGATCGAGCTGGCCGGCTCCGAGCAGCTCGAGGTCCCGGCGGGGACCACCCGGACGATCGACCTCGCCGCCGGCCTCGCCGAGCAGGCAGGGGCGCTGAAGCTCACATCCACCCAGCCGGTCACCGCCGGCATGTGGCTGGACAGCGGCGGCGACGACGCCCGTCGCGATCCGGCCTACACCGTCGCAACGGCACCGCTGCCGGTGGATGCGATCTGGCCGCTGGCAGTCGGGAAGTCCGGACGCACCGTGCTGCAGCTGGCCAACCCGGGCGAGGCGCGCGGCCAACGTGAGCGTCACGACCTCAGCCAACGCGGACGCCCCCGGCCAGCCGACGGTCGTGGTGGTGCCTCCGGGCTCGACCGTCTCTGTAGCCGATCGCCGCGGCAGCGGCCAACGTCGTCAGGGTGCAGACCGACGCCACCGATGTCCGGGCTGCGCTCGTCAGTACCGAACGTCTCGGCAAGGTGCGCGGACTCTCCGTCATCGACCTCGCAGCCCAGGACACCCACGGCGCGTCTGCGCAGGTGGTCTTCGACCCGCACGCCGGCAGCTGATCAATCCCAGTCGTCGGTCTCCCCGCGGGGGTCGAGCTCGTCGAAGCCGATCCCGGTGAGCGCGGACAACTGCTCGAGCAGGGCCCGGTGCACCAGCCGTCGCAGGTCGCCGCGGGAGTGCGCCCGATGCTCGAGCGGCCGACGGAACAGCACGACCTGACCGTTGCGTCCGGGCTGCGCAGGGACGGCCGCTGCCAGCGGGACGCGCTCGCTGTGCCAGCTGGCGAGGTTGCCCGGGAACCTCCTCGAAGCCGATGTCGATGCCGACGACGGCGCGCGGACAGGCAGCTGCCGTCCGCGCGACGGAAGCGCTCAGGCACTCGGCGAAGAAGTCGGCGCCCCGCGGTCGCTGCCGCAGCGGGACGATGGTGCCGGTGAGCGGGTTCGGCTGGGCCAGCGGGCCGCGCAGCCCGCGACCGTGCCGCTCCCGACGCCTCATGGTGCAAAGGATAGGGCTCGCGCCCGCCACACCGTCCGTGGTGGCTCCCGGGCTCGCCGGTCGGGCGGCGGTAACGTGACCGGGTGATCAACCGGCGCTGCTCGAGAAGCGCGTGCTCCGAGCCTGCGGTGGCGACGCTCACCTTCGCGTACGTCGACTCCACCGCCGTCCTCGGACCGCTCGCGCTGCGCTCCGAGCCGGGCTGCTACGACCTGTGCCGGGCGCATTCGGTCGGGCTGAGCGTCCCGCGCGGCTGGGAGGTCATCCGACTGCCGGGCGACCTGAACAGCCCCCGGGCTTCCGCCGACGACCTGATGGCGCTCGCGGACGCCGTCCGCCGGGTCGGTCTCGGCGAGGGTCCACCCGAGCCGGTGCAGCCGGCCGTGACCCGTCGCAAGGGCCACCTCGCCGTCCTCGCCGACCCGCAGGACGACTGATTCCGCGACCGCTCCGCGTGCTGACGACCGCTCCCAACTTGTGTGGGCGATAGGCTCCCAAGCGTGATCCAGCCCCACGTTTTCAAGGCCAACGACATCCGCGGACTGGTGGGCGGCGACGCCCCGGAATGGGATCTCGACGGCGCCCGTGCGATCGGAGCCGCCTTCGTCGCGGCATTCGGCCTTGCCGGAGCTGAGTTCGTCCTCGGCCGCGACATGCGTGCCAGCGGACGGGAGCTGAGCCTCGCCTTCGCAGACGGTGCGATGTCCCAGGGCGCCAACGTCCTCGACGTCGGCCTCGCGAGCACCGACCAGTTGTGGTTCGCCTCCGGCCACACCCACCTGCCCGGCGTGCAGTTCACCGCGTCCCACAACCCCGCCGGCTACAACGGGGTCAAGTTCTGCCTGCCCGACGCAGCGCCGATCACGCCGGACCTGATGGCGAAGATCACCGAGCTGGCCTACGTCGACCTGCCGCCGGTCGCCGAGCGGGGCAGCTACCGCGAGACCGACCTGCTGGGCGCCTACGCCGCCCACCTGCACTCGCTGGTGCCGCTGGACGGCATGCGCCGGCTCAAGGTGGTCGTCGACGCAGGCAACGGCATGGCTGGGCACACCACCCCTGCCGTGCTCGGCCCGCTGAACGTCGAGATCATCGGCCTGTTCATGGACCTGGACGGCAGCTTCCCCAACCACCCGCCGAACCCGCTCGAGCCGGCGAACCTCGTGGACGCGCAGCGCGCGGTCCGCGAGCACGGCGCCGACATCGCCCTCGTGTTCGACGGCGACGCCGACCGGTGCTTCATCATCGACGAGCACGGCGACGTGGTGAACCCTTCCGTGGTGACGGCCCTGATCGCCAGGGCCGAACTGGCCCGCGAGCCCGGTGCCGTGATCGTGGTGAACTCCATCACCTCGCGCGCGGTCTCCGAGGTCGTTGCAGCAGCGGGCGGGACGGTCGCGATCAGCGCTGTCGGCCACACCCGCATGAAGGCACTGATGGCCCAGCACCACGCCATCTTCGGCGGCGAACACTCCGCCCACTACTACTTCCGCGACTTCTGGGGCGCAGACACCGGCATGCTGGCCGGCCTGCACGTGCTGGCCCTGATGGGACGCGAGGGCCGGTCCATGTCGGAGCTGGCGGCGGAACTGCCGCACTACGCAGCGTCCGGCGAGATCAACAGCACGGTCGACGACCCCAAGACGATCATGGCGAAGGTGGCTGCGACCTTCGATGGCCGTGGCACCATCGACTGGACCGACGGCCTCCTTGTCACCGGCGACGGCTGGTGGCTCAGCGTCCGGGAGTCCAACACCGAACCCCTTCTCCGGCTGAACGTCGAGGCACGGGACGACGGCACCGTCGCGGCCCTGCGCGACGAGGCGCTGGCCATCATCCGAAAGGACAGCTGATGAACGAACTCCCCGCAGAGGTGCTGGAACTGCTGGTCTGCCCCTCCTGCCACTCGACGCTCGCGTGGGACTACGAGGCGTCCGTCCTTGAATGCACCGGGGCCGACTGCGGACTGGCCTACCCGGTGCGCGACGGCATCCCGATCCTGCTGATCGACGAGGCCCGCCGGCCCGGCGCGGACGCCAACTGACATGGACGACTTCGACGACTCCCGGCTGGAGGACGGCGAAGCGCTGCGGTCGGCCGACTACCTGCTGCGCCCTCTCGCCGAGGCCGGCGCGCGGGTGCGTCGCGAGCTCGCTGCAGCGGAAGGGCCGCTGAGCCGGCTCGAGTCCGAGCGGCCGCGGGCCATGATCACGTTCGGGCCGGAGGCCCGCCTGATCCGCGCGGTCCTCGAGCCCACCTGCCCCGTCCCGCTGGTGGCCTGGCCGCGGCTGGGCCTGCCCGGCTGGGTCGGACCGCTCGACGTCGTCGTCGTGATGGGCGGGGGTGACCGTGTCAGCATGGCCGCAGCCTTCGAGGCCGTGCGCCGTGGCTGCCGCCTGCTGGTCGCCTGCCCGCCGGACTCCGCGCTGGCGCGCGAGGCCGGCTCCTCCTCGACCACCGTCCTGACCACGACGACCGGCGACCCGCTGGCTGCTGCGATCGTCACGCTGGTCGCGTTGCACCACCTCGGCCTCGGCCCTGCCGTGAACCCCGAGGCCGTCGCGTCCGCCATGGACCAGGTCGCCACCGACTCGTCGTGGGCCGTCGACGCCACCCAGAACCCGGCCAAGGCCACGGCGCTGGAACTCGCGGAGGCGCAGCCCATGGTGTGGGGCGGTTCGATCCTCGCCGCCCGTGCCAGCCGTCGGGTCGCAGAGGCCCTGCGTTCGGCGAGCGGCCGCATCGTGCTGTCCGCGGACGCCGGTGCGCTGATGCCCTTGCTGGCAGCCGTCCCGTCCCGCGACCCGTTCGCCGACCCGTTCGAGGAGTCCACTGCCGAGCGTCGTCCCGGCCTCGTGCTCGTCGACGACGGCATGGACGACGAGCACGCAGCGGAGGACCGCGAGCGGTTGCGGGGCAACGCGCTCGCCACCGACGTGATGGTGTCGAACCTCACCTCGCTGTCCGGGACCCCCGTCGAGCGGTACGTGACCGTGCTGCAGCAGGGCCTGTTCGCTGCCGCCTACCTGCAGATCGGCCTCGGAAGGACTTCCCGGTGAGCACACAGGGTGGGAACCGGGCGATCATCGCGGCACTGTCAGCGAACGCGTTCATCGCTCTGACGAAGTTCGGCGCCTGGGCGCTGACCGGTGCCGCGTCCATGCTGGCGGAGGGCGTGCACTCGGTCGCGGACACCGCCAACCAGCTCCTGCTGCTGCGGGGCGGCGCGGTCGCCAAGCGTGAGGCGACGGAGGAGCACCCGTTCGGCTACGGCAGGGCGCCGTTCATCAGCGCCTTCCTCGTCTCGGTGATCCTGTTCAGCCTCGGTGGCCTCTTCGCCCTCTACGAGGCCTTCCACAAGTACGAGGAGGTCGCTTCCGGCCACCCGAACGAGCTGCTGGAGAGCCAGTGGTGGTGGGTGCCGGTGGCCGTCCTCGGGTTCGCGATCGTCGCGGAGGGTTTCAGCTTCCGCACGGCCATCCGCGAGTCGGTGCCGCTGAAGGGCACGAAGTCGTGGCCCCAGTTCATCCGCTCTGCGAAGTCTCCCGACCTGCCGGTGATCCTGCTGGAGGACTTCGCCGCGCTCCTCGGCCTGGTCTTCGCCCTGTGGGTGTGGGAATGACCCTGGTCACCCACAACGGCTACTGGGACGTGGTCGGCACCTCACTGATCGGCGTGCTTGCTGATCCTCGTCGCGATCACGCTCGCCATGGAGACCCGCAGCCTGCTGCTGGGTGAGGCTGCCACTCCCGAGGCCATCGCCGGGATCACTGCTGCCCTCGCCGGCGCCGACGGCGTCCTGCGGGTCATCCACCTCAAGACCCTGCACCTCGGCCCCAGCGAGATCCTCGTCGCGGCCAAGATCGCCGTCGAGCCCACGGAGTCAGCCCGCCGCATCGCCGAGGTGATCGACAACGCAGAGGCAGCCATCCGGGCCAACAACTCCGAGGTCACTGCGCTCTACCTCGAGCCCGACATCGACCGCGGCGTCACCGCCTGAGCACCTCACGGAGCGGCGGCCGAGCGTCGCCTGCAATGTCACCGGGGACCGACTCCACGTAGACGGCCTCAGGGAAGCCGGCCAGCATCGCGAGCATGTCGGCGTACAGCTCCTCGACCGGCGCAGCGCCCGGAGCGTCCTGCAGGTGCGCGGCGTCGCGGTGGTTCGGGATCCTCCGAGGTCCCGCGGGCACGGAAGCGCTCGGCGGCCTCCTGCGCAGCTGCTGACGAGGGCAACGAGGACGAACGACGCCCCCACCTGAGCCGCGAGCTCGCGGAACTGCTCGATCAGCTCGCGGTCGGCGCAGGAACTGCGGCACGACCACGTCCCCGCCCAGCTCCAGCTGGGCGCGGGCAGCAGCGAGGGCGAGCAGGCGGGCACGGATCCCCGCTGCGTCGGGGTCGGCCTTCCAGTCGCCGAGCTGGGCTCGCAGCGTGTCCAGGTCGAGCAGCAGGGCCAGCGATCGGGCGTCCACCAGCAGGCGTGCCAGCGTCGACTTTCCGCTACCGGGGGCACCGGTCAGGAACACCAGTTGCGCCATCGCTGCTCCTCCCGCAGGGCCGAATCGGTCAACACCGGCCACGCTAGTAGGGTCTCGGTGTGGATTACCGAGTCGCTGACCTGAACCTTTCCGCTTTCGGACGCGAGGAGATCACCCTCGCAGAGCACGAGATGCCCGGCCTGATGGCCCTCCGCGAGCGCTACCGCGAGAGCCGTCCGCTGCGCGGCGCCCGGATCGCGGGCTCGCTGCACATGACCATCCAGACCGCCGTCCTGATCGAGACGCTCGTCGAGCTCGGCGCGGAGGTGCGCTGGGCGTCCTGCAACATCTTCTCCACCCAGGACGAGGCAGCCGCTGCCATCGTTGTCGGCCGCGACGGCACCCCTGAGGACCCCAAGGGTGTTCCGGTGTTCGCCTGGAAGGGCGAGTCGCTGGAGGAGTACTGGGAGTGCACCGAGCGCATCCTCGACTGGGGCGACCAGCGTCCGAACATGATCCTCGACGACGGCGGCGACGCCACCCTGCTCGTGCACAAGGGCGTCGAGTTCGCCAAGGCCGGCGCGGTGCCCGAGGCGACCGCGACGGACGCCGCCGAGTACCAGGTGGTGCTGGCGACCCTGCGGTCCTCCCAGCTCGACTGGGTGAGCATCGCCAACAGCATCTTCGGCGTCACCGAGGAGACCACCACCGGCGTCCACCGCCTGTACGAGATGTTCCGCAACGCCTCGCTGCTGTTCCCGGCGATCAACGTGAACGACTCGGTGACCAAGAGCAAGTTCGACAACCGCTACGGCATCCGGCACTCGCTGATCGACGGCATCAACCGGGCCACCGACGTGCTGATCGGCGGCAAGACGGCCGTCGTCTGCGGCTACGGCGACGTCGGCAAGGGCTGCGCGTCAGCGCTGTCCGGCCAGGGCGCACGGGTGATCGTCACCGAGATCGACCCGATCTGCGCGCTGCAGGCTTCGATGGACGGCTACCAGGTGGCCACCCTCGACGACGTGGTCTCGACCGCCGACATCTTCATCACCGCCACCGGCTGCCTGCACGTGATCTCCGCAGAGCACCTCGCGAAGATGAAGCACCTCGCCATCGTCGGCAACATCGGCCACTTCGACAACGAGATCGACCTCGACCGGCCTCGACCACATCGACGGGCGTCACGAAGACCAACATCAAGCCGCAGGTGGACCGCTGGAACTTCCCGGACGGCCACTCGGTGATCGTGCTGAGCGAGGGCCGGCTGCTGAACCTCGGCAACGCCACCGGGCACCCGAGCTTCGTGATGAGCACGTCGTTCACCAACCAGGTGCTGGCGCAGATCGAGCTGTACACCAAGCCGGAGCACTACCCGGTGGGCGTCTTCACGCTGCCCAAGCAGCTGGACGAGTACGTCGCCCGGCTGCACCTGGACGCTCTCGGCGTCCGGCTCAGCGAGCTGACCGAGGAGCAGGCCGACTACCTCGGCGTGCCGGTGACCGGCCCGTTCAAGGCCGAGCTCTACCGCTACTGACCCGACAGATCTCCGAGCTCCGGAGCGGTCGACGGGTACTCAGGCGTGGTCAGCCGCGCGGGATCTCGAAGCGCTTCAGGTTCGCCTTGCCCTCGGAGAGGGTCTTCCAGGCGCCACGGTAGGTGAGCACGGCGAGGCCGGCGGTGGGGAACTTGGCCGCGACGCGCTCGGTGAGCGGCGACGGCTTCGAAAGGCTCACGATCAGGTCGGAGAGCGTCGGCTGGTGGCCGATCAGGAGCGCGGTGTGCTTGGCCTCGTCGAGCTCGTGCAGCTCGGTGAGCAGCTCGTTCGCCCACGCGTGGTAGATCATCTCCGAGGTGCGCACGTCCGCGCAGCTCGCGCCGCCGGTCTGTGCCGCTTCCCAGGTCTGCTGGACGCGGGTGGCCGTCGAGGCGATCACCACGTCGAGGTCGTAGCCGGCCAGCACGACTCCGGCGGCCACAGCGTCGCGCTCACCCCGATCCGACAGCGGCCGGCGCAGGTCCGGTTCCGTCGTCTGCCAGGAGGACTTGGCGTGGCGGAGGACAATCAGCGTCTTGGTGGCCATGGGCTCATCCTAGGGCTCACGTGAGACGCGCTGCGGTCAGGCGATCAGCTCTCCGGGCCGTCGTGACGCATCGTCTCCCAGATCTCCTTGCACTCCGGGCAGACCGGGAAGCGGTCCGGGTTGCGTGAGGGCACCCAGACCTTGCCGCACAGTGCGATCACGGGAGTGCCCATCACCATGGCCTCGGTGAGCTTGGCCTTGGGGACGTAGTGGGAGAAGCGCTCGTGGTCGCCCTCCTGTGGGCGCAGGTCGGTGCGCTCCTTGACGATCGTTGTCGTCTGCGGGTTCTCGCTGGTCATTCAGACCTTCTTTGCACGTCCAAGCTGGCGGATGACTCTAAAGGTACCCAACGCTGCGAACAGGCTGAGCATCGCGATGTCACCAGCGTAGGACTGCCACACCTCCGCGTTGCCGAGGTTCTCCACGACGAAGGCCACCTGGTCGCCCATGTCGAGCCCCGGGTACTCCTCCGCCTGGTAGCGGAAGGCGTCAACGGCGATGATGCCGACAGCGGACGCAACCACGCCGACGACGATCACGGCGATCAGGGGCAGCGCGCCCTTCGACGGGGCTGCTCCGGCGCCCTTGGTGTACAGCCAGATCGCTGCGACGGCCATGGCGAATGCCGTGATCGACGCGACGAAGCCGAGCTGCCACACACCGACGGTCAGGCCGACACCGAGCGGGATGGCGATGAGCGAGAACAGGATGCCGCGACCCACGTTCTCGGTCGGCGCGACGACCGGCTCAACGGGGACGCCAGGGGTGCCGAGACCAGTGATCGCATCCGGGAACTGCTGCGGCGCCACCGTGGGTACCTGTGCCGGCACGGGCTCGGGCTGGTAGCCGGGTGCGTAGAAGTCTGGCGTCAGGTTCTGGTCACCGGCGGGGGGTTGGGACATCGGTTTGCTCTCTGGCTCGTGAGACACTTCCGGCCGAACACTAGTGGTGGCAGGAGGTGTGATGGGCGAAGTGCAGCAGACTGGGCCCGCCGTCGCCCGTCCCTCCCGCCGCGGCCTCACCGTCGGGCTGCTGATCTGCGTCGTCGCGATCGCCTTCGAGGCGATGGCCGTGCTCACGGCGATGCCCGCCGCCGCCAAGGACCTCGGCGACGTCGACCTGTACGCCTGGGCTTTCACGGCGTTCGGTCTGGCCCAGACCTTCGCCATCGTTGCTGCCGGGCAGTTCAGCGACCGGGTGGGTCCGAAGGCGCCGATGATGGTCGGTTTCGTCGTCTTCGCGATCGGGCTGGTGCTGGCCGGCTCGGCGCCGACGATGCCGTTGCTGCTGCTCGGACGGTTCGTCCAGGGCCTCGGCGGCGGCACCATGAACCTCGCTGTGATGGTCCTCGTCGCCCGTGTCTTCGACGAGCAGGAGCGCGCGCGGATGCTCACCGGGTTCTCCGCAGCCTGGATGGGGCCGTCCTTCCTCGGGCCGCCGATCGCAGCCTGGCTCACCGAGAACGCGTCCTGGCACTGGGTGTTCTGGTCGGTGCTGCCGCTGCTGCTGCTCGCCGGCGCCCTGATCCTCCGCCCGTTGCTGCGCGCAGACCTGCCCCCGCACGAACACGTGCGCGGTGAACCAGCGCCAGCTGTGGTCGGCCGCGCTGGTCGCGCTCGGCGCGATGGGCCTGCAGCTGGCCGGCCAGCGCATCGAGTGGTGGTCGCTGGCGTGGCTGGCCGGCGGTCTCGCGTTGCTGTGGTTCGGGCTGCCGGCCCTGCTTCCCGCCGGCTTCCGCTTCTCCGGTCGCGGACTGGACGCCGTGATCGGTACCCGTGCGGCCATCTCCGCCGGGTACGCCGGTGCGCAGAGCTTCCTGCCGCTGATGCTGGTGCAGGCAGAGGGCTTCACTCTGCAGAACGCGGGCATCTTCATCACCACCGGCTCGGTCGGCTGGATGGCCGGCGCCTGGCTGCAGTCGCGTCCGTGGCTTCGCCTGCGCCGTGACCTGATCATCATCGTCGGCGCGGGCAGCCTTGCCGCCGGACTCGTCGCGATCGCGGTCGCAGCCTGGCTGCCCGGACGGCTCGTCCCCGTGACGGTCGCCGGCTGGGTGCTGGCGGGGCTGGGGATGGGCCTTGCCGTTGCCAGCACGTCGCTGGCGGTGATGCAGCTGTCTGCCCCCGTGGAGATCGGCAGGAACACGTCGTCGCTCCAGGTGGGGGAGGCGCTGGGCGGGGGCATCGGCGCAGGGCTGGCGGGCACGATGTTCGTCCTCGGCACCAGCCAGGCCAACCCGACGCTCGGCTTCGGCGGGCTGCTCACCGTGATGGCAGTGCTCAGCCTGTTCGGCCTCGCCGCAGCAGTCAGGGTCGGCGAAGTGGAGAACCACTCCGTCTCTCTCTGACTGCCCCCTCGGGTGGGACGGCAGTTCGGAAGCCACCGTCGCGGCGTCGTCCAAGCGCAGCCGCCAGGTGGCCCTCGGTTCGCTCAGCCGAAGTCGATGGGCTTCGTCAGGCTCAGCCACCAGCCGGGGCTTCGTCGGGCTCAGCCACCAAGCCGGGGCTTCGTCGGGCTCAGCCACCAAGCCGGGGCTTCGTCGGGCTCAGCCATCAGATCCCGGGGGCTTCGTCAGGCTCAGCCACCACATTCCTACAAAGCCAACCTCCCTGAGCCGTCAGCTGGCGAGTTGGTGGGCGGGTTGGCCTCGGGCGGTGCCGGGGTCTTGGCCGGTGTGATGTCTGGCGTGGCGTAGCGGTTGTTGGTGGGGGTCGCAGCGTCGGGGCGGGATGGTTTCGGGGATCCCGTCGGCGGCGATCCGGATCTGCCATTGGTCCCGGACGCTGTACCGGGCGGGTTCGAGCAGGCCGTGGTGGTGGTGGCACAACAAGACCAGGTTCGACAGGGCGGTCACGCCGCCGTGCCACCACGGGATGATGTGGTGGGCTTCGCATTCGGTGGGGCGGGCGTGGCAGCCGGGGAACACACACCCCCCGTCCCGCAGCACCAGCGCTGCGCGCAGGTCCGGCGGGACCAGCCGGTGGTCCCTGCCGACATCGAGCACGGTGCTGGGCCCGCCGAGGACGGCGGGGAGGAGGTCGGCGTCGCAGCACACCCGGCGCAGGTCGCCGGCGCTGAGCGGTTCCCCGTCCCCGATCAGCCCGGCAGCTGTCGCGTCGGCGAGCAGTTGGCTGTAGTCGACGGTGACCACGATCCGTGGCCGGTCACCACCCACCTTCGGGGCGCGGCGGCCTTGGGTGTGGTGCAGGATCATCGCGACCAGAGCATCGGCCCGGCGTTGTTCGGGGGTCAGCCCGGTACCGGCCGGGTCGCGTTCCTCGAGGGCGGTGCGGCGCTTCGATTCGGTGTAGGCATCCAGCTGCGCGATCCAGGCTTCGCCGTCGACCAAAGGCAGGCTGCCGGTGAACAGGACCGAGCCGTTCCCGTCCCGGCGGAACACCAACGACCGGTTCCGCTGCGCCGCTTCGGCCTGGCGCTGCAGGCGCCGCTCCAGCGTTTCATCGGCCTGCGCCGGTGCGACCTGCGCCAACACCTGCGGGGTGGCCTTCGCCAACCGGTCGGAGTCCAGGCTGCCCGCCATGTCCAGCAGCAACTGCTCGGCCTGGGCCTGCTGGGTCTCGTCCAGCTCGCTCCAGACCCGCCGAGCACGGTGCCGATCGCCCGGGCCTGGTTCACGCTGATCTTGCCGACCGCCGCGGCCTGGGCGACGTCAGGATGCTCAGCGAGCTCCTTGGCTTGGTGCAGCATGCCGGCGGCTTCCCGTTTCGACAGGCCGCCCTGCACGGTCAGCCACGACGTGGTCGGGTGTCCCGGCAGCGCTCATCGACTCCTGGGTGGCATCAGCCTTGGCCAGCAGCAGGCCGGCGACGGCGGTCAACCGTGAAGCCAGCGCGCGTGCCCGCTGGGCACACGCCAACCGCTCACCACGCGCAGCCACGCCGGCGTCGAACCCGTCGAGGATGCCCTCGATCGCGTCCAAGGCCCGCGTCGCCGGAGTCAGCTGAACTGCCATGGAACAAGTCAAACACCCACCACTGACATTAATCGAACAGGTAGGCGAATCGGAGTGTCTGTCGGTATCGCCGAAGTGTTGTCAGACGAACGCCAAGTCGCTCATCGCGGGGCACTTCCCGCTAAAGTCTCGATATCGAGATATCGGGGGTGGGCATGGCTGACGAGGTGGACCTGATCCTCGCGGCCTGGGCGCGCGAACTCCCCGACGTCGACGTCACGCCGCTCGGCAGCCTCTCCCGGATCAGCCGGCTGGCCAAGCACCTTGACCGGGCACGCAGGGACGCCTTCGCCGCCCACGAGCTCGAGGTGTGGGAGTTCGACGTGCTGGCTGCGCTGCGCCGGCAGGGGCGGCCCTACGTGTTGTCGCCGGGGGAGTTGATCCGGGCCACTCTCTCCACCTCCGGCACCATGACCAACCGGATCAACCGGCTCGAGGCGCGGGGTCTCGTGATCCGCCAGCCGAACACCGACGACCGTCGCGGCGTCCTTGTGAAGCTCACCGACGTCGGCCGCGACCGGGTGCAGCAGGCACTCGCCGACCTGCTCGCCTATGAGCGCACGGTGCTGTCCGCCATCGAGCCCACCGAACGCGAAGAACTCGCCCTCGTACTGCGCCGTCTGCTGGCGCCGTTCGAGCGGGCGTGAGCGCGCCGTACCGGTATCGTTAACCGACCCGTCCGCTGCTGAAGAAGGCGTCCCTGGAATGGCCTTGTCCAATCAGTTCCTGAGTGAGCTCGCTTCGGCTTTCGGGATCGCCACCGAGTTCTGGGACTGGAAGGGTCGCCTCACCGAGGTGACCGACGAGACCGTGATCGCCATCCTCGCCGGGATGGACGTCGACGCAGCCGACCCCGACAAGGCAAAGGCTGCGCTGGAAGCCCACCTGCAACGGCCCTGGACCCGCCTGCTGCAACCCTGCGTCGTGATGGAGCAGGGCACCCCGCGCCGGGTGCACGTGCACCTGCCCGACGGGCAGTGGGTGCGCCTCGCCGTCCGGCTCGAGGAGGGCGGCTGGCGGGACGTACCGCAGGTCGAGGACGAGGAGCCGGCACGCTGGATCGACGGCGTCCTCACCGGGCAGGCGGCGTTCCAGCTGCCCGCAGACCTGCCACTCGGCTACCACCGGCTGCAGGCGACGACCGAGGCCGGCCAGGCCGAATCGACGCTGGTGGTGAGCCCTGCCTTCCTCGGCTTCCCCGCATCGATGGGGGACAAGCGGGCCTGGGGCTACGCAGCCCAGCTGTACAGCGTCGCCTCCGCCGACTCCTGGGGCATCGGCGACCTGCTCGACCTCGCCGACCTCGCCACCTGGTCGTCGACCCAGCAGTTCGCCAGCTTCGTGCTGGTCAACCCGCTGCACGCGGCGGAGCCGGCGCCGCCGCTGGAGCCGTCCCCGTACCTTCCGAACTCGCGCCGCTACGTGAACCCGCTCTACATCCGGCCGGAGATGGTGCCGGAGTACGCCGACCTCGACGACCGTGCCCGCGCCCGGATCGCCCAGCTGAAGGCCAAGCTGAAGAAGGAGCTCTCCGGTCAGCAGCTGATCAAGCGCGACCCGGTCTGGACGGCGAAGACCGAGGCGCTGCGGGTCATCTACGAACACGGCCTGCGCCCTGCACGGCGGATGGCCTTCAACGACTTCCTGCGCAGGGAGGGCCGCGGCCTCACCCAGTTCGCCACCTGGTCGGCGCTGGTGAACCGCTTCGGCTACAACTGGCGGGAATGGCCGGCCGAGCTGCGCCGCCCGTCCTCGCCGACGGTCGCCCTGTTCGCCGAGCAGCACGTCGACACGATCATCTTCTACACCTGGCTGCAGTGGATCGCGGACGACCAGCTGCGCGCTGCCCAGTCCGCTGCCAAGGACGCCGGCATGCGCATCGGCATCATGAGCGACCTCGCTGTCGGCGTCGGCGCCCAGAGCGCCGAGGCGTGGACCTACGGCAACCTGTTCGCCGAGGGCGTCAGCGTCGGCGCACCGCCGGACCACTTCAACCAGACCGGCCAGGACTGGGGCCAGGCGCCCGTGGCGTCCCGACCGGATGGACGAGCTGTCCTACGCGCCGTTCCGCAGCATGGTGTCCGGCATCCTGCGGCACTCCGGCGGCGTCCGCGTCGACCACATCATGGGCCTGTTCCGGCTGTGGTGGATCCCGGAGGGCATGGCGGCGAGCCAGGGCTCCTACGTCCGGTACAACCACGAGGCCATGGTCGGCATCCTCGCCCTCGAGGCGCACCGCGCCGGCGCGCTGGTGGTGGGGGAGGACCTCGGCGTCGTCGAGCCCTGGGTGCGCGACTACCTGCGCGAGCGCGGCATCCTCGGCACCTCGATCGCCTGGTTCGAGCGGGACGCAGAAGGCCGTCCGCTGGCACCGGAGGCGTGGCGGGAGTACTGCCTCGCTTCGGTCACGACCCACGACCTGCCGCCGACGGCCGGCTACCTCGCCAGTGAGCACATCAAGCTGCAGCACGAGCTGGGCCTGCTCACCGAATCGCTGGCGACGGAGCTGGGGAACGCGGAGCGCGAACGCAGTGCCTTCATCGTCGCGCTGCGGGAGCGGGGATTCCTCGTCGCCTATCCGGCGACGACCGAGGACATCGTCGAGGCCATGCACCGCTACCTCGTCGCCACCCCGGCGCGGGTGCTGTGCGCTGCCCTCACCGACGCCGTCGGCGACCGGCGGACGCAGAACCAGCCCGGCACGAGCACCGAGTACCCCAACTGGCAGATCCCGCTGTCCGGCCCGGACGGCAAGCCGTTGAGCCTCGAGGACCTGTACCACAACGAGCAGGCGTTCCGGCTGGCCGGAATCATGAACGGGTTCTCCGGCCCGCTGCGACTGCCGCGCTCGGAGATCGAGCTGATCGTCCAGAGCTGATCGGCCCGTTGATCAGATCAGCATCAACAGGGTGCCTGCGACGATCAGCGCCAGCCCTGCCCAGCCCCTCCTGCTGAGCCGTTCGCCGAGCAGCCACCCGGCCAGCAGCACGGTGACGACGATGCTGAGCTTGTCGATCGGCACGACGACGCTGGCTGGGCCGTCCTGCAGCGCCTTGAAGTAGCACAGCCAGGAAGCCCCGGTGGCGAGGCCCGACAGCAGGATGAACGTGAGGTCGCGCCGCGGAATCGGCGAGCGAGCGGTCTTCCGCCGGTCGCGATGACGATGCCCCAGGCAAGGACGAGGACGACGCTGGTGCGGATCGCCGTGCCGAGGTTGGACTCGACCCCGCTGATGCCGACCTTGCCCAGCAGCGCCGTCAGCGAGGCGAACACCGCAGCGCCGAGCGCATAGAGGAACCAGCCTCCGCGCGCCGTCGGGGGTGCCGGCGTAGCGGGGACCTCGGTGGCCGGGCGGCGCACCATCAGCCAGGTGCCGATCCCGATCACGGCGATGCCGGGAAGCCGGGTGGCCAGGTGGTCGGCCTCGCCGAGGAAGATCATCGCCAGCACGACGGTGAGCACGATGCTGAGCCGGTCGATCGGGGCCACCTTGTTCAGGTCGCCCAGCTGCAGCGCCTTGAAGTAGCACAGCCACGACCCGCCGGTGGCAAGGCCGGAAGCGACGAGGAAGCCGATCGTCGAGCCGCTGAGCGTGCCCAGCTGGGACGCAGAACCCACCAGCAGCACCATCAGCCAGGCAGCGGCCAGCACCACCGTCGTCCGGATGGCTGTGGCGAGATTGGAGTCGGTGTGCCGCACCCCCACCTTGGCGAGGATGGCCGTGAGGCCGGCGAACAATGCCGACGCGAAGGCGAACGCGACCCACACGGTTCTGCCCTCCTTCGGCCTTGTCCGAAGGGTAGCGCCGGGGCGGGGGAGGCGTGCGGGTGGGTTCGTCTGGCAACCTTGGGCCTATGAGCGGTTTCTTCGGTCCACGCGACGACCACAGCGAGCCCTGGTTCAGGATCGGTCGCCTCGAGGTGAACACCGTCCTGCTGGTGGTCATGATCGCGGTCATCTCCGGCCTCGCCTGGGTCGTTGTGCCCTCGCTGCCTTCGCAGTTGTACTACACCCCGGAACTCGTCGCAGACGGGGAGGCCTGGCGCATCCTCACCTGGCCGTTCGCGATCGACCTCGGGTTGGGCACCGTGATCACGCTCGCCCTGTTCTGGTGGTTCGGCACCGACCTGGAACGGCTGATCGGACGCACGCGGATGCTCTGGCTGCTGCTGGGGATGTGGGCGTCCTTCACCGCTGCCTACACCGTCGTCGCCGTGATCGTGGGCAGCGGGCGCGGGCTGTACGGCCTCGGGTCGATGGAGTTCCTGCTGTTGCTGCTGTGGATCGCCGAGTACCCGCGCCGCCCGTTCTTCTTCAACATCCCGGCCTGGGTGATCGGGGCGATCCTCGTGGCCGTGCAGGTGTTCGGGCTGCTGGCGGCCCGCGACATCTCCGGCCTGCTCAGCCTGATCTTCAGCTTCGTGTTGGTCGCCATCGTCGCCCGCGCCGTCGGGCTGCTCGGTGAGTACCCCTGGATTCCCGGACGCATGGTCCGAGGGCGTCCGGTGACAGCCCCGGCGCCCCGCGTGCCGCGGTCCCATGCTCGTCAGGCCACCAGGAACGCCTCCGACCGGGAGCGGCTCGACGCCCTGCTCGACCAGATCAACGCCGGCGGCCTGAACAGCCTCACCGAGTCCCAGCGGCGCGAGCTGCTGAAGCTCCGCGATCGCCTGCGCCGGCAGTAGAACCATCGTCCAAACCCCATTCGCAGTGCGGCGATTGCTCACAGCCGCACCGCGTCGCCCGCGCCTAGGGTGACGGCATGACCACACCGGTGGCCGAGGCGATCGCCGTCGTCTGCCTCATCGCCGTCCTCGGCTTCGCCGTGGTCCGTCCGCGCGGGTTGCCCGAGGGTGTTGGCGCTGTCCCTGCGGCCATCCTCGTCGTCGCCGTCGGTGCCCTCCCGCTGGCAGTGGCATGGCAGGAGGTGCAGGGCCTCGGTCCCACCGTCGCGTTCCTCGCCGCCATCCTGATGCTCGCCCACCTCTGCAAGGAAGAGGGCATGTTCGATGCTGCGGGCGAGTTGATGGCCCGACGATCGAGGGGCCGCCCGAGACGGCTTGCTCGGGCTGGTCTTCGTGGTCGCATCGCTGACAACGGCCGTGCTGAGCCTCGACGCGACCGTCGTGCTGCTCACCCCTGTGGTGTTCGCGACGGCGTCCCGGCTGGGCGCACGACCCAAGCCGCACGTCTACGCCACGTCGCACCTCGCGAACTCGGCGTCGCTGCTGCTGCCGGTGTCGAACCTGACCAACCTGCTGGCGATGGGGGCCGCCGGGCTCAGCTTCGTGAAGTTCGGAGCGCTGATGGCGCTGCCCTGGCTGGTGGCGATCGCGATCGAGTACTTCGTGCACCGGCGTCTGGTTCGCCGGCGACCTCTCCGTTGTCGCCACGCCCCGCGACGCCGGCAGGCGGACGCCGACCCCGGTGTTCGCACTCGTCGTCGTCGCGCTCACCCTCGCCGGGTTCGTCGTCTCCTCGCCGCTGCACATCGAGCCGTTCTGGGCAGCGCTCGCCGGGGTGCTGGTGCTGGCGACCAAGCGGCTGCTGATGGACCCGCCGGGCCGTCACCGCGCCGGAACTGCGCGAACTGCTCGCCGCTGCCAACATCTGGTTCCTGCTCTTCGTCCTCGCCCTCGGCATCATCGTGAAGGCCGTCGTCGACAACGGGCTGGCAGCAGCGATCGGGCACCTCGTGCCGACCGGCTCCGACCTGGTCAGCCTGCTGCTGCTGGCGGGCCTCGCGGCGCTTCTGGCCAACCTTGTGAACAACCTGCCTGCCGTGCTCGTGCTGCTGCCCCTGGTTGCCCCTGTGGGGCCGGCAGCCGTGCTCGCCGTCCTGATCGGGGTGAACATCGGGCCCAACCTGACCTACGTCGGGTCGCTCGCGACCCTGCTGTGGCGTCGCATCCTCGCCGACCACGACCACGACACGGAGATCGGCGAGTTCACCAAGCTGGGGCTGCTCACGGTCCCGGTTAGCCTGATCGCATGCACCAGCGCCCTGTGGGTCGCCGTGCAGCTGATGGGAGTCTGAGATGAAGGTTGCAGGATGGATCGCCGCCGGCACCTGGCCGGCTGTCGTCGAGGCCATGCAGCGCCGTCCGGCCTCTGACGAACTGGTGCTGGTGGCCGTCGCGGACGAGTCGGAGGGCGTGCCGACCGGGCCCCTCGCCGGGTTGATGGGACGCGGGCGTCGCGCGGAAGCCACAGCTGCCGTCGACCAGCTCAGCCGCTCGCGCGGCGCAGGAACTGCTCGACCAGGCAGTGGCAGCGCTCGGACGCCCGTGCGAAGCCCAGTTGCGCACCGGTTTCACCGAGCGCGAGGTGACGGCTGCAGCCGCGGCGATCGACCTGCTGATCGTCGCGCGCGACGGCGACCGCACCCGCCTCGGCCCGCGGAGCCTCGGCCGGCACACCCGCTTCGTCATCGACCACGCCCCGTGCACGGTGGCCGTGGTGTGGCCGGGGGAGTCACCCGGGCTGGACTCGATTCCCGCGCCGCCGCCGGATCGCTGAGCGCGTCGGGGAGGGCGGAGGACCGACACGAAAGGGGACTGTCCCCTTTCGTGCCGCGATGGCTGGCGTTTCGCACCACGGGTCGGGCGCGACGATACGCTGAAACCTCCGCTGGCTTGCCCGATCGAGGAGTGCTCGTGCCCGGTGTACCTGGTGCCGAATCCCTCTCCGCGGCCGATGCGTCCAACGTGATCCTCGACGCCGTCGACCAGGTCAACGTGTTCCTGATGGCCGGCATCCTCGCACCCGGCGGCTTCGTCGCTGCCGATGGGACGGCCGATCTCGAACGGTTGCGTGCCGTGATCGCCGAGCGGCTCGCCGACCCCTCGCTCGCCGGGCTGCGCAGGTTCTCCCAACGCATCGGTGGCACCAAGCGACGACCGGTGTGGGAGGCCAGCGCCCCCGATCTGGCCCGGCATGTGCGCGAGGTCGGGCCGGTGGCCGGCACCGGAGGGCCTCGCAGCGCTGTGCGCCAGCCTCATGACCACGCCGCTCCCTGCGGGCCGCCCGCTGTGGGAGCTGCTCCTGGTACCCGGAGCCACCGAAGCCGGCACGGGCGTCATCCTGCGCATCCACCACGCCGTCGCGGACGGGGTCGCCGGCGTCCGGCTGGCGCAGCAGCTCTTCGACGCGGGCCCGGCTCCGGAGTCACCGGTGACCCCTCGCCCGCGGATTCGCCAGCCCCGCCAGAAGAAGGGCTCGTTGCGCCGTTTCTGGGGCAGCATCTCGCGGCTCGCCGCCATGTTCAGCGTGCAGCTCGGACCGACGGCGCTGCTGGGCCCGATCAGCACCCGGCGGGGCATCACCTTCGGCGACGTGGCACTCGACGACATCTCCCGCGGAGCCCGGACAGCCGGCGGCACCGTCAACGACGGGTTGCTCGCAGCTGTCGCTGCAGCGGCGACAGCTGCACTCACGTCCGCCGGCGAACCGGTGCCGGACGAGCTGCCCGCAAGCATCCCTGTCGCGCTGCCGGATCGCGGCAACTCCGGGAATGCCGTGGGAGTGATGATGGTGCCGCTTCCGCTGCGCGAGCCCGATCTCGGTGCACGGATCGCCCGCATCGCGCAGGTGACGACGGCAGCCAAGACCGAGGCGAGGGAACAGGGCACCTACGAGCTGACACGCTCCCGCTGGGGCACCCGGGTCTTCGCCTTCCTCGCGCGGCGGCAGCGTTTCATCGCCCTGTTCGTCACCAATGTCCGCGGACCGGAGCAGCGGTTGTCCCTGGACGGGGCCCCCCTGGAACGCGCGTGGCCGGTGACACCGATCCAGGGCAACGTCCGGCTCGGAGTCTCCGCGATCTCCTACGCCGGACGCCTCGAATGCGTGGCCCACGTCGATGCCGGAGCCCTGGACGCTGCCGCTGTGGAGCGGGCGCTGGAGGACGAACTCGCCCGCGTCTGCCAGCTGGGGACCGCGCAGGTGCAACGAAACGCCGTCGCCCGACACTCTTTAGGGTGTGGCGGTAACCGACTCCAGGGGAGCAGCAGTGGCCGCGGTCGCGAACGGTGAGCCCGATTTCGAGGGGTTCATCCGCATCCGCTCCGACCGGCTGCTGCGTCTCGCCTTCCTGGTCACCGGCAACTGGGACGATGCCCGTGACGCCGTCCAGGACGCACTCGAGGGTGTCCTGCCGCGGTGGGGACGGCTGGCCGACAGCGACAAGCGGGACGCCTATGTGCGTCGCTGCGTCGTCAACGCCTGCCTCGCGATCATCCGCAAGCGGGGGCGCTCGCGTCCGACTGCCGAGCCGCAGCTCCTTCCCCAGGCGAAGGTGCAGGCCGACCCGGCGTGGGCCATCGCCAATGCCGACGAGGCGTGGCGGCTGTGCACGAGCCTGCCGGCCCAGCAACGGGCCGCCGTGGTGCTGCGCTTCTACCAGGACCTGAGCTTCGCGGAGATCGGTGCTGCCCTCGGCTGCCCGGAGGCCACCGCCCGCTCCCATGTACACCGCGCGCTCGCCGTGATGCGGACGCGCCTCGAGGAAGGCCAGAGCAATGGATGACGCCGAACGCGCCTTCCGTGACGCGCTGCACCGCGTGGATTCGGTGAAGATCCCGGTGCCATCGCTGGAGCCGGCAGACGTCCGCCGGACGCCCGGGCTCGGGATCATGATGGGCCGCTGGCTCGCCGCCGCTGCCGTGCTGGCCATGGTCGCAGGGTTGGCGGTCTGGGCCCTGGCCGGACGGGGGCAAGTCGTGGCCGGCGTGCCGGCACAGGGCGCGACTCCCGCCAGCCGCGTGATGCTGACGGGCGCCACCTGGGTGGCACTCGAGTTCTACGGCAAACCCGCAGCCCGAACCAACGGCGCTGTGCCGTACCTGTCGTTCGAGACGGACTCCACGTTCTTCGGTGGCGACGACTGCGAGCAGTCGACGGCGCCCACAACGATCGACACCACTGAACCCCTCGGCAGCTACCGGCTGGTGGGCAATGACCTGCAGGTCACCCTCGACCCCGCGAAGGCGATCGGCTGCGACCCGGCCGAGCGTGAACTCATCCGCACGGTGCTCGACAGCACCCGGCGCGTCTACCGCGACGGCGACACCCTCGAATTGCTGGACCAGCCCGGCAGCGTGCTGGCCCGGTTCCGCGCGACCGCTGGTCATCAGGCCGCGACCAACGGCACCGGCCCGAGCCCGACGCCGACCGCCACGAACATGCCGACCCGGGTTCCGGAAGTCACTCCCTCGATCGGGCCGGCTCCGGTAATCGGGGTCCGGATCCAGAAACACCTCCAGCGTCGACTTCAGCGATGTCTACGCCGTCTTTCCCTACGGCAAGAAGGTGCATTACGGGCCCGTCCCGGCGGGTGGGACATCGAAGTACGAGTCCGTCCTCGAGGCGTACAGCTACACCTACCTCAAAGTGAAAGCTGGGGGCCGTACCTACGTGTACCAGCCCGTCGACTACGTGGGTGAGTCCGTGCTGCCGAACGGTCAGTACAGCTATGCGCTCGACCTTGTGGGCTCACGGATCGATCTGACGCTGGAGCGCGACTGAGTCTCTACTCCACCGGCGGTCGGCTGCGCTGGCGCTTGAGCTCGCCGCGGCGGGTCTTGCTGGTGAGCCGCCTGTCGACCGAGCCGCGGGTGGGGCGGGTCGCGCGCCGCTGTGGTGGCGGCGGGGCGAGCGCTTCACGCAGCAGCTCAGCCAGCCGCTCCCGCGCGACCGACCGGTTGCGGAACTGCGAGCGCTCCACCGAGGAGTCCACGGTGAGCACCGTCCCGTCCAGCCGTGCGGCGAGCCGCCGCAAGGCCCGCTCGCGCTGGAGGTCGGTGAGCACGGTCGTCGTGGCGAAGTCGAAGGAGAGCTGCACGCGCGAGTCGGTGGTGTTCACGCTCTGTCCGCCAGGACCGGATGACCGGGAGAACCGCTCGACCAGTTCGCCGTCGGGGATCACCAGCCCGTCGGGTATCCCCGGTCCGGCCGGCACCCGAAGTTCGCTCACGCCGCCACCGTACCGACCCCTGCTGTTGTGGTTATCGACAAGCCGGCGCGGCCCGAAAGAGGACAGACCCCGTGCGGTGGTGGTTATGGACCCCGAATCAGGGCGCATAACCACAACGGATGGGGTCGCCGCCCTGGTGAGCCGCCTGATCGCGGTCATAACCACCATTCCGCGGGTCTGCGGTCTGGCTCAGTGCAGGGAGGCGTCGGCCGGGACGATGTCCCAGGAGAGGAAGGTCGCGGTGAAGCCCTCGCGGGTCGGGGCGCAGAGGAACGGGCCGGCGGTCACGGTGCGACCGCTGAACGGCGCCACGCGCACCAGCCGGAACGGCTCGCCGTCGACCTTCGCCCGGATGGTCAGCGACTCCACCGACCGGCTCACCCGGACGGTGACCTCACGGCCGTTCCAGTCCACCGGCGCCACCGACCAGTCGGAGCGTTCGATGGTGACGACAGCACCGAGGTTGAGGACGCCGTCGGCGAACTCCAGCCCTGCCTTCACCCAGTGCTCGTTGTCGGCCTTCACGAACACGCCGGCCTGGTCGAACTCGCCGGTGAAGGTCGTGCGCAGCCGCACCTCGACGGCCTGCCCGACGGCCAGCGGCGCCAGCAGGGCGTGCTCGGTGTCGTGGACGAAGCCGTAGGCGGTGTGGCGCCAGGCGTCCGAGCCCTCGATGGCCGTCACCTCGAGGGCCGTCGCCGACCTCGCGACGGCAGCGGGCGGGTTCGTCCATGTCACCCTCGTCCCAGGCCAGCCTCCGGCCGACCGCGTGCCCGGCGACGCCCGGCACGGCGGGAGCGAGGACGACCCCTGCTGCGGCGAACTCGTCGAGGATCGGGGCGAGGCGCTCCGGGGCGACGGCTGCCGTCAGGTCCAGCAGCACGGTGACGGCGAAACCGTCGGCAGCGGCGTCCAGGGCTGTGGCGCGCACGCAGTAGTCGGTGGTGAGACCGCAGACGTCGACGGCTGTGACGCTGCGGTCCACCAGCCAGTCGGCGAGGGCAACCCCGTCGCTCCGGCCCTCGAAGCCGGAGTAGGCGGCGGCGTACTCGCCCTTGTCGAAGACGGCCTCGAAGCCGTACCCGACGACGGCGGGTGCAGCTCGGCGCCCGGGCGTGCCGACCACGCAGTGCGGCGGCCAGGAGTCGACCCAGTCGGGCGTCGTCGGAGAAGTGGGCGCCCGGGTCGATGTGGTGGTCGCGGGTCGCCACCACGTGGTCGTAGCCGTGGTCACCGGCCAGCAGGTCAGCGATCCGGCCGGCGACGGCCGTCGCCGCCGGCCACGGCCAGCGACCCGCCCTCGCAGAAGTCGACCTGGGTGTCGACGACGATCAGTGCTCTGGTCATGTCACCTCGCGTAGGGGTTGTCGGCGGCATTCCCGTCGCCGTCGAGCAGGATCGTCGGCAGCGCCGGCTCACCCTTGGACATCTTCAGCGCTGCCTGCGGCAGCTCGGCGCGCACCCTGTGGTGCCGCTCACGGGCAGCGTCGAGGGGCTCCCGCGGCCGACGATCTTCCCCTTGGTCACCAGCGGCACGAGGATCGGCCGGTCGTTGTGGTCGCCCTCCGGAGGCGTCCCGATGCCGATCACCTCCGCCTCTGCCCGGCCCTGCGCGTCCAGCCGGCGGAGCGCGAACTTGCGTCCACCGATCGAGGTCTTGTTGACGCTCTTCTTCGCCACCGGGAACAGCTCGGCGTCCTTGCCCTCGGTCTCCGCCCGCGCCACCAGCTTGTAGACGAAGCCGCAGGTCGGGGCGCCCGAACCGGTGACCAGCGACGTGCCGACGCCGTAGCCGTCGACCGGGGCGCTGCGCAGCGCAGCGATCTGGTACTCGTCGAGGTCGGAGGTGACGATGATGCGGGTGTGGGTCGCGCCGAGGGAGTCGAGCAGCTTGCGCACGTCCGCGGCCTGCTCGGCCAGGTCGCCGGAGTCGAGCCGGATCGCGCCCAGCTTCCCCTTGCGTCAGCCGGACGCCGGTGCGCACGGCCTCCTCGATGTCGTAGGTGTCCACCAGCAGCGTCGTGCCCTTGCCGAGCGCCTTCAGCTGGGCCTTGAACGCCTCCTCCTCCGTGTCGTGCAGCAGGGTGAACGAGTGCGCTGCCGTCCCGGTGGTGGGGATGCCGAAGCGGTAGCCGGCCTGCAGGTTGGAGGTGG
Organism: uncultured Actinomycetota bacterium; assembly: GCA_963773595.1. Taxonomy (GTDB): domain Bacteria; phylum Actinomycetota; class Actinomycetes; order Propionibacteriales; family Propionibacteriaceae; genus Propionicimonas. Next base: position 90,927 of record CAVZBQ010000006.1, read on the forward strand.
AGGCGAAGCCGGCGATGTAGGCGGCCCGGGCGGCAGCGACGGCCGCATACTCGTTGGCGCGGCGCGACCCCATCTCGATGCAGGGACGCTCGCCGGCCATCGCCGTCATGCGGGAAGCAGCGGACGCGACGGCGCAGTCGTAGTTGTAGATGCTCAGCAGCACCGTCTCGAGGATGCAGGCCTCGGCGAAGGTGCCCTCGACGATCAGCAGCGGCGAGCCGGGGAAGTACACCTCGCCCTCCGGGTAGCCCCAGATGTTGCCCTTGAACTTGTAGCGGCCCAGCCAGTCGGCGGCATCGGTGTCGATCACGTTCTGCTCGAGCAGGTAGTTCAGGGTGGCCTCGTCGAACCGGAACGCCTGGATCGCGTCCAGCGCACGCCCGACACCGGCAACGACGCCGTAGCGGCGACCCTCGGGAAGACGCCGCGGGAACAGCTCGAAGACGCTGCGCCGGAACGCGGTCTTCGACCGCAGGGCCGCGCGCAGCATGGTGAGCTCGTAGTGGTCGGTCAGCAGGGCAGTGCTCTGCGTCGCGCCCGACGGCGTCGTCAGGAGGGTCATGTCCTCAGACTACGAGAGCACTCCACTCCGCCGCACAAGCTGTGGGTCAGCCCCCGACATCGGCGCCCAACTCACAGCTTGCGCGGGGTGGGTGCGACGGGGCGGAGGGGCGTCGCAGGGGGCGTCCGGCTTGCGTGACACAATGGCGCGGTGGCAGGCGAGAACGCACCAGAGCAGCCCGGCGGGGCTACCGCGGTATCCGAACGGCCGGCCGAATCGGCGCTGACCGGCTGGGTCACCATCGTCTGGGACGACCCGGTGAACCTGATGAGCTACGTCACGCACGTCTTCTCCGCCTACTTCGGGTACCCGGAGGAGAAGGCCACCGACCTCATGCTGCAGGTGCACAACAACGGCAAGGCCGTGGTGTCGTTCGGCAGTCACGAGCAGATGGAGACCGACGTGGACGCGATGCACGGCTACGGCCTCTGGGCCACCCTCGAGCGTGGCTGATGCGCGACTTCAAGCGTTCCGGTCCGATGATCCGGATGAAGCTCACCGACTACGAGGCCACGTTGCTGGAGTCGTTGGTCGAGCAGTTCGCAGGACTGCTGGAGGCCGACGAGCAGCAGCCGGTTGCCGGTGACTCGTTCGCCCGCTGGCAGGCAGAACTGTCCGGCAACGACCCGCTGGACCACACCGATCCCGGTGATCAACCGCCTCTTCCCCGACGCCTACCCGCAGGATCCGGCCGCATCGGGGGAGTTCCGACGGCTCACCCAGGCCCGGCAGCGGTCGAACCGGCTGGGCGAGGCAGAGGTGGTGCTGTCCGCCCTGCGCGACACCGACGGCGGCAAGCACCCGGTGCAGGTGCGGGTGATCGAGCTCGACAGCTGGCTGAAGACGCTCGGTGGTGTCCGGCTGAGCCTCGCCGTGCGACTGGGTATCAGCACGCCCGACGATGCCGAAGAGATCGACTCCCTGCCGGAGGACGATCCACGGGCCTACGTCTACCGGGTCTACGAGTGGATCGCCTACCTGATGGAGAATCTGCTCGGGCTCCGCTGACGACGCTGCACGTATTTTCGAGACGTTAGGTGTGCGTTATTTGGTTAGGCTACCCTTACGCACATGTACGTAGGGTCTGACTTGGCGAGCGCGCCACTCCACACCGCCCTCACCCTCGTCCACGCTCCCGACAGCTGCCGGCAACGCCTCTCGTCCCTCGGACTGCGCATCGGAGCCCCCTTCTCCCTCGTCGCCCGCACCACCGGTGGGGGACGGGTCGCCCTCGTCGCGGGCTCCCGGATCGCCCTCGGCTCGACCCTGTTGGCCCAGCTGCTCGTCGAGGCGCGGTGATGGCCGTCACCGAACAGCCCGGCCGGTCACTGAAGCTGCCGCTGCTGGTCGGACCGCCGTCGGTCAAGGCCTGCTGCCACACCGGTGGCGGCATCGGTGCCGGCCCGGAAGCCCCCGTCGTCGCCCTCGTCGGGGCCCCCAACACCGGCAAGTCGACGCTCTTCAACGCGCTCACCGGCTCCCGCGTCACGATGGGCAACTGGCCAGGCACCACCGTCGAGGTGTCGCGCGGCATCTGGAAGACCACGAGGGACGCAGCCAGCTGCACCTGCGAGGAGTGCACCTGCGATCCCAGTGAGCTGCGCCTCGACATCACCCTGATCGACCTCCCGGGCGCCTACTCGATCGACCCGCACTCCCCGGACGAGGCGCTCACGAGGGAACTGCTGGTCGGGGTCCCCGCTGACGAGCGGCCCGACCTCTGCGTCGTCGCCTGCGACGCGTCCCGGCTGGCGAACAGCCTCTACCTCGTCGCGCAGTTGCGGGAGCTCGGCCTGCCGATGATGGTGGCCCTCACCATGCTCGACGTCGCTGCGAAGAGCGGCGTCACCGTCGACCTCGACGTCCTCGCTGCTGCACTCGGCTGCCCGGTCGTCGGCATCGATCCCCGTCGTCGCACCGGGCTCGAGGCGCTGGCCGCCGGCGTCCGGGAGCACACCGGCATCGCAGCTGCCCCGCGTCCCGTGCCGGACACCACCGACGCCCTCGAACTCGACGACGACCGGTTCACCTGGATCGCAGCAGCCGTCCGCGCAGCCACCTCAGCCCCCGCCGTGCAGCCCCGGACCTTCTCGGACAAGGTCGACCGCTGGGTGACGGCGCCCGTGCTGGGCCCGGTCATCTTCCTCGCCGTGATGTGGCTGGTCTTCCAGATCACCACGGCCGTCGCGGCGCCGCTGCAGGACTTCCTCGACGACCTGTTCTCCGGTCCCGTGTCCGCAGGAGCGACCTGGCTGCTCACCCAGCTCGGCCTCGGCGGGACGTGGGTCGAGGGCCTCGTCGTCAGCGGGCTCATCGCCGGCGTCGGCATGCTGCTGACCTTCGTGCCGCTGATGACCCTGATGTTCATCCTGCTCGCCGTCCTCGAGGACTCCGGCTACCTGGCGCGGGCCGCCGTCGTCACCGACCGCCTGATGCGCTCGATCGGTCTGCCGGGGCGGGCCTTCCTGCCGTTGATCGTCGGGTTCGGGTGCAACGTGCCGGCGATCTCCGCGACCCGCATCCTGCCCAGCTCCCGGCAGCGGATCCTGACAGCGTTGCTGGTGCCGTTCACGTCCTGCACGGCCCGGCTCACGGTGTTCGTGATGCTCGGCTCGGTCTTCTTCGGGCCCTACGCCGGCACCGCGGTGTTCGCGATGTACGTGATCTCGATCCACCTCGTCGTGCTGGCCGGGTTCGTGCTGCGCCGGACGCTGTGGCGCACCATGGGCGCCGAGCCACTGATCATCGACCTGCCCGCCTACCAGGTGCCGACGCTGCGGCTGACGGCCTCCGTCACCTGGGTGCGGCTGCAGGGCTTCCTGAAGACCGCTGCCGGCATCATCGTCGCCACGGTCTGCGCGGTCTGGCTGCTGCAGTCGATCCCGACGACGCCCGGGCATGCGTTCGGCGAGGTGCCGGTCGCCGAGTCCGCCTACGGTGTCGCGGCCCAGAGCATCACCCCGGCGTTCGCGCCGGCAGGCTTCGCGAAGTGGGAGACCACGTCCGCCCTCGTCGTGGGGTTCGTCGCCAAGGAGGCCGTCATCTCCTCGTGGGCGCAGACCTACGCCGTCGACCAGCCCGCCGATGGCACCCCGGGCACCCTCGGCGAACGGGTGCGCGCCGACTTCGAGAGTTCCTCCGGTGGCCACCCGATCCCGGCGGCCCTCGCGTTCATGGTGTTCCTGCTGGCCTACACGCCGTGCGTCGCGACGCTCGCTGCCCAGTGGCGCGAGATCGGCCCTCGCTGGACGCTGTTCGGTATCGGCATGCAGCTGGTGACGGCGTGGGTGCTCGCCGTCGCTGGTCTTCCAGGTCGGCAGGCTGTTCCTGTGAGCGGGCCGCTGACCACCGTCCTCGCCGAGATGCAGGCCGGCACGCCCACCGTCGCGGAGATCGTGCGCCGCTCCGGGTCTCGAGGACTCCGTCGTGCGGGCAGCGGTCGACCACCTCGTCCGCTCCGGACGCGTGGAGAGCCGCGAGCTGTCGATGGGCTGCCCTGCGTCCGGCTGTGGGGGCTGTGCCTCCGCCACCGATGACGGCGCTCCCGGCTGTGGCCTCCCGTCCCCGGTGCCCGGCCGTCGCGCCGGCCTGGTCACGCTGACGCTGACCCGCCGCTGACGCCTACCAGATCTCGGGAGGCTGACGGCGATCCGCCGGTGGCTCGGCCGCCTTCTTCTCCGGGGTCGTCCACTCCTGCCACTGCTTCTCCACGGCGCGGCGGCCGTCGTCCAGCAGGCGCAGGGCGCGCAGGGCCAGCCGTGTGGCGTCGATCGGCTCCGGCGTCATGGTGCGTCCTCCCTCGATTGGTAACCAGTCTGCCGCGGCCCTAAAGTCGGTGCACGTGACCACAACCGACGCCCCCATCGGAGTCTTCGACTCCGGCTTCGGCGGGCTGACGGTTGCGCGGGCCCTGCTCGACCAGCTTCCCGGTGAGGACATGGTCTACCTCGGCGACACCGCGCGGGCACCGTACGGCACCAAGTCCATCCCCGAAGTGCGCGAGTACGCCCTCGAATGCCTCGACTACCTGGCAGAGACCGGGGTCAAGGCCCTCGTCATCGCGTGCAACTCGGCGTCCTCGGCCGTCCTGCGGGACGCCCGCGAGCGCTACGACGTCCCGGTCATCGACGTGATCCTGCCGGCCGCGCGCCGCGCCGTCCGTGCGAGCAAGACCGGACGGATCGGGCTGATCTGCACCGAGGCGACGGCAACGTCGGCGCAGCTACGACGACGCGCTCGCCGCCGTGCCCGGCGTGGAGCTGATCACCACGCCGTGCCCGCTGTTCGTCGACTTCGTCGAGGCCGGCGTCACCGGCGGCGAGGAACTGCTGCACGCAGCGCAGGAGTACCTGCTGCCGCTGCGCGAGTCGGGCATCGACACCCTGATCCTCGGCTGCACCCACTACCCGCTGCTGGCCGGGGTGATCTCCTACGTGATCGGTGACGACGTCACCCTGGTGTCGTCGGCCGAGGAATGCGCCAAGGAGGTCTTCGCGACGCTCACCGACCAGGGCCTGATGCACACGAGTCCGCGGACGGCGTCGCTGCGCTTCCTCACCACCGGCAGCCCCGAGCTGTTCACCGGCATCGGACGGCGCCTGATGGGCGGTTTCGTCGACAAGGTCGAGCAGGTCTACACCTTCGCCAGCTGACGTCGGCGCCCGTGGCATCGTCAGTGCGCCTGCTCGGCGCCGCGGCGGTCGCACGGGCGGTCGCGGACTGCGGTCGCCGCCGGGCACACCACTGGTCGGCAGGAACCTGGACCCTGACCTCTTCGATGTGCAGGCCGCAGCCGGCCCAGGTGGTCTTGCCGCAGACTCCACACGTGACTGGTCGACACATTCCAGCGAGCTCCTCTTTCGGTATCAGCGCAGTGAGCCTACCCAGCCCGCCCAGCCCGGAATCCCGGTCAGAGCGGCCGGATAGGGTGATGCCATGTCCTTGACCAGAGCCGATGGCCGCAGCCCAGACCAACTTCGACCGGTGCGGATCACGCGCAGCTGGCTCGACCACGCCGAGGGCTCGGTGCTCGTGGAGTTCGGTGCCACCCGCGTGCTGATCGCTGCTTCGGTGACCGAGGGCGTGCCGCGCTGGCGCAAGGGGAGCGGGCTCGGCTGGGTGACCAGCGAGTACGCCATGCTGCCGCGCGCCACCCACACCCGCAGCGACCGCGAGTCGGTGAAGGGCCGCATCGGCGGTCGCACCCACGAGATCAGCCGGCTGATCGGGCGCAGCCTTCGCTCGGTCATCGACTACAAGGCTCTCGGCGAGAACACCATCGTGCTCGACTGTGACGTGCTGCAGGCCGACGGCGGCACCCGCACCGCGTCCATCACCGGCGCCTACGTCGCTCTCGAGGACGCCGTCGCGTGGCTGCGTGCCCGCGGTGCGCTGAAGGGCGAGCCGCTGATCGGCACCGTTGCGGCCGTCTCCGTCGGGGTCGTCGACGGCGTCCCGATGCTCGACCTGGCCTACACCGAGGACTCCGCTGCTGAGGTCGACCTGAACGTCGTCGCCACCGGCACCGGCGAGTTCGTCGAGGTGCAGGGCACCGCGGAGGGCAAGCCCTTCTCGCGCGCCGTGCTGGACGAGCTGCTCGACCTCGGGCTCGCCGGCTGCGCTGAGCTGACCCTGCTGCAGGCGGAGGCCCTGGCCCGATGAGCGTTGTCGTCGTCGCCACCCACAACGCCAAGAAGGCCGTCGAGCTGCACCGCGTGCTGGCCGCCGCGGGTGTCGATGCCGACGTGCGCGGCCTCGACGCGTTCCCCGCCTACCCCGAGCCCGCGGAGACCGAGCGCACCTTCGAGGGCAACGCCCTGCTGAAGGCCCGTGCGGCGGTCGCTGCCACCGGCCTGCTGGCCGTGGCCGACGACTCCGGCCTCGAGGTCGACCTGCTCAACGGCATGCCGGGCGTGCGGTCCGCGCGCTGGTCGGGTCCGGACGCGACCGACGCCGGCAACCTCGAGCTGCTGATCCGCCAGCTCACCGAGACCGAGGAGGCCGATCGCACCGCGCGGTTCGTCTGCGCAATGGCCCTGGTGACGCCCGACGGCACCGAGCACCTGGTGCGCGGCGTGATGGAAGGACGCCTCGTGCTGGAGCCCCGCGGGAGCAACGGGTTCGGCTACGATCCGATCTTCGTCGCCGACGGCAACACGGTGACCAACGCCGAGCTGACGCCCGGAACAGAAGGACGCCATCAGCCACCGCGGTCAGGCCGTGCGGGCGATGGTCCCGCATCTGCTGGCTGAGCTTGACGAAGCCGCTGGGCTCACGACCAAGGAGGAGTGATGCGGCAGTACCTCGACCTCGTCGACCACGTGCTGAACCACGGCGTGGAGAAGTCCGACCGCACCGGTACCGGCACGCGCAGCGTCTTCGGCCACCAGATGCGCTTCGACCTCAACGAGGGCTTCCCGCTGCTGACGACCAAGAAGCTGCACACCCGCAGCATCTTCGGCGAGCTGCTGTGGTTCCTGCGGGGTTCGACGAACGTCGGCTGGCTGCATGAGAACGGCATCACGATCTGGGACGAGTGGGCGGACGCCAACGGCGACCTCGGGCCCGATCTACGGCTACCAGTGGCGCTCCTGGCCCACGCCGGACGGTGGCCACGTCGACCAGATCAAGGGCGTGATCGAATCGATCCGCACCAACCCCGACAGCCGCCGGCACATCGTCAGTGCCTGGAACGTCGGCCAGATCCCGCAGATGGCCCTGCCGCCCTGCCACGCGTTCTTCCAGTTCTACGTCGCCGACGGCAAGCTCTCCTGCCAGCTGTACCAGCGCTCCGCCGACATCTTCCTCGGGGTGCCGTTCAACATCGCGTCGTACGCGCTGCTGACCCACCTGGTCGCCCAGGTTGCCGGCCTGGACGTCGGCGACTTCGTGCACACCCTCGGCGACGCGCACCTGTACTCCAACCACCTGGAGCAGGCGAGGCTGCAGCTCACCCGGGAGCCGCGGAGCCCTGCCGCGCCTCGTGCTGAACCCGGACGTGACCGAGATCGACGCTTTCAACCTCTCCGACATCGAGATCGTCGACTACGACCCGCACCCGGGCATCAAGGCACCGATCGCGGTCTGACGTGGCTAGGACGCAGCGTGCGGATCGGTGGCCACCAGGTCGTCGACGCTCATCGTGACCCCGGTGGTGAGCGGCACTGGACAGGTAGGAGCTCACGCCGACCGACCCCGGCACGCTGCAGCGCAGCGGTGGTGTCCGTGGCCGAGGCCTGCCAGCCGGACGGTTCGGTCGCGCCCGACCCGCCAGAGCTTGCCGGTCACCTGCGTCCCCGTCCCGGAGGGGACCACCCGGCAGGCGAACGCGTACGCCTGGTTGGCCACCTGGGTGAGGCCTGAGACCGTCGTGCTGGTGAGGGCTGTCTCTGTACCCCCGATTCGCCGCACGAGGTCGAGCCGGACGGTGTTCGCCGTGCTCACGATGACCTTGCACCGGTAGTCGTTGCGGGCGTCGACGCGCCGCGGCAGCACGTAGGCGTACAGGGTGCCGGCGGTGCCCGTCCGGCTCCAGGCCAGCGTGCCGCGCAGGTCGACGGCGGTCGCCGAAACAGCGGTGAGCGCCGAGTCCGCGGTATTGCCCGCAGCGGCGAGGATGTGCTGGCCGGTGCCGCTGGCGACCGCGTACCGGCTCGCCGTTCCTGCCGTCGACCACGCGCCACCGGTCGTCGCAGACCCCCAGCCGTTGGAAATGGTGCGGCCGAAGGCGTCCTGGGCCAGCGGCCCGCCGGCCGGTGCTGTGACGGTGACCTGACGCGTGGCGGTGCCGGTGGCGCCGTTGTTGTCGGTGACGGTGAGGGTGACGGTGTAGGTGCCGGCCGCTGCGTAGGTGTGGCGAGGTGGAGACGCCGGTGCCGGCGGAGCTGTCGCCGAAGTTCCAGGCGTAGCCGGTGATGGTGCCGTCAGGGTCGGTCGATCCGGAGCCGCTCAGGCCAACGGTGAGGCTGCTGATCGTCGGGGTACCGATGGCGGCGGTCGGGGGCGACGTTGCTCGGTGGCGTGAGAACGTCACCTGCCGGTTGGTGGTGCCGGTGGCGCCATCGTTGTCGGTCACGACGAGCGTGACGACGTAGGTGCCGGCGGCAGCGTAGGTGTGCGAAGGGGTGGCGCCGGTGCCGGTGGTGCTGTCGCCGAAGTTCCAGGCGTAGCCGGCGATGGTGCCGTCGGCGTCGGTCGAACCCGCACCGCTGAGGCTGACAGCCAGCCCGTTGACGGTCGGGGTGCCGATCGCTGCGGTGGGCGACTGGTTGGCCGGCGGTGCCGTGCCTGGCCGGGTCACGGTGAACCTGTCGAAGGTGACGGAGGAGGCTGTCGTTGCGGAGCCCGAGGTGTAGACGTCCACCCCTGCCGATCCGGCCGTCTGGAGGGCTGCCGTGCGAGTCGGTGCCGGTGACCGTCCAGTCGGCCGGTTCGGTGGCGCCGACCCGCCAGACCTTGGCACGGAGCGTCGTCGGCGAGGTCCCCTCCAGTTCGAGCTTCACCCGCACCAGCTGGCCCGGCGTCGGGGTGAACCCTGCGACAGCCGTTGAGCCGATGGCCGCCTCGGTTCCGTGCGACGCGGGCGAGGGCGATCGTCAGGCTCGCCGGTGGCCGGGTACTTGAGCTTGGCGCGGTAGGAGTTGCCGGACCCTGCGCGTCCGAGGACGGCGATGTACGTGCCGGAGCCGGTCGCTGCCTGCGTCATGGCCAGGTCGGCGACGACCCGGACGTCAGCGGTCGACACTCCGGTGAGCGATGCGCTCCGGCCTGCCGGAGACCGGGACGCTCGATGCGCCCGGCCGCCCCGTCGACGGAGAAGGACGTGGCGGTGCCGACGGTCATGCCACGCGTGTGAAGCATCGGCAGCTCCCCAGCCGTTGGTGACGTTCCGGGAGAAGGTGTCGTCGACGAGGTCGGGAATTCTGGGGCGTCCGGACGGTCCAGGTGCTCGACGTGGTCGAGCCCGTTGCGTCGGTCGCGACAGCGCGCCACTCGTACAGCGTGTCCGGCCCGAGGCCCGGTCCAGGTGGCCGTCGCGGTGCCGCCGGAGGCGACGTGCGCCGTGCCGATCGTTGTGAACGGTGCCGGCTGCGGGTCGGACGAGGTCGAAGGGGAGCGGTGAAGGAGGAGTCGGCGTCGGTCTCGAACTGGTCCAGCTTGGGCGAATAGGTGGTGGCCGTCATCGTCCCGGCGACGGGGTGAACGTGTAGTAGCGCAGCCAGCCGTCGCCGCCGTTGGCACGGTCCTGGTAGTCGGTGAGGATCTGCTGCACGGGCTGCCCGCAGCTGTTGAGGTCGGAACGGCTCGCCTCGCCGAGATCGCCGTCGTGGTAGTGCCCGCTGAGCACCAGCTTGATCGAGCACTGCTGCGACACGAACGTGTGTCCAGACCGTCTCTGCGGGGATGCCACCGGGCCGCTGCGGCACGGTGTTCCGGAGCCCGTTGATCTGGACGAAGCTGTGGGTGGAGAGGATCGCGATCCGGTTCGGGTAGGCGGCGAGGACCTTTGCCGCCCAGTCGAGGGTGTACCTGGGGCGTCTCCCATTCCAGGTTGAGCACGAGGAAGTCGCGGCCGCCGGCGCTGAACAGGGCGAAGTTGTCCATGTTGCGGCGATCGACCGGGTCGGGTCCGAACAGGTTCTGGCCGAGGTAGCCGCCATAGGTCGGCCGTGCTCGGGTTCCAGGCCTTGCTGGCGTAGCGGGACGGCGGGAAGTAGGTGTCGTACTGGCTGAACGCGCCGGTGGCCGTGTCGAAGTCGTGGTTGCCGCCCACCACCGTGTTCGGCACCGCCGCGTCGTCGAGCACCGCGAAAGCGTCCGAGGTGTAGCCCCACTGCGTGAGGTTGTCGAAGTTGCTGACCAGGTCGCCCAGCTGGATCACCATCGCTGTGTTGAGGGAGTTCCGGGTGGAGACGACCCATTGGGTCTGCTGGGTCATCGTGCCCTGGCGGTTGGCGTAGGTGTAGTTCTGCGTGTCGGGGAGCGCGACGATCGTGAACGGGTCGCCGGTGCCGCCGCCAGGGACGGTCGCGCCGGCCTTGCGTCCTTCGAAGCGGACGTCGAGCGTCGTCCCCGTCGGGGTCGGTGGCCGTGACGGAGAGCGGGATGTCGACTGCCGCAGCCGTGCTGCCGGTGGCCGGGCCGACGAGGACGGGCGCTGCCGGGGCCGCTGCGTGCGCCGGTGGCGCGACGAAACCGAGCAGCAGGACGGTGGCGAGTGCGAGGCCGGTGGCCCTGAGCCGATTCGACATTGCTGGCCTGCTTCCTGCCCGGGGACGGGCGCGTCGATCCCGCGTGGCCGGGGCGGAAAACCTCGCTGAGGCCAGTCTGTGGGCCGCCTGTGGGGGTGTCAATGGTCAGTGCTGCCGCTCCGGGAGCTGGGGTGGCGGGCCGCTACGATCGGGCCCATGCGCATCACCGCCATCGCCATCGTGGGCGCCAACGGGGTCATCGGGGACGGGGAGCGCCAGCCGTTCGAGATCGCGGAGGACTGGGCCCGTTTCAAGAAGGTCACCCTCGGCCACCCGCTGATCATGGGCCGGCGCACGCACGACGCCATCGGACGCTGGCTTCCCGGGCGGCCGACGATCGTGGTCACCCGCACGCCGGAGTCCGTGCTGCTCCCCGAGCCGGCGCCCGGCGGTAGACCGACCGCGCTACGCCGTCGGCTCCCTCGACGCAGCCCTCGAACTGGCCGCAGAGCTGGACGACGACATCGTCTACGTCGCCGGCGGCGGCACCATCTACGAGCAGGCGTGGCCGAGGGTCACCGACCTCGACCTCACAGAGGTGCACGCAGGAGGCGGAGGGCTCGGTCCACCTGCCCCCGATCGGCCCGGACGAGTGGCTCGAGGTCTCGCGCGAGCCGCACGACGGCTTCGACTTCGTCAGCTACCGGCGGCGCTGAGCATGTTGCTCCCGGCCAGGATCGCCCAGGGCGTCCGGCAGGGCTCGATCACCCTCGCCTACCGCCGCTGGGAGCAGCCGCGCGTCCGGGTCGGCGGTACCCAGCTCACCTCGGTCGGGATCGTGCGGTTCGACGAGGTCGAGGAGATCACGGAGCTGGCAACCATCACCGACGCCGACGCCCGGGCCGCCGGCTTCCCCGACGCGGACGCCCTGCGCGGAATGCTCACCGCTGCACCGGTGCAGCGCGGCCCGCGAGGCGGCAAGGGCGGCGACCGGGTCTTCCGCGTCCGGCTGTCCTGGGTGGGGGAGGACCCTCGCGTCGAGCTGCGCACAGCGGTGCCGGACGCGACCGAGCTGGCGGTGATCACCGCGGCCGTGAAGAAGCTGGACGCCGGCAAGCGCAGCGGCCCCTGGACGCGGCAGATCCTGGAATGGATCCGCGACAACCCTGGCGTGATCTCCACGGAGCTCGCCGCGCTGCTCGGGCGCGAGGTGGCGCCGATGAAGGCCGACATCCGCCGGCTCAAGGCGCTCGGACTCACCGAGAGCCTGCGGATCGGCTACCGGCTCTCCCCGCGGGGCACCGCCTACCTCGAATCGCTGGGCTGAGCCGTGCGGTCCGACGCCTCGATCATGCATCTCGACCTGGACGCGTTCTTCGCAGCCGTTGAGCAGCGGGACAAGCCGTCGCTGCGCGGCAAGCCGGTGATCGTCGGCGGGATCGGGCTGCGCGGCGTGGTGTCGACGGCTTCCTACGAGGCGCGCGTGTTCGGGGTCGGCTCGGCGATGGCGATGGGCGAGGCCCGTCGGCGGTGCCCCAACGCTGCCTTCCTCGGTGGACGGTTCGGGGCCTACCGCCAGGCCAGCAGCGTCGTGATGGGCCTGCTGAAGGAGCTCTCGCCGCTGGTGGAACCGCTGAGCCTCGACGAGGCGTTCGTCGACCTCGCGGCCGGCGAACAGCGCGCGCTGGACTCCGCAGCGCTGGTGGAGCTCGCCGAGGACCTGCGCGCGCGGCTGACCGCCGCCACCGGCGGGCTGACGGCATCGGTCGGGCTCGGCAGCTCCAAGTTCATGGCGAAGGTCGCCAGCGAGCTGGCCAAGCCGAACGGCGTCCGCCTGGTCGAGCCGGGCACGGAGGTGGCCACCATCGCCGGGCTGCCGGCTCGTGCGATCCCCGGGGTGGGGCCGGCGACGATGGACCGGCTCGCACGGCTCGGCGTGAGCACGATCGCCGACCTGCAGCAGCTGTCGCAGGCCGAGGTGGTGCGCGAGCTGGGCAAGTCGTCGGGGGAGCACCTGTACCGGCTGGCACGGGCGGACGACGACCGGCCGGTGGAACCGGAGCGGGAGACGAAGTCGATCTCGATCGAGGACACCTTCGAACACGACATCAACGACGCGGGGGTGCTGGGACGGATCGCGGAGCAGCACGCAGCATCGGTGGCCGAGCGCCTCGCGAAGTCCGAACTGTTCGCCCGCACGGTGACGGTGAAGGTGCGCTGGCCCGACTTCTCCTCGATCAGCCGCTCCCGGACGCTGAACGGTGCGACCGACCGGCCGGAGGTGGTGGCGCAGGTGGCGCGAGCCCTGCTGGACGGCCTGGACACCAGCCAGGGGGTCCGCCTGCTCGGCGTGGGTGTTTCCGGTCTGGTCGAGGTGGCGCAGGAGCCGCTGTTCGACCTCGAGGTGAGCTCGCCCGGACGCGTGGTCGAGGAGGCCGAGGCGCCATTGACCCGGCGTCCGTCGGGCTGGCTCGCAGGCAGCGACGTGGTGCACGCCCGGCTGGGTCCCGGGTGGGTGTGGGGTTCGGGCCTTGGCCGTGTGACCGTGCGCTTCGAGACGGCGGAGACGGGTCCCGGGCCGGTGCGGACCTTCGCGACGGACGATCCTGAGCTGAGCCCTGCCGCGCCGCCGGTGCTGCCCTGAAACCCCTGCCCTGAACCTGGGAGCCGAGGTCTCGACCTCCGGATCGGGAAGTCCGGAAGCCGATGACCTCGGCTCGTGCTGAATCAGGCGGTATTCAGCTGTCCTTTCGGGAACCAGGCGAATGCAGTGCGATGACCGGACGACCTTTGCGGGGGGTGGTGGTCGTGCGGGTCTGCATCCTCAACGTCTGGAGAACCCCGCCCCTCGGGTCGTGCCTCGAAGCGTTGTCCTCACCAAGGAGTCTTCCCGTCCGGTCACGCCTGCGGAAGGGAGTGCACAGTGGTTGGTAGGGCCCTTGGTGCTGCAGACATCAGTGCAGTGGTGCAACCGCTCCGAAGTCGTGGTGAGGCCTGCCTGCGCCTGGCGTTCTAGCTGGCCAGCGGATCGTGCGGATAGCCCGACAACCGTCCCTGGAAGGCGAGGATCGCCGGGTTCTGCACGACCCCGTCGCGGACCTCGATCGCGCGACTGATGGTCGTGTCGGCGTCCCAGGCCTCCGGGCCGGCCATGACCACACCGAGGAAGGGCAGGAGGGCACCGCTGTTCTCCCAGGTGGCCGATGACCACAGGTGCGACGGGCTGTGGTCGACCGCGTAGTAGGAGACGCGGTCGCCGACCTCGAAGATCGGGTCGTCGAAGCCTGTCGGAAGGGCCCAGCTGAACCCCATCCCGACGTCGCAGGAGACATCGATGACCAGGGTGCCGGGGGCAAGCGAGGCCAAGGTCGTCGGTGGTGAGGAACATCATCGGGGCGCTCGGGTTCTGCAGGGTGCAGTTCACGATGATGTCGTGGGACGGCGACGAACGAAGCCACCGATTCAGGCTCGGCATCGGCGTCGGTCTGTTCCGGGTCGATGAGCCCGACGCCGTTCTCGAACTGGACGATCCTGGCCGAATGGATGGGGGCTGCGACGGCTTCCGTGCCGCGTTGGGTCAGCACGTCGACCTCGAGGATCCCCAGGCCGTTCAGCGCTGTGACCGCGCCGCGGGCGGTGGCGCCGAAGCCGATCACCACGGCTGTCAGGCGCCGTCCGTAGTGGCCGGTGGAGCCGGTGAGCTGCAGGGCATGCAGCACCGAGCAGTACCCGGCGAGCTCGTTGTTCTTGTGGAACACGTGCAGCGAGAACGAACCGTCGGCGTTCCAGTGGTTCATGGCCTCGAACGCGATCAGGGTGAGCCGGCGGTCGATCGCCACCTGGGTGAGTTCGCTGTCCTGGACGCAGTGCGGCCAGCCCCAGAACACCTGGTTGGGACGCAGTTCCTCGATGTCGGCGAGCATCGGCTTGGGCTGCAGCACGATGTCGCAGCGTCGCGACGAGTTCCTCGTGGGAGCCGAACCCGCCGACGTACTCTGCGAGCTCTGCGTCGGTGAATCCCTGGCTGGCGCCGTAGCCGGTTTCGAGGAAGACCCGCGGGCGCAGCTCCGGTGGAATGCGCGAGAGATGGCGTGGATCGAGTGCCAGGCGGTGCTCGTTCTCCTTGCGGGAATTGGCCATCACGGCGAGGGTGAGCTCGCGGTCTTGCGGTCTGTCTGCCTCGGGCACCATCTGGTCAGGCTAGCGGCGATCAGGAAAGTTCGCTCCGGAGCGGGTGCGCCAGGTGTACGAACACGGCAGCCGGGCGGAGTCACGCCACTAGACTCACCCGGGTTGTCGCCGGAGTGGTGGAATTGGCAGACACGCAGGATTTAGGTTCCTGTGCCTTCGGGCGTGAGGGTTCAAGTCCCTTCTCCGGCACTGATCTCTCGATCAGCGCATCCCTTGATCATCGAGCCAACCAGTCCTAGATTCGATGGATAGTTGACGTCAGGACGCGAGTGCCTGCCGTCGGCAAGGCACTCAGCCAGAGAGTGGAGCTCATCATGCGGGTCACCCCCCGTCCCGAGATCGGGATTGCCAGCTTCGTGACTTACCTGGCGGAGACGTTTCTCGGCACCTGAATCGTCAGCGAATGCCGCGATCGCTCGAGAACCACGCAGTGGGAAGCAGTCAGCGCTCGCCAGCCCCATTCATGGCGGCACCCGCCACGGCGACTCCGTGATCAACCAACCCTAGGAGGAACACATGACTGGCACCACCAACGCGGCGGTCCCCGCGCGAGGCAAGGGGATGCTCATCACGGGAGCCGTGCTCCTGCTGCTCGGGATCGTCGCGATCATCGTGTCCATCGTGATGACCGCTGGAGCAGCCACCTCGCTGGTCAGCAGGATCAGCGCGCCGCAGATTGCCCCGACGACCTTCACCAGCCAGCTCGACGGTGGCTCCACGTACGCGGTGTACGAGTCCGTCCCGGGTGCGGGCAGCGTGACAGTCGTCCAGGCCGGCGACATCGCCGTGACCGGACCCGCTGGACCGGTGACGGTCACCAAGACCAATGGCACGGCCACCACGGTCGGTAATGGCAACATGAGCTTCGCCGAAGTTGCGACCTTCACCCCGCCGGCATCGGGCAGTTACACCATCGAGGTCGCGACGCAGGGCGCGGCCGTCGCGGTGGCGCCAGCGGTGTCGACCGCGGCGAAGGGGTTCGCGTGGCTCGCTGCGATCATCCCCGGCATCCTGTTCGCCTTCGTCGGCTTCATCCTGCTCATCGTCGGGGCCGTGCAGCGCTCGTCGTCGCGGAAGCAGCAGCAGCCCGTGGCCAACCCCACCGTCTGACCACCCGTCACCCCCCAGCCGGTGGCACCGCTCCCACGGTGTCACCGGCCCCACCCCCACACACGCTGTGCAAGCACGCTCCGGAAGGACCCACGATGCCCAGCACTGAAGAGACCGCCGCACCGACACCGACCTGGCGCATGGCACCGTCCGTCCCGGTCGCGATCGGCGTGTTCGTCGCCTACCTCCTGGTGTTCCAGGGGCTCACCATGATCTCGGGGATCTCCTTCGCCGAGCGCTTCGCCAACGCCGCGAACACCTTCCGTGCCGCAGTGATCCCGCTCGCGGGGGCCTGCCTGCTGCTCCTCGGCTTCCTGGTCTGGGCGCGGTGGGACTTCGTCTTCAAGGACCCGGCGAGACTGCCGATGTCGTGGCCGCTGCGCATCGCGGTCTGGCTGTACGCCCTTGCGATCGTCGTCCAGTTCGCCGTCGTCGACTGGGGAAAGCCGCCTCTTGAGATGGTCGCGGCGGTCATGGTCACCGGCGTCCTCGTGGGGTTCGCCGAGGAAGTCCTCTTCCGCGGGATCATCCTGCGCAGCCTCCGGACCGGCCGGTCCGAGGCGATGGCGGTGCTGATCGTCTCGGTGTGGTTCGGCCTCTTCCACCTGATGAGCATCCTCGGCGGCCTGGACCTCGTCTCTGCGCTCGTCCAGGTCGTCCTGACCTTCGCTGCAGGCATCGCGTACTACCTGTTCCGGCGCATGAGCGGCCTGCTGGTCTGGGCGATGGTCGCGCACGGCGCCTGGGACGCTTCCGCGTTCCTGCCCGTCGGCCCGTGGATCAATGCCAACCGCCTCGGACTGATCCTCATCGAGATCACCGCGCTCGTCGCCCTTGTCGTGATGCTGGTACGCGACCGCAGGATCGCCGTGACACGCACCGGGCTGCAGAGCCTGTAGCTGCACGGACACGTCGAGGTTGGCCAGGGCCGTGACTACGGCTTACGAGCTCCTGTGCAGGTAGCTGATCAACTCGGAACGCTTGTGGATGTTGAGCTTGCGGTAGATGTGCTGGATATGGGTGTTCACCGTGTAGGGCGAGATCACCAGCTTCTCGGCAACAGCCGTCGCCGTGTACCCGTGCCCAACGAGTCCCATGATCTCCCGCTCCCGTTCCGACAGGAGGAACTCCTCGGCCACCGAGTTCACGATCGCCGCAAGTTCGGACTCCGCGCTCGGGCTGCGCGTCAGCTCGTCGATCGCGTAGCCCTGGCGCACCATGGTGATCAGCAGCCCGGTGACGAGCGCAACCAGCAGGACGAACGTGGGACGCACCAGCAGCTCGTGCAGCACCGGGATGCGTTCATAGATCAGAGCGGTGGCGTTGCCAAGACAGATCCCCAGCCGGATCGCGCTGCCCGACAGCGCGAAGGCGGTCGCAGGCGGCGCGTATCCACGCTGGGTGAGCACACCCATGTACAGGGTGAGCAGGATCTCGAACAGCGAAGAGATCGCTACGGCCAGCAGGAACGCCGCGGTATCCAGCCTGTCGTCGGCGAGGAACAACACGCAGGCGATCACGATCAGCATCAGGAGCCACGGGTACACCCGGAACGTCGAGCGCGGGTCCCGTGCCGTCTTCTGGAGCACGGCGAACATCAGGATCAACGCCGCGCCGATCACGATCCCGTAGGTGAAGCTGTCCTGCACGACGCCCAGCGCGTCCCACGGCACGATCGCGACCGTGTAGTAGCAGACGTAGGCGGCGGCGAAGGAGATCACGGTCACCGTGATCATCGTGTGCTTGCCCTGCGTGGACGCCTTGACCGGGAGGAGCATCGGGGGGTTGTCCGGCACCTCCCGCAGGTGGGCGTGCAGCAGCAACCCGCTCAGCAGCGGGAGCGCAGCGACGACGGTGGGCGCCAACCACCCGGGGGAGATGTGGGTGAGTCCGATCAGGACCAGCAGGAAGCCGCCGTAGGTGGGGGCGACCCGCGCCAGCGTGAAACGGGCCTTGTGGCTCGCGAGCCGTTCGCCCCACATCACCCACAGCACACCGGCGCTCGCGCCGATGGCGAAGGCCGACGCATAGGCCACCCACGGTGTCTCGACCAGCATGCCTACCGAACACAGCGTGATGGTGGCGAGGGAACCGACTCCGGACACCAGCCAGATCAGGACCGGCGTTGCATGCAGGTGCCGCTTGCGTCCCAGCCGCCAGGCCAGGACGAGCGGCACAACCGCCGCGGCCGCCAGCGCGATCAGCCACGCGAAGGTGATCCTGTCGTCCAGCAGGAAGGCGGTCGGGAACGAGTCGGGGACGAACCACAGGCAGTAGTGCCAGGCGAGTACGAGCGTGAGGCCCAGGTACTTCAGCCGGGGGCCGAGAACGACACGGGACAGCATGCTGCTCGTCCGCCCGGGACCTTCGCTCATGCTGCCCTCTCCATTGGGGGTGAGCCGTGGACGTGTCAGTGGTCTGAGTCGGCCGGGTTGCGCCGGCATCGCGCACTGCGGGTGGGCGGCTGACTCGCTGCCTAGTGTGTCACCAACGAGAGCGGACACCCATCACTAGAACCTGATGAGTGGGGTCACAGAAACTCATGCTCTTCGAACTCACGCCAATCTGGGGACGCCGTTGGCGTGCGCCCGCTGCCGGCTGCCGGACAGAGTTCGCCGCGGGGCGACGTAGCCCCGGCCACCTGCTCTGCGTTCGCGGGCGGGGCGCACACATCTCGAAGGAGTCTCAATGGCGAACTCGACGAGCAACGAGAAGACCTACGCCGACCTGAGTTCAGGTCGCAAATGGCTCTTGCTGATCATCGCGAGCATGGGCAGCTCGATCATCTACGCACCCGCCTACCTGAAGGCCGTGTTCTACGACCCGTTGCAGCAGGCGCTCGGCGTGACCAACACCGAACTCGGCGCCGTCTTCGGTGCCTACGCGATCACGGCACTCATCTGCTACCTGCCCTCGGGCATCCTCGCCGACAAGATCAGGATGCGCACCCTCGCGTCGGTCGGGTTCATCTCGACGGCGGTGCTCACCTTCATCTACGCGATGCTGCCGAGTCTCGCCGTGCTGTACGTGGTGTTCATCCTGATGGGCATCACCACGATCCTGATCTGGTGGGGCGTGCGGTACAAGCTCGTGCGCCTGGTCTCCAGGGAGGACGAGTACCCGAAGCGGATCGGCCTCTCCTACGGCATCTACGGCGTTGCAGGCCTGCTTGTCGGCCTGGTGTCGACAGCGATCGTCGCCGCAGTGGGCAAGGACCTCCACCTGGGCGTCTCGATCTACCTGTACTTCCTGAGCGGCCTGATCCTGATCCTCGGCATCCTCTCTGCGCTCTTCATCCCGAAGTTCGCCGGCGAGATCAAGACCGAGGGTGGCTTCAGCCTCGTCGAGTTCACCCACGCCTTCCGTAACCCGGTGGTCTGGATCGCAGCGATCTCGCTCTTCTTCGTCTACTTCTACTACACCGGCGTCACCTACACCACGCCGTACATGACCGGCGTCCTCGGTGTCTCGCTGGCCGCTGCGACGATCGTCGCCAACGTCCGCAACTACGGCATCACGCTGCTGTCGGGCCCGATCTTCGGCTGGATCGCCAACAAGTTCCGCCCGTCGATCGTCATCGCCATCGGCTCACTGGTGTTCATCGCAGCACTGCTCGTGATGATGTTCCTGCCGACGGGTCCCGCCGTCATGGTGATCGCCTGCATCCTCGTCGTCCTGCTCGGCTTCATCGCCAACGGCGCGTTCGGCGTGGTGTCGGCACAGCTCACCGAGGGCAAGGTCCCACTCACGTACTTCGGTGCGGCCACGGGCCTGCTGTCGATCATCGGCTTCCTGCCCGACACCTTCTCCAGCACCTGGTTCGGGTCGATCATGGACGCCCAGACCGACGCCGCCGGCAACGTCGGTGCCGGTGCCTACCAGCAGATCTTCTGGATCCTGATCGGGTCGGCGCTGCTGGCAGCGATCTCGTCCCTGCTGTTGTGGGTGTACCTCCGCAAGACCCGTCCCGCGGTGCCCGCCGAGCCCCCGGCCGAGCTGGCATCGGTCTAGGGACGAACGATGGTTGCCCACAACAAGCTGCCGGTCCTCGACCGCATCTCCGTGGAGATGCGGGCGGTGCTGGACAAGTCAGCAGAACTCGCTCCCGACGCCTATGCCACGGACGTCGGACTCGACCAGATGCGGCAGGCGTACTGCCTGGAGCGCCGCTTCTGGAACGAGGGCGGGCCTGCGATGGTGCAGACGATCGACGCACGCATTCCGACCCCGGCCGGGGAGGTGGCGATCCGTTGCCACCTGCCGCGGACGGCGGACGGGCTGCCTGCCGTCGTCTACATCCATGGCGGGGGCTGGGTTGTGGGCAACCTCGACACTCACGACCGGATCATGCGGACGCTCGCCCACTCCTCGGGCGCCGCGGTCGTGGGAATCGACTACGCGCTGTCGCCGGAGGCGAAGTTCCCGGTGGCGATCGAGCAGTGTGCGGCACTCGTGCGGCACCTGCACGAACGGGGCGCCGACTACGGCATCGACGGGACCAGGCTGGCTCTCGCCGGCGACAGCGGTGGCGCGGCGATGTGCCTGGCCACGACGCTGTTGCTGCGTGACCAGGCCGGTCCGGCGATCACGGCGCTCGCGCTGTACTACGGGCTCTACGGCCTGCGTGACTCCCTGTCGCGCCGGCAGCTCGGCGGCCCGTGGGACGGTCTCGCCGAGGCCGACCTCGATTACTACCTGGACTGCTACCTGGCCGATCCGGCCGATGCACGCAGCCCTTACGTCGACTGTCTCGCTGCCGACCTCAGCCGAGGTGTCCCCGCCACCTACCTCGCGGCTGCCGAGCTCGACCCGTTGCTCGACGACACCACGGCCCTGGCCGCGATCCTCGGTGAACACGGCGTGGCCGTGCAGCCACGAGGTGTTCGGTGGCGTCCTGCACGGCTTCCTGCACAACTCCCGGATGCTCGACGCGGCCGCCACCGCGCTCGGCAACGGAGGCGCCTTCCTGCGCCGCGCCCTCGACCACGCCTGACTAGGAGAACCTGATGGATTTCTTGCTGAATGACGAACAGCAACTGCTCGTCGACAACGTCCGCGAACTCATGCAGCGCGAGAACTGGGAACCCTACTTCGCCGAGTGCGACGCCACCCATACCTACCCCGAGCGCTGGGTGAAGGCGCTGTGCGACCTGGGCTTCGACCTGATCATGCTTCCCGAGGCCCACGGCGGCCTCGAACTCGGCCTTGTGACGCTGACCGCGGTGTACGAGGAGCTCGGACGCTGGGGCGCACCCACCTACGTGCTGTACCAGCTGCCCTGCTTCGACACGATCCTGCGCGAGGGAACCCCTGCGCAGGTCGAGAAGGTGCTCGCCTACGTCGGCACCGGCAAGCAGATCTGGAACTCCGCCTGCACCGAACCGGGCGCCGGCTCCGACGTCGGCAGCCTGCAGACCACCTACACGCGCCGCGACGGCAAGGTGTACCTCAACGGGCACAAGACCTTCATCACCTCCTCGGCCCACGTGCCGTACCTGGTCGTGATGGCCCGCAACTCCGAGGACAGGGACTGCTTCACCGAGTGGTTCCTGGACATGAGCCTGCCCGGCGTCCGGATCGAACCCCTCGACAAGCTTGGCCTGCGCATGGACAGCTGCTCCGACGTGTACCTGGACAACGTCGAGCTCTCCGAGGACGACATGTTCGGCACCGACGGCAACGGGTTCCGGCGCGGCATCAAGGACTTCGACTTCGAGCGCTTCCTCGTCGCCGCGAGTGACTACGGCGTCGCCCTTTCCGCGTTCGAGGATGCCGCCCGCTACGCGAACGTCCGCGTCCAGTTCGGCAAGCCGATCGGACGCTTCCAGCTCAACCAGCTCAAGTTCGCAGAGATGGCGATCAAGCTCACCGCGATGAAGAACATGGTCTACGAAGCAGCGTGGCACTACGACACCGACGGCATGACCGCAACGCAGGCGGCCATGTGCAAGTACTACTGCGTCAACGCAGCGTTCTCCGTCGTCGACGACGCGATGCAGGTCATGGCAGGGGTCGCCGTCGCCGGCGACCATCGCATCCAGCGGATCTGGCGCGACCTCCGGGTGGACCGGGTCAGCGGCGGCACCGACGAAATGATGATCCTCACCGTCGCCAAGGGCGTCCTGCGCGCCTACGCGAACTGACAGGGCCGACCATGGAACTCGCAACCGAGAAGCCCAGCTTCGGTGTGCTCGACGACGTCAAGGTCGTCTACGCGGCAGTCGAACTCGCCGTGCCGAAGGCGTGCTGCCTGATGGCCGAATGGGGTGCAGACGTCACCTGGCTGGAGAACACCGGCGCCGGCGACACCATCCGCGACACCGCCTGGATCAAGCAGGCCGAACGACGCAACCAGAGGTCGTTGGCCATCGACTACTTCTCCGAAGCAGGCAAGGCCGTGCTCCTCAGCCTGCTCGCTGACGCCGACGTGTTCGTCGAGTCGAGCAAGGGCGGTACGTGGGCCAAGAAGGGCCTGACCGACGAGGTGCTCTGGGCCGTCAACCCGCGTCTGGTCATCGTCCATGTCTCCGGCTTCGGCCAGACGGGTGTGCCCGAGATGGTCACTCGCGCTGCCTACGACCTGACGGTCATGGCCTACTCCGGCTACATGAGCCAGAACGGCACTCCGGAGCAGCCGATGAACCCCGGCCCGTACGCCGGTGACTACTTCAACTCGCTGATGATCCTGAGTTCGACCCTTGCTGCCCTCCACAAGGTCAACCAGACCGGGAAGGGCGAGTCCATCGACGTCGCCATGTACGAGACCCTGCTGGCCATCGGGCAGTACTACCTGGTCGACTACCTGAACGCCGGGGTCGTCTGGCCGAGGCCGGGCGCGCGCAACCAGAACCTGTGCGCGATCGGCGAGTACAAGTGCGCCGATGGCTTCATCGGCCTGTGCGTGTACGGCGTCCCGCAGAACAAGTACCTGCTGGAGACGATCGGGCTCGGCCACCTGTGGGGGACCGAGGACTACCCGGAGGACACCAGCGGTCTCTGGCTCTCCAGCCCCGAGTCGGCCCTCATCGAGGCGAAGCTCGAGGAGTACCTCGTCACGCGCAACGTTGCCGACGTGGAGGCCGACTTCGCCGCGCACCGCATCGCGGCGCAGAAGGTGATGGAGATGCCCGACCTCCTCGAGGAGGAGCACCTCAGGCAGCGCGGCGTCTGGCTGGACTGGCAGACCGCCCAGGGTGAGCAGTTCAAGGGCCTCGGGGTCTTCCCGCGGTTCGACCAGCATCCCGGCCAGGTCTGGCGACCGATGCCCGACCAGGGTGCAGACAGCTGCGACGTGCTCACACGGCTCGGCTACTCCGCCGCAGAGATCACCGCCCTCATCGCCACCGGCGTCGTCAAGCAATCGATCTGAAAAGGACACCACATCGTGCGAATCATCGCCTGTATCAAGGCTGCCCCCGACGATGCCGACATCGTCGTCAAGGCCGACCGGACGCTGGACTTCTCCCGAGCCCAGTGGAAGTTCGGGGCGTACGACCTGAACGTCATCGAAGCCTCCCGCCAGCTGGCCGACGCCTCCGGCGGTGAGGTCATCGGCCTCACCGTCGGCGGGGACGCGCTCGCGAACACCAAGCTTCGCAAGGACGCCCTCTCCCGCGGCCTCGACAGCCTGGTCATCGTGCCCGGAAGCCCCGACGCCGACAGCTACCAGACAGCCAGCGCACTGGCCTCGGCGCTGCGCGAACTCGGTGACTACGACCTGGTCGTGCTCGGCGCAGGGAGCTCGGACCGCTATGCCCAGCAGGTCGGGAACCAGCTGGGTGCCCTGCTCGGCCTGCCGTCCCTCAACGCGGTCAACAGCCTGACCGTCCACGGAGAGCGGCTCCGCGTCAGGCGAAGCCTCGAGGACGCAGAACAGCTGGTCGAGCTCACGCTGCCGGCGGTGGTGAGCGTCACGTCGGCGATCAACGTGCCGCGCATTCCCGGCATGAAGGACATCCTCGCCGCCGGGAAGAAGCCGGTCAGCGAGCAATCGGCGACCATGCCGTCGGCGTCGACCCGTCCGGTGTCCCTGCTGGCTCCCCAGCAGGTCGATCGGCGGCACGTCGTTGTCGAGGGCGACCCGGCCGATACCGCAGCGCAACTGGCCACCTTCCTCACGTCCCTGTAAAGGAGCACCACCATGACCGATGTTTGGATCCTTGCCCACCACCTGGAGAGCGGTGACCGGCTGGCCCGGTGCGCCAGGGCGCTCGGCGACCGGGTCTGCGCGATCAGCATCGGGGCCGGCTCCCTGCCCGCCGCCGATCTCACCCTCGTCATCGAGCCGTTCGGCCCGTCTGTGCTCGCCGAGGCCTATGCCAAGGCCGTCGCCGACCTCCTGCGCGCTCGCGGGGCGAAGCTGGTCCTCGCCGACTCGGGGGTCCAGAGCCGACTCCTTGCCGGACAGGTCGCCGCCCACCTCGGTGTCAGCCCGGTGAACGTCGCCGGCGTCACCCCCGGTGAGCCCATGGTCGTCACCCGACTGTCCTACGGCGGGCTCGGGGTCGCCACCGAGGAGCTCACCGGCGACGTCGCCGTGCTGGTCCTCGCTCCCGGCGCACTGTCGCCATCGGACTCAGCGGGCCTGGGTGACTCCGAGACCATCGAGGCGAATCCCACGCCAGGGATGGCCCTCCTCGAGACTCACCCCAAGGTCGGGGAGACCGTCGACCTGGCAACCGCGAAGCGTGTCGTCGGTGTCGGGCGAGGCTTCGCGGCGGAGGCCGACCTCGACCTCGCCCGAGCACTCGCTGCTCAGCTGGGCGCCGAACTCGCCTGCAGCCGTCCGATCGCTGAGGGCGTCAACTGGATGCCGGCCGAACGATACCTGGGGGTGTCCGGCGCCACGATCAAGCCCGACCTCTACCTTGCGATCGGCATCTCCGGCCAGGTGCAGCACCTCGTCGGTGTCAACAACGCGAAGGTGATCGTCGCCATCAACAAGGACAGGAACGCCCCGATCTTCGCCCACGCCGACTTCGGTGTTGTCGGTGACCTGTACCAGGTGCTGCCCCAGCTCACCAAGAGCCTGTAGCACCGAGAGAAGAGGGCGCAACGGTGGCTGACATCACGTCGAACGCGACGACGGCGGGGCTCTGGGACGCAGCCTGCCGCCTGTTCGGCGACCGGCCCTTCCTTGTGCACCTGGACGCCGACGGCCACCGCACGGAGTTCAGCTACACCGAATTCGCGGCCCTGATCCACCGGGCGGCCCACGCCTTCCAGAGCGTGGGCGTGGGGCACGGCGACGCCGTGGTCCTGCAGCTCCAC
The DNA here is from genome assembly GCA_963773595.1 of uncultured Actinomycetota bacterium. Classification (GTDB taxonomy): domain Bacteria; phylum Actinomycetota; class Actinomycetes; order Propionibacteriales; family Propionibacteriaceae; genus Propionicimonas. Next base: position 116,250 of record CAVZBQ010000006.1, read on the forward strand.
AACCGGCCTGAAATGCTCACCGCCCTGTTCGGCCTCGCCGAACTGGGCGCGATCGCGGTACCCCTCAATCGCGACGCGCCCCCCACTGAGCTGCTGCACGCCTATGGTGCCTGCGGCGCTCGGTGGGCGGTGGTGGAGGACTGCCTTCTCGACAGCCACCTGCGCCTGCGGGATGAGGGGGTCGCAGGATCAAGGGCCCTCGGCGTCCGTGGGTTCCAGCGCCTGTGCCGGGAGCAGCCCGGACACCCCGTGGCCGACGCCGCTGTGACCGACCTGACCGTCGCGGAGCTTCTCTACACGTCCGGCACCACCGCAGCCCCCAAGGGCGTGATGATCACCCACGCCAACCTCGTGTTCTCCGGCCAGTACGGGGTGTGGCAGACGTCGCTGCGTTGTGACGACCGGGTCTTCACGACCATGCCGGCATGCCATTCCAACTTCCAGCTGGCAGCCCTGATGCCGGTCCTCGTCGCCGGAGCCACGCTCGTCATGGCAGACCGGTATTCGGCCAGCCACTTCTGGGCGCAGGTCCGGGAAGAACGGGCGACTGTTGTGCAACTCATCGCCATGATGGCGCGCACCCTCCTCCTCCAGCCGCCTTCGCCTGAGGACGGCTGCCACCAGGTGCGCGAAGCGCTCTACTTCATGCCGCTCAGCGACGGGGAGAAGTCCGACTTCGAGCGCCGCTTCCAGCTGCGACTGCTGAACTCCTACGGTTCGACCGAATCGATCGGGTGGGCGGTCACGGACCCGCCCCAGGGTGAACGCCGTTGGCCGTCCGTCGGTCGTGCCGGACTCGGGTACGAGGTGGGCATCTTCGACGCGAACGGCGTCGAGGTGCCGACCGGCCAGATCGGCGAGTTCCGCATCAAGGGGGTTCGGGGTCGCAGCCTCATGCTCGGCTACCACGACGACCCGGAGGCCACGGCTGCAGCGTTGGGTCCTGACGGGTGGCTGCGCACGCACGACGAGGGCTACTGCGACGCAGACGGCTGGTTCTACTTCGTCGACCGTGCGGTCAACGTGATCAAGCGGGCTGGGGAGAACGTCTCGGCCACAGAGGTCGAATGCGTGCTCACGTCGCATCCCCTGATCGCAGAAGCAGCCGTCGTCGGCGTGCCCGATCCGGTGCGCGACAAGGCGGTCAAGGCCTACGTCCGGTTGCAGCCGGGAGCCCAGCTGGCCGCCCCTGACATCGTCGCGTACTGCCGCGGGCTGCTGGCGCCCTACAAGGTTCCGGAGTTCGTCGACTTCGTCGAGGACTTCCCGCGCACCGCGTCGCTGAAGATCGAGAAACGCCTCTTGCACTCACCTACCCGCACCGCAGCGGGACACACGAAGGGAAATCACCGATGAGCAGGATCAAGACCGAAATGGTGGGCCAGACCTACGGCCCGTTCGTCCGCGACTACGGGTTCCGCGACCTTGAGCTGTTCGCTCTCGGCTGCGGCGCCGGCATCGACGGCAAGGAGGACCTGATCTACCTCAACGAGCACGACGAGCGGGCCCCGGAGCTGAAGGTGCTGCCGATGTTCGCAGCCATGCTCATCGTCGACTCCGAGGTGACGCGGGTCATCGACTACGGCTACAACTACGCCGGCTCACTGCACTGGGGCTTCGACATCCGCTTCCACCGTCCCATCACGCGGCTCAGCGACCGGGTCGAGACGAAGGTGAAGCTCGCCGGGCTGTACGACCGCGGCGAGGGCAAGGGCCTGCTCGCCCAGCACATCGGCGACACCTACGACTCCGACGGCACCCTGCTGTGCACCAACGAGTCCTGGGACTGCCTGATCTATGACGGCGGTTGGGGCGGTCCGGCGGCACCCAAGGACATCGTCGAGATGCCCGATCGGGCTCCGGACGCAGAGGTGGTCGAGACGATCCCCTTCAACCAGGCGCTGATCTACCGGCTCTCCGGCGACTTCCACCCCCAGCACATCGACTGGGACTACGCGGCCGAGAATGGCGAGCCGCGGCCGATCCTGCACGCCATCAGCTACGCCGGGGTGGTGATGCGCCACTTCATCCGCACCTTCATCCCCGGAGAGCCCGAACGGCTCACCCGGTTCAAGACACGCATCACTTCCCCCGTGCACCCCGGCTCGACGCTGACGACGAAGCTGTGGCAGGTCGGCGACAAGGAGGCACGCTTCGCCCTTGTCGACACCGACGCGCCGGAAGCGAAGCCACACCTGAACTGGGGCGTCATCGAATGGAACTAGGAGACCCCCCTGCCGACTTGTCAGGACCACGGGAGGCCAGAGCCCTCCCTGGTTCTGACAAGTCGGGGGTGAGGGCGGCGGTGGTGCAGCGCCGCGGCATCGACGACGCACAGATGAACCGCTTCCTGAAGAAGATCGTGTTCTTCTCCAGCGGCGGGTCGTTCCTCGACGGGTACGTGCTGTCCCTCATCGGCGTTGCGCTGGTGCAGCTCACGTCCGCGTTGTCGTTGAGCCCCATGGAGGTCGCAGCCATCGGCGCGGCGGCACTTGCCGGCATCTTCTTCGGCTCGCTCGCCGGTGGGCGGCTGACGGACGCCCTCGGGCGGCGCACGATGTTCATCCTCGACGTCACAGCGATCGGCTTGGCCTCGCTTGCTGCGTGCTTCGTCCAGGCAGCCTGGCAGCTGGTCGCCCTCCGCTTCCTGCTGGGGTTCTTCATCGGTGCCGACTACCCGATCGCCACGTCCCTGATCGCCGAGTTCAGCCCCCGCAGGGAGCGGGCCGTCAGCATGGGCATCGTCTCCGGCGCCTGGTATCTCGGCGCGACGGCTGCGGCTTTCGTCGGCTTTGCCCTGTACTCCGTCGACGGTGGTTGGCGGTGGATGCTGGGGAGCGCGGTGATCCCGTGCATCGTCCTGCTCATCGGTCGCCACGACATTCCGGAATCGCCGCGCTGGCTGGCGCAACGCGGACGCGCCGAAGAGGCGCGCGCGGTGATGAGCAAGGTGTTCGGTGACGACATCGAGCTCGAGGACGAGGAACCGAGCCGGGCAGGGTTCGCGTCCGTCTTCCGTCAGGGGTACGCGAGCCGCGTGGTGTTCCTCGGGTTGCTGATCCTGTGTCAGGTGGTGCCGATGTGGGCCATGTACACGTTCGGGCCGATGATCATGTCGGCCTTCGGCCTGGGTGAGGGCAGCCTCTCCGTGCTCGGCGAGGCGCTGGTCAGCTTGTTCTTCCTGATCGGCACGGTGCCGGCCATGTACTGGCTCAACTCGCTGGGCAGGCGTCCGCTGCTGATCGGTTCGCTGGCGCTGATGGCGCTGGGGCTGCTGGTTCCGGGCATTTGGCCGGGCGCGAACATCGTGATCATCATCGCTGCGTTCGCTCTCTACGCCTTCTTCTCCGGTGGCCCCGGCATCCTGCAGTGGCTCTACCCGAACGAGATGTTCCCCACCGAGGTGCGTGCCACTGCTGTCGGGGTCGCCATCGCCATCAGCCGGATCGGGGTGGTGGTCTCGACCTACGGGCTGCCGCTATTCCTTGCCGCCTACGGGATCGGTCCCACCATGCTCACCGGCGCAGGGCTCCTGCTCTTCGCGCTGGTGCTCTCGGTGTTCATGGCCCCGGAAACCCGCGGTCTCACCCTCGGCGAAGCAAGCTCGCTGCGCCCGTAACGAAAGGAACCCAGTGGCTGATTTCGACGCCATCGTGGTCGGCTCAGGCTGCGCAGGGCCCGTGGCAGCGTACGAGCTGGCCAAGGCAGGCAGGAGCGTCCTCGTCGTGGAGCGAGGCAACTTCTCCGGAGCCAAGAACGTCTCCGGCGGACGGCTGTACACCCACAGCCTGCGCGCGGTCTTCCCCGACTTCGCGGGATCAGCGCCGCTCGAACGGCGGATCACCCGGGAGCGGGTGACGATGCTCGCCCCGGACGCCGCCACCACTCTCGACGTCACCGACGAGCTGATGGGTGCGGAACGCTTCGAGTCGTACTCGGTGCTGCGTGCGCGTTTCGACCCATGGCTCGCAGCCAAGGCAGAGGAGTCCGGCGCGGAATTCATCCACGGCATCGCCGTGGAAGCCCTGCTCAAGTCCGGCGGGCGGGTCACCGGCGTCCGGGCAGGCGGTGACGAGATCACCGCCGATGTGGTGCTGCTCTGCGACGGCGTGAATTCGTTGCTGGTGCCACAGGCCGTCGGGAGCGCGCCGCTGACGCCGAACCAGGTAGCGGTCGGCATCAAGGAGGTGATCGCGCTTCCCGAGAGTGTCATCTCCGATCGTGCCCTGTGTGCCGATGGAGACGGCATGGCCTGGCTGTTCGTCGGCGACGCCACCCATGGACGGGTCGGTGGCGGATTCCTCTACACCAACCGGGACAGCATCTCGATCGGCCTGGTCGCGACGATCTCGGACCTGTGCGATTCGGAGGTGCCGATCTACCAGATGCTGGACGACTTCAAGCGGCACCCGGCGGTCGCACCGGTCATCGCCGGGGGCACGGTGGTGGAGCACTCCGGGCACATGGTTGCGGAGGCCGGCTACGACGCCATGCCGCCGCTGGTCGCCGACGGGGTGCTGCTGGCGGGCGAATCTGCGCTGATGTGCGTGAACGCCGGCTACACGGTGCGCGGCATGGACTTCGCGATCGCCGCGGGCCAGCAGGCCGGCCGGAGCGCAGCGGCGGCCCTTGAGGCGGGCGACACCTCGGCAGCAGGACTCGCGGGCTACCGTGCGGCCCTGGAGGAGAGCTTCGTGCTGCAGGACCTGCGGACGTTGCGGCGTTTCCCGCATTTCATGGAGAGCACCCCCCGGATCTTCGACCAGTACCCCAAGCTCGCCCGGGACGCGATGCGTGCCCTGTTCCTCGTTGACGGCACGCCGGTGAAGCCGCTGCGAAAGTCCATGCCGCCGACGATGAAACGCGTCGGCTACCTCAATCTCTTCAAAGACCTCAGCAGGGGAGTACGAGCACTGTGAACAGGTTCACCCACATCAGCGTCAACGTCGATGAATACCTCGGGCTGAACAAGTACGAGGTCGACGAGGATCATGCCCACATCGTCCTCGCCGAGAATCCCGATCGGGAAGCGTTCGGAGCGCTCATCCGTGTCTGCCCAGCGGGGCTCTACAAGCTCGGAGCGGCGAGCGAGATGACCTTCGACTACGCCGGCTGCCTGGAGTGTGGCACGTGCCGGATCGTTGCAGGCGGCGGCATCGTCAAGAACTGGGAATACCCGCAGCCGACGATGGGTGTCGAGTACCGCTACGGCTGATCGGCGGCACTACGGGATGTCAAGATCCTCGGGGGGAACCTGGTCTCGACATCCCGTGTTGTGCAGCCGAGGCTGTGTGCTCACTGCCTCGGGGGAGCAGACGTCGGCAGGTTTCCAGGACGTACGGGGGGGTTGTAGTCCTGGCGGGGCTGCTCTGTCTGAACCTGACGACTTGCGTTTCGGTACGTGACCGGTGTGTTCGTCGTCAGGAGCAACTGTCCGGTCGTTGGGCACGGCGAGGAAGCGAGAACGTCCCTCTGCTACAGGTCTTGGTGCCGTCCGCCGCCCACTCCTTGGTACAGCCGAGGTGATTTGTACCAAAGAACTTCGTGAGAAAGGTTGCCCTTCGCCGACGGCTCCCCCCACTCTGGAAGCACGCCAGCATGCTGGTCGGTCGTGATCCTGGGTAGGGGGACAAGGCGTACTCACCCCCAACACCTGCGGAGACGGAAGCGTCGGCCATGACCGGTGTAGAAGTACCGAAGGACGCCCCCAGCGAAGTCGAACCCCGCTGGAGTTCTGCAACAAGCGAGTCCGAGTTGGAGTTGCCCTCCTCGCTGGAATCCTGGGTGGCAGCCCTCGGGCTGTGGACCTCCGTTGACGAGTCGACCTACCAGTTGGTCGCTCGCTGCTTCGGTAACGGTCGGGGGCCTGAGTGGCCCTTCCTGTGCTCCCTGCTGCTGCACGCAGGACTGGTCGAGCCGGGTTCGACATCGGAGAGCTTCACCTTCCGGCCCGCGTGGCTGCCTGCGCTGGAGCGTGCCCTGATCGCGCTTGGCGGGGCGGACGCCGCACGCTCCCGGCTCATCGACGCCTGGCTCGCCACACCCGACAGGGCACTGGTCGCGCAGGTCGCGCGCTGGGCGTCCGACTTCGCCCGATGGGACGCTGTCGACCAGATCTGGATGACCCTTGCCGAGGAGACCGGGAACTTGCCGCCGGACGCGCTCGAGATCTACCGCGACCTGCCGCCGGAGGCCAGGAAGGCACGGCCCATGCTCAGCTGGGCCTCGGGAGCTGCCGAGTCGCTGCTGTCCCATCCGCTGCGACAGGAAGGCGAGGCGACCATCCAGCGACTCCTGCTCGACTCCGAGGTGCTGCATGCCGACTGGTCGATGCGGGAGGACGCCGACACGGCCGTGACGGCCGGAACGATCCGCTTCCTCGGCGAGCGACGGCTCCCGACGACTCACGCCGGGCAGTCGCTCGAGGCGGCCTGGCGCACCAAGCAGGAGATCGACGAGTTCATCGACGCCCGCTCCAGGGTCGGCCAGGGACCGGGTCGCACGACGCAGGCGATCTTCCGGGCGTTCTCCGCACGCCTCGCGCTGGCCCGCGGAGACATCCAGCGGTCACTGAGCGAGGCGCGCTGGGCAGCACTGCTCTCCGATTGGGAGCCGGTCTCGGTGCTGGCAGCAGGGGTCGAGGCGCTGGCCATGAGCGTCGCCAGCGACGATGGGCCCGCCCGGGATCGCACCCATCGGCTGGAGGGGGTCGACGGAATCCTCGGCGTTCGTGGCCTGAAGGGCACGGGTCAGGTGTTCGAGATCCTTGCCGACGGCAACGACGCGCTCCGCCGGCTCGACCGTGCGGAGGTGGATCGGGTACTCGCTGCGATCAGTCCCGAAGCCGCCGGCATCGCAGCGCTGTGGTCCGTCCGCGTCGCCCTCGCGGGCTTCCGTGCCGCCCTGTGGGGGGATGTTCCCCGCGGCCTGAAGCAGCTCTCTGCGGACATCACCCACCAGTCGATCGCGTTCCGGCAGCAGGAGGAGCCGCTGGGCGGCGCGATGCTCGCCCGCGCCCGGGTGCTGCTGCTCATCAAGTCGGGCGCGTTCGGTGCGGCAACACAGGCGGCCGAGACGATGGACGGCAACCTCAAGCTCCTGCCGCTGGCCCGCATCAACCTGTGGGCCGGGCAGTACGAGAGCGCCATCCGCCTCGCCGACGCCGGACCCTACGAGGCCGACCTCGACCAGGGCGACGAATATCGGCTGAAGCTGCTCAGGGCTGCTGCCGAGCTCATGGACGGCACCTGCGACGAGGAGCTCAGGGCTGCCGGAGTGGGTGAGCTGGAGCGCCTGCTGGAGAATGAGGCGTTCCTCCCGATCGCGCTCCTGCCCCAGCCGGCCCGTGAAGCGCTCCTCGACCTGGGCCGCTCCGTCGGCCTCGGCGATACCCCCGCCTTCCAGCTGCTCCTCGAAAGGCTGCGGGAGCTGAACGACGCCGGCGAGGACGGCATCCGCCCCGTGCAGCTGACCGAGCGCGAGATCCTGCTGTTGCCCCTGCTCGCAGGCAAGGAGTCGGTCCCCGAGATCGCACGCCAGCTGCAGGTCTCGGTCAACACTGTCCGCAAGCAGGTCGCCACCGTGAGGGAGAAGTTCCACGCAGAGACTCGTGCAGAGCTGATCAGGAAGGCGACAGCGTACGGCGCGTTGCACTGATTCCGTCAGGTATCACGGAGTCCGCTGCTGTACCGGAACTCGGTAGTTCAGGGGGAGTGCGACCAGCTTGTTCAGGGGGAAGGCGACCTCGCCCAATCCCTTGTTGCCCATCATCTCCAGGTAGGGCCAGCGTCCGCGGAAGACCGTGTCGTAGGAGTTGGTTGACAGCGCGATCGGGTTCTCCGCCGAGAAGGCGACCGACCCGGAGGTGTCGGCGATGATGATGCCGTACTGCTGGGCTGCCCTGGCGATGGTCATGGCCGCCGGAGACAGCTTCATCGCAGCGAGATCAAGGTTGGCCGGCAACCGGAGCATCTGGCCGATCGCCAGCTGAGTCCCGCCCTTCCGGCCATCGGACCTGTTGGCGGGCCAGGAGACTGTGCCCTTCTTGGTGTAGGGAATGGCGAGACCGATCACGTGATCGATGTGGCCGTCGAGAAGTTCCTGCTGACGGATCGTGACGCCCCAGAGCGCGAGGCCGCTGGCGGAGGCACCGAAGTGCTGGGTGAAGATGCCCTTGGCCGTGTCTGCTTCGGAGATCCGTCCACCCCAGCAGGCCTGCCACTGACCGTCCACCTGCCGGGCCTTCCACAGCTCCACCACGTCGTTGCTGTCCGCGTTGTAGATCGACACCGAGCCGTCGGTCGAGGGGTCGGGCTGGAGATCGGCCGGGATGTGGACCCCCTGGAGCAGCGGGTTGAGCTTGGAGTCCCAGCCCGAAGCCTTGTGCTGGCAGTTCCAGCCCTTGATGTCGAAGACGGGATCGCTGTCGTAGGCGACATAGAGGGCCGGCGAGAAGCGGTTCGTGTTGACGTTGACGTTCGCGTGGGCCTTCGTGCCGTAGAACTTGTGGGCCTGGGAGTTGAGGCTCGCGACCAGCTTGGCCGACTTGGCAGCCTTCGGCGTCCGTGTGGGCAATGCCTGGTAGAAGGGCGACCCTTCCGCGAAGACCCGGGTGGGCGATGGGCGCGAGTCCGAGCCTGACCGGCTTTCGGCAATCGCCGGTTGGTACGGGGAGACCAGCACAGACAGCACGCAGGCAAAGGTCAGCAGGGAAATCCGAACGCGGGCAATCATGTTTCTCCAATCGGGGGATGTGCGGTCCCCCCCGGGAGCGCTCAGATTCGACTCATCGCTTGGCGAGCGTATCGTCATATCCAGTTCATGGCGAATATATCCTGCTGCAATATTGCGCACACGATCCTGAGTGGCAAGGATCGACGGCTCGCAAATCCTTCGCACGGAATATCCGGCTGCGAATCGAGTGTTTTCCCCCGATCGGCGTGACCAGGCTGGCAGCGCGGAACCGTTCGCGCTCGTGGGGCCAGGGGATCTCACAGGCCTTCAGCCGGGTTCCTGGGTACGAATCGCCGCGGCAGGACCAACGGGTTGAGGGCACGCATGACCATTGGCACTACTAAACGCGCTCCTTGCCACCCGGCACCCCCGTTTGCCGGGCAGAGTAGCTGATGAGGACGCGGTTCTGGCCAGTACGGCCGGTGGACACGTCCCCGGGATCAGGCACCCCCCTCTGATCCAGCCCCCCCGAAAGGCATCCCCCCATGCTGAACTCCGTCAAGCCCTCCACACCCATGAGTGACAGCCGTCGTCGCAAGGTCCCCATCGTGTGTGCCGGCGTGATCCTCGCAGCACTCGGGCTCGGTGCCGCAGCGCCCAGTGAGGCGCAGGCGGCCGACAGCCCTTTCACCATGACCAATGGCACCGTCCGCGCGACGACGCGTTCCGGGAATCTGAATGGCACAGAGGCGGTCCTGAAAGGCAACTCCTCTACTGCGAGTCAGACCATTTCCGGCACCGGTTCGATGTTCCTGATGGCGCGTGGCACGTCCTGCAAGGGCCAGGCCAGGGTTCGTGTCTACGTGGACAACAAGAAGGTGAAGGACATTTCGCTTTCCGCCGCGAAGAAGTTCACCAAGTACACCGTCAAGAAGTACACCACCGATACCACGCGCACAGTGAAGGTGCGCCTGATCAACAACAAGGCCACGAAGAAGTGCAATCGTGACGCGTTCGTAGCCGGTAGCTACATGGGCGGTCTTGCTGCAACCAACAGCGGTGCGGCAACGGGTTCGGGCTATGGCGTCCCGGACGGCACCACCTTGACGGTCGTGAACGGTGACATGACGATCACCAAGGACGGCACGGTCCTCAACGGGATCGACCTGCGTGGGTTGCTCACGGTGAAGGCCGACAACGTCACGATCAAGAACAGCGTGATCCGCGGCGGCGCGAAGGTCACGTCGACCAAGGCCCTGATCATGGCGTGGTGGCAGCCGAAGAACCTGCAGATCCTGCACTCGACGCTGGTGGCGACGAACCATTCGATCTACCTCGACGGGATCTCGGGCAGCGGGTACACCGCTGACGGGGTCGAGATCATCAATACGGTGGACGGGACGAAGGTGATCGGGCCGAACGTGACGATCAAGAACTCCTACTTCCACGGTTCCTATTACTCCAACGTTGACCCGACGCACCCGGACAACCAGACCCACAATGACGGTATCCAGGTGGAGGGCGGCTACAACGTCGTCATCGAGAACAACCGGATCGACGGTTTCCACAACGCGGCGATCCAGGTCACCCAGAACAACCAGGCCACCCACAACGTGACGGTGCGCAACAACAAGTTCACCGGTGGTGCCTGCACCATCAACGTCACCGACAAGGGAGCCGGCGGCGCGGGCAAGTCGATCTACTCCTTCTCCTTGACGGCGAACGGGTTCGGCCCTGGCGACTACGGCACCACCTGCCCGATGCGCCTGCCCAAGAGCTCGAGCTTCAGCCTCTCGGGCAACTACTGGATGGCCAACGGCAACGCCGCCGTCCCCAACATGTTCTAGAGAGCTCTGCCTGCAGTTCGAGGCCGGGCAGGTCGACAACCGTCGACCTGCCCGGCTTCGCTGCTTCCGGACGCCTCCAGGGCTCCCGACGGAGGCGCACTGGTTCCTTATCAAGTTCTTAGGTATAGTTTACTAATCCAGCACCACGCGGTTGACGGTGATGGGGGCCAAGAGCGCTGGTAGACGCGGTCTTCCCCAACCCCAGCACCCCGACTGTGAAGAAGAGCGATCCTCAGGAACCGGACCTGGCCATGAAGGCCGGGTCAGGTTCTCAGGATCGGACGTCCCCCCATAGCGTTTCCCCCCGAAAGGCATCCCCCCGCATGCTCAATTCCCCCCGACGATCGACCCCGGTGGCCGCGGGCCACAAGAGGTTGGCGCAGCTCCTGACAGCGAGTGTCTCGCTCGCTCTCCTTGGCCTCACCATCGGGGCACCCGTCGAGGCCCAGGCGGCCGACGGTGCTCTCAGCGTGGTCAATGGCACCATTCGCGCGACCACGCGTGCAGGAAACCTGAACGGCAAGGAGGCCGTCCTCAAGGGCAACTCCTCTACGGCCACCCAGACCGTCACCGGCACCGGTTCCTTGTACCTGATGGCTCGCGGCACGTCCTGCAAGGGCAAGGCCAAGGTGCGCGTCTACGTCGACAGCAAGAAGGTCAAGGACATCTCGCTGTCCGCTGCGAAGAAGTTCACCAAGTACACCGTCAAGAAGTACTCGAGCACCGCCACGCGCACGGTGAAGGTCCGCCTGATCAACAACAAGGCCACCAAGAAGTGCAATCGTGACGCGTTCGTCGCCGGCAGCTACATGGGTGGCGCTCCCGTCACCAACGGAACCAGCAGCACACCGACCAACTCGAGCTATGGCGTTCCGGCAGGGACGCAGTTGCGAGTCGTGAACGGCGACATGACGATCACCACGGACGGCACCGTCCTCGACGGGATCGACCTGCACGGCTACCTGACGGTGAACGCCGACAACGTCACGATCAAGAACAGCGTGATCCGCGGCGGCGCCAAAGCCACGTCGACCAAGGCCCTGATCATGGCCTGGCTCAAGCCCCAGAACCTGCAGATCCTGCGCACCACCCTTGCCGCGACCAACAAGAGCATCTACCTCGACGGGATCTCCGGAAGCGGCTACACCGCCGACGGGGTCGAGATCACCAACACGGTGGACGGCACGAAGGTGATCGGCCCGAACGTGACGATCAAGAACTCCTGGTTCCACGGTTCGTACTACACCAAGGGCGACCCGACGCACCCGGACAACCAGACCCACAACGACGGCATCCAGGTCGAGGGCGGCTACAACGTCGTCATCGAGAACAACAAGATCGAAGCCTTCCACAACGCGGCGATCCAGGTCACCCAGAACAACCAGGCCACCCACAACGTGACGGTGCGCAACAACAAGTTCACCGGTGGCGGCTGCACAGTCAACGTGACGGACAAGGGTGCGGGCGGCAACGGCAAGCCGATCTACTCCTTCTCCCTGACGGCGAACGGGTTCGGGCCGGGCAACTTCGGCACCACCTGCCCCATTCGCCTGCCCAAGAGCTCCAGCTTCAGCCTCTCGGGCAACTACTGGATGGCCACAGGCAAGGCGGCCGTTCCCCAGATGTTCTGACTGGACCAGATTGGGGACGGTTCCCACTCGGTCCGGACCGAGTGGGAACCGTCCCCAATTCGGTCCGGGCGATCCGCACCAGGTCGCCGGCCAGTGGGTCGAGAATCGCCTAGCGCCAGCCGGACCGTCCGCCCGCCCGTATCAGGGATCCTGCGCGCTCCTCGAATGACGTGGAGGGGGGATTCCCATGACGTACCTGCTCGGCTGGGCCAGCCCCGGCACCGACGTGCTTGTCGGTCTCACCGATCCGGCGGACGCGGCAAAGGGCATGCACGTCGTGCGGGGACGCCTCGAGCAGGACGGCGACGAACGGACCGTGCTGCGGTTCACCCTTCCCTGCGGCGGCGTAGCCGAGACCGTCGACGCCGGCCGCCTCAGCAGCACGTCCGCGGCCCTGCACCTGACAGCGACCGGCGATGGCTGGGCTGTGACGGTCTTCGCCGAGGGATCGGAGGCGCACCTGCGCTGGCTGATCCGCGAGGCCCAGCTGGGCATCCGCCGGCTTCTCGGCGACCGGCTCATCGAGACACCGCAGGCGAGCCGCCGGCTCGCGGAACTCGCAGCCACCCTGCACTCCCTGATGCTCAGGGCGGCACTGCTGGCCGAGCCGATCTCCCACGAAGCGCGTCCCGCGGCCTGAGGCCGCCGGCGTCGCCACGGCGCTGGACAGCCGAGGCAGGATGGGCGTGAGAACTGATCCAGCGCACCGGTGGCTGGTCGGCCTCGGTCCGTGCCCGAATCCAGGAAGGTTGAGATGACCATCGCCGATCGTCAGCCCCGCATTCCCTCCCTTGACGGTTTCGAACCCGTCCGTCGCGCGGTCGTCGTCGGCGCGGGGACGATGGGCGCCGGTATCGCTGCCCACCTCGCCAACTGCGGCATCGAGGTCACCCTGCTCGACCGGGTCGCCGACGGCGAGGACCGCTCTGCGCTGGCAAGGGCCGGCATCGCGAGGCAGCTCGCCATCGGTGGGTTCATGGTGCCGGACTTCGCTGATCGCGTCACTCCCGGCAACGTCGACGACGACCTCGGCGTGTGTGCGCGGAGCCGACTGGGTCATCGAGGCCGTCTTCGAGGACCCGGAGGTCAAGCACGCCCTGTACGCGCCGCCTCGACGAGCTGCGCCGACCCGGCACGCTGGTGTCGTCCAACACGTCGGGCATCCCGGTGCGTGAGCTGGTGTCCGGTCACTCGGAGGCGTTCGCGCGCGACTTCACCATCACCCACTTCTTCAACCCGCCCCGCACCATGGAGTTGCTCGAGGTCGTCGCCGGGGAGGCCACCGACGCGGCGGCGCACGCCCGGGTCGTCGCTGCCTGCGACCGCCAGCTGGGCAAGGTCGTCCTCGAGTGCCGTGACACCCCCGGCTTCATCGCGAACCGCCTCGGCAGCCACTGGATGGCCGTCGCTGCGCTCGAGGCGTTCCGCGCCGGGCTCGACGTCGAGACCGCCGACGCCGTCATGTCGCGGCCCTTCGGGATCCCGCGCACCGGGGTGTTCGGCCTGTTCGACCTGGTGGGCATCAACCTCGTCCCGCTGCTGTGGCCGGTGCTCACCAACGCCCTGCCACCCATCGGACGCCTGCCACCGCTACGACCTCGGCGCCGACCCGGTGTTCGCCCACCTGCTCGCCAACGGACTGATCGGACGGCACGGGCCCGGCGGCTTCTACCGGCGCAGGAACCCGGCGGGCGAGAAGGTCGACGAGGTGCTCGACCTCGAGTGCCCTCGAGTACCGGCCGCGCCGTGAGCCGGACGACCCGGCGACCGCGCACGAAGGACATCACAGCGCTGCTTCGGCACCGACAGCGCCGGCGGTCGGTACGCCTGGACGGTCTACGCCCAGGTGCTCGACTACGCCTGCGCGATCGCAGCGGAGGTCGCCGACGACATCGAGCCCATCGACGACGCGATGCGGCTGGGCTACGCCTGGGCGAAGGGCCCCTTCGGGCTGGCGGACACCGTCGGCGCGGCCGCGTCTGGTGGAGCGCTACCGCGGCGACCGGCCGCGCTGTGCCCGACCCTGCTTGCGCCGAGCGGCGGAGGTCGGCGGCTTCTACCCCGACCCCGACTCCGTCCTCGGCACCGACGGGACGCCGCGCTACCGCACGCGTGTCGCGGGCGTCGTCACGGTCGCCGACGCAGAGCGCGCGAACTCGGCCTGCTGGCCGAGAACGACTCCGCAGCCCTGGTCGACCTGGGCGACGGCGTCGCCTGCCTCGCCCTGCGCACCAAGATGAACACCTGCGACTCCGGTGTCATCGACATGGTGGAACGAGGCGACCCGGCTGGGCACGGCCGGTGCCTTCCGGGCGCTGGTGATCGGCTCCGACCACCCGCGCGCCTTCTCCGCGGGCGCCGATCTCGGCACGTTCGTCAGCCTCCTCGACGCCGACGACCTCGACGGCCTGCGCGCCTTCGCGCGCCGCGGCCAGCAGGCGTTCGAGGCGCTGCGCCACGCGCCGTTCCCGGTCGTGGCTGCTGCCCGCGGGTTCGCCCTGGGCGGCGGCAACGAGCTGATGCTCGCCGCCCACCACATCGTCGCGCACGCAGAGCTGAAGGCCGGCTTCCCCGAGCGGACCGTCGGGCTCATCCCGTGCTGGGGCGGCGTGACGCAGGCTCTCGCCCGCGCCACGTCGGCCGGCGAACCCGATCCGGCCGCGTCGGCTTTCGCCGTCGCCTCCAGTTGTGACGTGTCAGCACGTCGGCCTGGCAGGCCGCCGACTGGCACCTGCTGCGCGAAACCGACGAGGTCGTCGCGTCCGCCCGGCGCGTGCTGGCCGAGGCGAAGGCGGCGGCGCTCGAACTGCTCGCGGCCGGCGCCACGCGTCCTGAGCCGGCGTCCGCTGCCGCTGCACGATCCCGGCTGCCGGCGACCTCGACGCCGCCTGGGCCGAGGCGTCCGAGACCGACCGGCGCATCGTCGCGCGGCTGGCCGCCGATGCTGACCGGCACGCGGGCGGGGGAGACGGCGACGGAGGCCGAACTGCTCGACAGCGAGATCGACGCTGCGCTCGACCTGTTGCCGCAGCCGTCCAACCAGGCACGGGTGCGCCACCTGCTCGCCACCAACCGTCCGCTGGCCAACTGAGAAGGCCGCCATGGCCCTCCCCGCGCCCACTGGTCGGACGCCTGCGCCTCCCGGTGGTCGCGGCCCCGATGTTCCTGGTGTCCGGTCCGGACCTGGTGATCGCGGCCTGCCGGGCGGGCGTCCTCGGCACGTTCCCCGCGCTCAACCAGCGCACGACCGACGGGCTGGGGGAGTGGCTGGACGGTCATCGAGGCCGCGCTGACCCCTGACGATGCGCCGTACGGCGTCAACCTGATCGTGCACCGCACGAACGCACGGCTGGCCGCCGACCTCGAGGTCGTGGTCGCCGCATCGGGTGCCCGTGGTGATCACGAGCCTCGGCGCGGCCTCGGAGGTGGTGGCAGCGATCCACTCCTACGGCGGGGTCGTCTTCCACGACGTCACCACTGCCGCGTACGCCCGGAAGGCTGCGGAGGCCGGGGTCGACGGCCTGATCCTCGTTGCCGCCGGCGCAGGAGGGCACGGTGGATCGCTCAGCCCGTTCGCGCTCATGGCCGAGGTGCGGCGCAGCTTCGACGGGACGATCCTGCTGGCCGGCGCGATCTCGTCCGGGCTCGGACGTGCTCGCAGCCCGCGCGATGGGGGCCGACCTCGCCTACCTCGGGACGCGCTTCGTCGCAACGACCGAGTCGCTGGCCAGCGACGACTACCGCGAACAGGTGGTCACCGCCGGCTCTGCCGACATCGTCCACACCGCCAGCGTGAGCACGATCCCGGCGAACTTCCTGCGTCGCAGCCTCGAGCTGGCCGGGCTCGATCCGGACGCTCCCGCCGGCCCGGTTGACCTCGCGACATCTGACCCGGCCGTCTCAGGCCGACGCGAAGGCGTGGCGCGACATCTGGTCCGCAGGTCACGGCGTCGCCGGTATCGACGGCGTGCTGCCCGTCGCCGACCTCGTCGACCAGTTGGCGATCGAGTATGACGCCGCCCGCTCGCGGATCCTCGCAGAAGGCTGACGTCGCCTTAGTTCCTGCGGGGTCGCACGAGGAGTAACCGGCAGGCCAGCAGGAACGCCAGCCACGCCGGGACCATCGTGAGCACGAACGGTCTCAGGGTGTCGCTGTTGGAGTGCGAGCGGGCGTCGAAGAAGCCGAACACGGCTACGGTGACGACCGCGAGAGCCGCGGCCGCGGCAACAACCACCACCCGCCGCCAGGCCATGAACCCATGATCCCTTCGGCGTCAAGCAGAACGCCCCCCTGCCACGCCGCGCGGCAGGGGGACGTCGTCTCTGGGTGCAGAAGCACAGAGCCGGGATGTCGAGACCTGGTGGGGGGATACCTGGTCTCGACCCCGGCTTGTTGTGCCGAAGGCCGTGGGGGTGACTGCCTTCGAGCGAGGACCAGATTCATGCAGCGGGGGGTGCCTCGTCAGTATGTGAACTCAGGCGGGGAAAGATGCCTGACTCGGCCCTGCATGATTCAGATCCCTTGAGGATTCGGTTGCCTGGCTGGTGGGCCTGACCCCCTTGTCCTCATGGGTAATCCTGCCTATGCCGTTGGTCCTTGGGAAGAGAATCGTGCGGTTTACTAGCGGTGTTGGTGCTGTGTACCCCACAGCGCTTGGTACGGATTGGATGATTTGTACCCAAGAACTCGGTGAAATGGTTGCGCAGCACCGCCTGGCGTCCCAGTCTGGGATCACTCCAGCTATCACTGGTCGTCGGTTGTGCCCCCGAGGCAATGAACGCCTCGGACCCCTCGCGCAACTGCCCGGACGGAAGGGTCAGCCCATGACTGGTGCGGATCTGCCTCCGTCGCGCTCGCGCCGCCTCGATGGTCCCGGCGAGGAGTCGCGGCTGGAGTTGCCGGCTTCGCTGGGTTCCTGGGTGGCTGCGCTGACGTTGTGGCCGGCGATCGACGAGCACGGCTACCGGCTTGTCGCTAGAGCGTTCGGGAACGGGCGCTTTCCCGGCTGGACGTTCTTCACCTCACTGGTGGAGCACGCCGGGCTGGTGGAGACCGGCAACACCCCCGACACCTATGTCTTCCGCGCGGAGTGGCTTCCCGAGCTGGAGCGGGAGCTGGACGTCCTCGGCGGTGTGGAAGCCACCCGCGTGGCGCTGGTGGAGGCGTGGGCCACCGAACCTGACCCGTACGTCGTCTCCGACATCGCGCAGTGGTCGCGGCGGCTCGAGCGCTGGGACGTGATGGAGCAGGTCTGGCTGTTGCTCGGTGAGCACACCGGTGACCTCTCCGAGGAGGCCCTCGTCGTGCTCCGTGACCTTCCCGTCGAGGCGCGCCGGGCGCGCCCCATCCTCACCTGGGCCTCGGGGGCAGCTGAGTCCGTCCTGGCGGACTCGCCGCGGAAGGAAGCGGAGGGTGTGCTCCAGCGGCTGCTGCTCGACTCTGCCCTCCTGCATGCCGACTGGGCCGTCCGCGAGGACACCGACGAGGCGGTGAGCGCAGGCACGTTCCGGATGATCGGGGAGCGGCGCCTGCCGTCCACGCACGTCGGGCAGTCGCTGGACGCTGCCTGGCGCACCAAGCAGGAGATCGATGCGTTGATCGACGCACGGTCGCGCGCCGGCCACGGCCCCGGGCGCACGCCGCAGGCGATCTTCCGGGCGTTCTCCGCCCGTCTCGCCCTCTTCCGCATGGACCCGGCCGGTGCCATCAACGAGGCGCGGTGGGCGTTGATCCTCGCCGACTGGGATCCGGTGGCCGTCATCGCTGCGGGCGTGGAGGCGCTCGCCACGAGCATCTCCACCGAGGACGGGCCGGCGCACCACTCCGAACCGCCCGTCGCGCGCATCGATGACGACCTGGGGGTTCGCGGCCTGCGCGGGCAGGGCCAGGTCTTCGAGATCCTTGCCGACGCGAACGAGTCGGTCCGGCGACTCGATCGGGACGACCTCGACCGGTGCCTCGCCCTCGTCAGCCCGGAAACGGCAGCCCTTGCCGGGGCGTGGGCGGTGCGCGTCTCCCTCGCCGGGTGGCGTGCGGCGTTGTGGGGCGACCCGAACGCCGGTGCGAACTCGCTGGCTGCGGACGATCTCACGGCTCTCGCTCATCGGCAGGGAGCAGGACGAGCCGCTGGGTCGCGCGATCCTTGGCCGCATCCGGGTGATCCTCCTGACGAAGGTGGGTGCCTTCGCTGCGGCACTGCAGGCCGCCGAGCACCTCCCCGACGGACTCAAGCTGCTCTCGCAGGCCCGCATCCATCTCTGGTCCGGCCAGTACCGGCAGGCGACGCGGCTGGCAGACGCCGGCCCCTACCAGCCAGGGCTGGAGATGTCCGAGCGGTACCGGCTGACCACGGTGCGAGCGACCGCAGCCCTGCTCGACGGCAGTTCGGACGAGAGCATTCGCGTCGACGCCGTCCGCGAGGTCAGGCGGCTCCTCGGGGTGGGGAGCTTCGTGCACCTTGCCCTGCTGCCGAAGGTCGCACGGGACGCCCTGATCGAGCTCTGCCGCTCCGAGGTCGAGTCCGAGCCGCAATTCCCGCTCCTGCTCGAGCGGCTTGCCCAACTGAACGACGCGGGCGACGGCGGGGTTCGCCCGCTTCACCTCACCGAGCGGGAGGCGGTCCTCCTGCCCCTGCTGGCCACCGATGATTCCGTGCCGGAGATCGCCCGCAGGCTGATGGTGTCGGTCAACACGGTTCGCAAGCAGGTGGTCACGCTGCGTGAGAAGTTCGGGGCGGACACCCGGGCGGAACTCGTCCGGAGAGCGAGGACCTACGGGGCGCTCTAGCGAGTCCAGGGAATCTGAAACCCAGCTGAGAATTCATCAGCATTTGTTCATTCCCGTTGCGCGCCCACTGCCAAAGCCGCAGCACTGATCGACGGCCTTGGCTTCCGTCCTCCATTTCGGGTCGCCAGCACCATTCCGCATTCCGATCCGCCAGCCCTCCTGGCGGCGATCGGGCTCGAAGGGCCCGGCGTCCGGTGGTGCAGTACACCCCCCGGTGGCTTGGTACAGCCCGCAGCGTCGGCGCCGGGCGAAACTGGTACACCACGAGCTCCCGGTAACGGCGCGCGCTACGAGGTAGGACGAATAGGCGCGTCCAGCGTTCGTGAAGGACCATGCGTGCCAGACTGGCGACACCGGCCCGTTGGGGCCGCGCCTTCCGCCAAGGGGGACCGCCAATGCCAGGCGCGGAATTGCCACCTCCAATTCCACAGGAGTCGCACATTCGACTCGGGTGTACCCACGCATGAACTCGGCCTTGCCCTGCCCGCATCGATGCGGGATTGGGCGCCGGCGTTGACCCTGTGGTCGGTGGTCGATGAGCAGCGGTTCACCATGACCCTGCGCTGCCTCGGCGTGGTCGCCGACTGGGCGCGCTTCCTCGTTGCGGCGACGGCCGCGGGACTCGTCGACCCCGGTCCCCGGCCCGACACACTCGTGTTCCGCCCCGAGTGGGCGGCTCCCCTCGAGGCCGGGTCTCGATGGCATCGGCGGGCGCGAGGCGCTACGGGCAACGCTGGTGGACAGCTGGTCGCCCGAACAGGACCCCTACGTCGCGCCCGACATCGCCGTCTGGGCGCGCGACCTCGGCCGCTGGGACATGGTCGAGGAGGCCTGGATCCGGCTCAACGTCCACAGCGAACTGCAGACAAAGGAACTCCTCGCGCTCTTCCGCGACCTCCCGATCGAAGCGCGGCTTGCTCGCCCGGTGCTCACCTGGTCGGCCAGCGCAGCCGCGTCAGCACTCGCCGCCGCGAGCCACACGGGCGCGGAGACCCTCCCGGCACGCCCTCATGCTCGACTCCGCCATGCTGCACGCCAACTGGTCGACGCGCGAGGACACCGACACCGCGGTGTACGCCGGTACCTTCCGGATGCTGGGCGAGCGAAGGCAACCGTCGTCCCGCCCCGGGCAGGCGCTCGAGGCTGCCTGGCGCACCAAGGAGGAGGTCGAGGCCTTCATCGATGCCCGTTCGCGGGAGGGCCGCGGCCCCGATCGGCGCACGCAGGCCCTCTTCCGGGTCATGTCGGCCCAGATCGCCCTGTTCAGGGCCTTCCCGCTGGATGCGATCAGCGAGGCGCGATGGGCGATGATCCTCGCCGACGTGGAACAGGTGCGAGTGCTCGCCCGGGGCGTTGAGGCGCTGGCCCTCAGCGTGTCCATGGGGGACGCCGCTGCGCCTCAGGTCGTCCCCGTCGAGCGGATCACCGATCCGCTCGGGGTGCGGGGCATGCGCGGGCTCGGCGAGGCCTACTCGCTCCTTGCGCAGGGAAACCAGGCCCTGCGCCGACTGGATCGCGAAGCCGTCGAACACTCCCTTGCCCAGATCCCGCCGGAGGATGCAGCGTTCGCAGGGGTCTGGGCGATGCGCGCGGCCCTCGGAGGCTTCCGGGATGGGCTGTGGGGCGACCTGGATGACGGCATGCAGAGACTGTCTGCCGAGGTCGCCCAACGGTCGCGGGTGACGCGCGAGCAGGACGAGATGCTGGGTGCCGCCGTTCTCGGGAGGGCACGGATGCTCCTGCTCACCAAGTCCGGCGCGTTCGGCGCGGCGACGGCGAGTATCGAGCACCTGCCGGAGGGCCTGCGCCTGCTGCCGCAGGCGCGGATCCACCTGTGGGCCGGTCAGTTCGACCTGGCGATCCGGGTCGCCGACGCCGGCGCCTACGACGAGGGTCGTGGGCTCGTCGACCGGCACCTGCTCCTGATCGTCAAGGCCGCTGCGTCCCTCCTCGCCCGCAGGAGCGACGCCGACCTTCGGGCGGCGGCGATCAAGGAGATGCGTCATCTGCTCGCGACGCGAGAACTTCGTGCCGATCGCCGTGCTCCCCAAGCCGGCACGGGACGCGATGATCGAGCTCTGCGCGCCGGAACTGGGTCAGGAGCCCAACTTCGCCGAGATGCTCGAGAAGCCTCGCAGACCTCAACGACTCCGGCGAGCGGGGAGTGCGTCCGCTCCGCCTCACCGAGCGTGAGCTGGTGCTGCTGCCGATGCTGGCGACGGAGGTGACCGTGCCGGAGATCGCGCGCCAACTGCAGGTGTCGGTGAACACTGTGCGCAAGCAGGTCGTCACGCTGCGGGAGAAGTTCGGCGCCGATTCCCGGGCCGAACTGATCCGCAAGGCAAGGGCGTACGGCGCGATTCCGTAGCCGAGGGCACGGGGGGAAGGTGGTCGGGGAGTTGGGTGCATTCAGCTGGGTACGGCTGCGGCTCTGGTGGGAGCGCGCGTTCTGGGTGGTCCCGCTGCGGCGGGGTGGTCGGCGGGACGATCCTCAGCGTCCTCGTCAGCGACATCGACGACCGGATCGCCGACGCCGGTGGCACGTTCCAGTTCATCGCTGCGGCGCAGGCTTCCCAGCTGTTGTCGGCCATCGGCGGCGGCATGATCACCTTCACCGGTTTCGTGTTCTCCTTCGTCGTCCTGATCCTCCAGTTCGGCTCCAGCCAGTACTCGCCGCGCACGGTGTCGTACTTCCTGCGGGCGAAGTCCACCCGGCACATCCTCGCCATCTTCCTCGCGACCATCACCTTCACCTTCCTCGGTCTCCTTGACGTGAGCTCTGGCGGGACGGGCGGACTTCACCCCCGACCTGACCGTCCTCGTTGCGGTGGGCCTGCTGTTCGCAAGCCTCATTGCCTTCATCGTGCTGCTGCACTCGGTCGGCAGCAGGGTCAGGGTCGACGCTGTGCTCAGCGCGCTCGGCGGCCGGGCCCGCCGCCTGTTCGCACGACGGCTCGCAGCGCCGGCAGGGGTCGAGCTCCCGGCCTCGGACAGTGCAACCGGTGAGACGCCAACTGGTGCGCAGCAGCAGGGCAGGGCAGACCGTCGCCATCGACGCGAGGGCCGTCATCGCCATCGCCCGCCGTCATCACCTGAAGGTCGCCCTGCTGATCCAGGTGG
This sequence comes from uncultured Actinomycetota bacterium, assembly GCA_963773595.1. GTDB lineage: Bacteria > Actinomycetota > Actinomycetes > Propionibacteriales > Propionibacteriaceae > Propionicimonas. Next base: position 138,308 of record CAVZBQ010000006.1, read on the forward strand.
GTGACGCGGTGACGGTCGGCACGCCGGTGATCCGGGTGTCGGCCGATGAGCCCGTCCCGGCCGGGGTGCTGCAGGGGCTGGGCTGGACGGTCGTCGTCGACCGCGAGCGGTCGCTGCGTCACGACCCGTTCTACTCGCTCCGCCTGCTGGTCGACGTCGCCGTCCGGGCCCTTTCTCCCGGTGTGAACGACCCGACGACAGCCGTGCGGGCCCTTGACGAGATCGAAGGCGTGCTGCGCGTCATCGGCGGGTTGGGACTGGGAACCCGGCGCATCGTCGACGGCCACTCCGAGGTGGTGCTTCGTGCCCCGACCTGGGCGGACGTTGTCGATCTTGCCCTGCTGGAGGTCGTCCTGTGCGGGTTCAACCAGCCGCAGGTGAGCAGGCGGGTCACGGCGCTGGTCGCCGACCTGGTGCACGACCTACCGGACGAGCGGGACGCGGCGTTGCTGGCGATCCAGCGGCAACTGGTCGCCCTCGTCGAGAGCGCATGGGCCTCGCCCGAGCTGGTGCGGACCGCGCTCAGCCCCGATCGGCAGGGTCTCGGCGGCACGGTCGGCTGAGGCCAGATCGACGGCTACTTGTCGACGCAGGTGCGCCGACCCCGTTATTGAATCGTTACCAAAACTGTTCGCGCTGACACCTTGTAGATCGCTCTACGAACGACGTAGATTCTTGTTCTGGAAAGTGTAGACCGTTCTACGAACTCGATGAGGAGTCCCCGTGACCACCCAGGCCAAGCGCTCGATCACCATTGAGGACGTTGCGCGCACGGCCGGAGTCTCCCGGGCGGCGGTCTCGAAGGTCATCCGGGACGCCTACGGCGTCAGTGACGAGATGCGCGCCCGGGTGCAGGCCGCCATCACGGAACTGGGCTACCGGCCCCGGGCCTCGGCCCGGGCGATGCGGGGCTCGTCCTACACGATCGGCATCGAGATCCCGACCATCAACAACCACTTCTTCCCCAAGATCATCACCGGGGCGGCCGGCGCCCTCGCCGGCACCAGCTACCAGCTGATCATCGCCCCGGCGGGACCGAACCACGACGGTGGACCCCAGGCGATCGAGGTACTCGCCGACCGCCAGGTGGACGGGATCCTCGCCATCTCGCCGGCGGTGGCGCCGGAGTGGCTGGAGGACCTCGCACAGCGCACGCCGCTGGTGATGCTCGGCCGCCACGACGACTCGGTCTTCTACGACACCATCGTTGACGACGACATCGAGGGCGCACGCCTCGCCGTCCGTCACCTCTACGACCTCGGGCACCGCGACATCGTCCACCTGACGATCAACCCGGAGGCGGAGGACCACCTGACCACAGCCCCGCACGCCGTCCGGTCCCGCGGTTACGAGCTCGCGATGGCAGAGCTCGGGCTCGAGGACCGCGCACGCGTCGTGCACGTCGAGCCGAACGAGGTGGGCGCACGCGAGACGTCGCTGCGAGCTGCTCCGCGAGGAGCACCGCCCCACGGCGATCTTCGCCGGCCACGACGAGCTCGCCCTCGGCGTGCTCCAGGCGATCGCGGAACTGGGGCTCAGCGCCGCAGACGTCTCGGTCATCGGCTACGACGACACCGACATCGCCGCCCACCCGCTGGTGTCGATGAGCAGCATCAACCAGTCCGGCACCCGGATGGGCGAGATCGTCGTCCGCCTGCTGCTGGAGCGCATCGCCGGCCGCACCGACGCCGGTCCACGAGGTCATCACTCCGAAGCTGATGGCCCGCAACACCACAGCACCCGTGTCGGGGAGCGCACCAGAGCCACGGGTCACACGCCCGTAAGGACAACCCAAGTAACCGGCAGCCACGCCCGTGGCTTCCACAACCAGGAGGTACAAAGAAGTGTCACTGCCAAAGAAGGCCCACCTGGGCCTGGTTGCCGGCCTCGCGGTCGGCGCCATCACCCTCTCCGCGTGCTCCGCAGGTTCACTGGGCACAGCGAGCAGCAGTTCAGCCTCCGGTTCCGCTGCAGGCAACGTCACCATCACCCTGCTGGCTGACAACTCCGACTCCACCGTCAAGCCCGCCCAGGCCGTCATCGACGCCTTCAACGCCACCAACTCCGGCGTGACGGTCAAGCTCGACACCCGTGCGCAGGGCGCCGACGGCGACAACATCGTCAAGACCAAGCTCGCCACCGGCGACATGGCCGACGTCTTCCAGTACAACTCCGGCTCGCTGATGGCCGCCCTCGACCCGGCCAAGAACATCGTGCCGCTGACGAACGAGCCGTACATGGGCAGCATCGAGCCGTCGTTCAAGACCTCGTGACCTCGGGGACCGAGGTCTACGGCGTCCCGTTCGGCCAGGCGACCGGCGGCGGCATCCTCTACAACAAGAAGATCTTCGCCAAGCTCGGCCTGCAGGTTCCCAAGACCTGGGCCGAGTTCATGGCCAACAACGCCAAGATCAAGGCCGCCGGCATCGATCCGGTGATCCAGACCTACGGCGACACCTGGACCTCGCAGCTGTTCGTGCTCGCCGACTTCGCCAACGTCGCCGCCGCGCAGCCCGACTGGGCCGCCAAGTACACCGCCAACCAGGCCAAGTACGCGACGAGCCCGCGCATCAAGGGCTTCCAGCGGCTCGAGGACGTCAAGAAGGCCGGCTACCTGAACAAGGACTTCGCCTCGGCGAAGAACTCCCAGGGCCTGCAGACGCTGGTCAAGGGCACCGGCGCCCAGTACCCGATGCTGACCTTCGTGATCGGCGCCTACTCGCGCGATGTCCGCGACGGCCAAGGACGACATCGGCTTCTTCGCCCAGCCCGGCGACGACGCCGCCAAGAACGCGCCTGACCGTCTGGACGCCGGCGGCGCTCTACATCCCCACCACCACGACCGGCGCCAAGCTCGACGCGGCCAAGAAGTTCCTCGCCTTCGTCGCCACCCCGGCAGCCTGCGACGCGCAGACCAAGGCCATCGCGCCCGTCCGGTCCGTACCTGGTCAAGGGCTGCACCCTGCCCGACGGCCTGCCGGCGGCCGTGACCGACCTGCAGAACTTCTACACCGACGGCAACGTCAGCGCCGGCGCTGGAGTTCCTGTCCCCGATCAAGGGCCCGAACCTGGAGAAGATCACCGTCGAGGTCGGCTCCGGCATCACGCTCGGCCGCCGATGGCGCCAAGCGCTACGACGAGGACGTCAAGAAGCAGGCCCAGCAGTTGGGCCTCGAAGGCTGGTGACCTGACCGGGTGGGGGCCGGGCACTCGGCCCCCACCGGACACCCCGATCCCTGGCGGCCAGCGCCGCCGCCGCCTGACAGCCCAGACGGCGCCCACCATGAGCTCCATCACGTCCTCCCGCGACGGCCAGCAGGTGGCCAGTGCGCAAGGCCCCACGCGCCTCCGCAGAGCACGTCGACAAGAGCTACCCGCTCTGGTTCTACATTCCCGGCGGCGGTGATCTACCTCGCGCTGTTCATCGTGCCGACGGTGTTCAGCTTCTACTTCGCCTTCACCCGCTGGACGCTGTTCAAGGCCACGTTCATCGGCTTCGACAACTTCGTGCTGTTCTTCACCGAGCCCGGCCTGATCGGGTCGCTGCAAGAACACCCTGATCTACGGCTTCGTCACCTCCGGCGCCAAGGTCGTGCTCGGCATGCTGCTCGCCGTGCTGCTCAGCGCGCCGATCATCGCCCGCGGCTACCTGCGCTCGGTCATCTTCTTCCCCGTGCTGGTGAGCGCCGTCGGCGTCGGCATCACCTTCCAGGTGCTGCTGGACCCGTTCCACGGCATCGTGAACAAGCTGATCAGCTCGATCACCGGCACCGACGGCCCGGGCTGGCTCACCGACCCGAACATCGCGCTGCTCTCGGTGGCGGCGATCGACGTCTGGAAGGGCGTCGGGCTGGCGACGCTGATCTACATCGCCGGCATCGCCGCCATCCCGAACGAGTACTTCGAGGCCGCCCGGGTCGACGGCGCCAGCTCCTGGCAGATGTTCCGCCACATCATCCTGCCGCTGTGCTTCCCGGCCACGTCGACGGTGATCATCCTGTCGCTGATCGGCGGCCTGCGGTCCTTCGACCTGATCTGGACGACGACCCAGGGCGGGCCGGGCTTCGCCTCCGACGTGATCGCCTCGGTGATCTACAAGCAGTACCAGGCCGGCTTCTACGGCCTGTCCACCGCCGGCAACGTGATCCTGTTCATCGTCGTCACCGCGATCATCTACCCGCTGTCGCGCTGGCTCAACTCGAAGGAGACCGTGCTGTGAACGCCATGCGCAAGCCCACCCGCTGGCTGATCGGCCTCATCGGGATCCTCGTCACCACCGGCCTGTTCCTCGTGCCGTTCGCCTTCATCTTCACCATGGCTGCGAAGGACACCAACGAGGCCAGCCTGCTCGAGTTCTCCTGGCCGACCCACTTCCAGCTCTGGGAGAACCTCGTCGAGGTGTTCCAGGCCCGCGACTACATGCTGATCATCGCGTTCATCAACTCGACCATCCTGACGGTGGCCAGCGTCACGCTGCTGGTGGTCTTCGGCGCGATGATCGCCTACGTCCTCGACCGCCGGAAGTCGCGGCTGAACCCGCTGATCAACACCCTGGTGCTGGCCGGGCTGATCATTCCGCCGGCCGTCGTGCCGACCATCTGGGTGATGCAGTGCCTGCGGACCTGTTCAAGACCCTGCCCGGCCTGATCCTGATCGAGGTCGCCTTCGGGCTGGCCTTCACCGTGCTGACCATGCGGGCCTTCATCGCCACCATCCCGCGGGAACTCGACGAGGCGGCGATCATGGACGGCGCCGGCCCGCTGCACGCTGTTCTTCCGGGTGATCTTCCCGCTGCTGCGGTCCGGTGATCGTCACCATCATCGTCGTGCAGTCGATCTTCATCTTCAACGACTTCCAGAACCCGCTGTACTTCCTGCCCGGCAGCCAGAACGCCACGGTCCAGCTGACGCTGTTCAACTTCCAGAGCCAGTGCCAGACGACCTACAACCTGCTGTTCGCGAACATCCTGGTGATCACCATCCCGATGCTGATCATGTACATCTTCTTCAACCGCCAGATCGTGGCCGGCATGACCTCCGGCGCCGTCAAGGGCTGATCCGCTCCACTTCGAAAGGCACTGTTCATGACCTCCGCTGTCGACTCCGTCCGGCTGGAATACCGGCAGGATTCGCCCGCCGTCGCCGTCCCAGGCCCACGGGTGTCCTGGGTGACCCGCAGTGACGTTCCCGGCTGGCGACAGCTGGCTGCGGAGCTCGCGTGGGACGACGGCGCGCGCACGGTGAACTTCCAGGTGGACGGGGACGCCTCCGTCCTGGTCGCGTGGCCGTTCGCCGACCTGGCGCCGCGGCAGCGCGGCAGCCTGCGGGTGCGCGACCCAGGGTGTGGACGGCTGGTCGGCGTGGAGCGCGGAGCACCCGGTGGTGGCGGCCTTCCTGGGCGAGGGCGAGTGGCAGGCACCGTTCATCGGGCTGCCGGCACCCGTCACGGCACGCTCAGCCGGTGCTGCTGCGGCACGAGTTCGACGTGGCGCCCGGTCTGGTCCGGGCCACCTTGTACGCCACGGCGCTCGGGGTCTACCAGGCCGAGGTGAACGGGCCGGCCGGTCGACGACCAGCTGCTCAAGCCCGGCTGGACGCCGTACCAGTACCGGCTGGTGCACGAGACGACGGACGTCACCGCCGTCGCTCGCGCCCGGACGCAACGCGATCGGGGTGGCGCTCACCGGCGGCTGGTACACCGAGAGCTTCGGCTTCCAGGGCCTCGCCAAGCCGTTCTACGGCGAGCAGCCGTCGTTCGCCGGGCAGCTCCTGCTGGAGTACGCCGACGGCACCAGCACCTGGGTCGACCACCGGACCGCGACTGGCAGGCCTCCGGCGACGGGCCCTGGGTCGAGGCCGGCATCTACCTCGGTGAGAGCCTTCGACGCGCGCCGGAACCTCGCCGGCTGGGCCGAGCCCGGCTTCGACGCCTCCGGCTGGGTGGCCGCGCGGCGTGGTGCCGTCCGGCCCGGTGCCGGGCGCCCGTACCTCCCCGGAGGTGCGCGTGACCCAGGAGGTGCCCGTGGCAGAGGTCATCACCTCGCCGTCCGGGGCGACCCTGCTCGACTTCGGGCAGAACCTCGTCGGGCGGCTGCGCATCCGCGTCTCCGGCGAGGCCGGCACGTCGTCACGCTGCGGCACGCCGAGGTGCTCGAGGACGGCGAGCTCGGCGTCCGCCCGCTTGCGGGTGGCGAAGGCCACCGACACCTACACCCTCGCCGGTGACGGCGTGGAGGAGTGGGCGCCCAGCTTCACGTTCCACGGCTTCCGCTACGCCGAGGTCTCCGGCTGGCCGGGCGAGCTCGACCCGGCCGCGATCACCGCAGAGGTGATCGGCTCCGACATGGTGCGCACCGGCTGGTTCGACTGCTCCGACCCGATGGTCACCAAGCTGCACGAGAACGTGGTGTGGGGCATGCGCGGCAACTTCCTCTACCTGCCCACCGACTGCCCCCAGCGCGACGAGCGGCTCGGCTGGACCGGCGACATCCAGGTGTTCAGCCCCACCGCGTCCTACCTGTACGACTGCGACGGCTTCCTCGCCTCCTGGCTGGTCGACCTCGCCCTGGAGCAGGAGGCCGCCGGCGGCGTCCCGTTCATCGTCCCCGACGTGCTCGACTCGGCCAAGGTGCCGGCCGCGGCCTGGGGTGACGTGGCCACGATCCTGCCCTGGGTGCTGTACCAGCGGTTCGGCGACGTCGGCGTGCTCGCAGCGCAGTACCCGTCCGCGAAGGGCTGGGTCGACCAGCTGCTGGCGATCGCCGGCGACCGTTACCTGTGGGAGGGCGGCTTCCAGTTCGGCGACTGGGTCGACCCGGACGCACCGCCGGACCTTCCGGCCAAGGCCAAGGCCGATCCCGACCTGGTCGCCAGCGCCTACCTGTTCCGCTCCGCCGATGTGCTGGCCCGCATCGCCGGCGTGCTCGGCAACGACGCCGACGCCGGGTTCTACGCCGACGTCGCGGAGAAGGTGCGCGCGGCCTGGCTGGCCGAGTACGTCACCCCGGCCGGACGGATCCTCTCCGACGCCCAGACCTCCTACGCGCTCGCGATCGAGTTCGGCATCGCCGACCGGCGAGCTCCGCGCACCGGATGGGGGAGCGGCTGGCCTGGCTCGTGCGTCGCGACGGCTACCGGATCAGCACCGGCTTCGTCGGCACCCCGCTGGTCACCGACGCCCTGACCCACACCGGTCACCTGCGCCAGGCCGGACGGATGCTGCAGCAGACCGAGTGCCCGTCCTGGCTGTACCCGATCACCATGGGTGCCACCACCATCTGGGAGCGCTGGGACTCGATGCTCGAGGACGGCTCGATCAACCCCGGCGAGATGACCAGCTTCAACCACTACGCCCTCGGCGCGGTCGCCGACTGGATGCACCGGGTGGTCGCGGGCCTCGCTCCGGCGGAGCCGGGCTACCGCACGCTCGAGATCGCACCCCAGCCGCTGCCGGGACTCGACTGGGCCAGCACCCGGCACGAGACCCCGTACGGCACCGCGGAGGTGGAGTGGCGCCGCGACGGCGACCAGATCGTGGTGCGCGCTCTCGTCCCGGCCAGCACCAGCGCCGTGGTGCGGCTGCCCGGCACGGAGCCCTTCACCGTGGTGGCCGGCCGCCACGAGTGGACGGTGGAGGTGGCGCCCGTGCCCGCTCCGGCCGAGGTGACGACGGCAACCTCGCTGGCAGCGATCATGGACGACCCGGAGGCGTACGAGACGGTGATGGCTGCCTTCAACCGGATGAGCCCTGTCGGTGGGCAAGGAGTTCCACCGGCGGACGGCGTGGATACCGAACCAGCCGCTGTTCGGCTCGTTCAGCCTGATCGCGCCGGACGTCCAGGGCGAGGTGGAGACCAGCCTTGCCCAGCTGAACGCGTCCCGGGCGGTCTGAGGTGGGCTCTGCCTGGCTCGACGCGGGGCTGCCGCTCGAGGAGCGGGTCGAGGCGTTCGTCTCCGACCTCGACGCCGGGGAGCGGGTGGCCATCGCCCTCGGCGACTTCGACTGCGCTGACCAGCAGGGGACTGCCGGTGCCGCACTACGTCGACTCCGGCACCGGCCTGCGCGACGTCGAGGGCGCGACCGCCTTCCCTGCCGGCATCGCCCTCGCCGCGACGTTCGACGAGGAACTTGCCGAGGCCTACGGGGCGGCCGTCGGCGCGGAGGCGCGGGACGCCGGCTACACCGTCGTGCTCGGACCGACCCTCGACCTCGCCCGCGACCCTCGGGCCGGGCGGATCCCCGAGGCCCTCGGTGAGGACCCGTACCTGTCCGGGCTGCTCGGCGCAGCCCACGTCCGCGGGCTCCAGGCGCAGCACGTCATCGCCCAGCTGAAGCACTTCGTGGCCTACAACGGCGAGGACCGCCGCACCGGCTACGGCCTCGGCGACGGACCGCGGCGACTCGATGGACGTGAAGGTGTCTCGCCGGCCGTGCTCCAGGACGCGTACCTGCGTCCGTTTCGAGGCGGCGATCCAGGCAGGTGCCTGGTCGATGATGGGCTCCTACAACCGCATCAACGGCGCGTACGCCTGCGAGAGCGCAGAGATCCTTGCCATCCCGCGGGAGCAGTGGGGCTGGCAGGGCTTCTACTGCCCCGACTTCCTCTTCGCCGTCCGCGACCCCGAACTGGCCCTCGCCGCAGGGCTCGACCTCGGCGCGTTGGGCGGAGCCGGTGGACGCACGGCCGAGATGGTGGCCGCCGCACCCGCGGACGTGGTGACAGCCCTGATCACGAACCTCGTCCGTGCCCTGATCGGTGGCCTCCTGCTCCCTGAGCCTGACGAAGGGCCTGAAGCCTGACCACCGCTCCCTGAGCCTGACGAAGGGCCGTCGACACCCGAGCACCTGGCACTGGCCGAGCGCTGCGCGATCGCAGCCACGGTCCTGCTGCGCAACGAGGACGGCGCCCTGCCGTTCGGTGACGACGTCACCTCGATCGCCGTGATCGGCCCGAGCGGCAGCGACGCCATCTTCGTCACCGGCGGCTCGGCCGCGGTCGAGCCTCGTGGACGGCCGCGTCAGCACCCCGGCGGCCGGCATCCTCGCCCGCGCAGGGGAGCGTCGTGTCGAGGTGTCCCAGGGCTCGCTCGGCGACGTGCCGTTGCCCCTCGTCCCCGCGTCGGCGTTCATCCTGCCTGACGGCTCCGGCCCAGGCGTCGAGGTGCGAGTACGTCGATGCCGACGGGCGTGCCTGGACCGAAACCGCGCCCCTGATCGACCACACGGTGACACCGGCCGATGCCGTCGGCCGCTGGCCGCGTCGCTGGCGCGCCCGGCTGACCAGCGACACCACCGGCGCGCACCGCCTCAGCCTCACCTTCGGCGGCCGCGCCAGCGTCACGCTCGACGGCGAGCAGGTGATGGTCGGCGCGCGGGAGCTCGAGCAGTTCATCCATGGCCCGCGCTACCCGATGCAGGTGGTCGTCGACCTCGAGGCCTACGTGCCGGCCCTGCTGCAGATCGACTTCGAGCCGGGACCGGCGATCGTCATCCCGCCGATGGGTCTCGGCCCGACGATCCGGCTCGGCTGGCAGCCCCCGGACGACCTGATCGAGCGAGCCGTCGAGGCGGCGGCCGGCTGCGACGCCGCGGTGGTGCTGGTGAACGCGGCCTGCGGTGAGGGCATGGACCGGGACTCGCTCTCCCTGCCCGGCGACCAGGACAAGCTCGTGCAGGCTGGTGGCCGCAGCCAACCCGCGCACGGTGGTCGTGCTGAACACGCCCGGCGCTGTGCTGATGCCGTGGCTCGACGACGTGGCAGCGGTGGTGCAGGCCTGGTATCCGGGGGAGCGCTTCGGTGCGGCGCTCGCCGCGGTCCTCTTCGGTGACGCCGAGCCCGGCGGACGACTGCCGCTCACGTTCCCGCGCTCCCGAAGGGACCTGCCTGGCGGCGACCACGGTCCGGAGACCGCTCCCACGGAACTCGACTACGACGCAGATGGCGGCATCGGGTACCGGGCGCCCGGAGTCCGCGAGCACGGCGCGCTCTTCGCGTTCGGGCATGGCCTCGGCTACGCACCGACCACCTGCACCGTCACGGCCGTCGGCGTGGTCGGCGAAGAGCTCAGACCTGAGCCTTTCGATCGCGAACCTCGGTGACCGGGACACCGTCCACGTGGTGCAGTGCTACGCCGAGGTTGCGGGCCAGGCCGCCGAGCTCGTTCACGTGCAGCGCGTGCCGGTGGCCGCCGGCCAGGTGGTGGAGGCATCTGCGACCATCGGCGCCACGGCCTTCGCCCGCTGGAACGGCGAATCCTCCCGCCGCGTCCCCGTCGAGGGGCGTCACACCGTGCGAGTAGCGACAAGCTCCGCCGACCCGGGCACCTCCATCGAGGTCACGATCGTTGACGGTGGTTTCCAGTCTGGAACCATCGTCTGAGCGCGCCAAGGTTTGCCGGGGCTTCGTCAGGCTCAGCCATCAGCCCGGGGGCTCCGTCGGCTCAGACCGGTGGCTTCGTCGGGCTCAGCCATCAGATCCCGGCGGCTTCGTCGGGCTCAGCCACCACATTCCTACACAGCCAACCTCCTGAGCCGTCAGCTGGCGAGTTGGTGGGTGGGTTGGCCTCGGGCGGTGCCGGGGTCTTGGCCGGTGTGGTGTCTGGCGTGGCGTAATGGTTGTTGGTGGGGGTCGCAGCGTCGGGGCGGGATGGTTTCGGGGATCCCGTCGGCGGCGATCCGGATCTGCCATTGGTCCCGGACGCTGTAGCGGGCGGGTTCGAGCAGGCCGTGGTGGTGGTGACACAACAAGGCCAGGTTCGACAGGGCGGTCACGCCGCCGTGCCACCACGGAATGATGTGGTGGGCTTCGCATTCGGTGGGGCGGGCGTGGCAGCCGGGGAACACACACCCCCCGTCCCGCAGCACCAGCGCTGCGCGCAGGTCGGCGGGTACCAGCCGGTGGTCCCGGCCGACATCGAGCACGGTGCTGGGCCCGCCGAGGACGGCGGGGAGCAGGTCGGCGTCGCAGCACACCCGGCGCAGGTCCCCGGCGCTGAGCGGTTCCCCGTCCCCGATCAGCCCGGCGCCGGTCGCGTCGGCGAGCAGTTTGCTGTAGTCGACGGTGACCACGATCCGTGGCCGGTCACCACCCACCTTCGGGGCGCGGCGGCCTTGGGTGTGGTGCAGGATCATCGCGATCAGAGCATCGGCCCGGCGTTGTTCCGGGGTCAGCCCGGTACCGGCCGGGTCGCGTTCCTCCAGGGCGGTGCGGCGCTTCGATTCGGTGTAGGCATCCAGTTGGGCGATCCAGGCTTCGCCGTCGATCAGGGGCAGGCTGCCGGTGAACAGGACCGAGCCGTTCCCGTCCCGGCGGAACACCAACGACCGGTTCCGCTGCGCCGCTTCGGCCTGGCGCTGCAGGCGCCGTTCCAGGGTTTCGTCGGCCTGCGCCGGTGCGACCTGCGCCAACACCTGCGGCGGTGGCCTTCGCCAACCGGTCGGCGTCCAGGCTGCCCGCCATATCCAGCAGCAACTGCTTCCGCCTGCGCCTGCTGGGTCTCGTCCAGCTCGTCCAACCCGCCGAGCACGGTGCCGATCGCCCGGGCCTGGTTCACGCTGATCCGTCCCGCCGCCGCGGCCTGCGCCACGTCAGGATGCTCGGCCAGCTCCTTGGCTTGGTGCAGCATGCCGGCGGCTTCCCGTTTCGACAGGCCGCCCTGCACCGTCAGCCACGACGTGGTCGGGGTCCCGGCCTGCTGCAGCGACTCCTGCGGCGGCATCAGCCTTCGCCAGCAGCACCGCCGACAACGGCCGTCAACCGCGAGGCCAGCGCGCCGTGCCAGCTGGGCACACTCCAGCCGCTCACCACGCCCAGCCAGGCCGGCGTCGAACCCGTCAAGGCTGCCCTTGATCCCGTCCAACACCCGCGTCGCCGGAGACAGTCTGAAGCTCCATGGAACAAGTCAAACACCCACCACTGACATTAATCGAACAGAGCTACGAATCGCATGCATGGGTGTTGTCACGAGTCCACACGCACGCTCGGCGCCGATCGTGGATTTCACCGTTCCCACTAGCCAAGGGCCGGTGCGGCCATAGGCTGCTGCCGTGAGGCTACCCGCGCTCGGCAGGGGCTCCCGCGCCAGCGGGAACGACCCGAACCGCGCGGCCAGTACTGGGCTGGGTGCTCGCCGTCTGCGGGCTTGCCCTGCTGGGGGCCCTCGGCTACATGGTGCTCGAGGGTTGGAGCTTCTTCGACTCCCTCTACATGGCGGTCACCACCATGACGACCGTCGGCTTCCGGGAAGTGCACGAGCTCGACCTGCCGGGGAAGATCTGGACGATGCTGATGGCGCTGTCGGCCATCGGCGTGATCTTCGGCACCGTCGGGGTCGTTGCGGAGAACGTGATGGCCGACGTGGCCAGCGGCAGGAGAAAGGCGAAGCGCATGAAGCGCAGCATCGACCAGCTCAGCGGGCACTTCGTCGTCTGCGGCTACGGCCGCGTCGGGGCGATGGTGGCCCGCGAGCTGGTCGAGGACGACAACAAGGTCGTCGTCATCGACGTCAAGGAGGACTCCCTGCAGCGCGCAGAGGGTGACGGCTACCTGGTCATCCACGGCGACGGTGCAACAGAGGAAGTCCTGCGCGCAGCCGGCGTCGAGCGGGCGAAAGGCCTTGTCAGCGCGATCGACTCCGACGCCCAGAATGTCTACGTCACCCTCACGGCACGCTCCTTGAACCCCGGCCTGTTCATCGTCGGACGCGCCGGCGCCGAGAACGTCATCTCCAAGCTGATCCAGGCCGGTGCCGACCGCGCGGTCTCGCCGTACACCATGGCCGGACGGCGGATCGTGAACCTCGCACTCCGTCCGGGCGTCATCGAGTTCATCGACGCCGCCCTCACTCCCGGCGGCATGGCGTTCACCATGGAGGAGGTCGAGGCGCTGGCGGACGGGCCCCTTGCCGGCCAGACGATCGGCCAGCTACGGCAGCGCGGCATCCTCACCCTCGCGATGCTGCACGCTCCCGGTGACTACGAGCCCAACCCGCCCGACGAGCGTGTGGTCTCCCCAGGCGAGCACCTCATCGTCTCCGGTGCGAGCGACGTGCTCGACTCGCTGGCCCGCCGGAGCTTCGCCGGCTCGCGGTCCTGGCGGCCCGACGTCAAACCTGCCTGAGGATCACACGCCCAGGTCGCGGCGCAGCTTGGCGACGTGCCCGGTGGCCCGCACGTTGTACTGCGCGAGGGCGACCTTGCCGGTGCCGTCCTCGTCGACGTCGACGATGAACGTCGAGCGCAGCACGCCCTCCACCGCCTTGCCGTAGAGGGTCTTGGAACCGTAGGCGCCGTAGGCCTGCAGGACCTCGCGGTCCGGGTCGGCCAGCAGCGGGAAGCCGAGGTGCTCCATCTCGCGGAAGCGGGCCAGCTTCTCCGGGCTGTCGGGGGAGATGCCCACCACCTGGTAGCCGGCCTTGGCGAGGTCGCGCAGGGCTGCGTCGAAGTCGACGGCCTGGATCGTGCACCCCGGGGTCATGGCGGCCGGATAGAAGTAGACGATGACCCGTCCGCCGGCAAAGCCACTCAGGGACACCGGGCGCTGGTCGGCGTCCAACAGGGTGAAGGCTGGGGCGGTGTCGCCGGGATGAAGTTGGGTCATGCCCCAACCCTAATCCACCCAGACGACCGTGGCCGGTTGGCTGCCGCCGCCGGTGGACGCGGCATAGGCTGGGCCGAACAGGCAGCAGTGGCGACGTTGGAGGTAACAATGGCAGACCCGATCGTGCGGACCCGGGAGGACATCGAGGCCGACATCGAGGCCGCGAGGCAGCGGCTGGCCGGCAACGTCGAGAGCCTCATCAACCAGGTGCACCCGAAGGCGATCGTCGCCAACACCGTCGCCGACGCCCGCGCCTTCGCGGAAGGCACTTTCGAGCAGGCCAAGGCCCAGGTGGTCGATGAGCGGGGCAACCTGCGCACGGAGCGAGTGGCCCTTCTCGCCGCAGCAGCCGGTGGTGCTGTCACGTTCATTCTGGTCGTCCGGTCGATCCTCAAAGGCCGCTGAAACTTCCCACGCCAGGGCCCTGCGCACTTGGCCCATGAAGGCACGAAAGTTCGAGGTAGGTCGATTTACCTAGTCCGACTTGCGAATTCTGAACCGATTCAACCCAACTGAATCGGTTCATTTCCCACATTCGGAGCCTTTTGGCCTTCACCTTCATAACAATCCGGGAAAGGTAGTGCACAGAAGGGGTCGGGCCTGCTTAGAGTGCTGTCAGGGTCCCCAGGCGGGGGACACAATTTCAGAAGCGAGGACTCTATGTCTCATGCACGCACAACGCGGCGCGTGCTCGCAGCAGCTGCCACCTTCGGGGCACTGCTGGTCACTGCTGCGTGTAGTTCGTCCGCCAGTCCCAGCGCCAGCGGTTCCGCCGCCGGTGGGGTGAACTGGGACGAGCGCGGCCCGATCACCTACGCGCAGGGCAAGGACACTGCCGGCGTGTGGAAGGGCGTTCTGGATCAATGGAACTCGGCGCACCCCAACGAGCAGGTCACCTTCGTTGAGCTCTCTCCCGAGGCTGACCAGCAGCGCGCCGACATGATCAAGCGTGGACAGGCCAAGAGCGGCGAGTTCAGCGTCATGTCCGTCGACGTCGTGTGGACGAGCGAGTTCGCGGCCAACGGCTTCCTCCAGGAGCTGCCCGCCGACAAGTTCCCGACCACCGGCATGCTGAAGAGCGCCGTTGACGCGTCGACCTACTTCAACAAGCTGTACGCCTACCCGCAGGGCTCCGACGGCGCCATGCTCTACTACCGCAAGGACCTCCTCGACAAGGCCGGCCTCCAGCCGCCGAAGACCTGGGACGAGATGCAGGCAGCCTGCGACAAGGTCCTGCCCGACCAGAAGGGCATGTCCTGCTACGCCGGCCAGCACCAGAAGTACGAGGGCCTGACCTGCAACATCGCAGAGGCCGTCAACTCCGCCGGTGGCGAGTTCATCACCGCTGACGGCAAGCCCGCAGTCAACACCCCTGAGGCCATCGCCGGCCTGCAGTGGATGGTCGACGGCTTCAAGTCCGGCATGATCCCGGCCGACGCCATCACGTGGAAGGAAGAGGAAGGTCGTCAGGCATTCCAGGACGGCAAGCTGCTCTTCCACCGCAACTGGCCCTACGTCTGGAACCTCGCCAGCAAGACCGACGGCTCCTCCAAGATCGTCGGCAAGTTCGCGGTTGCACCGCTGCCCGGCAAGGCCGGCCCCGGCGTCTCCACCCTCGGTGGTCACAACATCGGTATCTCCGCGTTCACCAAGAACAAGGGCACCGCTGGTGACTTCATCAAGTTCATCGCCTCTGAGCCGATCCAGAAGACCTTCCTCGAGAAGGGCTCGCTGGCACCGATCCTCGAGAGCCTGTACGGCGACGCTGCCCTGAACAAGCAGTTCCCGTACTTGTCGACCCTCGGTGAGTCGATCAAGCTGGCCAAGGCTCGTCCGAAGGCAGTCAAGTACGGCGACGTCACCCTGGCCATCCAGGACGCGACCTACTCCGCCCTGCAGGGGCAGGTTGAACCTGCTGCTGCATTCGGCGATCTGCAGACCAAGCTCGAGGGGCTGCTGAAGTAACACCACCGTCCAACGGGACCTCTCGGGGTGGCGGGTCGATCCGCGACCCCGAGAGGTGTCTCATCTCAAGCAAAGGAGGTGGGGAAGCATGAGCCAGGGTGTAGCAACGACGCTCGCCGGCAATACGCCTCCCATTACCGAGAAGCGCAAGAAGAACCTGTTGAGCGACGGTCAGGGAACGCTGGCCGCGGTCCTGATCTCACCGACCATGCTGGTCATCCTTTTCGTGGTCGGCATCCCGATCCTGCTCTCGCTGCGGGAATCGGTCTTTCTCAAGGCCACAACCGTCGATCCGGTCACCGGCCTGATCCCGGAGGGCGAGTCCTTCGTCGGTCTCGCCAACTTCACCGACATCTTCAACAATCCCCAGACCGTTTCCGGGGTGTGGGGATCGATGGACCGGCTGGTCAACTCCTTCTGGAACGTGACCTTCTTCACCGTCGTGTGTGTCGGTCTCGAGACCATCCTCGGTGTCGCGATGGCACTGATCATGGCGCGGGCCTTCCGCGGCAAGGGCTTCGTCCGCGCGGCGATCCTGATCCCGTGGGCGATCCCGACCATCGCGTCCGCCCGCATGTGGGGCCTGATCTTCGACTCCAACGGCATCGCGAACGTGATCCTCAACCAGAAGATCCTGTGGCTGGCCGACAACGTCTATTCGCAATGGGCCGTGATCATCGCCGACGTCTGGAAGACGGCGCCGTTCATCGGCCTGCTCACCCTCGCCGGCCTGCAGACGATCCCCGCGGACGTCTACGAGGCGGCGCGCGTGGATGGCGCGAACGCCTGGCAGCAGTTCACCAAGATCACGCTGCCGATGGTCAAGCCTGCGCTGGTGGTCGCCGTGCTGTTCCGCACGCTCGACACCATGCGCATGTTCGACCTGCCGTGGGGCATGATCGGCCCAGGCAAGTACTCGGTCGAGACGATGTCCATGTTCGCCTACGTGGAGAACAACGCCCTTCGCTACGGCGCTGCTGCGGCCTATTCGCTGCTGCTGTTCGCCTACATCGTGATCGTCGCATTCCTGTTCGTCAGGCTGCTCGGCGCCGACGTGATCGGTGACGAGGAATCCCGGGCGCTCACCGCGCAACGAAAGAAGCAGAAGGAACTCAACAAGGCGGCTCGCCGTAGTGGCCCGCTCGCCAAGAGCTCGATCACCAGTGGGGAGGGACAGCAATGAGCACCGCAACGGCAACACCGTCATCGGCGTCCCATGTGACCGCTGAGGAGCTCGCTGTCCTCAACAAGCCCGTCGAGGCGGCAAGTACTGGGCGAGCCAGATCGCGATCATCGCAGGCATGGCGTTCATCGTCCTCTACTGCATCGCGCCGTTCTACTGGATGATCGTCTCCTCGCTGCGTCTGCCGACCGAAGGCCGGGAGACGAGCTTCTGGCCCGATCCGGTGTCGTTCGAGAACTACCCGGCGGTGTTCCGTCCGGAGAACGGCTTCGGCCAGGCGCTGCTCAACTCGGTGATCGTCTCCTTGACCACCACCCTGCTGACGCTGCTGCTGGGCATCCTCGGTGCCTACGCACTGGCTCGGCTGCGGTTCTGGGCGAAGGGCCTCGTGCTGTCGATCATCATCGCCTGCTCGATGTTCCCCGGCATCACGCTGCTGATCCCGTTGTTCAAGATGTTCACCGGTGCCTACCCGTGGATGCCGATCAACTGGATGAACACCTATCAGGCGCTGATCATCCCGTCGCTGTCCTTCGGCCTGCCGTTGGCAGTGTGGAACCTGACCGCGTTCTTCCGGCAGCTGCCGGTCGAGCTCGAGCAGGCGGCGATGGTGGACGGCTGCACCCCCGGACAGGCTTTCCGGAAGATCATCCTTCCGCTGGCCGCACCGGGTGTGTTCACGACGGCGATCATCACCTTCATCGCGGTCTGGAACGAGTTCATGATCGCGCTCACCTTCGGCACGCAGCAGAGCATGTACACCGCTGTGGTGTCGCTGTCGAAGTTCACCGGCGCCTACGGCTATGACACCCCCTGGGGAACGATCATGGCTGCCGGCGTGCTCATCACCGTCCCGCTGATCATCGGCGTGCTGATCTTCCAGCGCCGGATCGTGGCCGGTCTGACAGCCGGTGGCGTGAAGTAGGAGCCAGCAAGCGAAGGCCCCGTGGTGTGAACCGCGGGGCCTTCGTCTGCGTTCGATCGGCCTGCCTGCGGCCGGAAAGAAAAAGCGACCGGGCCGAAGGTGGAAGCTTCGATCCAGTCGCCGTGCGCCGCCAGGGACTCGAACCCCGAACCCGCTAGTTAAGAGCCAGCTGCTCTGCCAGTTGAGCTAGCGGCGCGCGAGAAGAAACTCTATCGCAACAGCCTGCGGGAGAAAAATCGGAATCAGCGACACGTCCCGTCCAGCGGCGACGGGGTTCCGGCGAGCAGATCGCGACCGCCTTCCACTTCGACAATGGCCCGGACGTCGCCGGTGGCAGTCACCGCGGAGGACGACGACGACCTTGTACCATTGATGGATGTCTGCTGCACCGCGTCCTTGGGTGAGCGGACGTCCACGCCGTAGTAGTGGTCACCCGGCAGGCCCCAGGACACGACATAGTTGCCGTTGGTGCACGACGGCGTGGAGACCAGATCGAGCGGCTGGAGCGCCTCGGTGAGCTGGACGGCAGCGACCGTCCCGAGGGCGAGGACGACGAGGCCTGCGGCGAGGTGGGTGGCCGGGTGCCGCCACCACGGACGGGGCGGAGGCGGCTGTACCTGCGGGGCGGAAGGAAGAGCGCTGTCCGCATGCATCGAGTGGGTCATGAAAGCGTCGGTCATCGGTGTTCCTCCCAGGCTGGGGTGGCCCTCACGACGACGCTACTCGCGTGCGTCGGCGGCCGGTGCCTGCTCGGGAGGATTCGTACGGGCGTCGCACTGTCTTCGAACCCGCCGGCTGGGCGTCAGCGACGCAGGCCGGCCTTCCGCACGGCAGCGACGCGCTGGCGGCGGAGCTCGTCCAGCTCCGGACGGGGGAGCGGGTCCAGCTCGCGGTCGAGCGCCAGCTCGAGCAGGTGGTCGGCGAGCTCGGGGTTGCGGGCCAGCACCGGGCCGTGCGGATAGGTGCCGATCACCTTGCCCTGCACGGCGCCCTCGGTGCCGTCGTTGGCGTTGCCGATGCCGATCTCCACCCGTGCCAGCGGAGTGGCCTTCGGCCCGAGCGTGGTGAAGCCGCCGTGGTTCTCGAAGCCGGTGATCAGCGATTCCGTGCCGTCCGGCCGCGTCCAGGTGCTGAGGATCTCCCCGACGGCACGTTCGGTGCCACGGCGGGTGGTGACGTCGAGCAGTCCGAGGCCGTCGATCACGTCGTCCTGCTCGCCGACGGTGAAGGTGTTGCCGACGATCTGGTAGCCGGCGCAGACCGCGAAGAGGACGGCGCCGCGTTCGACGGCTTCGAAGATGTGGCCGTCGGCCTTGAGCCCCTTCACGGCGGAGATCTGGGCCGCATCCTCACCGCCACCGAGCAGGTAGACCGCGCCGGTGGAGGGGACGGTGTCGCCGGGCTCCACCTCGGTCAGCACGGCGTCGATGCCCCGCCACGCCAGGCGCTGGCGCAGCACCATCGCGTTGCCGCGGTCGCCGTAGATGCCCAGCAGCGACTGGTAGACCAGGACGATCTCGACGGGGCTCATCGCAGGCCCGCCATCTTCAGCAGGGCCTGGAACGGGGTGTAGGTGGCGATCACGTCAACGGCAGCCTTCCGTTCGCCGAGCGCAGCCCGCAGGTCGGGCTCGATCTCATGGTCGACACCGGCGTAGCTCAGCCGAACGGCCAGGTCCTGGGCCCGCGGGCCGCTGCAGATCACCGTCCGCCCGGCGAGTTGCTCGTAGGGCACGTCCCACAGCCAGGAGACGTCCTTGCCGTCGGCGGCCACCGAGTCGATGGCCAGGATCACCGGGTCGGACGCGGCCAGCGGCAGCGCCTCGGCCCAGCCGGCGGGGTTCTTGGCCAGCAGCAGCCGGGCCGTCGTGCTGCCGAAGCTCGCCGTGGCGAAGCGTCCGGCAGGGGCGGTGACGGTGTGCATGCCGGCCAGCGCCGTCTCGACGGTCGACACCGAACTCCAGCGCAGCGGCGAGGGCACAGGCAGCGTTCGAGACGTTGAACGAACCGGGTACCTGCAGGTCCGGGTGCACCCGGCTGCCGTCGGGCAGGACGATGTCGTCGCCCGTCCACGCGATAGCCGGCCTCCGGCTGGTGGAGCTCGCAGCCGGGGCAGTCCCAGCGCTGGCCGTGTTCGGACGTCGTGCGCCGCAGGATCGTCCCGCAGGCCGGGCACAGGGCGCCGTCCGCGTTCCAGGTGGTGGCGGTCTCGACCCAGACGACGCGCGCCGCCGTGCCGGCCGACCAGACGACCAGCGGGTCGCAGGCGTTGGCGATGATCGTCGGGCCTGCCTGGCCGGCGCGCTCGAGAGCCACGCGCCAGGCGCGCCCGAGGGCCTTGATCTCGTGGTGACGGTCGAGCTGGTCGCGGCTGAAGTTCAGCAGCACCAGGATCTCGGGACGGGCGTGGGCGATCATGTCGGAGACCACGCGCTCGTCGGTCTCGAGGACGGCGATGTCGGCCGTCGGCCGCTGGCTCAGGGCCGAGGCGATGCCGTAGTGCAGGTTGGCGCCGTCGGCGTTGGTGACCAGCCGCTCGGCGTGCGCTCCCAGTCCGCCGCGGATCGCGGCAGCCAGCAGGTGGGTCGTCGTGGTCTTGCCGTTGGTGCCGGACACCGCGAGCACCCGGCGTCCCTGCAGGAGCTGCGCGAAGGCGTCCGGAGCGAGGCGGGTGAGCACCTGGCCGCGGATGGATGCCCCTGAGCCCTTGCCGGCGAGGCGCGAGGCCAGCGCTGCGGCGTTGCCCAGCCAGGTCGCTGCCAGCAGTCGCACCCGGACGCTGCGGGGCAGCCCGGCGGGCGCCGCGGGGTCGTTGAGGTTCGAGGGCATGGACCTATTCTGCCAAGCGCTCGTCGTCGGTCCCGGCATTGCCCGCCGTCCCGCGCGGGCTCACCGTCACGTACTGGGGCAACTTCGCCGTCCGGCCGACGCCCGAGCTGGTGCGCCGGATCCGGCGACCGAGCCACGGGGCAAGGTGCTCGCGGCCCCAGGTGAGGTTCCAGTCGAGCTGCTCGCGCCTGCTCATCGGCGTGTTCGCCGGCAGGGGAAGCGCCCAGTCCGGGTCCGTCCGGCTCGAGTCCGAGCGCTGCGAACGCTGCCAGGGCCACACGCTGGTGGCCCGCGGCGTTGAGGTGGATGCGGTCCTCGTGCCACATGCGCCAGTCGCGCAGTGATCGCAGGTTCCAGGCGTCGATGACGTGCGCACCGTGCCGGGTGGCGATGCCGACGAGATTGATGTTGTAGATGGCCGTGCGGTTGCGCGTCAGCTTGATGATGGGCGAGTCCCTGGAGTCGACGCCGAGGCCGATCAGCACGTCCGAGCCTGCGGAGCGGAACCTCACAACGGCCTCCTCCACGGAAGCGGCCATCGCGTCGGGGTCTGCGTCCGGCCGCAGCATGTCGTTGCCGCCGCCCCAGATGGACACCAGGTCGGGGGAGAGGGCGAGCGCCGGCTCCACCTGCTCGGTGAGGATGGGTCCCAGCAGCCGTCCGCGGATGGCGAGGTTGGCGTAGCCGATGTCGGTGCCTGCGCGGTCGGCGAGCAGCTGGGCCAGCCGGTCGGCCCAACCGATCGGGGTGCCGGCTTCGTCGAAGTCCTGCAGCCCTTCGGTGAGCGAGTCACCGATAGCCACGTACGTGCGCCAGGGAATGCTCACCACAGCCCCGCCACCACTCGCTGTATCGACGTGTTGTCCAGATAGGGCCCGCGTACCGGGTCCTGGCCGATCACCGCATCGGTGAACGCGGACGCAGCGCCTCCCCGCGCGTAGAAGGGCACAAGTTGACTGGTGTGGCCACCGGTGTGCCAGGACATGGCGGGGACACTGCCGGCCCGTCCGGTCAGCATTGTCCAGTTCGGGTCAGCCCCGGCACCGGTCAGGTAGCCGGACTCATGGTCGGCGGTGACGATCAACAAGGTCTCATCCCAGGACGAGTTGGTCTCCACCCAGGTGTTCACCGCGGCGATGGCCTGGAGGAAATCGCTGGTCTCCTCGACCAGTCGCCCCTTCTGGTTGGCGTGGTTGGCCCAGTCGATGGCGCCACCCTCGATCATCACGAAGAAGCCGTCGCGGTCAGCGTCCAGCACGTTGAGCGCGCCCTTCGCCATGGTGGCGAGGCTTGGCACGGCGTTCCGCTTCGCCCCGGTGTTGCTGGTGGTACCCGACCGCTTCTGCTGGAGGGTGGAGGCGACTCGTGCAAGGCCGAAGACCCGCTTGGGTGCAGCGCCCTTGGTGAGCTTGTCGAAGGAGGCCTTCGAAGCAAGGTAGGTGAAGCCGCTCTTGCGGTCCCTGAGCTTCTGGTAGTCCGACTTGTACAGATAGGTGTACTTGGCGCGGCTGCGCAGCTTGCTGTTGTCGGTGTACCACGGGTTGCCCGCCCCCATGACGACCGAGAGCTTCGAGCGCAGTTGGTCGCGGGCAATCGCCTGGTAGCTGCTGCGGCTGGACTCGTGAGCACTGAAGCCGGCCGGGGTCGCATGGGAGACCGGAACACTGGTGACGACGCCTGCAGACCGCCCCGTCGCGATGGCCAGCTCGGAGAGGTTCTGCAGCGGCTTGTTGTCCGGGTCGACCCCGATGGCGCCGTTGTCGGTCTTCACCCCGGTGGCCATGGCGGTCGCTGCCGCCGCAGAGTCCGTCGGGTTCTTCAGCACGTAGCCGAAGCTGGACCATGCCTGGGCGGGATCGTAGGTGGCGCCGAACTGGGTGGTGCGGACGGCCAGCCGCACGTCGGCGGAGGCCAGTGGGGGTACCTGGGTAGCCGATGCCCTGACGATCGCCCCGCTGCTCGCTTCCACGGCGACCTGTGCAGCGCTGGTGCCGTAGCGGTAGAGCCCCGCGGCGTCGAGCTGGTTGAAGCCCATGCCGTCACCGATCATGACGATCACGTTCTTCGGAGCCTTCAGCGGCGCGACGACCGGCGCCATCGGTGCGGGGGCCTCGAGCGGTGCAGCGAATCCCGTCTGGGCGAAGGCCGGCAACGAGAACGCGATCAGCGCAATGCTGAGCGAAAGGCAGGGAATGCGTCGGGGGTTCATGAGCCGGTCCTTCATCACGTCCGCGGGACTCCAGTAGACCACCGCAACGCCGACCGGGCGGCGGTGGGGTGAGTAACGGGACTCGAACCCGCGACCACCTGGACCACAACCAGGTGCTCTACCAACTGAGCTATACCCACCACGTGCACCGACGTGCCTCTAAGGCCCGATCAGCTTAGCGGCTAGGTGGGGTCGAGCAGAAATCAGCTGTCTGCCGAGGCGAGCTTCTCGCCGGTCAGCGAGCCCTGGTGACGGGCGGCGAGTTCGCGCAGGCTCTCGGTGTTCAGGCCGGGCGGCGGGACGAAGAGGGCTTCGCGGTAGTAGCGCAGCTCTTCGATCGACTCCCTGATGTCGGCGAGCGCACGGTGGTTCCCCGACTTGGCAGGGGTGTTGTAGTAGGCCCGCGGGTACCAGCGGCGGGCGAGTTCCTTGAGGCTGGACACGTCGACGTTGCGGTAGTGGACATGTCCCTCGAGGGTCGGCATGTCACGGGCGAGGAAGGCGCGGTCGGTGCCGATCGTGTTGCCGGCCAGCGGTGCCCGCCGCGGCTCCGGCACGTGGGCGCGGATGTAGGCCAGCACGCGCTCCTCCGCCTCGGCCATCTCCATGCCGTCGGCGAGGAGCGGGAACAGGCCGGAGTTGTCGTGCATGGTGCGGACGAACTCACCCATCTGGGCCAGCGCTTCGGCCGGTGGCTTGATGACCACCTCGATACCGTCGCCGAGGACGTTCAGTTCCGAATCGGTGACCAGGGCTGCGACCTCGATGAGGGCGTCGGACTTCAGGTCGAGTCCGGTCATTTCGCAGTCGATCCAGACGAGGTGTTCATTCACGGGCGCCACTTTACGGCGTACGAGTCGCTCGTGTTGACAAGGCTGACAAGGGAAGACCCGAAATCTCAGGCCGTGCCGGCCCAACCGGAGCTGACGCCGAGCGTCCGCTCCCTCAGGCCACGCACGTAGCCGGCCTGCCCGATGTGCTGCGCGGTCTCCACCATGACCGAGGCGAGGCGGATGCCGATGGTCACCGGTGGGGTGTAGCGCTGGTCGATGACCCGGTCGACGTCGTCGTCGGTGAGGCTGTCAAGGACCGACTGCACCTGGAGCCATACCGCAGCCGCGTAGCCGCTCAGCAGTCGGGCATCGCGGGTGTTGAACATGCCCACCTCCGTCGGCGTCATGCGGAAGCCGTGGGCGGTCTTGACGTAGGGCAGGCCGAACCGCTGGTACCAGCCGTCGGCCGTCCAGGCCTGTTCGATGTGAGCCGAGCGCTGCCAGGTGGTCGTCCTCGATGCGGGTGAGGTGCCAGACGAGCCAGCCGATGGAGTTCGCCTCGGGATCCGCGCGCCAGAGCAGGTCTTCGCCGGTGAGGCCGTCGAGGACGGCAGGGATGAGGGCGTGGACGCGGCTGAGGGATTCACGGACGAGGTCGAGGGTCTGCATTCTCCCATCCTGCCCCGCGTCCGAAATGGCCACCAGTGGGGATAGCATCACAAGCGCAACACCGGCCCCCGTAGCTCAGTGGATAGAGCAGCGGCCTTCTAATCCGACGGTCACAGGTTCGAGTCCTGTCGGGGGCGCCAACGTCAGGTGTTGCGGGTGCGCGAGCTTCGGTCGGCCTCCCTGCTACTTGGGCTGCGACTGCCAGGTGATGGTGAACTTCCGGGTGTCAAGGACCGCCTTCGTCGCAGCGTTGCGGATCACGACGGTGAAGGTTGCCGTGTGCCCCCAGGGGGTTGGCGGTGTGTACTTCCTCGTCGAGACGAGGAGTTCACGGCGGCCCGGCATGACCACGGGGGACTTGCCCGAAACGGCGACGGTCCAGTGGTAGGTCGGTGTCACCGCTGCCTGGTCGTGGTTGAGGTAGGTCACGGAGAGCTGCACGGGTTCTGCGCCGAGCAACTGGTCACCCGAGAGCAGGTGTTTGCCGTTGGCCAGGGCATCGATGCCCAGGAATTGCGGCGTGACCGTGGCCGGGGCTGCGGAGACGTGTGTTGAGACCGACCCGGTGACGCTCGTGCCGTACTTGTCGGCGAGGGCTGCGGTGACCACCGCCGTGCCGGGCTGGCCGAGCGTGACCTTGACCCGGCAGCTCCCGTCGCCCTGGACGCTGGCGTTCGATGCGCTCCACGCGAGGGCGGAACACGGCGGCGGGGTCAGCATTCCCGGACGTCATCACGGCGTCGACGAGGAGGGTGCTCCCGGACGCTCCGGAAGCGGGCCCGTTGAACCCCGAACCGTCGAGCTGCAGCAAGGACAGGGCAAGGGACAGGGCGGGCGCCTGCACCGTCACCGTGACGGTCTTCTCGACCGATGCTCCCTCGGAGTCGGTCGCGGACACCGTGAGCACGTGGGGACCCAGCTTGGTGAAGGGGAGGGACTGCGGGCCGGTTCCCTGAACGGTCACGTTGTCGGTCTGGTCGGTCCAGCGGACGGGCAGGGGGCCATCCTCCGGGTCGACAGCCTTCGCGTCGACCTTCGGACAGCAGTCCGCCCGCCCGGATCACCTGACCGTCGGTGGGCCAGGTCACGGTCAGCTCCGGCGATCCGTTGCCGCCGGAATTGACCGTGAAGTCATTCATCAGGTGGTACCTGATCCAGGCACTGAGCTTGAAGCCGAGGATGCCGAGGAAGATCTCGACGAAGAGACCGGCGTTGGCTGTGATGCGCCAGCGGGGGTTCTGCGACGGACCGCCGGCGAGGGTGATGCTGGCGTCGCCGCCCACGCCGATGCCCAGCACGCCGTACATGCTGATCCGTAGCTCGGCGCGGCCAAGGGCTGTCACCGTCAGGTCGGCTTTGGGGACGCCACTCGTCCCGCTGGCCGAGGTCTTGACTCCGCCGTCGTGGTCGAGGCCGTGGCCGAGGCTGAACTTCAGGCCGCCGTAGACCTCAGCATGCTCGTAGCCGTGGTACTTCATGCCGACGTGGACCTGACCGGTGAGGTCGGCCGTGACCAGGATGTCAACGATGACGACCGCGATCACCGGCCCGATCGGGATCACGATCCCTGCCAGCGGGAAATCGGCGAGGAAGATGTCCTTCTCCGAGACCGGAGTGCTCTTGGTGGCCTCCACCGAGAGCGAAGCTGCCTCCCACGCCTGGCAGCCGATCTCCATCCAGGCGATGTCGGAACCTCCGACGCCACCGTCAAGGCCGCAGCCCACCCCGAAGTCCAGGGTCCCGCTGAGGTGCACGCCGCTCACCGGGTCCGTGTCGATTTCCAGCTTGCCCGGAAGGCTCAACTGGTCGAACGCCGGTACGGTCCCGGGCAACGGCCTGCGGAGACCGGCGGCCTTGTGGGGCGCGATCTTCACTCCGGGAGCGAGTTTCGGCGTGCCACGCAACTGGTCGGGACCGAACGCCCTCTCGACCCAGAACTCACCCTGGATGAGGGCGTCCTGCAGGGTCGCCTGGACAGCGGTGACGCGGTTCCCGTCGATCGCGGTCACCTTCACCAGCAGGCCGTTCGGGGTCTGCTTGGTGATCCCGGCGTTCAGTACTGCGCCGACGACGAGACCCTCGGGCAGTGAGCTGAACGTGATGGCGAACTCGCACATCGGGTGGGTCTCAGCATCGACGAGGCAGGCCTCGGAGTTGGTGATCGTGAGTGTGGTGATCCGCCCCGTCTCGGAACGCGCCCAGCACGCGGGTTTCCGGCTGCAGGATCGGCTCGAGCCCCTTGCGCAGGTGGAGGCCGTAGGTCGAGTTGGGGTCGAGATCGGTGGCCCAGGTGGCGGACTTCTCCTCGGGGCTCCCCGTCCAGGTCGTGACCATGGACGGTGTCGACGTCGGCGACGGACCACTGGGGGGCTGCTGGCTGCACGCTGTCAGGGCAACGCAGACGCCGACGACCAGTGCAGTGACGCGCTGCGACAAGGTGGACATCTTTGTCCTTCCCCGATGCTCTCGAAGTACCTGCAATCCTCCTCTTCCGCAGCCCCTGCCGGGGCCGAACGCCCGAGTCCGACCAGTCCCGGTGGCGAGGAGGAATCCCGACGACCGGACTATCGTGCGGGGAATGGGTTCCCCCGATCAGGCGCACGTCGGCAACGGGGACGGCGGAACCTTCGACCCTGCCCGGATCCGACGAATCGTGCTGATCGTCGCAGGCCTGAACCTCGCCTACTTCTTCGTCGAATTCGCGATCGCCCTCACCGCCGGATCGGTGGCCCTGCTCGCCGACAGCGTCGACTTCCTGGAGGACACAGCCGTCAACCTGCTGATCTACCTCGCGCTGGGTTGGGAACTCCGTCGGCGTGCCATCGTCGGCAAGGTCATGGCCGTGGTGATCCTCGGTCCGGCCGTCCTCGCGGGCTGGGAGGCTATCCAGCGTTTCGCTGCACCGGTCGCTCCCGACGTCCTGCCGGTCGTGCTGGCCTCGCTCGGCGCGATCGTCATCAACGGCACCAGCGCGATCCTGCTCACGACCGTCCGCCACCACGGTGGCTCGCTGAGCCGGGCAGCGTTCCTCTCTGCCCGCAACGACGTCCTCGTCAACCTGTCGATCATTGCCATGGCGGCTGTGACGCTCTGGTCGCGTTCCGGCTGGCCCGACCTGATCCTCGGCTGCTTCATCATCCTGCTGGCACTGCGCGCGGCCCGCGAGGTGTGGGAGGTCAGCGAGCAGGAACGGCTGGCTGCAAAGGCCCTTGCCGGCGAACAGATCGACTGACTCCGAGCCATCGGCCGATCAGGTACGCCACGACGACGAGCACGAGGACCGTGGCGGCAACGATCGTGGTGCCGAGGAGCGAGTCGTCGACGGGGACGAGTGATCCCAGGCCGTACAGCGGACCGCCGGCAGCGATCAGGAGGAGCAGGTTGGCGCCGTGCCAGGGAGTGACGTAGACGTCGCTCTCCAGCGTCTTCGTCCACATTGTCAGGACCAGCACGGCAACGATGGCCGCCCACAGGATCGCCACAGCGATCCCGAACGGCAGCCTGCGGTGGTAACCGCCCCACGCGGCAAGGGCTATCCACGCGACAGCGGTGACCAGCGCGGCAATGATCCCGGGGAGCTGCGGAGGATGGCCGAACATGAACTCGTTGAATCCGAACGCCATGCTGCCCAACTGCCATGCCAGCAGGCCAAGGGCCGCGAGCCAGATCCGTTGCATGACCACTCTCCCACCCGACTGCCGTGCCGCCCGATGACGCCTGTCTCGAGAGTAGGGGCGATCGTGGTGTCGCGGGCGGGTTCGTGGAGTTCGAGGGGGCTGTACGGCTCGCAACGAATGCCCGCGAAGCAGGGCGGAATCGGAGATCCTGATCAGGTGGGAAGCGCGAGGAAGACGGGCATGGTGGTTGCGGCGGCCATGACCCTGCTGGCCGGGGGGTGCTTCGAGCACGTCGAGGACAACATCGCCGTCGTGTCCGTCGACGTCACCTTCACGGCGCACGTGACCGGTCGGGCCGTCGTGCGGTGGAGCGACGGTGTGGATACCCACACGGTCGAACTCGACTCCACCGGCACGCAGACCTGGACGTCGAGCGTTGACCAGGACCACTTCGTCGCGGCGATGACCGCCATGCCCGTCGGCAAGGGCTCGAAGGCCGGTTGCGCCATCGTCAGGGGCGAGGGGCCCGGGCGGCGGGAGGCCGACACCTACGCCGACGAGGCGTCCGCCCCCGGCCGGGTGGCGGTGTGCATCGTCGCCGGCCAGGTTGACGAGGCGCAGCCGGACGGTGCCCGCACCGTGACGGTGGTCCCGACCACGGAGAAGGGCGACGCGCGGTACCGCGTGGCCACCCGGAACGGCGGAGCCTTCGTCGACGACCTCGCCGGCGGCCAGCTGGACGAGCGGAAGTTCACCTTCGTCGGGCCCGTCACCATGGTCGTCGTGGCACAGGAGGTCGACGATGTGATCAGTTGCCGTATCAGCGACGCCAACGGAGACCTCTCCGAGCAGAGCGCGATGGGCCTCGGCGCAATCGCCGCCTGCCACGGCTTCGTCACCACGTGACGGCAGCGGCGCGGGGGCCCCGGGTGGGGGCATCTCTCGCGCCCTGACGGCGCCGGTGAGATGATCGCGCTGAGCGAGGTGGACCATGACCGAAAGTTCGAACCGGATCGCCGACTTCCGCAGGCTGCACGCCTCGGGATGCTTCGTGATGCCGAACCCCTGGGATGCGGGGAGCGCCCGGGCGCTCGCCGGAATGGGCTTCAAGGCACTGGCGACGACGAGTTCCGGTTTCGCCTGGTCGACGGGCCGGCCGGACAACACCGTCGGCCTCACCGAGACCCTCGCCCACCTGAGCCTCATCGCCGCTGCCGTTGACCTGCCGGTGAACGCGGACTTCCAGAACGGTTTCGCCACCGAGCCCGAGGGGGTGGCAGCGAACGTGGGTCGCGCTGTGCAGACCGGCGTCGCCGGGTTGTCGATCGAGGACTACTCGGGGGACCCGGCCGAGCCGCTGTTCGACTTCGACCTTGCCGTCGAACGGATCCGCGCGGCACGTGCAGCCATCGACGACAGCGGCACCGGGGTCGTGCTCACCGCCCGCTCGGAGGGCTTCGTGTGGAACCGTCCGGACCTCGGCGAGACGATCCGGCGGCTCAGCGCCTATGCGGATGCCGGCGCCGACTGCCTCTACGCGCCCTTCATCACTTCGCCGGCCCAGGTGTCGGCGATCGTTGCGGCCGTCGCTCCCAAGCCGGTGAACCTGCTCATCCACACGCCCTTCATGACCGCCGCCGAGGCTGCGGCACTCGGCGTCCGCCGCATCAGCGTGGGCGGTTCGCTGGCGAAGACCGCCTGGCGCGGGTTCCTGGACGCGGCGAGAGAAGTCGCAGAGCACGGGACCTTCTCGCAGTTCGTCGACCTGCCGGACCTGAACGGGCTTCTCGACCCGTCCTGACGCCTAGTCCTCCGAACGGGTCTCCCAACGGAGGGCCGATGCTCCGACCCGTGCCACGGCGTGCGAGAGGCCGGGGGAGTCGTCGATCACGAACGTGCCGTCACGGTAGGGCGTCCCGGCATCGTCCACGGGGTCGATCGACCACCAGGCTGCGTCGAGATCGTGCACCTGATCGGGTGCGAGGGCTGAGGCGAGAGCGGCTGCGGCCGACAACCCGAGCTCGGACTCCATCATCGAACCCACCATCAGGCCCAAGTCCCGCTTCGCTGGCGAGGCCCGCGAGTTCGAGGCCGGCGTGCAGCCCGCCGCACTTCGCCAGCTTGATGTTGACGATGTCGCCACTGCCGGCGTCGATCGCCCGCTGCAGGTCGTGGATCGTGAACACCGACTCGTCCAGCACGATCGGCACAGGGACGCGCTGGCGCAGCTCTGCATGCCCGGCGAGATCCCACGCCGGCAGGGGCTGCTCGAGGAAGTCCAGCTGTACCCCCGCGGCCAGCCACGCCTCGACGGCTGACGTCGCCGTTGCCAGGTCCCAGGCCTGGTTCGCATCGACCCGCACCGGTGTCGTCGCCGTGCGGTGGATCTCGATCACCCGGTCAACGTCGGACGGGTCGAGGCCCACCTTGACCTTCACCTGGTCGAACGTGGACGCGGCAGGACCGGCGGGATCCCAGGCTGCGCCCTGCGCCGCGATCGTCACATCGGTGCCGACAGCGCCGGCGCGGCCACCGAGGAACCGAGCAAGGGGAACACCGGCCGCGCGGGCCAGCAGGTCCTGCACGGCGATCTCGGTCGCTGCTCGTGCCCCGCCGTTGGCCACCACGGCGCTGGCGAGGTCACGGTGGAGGTCGGCCGCCGGCGCCAGCATCGGGTCGCTTCCCAGCAGCAGGTCGGCCAGTGGCCCCAGCACGCACGCCTCGATGCTCGCCTGCGACTCCCCGGTGACCCGCCAGATCTGCGGCGCCTCACCGAATCCCTCGCGACCGTCGGCGTCGGTCACGCGCACCACGACGCTGAAGACGTGCTCGGTACGGCGCAGGGCCGTCACGAACGGAGTGTGCAGTGGCCGCGCCATCCTGGCCGTTGCCACCTCGACTATGCGTGCCATCGTGTCCAGTGCTCCCAGGTGACAGCGCTCAGTCGTGCAACGAGAGCCTCGGCGTCCGGCAGGCCAGAGGTCGTGCAGATCGCGAGCACGTACGGCGGCGCGACCGGCGGACGCACCAGCGCGACATCGTGCGCGACGCCCGGCACCCAGCCACCCTTGCTGGCACTCCAGGTGCCTTCCGGCAGCCCGGCAGGAATCATGCGGACGGTGCGTCTGGCGGGAGAGCAGGTCGAGCGCTGTGCCGGTGGCGTCGGCGCCCAGCAGGGAGCCGTCGGTGATCCCGGCCATCAGTGCTGCGAGCCCGCCGGCCGTCACCGTGTTGGTCACGTCTGCTGCCTCGGCAAGGTGGTCGCCGATCATCCGGTTCACGTCGATCGACTGGCCAAGGCCGGCGCGGTCAAGGAACCCGCGGACGGCGGGAAGCCCGATCTCGTCCATGACGAGCCCTGCTGCGAGGTTGCCGGAGACGGTGATCATCCGGTCTGCCAGCCACATCAGGTCGGCGAGGCTGCCGAGGTACTGCCACGTCTCGTCGTCCTGGTCGTCCTCCTGGCGCAGCCGGAACCTGCCACCGACGGCACTGGGGAAGCGGTCACGCACCGCGACGGCGCTGCCTTCGCGGACCTCCCCGACCTCAAGGCCGTGCAGCAGCGCGCCAAGGGCAGCCAGCTTGATGGTGCTCGCCGCGTAGTGGGGTTCGTCGGCGTCCCGCGTCGCCACGGGTCCTTCCAGCGAGGAGAGGACGAGGGAGAACCGTCCCTTGCTTCCGGAGACCTCCTCGTCCCAGGCCTGTTCGAGCTGCTCGCGCATCACCGTCATCGATTACCTCTCAGCCCAGCCGGCCGAAGCCGGTCACGTGCACCAGTAGTTCGCCGGCCTCGTCGCAGGCGTCCAGGTCGATCGTCGCCGTGATCGACCAGTCGTGGTTGCCGTCGCGGGTCGTCGATGATCTGGCGCACCTGCCAGCGTCGGCCCAGCTCCTCGATCATCAGCAGCGCCGGGCCCGCGTGCGTCCGCGCCGGCACCCAGCTCGTCGTGCTCGTCGTAGTAGTCACCCAGTGCCGCGTCCCAGTCACGGAAGGCGGACGCCCGGTCCGGGTCGGCCATGTCGAGCTCCAGCAGGCCGTCCACGTCGTCGCGGGAGGCCAGTTCGACCCGCCGGAACATCGCGTTGCGCACCAGCACCCGGAACGCCCGCGGGTTGCCCGGTCACCTGACGCTGCGGGGGAGGGGCCTGGTCGAGCGGACGGGCACCGGAGAGCGTGGTGAGTTGCTCCCACTCGTCAAGCAGCGAGGAGTCGGTGAGCCGGGTGACCTCGCCCAGCCACTCGATCAGGTCCTCGAGTTCCTCCGTGCGCACCGACTCGGGCACCGTCTGGCGCAGCGCCCGGAAGGCGTCGGACAGGTAGCGCAGCAGCAGGCCCTCACTGCGCTGCACCTTGTAGAAGGCGACGTACTCGCCGAAGGTCATGGCGCGGGAGAACATGTCGCGCACCACCGACTTCGGCGACACCGGGGTCTCCGCCAGCCACGGGTGGGTGCCGAGGAACACCTCGTAGGCGTGCCCGAGGAGCTCTGCCAGCGGCTTGCGGCCAGGTGACCCCGTCCAGCACCTCGAGGCGCTCTTCGTACTCGACGCCGTCGGCCTTGAGCTCTGCGACGGCTTCGCCGCGGGCCTTGAACTGCTGCTGCACCAGGACCGGACGGGGGTCCTCCAGGGTCGACTCGATCACGCTGACCGCGTCGAGGGCGTAGTCGGGGGCCTCCGGGTCGAGCAGGCCCAGCGCGGCGAGGGCGAACGCCGACAGCGGCTGGTTGAGGGCGAAGTCGTGCTGCAGGTCGACGGCCAGCTGGTGCCGCCGTCCACCGGCCGTCGGCTCGTCCAGCCGCACGACGACGCCGGCGGCGAGCAGCGAGCGCCCGACGGCGACAGCCCGGCGGACCAGGGCGCGCCGCGTGCCGGCGTCGGAGGTCGTCGCGTCGATCAGGTCCCGCAGGGCTGCGCCGGTGTCCTGGTCGCGCTGCAGCAGGTTCAGCAGCAGGGCGTGGCTGATCTTCAGCCGGGCGACCAGCGGCTCGGGCGGGGCTTCGATGAGCTTGCGGAAGGTCTCCTCCGTGAAGTTCACGAAGCCCTCCGGGTGCCTTCTTGCGCTGCACCCGGCGCAGCATCTTCGGGTCGTTGCCGGCCTTCGCCACAGCCTTCGCGTTCTCGATCACGTGGTCGGGCGCCTGCGCGACCACGTAGCCGACGGTGTCGAAGCCGGGACGCCCGGCGCGACCGGAGATCTGGTGGAACTCGCGGGCCCGCAGCATCCGCTGCTTGCGGCCGTCGAACTTGGAGAGGCTCGCGAACATCACCGTGCGGATCGGCACGTTGATGCCGACGCCGAGGGTGTCCGTGCCGCAGATCACGCTCAGCAGGCCGCGCTGGGCCAGCGTCTCCACGAGTCGCCGGTAGCGGGGGAGCATGCCGGCATGGTGCACGGCGATGCCCGAGTTCAGCAGCTTGGCCAGCGTCTTGCCGAAGCCGGAGGCGAACCGGAACCCCTGCATCGCCTCGACGAGCTCGCGGCGGTGCGTGCGGTCGGCGATGCCGGAGCTGAGCAGGGCCGCTGCGCGCTCGACGGCAGCCGCCTGGGTGGGATGGACGATGTAGACCGGCGCCTGGGCGTCGCGAATCAGCAGTTCGACGGTCTCCTGCAGCGGGCGCAGCGACCAGGAGTAGGTCAGCGGCACCGGCCGGACGGCGTCGCTGATGACGCTCGTGCTGCGGCCCGTCCGCCGTGAGAGGTCGCGGGCCAGCTGGGTGACGTCGCCCAGCGTGGCCGACATGATCACGAACTGCGCCTGCGGGAGTTCGACGAGCGCCACCTGCCAGGCCCAGCCGCGGTCGCGGTCGGCGATGAAGTGGAACTCGTCGATCACCACCTGGGCGATCTGGGCAGTGCTGCCCTCCCTGAGGGCGATGTTGGCGAGGATCTCCGCCGTGCAGCAGACGATCGGGGCGTCGGCGTTCACGGCCGCGTCGCCGGTGACCATGCCGACCTTGTCGGCGCCGAAGATGTCGCAGAGTGCGAAGAACTTCTCGCTGACGAGGGCCTTGATCGGCGCGGTGTAGTAGCTGCGTCCACCGCTCGCAAGGGCTGCGAAGTGCGCTGCCGTGGCGATCAGGGTCTTGCCCGACCCGGTCGGGGTGGCGATCACGGTGTTGGCGCCGGTGAGGATGTCGACGATCGCCTCGTCCTGGTGCGGGTACAGCGTGATCCCGTCCTCCGCTGCCGCGGCGACGAAGGCCTCGTACAGGGCATCAGGGTCGGCAGCGCCGGTGGCGGGGATCAGTTCGGCGAGTCGCATGGCAGCCCCATCGTCCCACCCGCGGCGGGTCTCGTCCCACCCGGGTCAGGCACCCCGGTGTCCGGGGAGCAACAGTGGTCATGGCGTACCCGGCCGGCACCGCCTACCTTTGGGTCGTCCCACCCCTCAAGGCTGAGGTCGATCAATGACAGTTCGTCGCCGCTTCCGTTCGTTGCTCCTGCCCTTCGCGCTCGCCCTTGCCGTACCGGCCGTCGCGCCTGCCGTGCCGGCGGCCGCAGCCGAGCCCGCCTACGTTGTCGCCCCGGTCGCCACCGGGCTCTCCATCCCGTGGGACGTGACGTGGGTGGGGGACCTGATGCTGTTCGACGAACGCGCCGGACGGTTGTGGTCGAAGCGGGGGAGTGCCGCGCCGCGGGCGGTCAGCCTGCCGCTGCCCCGGATCTTCGCCCAGTCCGAGGGTGGGCTGCTGGGCCTGGTCGCCGACCCGGCAGCGAGCACGAACGGCTACTTCTACACGTGCATGTCGGTGGCGAAGGCTTCCGGCGCCGCGTCCGACGTGCAGGTCTGGAAGTGGCAGCTGACCAGCGACACCACGGCCGTGAAGGTGAAGACGCTCGTCAAGGGCCTGCCCATCGGCCACGGCCGGCACAACGGCTGCCGCCTGCGCTTCCGCTCAGCCGAGATGCTCTACATCGGCACCGGCGATGCCGCGAAGGGCACCAACCCGCAGAACCTGAAGTCGCTCGGCGGGAAGGTGTTGCGGGTACGCAGCGACGGGAGCATCCCGAAGTCGAACCCGTTCTACTCGAAGGGTGGCAACGCCCGCTACGTGTGGACCTACGGGCACCGCAACGTGCAGGGACTTGCCCGGCGTCCGGGGAGCGCGGAGATGTGGACGGCTGAGCACGGCCCGTCCAGCGAACGACGAGATCAACCAGATCTTCCGTGGCTCCAACTACGGCTGGAGCCCGACCCCCGGCTACAACGAGTCCCGCTCGATGACGGACAAGAAGCGGTTCCCGAAGGCGCGCTCGGCCAAGTGGAGCTCGGGCTCGCCGACCGTCGCTACCAGCGGCGCGACCTTCCTGAGCGGCAGCCAGTGGGGCAGCTGGGACGGCGTCCTCGCCGTGGCGATGCTGAAGGGCGAGGGAGTGCTGCTGTTCCGGGTGGACGCGAAGAACAGGCTGACCCGGTTCGCAGAGATCGTCCCCGACTACGGCCGGATCCGCACGGTCGAGCAGGGCCCGGACGGCGCGCTGTACTTCACCACGTCCAACGGCTCGGGAGACGGGATCTACCGGCTGTCGCTGGTGGCCTGAGCCGGGCGACCCCCACCTGGACCGAGTTAGGAACCGTCCCCAACTCGGTCCCGGACCGGATTGGGGACGGTTCCAAACTCGGTCCGGCTGGCGCAGGTCAGGGCTTCGGGCGCGCGGCGAGGATGCGCCTCGGCCTGCGCACGCGCCAGCGAGTCGACCTTCTCGTTGAGCGGGTGGCCGGAGTGGCCCTTCACGTGCTCCCAGGTGACGTCGCGTCCCTCGAGGCGTTCGGCGATCATCTCGATCGCCGAACGGTTCAGCACCGGCTGCTTCGCTGCCGTCTTCCAGCCGCGCGCAGCCCAGCCCTTGATCCACCGGGTGAAGATGTTGATCACGTACATGCTGTCGGCCTGGATCAGCAGCGGAACCTCGGGCGGGTGTGCGCCGAGCACCTCGTAGACGGCGCGCAGCTCCATCAGGTTGTTGGTGGTGCCGTCGTGCCCGCCGGAGTCGTACCGTCCGTCCTCCGCTGCCCAGGCCCAGCCGCCGGGCCCGGGATTGAGCAGGCAGGAGCCGTCCGTGGCCACCACTACCCGCTCCGACGTCATGCCCGGATCCTAGCCAGCGCCGTCCGCCCCACTTCCCGCCGTGCCGCTCCCGAAACGCTCCCTTGCTCCCGGAATTCCGGGAGCAGGCGCACTTTTCGGGAGCGGGAGCGCCGCGGGGACGGCGGGACCCTCCAGCCGGTCTTGAGGTTTGCGGGCGAGGGGTGTCGCCCGTGGCGCGCAACAGGCACTCTTGTACCGACGATCACGGCGCCCCCGCGCCCCGGAACGGAGTCAGAGATGCGTTCGCTGCGTGCCCCCCGGACGCTGGCCGGCGCCGCCGCGCTCGGTCTTGCCGTGTGCCTGGCCGCTTCCGCAGGAGCCAGCCCCATGGTCGCGACGGCAGCAGTGCCCGCGATGGTCCTCCCGGCCACCACGACGGCAAGCGCCCTCGCAGGCATGAAGGTCAGCCCGCTGGCCGCGAAGGTGCCGAGCAAGGGTGGCGCGACGCTCGCCCCGCGAGGCCACCGGCTCGCTGACCGGCCGCGTCATCGTCGTCGACCCCGGGCACAACGGCATCTACCGCAAGGCCGTCAACCGCAAGCTCGTTGCGGCTGGCAATGGCAAGCGGAAGGCCTGCAACAGCTCCGGCACCGCGACCAATGCCGGCTTCGCCGAGCACAAGTTCAACTGGAAGGTGGCCGTCGACCTCGTCGCAGAGCTGCGAGCCCGCGGCGCGACAGTCGTGCTCACCCGGCCGAACAACAGCGGCACCGGCCCGTGCGTGAACGAGCGTGCCGCGATCGGCAACCGCGCGAAGGCCGACCTGGTCGTCTCCATCCACGCGGACGGCAGCTACTCCGCCGGCGCCCGCGGCTTCCACCTGATCATCTCGAAGACGATGGTGGGCGGCTCAGCCGTCGAGGCGCGGTCCAGGGCGCTCGCCGTCGACCTGCGCAGCCGCATCGCCAAGCAGACGGGCATGCCGCGCTCCACGTACATCGGGAAGGGCACGGCGTTGTCGCCGCGCACCGACATCGCAGGCCTGAACCTGTCGAAGATCCCGGCAGTGATGCTCGAGGCCGGCAACATGCGCAACAAGGCGGACGCCAAGCTGCTCACCAGCGCCGCCTGGCGACTGAAGCTGGCCACGGCCCTCGCCGACGGCGTGGTCGTCGCCCTGAAGGCCTGAGCACTTTCTGCAAGCACTGAGCCCCAGGGGCTCTCCGAAGTGCTTGCACTTTCAACTATCTGCGCCTACGGTTGCGAGCAGGTCCCAACCACAGCGGCTGCTGGCCGCATGCAGAAGGAGAGCTCGCATGGCCCATTTCACGATCATCGGCACCGGCAACATGGCGAACGCGATCGGCGGCGTCCTCGCCGACGGCGGCAGCTCGGTCAGCTACCTCTCCCACGACCAGGTCGGCAGCGCTGCCCTCGAGGGCGACGTCGTTGTCCTCGCCGTCCCGCACCCCGCCGTTGACGGGATCCTTGACGCCTACGGTGACCAGCTGTCCGGCAAGACGATCATCGACATCACCAACCCGCTCAACTTCGAGACCTTCGACTCCCTCGTCGTGCCGGCGGGCAGCTCCATGGCCGCAGAGATCCAGGCAAGGGTGCCCGGCGCCCACGTCCTGAAGGCCTTCAACACCAACTTCGCAGCGACCCTCACCAGCAAGCAGGTCGGCGGCGAGCCGACCACCGTGCTCATCGCCGGCGACGACGCCACGGCCAAGCACGTCGTCTCGCGGGGCCCTCGAGGCCGGGGGAGTGAAGGTCATCGACGCCGGTGCGCTCTCCCGGGCGCACGAGCTGGAGGCCATCGGCTTCCTGCAGATCACGCTCGCTGCAGCTGAGAAGATCTCCTGGACCGGGGGCTTCGCAATCGTCTGAGGGAAGCATCGCGCCGGGGACGGCGTTGAAGGGATGACGGAGGCGCAACCATGGTGATCGCTGGACTTGTTCTCGCTGGGCTGGCCGCCCTGTTCCACGTCTACGTGTTCTACCTCGAGTCGCTCGCCTGGAGCAACGAGCGGACACGCGCGGCTTTCGGCACAACGGTGGAGGACGTGGCCGTGACGAAGCCGCTCGCCTTCAACCAGGGCTTCTACAACCTCTTCCTCGCGATCATCGTCGTGGCCGGGATCATCGCCTTCGCGGCGAACACGCCCGTGGTGGGTGCAACGCTGGTCTTCGCGGGGGCCGGATCGATGATCGGGGCGGGGCTGGTGCTGCTGCTGTCCAACCGCGACCTGGCCCGCGCGGCGCTGGCCCAGCTGGTGCCGCCGCTGCTCGCCGTGATCCTTCTGGCCGTCGGCCTGCTCAACTGAGAGTTCCCCCAGCTCGGGCGCGTCGCCGTCCCTGCGGGTGCCACTCGGGTCCAGCATGGACGGTGGCAGGGATTCGCCTGCCGGAGGTATGGCTGATCGGGGAGAAGATGAGCAAGCGGACGGCTGTCGTCGCGGCAACCGGAATGGCGACAGTGCTCGCCGCAGGGCTCGCGGGCTGTGGACTCCTGCCCGGCGCGGCCTCGGCCTACCCCATGCCCACCCAGTCCGTCTCCACGCCTGCTGAGACGCCCTCTGCGTCCGTCACGCCTTCGGCCACTGTCACTTCCGCGAGCTCCCACGGCAGCCCCCGTGGTCAAGGCGACCGGGCGGCTCACCTTCTTCAAGAGCAACCTCGTCTCGAAGGCTTTCGTCGGCACCTGCGCAGTGGTGGGTGGCAAGCCGACCGTGACGTTGGCAGACCACAAGAACGACTTCTACAACACCGTCGACCTCACCGTCGTGCTCGTCGCCGACGGGGGAGACGTTGCCAGCATCGCCGGCGACTTCGGCGAGGACAGCGAGCTCGTCACGCGGACCCTTGTGCATCCCGACAAGGGCACGTCGGCCCATCTGGTGACCTCCGGCGGCGAGTACCGGATCAGCGGTAGCGCAATGCTCTTCGAGGACGGGTCGAAGAACGGCACCCTGATCCCCTACAGCATCATCGCGAAGTGCGCGAAGAGCGACTGGATCGGCTGACCGACCTACTTGACCTTGATGCTGATCTTGGCCGTCGCCGAGACGAAGCCGGTCCTGCTGCCGGTGATCTTGACGCTGACGGTGTGGCCCTTGTCGACCGCCTTCAGCTTGTAGGTGCTCTTCGTGGCTCCCTTGATGGCCCGGCCCGCGTGGTACCAGCGATAGCTGAGCTTGACCTCGCCCGGGCCCCAGGAACCGGGGCTCGCCTTGACGGTCTTGCCCACCCTTGCTGTGCCGGTGATCTTCGGCTTGCCGGCGGTGATCCGGTCGAGCGCGGTCACGGCATCGGTCGCACCCGAGGTCTTGACGACGGTGCCGAAGCCGGCCTTCGCCCCGGTGACGGCCACGCGGATCGTCGCCGTGGCATCGGCGGCCTGCAGCACGTAGGTGCTCGCGGTGGCCCCCTTGATGGCGGTCTTGCCGCGGAACCACTGGTAGGTCAGGGCGACCGGGGCAGGTGCCCAGGTGCCGGCATCGGCGGTCAGGGTCTTGCCGACGGTTGCGGTACCCGGTCACCTTCGGGGTCGGGGTGTCCGAGAGGGTGCCCTTGGCGACCGCCGCCGTCGCGTCAGACATCTTGGCGATCGCCTCGTAGCCAGGCTTGGCTGCCGTGACGACGACCTTGACCTTGGCACCCAGGTCGGCTGCCTGCACGGCGTAGGTTGCTGCCTTGGCGCCGGGGATGGCGGTCGTGCCGCGATACCACTGGTAGGTCAGCGGAACCGGGCCGGGGCTCCAGGTACCGGGCACTGCTGTCAGCGACTGCCCGACGGCGAGCTTCCCTGTGATCTTCGGAACCGGGGTGGCACTGAGCTTCGCCTTCGCGATCGCAGCAGTGGGTGTGGCGACGCGGGCGACGGTGGTGTAGCCGGGCCTCGTGCCGGAGACCGTCACGGTCACCGCTGCTCCAGCGTCCTCTGGCCGCAGGGTGTACGTCGATGCGATGGCGCCGGGGATGGGGGCGCCGCTGCGGTACCACTGGTAGGCGAGGGTGAAGGAGCCGGGGCTCCATTTGCCGACCGAGGCTGTGAGGGTCTGGGTGACCTGCGGCGTCCCCGAAAGGACGGGAGCGGGAGCGTTGTCCGGCGTCATGAACAGGACAGTCCAGGTGTTGGCGTCGGCGACGCCGGTGGCGCTGCGACCTGCCCACGACTGGATGCGCTTGAGTGAGGTCAGGGTCTCCTTGCCGAACGTCGCGCCGGCCGTTGTCGCTTGCCCGACGGCGGCGAGCAGGGCGTTGAGGGCCTTCACGCGGTCACCGGTGGCTCCCGTGGACACGGTGGCGAACAATGCCGTGAGGGTGTTCGGGCCGGCCTCGCCGTCCTTGTCGAGCTTCTTCGCCGCCTGGAACTTCTTGACGGCACTGACCGTCGCGGAGTCGTACGTGCCGGTGGCCTTCACGCTGGAGCCGTTGGCGTGCAGCAGGTACTGCAGCGCGGAGACCTTGGTGCCCTTGTTGCCGGAGAGCAGGACGAGGTCGAACGGCACGACGTCGTAGTCGGTCAGCTTGTAGCTGGCGATGAGCCCGTTGATCGTCTTGGCGTAGGCGGCCGCGTCCTTCGGCTCCTCGACCTTGGCGAGGGCGTTTACGTAGGCCGGGATGTTGTTGATGACGCCGCGCGCTGCCTTGTAGTCGGAGTCATCGACGACAGCTGCAGCGTGCCCAGCGAAGGAGTCCGTGACACTGCCGAACTTGGCGTAGCGGCGGGAGGAGATCGTCACGCAGCCGGACTGGTACGCGGCAGCGGCCGAGGCCTCGACACCGTCGGTGTTCGCGAAGACGAGCTTCGAGTAACGGCGCAGGCCCGCGTAGTAGGAGCGCTGCTTCCAGTAGCTCAGGGTGGTCTTGACCACGCCGTAGGCGCGTCCGCGAGCTTCGATGATCTCCCAGTCGCCGGACGACAGCTTCTTGGTGAGGACGGCGACGTGGCCGATGCCGTTGGAACGGGCCGGGTTGTTGCGCAGGAAGACGAGGTCGCCGGTCCGCGGCGAGGTGCCCGAGGCGACCTTCTTGGTCGCGTTGTACTGGGCGGCGGCAAGGTCGGTGATCGGGTTGCCCGACCTGCCGAACAGCCACTGGACGAGTTCCGAGCAGTCGAACTTCGCGGGGTCGGCCTGCGTGACGAGGGTCTCCGCGCCCAGTACGTAGGGCTTGCCGACCTGGGCCTCGGCCAGCTTCGCGAACTGCGCTGCGGTCATGGAGGCGCTGCATGGGGTGTCGAAGTAGTTCTTGGCCTGCTTCACCTGCGCGGACGTGCCCCAGTCGGACGCCACGATCGCCTGCGCGATCGACACCGAGGCGGGGACGCCGAACTGGCGCTGCGCCTTCTGGGCAGGTGTGACGATGCCGGCGATGAAGCTTGCCTTGGCATCGGCGGTCACGGCGCGTGCGGGGGTGGCGCCAACGAGGGCGAGGCCGGACACCATGGCAACGCCCATGGCGACGGACAGCACTCTCGATGAAATCTTCACAAGGTGATTCCTAACGAGGCGCGGGGGTGCGCAGCAAGCCTCGGCTTGAGACTTGGTGCAGCGTTTGGTGCTGCCTACCAGCCGCTGGCTAGGGGTTATGCCACCCCGCCCCTCAAGGAGGGGTTCAGGGTTTGATGGTTGAGACTTTGGCTATCCTGCCGATCAGCCCGACGGCGATCACCCCGGCACCTGCCAGCATCGACGGCAGGGGAAGGGTGGCGGCGAGGGTGAGGCAACCGGCCGTCCCGAACGCGTTGAACCACCGCGGCCAGCGGCGATCGGACGCCGGCTGGGTGAAGGCCGATGCGTTCGCGATGGCGTAGTAGACGAGCACGCCGAAGGAGGAGAAGCCGATCGCCCAGGTCAGGTCCCCGGTGAGCACCGCTGCAGCGACCACTGCGGTCTGGAGCAGCTCGGCGCGGTACGGAGTGGCGAATTTCGGGTGGACGGCCGCCAGCCCTTTCGGCAGGTCGGCGTTCCGCGCCATGGCCAGCATCGTGCGTCCCACTCCCGCCAGCAGCGAGAGCAGGGCGCCGAGGGACGCCACGGCTGCACCGACCTGCACCACCGGCACCAGCCAGCCGGCACCAGCGGCGAGCACGGCTTCCGTGAGCGGAGCGCTGCTGGCTGCGAGGCGCTGGGGACCGGCAGCAGCCAGCGCCGTCCACCCGACGACCGCGTACAGCACGACGACGATCCCGAGGGCGCCGAGGATGGCCGTGGGGATGGTGCGACGGGGATCACGAACCTCCTCGCCGAGGGTCGCGATGCGGGCGTAGCCGGCGAAGGCGAAGAACAGCAACCCGGCCGCCTGCAGCACCCCGTAGGCCCCGCCTGGCACCGACCAGGCGAGCGGCTGGAGCGGGCCGGGGGCGAGCCACGTGCCGAGCAGGATCGCGGCAAGGCTTGCAAGGGTGATCGCGACGAGCACGCGGGACAGCCGCGCCGTCCGGGTGATGCCGCGGTAGTTCGTCGCGCCGAGGGCGAGCACTGCGCCCAGCGCGACCAGCCGCTGCGTCCAGCCGGACGCCGGGACGACGTAGGCGGCGAAGGTGAGCGCCATCGCAGCGCAGGAAGCTGTCTTGCCGACGACGAACGCCCAGCCGGCCGTGAAGCCCCACCATTCGCCAAGGCGCTCCCTGCCGAACACGTAGGTGCCGCCCGAGGTCGGGTAGACGGCTGCGAGCTGGGCGGAGGCCGCGGCATTGGCGTAGGCGATCACGGCAGCCACAGCGAGGCCCAGCATCAGGCCGGTGCCGGCGACCCTGGCTGCCGGCGCGTACACGGCGAACACGCCTGCGCCGATCATCGAGGAGAGCCCGAGCACGATCGCGTCACCGGTGCCGAGCCGTCGCTGCAGTCCAGCAGCTGCCATCCGCACCCCTTCCGAAGCGTGCCCTCACGCTAGCGCGGGGCGCGACGCCGGCTCAGGCGCGCGCGACCCCGTCCAGGTCGTCCTCGAGTGCCGGGTGGGCGTTCCGCGGGTAGCTGATGGGACGCGCGGGGATGCCGGCCACCGTCGTGAACGGTGCCACGTCCTCCAGCACGACGGAGCCGGCGCCGATCCGGGCGCCCTCGCCGATCCGGATGTTGCCGAGCACCTTGGCCCCGGCGCCGATCATGACGCCCTTGCCGATCTTCGGGTGCCGGTCGCCGCCCACCTTGCCGGTGCCGCCGAGGGTGACCTCGTGCAGCATCGAGAAGTCGTCCTCGACGACGGCGGTCTCGCCGATCACCACGGACGTGGCGTGGTCGAACATGATGCCCTTGCCGATCCGGGCACCCGGGTGGATGTCGACGGCGAACACCTCGGAGATGCGGCTCTGCAGGTACAGCGCCAGCACCGGGCGGTCGTGCGTCCAGTAGTAGTGCGCGACCCGGTACGCCTGGATGGCGTGGAACCCCTTGAAGAACAGCAGGGGCACCGAGTAGCCGCGGCAGGCCGGGTCGCGGCTCAGCACGGCACGCAGGTCCTCGCGAACGGCGACGCCGATGCTGCGGTCGTCGTCGAAGGCGCGCCCGATGAGCTCGCGGACGCTGAGCGCCGTGATGGTCTCGCTGCCCAGCTTGTTGGCGAGGATGAAGCTGAGGGCGTCCTCGAGGCGGGCGTGTGCGAGGACGTTGGTGTGCAGGAAGCTGGTGAGGGCCGGCTCGGACTGCGCGTCGGCCGTCACCTCTGTCCGGATCCGGTTCCAGACCTCGTCGCGGTTGGCACTCATCTTGGTGTCCTCACGTCTGTCGTCGGTGTCGCTGCTCAGGCGGCAGCGGGGTTGGTGTTCCTGGACGGGCCGACAGCGGCAAGGCCTGCGAGCGCAGCCAGCACGTCCTGTCGCCGCGGGGCGCCGACCATGCGGCTGCGGACGACTCCGCTGCCGTCGAGTACGAGGACGGTCGGGGTGCGCGTGATACCCAGCTCGCCGACCAGGTCGAGCCGCTGCTCGGCGTCGATCTCGATGTGGGCGACTCCCTCGGAGTTCGCGCTCACCTCGTCCAGTACGCGGGCGGTCACCCGGCACGGGGCGCACGCAGCGGAGGAGAACTGGACGAAGGTGGCTGTGCGGCCGAGGTCGGCGTCGAGCCCGAGCGGACCCGTAGCCGTTGCGCGTACCGCACGCACCCGTCCGTCGACGGCCTTGCGGTACAGCCCGAACCCGAGCGCGAGCACAAGGGCGATGCCGACGACGTAGAGCCCGGTCATCGCGCAGCACCGCCGATCGGCTGGCGCGCATCGAGGGACGGCTTGCCGAGCAGGCGACGCCCCACCAGGTACAGCTCGCACCCGAGGCAGAAGTCGAAGACGGCGTTCA
This sequence comes from uncultured Actinomycetota bacterium, assembly GCA_963773595.1. Classification (GTDB taxonomy): domain Bacteria; phylum Actinomycetota; class Actinomycetes; order Propionibacteriales; family Propionibacteriaceae; genus Propionicimonas. Next base: position 182,416 of record CAVZBQ010000006.1, read on the forward strand.
GGGTTGCTGCGATCAGGGCGAATCCGGTCGCGACATAGAACACCACGGGCGAGGAGGCGAAGGCACCGATGAGGGCGACTGCAGCGAAGAGCAGGCCGACGGACTGGGCGAAGCGCGGCGGGCGCTCGTCCTCGAGTTCCGCCGGTGCTGCGAGGCGCGGGCGGACGAAGCGGCGGAAGAACCAGCCGTAGGGCTGGTAGCGCAGGCCGAGCAGCGACCCGGCGCCGAAGGCGAAGGTCTGGATGATCAGCAGCGGCAGTCCGAGGCCCGGCCCGAGGATGAGGACCGCGGCGAGGACGACGGTCGTGACGGCTGCGCCGAAGCGCGGCCCCCGCGGGTCGACCTGCGTCGGGGGGAGGGTGGCAGGCATAGGTGGGCGTCCTTACGGAGTTGGTGGTCAGTGGTCGAGCTGACAGCGTGGTCCCGCGGCGGACGACGGAAGTTGAGCCGCCGCGAACCTGTCAGGCCGTGGCGATCAGGGCGATGCTGTCAGGACTTACGACAACAACACATGCACAGCGGCGCATTCCCGTAGCTCTGCGTTACTGCGAGCCGGAGGCTGGTGTGCATGTTTCGAGGCTAGCACGCAGGATTCGGGGTGCAGAAGGAGGGGCGTGCGCATTGCCCGGCTGGTGGACTCCCGTCCGGGCGCGGGGCTTGCCACCCGGACGGGGACAGGGCAACCACGGCAGCGATTGCTATCGTTGCTGGCGTGGCAGCACTTCGTCAGCTGGTGATGCGCCCCGGAATCGGGTCGCGGATCGCTGCTGCCGTGCTCACGATCGCCGCCCTCGTGCCGCTCCTGGCGCGGCTTCCGAAGGTCGCCGTCGTCGCGTGTTTCGACGCCGGCCACCCGCTCTACGAATGGGTGCCGGATGCTCCGTTCACCGGCACGGCGCACTGTCTGACCGCACCGACACCAGCCGTCACCTGGACCCTGATGATCGCTGCAACCCTCGTGGTGCAGTTGCTCGCTCTGCCCGTGGTGCTCGGTCTGGGAGCCCTTCTCGTCCGCGGCGCACGCCATCTCGTGCACACCGCCGGCCAGGCGCTCACCCGGGCACTGGTCGCCATCACGGATGTCCTGCTCCCTGCTCGTCGCCCCGTCCCGGTCTACATCCGGGTGCGCAGCAACGACGCCGGCTGGTCCCGCGCCAACCAGCGCCGCGGACCCCCGAACTGCTTCTGATCTCCTCGTGAACCCCCGCACCCACGGGTGCGGCTCAGGCGCGTGCGCGCGCTCCCGGCGGCCCGGGTGGATTCCTGCAGGCCGCCTCACCCAGATCAGTGAAGGCAGTTGGGCCGCAGGCCCGGATTCGGAACACCACCATGTCAAAGGACAACTCCCGCAACACCCCACCGACGGGCCGTGAGGCCCTCCGTCAGCGCCAGCAGGCAGCGGCGACCGCCGACCGCCGCGTCAGCATCGCCATCCGGTCGGCCTGGATCGCCGGCCTCGCCGTTGCAGCGCTGCTGATCGGCGTCACCACCTGGTCGATCGTCGGGGCCCGCTCCGGCAACACCGCCGGCGTCGTCGCTGCCGACGGCCTCGTGACGCCCGCCTCGGCGAGCGACTCCGGCGCCATCGTCATCGGCAAGCCGGAGGCGAAGGTCACGGTCACCGTCTTCCTCGACTTCATGTGCCCCTACTGCGGCGAGTTCGAGCGGGCAAACGGGAGTGCGCTCGCGGCGGCCGTGGACAACGGGACGGCCAAGGTCGAGGTGCATCCGATGGCGTTCCTCGATTACGCCTCTGCGGGCTCGAAGTACTCCACTCGGGCAGCGAACGCCTTCGTCACCGTCGCCAACAACAATCCGGACACGGCATTGGCCTTCAGCCAGCTGCTGTTCGCCCAGCAGCCTGCGGAGAACACCGCCGGCCTCACCGACGCAACCATCGCCGACCTTGCCTCCCGGGCGGGAGCGCCGGCAGATGTCGTCGCTGCCTTCTCCACGCAGGCCTACCAGCCGTGGGTCGCCAAGATCACCAAGCAGGCGTTCGACTCCGGGATCACCGGCACGCCGACGGTCAAGATCAACGGCCAGACCTTCACCGGTGACCTGTACACCGCGGGTCCGCTCGCAGAGGCGATCAAGGCCGCAGCGAATGGCTGACGGGCTCCTGCCCCGGCTCCGCGGGCTGCGGCAGTCGGACCGCTGGATCTACACGACCATGCTGGTCTCCGCGCTGCTCAGCCTGACGGCGTCCTTCGTGCTCTCGGTGGACGCGATCATCCTCGCCGCTGATCCGCGCGCAGCCCTCGCGTGCAACATCAACGCAGTGATCAGCTGCGGGACGGTCGGCGCCTCGTGGCAGGCGAGCCTCTTCGGGTTCCCGAACGCCTTCCTCGGCCTCATCGCAGAACCGGTGGTGATCACCATCGCTGTCGCCAGCCTCGGTGGCGTCCGCTTCCCACGGTGGTTCATGCTGTCCGCCCAGGTGGTCTACACCCTCGGCCTCGTCTTCGCCTACTGGCTGTTCTTCCAGGCCTACTTCGTCATCGGGGCGCTGTGCCCGTGGTGCCTGCTGATCACCCTCTCGACGACGCTGGTGTTCACCTCGCTCACCCACGTGAACATCAGGGACGGCAACCTGTACCTGCGTCCGGGCGCCAGCCGGCTCGCGCGAGGCTTCGTGCGCGCCGACCTGGACGCCCTGTTCGTTGCCCTGTGGCTCCTTGGCATCACTGCAATGGTGGTGACCAAGTACGCGACTGTCCTGTTCCAGGTGTCCTGACCGGGCAGGTTTCGCCGAGTCCCACCGGGACGCCTGCGGCAGCTAGCCCGGCGACTGGGCGAAGGTGAGCGTTGCGTGGGCTGCGGCGTCGGCCATGATGCCGAGCATGTCGCGGTCGATGGTCTCGATGCGGTCGCAGGCCTGGTGGTAGCACGGGTCGGCGCCGTCCGTCCGCACCTGTGAACAGCCCACCGACGGGGATCCCGGCATCGAGGAACGACGCGTGGTCGCTGGCGCGGAAGGTGACCACCTGGGGGGTGATTCCCTGCGAGGTAAGGAAGTCCGTCAGGACGGTCTGGATCGCGCCTGACCCGGTGGGCCACCCCGCACCGGGCGCACCACCGCCGTAGACGGAAGCCACCGGCTTCGGAGAGCCCACCATGTCGAGATTGAGGTAGAGCGCGGTCTCCCTGCGCCCAGCGTCGTCGAGTTGTGCGACGTAGTGCCCTGAGCCGTACAGGCCGTCCTCCTCTGCACCCCAGAAGGCGAACCGCACGCGGTTCTGGGGCTGGATGTCGAGCGCGGCGAACCGCACGGCCAGTTCCAGGACGACAGCAACCCCGGAGCCGTTGTCGTTGATGCCGGGACCCTCCGCGACCCCGTCGAGGTGCGCGCCCAGCACGACCGTGCGCCCTGCTGCGCCGGTCGGGGTGTCGGCAAGGAGGTTCTCTGTCGTGACCCGCGTCACTGTCGACTCGACGTCCAGAAGGAGCGTCGTGCCGGGCGTGGCGGCCCACTCGGCACCGAGTTCGAAGGTGGTGGCAACCACCGGCACGCCCACCTGTCTGCCGAGCGTGCCGGCGAACAGGCCCCGCCTGCCCGGGTCGTCGCCCTGGTTCATCACGACCACTCCGCTGGCCCCGGCCGCTGCAGCGTTCTCGACCTTTGCGGTGAACTGGCACGTGCCTCGTTGCACCAGGGCGATGTTGCCCCGGGGGAAGCCACTGAAGTCCGAGGCCTCGCACCCGCTCGTGGTCGCGTGGTCGCCGCCGAGGTTGAGGTCGACGGCTGTCACCGGCGCCGTGACCGAGCCGGCACCGGAGTAGGCCAGCGGACGATGGTCCCGCATGACGGTGTAGTCGGTGCGGGTGGGCAGCGTCCGTCGGAGCGTGGTCCTCGTGTAGTCGGGGCGGTCGTAGCTGAACTGCTGGCGCCGCGTCTGGTAGCCGGCCTGCTGGAGCTGGGCCTCCACATAGTCGATCGACGCCGCGTACCCCGTCGTGCCGGCGGCGCGATTGCCGTTGTGGGTGTCGGCGATCCGCTGCAGGGCGTCGAGGTGCGCGGCCACGGCCTCGGTCGTGACCGCTGCACGGAGCTGTTCGGAGTCGACCGGTCGGGGTGGCGGCGCGGGCCGGGCGATGAATGCGACCCCGACCACCGCCGCGACAGCGAGCACAGCAACGGCCGCGATCACCGTCCTCCGGAGATGTGGCTTCACCCCCTCGAAGCTACCCGTGGGCCGGGCGGCGTCACCGTGCAGGCTGGTCAGTCGTCCATTGCCTCGATCCCGAGTTCTGCCAGTTCTGCCATGCTCGCGCGCATCCGCTGGATCAGCTGTGGGTCCACGGGCTGCCAGTCGAGGATCTCCTCGACGATCCGCACGGGTTCTGTCGTGCGGTACGACCGGGTGGGGTTGCCGGGGAAGCGCTTGTCGGTGACGTTCGGGTCATCCTCGATGGTGCCGAGGGGCTCGACCCGGTAGACCCGGCCCGGGCCCTCGCCGCTCGCGAGCGCTGCAGCCAGGGGCGCCCCGTCGCGCGAGGCCGTCACGTAGATGTGGTTCGCCACCTTGCGGGAGCCGTAGTTCGACTGCCAGCCCGGCGTCAACAGGTCGCCCGGGCGAAGGTCGGCCCTCGTCCCGTGGAAGAAGGGGCCCGGGTCGTCCACCACTCGCGGTGTCGGTGCGGGATCGCGCAGCATGCCGTCGAGCCGCTGCAGGAGGACGGCGAAGCGGCTCCGTCCGCCGGGGGCGCGTGGGTAGCGTCTCAGCACGTCGAGGACCACAGCGTCGGCCCGCCTGGCTGCCGCCGTGATCACGTACTCACCGACCACCGGGTCGTCGCCACGCGACGCCTCTGCCGCCCGGGCTGCATGCGTGGCCGCGCCAAGGATGTGGCGCACCTGGGTCGCCTTGGCAAGGGGATGGAGGTAGGCAGCAGCAGCCGCATCGCCGGCAGCGTCGGCGGCGTAGCGCGCGGCATCGGTCGGGGCCTCCCTTGCCGCGCGGTGGGCGTCGGCCGCGGCCGTCCGCTGGAGGCTCGATCGGGCTGCACCCCCGCCGAACGCTCGGGCCGCTTCGATCGCTGCCGCAGGACGCGGGTCTTCCGGGCACGCCTTTGCGAACAGGGCCAGCGAAGGTTCGGCGCACGCCACCGCGAACCGGGCAACGGCCCGCAACTCGTCCATCGTCAGCGCGAAGTCACCCGAGGATGTCTGCATCCGTCGAGTCTGGCACGTGCCGTCAGCCGCGCGCGTTGAGCTTCTTCGCGTAGGCCCGCGCCGCCCGCATGATCTCTGCCTCGGTCACGAAGCGGTCCCTCGGCAACAGGTTCGGGCGAACGGAGTGATCCCCCTTGCTGCAGAGCACGTCGTCGTGCCAGTTCCGATTCATCGTCGGGGCGTACACGCAGGTCCAGCGTGCCGCCTTTGCGTGCTTCTTGGGCTTCGCTGACTTCTGGGCCGAAGGCTGTGGACTCCGGACCGCAGACGCGGATGGTTGCCTGCTGCCGGCAGGGCCCATCGCTGCGTCATGGACCGAGCACCCGGCCACCGCGAGTCCGGCGCTGATGGCGAGCGCTGCCCACCCCACCCGCAGCTGTCCAGGACCCCTTCGCACGACCTCGACAGTAGTGATCCAGCTCGCCGGACGAGAGGGATTCGGCCAACTCGAGGGCTCAGTCGCGCGGTGTGACGACTGCGTGGCCAAGGGTCGCCCCGATCTCGATGAGGGTCTCCACGACCACACGGACGGCGGCGCGCTCGAGCCGGTCGGGACGGCCGAGCGCGACGATCGAGCGCACCGAGCGGACGTCGTCCAGTGGCAGGGTGACGAGGTCGGGCCGGGGCCGGGTGGTGAAGCGCGGCAGCAGGGCGCAGCCGACGCCGGCGGCGACAAGGGCCTCGACCACCCGGTTGTCGCGGATCCGCTGCACGACGGCCAGCGGGGCACCGCTGCGGTTCTCGATGGCGATCCGCACGGTGTCGAACGGGTAGCCGAGCGGCACGCCGATCCACGCCTCCCCGGCAAGGTCGGCTGCGCTCACGCTCGCCCGTCCTGCGAGCCGGTGCCCGGCGGGGACGGCCACGTCCAGTGGTTCGGACGCCACGCGGACCGCGACCAGCCGGTCGGCGCCGGCGGGCACCTCTGCGAGGCTGTGGCCGATGACCAGGTCGTAGTCGGCCGCGCGGTCGGCGTAGTCGGCTTCCGCGACGTCGGCATCGGTGAAGTCCACCTCGATGCCGGTGCCGGCGCACCGGACCAGCAGCGGCGGGATCAGGAGTTCGGCCGCACTGGGCAGGGCTGCGATCGAGACCGTCCCGGTGGGCTCGCCGTGCAGGTCGTCGAGCTCGCGCTGCAGGCGTCCCATCGTCGCAGCCACCTCCACGGCCCCCTCCGCGAGGAGCCGGCCGGCTGCGGTGAGGCGCAGGCCGCCTGCCGACGGGCTCGACAAGGGCAGTGCCGAACGCGCGCTCCGCTGTCTGCAATTGCTGGCTCACTGCGGACGGCGAACGGAAGGTCGCAGCGGCCACCGCTGTCACCGTGCCCCGGTCGGCGAGTTCACGCAAGAGGTCGAGATGGCGGACATCCATGAAGGCATCCTAAACAAATAGTTCAGAACTATGCGCTTGTGCTTCAGTATTCGACGTCCGAGGATGGTGGCATGCCCGTCCGCCACCGCTTGCTCGCTGTCGCTGTCGCCGTGATCTGGGGGGTCAACTTCCTTGCCATCCACGCCTCGCTGACGCAGTTCCCGCCGTTCTTCCTCGTCGCGCTGCGGTTCCTGCTGATCGCGATCCCGACGGTCATCTTCGTGCCGCGCCCGCAGGTACCGCTGCGCTGGCTGATCGGCTACGGCCTCGGGTTCGGCGTGGCGCAGTTCATCTTCCTGTACTGGGGGATGGCGGCAGGCATGCCGACCGGCCTTGCCTCCCTCGTCCTGCAGATCTCCGGCCCCTTCACCCTTGCCCTCGGCGCCGTGCTGCTGCGCGAGAAGGTGCGCAGGCTGCAATGGGTCGGGATCGCCGTCGCGATGGCAGGCATGGTCCTTGTGGGGGTCTCGCGGGCGCAGGCTGCGGCGATCGTGCCGTTCCTCCTCGTGCTCGCCGGCGGGTTGGGCTGGGCGTTCGGGAACCTCGCCAGCCGGCTCGCCAAGGCGCCGAACGCGCTGCACCTGACCCTGTGGATGTCGGTGGTGGTGCCGGTGCCCATGCTGGTGCTCTCGCTGCTCACCGAGGGGCCGGCGCGGATCGCCTCCTCGCTGTCCGGCGCCTTCGGGCCGGAGGCCGTGCCCGCCTGGATCGGGCTCGCCTACACCTGCATCATCGGGACGGCTGTGGGCTCGGGCATCTGGACCTGGCTGCTGGCCCGGCACCCCGCCGGCGTTGTCGCGCCGTTCTCGATGCTGGTGCCGGTTGCCGGCATCCTCACGGCCGCCATCGTGCTGGGGGAGCGGCCCACGTGGCTGGAGCTGCTCGGCGGTGTGATCGTCGTGATCGGGGTGATGATCGGTTCGCGCAGGGCCGTGGTGCCCGTCGTCATCGAACCGGCAGCCCTGCCCAGTCCGGCCCGCTGACCGTCCGGCGGCGGTCAGGACTCGTCCGGCTTGGGTTCCTCGTCCTTGCGCATCTCTTCCTCGCGCTTCTTGAGGTCTTCCTCCCACTTGCGCAGCATGTCCTCGTGCTCGGTGTTGGCCTTCTTCAGCGACCTCAGGAACTCCGGGTCGTCGTCGGGGGCCTTGGCCCGTTGCCGCGGCCGCTCGTACTCGGGGAAGCCCGCCGTCCGTGTCGTCGGCCACGACACCTCGTCGCCAGCGCTGGCACGGGTGGGGCGGCCGGCAAGCAGCCAGACCACCGGTCCGGCGATGGGAATCAGGATGATCAGCACGATCCAGGCCCACTTGGGCAGGTTGCGGATGCGGTGCTCGTCGGACTGGATGCAGTCGATCAGACAGAAGACGACAAGCGCCAGTGCGATGGCGGTAGGCAACAAGCGGATCATCACGGACTCCTGGGTAGCTGGCCCCAACGATAAGCCATCGCCCAACCCCTCCCCGCCGGGGCGGGCAGCGCGGTCCCGGAAGCGGTCACGCTGCCAGGGATCGCGCCCTGAGCTGGCCGCAGAATGCCTGCGCGAGCAGGCGTCCGGTCCGTGACACCTCGGTGTCCTGGGCATGCATCGCGCGACGCAACGTCCGTGCGTCGTCGCCGTCGAGTTCGGCCCAGCGTCCCATCAGTTCCGGCGAGGCCTCGGGGTGGAACTGCACGCCGACGGCGGAACCGACCCGGAAGGCCTGGTTGGGGTACAGCGCCGTGCTGGCGAGCTGCGTGCTGCCCGGGGGAAGCACGGTGACGGTGTCGTGGTGGGACTCGGCGACGACCGATGTGCCCTGCTCGGCGAGGCGTCCGAGGAGCGGGTCGTCGATGGCGCCCTCGTGCCAGGTGACCTGGAAGGCTCCGTGTTCCCCGCCTGCGGGATGCCCGACGGTGACGGTGCCCCCGAAGGCCTCTGCGAGGAGTTGGTGGCCGAGGCAGATCGCGAGCGTCGGGATCCCGGCGTCGACGGCAGCCACCATGAGCTCCTTGAGCGGTTCGATCCACTCGTGGGTGGCCTGGTCGTGGGCGCTCATCGTGCCGCCGAGGACGAGCAGGCCGTCACCGAGGGATTCCACGTCGGGTACCTCACGCTGCCACAACGGGACGGCGCGGAGCAGCACCCGGTTGCTGGACAGCCACTGGCCGAAACGGTCCACCGGCACGTGCTTGTCCGGCTGGATGATCGTCGCGCGCACGGCCCTTGGCATGGCGGGAGACTAGCCGAGGATTCTGACGGCCTTGTTACAGGTGGGACAACGCCAGGTCGAGAAGTGCTCAGGCCGCCGGTACGCGCTCGGGAACCTCCGCCAGCACGAGCAGCGGGTTGGCGACGGGTGCGAGCAGTGGCGCAACGCGTCCGGCGACGAACAGCCCTGCCACCAGCGGCACGACGACGACGAGCAGCGCGTGCTGCGGGCCGCCGAACGCGACGGCCACAACGCCGATCAGCGGCGCGGCCGTCATCACGGCGACGGAGGCCAGCGATGCCATCATCGAGACGCGCGCCTGGGCGCCGGCCGGTTCGTCGGACGCCGCGGCGACAGCCAGCGGGAAGCACAGCGCCGTCCCGCTACCCCACAGGGCCACGCCGACGAGGGCGAGTTGCGGGGAGTCGGAGAGCCCGAACGCTGCGAGGCCGGCAATGGCCAGCACGCAGGAGAGTTGCACGCTCGCGACGCGGCCGAGCCCGTCGATCGCCCGCGAACCGAAGACCCGCACGATGGTCATCGTGCCGATGAAGACGCCGAGCACGATGCCGCCGAACGCCTCTGTTGCCCCGAAGCCGTCGACGAAGGCGAGGCTGAGCCAGTTGTTCGCAGCGCCCTCGCTGATCGCGGCCGCGAACGCCAGCACGCCGATCAGGATCGCGCGCGGTTCGCGCCAGACGGAGAGGACGGCGGGTGCCTTGGTACGTTCTGTGCGGGCGTTCACCGGGGCACCGGGCATGACCAGGCCTGCGCGAAGGGCGGCCAGGCGGAGGGCGCCAACGGCAACGGCGACGACAGCGAACTGCAGCCACACCGGCACGCCCGCCGACGATGCGACGGCGCCGAGGATCGAGCCGCCGACGGCTCCGGCGGAGAAGGCTGCGTGGAAGTGGGGGATCACCGAGCGCCCGTGGGCCTGCTCGATGCGTGCCGACTCCACGTTCATCGGCACGGTGAGCAGGGAGCCGCCGATGCCGTTGATGACGATCGCGAGCCCGAAGAGCAAGGGCGATCCCATCGCCGTGCCCACGCCGATCAGGACGAAGCCCACCGTGTTGACGACGGCGCCGGTGGCGAACACCCGTGAGCTGCCGAACCGTCCGAGCAGGGCCGGGGCGGAGAAGACGGTGACCAGTGCGCCGATCGAGCCGACGAGCAGGATGAGGCCGAGGTCGGCGGGAGTCAGCGAGAGCTCGTCGCGCACGCTCGGGATGCGTGCCAGCCAGGAGAAGGCCATCACGCCACTGATGCCGAAGACGCCGATCAGCAGCAGCCGCGCACGCTCGTGCACGGCAAGGGCGAGGAATGCCCGATTCACAACAACGCTCCAGGGATAGGTCGAGCCGGGGCTCCCATTTCCGCGGGCGTCAGGACGTCGCAGCGGCTGCAACACGCTTCCGGGCGGCCAGCCAGGCTGGACGCGGCAATCGGGGGTCACCTCTATTGCACCAAGCCACCACGGGTCCCGTCAAACCGAGCGGCGTTTGGGTTAGCGTTCACACACTGATATAGTTCAGTTCTCAACTACTTAGTCCGAGGGACGCAAATGACCTTGTCGGAGCTCACAGAAGCACCCACTGCCGCCAGCATCTTCACCGAGGCCCACACGGCGTACCTGTTCACCCCCGAGCCGGTCGGGGACGCAGACCTCGCCCGGATCTACGAGCTCGCGAAGTTCACGCCGACGGCACTCAACAGCCAGCCGTTGCGGATCACCTTCGTGCGGACCGAGGCAGCGAAGGCCCGCCTCCTGCCGCTGCTCTCCGAGTCCAACCGGGCCAAGTCGGCTTCTGCGCCTGTGGTCGCGATCCTTGCAGCGGACACCGACTTCCACGAGCACCTGCCGGTGATCTCGCCCCAGATGGAGGGCGCACGCGAGCGTTTCGCCAGGAACGAGGCGGGCCGGACGGCGATGGCGATGAACAACGCCTGGCTGCAGGCCGGCGGTTTCATCTTCGCCGTGCGCGCTGCCGGCTTCGACGCCGGACCGATGGGCGGCATCAACGCCGCCGGCATCGACGAGGAGTTCTTCGCCGGTACCCCGCTGCGCACCTTCATGGTGGTCAACATCGGCCACGTCGCCGAGGACGGCGCCTTCCCGCGCAACCCGCGGCTGGGCTTCGACCAGGCCGTCACCCTGGCCTGAGGCCGGAGCCCCTCGTCAGCTGACGGCCGCCAGTACTGCGCGGGCGGTCTCCGTCCGGCTGAGGATCCGGAAGTGCCCGGCAACCGGCAGTTCGATGTTGGTGGCTCCCGGCAGCTCGCTGCCCTCGGGGATGTGCGGATCGAAGACGCCGTAGAGCGAGACGACCCGGGAGTTGACCGCCTGCGCTGCGGCGAGCTCCACCAGCGACGGGTGGCCGGGGACGAGCGGCCGCAATGCCGGCCACGGCAGGTAGCGTGCCAGCCGGGCACCGCCGAACGGTGTGCAGATGGCGACGACGACAGTGATGCGGGCGTCCTCTGCCAGCTCGGCGGTCATGGCGAGCTTGCCGATCAGACCGCCCTTGCTGTGCGCGACGACGGCCACCCCGTGGAGGTCGTTGCTCTCGAGATAGTCGCGGACCTGCAACGCGGCGTCGGCGATCGGACCGAGGTTGTGACCGAGGCCGGGAAGCACGTGCACCGGATGGCCGGCCTGGTGCAGCGCCCTGATCACCGGGCGCAGGAAGCGCCAGTTCTCGTAGACGCCAGGAACGATCAGGACCGGTCGCAACGTGCCGGCAGCGTAGCTGTCCGGTCCGTCGGTCCCGACGTGGCTCCCGATCCAGGCCACAGCTGCGTACAGGTAGTCCTGCGCCCACCAGAGGGCTTCGCGTGGCCCGATGCGGGTCATGCCGTCCCAACCTCCCGCAACAGGCCCCGGATCGCATCGACGATGGCCTGCGGGGCGGTCAGCGGCACGACGTGAGCCTTCCCGGGGACGGTGACCAGCGTGCCCCTCGCAGCGATGCCGGCGAGCTTCCTGCACCACGGCTCCCGGGCAACCGGGTCGCGTTCGCCGCGCACGACGACAACCCCGCACGTGACCAGCCGCAGCTGGGCCTCCGTGTCGTAGTCGAACATCGCCTTCAACGTCACCAGGTACCAGCGCAGGCCGCAGGTGGCGTAGTCGATGAGCACGCGTGCATTGGCGCGGAGCGGTTCGCGGAGCGTGTCGACGGCGAGGTCACGCGCCTGTGCCGCCAGCGTGCGGCGTCCGGAATCGACAACGGGTGCGACAAGGACGAGCCCGACGACCTCGTCGGGGTGCAGGATCGCCTGCTCGACGGCGAACTGGCAGCCCATCGAGTGGCCGACGAGGATCCGGCCGCCCACGCCGAGTCGATCCAGGGCCTCATCGACGGCCTGGGCGTGGTCGTCGACGGTGAAGGGGTGCGGCGGCTTCCTCGTCGTCCCGAAGCCGGGCAGGTCGAGGGAGATCACGCACAGCTCCCTTGCCAGCAGCGGCTGCAGGTCCTCGAACGTCCGATGCGTCATGCCGATGCCGTGCAGGAGCACGACGGTCGGCGCTGTCGATGGCTCCGCGCCCGAGCGGTACGCGACCACCTCTGCGCCCGAGTCCAGCTCGATCCTGAGTTCCTCCACGGGCACAGTGTGCCTGCCGGTGTGCACGCGCCAGCGACACGAAAGGGGACAGTCCCCTTTCGTGTCGGGTCCGGTCAGGGTGCTGCGAGGGCCTCGTCGATGCCGGTCTCGTGCTGGCCGAGGGTCGGCTGGCGCCGGCTGGCGAGGTCCCAGGCCGCCTTCAGGTTGGCCAGCCATTCGCGGGCGGAGTAGGACCGCCACAGGTCGGGATCCATCGGGGGCGCGAACTCGTCGCCGACGCCCCACGCGTCCACCCCCACCGAGCGGCACACGGCGATGGCGCGGGGCAGGTGATAGCTCTGGGTGGTGAGGATGGCGCGGTCGATGCCGAAGATCCGCTTCGCACGGACGCAGGAGTCGTAGGTGTCGAAGCCCGCGTAGTCGCCCACCACCTTGACCGCTGGGATACCCCTGGCCACCAGGTAGTCGCTCATCGTGGAGGTCTCGTTGTAGGTGTTGGTGCCGTTGTCACCGGTGACCAGCACAGCGCGGACCTTGCCCGCCGCGTACAGGTCGTAGGCAAGGTCGAGGCGGGCACGCAGGTAGGGCGAGGGCGTGCCGTCGGAGTACACCGACGCGCCGAACACGATCGCCACCGGCTGCTCCGGCACCTGCGCGACGGTGCTTGCACGCCCGGCGGAGGCGAGGAGGACGTAGCCGGTCGGCCCGGCGAAGACCAGCAGGACCAGGATCAGGAGGCCCGCGACCGCACGGAGCACGGCGGTTCGTCGGGGGTGCGGCACGCTTCAACGGTAGTCGGCGGTTCCGAGTGTCTTCCGTTCACTGGCCTGCCACGGTGGGCGGACGGTCGGCTGCTTCCACCTGGTCGATGCCCTCCGGCGTCCGGAGCCAGCCGCGCACCGCATACAGCCACTGCCCGCACATCGCGATGAACAGCACCCCGGTGAGGACGAGCGCTGGCGCGCCGACCGCCGCCAGCGCGAGCGCGAGCAGGGCCACCGCGTACCCCGCCAGCGTCGCGGGCCGGAACATCGCCCGCAGCCGCTCCCAGTCCCGCAACAACGGCGCGATCGCGCCGAGGCTCAGCATGGCGAGCGCGACGAAACCTGCGAACGTCCAGCTCGCAGCCGGGTCGGCGCTCTCGGTGTGCTCGATCAGGCTCACCGTCGCTGCCCCGACCCCTGTGATCGCGAGGGTCAGCGGCAGCTGCGCGAGCGTGTAGAGGTAGACGTCCCTGGTGCTGCGGCGGGGCGGACGCATCCCGACCATGTCGAAGTAGGTCCACCAGAAGGCGATGCCGACGGCGAGTCCTGCGAAGCCGGTGAGGAACACCTTCGGGGTCAGCCCGTCGACGGCCCCGACGCCGGCAACGACGCTCGCAACGACCTCGCCGAGCACGATGATCACGAACAACGCGTAGCGCTCGAGGAGCGAGTCGGTGGCCATCGGGTCGGCCGACTGGCGTGCGCTGTCCGCGTCCGGCCTGGGCACGAGGGCCGTGGCGACCACGCCGATCACGTAGACGCAGAGGAACCCGCCCCACATCCACACGCGCGCGCCGGCGGGGACGAAGATCGAGGCCGCCGTCCAGGCCGTCATCACCGCCATCAGGAGCGTGTACCTGCGGGCGATGGGGCCGTACAGCTGGTCGTCGCGCTCGATCCGGGCCACCCGGTACCACTGGCCGAGCAGGATGAGCAGGAACACGGTGTAGCTGATGGCGAAGCCGGCGCCGCCCTCCGCGCCCGCCGTTGGCGCGAAGACGGCCATGACGGCGATCGCGAACATCTGCAGGAAGGTGAGCAGCCGGTTGCGGACGTCCGGACGGCCGTGGGCGTCGTGGAGGATCGTGCCGTTGAACCAGCCCACCCACAACAGGCCGAACATCACGACGAACGTCGCGACGGCCTCAACGGTGATGGTGCCGTGCAGCACAAGGGCGACCCGCGCGATCAGCACGACGTAGACGAGGTCGTAGAACAGTTCGAGGAAGCTGACGCGACGCTCGGTGATCACCTCGCGGTGCGTCCGCGGGCGTTGCCAGAAGTACCGCCGGATACGTGGGTCCACGCCGTCCCCCTCGCTTCGCCACCGTGGCAGCCGCCTGCTGCCGCTCGCGCTGGCCGTCCCTGATCAGACTGCACCGGACCGGCCCGGCCGGACATGGCGGAAAGTACCGGTGGACTGACACGATCGGCTCATGCCGATCCTTCCGAAGGTGCGCGACCCACGGCTGATCACGATCCGCCGTGGTGGCACCCTGACCGACGAGCACCACCACCTGCTTGCGGAGTGGGCGTTGCAGTGCGCAGAGCACGTGCTGCCCCTGTTCGAGGAGCAGGCGCCGGACGACAGCCGGCCGCGCGATGCGATCGCCGTCGGCCGGGCCTGGATCCGCGGCGAGGTGCCGATGACGGTTGCCCACGACACCGCGTTCACCGCCAACGCTGCCGGGCGCGGGCTGCCGGACGCTGCGAGGTTCGCAGCCCTCTCCGCCGGCCAGGCGGTGGCTGTCGCCCATGTGGCAGCCCACGACCTGGGTGCTGCCGCCTACGCGATCAGGGCTGCCGGGGCCGGAGTCGAGGCGACGGACGCCGCGCGGGCGCGGGCCGGGGAGCGTGAATGGCAGCGCGACCGGATCCCTGCAGGGCTCCGCGAGCTGGTGCTGGAGGACCAGCGTGCCAGGAGTTCGATCTGCTGGAACGTCTTCGACGACTGACGCCCGCCTGTCGGCGACGGGGCCGGGAGCAATCTGCACCGGGATGGCCCTGCGCGCCCGGGATCGGCCGGGCACACTTGCCGGGTGGAGTTGATCTCTGAGTTGTGGCGAAGGGCGCTGGCCGCCCAGCCTCCGCCGACCCCTGGCGTGACAGCTGTGATCGGCGCTGTGGCGCTCGCAGCCGTCCTGGTGGCGTGGCCGCTGGTCCGGCTCCTCGTCACCGTCTGCCATGAGGCGGGACATGCTGTCATCGCGACCCTCGTGGGACGCAAGCTGCGTGGCATCCGGGTGCACTCCGACACCTCGGGGCTCACCGTGAGCCGCGGCCGCCCGACCGGGCCCGGCATGGTCGCCACCCTCTTCGCCGGCTATCCGACGGCGTCGGTCGTCGGCCTCGGAGCAGCGTGGCTGGCAGGCGCCGGACATGCTGCCGGGCTGCTCTGGCTGATGGTGGTGCTGCTCGCCCTCATGCTGCTCAAGATCCGCAACGTCTACGGCGCCCTGGTGGTCGTCGGCTTCGGCGCCGCCGTCGGTCTCGCTTCCTGGTACGCGCCGCCGATGGTGCTCGGCTGGATCGCCACCGGCCTCGCCTGGCTGTTCCTGCTCGCAGGCCCCCGCCCTGTGGTGGAGCTGCTGTTCCGGCACTCGCCGGGCTCGGACGCGGCCCAGCTGGCAACCCTGACCCACGTGCCGAAGTTCGTCTGGAACCTGATCTGGCTTGTGCTGACGGTGGCCGCATTGCTGCTCGGCGGCAGCTGGCTGCTGCACGCCTGGATGTGAAGCTGCAGGACCGCCGGATCAGGCCTTGCTGAGCCCCTGCAGCAGGGCTACGAGCTGTGCACGGTCGCCGGCATGGGCACCGGAGCCGCCGACCTGGGTCAGGGCGATCGCCTGAAGGGTGCGACCGCCGACAGCGACGAGGGCCACTTCGTCGTTGCCGAACCCGCAACTGTTCGTGCACTCCTCGTACTGGTGGGTGAACAGCAGGGCCGGGCCCAGCGGGGTGTTGGCCGTCGCCACCTCGCTGCCCGCCGGCGGCGACGTGAAGGCCCCGTGGAAACCGTTCAGCGCCTCGGGATCGCCCGTGCAGTCCTTGCGCAGGAGCGACACCTGGTAGTCACCGGTCGGGGTGGTGAGCCGGTGCACGGTGTCGGCACAGCTGCGGTCGCCCGACGTCTGCCAGGGCCAGTCCTCACCGATGAGGGCCAGCTGTACCCCGTCCCCGAATGTCGACGACCAACGGCGACGGCGACGGTCTGGGCTCGGGGGTCGGATCATCGGGCTTGATCCGGGGGATGAAGAGCGTGCAGCCGACCATCAGTGGCACGAGAACGGCGATCAGCAGCGTCCGCTTCATGGACGCATGCTAGGGCCCGGGCCGGACCGAGTTCGGAACCGTCCCCAATTGGGTTCAGCGCTGGCGGGAGACCAGGTTGACGAACACGTCCTCGATGGTCGGATTCACCTCTTCGACCTCGGCGTCGGTGAAACCGGCCCCGGCCAGCCGCTCGCGCAGGCTGGCGCCGTCGAGCGGCGAGTCGGCCGGCACCACGGCGTGCAGGGACGCCCCGGACAGGTAGGCCTCGTCGACGCCCGGCGCTGTCTCCAGCCACTGCAGCGCCGGGTCGACCCGGCCGGTCGTGATGTCGAAGATGCGCTGGTCCATGTGGTCGGCGCGGATCTCGGCGGGGCTGCCCTCGGCGATGATCCGTCCGCGGTAGATGAACGCCAGCCGATTGCAGTGCGCCGCCTCGTCCATGTAGTGCGTGGTGACGAACAGCGTGACGCCGCGGCTCGCCAGGTCGTAGAGCAGGTCCCAGAACTGGCGACGCGCCACCGGGTCGACGCCGGAGGTCGGCTCGTCGAGGAACAGCAGCTCCGGCTCGTGGATCGTGGCCGCGCCCAGCGCCAGCCGCTGCCGCCAGCCGACGGAGAGGTTGCGGGTGAGCTCGTTCTCGCGTCCCACCAGGTCGGCCATGTTCAGCACGTACTCGCGCTGGGAGGCGAACTTCTCCGGCGGCAGGTCGTACACCCCGGCGTAGAACTTCAGGTTCTCGTCGACGGTCATGTCCTCGAAGAGGGAGAACTTCTGGGACATGTAGCCGATCCGCCGCTGCACCCGGTCGGGGTGGCGCACGACGTCCTCGCCGAGCACCGTCGCCTGCCCGACCTCGGGCGCAGGGTGCCGGTGAGCATCCGGATCGTGGTGGTCTTGCCCGAGCCGTTCGGGCCGAGGAACCCGAAGACCTCGCCGCGCGGCACGTCGAAGTCGATGCCGTCGACGGCGGTGAAGTCGCCGAAGGTCTTGGTGAGGCCGCGGACGGAGATGGCGCGCCGGGTCGGAGTCGTGCCGCTCGCTGCACGTGGTCATGGTGCTCCTACTCCGAGATCCGGCGACGGGTGGCGACGATGGCTGCGCCGAAGATGACGACGGCGAACCCGACCAGCGCCAGCATCGGGACGGCGAGGGCTGCGAAGTCACTGCCCTTCACGAAGGCGCCGCGCAGCACCTGCAGCGCCCAGGTGAGCGGGATCAGGTTCGTCAGCGGCTGGATGATCGGCCGGCATCGACTCGATCGGGAAGATGAAGCCGGACAGCACCATCGTCGGGATCATGATGAACATCACGGCCTGCTGCGCCTGGTGCCGGGTCCGCGAGACCAGCGAGATCAGCAGCCCGAGGCCGAGGCAGGTGAACATGAACAGGAACAGCCCGGCGAGCACCACCCAGATGCTGCCGTTGAACGGCACCTTGAACCAGAACAGGCCCGCCGGCGGCGACCAGCAGCATCTGCGCGGTCGCGAGCGCGGCGTAGGGCGTCAGCTTGCCGATCAGGTACTCCGTCGGCCTTGATCGGGGTGACGAACATCTGCTCCAGCGTGCCGGACTCGCGCTCCTTCACCACCGCCTGGCTCATGATCGCCATCAGGGAGATCATCATGATCGCCGCGATCAGGCCCGGGGATCATCGTGTTGATCGGGTCCAGCGTCGGGTTGAACATGACCCGCACCCGGGCGTCGATTCCCGGGGCTGCCAGCTGGATGCCCATCGCGTCGCGGCGCTCGGTGTTGAACTGGGCGATGATCTGCGACGGCGTAGCCGCTCGCCACTGCGGAGATCTGGGAGTCCGAGCCGTCGACGATGATGCCGATCGGTGCGGTCTCGCCCCTGGTCAGGCGGTCCTGCGTGCCCTCGGGGATGACCAGCGCCACCTTCACCGTGCCCGCTGTCCAGCAGCGGACGCAGGTCGTCCTCGCTGGCCGGGTGCTGGGTGATGGTGAAGTAGCCCGACGCCGCTGAACGCCGACTCGAGCTGCCGGGAGGTCGCCGTCCGGTCGAGGTCGACCACCGCGGTCGACAGGTTGCGGACGTCGACGGCGACGACGTAGCCGAACAGGATCAGCTGCAGCACCGGCATGAGCAGCAGCAGCCGGATCAGCAGCGGATCGCGCCGCAGCTGGATGAACTCCTTCCAGATCAGCAGCCGGATGCGCTTCAGGCTCATCGCGAGGCCCTCCGTCCGTAGAGGACCGAGCGAGACCAGCAGCATCACCAGCGCGTACACGGCCAGCGGCGCCAGCTCCGGCCACATCTCGGTGAACCCGGCGCCCTTGAGGAACACCCCCCGGGAGATGCGTGACCATGTACCGGGCCGGGAAGGCGTAGCTGATCCACTGCAGGAACGTCGGGATCTGGTCGAGGGCGAAGGCGAACCCGGACAGCAGGAAGGACGGCAGGAAGGCGACCAGCAAGGCGATCATGTTCGCCGTGTCCAGCGTCGGCGCGAGCGCGGAGATCATCAGGCCCATGCCCAGTGAGGCGAAGACGAACAGGGCCGCGCCGACGGCCAGGGCCCAGAAGTTGCCCCGCAGCGGCACGTCGAACAGGATCCTGCCCAGGCCGGTGATCAGCGCGACGTCGAGGAAGGCGATCAGCGTCCAGGGCAGGAGCTTGCCGACCATCAGCTCGATGCGGCGCATCGGGCTGACCTCGAGCTGCTCCTGGGTGCCGAGGTCGCGCTCCCTGACCAGGGTGACGGCGGTCTGCTGCACGGTGACGATCGCGATGATCACCACCATCAGGCCGGGGATCAGGAAGTCCGACGAGCGCCGCTCCGGGTTGTACCAGGTGCGGATCCGCGGCTCCAGCAGGCCGAAGCTGGACAGGTCGAGGCCCTGCGCGTCCGCCCAGTCCCGGGTCAGTTCCTGGCCGTACAGCTGGTTGAGCGCCACCGAGTAGGCCTGGGAGATCTTGGCGGCGTTCGGCTCGCTGCCGTCGATGAGGACCGCGACCTGCGCCGCGCGTCCGCTGGCCAGGGTCCGGGCGAAGCCGGAGGGGATGACGATCGCGACTCGGGCGGTGTTGCGGTCGAAGGCGTCGATCGACGTCGGCGAGTGACCTGCCGTGGCGCGACGACGTCGAAGAACGGCGGAGCGCCTCGTACTGCTGCAGGTAGCGCTGGCTCGCCGGGGTCTGGTCGAGGTCGATGACGATGGTCGGCACGTGGTCGACGTCGAAGCTGATCGCGTAGGCGAACAGCAGGAGCTGGATGACCGGCGTGATCACGACGGCCAGCAGCATCCGCGGGTCGCGTCCGAGGTGCCGGAACTCCTTGCGCACGATCGCGCCGATCCGGATCAGGGCCTGCCTCATGGCGCCACCTCCGTCCTCGGCGAGGATAGGCGAACACGGTCTCCATGTCGGGCGGCGACCTCGCGGACGTCCGCGCCGTCCACTCCGGCGTTGCCAGCGCGGGCGCCGAGCGGCCTGCTCGGGCTCGGCTGCGCCCGACCACAGCACGCGCACCACGTCGCCGAGCAGGTGGGCCGGACGCCACTCCGGGCACGGCCTGGACGGCGGCCAGCGCGGCCCTCGGGTCGTGGCGCGACATCTCGACCAGGCGGCCGGGGACCAGCGCCTTGATCTCGTCCGGGGTTCCGGACTGCTTGATGCGTCCCGAGTCGAGGAAGGCGATCTGCGTGCAGCGCTCGGCCTCGTCCATGTACGGCGTGGCGACCAGCACGGTCTTGCCGGCGCGGTGCAGCCCGGCGAGGATCCGCCAGAACTCCCGCCGCGACACCGGGTCGACGCCGGTGGTGGGCTCGTCGAGCAGCAGCAGGTCGGGCTCGTGCATCAGGGTGGTGGCCAGCATCAGCTTCTGCTTCATGCCGCCGGAGAGGTGCTGGGCCTGGCGCTCGGTGAACTCGGCCAGGCCCATACCGTCGAGCAGGCTGGCCGAACGCGGTGCGGCGATCGGCCTTGCTCACGCCGCGGATGGTGGCGAAGAAGTCCAGGTTCTCGGCGACGGACAGGTCGGGGTACATCGAGAACCGCTGCGACATGTAGCCGATCCGCGGGGTCACCAGCGCGGCCTGCCCTGGTCACCGAGTGGCCGAACACGCTCGGCGTCCCCCGCGTCCGGGCGCAGCACGGTCGCCAGCATCCGGATCAGGGTCGACTTGCCGGCACCGTCGGGCCCGAGCAGCCCGAACACCGCACCCTCGCCGACCTCGAGGTCGAGGTCGTCGACGGCGAGGATGTCGCCGAAGCTGCGCCGCAGCCCGAGGCGCGGATGGCCGGGGCGGCCGTGGCTGAGGGTGGTCATGGTCAGGCGAAGGTCACGTCCACCGGCATGCCGGCCTTGAGGGTGCCGGAGGTGTCGCTGACGCTGCACCCGCACCTCGTAGACCAGCTTCACGCGCTGGTCCTTGGTCTGGACGTTGTTCGGCGTGAACTCCGACTGGCTGGCGATGAAGCTGACCGTGCCCTGGTAGGTGGTGGTGCTGGAGTCGGTGATCAGCGTGGCGGCCTGGCCGTTCCTGACCTTGCCGATCTCGGTCTCCGGCACGAACACCCGGACGAACAGGTCGGTGGGGTCGATCATGGTGAGCAGGGTCTTGCCCGGGCCGGCGTTCTGGCCGGCGTTGGTCGTGACCGAGACGACCGTGCCGTCGCGCGGCGCGGTGACGATGGTGTAGCCCAGCTGCACCTTGGCGAGCTTCACCGCTGCCTCTGCCTGCTTCAGCCGCGCCCGGCCGCGGTGATGTCGGCCTTGGTGGAGTCGTCGTCGTCCTTGGCGTTGGTGAGCGCGGCCTTGGCCGCCGTGACGCCCTGCTTGGCCTGGTCGAGCTACGAGCTTGGTCGCCGACTGGTCGAGCCGGACCAGCTCCTGGCCCTTGGTGACCTCGTCGCCCTCGGCCACCTTGACATCGGTGATCCGTCCGCTGAGCGCCGCGGCGACCTGGTACTCGTTGGCCTCCACCGAGCCGCTGACCTGCTGCTGCGCGCTGGCCGTCGTCGGCTGGGTGGAACTCCACCACCACCAGACGCCACCGCCGATCAGCAGCGCCAGGACGACCACGATCACCGGGATCGGGGGGTGCTTGCGCTTCTCGCCTGCCATGTTCCTCACCTGTCCGTATCGGAATTGCTGGCTGCCGGGTGGCAGCTGTTGATGTGGAGCTCCACCGGCACGCCTGCCGGGAGCTGTTCGGTAGCCGGTGAACTCCACCTCGACCGCTCGGGTCAGGTGGACCTCCTCCGTCGCGACGGAGGTGGGCGGGTAGTCGGAGCGGGTGCCGATGCGCGTCAGGGTCGCCGCGACGCCGTCGCCGGTCATCCAGTCACCGACGATCGATGCAGCGTCGCCCTCGCACACCTGCGCCACCTGGTCGGACGCGAGCCACGCCGTCACCGTGCTGGGACGGGTCTCGCGGATGCTGACGGCCGTCGCTCCCGGTGCGAGCACGGATCCGGCGGTGGCGGCAGCGACGACAACGCCGTTCACCGGTGACGTGAGCCCGGCGAGGACCACCTGCGTCCTCGCCAGGTCGACGGGCACCTTGAGCGCGTCCGCCTGGATGGCAGCCAGGTCCTTCAGGTCGCGCAGCGTTCCGCGCGCCTCGGTGATCTTCGCCGTCGCGTCCTCGAGCTTGCGCAGCCCGGATCGGGCCTTCTTCAGGCCCTTGGCGAGGGTGTGCAGGATGCCGTTGATCTTCTTCAGTCCAGCGTTCATCGCCTTGATGGCTGCGGTCAGCTGCTTCTGCTTCTGCAGCAACTCGTCGGGCACGGGTACGCCCGGAGGGATCTGGGCGATCGCGTGCTCCACCGCAGCCAGGCCCTGCTTGGCCAGCGGCAGGTTCTTCCGGATCGTGGCCCGCGCCTTGAGGAGCTTCCGCTTGCCGTCGTGGATCTTGTTGATCGCGTCCCGGACCTTCGCCTTGGCGTCGTTGACGTCGGACTGCTTGTCGTAGGTGGTGTCGATCGCGTCGCCCAGCAGGCCGATCTGGGCCAGCGCGGCCTCCTGGTCGGCCTTCGCTGCCGCGACCTGCGCCGTCAGCGCAGCGTCGTCGATCCGGCCGAGCGACTGCCCGGCGGTGACCGTGTCGCCGACGGCCACCGTCACCTCGGCCAGCCGGACGAAGGTGCCGAAGCCGTAGGTCGCACCGACCGTGCTCAGGTTCGTGCCGGTGCGACCCGTGACGGGATTCGTCGTGCCGGTGAGGGTGGTGAAGCCGGCGTCGAGGTTCACCGCGGGAACGCTGACCGAGGGGACGGCGACGGTCTCCACCCGGTTCTCGACGGTGCCCGACACCACCAACGCCGGACGGCGCGGCCGTGCAGCCGGCGAGGGCGACCGCCAGCACCGCGGCGGTGAGGGAGCAGGCGATGCGGCTCATGGCTTCACCTTCACGCCGGCGAGGAAGGCGTCGATGACTGTCTCCAGCTCGGTGCGGGACGGCGGTGACGACGGCTCGCTGCTGAGGAAGCCGTCGAGCGCGACGTAGGTCATCAGCGGCCCGATGAACATCCGGGCGGTCAGGGCCGGATCTGGGTGCGCGATGAGGCCCTTGTCTGCGCCGTGTCGGATCACGATCTCGGTGCGGGCCAGCATCTGCCCGGGCAGGGCGTCGCGGAACGGCCGCGTCGGATTTCGGTCACCCGGAACGCCTCGCCCAGGACCAGGCGTACCAGGGCGACCGACTCAGGCTTCATCAGGCTCTGGGTGACGCGTTACCGCGAAGTCGATCATGGAGCCGCGCAGCTCGGCGAGGGTGTTCAGCGTGTTGAGGTCGGGCGGCCGCAGGGCGAGGGTGCTCAGCTCGCCGTAGAGGATCTCGCCGAGGAGGTCCACCTTGGTGGGGAAGTAGCGGTACAGGGTCTGCTTGCTCACCCCGGCCTCGGCGGAGACCGCGTCCATCGAGGTGCCGGCGTAGCCGAGTTCGAGGAACAGCTTCCGTGCCGCCGTGGCGATCTGCTCGCGCTTGGCGACCTGGCGCTCCGGGAGAGCCGTACGGTCACGAATCAAACTGTACGGTCCAGTTTGATCGGTGCAAGAGGCAGCACCGGCATTCGGATCAAACCCGGTGAGGGCGAGTGCGCCGTTGCGGCGACTTGTACTCTGGGCGCCATGACGGACCAGGTGGCGGAGCTCGCGCGGCGGCGCAACGACCTGCCCGGCCCGGACGTGAAGTCCGCCGACCCGCTGCCCAAACGGCTGCTGAAGTCGTGGTGGACGTGGGCCGTCGTCGCGATGACCCTGCTCTACGTCGTCGCCCTGATCTCGCAGTACCAGCTGATCACCGCTGACGTACCGGTCAACGGCGGCGTGATCCCCGGCATCAACGCCTCGGCGATCCGCACCGCAGCGTGGCTGGCCGCTGCCGACCCTCGCCTTCTGGAGCCGTCGTCTTCATCTGGGCCGATCGCTACCGCCCGCAGCGGCTCGCTGGTCTGGTACCTCACCCTCGGCTGGGGTGGCGCGGTCGCCACCTTCATCTCGATCCACGTCAACACCTGGGCGGCCCAGCAGCTGGCGATCGCCGGCAACGGCGACCCGGCGACGAGCGCACGGGCAGCGATCTTCATCGCACCGTTCGTCGAGGAGGCCGCCAAGGCGACGGTGCTGTTCCTGATCGCGATGATCGCCCGCTACCGGCTGACGTCGCAGGTGTCGGTGATCGTGCTCGCCGGGCTGTCGGCGGCCGGCTTCGCCTTCACCGAGAACATCATCTATTACGCCCGCGCCATCGTTTACGCCTCGGAGAACATCGGGGTGGGGGACGCCGACGCGGTCGTCGCCCAGCTGGTGCAGCTGCGTGGCATCTGGACCAGCTTCGGCCACCCGCTGTTCACGATGATGACCGGCATCGGCGTCGCCATCGCCCTGCGCACCCGCAGCAAGGTGGTGCGGGTCCTCGCGCCGCTGGCCGGCTACGGCGCGGCAGCGTTGCTGCACATGGTCTTCAACTCCCAGGCCACCCTCAACGACGAGCAGGGCCAGCTGCTGCTCTACTGGCTGGTCGCCGTGCCGCTCGTCCTGAGCGCTGTCGGCTACGTCGTCCGCCAGGTCCTGAAGCAGGGACGGGTGCTGGCGACGCGGCTTGGCGACTACGCCCAGCTCGGCTGGCTGCCGGAGACCGACACCTTGGTCTTCGCTCGGCAGCGGCTGCGCTGGTGGGCCGTGATGGTGGCCGCGACCCGTGGCTGGCGCGTCTTCGTCGCCACCGTGCCGACTGCAGCGCGTCCTCACCGAGCTCGCCTACCTGCGCGACGGCCAGGTTCGGGGCATCTATGACGAGGCCGGGCACCGTCCGCGCGCGCTACCTGGTGGAGCAGGCCGGCCAGCTGCGCGGCGTCGCCATCGACGACCCCCGTGGCCTCAAACTGAGCCTGCCGCGGCTTCCGGCGTCCGGGCGCGGTGACGTACCCGCCGCCGTCCTACCCCGGGCCCGTCCGGGATCGGCGGCAACTGGCCCGCACCGGTGGGCCAGCCACAGATAGGATCGCCAGGGTATTCGGCCGTTGACCCGAAGTGGGGTCCGCCAGCGGGTTAGGAGGCAGGGTATGGGCGCTGAGCGCTTGACCGCTTCGCTGACCCGACTGCGGGAAGCCCTCGCCGGGGTGCGGCTGCCGCTGGACCTGCCCGAGCTCCGCACGCCGCGCAGGCGCTCGCGCGCGGAGCCGTCGCCCAGCTCGACGACTACATCCTGCCCCGGCTCGACCGCCTGGACGCCCCGCTGCTCGCCGTCATCGGCGGCTCGACGGGCGCCGGCAAGTCGACCCTGGTGAACTCCCTGCTCGGCCGCGTGGTCAGCAGCCCCGGCGTGATCCGGCCGACCACCCGCTCGCCGGTGCTGGTGCACCACCCCGACGACGCCGAGTGGTTCGCCTCCGACAAGATCCTGCCCGGGCTCGCCCGCAGCCACCAGCTCCGCGAACGACGCCCGCACCCTGCAGGTGGTGCCGGAGCCCCGGCCTGCCCCGCGGTCTGGCGATCCTCGACGCGCCCGACGTCGACTCGGTGGTCGCGGAGAACCGGGCGCTGGCCGCCCAGCTGCTCGCCGCCGCCGACCTGTGGCTGTTCGTCACCTCCGCGGCGCGCTACGCCGACGCCGTGCCCGTGGGAGTACCTGCGCTCCGCCGCCGAGCGGCAGGCCGTCGTCGCCGTCGTGCTCGACCGCGTGCCGCCGGCGGCGATGGACGAGGTGCCCGGCGCACCTCGGCCAGATGATGGGCCAGCGCGGGCTCGGCGGCTCGCCGCTGTTCGCCGTCCCCGAGACCGAAGTGGACGCCGAAGGGCTGCTGCCCGACTCGGCCGTCGCGCCGATCCGCGACTGGCTGGGCGAGCTGGCCGCCGACGTGATGAGCCGCAACCAGGTGGTGCTGCAGACCCTCGACGGCGCCATCGGCGCGCTGGCGGCCGGTGCCCCGCAGGTGGTCGGCGCGATCCAGGAGCAGGTGATCGGCCTGGAGACGCTGCGCGCGGACGCGGAGCAGTCCTTCGCCGAGGCCGTCCGCACCATCGCGGTGCAGACCGCGGACGGCACCCTGCTGCGCGGCGAGGTGCTCGCCCGCTGGCACGACTTCGTCGGCACCGGGGAGTTCTTCCGCGCCGTCGAGCAGAAGATCGGCTGGTTGCGCGACCGGCTGGTGGCTGCGGTGAAGGGCGAGCCGAAGCAGGCCGTCGACGCGAAGGTCGCCGTCGAGTCCGGCATGGAGGTGCTGATCCGCGAGGAGGGCGAGGCCGCTGCGCGGCGCGTCGAATCCGCCTGGCAGGCGCATCCCGTCGGACGCCAGGTGCTCGCGACCACCGGCGACGACCTGGGCCGTGCCTCGCGGGACTACCCGATGGCCGCAGCACGGGCGATCCGCGACTGGCAGGGCGACGTGCTCGACCTGGTCGTGCGCGAGGGCGGGGCGAAGAAGTCCGCTGCGCGGTTCTGGGCGCTCGGCGTGAACGGCGTCGGTGTGGCGCTGATGGTGCTGGTGTTCTCCCAGACCGGCGGGCTCGTCGGCGCCGAGATCGGCGTCGCCGGCGGCACGGCAGTGCTGGCGCAGCGGGTGCTGGAGGCGATCTTCGGCGAGGACGCCGTCCGCCGGCTCGCCAAGCAGGCCAAGCGCGACCTCGACGCCCGGGTCGAGGCACTGATGGCCGCAGAGCTGGCCCGCTACACCGCAGCCCTCGACGCCGTGGACGTGCGGCCCGAGCAGGCCGGCGAGATCCTCGCAGCCGTCGCGGACCTGGACGACGTGCGGTCCAGCGACGGGCGACTGCAGGTGTCGACACCGGCCAAGGCAGCAGGCCAGCGCGAGCTCGGCCCGTCCGCCCCGGCGGCGCTCGAGGCAGCGGCCGAGCAGCCGCTCGAGGGCGAGATCATCGAGAGCCGGCAGGACCAGCAGTGAGCGCGGCAGACGACCAGCTGGGCGCCCGCGTCCGCGCCCTCGCGGAAGCCGTGGAGGCCGTCGACGGTCGCGGGACGCCGGACGTGGTCGCCAAGGCGAAGTCGGTCGTCGAGCGGGCGGGGGAGCGGGTCGCCTTCAGCGGCAGCTACACCGTCGTCGCCTTCGCCGGTGCCACCGGTTCCGGCAAGTCCAGCCTGTTCAACGCCGTCACCGGCACCGACCTCGCAGCCGTCGCTGTGCGCCGGCCCACCACCTCGAAGGCGATGGGGGTCAGCTGGGGTGCGCAGCTGCCCCACGAGCTGCTCGACTGGCTCGAGATCACCAAGCGGCACCTCGTGCCGTCGGGGCCCAACGAGTTCTCCGACCTGCTGCTGATCGACCTGCCCGACCACGACTCGACGGAACTGACGCACCGGCTCACCGTCGATCGGCTCGTGCAACTGGTCGACGCCCTGATCTGGGTGGTCGACCCCCAGAAGTACGCCGACGCAGCCCTGCACGACGGGTACCTCAAGCCGCTCGCGCCGTACGCAGAGGTGATGCTGGTCGTGCTGAACCAGGCCGACCGGCTGCCCCCGTCGGAACTCGACCGGTGCCTCAACGACCTGCGCCGGCTGCTGGACTCCGAAGGCCTGCGCGCCACCCCGATCATGTCCACCTCCGCCGTGCGCGGTACCGGCGTTCCCGAGCTGCGGGAAGCGCTGTCCCGCACCGTCGCCAACAAGCAGGCGATGGCGCGCCGGCTGTCAGCGGACGTGGCCGTCTCCGCCGCTGCGCTGGCCGCCGACCTGGGCGAGAGTCCAGCGCCGTTCGTGAGCGACACGGCCCGCCACAACGTGATCCGGGTGCTGGGCGAGGCCGCCGGTGTGCCCGTCGTCGTCGACGGTGTGCGCGGTGCGTGGCGGCGCCGCGGTTCCGTTGCCACCGGCTGGCCGTTCGTCACCTGGCTCGCGCGGCTGCGTCCCGACCCGTTGAAGAAGCTTCGCCTCGACCTCACGCCGTCCGACCACAGCCCCACCGACGTCAACCGGACCTCGCTGCCGAAGGCCAGCTCCGTGCAGCGTGCCCGCGTCGAACAGGGACTGCGCGAGCTGACCGACTCCGCGGCGGACGGGTTGCCGCGCGGGTGGGCCCAGCAGGTGCGCGACGCGTCCCGCAGCAGCCAGTCTCTGCTCCTCGACCGGCTCGACACGGCGATCGCCGGCGCGGACCTCACCGTGCGCCGCGGCACCTGGTGGTGGGCGCTCTTCGGGGTCGTCCAGTGGCTGCTGATCGCCGCCGTCGTCGCCGGGGTGGGCTGGCTGTTCGCCAACCCCATCCTCGCTGCGCTCGGGCTGCCGCCGATCCCGCTGGTGCTCTGGTACGGCATTCCGGCCGGCACCTGGCTGCTGGTCGGAGGGCTGCTGGCCGGGGTCCTGCTGGCCGTCCTCGGCCGTGCGCTGGTCGAGATCGGGGCCAATTCCCATGCACGCGCCGCCAAGCGCAGCCTCGACGCAGCCATCGCGGCGGTGGTGACCGACGAGGTGCTCGCCCCGGTGCAGGCGGAACTCGACCGGTTCCAGCGGGCACAGGCAGCGGTGCGTGCCGCGCGGGGCTGAGCAGCTTGTCCACAGCCGGTCCGTCGTCCACAGGCCGCACGATCGGCTGACGCGTTCTGCCGTCCGCTGCCGAAGATCTCCCCGATGCAGCCGTTGAGGAGAGGGGAGCGCGAGATGGACGCGCAGATCTGGATGACCGGCAACGTGGGCAGCGAGGTGGAGTACCGGCAGGTGCGTGACGACCTCGCCTTCGCCAGCTTCCGGCTGGCGTGCACGCCGCGAACACGCAAGGCGGGCGACTGGGTGGACGGGGAGACGACCTGGATCGCTGTCTCCTGCAGCCGTTCGCTGGCCGAGCACGTGAAGTCGAGCGTCGGCAAGGGCGATCCGGTGATCGTGGTGGGCAGGCTCCGCACCACGCGCTGGACCGACAACCAGGGCGTCGACCAGGAGCGGATGATCATCGAGGCGACCTCGATCGGCCACGACCTGACCCGGGGCACGGCGTCCTTCCGGAAGGCGATCCGGCCGGTGGTCGAGGAGGTCAGCATGAGCGACCTGGTTGCTGCGACGGAGGCTCAGGTCGACGCCGACGACGCGGAAGATGCGGACGTGGGCACGAGCGCAGCCTGAGTCGCCCGGCGAACGGGACTGTACGGAATCGGCGGGTCGCTCTGGCGCGGGACGGGTTTCGTTGCTTGCATCGAAGACGCGAGCACTCCCACACCCCAAGGAGTAGCAGTGAAGCCGTACCGACCGTGAACACTCCCGTGGTGCGCCGCTGGCTCCTGCCGGTGCTGATCGGCGTGCTCTACCTGGTGGCCGGCGTCGTGAACGCCGGACCGCTGCTGGGGGCTGCACGGCCCACTGCCGCAGGCACGCTGACCTCGACCGCCTATCTCGCAGCCTGGCTGGTGTGGGCCCTTGTCGCGGGATGCTCCGACAGTTGTCGCAGCGTGCGAGGCATGGCTGGCCTGTGGGCGGTGATGATCGCGAGCGCCGCGATCTGCAGCACCTTCGTGCGGCTGGACGCGCCGAGCGGCGTGGCTGGCAGTGGCTGGATGGTGACGGCGCTGCTCGTGGTTGCAGCTGCGCCGCTCTACGGCCTGACGGCAGCGTTCACGGGCGAGCCGCTGGTGGCACTGACGGCCATCACGGTCGCCACCGGCGCGCTCACTGTCGGGCTCGCCGCCACGGCACGAAAGCTGGCCGGGGCGGCGTCCTGAGCTGCGACGTTGCCGGTGGGCTCAGCCGCGGGTGAGCTTGCGGTGCGCGGTGCGGTGCGGACGGGCGGCTTCCACACCGAGGCGGGCGACCTTGTTCTCCTCGTAGTCGGCGAAGTTGCCCTCGTACCAGAACCACACGGCGTCGTCCTCGTCCGTGCCCTCCCAGGCCAGGATGTGGGTCGCGACGCGGTCGAGGAACCAGCGATCGTGGGAGATCACCACGGCACAGCCGGGGAACTCGAGCAGCGCGTCCTCCAGCGACTGCAGGGTCTCCACGTCCAGGTCGTTGGTGGGCTCGTCGAGCAGCAGCACGTTGCCGCCCATCTTCAGGGTGAGTGCGAGGTTCAGGCGGTTGCGCTCACCGCCGGACAGCACGCCGGCCAGCTTCTGCTGGTCGGGTCCCTTGAACCCGAACGATGCGACGTAGGCCCGCGACGGCATCTCGAAGCTGGCGACCTTGATGTGGTCGAGGCCGTCGGAGACGACCTCCCAGACGTTCTTGGTCTCGTCGAGCCCGGAACGGCCCTGGTCGACGTAGGAGAACTTCACGGTCTCGCCGATCCGCATCTCGCCGCTGTCGGGCTTCTCCTCGCCGATGACCATCTTGAACAGCGTGGTCTTGCCGACGCCGTTCGGGCCGATGATGCCGACGATGCCGGCGCGCGGCAGGGTGAAGCTCAGGTTCTCGATCAGGACGCGGTCGCCGAAGCCCTTGGTGAGCTTGCGTGCCCTCGAGCACGTTGGAGCCGAGGCGCGGGCCCGGCGGGATGTTGATCTCGGCCAGGTCGACCACGCGGTTGCGGTCGGCCTCGGCCGCCATCTCCTCGTAGCGGGAGAGGCGGGCGCGGCTCTTGGCCTGGCGGGCCTTCGGGTTCGAGCGCACCCACTCGAGCTCGCGCTCCAGGATCTTGGCGCGCTTGGCGTCCTTCTTGCCCTCGATCTGGAGCCGGCCCTTCTTGGTCTCCAGGTAGGTGGAGTAGTTGCCCTCGTAGGGGTGCAGCTGGCCGCGGTCGATCTCGCAGATCCACTGGGCGACGTTGTCGAGGAAGTACCGGTCGTGCGTGACGGCGAGCACGGCACCGGGGTAGGTCTTCAGGTGCCCCTCCAGCCAGTTCACGCTCTCCGCGTCCAGGTGGTTGGTGGGCTCGTCGAGCAGCAGCAGGTCGGGCTGCTGGAGCAGCAGCTTGCACAGCGCGACCCGGCGGCGCTCACCACCGGAGAGGATGTTGACCGGCGAATCGCCGGGCGGGCACTGGAGCGCGTCCATGGCCTGCTCGAGCTGGGCGTCCAGGTCCCAGGCCTCGCGGTGGTCGAGCTCGGTCTGCAGTTCGCCCATCTCGGCGAGCAGGGTGTCGAAGTCGGCGTCCGGCTCGCCCATGGCCATCGAGATCTCGTTGAAGCGGTCGAGCATGCCCTTGGTCTCGGCCACGGCCTCGTACGACGTTCTCCATGACCGTCTTGTCCTCGGTCAGCGGCGGCTCCTGCAGCAGGATGCCCACCGTCTTGCCCTTGGCGAGCATGGCGTCGCCGTTGTCGGCGCGCAGCATGCCTGCCATCAGCTTGAGCATCGTCGACTTGCCGGCGCCGTTCGGGCCGACGACGCCGATCTTCGCGCCCTCGTAGAACGAGAGGGTGACGTTGTCCAGCACGAGCTTCTCGCCCAGCTTCTTGCGGACGTTGTGCATGGAGAACACGAATTCGGGCATGGCGATCTTCCTCAGGAGTTGTTGAGCGGCGTCCAGTCTATGGCAGCCCGCTCACCCCCCAGCCGCCAAGGTGGACAGTTACCGGCGACTACGCCGGGAAAGCGTCCACTTTGCGGGGAGTGGTGGCGGGGGTGGGGGCGGTCAGCAGGAGTTCGGCGAGGGTGAGGGCGCGACGGTCGGCCAGGTCGGCCAGCTGGAGGCGGCAGGAGAAGCCGTCGGCGAGCAGGACGGCGTCCGGCCCGGCGGCCTCGACGGCCGGCAGCAGGTGGGTGTTGGCGACCGCGACCGAGGTCTCGTAGTGCCCGATCTCGACGCCGAAGTTGCCGGCAAGGCCGCAGCAGCCCTCGACGGTGACAACGCTCGCACCCGTCCGCGCCAGCAGGGCTGCGTCGGCTGCCCCAGCCGAGGACGGCGGAGTGGTGGCAGTGCGGCTGCGCGACCACGACGGTGCCGGTCAGGTCGGGTGGCTCCCAGTCGGCGGCCGTCGCCAGGACCTCCGCGAGCGTGTGGATACCAGCGGCGAGGTCGGCCACTCGTGGGTCGTCGACCAGCTCGGCTGCGTCGCTGCGCCACACCGCGACGCAGGACGGTTCGAGGCCGACGATCGGAGTGCCGGTGGCGACGATCGGGTGCAGCAGCTCGAGCGAGTGCCGCAGCAGGCGAGCGGCGTGGTCACGTTGCCCGGTGGTGATCCAGGGCAGGCCGCAGCAGGCCGCCCGGCGCAGGACGGACGGCGCGAACCCGGCGGCGACGAGCACGGCCAGCACTGCCTCCAGTCGCCCGGCGTCCATGGTGTCGGTGAACGAGTCCACCCAGACGACGACCGGTTTGCCGGTGCCGTCGGGCTGGAGCCCGGTCCGCGCTCGCCGGGAAGCGAAGCGCGGCAGGCTGCGCCGCTGGTCGACCCCTGCCAGCCAGCGGGCCGCCCGGCCAATGCCCGGTGCGGCGAGCGTGGCGTTCACGAGGGCGGCCAGCCCGGGCACGGCGGTGATGGCGCGTCCCCAGGTCGGCAGCCAGCCCAGGGCGTAGTGGCTGCGCGGCCGCAGCCGGTGACGGTGGGCCTCCTCCAGCACCCGCGACTTGTAGGCGGCCACGTCGGTGCCGGTGGGGCATTCGCTGGCGCAGGCCTTGCACGACAGGCACAGGTCGAGGGCCTCTGCGACCTCCGGCGCCCGCCAGCCCTCGGTCACGAGGCTGCCGTTCACCATCTCCTGCAGCACCCGTGCCCGGCCACGGGTGGAGTCCTGCTCGCCTGCCGGTGGCCTGGTAGCTGGGGCACATGGTGCCCGAGCCGGCAAGGCACTTGCCGACCCCGGTGCAGCGGTGCACGTCGGCGGCGAACGCCGCGTCCAGCCGTGGCAGGGTCGAACCGGACGCTGCGGGCAGCCGCAGGTCGGCGTCCAGCGGACGCGGGTCGACGAGCACCCCGGGATTCAGCAGGTTCTGCCGGGTCGAAGATGTGCTTGACGGCGGCGAACAGCGCCAGCGCCTGGCTGGAGTACATCCGTCCCAGCAGTTCCGAGCGCGCCCGCCCGTCCCCGTGCTCGCCCGACATCGAGCCGCCGTAGCCGGCGGCCAGCACGGCTGCGTCCTCGACGAAGCTGCGGTACCGGGCCACCCCTGAGGGGCTCGACAGCTC
Source organism: uncultured Actinomycetota bacterium (assembly GCA_963773595.1). GTDB lineage: Bacteria > Actinomycetota > Actinomycetes > Propionibacteriales > Propionibacteriaceae > Propionicimonas. The sequence goes on from CAVZBQ010000006.1 coordinate 215,237, forward strand.
GAAGTCGATGCGGATGTGCACGCAGCCCTCGCCGAAGTGGCCGTACGGCAGCCCGTGGAGCCCGTGCCGGCTCAGCAGGGCGTCGAGGTCGCGCAGGTAGGCGCCGAGCGCCTCCGGCGGCACCGCGGCGTCCTCCCAGCCGGAGTGTGCGGGCTTGCCCAGCCCGATGCTGGCCAGGCCGGCGCCGTCGGCCCGGATGCGCCACAGCCGGGCGGCGTGGGCCTTGTCGGTGATCACCTCGCTGGCGAGACCGCCGGCCGCAGCGACCAGCTCTGCGGCCCGCTCGCCAACAGCTCCGGGTCGGCGTCGGTGAGCTCGATGAACAGCCAGCCCTCGCCGGCGGGCAGCGCGGGGACGGCAGCAGCGCCCTGCCGGTGCCGGACGACGTCGACGATGCGCGAGTCGAGGCCCTCGACAGCCGTCGGACGGGACGGCAGCACGCGCGGCATGGCATCGGCAGCTGCCGCCATGCTGCGATAGCCGATCACGATGAGCGCGGAGTGCGGGCAGGTCGGTGACCAGCCGGACGCGCGCGCCGGTGACGACGGCGAGGGTGCCTTCGCTGCCGACGAGGAACCGGGCGACGTCGAAGCCGTGCTCGGGCAGCAGGTGCTCGAGGCTGTAGCCGGAGACCTGCCGGGGGAACCGGCCGAACTCGGTGCGGATCACGCCGAGGTTGGCGCGCACCAGCGCCTCGAGGGCGTCGAGGGTCGGCGAGTCGGGACGGTGGCCCGCGGCCAGCGACAGCCGTTCGCCGGTGCCGGTGATCACCTCGAGGCCGAGCACGTTGTCGGCGGTGCGGCCGTAGCCGAGCGCCCGCGGTCCGCAGGCGTTGTTGCCGATCATCCCGCCGATGGTGCAGCGGTCGGAGGTCGACGGGTCGGGGCCGAACCGCAGGCCGTGCCGGGCGACGGCCGCGGTGAGCCGGGCAGGGATCACGCCTGGCTCGACGATGGCGGCGTGGCCGCCGGGATCGACGTGCGCGATCGCGTCCAGCTGCGAGCAGTCCAGCACGAGGCCGGGGCCGACGGCGTTGCCTGCGATCGAGGTGCCGGCGCCGCGCATGGTCAGCGGCAGGCCGGCCTCGCGCGCGGCATCGACGGTGGCGATCAGTTCAGCGACGGTGCCCGGCCGGCACACGGCTGCGGGCGGCACGCGGTACAGCGACGCGTCGGAGGAGTAGAGGGCCCGCGTGAGCGTCCCGGTATCGGCCTCGGATCCCGGCAGCGACCAGTGCGGTCAGCTCGTCGGTGAACCCTGCTGGCACATGCTCAGTCTTGCACGGCCGTCACGGCGTCCATCGCACGCCCGAGCGCTGCGAAGTCCTCCGGGTCGACCGGGTCGACGAGGGCCCTGCGGACGGACTCGACGTGGGCCGGTGCTGCCTCGACGAGCAGGTCGTAGCCCTGGGTGGTCATCAGGGCGATCACACCCCGACGATCGGACGGGCACGCCATGCGCGCGACCAGGCCCTTGGTCTCCATGCGGGCAACGGTGTGGGTCAGTCGCGAGCGGGACTGCCGGACGCGGTCGGCGAGGTCGGACATGCGCAGCGAGCGGTCGGGCGACTCCGAGAGATGCACCAGGATCTCGTATTCGCCGAGGTCGAGGCCGAAACATCGCAGTTCGGCTTCGAGGCGCTCGTTGATCTTGGCCACGCCGTTGAGGAAGGATCGCCAGATCCGCTGCTGATCGGCATCGAGCCAGCGGGGTTGGAGTGTCGTGGTCACGGGCGAATGGTAGCAAAGAAGTTTACGGTTCAACAACATTGCCCGGGGTAGTAATGCAACTACCATCTTCTGCTACCTGTGGGAGGACGCTACCCGTTGTCGCGGTGCCTGTTCAACTGCGCAGGGGACGGCGACGAGGAGGTGGCCAACGGGGAAATCCGTGGCGCGCATCGCTGTTCCTTTCGCGCACCTGTGGGCGCCCCTAGACTTCACGCACGATCCAACGGTGGATATGAGGGGATGGCGGCACAGATGATTGATGTCGAGGCGGTCATGCAGTCCGTCCAGCCCACCGTGGGTGCCCTGTTCCGGTGGCGCGTCGCGAAGACACCGTCGAAGGAGGCCTTCCGCTATCCCGACGCGAACGAGGCCTGGGTCTCCATCGACTGGACGGAGACCCGACGCCGCGTCGACGACCTCGCTGCCGGTCTGCTCGCGCTCGGCCTGCAGCCGGAGGAGCGGGTGGCGATCGTCTCCAACACCCGCATCGAGTGGATCCTCATCGACTACGCGATCAACTGCGCCGGCGGCGCGACGACAACCGTCTACCCCAACACGCAGGGCAACGACTTCGCCCACATCGTCACCGACTCGGGTTCGGTCATCCTGATCGCAGAGAACGCCGACCAGCTGGCCAAGCTCAAGGACGCCACGGAGGCCGGTGCGCAGATCCGCACGGTCGTGCTGCTGGACGGTGAGGGCGACGGCGAGCACGTCATCAGCTGGCAGCAGCTCACCGAACGCGGACGGGCCCTGCTGGCCAAGGATCCGGGCGTTGTCGACCGTGCCATCGAGGGATCGACCACGGACGGCCTTGCCACCCTGATCTACACCTCCGGCACCACCGGCATGCCCAAGGGCGTGGAGTTGACCCACCGCTGCTGGACCTACCAGGCGCGGGTGCTGGACGCGATGGAGGTCATCGAGCCCAGTGCCGTGCAGTACCTGTGGCTGCCGCTGTCCCACGTCTTCGGCAAGGACCTGCTCACCATCCAGCTCGGTATCGGCTTCAGCACGGCCGTCGACGGTCGGGTCGACCGCATCGTCAGCGGGCTCGGCGCCGTCCACCCCACCTTCATGTGCGGCGCGCCCCGCATCTTCGAGAAGGTGCGTGCAGCCGTGCTGCTCGCCTCGCCGCAGCGCGGGGTGAAGGGCAGGATCGCGCGCTGGGCGTTCGCCGTCGGACGCGCGTCCCGCGACTACCGCCAGGCGGACAAGCCGTTGCCGGTGTCGATGCGCCTGGCCTACGGCATCGCCGACCGGCTGGTGTTCAGCAAGCTGAAGGACCGCATGGGCGGCAACATCGACTTCTTCGTCTCCGGCTCGGCGAAGCTGAACTCGCAGGTGCAGGCCTGGTTCTACTCGGCGGGCCTGGTGATCGTCGAGGGCTACGGGCTCACCGAGACCGGCGCGGTCCTCTGCGTCGACCTCCCGCTCCCCGCGCACTTCGGGACGGTCGGGCCGGCGCTGCCGGGCACCGAGCTGCGGATCGCCGAGGACGGCGAGGTGCTCGCCAAGGGGCCGCAGATCATGCGCGGCTACCACAACGACCCTGAGCTCACCGCAGAGGTGATGACGGACGGCTGGTTCCACACCGGCGACATCGGCAAGCTCGACGCGGACGGCAACCTGACCATCACCGACCGCAAGAAGGACCTGCTCAAGACCTCCGGCGGCAAGTACGTCGCCCCGTCCAAGGTCGAGGGCGTGATCGCAGCGAGCATCCCGTACGTCTCGCAGGTGGTGGTGGTCGGGGACGGCCGCAAGTACATCTCGGCGCTGCTGACCATGGACAAGGACAACCTGTTCAAGTGGGCGACCCGCCACGGGCTGGCCGACCTGGACTACGCCGACGTGACCCAGCACCCCGACCTGCGCAAGACCGTCCAGAGGTTCCTCAACTCGGCCAACGCCAAGCTGGAGCGCTGGGAGACGGTCAAGCGGTTCGCAATCCTGCGATTCCGAGTTCAGCGTCGACGACGGTGGCGTGACCCCGAACATGAAGATCCGCCGCAAGTTCGTCGCGGACAAGTACGCCGACGTCGTGGAATCGCTGTACGACGCCGAGCCCGCCGACGCAGAGTGACCGGCCACCTCAGCCGCGTCCCGCTGCGCTGGGTCGACCTGGACGCGCAGGGCCACGTCAACAACGCCCTCGTCGCCGACTACCTGCAGGAGGCGCGCGTCGACTGGCTGCTGTCCGGCCCCAACGCGCACCTGCTGGGCACGTCGACGATGGTCGTCTCCCACCACGTCGAGTTCCTCGGGCCCGGTGTTGTTCAGCACCGAACCGGTCGAGGTCGAGCTGGTCGTCGGCTCGGTGGGCGCTGCCCGCTTCCAGCTGGGCTACTCGCTGCGGCAGGACGGGGTGGAGCTGGCCAGGGCGCATTCGACCCTGTGCCTGTACGACTACGGCGCCGGACGTCCACGCCGGATGACGACGGCCGAGCGCACCTGGTTCGCCGCACAGTCCGGTCACCTGGAGCCGTTCCGGTCGCTGGGCCGCTGGCACGTCGGCGAGCGGCGCACGAGCACGCGTTCGTGGTGCGCTGGTCGGACCTCGACCCGTACGGCCACGTGAACAACGTGCGCGTGTTCGACTTCCTCGCCGAGGCGCGGATCCGGATGAATCCCGACTCCGACAGCGTCACCCGGATGGACGCGGCAGCGCAGGACGGCCTGCTGTGGATGGTCGCCCGCCAGGACGTCGACTACCTGGGCCAGATCAACCACCGCGTCGAGCCGTACCGGGTGCGCTCGGCGGTCGCGCGGGTCGGGCGGACGTCGGTGACGATCGTCGCCCAGGTGGAGGACCCGCTGGACGGCACGACCCTGGCCCGCGCCCGGACGGTGCTGGTCAGCGGGGACTCAGCCGGACGCCCGGTGCCCCTGCCCGAAGCCATGCACGCCGCCGCAGCGAAGTGGCCCGCCGAAGCCCACTGACTCCTGCAGCCCGGACCGAGTTGGCCGGACCGAATCGGGACGGTCCCTGGACGTCGGTCCGGACCGAGTCAGGAACCGTCCCCAATTGGGTCCAGGGGCTTGGGCTTGCGCACCTGGTCGGCCATGACCTGGGCGCCGCTGGTGAGCAGCGCGCGCTGCCAGGGCAGGGAGCCCTCGATCTCGATCTGGATCGCCATCGAGAGCACCGTCCGGATCAGCACGATCAGGCCGAGGATCAGGGCGTCCTCCAGCGACGGCTTCGAGGTGATGGTGCGGATCAGGTCGGCGGCGACGAGCACCTCGAGGCCGAGCAGGATCGCTCCGCCGAGGGTGTTGCGCAGCGTCAGGAAGGCAGCCCGTGCCACCCTCGCCACGCATCAGGGAGCGCCCACCGACCCACAGCGCGATCAGCGTCCCGATGATCATCGCGACGGCGCCGAGCACCTCGAAGGTGACGGCGATCGCCGGTGAAGACCTGCTCCATGTCCACGGCGACAGCTTAGGGTCGCGTCATCGCAATGGTCGTCAGGCGGCGGGTGGTGCCAGGATCCGGAGTTCTGCCGTCGTCCGTCCCGTCAGGTTCGTCGTGGTCAGTTCGCCGGGCCAGCCGATCGTCAGCGTCGACGTGCCTACCGCGATCACCGGAAGTTCCCTGGCGGATCCTGACGGAACGTCCCGGAAGATGCTGAACGGCGGCCAGACGTTGCGTGCTGGGTCGATGCCGGTGCTCGTGCTCTGCTGCGAGACCCAGCCGCCGGAACAGTGGACGGGGCTGAACGGCACAGCAAGGACACGATCGGTCCCACCCTCGCCGGTGAGCACGCCGTAACCCCGAGCGCACAGCCTGGTCACCAGCACCTCCGCCCCGAGGAAGTGATTGGTGCCCAGCGCTCCCGGGACGCCGGGACTCGCCTGGCTCACCAACCTGCCGGGATGGACGCGGAGTCCCCGCGGTGTCCGTTCGACCCGGAGCAGCTGGATCGCACCGGCGAACTCGTGGCCGCGGAGCCGTTCGTACGGCACACCGATGGCCACCCGGTCGTTGAGCACGGAGACGGAAGTGCCGAACCCGTCGCTCTTCTCCGGTGTTCCGGGGACGCCCCTGGAGCCCTGGAGGACCCGGGTCGCCCAGTACTTCAGGCCCGGCAGCAGCTGCAGGATGTACGCCGCTCCGGCATCGTCCACGGGGCCCGGCGCCGGGCGCGCCGATGACCAGCAGGTTCCCGGAGGCTGCCAGTGACCAGCCGAAGCCGGCGTTCGGAGGCGCCCCGCCGGCGATCCCTGGCGAGCCGATGGTGACGCGGCGGCGCGCGCCGAGCCGACCGTCGCTCGTGACCCGGTACAGGTCCACGTGGCCGGCGTGGCCCGTGTGGTCGACCGCCGAGCCGATCGCCAGGACCGGCTCGGGAAGCGGGACGAAGGCAATGCTGCCGCCGACGGTGTCCAGGTGGCGACCCCGGATGAGCAGCGTCGTCCTCGACGCCGAGATGCCCGTAGGCGCCCCCCAGATGGCCCACACCGCCCCGCTGCTGTCGGGGTCGGCATTGGGATCGGACACCACGACGTCGGCGTAGCCGTCCTGATTGAGATCGCCGACCACGAGCCCCGCGCCGAAGTTCGGAATCGTTGGACTTCGGGCGGCCGAGTTCGGCGGTAGGTCACGTGCTGCACCTTGCCGTCGCCGAACAGCACCTGCACGCTCCCGAGGCCTGCTCGGTCCCTCGTCCTCGCTGCTCGGCGCCGCGATCGACGAAGACGACATCGAGCTTGCCGTCCCCGTCGATGTCATTGATCCGTGTGGCCGTTCCTGGGGGCTGCGGCGGGCTCGGCGCTGGCTGGAAGGATGCCGGCGACCGAGAGCAGCCACGGCGATCAGCAGCGCTGCCAGCTGCGCACCGGATCGCCTGCATCGAGCCGTCCTCGTCTTCACGACGCGTCAGGAACCGAACGTGCACCCCCTGCGCCAGCTGGACGCCGCCGGAGTAGTTGATGGTGTTGGTGGAGCGGCGCATGTAGGCCCGCCAGGCGTCCGAGCCGGACTCGCGGCCGCCGCCGGTCTCCTTCTCGCCGCCGAACGCACCGCCGATCTCGGCTCCCGAGGTGCGCGACGTTCACGTTGGCGATGCCGGTGTCCGCGGTGGCGAGGAACAGCTCCGCCTCGGCCTGGTCGCGGGTGAAGATGCCGGCGGACAGTCCCTGCGACGCCGCGTTGTGCAGCGCGAGCGCCTCGTCGAAGTCGTCGTAGGCCACGACGTAGAGGATCGGCGCGAAGGTCTCCCGCAGCACCACCGGGGTCTGGGACGGCATCCGCACCAGCGCCGGACGCACGTAGCAGCCGCCGTCGCCGACGTCGACGCGCTCGCCGCCGGCGACCACCTCGCCGCCGTCGCTGCGCGCCTCGTCCAGCGCTGCCTGCATCGCGTCGAAGGCGCGTTCGGTGATCAGCGGGCCGACCAGGGTCGCCGGGTCGGACGGGTCGCCGACCGGCAGCGACCGGTACGCCCGCGCCAGCCGGTCGACGGCCTCGTCGGCGACGGAGCGAGTGCACGATCAGCCGGCGCAGGCTGGTGCAGCGCTGGCCGGCGGTGCCGGCCGCGGCGAACACCATCGAGTTCACGGCCAGGTCGAGATCGGCGGACGGGGCCAGCACGACGGCGTTGTTGCCGCCGAGCTCGAGCAGCACGCGTCCGAACCGGGCACGCGACCCGCGGGCCCACCTCGCGGCCCATCCGGGTCGAGCCGGTGGCGCTGACGCAGGGCGACCTGCGGGGAGTCGACCAGCGCCTCGCCGACGTCGCGTCCGCCGAGCACCAGCCCGCCGACGGCCGGCGGCGCGCCGACCTCGGCGACCGCCCGTGCCAGCAGCGACGACGTGGCGAGCGCGGTCAGCGGCGCCAGTTCGGACGGCTTCCACACCACGGTGTCGCCGCAGACCAGCGCGACGGCTGCGTTCCACGACCACACCGCGACCGGGAAGTTGAAGGCCGAGATCACCCCGACGACGCCGAGGGGATGCCACACCTCCTGCAGCCGGTGCCCGCTGCGCTCCGACGGCATGGTGCGGCCGAACAGCTGCCGCGACAGCCCGACGGCCAGGTCGCAGATGTCGATCATCTCCTGCACCTCGCCGAGGGCCTCGGAGCCGATCTTGCCGACCTCGATCGTGACCAGGTCGGCCAGCGCCTGCTTGTGCTCGCCGATCAGCTCGCCCAGCCGCTTCACCAGCCGGCCGCGCACCGGGCGCAGGGGTCAGCCGCCACTCCTCGAACGCCGCAGCGGCGGCGGCGAGGGTCTCGGCCACCTCCGCCTCGGTGTGGCTGCCGACGGTCGGCAGCGCGCTGCCGTCGATCGGGCTGCGGCACGGCATCGGCTCGCCGGCCCCGCCGAGGAAGTCGGGCTCGAGCCCGAACTCCCGCAACAGGTCGGCGGTGCGTTCGGCGAGGCTCACGGGGTGTTGCTCATCGGTGCTACCTCCGGGGTCGGGATGCGCAGCTCGACGCAGGCCGTCACGAGGGACGCCCGGCTCTGCTGCGCGTAGAGCTGCATCGGGTCGTGCACGGTGCGGCCGACGGCCTCGGCGATCCAGTCGGCGTCGCGGGGCGAGCCCTCCTCGCCGGCGTCCCTGCTGCCCTGGCTGTCGAGGTTGGACGCGAAGATGCCCGCGGCCGAGCGGGGCAGGAAGTCCTCGTAGACGATCGGGGTGGCCACCAGCCAGCCCTGCTCGACCAGCCCGGCGACGGTCTGCGGCGGGTCGCCCTCGAGGCGCCGGGCGGCGGCCGTGAACTCGAAGAAGCCTTCGCCGTTGGCCAGCAGCCCGGCCTCGTCGGTGGGCCAGTTCGCCTGCCAGAGCTCGACCTTGATCGCGTTCCGTTCGCGCCGGTGTCACCCCGGCGGCTCGCTCGTCGATCTCGACGATCAGCCGGTCGTAGCGGTCGCGTCCGGCGGGGGTGAGCGCGATCCCGCGCTGCTCCACCTCGCCGAAGCGGACGCTGAGCGCGCCGTCGCTGATCGTCCCGTCCGGCTCCCGGAACTTCCGCGGTTCGGCCAGCGCCTTGAACGAGGTCTGGCGCAGCAGGACGTCGGGGCCGTCCCACTTCGGCGGGCCCTGGATCTCGTCGATCATGGTGATGCCGAGGCCCTCCATCCGCCGGTACAGGTCGTCGATGTCCAGCACCCGTGGCGTCAGGTGGTTGATGTGGGTGGTGGGCACGCCGCCGATGTCGGCGGCAACGCCGGAGATGGCGGACAGCCGGGCGTACCAGGCCCGGTCCACCGGCTCGGGCGAGAGCTCGAAGCACGCCGTCGCCAGCCGCAGGAACTCGGCCGCGTCCGCGTCGGGCAGGCCGCCGTCGGCCTCCGCCCGCTCGGCCAGGGCCAGCACGTCCGGGCCGAACAGGGTGCGTTGGGCGAGGAACGCGTCCAGCTCTGCCTGGAGGCCGTCGTCGAAGTAGCGCCGGTCGTCGGTGACCAGGCACGGAGGTGAACACCCGGAACGGGTTGATCGCCAGCGCCTCCGCCGTGGTCGGACGGAAGGCCGTCGACACGATCGGCAGCGAGGTGGCCTCGGTGCCGCGCAGGTCGTAGAACCCGACCGGCTCCATGCCGAGCGCCGCGAACACCTGCGCCACCTGGCGCAGTTCCGCGGCCGTGCCGACGCGGATCGCCCCGTGCCGCTCGGCGGTCACCCGGTCGATGCGTCCCAGCCGCTCGGCCCGCACCGGGTCGGCGGCGAGGACGTCGGCGTTCACCTGGGTGGAGACGTCCACCAGGGTGTTGTAGGCGGGCACCTCGGTGCCGTACATCGCGGACAGCGATCGTGCGAACCCGGCGCGCAGGTCATGCGTACTGAACATCGCCGTCCCGATCCCGGTCCTGCTCGACGAGCGTCACCGCCCGGTCGAGTGCAGCGAGGGCGATCTGGATCGTCTCGCTGCTCACCGTCAGCGCGGGCCGCACCCGCAGGGACCGGTGCCCGCACCCGAGCATGATCACCTTCTCCTGATCCATCAGCACGTTCAGCACCCGGTCACGGACGTCGCGGTCGGGCATCGTCAGCGCGCACATCAGGCCGAGCCCGCGGGGATTGCGTCAGCAGCGGGTGGGCGGCGGCGAGGCGCTGCAGGCCGTCGAGCAGTTCCGCGCCGCGCACCTGCGCTGCGTCGAACAGGTTGTCGGCCTCGATGATCTCCAGGATCCGGCGCGAGCGCACCATGTCGGTGAGGTTGCCGCCCCAGGTGGAGTTGATCCGGGACGGGACGTGGAACACGTTGTCGGGCACCTCGTCGACGCGTCCGCCGGCCATCACGCCGCAGACCTGCAGCTTCTTGCCGAACGCCACCACGTCGGGCTCGACGCCCTTCCACTGGTAGGCCCACGGCTTGCCGGTGAGGCCGCCGCCGGTCTGCACCTCGTCGACGACGAACAGCGCGTCGTAGCGGTGGCACAGGTCCTTCATCGCCGCGAAGAACTCCGGACGGAAGTGGTGGTCGCCGCCCTCGCCCTGGACGGACTCCATGATGAAGCAGGCGATGTCGTGCGGGTTCGCCTCGAAGGCCTCCACCGCCTGCGCGAGGGCGCGCGCGCTCGTAGGCCGGCACGTCGCGCTCGTCGGCGATCCAGGGCGATTCGATGCGGGGCCAGTTGAACTTGGGGAACCGGGCCACCTTGTTGGGGTCGGTGTTGGTGAGCGACATGGTGTAGCCGCTGCGGCCGTGGAAGGCCCCGGTGAGGTGCATCACCTGGGTGCCGAGCTCCGGCGAGATGCCGTGCGCCTCGTTCCAGCGGCTCTTCCAGTCGAAGGCCACCTTCAGGGCGTTCTCGACGGCGAGCGAGCCGCCCTCGATGAAGAACAGGTGGGGGAGTGCGGGATCGCCCATGACCCGGCTGAACGTCTCGACGAACCGGGCGAGGGCCACGGTGTAGACGTCGGAGTTGCTGGGCTTGTTGAGGGCCGCCTCCAGCAGGTCCTTCCGGAACTGGGGGTCCTCTGTCATCCCGGGATGGTTCATCCCCAGGGCAGAGGAGGCGAAGAACGTGAACATGTCCAGGTAGCGTTCGCCGGTCGCCTGGTCGATCAACCAGGGTCCCTGCGAAGCCGTCAGATCGAGGACGAGCGGTAGCCCGTCCACGAGCATGTGCTGCGCGAGGAGTCGGTGTACTCCGGAAGCACTCGGATCGGTCGTCATCCTCGGAGCATAGGGGGGCCGGTGTTGCCGCCCGGAACCCCCCGTAACCGCGTCGGCGAGCCGCCTGCCGCCAACGATGAATTAGCCGGGCAGCGTCAACCAGACAGCCGTGTCGGTCGGCACCCGTCCGTCGACCAGCGGTGCGGACGCCACGAGCACCTCCGCGCCACCGGGCAGCTCAGCGGGCTCGCCGGAGAGGTTCACGAGGCAGCCGAAGCCGGGCTCGCGAGTGAAGTACAGGACCTTGCCCGGGGTAGGTGTCGCCCCAGACCAGCGTCCCGTCGCCGAGGGCCGGGTGCGTGCCGCGGATGGCAAGGGCGCGCCGGTAGAGCGTCAGCGTCGAGTCGGGGTCGCCGTCCTGCGCCTCGGCGCTGAGGTCCGCCCACTCCGGCGGCTGGGGGAGCCACGCCTGCGCGTCCACCCCGAAGCCGTAGGGCGGCGTGCTGCCCGACCAGGGCAGGGGGACGCGGCAGCCGTCGCGACCCCTGGTGCGACCACCGGTGCGGAAGAAGCTCGGGTCCTGGCGGGCGCTGTCGGGAAGGTCCTCGACCTCGGGCAGGCCCAGCTCCTCGCCCTGGTAGATGTACGCGGTCCCGGGCAGGGCGAGTTCGAGGAGGGCTGCAGCCCGGGCGCGGCGCCGGCCGAGCTCGTTGTCGGTGGGCAGCGGGTTGAAGTAGTCGGCGAACCGGTAGAGCCACTCCTCGGGCGGGCCGTCGAGCGTGAACGGCTTGCCGGTCTCGGGCTTGCCGTACCGGGTGACCACCCGCGTGCAGTCGTGGTTGCCGAGCACCCAGGTGGTCGGGGCGCCGACGGTGGCGTGGGCGACGAGGTTGCGGTCGATCATGGCCCGCAGCGAGCCGGCCTCCCACTCGCACCACAACATGTCGAAGTTGAAGGTGGTGTGCATCCGTCCCGGGTCGACGAAGCGCATCAGCGCGTCCAGCGGCTTGGTGTTGGCCTCGCAGACGAAGATCCGCTCGCCCAGGTGCCGGTCGGCGTAGCCGTCGGCGATCTCCCGCCAGTGCCGCTGGATCGCGTCCAGTTCGGGCTGGTTCCACCAGGGGTGGCCGGGGTAGAAGCTGGCGATCCCGAGGCCGGTGTCCGGGTCGATCGGGGTGTCCGGGTAGCCGGCTGCCTTCGCCAGGCCGTCCGCAACGTCCACCCGCAGGCCGTCGACGCCGCGGTCGAACCAGAACCGGATGACGTCGTCGAACAGGTGCGACCACGGCGGGGTTCGCCCAGTCCCAGTCGGGCTGCTCGGGGGCGAACATGTGCAGGTACCACTGCTCCGGGCCGTTCGGGCCCGACGACGCGTTCCCAGGCGGGTCCGCCGAACAGCGAGCCCCAGTTGTTCGGGGGCAGCGAACCGTCCGGCCCGGTGCCGTCGAGGAAGTGGAACATGCGCCCGCTCCGGGGAGCCGGGGCCCGCTGCGAGCGCGGCCCGGAAGGCCGGGTGCTCGACCGACGAGTGGTTGGGGACGAGGTCGATGAGCACCCGGATGCCGCGCTCGTGCGCGCCGGCAAGGAAGTCGTCGGCGTCGGCGAGGGTGCCGAAGGACGGGTCGATGTCGCAGTAGTCGGCGACGTCGTAGCCGCCGTCGGCCATCGGCGAGGGGTACCACGGGCTCACCCAGACGGCGTTCACGCCGAGGTCGGCGAGGTAGTCGAGCTTGTCGATCATGCCCCGGACGTCGCCGGTGCCGTCGTTGTTCGCGTCCGCGAACGAGCGTGGGTAGATCTGGTACACCACGGCGTCACGCCACCAGGCGCGGTCAGTGCTGGTCACACGGAAACCCTAGGACGGCGGTCCCTGATGGCTCAGCCCGGGACACGAGGGACGCCCTTTCGTGCCGACTCGAAAGGGGACTGTCCCCTTTCGTGCCGGCTCAGCCGCGCTGGTAGTCGGATGACGCCCGGACGATCAGCTCGGGCTCGAACAGGGTCGTGCCTGGTGTCGGTGAGCAGCAGGTCGGCGGCGGCCCAGCCCAGCTGGCGCATCGGCTGGCGGACGGAGGTGAGCGGCGTCATCAGTTCTGCGGCGAAGTAGAGGTCGTCGTAGCCGACAACGGCCATGTCGGACGGGACGGAGAGCCCGCGCACGCGGAGCTCCCGCATGGCGCCGAGCGCTGTGATGTCGTTCATGCAGAAGATGGCCGTCGGGTCCCAGCCGGACGCGAGCGCCTCGATCAGGCCCTGCTGGCCGTCGTTGGCGGTGAGGCCGGGCAGGGTGACCACCTTGAGGACCTCGGACGGGTCGAGGCCGGCGGACTGGATCGCCTCGATGGCGCCCTTGAGGCGGTGCCGGGTCTGCTGCAGTTCCGCCGAGCCGGCGAGGAAGAGGATGCGCCGGTGCCCGTGCTCCAGCAGGTGGGCGACCGCCTGGCGTCCGCCCGAGACGTGGTCGACCCCGACCGCTGCATGCTCACGGCTGCTGGAGTCCATCAGGACCGAGGGGATGCCGAGCCGGCGCAGGGCTGCCAGCCGGTCCTTGGTCGTGGACATCGGCGTGACGAGGACACCGCGGACGCCCTGCTCGGCGAGGAGCCGCAGGAAGCGGGCCTCACGGCGCGGGTCGTCGTCGGAGGAGCACAGGATCAGCGTGTGGTCGTCGATGGCCAGCCGGTCCTCGATGCCGCGGGCGAGTTCGGTGTAGAACGGGTTGCCGAGGTCCATCACGATGGCCCCGACCGTCCGGGACACACCGGCGCGCAGTTGCCGGGCGGAGGCGTTGCGGTGGAAGTTGAGTTCCTCCATGGCCTGCTCGACCTTGGCGCGCGTCTTCTCCGCCACCGACTCGGGCCGGTTGAGCACGTTGGACACCGTCCCGACGGAAACACCGGCCGCTGCTGCCACGTCCTTGACGCTGGCTCGCTGTGGGGTCATCGATGCCTCCTCGTACTGCGGAATCGGGTTGAGCATAACCAGTGGCCAGCCTCACTGGCCGGAGATTCACGGAACTCCATGAATCGATTCACGCCCTGCAGTTCCGCCCGACGTTGCGCCCGATAGCGCACGTTGCGCCTGCTGGAACAGGCGCAACGGTGCATCTGATGGCGCAACGTCGGGCAGCGGGCGGGTCAGCGGCGGTAGGTGATGGCGCCCTTCCAGATGGTTGCGACCACCGGATCGGGGAGGTCGCGGCCGTGGTAGGGGTTGTTGCGGGCGCGGGACGCGGACGCGGCACCGTCGACCACCGCGCGGGCGGACGGGTCGACGAGCACGAGGTTGGCCGGCTCACCGACCGCCAGCGGACGGCCCTGGCCGGCGACGCGGCCGATGCGCGCGGGGGCTGTCGCCATCCGCTCGACGAGGGTCGGCCAGTCCATGCGTCCGGAGTTCACCATGACGTCCATCACGACGGCCAGCGCCTGCTCGAGCCCGATCATGCCGGGCAGCGCGACGTCGAAGGGGTGGTCCTTGTCCTGGCGCGCGTGCGGGGCGTGGTCGGTGCCGACGATGTCGATGGTGCCGTCGGCGAGCGCCTCACGGACGGCCTCGAGGTGTTCGGAGGTGCGCAGCGGCGGGTTCACCTTGAAGGTGGTGTCGTAGCCGGAGACCAGCGGGGTGTCGAGCAGCAGGTGGTGCGGGGTGACCTCGGCGGTCACCTGGATGCCGCGGGCCTTCGCCCACCGCACCACGTCGACGCTCTCCGCGGTCGACACGTGGCAGACGTGCAGCCGCGAGCCGGTGAGCTCGGCCAGTTGCACGTCGCGGGCGACGATCACGCTCTCCGCCTGCGACGGCCAGCCGGGCAGGCCCGAGGCGTCCCGAGTACTCCGACTCGTGGCAGCAGGCGCCGGGACCGGCCAGCCGGGGGTCCTGCGAGTGCTGCGCGACGACGCCGTCGAACGACTTCACGTAGGTCAGCGCCCGACGCATCACCAGCGAGTCGTCGACGCAGCGTCCGTCGTCGGAGAACACCCGGACGCCGGCGCTGCTGGCAGCCATCAGGCCGAGTTCGGCGAGCTCCGCGCCGCCGAGCCCCTTGGTCACGGCGCCGACCACCCGCACCTGGCAGTGGCCGTCCCGCTCGCCCAGTGCCTGGACGTACTCGGCGGCCTCCGCGGTGTCGGTGACCGGGTCGGTGTTGGCCATGGCGTGCACGCAGGTGTAGCCGCCGCGGGCGGCAGCGGCCGTGCCGGAGGCGACCGTCTCGGCGTCCTCGCGTCCCGGCTGGCGCAGGTGCGTGTGCAGGTCGACGAGGCCCGGGAAGCGCGAGCAGGCCGTCGGCGTCGATGCGCTCGACATCGGCAGGAGCGGACGCCGGGTCGGCCAGCACGCCGTCGCTGACGTACAGGTCGGTGCGGGTGCCGTCGGCGAGGCTCGCCCCGGTGATCAGCAGGCGGTCCCGCTACTGGTTGTCACTGCATTGCTCCTTCGTCCGAGCCCAAGCAGGTGGTACAGCACGCTCATCCGGACCGCGACGCCGCCGGCGACCTGGTCGAGGACGAGGGAGTTCGCGGCGTCCGCTGCTGCGCTGGAGATCTCGACGCCCCGGTTCATCGGGCCGGGGTGGCAGATCGCCGCGCCGGGCTTCATCGCTGCGAGCCGGGCCTCGGTGAGGCCGTAGCCCTCGGCGTACTCGCGCTCGGTCGGGAAGAAGCCGCCGGCCATCCGCTCCCGCTGGACGCGCAGCATCATCACGATGTCGGCCTCGGCGATCGCAGCGTCGAAGTCGCTGGTGACCGGGCAGCCCCAGGTCTCCACGCCGGTCGGCAGCAGGGTCGGCGGTGCGACCAGCACCACCTCGCCGCCGAGCGTGCGCTGCAGCAGCACGTTGCTGCGCACCACCCGGGAGTGCAGCAGGTCGCCGACGATGGCGATCTTCTTGCCCGCGAAGCCGTCGGAATCGATCGAACGGAAGTGGTGGCGCATCGAGTAGGCGTCCAGCAGCGCCTGGGTGGGGTGCTCGTGCTGACCGTCGCCGGCGTTGATCACCTGCGCCTTGACCCAGCCGGCCACCTGGTGGGCCGCGCCCGAGGACGGGTGCCGGATCACGAACGCGTCCACGCCCATCGCGTCCAGGGTCAGCATGGTGTCCCGCAGCGACTCGCCCTTGGACACCGACGAGCCCTTGGCCGACACGTTGATGGTGTCGGCGGACAGCCACTTGCCGGCGATCTCGAACGAGGTGCGGGTGCGGGTGGAGTCCTCGAAGAAGATGTTCACGACCGTGCGTCCGCGCAGGGCCGGCAGCTTCTTCACCGGCCGCGACTGCACCTGCTGCATCTCCTCTGCGACGTCGAGGATCGAAAGTGCCGACGCGAGGTCGAGGTCGGCGGCGCTCAGCAGGTGCCTCATCGTGTGCCTCCGGTCCTTCCGATGGTGACCGCGTCGTCGCCGTCCAGTTCGCTCAGGCGCACCTGGACGCGTTCGTCGGCTGCGGTCTGGATGGTGCGTCCGACATGGTCGGCGGCGATCGGCAGCTCCCTGTGCCCGCGGTCGACGAGCACGGCGAGGCGGACGGCGCGGGGCCGGCCGAGGTCGCGCAGGGCGTCGATGGCCGCGGTGATCGTGCGTCCGGAGAACAGCACGTCATCGACGAGCACCACCACCGCGTCGTCGATGCGGCCGGGGATGGCCGTGCGGCCGACGCTGCGGGTGGGGTTCGCGCGCAGGTCGTCGCGGTACATGGTGATGTCGAGTTCACCGATGCGCACCGGACGGCCCTCGATGTCGGCGATCAGTGCTGCCAGCCGTCGGGCGAGGTAGACACCCCGCGTCGGGATGCCGAGCAGCACCAGGTCGTCGGCGCCGCGGTTGGCCTCGAGGATCTGGTGGGCCATCCGCGCCAGCGAGCGGGCCAGTTCCGGGCCGTCGACGACAACGCGGGAGGAAAGGCCTGACGTCGGGATGTCGGGTGCTGGATCAGCCACGCAAGCGCTCCTCGGGTTCTCGGACCGGTGTGGTGGTGAGACTGCGCCGGTCCTCGAAGCTGCAATCTATCTGAGGTGAGCTAGCCTCTGACCATGCTTCCAGTCCCTGCACTCTTTCCGCTGGAGACCCTGCCCAGCTGGCCCGCGGTCACGAACCCCACCGTGCTGGAAATGCTGACGCTCACGCTGTTCATCCCGCTGGCGATCACGCTCGTGCTGACGGCGCTGATCCTCGGCCCCGGCTGGCGCCCGAAGGCCTGAGCCCGATCAACCCTGCAGCCCGGATCAACTCCGAGCCGCAGCCTCCTGGCAGCGCAGTGAGCGCTCGGCATCGTCCCTGCGCTCGTTGACCTGACGCAGCACCGAGTCGCTGAGCTTGGTGCCGCCGCAGCCACAGCGCCATCAGTTGCAGCGTCCCCCGGTCGGCGAGCGGACGCGGGAACAGCAGCCCCAGCACGTGCTGGCGGATGGCGGAACTGCGCTCCGACCAGCCGTCCCTGCCTTCGGAGATGGCCTGGGCGACGTCGAGGTAGCGCTGCACGTACGGGTGCAGCGCCTCGTCCTGGTCGTACTGCCAGAACTGCGTGCAGATCTGGAAATGGGTCTCGTTGGCCACGGAGTCGTCGGCCGTCGCCAGCCGCCAGGCCTCCGCCTTCGCCTCGGGTGAGGGTCGTGCCGCCCGGGCCCCTGCCGCCTTCTCCGCACCGCGTGCGGTGGCGTCGCGGGCCTGCTCAGCCTCGATCTCCGCCTCTCCGGCAACGCCGGCGCGGGCGAGGTTGGTGAGGATGTGCCAGCGCAGGTCGGTGTCGATCGCCAGCCCGGCGGGGGCTTCCTCGCCGGCGAGCCATGCCTGCAGCACCTGCACGACGGCGTCGGACTTCGCAGCGGAGATCAGCGACCGGGCGAAGGCGAGCTGGTGGTCGGAGCCGGCTTCTGCGTCCTTCAGCAGCCGCGCGAGGCCCGTGACGAACCGGTCGTTCAGCGCTTCACGTGTGTCGCGCGGGGCGTACTGGTCGATCGCGGTCCGGGCCTGCCCGAGCACCTGCTGCACGGCTGTGAGGTCGGTCTCCACCCCGACGCCGGACAGCACGAGGGTGACGAAATCGGACGGGTGCAGTTCCGCGTCGCGGCACATGTCCCAGGCTGCGCCCCAGCACAGCGCCCTGCTGAGCGAGCTGTCGAGGGTCTGGATGCTGCTGACCAGGGTGGCCAGCGACCTGTCGTCGAGACGGATCTTGGCGTAGGTGAGGTCGTCGTCGTTGAGCAGCACGAGGGCCGGACGGGGGCGTCCGACCAGTTCCGGAATGTCGGTGAGCTCGCCGGCGATGTCGACCTCGACCCGCTGGACGCGCACGAGGCGGCCGTCCTGCTCCTCGTAGCAGCCGACGGCGAGGCGGTGGTGGCGCAGGGTGGGCCACTGCTCGGGGGCTGTCTGCCGGATGGCGAAGCGGGTGAAGCTGCCGTCCTCGGCGGTGTCGAACTCTGCCCGCAGGGTGTTCACGCCTGCGGTCTGGAGCCATTCGGCCGCGAAGTGCGACAGGTCGCGTCCGGACGCCTCGGTCAGCGCGCCGAGCAGGTCACTGAACTGCGTGTTGCCCCAGGCATGCCTGGCGAAGTAGGTGCGCACGCCGGCGAGGAACTTGTCCTGCCCGACGAACGCCACCAGCTGTCGCAGGACAGAGGCGCCCTTGGCGTAGGTGATGCCGTCGAAGTTCAGCTCGACGGCCTCCAGGTCGACCATGTCGGCTGCGACCGGGTGGGTCGAGGGCAGCTGGTCCTGCCGGTACGCCCAGTTCTTGCGGTTGTTGGTGAAGGTCGCCCACGGGTCGTCGCCGGCGACGCCGCCGGCCCGGATCTCGGCCTGGCAGAAGTGGGACGCCCATTCGGCGAACGACTCGTTCAGCCACAGGTCGTCCCACCAGGTCATGGTGACCAGGTCGCCGAACCACATGTGGGCGAGCTCGTGCAGGATCGTGTTGTCCCTGGTCTCGTAGGAGGCCTGGGTGACGCGGGAGCGGTAGAGGTACTCGTCGCGGATCGTGACGCAGCCGGCGTTCTCCATGGCGCCGGCGTTGAACTCCGGCACGAAGACCTGCGCGTAGTCGGCGAACGGGTACGGCATGCCGAAGTGCTCCTCGAACACGGCGAAGCCGGCCTTGGTCGTCGCGAAGATCCGGTCGGCGTCGAGGAACGGCACCAGGGACTGGCGGCACGCAAGGGACAGCGGGATCTCTGCGGCCTTGCCGGTGAGCGTGTCGGTGACGACGTGGAACGAACCGGCGACAAGGGCAGTGATGTAGGTGGAGACCGGCGGGGTGGTGGCGAACTCCCAGCGGGCTAGGCCGTCGCCCAGCGGCGCGGGCTCGACGGCGGGGGAGTTGGAGATGACCGTCCAGGCCTCGGGCGCGATGACGGTGAGGGTGAAGGTGGCCTTCAGGTCGGGCTGCTCGAAACAGGCGTAGAGC
Organism: uncultured Actinomycetota bacterium; assembly: GCA_963773595.1. Taxonomy (GTDB): domain Bacteria; phylum Actinomycetota; class Actinomycetes; order Propionibacteriales; family Propionibacteriaceae; genus Propionicimonas. The sequence continues at coordinate 234,436 of CAVZBQ010000006.1, forward strand.
CGGCGGGAGTCGGCGGTCTCGAGCTGGGTGTAGCAGTAGACGAGGTCGTCGACGGGGTCGACGAAGCGGTGCAGGCCTTCACCGGTGCGGCTGTAGCGGCACAGGGCCGTGATCACGAGCTCGTGGTCGCCGGCTTCCGCGGTGAAGTGCACCTTGTGGTCGACGAAGGCGTCGTCGTCCAGCGGCGTCCCGTCGAGGGTCGCGACGAGCAGCCGGTCGGCGATCAGGTTGACGTAGGTGGGGCCGCCGACGGTGGTGAAGCGCGCGGTGGAGGTGGAGACGAAGGTGGCTGTCGGGTCGAACTCGCCCGCGTCCGGCACCCGTCCGGAGAGGTCGACGAGAACGTCGTAGCTGTGGGTGGAGATCTGCGCCGACCGCTCGGCGGCTTCGGCGCGCGTGATATTTGCCGGGTACATGCGACCTCACAGGGGTGTTGGGAGCCTCGCTGACCCCACGGTGTTGGGAGGCTACTAGGCGTAACGATCCGGCTCAACATACCCCCGGTGGTGCCCGTCAGTGGCGGGGACGCTCCAACCTGGCGAGCGCAGCGGCCACGACGCGGTCAGCTTCTTCGAGCTCCTCAGGGCCCGGACGGGACACGTCACGGGCCCGGAGGGCGCGGTTCGCGTCCACCAGGCCGGAGATGCCATCGCGGCCGAAACCCCGGTCGGGCTCGGTATGGCGCTCGGGACCGCTCATGGGTGCAGCGTAGACTCACCGATTCCTTCACGCAGGAGATGAGATGCCCGAGGGTCACGTGATCCACCGCCTCGCCGCGGAGCTGGACCACGCCTTCGCCGGCCGGACGGTGACGGTGTCGAGCCCGCAGGGGCGGTTCGCCGAGGCGTCCGCGCTGCTCGACCAGACGGTCTTCCGCACGGCAGAGGCCTTCGGGAAGCACCTGATCCTCGACTTCTCCCCGCCCGACGCACGGTCCCTGAGGAGCTCGTGAGCGCAGCGAGCGAGCGTCACGAAGGGCGCGGCCCCTTCGTCCACATCCATCTCGGACTGATCGGCAAGCTGCGCTGGGTGAAGCCGGACGCCGTCGACGGTGCCGGCACGCTGCGACTGCGCATCCAGACCGACGAGCACGCCGCGGAGCTGCGCGGTCCGCAGGCCTGCGCGCTCGTCGGGCCGGAGGAGGTGGCTGCGCTGGTTGCTGCCCTCGGTCCGGACCCGTTGCGCGCCGATGCCGATCCCGAACGCGGCTGGCGGCGGGTGCACCGCTCGGACCGGACGATCGCATCGTTGCTGATGGACCAGCGGGTCGCAGCGGGCGTCGGCAACATCTACCGGGCTGAGGTGCTGTACCGGCAACGGATCCACCCGGACACTCCCGGCTCGGCGCTGTCGCGGCGCGCCTGGAACCGGATCTGGGCCGACTTCGTCGAGTTGATGCCCCAGGGCGTGCTGCACGGCCGCATCGACACCGTGCGTCCGGAGGATTCGCCGGAGGTGACCGGCCGCGACCCGCGGGTGGATCGCCACGGCGGTGAGGTCTACGTCTACCGGCGCCAGGGCCAGCCCTGCCTGGTGTGTGGCCGCGAAGTCAGCCTGCGCCTGTTCGAAGGACGCAATCTCTACTGGTGCCCGCGATGCCAGCGCCGGCGGTGATGCAGTGGGGCGACGCCCAGATCCGCGTCGCAGAGGACGGCACCAGCATCAAGCTGGTGCGCGGTGACGAGCTGGTCGTCGAGCTCTGCTGGGTGGGCGCTGCCGGCGCACCGGCCGAGCTGGCTGTCGAGGACGAGGTGGAGCACACGCTGATCACGGCGTCCGGGCAGGTGATGCAGCGGCAGGCGGTGAACGGCGGCTGGCGGAACCGGTGGGTGCTGACCACAGAGCCGGGACGGACGCTCCCGGTGACCGACCTGCTGCGGGTGCGACCCGGGTCGGAGTACACGCTGTGGAGCTGGGGGAGCGGCGTGACGGCCCTGCTCGCGCTGGCGCCTGCGCACGCCGCCGGGCCGGTGCTCGGCCTGCGGCTGGAGCAGGGCTACCTGGAGGAGCTCGAGGATCCGGGTGCGAGCAGCGCCTGCGTCGACTACCAGGTGGCGCCGGCCGGCACAGGGCTCGACGCAGGCCAGCGGCTGGTGACGGCGATCGGTGCCGATTGGTACCCCGGGATCGAGGACCTGACCCGTCGCCTCCCCCCGTGGCTGAGCGACACCCAGCTCGACGCGGACGAGCCCTGGTCGAGTGAACTGGCCGACTTCGGCCTGAGCGGGCCGCCCGGGGTGCAGGTGGAGTACGCCGACGGCATCGTCGGGGTGACCGGGCCGGTGGGCCGGCGGATCCTCGACATCCAGACACCGCGCGGCCTCAGCCGGGTGCCGCTGGAATGGGTGCCGGGTGCCGAGTCGGTGCTGCACGGGGTGGCGTCGGAGGCCGTGACGCGGGGCGGCGGGCTGAGCCTTGGCCGAGGCCGTGTGCGTGCAGCAGGCTGCCGACCGGCACGCGCTGTGGCTCGATCCGGCGGCGGACGACCTGCTGGATCGGGTGGACTGGACGCAGTCCGACTCGGTGCTGGGTGCAGCGTTCGGGCTGAGCCGCGGCCGCAGCCTGGGCGAGGGTGCGCTCGTGTCCGACGCGCTCCGACTCCTTGCACGGCTCCCGGTCGGCGTCGGCTACGGACGAGTGGTGATGGCTGCCTGGCTGGCGTCCATCTCACTCGGGATGGACATCCAGGCGCGGTGCCACGACCTGCTGGGACGCCCGGCGGTCGGCCGGACGGCGTCCCTGGAGAGCTCGTTGCTGCACTACCGCAGCGTCGAGGTCGGCGGTGCGGAGCTGGCCGGAGTCGCCAACCGGCTCGGTGGGTCACTGCCCGGGGAGGCGCCGCTGCTCACCTGGACGGAGCAGGCCCAGCTGGTCGGCCTGCTCGAGTTGTGCCCGCCGGAGTGGGACAAGGCGGGCCACTACGCCCAGGTTGCCGAGAAGGCGAGGGGCCAGGTGCTGTGCGCCTACGCCGACGGGCGCATCCACGATGCCGAGCCGTTGGCCTGGCTGCTGCTCTCACCGGAGCTCAGCCCGGGCCTGTGATCGTCGTCGGAGTTGGCCGCCCTGCCGCGGCCCCCGTAGAGTGGCGCGGGTTGACCGGGGCGTAGCGTAGTGGCTAGCGCGCCTGCTTTGGGAGCAGGAGACCGCAGGTTCGAGTCCTGTCGCCCCGACCATTCGGCACGTCAGCAAGCTGACCTCACTTGCCGCAGACCACTCCAACGCACTGGCCAAGCTTGTTCCCGCGAGCCTTGTTCGCGCCCAGGTCGACGGCGTCCGGTGCGTAGATCCCGTAGCCGGCGTTGTACTTGACGGTGTTCCGGCCGACGACGAGACCGGGAAGCTCGGAGGAGATGCCCGTGCCCCGATTCCGGACCATCACGTTGTTGACCGCTCGTCCCGGTGCCCACATCTCGCCGCCCGGCAAGGTGGAGCCCTTGAAGATCGCGGCTGCCTTGTTGTGTCGGAAGATGTTGTTCTCGAGCACCATCGGGATGTGCGGATCGAGGACCACGCCGCTCCGGATGAAGGTGTTCCCCTTGACGGTGGCCGTGCCCTCGGAGCCAAGTCCGGAGCTGATGTCTGCGAGCACGCCCTGCTGCATGTCGGTGAAGGTGTTGTGGATGAGAGTCGCGCCGCCGTAGTAGCCGCTGATCGGGTACTTGTAGTTCTTCACGGTGCTGTTGGTGATGGTGATGCCCGTTTCGGACACCTCGCCGAGGCGCGTCGTCCGTCGGCCGTCGAGCCTGGAGCGGTCAACGGAGATCTCACCCGAGGCGGAGGTGGCAAGGGTGCTTGCGATGAGGGTGGAACGCGCGATGGTGGCCGACGAGAAGAAGACGAAGATCGAGGAGCGGGTGAGCGTGGACCTGGCGATCCGGAGGTTGCCGCCCAGCTCGCCCCTCACCGGTGAGTCGATCGCCGTGACCCTGGTCAACTCAAGGGTCGAACCGAACTGGATGATGCTGGGTGCCCTGCGCAGGACGACATCCGCGACACTCACCGGCTCAACACTCAGACTCGTGTCGATGTCCAGACCGATGCCGGTCGCCCAGTTCTTCACTTCTCCATTCCGGATGGAGATGCCGCCGGACGTCGATGCGATTCCTGTTCCCGAGGATCCGGGGCCGACCAGCCTGTGGCCGCCCAGGTTGAGGTGGACGTTCGGGCCGAGGGTGAGTCCGTCGCCCGCCGGGCAGTAGAGGTCCTTGGTCAGCTTCGTGTCGACGGTCAAGGTGCTGCCGCATGCCACCGGGTCCGCCGCCTGTGCGGGCGCTGCCAGCCCCACCGATGCCAGCAGGACCACCGGAAGGATCCAGGCGGCCAGGCGCCTGAGGTGTTCAGGATTGATTGCTGGAATCGCCACTCCCATAGGGCTCATGACAGGTCCGTCCTCTGAGTACGCGTTGGGGGGTAGGCCAATGAGAACGCGTTGCGGGTCGGCTCTGCAAGAGAACGGTCCTAAATTTTGTCCGCTCGTTGCTCAGCCTTCATTCCCGTTTGCCGTTGTGGCACGCGCGGAGACGGTGGCTTCCATCGCTGCCGCAAGGCCATGACCACCCCCAGCACGATTCCGTAGATCACGTGCATCGACGTGGAAAGCACGTACCAGCGCAGCACGTCGGACGCGCTCATCGTCATCATGATCGGAGCCATCACGAGAATCGGCTGGCTGACGATTTCGATGTAGAGGACGCCAAGCAAGGCCCCCTTGATGACCGAACCCAACCGCAGGCGTGGGATGGAGGAAACCGCCAGCGCGAAGACGGCGCCGAGCACGACCCCAAGGAGGAAGTGCACAAGCGCGCCGAGGGGGACGCCACCGGGCACGGCGACCCCGATCCGCAGGAAGCTCTGCTGAGCGACGTCGCCGATGAAGGAGTAGACCAGGCCCGTTGGCATTCCCGTCGCGGCGAAGAACCCCACGATCACCAGGTCCATCACCACCGTGCCCAGCAGGCCTGCGGCCATTCCCCAGGTGATCTCTGCTGCGAGAGTTCCGCGGTTCACTGCCGCCTCCTGGGCAAGGAGCACCGACTCACCTGGAGCGCCTGCATCGACGGGGTCCGTTCCGGGCACCGCCGCGCGCTTCACGACAATTCTAGAGCTCGCAGGCGTGGCCGGCGTGCTTCCCGAGGCGTCCCTTACCCCTATTGCTGGAGTAGCCGAGCCTCCGCGGCGGCGTCCATCCCGATCGCACCCCTCTCCGGATGTGCCGGCGCAGGGAGCCCCTCCGCCTGCAGCCAGGCCCAGGTGTCCGCAACGGTCTCCGACACCGGTCGGCAGGTGAGTCCGGCGGCGAACGCAGCCGAGACGTCCCCGTCGTGCAGGCCGGCGTACTCACCGGTGGGCGGCAGCCAGATGGGCAACTCCGTCCACGGGGCGACGTCCGCGGCGGCCACAGCCTCCGGGCTCACCCAGACAAGTTCCGCGTCGGACCCCGTCACCGTCCGGCACAGCTCCAGCAGTTCCCCCATCGTGGTGTGTCCCGGCCGGCTCACCGTGTTGAACGCTCCCGTCACTCCGCGCGACGCCGCGTCCAGCACCCACTCGGCCAGGTCGCGGCCATCGATGTACTGCAGTGGTCGGTCGGGCGGTCCGGGGCAGGGCACTCGCCCGCCGCGCTCGATCCGGTGAAGCCAGAACGGCAGCCGTCCCACCCGTTCGTAGGGCCCGATGATGAGACCGGGACGCGCCACGAGCACGGGTCCGGCGAATCCCTCCTGTGCGGCCAGTTCGGCACCGCGCTTGGCCTCGGCGTAGTCGGACGCTGCCTCGCTCGCCGGATCGCCGGCCACCACCGGTGCTGATTCGTCCGCTCCCACGGGGATCGGCCAGACGTACACCGACCGGGACGAGATGTAGGTGTAGTGACCGACCCGCCCCGACAGGAGCCGCGCGCTGTCCCGCACGACGCGGGGCGCCAGCGACCAGGTGTCGAAGACCGCGTCCCACTTGTCATCTCCCAGGGCTGCGGCAAGGGCAACCGGGTCGGTGCGATCGGCGTGGCGGGCCGAGGCTCCGGGGGCGGGCGGCCCGCTCTCGCCCCGGTTCAGTGTCGTGACGTCGTCCCCGCGGGCAAGGGCACTCTCGACGATCGCTCGGCCGACATGGTGTGTGCCGCCCAGCACCAGGATTCGCATGTCCCGACTCTGCCGGTCGGCTCCCGGCCGGGCAAGCGGCGCTAGCGCCTAGCGTTCGGCTCGAGCGGGCGTGCCGTCCGGGAGGATGAATTGCAGCGCCAGTCCGGCGAGGACGGTGTAGACGATCGCGCCGCTGGAGCCGAAGACGACGAACTGCTCACCGACCTTGATGCCGGCAAGGGTGGTGACCACCCAGGCCAGGGACCACAGCACGGCGGTGATGGCCGCCCACGACCAGCGGACGCGCGCGCCCGTCGGCAGGGCCAGCGCCTGGGCGATCCCGACGATGGCGCCGGTGATCAGGCCACCGATCGCAAGCTCGGCGAGCGTCGTGCCGTAGCCGACTGCTGCCGCGCCCGCACCGACACCGATCCCGGCACCGACAAGGCTTGCCACCGTCCAGCGAAGGCGGGGGAGCCGGCCACTGCTGAGCAGCGCCTGGACGAAACCCATGATCGTGCCGAGGAGCGCACCGCCGGCAACGGCGGATCCGGGGTTGTCCGTGCGGCCGACGACGAAGGTGGCCAGATAGCCGGCCGCGGGTATGGAGAGGAAGCTCGCGCTCCACAGAAGGAGCCTGCGGCCGGCGCTCCGGCGAAGGGCTGCCGGTGTGATCGAGACTGTGGGTGTCGTGCTCATGATCGGTGCTCCCAGTCGTTAGTATACGATGTACGTGAAAGTTAACGTACGTTGTACACAACCGAGGGGTCAACGGATGTCGGAGAATTACCCACCAGCCCAGCCGCGTCAGCGCCGGGGTCGCAGCTCGGTCACCGCCGACGAGATCCTCCTTGCCGCGGAGCACGTGGCGCGCGAGGGCTACGACGCCCTGACCATGCGCGCGGTGGCAACGCAGATGGGCGCATCCCCGATGGCGCTGTACCGGTACTTCACCACCAAGGACGACCTCATCGACGCCATGCTCGACCGCGTTCTCGGCAGGATCGAGCTCGGGCCCCCGAGCGACGACTGGCTCGCTGACCTGACGGCGTTCGCCACCGCCCACCGCGACGTGCTCGCCGAGCATCCCTGGGCGATCGTCCCGCTCTTCACGCACTCCAACCCCGGCATCAACGCCGCCGTCCTCGGTGAGACGGCCTTCGCGATCCTGGCTCGCGGGGGCGTCGCCGGCGCGGAAGCTGTCGCGACCTTCTCCGCCATCCTCGCCCTCAACTACGGGTGGTTCGCCTTCACCTCCGCGCGGGACGAGACCAGGGCGACGGTCGACCCGGAGGCTGTCCTTGCGGAGCAGTTGTCGCACCTTCCCGCCGAGCACTTCCCGCTCACCCGCGCCGTCGCCGGGGACCTCAGTCACTTCGGCAGTGATGACCAGTACGCCCTCGCCCTGCGCCGGCTGATCGCCGGGACGGGTGTCCTCGCGGCCGGGTAGGACCGGGGCAGTTCCACCGTGACAAGCGCCATCGCGGTGGAAAGGACTGCCACTTCCTATCGCGTACGACGTACGCTATAACGGATTCCACGCACTCCCGATGGGACGGAGACCCCATGATCCTCGCGATTGATCCCCTGGCTTCGACCGTGGCCGCCGTCCTGCTGATCGCGGTGCCGATCGCGTTCAACGCGGCCTTCGCAGCCCTGGCGGCAACATTCGACTATCCCGACATCCTCCGTCGACCCACGGCAGAGGTCCTGGCGAAGTTCAGGGCCGGCGGCTCGAACCTTGTCCTGCTGTGGTGGGCCTTCGCCATGACGGCTGCGCTGCTCACCCCGCTCGCGATCCTGCTGTCGGTCTCCCTCGAGGGGACGGGCGCTGCCACGGCGATCGCTGTTGCCGTCACCGGGACGGTGGCCAGCCTCGTCCAGTTCCTCGGGCTCATCCGCTGGCCCTTCCTCGTGCCGTACCTGGCGCGTGAATCCGGGGGAAGCGCGGACAATCCCGCGCGCACCGAGGCCATCGACATCGTGTTCCAGGCCTTCAACCGCTACCTCGGCGTCGCTGTCGGTGAGCACCTCGGCTATCTCTTCACCGGCATGTGGAGTGCTGCCGTGGGTGTCGCGATCCTGCAGAGCACGAACGTGAACGGCTGGATCGGCGTTGCCGGCATCGTCATCGGGATCGCCTTCGCGCTGTGCTCGCTGGAGTTCGTCGGACCGTTCGAGGTCACGGGCTGGCGGCTGGCGGGCGCAGCGACACCGGTCGTCTACATCGTGTGGTCGGTCTGGCTGGTGGCCACCGGGGTCGCCCTGCTGCTGTGATCCGCGGCGCGCCCGGATGCGGGCGATCTGGAACAGAATTTAAGGCGGGGCGGAAGTCCCCCCGGATCTCCGCCCCGCCGATGCAGCCTCTACATTCCCCCCGAAACGGTGGCTGCGTTATTCAATAGTAGAGGTCGATCACCGGCCGAGCACCTTGCGGGGTGCGATCTGGGCTGCGTAGTTCTTACGTCACCCGGTTGGGTGACAAGCAGAGCCCGGGATCGAGGCAGTCAGAGCCCGAGAAGCGTGCTGCGCGGTTGATTTCACCACGGAAACGCTTGCGGGGGCCGCAATGGAACTTCGAAATCCCCATTTGTGGGATCCCTGGACGCAGCTTGGCGCAGCGTCGGTCCTCAGCCGCGCAGGCGGGCGCCCGCGGGCGCACCGTCCCGCTGAGGCGGTCACGACAGTGCCGTTGACCAGCGTCGCGCCCCCTCCCGTATTTCAACACTCGCTTCATTCCAGATCTGCAGGTCCTCCCACAGGACAAGGAAGCTGCCCCGCGTCCGCCACGCGAAGAACGACGCCAGCAGGCGTGGCTCGTTCATGGTGCTGCGCTCGTAACCGAGGAAGGAGCTGGCCTGCCGAGGGCACACCACCACGCCGTACACCTCGGGGGAGCCCACCAGCTGACCCTCTGTGCGGTCGGGGACGAACAGCCGGACGTCGTTGAGGTAGCCCACCTGCCGGCCGTTCTCGAGTACCCGGGCTCCGAGCAGGTCACCGAGGAACATGGCGACCTCCCGGGATCCGTCCGATCACGTTGGCGGCCAGCCAGCCCTCGAGCCAGGCCACCTCGATGCTCGAGGACGGGACGGCGAGGTGCAGGGCGGAGTCGATCGTCGCCAGCGTGTCCCAGCCGACCCGCGTGGGGTGACCGAGCGGACGCCGCTGTCCGAAGATCCGGTTCAGCAGGATCGGGCCGTGCACGAGGTTGCGCACCACCGGCGGAGCCGTGCCGGGCCCGATCACCCGCTCGTCGAGGTCGTCGAGCTCCAGGTCGTCGACGACGCCGACCGGGACGCCGTCCACGTCCAGCACCTGCCGGTCGAGCAGGCTCAGCCGGGCGTCGAGGAGCCGCCCGCCGGTGGGCCGGGGGGCTGTCGGTAGGGGGATCTCGGTCATTGTCCGACTCCTGTGATGATCAGCAGCGGGATCGCCGCTACCGAGGCGATGAGGATGAGCACGAGGTAGAACTGGGCGACGAGGTTCGTCGCCCTCCCGTTGACGTGCTCACCCATGTAGTCCGGGTCGTTGGACACGATCAGGATCGGCAGGTAGGTCAGCGGCAGCGCCACCGCGGAGAACACCACCGACACCTCCGTGACGGCTATCGGGTCTGCCCCGGTGGCGAGGACACCCAGCCCGATCAACAGGCACAGCATCATCGACACGTGGAACCGCGCAGCCTCCCGGGGCAGCCGGAACTTCCCCCACGTCCAGCCGAAGAACTGGGCCAGCGTGTAGCCGGCGGAGAGGGTCGTCTCCAGCGCTGCGCCGAAGGTGGCTGCCACGACCCCGAGGATCACCAGCACCAGCAGGAGCCGTCCACCGGCCTCGGCGACCGGCAGCATCACCTGGGTGAGGGTGGTCACCTCGATGCCGCGCGGCATCAGCGAGAGCGCAGCGCAGCCGGCGATCGCGATCGAGAGGAAGCCGCCCAGCGGGAACCCGACCAGGACGTTCAGCCTCGACTGCGCGAGGTCCTTCACGCCCCAGCCCTCCTCGACGGCACCGGAGGAGAAGAAGAACACCTCATACGGGGTCATGGCCGCACCGAACAGGGCCACGACGTAGAACCAGTACGTGACCGGCGATTCCCGCTGCGGCATCCTCTGCACGAGCTGGTTGCCGAGCTCCACCCAGTTGGGTCCGAGCAGGAAGAAGGCCACGGCGAAGCCGATCAGCAGCAGGCCGACCATTCCGGTGACGTTCTCCATCACGTCGAACTTGACCCGCCAGATCACCAGCCACACCGCGATGGCCGCCACCGGGATCCACAGCAGGTAGTTGACGCTGCTGGCCAGCTGCAGCGCCAGCGAGATGCCACCCACCTCCGCCGTGAGCGTGAGCAGGTTGATCAGGAAGGACCCTCCGAGGTTCGCGACAGCCATCCGCGGGCCGAGGCGCTCCCGGATCACCTCGAACGTCGCGCGGCCGCTGACCGCTGCCACCTTGCCTGCCAGCTGCGCGAACACGCAGATGCCCACAACGCCGACGATGACGACCCACACCAGCGACCAGCCGAACCGTGAACCCACGACGGCGTTGGTGACGATGTCACCGATGTCGAGGAAACCGCCGATGGCGGTCAGGATGCCGAGCGCCACGGCGAACAGCCGCTTCATGCCTGCAACTCCTTCGCCGCGGCTGCGAGGGCCCGCTCGGCCTTCTCGAGCCGTTCCAGGTCGGACGGGCCGAGTTCGGCCGCACCGCGCTGGCCGAGGGCGACGAGCGTGTCCGCCGCCTCCTGCACTGCTGCGATGGCGACGGCCCGGCGCTGGGGATCGGCGTCGGTGGCCGTGAGCAGTTCCTGTTGGGCGCCCGCCACGTCCTCGAGGGTCTGTTCGAGGGACACCTGGGTGACGGTGGTGATCGCGCGACGGTCCAGCAGGAGCTGCACCGAGAGCACGAGACCAGCCACCGAGGAGTGGGCCTCCCGGACGGCCGTCCCTGCGGGATCGGAGGCGCGGGTGCCGCTGCTGCAGCCGGCAAGGGCCAGCACGACCACAGCGAGGATGGACCACCAGCGCACGTGCCGTTTCACGATGCACCCCCAAATTCGCACTGCACCCCGTGCAATGCTGGCCAGGAAAGCGCTGCCGCTGCAGCTTGACGTGGTGGTACCCGTGTGGCCCCCACCGAAACTCGGGTAAGGGGGAGGCATGGACGCCCGGACAGCCTCGTGCGACGCGATCGTGATCGGCGCGGGACCCAACGGCCTGGTGGCCACCAACGCCCTCGCGGACGCCGGCTGGGACGTCATCCTCCTCGAAGCGCAGGCTGAGGTGGGCGGAGCCGTGCGCAGTGCAGAGGTGACGGCCCCCGGCTTCACCAGCGACCTGTTCAGCGCGTTCTACCCGCTCGCCGCTGCGAGCCCGCTGATCCGTGACCTCGAGCTCGATCGGCACGGCCTGGAGTGGGTGCAGGCGCCCTCCGTCCTCGCCCATCAGCTCGACGACGGCAGGTCGGCCGTCCTGCACCGGGACGCCGGCAGCACTGCGGCGGGCCTTGAGGACTTCGGTGCCGGGGACGGGGACGCCTGGCTCGACCTCTTCGCACAGTGGCGTCGGGTGCGCAACGGGGTGCTCGACGCCCTGTTCACCCCGTTCCCGCCGGTGGCAGCGGGCGCGCGGTTGCTCGGCGTCCTGAAGGCAGCAGGTGCCCTGCGGCTCGCGCGGCTCGCCGTGACCCCGGTGCGGCGCCTCGCGGAGGAGACCTTCCGCGGCGACGGCGGACGGCTGCTCCTCACCGGCAACGCCATGCACGCCGACGTCCCGCCCGACGGTGCCGGCAGCGGCATGTTCGGCTGGCTGCTCGCCATGCTCGGCCAGGACGTCGGCTTTCCCGTGCCGCGTGGCGGCGCCGGCGTCCTCGCCCACGCGCTGGCCGCCCGGGCGGAGTCCCTCGGCGCGCAGGTGCGCACGAACGCACCCGTCGCGGAGGTGCTGGTCCGCGGCCGTCGCGCCTACGGGGTGCGCCTCGTCGATGGCTCGGTGATCACAGCCCGCCGCGCGATCCTCGCCGACGTGCCCGCGCCAGCCCTCTACTCGCAACTGCTCGGCAAGGTGCTGCTGCCCACACGGCTGCGCAAGGACATCGCGCAGTTCCACTGGGACAACGCGACCCTCAAGCTGAACTGGGCGCTCAACGGCCCGGTGCCGTGGCTGAACGAGGCCACCGGCTCGGCGGGGACGGTGCACCTCGGGGTCGACGTGGACGGGTTCGTCGACGTCGGCGCCGACCTCAGCGTCGGCCGGATGCCGCAGCGCCCGTTCATCCTCTTCGGACAGATGACCACTGCCGATCCGTCCCGTTCACCGGCAGGGACGGAGTCCGCGTGGGCCTACACCCACCTGCCCCAGCGCCACGCTGCAGACGCCGGGGCCGTCGAGGAACAGGTGCGCCGCGTCGAGGAAGCCATGGAGCGGGTGGCGCCCGGCTTCGCTGCGTCGGTGCTGGCAAGGAACGTGCAGAGCCCTGCCGACCTCGAAGCAGCCAACGCCAGCCTCGTCGACGGCGCGCTCAACGCCGGCACCTCTGCGATCCACCAGGAACTGGTCTTCCGGCCGACCCCGGGACTCGGCCGTCCGGAGACGCCGATCGACGGGCTGTACCTTGCCAGCGCGTCCGCCCATCCCGGCGGGGGAGTGCACGGGGCCTGCGGATTCAATGCCGCGCGGTCTGCCCTGCGCGCCAACGGGCGTCTCGGCCTGCTGCACACAGCCCTGGTGCGCACGGCCTGGGAGCGCGTCCTGCGCGACTGAGCCGCGCCCCGACCCGGACCGAGTTTGGAACCGTCCCCAATTCGGTCCGGACCGAATTGGAACGTCCAATTCGGTCCGGACCGAATTGGGACGGTTCCAAACTCGGTCCAGGCGCTAGTCGAAGCGGCGGGCTTCGCGGTGGTGGCCCTCGGCGAGGAGCGCCAGCCGGTGCAGGGTTTCGCGGTTGCGGGGTGCTATCAGCAGCTGACGGATCGGCGCGGGGATGAGCTTGCCCGGGCCGGATACGGCGTCCTCCGTGATCGTGACGACGCTGCGATCGGCACCATCTGGCCGGACGCTGACGTGCACGTGGGCCTCGCCCGCCGGCCAGCCGCGAGCGGTCAGCTCGAGCTCGCGCGGCGGCTCGGAGCGCTCGACCCTCGTGAAGTCCTGGATCAGGAACGGCCACAGGCCGAACGAGTGGTGCACCCGGCTGCCCAGGGCCGGCCACCCCGGGTCGACGTCGCGGACGCGGGCAGCGCCGACCACCCAGTTCGCATACGACCAGCCGTCGGCAAGCACCTTCCACACCGCCTCCACCGGCGCAGCCACCTCGCGGGTGACGGTCGGCCCTGGGTCCTTGCGGTGCCCGGAGGCCTGCTGGTTCGTGCTCATCGTGCGTCCTTCCTTCGGTGGGCCACCCAGGCGTCCATACCCACCGCTGACTGCTTCGCCACCCGGGTTCGGCTGCAGCAGGTTGCCTGCGGTCGGGCTCACCCGGATCGAGTTGTCCTGCGCCAGTCGGCCGAACAGCGGCCCGACCAGCGCGTCGAACAGGCTGGGCAGCAGGCGCGAGCCCAGCACCATGAGGCGGTTCACGCCGAAGACCGGCACCTCGCGGCGGGGATGGTCGAGGGTCCGCTGGATCACGGCTGCGACCTCGTCGGCCGTCGCGACCGGGGGCGGCGGAGCACCGTGGCGACCGGTCCAGGTGCCGGAAAGCCGGTAGATCGGGGTGTCCACGCCGCCGGGCGAGACCAGCGAGACGTGGATGGCCGGCGAGTCGCGCACTTCGAGCTGGAGGGTGCGGGCGAGGCCGTGGATGGCCCATTTGGTGGTGACGTAGGCCGACATCGTCGGCGCTGCGATCTTGCCGAGGACCGAGCCGACCAGCACGAGGTGCCCCGCACGCCGGGTCTCGAACTGCCGCAACGCAGCGCGGGCAACGTGGGAAGTGCCGCCCAGATTCGTGGCGACGGTGGCGTCGAACAGCTCGGCCGGCAGGTCGACGAACCGGCCGTAGGCCAGTGCCCCTGCGCAGTGCACGACGGCGTCGATCCGGCCGAAGTGCGAAGCCGCCGCAGCGAACAGGTCGTCAACGGCCGGCGCCTCGCGGACATCGATGGTGACCGTCTGGAGGTCATCCTCTGCGCTGCCCCGCTCCCGGCATTCGGCGGCGACGGCCGCCAGTGCCTCAGCGGAACGGGAGCACAGGACGAGTCGTGCGCGATCTGCCGCCAGGCGGTGCGCCACAGCCCGTCCGATCCCGCTCGACGCACCCGTGATCACCACGACGCGACGACCACCGTCATCGGCCGGGCTGGGGCCTTCCGGCCGTGCGGACCTCAAGGCTGCGCTTCAGCTGCCGTCGACGCTGACCGTCTCGGGCTCGTCGCGGGAAACCTCGTCGCGGGCCTGTCGGATCATCAGCCCGATCAGCTCCTCCTCGCGGGCGATCAGGTCGACCAGCTGGTCGCTGAAGCTCGAGGTGGGATCCGCCGGGTCGGCGTACAGCGGTACATCGTGGATGGCCGCGTCCACCCTCGTCAGTTCAGCGGCCAGGTCCTTCAGGTTCTCGCTCATGGACCGGTAATACCCCGCGCGCGACGGCGCAACCTACGACTGTGGTCGCTCTTGCAGCAGGCGGTGCAGCCGGACGCCGCCGATGGTCCCTGCGGCCAGCTCGAGGGTGAGGTAGGTGCGGTCCGGCTGGCGACGACGGTCGGTGGGGGAGCCGGGATTCAGCAGGCGCAGCCCTGCGGGCGAGGTGGTGTCCCAGGGGATGTGGCTGTGGCCGAAGCACAGCAGGTCGACGTCGGGGAACGCTGCATCACAGCGCCGCTCCCGCCCGTCCGACGGGCCGGTCTCGTGCACCACGGCGAGGCGGACGCCCTCGACCTCGGCCCGTGCCACCTCCGGCAGGCGTGCGCGCAGGTCAGGGCCGTCATTGTTCCCCCAGCACGCCAGAAGCCGGCGCGACCGATCCTCCAGCCGGTCGAGCAGGTCCGCGTCCACCCAGTCGCCGGCGTGGATCACGAGGTCGGCGTCCGCGACGGCGGCCCACAGTGCGGGCGGCAGGTCACGGGCGCGCTTGGGGACGTGCGTGTCGGCCATCAGCAGCACCTGCATCGCGCCATTCTGCCCCCCTGAACCGCGGGGACGGTTCCTCCGGTTCACCGTTGAACCGGAGGAACCGTCCCCGCGGTTCAGCGGAGGGTCAGGGCTTCAGCACGACCTTGATGCAGCCGTCCTCCTTGTCCTTGAAGGTCTTGTAGGCGTCAGCAGCCATCTCGAGCGGCAGGTGGTGGGTCGGCAGGGTCTCCACCCCGAACACGTCATCGTCCTGGGAGAGCAGCTCCAGCAGGCGGTCGCTCCAGCGGCGGACGTTCGCCTGTCCCATGCGGATGCTCACCTGGCGGTCGAACAGCTGCATCATGTTGAACGGGTCGGCTGCCCCGCCGTAGACGCCGACCATCGACACCGTCCCGCCGCGCCGGACGGCACCGAAGGCGGTGTCGAGGGCTGCCATCCGGTCGATGCCGATCGTCTGCATGAGCTTCGACGCCACCGGCTTGGGCAGGGTGGTCACAGCCGTCGCTGCCGCCTCGGCGACGGGGGAGCCGTGGGCCTCCATGCCGACGGCCTCGACCACCCGGTCGGCGCCGCGTCCCCTGGTCAGCTCCATGATCGCTGCGGGCACGTCATCGACCTGTGAGGCGTCGACGACTTCGACCCCGAAGCCGGCGGCCATGGCCAGCCGCTCGGGAACGAGGTCGACGCCGATCACGCGGGCCGCGCCCTGCTGCCACGCGCTGCGCGTGGCGAGCTGGCCCACCGGGCCGAGGCCGATCACCGCGACCGTGTCGCCCACCTCGATGTCGGTGTACGAGACCCCCTGCCAGGCGGTGGGCAGGATGTCGGAGAGGAAGAGCCAGCGTTCGTCGACGCCCCTGGCCGGGACCTTGATGGGGCCGTACTGGGCCTGCGGCACGCGGACGTACTCGGCCTGGCCGCCGGGCACCTGGCCGTAGAGCTTCGTGTAGCCGAACAGGGCAGCTCCGCAGCCCGACGAGTGCACCTGGGTGGTCTCGCACTGCGACTGCAGACCCCTCGCGCACATGAAGCAGGCGCCACAGGAGATGTTGAACGGCACGACGACCCGATCGCCCGGCCTGATTCCCCTGACGTCTGCGCCGACCTCTTCGACGATCCCCATGAACTCGTGGCCGAGGACGTCTCCCGGGGTCATGAACGGGGTCAATGGACCGTAGAGGTGCAGGTCGGAGCCGCAGATCGCCGTGGACGTGACCCGCACGACGGCGTCGGTGGGCAGCTCGATCTTCGGGTCGGGCACGTCGGTGACCTGGACGTCGTTGCGTCCCTGCCAGGTGAGGGCTCTCATGGTTCTCCTGCCGTCAGGCGCGGTGCACACCGGATCATCGGTGCACCCGCGGGGGTTTCCACCGCTGTAGCCATCCGGGGTGCGGCTCAAACCCCCTTCCGCTACCGGACCAGAGGGGCAAACGCACCACTGATAGGTCCCCGCCCGAATGGGGTAGAGATGGGCAAGGGGAGAGGCGGGGTCGATGACACCTCTGATGATGGTCGCCCTCGCGGCGGTGGCCGCGTTGCTCGGAGTGGGCGTCGGGCGTTCCCAGGAATTGCTGCTGCGCAGGGCAGGCGGCCCGCGGGGCACCAGCGCGCTCGTGGACGTGGGGCTGGCGCGGCTGCGCTGGGTGGCGCCGGCCGTGGTGGCGAGCCTCGTGATCAAGGCGGCAGTGTCACCGACGCCGTCCGCAGCGCTGGCCTGGGTCCCGCTCGCACTCGTCGGGCCCTGGCTGGTCGCCGTGCACTACCTCGGCATCGGCTCGGTCGACCGGGTGCTGGTGGTCGCGGCCTTCTTCACAGCCAACGGCATCATCGTCGCCGTCGCGTTCACCGGTGACGCAGGGGCGCTGCTCACCGCGCCGTTGGGGATGGCGCTCGTCGCAGGACTGGCGCTGCTCGGTCGGCGGCTGCTGGGGGACGTCGTGGGGGTGGTCGAGGTGAAGGTCGCTGCCCTTGTTGGGCTGGCCACGGGCAGCCTCGGTTGGGCTGCGGTGGCGCTGGCCGTGGTGTGGGCTGCTGCCGTCGTTGCCACCGCCTGGCTCGGCGGACGCTCCCGGCTGGCGCGCGTTGCCCCTGCCCTGCTCGCGGGTGCCTGGGTTGCCGCCCTTGCCACCATGTGATGCCGGCCGAGCCGAATCCTGCCACTAGGCAATCGCGGGGACGCGTGGCACGATCGCGCGAGTGACAAGCCAGAACAGCCCCCGTACCGCCGCAGCGCCGGTCGCCGACAGCCACGACGTGATCCGTGTGCACGGCGCCAGGGAGAACAACCTCAAGAACATCGATGTCGACCTGCCCAAGCGTCGCCTCACCGTCTTCACCGGGGTCTCCGGCTCCGGCAAGAGCTCACTGGTGTTCGACACCATCGCCGCCGAGTCGCAGCGGATGATCAACGAGACCTACAGCGCGTTCGTCCAGGGCTTCATGCCCACCCTCGCCCGTCCCGACGTGGACGTGCTGGACGGGCTGACGACGGCGATCATCGTCGACCAGGAGCGCATCGGCGCGAACCCGCGCTCGACGGTGGGCACCGTCACCGACGCCAACGCGATGCTCCGCATCCTGTTCAGCCGGCTCGGCAGGCCGCACCTCGGTTCGCCGCAGGCGTTCTCCTTCAACGTCGCCTCTGCGAAGGGCGCCGGCGCCATCACCGTCGACAAGGGCCCGGGCAAGCCGATGAAACAGCGCGCCGAGTTCTCCATCACCGGCGGCATGTGCCCGCGCTGCGAGGGCATGGGCAACGTCAACGACATCGACCTGTCCCAGCTGTTCGACGACAGCTTGTCGCTGACCGAGGGCGCGATCACCGTCCCCGGCTACAGCGCCGACGGGTGGTACGGGCGCATCTTCGGCGCCGTCGTGCCGGCGGACATCCCGATCGCGAAGTTCACCGACCGGCAGCGGCAGGAGTTCCTCTACGGAGAGGCGCGCCGGATCAAGGTGGAGGGCATCAACCTGACCTACGAGGGACTGGTGCCCCGCATCCAGAAGTCGATCCTCTCCAAGGACGTCGACGCCCTGCAGCCCCACGTCCGGGCCTTCGTCGAGCGCGCCGTGACGTTCACGACGTGCCCGGAGTGCAGGGGCACCCGGCTCAACGAGGGCGCGCGGTCATCGAAGATCGAAGGGACCAGCATCGCCGACTGCTGTGCGATGCAGATCAGCGACCTCGCCGAGTGGGTGCGCGGGCTGAGCGAGCCGACGGTGGCGCCGCTGCTGAAGAACCTCGGCTTCCTGCTCGACTCCTTCGTCGAGATCGGGCTCGGCTACCTCTCCCTCGACCGTTCCTCGGGGACGCTGTCCGGCGGCGAGGCGCAACGCACCAAGATGATCCGCCACCTCGGCTCGTCCCTCACCGACATCACCTACGTGTTCGACGAGCCGACCATCGGCCTGCACCCGCACGACATCGCGAAGATGAACGAACTGCTGCTCCAGCTGCGCGACAAGGGCAACACCGTGCTGGTCGTCGAGCACAAGCCCGAGGCGATCGTGATCGCCGACCATGTCGTCGACCTCGGCCCCGGGGCGGGGAGCGCCGGTGGCACCGTCTGCTTCGAGGGCACCGTCGAGGGGCTGCGCACCAGCGGCACCATCACCGGTCGCCACTTCGACGACAGGGCAACGGTGAAGGCCGGTGTGCGCACCGCGTCCGGCGCACTGGAGGTGCGCGGCGCCTCCCTGCACAACCTCAAGGACGTGGACGTCGACATCCCGCTGGGCGTCCTCGTCGTGCTGACCGGCGTCGCAGGCTCGGGGAAGAGTTCGCTGGTCACCGGTTCGGTCGCCGGACGCGAGGGTGTCGTCACCGTCGACCAGGGCGCGATCCGCGGCTCGCGGCGCAGCAACCCCGCCACCTACACCGGCCTGCTGGAACCGATCCGGAAGGCGTTCGCGAAGGCCAACGGGGTGAAGCCGGCCCTGTTCAGCGCCAACTCCGAAGGTGCCTGCCCCGCCTGCAACGGCGCCGGTGTGATCTACACCGACCTCGCGATGATGGCCGGCGTCGCGACCACGTGCGAGGAGTGCGAGGGCAAGCGCTTCCAGGCGGCCGTGCTCGACTACCACCTGGGTGGCAAGAACATCAGCCAGGTGCTGGAGATGCCCGTGACCGAGGCGGAGGAGTTCTTCAGCGCCGGAGAGGCGAGGACGCCTGCTGCGCACGCCGTCCTCGAGCGGCTCGCCGACGTCGGGCTCGGCTACCTCAGCCTCGGCCAGCCGCTGACGACGCTGTCCGGCGGCGAACGGCAACGCCTCAAGCTGGCCACCCGGATGGGGGAGAAGGGTGGGGTCTACATCCTCGACGAGCCCACGACCGGCCTCCACCTTGCCGACGTGGCTCAGCTGCTCGGCCTGCTCGACCGCCTGGTCGACTCCGGCAAGTCGGTGATCGTCGTCGAACACCACCAGGCAGTGATGGCACACGCCGACTGGATCATCGACCTGGGGCCCGGCGCCGGCCACGACGGCGGCAGGATCGTCTTCGAGGGCACCCCGGCAGCGCTTGTCGCGGCACGGAGCACGCTCACCGGCGAGCACCTGGCCGCCTATGTCGGCAGCTGAGAGCCAATTTTTCCTTTACGGTGATAAAGAATCCGTTACCCGGAGCGGCCCGATCCTACGTACCCGTAACCTGCTGGGAGCGCAGTGCGCTGACTCGCTGACTACGGGGGAACCGTCGGTGAACGGGGGACGAACCGGGGCGAAGAAGGCTTACTCATCCGACCTTCCTGCCCCTGTCCTCGCCGCCGACTCTCACTCCACCGTTCCCAGCGGGAGCAGGTGCTGACAACTTCGCTGGGCAGCTTCGGCTGTCCGAGACCTTGGCCGGTCAAGCGAGTGGGTTGCGTCCTGGAGGGGGATCAACGTGACCCGCGTACCGGTCCTGTCTGGCGGCTGGCCCGGTCCTTGAGACCGCCAGGGTCTTGTTGGGGAGTTGCAGCTATGCGAACGGTGGTCCGGGTGCTGAGGGGTGGCCCCGGGCCATCGAGCATTTTGTGGGCACGCCTGCACCCGGCCGTCCCGCCACTAGGGTCTTCGTATGTCCATCCCGCCGACGCAGCTGTCGGTGGGCAGGAGATGGCACGACTTCTTCACCGGGCTGCCTGACTTCCAGGCACGACTGTTCGTGACGGCCGTCGGCGCAGGCATTGTGGTCGCCTTGATCGGGGCCGGCCTGAACGCCCTGAACGACCAGGGCACGGTGCAGATCCTGCTCCCACTCCTGATGGGTGCCGTGGCCGGCACCATGATGTGGTTCGCGTGGATCACAGGTCGCTACGACATCGCAGCTCCCGTGACCGTTGCGATCGTCTTCCTCGGCGCCTTCAGCTGGATGTTCCTCACCGGCGGCGGCACGGACGGGGGAATGCCGGCCCTCCTGGTCTTCGCCGTGGCCTTCACGGGGCTCATCCTGCACGGCAGGACCTTGTGGACCCTGGTGGGCATCGAGCTGGCGGTCTACACCGCCCTGAGCGTGTTCGCCTTCGCCAACCCGGGGGTCGTGCCCCCGATCCCCACGGCGTCGGCCCGGGTGACGGACGTCATCATCTGCGTGACGATCGCCGGTCTCGCGCTCGCTGTGACCCTGCACCTTTTGCTCCGTGTCCACGCGCGCAACGCCAGCCTGCTGGCGGGCAAGAACGCGGAACTCGAGCAGATCGACGAGGAGAAGTCGGAGTTCCTCGCGATGGTGGCGCACGAGTTGAACACACCCCTTGCCGTCATGCGCGTGCACCTCGACGATGCTGCGCTGACCTCCGACGGCGCACCGCCCGGCATGCACCACACGCTGGGCGTGATGACGGCGGAGAATGAGCGGCTCAGCCGGCTCGTCGGCCAGCTGCGCGACATCAGCAGGATCAACTCCGGGCCGATGGCCGTCGAGCTGCGGACCGAGGACCTCTCGGTCATCATCGCCGACGTGCTGCGCGCCTACCAGCCCCTTGTCGCCCGGAACGGCAACACCCTCGTGCTGGCGAGGGGAGGGTCGCATCCGCTCGTCCTCGTCGACGCAGAGCGGGTGGCCCAGGTGCTGGTGAACCTGCTGTCCAACGCCACCCGTCACACC
The DNA here is from genome assembly GCA_963773595.1 of uncultured Actinomycetota bacterium. GTDB lineage: Bacteria > Actinomycetota > Actinomycetes > Propionibacteriales > Propionibacteriaceae > Propionicimonas. The sequence goes on from CAVZBQ010000006.1 coordinate 255,678, forward strand.
ACGGACGGCACCATCACCGTGGCGGTCCATGAGCGCGGGAAGGTGGCTGAGGTCACGGTCACCGACACGGGTGCAGGCATCGCTCCGGAGGTGCAGGAGCACCTCTTCGAGCGGATCGGGCGGCGAAGCCCGAGCGGCATCCATTCCAGCAGGGACGCGGGTCTCGGCCTCGGACTGATCATCTCGCGGCACATCATGATTGCCCACGGTGGTGACATCGAGATCGAGTCCGGCCCGGGCGGCACGACCGCCCGGCTCACCTTCCTGCTGGCCGGGCGGTGAACCCCGGAACCCCTGCGCGGGCCGACGGGGGCGGCACTAGGGTCAGTCGCATGGCCACCCCGACGACAGCGCAGTGGGTGCGCGGTCGGTGGCAGGCCTTCCTCGGTGACGTTCCCGACTTCCACGCCCGGCTCTCCGTGATCGCAGCGCTCACGGGGTTCGTGGTGGCCGTCATCGGAATCGCCGTGAATGCACTCAACGACGGCGGCCTGATCCAGATCGCGCTGTGCGGCGTCATGGCGACGATGTCGGTGGTGATGATCTGGTTCGCACGCAGGACCGGCAACTACGACCAGGCGCGCGTGATCACCGTCGTGCTCGTGTTCCTTGTGATCTTCCCGTACATGTTCTTCACCGGCGGCGGCTACCAGAGCGGGATGCCGGCGCTGATGGTCTTCGGAATGGGCTTCACCGGGCTGTCCATCATGGGACGGGGCATGTGGGTGCTGCTCGGGACGGAATTCGTCGTCTACACAGCGTGCTGCCTGGCCGACTACACCTGGCCGCAGCTGGTCACGCCGCTCGCGGGTCCGACGGAGCACGTCGTTGACGTCATCATCTGCGTCGCGCTCGCCGGCCTGGCCCTCTCGGCCATGCTGCACCTGCTGTTGCGCGTCCACGAACGCAATGCCAGCCTGCTGGCGGCCAAGAATGCCGAGCTGGAGGAGATCGACAGGGAGAAGTCGGAGTTCCTCGCGATCGTCGCGCACGAGCTCAACACGCCGCTGGCCGTCATGCGCGTGCACCTGGACGAAGCCGGTCGGAGCTCTGACAAGGCGCCCGCGCAGATGCGGCACACCATCGCCGTGATGACGGCAGAGAACGAACGCCTCACCCGGCTCGTCGGACAGCTGCGCGACGTGAGTCGCATCGCTTCGGACCAGATGGTGCTCGACCTGCAGGTCGAGGACCTCTCCGTGATCATCCAGGAGGTGCTGCGCACCTACCAGCCGCTGGTTGCGCGCAACGGCAACGTGCTGCAGCTCGCCCGGGGTGGTGCACACCCGCTGGTACTCGTCGACTCCGAACGCGTCGCGCAGGTCCTTGTGAACCTGCTCTCGAACGCGATGCGGCACACGACGGACGGCACGATCACCGTCGCCGTCCGCGAGCGGGGCCGCTTCGCCGAGGTCACTGTCACGGACACGGGAGTCGGCATCCCCGACGAGGTGAAGGAGCACCTGTTCGAACGCATCGGACGGCGCAACCCGACCGGTCTCCGGTCGAGCAGGGACGCCGGCCTCGGTCTCGGGCTGATCATCTCGCGGCACATCATGGACGCCCACTTCGGCACCATCGAGATCGAGTCGGCGCCCGGGGAGGGCGTCACGGCACGGCTCATGTTCCTGTTGGCGAAGCGTCCCTGAGGCGACCACGTCGAACCGCCCCAGCGGACCGAATTGGGGACGGTTCCTAACTCGGTCCGACCGGCTGCAAGCCCGATGCCGTGTCGAACCGCACCTGCTGGAAGACGTAGCGACGGTCAGGGGTGAGCACCAGCTCGAAGGCGCTGGCCTCGTCGAGCGAGAGCTTCCTGCGCAGGGTGGAGACGTGCTGGCGGACGGTGTTGGTCGGCAGGCCGGAGTGGTCGTCCCAGACCCGTTCGAGAAGTTCCTCCTGCGTGAACCCCTGACCCGTGTTCGCCGCAAGGTAGGCGAGCAGCTGCATCTCCCGCTTCGACAGGTCGACCTCTTCGTTGTCGAGGATCACCTTGCCGGTGACGAAGTCCAGGTGCAGCGGCGGGAGGTCGATGCGCATCGCCTGGGACAGCCCGTGACGACGTAGCTGGGCGTTGATGCGGGCGAGCAGGACGTCGAGGCTGAACGGCTTCGCGATGTAGTCGTCGCCGCCGGCACCGAGGCCACGAACGACCGCGCGGTCCTGCGCGAGGGCTGTGACGAAGATGATGGGCGCAGCCATCGACTTGCGCAGTTCGGCGCACAGGTCGTAGCCGGAACCGTCGGGCAGCAGCACGTCGAGCAGCAACAGGTCGGGCTGGTGTTCCCAGACGACGGCTCGCGCCTCGGCGATGGTGCTCGCCCGCAGGACCTCGAAGCCGTGCTGGTCGAGGTGGCGTGCCACTACTTCGAGAAGCTCCTGCTCATCCTCGACCACGAGGATCAGCGGACGCCGTCGCGTCGTCGGGCTCACTCGCACGCACCTCCTGCGATCAGAGTAGTGATTCCGCTCGTCGCTTGCTGGCATCAACCACTTCGTGACTACCCCGATTGCCGCGTGGACACAGCCCCACCGGGGGTACAAGCAGGGCTGACGACGATCCCCGACCTAGTCTGGAAGCAACCCACGAGGAGGCAGGCGTGAACAAGCGGATGCGTGCACTGGCACGAGCGGGCGTGTCGATCTGGCTGGACGACCTCTCCCGCTCCCGGCTGGCCACCGGCAACCTTGCCGGACTGATCCGGGACTACTCGGTGAGCGGGGTGACCACCAACCCGACCATCTTCGCCGCGGCACTGGCCCACTCCGACGACTACGCAGCGACGGTGGCGACGCTGCGTGCCGACGGCGCGGACGTCGCCACAGCCGTCCGGACGCTGACCACGACCGACGTGCGTGACGCCTGCGACCTGTTCCGCCCGCTGTACGACGAGACCGACGGCGTGGACGGCCGGGTGTCCATCGAGGTCGAGCCCGGCCTGGCGATGGACACCGATGCCACGATCGCGCAGGCCGCGGAACTCCGGCGGCAGGTGGACCGCGACAACGTGCTGATCAAGATCCCGGCGACGCAGCCGGGCCTGCAGGCCATCGCAGCGACGATCGCAGCGGGCATCAGCGTGAACGTCACCCTCATCTTCAGCGTGGAGCGCTACCGCGAGGTCATCGATGCCTACCTCACCGGGCTCGAGGGCGCGCGCAGTGCCGGGCTGGACCTCTCGCGGATCCACTCGGTCGCGTCCGTCTTCGTCTCGCGGGTGGACACCGAGATCGACCGCAGGCTGGACGAGATCGGCGGCCCGGCCCGCCAGCTGAAGGGCAGGGCAGGCATCGCCAATGCCCAGCTCGCCTATGCCGCCTATGTCGAAGGCTTCGGCTCCGCCCGGTTCGAGGCACTCGCGGCGCACGGGGCGCGGCCGCAACGTCCACTGTGGGCTTCGACCGGGGTGAAGTCCGAGGACTACCCGGACACCCTCTATGTCAGTGAACTCGTCGCTCCGGGCGTCGTGAACACGATGCCGGAGAAGACCCTGATGGCCTATGCCGACCACGGAGCGATCGGATTCCCGGTGGCTGACCAGTCCGCGCCCGCGGCCAAGGTGATGCGGCTGCTGGCAGAGGCCGGGATCGACCTTCCTGACGTCTTCGCGACGCTCGAGGACGAGGGCGTGGCGAAGTTCGAGAAGTCGTGGCAGGAGCTGGTCGAGACCGTCACGACAGCCCTGGGGTGAGGCCCTCGCCGCAGCGTTCGTCCCATCCGTCCCACAAGCCAAAGGAATGCTGAGAAAACCGGAGAGTCGGTGGACCGGGTCTGTGCCGACCGCTAACATCTGGGCAAGTGCTCATTCGGGGGGAGGAGCTGGAATGCGCTATCTCATGCGTATTGCTGCAGTTGTTTCGGGGGTCGTCATCGCGAGTGCCGTTCTGGCCATCGCGCTCAATCATTTCATGGTGGTCTTCGGTGTCGTCTCTGACATCGACAGCGTCGCCATGTTCGTTGGGCTGGCAACGGCAGGCTGCATGGCGGCACTGCTGACCAGGGAGAGCTGGCTCGCCGCTCAGTAGTCGGCAGCCTGACATGAACCCAGAGGCGACCCGCCATCGGCGGGTCGCCTTGTTCGTGCCTGTGAGGTGTCGGCCACCGGTTTCTGGTGGCGCCCGCGTTCTCGCTAAGGTTGGGTCCGCGCGGATGTAGCTCAATGGTAGAGCCCCAGCCTTCCAAGCTGGCCATGCGGGTTCGATTCCCGTCATCCGCTCCAAGGATCGTCCTGATCAACTGCCCAGCGGGGCCGGTCGTGAGCGTGCGACGGCCGCCATTGTGACCGCGGGGTGTGCGACTCGCTAGGATGGTCAAGTTGTCTTCCGACCTTTCAGGAGTCCTGCCTTGCCCAGCACCGTCGAGAAGCTCAGCCCGTCTCGGGTCAAGCTCACCGTTGAGATCCCCTTCGCCGACCTGAAGCCCCATCTGGACAAGGCCTACCGCGACATCGCGCAGTCCGTCACGATCCCGGGCTTCCGCAAGGGCAAGATCCCGAACATGGTCATCGACCAGCGGTTCGGCCGCGGCGCCGTCCTGCAGGAGGCCATCAACGCCGCCCTGCCGGCAGCGTTCGAGGCCGCCGTCACCGAAGCCAGCGTCGTGCCGCTCGGCGAGCCCGACGTCGAGGTCACCCGCCTCGAGGACGGCGAGGTCATCGAGTTCACCGCTGAGCTGGACATCCGTCCCGAGTTCACGGTGGCCGACGTCACCGAGCTGACCGCCACCGTCGACACCGTGCGTTCCGTCGACGAGGAGGTCGCCGAGCGCCTCAAGATGCTGCAGCAGCGTTTCGCCACCACGACCGAGGTCGACCGCGCGGCTGCCGTCGGTGACCAGATCACCATCAGCCTCGTCGGCACCCGCGACGGTGAGCCGCTGCCCGACGCCACGGCTGACGACGTCAACTACATCATCGGTTCCGGCGGCATGATCGACGGCCTCGACGACGCAGTGACCGGCCTCGCGGCCGGCGCTTCGGCCGAGTTCTCCTCGACCCTCGTCGGTGGCCCGCTCGAGGGCGAGCCCGCCGACATCACCGTCACGGTGAGCAAGGTCAGCGAGCAGAAGCTGCCCGAGATCGACGACGAGTTCGCTTCGATGATCTCCGAGTTCGACACCGCAGAAGAGATGCGCGCCGACCTCGCCAAGGGCGTGCAGGAGATGCTCGCTGCCGAGCAGGTCGCCAGCGGCCGCGACAAGGTGCTCGAGGCACTGGTCGAGGCCACCGAGTTCGACGTCCCCGAGCGTGTGATCGCAGCGGAGGTGGCAGCCCGCAAGGACCAGATCACCGAGCAGCTGCAGCGCGCAGGCCTCACCCTCGAGCGCTACCTGGAGCAGGCGGACGAGACCGCCAACACCCCGGAGGAGTTCTGGGCCGAGGTCGAGACCTCCACGCTGCGTGGGCTCAAGGCCCAGCTGATCCTTGACAAGGTCGCAGACGACGAGGAGGTCGGCGTCGACCAGGCCGACCTGTCCGAGATGCTCGTGCGCAAGGCCGCCCAGAACGGCTCGACGCCGGAGCAGGAGGCCCAGCACATGATGGAGCACAACCATGTTGCTGCCTGGATGCAGGAGATCCGCCGCAACAAGGCCATGGCGCTGATCGTCGGCAAGGCGAAGGTCGTCGACACCGACGGCAAGCCGGTCGACGTCGCAGCCGCCACGCCCGTGCCCGAGGCTGCCGCAGAGGTCGAGACCATCGCAGAGGCCGCAGAGTAAGCATTCACTTTCGTCGCCGTCACCCTCGGGTGGCGGCGACGTTTGCGTCCGGGCACGGTACGGTCTGCTGCCATGCGTGAACTTCCACCGGGCTGGGCGACGGATGTGGCCGTGCTGCGGCACTCGGGGTCCGTCGTCGAGGACCGCGGCGACCACCTCGTTGTGCGCACCCCGCAGAACCCCGACTACCACTGGGGCAACTGCATCCTCGTCCTCGACGAGCACGGCGTGGGTGACGCCGACCGCTGGATCGGGGTCTTCGAGGCCGCGCATCCGGAGGCTGCGTGGGTGTCGGTCGGCCTGATCACGGAGCCCGACGATGCCGCTGCCTGGACGGCGCGGGAGGTCGTGATCGAAGGCGAGGACGTGCTGACGTCGCGGCAGCGCCCCAGGGCGACGCCGCTGGCCGACGGCTACACCGTGCGGCGCATCGCCGGCGACGACTGGGAACAGGTCGTCGCGGCGGAGGTCGCTGACAACGAGCTCACCGGCGCCTACGAACCTGGCCGGCACGAGCGGTTCGCCCGTGCGCAGACCAACCTGCGGCGCCGGCTCTCCGACAACGACGTCGCAGCCTTCTTCGGGGCGTTCGCCGGCGGCGTGCTCGCGTCCAGCCTCGGCATCGTCGTGTGTGACACGACGGCCCGCTACCAGTCGGTCGGCACGGATGCCGGCCATCGCCGCCGCGGGCTGGCCGGCCACCTTCTCGGGGTCGCTGCGGAATGGTCCGCAGGCAAGGGGTGCGACAGCTGGGTGATCATCACGGAGGCCGGGAATCCCGCCGGACGCCTCTACCGCAGCGTCGGGTTCGCGCCGGACGTGTGCAACGCGAGGGCCTATCGGGCGCCTGCGCGCTGAGGCGGTCGCGGGCCTGCGCCGGCGTCCGCGTCCGCCAGGCGTGCCGCGATTGCGCAACTCCCTGCTTCCGCACGGCGATCGTGGTGTCATCCACAGCGTCGAGGCTCGAGATTCGAGGAGGACCGACGTCGCCAGAACCGGATGACCGTCGCCCAGATCTTGGTCCTTCGATTCACCTGGGAGGCCGTGGAGAGGCAACCGGAAGATGTCGTGGCGACGGTTCGGGCGATGCTCGGTCCTCGCATGTCGTGATTCCGGAACCCGAAGGCTGGATCCGGCGGCCGCCCACGGTTCAGGAGGATCCATCTTCGAATTGGCGGCACCGGAGCCCGCGCAGGTGCGCCGTCAGCGAACAGGGCGTCCAACTCGACCGTTTCGTCGGTGCCACCGGGTAGGTTCGCCATCGTGAACGAACATCGAGCCATCGAGCGCGGCCTGTCCATGGCCGCAGGCGCCGGCCCCATGGGCATGACCGATTCGGTCTACCAGTCCTTGCTTGCCAACCGCATCATCTTCCTCGGTTCCGAGGTGCGCGACGAGAACGCGAACGCCATCTGCGCGCAGATGCTGCTGCTGAACGCCGAGGACCCCAACCGCGACATCTTCCTCTACATCAACAGCCCCGGCGGCTCCGTCGACTCCGGCATGGCGATCTTCGACACCATGCAGTGGATCTCCAACGACGTCGCGACCGTGGCGATGGGCCTCGCTGCCTCGATGGGGCAGTTCCTGCTCTCCGCCGGCCAGAAGGGCAAGCGCTTCGCGCTGCCGCACAGCCGCATCATGATGCACCAGCCGTCCGGCGGTCTCGGCGGCACGGCCTCCGACATCCGCATCCAGGCAGAGCAGTCCCTGCACATCAAGAAGACGATGTCGGGCCTGATCGCCGAGCACACCGGCCAGACCGTCGAGCAGATCGAGAAGGACTCCGACCGCGACCGCTGGTTCACGGCAGAGGCCGCTCTCGCCTACGGCTTCATCGACCACGTCTACGAGCGGGCCTCGCAGATCAAGACCGCCGACGCCCCGAACCAGTGAGGAACCTGATGAGCAGCATGCCCATGGGCCTGGCGCCTGCCGGTCCCTCGATGGAGTACTACATCCCGCAGTGGGAGGAGCGCACCTCCTACGGCATTCGTCGGGTTGACCCCTACACGAAGCTGTTCGAGGACCGCATCATCTTCCTCGGCACCCCGATCAGTGACGACATCGCCAACGCCGTGATGGCCCAGCTCCTGTGCCTCCAGTCGATGGACCCCGAGCGTCCGATCAGCATGTACATCAATTCGCCCGGCGGCTCCTTCACGGCGCTGACGGCGATCTACGACACCATGCGCTACATCAAGCCGGACGTGCAGACGGTGTGCCTCGGTCAGGCTGCCTCGGCTGCCGCCGTCCTGCTCGCCGCAGGCACCAAGGGCAAGCGCCTCGCACTGCCGAACAGCCGCATCCTGATCCACCAGCCGGCAACGGAAGGCGGCTACGGGCAGTCCTCCGACCTGGAGATCCAGGCGCGGGAGATCCTGCGGATCCGCTCGCTGATGGAAGGCATGCTGGCCGACAGCACCGGTCAGACGGTGGAACAGGTCAGCCTCGACATCGAACGCGACAAGTACCTGACCGCCGAACAGGCCGTTGAGTACGGCATCGTCGACGACATCCTCACGTCCCTCAAGGACATCAAGAACTGATTCGACACCCGGCCATCCCGGTATCACCGGGCAGGCCGGGTTACTGTTGTGGTCAATACGGAAGGATTGGGCAACGTGGCACGCATCGGCGAGACCTCGGATCTGCTGAAGTGCTCCTTCTGCGGAAAGAGCCAGAAGCAGGTCAAGAAGCTCATCGCCGGCCCCGGCGTCTACATCTGCGACGAGTGCATCGACCTGTGCAACGAGATCATCGAGGAGGAGTTCGCTGAGACCAGCGATTCCGGCCTGCTCGACGAACTGCCCAAGCCCAAGGAGATCTGCTCCTTCCTCGACGCCTACGTCATCGGCCAGGAGACCGCGAAGAAGGCCCTGTCCGTCGCGGTCTACAACCACTACAAGCGGGTCCAGGCACAGTCGCAGACGCCGGGCCGCCGCATCGCCGACGACGAACTCGTCGAGCTCGGCAAGTCCAACATCCTGCTGATCGGCCCCACCGGCTGCGGCAAGACCTACCTCGCCCAGACCATGGCCCGGATGCTGAACGTGCCGTTCGCCATGGCCGACGCCACAGCCCTCACCGAGGCCGGCTACGTGGGTGAGGATGTCGAGAACATCCTGCTGAAGCTGATCCAGGCCGCCGACTACGACGTGAAGAAGGCCGAGACCGGCATCATCTACATCGACGAGATCGACAAGGTCGCCCGCAAGAGCGAGAACCCTTCGATCACGCGCGACGTCTCCGGCGAGGGTGTGCAGCAGGCGCTGCTGAAGATCCTGGAGGGCACCACTGCTTCCGTGCCGCCGCAGGGTGGACGCAAGCACCCGCACCAGGAGTTCATCCAGATCGACACGACGAACATCCTGTTCATCGTCGGCGGCGCTTTCGCCGGCCTCGAGGACATCATCAACGCCCGCGTCGGCAAGCGTCCGCTGGGCTTCAACAACGACGCAGCCGTGCGCCGGCCCACCTCGATGAACCCGTTCGAGGAGGTTCGTCCCGAGGACCTGCACAAGTTCGGCCTGATCCCGGAGTTCATCGGGCGCCTCCCCATGATCTCCACCGTCGAGCAGCTGGACGCGGAGTCGCTGAAGCGCATCCTCGTCGAACCCAAGAACGCCCTGATCAAGCAGTTCCGCAAGCTCTTCGAGCTCGACGGCGTCGACCTGGAGTTCACGCCCGAGGCCATCACAGCCATCGCGGAGATGGCGCTGCGCCGGGGCATCGGTGCCCGCGGCCTGCGTTCGATCCTCGAGGAGATCCTGCTGAACGTGATGTACCACGTGCCCAGCGACGACGAGGTGGCCCAGGTGCTGGTCGACGCAGACGTGGTGAGCGACGGCGTTGCGCCGCAGCTGATCAGCCGCGCCCAGTTGGCGCGTTCCGAGCGGCGCGAGAAGAGCGCCTGACCCTTTCCTGAAGGCTCCTGCCCGGCCGCGCACGCGGTCGTTCATGCCTGCCGCTGGCGAACATCTACGCCTGAATCGTCAAAACTCCTACCCCGTGGGCAGGAGTGTCGCAGCCACGCTCCTGATATGACATTGTGGAACCTCGGTCGACAATGACGCCAACGAAGGAGTTCCCCATGGCCACTCGCCAAGTCAGCATTGCATCTTCGGTCGGGCTGCACGCCCGCCCCGCTTCGCTGTTCGTCCAGGCTGCAACGGCCACGGGTCTTCCCGTGACGATCGCCAAGGAAGGCGGCAACCCCGTCGACGCCCGCAGCATCCTGATGGTCATGGCCCTCGGCGCCAAGAACGGCGAGACCGTCACCCTCTCCGCCGACGGTGAAGGCGCGGACGAGGCGCTCGACAGCCTCGTCGCCCTGCTCTCCCGCGACCTCGACGCCGAGTAGTCCGATGACCGGCGACGTCCTGCACACCACCTTCCACGGCATCGGCGTCAGCGCCGGAACAGCCGTCGGGCCACTCGTGATTGTCACTCCCGCGCCCAAGGCGCCGACGGACGAGGCGCCCACCACGGACGCCGCCGCGGCAGCGGACGTGGTGCGTGGGGTGCTGGAGGATGTCGCCGTGGGCCTTGAGGCGCGCGCGGCGAAGGCGAGCGACCATGCCCGCCCGATCCTCGAGGCCGGCGCCATGATGGCGCGCGACCCGGGGCTGGCGATGGGCATCGAGAACCAGCTGAAGGCCGGCAAGGGCCCCACCACGGCCGTGACGGCTGCCGTTGAGGAGATCTGCGTCATGTTCGAGTCGCTCGGCGGCTACATGGCTGAGCGCGTCACCGACCTGCGTGACGTCAGGGACCGCGCGGTGGCACGGCTGCTGGGCAAGCCGGAGCCCGGCGTCCCGACGCTCACCGAGCCGAGCATCCTCGCAGCGCAGGACCTTGCTCCGGCGGAGACCGCGACGCTGACGACTGAGACCTGTCTCGGCATCATCACCGAGGCCGGCGGCCCGACCAGCCACACCGCGATCCTCGCCTCCCAGCTCGGCATCCCTGCCGTGGTGCAGGCCGTCGGGCATCATGGCCGTGCCGTTCGGCACGCTGGTCGCCATCGACGGCGGCGTCGGTGAGATCACGGTCAACCCGACAGCGGAGGAATCCGAGTTGCTGGCCGAGCGCAAGCGGCGCCGTGCTGCGGCCCTTGCCGGCGGTACCGGCAACGGGGCGACCAAGGACGGCTACCCGGTGGCGCTGCTGGCCAACATCGGTACGGCCGAGGATGCCCGCAAGGCAGCCAAGCAGCCCGTGGAGGGTGTGGGCCTGTTCCGGACCGAGTTCCTGTTCCTCGACCGCGACACGATGCCGACGGTTGAGGAGCAGACCGCGACCTACACCGAGGTGTTCGAAGCCTTCGGCACCCGCCGGATCGTCGTGCGCACGCTGGACGCGGGCGCGGACAAGCCGCTGAAGTTCGCCGACCTCGGCCCGGAGGAGAACCCGGCGCTGGGTCGTCGCGGTATCCGTCTCGGCATGATCCGCACCGACGTGCTGGACACCCAGCTGGAAGCACTCGCGGCCGCGTACAAGGCGACCGGCGCCGACGTCCGGGTGATGGCACCGATGATCGCCACCCAGGCAGAGGCCACCTGGTTCGCGGAGAAGGTGCGCGCGCTCGGCCTGCCGAAGGTCGGCGTGATGATCGAGGTACCTGCTGCGGCGATCCGCAGCCGCGGCATCCTCTACCACGTCGACTTCGCCTCGCTGGGCACCAACGACCTGCAGCAGTACACGATGGCCGCCGACCGGATGCAGGGCGAGCTGGCCAAGCCTGCTCAACCCGTGGGAGCCGGCGCTGCTCGACGTGGTCGCGCTGGCCTGCGAGGGCGGTCAGGCGATGGGCAAGCCGATCGGCGTCTGTGGCGAGGCCGCCGGCGACCCGGGCCTCGCCCTGGTGCTGGCCGGCCTCGGCGTGTCCAGCCTCTCGATGGCTCCCGGCAAGGTGCCCGCCGTCCGCACGGCCCTCGGCCTGCACACCCAGTCGCAGTGCCAGCAGATGGCAGCGGCGGCAAGGGCCGGCAACGACAGCCGCCGAGGCGAAGGCCGCAGTGCTGAAGCATGGCCGACCCGGTCCTCGCCGACCTGGTCTGAACCGTCCGGTCGGGACGGGGTGCTCGCCACCTCGTCCCGAGCGCTGAGGCGGGACGAAGGGACGCGGGCTACTTGGCCTTGCCCTTCAGCGAGCCGGTGATGTTGCCGCTGGAGCTGCCGACCAGGCACACCACTTCGCGGTCCTGGGCCAGGGTCCAGGACTCCTTGGTGGGGCTGAGGTAGGTGACCTCGTACTTGGAGTCGTCGATGGCGATCCCGACGAAGCCCTTGAACGCGGCGCCGCACGCCTCGTCGGAGAGGTCGTTGACCTGCGACGTCCCGGGGAAGTCGGTGCCGTCGAGCTTGCTCGAGGCGTAGGCCTCCCAGAAGTGCGCCTGGTCGCAGGGCGTCAGCGGCAGCTTCTGTGCGGAATCGCCGTCGAGCTTGCCGACGCAGTCACCGACCTTGATGGAGAACGCGTCGGTGGTGGCCGCCGCCGTCACCTGGCCGGCGCTGTCGCGCGGCGCGTCGGCCGAGCACCCGGTCAGCAGCACGCAGCAGGACTGCTGCAAGGGAAACGGCGGTCCTCACGGGGCTGGCTCCTCTGCCGGCTTGAGCTCCACGGTCACGGCCAGCGGCAGTGAGGTCTCTTCCCAGATCACCGGACTGGTGATCCGGCCCACCGAGCGCAGGTCGTCCTCTGCGGCGAACAGCCGGCTGAGCACCTCACCCGGTCCGGCGAACACCGCCCTGGACGCCTCGGTCTTCATCGACACCTTCGCCTGGGACTTGGCCCCGCGGATGCCGATCAGGGCAGCAGCGATGTCGTCGAGCAGGGCAGGGTCGCCGTCGCCGGCAGCCAGGTCGGACGCCTTCGGCCAGGCAGCGGTGTGGATCGAGCCCTGCTGCCACCACGACCACACCTCTTCGGTGACGAACGGCAGGAACGGGGCGAACAGGCGCAGCAGCACCCCGAGCGCCTCGCGCAGTGCCGCGCGGGCGGAGTCGCTGCCGGGATTGTCGTCGCCGGCGTAGGCGCGTTCCTTCACCAGTTCCAGGTAGTCGTCGCAGAACTGCCAGAAGAACTTCTCCGCCGCCTCGAGCGCTGTGGAGTAGTCGTAGGCCTCGAAGCCCGCGGTGGCGTGCTCGACGACCTGGGCCAGCGCGGCCAGCATCGCCAGGTCGACCGGCTCGGTCGGCAGGGTGCGCGCGGGCGTGTCCGCCGCGATACCGAGGATGAACTTGCTGGCGTTGAGGATCTTCATCGCCAGGCGGCGTCCGACCTTCATCTGGGTCTCGTCGAACGGCGAGTCCATGCCCGGGTCGGGCCATCGCAGCCCGCCAGCGGACGGCGTCGGAGCCGAACTTGTCGAGGATGTCGGTCGGCACGACGACGTTGCCCTTGCTCTTGCTCATCTTCTTGCGGTCGGGGTCGACGACGAAGCCCGAGATGGCCGCCAGCCTCCACGGCAGCACGCCGTGCTCGAAGTGGGCTCGCACCACGCGGGAGAACAGCCAGGTGCGGATGATGTCGTGGGCCTGGGGTGCCATGTCCATCGGGAAGGTGAGGCGCCACAGCTCCTCGTCGGTCTCCCAGCCGCAGGCCAGCTGCGGTGAGAGCGAGGACGTCGCCCAGGTGTCCATCACGTCGGGGTCGCCGACGAAGCCGCCGGGCACGCCGCGCTGCTCGGGGGTGAAGCCGGGCGGGCACTCGCTGGACGGGTCGATCGGCAGCGCGTCCTCGGGGGCCGTGATCGGGTGGGCGTAGTCGGGCTCGCCCTCGGCGTCCAGGGTGTACCAGACGGGGAAGGGCACGCCGAAGAACCGCTGGCGGCTGATCAGCCAGTCGCCGTTGAGGCCGTTCACCCAGTTGGCGTAGCGGTGCTTCATGTGGTCGGGCACCCAGACGAGCTCCTCGCCGCGGGCCAGCAGCTGCTGCTTGAGCTCCTCGTCGCGGCCGCCGTTGCGGATGTACCACTGCCGGGTGGAGACGATCTCCAGCGGCTTGTCGCCCTTCTCGTAGAAGTTCGCCATGCGCTGGGTGGGCTTCGGCTCGCCGTCCAGGTCACCGGCTGCGCGCAGCAGGCCGACCATGGCCTCGCGAGCGCCGAAGGTGGTCTTGCCGGCCAGTTCCGCGTACGGCTCGGCGTTGGTGAGCCAGTCGGGGGTCTCGGCGTGCAGGCGACCGTCCCGGCCGATCACGGTGCGCATCGGCAGGCGCAGCTCGCGCCACCAGGTCACGTCGGTCAGGTCGCCGAAGGTGCAGCACATCGCGATGCCAGCGCCCTTGTCGGGCTCGGCCAGCGGGTGGGCGAGCACCGGGATCTCCACCCCGAAGATCGGGGAGGTGACGGTGGTGCCGAACAGGTGGCGGTAGCGGTCGTCGTCGGGATGCGCGATCAGGGCGCAGACGGACGCGATCAGCTCCGGCCGGGTGGTCTCGATGTAGATCGGCTCGCCGTCGGCACCGTGGAAGGCGACGCGGTAGTAGTGGCCGGGGTAGTCGCGGGCCTCGAGCTCTGCCTGCGCGACAGCCGTCTGGAAGGTGATGTCCCACAGCGTCGGTGCCTCGGAGAGGTAGGCCTCGCCGCGGGCGAGGTTGCGCAGGAAGCCGCGCTGCGCGACCGTCTGCGCCTCGTCGGAGATCGTGGTGTACAGCGACTTCCAGTCGACGCTGAGGCCGAGCGTCCGCCACAGGTTCTCGAAGGCCTGCTCGTCGACGGCCGTCAGCTCATGGCAGAGCTGGACGAAGTTGCGCCGGCTGATCGGCAGCTGTCGCTTCGGGTCGGGGTTCGCCGGCGGCGTGAAATCGGGGTCGTACGGCAGGGTCGGGTCGCAGCGCACCCCGTAGAAGTTCTGGACGCGGCGCTCCGTCGGCAGGCCGTTGTCGTCCCAGCCCATCGGGTAGAAGACGTGCAGGCCGTTCATCCGCTGGTAGCGCGCGATCAGGTCGGTGTGGGTGTAGCTGAACACGTGGCCGACGTGCAGCGAGCCCGACACGGTCGGCGGCGGGGTGTCGATGCTGAACACCTGCGCGCGCGATTCCGGGCGCACGAACGCGTACGTGTCGTTCTCGTGCCACGCGCTCGACCACTTGGCCTCGAGGCCCTCCAGCACCGGGCGCTCCGGTACGCCGCCCGCGGCCGGGTCAGCTGCGGGCAAGGTGGTGTTCTGGGCCAGTTCAGTCATGGTGAGCATCCTAATGAGCGCACCGGCGAACTTCTGAATCCGCGGGACGGGGTGGGGGAGCGACTGAGGTCGGTCAGCCCTTGGCCGCTGCGTCGATGATGGCCTTGAGGTCGTCGCCGGTCTTGCCGTTGAAGGTGGCGGCCGGAATCGCCTTGCCGTTCACGGTGAGCAGGGGGGTTTCGGTGAGCCCGGCCTTCATGGCGGCGTCCTCGACGTTCTGCACGAACGGGGCGAGGTTCTTGTTCGCGTTGCAGGCGCGGAAGGCCGTCAGGTCGGTGCCGGTCATCCCCAGCTGCGCGGGGATGGTCTCCAGCAGCAGCTTGTCGGTGTAGGGGCCCTGGGGCGCGGCTTCGAAGATCGCGGTGTGGAACTGCGCGTAGGCCCCGACGACGTCGGCGCAGGCGGCTGCCAGGGCTGTCTTGTGGGAGAGGCCCTCCGCGTTGCCCGAGTCGAGGAACACCCGCGTGTGGTGCACCAGCCGGATCTCGCCGGTCTGTCCCAGCAGGGTCAGGGCTCCACCGAAGCTCTGTTCGAACTGCACGCAGTGGCTGCACTGGTAGTCGAAGTAGAGCCCGACATCGGGCTTGCCCTTGTTGTCGTTGATGATGATGCCGTCCCGCGCAGCCGTGGCGTTCGGCGGATAGGCCATCTCGCGAGGACGCTGCCGGCGTCTGCTTCTGCTGGACGAGCACCACCACCATCACGGCGATCAGCACCAGCGCCAGCACGGCGGAACCGACGATGACGATGCGTCGGAGCCGCGCGGCCCGCTGGTTCGCCAGCTGGGCGTCACGCATCCGCAGGCGTTGGCTCTGACCTTGCATCGCCGTGGTTCTCCCGGCTCAGGCGTTCTGCTTGATCAGGTCGCCGAGGCCGTCCGGCGCCACCCCGGCGATGGTCTGCAGCGGCAGGTCCTTGCCGTTCACGTGGAAGCTGGGGGTGGCGTTCACGCCGGCCTTGGACGCGGAATCGTTCATGCCCTGGACGAAGGCCTTCGTCGTCTGGTCCTTGTAGCAGGCCTGGAAGTTGGTCAGGTCGGCGCCGGCGATACCGACGGCTGCGGGGATGGTCGCACTGAGCATCTCGTCGGTGTAGCCGTCGCCCTCCTTCGTCGGCTGGTTGGCGTAGATCTCGTCGTGGTAGGCGGAGTACTTGCCGGCGAAGTCGGAGCAGGCCGCGCCGATGCCCGCGCGCAGCGATGCGTCGTTGTTCAGGTTGTTGTCCAGGAACGTCATGTTCCGGTAGTGCAGCTCGATGGCGCCGCTCGCAGCCAGCGACTTCAGGCTTGCGCCGTAGAGGCCCTCGAACTGCTTGCACACCGGGCACTGGTAGTCGAAGAAGAGTTCGACGACGGGGGCGCCGGCGGTGGCCTTGCCCGGGTTCACGATGATGCCGTCCTTGGACCGCCGTGGCGTTCGGCGGCGTTGCCGACGACGTCGTCACCGTGTGCGCCTGGTTCTGGAACAGCACGGCGACGAACACACCGATCAGCACGACGACGAGGACGGCAGCCCCGACGCCGATGATCCGGGTGAGCCGCTTCTGCTGGGCCTGCGCCGCCTGGTTGCGGCGCAGCTGCTCGCGGTTGCTCTGGCTCATCGGGTCGACTCCTTGTCGTCTTCAGCGATCGGCTCCAGTTCGGAGTCGGTGTGGTCAATCGGGGCGAACAGCCAGTTGTCAACGGCGAACGGTGCCCGCGGGCGCCAGACCGTCCATGCCCCGGTGAGCAGCGAGGCCGGTGTCCCGCAGGATCTCCAGCGGGTACTGCGTCTTGCTGGCCTCGATGGCGCCCCCGCCACCGAAACAGCCGCAGTCGATCGAGATGCCCCGGGCCCAGACCGAGGCGATGCCGATGATGAACGCCAGCATCAGCAGGGACCCGACGACGGCGGACACGCGGGTGAAGGTCCCGGTGATCAGCAGGAGTCCGACGACGACCTCGAGGATCGGCAGCGCCGTCCCGACGAAGCCGGCGAAGTCCCACGGCAGGATCTGGTAGAGCCTCACCGACTGCACGGACGCGTCGAGGCGGGTCACCTTCAACAGGCCTGCGACCAGGAGGGTCACGCCGAGGATCAGGCGGGCGGCGAGCGTCACCCACTCCTGCCAGGGTCGCCGGTAGAGCGAGACGGCGGAGGTGTCGGACACCGGCACAGTATACGAGGGGGCCAGCCGGGCACGCTCCCGGCTCGACGAGGGACACCGGGGGCGCCCCGGGTCACCGCCGCTAGTCTGAACACACCATGAGCAGAACCCACGCCCAGATCGTCACAGAACTCCAGGCCCGGTGGCCCGAGCACCGCGTCGCGCCGAGCCAGGCCCGCGTCCAGGCCCTGTGCGACCTGCTCGGCTCGCCGGAGAAGTCCTGCCCGGTGATCCTGATCGCCGGCACCAACGGCAAGGGCAGCACCGCGCTGATGATCGACTCGCTGCTGCGCTCCCTCGGCCTGCGGGTGGGACGGTATTCCAGCCCGCACCTCGTCGACCTGACCGAGCGGATCAGCATCGACGGCGCCGACATCAGCGATGAGACCTTCGACGACCTGGTCGAGCAGGTCATGCCGCTGGTCGAGCTCGTCGACGCCCAGCTGATCGACGGCGTCGCGATGACCTTCTTCGAGGTGATGACAGCACTGGCCTACGCAGCCTTCGCCGACGCGCCGGTCGACGTCGCCGTTGTCGAGGTGGGGCTCGGCGGACGCTGGGACGCCACCAACATCGTCGAGGCCCAGGTCGCAGTCGTGTGCCCGATCGACCTCGACCACACCCACCTGCTCGGCGACACCATCGCAGAGATCGCAGCGGAGAAGGCCGGCATCATCAAGGCCGGCAGCAAGGCCGTGCTGGCAGCCCAGCACCCCGACGCTGCGAGGGTGCTGCTCGCCCGGTGCCAGGAGGTCGGTGCCGAGGTGCTCCGCGAGGGCCCGGAGTTCGGCCTGATCGACCGCCAGCCGGCAGTGGGTGGCCAGGTGATCCGCGTCGAGACGGCCCAGGGTCCGCTCGGCGACATCGTGCTGCCGCTCTTCGGCGCCCACATGGCGCGCAACGCAGCGCTCGCCGTCGCGGCGACAGAAGCGTTCCTCGGCGGCAAGCCGATGTCGGCGGAGGTCATCACCGACGGCCTGGAAGAAGTGAAGGCGCCGGCGCGGCTCGAGGTCGTCCGGCGGTCGCCGACCGTCGTGCTGGACACCTGCCACAACCCCCACGGGGCGCGGGCGACCATCGACGGGCTCACCGAGGCCTTCGACTTCAACCCGCTGATCGGGGTGGTCGCGATGATGGCGGACAAGGACGTCGCCGGGGTGCTGGGCATCTTCGCAGAGGCCATGACCACCGTCGTGTGCACCACCATCGCCTCCACCAGCCGGGCGCTGCCGGCACCGGCCCTCGCGCGCCTGGCCGGTGACGTCTTCGGCGCCGAGCGCGTCCGGACGGCCGACGACATGGCGGCGGCGATCGACGAGGCCGTCCGCCTCGCGGACGAGGCCGGTCCCGGTGCGGGCGTGCTGATCGCCGGCTCGGTGTACGCGGCCGGCGAGGCCCGCGCGATGCTGGTGCGGTCGGGGGACGATTCGTGAAGCTGGCGCCGACCAACCCGATGGGTCGGGTGATGCTGAGCATCCTCGTGTTCGAGGCGATCATCTTCGGGCTGGCGATCGCCGGCATGATCCAGGTCTCCACCCTTTCTGTGCCGCTCTCCTTCGGGCTCGGTTTCGGCGCTGCAGCACTGGCGATCGTCGCGGCAGGCATGCTGCGCCGTCCCGGCGGCTACCTGCTGGGCTGGATCACCCAGGTGGTCGCCATCGCGCTCGGTTTCGCCACCTCGATGATGTTCTGGGTCGGCGGCATGTTCGTCCTGCTCTGGGTGGTCTGCTTCGCCCTCGGCCGCCGCATCGAAACCACCCCGCCGGGCGGCGGCCGTCCGGCGCCGCCGACGGCATGACGTCGCCTGCGGGCGGGAGGGTAGGGTGCCTGCCATGACCGATCTGCAACGGACCCTGGTCCTGCTGAAGCCGGACGCGGTACGCCGCGGCCTGGCCGGCACGATCCTGGCCCGCTACGAGGCGAAGGGGCTCGCCGCCGTCGCGCTCGAGCTCCGGCACATCGATGCCGCCATGGCCGACCGCCACTACGCCGACCACGTCGCGCAGCCCTGGTACCCGCCGCTGCGGGACTACATCACCGCCGGACCGCTGGTCGCCGTCGTGCTGGAAGGCCCGACAGCCATCGACGTGGTGCGGCTGATGAACGGCGCCACCAACTCGGCGGTCGCAGCCCCCGGGACGATCCGTGGCGACTACTCACTCTCCAACCGGGAGAACCTGGTGCACGCCTCCGATTCCCCGGAGTCCGCCAGCCGCGAGATCGGACTGTGGTTTCCGAACCTGGGCTGACTCCCGCTGAACTGCCGGACGCCCCTGACCCGTCGCCGGGACCCAACGGTCCTGGCGCGCCTGCCTACCCGTGGCCCTACGCCAACGGTCCGATGCTCCCGCAGGACGGGCAGCCGGACGGGATGTGGCTGAGCCCGCCCCCGCCGCCACCCGACTGGCAGCCGGCGAAACCGTCGGCCCTTCCGATCGTGCAGCGGGAGTACCACGAGTTCTTCCGCGCTCCGCGGTTCCGCTGGTGGAAGCCGCTGCTCTCCATCGGCATGTTCGTCGCCACCTGGTTCCTCGCAACCCTGCTGATCTCGATCCCGCTGGTCCTGATCGACGTGTCGCTCGGGCCGGCTCGACATGGACGCCCTGACGCGGGGCGAGCTGAAGCTCACTCCGCTGCTGTTCCTTGCCAACAACCTCGGCCTCGCCGCAGCCATCCCGCTGGCCGGGCTGACGGCGTGGGCTGTGTTCGGGCAGCGTCCGCGCTGGATCAGCTCGATCGCCGGCGGCTTCCGCTGGGGCCTGTTCTGGCGGTTCGTCGCGGTGGCCGTCCCGATCCTGCTGGTGAGCATCGGCGTCGAGATCCTGCTCGGCGGGGCCCCGCAGCTGGTCTGGAACGCCGACTCGTGGTTCCTGATCATCGCGATCCTGCTCACCACGCCGCTGCAGGCCGCCGGTGAGGAGTACGGCACCCGCGGGCTGCTGGCCCGCAGCATCGGCTCCTGGTTCGGCTCCGCGCGCGTCGGCCTCGTGGTCGCGACCGTGGTCACGTCCGTGGTGTTCATGCTGCTGCACGGTGCCGGCGACCCCTGGCTCAACGGCTACTACTTCGTCGTCGGCGTCTCCTGCTCGATCCTGGTGTGGAAGACCGGCGGTCTCGAGGCTGCCGTCGCCCTGCACGTCGTGAACAACCTGATCGGCGAGGTCACGATCCCGTTCGGCGGTCTCGAGGGCATGTTCGACCGCGAGGCCGGTGCTGCCGGTCCGGAGATCCTCATCCAGGTGTTCTTCACCCTCGGCTCTCGTCGCCGGCCTGCTGCTGGTGGCACGGCGCCTCAGAATTCCCCAATCCGCCGCTCCCGCGGCATTCCAGCGGGAAGCCATCCGATGACATCGGGGTACGCTGGTTTACATCGCGACATGTTCGCCAACGAAGGTGTGAGATGACTAACGACGTGGTGACCAAGCTGGATGCCTCAAGCGCACTCAAGTGGCTGAGGGCGAACATCCGCTCCCGGGCGGGTCGCACCCTCGTCGGGGTCGACGGCGTGGACGGCGCAGGCAAGACCACCTTCGCCAACGAGCTCGCAGAACTCCTGAAGGAATCCGGGCTCGAAGTGATCCGGATCTCGATGGACCACTACCTCAACCCGCAGAGCAAGCGGTACGCACAGGGACGCTCGTCGGCCAAGGGCTACTTCGAGGACAGCTACGACTACGAGCGGTTCAGCGACGAGGTCCTCGAGCCGCTGGGCCACGGCGGCTCGGGCCGCTACCGCACCGCCGCCTACGACCTGTACTCGGAGTCGGAGGTGAAGTCGCCCTGGCGGGTCGCCCCTGACCACGCCGTCGTGATCATCGACGGCATGTTCATCCACCGCGACGAGTTGTGCTCCAGCAAGAAGAAGAAGATCTGGGACCTCTCGGTGTGGCTCGAGGTGCCGTTCCAGGAGTCCTTCCACCGGCTGGCCGACCGCGACAAGAAGCTGGACGCCGACCCGGAGGACCCGCGCAACGCCCGGTACTACCAGGGCCAGCTGCTCTACCTGGAGTCCTGCGACCCGGCGCACCGCGCCGACATCGTCGTGGAGAACGCAGCGCCGCACGCGCCCGTCGACTGATCCTCATGCCGCTGGCGCGTCATTCGTCAAGACTCCTTCGCGTGCCGCCGCTGACGCGTCGGCAACGCGTCGTCGTCTGATCTGCGGGGCGCTCCGTGCCCACAGGAATCGTCCGTTCGTGGACGCCGCCGTCCGCCGTCGACGACCCTGCTGCGCTGGCGGCCGACCTCCTGGCTGGCTGCGCTCGGTGGCCCGGCCCGACAACGTCGCCGGCATGGCCCGCTACGGCATCAACCCTGAAGGCACGCTCGGCGTCTCGATGCCGCTGCTGCGTGCGGCCGCCGGCCAGCTCCGTCCGCTGCGGCGCAGCGACCCCGGCCTGGTGCACGCCACGGCCGCCCACCTGTGGGACTCGGGGGTGCACGAGGCACGGATCCTCGCCGGGCTCGTCGACATTCCCGCGCTCGTCACCGAGGCCCAGGCGGACGCGTGGGTGGCCGACCTCGACAGCTGGGACACCTGCGACCAGTTGCAGAAGCTGTTCGTGCCCACCCCGTTCGCCTACGCCAAGGCCGTCGAATGGGCCGGGAGCCCCGAGGTGTTCGTCAAGCGGGCGGGGTTCGTCCTGATGGCCACCCTCGCCGTCCACGACAAGGCAGCGCCGGACGCTGCGATCATCGCCTTCCTGCCCGTGGTGGAGGCCGAGGCTGACCGACGAGCGGAACTTCGTGAAGAAGGCCGTGAACTGGGCCCTGCGGCAGATCGGCAAGCGCTCGCCGGCCTGCCACGCCGCTGCCGTCGACACGGCAGAGCGCATCCTCGCCCGTCATGCCGGCTCAGCGGCCGCGCGCTGGGTGGCGCGCGACGCCTTGCGAGAACTACGCAGCGTTGCGGTCAGCGCGCGGGTGGCTCCGAAGGGCCCGGCTTCGCAACCGCAGCGGTATTGATTACGCTTGCCCAACCATGACAGCCGACACCGTGACGTCCCTCTACCCGCGGCTGGAGCCATTGCTCGCCCAGGTGACCAAGCCGGTGCAGTACACCGGCGGTGAAGTGAACTCGTTCAGCAAGGACTTCGCTGCTGCCGAGGTGCGCTGGGCATTGATGTACCCCGACGCCTACGAGGTGGGCCAGCCGAACCAGGGCCTCGCGATCCTGTACGAAATCCTCAACGAGCGTGACTGGATGGTCGCCGAGCGCACGTTCTCGGTGTGGCCGGACCTCGCCGTGAAGATGCGTGAGCACGGCCTGCCGCAGTTCACGCTGGAGAACCACCTGCCGGTGAAGGCGTTCGACCTGCTCGGGGTCAGCTTCTCCACCGAGCTCGGCTACACCAACCTGCTCGAGGCGCTCGACCTCGCCGGCATCCCGCTGCACAGCGTCGACCGGGGCGAGGACGACCCGATCGTGATCGCCGGCGGGCACGCGGCGTTCAACCCCGAACCGATCGCCGACTTCATCGACGCTGCCGTGCTGGGCGACGGGGAGGAAGCCGCCCTCATCGTCTCCGAGCTGGTCCGCTCGTGGAAGGCGGCCGGGCGTCCCGACGGACGGCGCGGGCTGCTGCTGACGCTGGCCACCCACGGCGTCGCCTACGTCCCGGCGTTCTACGACGTCACCTACGGCTCCGACCACGCGATCGCAGCGGTCACGCCCGCCGTCGAAGGCGATTCCGGCGCGGGTCGCCAAGCACACGCTGATGGAGCTCGACAACTGGCCCTACCCGGCCCGTCCGGTCGTGCCGCTGGCCGAGACCGTGCACGAGCGCTACTCGGTGGAGATCTTCCGCGGCTGCACCCGCGGCTGCCGGTTCTGCCAGGCGGGCATGATCACCCGTCCCGTCCGGGAGCGGAACATCGAGACCATCGGCGCCATGGTGGCCGGCGGCCTCGCCGCCACCGGCCTGGAGGAGGTCGGCCTGCTCAGCCTCTCCAGCGCCGACCACTCCGAGATCGGCCCGGTGGCCAAGCAGCTCGCCGATCGCTACGAGGGCAGCTTCGTCTCCCTCTCGCTGCCGAGCACCCGGGTGGACGCGTTCAACATCGACCTCGCCAACGAGCTGAGCCGCAACGGCCGGCGCTCCGGGCTGACGTTCGCCCCGGAAGGCGGGTCGGAGCGGCTGCGCAAGGTGATCAACAAGATGGTCACGGAGGACGACCTGATCAACACCGTCGCGGCAGCGTTCGCCCAGGGCTGGCGGCAGGTGAAGCTCTACTTCATGTGCGGCCTGCCGACCGAGACGGACGAGGACGTGCTCGCGATCGCCGACATGGCCGCCCGGGTGATCGAGACCGGACGCAAGGCCGCGGGCACCCGCGACGTGCGCTGCACGATCAGCATCGGCGGCTTCGTGCCCAAGCCGCACACCCCGTTCCAGTGGGCGGCGCAGGCCGACCCGGAGACGATCGACCGGCGCCTGCGGATGCTGAAGGACAAGATCCGCAACGACCACAGGTACGGCCGGGCCATCGGCATGCGCTACCACGACGGCAAGCCCGGCGTGATCGAGGGCCTGCTGAGCCGTGGCGACCGCCGGGTCGGCGCCGTGATCGAGGAGGTCTGGCGCAACGGCGGCAAGTTCGACGGCTGGAGCGAGCACTTCTCCTACGACCGCTGGGAAGCCGCAACGCAGACCGCCCTCACCGGGCACGGCATCGACCTGGACTGGTACACGACCCGCGAGCGCGGCCAGTCCGAGGTGCTGCCCTGGGACCACCTGGACGCCGGCCTCGACCGCGACTGGCTCTGGCAGGACTACCAGGACGCCGTCGGTGGCGCAGAGGTCGAGGACTGCCGCTGGTCGGGCTGCTACGACTGCGGCGTCTGCCCGCAGTTCGGCACCGAGATCCAGATCGGCCCCACCGGCCGCACCCTCCTGCCCCTCACCGTCGTCACCAGCTGATCCCGTCCCGGCACGAAAGCGGCACGAAAGGGGACAGTCCCCTTTCGTGCCGATCGCGCGGTCTGCGTGGCGACGAAAGGGGACAGTCCCCTTTCGTGCCGAGCTCGTCGACCTCGGCGAGTCTGCGGTGGGCTCTGAATTGAAGGGGACCGTCCCCTTTCGTGCCGGGGGACTGCTTGTACGACCTCGGCGGAGTCCCGGCGGTGGGGCCTGGCGCCGTGAGAGCCTGAGGCGTGCGCCACCTCCGCCTTGCCCTCAGCGGGCTGATCATCACCGTTCTCAGCCTGCTGTCGCCGCTGGGTGGCGCCGGGCCAACGCCGCGTCGGGGTACAGCCTCACCGGCGTTGCGGCCGTCGGGCGGGACGACGACGTCAGCGACGGCGATCAAGCTGACCGTCAGGTTCACGAACAACGGCAAGGCCGTGAAGAAGGCCACCGCGCTGCTCCAGTACGCCAAGGGCGCCGACCTGGGTCACGGAGAAGAAGGTGACGATCCGCTCCGGCAAGGGCACCGTCAAGGTGAAGCACGGGGTCGGCGATCGTACCTACCGCTTCACGGTGAGCGGCAAGGCGACGAGCGCGCTCCTTCACCGTCCACTTCGTACCGGCGACCTTCACCGTCTCCGGCTCCGGTCGCGGCCACGGGGTCGGCATGTCCCAGTACGGCGCCTACCAGCTGGCAAGGGACAAGGGCTGGAGCGCGGAGCAGATCCTCGAGTACTACTACGCCGGCGCCAAGGTCGACACGGCCAACAACAACCCGCGCACGATCAAGGTGCAGGTGCTCGGGCCGCCGTCGGACTCGCGCACGACGACCAAGCTCTCGATCACGACCGGCGGGTTCACCGTCACCGACGGCACCACCACCCTTGCCACCACGGCTGCGAAGAAGCCGATCACGGTCGGGGTCGCCGGTGCGAAGGTCACCGCGAAGGTGACCCTCGCCAGTGGCAAGGTGCGGACGCTGTCAGCGGCCCGCCTGCTGTTCCGTTGGTCGAGTTCTGCAACGGTCTCGGTCGCCGGCGCGCAGGGCACCTACCGGTACGGGAACCTGCAGGCCACCGTGATCGGCGAAGCCGCCCGAACGTCGTCAACGAGCTGAAGATGAACACCGAGTACCTGTACGGCATCGACGAGATGCCGTCGTCGTGGGGGAGTGCGTGCCGGAGGCGGTCTCGAGGCACTGAAGGCCCAGGTGATCGCTGCGCGGTCCTACGTGATCACCAAGGCGCTGTGGTTCAACGCCGCCCGGCGGCGTCGACCCGGCCTGCGACTGCCAGGTCTTCGACGACTCCCGGAGCCAGAACTTCACCGGCTGGAAGAAGGCCGGGGGAGCAGGCAGTGCCGAGTGGCGGCGCGCCGTCGACCGGACCTGGACCTCGACGACCGTGCAGGTCGTGCGGCCTTCCGCCGCAGCAACCTCAGAGATCGCAGAGACGCCGTACTTCGCCTCCTCCGGCAGCTACACGACCGGCGGCATCACCTACTCCGGCACGGTGTCCAATGCCGAGGCCTTCGGCACCACAGCGATCGCCTACCTCAGCCACGTCGATGATCCGTACTCGGTCCTCGCTCCCGGCAACCCGTACCGCAGCTGGCGGGTGTTGGTCAGCCAGTCCAAGGCGGAGGAGCTCTTCGGCATCGGCAAGCTCCGGTCGCTGAAGGTCACCGAGCGCTCCGCCGGCGGCCTGGTGAGGTCGATCACGGCCACCTCGGTCACCGGCGCCACCAGTGCCGTGACCCGGACGTCGGAGGGCTGGCGCATCGCTCTCGGCCTTCCGGGAGCCTGGGTCTCCGGCATCACCGGACGCTGACAGCAGGACGCCCGCCCCACCGAAGTGGGACGGGCGTCTGCTGTCCGATGTCAGTGGGCGACCGCGCCCTCCGCGCCCGGCCCCGGTCATGGAACGGACCTCCATCTCGGCCTGGAGCAGTGCGTCCGCCGGCTCCTTCGAGGTCAGCGTGCCCACGATGCCGGCGATGAAGGCCAGCGGCAGCGAAACGATCGTCGGGTTGGTGAGCGGGAAGATCGCCAGCGGCCCGGCGACCACTGCCGGGGAGAAGATGATCAGCAGCACAGCGGAGGCGAGACCGGTGTAGATCGACCACACCGAACCGCGGGTGTTGAACCTCTTCCAGTACATGGTCATCAGGATGGACGGCAGGTTGGCCGAAGCCGCGACACCGAACGCCAGCGACACGAGGAACGCGACGTTCTGCCCGTTGGCGAGGATGCCGCCGACGATGGCCAGCAAGCCGATGACGACCGCCGTGATGCGTGCGACCTTCACCTCCTGCGCCGGATCAGCCTTGCCCGACTTGATCACGGAGTTGTAGAAGTCATGCGCGAACGAGGCGGACGCCGTGATCGTCAGGCCTGCCACGACGGCGAGGATCGTGGCGAACGCGACACCGGAGATGACGCCCATCAGCACCTCACCGCCCAGGTGCAGTGCGAGCAGGGGAGCAGCCGAGTTGGCCTTGCCGGGTGCGGCGAGGATGTTGTCGACGCCCACGAGTTCTGCGGCACCGAAGCCGAGGATCAGCGTGAACAGGAAGAACACCCCGATCAGGATGATCGCCCACACCGCGGAGCGACGGGCTTCGCGAGCGCTGGGCACGGTGTAGAAGCGCATCAGCACGTGCGGCAGGCCGGACGGGCCGGCGACGAGCGCGATGGCGAGGGAGAAGAAGCTGAGCTTGCTGATCCAGCCGTTCGCGCCGTACTGCAGCATGGGACGAAGGATCGCGTCGCCCTTGGGGTGGACGGCAGCCGCGGAGCCCAGCAGGTCGGACAGGTTGAAGCCGTGGCCGGACATCACCCAGAACGACATGGCGGCGCCGCCGGAGATCAGCATGACGGCCTTGATCATCTGCACCCAGGTGGTGCCCTTCATGCCGCCGATGAGCACGTAGACCATCATGATCAGCCCGACGCCGGCGATGACGACGGCCTGCCAGAACGGGTCCTTCACCCCGAGGAGGAGGGCGACGAGGCCACCGGCGCCGGCCATCTGGGCCAGCAGGTAGACCAGCGAGACGGTGAGCGTCGACAGGGCAGCAGCGGTACGGACCGGCTTCTGGATCATCCGGAAGCTGAGCACGTCGGCCATCGTGTACTTGCCGGTGTTCCGCAGCGGCTCGGCGACCAGGTACAGGGCGAGCAGGATCGCGATGAAGAAGCCCACCGAGTAGAGCAGGCCGTCGTAGCCGTACACGGCGATGGCGCCGGTGACGCCGAGGAACGCTGCGGCCGACAGGTAGTCGCCGGTAATGGCCAGGCCGTTCTGGCGCCCGGAGAAGGATGCGCCGCCGGTGTAGAACGCCCCGGCCTTCTTCTCCGACTGCCGGGTGACCCTGATGACGACAAGGAGGGTGAAGACGACGAAGGCGCCGAAGATGGCGATATTGATCAGCGGGTTGCCGGTTGCGGTCTCGAGGGCGATCACTTGGAGACCTCGTTTTCGATCCTGGTGCGCAATTCAGCGGCCATCGGGTCGAAGACCTTGTCTGCGCGTTGCACGTACAGCCAGGTGGCGAACCAGGTGGTCGGGAACTGCAGCAGTCCGATCACCATGCCGAGGTTGAGGTTGCCGAGCACGGGGATCGACATGAAGCCCTCGGCGAAGACAGAGAGCACCACGTAGAGGAAGTACCAGACCAGCACGGCAATGACCGTGGGGAACGCGAAGCTCGTGAACGAGTGCCGGAGCTTCTGGTACTCCGGTGAGCGCTGGACGTCAGCGAACGTCAGCAGGTCGGGGTGACGATGCGGTGCTTCGGTGAGGGACAGTTCCGGCAACGGCCAGTGGTCCTTGGGCAGGTGGAATTCCGGCTCATCGATGATCGCGGCCGGGGTGTGCTCGGACATGTCGTCCGCCCTTCTGCTGGATGGGAAAGGGTGGGCTCGGCGACGGTGTCAGCGCGGGAGTCGGATCCAGCTCCAGGCGATTCGGCGTCGGTGTCGGAACGGCTTCGGGTGCCCCGAACAGTAGGGGTATTACGGAGGTGCACACAAGCATTTGCTCAGGATTGTGCTAAGTGGCTGCACATATTCTCACGGTGGCTAGTCGGCGGGAGGGCGTCGGCAACCGTTACGTTGGCCGCGTGCAGCAGCAAGAGCGGCCCGCCGGATGGCGCAGGTGGACTCCCGGACTGGTGACCCTGCTCGGCTACGACCGCTCGTGGCTGCGGGGCGACCTGATCGCCGGCATCACCGTTGCCGCGTACCTCGTGCCGCAGGTGATGGCCTACGCGGAGATCATCGGCCTGCCGCCGGTCGCCGGCCTGTGGGCCGTGCTGGCACCGATGGTCGTCTACGCGGTCCTCGGCGAGTCCCGGCAGCTGTCGATCGGGCCGGAGTCGACCACAGCACTGATGACGGCTGCCGGCATCCTCGCGCTCGCCGGACCGGTGGAGGGCCAGCGTCGCGCAGAGCTCGCAGCGCTGATCGCCGTCGCCGTGGGGTCGTCTGCCTCGTCGGACGGATCGCGCGGCTCGGCTTCCTCGCCAACCTGCTGTCCCGGCCCGTGCTGGTGGGCTACCTGGCCGGCATCGGGATCCTGATGGTGTTCAGCCAGCTGGGCAAGCTGACCGGGTTGCACGTCACAGGGGAGAGCGCCTGGCAGGAAGTGGGCTCGGTGATCGCGCAGGCCGGCGCCATCCACCTGCCGACGCTCGCGCTCGGGCTCGGCGTTGCCATCGCCCTGTTCGCCCTGCGCCGCTGGGCACCGTCCCTGCCCGGGCCGCTGCTGGTGATGCTGGCGGCGGCCGCCGGCGTCGCGCTCGCCGGGCCGGCCGCCCAGGGCATCGCTGTCATCGGACCCGTGCCCACCACCGTCCCGCTGCCCGCGCTGCCCAACCCGGACGGGGTCGACCTGCTGCAGCTCCTCACCGTCGCGCTCGGTATCGCCGTCGTCGGCTACAGCGACGTGATCCTCACCGGACGGGCCTTCGCGGCCCGCAAGCGTGAGCAGCTGAACGCCAACAGCGAGTTGCTGGCCATGGGGGCGGCCAACCTCGCCAACGGCTTCCTCGCCGGCTTCCCGGTCTCCTCTTCCGCGAGCCGGACGGTGATCGGCGACTCGGCCGGCAGCCGCACCCAGCTGCACTCGCTCGTCGCCGCAGCCATGGTGCTGGGATCGATCTTCATCTTCGGCCCGGTGCTGGCGGCCTTCCCGCAGGCGGCGCTCGGCGGCGTGGTCGTGTACGCGGGCCTGCGGCTGATCGACCTCGCAGAGCTGCGACGCATCGCCGCCTTCCGTCGCAGCGAGATCGTGCTCGCGCTCGTCGCTCTTGTCGGCGTGCTGGCCACCGGCCTGCTGGCGGGCATCGGGATCGCCGTCGGGCTGTCGATCCTCGACCTGATCCGGCGGATCGTGCACCCGCACGACGGCATCCTCGGCTACGTCCCCGGCCTCGCCGGCATGCACGACGTCGACGACTACCCGCAGGCGACGCAGGTGCCCGGCCTCGTGGTCTACCGCTACGACTCGCCGCTGTTCTTCGCCAACGCCGACGACTTCCTCGGCCGGGCCATGGCGTCGGTGGCACGCACCGAGCCCAAGCCGCGAGTGGTTCGTGCTCAACGCCGAGGCCAACGTCGAGGTCGACCTGACGGCCGTCGACACCCTCGAACAGCTGCGCTCCTCACTCGACGAGGCCGGGATCGTGTTCGCCATGGCGAGGGTGAAGATGGACCTGCGCGACCAGCTGGCCGCTGCCGGCTTCGTCGAGAAGGTGGGCGACGACCGCATCTTCGCGACCCTGCCCACCGCCGTCGCAGCGTTCGCGACGTGGCACAAGGCGACCTACGGCACCCTGCCGGCCGGCATCCCGGAAGCGACGACGGGGCCGGGTCCGGAGAGCGGGCGCTGAGCCGTCAGGGGAGCGGACGCACCATCGCGAGCAGCCGGACGCCGGGTCGCGGCGCCCAGTCCCGTTCCGGCGCAGGGACGAAGCCCAGGCGCTGGTAGAGCCGATGGGCTGTGCTCATCCACTGCGCCGTCGAGATGACGACAGCTGTCGAGCCGGCCTCGGTGGCGAGCTGGATGCAGTGGCGCACCAGCGCCTCGCCGACGCCCTGCCCGCGTCCGGCGGGAGCAACGGCGAGGGTGCGGAACTCGCTCTCCTCCGGAGTGGCCAGCTCGCGGTAGCTCGAACCGGGCGGGCACCACGTCACGGTGCCGAGCAGGACCCCGTCGCCGTCGACGGCCACCCACAGGTCGGCCTCCCGTGCCCGGGACGCCGCATCACGCAGCACGCCGTAGTAGGGGTCATCGGCGCCCATCGCGCCGTCGGCGAGGTAGGCCCCGGCGGTCAGTTCCCCGACGGCCGCCCACTCGTCCTCGCGGGCACGACGCAGCTCGATCACGTGCGTCAGCGTAGTGGGGTGCTCGTGCCCGTTAGGCTGTCCGCCGTGTCACGACAGCCACCGGTCCAGCAGGCCCCGCCCGTCCAGCGCCTGAGGGTCCAGTACGCCAAGCGCGGACGCGCGCGGTTCGCGTCGCACCGTGACTTCGGCCGCGCCTTCGAGAGGGCGCTGCGCCGGGCAGGCATCCCGATGGCCTTCTCCTCCGGCTTCTCCCCGCACCCGCGGATCAGCTACGCCAACGCATCGCCGACCGGTGCCGCCAGCGAGGCCGAGTACCTGGAGATCGGCCTCGCCGCAGAGCTGGATCCCGACCTGGTCCGCGACCGCCTGAACGCAGCCATGCCCGACGGCCTTGTGATCGTGCGGGTCGTCGAGGCCGGCACGGGTTCGCTGGCCGACCGGCTGTCCGCGTCCCGCTGGCTGGTGGAACTCGGCGGCGTCGATGCCGAGGAACTGGCCGCAGCGGTGGACGACCTGCTGGCAACCGAGTCCCACGAGGTGCAGCGGATGACCAAGAACGGGCTGCGTACTTTCGACGTCCGCTCTGCCGTCCTCGGCCTCGTCGCCGACGGTGCGGCCTTCCGGCTCACGTCCGCCGTCTCGCGAGCCGCTGGTGCGTCCCGACGACGTGGTGCAGGCGCTGCAGGCGCTGCGTCCGGGGTTGAAGAGCGCACGAGTCGGCACTGATCACGCGCATCGAGCAGGGCGTCTGGGACGACGGCACGGATCGCCGACCCGCTGGCCTGAAACACGGTCCGGCAGCGGGCGCGAACAATCCCGCCGGGCTTCGGGGAGTGTGGAATACTGCTAACAGGCTGATAGTCATCCAGACCTTCGGCCCTCGAGTGTTGTGACCGGTGTGACAGACCGACCACGGCGCCGACCCTCACCGCGACGGAGACGACCGCGGGGGCGACGGCGCTGGCGCATTCGACCGACCAGGCTTCGCTGCCCATGGCAGCCACGTTTGCGGCACCCCCGCCGCCTAAGGAGAGCTAAATGCTCGATTCCGACTACCCGAACACCGATCAGTCCACGCCCGAACCGGCCACGCCGCCGCGTCGTCGCCGCGCCGCCAGCCGTCCCGCAGGCCCGCCTGCCCCGGTGGCAGCACCGGAAGCCAAGGCAGCGCCCGAGCCCGCAGCGCCCGTCGCTGAAGCCGCGCCGGTGGCGGAGCCCGCCCCGAGGACGCAGGCAACCGCACCCATGTTCAGCCACGCCAACGTCGAGGCTGCACCCGTGGAGGAGGCACCCAAGCGTGCCCGCCGCACCCGCGCCAAGGCCGCTCCCGACCAGGAGCCCATGATCGAGGCAGCAGCGCCGCCCGCTGAGGAGGCACCGGCGAAGACGCCGCGTCGCCGTCGCGCGGTGAAGGCTGCAGAGGACAACCAGCAGGCGATCGCCGAGCGGGCAGAGGACGTCGCAGCGAGCCTCGCCGAACTGGCGCAGCAGGAGCGTCCGCGCACCCGCCGCCGCGTCAAGGCTGAGACCTTCGGCCTGACCGAGGAAGCCGACGCCGATCAGGTGCTCGACTCCCTCGCCGCGGCGATCGGCGGCCGTACCCAGCCCGTCGAAGAGGACGCTGAAGCCGACGAGGACGCCGAGCTGGTCGCCGAGGACGAGGAGTCCGAGGAGTCCGAGGAGTCCGACGACGAGGCAACCGATGAGGGCGACGCAGAAGGCGAGGACGGCACGCCGCGTCGTCGCCGTCGTCGCCGCGGTGGCCGTCGCCGTCGTCGTGGCGCCGGTGAACCGGCAGCCGAGGGTGAAGAGGACGCAGAAGGCGCAGCGGAGGAGGACGGCGAAGCCGTTGCTCCGGCCGAGGCCGAGAGGCTGGCGAGGAGCCGGCCGGTGACGGCACGTCCCGTCGTCGTCGTCGTCGTCGCCGTCGCGGTGAGGACACCGGCGAGGCAGAGGACGACACGATCGACGTCGTCGTCCGCGTCCGCGAGCCGCGCAGCCGCCGTCGGGCTGTCAGCACCAACGACGAGGTCACCGGCATCGAGGGCTCCACCCGCATGGAGGCCAAGAAGCAGCGCCGTCGCGAGGGCCGCACCGCCGGTCGCCGCCGCCCGCCGATCCTGAGCGAGTCGGAGTTCCTTGCCCGTCGCGAGGCCGTGGATCGCCGCATGCTGATCCGCCAGACCGACGACTACTCACAGATCGCCGTCCTCGAGGACGGGATCCTCGTCGAGCACTACGTCGACCGGGCTTCTGCCACCTCGATGATCGGCAACATCTACCTGGGCCGCATCCAGAACGTGCTGCCGTCGATGGAGGCGGCCTTCGTCGACATCGGCCGCGGTCGCAACGCCGTGCTGTACGCCGGCGAGGTCGACTGGGAGTCGTTCGGCGTCAGCAGCCAGGACCGCAAGGTCGAGCGCGTGTTCAAGTCCGGCCAGCAGGTGCTGGTGCAGGTGAGCAAGGACCCGGTCGGCGCCAAGGGTGCCCGCCTGACCTCGCACATCTCGATCCCGGGCCGCTACATCGTCTACTCACCGGGCGGCCACCTTTCCGGCATCTCCCGCAAGCTGCCCGAGGGCGAGCGTCGACGCCTGAAGGGCATCCTCGACGAGCTCATCGGGCCGGACGCGTCCGTCATCGTCCGCACCGCAGCAGAGGGTGCGAGCGAAGAGGAACTGATCCGCGACGTCAACCGGCTCAAGGCGCAGTGGGAGGTGCTGGAGAAGAAGGTCAAGGGTGGCCAGGCTCCGGCGCAGCTCTACGCCGAGCCCGACCTGACCGTCCGCATCGTCCGTGACCTGTTCACCGAGGACTTCGGCGCCCTGATCATCGACGGCAACGGCCAGGCCGACGACGCCTACGACACCGTCGACGCCTACGTGCAGCACGTCGCGCCGCACCTGGCGACCCGGCTGGAGCACTGGGACCGCGCCGGACGTGGCGACATGTTCAGCTCGTTCCGCGTGCACGAGCAGGTGGCCAAGGCGCTCGAGCGCAAGGTGTTCCTGCCTTCCGGCGGTTCGCTGATCATCGACCGCACCGAGGCCATGACGGTCGTCGACGTCAACACCGGCAAGTTCACCGGCACCTCCGGCAACCTCGAGGCGACGGTCACGTCGAACAACCTCGAGGCCGCCGAGGAGATCGTCCGCCAGCTGCGACTGCGCGACATCGGCGGCATCATCGTGATCGACTTCATCGACATGGTGCTGCCCGCCAACCGCGAGCTGCTGCTGCGCCGGCTGGTCGAGTGCCTCGGCCGTGACCGCACCCGTCACCAGGTGGCCGAGGTCACTTCGCTGGGCCTGGTGCAGATGACCCGCAAGAAGATCGGGACGGGGCTCGCTGAGGCGTTCACCGTGCCGTGCGAGACCTGCAAGGGCCGCGGCTACCACGTCCACGACGTGCCGGTCGCGACCCAGGCACCCGCCGACGGTGGCGACCGGGAAGCCGGACGCCGCAACACCCGCGCCGTCTCGACAGCCCGCCTGTCGGTCGTCGTCCGGGTCGCGCACGCGGCTCCGCCGGTAGCTCTGCTCCCGCGGCGGAAGCCGTCGAGCTGGTGCCGCACCCCGAGTCGTTCCCGCATCCCGCCGAGCCTGTCCCGCACGTCGAGCCGACCCCGGTCCCGAAGAGGTAGAGGCTGTCATCGAGACCGTCGAGACGGTCGAGACGGTCGTCGAGTCGCCGGTTCTCGATGCCGTCGTCGATGCACCGCTCGAAGCCGTCGTCGTCGAGACCGAGGTGTACGAGGCCCCTGTTGAGGCCCCGGCCGCTGAGGCGCCCGTCGAGGAGGCACCGGTCGCTGAAGCCCCGGTCGAGGATGCGCCCGTGACGGAAGAGCTGGTCTCCACCCCGTCCGAGTAGTCCTTGGCAACAAGCACGAGCCCGCCGGAACTGATGTTCCGGCGGGCTCGCTCTGCGTTCAGGTCAGTCGCCGGGGACGTTCTCCAGGTCGGCAAGCCACAGGGCGGCGGAGGTGTCGGACGGCGCCCGCCAGTCGCCGCGCGGCGACAGCGAGCCGCCCCGCACGACCTTCGGGCCGTTCGGCAGCGCGGAGCGCTTGAACTGGGCGAAGCCGAAGAAGCGCTGGCAGAACACCGCGAGCCAGCTCTTGATCGTGGCCAGGTCGTAGGCCGTCCGCTCGTCGTGCGGGAAGCCCTCCGGCCAGGCGCCGGCCTCGGCGTCCTTCCAGGCGTGCCAGGCGAGGAAGGCGATCTTCGACGGCTTCATGCCGTGGCGCAGGATGTGGAAGAGGTTGAAGTCCTGCAGGCTGTACGGCCCGATCTTCGCCTGCGTCGACTGCGGCGTCTCGCCCTCGCCGACCGGCACCAGCTCGGGTGTGATCTCGGTGTCGAGGATGGCCTGCAGGGTCGTCGACACCTCGTCCTCGAACTGCTCGGAGGTGATCACCCAGCGGATCAGGTGCTGCATCAGCGTCTTCGGCACGCCGCCGTTCACGTTGTAGTGCGACATCTGGTCGCCGACCCCGTAGGTGCACCAGCCGAGCGCGAGCTCGGACAGGTCGCCGGTGCCGAGCACGATGCCGCCGCGCTGGTTGGCCAGCCGGAACAGGTAGTCGGTGCGCAGGCCGGCCTGGACGTTCTCGAAGGTGACGTCGTAGACCGGGTCGCCGTCGGCGAACGGGTGGTCGAGCCCGTCCAGCATCAGCCGGGCGGTCTGGGTGATGTCGAGCTCTGCGAAGGTCACGCCGAGTGAGGTGGCCAGCGCCGTGGCGTTGTTCTTGGTGTGCGCGGACGTGGCGAAGCCCGGCATCGTGAAGGCGAGGATGTCGGTGCGCGGGCGGCCGAGCCGGTCCATCGCGCGGGCGGCGACGATCAGGGCGTGGGTGGAGTCGAGGCCGCCGGAGACGCCGATGACGATCTTCGGCTGGCCGATCGCCTTCAGGCGCTGCTCCAGCCCGCTGACCTGGATGTTGTAGGCCTCGTAGCAGTCCTGGGCGAGGCGGGCAGCGTCGGCCGGGCACGAACGGGAAGCGCGCCAGCGGCCGGCGCAGGCCGAGGTCGCCGGTGGGCGGGACCAGCTCGAAGGTGACGGTGCGGTACTCACCGATCCGCTCGGCATGGGTGCGGCGGTTGTCGTCGAAGGTGCCCCTGGCGCAGCCGGTCCTGCACGAGCGTGCCCAGGTCGATGTCGGCGATCGAAGCCCTCGGGCCCGAGGGGAAGCGCTCCGACTCGGCCAGCAGCGTCGCCGGCCTCGTAGATCAGCGTCTGGCCGTCCCAGGAGAGGTCGGTGGACGACTCGCCCTCGCCGGCGGCGCTGAAGATGTAGCCGGCAAGCAGGCGCGAGGAGCCGGACGCGCAGAGCAGCTTGCGCTCCTCCGACTTCGCGACGGTGATCGGGCTGCCGGAGAGGTTCGCGATCACGGTCGCGCCGGCGAGTGCTGCTTCTGCGCTCGGCGGGATGGGCACCCACATGTCCTCGCAGATCTCGACGTTCAGCACGAAGCCCGGCACGTCCTCCGCAGCGAACAGCAGGTCGGCGCCGAACGGCACGTCCTCGCCGGCGACGCGGATCTCGCCGGTGACGTCGTCGCCGGGACCGATCTGGCGGCGCTCGTAGAACTCGCGGTAGGTCGGCAGGTACGACTTCGGCACGACGCCGAGCACGCGTCCGCGGTGGATCACGACGGCGCAGTTGTAGATGCGGTTCAGGCTCACCAGCGGCGCACCGACGACGACGATGCAGCCGAGGCCCTCGGTCTGCGGCACCAGCCAGGCGAGGGCGTCCTCGACGGCCGAGAGGACGGTGTCCTGCATCAGCAGGTCCTCGATCGAGTAGCCGGTGAGGGTGAGCTCGGGGAACACGGCAAGGCTCGCGCCGGCCTCGGCGCACTCCCTTGCCTGCGCCAGGACGGCCTCGGCGTTGGCCATGGGTTGCACCATCCGGATTCCGAACGTGCATGCGGCCACGCGGGCGAACCCGTGGCTGTAGAGGTTGTAGAAGTCCATTGCTGCGGCCCCTTGCTGCGGTGTCGCCTCAGCATGCCACGCTGCGGCCCCGGATCGGTGACACTGGACCCATGA
Organism: uncultured Actinomycetota bacterium; assembly: GCA_963773595.1. Classification (GTDB taxonomy): domain Bacteria; phylum Actinomycetota; class Actinomycetes; order Propionibacteriales; family Propionibacteriaceae; genus Propionicimonas. Next base: position 292,039 of record CAVZBQ010000006.1, read on the forward strand.
GCACCGTGCTGGCAGTCGCCACCCCGGATGGACCCGGCGAGCTTGTGATCGCCGAGGCGGCAGAGCCCCTCGCAGCCCTGATCCTCGGGCATGGCGCCGGTGGCAGCGAGGAAGCCTGGGACCTCGCGCTGCTGGCGCGTGCCCTTCCCGCTGCGGGAGTCAGCGTTGCCCGGTATCGCCAGCCATGGCTGGTCGCGGGACGCAAGGTGGCCGGCCCGCCGGCGAGCCTCGACCGCTGCTGGTTGCCGGCCGTGGAAGCGGTCCGGGACCTGTGGCCCGGGGTGCCCCTGTTCGTCGGTGGACGCAGCGCCGGCGCGCGGTGCGCCTGCCGCTGTTTCGCAGAGGCTGATGCCGGACTGGTCCTGCTGTCGTTCCCGCTGCACCCGCCCGGCAAGCCCGAGAAGTCACGGGTGTCGGAGTTGGCCGGCGCTGCCGGTCCCGCGCTGGTGCTGCAGGGCGCCAGCGACGCGTTCGGGACGCCGTCCGATGTTGCCCGGGCGCTCGCCGACGCCGGTTACGCGGGGGAGCGGATCGTCCCCGTTCCCGGTGCCACCCATTCGATGGCCCCGGCGAAGAGCCTCCCCGCGACAAGGGTCGCCGAGCGCGAGCAGCTGCTGGTGAGTTCGGTCCTCACCTTCATGGCCGACGCCCTCGACCCCGTCCCCTCAGCCGAGTAGCCCCGGAACCGCGGAGTGGAGCTGTGGCCGGACCGAGTTGGAACCGTCCCCAACTCGGTCCGGACCACGTTGGGGACGGTTCCTAATTCGGTCCACTCAGGCCTGCGCAGCCTCCCGGGCGAGCAGGGAGCGCTTGACCTCGACGCCCCAGGCGAAGCCGCCGAGACTGCCGTCACTTCGTAGTACACGGTGGCACGGAACGAACAGGGCGGGAGCGTTGGTCGCGCAGATGCTCGCCGCTGCCCGGACGGCTGCCGGGTTGCCCAGCTCGCCAGCGAAGGCCGCATAGCTCAACGGCGCTCCCGGCGTGATGCCGCGCAGCCGCCGCCAGCCGCGCAGGCGCCAGTCCGAGCCGTGCAGCTCGACGGGCACCGCGTCCACTGCGGCAAGGTCGCCGTCGTAGTAGGCGGCCACGGCGGCGGCGGGACCGGCGACGTCCGGGTCGTCAGGGTCGACAACAGACACCTCTGCCGGACGCTGTTCCGGGCGCAGCCGCGCGAGGACGGCTTCGGGATCGGCCGTCCAGCCGGAGGCGAGCACGACGCCGCCGGAGGCCAGCAGGGTGAACGGGCCGTCGGGGGTGGTCACGGTGGTCAGCTTCATTTCTCTCCAATCCTGGCGAGGCTTGCTCGCCACAGGTGCAGGCTGGCGTAGGAGCGCCAGGGGGCGACGTGCGTGCCCCAGGCAGCGAGGTCGCGGGGGTGGTCGGGAAGGCCGAGCCGGCGGGCGCCGGTGCGCAGGGCGACGTCGCCGGTCGGCAGGACGTCGGGGTTTCCGAGGACGCGCATGGCGACGTAGTTGGCCGTCCACTCGCCGATTCCCCGGACGGCGACGAGGCGGTCGTGCTGGGCCACCGGGTCGTCGGCATAACCCAGGTCGAGCTCGCCGGAGGCCAGCTGTTCGCAGATGGCGACGATGCTGTCGATCCGCGCCCGCGGTCCCACCAGCACTTCGCGGCCGCGTTCTGCGACCTGGGCTGCGGTGGGGAAGAGGGTGGTCAGGCCTTCCGGGGCCCCGGCGACGGGGGTGCCGAGGGCCACGGCGAGCCGGGCCAGCTGCGTCCGGGCTGCTGCGACGGAGATCTGCTGGCCCACCAGCGCACGCAGCAGCATCTCGTGTGCGTCCACGGCGCCGGGCAGCCGGATGCCGGGGGTCGCCGCGACCGCTGCGGCCAGCGCCGGCTCGCGTCCGACGGCCTCGTCGATGCCCACCGGGTCGGCGTCGAGGTCGAACAGGCGGCGCACGCGCCAGATCAGCGACGGCAGGTCGCTGAGGGAGGACAGTCGCGCCGTGAGGCGCAGCCGCTCAGCGTCGGGCTCGACCTCGAAGGTGGCGGGACCGCCGGGCAGCAGGAGCGTCCGGGCGTACGACCGGGGGCCGGCGAGCTCGACGCCGGGCACCGCCCGAGCGGCCAGCCAGCCGAAGACCCCAGCAGCGTCGAACGGCTGCCGGACGGGCAGGGCGAGCCGGATGCCCGCGTCGTGGGTGGACGCGCCCGCCGGGGGAGCAGGGTGGCGCCGGGTGGCGCGCAACTGGGAGGGCGTGCGGTCGTAGACCTCAGCGATGGTGTCGTTGAACTGCCGGATGCTGCCGAAGCCGGAGGCGAAGGCGACGTCGCTGACCGGGAGGTCGGTGGCCACGAGCAGCTGGCGGGCGGTCTGGGCGCGGTGGGCGCGGGCCAGGGCCAGCGGGCCGGCGCCGAGCTCCGAGGTCAGCAGGCGGTTCAGGTGCCGGGTGGTGTAGCCCGAGCCGGGACGAAAGGCCGGGCACGCCCTCGCGTTCCACCAGCCCGTCGGCGATCAACCGCATCGCCCGTGCCGCAACGTCGGAGCGCAGGTTCCACTCCGGCGATCCGGGGACGGCGTCCGGCAGGCAGCGCTTGCACGCCCGGTAGCCGGCTTCGTGGGCAGCGGCGCTGGTGGCGAAGAACTCGACGTTGCGCACAAGGGGAGTGCGCGCAGGGCAGGACGGACGGCAGTAGATCCCCGTACTGCGGACGGCTGTCACGAACACCCCGTCGAACCGGGAGTCTCTCGCTGACACCGCGCGATAGCGCTGCTCGAAGTCCATAGCGGCAAGCATGGCAGCCCGACGGGACAGGGACTAGCGGAAATCGGACGCGACGGTGAGCTGTGGACAACGCGCCGGTCATGCACATCGCGGGATGCCGGTGACGCCTGAGGCAGGCTCCTGCCGAGAGTAGAAGCATGCGCCTCGCCACTCCATTCGCCCTTCCATCGGTGCCCACCCTCGGGCGCGATCTCGTCGCACTCGGGGTGAGCGAGCATGTGCTCCGGGGTGCAGTGACCTCCGGCAGGCTGCTCCGACTGCGCCGGGACGTCTACCTCGATCCCGCAGCTTGGCCCGAGCGCGACGCCGACGCCCAGCACCTCCTTCTGGCAGCACGCCGAACAGGTCATGCACCCCGACGGCGCGGTGTCCCACTGGTCGGCAGCGCGGCTCTGGCGACCTGCCGGTGCCCGGTCATCCGAAGACCGGGTGACCCGGTCTGGCTCACGCTGCCCGCCCGCGGCTCCTTCCGCTCATCTTCCCGGCCAGCGCGTGGAGCACAGGGTTGCCGCCTTTGCCCCGGCATCACACGCTCGTCAGTCCCACGCGGCTACACGGTGACCACGAGGGCGCGCACCGCTGTCGACCTGAGCCGAGGGCTCCCGCTCGCCCAAGCGCTGCCGGTGCTGGACGCGTGTCTGCAGCGGCGACTGTCACGACCTCATGCCGCAGGCGCGGCGTCGTGACCTTGGCCAACCGGGCATTGGTGGAGGCAGGCGCCCGGGGCCTCCGCGAAGCTGCCGCCGTCAATGCGGGGCATGGGCAGCGTCGAGAATGCGCTCGGCATCGCCAGCCCGCTACGGGAGAGCCCCATCGAATCGCTGAGCTACGGCCCATTTCGTGCTCGCCGGGCTTCCGCTCCCCGAATGCCAGGTGGGGATCCGCACCCCGGCGGGCGTGTTCTACCCAGACTTCTTCTGGGAGGGAGAGCGGCTGATCGGTGAGGCGGACGGCCGCGAGAAGTACGAGGACTCCGAAGCCAGCGTCCGCGAGAAGGAACGGGAGCAGTGCCTGCGTGACCTCGACTTCAAGATCGTGCGCTGGCTCGGCAAGGAGATCTACCTGCGGCCGGCCGACGTGATGGCCCGGGTGGCCCGAGCCCTGGGGCTGCTGATGCGCCCGGAGCGCCCGAATGCGACACCGATCCCGGTATCGACGGCCAACACGCGCCCGGAGCGCCCGAATACGGCCCGCATTGGCCATCATTCGGGCTCTGCGGGCGCACGATTCCCGTTGGAGAAAGCCTGGTGGGGGCCGATTCGGGCGCTGCGGACGCGACTCCCGGTTTGACCCTCCTCACCACGGGCCCGTAGTCTTTACCCTCGGTGCCCACCGGGCAGGCTCTGTGCCGTCTGGGAGCATTACCAGGGCGCGAACCATCCTCTCTTGGATCCGGTTGCGCTTGTAGAGATAGAACTTAGGAAGTAGGTCGGGCGTGTACGCGATCGTGCGCAGTGGTGGCCGCCAGCACAAGGTTGCTGTTGGCGACATCCTTGAGATCGACAAGGTCGAGGTGAAGGCTGGCGACAGCGTCGCCCTCACCCCGCTGCTTCTTGTCGACGGCGAGAAGATCACCGCCGACGCCAAGGGGCTCGGTAAGGTCAGCGTCACCGCTGAGGTGATTGAGGAGACCAAGGGTCCCAAGATCCACATCCTGAAGTACAAGAACAAGACCGGCTACCGGAAGCGCATGGGCCATCGCCAGCGCTACACCCAGGTCAAGGTCACCGGGATCGAGAGCTGAGGATCTGACATGGCACATAAGAAGGGCGCATCAGCCTCCCGTAACGGTCGCGACTCGAACTCGCAGCGCCTCGGCGTGAAGCGGTTCGGCGGCCAGCAGGTCAACGCCGGCGAGATCCTCGTCCGCCAGCGTGGCACCCACTTCCACCCCGGTGAGGGCGTTGGTCGTGGTGGCGATGACACCCTGTTCGCGCTGCGCGCGGGCAAGGTCGAATTCGGCACCCGCCGCGGTCGCCGCGTGGTCAACATCGCGATCGAGGCTGCCGAGTAGGCACCAGATTTCACGGAAGGCGGCCCTCGGGCCGCCTTTCTGCTTTTCCGGCCCACCTAGGATCTCTCCATGGACGCCGGGTGGCACAGAGCTGTGGCCGGCCTCGGGCTGGCTCTCGCCGGGGTGCTGCTGACCGGCTGCCATGCCCAGGGCACGTTCGACGTGCTGTCCGAGGAACGCATCGCCGTCGACCTGATCATCACCGGGGCGGACGTGAACTGCCCGCACGGCGCCGACGCGCTGAAGCTGACGGTCACCACCACCATCGACCAGTACGGCGACCAGGTCTGCCACGTCACCGGCGAGACCCAGGCCACCTACTTCAGCCCCTTCGGCATCACCGTCACTCCCGCTGCCGAGTACCTCGTGCTGCAGGCCAACCTCGCCGGCGGCAGGGACAGCTGGCCGGCCTCCGACATCGACGTCCGCTTCCCCGGCAAGGTGATGGACGCGTCCCTCGGCGTCGTCTCCGACAACGTGGTGCGGATCACCGACCTCGAGGCGCTCACGCAGGGCAGCGGCCTGCGCGCCGTGGCGTTGCGCAGCGCAGGGCCGCCCCAGTGGATGATCGCAGGACTGGCCGGTGCCGGCGCCGGGATCCTGCTCACGCTCATCGTCGGTCTCGCCGTGGTGCTGGCGCGGCGGCCCCGGCGCGACCCGCTCGCTCCGCTGGACGACCTCGCCTTCCCCGAAGCGGACGCGGAGAGGGCCAGCCCCGTCCGCGCGCCGCTCACCGTCGTGGCTCCCGTTGAGCCCGTGGCGCCAGCCTCGACGGGGCCACCGCCACCGGAGGACACGTCCTGGTTCGCGCTGCCGCCGGCTTCGGGGGACGCGACGAACGGCAAGGCGGTGCACGGGCAGCGGAGGCATGCTGACGAGCCGAAGGTCGCCCGTCCGACCCATCCGCTGCACGCGGCGTGGGCACGTCCTCCCGAACCTTCGGGCGACCAGCGGGCTGGCTAGGATCGGCCCATGCCTCGCCCCTGGCAGCGGCTCGCCGCCTGCACCGCCGCCGCCCTGCTCACCCTGCTCCTGTGCGGGTGCGAGGTCCACGGCACCGTCGACGTGAAGTCGGGAACCCAGGCCGAGGCCAATCTGATCTTCACCGACGCTGAGGTCGACTGCCTCGGGATCACCAAGTACGCCGGGCTGGTGATCAAGGGCAGCCCCGCGGCCGACGGCAACCAGACCTGCCGCGCTCAGGGCACCATCGATCTCGACGCGTTGAGCGACTTCGGCATCAAGCTCAGCCAGACCGGCGAGTACCTCATGCTCGACCTGGCGATGCCCCAGCAGTACGGGTACATGCCGACGAAGATCGACATCACCTTCCCGGGGACGGTGGTGGACGGCGGCGGCTCCGCGGTCTCCGGCACCAGCATCCAGTTGAACGAACTCGTCGAGGTCGCCAACCCCCGCGGCACACGGGTGATCGCCCGCTCCCACCCAGGTCCGGAGTGGTGGGTGATGGCGCTCGCAGCCGGCTTCGGCGGGGGAGTCGCCGCTCACCGTGGTGGTCCTGCTCCTGGTGCGCCGCCACCGGCACCTCACGGCGACCCTTCAGGTGGACGCCGAACAGTTCCCCACCGACGCGAGCGCTCCCGAAACCGGGAAGACGCCAGCCACCAACCGCCCGGCAATGCCCGCCTCGGGCCCCCAGGAACCCGTCCGCGGGGCCGACTACGAAGCGCTGTTCGCCCCGCCGAAACCGGGCGCCCCCTCCGCGCAAGGGCTGCCACCGGCCAAGCCCCCGCCGCCCCCTCAGGCCACTGCCCCGGCCGACCACGAGATCTGGGCCCCGCCGGAGGATCGGGGAGACCGATAGACTGAGCCCTCACTGACGGTCCCGCCGGGCCGGCCAGCCAGATCTCCGACTAAGGGTGCCTGTGGCGATCCCCTCCTTCATCGACCAAGCGGTGCTGACCGTTTCCGCCGGCAACGGCGGTAACGGCTGCGCGTCCATCCACCGGGAGAAGTTCAAGCCCCTCGGCGGACCGGACGGCGGCAACGGCGGCAACGGCGGCTCGGTGATCATCAGGGTCGACCCGAACCTGACCACCCTCGTCGAGTTCCACCGCCAGTCGATCCGCAGGGCCGCCAACGGCAAGCCCGGGCTCGGCGACTTCAACAACGGCGCCAACGGCGAGGACATCGTGCTCAACGTCCCCGACGGCACCGTCATCTCCGACGCCGAAACCGGCGTCGTGCTCGCCGACCTCGTCGGCCCCGAGGCAGAGGTCGTCGTCGCCGCCGGCGGCAGGGGCGGGCTCGGCAACGCCGCGCTCGCGTCCCAGTCGCGCAAGGCCCCCGGCTTCGCCCTGCTCGGTGAGGAGGGCAGCGCCCGCCAGATCACCCTCGAACTCAAGGTCGTCGCCGACATCGGCCTGGTCGGGTTCCCCAGCGCCGGCAAGTCGTCCCTGATCGCCGCCATCTCGCGCGCCCGGCCGAAGATCGCCGACTACCCGTTCACGACCCTGATCCCCAACCTGGGCGTCATCGTCGCCGGCGACACCACCTTCACCGTCGCCGACGTGCCCGGCCTGATCGAGGGCGCCAGTGAGGGACGCGGCCTCGGCCACGACTTCCTGCGCCACATCGAGCGCTGCCAGGCGATCGTGCACGTCATCGACTGCGCCACCTACGAGCCCGGACGCGACCCGCTCACCGACCTCGACATCATCGAGGCAGAGCTGACCGCCCACGGCGGCCTCGAGGACCGTCCGCGCATGGTCGCCCTCAACAAGATCGACGTGCCGGACGGCGGCGAGCTCGCCGAGATCGTGGCAGAGGACATCCGGGCCCGCGGCCTGCAGGTGTTCGCGAATCTCCACCAAGAGCGGCGCAGGGCTGCAGGCGCTGACCTTCGCGATGGCCGACCTGGTCGCCGCGCCGGCGGGCAGAGGCCCCCAAGGTGGCCCCGAAGAAGATCGTCATCCGCCCCGAACCGGTCGCGTCCGGACCCGAGTTCACCATCACCCGCCAGGGCGACGGCGAGGGCGGCTTCGTGTGGCGCGTCCGCGGCGACAAGCCCGAGCGCTGGGTGCGCCAGACCGACTTCAACAACCCCGAGGCCGTCGGCTACCTCGCCGACCGGTTCGCCCGGCTGGGCATCGAGGAGGAGCTGCTGGCGCTGGGTGCCCTCGCCGGGGACGCCGTCGCGATCGGTGCCGACAACCCGGTCGTCTTCGACTTCGCCCCGCAGGTGGAGATCGGTGCGGAGATCCTCTCCCGTCGTGGCGAGGACAACCGCATGGTCAGTGACCGTCCGGCCGCCCAGCGCCGCCGGGTGAAGGACGCCGAGTACCACGCAGCGAAGGCTGCCGAGCGCGAGGCAGAGCGTGAGGCTGCCAAGGCCACCCGACTCGCAACTGAAGGGTTCGGATCCGAAGAAGATGACTGAGGAGTCCACGTCCGCGACGGTCGGCCCGCGGACCGAGATCACTGGTGCCCGCAGGCTGGTGGTGAAGGTCGGTTCCTCCTCGCTGACGGACGCGTCCGGCGCGCTCGACATGATGCGCCTCGAAGTGCTCGTGGACGCGCTCGCCGCGGCCCGCCGTCGCGGCCAGGACGTGGTGCTGGTCTCCTCCGGGGCCATGGCCTCCGGCATGGGCCCGCTGCGCATGAAGCAGCGTCCGCGTGACCTCGCCAGCAAGCAGGCGGCTGCCTCGGTCGGCCAGAGCCTTCTGGTGGGCCGGTACAGCTCGCTGTTCGCCCGCCACGACATCACCGTCGGGCAGGTGCTGCTCACCGTCGAGGACGTCGCCCGGCAGGACCACTACCGCAACGCGCTGCGCACCTTCACCCGGCTGCTCGAGCTCGGGGTCGTGCCGGTCGTGAACGAGAACGACACCGTCGCCACCCACGAGATCAAGTTCGGCGACAACGACCGCCTGGCGGCGCTGGTCGCGCACCTGGTGGGGGCGGACGCGCTCGTGCTGCTCAGCGACGTCGACTCGCTCTACACCGCACACCCGTCCAGCCCGGGCGCCCAGCCGATCGCGGTCGTCGACGACATGGAGGACCTCGACGTCGACACCAGCGGACGCGGCGCGGCGATCGGCACCGGCGGCATGGAGACCAAGCTGCAGGCTGCGCGGATCGCGACGGCCTCCGGGATCCCGGTCGTGCTCGCCGCAGCCACCAGCGTTGCCGCAGCGCTGGCCGGCGAATCGGTCGGCACCCTGTTCCGGGCCACCGGCAAGCGGCGGGCCCGCAAGCTGATGTGGCTGGCGTACGCGTCGATCGCCCAGGGCGAACTGGTGCTGGACGCCGGCGCGGTGAAGGCGCTCACCGAACGCAAGGCTTCCCTGCTCGCCGCCGGCATCACCGCCGTCCGCGGCATCTTCGTCGCCGGCGACCCGGTCCGCCTGGTGTCGGAGCAGGGCAAGGAGATCGCCCGTGGGCTCGTCGGCTACGACGCGAGCGAGTTGACCGGCATCATCGGCCGGAGTACCCCTGATCTGGTGGCCGAGTTCGGCGCACCGTTCGACCGCGAGGTCGTGCACCGAGATGACCTGATCGTCAGGCCGAGGAAGAAGAAGACCGTGAGCCTGGTCATCATCGTCGGCTGGGCTGCTGCCCTTGTCGGCACGGTCCTCGGGCTGCCCCAGATGGTCCGGCTCGCGCGTACGCGCAACGTCGAGGGCCTGTCGCTGCCCGCGTGGCAGATCATCCTCGGGCTGAACATCGGCTGGACCTCGCACGGCATCATCCTCGGGCAACTCAACCTGATCCTGCCCAACATCTTCGGCCTCGTCTCGACCCTGCCCATCCTGTTCCTGATGTCGCGCGAGCTGGGGCGGCCCCTGCCGAAGGTCATGCTGCCCGGCATCATTCTGGGCATCGGGATGATCGCCACCGACCTCCTGTTCGGCACCGCCGTGTACGGCCTGGTGGCGCTGTGGCCGGCGCTGTTCGCCAACATCGGCCAGACCCTCGAGCTCGTCCGCTCACCACGGGTGGTCGGGGTGTCCCCGTTCTTCCTCATCGCCGGGGTGCTGAACCAGGCGCTGTGGCTGTGGTGGGGCACGCTGGTCGCAGACGCGGGCACGATCATCACCGCAACGACCACGCTCGGCATCACGAGCGTCAACCTCGTCTGGTGGCTGATGCGCCAGGCCGGACTGCGCTCGTTCCTCGTGCCGTCGCGACAGGAGATGCGGGCGTTCGTCCGTGCCCGGACCCGCGACCGCACGAAGGTCTGACCCCGTAATCTGTGCCTCATGACTTTCGCTGACCAGGCCGGACGGGCCCGGATCGCCAGCCGTGTGCTCGCCGTGCTCAACCGCTCGCAGAAGGACGCGGCCCTGCACGCGATGGCCGACGCCCTCGCGGCGGCGAGCGAGGCCGTGCTGGCCGCCAACGCCAAGGACGTGGACGCCGCCAGGCAGGCGGGCACCAACGAGTCGCTCGTCGACCGGCTCTGCCTCACCGCGTCCCGGGTGGACGGCATGGTGGCCGGACTGCGATCGCTGGCCGGGCTGCCCGACCCGGTCGGTGACGTGGTGCGCGGCTGGACGAACGCCAACGGCGTCCGCGTCCGGCAGGTGCGGGTGCCGCTCGGCGTGGTCGGCATCATCTACGAGGCGCGGCCCAACGTGACGGCGGACGCCGCCGGCATCAGCCTGAAGTCGGGCAACGCCGCGCTGCTGCGCGGTTCGTCTTCTGCGCTGAACTCCAACCGGGCGGTCGTCGACAGCGCTCCGCGAAGGGCTGGCCGCGTCCGGGCTGCCGGCCGACGCCGTGCAGCTGGTCGAGGGCGACCGCAGCGTCACCGGCGAGATGATGGCTGCCCGCGGGCTGGTCGACGTGCTGATCCCGCGCGGCGGGGCCGGGCTGATCAACGCCGTCGTCGACGGTTCGAAGGTGCCGGTGATCGAGACCGGTACCGGCAACTGCCACCTGTTCGTCGACGCCAGCGCCGACCACGACATGGCCATCGCGATCATGCTCAACGCCAAGGTGCAGCGTCCCAGCGTGTGCAACTCGCTGGAGACCCTGCTGGTGCACCGCTCGCGCTGCGCCGTCCTTCCTGCCGAAGGCCCTGGCAGCCCTCGCCGAGGCCGGGGTCACCGTGCACGGCACCCCGGCGGTGCAGTCCTACTCGCCTGCCGTCGTGCCTGCCGGGCCGGACGAGTTCGACGACGAGTACCTCTCCCTCGACCTCGCCTGCGACATCGTCGGCTCGCTCGAGGACGGCGATCGCGCACATCCGGGTGCACACCACCGGGCACTCCGAGACGATCGTCACCGCCGACCGGCGCCTCGGCCGAACGGTTCACCGCAGAGGTGGACGCGGCGGCCGTGCTGGTGAACGCGTCGTCCCGCTTCGTCGACGGCGGCGAGTTCGGGTTCGGGGCCGAGATCGGCATCTCCACCCAGAAGCTGCACGCCCGCGGCCCGATGGGCCTGATCGAGATGACGTCCACCAAGTACATCGTCGACGGGGACGGCCAGACACGCGCCTGAGGCGGAATCGGCGCCGCCCCTGTAGTATCCGCGGCATGCACACCGTCCTGCAGGCCGTCGTCTACGACGTCACCGTCCCCGTCGTGGTCGGGGTGTTGGCCTTCGCGATCCTCGCGACCGGTCTCGGCTTCGTCCGCCAGGTGGGTAAGAGCCGGCCGCACGCCAAATGAGCGAAACCCCGATCGCCTGGGAGCAGAGCGGCACGCGGAAGATGCGCCTGGGCGTGATGGGTGGCACGTTCGACCCGATCCACCACGGCCACCTTGTTGCTGCCAGCGAGGTGCAGGCACGGTTCGCCCTCGACGAGGTGGTGTTCGTGCCCACCGGCCAGCCGTGGCAGAAGGCGGACAAGGTCGTCTCGCAGGCCGAGGACCGTTACCTGATGACCACCATCGCCACGGCGTCGAACCCGCGGTTCTCCGTGAGCAGGGTCGACATCGAGCGTCCCGGCGACACCTACACCGTCGACACGCTGCGGGACATCCGCAAGCTGCGCGGGTCGGCGATCGACATGTTCTTCATCACCGGCGCTGACGCCCTCAGCCAGATCCTCACCTGGAAGGGCGTGGACGAGCTGTTCGACCTCGCCCACTTCGTCGGGGTGTCGCGCCCCGGCGTCCCGCTGGGGGAGAGCGACATCGCCCACCTGCCGGAGGACAAGGTCACGCTGCTCGAGGTGCCCGCCCTTTCCATCTCGTCCACCGCGTGCCGCGAACGCGTCGCGCAGGGCCTGCCGCTGTGGTACCTGGTGCCCGACGGCATCGTCCAGTACATCGCCAAACGGGGGCTGTACCGCCCCAGAGGAGTCAAGTGACCGCAACAGAGAACGCCCTTGAGATCGCCCGTATCGCCGCTCGCGCAGCCGTGGACAAGAAGGCCCTCGACCCGGTGGCCTTCGACGTCTCCGAGCGCCTGGCGATCACCGACATCTTCCTGATCGTCGCCGCAACCAACGAGCGCCAGGTCGGTGCAGTGGTGGACGGGATCGAGGAGGCTCTCCTGAAGACGGGCGTGAAGCCCATCCGTCGCGAGGGCGACCGGGAGAAGCGCTGGGTGCTGCTGGACTTCCTCGACGTCGTCGTGCACGTGCAGCACACGGAGGAGCGGGCGCTGTACGCGCTGGAGCGCCTCTGGAAGGACTGCCCGCGCCTCGACCTCGGCAACCTGGACGCAGCGCCGGAGCCGACAGCGGAATGACCGCGAGCAGCATCATCCTGCTGCGCCACGGGGTCACCGACTGGAACGACGGCGGACGCTTCCAGGGCCACGCCGACATTCCGCTGAACGACGCCGGACGCGAGCAGGCCGCGGCCGCCGGTGAGCTGCTGCGCGATGCCGGGATCACGCGCGCGGTCAGCTCGGACCTGTCCCGGGCAGCGGAGACCGCCCGGCTCGTCACTGCGCGGCTCTCGGCGCTCGGGGGGATCGACGTGGAGACCGACGAACGGCTGCGTGAGGTCAACGTCGGCTCCTGGGCCGGGATGAGCATGGACGACATCGGCGCAGGAAGAACCCGACTTCTGGCCGGCCCTGCGCGAGGGACGCGACTTCCGCGCGCTCGCCGACGGGGGAGAGCGCCACCGCAGGCGGGACAGCGGGTGGCTCTCGCCGTCCTCGACCACGCCGAGGCCGCTGCGCGACGGCGAGGTGCTGCTGGTGGTCGGGCACGGGCTGTCGCTACGCGTCGGCGCCCTGCTGCTGATGGGCCTCGACTACTCCCACGCCCGCCTGTTCGGTGGCCTGGTGAACTGCCACTGGATGGTGCTACGCCCCGGCGAGGACTACTGGCGCCTGCTTGCCTACAACGTTGGCGCCGCTGACTGAGCCGGGGAACCGCACCTTGGTGTAGCCGGTGACCTTCACGGAGAGCTTCACGCTCCTGGTCGTCGAGATGCGCAGGTCGCCGTTGTTGCCGACCGGCACCTTCATGGTGATGGTCTTCGTGCCCTTCGGCAGGCGCACCGAGACGCTGCCGTAGCTGGCCGAGCGCGGGGCGACGCGGAGCGTCCCCTTGCCCGGACCCTTGCTGACGGTGACCGTGACCGTCACGGTGTCGAGCATCGGACGCTCAGCGGTGGGCACAGCCTTCCCGAGAACGCGGACGTAGTGCGCCTTGTTGGCCTTGTAGGTGCCGCTGCTGATCGTCACACGCTTCGGCAGGGTCGTCGTGGTGGGTACCGCGACCGGGTCGATCGCCGTGGCTCCGGAGATCAGGCCCTGCTGCAGAATCGTCGGCTCATCGGTGAGCAGGAACTGGGTCTTGCCGCCGTAGTGGATGGTGAAGGCCAGCTGCTCTGCGCCGTAGACCTCGAACGGTGCCACGTTCATGCCCTTCGACCGCACGTAGCGGGCGAGGTAGGCGGACGTGTGGATCATCCGCGGCGCATAGGCGTTGGCACCCAGCTTGTCGGCCAGCCGCACGCGGGCCAGGTCGAGGTCGAAGGATGCGCCGTCGTAGGCGGTCACGAAGATCGAACGCGAAGCCTTCCGGACCACCGGCAGCATCGACGACCAGTAGAACGTCAGGATCTTGGTGCGGCCGAGCAGGTTGTACTTCTTGAGCAGGGCCATCGCGCGGGAGGCGTAGGTGCGCTTCCCGGCCGACGACTGCCCCGGGTATGACTTCAGGTCGAGGTGCAGGGCGATGTCCGGGTGGTCGGCGAGCACCTGCGCGAGCTGGGCGAACGTCGGAATCGGCACGACCTTCTCGCCCGCGAGGTTCGCGCAGCGCACCTGGGCCACCTGCGCGGCGGTGAGCTGGTGGATCTTCTTGCCGGCGCTGGTGCAACGGTCGGGGAGCGTGTCGTTGTGGCTCATCACCGGCTGCACGTCACTCGTCCACGCCAGGTCGGTCTCGATGCCGTCGTAGCCCGCCTCCGCGCTCCCCGTGAAGGACTCCAGCGAGTTCTCCGGCCACTGGAAGGCGCCGCCGCGGTGCGCGATCACCAGCAGCGTGGAGCCGGCGGCGTTGACGATCGGCTTGCCGTCGTTCCCGAGGGTCGCCGCCGAACCGGAGGAGGGCAGCGTGAGCGCGAGCATGGCCGTCGCTGTTGCGATGACCGCTGCGCGGGCGGAGGTGGGCAGATGCATGGGTGGCAGCTCCGGGTCGGGGTGTGTATGTCCAAACTAGGGGAGTGCGAGCTGTCGAGGCACCTTATAGAGGTGGTGATGGGCGCGAAGGCTGGACTGCCGGTGGAGCTCGCTTCGCCAGGGTGGCGGTCCACGAACGTAGGGCGCATGCCAGTGGAACTCGACCTCGACGAAGCCCGTCGGATCGCCGTCCGGGCTCAGCTGCTCGATGCCGATCGCCCGCAGGGGCTGGTCCCCCTGGTGGAGCGTCTGAACCTGCTGCAGCTCGACCCCACGGCAGCCGTCGCACCCAGCGCCGACCTGGTGGCGTGGAGCCGCCTCGGCAACGCCTACCAGCCGTCCCAGCTGGACGCGGCGGTGCGCGCCCGCGACCTGTTCGAGCTGGACGCCTTCATCCGCCCGATGTCGCAGCTGCCGGCCGTGCTCGGTTCGCTCGCCGGCTGGCCGCAACACAGCAAGGCACCGCGACTGGCTCGACGGCCAACGACAGCTTCCGGCGCGACCTGCTGGCCGCGCTGCGCGAGCGGGGGGAGTCGCTGTCCCGCGACCTGCCCGACACCGCCGCCGTCGGCTGGCAGTCGACCGGCTGGACGCACGACCGCAACGTCACCCAGATGCTCGAGTTCCTCACGCTCACCGGCGAGGTGGCCATCGCTGGACGCATCGGGCGCCAGCGGCTGTTCGACCTGGCCGAGCGGGTGTACCCGGCAGGCCTGGTGCTGCCGGAGAAGGAGGAGGCCCTGCGCCAGCGCGAGGAGCTGCGGCTCCGGGCGTCCGGCATCGTGCGGACGGGAGGCACGATCGTCCCCGGCGAGCCCTACCAGGCCGATCACGCCGGAGTACCGGCCGTCGTGCGCGGCCTTCGCGGTCAGTGGCGGGTGGATCCCGACCAGCTCGACCGGCCCTTCACCGGACGGACGGCCCTGCTGTCACCGTTCGACCGGCTGGTCCACGACCGCGTCCGGGCTGAGCAGCTCTTCGGCTTCGAGTACGTCCTGGAGATGTACAAGCCCGCGGCCAAGCGACGGTGGGGCTACTACGCGCTGCCGATCCTCCACAACGACCGGCTCGTGGGCAAGCTGGACGCAACCGCCGACCGCAAGGCAGGCCGGCTCGTGGTGAACGCCGTCCACGAGGACGTGCCGTTCAGCGCGGAGATCACCGCAGGGGTGGACGCCGAACTTGCGGGTCTCGCCTCCTGGCTGGGTCTCGAGCCTGCGGGTGGACTGGTTAGGAACCGTCCCCAATCTGGTCCGGACCGAATCGGGGACGGTTCGCCAACTCGGTCGCACCTCGGACCGACTGGCTAGGCGATGCCCAGCGGCGCCGGGGGTGAAGCCGGGGAAGACCTCGCCCAGCTTGTTGTTGCAGGAGCCGCTTGCTGACGATCTCGGAGAGGGCCTGGCGGTAGTCGGTGGTGATCGGCACGTCGCCGTCGTCGAGGTTCCCCGCGCTCAGCGTCGGCATCGACCCGTAGACCTTGCCGCCCTTGATGCCGCCGCCCATCAGGAACATCACGTTGCCGTGGCCGTGGTCGGCGCCGCCGTCGCCGTTGATCTCCACGCGGCGTCCGAACTCGCTCATCGTGACCACCGTCACCCGGTTCCACCGGGCGCCCAGGTCGGTGCGGAACGCCGCGAGGCCGGTGGCGAAGTCCTTGGCCATGCTCGAGAACTGGCCGTTGGCGTCGCTCGGCAGCCCGATGCCCTGGTGCATGTCCCAGCCGCCGTAGTCGATGCAGGCCACCTCCATGCCGAGGTCGGCCTTCGCCAGCCGGGCGATGTCCTGCAGCCCTTCGTGCCAGTTCGATCCCTTGGTGTAGCTCGCACCGTTGGCGGGCATGTAGGTCTGCTCACGAATCGTGTTGAGGCTGGCCACCGCGTCCAGGGTGGCCTTCACCTGGCCGGCCATCACCCCGCCGGTATCGCCGTAGACGGCGCCGAGGTCGGCCATCAGCTGCGGGCCGTCGTTCCAGGACGACTCCAGCGTGAAGGAGCGAAACGCTCGACATGGCCAGCGACTGGTAGGCGCTGGTGGTCAGCGACATCACCACGCGCGAGCCGAGCGTGATCGCCCGGAACGTGCCGGACGCGTCCGAGGAGCTCGCGATGTGGCGTCCGATCCAGCCGGAGCGCACGTTGGCCTTGGCTGCCCGCTCGCACATGTCCTGGTCCTCGAAGTGGGAGCGGGTGACGTCGGGGTGGCCGGAGCCGAGCACGACGGCCATCTCGCCGGCGTTCCACACCGGGTTCAGGGCGGCGAAGTTCTTGTTGAGCACGTGGGTGGATCCCAGCGCGAGACCCGAGTCGATCCGCAGGTTGCCGCGAGCCTTGTTGTAGGCAGCGTCACCGACCGGGCCGACGGCGGAGAGCCCGTCGAAGCCGCCCCGCAGGAACACGCAGACCAGCAGGTCGCGTCCGCTGTCGGCGGCGAAGGAGTACCGGGGCGCAGCGGACGCAGCGAGCAGGCCGCCGAGCCCGATCAGCGAGCCGCGGAACAGCCCGCGCCGTGCGAAGCGTGGCCCGGTGGGGGTGTGCTCGACCTCCTCGATGCCCTTGTTGGGTCGCTTGACCGCGACCAGGGAGTTGGCCTGCTCGGGGGTCACCACCCGGGTCTGGCCGTCGACGTGCGCCAGCAGCCGGTTCCGCGACTCCTCGTGGTCGTGCAGCGGGGTGATCAGGTCCTCGTGCAGCAGCGCCTCGCCGCGCCTGAGGGTGACGTCCGGTGTGTTGTTGGGCATCCGGGTGTCCTCTCAGCGGATCTTGAAGTAGGGGGAGCAGAGCACGAAGTGGATCGTCTTGCCGAGGTTGTACTTGAGCTGGTCGCTGGTCAGGATGTCCGGCCCGTTGCCCTTGATCCGTGCGGTCACCAGCGCGAGGTGCTTGGCGTTCCAGGTGAAGCCGGTGAGGTCGGTGCTGATCTTCGTCGCCGCAGCAACAGCGGTCATGCCCTTCGTGACGCCGAGCGCGCTCGCCCACGACTTCGACGGGAACTCCTTGTCGTTGCCCCAGTTCACGCGGGCGTTGGCCGAGTAGAAGTGGGCCAGCATGGCCTGGGTCGCCATCCAGGCCTGGGCCTGGTCGGGGTAGCCGTTGACCACCGGCCACATCCGCGGCTGGTGGTTCTCGAGGTAGAGCAGCCACTGCACGTTGCCGGTGATGCCCCAGATGTCCCCGGTCTGCTTGGCCGCGGGCTTCAGCGTGCTGGGCTTGCGGGCCTTGATCATCGTGGCCATGGTCTCCTGCGGACGCTTCCACTTCTCGCCGACGGAGTCGATGAACTCCTGGCTGCGCAGCAGCGTCCGCATCACCGGGGCGAGTTCGGTGCCGTTGGCCAGGTACACCTTCGCCAGCCGGTCGACGAGCGCCGCCGGCGGGTTGTCCGAGACGTACCGGACGGCGAGGCGGTGGGCGACGTGGTGTGCCGTTGCCGGATGGTGCGACAGGTAGGCGAGGTAGGCCTTCAGCACGGCCGGGCCGTCCGCAGCGGTGGCGTTGGGGTGGGTGAACCCCATCACCTTCACCGGCCCGGTGTAGTGCTCGCTCGGCTCGTAGTGGTAGGCGCGCTTCTCCCAGTTGTAGCCGTGGCCGGTGAGGATCAGCGCCGACTGGCGCACGTCGGTCTCGTCGTAGTTGCCGACACCCACGGTGTGGAGTTCGAGCAGCTCGCGTCCGAGGTTCTCGTTGGGGTTGTCCTTGGAGTTCAGCTGGTTGTCGAGGTAGACGAGCATCGCCGGGTGCCGCATCGCCGCGTACAGCATGCTGGAGAACTTGCCGAGGGCGTACTTGCGCAGGACGGCCCAGTCGTACCAGGCGACGAGGTCCTCGACCTTGCCCTCAGCGGCGACGTACAGGTGGTCGCCCATGGTGTCGACCATCGACTCGTACAGGTAGCGCTTGGTGAAGACGTGGCGGACGGTGCGCGAGATGCTCAGCGCCTTGCCGGCCTTCCAGGCCATGTCGTGGGAGGCCTTGACGACCTGTTTGCCGGTCATGGTGGTGAAGCTGAGGTATTTCTTGACCAGCCCGTCCGCCTGCTTGTCGCTGATCTTCTTCCAGTTCAACTGCTTGTCGATCCAGGCGTTGTAGCCGACGGCTCTGGATCTCTTTCGCCACGGCCTTTGTGGCAGCGGGGGCGACCCGTCGCGCGAGGTGCCACGCCCTGGTGGACTTCAGGTCCAGGCCGCCGGCCAGGTCGGAGATCCATTCCGGCATCACCGGAGCCATCGGGATGGCTGCGGGAGCGGCGAAAGCGGAGGCCGCCTGCCCCACGCCGGAGATCGCGATGCCGCCGGCAGCGGCGAGGCCGAAGGCGGCGCGCCGGGACGGCATGGGGGTGGACTCCGTCACAGAATCGGTCGTCACGGGTGTATTCATCTCACACTCACCTGGGCTCGTCGTGCGGATTGCTGGGGCTGGCCAAACCCTAACGGTTCCTGAGAAAATTGTTAATGCTTCTCAAAGAAGATGACGGAATTGAAATGGGGGCGTTCGTGAAGCTGCTGGCAGTTGGCCGTTCGGTGCTGGTCGGTGCCGGGCTGGGCGTGTTGCGGACGCCCGCCGGACGGGCCGACCCGCTGGTGTTCACGCCCTTCGAGGCGGCGCTCAAGGCTGCCGACCCGCAGCGGCTGCGACGCGTCCACGAGCTCGCCGCCGGTGCGACCTTCGCGGGCATCGGCGACCTGCTGGCTGCCGGTGAATTCACGGCGACGGAGCTGACCCTTGCGTACCTGGCCCGCGTCCGCTTCCACGACGAGGCGCTGCGCAGCGTCATCGAGCTCAACCCGGAGGCCCTCGTCGAGGCCGGACGAGCCGACGAGCGCCGTCGCGCCGGGCAGGTGCTCGGCCCGCTGGACGGCGTCCCGCTCACCCTCAAGGACAACATCGAGACCGGCACCGGCATGCACACCACGGCAGGTGCGCAGATCCTCGCCGGCCACGTCGCAGCCGCGGACGCGCCACTGGTGGTCGCCCTGCGCGCAGCCGGGGCCGTCATCCTCGGCAAGGCGAACCTGTCCGAGCTGGCCGGAGCGGTGTGCCGCACGCCGGGCGTCAGCGCGGTCGGGGGAGCGACGGTGAACCCCTACGGCGCGACGTTCACCCCCGGCGGCTCGAGCTCCGGTTCTGCTGTCTCCGTCGCCGCCGGGCTGTGCGCGGCCAGCGTGGGGACGGAGACGTCCGGCTCCCTGATCGCCCCTGCCTCGTTCAACGGCATCGTCGGGATGAAGCCGAGTCGCGGGGTGGTCAGCGGGGACGGCGTCGTGCCCCTCGTGCGGCACCAGGATTCGGCCGGTCCGCTGGCCCGCAGTGTCGAGGACGCGGCAGTGCTGCTTGCCGCCATGGCCGGCCAGCCGGTGCCGGTCGATCTGAGACCTGACGCCCTGAACGGGGTGAAGGTGGGGGTGTTGCGGGCCGACATCCTCGCCCAGAAGTCGCCCTTCGAGAACACTGCGGACAACCCTGCGATCCTGCAGCGGATCTCGACCGGCCTGTCCGCGGCCGGGGCGCTCGCCGTCGACTGTGAGGTGGCCCTGCCCGAGGTGCGCAAGGGGTTCGAGGCGACCTTCACCAAGGTGGTGCTGGGTGGGCTGGCGCACGACACGATGGGCTACCTGGCTGCGGCCGGTGCTCCGGCGACGACCATCGAAGCACTGCAGGCCTACAACCTGAAGGATCCGCGGCGGCGGATGCCGAAGGGGCAGTTCCTGCTCGGCCTCGCCGTGCTGCTCGCTCCGGACGCCGACGGTTACGAGGCGGCGGCGCTGGCCCACCGACAGCAGGCAGAGGACGTCCTTGCCGCGACCTTCACCGACTCGGGGACGGAGGTGCTGGCCAGCCTGACGAACCTGCACTCCGCCCTCTATGCGACAGCCGGCTACCCGGCGATCACCGTCCCGCTCGGCCTGCGGGCAGACGGCATGCCGGTGGGAGTCACGCTGATCGGCAAGCCGGGCACCGACGGCCAGCTGCTGGAGTTCGCGTACGCGTTCGAGCTGGCAACACGGCTGCGGGTGGCGCCGAACCTGTGAGGGTCGATCGGCGCTGACCCGATCACCGGGTCGTGGCCACAGCGATGACGTGACCGTCCGGGTCGAGGCCGTACGCCACTGTCTCGCCCCACGACCGGGGCGCGAAGTCCGAAAGGATGACGCCGCCGGCAGCGAACAGGCGTGCCCACAGCTCGGCCGCGTCCGGACGGCGGAGGTACAGCTCGGCGCGCTGGCCGGTGCCGGGACGCAGACCCGGGAGCATGGCGCCGATGTCGTCGGCCGGCATCAGGCCGAGCGTGCAGGCGCCAAGGTCGAACTCGGTCATGCCCGGCACATCAAGGCTCGGGGACGCCTCCAGCACCTGCTGGTAGAAGGCCCTCGCCCTCGCCTGGTCGGCAACGTAGAGGATGACTTCGACGGGGTGCGCGGGCATCGTCGGGCTCACTTCTCGATGACGATGGTGTTCGAGACCCGGTCCTGCCAACCGCGACGCCAGGGCTGGTTCCACAACGGGGACAGCATGAGGAGCAGGCCGGGGACGAAGCAGAGCAGGAGCGCAACGGTGGAGATCACCCAGCGCAGGATCGCCGACGGCCAGCCGACGGGCGTTGCAAGGGTTGTGGCGTTGGCGAGGCGGATGCCCATCATGAGCTTCCCGAGCTGGCCGCCGAAGACCGCGACGGTCACCACCTCGAGCAGGAACCCGACGATGAACATGGCCGACCAGCCCGACGACGTGAGGGTGTAGATCGTGGTGTTGCCGGAGACGGCGCCGATGACGAAGCCGCCACGGAACGCGGCGTTCAGGATGAAGAAGACCGAAAGGGCGATCGCGATGTCGATGAGCCGGGCGGTGACGCGACGTCCGTACTGGGCGACACGGTGGCCGTCGGGCAGCGGCTGCTGGTAGCCCGGAGCGAACTGGCCGGAAAGGTTCAGGTTCAGCTGGGCGGGTTGGGCGTAAGGCACCGGTTGTGGCGGGTAGTTGGCCTGTGGCGGGTAGTTGGCTTGCGGCGGGTAGTTGACCTGCTGCGGGTAGGCGGCTTGCGGCGGGTAGGCGACCTGCGGCGGGTAGGCGACCTGCGGGGGGTAGTGCGCGAGCGGCGGGTAGGTGCCCGGCGCCTGGTAGGCGCCCTGTGGTGGGAAGACGCTCGGCGGCGGGAAGGCGCCCTGCGCGGGGAATGCCGGCGGGGCCGGCCATGGTGCGGTCGCGGGCCCGGCGTCGGGCACGAGTTCGTCCGGCGCGTCGGGGGAGTAGTTCTCGAAGCTCGGTGTCGGTTGCGGCGTGACGCCGGAGCTGGAGACCGACTGGAACCGGGCCGGGAACTGGTAGCCGGGAGGCGCCTCGAAGCTCGGCCCGGGCTGGCTGGCAGCGGGATCGGGAGACGTCGGTACAGCCCGGTCGTCGGGGGTGTCGGTCATGGGAGTCCTCGCTCTGGGCCCGCCAGCGGGCAACACCGCTGAGCGTAGCGACGGGTCGACTGCCTCGCTGGCGAACTTCCGTTCCGCCCTTCGGGGCGTCGGAGCCGGTGGTTAGGGTGGGTCGGGACCCGAAAGGACGGAGGCGAGCAATGACGCAACCGGAATGGCCCGACCTGGCCTACCGCGCGCTGGACGGCGGTCCGGACACACCGATCAACACCCAACTCACGGTGGACTGCGACGACCCGCACGCCCAGGCGGCGTTCTGGGCCGCAGCCCTCGGCTACCTGATCGAGGACGGCCACGACTTCGTCGAGGCGGTCGTTGCGGCCGGGTTCGCCGACCGTGAGCGGGACACCATCGTCATCGACGGCCGCCTGGCCTGGCGCATCGGGACGGGCATCAAGCACCCCGACGACGTGGACGGACCGCGGGGAAGCGGACGCCGGATCCTCTTCGTCGCTGTGCCCGATCGCGCGCCCGGCAAGAACAAGTGGCACCTCGACCTCAACGTGGGCCGTAACGCGATCGAGGCCGAGGTTGCCCGGCTCACCGCTCTGGGTGCGACCGAGCAGTACCGGATCGACGAAGCCGGCGCCTTCCACACCACCATGGCGGATCCGGAAGGCAACCTGTTCTGCGTCCAGTGAGGGTGCCGGCTGGGCGGGCAGGCGAGGGCTAGATTTCCCTGCATGTCAGCTGAGCCGTTCCTCGCCGGTTTCCGGTTTCTCGGGTGGGGACCAGAGGCCACCAGCGGTTCCTCGGCATGGGACGGGCGCCCGGAGATGTACGGGCGCTGCGGACGGTGCGCCGGCCTGGTGGGCCTGTGGCGTGCCGGCATCGAGAGTTGCCTGTGCGGCGCCCTGCGGGTGGACCACGGGAACGTGACGTACCTGGACGACGAGGAGAGCATCCCCGTCTACAGCAGGGAGTCCTGACCAATGGAGATCGCTGAGCAGGTCGAGGCCTACCTCGGTAGCCAACCGCAGCCCAAGCAGGCCGAGCTCAGGGAGTTGCACGCGTTCGTGCTTACGGCGTTTCCCGAGTGCAGGCTGTGGTTCACCGACGGCACCAACGAGGCCGGCAAGGTGGTGGCCAACCCCAACATCGGCTACGGCGCCTACACCATCACCTACGCGAACGGGTCGTCCAGGGAGTTCTATCGCATCGGCCTGAGCGCCAACACCTCCGGCATCTCGGTCTACGTGCTGGGCCTCGACGACAAGACCTACCTCGCGCGCACCTTCGGCGCCTCGATCGGCAAGGCCAGCGTCACGGGCTACTGCATCAAGTTCAGGCGCCTCGCAGACATCAACGTCGAGGCACTTCATGCCGCCATCCGCTACGGCATGAGCCTCGACCAGGTTGGTTGAGCAGGCGCCACCGTTGGTCGCGGGCTAGGCGATGCCGGCCGCCGCATGGCGACTTGCGGTCAAGGACACCTTCTGGGCGACGGTGGCAAAGATAGCGGGCGGCGACCGTTGCCGGACCGGGACGAGCGGGCCATCGCGAACGGCTCAACCGGCACTTAGCTGCTCACCGTGATCGGATCTTCGCGGGCCGGGAACGCCGAAGCCAACGACAACCAACGAGCACGCCGCCCAGGTCCATCCGCAACGGGACGCGCTGGTGCGTCAAGCCGGAGTCACAGGGAAGCAGTCCAGTCCGAGACAGCAGGACGCCACCGTAGAGGCACGTGTGAGCAGACACCGTGCACGGCCGTCGGCATGACCCCGACGGATCCGGCCCTACCGGCCACAAACGAACAGAGAAACGACAAGGGATTCGGAGCGCCACCTGGGGCGGGGCACAGGAGCAACCGAGCACAGGTCCTCATGCCGTTCAGGCGCATGGTGGCGTGGCGTCACCAGGACGCAGAGGGACAGCGACCTGGCGAAGGTGACTCACCGACAAGAATGGCCGGTGGGCCGCAAGCCGGCGAGCAGGCCCATCAGCAAGCACAAACCAGCCCCTCTGTGTGCTGTTGGTGCGGATGCAAGCGGCAGAGCGACGAAGAGGGCGACGCCAAGTCCATGCAGGGCCGCGCTTGTCCGCAAAGGTCCAATCGGCGCCGATTAGGCCGGGACTTTGAACAGAACGCTGGAGTGTAGGACAAGAACGCAGCGCCCGGGATGGACAAATCCGCGGATACCGAAACACCACAGGGGGAGCGTCGGAGCCGACGCTCGCGGCCGTGGGCGTGAAAATGTTGCGGCTCCCCGTCTCGGCGACCGTTGCCCTCGTTGTCCACTCCCGCGGCGAAAAGCACGGAATGAAATCGCCCATTCGGTGCTTTTCCGCATCCATCCGGGGAGCTCGCCGCGGTCGCATAAAGCGGTGCTATCGTCGCAGATTGGCCGTCCGGCATCGACCGTCCGTGACCGGTGCACACGGCCAACCCACGACCTGGTACCACTGGGGGCACAGCCCACCCAGGGACAAGGTGGCCACGCTCGGCACTGATTGACAGCAGCGAACAGTTCTCTAGCATTTCGCACATTGGATCTGCGTACGCGTGGCCGACGTCCGGGGTCCTCGAGGCGACAGGAGCGCCAGCATGATCGAGCAGAACCCGAGCCCTGGCTCCTCGTCCGCCCTCGTGACGGGGAAGCCGAGACGTGCGCCCAGCTTCGGCGTCCAACTGGCCTGGTATTTCGGTGGGCTGGTGGTCGTCTACGTGGTCGGGTTGATTGTCTTCTGGCCCCGCCCGGGCGCAACGCCGTCGCCTGTCGATCTTCGTCGTGGTGATGTTTGCTCCGACCGTGGGAGCGTTGCTGGCCCGCTTCGTGGCCGGCGGCCGGATCCAGTGGGGGCGCCCGAACTGGTGGATCCTCGCAGGCCTGGTGCCGGCGGTGGTGGTGCTCCTCACCTATCTTCTCGGTGCTGCGATCGGCTGGTACCGGCTGGACCCGGGCGTCCTCGGCCTGGCTCTGGCGATGTCCCCGATCTCGATCGCAAGTGCGTGCCTGACGGCGGTCGGTGAGGAGATCGGCTGGCGAGGCTTCCTGTGGCCGACGGTGCGGGAGCGCGCCGGATTCTGGCGAGCAAGCCTCGGTGTCGGCGTGGTCTGGTGGCTCTACCACGTGCCCCTGATCTTCTCCGGCTGGTACGGCTCCCTTGGCGGACTTCCAGCCTTCACTGTCGCCATCGTCGGGTTCGTCCTCTTCGTGGGCGTCATCACCGACCGCGCCCGTTCGATGTGGCCGAGCGTGCTCGCCCACGGAGCCTGGAACGGGCTGGTCGCGACGTCGTTCGCGGTCACCGCAGGCGATGTGAAGACACCAGCCTTCTCCGGATCCGACGGCCTGCTGGGGGAGTTCGGCTGGATCGCGGCGGTCACCATGTTCCTGATCGGAAGCGGTCTGGGGATCTGGCACACAACGGGGGGGAACCGTCCCCAACGAACAGCCAAGGAGATGGCATGAGAAGCGCCGCTGGCAAGCACTTTCATTCGGCAGCAAGGGTGGGCGTGCTGTGTCTGCTGCTGCTGGTCGCGGCCTGCCAGGCAGGCCCCCAGGCAATGCCGGAAGGTCGGTATCGGCTCTTCGCCACCTCCACCGGGCCCGTCACCGATGACATCTTCCTCGAACTCGCTGGCACCTCGATCACGGTCCAGGGCGAGGCGACCCAGACCGAGTATTCCGTCGGGGCAGAGGCCGACGAGGCTGTCCTGTGCCCGCCGGCGGGCAAGGGGCGCCCACGGAGTCTTGGGAAGGCGATGAACGTCGGCGACGTCGCCCTGGCCCGGCCCGCGGTCTTCGGAGACTGCGGCACGGCGAAGCCTGCGCGGCTGACCATTGTCGATCTTGACTCGGCGAGCGCCGACGTGAAGCCGTTCGGTTTTACTCGCTGGGTTGAGTTCTGCAACGGGAACGATCGCGACTGCTGACGGCTGCCATGCCTTCTGATGAGTACCCTCCAGGGATGGAGCGGATGAAGGGGGACGTCTCCGACGCGGACTTATCTGCGGTCCTCGTGTTCCTGATCGAGTTGAGCGTCGCCGTGAACGGAATCGCCGCGCAGACGCTCGGGCCCGACGGAGTCACCAACGCAGAGGTTCGGCTGCTCGCCACCATCCGGCACCAGCGTGGCATCACCCCGAGCCAGCTCGCGACGCGGGTGGGCGCGTCCCGCAGCGTCATCTCTCACTCCCTGAGCCGCTTCCAGGAGAGCGGACTCGTCGAGAAGGAGAGAGACCCGCTCGACGGGCGGTCCTTCCGGGTGGGCATCACCGCGAAGGGCAAGCGAAGGACCGACGCCTTCGAGGCCGGCATAGGAAGGGTCTTCGCCGCCCGGCGTGATGACGCCCGTCGGTTGCTTCCCCTTCTCGGCGGGTCCGAGGCATGGGGCGTCGGCGAGACCGACGAGCTACCGCCGCTCACCGTCGCCCAGCAGATGAGCGGTGCCGGGAGCGCGTACGTCGCCGACGTCACTCCGCTGGTGGCACCGTTAGGCGTGCAGATGGCGTCCGATCGGTTCGCACTCGACTTCCTTCGCCACCACGGGGACCTGCGGCCCGCCGAACTCGCCCAGAGGCTCGATCTCACACCCAGTGGCACCAGCGTGCTCCTCGACCGTCTCGAGAGCGCGGGCCTGATCCATAGGAACCGTCCCGAGACTGGTGATCGCCGCGCGGTCGTCGTGCGGCTCACCGACAGGGGCGAACGAGTGTGCGAGCTCACCACCGAGAGCCTTGCTCGCCACAAGGACCTGTTTCGCCGGGCGCTGGAGAGTCTCCTCCGCGTCCGGGTGCGGGCTGGTGCCGCCTAGTTCCCGGATTCCCTCACGTACCTCGAATGCGAAAGTCGCCTTGACTGGCGGGCTTTCGCCCTAGTCAAAGCGACTTCTCGAAGTGGAGCTAACGGGATTCGAACCCGTGGCCTCTTCCATGCCATGGAAGCGCGCTACCAACTGCGCCATAGCCCCAACGTCCCTGAGGAACGGATCCGTAGCTTACCTAGTCCCCGCGGGGAAGGGAAATCGGCGCAGGCCTTGGACGAGCGTCGTCCCGGAGGCGCACGAGGACCCTGTGCACGGTGATCAGAAGGGCCAGCCAGCCGAGCCCAAGAAGCCACGCGAACGCCACGTCGGTGAGCCAGTGGTGACCCAGGTAGACCCTGCTCAGGCCCATGCCCACGGCCCACAACGACGCCGTCACCACCGACAGCACGCGCAGCCAGCGACGGGCCGAGAGGGCGCACACCAGGTAGGCGAGCATGCCGGCGATCACCGTGCTGTTCAGGGTGTGGCCGGACGGGAAGGAGAAGCTGTCCTCATACGGCGGCACGGCGAACTCCAGCAGCGGACGGCTCCGTCCGACGAGGGCCTTGCCGACGAACGTGAACGTCACCGATCCGGCGGCGGCCACAACCATCAGCACCCAGATCGTCCGGCGGCGGTACCGCAGGAACAGGGACGAGGGTCAGCATCCCGGCGATCAGGACCATCGGCAGCGTCCGCCCGAGGTTGGTGAACGCCGTTACCCACAGGTCGAGCGTGGGGGTGCGCACGCTGATCGCCCAGTTCAGGACCGGCTTGTCCAGCCCGCTGATCCCGTCGGACTCGGAGACCGCGTCATAGATCGCTGTCGCGCCGACCATCAGTGCGATGAAGGCGGCGCCGCCCACCAGTCCCGTGACCAGGAGAGCCTTCTCCACGTCCGGCCGGCCGACGCGTTCGCGCAATGCAGCCAGGGGCTTGTCGAAGATCACCGGCGGGCTCCCATTCGGCGAGAGTACCCAACGGCTGGGTAGGGTCAGGAATAGGGCCTTGGGGTTTCCGGTTGCTCGCATCAGGGAAACCACAGGTAGTAACCGACGAAAGGCAGGACCCCCTATGACCGTTCGATCTGCGCAAGCCCACTGGGAAGGCTCCCTCACCGAAGGCGAAGGCGAAGTCGAATTCCTGAACTCCAATCTCGGTAGCGTCCCCGTGGACTGGCGCTCCCGTTCCGCGGAGACCGAAGGCAAGACCAGCCCGGAGGAGCTCATCGCCGCGGCCCACTCCGCCTGCTTCTCGATGGCGCTCTCCGCAGCGCTGGCCAAGAACGGCACGCCGCCGGCCGCCATCGACACCCGTGCTGACGTCACCTTCGTCGTCGGCGAGGGCATCACCGGCATCGTCCTCACCGTCCGCGCCTCCGTGCCCGGCCTGACCGCTGAGGACTTCGAGACCTTCGCGCAGGGCGCCAAGACCGGCTGCCCGGTGTCCGCAGCCCTGACCGGCACCACGATCGAGCTGGACGCAGCCCTGGTCTGAACCGTGAAAGAGGCGCCGCTCCCGATGGAGCGGCGCCTCTTGCCTGTCCGGAGTCAGTGGTTGCGCAGCGCGTCGATCAGTTCGGCCTTGGACATCTTCGAGCGGCCCTCGATCCCGAGTTCGCGCGCCCGGGCCATCAGGTCGTCCTTCGACCGGTCGTCATAGTCGCCGGCGCTGCCGCCCTTGCGCCCCACGGCGCTCCGTGACGTGTTCGCCGCGGCGTTCGAAATGCGGGCTGCCTTCTCCTTGCTGGCGCCATCGTCGCGCAGCGCCTCATACATTTCCGGGTCCTTCACCGAGGGTCCGGGGGTCCGCTTGGGCATGCTTTCTCCTTTCCTCAGCAGATTTTTACCCCGATTCGCGCCTGCAGGCACCAGAAAATTGCCCCCCGCCCACACAGCCTCTTTCGGCCTCTCGATGCTCAGACGATCATGGAGTTAACGCAAAGGGGGGCGTTCGTGTCCGTTGTGTCGCGCCGAAGCCGCCTCCGGCACGCACTGCGCCCCGGGGACGTGATCGCCCCGCGCCATGCCGTCGTTCCGAAGCACGCGCTCGAGCCCCGACACGCCCTCGACGCCTCCTGGCGCCACCACGGACGCCGGCTCAGCCGACGTGTCGCGCTGATCCTCGGCGTGGCCCTGATCGGTGGCCCGCTGGCCTACATCGTCCTGCCCCAGTCCGTCGCGGCACTGCCCGGTGGACCGCACAGTGCACCGCTGGTGAGCGTCGCTGCTGCGCCCGTGCGGACGGCGGCCTTCGTCGCCGGGCTGATCGAGGACAGCGACCTCATCGCCAACCCGGTGGGCGTCGTCACGACCGGACCGACCGTGGCCGCCGGCGGCGACCTCATCGGCTGGCCGGTCACCGACCACACCCCGTCCACCGGCTTCGGCTACCGCTCCGACCCGTTCACCCACCGGCAGCGCTGGCACGACGGCGTCGACCTCGGGCAACCGTGCGGAGACCCGGTCTGGGCGTCCCTCGACGGGACGGTCGTGGACGCGGGGTGGGCCGGCGGCTACGGCAACCGCGTCGTGATCCGTCACGCCGACCGGGACGGCCACAGCTTCGCGACCACCTACAACCACATGGCCAAGATCGAGGTCAAGGTCGGCGACCAGGTCACCAGGGGACAGGTGGTCGGCCGGATCGGTTCCACCGGGCGCTCGACGGCGTGCCACATGCACTTCGAGGTGATCCTCGACGGCTCCTACGTCGACCCGATGCGCTTCCTGACCGGCGACATGAGCAAGGCAGCACTGAGCCGCAAGGTGGGCAGCTACATGCCGTCGGGGCTGCCTTCGCCGACCTCGTCGCCCTCGCTCAACTCCACGCCCGCCGTGACGCCGACGCAAACGAGCCCGACGCCGTCACCCACGCACACCACTCCGAGCGCCGAGCACCACCACGCCGCGCGTGACCCCGAGCCCTTCGCGCACGCGAACGCCCACGCCGACCCCGACGACGCCGACACCCACGCCGACGACACCGACGCCGACGACACCGACGCCGAGCCCGACGGGCTCTTCGGCCACCCCGACGCCGGGTGGGGCGACCACGTCAGTCACCCCTGCGGCGTCGACGACCTCGCCGGGGAGCGTCACACCTGCAGGGCTCGCCTCGTCAGCCACACCCACGGCCCCGCACACGGGCAGTTCCGCAGCCGTCACAGCCAGTAACACGGCGCCGACGGGCTGACGGATGAGGAGTGCGCTTGTCCGCGCCTCGGTGATCGCTGCCCTGTTGCTGGGCGGCTGCACGTCTCCTTCGGCCACCTCTGCGGCCCCCACGGCCGGCGCGACTGCGGGCACGACTCCCGTCCAGGCAACGACGGCAGCCGTCGCCCGCGACCTGGCCACCGGCCTCGACGTGCCCTGGGATCTCGCTGCGCTTCCCGACGGCGGCCTGCTGGTCACCCTGCGCGACCGTGCGGAGGTCGTCCGGATCGACGGCGACGGCAGCAAGCACGACCGTCGGCCGGATCGCCGAGGCGGCACCGGCGGGGGAGGGCGGACTGCTGGGCATCGCACTCTCGCCGACCTTCGGCACCGACCAGCTGGTGTATCCTGTACTACTCCGTAGCACAGGAGAACCGGGTCGTCCGCTTCCGCTACACCGGCACGGAGTTCACCGAGCCGACCCCGATCATCACCGGGATCCCGCGTGCGTCGAACCACAACGGCGGGCGCCTGCGCTTCGGACCCGATGGCTACCTCTACGTGACAACGGGTGATGGTGGCCGCACCGAGAACGCGCAGGACCGCAACTCCCTCGGTGGCAAGATCCTGCGGGTCGCCGCCGACGGCAGCATCCCCGCAGACAACCCGTTCGGCAACGCGGTGTACAGCTACGGCCACCGCAACGTCCAGGGCATCGGCTGGGACGGCCAGGGGCGGCTGTACGCCAGCGAGTTCGGCCAGAACACCTGGGATGAGCTGAACCTGATCGAGCGCGGCGGCAACTACGGCTGGCCCGGGTCGGAAGGGGAGACCAAGCAGCCCGGCCTGATCACCCCGCTCCTGGTCTGGCGGACCTCGGAGGCGTCCCCCAGCGGCATCGCCGTGACCGCAGACGGGACGGTCTACCTCGCAGCCCTGCGCGGGGAGCGCGTCTGGAAGACCTCACGCTCCGGCGACGGCATGACCGACTCCGACGGTGTTCCTCAACGGCCTCGGACGCATCCGTGACGTCACCATCGTCGGCGAGAACCTGCTCGTCCTCACCAACAACACCGCCCGCGGCAACCCACGCCAGGGCGATGACCGCCTGGTCTCCGTCCCCCTGCCCTGACGAGGCGGGCCTAGGGCGGCATACGAAGGGGACGGTTCCTTTTCCCACCAAACGGCACCCTTGGCCGGTGCAGTTGGCGGGAAAAGGAACCGTCCCCATTTCGCGCCAGGACTCAGTGGTCGGGCGAGGCTCCCCAGATACGACCCAGGTAGTCGCGCATCGACCGGTCGGAGGAGAAGTAGCCGGAGCGGGCGACGTTGAGGATCGCCGACTTCGTCCAGGCCTCCTTGTTGACGTAGGCCTTCTCCACCTTCTGCCTGCGCCTCGAGGTAGGAGCGGTAGTCGGCCAGCGCCATGAACCGGTCCTGGTAGAGCAGGTTGGAGACGACCGGCTCGAAGGTGCCGCGGTCGCCGTCGGAGAACGCGCCGGACGCGATCAGGTCGATGGCCGCCTTCAGGTCGGCGTCCTCCTCGTACAGCTTGGACGGCTGGTAGCCGGAAGCCTGCAGGGCCTCCACCTCGGGCTCGAGCATGCCGAAGAGGAAGAAGTTGTCGTTGCCGACGAACCGCCGGATCTCGACGTTCGCGCCGTCATCGGTGCCGATGGTGAGCGCACCGTTCATGGCGAACTTCATGTTGCCCGTGCCGGACGCCTCCATGCCGGCGAGCGAGATCTGCTCGGACAGGTCGGCGGCAGGGATCAGCTTCTCCGCCAGCGTCACGTTGTAGTTCGCGGGGAAGGCGAGGGCCAGCCGTCCGGCCGACCCGCTTGTCGGCGTTGATGGTGGCCGCGACGGCGTTGATCAGCGCGATCGTGTCCTTGGCCATCCGGTAGCCCGGGGCTGCCTTGGCGCCGAACACCACCGTGCGCGGCAGGATCGTCCTTCGGGTCGACGCGGCCGGAGATGATCTGGTCGTACAGCGTCACCACGTGCAGCAGCTTCAGCGTCTGCCGCTTGTACTCGTGCAGCCGCTTGACCATCACGTCCAGCAGGTGGCCCTCGGGCAGGTCGATGCCGTCGCGGGTGCGCAGGATGGAGTAGAGCCGGGTCTTGTTCTGCTCCTTGGCCTTGCGGAAGGCGCGGCGGAAGTCCTCGTCCTCTGCGTACGGCTCCAGCTCGGCGAGCCGGTCGAGGTCGGTCACCCAGCCGACGCCGATGGTGTCGGTGATCAGGTTGGAGAGGAACGGGTTCGCGAGCTTGACGAACCGGCGCGGGGTGACGCCGTTGGTGACGTTGGTGAACTTGTCCGGGAAGAACTGCGAGAAGTCCGGCAGCACCTTCTCGGCGAGCAGCTGCGAGTGCAGCTCTGCGACGCCGTTGACCTTGATGCCGGCGACGGTGGCGAGGAACGCCATCCGCACCGCGCGGGACGGGTAGTCGGCGACGATCGACATCCGGCGGGCGCGCAGCTCGTCGTCGGGGTAGGTCTCGCGGACCTTCTCGAGGAACTCGTCGTTGATGCGGTAGATGATCTCGAGGTGGCGCGGCAGCAGGCGTCCCATCAGCTCCACCGACCAGGTCTCCAGCGCCTCGGGCAGCAGGGTGTGGCAGGTGTAGGCGAAGCACTTGCTGGTGACGGCCCAGGCCTCGTCCCAGTCGAACTTCTTCTCGTCGACGAGGATGCGCATCAGCTCGGGGACGGCGATCACCGGGTGGGTGTCGTTGAGCTGGAAGACGATCCGCTCGGGCAGGTGGTGCAGGTCGAAGTCGTCCTCCAGCATCTGCTCGATGAAGTCGCGCAGCGAGCAGGCCACGAAGAAGTACTGCTGCTGCAGGCGCAGCTCCTTGCCCTGCGGCGTGGAGTCCTCGGGGTAGAGCACCTTGGTGATGTTCTCCGCGAACGTCTGCGCGCGGACGGCCTCGGCGTAGTCGCCGGAGTTGAAGATGGCCAGGTCGAACGCCTTGGTGGCCTGCGCGCTCCACAGCCGCAGCGTGTTCACGCGGCCGTTCTGGTAGCCGGGAACCATGTAGTTGTAGGGGATGCCCAGCACGTTCCAGCTGGCAACCCAGCGGGTGCGTTCGGTGCCGTTGTCGTCGTAGGTCTCGGTGTGACCGCCGAACTCGACCTCGACCGCCGCCTCCGGGTGCGGGAACTCCCACGGGCCGCCGAGCGCGAGCCAGGTGTCCGGCTGCTCCACCTGGCGGCCGTCGACGAAGGTCTGGCGGAAGATGCCGTACTCGTAGCGGATGCCGTAGCCGATGCAGGGGACGCTCATCGTGGCGAGGGAGTCGATGAAGCAGGCGGCGAGCCGTCCGAGGCCGCCGTTGCCCAGGCCGGGCTCGACCTCCTGGGCGCGCAGCGTCGGCAGGTCGAGCCCGCAGGCCGCGAGAGCCTTCTCCGCAACGTCGTTGAGGTCGGTGGCCAGCAGGGCGTTGCCCAGCTGCCGTCCGAGCAGGTACTCCGCGGAGAGGTAGCCGACGGTCTTGGCCTTGGACGACCGGTTGTGCTTGAGCGTCTCGAGCCAGCGCGCCATCAGGTAGTGACGGACGGTGCGGGCGAGCGCCAGGTACTGGTCGTTGACGGTGGAGCGCGAGAGCGCAACGCCCTGTCCGGTGTTGAGCTCGCGCAGGAATTCGCGGACGAAGCCGTCAACGGAATGGGGCGGGGCACTCACCGGAGCAAGAGCCAGCGGGTGCGTCGGCTGGAAGAGCGGCCCTACCCGGTGTGCCTCGGTGATCGGGCTCTCGTCGGTCGGGATCGGGCCGGTCGGGATCGGGCCAGTTGCGGCCAGCGACTCGGGAACGATGTCGGCAGTCATTGGGCCACCGTAACCAAGTCCGGTTACAACGGTGAAACCGTCCGCGGCGCAAACATCGATCTCAATGGCCGATGCCGACGCCCTGCACGCACGAGGGCGTCGAGGCGCTTGTCGCGCGGACGACCTGCGGGCGTCGCAGGCCATCGGTCGAGGGCTGCCGGGCGTGCTGCGAGGCTGCGCTGCCCATGACCGACGTGATCGTGATCGGCGCGGGTCTCGCAGGGCTGCAGTGCGCGCGTGTGCTGACAGCGGCCGGACGCAGCGTGCGCGTGCTCGAGGCCTCCGACGGGATCGGCGGACGGGTGCGGACCGACCTGGTGGACGGCTTCCGGCTCGACCGCGGCTTCCAGCTGCTCAACCCCGCCTATCCGGACGCCCGCAGCCAGCTCGACCTCGCGGCCCTCGGCCTGCAGCGCTTCGGACGCGGCGTGGCCGTGCGCCGCGACAGCGAGCTGGTGGTGCTGGAGGCCTCCTTCGGCGGCGTCGGCGGGCTTGTCCGCGGCCCGTACGCCGACTTCGGCGCCTGGGCCGCTCTGGCCCGCTGGGCAGCGCCGGCGCTGGGTCCGGTGCCCCGGCTGCTCTCCGCCCCGGACGCGAGCCTCGCCGACTCCTTCGACGCCGCCGGCTTCCACGGCCCGCTGCGCACGGAGGTGTTCGAGCAGTTCCTCGCCGGCGTCCTCGCCGAGACCGACGGCAGCACGTCGGCCCGGTTCGCGCGGTTGCTGGTGCGCTCGTTCAGCCTCGGCACGCCCGGGTTGCCCACCCAGGGCATGGCCGCGATCGCGCCACCAGCTCGCCGCGCACCTCGCCGTCGCGCCCGAGCTGGAGGCGCCGGTGAGTGCTGTCGAGTCCGACGGTGCCGGCTGGACGGTGACCCTGCCCGACGGCGAGGCGCACGCTCCGGTCGTGGTCGTCGCGACCGACCCGGTGACGGCCGGACGGCTCACCGGTGCGCCGGTGCCGGCGATGAAGGGCCTTGTCACGTGGTGGTTCTCCGCCCCGTCCGCCCCGGTGAAGCACAAGCTGCTGATGCTGGACGGGCGCCACGGCACCGGGCCGGTGGTGAACACGGCCGTGGTCTCCAACGCCGCTCCGAGCTATGCGCCGGCCGGACGCCACCTGGTGCAGGCGACGGCGCTGCTGGCCGACGAGGTGCCGGCGGAGGCGCTGGTGCGCAGCCAGCTGGCCTCGCTCTACGACTGCCCGACGGACGGCTGGGAGCTGCTGGCCACCCACGCGATCCCGAACGCGCTCCCGGTGATGCTGCCGCCCCTGGAGGTGCGTCGCGAGATCAGCTACGGACCGGGCCTGTTCGTCTGCGGCGACCACCGCGACACCGCGTCCATCCAGGGCGCCCTCGTCTCCGGTCGCCGCACGGCCGAGGCGATCCTCCGCCAGCCTGACGCGACACGAAGGGGACAGTCCCTTCGGTCGGACAGCCCCGTATCGGAAGCGGACACGAAGGGGACTGTCCCCTTTCGTGTACCCCGTTATCAGCCGGCGTAGTCGAGGCCGATGTCGAGCACGTGGGCCGAATGGGTCAGCCAGCCGACCGAGATCAGGTCGACGCCGGCCTCGGCGAGCGGGACGGCCGTCTCCGGGGTGATCCGTCCGGACGCCTCGGTGATCAGCCGGCCGGCGACCATGGCGCACGGCTTCGCGCACCAGGTCGGGGCCCATGTTGTCGAGCAGGACGGCGTCCACGCCCAGGGGGAGCAGTTCGGCCAGCTGGGCCAGCGAGTCGACCTCCACCTCGATCTTCACCAGGTGCCCGACGCCGGCCTTCGCGCGCCGGACGGCCTCCGCCGACGCCGCCGGCGACGGCGATGTGGTTGTCCTTGATCAGCACGGCGTCGTCGAGGCCGAAGCGGTGGTTGCTGCCGCCGCCGGCCCTCACGGCGTGCTTCTGCAGCGCCCGCAGGCCCGGGATGGTCTTGCGGGTGTCGGCCACCCTGGCACTGCGTGTGCGCGATCGCGTCGGCGATGGTGGCGGTGCCGGTGGCCACCCCGGACAGGTGGCCGAGGAAGTTCAGCGCGACGCGTTCACCGCTGAGCAGGCCGCGCGCGGGACCGGAGATGGTGCCGATCACCGTGCCGGGCTGGACGCGGCTGCCGTCGGGCAGCAGGTCGGACACGACGATCCGCGGGTCGACCAGCTCCCAGGCCAGGCGGGCGCAGTCGGTGCCGGCGATGACGCCCGGCTCCCGGGAGACCAGCGCCACCCGTGGCCGTCTCGTCGGCGCCGATGGTGGAGTCGCTGGTGAGGTCACCGGCGCGGCCGAGGTCCTCCAGCAGCGCCGCCCGGACGAGCGGCTCGATCACGATGCGGGGCAGTGACCTCATCGCGCAGCCACCCCCGCCCGCGCGCCACTCGTCCGGCAAGTCGACGGTGGAACGGCGTGGGGAGGGTGAGGATGTGCTCGCCGACCTCGGCCGTCGGCGGGGAAGTCGAGGCGGGTGTGGCCGCCGCGGGACTCCTCGCGGCGCAGCGCGGCATCGACCAGCAGGTGGCCGACCAGGCCGGCGTCGTTGTGGCGCAGGCCTTCGAGGGCGTGCGAGCGCCGTCCGCAGGCCGTCGGCGTCCCGGAGCACGCCGGCCCCGGCGCTGACGATGGTGCGCACCTGCGCGACGACGGGGTCGGGGGTGCCGCTCCACTCGAAGCCGGGATAGGTCCGGGCTGGCCGGTGGCGCGCCGGCGGCGAGGCCGAGGGTGCGCCAGTGCTGGGCCACCCAGCGTCCGCAGACGACGGCTTCGAGCAGGGAGTTGCTGGCCAGCCGGTTGGCGCCGTGCAGCCCGGTGGACGCGACCTCGCCGGCCGCGTACAGGCCGGGCACGGTGGTCGCGCCGGTGAGCTCCACCAGCACCCCACCCATGTGGTAGTGGGCGGCGGGCCGGACGGGCAGCAGGTCCTTGGACGGATCGAGGCCGGCCTCGCGGCGCGGTCGCGTAGATCGAGCCGAACAGCTCGGCGAAGCGCTCGCCGGGATCCTTGGTGGCGTCGAGGAAGACCCGGTGGCCGGCCTGGAGCTGGGCCCACTCGGCCCGGGAGACGACGTCGCGCGCCGACGAGCGGGTTCTTCAGCACCCACTGGCCCAGCTCGTTGACCAGGATCGCGCCCTCGCCGCGGACGGCCTCGCTGACCAGCGGCATCGGGTCGATGCCGACGTCGAGGGCGGTCGGGTGGAACTGCACCATCTCGACGTCGCGCAGCGTCGGCGCCGGCACGGTGCGCGAGGGCGAGGCCCTGGCCGCGGGAGGACAGCGGGTTGGTGGTGTGGCTGAACAGGCCGCCGATGCCGCCGGTGGCCAGCAGCACGATCTCGGTGCGCAGTTCGACGGGGCCGTCGGGGGTGTCGACGAGGACGCCGGACACGCGTCCGCCCTCGGTGAGGATCTCGCGGGCGGGGGAGTGGTCCCACAGCGAGACCGACGGCAGCGCGCGGGCCGCGTCCACGACGGTCTCGCAGGAGTTCGGCGCCGGTGCGGTCACCGTGGGCGTGCACGATCCGGCGGCGGCTGTGGGCGCCCTCGAGCCCGAGGCGCAGGGTGCCGTCCGGCTGCGCGGTCGAACTCGGCGCCCTGGCTCGGCGAGCCAGGCGATCGCGTCCGGTGCTGCGGCCGGTGATGGCCCGCACCACGTCGGGCTCGCAGAGGCCGGCGCCGGCGGCGAGGGTGTCGGCGGCGTGCAGTGCGGGGTCGTCGTCGGGTCCGACGGCGGCCGCGACGCCGCCCTGGGCCCAGCCGGTGGAGGTGCCGGTGCTGACCGCGCCGGCGCTGAGCACGATGCAGGGCAGCGGGCTGAGCTCGATGGCGGCGGTCAGGCCGGCGAGGCCGGCCCCGATGATGACCGGGCAGCCGGCCTCGACCTCGCTGCCTGAGCTTGGCGATGGTCACTTGCCCACCGCCAGCATCCGCTCGACGGCCAGCCGCGCGCGGTCGGCCACATCGGCGGGGACGGTGACCTCGTTGGTCATGGTCTCCAGCGCGTGCCGGATGGCGGCGAGGGTGTTGCGCTTCATGTGCGGGCACAGGTTGCACGGCCGGATGAACTCGATGTCGGGGTAGGCCTCCGACGACGTTGTCGCTCATCGAGCACTCGGTGATCAGGGCCACCTTCAGCGGGCGCTTGGCGTCCACGAACTTCACCATCTGGGCGGTCGAGCCGGCGAAGTCGGCCTCGTCCACCACCTCGGGCGGGCACTCGGGGTGGGCCAGCACGGTGATGCCGGGGTTCTCGAGCGCGCACCTGGCGGATGTCGCTGGGGGTGAACCGCTCGTGCACCTCGCAGGCGCCCGGGTGGACGATCACCTCGACGCCGGTCTGCCGCGCGATGTTGGCGGCCAGGAACCGGTCGGGGATCATGATCACCTTCGGCACGCCGAGGCTCTCGATCACCTTGACGGCGTTGCCGGAGGTGCAGCAGATGTCGGACTCGGCCTTCACCGCGGCGGAGGTGTTCACGTAGGTGACCACCGGCACGCCGGGGTGCGCGGCGCCGCAGCGCGCGGACGTCCTCCGGCGTGATCGACTCGGCCAGCGAGCAGCCGGAGCGCAGGTCGGGGATCAGCACGGTCTTGGACGGGTTGAGCAGCTTGGCGGTCTCGGCCATGAAGTGGACGCCGGCCAGCACGATGACGTCGGCCTCGACGTCGATGGCCTCACGGGCCAGCGCGAGGGAGTCGCCGACGATGTCGGAGACGCCGTGGAAGATCTCCGGGGTCATGTAGTTGTGGGCGAGGATCACGGCGTTGCGTTCCTGCTTCAGCCGCATGATCGCGTCCACGTCGTCGGCCATGGTGGCCCACTCGACGGCCGGCACGACGTGCGCCACCTTCGGGTAGAGGTCGGCTGCGGTCAGCGTTGTCATCGGGATCCCCCTTCGCAGAGCTACTTGGCGCCTTATGCTACATCTGAGCAAAAGCCGATCCGGACGGATATTCCCGACTCGCGATCGCGGACGGAACCGCGGCCGCGTCAGCGGGACCGGGTGGTCGGCAGCTTGGTGCCGGCGACGCTGCGCTCCTGCAGCACCTGGCGGCGGAAGCGGTAGCGCCGCGCGGGGCGTCCGCCGGTGTCGGCGTCCACCTCGCCGGTCTCCTCGACCAGGGCCTGCTGCTCGATCAGGCGGCGGAAGTTCTGGGTGTGCACGGCGCGGCCGGCGAGCGCCTCGACGCAGTCCTGCAACTGGCGCAGCGTGAAGGTCGGGCTGAGCAGCTCGAACACGACCGGGCCGGTAGCCGATCTTGGCCCGCAGCCGGGCGAGGCCGGTGGCCAGCACGCGACGGTGGTCGCCGAGCATGCGGTCCCCGGGGGCCAGCTCCGCCGCCGGACGGCGCCACTCCGCCGGCGACTCCGGGCACGAGCCCGCTCTCGTAGAGCAGCTCGTAGCGCTGCAGCACCAGGTCGGGCTGCCAGGCGCTGCCCGTCGAGGCCGAAGGTGATCGCCACCCGCTGGCGCCGCTCCGCCTCGAGCGCACGGTCGGAGGCGGCCCAGCGCCACAGGTGCGGGGCGAAGGCGTCCAGCGCGCGGGTGTCGGTGCGCCTGTCCTCCCACGGCAGCAGGGCGTACCAGTCCTGCCAGCCGCCGATGCCCGGCTCCTCGCCGGGGGTGGTGAGACCGAGGTAGGAGACCGAGATCGGACGCAGCTCGCCGACGCCCTCACGGTCGAGGTCGGCGAAGGTGTACAGCTGCTCGAGGTAGCCCAGCCGGCGTCCGGTCTGCTCCTCGACCCAGGTGCGGGTGGCCGCCTGGAGCGACCGGTGGCTGGGCAGCAGCGGACCGGCGGGCAGCCGGGGCGGTTCGCCGAGGGTCAGCACCGACGGGCGCCCGTCGACCATGGCGACGACGACGGCGAGCAGTTCGGCGGTCACCGCCTGACCCGTCATCACACCCCCTGGCTCGTTGCGGTCAGGATAGCGACGCGCCGGACGGGATCGGGGACGGACCGGGGTTGCCACCTGAGGAGCGGGCGGCCTTCCGTTGTTACTCTCGGGTCATGAAGCGGTTCTGTATGGCTCTGCTCGCGTTGTTCCTTGTTCTCGCACCCCTGGCCGCCGTGCCGACGGAGGCGCACGCGGACGTCGGGGACGGGACGATCACCGACTACCGCGTCAGCGCGACCGTCGACGGCGTCCGGCACAACGGCCGTGCAGCTGAACCTCACCTACGACTTCGGCAGTGACGGTGGCCACGGGCCGAAGCTGTTCTTCCCGCTGCGGCAGGAGATCGCGCAACGATCCCGACCACTGGCGCATGCTCGACATGACCATCGGGGACGTGAGCAGCCCCAGCGGCGCCAACGCCGAGGTGCAGACCGAGGAGCAGGACGGCAACCTGCTGGTGCGGGTCGGCAACGAGAACCGGCATCTTCAACGGCGTGCAGACCTACCAGGTGAACTACACGATCCGCGGACTGATCGCCCCCAAGCAGGCGCAGTCGGGGCTGGACGAGTTCAACTGGAACGCGGTCGGCAACGGCTGGGAGGTGCCGATCGACAAGGCGTCGCGTCACCGTCGCCGGGCCTGCCGCCGTCAGCCGGACCGCCTGCTTCACGGGCTACGACTACACGACCCCCTGCACTGCCACCCAGTCGGGGTCTGCTGCGAGCTTCTCGGCCACCGACGTCGGCAACGGCAGCGGCATGCAGGTCACCGCCGGCTTCCCCGCCGGCACCTTCACCGGCGCCGAGGCCCGCATCGAGCGCCGCTTCACGATCGGGAACATGTTCCCGGTCACCCCGCTGACCGGCGGCGTCACCGCTGCTCTCGCAGCGCTCGGCCTCGCCTTCCTCTTCCGTCGGACGCGGCGCGGCGCGCGCGACCAGGTGTACCTGGGCCTGACGCCCGGCGTCGTCCCTGCCGCGAACCAGCAGGTCTCCGTCGGCCACGACACCGGCAAGGCACCGGTTGCCGTCCAGTTCCAGCCGCCGGCGGGCGCCCGTCCCGGCGAGATCGGGACGCTGGTCGACGCGACGGCCGACAACAAGGACGTCACCGCGACCGTGATCGACCTCGCCGTCCGCGGCCACCTGCGCATCGAACAGGGCGACGGCAAGGACTGGACCTTCACCCGCCTCACCGGCGAGCGCGGCGGCGGCGCCGACCAGCTGGCCCACTACGAGAAGGCCCTGCTCTCCAAGATGTTCTCCGGCGGGAACCCGGTCACCACCGACGACCTGCGCGATCCGCAGTACGCCGGCCTGCTGACGAAGGCGCGCGAGAACCTGCACGCCCGGGTCACCAAGGAACTCGGCTGGTTCACCAGGAACCCCGCGACCGTGCGCGGCGTCGCGTTCCTCGTCGGGATCGTGATCATCGCAGCCAGCGTCGGACTCGGCCTGCTGTTCGGGCTGTTCGGCTGGGGGCTGGTCGGGCTCGCCGGCATCGTCCTCGGGATCGGCGTGCTGCTGATGAACAACCACTTCGGCGCACGGTCGGCCGACCGGCTCGGCCATGCTCGCCCAGGCGCGCGGCTTCGAGCTGTACCTGCGGACGGCGGAGGCCGACCAGATCAAGTTCGAGGAAGGCATCGACGTCTTCTCCCGCTACCTGCCCTACGCCATCATGTTCGGCGTCGCCGAGCGCTGGACCAAGGTCTTCGAGCAGCTCGCGGCACAGGGCCGCTACACCTTCGACACCCCGTGGTACGTCGGCTACGGCTATGGGTACGGCTTCAGCGCCCACAGCTTCGCCAGCTCGATGGACAGCCTGGCGAGCACGATGTCCTCCTCCATGCAGCACGCGACCGCAGCAACCAGCGGGGGCTCCGGCTTCTCCGGCGGCGGCGGTTTCGGCGGCGGCGGTGGCGGCGGCTGGTGACAGTCTGAACCGGGCCCAGCCGCTACGCTCTCGACTCATGACGGGACGGCTGGGCGCATGGGCGGTGCCTCGGCAGGCCGTGATGCTGAGCGCTGTCGCCACGGTTGTCCTCGTCGCAGCGATCGTCGTCGCCTACCTCGCGGGCGGGACGCAGGGCGCGCTCGCCCTCGGCATGGGCGTCATGGCCTCGCTTCGCCCGGCACTCAGCCTGCGACCGTTGCACTCGCTCGCCCTCGCTGTGCCGGCGGCGATGGCCGGCGGTGTGGCCGTGGCCCTGCGCGGGCAACCGCTCGCCGCAGCCTTCTTCGTCGTGTTGTGCTGCCTGCTGGTCGCGCCCGCCGGGATCCTGCAGGACGGGCTGCTGGCCATGGTGCCCACCGTCGTCGCGGTGCTCGTGCTCGTTCCCGGTGAGTTCCAGCCGGGCAGGACCGCGATCTGGATGCTGTTCGGCGGTGCCCTCGTCGTTGCTGTCGCCACCCGGCTGCCCCGCACGCCTCCCGCCGCAGGCGTGGAGCAACGGCGGGCCTGGCGGCACGCCGCCGTGATGGCGGTCGTCCGTCGGCGCCGTCGTCTACCTCGTCGGGGTGTGGGAGATTCCCCACGGCTACTGGGTGGCGCTCACCCTCACCGCCGTGCTGCGCCCCTTCGACGACCAGACGATGAAGAAGTCCGTCGAGCGGGTGCTCGGCACCGTCGGGGGCGCGTTGCTCGCCCTGGCCGCGGCCGTCTTCCTTCCGCTGTGGGCACTGCTGGTGCTCCTCGTGGTCAGCACGGTGCTCAGCAGCGCGCTACGCCCTCGCCGGGGACTACACGCGGCAGGTGCTGTTCATGACCCCCGCTGTCGTCCTGCTGGGTTCTGCGGGGAACCCGTTCCAGATCGCGTCCGAGCGGGCCCTGGCGACGCTGGCCGGAGCCCTGCTGGCCAGCGCGATCGCCCTTGCCCTTGCCACCTTCGAGAACCGGCGGACGGCGGCACCGTCATGAGCACAACGATTCCCGTGGATTGGCTGATCGCCGCAGCACTCCCGATCGTCCTGCTCGTCGCCTGGGCGTTCGGCGCGTTCGCCCGCTGGGTGCTGCGCGGCAGGGCCCGGCTGGGCGTGGCGACGTCGATCGTGATCTCCATCATCGGCACGGCCGTCGGCCTGCTCATCGCCGGCTGGATCTCGCCGCAGGCCACGCCGTGGGGCCTGATGTCGATCCTGCTCGCCCTCGGCATGTCGATCGCAGGCATCGCGATCTACGGCGCGATCGCCGCCCACTTCCAGCACCCCCAGCGGGCTTCGGTGGCCGAGCTCCTCGCTGCGGGGGAGTCCGACCGGGTCGAGTTCAAGTCCACAGCCCGCGTCAACCTGCACACCGGTGCGAAGGACGACCGGATGGAACTGGTGATCGCGAAGACCGTCTGCGGCTTCCTCAACGGTGACGGCGGCACCCTGCTGGTGGGGGTGGACGACGCGGGCACGCCCCTCGGGCTGGAGGCCGACTACGCCACGCTGAAGGTGCCGGACGCCGACCGCTACGAGCTGTTCCTGCGTGACCTGCTGTCAACGAGCCTCGGCCAGAACGCCGCGGCCGCTGTCGGCATCGAGTTCGCGACCATGGCCGACGCGACCGGCGAGCCGGTGGTCTGCCGGCTGACCTGCGAGCCGTCGCCGCGTCCGGTGTACCTGCGCAGCGGGAAGGGAGCCGGGCCGGAACTGTGGGTGCGGTCCGGCAACTCCACCCGCCAGCTCGGCGTCGACGAGGCCAACGCTTACGTGATGCACCGCTGGCCGCTCAGCCTCGGCGCTACCGTCGCTGCCCAGTTCCGGGCTGCCGTCCGCTTCTCCGAGCAGCGCTGAGCCCGTTGTCGGGGCGAATTACGCTGGTCTCGGCCTCCGGTAGGCTTGCCGCTCTGCCGTTGCTCACAGACAGGCTCAGATGACCAACCCGATTCCTCTGATGGGTCCGGGGTTCTCGATCTTCGATCAGAACATCCCGCTGGCCATCGCGATCGTCGTTGTGGCGTCGTTCCTGTTCGCCGGCGGATCGACCATCCAGCACCTGGCGGTGAGCCGGTCGGTGGACCAGACGGCAGAGAACCGCTCGATGGGGGTCGCGCCAGATCTGGGCCCTCGTCCGCAACCCGCGCTGGCTCCTCGGCCTCGCCACGGTCGCCACCGGGGCGAGCATGCACATCGTCGGGCTGATGATGGCGCCGGTGACCGTCGTGCAGCCGGTCGGCATCCTCGCCGTCCCGTGGGCGGTGCTGCTGGCGGCAAAGATCCACCACTTCCGTCCCGAGCAAGGTGATCTGGGGCGCCGTCGCCCTGACGATCCTCGGCATCGTCGTGTTCACGCTGTTCTCGGCATCGACGGCCGCTCCGGACACCGAACTCCCGCCCACGCGCATCATCGTCGCCAGCCTGATCGTGTTCACCGTCGGAGGCGTCCTCGGCTACCTGGGACGCTTCGGTTCGCCCGCGATCCGCTGCCTCATGTGGGCCTCGGGCGGCTCGTTCTTCTACGGCCTGTCGTCGGCGATGGTGAAGACCGTCTCCGAGCTGGTGCGCTCGGGCAACTTCCTCGGCCGCCCGCTGTTCTGGACGGTCGTCGGGCTTCCTGCTGGTCTGCTACCTGGTCGGCGGCTGGATGGTCCAGCAGGGCTATGCCAACGGCCCGGCAGAGATCGTGGTGGGCTCGATGACCACCACCGACCCGATCGTTGCGGTCACCTTCGGCCTGGCTGTTCTCGGCGAGGGTGTCCGGCTTGGCTGGACGGACGCGGTGGGCATGCTGATCAGCGGCGCCGTCGCCGTCGGCGGGGTCGTCATCCTGTCCAAGTACCACCCGGAGGCTCAGCACAACCAGATCGCGGCGCGCGCAGAGACCGCCCGCAACGTTGCGGCAGCCGAGGAAGTTGCCGCAGCCGAGGAACTCGAGCGCCAGTAGACGACTACCGCCACGGACGCGTCAGCGGCCGGGAAGGCAGGAGTCCGGACGAGCAGGGTGCGGCAGCTACCGCGCGGCGATCGCCTTCCGGTACACGGCCAGGTAGTTGTCCCGCATGGCTGCCGGGGTCAGCACCCGTCCCCGTTCCCGCGACGGCCGCAGACATCGTCTCCAGCCGTTCCGGGGCGTCCAGCAGGGCTCGCATGCCCGTGGCGAGCTCGCCCGGTTCGTGCCCGGTGAGC
Source organism: uncultured Actinomycetota bacterium (assembly GCA_963773595.1). Classification (GTDB taxonomy): domain Bacteria; phylum Actinomycetota; class Actinomycetes; order Propionibacteriales; family Propionibacteriaceae; genus Propionicimonas. The sequence goes on from CAVZBQ010000006.1 coordinate 336,517, forward strand.
AGCGCGTTGTCCGGTCCGACGCCGACGGTGAGCCGGTCGTCGCAGTACAGGATCGGCGTCCCGGCCGCAGCGGCCTCTGCCAGCACCATGCCCTGGGTGTCGAAGCGGTAGGAGGCAAGGACGAACACGTCGGCGTCCGCGATCTCCTGGGCGATCAGGCTCGGCGTCGTCGAAGTGGCCGAGGAACCGCACCTTGCCGTGCCGGATCCGCGCGGCCTTCTGGCGCAGGGCGCCCTCGGTCGGGCCCGTGCCGACGATGTGCAGTTCGGCGTCGTCGCGCCCGAGCCGGCCGAAGGCGTCAACGATGGCGTCGACCCGCTTCTCCGGGCACAGCCGGCCGCAGCTGAGGAACCGTGTCACCTCGCCGCGCGGGCGCTTCCGCTCCACGTGCACGAACGCGTCAGGCACGCCGGAGGCCACCACGTGACCCCGTCCGGCAAGGGTGCCGGCGGAGGCGTCGATCGATCGTGTCGACGACGAAGCCGGCCGGCGAGGTGAAGTCGTCCACCGCGGAAGCGAGCCGGGCGAGGCTGCGCCAGTCGCGCCGGGCGAACGACGGAGTCGACGGCAGCGTCCGGATCACTGGGGAAGGTCCGACTGCCCGCCCGTGGCGCGAGCCGCCCGACGCAGCCAGCGCCCCGACCAGTCGAGGTAGGTCAGGGAGTTCAGCCCGGAGGCGATCGGGGTGCTGCGGTGCGTGCCGACGTAGTTGGAGTGGAACGTGTGCACGTGCGGCACGTCGAGCTCGTCGGCGACCTGGGCGGCGAGGAAGATCGAGCCGCGCTCGTTCTGGGAGTGCACGACGTCCAGCGGGTGGTCCGAGGCGATCCGGCGCGCCAGGCGCCGGCCCACCTGCAGCGAGCAGAGGTAGCTCGGCGATCCCGGCGCCCGCCAGTACGGCAGGCCCTCCCACGCGGCCTCGGTCGGCGGGGTGAGCTCCTTGTCCGGTGCGAAGAGGGTGACCCGGTGTCCGGCAGCGCTGAGCTGCTGCAGCTGGAGCTGGATCGATCGCGCAGACGCCACCCGACTCGGGATAGAAGTCGTCGGTGAAGATGCCGATGTTGAGCACGGTCTTCGGCGGCGTCACCGTTTCACCTTAGCGGCTGGCGCACTCCACCCCGGGAGGCAGGGGCGCGACCGTCAGCCGCTGACCGCCAGGGCCGACATCTGGTTGCCGCCGGAGGTGGCAAGGATGATCGTCGCCGGACCGCGTTCGATCGGGAAGAACAGCCAGCCGGTCTCCTGTCTGCCCGCTCGGGATCGGCTCGTCCGGAGAACTGCGGCTGCTGCGAGCCCGCGGTGGACTCGGTGGCGTCCACACCGGCGTTGTTGAACGCGACGAACGAGTAGTTCGACCGGGCCGCGCTCCGCTGCGAGGGTGATCTCGACCTCGAGGCCGGAGTCGGTCCAGCGATGGTCGACGATCTCCCAGCGGCCGGAGAAACGTTCGTCCGGGCTCAGGAACGGCAGGCCGGACGCGCTCGACGTCCTGCTCGGCGATGGGCTCGGGCTGGGGGCCGTGGCTGCCGAGGAGGCGGGACGCAGCAGCGTCGCGCCCCAGATGAGCGCTGCGACGACCAGCACGACGAGGGTCACCAGCAGCGGCAGTCGCGATCGCGGCGGGGCGAACTCGTCGATGTTCACCGACCGCAGGGCCGGCCCACCCAGGGGAGCCCCGGGCTCGGTCGACTCGGGGCGAGCACCGACCGACGGCCGCGAACCGTCGGACAGCGGGGCGGGTGTCCATCCCAGCTGGGGGGCGGTGGGCGACGTCGAGGAGCCCTGCGGCGGTTCGCCGAAGGGGTGTGCTGGTGGCTGCTGGCTCATCGGCGACAAGGCTACCCGCTGCTGCCGTGCGCAAGCTGTGGACAACTTCCTCCGGGCCCGCTGGGCCTGTGGACGGCTGGCGACTGCGGCCCGAGGCCTGCCGATGATCGAAGGACGTGAGCATCTCAGAGCCGCAGGCCCGGCTGGCCGTGCACAACATCGATGACCTGATCGGCCTTGTGCCGTACCTGATCGGGTTCCATCCCGAGGATTCCCTGGTGGTGATCGTGATCGAGGACGGCCGCGTGGAGGTGACCGCACGGGTCGACCTCAGCGCCGTCTCCGGCCGGGGCTCCCCGGAGGCCCTGGTGTGCCGGCTGTTCGACCGCTACCCGGCGGCAGGTGCCTGGTTCATCGCCTACACCGGCGACGACGACCTCGCCTGGGACGTGCTGGGCGCCTGCGCAGCACTCGGCGGGCAGGTGCGGGTCCAGCGGCTGCTGCAGGTGGGGCTCGACAGGTGGCGCTCTGACGAGCCCGACGGCCCGACCGGGCCGATCAGCGCAACGGTGGCACCCGTTGCTGCCGAGGCGGCCGTGCTGGGGCTGCCCGTGCGGCCGTCGCGGAGGGCACTGGCGGCGGGCATCGCCGGTCCCCCCGACGACGAGGTCGACGACCTCGCGCGCCCGCATCGGTGCCGCGGAGATCGCGCTCGACCGTCTCGGTGCTCGCGGGCGGCGCCGCATCCTGCGCCGCCTGCTGGCCGCGTCCCGGCTGCCGGACCGCGAGGACAGCGTGCGGCTGGCACTGCTGGTGCAGCACGAGGAGGCGCAGGTGCGGGTGCTGCGTCACCTGTCGGTCGAGAACGCCGAGGCCCAACTGGCGCTGTGGACGCGGATCGTCCGGCACACGCTCCCGGACCACCGTCCGGCGGTGCTCGGCCTGCTGGGCATGGCCGCGTGGCAGAACGGGGACGGGGCGCTGGCGATGGTGTGCCTCGAGCAACTGGACCGGATCGACCCGCTGGAGCCGATCGCAGCGCTGCTCGACTGGCTCAACGAGGAGGTGGTGCCGCCACAGGCGTGGGACGCGCATCCGTGAGCCACTGCTGGCCGCGCTGGACCGATCAGTTCACAGTTGCTGGCCGACGAGCCAGCCGACCAGGTAGGTGAGGCCCATGGCGAGGCTGCCGACGGCGACGTTGCGGATCACGGCGCGCAGCGGGCGGGCCCCGCCGAGCCGGGCGCTGACCACACCGGTCACGACGAGCGCGGCGAGGACGGCAGCGACCGTCAGCGGCAGCCGGATGCCGAGCGGGGTGAGTGATGATCGCCACCAGCGGGATCACCGAACCGGCGATGAAGGCGATCAGGGACGCCCGAGCTGCGGCCCAGGGGGAGACCTGCTCGTCGGCGTCGAGGTTGAGGAAGACCTGGGCGTGGGCGTCGAGGGCTGCGTGTTCGCTGAGCTCCCTGTGCCACCTGCAGCGACAGCTCGGGGGAGAGCCCGCGCTCGGCGTAGTGGCCGGCGAGCTGCTGCAGCTTGCCCTCGGGGTCGGCGTGGAGCTCGGCCTGCTGCTGGCGGATGGCGGCCAGTTCGCTGTCCCGCTGGCTGCTGACCGAGACGTACTCGCCGCCGGCCATCGACAGGGCGCCGGCCACCATGCCGGCGAGGCCGGCGATCAGCAGGGCGACCGAGTCGGTGGTGGCGCCGGCGACGCCGAACACGAGGCCTGCGGTGGAGACGATGCCGTCGTTGGCACCGAGCACACCGGCGCGCAGCCAGTTGAGTCGCTGGGAGAAGCGACTGCGGTGCTGCCGGTGCGTCGGTGCTGAGAGTGATCGCCATGAGTCACAGGTTCATCGGTATTTCCCCTTGTCGCAAGCAAGGTGAGGCTTGCCTAAGCGCCTTCGCGGAGGCGCGGGGCCGCCGTTTCTAGTCAATTGTTGGTAGCGTCCGGCCCGGTCTGGCCCAGCAATTGCGCCGGAGCGGTGCCGGCGACGATTCGGTTATCATTTGCACGTGCATCGCGCATCCCTGCTGCTTCCGTAGCCGCGACTCCTCAGAAGTCGCGGCGGCCCCTGGCGAGCCTGACGGCCCGCAGGGGCTTTTTCATGCCGATCGTCAGGGAGCGTGCAAGAAGAAGGAGATCGAGAAGTGACCATCGAAGCCGAACGCAAGACCTACGACGCCGCGCTGCGCAGGAGAAGTGGCAGCGCGTTCTGGGACGAGGACGGCACCTTCACCCCGCTCGACGACGGCTCGAGGGAACGCCGCTACGTGCTCGACATGTTCCCCTACCCGTCCGGCGACCTGCACATGGGTCACGCCGAGGCGTTCGTGATGGGCGACGTCGTCGCCCGCTACTGGCGCCTGCGGGGCTACGACGTGCTGCACCCGATCGGCTGGGACTCCTTCGGCCTGCCCGCGGAGAACGCCGCGATCGCCCGCGACGCCCACCCCGCCGAGTGGACCTACGCCAACATCGAGACCCAGGCGACGCTCGTTCAAGCGGTACGGCCTGAGCTTCGACTGGTCGCGGCGCCTGCACACCTCCGACCCGGAGTACTACCGCTGGACGCAGTGGCTGTTCCTGCGGTTCTACGAGAAGGGCCTGGCCTACCGCAAGGACAGCTACGTCAACTGGTGCCCCAACGACCAGACCGTGCTGGCCAACGAGCAGGTCGTCGCAGGGCCTGTGCGAGCGCTGCAGCGCCGTCGTCACCAAGCGCAAGCTGAACCAGTGGTACTTCAAGATCACCGACTACGCCCAGCGGCTGCTGGACGACATGGACAGGCATCGAGGGCAGCTGGCCCGACCGCGTGCTGGCCATGCAGCGCAACTGGATCGGCCGCTCCGAGGGCGCCTAGGTCGACTTCGTCATCGAGGGACGCGACGAGCCGGTCGCCGTGTTCACCACCCGTCCCGACACCCTGTACGGCGCCACCTTCTTCGTCGTCGCACCCGAGGCGCCGCTGGCCGCGGAGATCGTCACCGACGAGCAGCGTCCGGCGTTCGAGGAGTACCTGGAGGCGACCAAGCAGGCGACCGAGATCGAGCGGCAGTCCACCGACCGACCCAAGACCGGCGTCTTCCTCGGCGTGCACGCGATCAACCCGGTCAACGGCGAGCAGCTGCCGGTCTACGCCGCCGACTACGTGCTGGCCGAGTACGGCACCGGCGCGGTCATGGCCGTTCCCGCCCACGACCAGCGCGACCTGGACTTCGCCCGCACCTTCGACCTGCCCGTCCGGGTGGTCGTCGAGACCGGCCTGCCCGACCCGGGCCAGACCTGGGATCGCCACGCCCGGTGACGGCGCCTACGTGAACTCCCCGAGCCTGGACGGCCTGGCCGACAAGAAGGCCGGCATCGCTGCGATCACCGCCCAGCTGGCGAGCGAGGGACGCGGCGAGTCCGCGATCACCTTCCGGCTGCGCGACTGGCTGCTCAGCCGGCAGCGGTTCTGGGGCTGCCCGATCCCGATCATCCACTGCCCGGCCTGCGGCGAGGTGCCGGTGCCCGACGACCAGCTGCCGGTCACCCTGCCCGACCTGCGCGGCTCCGAGCCTGCAGCCCAAGGGCACCAGCCCGCTGGCCTCGGCCACCGACTGGGTGAACGTCGACTGCCCGAAGTGCGGCGGCCCGGCCAAGCGCGACACCGACACGATGGACACCTTCGTCGACTCGTCCTGGTACTTCTTCCGCTACTGCTCGCCCGAACTACACCGAGGGCCCGTTCGATCCGGCGGAAGTCGCCAAGTGGATGCCGGTCGCCCAGTACGTCGGCGGCGTCGAGCACGCCATCCTGCACCTGCTGTACTCGCGGTTCTTCACCAAGGTGCTGAACGACCTGGGCCTGGTCGACTTCAGCGAGCCGTTCACGCGCCTGATGAACCAGGGCCAGGTGATCAACCAGGGCAAGGCGATGAGCAAGTCGCTGGGCAACGGTGTCGACCTCGGCAAGCAGATCGACGCCTTCGGCGTGGACGCGATCCGCACGACCGTCGTGTTCGCCGGCCCGCCGGAGGACGACATCGACTGGGCCGACATGTCCCCGGGCTCCTCGCTGAAGTTCCTGCAGCGCGCCTACCGCCTGGCCCAGGACGTCGCGAGCCCGCCGGCACCGACCCGGCGACCGGTGACCTCGGCCTGCGCCGGGTCACCCACAAGACGGTGGCCGAGCTGACCGAGGCGCTCGACACGCACCGGTTCAACGTGGCCGTCGCCCGGATCATGGAGCTGGTCAACGCCGCCCGCAAGGTGATCGACAGCGGCGCCGGCCCGGCCGACCGGCCGTCCGCGAGGCCGTCGAGGCGATCGCCGTCGCGCTCAGCACGGTCGCGCCGTACGTGGCCGAGGAGATGTGGGAGACGCTGGGGCACGCCCCGTCGGTGGCGAACGCCGCCTGGCCGAAGGTCGACCCGGCGCTGCTGGTCACCGAGTCGGTCACCTGCGTCGTGCAGGTGCAGGGCAAGGTGCGGGCCAAGCTCGAGGTGTCCCCGTCGATCGCCGAGGCGGAACTGACTGCGCGTCGCGCTGGCCGATCGCCGGGGTGCAGCGGGCGCTGGCCGGACGCGACGTGCGTCAGGTGATCGTCCGGGCGCCGCAAGCTGGTCAGCATCGTCCCGGCCTGACGGACTCAGGTCGCCGCGAGGCTGCACCATCAGTCCGCGGTGGTCGGTGCCGGGCACGGCGAACGTGTCGAGCCCGGTCGTGGTGAACGCCGCTGACACCAGGACGTGGTCGATCTGGATCAGCGGCGGGTACCAGGCGTCGGCGGGAAAGGTCGGGTGCCAGCCCCGGCCGGTTGCCGTGTCGCTGAGGCCCGCCCGGGCCTTGAGCTCCCGCAGCGTCAGGTGCTCGGCGGTCGCGTTCAGGTCGCCGGCGACGACCAGCGGCTCGCTGGTGTGGGCCGACTGCCAGCTGGGCGAGCGCCTGCCCGTCCTGCAGCCAGCGGCTGAGCCCGTGCTCCGGATTGACCGGGTGGGCGCCGACGAGGACGAACGGGTGCTCCGGCATCGCCACCCGCACCGCGAGGTTGGTGTAGGTGGTGTCCTTCGCCCGACCGAGGTCGGTGAGCGCGAACCGGGAAAGGACCATGCGTCCCGCCGGCACCCTCGTAGCCCGTCGCCGGGTCGGCTGCGGTGTCGGAGGTGCCGACGCGGTACGGCATTCGCGTCCGCCAGGCCTTCGTGTTGAGGGCCTTCAGGGTCGAGTCGGTGACCTCTGCGAGGACGACGACGTCGGGACGGCGCCGGTCGATCTGGGCAGCGAGCTGGTCGGTGTCGGCCAGGCCGACGTTGAGATTCAGTTCCAGCACCCCCACCGTCGCGCGCTGCCCCGCGACCGCCGACGGCGCGCCGGGCAGGTACGGCAGCAGGAGGAAGCTGTGGGCGGCCAGCCCGATGGCCAGCGGCACGACGACGAGCCGCCGGCGGGTGGACGCAAGTCCGACGACGACGGCGACCAGCCAGAGGATCCAGCCGTACGGGGCGAACGAGGCCGACATCGCGAGGAACTGGTGGCGGGCCTGCAGGTCGGGGGCGAGTACGAGCAGCAGCAGCGCCAGCCCGGCGAGCGCGAACACGGTGGCCACGACGATGCCGAACCTGTTGGCGCGTCTCGGCGGCTTGCGCGCAGCGCGTTTCCGGCCGCCGGCCGGCGGCCGGGGTCTGCTAGCTGTTGGCGCCTTCACCACTCCAGCGTGCCTTTCGGGGCAAACGGGCCGGGAAGGCTCAGAGCCGGGTGAACTGCAGGCGGAAGTTCTCGGGACCGCGCTCGAGGTAGGTCAGGTCGAAGGCTTCCGGGGCAACCCGGTTGAGCTGGGTGAGCAGGGGGAGCGGGTCGTGGTTGACGACGAGGACGAGCTGCTGCCCTGGCTTCATGCTGGTGAGCCCGCCGATGATCGCGCCGTGCCGGATGATCTTCGGCAGCGTCGAGACGACCAGTTCGGGGGTGGCGTCGCTGCTCCCGCAGCCGCAGCCGCACCCACCGTGCTTCTTGGGGGTGGTGGCGAGATCGAGCTGGGTGGCCATCGGGCTCCTGTCCTGGGTCGGCGGGGTCGTGCGGGGGGTGTGTCGTCGTCGCGGCCTGCGGTCGGTGACGGTGTTCCAGCGTAGCCCGCCGACGCGACCACCACGGCATCCGTCCTGTGGGTAACCGAGGTGTCGGCCCGGTGTTGTCCACAGGGCGCAGGTCGGGTGATCGTCCTGCGCCAGGGCTGCCGATAGTGCAGGGCATGAAGGTCGCACCAGATCCGGTGATGAGCGAGGTGGTCAGGCAGAGGCTGGAGGCACTCCTTGCCGAGGTCCAGCCCCGGCACGCGCTGCCGGCCGGCGCCGAGCCGGGACCCGAACCGATCCTGGTCGACGACCCCGGAGGCGACGGCGAGGTGGTCCTGGATCGGACGGCGACGGGTCATCCGCCGGCGCGGGCCGCACCCGGAGCGGGTATCGCAGCGCGTGCCACCGCGCTTGGCCGCCGGACGGTCGACTTCACGAGGGAGCACCTCGCAGCCGTCGTCGTCGTGCTCCTCGTCGGGTGCGGCTGGACGGCCTACAGCCTGCTGCAGGCGAGGTCGACCCCGGTGGCCGTTGCCGCTGTGCCCACCGTGCTGGCCAGCGCCAGCCCGACACCGACGCCCGACGCCGCGGGTGCTCGTCCATGTGCTGGGCGCCGTCACGGAGCCCCGGCGTCGTGGAACTGCCGCAGGGCGCCCGGGTGGCCGACGCGATCGAGGTGGCGGGTGGCCTGACCGCTGCCGCCGACCCGGGCGAGCTGAACCTCGCCGCGGTGGTGGTCGACGGGTCGCAGGTGGTGATCGGCACCAAGGGAAAGCCGCGCGGCGAGGTGCGCGGTGAGGGCGCGGACGCCGGAGCGGGGTCAGCGGGTCAGACGGCCACCGTCTCCTGAACACGGCGACGCTCGAACAGCTCGACACGCTGCCGGGGGTCGGGCCGGTCACGGCCCAGAAGATCCTCGACTGGCGCAAGCTCCACGGCCGCTTCTCCGCCGTGACCGAACTGCAGGAGGTGGACGGGATCGGGCCGAAGACCTATGCCGACATCGCCCCGAATGTCCGGGTCTGAGGGCGCAGATGGGCGGCCGGACGACCAGGGGCTGGACTGGCGTGCGCCGGTGCTCGCTGCAGCCGCCTGGGCCGGCGTCTGGGCGGGCACCGCCGGACTGCCGGTGCTCGCCGGTGGCGCGGGCGCGCTGGCGCTGGCTGTCGGGGTGTTGGGGTGGTGGCGCCGCAGCTGGCTCGTCGTCGGCGCCGGGCTTGTCCTGTTGCTGGCCGTGGCGATCGGCGGCGCCCGCGGCTGGGCGAAGGCCACCGGGCCGGTGGGGGAGTGGGCCGCTCAGGGCGCCGTGGTCACCATCGAGGCCCGGCTCGGTGGCGGCCACCTCAGCGACGGCGGTCGCGGCGGCCCGGTGTGGATCGTCGACGCGGAACTCGTCCGGGCAGAGGGCCGCGGAGTCTCCTGGACGTCCGGCGCGACGGTCCGGCTGACGGCGTCCGGCGACATCGTGCGGGCGTGGTCGAGCGTGCCGGCGGGGGCGACCGTCGCCGCAGTGGTGCGGCTCGGCCCGGCCGAGCCGCAGGAGCCCGTGAGCGCCTGGGCACGGGCACGCGCTTCCCCGACGGTTGTGGCGCCGCCGGGCCCGGTGGACGCCGCCGTGACCCGCGTCCGGGCGGGACTCCGGGCCGCCGTCGCCGGCCTTCCCGCCGGAGCCGGCGGCGCTGGTGCCGGCCCTCGTCGTCGGTGACACCGAGGGCATGTCCGAGTCCCTGCAGGCCCAGTTCAGGACAACCGGCCTTACCCATCTGACGGCGGTCTCCGGCGCCAACCTCACACTGTTGCTCGCCGCGATCCTGTGGGCCGCAGCGCGGGCGGGGGTCGTGGGCTGGTGGCGTCGCGGGGTGGCGTTGGCCGGGGTGGTGGCGTTCGTGTTGCTGTGCCGCGCCGAGCCGAGCGTCCTGCGGGCCGCAGCGATGGGCCTGGTGGGGTTGGCCGCCCTCGGCTGGGGCGGCACGCAGGCAGGGCCTGCGGTTGTTGTCGTGGGCTGTGATCGGGCTGTTGCTCGCCGACCCGTGGCTGGGGAGGTCGACGGGGTTCGTGCTGTCGGTGTGCGCGAGTGGCGGGATCATCGTCTGGGCGAGCCGTTGGGCGCGTGTGCTGGCCGGCTGGATGCCGGCGCTGGCTGGCCGAGGCGGTGACCGTCCCGGTTGCCGCCCAGCTGGCCACGCAGCCGATCGTGACGGCGATCTCCGGGCAGGTGAGCCTCGTCGGGCTGCTGGCGAACCTTGTCGCAGCTCCGCTGGTCGGACCGGGCACGGTGCTCGGGCTTCCTCGCTGCGGGGTTGTCGGTGGTGAGCCCGCCGCTGGCAACGGTGGTCGGCTGGCTGGCCGGCGGGTTCGCCCAGGCGTTGTGCTGGATCGCCGCCGTGGGGAGTGCGCTTCCCGGTGCGAGCGTCAGCTGGCCGGCCGGCCCGGTGGCGCTCGGCGTCCTCGGCGTCACCTGCGTCGCGCTGCTTGCCGGGCTGCCCCTGCTCTGGCGGCGACCGTGGCTGGTGGTGCTGCTCGCGCTGGCGATGGTGCTCGTGCTGTTCCGGCCGGTGAGCGCTCCCGGCTGGCCACCGTCGGCGTGGCAGGTGGTCAGCTGCGACGTCGGCCAGGGCGACGCGACCGTGATCGCCGTCGGGCCGGGGCAGGCGATCGTCGTGGACGCCGGCCCGGAGCCGCCGCGCGGTGGACCGCTGTCTCGACCAGCTGGGCATCACCGACGTGCCGTGGCTGATCCTCTCCCACCTGCACGCCGACCACATCGGCGGCATCGCCGGGGTGCTGTCCGGGCGCCGGGTGGACAACCTGCTGGTGTCAGGGGTGACCGAGCCGGCCTCCGGGTGGCGCGAGGTCCTTGCGCTCACCGCCGGCGTCCCGCGGACGGTCGCGAGCCCCGGCATGGTGGTCGGCGCCGGACCGGTGCAGGTGGCGGTGCTGGCGATCCGGCCCTTCACCAGCGGCGGGGTTGCCGGGGAGGACTCCGCCGACGCCAACGACAGCTCGCAGGTGTTGCGGGTCACCTCGGGGAACCTGCGGATCCTCCTCGCCGGTGACGTGGAGGAGGCCGGACAGGGCAACGCCGTCGCCACCGTCACCGACCTCACCGCGGAGGTGATGCTGGTGCCGCACCACGGTTCGGCGCACCAGGCACCCGCCTTCCTCGCCGGCACGCACGCGAGCGTCGCGCTGGTCAGCGTCGGCGCCGACAACGACTACGGCCACCCGGCGGCCCGCACGATCGCGACCGTCGCAGGCACCGGGGCGCAGGTCTACCGCACCGACCTGAACGGCTCCATCGCCGTCGCCCGCATCGGCGACCGGCTCGACGTCACCACCCAGCGCACCGGATGAGCGATGCGACCACGCCCACCGGTGACGATCCGGACGTACGGCAGGGGACAGCGATAGCGCGGACGGGGATGTCCGCCATCAATGGCATGCTTGGCCCGTGGAGGAAACCAGCCCGTTCGGGCACGCGCTACTGGTCACGGGACCGGAGTCGCTGCTCGCAGAACGGGCGGTCACCGGGTTCATCGCACGTGCCACCGCCGAACGCCCGGACGCAGCCGTCGTGCGCGTCGAGGCCGGCCAGGTCGAACGGCGGCTCGCTGGCAGAGGCCGCCGGGCGGTTCGCTGTTCGCCTCGGCAACCGTGCTGGTGGTCACCGACCTCAGCGAACTGGCACCGGAACTCGCCGACCAGGTGGTCGGCATGGCCTCGGAGCCCGGCTCCGACCTCGCGCTCGCGCTGGTCCATCCGGGCGGCAACAAGGGCAAGGCCTGCTCGACCGGCTGCGCAAGCTGCGCACGGAACTCGTCGACTGTCCCACGATCAAGCCGTGGGACCTGCCGCAGTTCGTCGTCGGCGGAGACCCGCCGCCAGCAGGGCAGGATCGATGCAGCGACGTCAGCCGTGCTCGTCGACGCCGTCGGCAGCGACCCGCGGTCACTCGTTGCGGCGATCCGCCAGCTGCTCGACGATGCCCCCGAACGGGTGGTCACGGAGACCGCCGTGCGGCGCTACTTCGGCGGTCGCGCAGAGGTGACGAGCTTCTCCGTCGCCGATGACGTGCTCAGCGGCCGCCTCGACGGCGCCCTCGGCAAGCTGCGGTGGGCCCTGTCCACCGGGCGTCGCGCCCGGTGCTGATCACCAGCGCCCTGTCGAACAACCTGCGCAGCCTCGGCAAGTACCTCGACGGGCGGGACGCGCGGCTGCGCGACGCCGACCTCGCCCGCGTGATCGGCGTGCCGCCGTGGAAGCTGAAGGACCTGTCACGCCTGTCGCGGGACTGGAAGCCGGTGGCCGTCGCACGCGCGATCAAGGCCGTCGCCGTCGCCGACGCACAGATCAAGGGCGCTGCCAGCGATCCCGGCTTCGCCCTCGAGCAGGTCGTGCTGAACGTGATCGGCTTCCGCGGACGCCAGCGCTAGGGCCTCGTCAGGCTCAGCCATCGTCGTCGCTCAGCCGTCGTCCCGGCTCAGCCGGAGTGGCGACTTCCGGGAACAACAAACGCCGCCCGGTCTCCCGGGCGGCGTCGGTTGAGGAAGATCAGAGCGCGGCGGCCTTGGCTGCGATAGCCGACTTGCGGTTGGCAGCCTGGTTCTTGTGGATGACACCCTTGCTCGCGGCCTTGTCGAGCGCCTTGGTCGCGGTACGTGCCAGCTCCTGGGCCTTCACGGTGTCGCCACCGTCGAGGGCCTCGTTGAACTTGCGGACGTGCGTACGCAGGCCGGACTTGACGGCCTTGTTCCGCAGCCTGGCCTTCTCGTTGGTCAGGATCCGCTTCTTCTGAGACTTGATGTTCGCCACAGGGCTTGCCCTCTTCACAGGTATTGGGTGATTCACACGCCGCGCAGACGCGATTTCGAACTCTATCAGCGACCGGCCGAGGCACCAAAATCCGGCCCACCCGACCAGTCGGGCCGAACGACGCGGATGGGGTAGTGACCCGCCGTGTCCGGTATCGTGTGGTGGCTGTCCAGCGACCAGGAAAGTGAATGCCAACACCCAAACCAGGCAAGACCCCACCGGAGATCATCCGGAACTTCTGCATCATCGCGCACATCGACCACGGCAAGTCCACGCTGGCCGACCGCATGCTGCAGCTCACCGGTGTGGTCGACGGGCGCTCGATGCGGGCGCAGTACCTGGACAAGATGGACATCGAGCGCGAGCGCGGCATCACGATCAAGTCCCAGGCCGTCCGGATGCCGTGGCAGGTCGACGGCACCGACTACGTGCTGAACATGATCGACACCCCCGGCCACGTCGACTTCACCTACGAGGTGTCCCGGTCGCTGGCCGCCTGCGAGGGCGCGATCCTGCTGATCGACGCCGCGCAGGGCATCGAGGCCCAGACCCTCGCCAACCTCTACCTCGCCCTCGAGGCCGACCTGCACATCGTTCCGGTGCTCAACAAGATCGACCTGCCCGGCGCGCAGCCCGACAAGTACGCCCTCGAGATCGCGCACCTGGTCGGGTGCGAGCCCGACGACATCTTCCGGGTCTCGGCCAAGACCGGCGTGGGCGTGAAGGAGCTGCTCGATCACATCGTCGCCGACATCCCGCACCCCGTCGGCGACCCCAAGGCGCCGCCGCGCGCGCTGATCTTCGACTCCGTCTACGACACCTACCGCGGCGTCGTCACCTACGTCCGCGTTGTCGACGGCGAGCTCAGCCACCGCGAGAAGGTGCTGATGATGTCGACCAAGGCCACCCACGAGACCCTCGAGGTCGGCGTGATCTCGCCCGACCCGGTGAAGTCCGGGTCGCTGGGCGTCGGCGAGGTCGGCTACCTGATCACCGGCGTGAAGGAAGTCCGCCAGTCGCGGGTCGGCGACACCGTCACCTCCGCTGCCAACCCTGCCGCCCACGACCTCGGCGGCTACCGTCCGCCGAACCCGATGGTCTACGCCGGGCTGTACCCGATCGACGGCGCCGACTTCCCCGAACTCCGCGAAGCGCTCGACAAGCTGCAGCTCAACGACGCTGCCCTCGTCTACGAGCCCGAGACCTCCGGCGCGCTCGGCTTCGGCTTCCGGGTCGGCTTCCTCGGGCTGCTGCACATGGAGATCGTCCGCGAGCGCCTCGAGCGCGAAGCCGACCTCGACCTCATCTCCACCGTGCCCAACGTCGTCTACCGGGTGGTGATGGAGGACGGGACCGAGCACATCGTCACCAACCCGTCGGAGTACCCCGACGGCAAGATCTCCGAGGTGCACGAACCGGTGGTCCGGGCGACGATCCTCACCCCGACCGACTACATCGGGACGGTGATGGAGCTCTGCCAGGCCCGCCGCGGCGAGCAGCAGGGCATGGACTACCTGTCGGAGGACCGGGTCGAGATCCGCTACCTGCTGCCGCTGGCCGAGATCGTCTTCGACTTCTTCGACGCACTGAAGTCCCGCACCAAGGGCTTCGCCTCGCTGGACTACGACCAGGCCGGCGAGCAGGTCAGCAAGCTGGTGAAGGTCGACATCCTGCTGCAGGGCGAGCCGGTGGACGCGTTCTCCTCGATCGTGCACGCCGATGCCGCGTACGCCTACGGCGTCGAGATGGCGAAGAAGCTCAAGGAGCTCATCCCGCGCCAGCAGTTCGAGGTGCCGATCCAGGCGGCGATCGGCTCCCGGGTGATCGCGCGCGAGAGCATCCGTGCGCTGCGCAAGGACGTGCTCGCCAAGTGCTACGGCGGCGACATCTCCCGCAAGCGCAAGCTCCTGGAGAAGCAGAAGGACGGCAAGAAGCGCATGAAGATGGTCGGCCGGGTCGAGGTGCCGCAGGAGGCCTTCGTCGCAGCGCTGTCCACCGGCGAGGCAACCAAGGACAAGAAATAGCCCCCACGCTGCACAAAACCAGCGGCGTCATGCCGTCAGCGTTACGGGCAAGGACGGACGGCATAGGCTGCCGCCCATGGACGCAGAGATCGGCATCATCGGTGGCTCAGGCTTCTACCAGTTCCTGAACAACGCCACCTCTGTCCTTCCCTCCACCCCGTTCGGGGCGCCGAGCGCACCGATCACGATCGGCGAGGTCGCCGGCCGCAGGGTGGCCTTCGTGCCGCGCCACGGCCAGCACCACCAGTTCCCGCCGCACCGGGTGAACTACCGGGCGAACCTCTGGGCGCTGCGCAGCGTCGGCGTCCGCCAGGTGCTGGCACCGGCAGCCGTCGGGTCGCTGCGTGCCGAGCTCGGCCCCGGCACCTTCGTCGTGCCCGACCAGGTCATCGACCGCACCTGGGGACGCAAGCACACCGTCTACCACGCCAAGGGCAAGGTCGTGCACGTGTCGTTCGCCGATCCGTACTGCGCGCGCGGACGGGCAGCCGTCCTCGGTGCCGCTGACGCCGACGTCCGTCCGGTCGACGGCGGGACGCTCGTCGTGATCAACGGCCCGCGCTTCTCCACGCAAGGCCGAGTCCCGCTGGCACGCCGCCGCCGGCGGCACGATCGTCGGCATGACCGGCATGCCGGAGGCGTCGGTCGCCCGCGAGCTGGCCATGTGCTTCACCACGGTCTGCCTCGTCACCGACCACGACGCCGGCGTCGACGGCGGCGAGGCCGTGACCCACACCGAGGTGCTGGCGCAGTTCTCGGCCAACATCGAGCGGATGAAGGCACTGCTCACCCGCACGATCGCCGCCATGCCGGCGCAACGAACCGGACTCGTCGGCAACCTGCGAGTGCCGCAGGGCACTGGACGGACAGTCCCTGCCGTTCGTGCTGCCCTGACCTGTGCCGTCCACGCCACCGGAGGGCCAGCCGGCCCCCACTGACGGTTCGCTGCCGGAAGCGGCGCTGGCCGGCCTTGCCGCACGCCGGTTGAGCTTCTACGTGCACGTGCCGTTCTGTGCCGTGCGCTGCGGCTACTGCGACTTCAACACCTACACCGCGGCAGAACTGGGCGCAGCGCCCGGCTCCAGCCAGGACGCCTACCTCGCCGCGGCACGGGCAGAGCTCGACCTTGCCGCACGGGTGCTCACCGACGCCCCGCCGCTGCACAGCGTCTTCTTCGGCGGCGGCACCCCGACGATGCTGCCGGCGGCAGAACTCGCCGGCCTGCTGACAGCCGTCCGCGACCGCTTCGACTTCGCTCCCGGCGCGGAGATCACCACGGAGGCCAACCCCGAGTCGGTCGACCGCGCCTACCTCGACACCCTCGTCGCCGCCGGGCTTCACCCGGCTGTCGCTGGGCATGCAGTCGGCCCGTCCCGGCGTCCTTGCCGTGCTCGACCGTCGCCACACCCCTGGACGGGTGCCGCAGGTCGTGCGCTGGGCCCGCGAGGCAGGCTTCTCCTCGGTCAGCGTCGACCTCATCTACGGCAGCCCGACGGAGACCCTCGCCGACTGGGGCGCCAGCCTCGAGGCGGCGATCGGCCTCGAGCCCGACCACGTCTCCGCCTACTCGCTGATCGTCGAGCCCGGCACCCGGCTCGCCGCCCGGATCGGACGCGGTGAGCTGCCCGGCATCGACGATGACGCCCAGGCCGACTGCTACAACCTCGCGGAGGAGCGGCTGGTCGCTGCCGGCTACCACGCCTACGAGGTGAGCAACTGGTCGCGACCGGGCCACGAGTCGCGGCACAACCTCGCCTACTGGCTCGGCCAGGACTGGTGGGGCGTCGGGCCGGGCGCCCACTCCCACGTCAACGGGGTGCGCTGGTGGAACGTCCGCCACCCGCGCACCTACAGCGCCGCCCTCGTCGCGGGCACCAGCCCGGCCCAGGCGCGCGAGGTGCTCGAGGCGTCCGACCGTCGGGTCGAGCGGGTGATGCTGGAACTCCGCCTCGACTCCGGGCTGCCGCTGGAGGTGCTCACCGACTCCGAGCGGCGGCGGGTTCCCGCCCTTGTCGCGTCCGGACTCGCCGTCGAGAACGGTGGCCGGCTGCAGGTCACGCTGCGGGGACGGCTCCTTGCCGACGCAGTGATTCGCGATCTCCTCGATTGACGGCGAGCACTGCCAAGTACAACGATTCGGTAACACCGAAGGACACAACGGTTTTGTAACAGAGTTGAGACATGTAGGTGCTCGAATACCTCTGCGCCCTTACCCTTTGCCCAACCTGGGGGTCCGGGTACCAGACGCTTACGAGGAGGAAATGTGTTCAAGCGTTCGTTCAAGCTCGCTGGAGTCGCCCTGGTGGCCGCTTCGCTGGCCTTCACCGGGTGCGGTTCCCGCACCGAAGCCACCACTGGTGGCAGCGCAGGCACCGCGAAGGTTGCCAAGATCGGCGTCATCGCACCGCTGTCGGGTGACCTGTCGGCCCTGGGCCTCGGCATCCGCAACTCGGTCGACCTCGCCATCCGTCAGGCCAACGAGACCAAGGCCATTCCCGGCTGGACGCTCGAGCTCGCCGCCGAGGACGACCAGGCCACGCCCGACGTCGGCAAGAACGCCGCGACCAAGCTGGCCTCCGATGACGCCGTCGTCGGTGTCGTCGGCACGCTGAACTCCTCGGTCGCGCAGAGCGTCATCCCGGTGCTCGACTCGGCCAAGATCGTCCAGGTCTCGCCGGCCAACACCAACCCGACCCTCACCAAGGGCGCGGACTGCTGCCAACCCGAAGCGTCCGAACGCCAACTACTTCCGCACCTGCACCACGGACGCCGTTCAGGGTCCGTTCGCCGCGCAGTACCTGCTGGACAAGGGCATCAAGAAGGTCGCCACCATCCACGACAAGAAGTCCTACGGTCAGGGCCTGGTGACGGCGTTCAGCGAAGGCCTTCACCGCCGGTGGCGGCACGATCGTCGCAGCCGAGACGATCAACCCGGATGACAAGGACTTCTCCGCGGTCATCTCCAAGGTCAAGGCCGACCGGTCCCGAGGCCGTCTACTACGGCGGTGAGTACCCGCAGGCCGGTCCGCTGTCCAAGCAGATGAAGGCTGCCGGCCTCAATGTCCCGCTGATGGGTGGCGACGGCATCTACGACCGCGACGTTCATCAAGCTGGGCGGCTCCGACGGCGACCTCGCCACCTCCGTCGGCGCTCCGGTCGAGACCCTCGACTTCGGCGAAGGCCTTCGTTGCGGCCTACACAGGCTGCCGGTTCTCCGAGGGCCCTACGCGGCCTACGGCGCGCTACTCCTACGATGCTGCCAACGCCATCATCAACGCGCTGAAGGTCAGCCTCGCCTCGGCAACCGATGCCAAGTCGGCTCGTCAGGCCACCATCGATGCGATGGCGAAGGTCAGCTTCGACGGCGCGACCGGCAAGGTCGGCTTCGACGAGTTCGGTGACTCCGTGTCCCGCGTCCTGACGGTCTACGCCGTGACCGGCGGCGCGTGGGCCGCCGAGAAGACCGGCGAACTGAAGTAATCTCATGACCCGTCGGCGTCCGCCCGCGACGGGTGGACGCCAACGGGTCGCCTCCATTCGGCCTGAGGGGTGCTGCTCAGGTGGACGTGTGGACCTGTTCTTCCAGCAGCTGATCAACGGGCTGTCGCTCGGCGCGTTGTACGCGCTGATCGCGGTCGGCTACACCGTCGTCTACGGCATCGTCCAGCTGATCAACTTCGCCCACGGCGAGATCTTCATGGTCGGCGCCTTCGGTGCCTTCGCCACCTGGATGATGCTGGGTCAACCGACGGACTGGAATGCGCCGGCGTCGCATCCTCGTGCCTGCTGCCCGTGATGCTCCTCGGCGGCATCGTCGCCTCGGTGAGCGGTCGCACTCCTCACGGAGCGCTTCGCCTACCGGCCGCTGCGCAACGCACCCCGGCTCGCGCCCCTGATCACCGCGATCGGCGTCTCGGTGTTCCTGCAGGAGTTCGTCCGGCTGTTCTACGGCAAGCATCCCGGGCTTCCCCGACGCCAAGAGCGCGATCCCGTTCCCGTCGATCCCCGGGATCTCCGGGCGAGCGATCCAGCTCGGCGGCGTCACCATCCAGATGCCCGCCGTCTTCACCATCGGTGCGCTCGCGGTCTGCACCGTGTTCCTCTGGTACTTCGTGAACCGCACCAAGACCGGTCGCGCAATGATCGCGACCTCGCCAGGACCCCGACACCGCACGCCTGATGGGCATCAACGTCGACAAGGTGATCATGGCGGCCTTCGCCGTCGGCGCCGCGCCTCGCGGCCATCGCCGGCGTGGCGCACGGCCTGCGGTACGGCAACATCGACTTCCGGATGGGCTTCCTCGCCGGCCTCAAGGCGTTCACGGCAGCCGTCCTCGGCGGCATCGGCAACATCAACGGCGCCGTGGTCGGCGGCCTCGTCCTCGGCGTCGTCGAGGCGATGGCGACCACCTTCATCCCCGGCCAGTTCGGCAGCTCGGCCTGGAAGGACGTCTGGGCGTTCGTGCTGCTGATCCTCGTGCTGGTGTTCCGTCCACAGGGCCTGCTCGGCGCGAAGGTGGTGGACCGCGCATGAGGGCGATCATCGCGACGAGACCAAGGTCCGTCTACCGCTACCCGGCCCGCGCCGTCGGCATCGTCGGCGCCCTGATGATGATCGCCTCGATCTTCATGCCGTGGGCCTACGGGCACGAGGCGCTCGACGACATCGGCTTCTACGGCGCCCCCTCGCCGCTGCAGATCGTTCTTCGTGATCCTGCCGGTGATCGTGCTGCTGCTGCTCGCCGTGCCGCTGGTCGGCAAGCAGCGACTCGGCAAGTTCGCCAAGGCACGTGGCCTGGAACACGTCGGCGAAGACGGCGTCCATCGCAGCGCTCGGCGACCGTGCTGGTCGCGCTCGCTCGCGATCGCCATCGAGCTCGAAGGGCTCGTCAACATCGAGGCCGGCGGCTGGCTCGCCCTGGTCGGCGGGCGTGCGTCGGCCGTCGCTGGCGACGCTGTTCCTGCCCGACTCTCCGGAGCCGACGCCTCGACCGGATCAAGAGCCCCAAGTGGCTGCAGATCCTCGGCGATCGTCGCTGCTGATGGGCGGCGTGCTGTTCGCGGCGGCCTTCGCCCTGAACCCGACGACGCCGGCGCCGTTCCTGACCTTCGCTCGCCTTCCTCGTCGGCGTCGTGCTGGTGCTGCGCCAGTTCGGCATGTTCGGCCTGGCTCGGCATCGCCGGCGCCAACAACAACCGGGTCCTGGTGCTGTCGGCGTTCGTCGTCGCGTTCGCCTTCCCGTTCACGCAGAACGGCTCGGACGCCAACATGTCGATCGCCATCGCAGGTGCTGATCTTCGCCGCGACCGCGCTCGGCCTGAACATCGTGGTCGGTCTCGTCGGACTGCTCGACCTCGGCTACATCGCGTTCCTCGGCGCCGGCGCGTTCACCGCGGCCGTCGCTGTCGGACTCGGCCTTCGCCGACCATCGACTTCAAGCCGCCGTTCATCGTCACGGTGCTGATCGCCGGCGTGGTCGCGTCGCTGCTCGGCCTGCTGATCGGTGCGCCGACGCTGCGGGTGTCCGGCGACTACCTGGCCATCGTCACGCTGGCGTTCGGCGAGATCTTCCGGATCACGATGAACAACCTCGACGGCAACGGACGGTCCGAACATCACCAACGGCTCCAACGGCATCTCCGGCATTCCCGACCTGAACTTCTTCGGCTTCGACTTCGGCGACGCGCACAACATCTTCGGCATCGAGATCGGCCGGTTCGCCAACTACTACTGGCTGATGCTGGTCGTGATCGCGCGTGATCATCGTCGTGTTCATGAACCTGAACTACTCCCGCATCGGCCGCGGCTGGGTGGCCATCCGCGAGGACGAGCTGGCCGCCGAGGCCATGGGCGTCAACACGTTCGCGCTGAAGCTGCTCGCCTTCGCCGGCGGCGCCTTCCTCGCCGGCGTCGCCGGCGCGGTCAAGGCCCACCACGACGTCGTCGGTGACGCCCGACCAGTACGTGTTCCTGGAGTCGGCGTTCCTGCTGGCGGCCGTCGTGCTCGGCGGCATGGGCACGGTGATGGGCGTGCTGATCGGCGCGACCATCCTGAAGCTGCTGCCCGAGAAGCTGCGCTTCTTCTCCGACTACCGGCTGCTGCTGTTCGGCCTGCTGATGGTCTTCATGATGCAGTTCCGTCCGGAGGGCATCATCGCCGACGAGCGTCGCCAGCTGGAGTTCCACGCCGAGGACGAGGAACTGGCAGAGGAGATCGAGGAGGAACTGATCACCCATCACGCCCACCTCAACCCGGAGCGGAAGGGGTTCGAGCTATGACCCAGGTCGACCTCCGGAGTCGGGCACCACGTCGATGCCAGCACCCTGCTGCTGGAGGCCGCCAACGTCACCATGCGCTTCGGCGGCCTCACCGCGGTGAACGACGTCAGCCTCAACGTCCATGCCGGCGAGATCTTCGGCCTGATCGGGCCGAACGGCGCCGGCAAGACCACGTTCTTCAACTGCCTGACCGGCCTGTACAAGCCGACCTCGGGCGAGGTGCGCTTCGCCGGTGCAGCGTGCTGCCGCCGCAGCCGCGCTGGTGGTGCGGGCCGGCATGGCGCGGACGTTCCAGAACATCCGGCTGTTCCACAACATGACGGCGCTCGAGAACGTCATGGTGGGCATGTACAGCCGCACCAAGACGAACGCCATCGACGCCATCTTCCGGCTGCCCCGGCACCGTCGCGAGGAGCTCGCCTCCACCGAGCGGGCCCGGGAGCTGCTGGACTTCGTCGGGCTGGCCGGCGCCGCCGGACATGCTGTCGCGCAACCTGCCCTACGGCGACCAGCGGCGGCTCGAGATCGCCCGCGCGCTGGCCACCGACCCGAAGCT
Source organism: uncultured Actinomycetota bacterium (assembly GCA_963773595.1). Lineage (GTDB taxonomy): Bacteria > Actinomycetota > Actinomycetes > Propionibacteriales > Propionibacteriaceae > Propionicimonas. The sequence continues at coordinate 358,020 of CAVZBQ010000006.1, forward strand.
GCTGCTGCTCGACGAGCCGACCGCCGGCATGAACCCGCAGGAGACCCGGCAGGCGGAGGAGCTGATCTTCAAGATCCGCGACCTCGGCCTGGCGGTGCTGGTGATCGAGCACGACATGCGGTTCATCTTCAACCTGTGCGACCGCGTGTGCCTGCCTGGTGCGCGGCGCGGTCCTGGTCGAGGGACCCGGCGACGGTCGTCCAGAACGACCCGCGGGTGATCGAGGCCTACATCGGTGCCCCGCCGGAGGAACTGCCCGACCGGGCCAGCTCGAGCAGCCTGCCGCCAACCCGGGGGAGGGGATCGCCGATGCTTGAGATCAAGGACCTGGTGGTGGCCTACGGCCGCGTCAACGCGGTCAAGGGCATCACGCTTCGACGTCGGGAAGGGCCAGGTCGTCACGCTGCTCGGCACCAACGGTGCCGGCAAGTCGACGACCCTGCGGTCGATCTCCGGCCTGCTGAAGCCGGTGTCCGGCGAGATCTGGTTCGAGGGCGAGCGGCTCGACGGGCTGCCCGCGCACAAGGTCGTCGAGCGCGGCATCGCGCAGTCACCCGAGGGTCGTCGGCTGTTCCGGCAGATGACCGTCGAGGACAACCTGAAGCTGGGCGCGTACTCGCGCAAGGACACCGTCCGGCGTGAAGTCCGACATGGACCGGGTCTACGACCTGTTCCCCGTGCTCGGCGAACGCCGGACGGAGCCGGCCGGCCTGTTCTCCGGCGGCGAGCAGCAGATGCTGGCCATCGGCCGGGCCATGATGAGCCGGCCCAAGCTGCTGATGCTGGACGAGCCGTCGATGGGCCTGAGCCCGATCATGACCCAGACGATCATGCGGACCATCAGGGAGCTGCAGGCCGACGGGCGTCACGATCCTGCTGGTCGAGCAGAACGCGCAGGCGGCGCTGTCGCTCGCCGACAAGGGCTACGTGCTCGAGGTCGGGCCAGATCATGTTCAGCGACACCGGCAGGAACCTGCTCGGCGACGACCGCGTCCGCCGCACCTACCTCGGCGCCGACTGACCGGTCACACCGCCCTGAACGAGACGCGGGACGGTTCCTTTCCCCGCCATCTGGCGGAAAAAGGAACCGTCGCCGTTGTCCGCGCGCGTCCCACCGGTCCGCGGCGGAGCCTCGCCTAGGGTTGCCGGGTGCGCTACGACAAGGACGTGCTGACCCCCGGCTGGCAGCGGGCAGACAAGCCGGTGACCGTCGAGACCCCGGCAGCGATCGGCATGGTGGTCGAGGACCCCACCTCGGGCTTCTGCGGCTCGGTCGTGCGCTGGGAGAACGGCCTGATCGTCCTGGAGGACCGCAAGGGCAGGCGCCGCAGCTTCCCGTTCGGGCCCGGGATTCTGGCTGGACGGCAAGCCGGTGAGCCTGGTGCAGCCCCGTCCGGTCGCGGAAGGCCGCCCCCACCCACACCGCGTCCGGCTCGCGCATCGGCGAGGTCGCAGCCGGCCAAGGTGGCGGCCGCCTCCCGGATCTACGTCGAGGGCCGCCACGACGCGGAACTGGTGGAGAAGATCTGGGGCGACGACCTGCGCCACGTCGGGGTGGTGGTGGAGTACCTCGGCGGCATCGACGACCTGCCGGCGATCGTCGCGGAGTTCGCGCCCGGACCGGGACGCCGGCTCGGCGTGCTGGTCGACCACCTGGTGCGACGGCAGCAAGGAGTCCCGCATCGTCAGCGGCCTCGACTCCGACAGCGTCCTGGTCACCGGGCATCCGTTCATCGACATCTGGCAGGCGGTGAAGCCCGCACGCGTCGGCCTGGAGGCCTGGCCGGACGTCCCGCGCGAGCCTCGACTGGAAGCACGGCATCTGCGTCGCCCTCGGGCGGCCCGGCCAACACCCAGGCCGACATCGCGGCCACCTGGCAGTGGATCCTCGGCCGCGTCCGGGACTGGAACGACCTCGACCCGGCGCTGCCCCGTGAGGTGGAGCGGCTGATCGACTTCGTCACGGAAGCCTGAGCGCAACGACTGCAGGGCGGACGAGGTAAGGCCACGCCGCCGCGGCGCGGCTAGCCTGTCCAGCAACCCCACAGCCGGCGATCCAGGAGTTCCGAAGTGCAGACCGACCAGGTATCGGAACTCCTTGCCGATGTGGCCGACAGGCTGATCCTGCCCCGGTTCGGTGCGCTCAAGAGCAGTCGACATCCAGGAGAAGAAGCCCGGCGACCTCGTCACCGTCGCCGACCGCGAGGCGGAGATCGAACTCGCCCGGGTGCTGCGCGGCAGCCGAGCCGGGCGTGCTCGTGGTCGGCGAGGAAGGGGTCTTCACCGACCCGTCCTGCCTCGAGCTGCTGCCCACCGCCGAGCACGCCTGGGTCATCGACCCGGTGGACGGCACCCGCAACTTCGCCCGCGGCGGCGCCGACTTCGCCGTGATGCTGGCCGAGGTGCGCAACGCCGTCACCGTCCGGGCTGGATCTGGCAGCCGGTCCACGCCCGCCTCTACGTCGCGGAACTCGGCGGCGGCGTCACCTGCAACGGCGACGCCGGTGTCGCCGCCGGGCACCAGCCCGCGGGCGGTCCCGCTGGGCGCCAGCTACCTCCCGGTGCCCGGGGAGGAGCACGCCGACGTGACGGTGGTCCGCTCCTGGGGCTCGTGCGGCATCGACTACCCGAAGCTGATCGAGGGCGAGGTCGACTTCCTCTGCTACCGCTCGATGTTCCCCTGGGACCACCTCGCCGGTGGCCTGATGGTCGACCGAACTCGGCGGACGCATCGCCACCGACACCGGCATCGACTACCGGGCCGGGGTGATCGGACGCCGGCTGCTGTCGGCCACCGACCCGCAGCTGTGGCAGACGGCACGGGACGCGCTGTTCGGCGATTGATCCTCGCGCGCGGTTGCGCCGGCGGGTGGCAGAGTGACGACGTAACCGTGAATCATCGAGGGAGCAGCAATATGGCCGAGAACGACCCGAACGAAGACATCAAGGCCAAGATGCGCGAGGCGCTGGCCCGCAAGCAGCACGCCGCCGAGGGTGTCGCCGGCGACGGCGGCCACCACAAGGAGAAGGGCCCGGCCGAGCGCGGACGCCAGGGCGGTGGCAGCATGTTCCGCCGCAAGGCCGGTGGCGGCGGCTCGTTCAGGCCAGCGGGAGCTGCCGGTTCGGGGCACGATCGCCGGCGGCGGCCAGCTCGCGCGTAGGCCATCGGCAGCACCTCGCGGACGGTGGTCTCGTCGAAGGGCCATTCGCCTTCCTCGTAGGCGTCCTCCAGCTTGACGCCGCGTCCGATCAGGTACTCCACCTGGCCGTAGAGCGCCGGAGATCTCGGCACGCTGCTGGAACGCAGCCAGCCGGTCCATCGGGTCGACCGTGCCCGGGCACGAGGATCGTGTCCTCAGCCGACAAGGCCGAGGATGCCGTCGACGGCGCTCGGCCATTCCTTGAGGTGGCAGTCGGTGCCGAACGCCGGCGGGCCGGCGCTCTCCAGCAGGTCGCCGGTGAAGATCACGCCGGCGTCCGGCACGATCGCCACCACGTCGCCGTCGGTGTGCCCGCGTCCGAAGTGCACCAGCTCGACCCGGCGGGCCGCCGAGGTCGATCACCCGGGCGAGCGCGAACGTCTGCGTCGGTGCAGCCAGCGAGTCGAAGGGCACCCCCAGCGAGCTCGGCGACCTCACGGGCGCTCGGGTGCGCGAGCCAGCTCGGGACGGTCTCGTGGGCGTAGGTCGGCACGCCGGCGAACCCGGCAAGGCCGAAGACGTGGTCGAAGTGCCAGTGCGTGACCAGCACGGCCGCAACGGGCACCCCGGCGAAGGCCTCGGCGGCCGCCCGGATCGCCGCGCCCTGCGCAGGGGAGGAACCGGTGTCGATGACGAGGCACCCGGTCGGTCCCACCACCAGCCCGATGTTCACCGCGGCGGGCTCCGCGACGGCGACGAACACGTGGTCGGTGACGGGACTGGAACTCACCGAGGCTGAACTGGGTCATGCCGGCCAGCGTAACTGGATGGGGCTGCTCCTCGCCCAGCGCGAGCTCCGCTGCCGGCCGCTGGCGCGTCCGGCCGCGTCGTCGTCTAGACTGGCACTCCGCCACCGAGAGTGCCAGCTGCCGACGGGAGGAACGCCGTGCTCGATGATCGCAAGCTGACCATCCTGCGTGCCATCGTCACCGACTACGTGTCGATGCGTGAGCCGGTCGGCTCCCGTGCGCTGGTGGAGCGCTACCACCTCGACGTCTCCCCGGCCACCGTCCGCAACGACATGGCCGTGCTGGAGGAGGAGGGCTACATCACGCAGCCCCACACCAGCGCCGGACGCATCCCCACCGACAAGGGCTACCGGCTCTTCGTCGACCGGCTGGGCGCGGTGAAGCCGCTGTCGGCCGCCGAACGCCGGGCGATCGAGACCTTCATGGCCGGCGCGCTCGACATCGACGACGTGGTGCGGCGCACCGTCCGCCTGCTTGCCCAGATCACCCAGCAGGTCGCGATCGTGCAGTACCCGATCGTCTCCGGGCGCGACCATCCGGCACATCGAGATCGTCACCCTCAGCGCCGAGCGGGCGCTGGTGATCCTGGTCAGCTCCACCGGCAAGGTCGACCAGCACACCGTCGACCTCGGCGGCGCCGCCGAGGCTGCCGTCGCCGACCTGCGCGGACGGCTGAACGCCGCCCTGATCGGACTGTCGCCGGCGAAGGCCGTCGAACGGGCGTCCAGCCTGCTGGACGAGCTGCCCGCCCGACCTGCGCCCGCTCGGCGACGGTCATGATCGCCGCCCTGCTGGAGCTGGTCACGACCGACCCGTCCACGCGGGTCGTCGTCGGCGGCGTGCCGAACCTGACCCGGTTCTCCGACCAGTTCGAGACCACCGTCCGCCCGGTGCTGGAGGCGCTGGAGGAGCAGGTGGTGCTGCTGCGCCTGCTCGGCGAGGTCGGCATCGGCCGGCGACGTGACCGTGCGGATCGGTCACGAGAACCCCTACGAGCCGCTGCGGGCGACCTCCGTGGTGGCCAGCGCGTACGGCAGCAGCCCCGACGCCTGGGCAACGCTCGGCATCGTCGGGCCGACCCGAATGGACTACCCCTCGACGATGGCGGCGGTGCGGGCTGTGGCCCGCTACGTCGGCCGTTTCCTGGCCGAAGGATGAATGCGTGAGCGCTGATTACTACGAGATCCTTGGTGTGCCCCGGGACGCGACCCCCGAGCAGATCAAGAAGGCCTACCGCAAGCTGGCCATGAAGTACCACCCGGACGTCGCCGACGCCCCGGACGCCGCCGAGCGCTTCAAGGAGATCGGCGAGGCCTACGAGGTCCTGCACGACCCCAGCAAGCGCTCGATGTACGACCGCGGCGGCGACCCGATGGGCGGCGGCTTCGGCGGCGGTGGCGGGCGGCTTCGGCTTCAGCGGCGGCGGGTTCGACTTCACCAACCTCGTGGACGCGATGTTCGGCACCCAGGCGAGCCGCGGACCGCGCTCGCGGGTGCGCCGCGGCCAGGACGCCCTGGTGCGGCTCAACCTGACCCTCGCGGAGGCGGCCTTCGGCATCACCAAGCCGCTGAAGGTCGACACGGCCGTGGTCTGTCCCGCGGTGCAGCGGCACCGGCGCGAACGAGGGCAGCGAGCCGATCACCTGCACCACCTGCCACGGGGCCGGTGACGTCACCCAGGTGCAGCGCTCGTTCCTCGGCGAGATCCGCACCAGCCAGCCCTGCCCGAGCTGCCGCGGCTACGGGACGATCATCCCCAACCCCTGCGGCGAGTGCTCCGGCGAGGGCCGGGTGCGCAGCCACCGCACCATCAACGTGAAGATCCCCGCCGGCGTTGCGACCGGCAACCGGGTGCACCTGGTCTCCCAGGGCGAGGTCGGCCCCGGCGGCGGGCCGGCCGGCGACCTGTACGTCGAACTCAACGTGACGGCCCACTCGGTGTTCAAGCGCAACGGCGACAACCTCGAGGTCGTGCTGAAGGTGCCGATGACCGCCGCGGCGCTGGGCACCCACGTGACCCTCGACACCCTCGAGGCCGAGCGCGACGACCAGGACGCCGACGCCGCCCACGTGCGAGGTCGAGCATCCCGGCCGGCACCCAGTCGGGCACCCGCATCGCCGTTCCCGGACGCGGCATGCCGCGGCTGCGCGGGGACGGCACGCGGCGAGCTCGGTGTCACCCTGCTGGTGCAGACCCCGACGAAGCTGGACGACGAGCAGCGCGAGACTGCTGCGCCAGCTCGCCGCCGCCCGCGAGGAGACCCGTCCGGAGGTGTCGGTCAACCGGCATGGCAAGGGTGTGTTCAGCTGGCTGAAGGAGAACTTCACATGACCGAGCCGTTGTTCCTCGCCGACCTGGACGCCCCCGAGGTCGGCCAGCTGGTCGCCCTCACCGGCGACGAGGGACGCCACGCCGCCGCCGTCCGCCGGTTGCGGGTCGGCGAGATCATCCTGATCAGCGACGGCAACGGCACGGCCGTGCGCGGGCCGGTGGCCACGCGCCGACAAGACCGGGCTGTCGATCACCGTCGACGAGGTGCTGCACTCGCCGGCGTCCCCGGTGCGGTACGTGGCCGTCCAGGCGCTGCCGAAGGGCGACCGGGCCGAGCTGGCCGTGGAGATGCTCACCGAACTCGGCATCGACGAGATCGTGCCCTGGCAGTCCGAGCGCTCCGTCGTCCGCTGGGCGCCGGACCGTACCGAGCGGGGACTCACCCGCTGGCGCGCGACCGCCCGCGAGGCGGCCAAGCAGTGCCGGCGGTTCCGCGTCCCGACCGTCGCGATGCCGATGACGACGGCAGAGCTGGCCCTGCGGATCGCCCAGACCGACCTCACCGTCGTGCTGCACGAGGCGGCGCGAGGAGCACGCTGGGCAGCTTCGACGTGCCCGCCAGCGGCGAGGTCATGTTCATCATCGGGCCCGAGGGCGGGCTGACCGAGGAAGAGGTCGCCACGTTCACCGCAGCCGGCGGACGAGCAGCGCTGATCTCCGACGACGTGCTGCGCACGTCGACGGCCGGCGTCGTCGCCCTTGCGCAGTTGCAGGCGCTGCGCGTCCGTGGCAACTGACTTCGGGTTCACGCCGGGCACCTTCCTCGGCAACGGGCTCGGCCGCACCGGGGTGATCCACACCCCGCACGGCGACATCCGCACCCCGGCGTTCGTCGCCGTCGGCACCAAGGCCACGGTCAAGGCCGTGCTGCCGGAAGCCGTCGCCGGCCTCGGCGCGCAGGCCGTGCTCGCCAACGCCTACCACCTGTTCCTGCAGCCCGGCTCCGACATCGTGGACGCGGCCGGCGGGCTCGGCGCCTTCATGAACTGGCCCGGGCCGACCTTCACCGACTCCGGCGGCTTCCAGGTGATGAGCCTCGGCGTCGGGTTCAAGAAGGTGCTGGCGATGGACGCCACCGGCCTCGTCGACGACGACGTGATCGCCGCCGGCAAGAGCCGGCTCGCCCACGTCGACGACGACGGCGTCACGTTCACCTCGCACCTCAACGGCGACCGGCACCGGTTCACCCCCGAGGTGTCGATGCGCATCCAGCACGAGCTGGGCGCCGACATCATGTTCGCCTTCGACGAGTGCACCACGCTGATGAACACCCGCGGCTACCAGGAGTCCTCCCTCGCGCGGACGCAGGCCTGGGCCGTGCGCTGCCTCGCCGAGCACGTCCGGCTCACCACTGCGCGGGCCGGACAAGCCGTACCAGGCGCTGTTCGGGGTGGTGCAGGGCGCCCAGTACGAGGACCTGCGGCGACGGGCTGCCCGCGACCTCGCCGGGCTCGAGGTGGACGGGCACCAGCTTCGACGGCTACGGCATCGGCGGAGCGCTGGAGAAGGAGAACCTCGGCACCATCGTCGGCTGGGTGTGCTCGGAACTCCCCGCTCGACAAGCCACGACACCTGCTGGGGATCTCCGAGCCGGACGACTTCTTCGCCGCCATCGAGGCGGGCGCGGACACCTTCGACTGCGTGATGCCGAGCCGGGTGGCCCGCAACGCGGCGATCTACACGCGTCGACGGGCGGTTCAACGTGAACACCGCCGGCCAGCCGTCGCGACTTCGGCCCGCTGGACGCCGACCTGCGACTGCTACACCTGCGCCAACTACACCCGGGCCTACCTGCACCACCTGTTCAAGGCCAAGGAGATGCTGGGCTCGACGCTGGCCACGATCCACAACGAGCGGTTCACCGTCCGCCTCGTCGACGACATCAGGGCCAGCATCGAGGACGGCACCTTCGCCGAGTTCAAGGCGGAGTTCCTTGGGCGGTTCTACTCCTCGCGCCGCTGACGCGCCGCTCGTCCGGACTCCTCCCTTCCCGGCCGCTGACGCGCCCGTGGCGGTCGATCGTCTATTCCGGACGCCATTGAATCTCCAGCACCAAAGTCGCCCACAAGGGGACAAGTCAGGCAGCTGCACGCTCAGCTAGCCTGATCCGGTCCTGGGCCGACCTGGACGCACACAGCGTTGCCCGAGCCAGAGGATCCCGGAATGAACTGCCCCGCGTGCGGCCAGGAACTCCCCGACGTCGGGGCGACCTGTCCCCGCTGCGGACACGTCGAGAGCCCCTGGGCGCCCCGACCCTACGACACCACCCCGACCCTGCGGCAGGCCCCGGTGCCGGCAGCGCACCTGCCCGCAGCACCCGGTGGCTACGGCGGCCCGGACCAGTACCTGGCCGCGCACCCGGAGACAAGGGTCGACAGCTACCCGGTGGCCGTCGCGCCGCAGAAGAAGCGCAGCCGACTGCTCGGGGTGCTCATCGGCGCGCTGTGCCTTGTGCTTCTCGGTTCGGGGGTCGCTGTGGCCGGCGGCTACCTCGGTTGGTACGGCGGCGGCAAGCGGCCCAGCGACGTCCTGCCGGGCTCTGCCCTCAGCTACGGCCAGCTCGACCTCGACCCTTCCCTGCTCCAGAAGACGGCAGCGTGGCAGTTCCTGCGCGACCTGCCCGAGGTGAAATCGGCCGTTGCCGCCGGCCTGCCCGACCCGAAGGCCCTCTTGTGGAAGCTGCTGGTCAAGGACGACGAGTACCTCGGAACCCTGAACTACGAGACCGACGTGAAGCCGTGGCTGGGCAACCGCTACGGGGCCGCCTTCGTGAACCACCTCGGAAACCCGGTGTGGGTGGCAGCCGTCCAGCTGACCGACACAGAGGTGGGGGTCCGCACGCTGGAGAAGTGGCTGAAGAAGGCCGGCTCGGACAGCGACCTGACGTACGACGTCACCCTGCGCGACAACTACGCGCTGATCACCGGGAAGAAGGACACAGCCTTCATCCTCGGGGAGATCGCCAACGGCACCCTGACCGACAACCCCACCTTCGCCGCCGACTTCGCTGCCCTCGGTGAGCCGGGCATCTCTGCCGGGTGGACCGACCTGAGCAGCTGGCAGAGGATGACGGGCCAGAACGTCGGCTCGGCGATCGGGATGGGCCACGGTCGCCTCGCGCTCGCGACCCGCTTCACGGCCGACACCCTCGAGGTCGCGGGGATCGTCCGTGGCTTCACCGGGAGTGCAGCGATCCCCGACGGTGACCTCGGCCTGCTCCCGGCGGACACCGGGGTGGCGCTGAGCATCACCGGCGCCGGCAAGGCGCTGGCAGACGCGTGGTCGCAGCTGCCGCAGCAGGCGAAGGACTCGGTCGCCGACCTGAAGCTCAGCCTTCCCGACGACCTGGTGGCGGTGCTCGGCAACAGCTTCGTCGCCGCGGCATCCTCCGACGCCGTCCAGCACTTCATGGGCTCGAGTGCCCCCGAGATCGGCCTGCGCGTGAACTCCGACGCTGCGTCCCGCGCGGAGCAGGTGCTGCACACCCTTGTGGACGGGGTCTCGCCGGACGGTGTCTCCACGACGGTCGACGGGGCAGTCCTCGTCGCGGGAACCACAGCCGGCTATCGCGACCGGATCGCCGGCGGCGGGGACCGGCTGGCGGGCAACGAGTGGTTCGCCAAGTCCGTCCCCGATCACGCGAAGGCGACCTTCGCGGCGTGGGTGGATCTCCAGGCTGTCGCCGGCAATCGTGAGGTCGGCTCGGGCGCAGGGGACTACGAAGCGTTCGTGTCCGCGCTGCGCGGCTGGGGCGGCCAGTACGTCCCCGGCGCTCCCGGTGAGGGCTCGTGGTCGGTGCGCCTGGTCCGGGCCTGAGGATCAGGCCGGCCCGCGCCCCTTTGCCGCCGACGGCTTCAGGCTGAACCTGGCGAACCGGCGCTTGTGCGACGTGAGAGGCGCAATGGGTTCCGGCGGTCGCTCGTCCAGCCTTGCGTGCAGCTTGGCGCGCACCTCGTCGGGTGTGTAGGCACGCCGCTGACGTTCAGAGCGAGCGACGACAGCGCCGGTCGCTGCCACCCCGACCACACTGGCGAGGCCGACCCACTTCCACCACTTCACGGCCATAGGATACCGGCGTGGCCGGCGTGCGGATCGATCTCGATGAAGCGGTCGACCTGACGCGGACAGGCGACCTGTGGTTGTTTCGCGGCCACACGGTGGCCGACCGGGCGATCCAGCTGTCGACCAACAGCCCGGTCAACCATGTCGGCATGTCGGTCGTTCTCGATGACCTGCCGCCGCTGATGTGGCACGCAGAGCTCGGCCACTCGCTCACCGATGTGTGGACGGGCAACAAGCAGCGCGGCGTGCAGCTGCACGACCTGCGCGAGGCGGTGACGGCGTGGTCGCATCGCTATGGCCAGCGTGCCTGGCTGCGGCAGCTCGAGCCGCCCGCATCACCCGAGATGGACGAGGGCCTGCTGCGCACGATCGCACGCCTTGACGGCACGCCGTTCCCCTCGACCGCGCGCATGGCCGCAGGGTGGCTGCGCGGCCGCATTCCCACCCGCGGACGCGACGCCGCGCAGGCAACGCTCGAGTCGGCGTACTGCGCAGAGGTCGTCGCCATCACCTACGAAGCCATGGGCCTGCTCGGGAAGAAGCGCCGGCCGTCGTGGTTCGATCCCGGGCGCTTCTGGAGCGGCGACGGCCTCGAGCTCGTGGCAGGGCGCCTGCTCGGTGGCGAGATCGCTGTCGACGTGCCGGCGCCGGTCGAAGCGCCGAAGGACTGACGTCCGCTGCCGGCAGGCTCGAATCACAGGGTCAGGCCGGCTCGCGCCGCTTCACCCAGGCGATCACGCGATAGGTCACCGGCAGGAAGACGACCTCGACACCGGTCTTGTAGAACCAGCCGACGGCGGTGTAGTTGATCAGCGTCGGCCAGTCGACGGAGGTGCCCGCCGAGCACGTTGCCGAGCGGACCGAAGGCGATCATGCAGAACACGAGGGTGTCGGCGAACTCACCGACGACCGTCGAGGTGATCAGCCGCACCCACAGGTGACCGGTGCCCCAGCGCTGCTTGATGCGCACCAGCACGAGGGCGTTCAGCAGCTGCCCGCACAGGTAGCCGAGCAGGCTGGCAACGACGATGCGCGGCACGAACCCGAGGACGGCGTGCCAGGCGTCCTGGTTGGGCCAGCCGGCGTCCGGGGGTGCGGCGTCCACGATGAGGAAGGTCAGCGACATCACGGCGGCCAGCACGAAGCCGGTGATGATCGCCCGGTGGGCCCGGCGCAGCCCGTACACCTCGGCCAGCACGTCACCGAGGATGTAGGTGAGCGGGAAGAGGATCGCGCCGCCGTCGGTGACGATCGGCAGCAGCTGGAGCCCCCCGACGGTGACGTTCGGGCCGAAGGCGATCAGCTTGGTCGCACCGATGTTGGAGATCAGCAGCATCCCGACGAAGGCAGCCAGCACCAGGTCGTAGTTGCCGCGTCGCTGCGCGACCGTCGGGGTGGCTGAGGACACGAGAGCGAAGCCTAGTGGATTCGCAATTGCGCATCCATAAGGAACGACATCCGTGCAGCCCTCACATGATGTTCACAGGCACAGTTGCCGCGTTGGCTGCCCGCTTCCCTGCTGGGCGTGGCAATGTAGGGGTTATGACCGACTATGACGAGGCTGTGCCCGACGAATCGGAGCAGCTCGACCAGCTGCAACCCGACGAGACCCTCCTCGACCGCGGCGTCAACGACGTCCTCGACGAGGGTTACGTGACCGGCGAGAACTGGTCGCCGGCGCAGGGCTTCGGCAACACGGCAGCGGAGATGAAGAAGGGCGAGACGCTGGACATGCGGATCGCGCAGGAGCTGCCGGAGCCGGTCAAGGATGAGACCCCGTGGAACGACGACCCGTCGGAGGCCCGCGAGGTGGGCCACCTGCGCGCCGGACGGCTCGTCGACGCCAACGGCGGCGTCCCCGGCCTGGACACGGAGTCGGAGAGCGTCGCGAAGGACGTCGGGATCGATGGCGGCGCGGCGACGGCGGAGGAAGCCGCGATGCACATCATCGACGACTACGACGATGACGACGATTGATGGTGGCGACAGCTGACGACGTCCTCTACCCGCCGATCGAGCCGTACGCGCACGGCATGCTCGACGTGGGCGACGGCCAGCAGTTGTACTGGGAGGAGTGCGGGAATCCCGACGGCAAGCCGGCGGTCTTCGTGCACGGCGGGCCCGGTGGCGGCTGTCATCCCGGGCTACCGGCGGTTCTTCGACCCGTCCCGCTACCGGGTGATCCTCTTCGACCAGCGCAACTGCGGACGCTCCGTGCCGCACGCCTCCGAGCCGGACGCCGACCTGTCCACCAACACCACCTGGCACCTCGTCGGCGACCTCGAGAAGCTGCGCGCCGACCGCGGCGTCGAGCGCTGGCAGGTCTTCGGCGGCTCCTGGGGCAGCGCGCTCGCGCTCGCCTACGCCGAGGCCCATCCCGACCGGGTCACCGAGCTGGTGCTGCGGGGCATCTTCACCCTGCGGCGCTCCGAGCTCGACTGGTACTACAACGGCGGCGCCGGGCAACATCAGCCCGGAGTGGTGGCGCTCGTTCATGACCCCGCTCGGTGGCGAGCCGTTCAGCGGCGACCGGATGGCGGCCTACCACGACCTGCTGTTCGACCCCGACCCGGACGTCCACCAGCCCGCAGGGGTGGCCTGGACGACCTGGGAGGCCGCGACCACCGACGCTGGAGTTCTCGCAGAAGTCGGTGGACGAGTTCAGCGACCCGGCGTTCGCGCTCGCCTTCGCACGTATCGAGAACCACTACTTCGTCAACGCAGGCTGGATGCGCGAAGGCCAGTTGATCGACGAGGTGGGCCGGATCCGGCACATCCCCGCCGTCATCGTGCAGGGACGCTACGACCTTGCCTGCCCGGTCGTCACGGCCGACGACCTGCATCGGGCCTGGCCGGAGGCCGACTACCGTCTCGTGCTCGCCGGTCACTCCGCCATGGAGCCGGCCATCGCAGCAGAGCTGGTGGCTGCCACCGACCGCTTCGCGGGCTGAGGCATCAGCCGGGCCTTTGGGTGCCGCTGGCAGGCTGGCAGCAAATCGCCGCAGCAGAAGGAGTCCCATGCGCGCCATGTGGAACGGAACGGTCATCGCAGAGAGCGACGACACGGTCGTCGTCGAAGGCAACCACTACTTCCCGATCGGGTCGGTCAACCCTGACCTGCTGCGGGACTCGTCCACGCACACCACCTGCCCGTGGAAGGGCGAGGCCTCGTACTACTCGATCGAGGCCGACGGGGCGAGCAACAAAGACGCTGCCTGGTACTACCCCGAGCCCAAGGCCGCAGCCAGCCAGATCACCGGCCGGGTCGCCTTCTGGAAGGGCGTGACGGTCACCCCCTGACAGCTCCCCACGCCGACTTGCCAGAACCACGGGATGCTATGGCCCGCTGTGGTTCCGACAGGTCGGCTGGGGTCAGGCGGGGATGGTGACGAAGAAGTCGAACAGGTGCGGGTTGTGGGCGTGGACGAGCACGAGGAACACGATCGCGTCGAACAGCAGGTGGACGGTCACCACGTAGCCCAGTGACGCCGTGGTGGCGAAGATCCAGCCCTGCACGAGCGCGAAGGGAATCGTGAGCGCCGGCCCCCACGAGCGGTAGCCGAGTTCCCACAGGAACGAGACGAACACGATCGCCTGCAGCAGGTTCGCCGTCCACAGCCCGACGTGTCGGCGGTACAGCGAGAACACGATGCAGATGAAGAACAGCTCGTCCCAGATCCCGACGGCGTTCACGCCGACGAACAGTCGCCCGATCTCGTTCGCCGTCGAGATCGCCGGCCAGTTCCGGTAGGCGCCCGACCCGACGAAGTAGAAGGGCAGCAGCAGGTACGCGATCACGACCACCGCCGCCAGGTACCACCACTGGAGCCGCGTCCACCGGCGCCCGCGGACGGGGAAGCGGACAGCGTCGGGCGCGATGAACCGCCGCGCCAGCAGCGTGGGCAGCAGCACGGCACCGCCCAGCACGAGGGTGAAGCGCAGCAGGCCGAGGTCGCTCAGGTCGGCTTCCAGCGAGGTCACGGAGAGGATCACGAGACCGACGGCCGACCACGGCCAGCGTGCGCGCCAGCGTCCGGTCGACCAGGAACGCAAGGAGCAGGCCGACGGCGAGCACGCCCAGCCCGATCGCCAGTTGCTGCAGCGCGATCAGTGGCACAGCGCTGGCGCTCGTGACCAGCATCGCGGCCAGGCCGGCGCGTCCGGTCGGTGCGATCGGCACGGTGACTGCTGGCATGGCTGCTCCGGTGGGTTCGGCTCCCGCCATTGTCGCCCGACCTACGGGTGGCTGTGTGGGTGGTGCTGGGTACGATGAATGTCACAAGTCACAGGAGGAACCCTGAATCAACCACAGACGGCGGCGGTCGCTGAACGCCGGGTCGCCATCCCCGCATCGATCTCCATGGTCTCGGTCCTGGGTCCCCGCGACGAGTTCCTGCGCATCCTCGAACGCGGTCTCGGCGCCGACATCCACGTGCGCGGCAACGAGATCACGTTCTCCGGCAGCCCGGACGACGTCACGGTCGCCGCCGACGTCCTGACCGAGCTGATCACGATCGTGCGCACCGGCCAGGGCCTGACGGCGGACACGGTCGAACGCGTCCTCGGCATGACGTCCAACCCCGACGTGAGCGCCGCGGAGGTGCTCACCCAGAACATCCTGTCCAATCGCGGGAAGACGATCCGGCCCAAGACGCTGAACCAGAAGCGCTACGTGGACGCCATCGACGCCCACACCGTGGTGTTCGGCATCGGACCGGCCGGCACCGGCAAGACCTACCTCGCCGTGGCCAAGGCCGTGCAGGCGCTGCAGGCCAAGGAGGTCAACCGGATCATCCTCACCCGTCCGGCGATCGAGGCGGGGGAGCGGCTCGGCTTCCTGCCGGGCACCCTGAGCGACAAGATCGACCCCTACGTGCGTCCGCTGTACGACGCGCTGCACGACATGCTCGACCCGGAGTCCGTGCCGCGGCTGCTGACCGCCGGCACGATCGAGGTCGCGCCGCTCGGCTACATGCGCGGCCGCACGCTGAACGACGCGTTCATCATCCTCGACGAGGCGCAGAACACCTCGCAGGAGCAGATGAAGATGTTCCTCACGCGGCTCGGGTTTCGGCTCGAGGATCGTCGTCACCGGCGACGTGACCCAGATCGACCTGCCCACCGGCACCCGCAGCGGCCTGACCGTGGTCGAGGACATCCTCGACGGCGTGAACGACATCGCGTTCTGCCGCCTCACCAGCCATGATGTGGTGCGTCACCGGCTGGTCGGGCGGATCGTGGCAGCCTACGACCGCTTCGAGGCGACGCTGCCACCAGTGAGGAAGAACTGATGATCGAACTGAACAACGAGTCGGGGGAGTCGGTCGACACCGAACGCCTGGTGCAACTGGCCACCTTCGCCCTCGACGCGTTGCGGATCCACCCGCAGGCCGAGCTGTCGATCGTGCTGGTGGACGAGGCGACGATGAGCGCCTACCACGAGAAGTTCATGGGCGAACCCGGCCCGACCGACGTGCTCAGCTTCCCGATGGACGAACTGCGCGCTCCCGAGCCCGACGAGGAGCCGCCGCTCGGCCTGCTCGGCGACATCGTGCTCTGCCCGACGGTCACCGCTGCCCAGGCCGCCGACAGCAACCGGACGCCGGAGGAGGAGGCCGACTACCTGCTGGTCCACGGCCTGCTGCACCTGCTCGGCCACGACCACGCCGAGCCGGCGGAGAAGAAGGTCATGTTCGACCTGAACGACAAGGTGATCGCCGCCTGGGGCGCCAGTCGCGCCTGAGCACGTCCGGTTCGCCTGAGGAGCTTCGCGAGCGGAGCGAACGAGGCACCACGATGGGCCGCGCCGGAGTCGCCGACTAGACTGATGCCCCCACAGACCAGAGCAAGGCGAGAGATCACCCGTTGACCCAGACCCAGTGGATCCTGCTGGCCGTCGCGGTCGTCTGCGTCCTGCTCGCAGCACTGATGACGACAGCGGACGCCGCCCTGTCCTCGGTGTCGAAGTCGCGCGCCGAGAAGCTGGTCGCCGACGGCCGGCCCGGGGCGCAGCGGCTGCTCCAGATGGCCCAGGACCCGGCGCCCTACCTGAACACCTCGCTGTTCCTGCGGATCCTGCTCGAGGTGATCGCGATCGTGCTGGTCGCGCTGGTCTTCTTCGAGCACTTCACGCAGGCCTGGGAGCAGATCCTCTACCCGTCGGCGACGATGCTGGCGGTCTCCTTCATCGTGCTCGGCGTCGCCCCGCGGACGCTGGGTCGCCAGCACGCCGAGTCGGTGGCGCTCGCGGCAGCCGTCCCGCTGTCCGTGCTGACCACCGTCCTCGGGCCCGTCCCGCAGCTGATGATCGTGATCGGCAACGTCGCTCACCCCGGGACGCGGGTTCACCGACGGCCCGTTCACCTCCGAGGCGGAACTGCGCGACCTGGTCGACATGGCCGAGGCACGCGAGGTGATCGAGGCCGGCGAACGGCAGATGATCCACTCGGTGTTCGAACTCGGCGACACGATCGTCAAGGAAGTCATGGTGCCGCGCACCGAGATGGTCTACATCGAGCGCAGCAAGACGCTGCGGCAAGGGGTTTCGCTGGCCCTGCGCTCGGGCTTCAGCCGCATTCCCGGTGATCGGTGAGGACGTCGACGACGTCGTCGGCGTGCTCTACCTCAAGGACGTCATCCGCCGGATGTACGACAACCCGAAGGCGCAGACCGAACGAGACCGTCGACACCCTGATGCGTCCGCCGAGCTTCTGCCCCGACTCCAAGCCGGTGGACGAACTGCTGCGCGAGATGCAGCTGACCCGCAGCCACGTCGTGATCGTGATCGACGAGTTCGGCGGCACGTCCGGCCTGGCCACCATCGAGGACGTGCTGGAGGAGATCGTCGGCGAGATCGTCGACGAGTACGACGACGAGGTGCCGCCGGTCACGGAGCTGGGCGAGAGCCGGTTCCGGGTGTGGGCGCGGCTACCGATCGACGACCTGGGCGAGCTGTTCGGCCTGAAGGTGGACGACGAGGACGTCGACACCGTGCTCGGGCTGATGGCCAAGCTGCTGAACAAGGTGCCGATCCCCGGTTCGACGGTGCAGTGGGAAGGCATCGAGCTCGTGGCCGAACGCGGCAACGACCGCCGCCACACGATCACAGACGGTGCTGGCGTCGCCGGCACCGGAAGACGGAGACCCCGCCGCGGAGGCCGCGGCCAAACTTGCCCAGGAATCGGCGGTACGCAGCACATGAACACAGACATCAGCAGGTCAGGCTTCGCCTGCTTCGTCGGCCGCCCGAACGCGGGCAAGTCGACCCTCACCAACGCGCTGGTGGGGCAGAAGATCGCGATCGCCTCATCCAAGCCGCAGACCACCCGGCATGCCGTCCGCGGCATCGTGAACCGGCCCGGACGCGCAGCTCGTCGTGATCGACACCCCCGGCCTGCACCGTCCGCGGACGCTGCTGGGCGAGCGGCTGAACGACCTGGTGCGCGAGACCTGGGCCGACGTGGACGTGGTCGGTGTCTGCCTGCCGGCCGACCAGCGGATCGGGCCCGGCGACACCTACCTGGTCAGCGAGATCGCCAAGCTGCCGCGGCGCCCGCTCCTGGTGGCGCTGGCCACGAAGTCCGACCTGGTCAAGCCGGTGCGGATGGCGGAGCACCTGCTGAAGATCGCCTCGCTGGAGGAGGAGCTCGGCATTCGCTGGGCCAGCATCATCCCGGTCTCCGCCGTCACCGACGACCAGGTGGACGTGGTCACCGACGAGCTGATCAAGCTGCTGCCGGAGGGCCCGCCGCTCTACCCGGACGGTGAGGTGACCGACGAGCCCACCGAGACCCGGATCGCGGAACTGATCCGCGAGGCCGCGCTCGAGGGCGTCCAGGACGAACTGCCGCACTCCCTGATGGTCACGATCGAGGAGATGGGGCTGCGCGCGGACCGTCCGGCCGACAAGCCGTTGATGGACATCTTCGCGGCCATGATCGTCGAGCGGGATTCCCAGAAGGGGATCGTCATCGGCCACCAGGGCTCGCGACTGAAGGAGGTCGGCACCGCCGCCCGCCTGCAGATCGCCGAGCTGATCGGCATGCCCGTCCACCTCGACCTGCGGGTCAAGGTGCTCAAGGACTGGCAGCGCAACCCCAAGCACCTGAACCGCCTGGGCTTCTGACCTTCGGCGAGCCTGGGTCGAGCGAGGCGTTCCAGAACCCGGCGACAGGGTTGGCGAACCCCGGCGAGTGTGCAAACATGGCTGACATGTCATGGGCGCGACTCCTGCTTGGTCGCCGCAGCGAGGCCTAGAACCTGATCAGGCCTCCTCGCTGCGGAGTTCTGCACGCGCCTGGCACCAGCCCGCACAGCGAGGAACCCATGACCATCAATACTTTTCCGACGCGGCCGCAGCCTGTCCCGGTGCAGCAGCCCAGTCCGATGCCCTTCCACCGGTACACCGCCTTCGAGCCGATCGACGTGCCCGACCGCACGTGGCCGACGAAGAAGATCACCGAGGCGCCCCGGTGGCTGTCCACCGACCTGCGCGACGGCAACCAGGCCCTGATCGACCCGATGACCCCGTCCCGCAAGCGGAAGATGTTCGACCTGCTGGTGCGGATGGGCTACAAGGAGATCGAGATCGGTTTCCCGTCCGCCTCCCAGACCGACTTCGACTTCGTGCGCAGCCTGATCATCGGCGACGCGATCCCCGACGATGTCACCGTCAGCGGTGCTCACCCAGGCCCGTGAGGACCTGATCGAGCGCACCGCGCAGTCCCTGATCGGGGCGCACCGGGCGAACATCCACATGTACAACGCGACGGCGGAACTGTTCCGGCGGGTGGTCTTCAACATCGACGAGGCGCAGTGCATCGCCATGGCGACGCGCGGCACCGAGCTGGTGATGAAGTACGCCGAGCAGAACCTCGGCGACGTCGAGTTCGGCTACCAGTACAGCCCGGAGATCTTCACCCAGACCCCGACCGATTTCGCGATCGAGATCTGCAACGCAGGTGATGGACGTCTGGCAGCCCGGCGACCGGGCCGCGAGATCATCCTGAACCTGCCCGCCACCGTCGAGCGGTCGACGCCGAACACCTACGCCGACCAGATCGAGTACTTCGGCCGGCACGTCCGCAACCGTCCGAACGTCGCCATCTCGCTGCACCCGCACAACGACCGCGGGACGGCGGTCGCTGCCACCGAACTGGCGCTGATGGCCGGCGCCGACCGCGTCGAGGGCTGCCTGTTCGGGCACGGCGAGCGCACCGGCAACGTCTGCCTGGTCACCCTGGGCCTGAACCTGTTCACCCAGGGCGTCGACCCCAAGATCGACTTCTCCGACATCGACGAGATCCGTCGCACGGTGGAGTACTGCACCAACATGGCCGGTCCACCCGCGCCACCCATACGCGGGCGACCTGGTCTACACCGCCTTCTCCGGCTCCCACCAGGACGCCATCAAGAAGGGGCTGGAGGTGCTGGAGAAGCAGGCTGCCGCACAGGGCAAGGGCCTGCACGAGATCCCCTGGGAGGCGCCCTACCTGCCGATCGACCCGCACGACGTCGGCCGCACCTACGAGGCCGTGATCCGGGTCAACTCGCAGTCCGGCAAGGGCGGCATGGCCTACATCATGAAGTCCGAGCACCACATGGACCTGCCGCGGCGGCTGCAGATGGAGTTCTCGCGCGTCGTCCAGGCCCGCACCGACTCCGAGGGTGGCGAGGTGAACGCCGACGAGATGTGGCAGATCTTCTCCGGCGAGTACCTCGAGGACACCGACTCCGCTGGAACTCGTCACCGTGAAGTCGGTGTCCAACGGCGGCGGCTACACCGTCACGGCGACCGTGTCGCGACCGCGGCGTGCGAGAAGGAGATCACCGGCGAGGGCAACGGCCCGGTGTCGGCGTTCGTCGATGCGCTGGGGATCCTCGGCTACCACGTCCGGGTGCTCGACTACACCGAGCACGCGCTGTCCTCCGGCGGTGACGCGCAGGCGGCGGCCTACGTGGAGACCGAGCTCGGCACCGGCGAGGACACGCACGTCCTGTGGGGTGTCGGCATGAACGAGTCGATCGTCACCGCTTCGCTGCGGGCCGTGGTCGGCGCGCTCAACCGTGAGGCCCGCCGGGCCGGCTGACCGGCCGAACCGGCAGGACCGGCGTCCGTGCACTGCGGAACGTCGATCCGGCCGGTGGGCCCAATCGCTGGCGAGGACAGCTCGTACCGAGGCTGCTCGCTGGAAACGTCTGACGACGAGACCCGTCGTCGACTGATTGAGTTCACCGACCGGATCGATGTTCCGCAGCGCAGGCGATGGGGACGCGGCGTCGGCCTCAGTCTGGGCGGCCGAACCGATCGATGAACGTCTGGCGGATTCCACCGCATGCCGATTGTGGATAACGCTGGTCGCCATGGCTCGTCCTGTGGATACCTGACGCCATCTGTCCGCACCTGCTGAAGGCCCTGGGTGAATCGGCCCCGGGGTGTCAATGGCGGAGGTCGCGGCGGTGGTGGCGGAGGAGGTTGGTGATGCCAGGACCAGGCTGGGCGGAACGCGTGCGCGCGGCCGTCCTCGAAGAGGCCAGGCACCATCGGGGATCTGCGGGACTCATCCTGCTCGACGCCCGCGCTGTGGACGAGCACCGCCTCGAGTTCCGCTTCCTGCCCAATTACCTGGACGGTCGCGAGGTCATTCTCGTCATCGAGGGTCAGTTCCGTTTCGCCGACGATTTCCTTGTCGACGGGCCCGATGAGGCGCACCTTGCCCTCGTGGAGTGGCCGGTGGAGGAATTGGCGTGGCGGATCTTCCTCCTCGGCATGCAGGAGCCCTTCTCGGCATCAGAACTCGCTCGCGACCCGGAAGGCCGTTGGTTGAGGCTGATGACGGCGTCGACCTCGAGGAGCTGACGACGACCATGCGCCTGGGTCCCGCGTGCCGCTCACCGCGACGGGCGCGGCAGAGGTCGACGGGCGTGGGCCGATAAGATCGCCCTCATGTCCAAGGTCCTCACCGAACTTCCCATCGGCGAACGCGTCGGCCTCGCCTTCTCCGGAGGCCTGGACACGTCCGTGGCCGTCGCCTGGATGCGCGAGAAGGGTGCCATTCCGTGCACCTACACCGCCGACCTCGGCCAGTACGACGAGCCCGACATCGCGTCCGTCCCCGGCCGCGCCGGAGCCTACGGCGCGGAACTGTCCCGCATGGTCGACTGCCGCACCGCCATGGTCGAGGAGGGTCTGGTCGCCCTGGTCTGCGGCGCCTTCCACATCCGCACCGGCGGTCGCACCTACTTCAACACGACGCCGATCGGACGGGCCGTCACCGGCACCATGCTGGTCCGCGCGATGCGCGAGGACGACGTCTGGATCTGGGGCGACGGCTCCACCTACAAGGGCAACGACATCGAGCGGTTCTACCGCTACGGCCTGCTGGCCAACCCGCAGCTGCGCATCTACAAGCCGTGGCTGGACGCTGACTTCGTCCGCGAGCTCGGCGGTCGCGCGGAGATGTCCCAGTGGCTGGCCGAGCGCGCCCTGCCGTACCGCGACTCCAAGGAGAAGGCCTACTCCACCGACGCCAACATCTGGGGCGCCACCCACGAGGCCAAGGAGCTGGAGCACCTCAACGTCGGCATCGAGATCGTCGAGCCGATCATGGGCGTCCGGTTCTGGGACCCGACGGTCGAGATCGCCACCGAGGACGTGACGATCACCTTCGAGCAGGGCCGCCCGGTCGCCATCAACGGCACGACCTTCGCGACCGCCGTCGACCTGGTCATGGAGGCCAACGCCATCGGCGGACGCCACGGCCTCGGCATGAGCGACCAGATCGAGAACCGGATCATCGAGGCCAAGAGCCGCGGCATCTACGAGGCCCCGGGCATGGCGCTGCTGCACATCTGCTACGAACGCCTGCTCAGCGCGATCCACAACGAGGACACCCTCGCCAACTACCAGCAGGAGGGCCGCAAGCTCGGCCGGCTGATGTACGAGGGACGCTGGCTCGACCCGCAGTCGCTGATGCTGCGCGAGTCGCTGCAGCGCTGGGTCGGCTCGGCCGTTACCGGCTCGGTGACCCTTCGGCTGCGTCGCGGCGAGGACTACTCGATCCTCGACACCGAGGGTTCCTCGTTCTCCTACGACCCCGAGAAGCTCTCGATGGAGCGGGTCGGGGACGCCGCCTTCGGACCGCTGGACCGGATCGGCCAGCTGACGATGCGCAACCTCGACATCGCCGACTCCCGCACCCGGCTGGAGCAGTACGCCCAGCTCGGTCTCGTCGGCGGCGAGGTGTCGGCACTGGTCGGCTCGCTCGAGTCCGGCAACGCCGACGCGATCACCACCGGTGTGGAGACCGACTCGGCGATCGAGGCGGCGCAGGAGCGCTCCGGCATGGAAGCCGGCGCCGACTGACCCGATCGTCCGACTCACCCCTGTCACGGGCGATGCATCGCTGGATCACAGCAGTTGCACAGGATTCCTCGATTGGGTTGTGAGTCCAAGCTGTGCCCGGGAACAGGAGCAAACACATGGCAGCGACGTCCCGATTCTCTGCGGTCTCGCGCCGCGCGTTGCTGCAGGGTGTGTCGACCGCAGCGCTGCTGGGCATCGCAGGGTGTGCAGCAGACGACGCGAAGGTTCTGACCCCGACCTCCGGGACGACCGCAGCGACGAGGGCAGCCACAGCTCCCGTTCCCACCGCGAGCGCAGCTGCCGGCCAGTTCGCCGTCGCCTTCAGCTTCACGGCCGACACCAGCGGTACGGCGTCCGCCCCTGCCGGTGGGGGAGACGGGAAGGGACCAGGCGGCGGAGGCCACGGTGGTGCCGGCGGCATGGTTCGCAACCCTTACATCGCGGTCTGGCTGGAGGATTCGGCGGGCAAGCTCGTGCGGACGATCTCGCTGTGGCACCTGCAGAACGGGCAGGACCGCTGGCTGTCCGAGCTGCATCGCTGGTACGCGGCCTCCGGAGGCGTGGACACGACGTCCAGCGCCACCAGGAGTGCGGGCAGCTACAACCTCACCTGGGATCTCGCCGACCTCGACGGGAAGAGGGTCGCCAACGGCACCTACACCCTGTGCGTCGAGGCCACCCGCGAACACGGCCCCTACTCGCTGGTCACCGGGACGGTCGACGTGACCGGCAAGGCGATCAAGCAGCAGCTGCCCGGCAACGGTGAACTCTCCGCCGTCGCGATCGCCTACGCTCCGGCATGACCACCACAGCGCCGCCCGTCCCGGCGGCCCGTCGACGCCGGCGTCCGGGCAAGAACAAGGGCCAGCGGCTCACCAGGGTCCTGCACTCGTGGCTGAGCATGGCCAGCCTGCTGGTCGTGTTGTTCTTCTCGATCACGGGGTTGACCCTCAACCACCAGGACTGGACGTTCGGGCAGTCGCCGACAGTGACGAAGACCGCTGGTCAGCTGCCGTCCGGGGCGACGGCAGAGGGTGCACCCAACTACCTCGTGATCAGCGAGTACCTTCGCTCCCAGCAGGGCGCATCGGGGCAGATCACCGACTACGGCGCTGACGGCGACGCGGGGAGGATCAGCTACGCGGGGCCGGGCTACACCGGCAGCGCAACGTTCAGCGTGAGTACCGGCAGCTTCACGATGGAATCCACCAGGTACGGCCTGGTCGCGATCGCCAACGACCTGCACAAGGGCCGGCACACGTCCACCGCCTGGTCGTGGACCATCGACGTGGCCGCCGTCGGGCTGGCGCTGGTTTCCCTGACCGGCCTCGTGCTCGGCCTACTGATCCAGCGACGGCGGCGCAGTGCCCTGGTCCTGCTGATCGTCGGTGTCGTCGGCGGTGTCGTCCTCGTACTCTTCAGCTAGCCAGGCGGAGCTGAACCGCGCGCTGCCATCGGGACCGACCAGCAGGCAGGCCCAGCCTTCCGCCTCCGCGCGCTCGCAGTGCCTCGTCCGGCAGCAGCACGCCGAGGACGGTGGAGAGGGCGTCCGCGGTCGTCGCGTCCGCGGCGATCACGGAGCAGGAGGTGGTGTGACCCACGGGCCAGCCGGTCCGCGGGTCGAGGACGTGACCCATCCACTGGCCAGCGACTGTGAATCCGCGCCGTGCGGCCCCGGAGGTCGCAAGGCCCGCTTCGGTGAGCTGCACCCGCCAGCGCGGGGGAGCGTTGTCGAAGGCGTTCGCCGGATCCTCGATGCCGACCAGTACCGATCCGACGCCATGATGACGCAGGTCGCCCCCGGCGTTGATCATGACGGCATCGACACCGTCGACGGCGAAGGCAACGGCGGCGGCGCGGTCCACGATGTAGCCCTTGGCGATCGCATTGAGGTCGACACCCGAGCAGTCGCCGAGGCGGCGCGACCGTGCCGTCGCCTCGACCGTGTAGGGCAGGGCGGCGCACGCTGCAGCCAGGTCGGCGAGTTCTGCCGCGTCGGGCAACTCGTCCTCGGCCGCGGCCTGCAGCCACCGCATCCGCAACGGCGCGATCGCCGGGTGGAACGCGCCACCGCTGCCGCATGCCAGTGCAGCGCCGCGGCCAGCACCTCGGTCAGTTCGGCGGAGCAGTCGTCCACGTCGCCCCGCCGCCAGCGCATCAGCTCGCTGGACTCGTCGTAGATCGAGAACACCGGGTTCAGCCGCTCGAACTCGCCCACGGCTGCAGCGTCGGCGGCGAGCGCTGCCTCCGGCTCCCCGTCGACGCGGATCTCGACATCGGTGCCCAGCATCGGCGAGTGGACGGCGACGAACGGCATCAGCCGACAACGTTCGGCTGGGCGCCGCCGTAGCGACGGTCGCGCTGGGCGTAGTCCTCGACCGCTCGCCACAGGTCCCTGCGGTCGAAGTCGGGCCACAACCGGTCCATGAACACCATCTCCGCGTACGCCGACTGCCACAGCAGGAAGTTGGACGTGCGCTGCTCGCCGGAGGAGCGGATGAACAGGTCGACGTCGGGGATCTCGGGTTCGTCGAGGAAGCGCCGGAACCGGTCCTCGGTGAGTCGTGACGGGTCGAGCTCGCCCCGCACGGCAGCCTCGGCGATGGCGCGGGCGGCGTCCACGATCTCGGCGCGTCCGCCGTAGTTCACGCAGAACTGCAGGGTCAGCACGCTGTTGTCGGCGCTCTGCCGCTCGGCGTCCTCCAGCTCGTTGATCACGCTGCGCCACAGCTTCGGGGTGCGGCCCGGCCCACCGGATGCGGACGCCGAGGGCGTCCAGCTGGTCGCGGCGGCGGTGGATGACGTCGCGGTTGAAGCCCATCAGCCAGCGCACCTCGTCGGGGGAGCGGCGCCAGTTCTCGGTGGAGAAGGCGTACGCGGAGAGGTTCTTGATGCCGAGCTCGATGGCGCCCTCGATCACGTCGAACAGCGCATCCTCGCCGCGGGCGTGCCCGTCGGTGCGTGGCAGGTTCCGCGCCTTCGCCCAGCGGCCGTTGCCGTCCATCACGATCGCGACGTGCCGGGGCAGCGCCCGCGGGTCGATGACCGGTGGCCTGGCCCCGGAGGGGTGGGGTACCGGTGGACGGATTTCCTTGCGTTTCGCCACACCAGTCACCCTAGGCGAGTCGAGACGGATGACCGGTTGTACGCCACCCGCGAACAGAGTTGAGTGTGCACTCGACTCAACTCTTGATCTTGGAGCGGCGGATCGTCGCAGACTGGAGTTAGCACTCGGACAGTGAGAGTGCCAAACAGACGAGAGGAAGTGAGCCAGATGGCACGAGCATTCGATCCCTTCAGCCAGGTGGACAGGTGGTTCTCCGACGTCGCCCGCACGCCTGCCAGCAGCGCCATGCCGATGGACCTGTACCGCGACGGTGACGTCTTCGTCGCCCGCGTCGACCTGCCCGGCGTCGACCCGGCATCGATCGACGTCGACGTGGACGACCGCACCCTGACCGTGCGCGCGCAGCGCAGCGTCGAGACCACCGACGAGCAGAAGTGGCTGGTGCGGGAGCGCCCGGCCGGCACGTTCGCGCGCCAGCTGACGCTCGGCTACGGCGTCGCGCTCGACAAGATCGGCGCGGAGTACCGCGACGGCGTGCTGAGCCTGCGGATCCCGGTTGCCGAGGAGGCCAAGCCCCGCAAGATCGCCGTTGCCCACAGCGGCGGGGCGACCCAGATCGAGGGCAGCGTCGAGAGCTGAGCCCGGGGGGACTCGGCCAGACGCACACGCGGCACGAAAGGGGACTGTCCCCTTTCGTGCCGCGTGACGCGTTTCAGGGCTCAGCAGAACGGCGCGGACACCTTCGTCAGCCGGTTGCACGTGCGAGCGCGACAGCTTGAGTTCGCCGCGGCGAGGATGGCGGGCAGCTGGTCGGCGGAACTCACCGAGGCGATCGGCGCGACCACTCCGGGCTGCTGGCGCAGCCAGGCGAGGGCGACGGTGGCCGGGTTCGACACCGAGCTCGTCCGCGATGGCGACGCACCTCGTCGACCACGGCGAAGCCTTCGTCGGTGGCGTAGGTCTTCACCCGTGCCGGCACGTTGGCCGTGCATCTGCTCGCCGCGCGCGTACTTGCCGGTGAGGAAGCCCGGAGGCGAGCCCGTAGTAGGGCACCAGCGCCAGCTTGTTGCTCGACACAGTAGGCACCGAGGCCGCTGGTCTCCACCTCTGCGCGGTGCACGAGGTTGTAGCCGGGCTGCACGGCCACCGGCAGTGCCAGGCCCTCGCGGGTGGCGACCTCGATGACTTCCTGCGTGCGGGCAAGGGTGAAGTTCGACAGGCCGTAGTGCTTGATCGAGCCGTGCTGGATCATCTGGTCGAAGGCGCCCACCCATTCGGCGATCGGCACGTGCGCGTCGTCCTCGTGGGCGTAGTAGAGGTCGATGTGTCGGTGCCGAGCCGGCGCCGCGAGCCGTCGAGGCAGATCTTGAGGTTCGCCGGACGCAGTCCGCGGTGGATCGGGTGCTTGGCCACCTTGGTGGCGATCACGACCTTGTCCCGGGTGCCGCGATGGCCGAGCCAGCCGCCGATCAGGCTCTCGGACTCGCCGCCGCGGTGGCCGGGAATCCAGGCCGAGTAGACGTCGGCGGTGTCGATGAAGTTCCCGCCGCCGTCGAGGAACGCGTCGAGAATGGCCTCGGTATTCGCCGGGTCGGCAGTCCACCCGAACACGTTCCCACCGAGGCAGATCGGCGACACTCTCAACGTCGAGATGCGATGCATGGCCCCACCCTACGGGGACAACTCGAAGTCCACGCTGAGATGCGTGGAGAGCTCCGTGGTGGCGTTGATTTCCACGCCGAGGTCCAGCGGTGCAGACGCTGGCGCGGGCCGCGTACATCATGCGCCTCGCCGGCGAACTGCACCTGGGCCTGCGGCATGCTCCAGGAGTCGCTGGCCGTGGCGATGCCGGTCACCTCGAGCCCGGCGGCAGCGGCGATCGCGTCGGCCTTCCGCCGTGCCTTCTTCATCGCCTCCGCTGCTGCGGTGATGCTGGCCTCGAACTCGTCGTAGACCCACTCGAGGTTCTCCACCGCGACGCCGGGACGGTCGGCGAGCACGCCGAGCACGTCGGGCAACTGGTCGGGGCTGGCCGTGACGACCAGCTGGATGTCGACGCTCTGGCTGTGCAGGATGCGTCCTTCGCTGGTGGTGAGCCGGACGCCGGCCACCTCGACCGCGTCCTCGCTGATGCCGCGGGCAGCGAGCGCCGCCACGACGTCACGCACTTCTGCGGCCTTGCGGCCGGCGACGCCGGTGGCGACGAGGGAGGATCCGCGGACGCGGGCGTGTACGCGGGCAGAAGTTGCTGAGATGCGGACCAGGTGGTCGACGCTGACGCGAAGGAGACCCATTCCGGAAGCCTACGGCCACACCCGAAACGCGCGGGGGAAAGCCGGCAGGGACACCGGTACCGATCAGGACCGAGTCGGGGACGGTTCCTACTCGGTCCAGACTCCGTGTGGACCGAGTCAGGAACCGTCCCCAACTCGGTCCGTGGCCGGAGCGCGTCCGCTGCGCGGGCGTCAGCTGTGGGCGACCGCCGCCTGCTCGATGGGCAGGCCCGCGGTGAACCGCTCGACGTAGGCGGTGAACCCGGCGACATCGGCGGGATCGGCGTCGACCGACTCCAGTGCCGCGCCGGCGAACACCTTCTCGCCGAGGTAGGCGGCCAGGTCCTGGCCCTCTGCCTTGTCGCGCAGGTAGGCGGCCAGCAGGGCGATGCCCCAGGCGCCGCCCTCGCCGGCGATGTCACCGACCGACACCGGGGTGTCGAGCGCTGCGGCGAGGAAGCGCTGCGCGACGCCCTTGGTCTTGAACAGGCCACCATGGGCGAACATCGAGTCCAGTTCGACGGCTTCGTCCTTGAGCAGGACGTTCATGCCGATCCGCAGCGTCGACAGCGACGCGAACAGGTGGGTGCGCATGAAGTTGGCGAGGCTGAACTGGCTGTCCGGCGTGCGGGTGAACAGCGGACGGCCCTCGTGCAGGCCGGTGATGTGCTCACCGGACAGGTAGTTGTAGGACAGCAGCCCACCGCAGTCGGCCTCGCCCTCGAGCGCTGCCCGGAAGAGGGTCTCGAAGACGGCGTTGGAGTCGCCGCCGGCGCCGAGCCGGGTGGCGAACTCGCCGAACAGCCCCACCCAGGCGTTGAGCTCGCTGGCGCCGTTGTTGCAGTGCACCATCGCGACCAGGTCGCCGGCCGGTGTGGTGACGAGGTCGAGCTCGGAGTGCCGGGCCGTCAGCTCGTGCTCCAGCACCACCATCGCGAAGATCGAGGTGCCCGCGCTGACGTTGCCGGTGCGCCGGGCCACGGAGTTGGTGGCCACCATGCCGGTGCCGGCGTCGCCCTCGGGCGGGCACAGCGGGATGCCGGCCTGCAGCGTCCCGCTCGGGTCGAGCAGCAGGGCGCCGGCCTCGGTCAGGGTGCCGGCGGCCGCTCCGGCGGGCAGGACGTCGGGCAGGATGTCGCCCAGCGTCCAGTCGAAGCCCTTCGCCGCCACCAGGTCGTCGAACTGGGTGACCATCGCGGCGTTGTAGCCGCCGGTGGCGATGTCGATCGGGAACATGCCGCTGGCGTCACCGACGCCGAGCACCTTGCTGCCGGTGAGCTGCCAGTGCACGTAGCCGGCCAGCGTGTTCAGGTGCGTGATCGCGGCGACGTGGTCCTCACCGTTCAGGATCGCCTGGTAGAGGTGGGCGATGCTCCAGCGCTGCGGGATGTTGTGGCCGAAGAGCTCGCTCAGCTGCTCGCGCGGCCTCGCCGGTGATCGTGTTGCGCCAGGTGCGGAACGGCACCAGCAGCTCGCCGGCGGCGTCGAAGGCCATGTAGCCGTGCATCATCGCCGAGACGCCGAGGGAGCCGACCGTGGTCAGCTCCACCCCGTAGCGGGCCTTCACGTCTGCGGCCAGGGACGCGTAGCAGTCCTGCAGGCCCGCCCAGACCGCCTCAATGGAGTAGGTCCAGACCCGGTTGACGAACTGGTTCTCCCAGTCGTGGCTGCCGGTCGCGATCGGCTGGTTGTCCGGGCCGATCAGCACGGCCTTGATCCTCGTGGAACCGAACTCGATACCAAGGGCGGTCTGACCGCCCTCGATCGCTTCGCGAATGCTGGTGGCTGCCGGGCCGTCGATCATCGTTGATCCTCCTTGTGGTGGCTCAGCGCGGCGGTCGCTGCCCGCACCGAACCAGTGAACGACGCCATCATTGCAGCCCGGTGTGTGCGCTAACAACGCCACGCCCACGGCAGCCTGGACCGGGGATGCCGTACAGCGGGGGAGAATGGCCGGGTGCCGACCTACCGTGACGAGGCGGTCGTCCTCCGCACCCACAAACTGGGCGAGGCCGACCGCATCATCACCATGCTCTCCCGGCAGCCACGGGAAGGTGAGGGCGGTCGCCCGCGGCGTCCGCAGGACGTCGTCGAAGTTCGGTGCGCGGCTCGAGCCGTTCAGCCACGTCGACCTGCAGTTCGCCACCGGCACGGACGCTGGACGTGATCACCCAGGCAGTGACCCTGCACCCGTACTCCGAGCCGCTGGCCCACGACTACGAGCGCTACACCACCGGCCAGGTGATGATCGAGACCGCCGACCGGCTCGTGACCGAGGAGGGCGAGCCGGCGCTGCAGCAGTTCCAGCTGCTGGTCGGCGCGCTGCAGGCCCTCACCGCCGGCACCTCGGACGGCGTCGCGCCCGCCGACCATGGTGATGGACGCCTACCTGCTGCGGGCGGTCGCCCTCGCCGGCTACGCGCCCACCCTCGGCGACTGCGCCCGCTGCGGCGCAGCGGGCCCGCACGAGGCGTTCTCGCCGCAGCTCGGCGGCATGGTGTGCCGGCGTTGCCGTCCGCCCGGTTCGGCCCATCCCGCCCCGGCGACGGTGACCTACCTCGGTGCGCTGCTGGCCGGCGACTGGGCCGTCGACCCGGGAGATTCCCGCTCCGACCCTGCGGCAGGGCAGCGGCCTGGTGGCCGCCTTCATCGGCTGGCATCTCGACCACGGGCTGCGTTCGCTCAGCCACGTCGACCGGCCGCGCACAGCCGACTGACAGCGGTGTTACCGATATCAAACTGTTATCTCCAGATGTCACGAATGGGCCTGTGGTACCGGTAACATCCTTGGTGGCAGGCAACGAAGCCGCCAGGTACAGGGAGCACATCGAAGTGACGAATACCGTGAACAGCCTTGTCGGGGTGGGTTTCCACCGGACGGCGGAACCGGGGTGCGAGCAGTGACCGTCCGTTCCGGCAGAACTCCGGACAGTGGTTGACGCCCTCAAGTCCGAGGTCGCTGCGCTGCACGATGAGCTGCCCCGCAATGGCCTGGTCGTCTGGACCGCCGGCAACGTCTCGGCCCGGGTTCCCGGCGCCGACCTGCTGGTGATCAAGCCCTCCGGTGTCTCCTACGACGACCTCACGCCCGAGGCGATGGTGGTCTGCGACTTCGACGGCAACCTGGTGGAGGGCTCGCGCAGCCCGTCCTCGGACACCGCCGCCCACGCCTACGTCTACAAGCACATGCCCGAGGTCGGCGGGGTCGTGCACACCCACTCCGACTACGCCACGGCCTGGGCGGCCCGCAGGGAGCCGATCCCGTGCGTGCTCACCATGATCGCCGACGAGTTCGGCGGCGACATCCCGGTCGGCCCGTTCGCCCTGATCGGGGACGACTCGATCGGTCGCGGCATCGTCGAGACCCTGCAGCAACAGCCGCTCGCGGGCGGTCCTGATGGCCAACCACGGCCCGTTCACGATCGGCAAGGACGCCCGGGACGCGGTCAAGGCCGCCGTCATGGTCGAGGACGTCGCCCGCACCGTCCACATCTCGCGCGCCAGCTCGGCGAGCCGGTGCCGATCGCTCCAGGCCGACATCGACCGGCTGTTCGACCGTTACCAGAACGTCTATGGACAAGGAAGTACCAAATGAGCAAGCAGATCTGGTTCCTGACCGGCAGTCAGGGCCTCTACGGCGACGATGTGCTGCTGCAGGTGCGCGACCAGTCCGCCCAGATCTCCAACGCCCTCGCCGCCGCCGAGCAGATCCCGGCCGAGGTCGTCGCCAAGCCGACGCTGACCGACGCCGCAGCGATCCGCCGCGTGATGCTCGAGGCCAACGCCGACGACAACTGCGTCGGCGTGATCGCCTGGATGCACACCTTCTCGCCGGCCAAGATGTGGATCGGCGGCCTGGACGCGCTGCGCAAGCCGTTCCTGCACCTGCACACCCAGGTGAACCGCGACCTGCCCTGGGCGACCATCGACATGGACTTCATGAACCTGAACCAGGCCGCCCACGGCGACCGTGAGTTCGCCTACATCGCCACCCGGCTCGGCGTGCCGCGCAAGACCGTCTCCGGCCACGTCAGCGACCCGGTCGTGATCAACCGCGTCGGTATCTGGTCGCGGGCTGCGCTCGCCTGGTCGGAACTGCGCACGATGAAGCTGGTGCGCTTCGGCGACAACATGCGCAACGTCGCCGTGACCGAGGGCGACAAGGTCGAGGCCGAGCGTCGTCTCGGCGTCTCGGTGAACACCTACGGCGTCAACGACCTGGTGGCCGTCGTCGACCAGGTCGGCAGAGGCGGAGATCGACGCCCTGATCACCGAGTACCTCGACCTCTACGACGTGGCGGACGAGCTGCACCCCGGCGCCGACCGCGCCGACTCGCTGCGCTACGGCGCCCGCATCGAGGTGGCCCTGCGCCGCTTCGTCATCGACGGCGGCTACGGCGCCTTCACCACCAACTTCGAGGACCTCGGCGGGCTGCGCCAGCTTCCCGGCCTCGCCGTCCAGCGGCTGATGGCCGAGGGCATCGGCTTCGGCGGCGAGGGTGACTGGAAGACCGCCGTCCTCGGCCGCACCCTCAAGACGATGGCGGCCGGCCTGCCCGGCGGCACCTCGTTCATGGAGGACTACACCTACCACCTCGAGCCGGGCAACGCACCTGATCCTCGGTGCCCACATGCTCGAGGTGTGCCCGACGATCGCCGTCGGCACCCCGCGCATCGAGGTCCACCCGCTGGGCATCGGCGGCCGCGAGGACCCCGTCCGCATGGTGTTCGACGCTGCCCCGGGCGACGCGCGTCACCCTCGGGCTCTGCGACCTCGGTGACCGGTTCCGCTTGGTCGCCAACGAGATCACCGTCGTGCCGCCGCTGGCTGAGATGCCGAAGCTGCCCGTCGCCCGGGCGGTCTGGGCGCCGAAGCCGGACTTCGCCACCTCCACCGAATGCTGGCTGAGCGCCGGCGGACCGCACCACACGGTGCTGTCGACAGCGCTCAACTCCGAGCACCTCACCGACCTCGCCGAGATGCTGGGCGTCGAACTGGCGCTCATCGGTGCGGACACCAAGACCTCGCAGTTCCTCAAGGAACTGCGCTGGAACAACGCCTACCACCGGCTGGCCATGGGCTTCTGAGCCGTGTCCAGCCGGGCACCACACAACTGAATATCGTCCGATCCCGGGGGCTTCCCGGACGGGCAGATCAACAAATTGATCCTCATCGCTTGGGGCGGGGGATCAAGAAAGAGAGCAGCAATGCGTAAATTGGTTGCAGTTGCAGCCGCCGCAGCAATGGGGCTGACCTTGGCCGCTTGCGGCCAGAACACGGCCGCGCCTTCGGCATCCACGTCGGGCTCGGGCAGCGCCGCCGCCCCCGTCAAGGGAACGATCGGTGTGGCCATGCCCACCAAGACCTCCGAGCGCTGGATCAAGGACGGTGACTTCCTCAAGCAGACGCTCGAGGCAGCCGGTTACACCGTCAACCTCCAGTACGCCAACGACGACATCCCGACCCAGGTGACCCAGGTCTCCGACATGGTCACCAAGAAGAACCAGCTGATGGTCATCGCGGCCATCGACGGCGTTGCCCTCAAGGGTGCGCTGAAGGACGCCAAGGAAGCCAACATCCCGGTCATCGCTTACGACCGTCTGCTGCGCGAGACCGACGCGGTCAGCTACTACACCACCTTCGACAACTTCAAGGTCGGCGTTCAGCAGGGCACCTCGCTCCTCGACGGCCTCGCCGCTTCGAAGACCAAGTCCCCGTGGAACGTCGAGCTGTTCGCCGGCTCCGCCGACGACAACAACGCCAAGTTCTTCTTCGACGGCGCGATGAGCGTCCTTCAGCCGAAGATCGACGACGGCACCATCAAGATCGTTTCCGGTGAGACCGACTTCAACAAGGTCACCACCCTTCGCTGGGATGCCGGCGTTGCGAAGAAGCGCATGGAGAACCTGCTGACCAAGTCGTACTCCGACAAGGACGTCAACGGCGTTCTCGCACCGTACGACGGCATCTCCCGCGGCATCATCGCTGCGCTGAAGGCCAACGGCTACGGCAAGGACAAGGACATGCCGATCGTCACCGGTCAGGATGCCGAGCTCGAGTCCGTCAAGATGATCCTGTCGGGCGAGCAGTACTCGACCATCTTCAAGGACACCCGTGAGCTGGCCAAGGCCACCGCTGCGATGGTCCAGGAAGTCCTGGGCGGCGGCAAGGTCACCGTCAACGACGAGAAGACCTACGACAACGGCATCAAGGTCGTCCCGACCATGCTGCTGCAGCCGGTCTCTGTCGACAAGTCCAACATTGTCGACGTCCTGTCCAAGGCGGGTTACTACACCGAAGCCGAGATGAAGGCCTAACCTTCATCTGCTTCAACTGTGGTGGCGGGCGTCCTGCGCCCGTCACCACAGCATCACCCCCGGGGGCGGGGGGCCTGTCATTCAGGAACAGACAAAGGGGTACCAACGCATGGTCGACACCATCCTGTCGATGCGCAACATCACCAAGGAATTTCCAGGGGTCAAGGCCCTGTCGGATGTGAACCTCGAAGTGAAGCGTGGCGAGATCCACAGCATCTGCGGGGAGAACGGCGCCGGCAAGTCCACCCTGATGAAGGTGCTGTCCGGGGTCTACCCGCACGGCACCTACGAAGGCGACATCTTCTTCGATGGCCAAGAGGTCAGGTTCAAGAACATCCCGGAGAGTGAAGCCGCCGGCATCGCGATCATCCACCAGGAGCTCGCGCTGATCCCTGAGCTGACCATCACCGAGAACATGTTCCTCGGCAATGAGCAGGCCAAGGGCGGCGTCATCGACTGGCAGGCAGCGAATGCGCGTGCCCGGGCGCTGCTCGACCACGTCGGGCTCAAGGAGAATCCGGACGCCCAGATCAAGAGCATCGGCATCGGCAAGCAGCAGCTGGTCGAGATCGCCAAGGCCCTGGGCAAGGACGTCAAGCTCCTCATCCTCGACGAGCCGACAGCAGCCCTCAACGATGGCGACTCCAAGCACCTGCTCGGCCTCCTCAAGGAGCTCCGCGAGCAAGGGCATCACCTGCATCATGATCAGCCACAAGCTGAACGAGATCGAAGCCATCTCCGACTCGATCACGATCATCCGTGACGGCAAGACCATCGAGACCCTCGACATCAAGGACGAAGGGGTCAACGAGGACAGGATCATCCGCGGGATGGTCGGTCGTGACCTCGAGCACCGCTTCCCCGAGCACACCCCGAACATCGGCGAAATGCTGATGGACGTCCGCAACTGGACGGTCGCGCACCCGGAGGACGGTGAGCGCCTCGTCGTGAAGGGCGCGAGCCTGAACGTCCGCCGCGGCGAGATCGTCGGGCTCGCCGGGCTGATGGGCGCAGGGCGCACGGAGTTCGCCCGCAGCGTCTTCGGCCAGACCTACGGCCAGAAGCTCACCGGCGAGCTCTACCTGCACGGCAAGCTGATGCACATCCGTACCGTCCAGCAGGCCATCAACGCCGGCCTCGCCTACGTGACCGAGGACCGCAAGAGCCTCGGCCTGAACCTCCTGGACACCATCAAGCAGTCGCTGACGTCCGCCGGTCTCCGCAAGATCCAGCGGTTCGGCGTTGTCGACGACAACCAGGAGTCCGTGGCGGCCGAGCGGTACCGCAAGAGCATGCGGATCAAGGCGCCGACCATCGAGGAGGGCGTCAACAAGCTCTCCGGCGGCAACCAGCAGAAGGTCGTGCTCGGCAAGTGGCTGTTCACCGACCCCGATGTGCTGATCCTCGACGAGCCCACCCGCGGCATCGACGTGGGGGCGAAGTACGAGATCTACGAACTGATCAACCAGATGGCCGACGCCGGCAAGGGGGTGCTGATGATCTCCTCCGAACTGCCGGAGCTTCTCGGCATCTGTGACCGGATCTACACCCTGAGCGCTGGCGTCATCACGGCCGACGTGCCGAGGGAAAAGGCCGACCAGGAAATTCTCATGCGTTACATGACTCAACGAAAGGCAGACTGACCATGGCCGAACCGACGGTGATTGCACCTGTTGAGGCCGCTGCGAAGCGACGCGGCCTGAAGTACTCCGGCAACCTGCGCCAGTACGGCATGATGATCGCCCTGCTGCTGCTGATGGTCCTGTTCACCTGGCTGACCAACGGTCTGTTCGTCCAGCCCCGCAACATCACCCTCCTGCTGGTCCAGAACGGCTACGTCCTGATCCTCGCCATCGGCATGGTGATGGTCATCATCGCCGGCCACATCGACCTGTCGGTGGGCTCGGTCTGTGCGTTCGTCGGAGCGACGGTCGCACTGGCCATGAAGGAATGGAACTTCAGCTGGTGGCTGGCGATCCTGCTCGGCATCGTGATCGGCATCCTCGTGGGGATGTGGCAAGGCTTCTGGGTGGCCTACGTCGGCATACCGGCGTTCATCGTCACCCTTGCCGGCATGCTCCTGTTCCGCGGTCTCGACCTGATGATCCTCGGCGCGCAGTCGATCCCGGTCCCGGACGCGTTCCAGGCCATCGCCAACGGCTACCTGCCGGCGGTCGGGCCAGTGACGAACTACCACAACCTCACGCTGCTCCTCGCGATCGCCGGCGTCGCCCTGGTGATCTGGCTGGAGCTGCGGAACCGGGCCGGACTGAAGAAGCACGCCATGATGATGCCCTCGATGCTTCACGTCGGTGATCAAGGTCGTGCTGCTGAGCACGGTCATCATCGTCTTCATGCTGCTGCTGGCGTCCTACAAGGGCATCCCGGTGGTCGGCCTGATCCTGCTCGCGCTGATCATCATCTACACCTTCATCACCCAGAAGACGGTCTTCGGCCGGCACATCTACGCCGTCGGCGGCAACCGCAACGCTGCCCGCCTCACCGGTGTGAACACCAAGCGGATCGACTTCCTGGTGATGGTGAACATGAGCATGCTGGCCGGCATCGCCGGCATGGTCTACACCGCCTACCTGAACGCCGCCAACCCGAAGGACGGCACCGGCTTCGAGCTGGACGCCATCGCGGCAGTGTTCATCGGTGGCGCTGCGGTCACCGGCGGTATCGGCACGGTGGTCGGGTCCATGATCGGTGGTCTCGTGATGGGCGTGCTGAACCTCGGCCTCGCCAACATGAGCGTCGACCAGAACCTGATCCAGGTGATCAAGGGCCTGGTGCTGCTGGGCGCCGTCGCGTTCGACGTGCTGAGCAAGATGCAGGGCAAGCCCAGCATCATCGGCATGATCCAGCGCGGCATGCGCAAGGGCGACGGCAACGTCGCGATCGACGAGACGCCGGTGCGTGCCGAACTGACCCCGCAGACCAGCGCGGTCGGTGGCGTCGGGACGAACACCCAGGACGAGTCGCGAGGGCATGGTCAACAAGGACGACCTGAAGTAGCAAGCGAAGAAGCCCCGGCACCTGTGGTGCCGGGGCTTCTCCGTGTCTGTGCGGCGGCTCAGAACGTGACGGTGACGTCCAGTTCCTCGACGCCGCGGACGATGCCCAGCACCAGCTGGTCGCCGGTGCTGACGCCGCCGAGCACGGCGAACAGGTCGTCGGTCGTCCGCAGGTCGCGGTCGCCGGCGCGCACCAGCAGGTCGCCCCTGCTGATGCCGGCCTTCGCCGCGGGGCTGCCGTCGGCAACCTCCCGCACGAGCAGGCCGTCACGCCCGGTGAGTCCGACGGCCGCCCGCAGCCGCGCTGCGACGTTGGCCGGGGCCACAGCCACGCCGAGGTGGGCAGGCTCGAACGTGCGGCCGCCTGCCATCCCGTCCACGACCTCGCGCAGCGCGGAATCCACCGACCGGGCCAGGTAGAAGCCGTACTCGAGGCGGTGAGTGTTGATGCCGACGACGTGGCCCTCGCGGTCGAGCACGGGCGCCCCGGACGAGCCGGGCGCGCACGGGGCGGAGTGCTCGAGAGCACCGGTGATCGGACGGCCCCGGGGACCCTCGAAGCCCGTCTCCGTCGCGGTCACCTGTCCCCAGGTCACGCGACGGCGATGACGTCCGGCTGTCACCGTGACGACCACGTCGCCGGTGGTCGGTGCCTCCGCCGCCCAGGTGAGCGGGTGTGATGTCGGCGGTGTCGACGTCCAGCACGACGAGGTCGCCGTCGAGGTCGCTGCCGGTGACGGTGGCCTGCACAGCGCGTCCGTCGGCGAAGCGCACCTGGGTGGTGCGGTCCCGCAGGTTGTGGGCGTTGGTGAGCACCTTGCCGGGCGCGACGACGAAGCCGCTCCCGCGGCCCCGGCTGCCGATGGTGACCACCGCTGCGGACGCGGCATCGTTCGCGGTGCGGACGAGGTCGGTCAGTTCTTCGATGACTGTCATATCGCCATCTCCTCCTAGTTACTATCGAATCGCTAGTGACGATATGCTCCCGCCATGGTCTCTGGCAATAGCCCGTCGATCGGGAATCTGGACGGTCTCGACGTCGCCGCACGCCTGGTCGGCGACCGCTGGAGCCTGCGGCTCGTCGGCGCCCTCCTGGACGGTGATCGCACCTTCGGTGAGCTCGCCGGCGAGGTCAACGGCATCGCCCCGACGATCCTCACCGCCCGCCTCCGCACGCTGCAGCGCGTCGGCCTGCTGACCGCCACCCCCTACGAACAGCCGGCCGGTGCGCATGCGCTACGCCCTGACAGCGCCCGGGCACCGGCTCGCAGCAGCCATCGCGACGCTCGCCGAGTGGGGCGGCGCCCGCGAGGGCGCATCCGGTGCCCCGGTGCACCGCCGCTGCGGCACGCCGGTCGTCACCCGGCCCTGGTGCCCGACCTGCGACGAGCCGGTCGACCCGCGCGAGGACGCGGCCGGCGAGGGCCTCCAGTGGTTCTAGCGGCGGCGCTGCCCGAACGCGCGGTGGCGTGGGCCCAGCAGAACCTGTCGCCACCGATCCTGGCGGTCGGCCCCATCGGCGGTGGCCTGACCCGCACGAAGTGGCTGCTGGAAGTCGCCGCCCGGACCGAGTTTGGAACCGTCCCCAATCCGGTCCGGCGAGTTGGGACCGTCCACCGGTCCGGACCGAGTCGGGGACGGTTCCGAATCCGGTCCGGACCGAGTCGGGGACGGTTCCGAATCCGGTCCACGAGGGCCGGCTCGTCGTGCGGTGGTGCGACCCGCAGGAGTGGGGCGAGACGGGACGCGAGCACGTGCGGCGCGAGACGCTGGCGTGCCAACTGCTGGCCGGTTCCGGGCTCCCGGTGCCGCGGCTGATCGCCGCCGATCTCGATGGCGCTCACGCCGGAGGGCCGGCCAATCTCGTGACGTGGCTGCCGGGCGCCGTCCGGCTCGATCCGCTGAGCCCTGCTGCGATCGAGGCGCTGGCCGCGCTGGCGGTGTCGGTGCACCGGCAACCGGTTACCGACGGGCAGCGTCCACCGGTCTTCGCCTACCGCGGGCCCGCCGTGCCGGCGGTCCCGGACTGGACCACCCGGCCGGAGCTCTGGCAGCGGGCGATCGACCTGCGGGCGGCCGGCGCGCCATCGACTCCGTTCGGGCTGCTGCACCGTGACTTCCACCTGGGCAACATCCTGTGGCAGGGCGACACCGTCAGCGGGCTCGTCGACTGGGCGGAGGCCTCGTGGGGGCCGGCGGATCTCGACGTCGCGCACCTGTGCTCCGACTTCGCCATGCTGCACAACCCTGCCGACGCGGACGCCTTCCGCGAGGCCTACCTGCGCAGCGGTGGACGGCTCGTTGCCGACGAGTTCCGCTACTGGCAGGTCAGCGACATCCTCGGCTTCCTGCCCGACCCGGCGCACATCCTGCCGGCTGTCCTTCCCGCGCGCCCTGACCTGAGCGCCCGGAGGATCCGGGACGGCCTCGAGGACCTCCTCGCGCTGACCCTCGCCTGAGGCGTGCGCCGCCGGCGGTGGTTACCATGAGCCCGTGTTGGCGATCAGCAGGTTCCGGGTGCCCGGCGACCCGTCCGGGTTCAGGATGCAGGCCGCGGCGGTGGTGCGAGCAGTTCGCGTCTTCGCGGGGGAGCGAGGGCGCGGAGCTCGTGCAGAACCTCGACGATCCGGAGCTGTGGGCCATCGTCAGCCGCTGGGCCGACGTCGGCTGCTACCGCAGGGCCTTCAACGGCACCGACGCGAAGCTGGTGCTGGTGCCCCTGCTGTCGCTGGCGATCGACGAGCCCAGTGCGTACGCCATGCCGTCCGACGTCGGAGAGAACCGCCCGCGCGGAACGCTAGGCTAGGCGGGCTGCCAGCCGGGCAGCATGTCGCGACGACGAGGAGTACATGGTGGCCAGCCGCCTGGAGAATGTGATCAGCCTGACCAAGCGCCGCGGGTTCGTGTACCCCTGTGGGGAGATCTACGGCGGCACGAGGGCCGCCTGGGACTACGGACCCTTCGGCGTCGAGCTCAAGGAGAACATCAAGCGCCAGTGGTGGCGTTCGGTGGTGCAGGGACGCGACGACGTCGTCGGCCTCGACTCCTCGATCATCCTGCCCGCGCCAGGTGTGGGTCGCCTCCGGCCACGTCGGCGTGTTCTCCGACCCGCTCACCGAGTGCCTCTCCTGCCACAAGCGGTTCCGCGCCGACGTGCTCGAGGAGAACTTCGAGCACAAGAAGGGACGCAAGGCGTCCGGCCTCGAGGAGATCAACTGCCCCGAGTGCGGCACCCTCGGCCGGTTCACCGAGCCGCGCGACTTCAACATGATGCTGAAGACCTACCTCGGCGTCATCGAGGACGAGTCGGGCCTGCACTACCTGCGTCCGGAGACGGCGCAGGGCATCTTCATCAACTTCAAGAACGTCGAGGGCACAGCCCGCATGAAGGTGCCCTTCGGCATCGGCCAGGTGGGCAAGAGCTTCCGCAACGAGATCACGCCGGGCAACTTCATCTTCCGCACCCGTGAGTTCGAGCAGATGGAGATGGAGTTCTTCGTCAAGCCCGGCACCGACGAGGAGTGGCACCAGCACTGGATCGACACCCGCACGTCCTGGTACACCGACCTGGGCATCTCGGCCGACAACCTGCGGCACTACGAGCACCCGCAGGAGAAGCTGTCGCACTACTCGAAGCGGACCGTCGACATCGAGTACAACTTCGGCTTCACCGGCGGGGACGGCTGGGGTGAGCTCGAGGGCATCGCGAACCGCACCGACTTCGACCTGGGCACGCACTCGAAGCACTCCGGCACCGACCTGTCGTACTTCGAACAGGCCAGCGGTGAGCGCTACCTGCCGTACGTGATCGAGCCGGCCGCCGGCCTGACCCGTTCGCTGATGGCCTTCCTCGTCGAGGCCTACACCGAGGACGAGGCACCCAACGCCAAGGGCGGCGTCGACACCCGGACGGTGCTCAAGCTCGACCCGCGGCTCTCGCCGGTGAAGGCCGCCGTGCTGCCGCTGTCGCGCAACGCCGACCTGTCGCCGAAGGCCCGCGACCTGGCCAGCGCAGCTGCGCAAGATCTGGAACGTCGAGTTCGACGACGCCCAGGCGATCGGACGCCGCTACCGCCGCCAGGACGAGATCGGCACCCCGTTCTGCATCACCGTCGACTTCGACACCCTCGACGACGACGCCGTGACGATCCGCGAACGCGACTCGATGAGCCAGGAGCGCGTGGCCCTCGACCAGGTGCAGTCCTACCTGGGCGACCCGCCTGCTCGGCTGCTGACGCGAACCTGGGGACGGTTCCTGATTCCCGCCATTCTGCACGACTGCACAATGGCGTGGAACAGGAACCGTCCCCGTTCTGCGCCGGACGGACTTCAGGAGGTGGCGACCAGGGTCTCGGCGTCGGACGGGGTCTCCTCCTGGGCGACGAAGTCCCAGATCGTGCGGTACCGGTAGGCGATGACCGCGGGGATCACCAGTCCGACCCCTGCTGCTGCGAACAGGCCTGGCAGTGAGACCTGCAGGATTGCTCCCGAAATGGCCTGCGAGATCGGGCCGAGGCCGTACATCGACAGCATCAGCAGCGACATCACGCGGCCGACGAGGTTCTTGGGCGCCATTCTCTGCAGGGACGAGATGATGATGATCGCAAGGTAACCGTTGGCGAGTCCGGCCACCACCATCAACGCGACGGCCATCCACGTCGCCGTCACCATCCCGAGCGCGACGTAGATCACCGCGAACAGGGGGAAGATTCCCGTCCCGACCCAGCCGAGGATCCTGGAGAGGGTCGCGGGGTACCGCCGGCGATGCCCATCCCGCCGAGGTTGCCGAGGGCGTAGGCGGAGATGATCATGCCGAACGCCGCAGCACCCTCCGGCAGCCGCTGGGACGCAAGGACCGGGATGCCGACGAGCAACGGGCCGGTCAGCAGGAAGTTGGCGAGGGCGATGATGATCACCATGATCCGGATCGTGGTGTTCCCCGCGACGTAGCGGACTCCTTCGACGACGTCGCGCCAGGGGTGGTTCTGGGAACCGAAGCCCGGGATCGGGCGCATCACCCACAGGCTGACGGCCGAGAGCAGGAAGGTCGTGGCATCGATGGCGAAGGCGATGCCGATGCCGAACAGCTGACCCGAGCTGGAGCCGGACGCACCCGCGAGCACGGCCACGAGGGTGCCGGCGAGCGCCGGGCCCACGAACTGCGCGACCTGGTCGGCGATCATCATCAGCGAGTTGCCGGCCTCGAGGGTGTCGCGACCGACGACCCGGGGCAGCGTCGCCTCGGCCGCGGGCAGGAAGAATCCCGACACGGAGCCGAACGCGATCGCAAGACCGTAGATCATCCAGAGCTCGACCTGTCCGGTGAGGATCTCGGCGGCGAGCGCGCCGGCGATCAGGAACCGGAGGAGGTCGGAGACGAGCATGACCACCCGGGGCGAGACCCGGTCGGCGATCGCTCCGCCGGCGAGCATGAGGACGGCGCGGGGGATCCCTGCTGCTGCGAGAACGAGCCCCAGCTGCAGCGGGTCGTGGGTGACGGCCAGTACCAGCCACGGCAGCGCGACCAGGTGGAACTGGTCGCCGAGGTGGCTGATGGCCTGGCCGGCCCAGAGGTAGCGGTACTCGCGGTTCTTCAGTGCGGTGAGCATGTTCCTTTGCCTAGCGGTTCGAGTTGTTGCGGATGAGTTTCGGGTCGACGGGGACGGGACGGGCGTCGGACGGTACGAGGGTCCCGGCGGCGGCTGTGGTGAGCAGGCCGACCACGAGGGAGCGAATGGCAGCCTCGAACT
This sequence comes from uncultured Actinomycetota bacterium, assembly GCA_963773595.1. GTDB lineage: Bacteria > Actinomycetota > Actinomycetes > Propionibacteriales > Propionibacteriaceae > Propionicimonas. Next base: position 401,152 of record CAVZBQ010000006.1, read on the forward strand.
CGGCTTCCGGGCCCAGGTAGGAGCCCTCGGCGAGGAGCCGGGTGAAGTGGGGGAACTGGCCGGCCGGGAGGTCGGCGAACGGCTCGGCGTCGTCGTGGTACTCGCTCGCCGTGAGGTGAGCTGCGTAGACGCTGGTCAAGCCGATGACCGTCTGGCCGAGCGCATCGATGCCGATCATCGCCTCGATCGGGGACCAGCCGGCCTCGAAGAAGATGCCGAGGAGGATCTCGATGCCCTGCAGCTGGGTGCGCGACCGCATCGAACGCACGCCGACAAGGGGTAGCGCCCGGGGATGCACGAGCAGGGCCCGCCGGTACTGCCACGCAGCTGTGACCAGCCGGTCCTCGATGCTGAGGGTGTGGTCATCGCTCGTCAGGTCGAGCCCGGCCATCACCTCGTCGACGATCAGGCTGTACAGGGCCGACTTGTTCGGGAGGTGGTAGTAGATGGTGCTCGGATCCACGCCGAGCTTCGCACCGAGGGCGCGCATGGTGTGGCCCTCCAGTCCGGTCTCATCGATGAGTTCCATCGCTGCCGCCACGATCTGCGCTGTGCTCAGCTGTGGCTGGTTCGCCTTCCGTGGGCTCATGCGTCGTCCTCCGCTCGTTATCCAACAGTGTTGGACATTATCAAACAGCGTTGGATACAGCAAGGAATCATTGGACCAACTGCGGAACCGTCCCCAGGTCAGATCAGAGGGACGAAGCTGAACCGGTAGCCCGTGACGGGCTCGCGGTGCCAGCCGTCGTGATCGCGATCGACCACCCACATCACCCCCGACGCCGGCAGCACCATCCGTCCGCCCACCGCCAGCTGCGCTTCGAGTTCCTTCGGGATGTCGCCGGGTTCTGCAGAGACGAGGATCCGGTCGAAGGGTGCCTCATCAGGCAGGCCGAGCCGGTTCGGGACGGCCGGCTCGATGCGCGCCCACGGCAGGTTCAGCGCCGCGACGTTGGCCCGGCCGATCGCCACGAGCTCGGGCACCACCTCGACGCCGGTCACCGAGCCCTTGGGCCCGGTGAGGTGGGCGATGAGAGCCGTCGTCCAGCCCGAGCCGCTGCCCACGTCCAGCACCCGTGCGCCGACGGGGACGCGGAGCAGGTCGAGCATGAACTGCACCGTCCACGGCTGGGAGTTCGTTGCGCCGTAGCCGATCGGCAGGGGCTGGTCGAGGGAGGCGTGCTCCTGCATGTCCTCGGGCAGGAACCGGCGACGCGGGATGTCGGCCATCGCTGCCACGACTCGGCTGTGCTCGGTGCTCACCCCACCAGAGCACACGCATAATTCGCGCCGCGCAAGGTGGTAGGTAGGCTGACCCCTCGCGGGCTTCGTCAAGCCCAGCCCGCGTTCATGATCCCTGAGCTCGGCTTGCCCTGAGCCTGTCGAAGGGACGAAGGGTCGTCGAGATCCGCTACCTGGAGGTGGAATGGTCGAGGCACTGCGCCTGGTCGCACCCGGCGGCGGGACCGTTGAGGTCGGGCCGCCGGTGGTGCTCGCGCCGATGGCCGGCATCACCAACGCCGCCTACCGGCAGCTGTGCCGCGAGCAGGGCGCCGGCCTCTACGTCTGCGAGATGATCACCAGCCGCGGCGTCATCGAACGCATCCCCAAGACCTTCGACATGCTGCGGTTCGACCCGGGCGAGACCGTCCGCTCCGTCCAGCTGTACGGCGTCGACCCGGACGTGATGGCGCGGGCAACCGAGATCCTCTGCGCCGAGTTCGGCGTGAACCACGTCGACCTCAACTTCGGCTGCCCGGTGCCCAAGGTGACAAGGCGTGGCGGCGGGGGAGTGCTGCCGTGGAAGCGCGACCGGCTGGCAGCGATCCTGCGCGCAACGGTCGCAGCCGCCGATCGCTACGGCGTGCCGGTGACGATGAAGACCCGGCTCGGCATCGACGCCGACCACCTCACCTACCTCGACGCCGGCCGGATCGCGCAGGACGCCGGCTGCGCGGCGATCGCGCTGCACGCCCGCACCGTCCAGCAGGCCTACTCGGGCATCGCAGCCTGGGAGACGATCGCGACCCTCGTCGACGCCGTGGACATCCCGGTGCTGGGCAACGGCGACATCTGGGAGGCCTCCGACGCGCTGGCGATGATCGAGGCCACCGGGTGCGCCGGCGTCGTGGTCGGACGCGGCTGCCTCGGGCGTCCCTGGTTGTTCCGCGACCTGGCCGACGCGTTCGCCGGACGGGAACGACGCACGCTGCCGACCCTCGGCGAGGTGGCGGACGATGGTGCACCGGCACGCGGAACTCCTTGCCGGCATCCACGGCGAGAAGCACGGTCTCACCGACCTGCGCAAGCACATGGCGTGGTACTTCAAGGGCTTCCCCGTGGGCGGCGACCTGCGCCGCGCCCTGGCGATGGTGAGTTCGCTGGCCGAGCTGGACGCCCTGCTCGCCCAGCTGGACGCCGACGTCGAGTTCCCCGCCGGCGAGCTCGGCGCACCGCGCGGACGCCAGGGCACGCCGCGCGACAAGGTGGTCATGCCGTACGGCTGGCTGGACTCCACCGAGCTCGGTGACGCCGACATCGCCGACGCCGAGTCCGACGCCTCGGGCGGCTGATCAGCCGATCGGCGCGAGCTGCTTGGCGCGCGTGTGCCGCAGGCCGACCAGCGCTGCACCGATCGCAGCCACCGGGTAGTCGGCCGGGATCACCGTGATCCGGTCGGCGAGGTGCAGGGAGGCGAGGAACTCCGATTCCGCCGCCCGCGCGACCAGGACCCCTGTACCCGCGGCACCAGCCCCGGTGCGGTGTGGATGACGCCACCGCCGAGCACCACCCGCTCCGATCCCTGGGTGAGCACGACCAGCTGGACGGCGAGGGCGATCCCGCGGCACAGCCGGTCTGCCTCTGCGACCGCTCCGCGGATCGCCGGCCTCGGCCGCCTGGACGAGGGTGCCGAGGGTCAGGCCGGTTCCGAGTGCTGCCAGGCGTGCGGCGATCCGTCCGCCGCCGGCGAGCACCTCGAGGCAGCCGCGCTGGCCGCAGTGGCAGCGATCGCCGGCCGGATCGACCGGGATGTGCCCGATCTCGCCGGCGAGGTTGCCGTGCCCGCGCACGAGGCGCCCGTGCACGACGGCCGCGGCTGCGACGCCGGTGCCGAAGTTGAGGTAGGCGAGGTCGCCGTCGGCGAGCCCGAGGTGGTTCGCCGCACCGAGGGCTGCGGCCTTCACGTCGTTGTCGATCGTGACCGGCAGGCCGAGGGCTGCGGTCAGCCGCTGTCCCAGGTCGAGCTCGCTGATGCCGAGGTTGACCGCCGTGCGCACCACACCGGTGGCCGGGTCGACCTGGCCGGGGATGCCGATGCCGATCGAGACCGTGCCGTCGGGGGACCGGCGCCTGGCCGAGGCATTCGGTCACGACGGCGACGGCCGTCGCCACCACGCCCTCCGGTCCGGTCAGGGTGGGCCGGACGGACTCCGGCGAGGCGGGCGCCGTCCGCGTCGAGCAGGATGCCGTGGGTCTTCGAGCCGCCGATGTCGATGCCGAGGCTCAGCCCTGAGGCTGGCGGCTTCGTCATCTGGCACCTTCCGAGAGCAATGTGATCAGGCAGATCGCAGCACCGCGCCCGGCCCCGTAGGTCGCGATATCGACGGGCGGGACGCCGGGAAGCTGCGGCCAGCCCAGTTCTACCAGTACGGCGTCGGGTCGCCGGTCCTTGACCAGCATCGACGCGCGGGCGAGGAACGTCCACCCGGGCGAGGTCGCGTCCCTGCACCACCAGTGGACGGTCCGGGTGGGCGGTCGAGGACAGCGTCCACCTCGGCGAGGGTGGCGGCCGTGACGCAGGTCGCGCCCGGCAGGTCGGGCTGTCGAGCTCGTCGGCAAGGTGCTCGCCGACTCCCCAGACGGTGTCCTCGCCTGCGGCGATGTTGGCCACGGAGTCGAGCTTCAGGAAGACCGGTGCGGTGAGCGCTGGCGATCGGTCCGCGGAGCCAGAAGCCCTTCGGGGAGAGTGGCGGCGGCCCTTCGTGACGCTCGCTGCTCAGGGACCGTGTGGTTACCGCTCGCCTGAGGAGCTTCGCGAGGGGCGGGCGAAGCGTCACGAAGGGCCGCCACACCCGCCGACAACCGCGCCACCCGCTCGGCAGCGTCCCGCACGCGGGCCTCGCTGAGCCGGCCCGACGCGACGGCCTCGAGCACGTGGTCGATGATCGCCGGCGAGCTGGTCCGCGGTGTTGTCCGTGCCGATGCAGAGGAGGTCGACGCCGGCGGCGAGCGCGAGCACTGCTGCCTCCGGGATGCCGCGGCCCTTGCTGGCGCCGGCCATGTCGAGGGCGTCGCTGACGATCGCGCCGGTGAAGCCCAGGTCGTCCCTCAGCAGCCGCAGGACGGGGGCCGAGAGGGTGGCCGGCAGCTCGGGATCGATCGCGGGAAGCAGGATGTGCGAGGTCATCACGCCGAGGGTGCCCGCTGCCACCGCCGCCCGGAACGGGACGAGTTCGCGCGCAGCGAGCAGGTCCGCGTCCACGGTGATCGTCGGCAGCGCGCGGTGGGAGTCGGTCGCGGTGTCGCCGTGGCCGGGGAAGTGCTTCGCGACGGCGCCGGCGCCCGCGCCCTGCAGGCCCCTGGTGTAGGCGGCGACGTGCCGTGCTGCGAGCGCCGGGTCGGCGCCGAAGCTCCGCACCCCGATCACCGGGTTGCAGCGGGTTGGAGTTCACGTCGGCGACCGGGGCGAGGTTCAGGTCCACTCCTGCTGCCACGAGCTGTGCGCCGATGTCGGCTGCGACGGCCTCGGTGACGTCCACGTCGTCCAGCGAGCCGAGATAGGCGGCGGACGGGATGCAGCGACCCCTCACCGTGGTGCAGCCGGGTGACGTCGCCGCCCTCCTCGTCGATGGCAACCAGCGCTGCCGGTGAGGCTGCGTGGATCGCAGCGGTCAGCTGCCGCAACTGCGCGGGGGAGACGACGTTGGTGCCGAACAGGCAGACCGAGCCGAGGCCGCCGGCCAGCTCCGTGGCCAGCCAGTCGGGCAGCACCGGCCCTTCGAAGCCGGGCATCAGGGTCGCGCGAACGGCGCGTCGCAGGTCTGTCATGCTCAGCCCTTCACCGCACCGGCGACGAGCCCGGAGGTGAGGCGTCCCTGCACGATCAGGAAGAAGATGATCACGGGCACAGCCACCAGTGTGGACGCAGCCATCACCTGGCCCCAGTCGGTTGCCCGGTTGGCGCTGGCCTGCACGAAGCCGCGCAGCCACAGCGGCAGCGTCCGGTACTCCTCCTTCTGCAGGATCACCAGGGCGACCGTGAACTCGTTCCAGGCCTGCAGGAACGCGTAGACCCCGGACGCGACCAGGCCGGGGGCCAGCAGCGGGAAGGTGATGCGGAAGAACGCCTGGGTGCGGCTGAGGCCGTCGACCATGGCAGCCTCCTCGAGCTCGATCGGCACGCCGGCGACGAAGCCGCGCAGCATCCAGATCGTGAACGGCACCACGGCTGCGACGTAGAGGATCGCGACGCCGATCACCGAGTTCAGCAGGTTGAGCGAGCTCATCAGCTTGTACTGCGCGATGAACAGGCCCTCGGCGGGCAGCATCTGGATGAACAGCACGGCGAGCACGAAGGACGCCCGTGCCGCGGAAGCGGAAGCGGCTGATCGCGAGCGCTGCGAGGAAGGCGAACAGCAGGCAGACGGCGACGGTCGTGAGCGTGATCGCGAGGCTCATGCCCAGCGCCGGCCAGAAGGTGCCCTGGTCGAACACAGCGGCGAAGTTGTCCAGCGAGCCGCCGAACGGCAGGAAGCGTGGCGACGTGGAGGTGAGCACGGTGTTGGGCAGCAGCGAGGAGTTCAGCATCCAGTAGACGGGGAAGACCCACGCCAGCGGACACGAGGATGGCGACGGCCGAGGCGATGATCCGGCCCGGACGGACGCGGCGACGCCGGGTCATGAGTCCTCCTTCATGAGGTGCATGACGTAGAAGAAGCTCAGCGCGACGGTGAGCACGAGCACGAAGATCGACAGCGCAGAGGCCATGCCGAAGTCGGAGGAGCCGACACCCAGCCGGTAGATGTAGGTGCCGAGCAGGTCGGTGGACGACAGGGGGGCGCCGGCGTCCTGCAGCATGCGGATCTGGGCGAACACCCGCAGGTCCCAGATCACCTGCAGCAGGGTGACGATCATCAGGACGGGACGGATCATCGGCATCGTGATGGCGAAGAACCGCTGACGCGGTGACGCACCGTCGAGCGCTGCAGCCTCCATGATCTCCTCCGAGATCTGGGTGAGGCCGGCGTAGACGGAGAAGGCGACGAACGGCACCGACATCCACACCACGATCACGGTGGCGACGAAGTAGAAGCTGAGCGGCTGCTCGAGCCAGTTGTGGTTGGTGAAGTCGAGCCCGACCTGGGTGAGGGCCCAGTTGACGATGCCCCGGTGCCAGTCGAACAGCCAGATCCACACGGTCATGGACGCGATCACCGGCATCGCCCAGGCCAGCAGCATGGCGATCTGCAGGATCAGCCGGGTGACCGTGCCGACGGCGTTCATCAGCAGGGCGACCAGCACCCCCACGATCACGGTGATGGCCGCGTTGACAAGGCAGAACGCGATCGAGCGTCCGACAACGGCCCAGGTCTGGGCGTCGGTGAACAGCTGGGCGTAGTTGGCGAGCCCCACGAACTGCGGCGGCTTGCCGAACTGCTGGGCGAGGCCGAACTTCTGGGTCGACGTCCAGAACTGCCACACCAGCGGGTAGCCGAGGGCGAGCAGCAGGATGGCGATGGCCGGCACGATCAGGAAGTAGGGCACGACCGACGGACGGCGGTGCCGCACCGGCTGAGGGTCGGCGCCGGCCTGCGTCCGGGCAGCGGAGGACAGAGCGGTCATCCAGGTTGCCTCTCATTGATGAGGTCGGTGAGCTGGCGGGTAATGGGGACGGTTCTCTTGTCCCGCCATCCCTTCCCGCCAGCCATGCCGGTTGGCGCGAAATGGGAACCGTCCCCATTTCGCACCAACCAGGGTGGGGGGCCTACTTGGCGTTGAGCAGCGGCGTCAGGGCTGCGTCGTACTCCTTGGCGAGGGCTGTGATGTCCCCACCGTCAGCCACCTTGGCGAAGAACTCCTCCAGCTTGCCGGAGGCCTCGACGCCGGCCCAGCCCGGGGCTGCCGGGGTGAGCTTGGAGTTGGAGGCGGAAGCGATCAGGGCCTTTGCGAACTCGTCCGTGCCGAGGCTGGACACGTCGTCGGAGTTGGCAGGGCCGAGGCCGTTCTTGCCCAGCATCTGCTGGTACTCGTGGCTGAAGATGATCTTCATCAGCTCACGGGCGCCTTCCTGGTTCTTGGACGCCGCCGAGATGCCGATGTTGGAGCCGCCGGCGAAGACCGGGGCGGGCTTGCCGTCGTTGCCGGGCAGCGCGTAGACGCCGAACTTCTCGTCGTTCCACGTGCGGACTTCCTTGCCGTCCTTCTTGACGAGGTCGCCGATCGACCAGTGCGCCCAGCCGGGAGCCATGATCGTCGCAGCAGCGAGGCTGGTCTTGCCGGTGACCTTCTTGTCCGCGTCGGTGATCACGTCGGAGTCGTTGATGTAGAGCCACGGGGACTCGTCCTTGGCCGTCTTGGGCGCGCGGGACGCTGCCTTCTGGATCTCCTGCAGCTGGGTCAGGCCCTTGATCGAGTTCGGGTCGGAGAGCGTCGAGGTCCACTGGCCACCGTCGGACTTGGCGAGGTCGCCGCCGTTGGCGAAGATCCAGGAGATGCCGTTGCGCCAGTCCTGGCCGCCGATGAAGAAGCCGGAGAAGTCCTTGATCTTGTTCGGGTTCTTCTCCGCGAGGGTCTTCACGGTCGCGTTGAACTCGTCGAGCGTCTTGGGCACCTCGACGCCGGCAGCCTTGTAGACGTCCTTGCGGTAGAACATGTAGCGGGAGCCGAAGTAGTACGGCAGCGTGAAGTTCTTGCCGTCCACCTTGCCGACCTCGACGAAGGACTGCAGCAGCTTGTCGCCGCCGAGTTCTGCGTACAGGTCGGAGATGTCGGAGAAGGCGCCGACGTTGGTGAAGGTCGGCGACTGGGTGTTGCCCACCTCGACGACGTCCGGGGTGTTGTTGGCGTCCGGCAGGGCCGTGGTCAGCTTGGTGACCAGGTCACCCCAGGCCTGCTCCTCGATGGTGAGGGTGCCGCCGGTCTTGGCCTTGTAGGTCGTCGCGAGGTAGTCGCGGAGTTCCTTGGGGGTGTCGCCGCCGGCCACCCACAGGGTGATGTTCTGCGGGGTTGCGGACGCCGACTGGCTGGGCGACTGGCTGGCCGCTGGCGCCGGCGCGCAGCCGGTCAGTGCCAGGGCCGAGGCAGTCACCAGTGCGGCTGCCGACAGCATTTTCTTCATACTGGCTTTCCTTTCGGTTGGTGCGATGGGTCGCTGGTAATTCGCGGTGGGGGTCATCAGGCCACCCCGAGCTGGTTGAGCAGCACGAGGGCTGCGGCACCGAGAAGGACGGCGTCCTCGCCGAGGGAGCTGGGAATCAGCTCCAGCTCCGGGCGGAACTCCGAGCGGGTGCGGTCGGCGACGCAGGTGCGGACGGCGTCGAGCAGGGGGGTGTCGACGATGTCGGCGGGTCCGCCGATCACGACGTGGGCGAGGCCGAGCATCCCGACCACCGGCGCGAGCGCGAGCCCCAGCCGGTGGCCGGCCTCTGCCAGCAGGTCGTCACGGTGCGACGGGTCGGCGGCGATGCGTGCGGTCAGCGCGGGAACGGAGGTCCAGGTCTCGAGGCAGCCGGTCTTGCCGCAGCTGCAGAGGTCGCCGGACTCGTCGATGACGACGTGCCCGATCTCGCCGGCGTCGCTGGCTGCCCCGCGCACGAGGTGGCCGCCGACGAGGAGTCCGGCACCGACGCCGCGGGAGAGCTGGACGCGTACGAGGTCGTCGGGGCCGCCGGCGAAGCGGCGCTCGGCCAGGACGGCGACGTTGGCGTCGTTCTCCACGCGCACCGGGAGGCCGAGGTCGTGCGGCCAGGAGCTGCTGGAGCGGGACGTCATGCCAGTGCAGGTTGGGGGCGGCCAGCACGGTGCCTTCGGAGTTCACGGTGCCCGGGGTGCCGACACCGAGGCCGAGGATCGGACGGGTGGCCGCGGCTGCCAGTTCCTGCGCGAGCTCGCGGGCTGCGGCGAGGGCATCGGCACCGACGGCGCCGTCGAGGTGCCGGACGCGGCTGAGCACCGGCTCGCCGCGCAGCGAGAGGATCGCGCCGCGCAGCTGGTCGGGAGCAGCGAGGTCGAGGGCGAGGATGTCGCGGGCTGAGGCGTTGAAGCCGAGCAGCGTCGACGGCTTGCCGGGTCGTGAGACCCCGCTGGTGCCCGACTTCGTGCACCAGGTCGGTGCCGATCAGCTCTGCGACCAGGTCGGAGACCGTGACCTTCGTCAGGCCGGTCGTGCGCGCCAGGTCGGCGCGGGACAGCTGGGAGTCGTCGTAGATGGCCTGCAGCACCAGCGCGAGGTTGCTGCGCCGGGCGTCCTCGGGACGCAGCTTGCGGCGAATCGGTGTCTGCACGTTGGTTAGTAAACCTTACTAACTCAACGGGAGCAAGGGTTTCCGTGCCCGGTTATCGAAGTGTTACCTGCCCGGCCCCGGAGGGGTGAGGAGCCGGACAGGAACGGGTGTCGCGGTGGATCAGGCAGCCACCGCGATGTGCGTGGCGTCTTCGTAGACCACGACGCCCTGGAACTCGGGGTGGCAGCGCAGGACGTGGGCAACTCCCATGGACCTGCTCACGAAGCGATCGTCGCAGCCGCCGCACGCGTAGCGGTCATCGGGGATGATCAGGCGATCCATCCAGCGCTCGAGCCTGATCAGAGATGCCGTTCGAAGACGGTGCTCATATCTGGTCCGATCCATGGGGAGCCGGCGGGGGGTGATCCGGGGTCGGACATGGCGGGCGACGGGCCGGAGTGTCAGCGCAAGACGTCAACGGAGTTTTGCGATCCGGGGTCGGGGAGGGTTTCGACCCCGGTTCGCGTGGGGCCCATGAGTCTGGTACTCATCCGTGTCTCATGGGTCTTACTACCGCCCAAGGATCCTTGGGGAAAGACGGGAAGGGTGCGAGGGGGTGACGAGCACTGCTTGCGAAGGGCGGTTACTGCGTCTGTGAAGCTTGTTCGCCTTGCTTGCTTACGTACCTAGATTTGCCCATGGCGAAGCCCCCGTCTAGGCAAGGCACCCTTTTGGTGCAGTGGTTGGTCATGCCAATGGGTGCACGTCTGGTCAAGTGCGGGCGATCTGCTGGTGAATGGTGCAGTGAATCGGGCTCCACGCAGGACGGCCCGGCGGTTGCCGGGCCGTCCTGAGCGCCAGGTCAGCGGGCGACGGCCGTGAGGGCGGACATCATCGGCCGCCAGCATCACGGCCGAACATGATGAACGACGGCGAGCGTGCCGACGATGATCGCGAGCACGCCCCACATCCGGCCCCGTCCGGTGACGGCTGCGACGATGCCGGTCACCCAGCCGGCGAAGCCCACCGTCGAGCCGACGTTCAGCATCATCACCTGGACGCGGCGCCTGCTCCGTGAGCATCTGGGTCAGGGTGCCCTGGTCGATGCTGGGTCGACCCGGTGGCGAGGATCAGGTCGGCGAAGATCTCACCGATGGGCCTGCGGCAACGACCAGACGAGCACGAGGCAGACGAGGACGACGCCGAAGGCTGATCATGCCGAGGATCGGGCTCTTCGCGACCTTCTGGCCCGGCACGGGGTAGGCCGACTGCTGGTACTGCGCCGGCGCGCCATAGCCCTGCTGGGGCTGCTGGCCGTAGGGCTGCTGCTGCCCGTAGCCCTGCGGCGGCCGCTGACCGTACTGCTGGGGCTGGCCGTACTGCTGGGCGGGCTGCGCCGTACGGCTGCGGCTGCTGGCCGTAGGCCTGCGGGGGATACGGCTGGCCGTACTGCTGGGGTGGCTGTCCGTACGGCTGGGCGGGGCGTTGCGGCTGCCCGTACGGCGGCTGCTGCTGCCCGTAGCCCTGCTGCGGGTACTGCTGGCCGTACGGCTGCGGCTGCTGCTGTCCAGGAACCTGCTGCGGCTGCTGCTGGCTGTACGCCCGGCTGCGGGGTCGCGCCCGGGACGTTCCCGGCGGAGTTGTCGGGGTTCTGCGGCGTGACCGGCTGCTCAGTGGACATGCGCACAGGTTAGCGCCGAGGGGGTCACCGCCACGGGATTGCCCGCCCGACGCCGTGTGCTGGATGGGCTGCCAAGATGGACCCATGCCAGAGCTGCAACCGCGCGCCATCGCCTGGGCCGAGACGATGTCCGGTCACACCGACGATCGGCTGGTCCGCGCGCACAGCGATCCGGGCGGACGCATCGAGCTCGACGTCCCGATCCTGCGCGCGCAGCGGGAGGCCTGGGAGGCCGAGCACCTGCGTCCCGGTGCAGCCCTTGCCTGGGCGCCGGCGACCGGGCGCGGCCGGAGGAGCCGGACCCCGAACGCACCTGCTTCGAGCGTGACCGCGACCGGATCGTGCACTCCACGGCGTTCCGCCGGCTCGCCGGCAAGACCCAGGTGGTGGTCTATCCCGACCGACCACCAGCGCACGCGGCTCACGCACGCCCTCGAGGTGGCGCAGGTGGCCACGTCCATCGCCCGCGGCGTTGGCGCCAACGTCACCCTTGCCGAAGCGATCGCGCTGGGCCACGACTGCGGCCACGGACCCGGCGGCCACGCCAGCGAGGACGCCTTCGACGCCTTCCTCGCCGACGGCTACGACCACGGCCCCTGGGGTGCCGACGTCGTGCTCACCGGGCTCAACCTGTGCACCCAGACGCTCGACGGCATCCGCAACCACTCCTGGTCACGGCCGGTCCCGGCCACCGTCGAAGGCGAGATCGTCAGCTGGGCCGACCGGATCGCCTACTGCGCCCACGACCTCGAGGACGCGGCCAGCGCAGGCATCCTCAGCCTCGACGACCTGCCGGCAGAGGTCGTCGCGGTGTGCGGACGCACCCGGCGCCAGCAGCTCGGCGCCTTCGTCCGGGCTGTCATCGGCACGGTCGCGGCCACCGGGCAGGTCGGGATGGCAGCGGAGCCGGCTGCTGCCCTCGCCGCACTGCGGGCCTTCAACTACGAGCGCATCTACACCCGCCCCGATTCCCTCGCGCAGGCGGCCGCCGTCATCGAGGTGCTGCGCGCGCTGGTCGACCTACTACTGCGAGCACCCCGACTCGATACCCAGCGACGTCGCGACGCAGGAGCTGGACGCCGACGCCGTCGTCCGGGCAGCCGTGACCTACGTGGCAGGTATGACCGACCGCTTCGCGTTCGAGACCGCAGCCGACCTGCTCGGCTGGGATCCGGAGCGCCTGCCCCGCGGCATCGGCCGAGGCGCGTAGGGCGCGGGCGAGAGTACGCTTCGGCCACATGTCTGGAGCTCCCGGCGTGGGAGGCACGCGCTGACCGCAGACGCGTGCCGGCCCCGTTACTGAACGTCGCGCACCCGCACGGTCCGCGCAGATCGCACCTGTCCACGTCCGATCTGTGGGAGTACCACTCATGTTCCTCGTCGTCCTCGCCTACCTGGCGTTCTTCAGCATCGCCCTGCCCGACTCGACGCTCGGTGTCGCATGGCCTTCGATGCGCCTCGACTTCGGCCTCTCCACCGGCGCCGCAGGACTCGTGCCGCCGGTCGGGGTTGCGGCCACCCTCGTGGCCACCGCCTTCGCCAGCCGGCTCGCCGCCCGGTTCGGGGTGGGCCGACTGCTGGCTGCCAGCACCTGGCTCTCCGCCGCTGCCCTCGTGGTCTCTGCCACAAGCCCCGGCTTCACGCAGTTCCTGGTGAGCGTCGCGCTGATGGGTCTCGTCCGGCGGGGCGATCGACGCCACCATCAACGCCTACGCCGCACGGACCTTCGGCGCGCGCCGCATCAACCTTCTGCACGCGTCGTTCGTCGTGGGTGCAGCGCTCTCGCCCCTGCTGGTGACGGCTTTCGTGCAGTCCGGCCTGGGCTGGCGGTGGCCGTACGTGGTGATCGCAGCGCTCCAGCTGGCGCTGGGACTGCTCTTCCTGATCACGCAGGCCCGGTGGACGGCTCCGGTGACCACCTCGCCGGGTGAGGGCACCGCCAGCAAGGTTCCACCGATGAATGCCCGGCCGGCCGATGTCGCCATCGGGATCGTCGCTGTTGCCGTGCAGACCGGCATCGAGTCCGCCGTGGCTCTGTGGGCCTTCACCTTCCTCACCCTCGGGCAGGGCATCGATCCGGTTGCCGCCGGCCTGCTCGCCTCCGGCTACTGGCTGGTGATGTTCGCCGGACGGGTGGTCCTCGGGTCGCTGGCGGAGCGGGTGGGGGCGTGGCCGGTCCTCACCGGGGCAGCGGTCGGCCTCATCGGCGCCGGGCTCCTCGCGTGGCTGGGAGGTTCGACCGGCGCGATGGCCGGCGTCCTGTTGTTCGGTCTCGCTGCCGCACCGGTCTATCCGCTGCTGATCCTGACCACGGCGGAACGCACGTCGGCCACCGGCGCGGACGCTGTCGTCGGCTACCAGGCGGGCGCCTCCTCCGTGGGGGCAGCGGTGTTCCCGCTGCTGATCGGACTGGCGATGGACCGCGTCGGTCGTCGCCTTCGCTCCCGCGGTCACAGCTCTCGCCGTCGTCGCAGCGCTGCTCCACGTCGTGATGCGGGCGCGGGTCGCTCGGCGACGGGATCTGCACCCGCGACGGCCCTGAGGGCCCCGCTCACGACGGGAACCTTGTGAACCTGTTCTCCCGGCCTGCGTGAACGGTGCGCCGCCCGCGCACACCGCGCCCGGGGTTCTCCGGGACGCCCTAGACTTCGGCCGTGGCCGGGCTGATCAACGAAGAGGATCTGGCGACCGTCCGGGAACGCTCCCGGATCGATGAGGTCGTCGGGTCGTACGTGACCCTTCGCCGTGCCGGTGGCGGGTCACTCAGCGGCCTGTGCCCGTTCCACGACGAGAAGACCCCGTCGTTCAACGTCAACCCCGCCCGCGGCTTCTACCACTGCTTCGGCTGTGGCGAGGGCGGCGACGTGATCGCCTTCGTCCAGAAGATCAACAACGTCAGCTTCAGCGAGGCCGTCGAGTTCCTCGCCGACCGCGTCGGCGTCCAGCTGCGCTACTCCGACGGTGGCGGACAGCGGATGGAGCCGGGCCTGCGGCTGCGCGTGCTCGAGGCCAACCAGCAGGCCGCGGAGTACTTCGCCGGCCAGCTGACCGGCGCCGGCGCCCTGCCCGGACGCCAGTTCCTCGACTCCCGCGGCTTCGACAAGACCGCTGCCGAGCAGTTCGGCATCGGCTTCGCCCCCACCGGCGGACGCGACCTCGGCCAGCACCTGAAGGCGCGCGGGTTCACCGACGCGGAACTGGTCAAGGCCGGCCTGATCAGGGAGAACGGCTGGGACTTCTTCCAGGGCCGCGTGCTGTGGCCGATCCGGGACGCCGGACGTTCGGTGCTGGGCTTCGGCGCCCGCAAGATCTTCGACGACGACCGGATGCCGGCCAAGTACCTGAACACGCCGGAGACGATCGTCTACAAGAAGTCGAACGTGCTCTACGGCCTCGACCTCGCCCGGCAGAACATCGCCAAGAAGAGCCAGGCCGTCGTCGTCGAGGGCTACACCGACGTGATGGCCTGCCACCTCTCCGGGGTGGACACCGCCGTCGCGTCCTGCGGCACGGCCTTCGGCGACGAGCACGCCCGGCTGCTGCAGCGGATGCTCGGCACCGGCGACGTGGCCGGGGGAGAGGTCATCTTCACCTTCGACGGCGACGCCGCGGGGCAGGCCGCGGCACTGAAGGTCTTCAAGGGCGACCAGAACTTCCTCTCCCAGACCTACGTCGCCGTCGAGCCCACCGGCCTCGACCCGTGCGACCTGCGCATCCAGCAGGGTGAGGCCGCGCTGCGCGAACTCGTGGGACGGCGGGTCCCGCTGTACCAGTTCGTGATGCGCAACGTGCTCACCGGCTACGACCTCGACCGCGTCGACGGCCGGCTGGCCGCCCTGCGCGCTGCGGCCCCGCTGGTCAGCAGCATCCGCGACGAGAGCCTTGTCCTCGGCTACATCCGCGAGCTGTCCAAGTGGCTGGGCATGGATCCCGACGAGGTGCGTCGCGAGGTGAAGGTGACCGTCCAGCGCCACGGCCGGCAGGCCGAGCGCAAGCACGAGCGCGACCACGAGCACGACTCCGACGAAGCACTCCCCGGCATGCCGGAGCCGAAGGAGTCCCTGCCGGTGCCCGACCCGCGCGACCGCCGGCTCGAGGCGGAGCGCGGCACGCTGCGGCTGATCGTCCGGGCCCCGGAGACCTTCAGCGAGGGCTGGAACGGCCTCACGACCGACGACTTCGTCCACCCCACCTACCGGGCCCTGTTCGAGTCGGTGCTGGCAGCAGACGATGGCCCCGGCAACTGGACGCAGCGCATCCTGCACGCCAACCCCGACCCGGTGCTGGAGCAGCTGCTGGTGACCCTCGCCGTCGAGCCGGTGCTGCGGGACGCCACGGAGGGCTACTCCCGCGAGTACAGCTCGCAGCTGCGGGTGCTCACGCGTGTCGCGCCAGATCGCTGAGCTGAAGTCGAAGCTGCAGCGCACCAATCCGCTGGACGACCAGCCGGCGTACGACAGGATGTTCGCCAAGCTGGTCAACCTGGAGACGCGCCGCAAGGAACTGCTGACGCTCGCCACCGGCCCGGCCATCTAGTACCGGCCATCTCGTGCCGGGCGCCGGGGTGTTGGCGTTCCACAGAAACACGTGTTGTCGGAGTGTTGCTCCACAGGCGACGGAATTCGCCGGGTCGCATTCCGCGTGCGCGCGCCGCAGGGTGTGGCCATGAAGAAGCCACAATCCGCCCCCTTGCTGACGCCGGAGCAGGAGCAGGAGCTCGCCCGACGCATCGAAGCCGGCGTCCTCGCAGCAGAACTCCTCGCCAGCGGTGACCGTCCGGTCCCGGCGACCGTCGAGGAGCTCGTCCTCATCGTCGATGCCGGTCGCCAGGCGTGGCACGACTTCCTGCTGGCCAACCTGCGCCTGGTGTGGAAGCTGGTGGGACGCGAGTCCGGCCGGGCAGGGCTGCCGGTCGACGACCTGTTCCAGGAGGGCTTCGTTGCCCTCGCCGGCGCGCTGCAGCGGTTCGACCCGGCGCGCGGCCGCTTCTCCACCTTCGCCACCGTGCGCGTCCGCCAGCGGCTGGCCGAGGCGGCCGCGGGACGGCTGGGTGCCCTCGCGCTCCCTGACAGCAGGGCGATGCACCTGCGGCAGGCCCGCGGCGTCGAGGGCGCGCTCGTGCAGGAGCGCGGACGCAGCGTCGACCCTGCCGAGCTGGCCGAGGCTCTCGGCCGTCCGGTCGACTGGACGCGTCAGCTCCTCGGGCACCGCGCGCCGGTCGCCCTCGACCCGACCGACGACGGTCCCTCGCGGGTCGCTGCGCCGGGCCCCGACCTCGATGCGGCGATCTACGCCCGGCAGGTGCGCCGGGTGCTGCGGCGCATCGACCCGGACCAGGCACGAGGTGGTGGCGCTGCGGTACGGGCTCGCCACCGGCGAACCCGTCGACGTCGCGGCCATCGCTGCCCGGTTGGGGCTGAGCACCAGCACGGTGCGACGGCTCGAACTCCGCGGACTCGCAGCGCTCCGCACGCTCGCCATACCGAAGGAGCCCCGTGCGGACAGCCCCCTTGCCGGCTGACGGCTGCTCACAGGAAACGCAAAGGCGGGAGCAACGGTGCTGCCAGCGGGGTCGGACAGTCTCTTGGTCGTACCCAGCCGATCAGGAGTCGACGTGGCAACACTCACAGAAGTACGCGAGTCCCACTCCGCGTCCCCGCAGCGGCCCGTGCCAGGTCATGCCGCAGCGCGTGCCCGGCCGGGTGCCCGGCTGGTGGCGGGACGCCGTCGGCGTCGGCGCGTGGCTCAGCATGCTGGTCGTCGTCGCGCTGTGGATCTCTGGCGGCGGCATCCAGGCGCTGGGCACCGTCGCCGGGGCATTCACGAGCCTCGGCCGGCTGACCGGCCTCGTCTCTGCCGATCTGCTGCTGGTCCAGGTGCTGCTGATGGCCCGCATCCCGATGGTGGAGCGCGCCTACGGGCAGGACGAGCTCGCCCGGCGGCATCGCCTCGTCGGCTTCTGGTCGTTCAACCTGATGCTGGCCCACCTGGTGGCCATCGTGATCGGCTACGCGCTGGCAGCCAACCTGAACCCGTTCGTGCAGTTCTGGGAGATGACCGTCGACTACCCCGGGCATGCTGCTCGCCCTCGCCGGCACCCTGCTGCTGGTGCTGGTGACCGTCACCAGCATCCGCAAGGCACGCAAGAAGCTGCGCTACGAGTCCTGGCACCTGCTGCACCTGTACGCCTACCTCGGCGTCGGCCTCGCCATCCCGCACCAGCTGTGGACCGGCCAGGAGTTCCTGCTCGAGCGCCGTTCGCGACGATCTACTGGTGGGGGCTGTGGATCGCGGCCGTCGCAGCCATCGTCATCTGGCGGATCGGCGTGCCGCTGTACCGCACCTTCGCCCACGACCTGCGGGTCACGGCCGTCGTGCGGGAGAGCCCGGACGTGGTCTCCGTGTGGATGCGCGGCCGGAACCTCCTCGACATGCCGGTGGCCGCCGGCCAGTTCTTCAACTGGCGCTTCCTCTCCGGCCCCGGCTGGACGCGGTCACACCCGTACTCGCTGTCGGCTGCTCCGACCGACGACACCCTGCGGATCACGGTCAAGGACCTCGGTGACGGCAGCCACGCGCTGGCCGGCATCAAGCCCGGCACCCGGGTGGTCATCGAGGGCCCGTACGGACGGCTGCACGCCGGGCGTCCGCACCCGCCAGAAGGTCACCCTGATGGCCAGCGGCATCGGGATCAGCCCGCTGCGGGCACTCCTCGAGGAACTGCCTGCAGAGCCCGGCGACGTGACCCTGCTCTACCGCGCTCGCAGCCAGGCCGACCTGGTGCTGCGCACGGAGATCGAGGAGATCGCCGCGTCGCACCGGGGCCCGCGTGTACTACCTCGTGGGACGCAGGCTGCCGGGTCGTTCATCCTGGCTGCCGGAGGCGGCTGCCTCCTTGACCGACGCGGCAGCGCTGGCACAGCTCGTGCCCGACATCGCGTCGCAACGACGTGTTCCTCTGCGGAGCCACCGCCTGGATGGATGCCGCGCGGCTGGCCGCCATCGAGTGCGGTGTGCCCGCAGCTCACATCCACGACGAACGCTTCAGCTGGTAACGGCGCAGGAAGAGGGAGACCCACCATGAAGAAGATTGTCCTTGCTGTCATGACGACCATCAGCGGCCTCGTGATGCTGTTCAGCTACCACACGAGCACCCAGACCGTCGCTGCGACGACGCCGGAGGAGACCGACACCGGCAACACCCAGTCCGACGCCGGCACGACGACGACAGCGCCCAGCGCGACGCCGACGGCTTCGGCGTCCTCGCCCGGCGTCCGGTGCCGGCGGCGACGGCACCTACACCGGTGACGCCGTCGAGACCCGGTGGGGCACCGTGCAGGTCGAGATCACCGTCGAGAACGGCAAGATCACCAGCGCAGACGCGGTCCAGTACCCGAGCGAGAACCCCAAGGACCAGCAGATCAACGCCTACGCCGTCCCGGTCCTGAACGCTGAGGTCGTCCAGGCGCAGAGCGCCTCGATCGACGCGGTCTCCGGCGCCACCGTCACCAGCAACGGCTACATCGAGTCGCTGCAGTCGGCCATCGACGCTGCCCACCTCGGATGAGCACCATGCCGACCCAGGTGACCGTCGTCACCCAGCCCCGGAAGGATGTGCCGCGACGCGCGTTCGTCGCCCAGATCATGGGTCTCCCGATGAGCATCCACGTGCGCGGCCCGCAGGCCCTCGGGCCACGGTGTCGCAGCCGCCGTCGAGGCGGCCTTCACCGCGACTCCGTGCGGACGAGGCGATGTTCAGCACCTGGCAGCCCGACAGCCCGGTCAGCCGGATCAAGGACGGTCGTGACCGCCTCGTCGACGCCCACCCGCGCATCCGGCACGTCGCTGCACTGTGCGAGCTGGCCGGTCACCGCACCGGCGGCTCGTTCGCAGCCTGGCTGCCGGGGCCCGACGGGCGGCAGCGCTTCGACCCGACCGGGCTGGTGAAGGGCTGGGCGGTCGAGCAGGCGTTCACAGCCCTGCTGGCCGACCTGCGCAAGCTGGGACCCCACGACGCCCTCGTCTGCGCGGGCGGCGACATCGCCGTCGCCTGCAGCCGCACGGACACGCCGAGCTGGGTGGTCGCCGTCGAGGACCCCCGGGACCGCTCGCGCACCCTGCGCGTCCCTCGAGCTGCGCACGGGCGCTGTCGCCACGTCCGGCACGGCCGCCCGCGGAAAGCACATCGTCGACCCGTCCACCGGGGCGGCCGCGGACGGCCTGCTCTCGGCAACGGTGATCGGGCCGAAGCTCACCTGGGCCGACGTCTACGCGACGGCTGCGTTCGTGAAGGGCGACTGCGGCGCTGCCGTGGATCGCCACCCTGCCCGACCACGCCGGCATCCTCGTGGGGACCGACGGCACGGTGAGCACCATCGCGGGGATCGACCGCTCAGGCCACCCGCTGGTCGAGCTTGGCCAGCACCGGAGTAGGGATCGCGCTCCAGCCGGCGTCCGGCCCAGCGCAGGAGCAGCGCGCTGATGCCGAGCGCGATCGCGGTCATGATCACCGCGGTGATGGACGGTCCCATGAACCAGGCGGCGAGCACCCAGATCAGCGCGCCGAACCCCGGTGAAGGCGAAGAAGCCCATGAACCAGGCGAACACCTTCAGGAAAGACCCGTGCCGCTGGCCGACGCGGGACTGGTCGCTGGGGTTGAAGATGCTGGACAGCGACCCGACGCCGACGCCGAGGGCCACCACCGACGTGCCGGCGAGGATGGCAGGCACGACGAGGCCCTGGGTGCCGCGGATGAGTGCTTCGGTGAGGTTGAACACGACGACCAGCGGCACCAGGTACAGCAGCGGCGCCACGGCCTTGCCGATGAGGACCCGGTTCAGGGGGGCGCCGCCGAGCATCAGGTAGCTGAAGCCGGGGCCGTCGTAGCCGAACAGGTTGAAGCTCCCGGCAACCACCGACATCGCAGCGAAGGCCGCCGACTGGGCGGCGAGGCCGTAGTCGGCGAAGCTCGCGTGGGCGACGACCACGCCCATCACCGGCGGGATGATCAGGGTCTGGATCGCGCGCGGTGAGCGGAAGAAGAAGTAGCGCAGCTGCTGAGCCGCCGCCGCCGAGGTCGGGACCGGGCGGCAGGCGCCGCAGGAGGGCGCGGAGCGAGGGGCATCGCGATCGTGGGGTGACGGTTGGGCTTGCGGTGGGAGGACGTGATGCCGTCCACCCGCCGGCCGAGCGCCCAGACCCAGCCGCTGAGGGCGAGGCCCACCGTGAGCAGGATCACGGCCAGTCGGAGCGCGAACCCCAGCCAGTTCCCGTCCCTGCGCTGGTGATCGCCTCGCCCGGCCGCGCCGGGCGGCGTCCAGCCGAGGAAGGTACCCAGCGGTCCGGTGGCACTCTGGCCGCCGAACGCCACAGTGGCCGAGCGTGCCTGCTGGGCGAAGAGGTAGATGCCCAGCACCATCAGGCTGGCCGAGAACGCGGCGATGTCGGCGCCGCGGCGCGAGCGCAGGGCGCCGGCGAGCACGGCCTGGGCTGCCCGCGAGACGGCGACGCACATCACCGTGAAGGCCAGCAGCGACAAGCAGCGACGCGAGCCGGGCGGGGAGTGACTGGCCGATGCGCGACCGAGCCGCCGGCGGCGAACAGGAACGTGAAGGTCGTGGTGGGGGAGACGAGCGCCCCGGCCAGCAGGCCGGTGACCTGCTGCCAGCCGGTGAGCGGGAACTGCTCGAGCCGCTGCGGGTCGACGACGCCGTCGGCGAGGGTCGGTTCGACGATGGGCCCGACCACCCACGGGATGAAGATCGAGGCGAACAGCGCCAGCATCAGCAGGTCGCCGACGCCGCCACCGGAGACGAGGGTCGCGACGAACATGCAGGCCAGCAGGCCGCCGACGCTGCCCACCACCCAGGTGGTGGCGAAGTACAGCCGGGCGCCGTTGCTCTGTCCGCGGGACCGTCCCGCGATGACCAGTCTCAGCCGGAGGAGGACGAGAGCCACGCGAGCTCGCCTTCCTCGAGGTCCCGGCCACCGACGAGTTCGACGAAGGCGTCCTGCAGGTTCCTTCCGCCCGAGACCTCCGCGACGGTGCCCTCGGCGAGCACCCTGCCGCTGCCGATGACGACGAGGCGGTCGCACAGCCGCTGCACCACGTCCATGACGTGGCTGGCGAAGACCACCGTGCCGCCGCCGCGGCGGTACAGCTGCAGCATTTCCTCCATGACCTGGGTGTTCACCGGGTCGAGCGCGCCGAACGGCTCGTCGAGGATGAGCACCCGCGGGCTGTGCAGCAGGGCGACGGCGAGGCCGATGCGCTTGATCATGCCGAGGGAGAAGTCGGCGATCAGCTTCTCCGCCTCGTCGGCGAGGTCGAGCACGCGCAGCAGTTCGGCTGAGCGCAACGCCACGACGTCGGGATCCATCCTGCGCAGCATGCCGGCGTACTCCAGCATCTCCGCAGCGGTGAGCCGGTCGAACAGCACGGGGTTGTCCGGAACGAAGCCCACCCGCGACTTGGCCTCGAGGGGGTTCGGCCAGACCGGCACCCCGTCGATGGTCGCCGTGCCCGCGTCGGGTCGCAGCAGGCCGCTGAGCATGCGCAGGGTCGTGGACTTGCCGGCGCCGTTCGGGCCGGCGATGCCGTAGAACGTGCCTTTGGGGATGGTGAGGTCGACGCCGTCGACAGCGTGCTTGTCGCCGAAGACCTTGACCAGCCCACGGGCCTCCAGGGCGATCGGCACTCCAATACCTCACTTCAGGTGCGTCGCTTCCGCGACGATTCGGGGGTGGCAGGAAGCCTACCGTCGTCTGCGGCTCACCGCGGCGCGAACCAGCCGCGCACGCTCTCGTTCCACACGTCGAACCCGAGACGGACGATGAGGACGGCGACCACGGCGAGGAACGCGATGCGGACGAAGCCGGTGCCGCGGGCGATCGCCGTGCGCGAGCCCAGGTAGCCACCGGCCATGTTGGCTGCCGCGAGCACGGCACCGAGGCCCCACAGCACCGCGCCGTGGGGCACGAACAGCAGCAGCGCGCCGAGGTTCGTGGCGAAGTTGACGATCTTCGCCTTCGCGCTGGCCTCGAGGAAGTTGTAGCCGAGGACGCTGACCAGCGAGATCACGAGGAACGTTCCGGTGCCGGGGCCGAGCATGCCGTCGTAGAACCCGATGCCGGCGCCGATCAGGGCAGCGCTGCCGTGGTGGCGCCGTTGGTCGGAGAATCGCAGCCGGGTCTCTGCCCCCATCGCCGGCCGGGTCGCCGTGAAGATCGCAACGCCCAGCAGGGCGAGCACGATGATCGGCTTGAACACGGCGACCGGCAGCAGCGCTGCCACGCTGGCGCCGCCGAAACTGCCGGCCAGCGCGAACCCTGCCATCGGCAGGGCGGTCCGCAGGTCGGGATGGGTGCGGCGGTAGTAGGTGACGCTGCTGGTCGCCGTGCCGAAGATCGAGGCGAACTTGTTCGTCGCCAGGGCTTGCACCGGCGTGATGCCGGGCACGAGCAGCAACGCCGGCAGCTGCAGCAGCCCGCCGCCGCCCGACGACGGCGTCGACCCAGCCGGCAGCGAAGGCCACGAGGGCAAGGATTCCCAGCAGGCCCCAGGTGAGGCCATCGGGGAACAGGGCTGTGGGCAGGTCGGTGATGATGGCGACCCCCCGATCTGGCTGGCGGCTACGGTCGAGGGGGATTCTATGGTGGACTCCGACGAGAGGATGACAGCGTGACGACACCAACGGTGGCAGTACTGGGACTTGGCACGATGGGCGCGGCGATGGCGCGACGGATCAGTGGTGCAGGCATGGCGACCACCGTCTGGAACCGCTCGGCCGGCCGGGCAGCTGCCTTCGCCGACGGGCCCGGCGCGGGTGGCCGCTGAGGTCGCAGACGCCGTGGCGGGCGCTGACGTGGTGCTCACCATGCTGTTCGACGCCGCGGCTGTGGAGTCGGTCATCGCCGAGGCGCTCCCGGCGATGGCGGAGCGGCGCCATCTGGCTGCAGTGCTCGACCGTCGGGGTGGAGGCTGCCGACCGGTTCGCCACCGCTGCTGCCGCCGCCGGTATCGGCTTCGTCGACGCGCCCGTCCTCGGCACGAAGGCTCCGGCGGAGGCGGGGACGCTGACCGCGCTGCTCGCCGGCAGCGACGAGGACCTTGCGGCCGTCGAGCCGGTGGTCGCAGCGATCGCGACGAAGACCGTCCGTGCGGGGCAGGCCGCGCCGGCAGCGTCCGCGCTGAAGCTGGCGATGAACGCCTGGATCGCCACCATCACGGCAGGCATCGCACAGTCGCTGACCATCGCCGACCGGCTCGGGCTCGACCCCGCCCTCGTGCTCGAGGCGCTGCACGGCGCAGCGGCCGACAGCCCGTACGCCCAGCTGAAGGGCGGCGCGATGCTGAAGCTCGGCGTTCGACGCCCAGTTCGAGGTGGTCGGCCTGCTCAAGGACGTCCGGCTGGCACGGGAGGCGACCCCCGGCATGCCGCAGCAGCTCCTCGCGGCACTGGACGAGTTGTACGCCGCTGCTGCCGACGGGGGCGCAGCGCACTCCGACATCGCCGCGGTGTGGCGGGCGTTCCAGGACTGACACGGTCCGGTGCGGCCGGCAACCCTGAGCGGCCGCGCCGAACGGCATGGTGCGGAATCTGCCCCCAGCGCTGCGTGGAGCGTCCCGCTACCCTCGTGGTCATGAGGCGAGTCGTTGTTGGTGTCCTGGTGCTCCTGCTGGCCCTCGCGGGATGTTCGCAAGTGCTCGGCACCGCGGACTGGGACAAGATCGAAGTGACCTACACGAGCCCCAAGGGCTCCACTGACGTTCCCGCCGGTGACTACGTCCTCGTCGTGACGCCGACCGAGGCCAGCTACACCATCAACGGCGAATCGAAGTCCGACAAGCTCCCCGACGGAGCCTGGACGGCGCTCACCACCGGCGTCCGCGCCCTTGGTGACCGCAAGGCGACCGCCTGCACGGACAAGGGCTCGATCACGATCACAGCGTCTGCCGCGGGAACGGCCAAGCAGAACTTCGCTGCGAACGGCTGCGATGCCGGCGACGTGTTCAAGCAGGCAACGGACCTGGTGGCGCAGATCATCGCGCAGATCAAGTGACGTTGTCGCAGGCGACGGATCATCCGGTGCCGGTGATCATCGACACCGACACCGCCCAGGACGACTGCATCGCGATCCTCGTGGGGCTGCTGGACCCGGGTGCCGACCTGCTCGCCATCACGATGGTGGCCGGCAACGTCGGCTTCGAGCAGCAGGTGGCCAACGCCCAGCTCACGCTCAACTGTCGCCGGGATGCTCGGTCGGGTGCCGGTGCATGCCGGCTGCCGGCGGCCCCTGCTGCGGGAATGGGTGTCTGCGACCGACGTCCACGGTGACGGGTCAGGCGGCCTGTCGATGCACTCCTCGGCCGCGGTGGTCGACGACGAGCACGGCGTGGACGCGCTGCTGCGGATCACGGCTGAACGGCCCGGCGAGGTGAGCATCGTCGCGATCGGCCCACTGACCAATATCGCGACGGCGGTCGTGAAGGACCGGGAGTTCGCCGGCCGGGTGAAGAGCCTGTACGTGATGGGCGGCTCGAACAACGGCAGGGGCAACATCACCGCCAGCGCCGAGTACAACTTCTACGTCGACCCCGAGGCGGCCCAGATCGTGATGGATGCCGGTTTCACCGACCTGCACCTCATCACCTGGGACCCGCTGACGCTGCGCGACGCGACGATCGCCCGGGCGGACTTCGACCGTCTGGGGGCCATCGACACGCCGCTGGCGAGGTTCTTCCACCGCATGTGTGCGGCGACTCTCGACTACGACGAGTCGGTCGGCATCGACGGTTCGACCCATCCCGATTCCCTGACGATCGCAGCCCTGCTGCACCCGGAGCTGGTGCTCGCGGACGCGCCAGTACCGCGTGGATGTCGAGACGGCGTCTGCCCTCACCCGCGGTTACTCGGCGATGGCCTGGGACAAGTTCGGCGTCGCTCCCAACGCGACGGTCGTGGAGGCAGTGGACGCCGGAGCCTTCTTCGCGCTGCTCGAGGGCGTGCTGCGCACTCCGACGCAGCCCAGCGTCCCCATCGCCGGTCTGTAGCCGCGCAGGGGCGGAGGCGCTCGCGTGCGGGGCCGAGCGGTCACCCGCAAGGGGGGATGCCAATCCAGCGTGGGAGCGTCACGATGGAGTTGCGGCAAGGAGCAGCTAGCCTGTGCCGTGTCCGGGGTAGTCCGGGGCGCCGTTCACGTCGCCCCGCAGGTGCCTGACGAGTGTCGCCGCCCTCGCCGTCCGGACTGGAGGGCCGCCACCCCGGGGTTCGCCGCTGCATCTCATGAGCCGTTTCCGGCGTCCCCATCTCGACGGGGAAGCGGTGCCCATCCACCGCCATGGATTGTCCGTGCCCAACCCCAGGGGTCCACCCGATGGTTACCGCCACTGAACAGGAACCGATCACAACCGAAGTGCTGCCTGCCCTCACGACCTGGTCCGACCTGCTGCCAACTCGTCGGCGACCTGCCGCACTGGGTACCGCGCATCGCTCTCGCCGAGAGCGCGTGCCGCGAACTGCTGATCCTTGCCGAGGAGAGCACCGGCTCCACCTGTGTTCCGGGCGGGTGCCGCGCGCTGCTCGCCACCCTCGACCGGGTCGGGTTCTTCCAGGAGCGGGACCCCGCGTCCACCCCCGGACGCTACGTCCTCCACCCCGAGGTGCGCCGGATCATGCTGGCCGAGCTCGAGCGCGAGGACCCGGGCCTTGCCAACATCCGCCGGGAATTGGTGCAGACCGGGATCCGGCTCGTCCCGGCGGGCCTGGGCGCCCAGCTGGCCAACTGGGCCTTCGAGAGCAGGGACTGGCGGAGCCTCGAAGCGCTCTGGATCACCTACTCGCCGGCCGAACTGATGTCGAACCCGCGCGCGCGCTCGGCCTATGTCGAGGCCTCGGCCGAGCAGCGGTCCCGGTGGCCGGGCCTGAGTTTCGCGACGGGCGTCTCCTCCGCCTTCGACCCGGCCTCCGGTCAATTGGACCTCGACCTCCTCATCGCGACGCTGATCCGTGACGGCCGCACGCTGCACGCGAGGTGGCACGACAAGGAGCCGGTGGATGCAGAGGTCGCGGCCGGGACGTTGTGGATGCTCGCCCAGGCGACGATCCCCGAGTCCCTCGAGGACCCCATGCTCGATGGAGCGATGGAGACCTATCTCGAACTGACGCGAGTGATCCGCGAGTCGTCGATCTCCGGCAACGCCGTCAGCGGCAGGTCCTTGACGTTCTTCCACGCCACCGCTTCGCTGATGGCATTCATGCGGGCCGACTGGGCCCGGGCCCGCAGGGAGGCAGAACTCGGCATGATCCTCACCGACAGCTGCGGGTTCGCGGGCTTCCTCGCCGCGCGCGGTCGTCGGCAGCTCGAGCAGCGCCTCCGGGAACACCCAGTACGCGACGATGTCCGAGAAGTACCTCGCGCGGCACGCCGCCCACAATTGCCCGGTGATCGGCTGGATCGAACCTGCCATGCACCTGTGCTGGGCCGACGCGGCCACTCGTCGGCTCGACCGCGAGCGGACGCGCCACCACCTCAAGCTGCACGAACTCGAGGGCGCGGCCACGCGGTGGTTCAACATCCAGCCGATGAACGCCCGTGATCCTGAGCACCGCTGCGATCATCTGGTCCGACCCGGAGCAGGCGCTGGCGCAGTTCGACTCGATCGTGTCCGACGCCGGCTTCGAGCCAACCCTTGACACCCCGTGGGGACCGCTGCTGATGCGGTCCCGCGCGGAGTTGCTGGTCAACATCGGGGCACTCAGCAAGGCGGAGCCACTCGTCGACCAGTTGCTCGCCCACGGTGATGCGTCGGTTTCCGCCGTCCCTGCCGCCCGCTTCGCCCTGTGCTCCTCCGACTTCGAAGGTGCTGTGGCCAAGGCGGATGAGGGGATCTTCTCCCTGCAGCTCTCCCTCGCCGACCGCGCGCACCTGTACGCCCTCAAGGCTGCTGCCCTCCTGCTGGGCGGCGCGCCGTCCGACCAGGTGGGCCGCGCTGCCGCCGCAGCCTGCGTCGTGTGCGAGCAGGCAGACACCCTCGTGCCGTTCGCCATGCTGCCCTCGGGTGCGCGGACGATCCTCGTCAGCGACCACCGTCGCCACCACGGCTCCGATGAGTGCTTCGTCGCCGCGGCCAGCGCGCGCGGTGCTTTCGCCGGACTACAGGCCTGTGGAGCGACAGCACCGGTTGCTGTGAAGCTGACGCGGCGCGAAGAGGTACTGCTGCCCCTGCTGGCCACGTCAGCCACCGTCCAGGAGATCGCCGACCAGCAGTTCGTGTCGGTGAACACCGTGCGCAAGCAGGTGGTGTCGATGCGCGAGAAGCTCGGTGTCGGCTCACGTGGAGAGCTCATCCGGCGGGCACACGAACTCGGCCTGCTGAGCGTGTCGGCACGGTCCGCAGGGCAGTCCTGAGGCGGAAATGCACCACACGAAGCTCGTTCTGTACCAAGCCGGAAGATCGAATTGACCAAGTCTGGTACCAAAGCGGCGCTGCGTAGATGTACTGAGTACATCGGCCTGTAATACTTTCATTACGGACGAGGTACCCACCGCAGGGAACCAGATCCCGATCGTCAGGTAATCGGCAGCAATCCCCCAAGTACCGCAGCCGACAGGAACACCCGCCAGTGGTCCTCGGACGATGAGAAATCCTGATCGCCGGATTCCCCCCCGGTAGATCTAGCTGATCACCGCAGTCCCCCCGCGGTGGATCGCAAAATGGCCGGGGTCAGCTAGGACCCCCCTTGACCCCGGCCTAACAAACTCCTCATGGTCGAAGCGCCCGGCGCTCACGTGAGTTCGATGCCCTGCACCACCAGTTGGGCCATGAGTTCCGCCTGGTTCACCGCAACGTCCACGCCCAGGTCGGTCTCGAACAGCCACCGGTTGCGCGGGTTGTTCACCCGGGCGAGCACCCGACCCACCCCGAAACCGAACTTGGCGATGGCCGCTATCGCGAGGTTCGTCTCATCGACCCCGGTGACGGCACAGACGACGTCGGCCGTCGCGGCCCCGGCAGCCTCCAGCAGCGCGAAGTCGGTGCCGTTCCCGGCAAGCGCCGTTGCACCGGGGACGTCTCGACGCACCCGTGGCCAGGACAGCTTCGCGCGTTTCGATGACCGTCACCTGGCAACCGCTGGTGAGCAGGAGTTGGGCGACGTGGCCGCCGACCTGGCCGCCACCGACAACGAGAACCTTCATCACGGGCCTCCCTCACTCCTGGCCGAGCATGGACCTGAGCCGCGGCTTCGAGGCTGACATCACGGCGAAGCAGAGAATGTCGCGGTCGTGCACGGTCGTCCCGGAGATGGGGATGAACGCCCGCGCGCCCCGTTCGATCGACACCACCTGGATCTCGCCGGCCACGGTGAGGGCGCTCACCGGAGTCCCGACGAGGAGGGTGTGGGCAGCGACGCGCAGGAGCTCGACGTCGCTGTCGCCCATCGTCAGCACGGCCTCGAGGGGCTGGAAGCTGAGGAGTTCGCAGATCCGCTCGGTTCCCCAGGAGATCGTCGAGACCGGGTGCACCCCGAGCGAGCGGTACAGGTGGGCCTGGCGAGGATCGTGCAGCCGCGCGATCACCTGTGGCACCCGGTAGCGGGAGCGCCCGATCCGCCCGATCAGGGCGTTCGCGTCGTCGCTGCCGGTGGTGGCGACCACCGCGTCCACGGCTGCGATCCCTGCGTCCTCGAGGACGTCGCGGTCGAAGCCCACGCCCTCCACCGTCCGGCAGGTGGTGCCGGGCGCGAGGCGCTGGAACGCCGCGGGATCGGTGTCGACGACGGTGACGATGTTTCCCCTGCGGACGAGCTCGTTCGCAAGGCTCGAGCCCAGCCTCCCGCACCCGACAACGATGACCTTCATGCCGGTTCCCCACCCTTCCCTTGTCGTGCGGCGCGGCGTCGCGCCAGGATCTTGCGCAGTTCGTCAAGGAGCACCATCGGGATCGGCAGCACGACGAGGTACAGCCACTCGACCGGACCGATCGCCGTGGTTCCGAAGATGCCCTGCAGGAACGGGACGTAGATGATCGCGCTCAGCAGCGCGACCTCCACGACGATGCCGATCAGCACCTGGCGGTTGGTGAACAGCCCGACGCTGAACAGCGACTGCTGGTCCGTGCGGCAGTTCAGGACGGCGCCGATCTGGCAGAACACGATCGCTGCCAGCGTCATCGTTGTCGCCTGCAGGTACACCACACCGGACGATGCCAGCGGCACCGCCGGCCAGCCGTTCAGCACGTTCACGTAGAAGTAGGCCGACATCGAGAAGACCGTCTCCAGCAGTCCGTACCAGGCGAACGCCTTCACGAGCACGCCCCTGCTCATCAGGCGCTCGGTGCGCGACCGCGGCGGGCGGTCCATCACCCCCGGTTCCGGGCGCTCGGTCCCGAGGCCCAGCGCAGGGACCATGTCGGTGCCCAGGTCGATGGTGAGGATCTGCATGACCGTGAGGGGCAGCGGGATGCCGCCCCGCGAGAACAGGAAGGCCGCAGATGGGGCGCCTTCGGACATGTTGCTGGTGAGGATGTAGGTGAGGAACTTGCGGATGTTCCCGTACACCCCGCGCCCCTCCTCGATCGCCCGGACGATGGAGGCGAAGTTGTCGTCGGTGAGGATGATGTCGGCGGCCTCCTTGGCCACGTCGGTGCCGGCGATGCCCATGGCCACCCCGATGTCGGCCTTCTTCAGCGCGGGCGCGTCGTTCACGCCGTCCCCGGTGACGGCCACCACCTCGCCCAGCTCCTTGAGCCGGCTCACCACCCGGAACTTCTGCTCGGGCGCGACGCGCGCGAAGATGACCTCGCCCTTCAGGGCTGCGTCCAGCTCCGCGTCGGCCAGCGCCTCCAGCTCGACACCGGAGATCACCCTGGGATGGCTGCCCTGGACGATGCCGATGCGCTTGGCGATCGACTCTGCGGTGAGCCCGTAGTCGCCGGTCACCATGATGATGCGGATGTGGGCGCGACGGCAGGTGGCGACGGCTTCTGCGACCTCGCTGCGCGGCGGGTCCGCCATCACGGTGAGGCCGACGAAGCGCAGTTCCTGTTCGACGGTGTCCTGGGTGAGGTCTGCCAGCGTGGGGAGGCGGCCGCCGGAACGGCCAAGGAGCCGGTAGGCGACGGCGAGCACGCGCAGCCCGTCGCGGGCGTAGCCGTCGTTGGCTGCCATGACGTCGAGGCGGTCCTGCTCCGTGATCGGTGAGGACGCGTCACCGCGCGCGATCGTCGAGCACAGGGCGAGCACCTCCTTGGGTGCGCCCTTGACGTAGGCGATCCACGGTGAGCCCTCCACCGGTTCGGCCAGCTGGTGGATCGTTGTCATGCGCTTGCGGGTGGAGTCGAAGGGCAGCTCGCGGATGCGGGGCTGGCTGCGCTGCAGCGCTGCGACGTCGATGCCGGCCTTCGCGGCGACGACGCCGAGGCAGGCCTCGGTCGGGTCGCCGAGCACGGTGTAGCGATCGTTGTCCGCACCGGGTGGCACCAGCCGGGCATCGCTGCACAGGGCAGCGCCACTGAGCAGCCTGCAGCAGGCCAGGGCTGTCGGCCGCGGCGACCGGCGCACCGGCAAGGAGCACCTCGCCCACCGGTGCGTACCCGCGTCCGGTGACGTCGTAGGCCGCCCCTGGCAGCCACAGGTTGCAGACGGTCATCTCGTTCTGGGTCAGCGTTCCGGTCTTGTCGGAGCAGATCACCGTCGTGCAGCCGAGGGTCTCCACAGCGGAGAGCTTCTTGACGAGGGCGTGCTGCTTCGACATGCGCTGCACGGCCATGGCCAGGGAGAGGGTGACGGTGGGCAGGAGGCCCTCGGGGATGAAGGCGACGATCATGCCGAGGGCGAAGATGAAGGCCTTCGGCCAGGGCTCGGCGACGATGAAGACGCCGGCGAGGAAGAAGATCGCACCGGTGCCGATGGCGATGACGGACAGTTGCCGCGTCAGCCGGTCGAGCTCGAGCTGCAGTGGGCTGGGCTCGTCCTTCATCGACTGGGTCAGGTGGGCGATGCCGCCGAAGACGGTGTTCATCCCGATGGCCGTGACGACGGCCCGGCAGGTGCCGCTGGAGACGCTGGTGCCGGCGAAGATCAGGTTCGGGGTGTCTGTGGCGGCGATGCCGTTGGTGTGGATCGCGTCCTGCGTCTTGCGCAGCGGGCTCGATTCGCCGGTGAGCGTCGACTGGTCCACCTGCAGGTCGGCGCCGGCCAGCAGGCGCGCGTCCGCACTGATCCGGTCACCCTCGCCGAGGATCATGATGTCTCCGGGCACGAGGTCCTCGGAGAGGATCTGCAGCTCGGACCCGTCCCCGCTCCACCCGGGCGTGGGCGGCGAGCATCTTCTTCAGTTCGGCCGTCGCGCGCTCGGCGCGGTACTCCTGCCAGAAGCTGAAGATGCCGTTGATGATGTTCACGGCCCAGATGGCGATGCCCAGTTCGGGCTGCCCGGCGAAGAACGCCACGAGCCCGCCGAACCAGAGCAGCCAGGCCATCAGGCTGGTGAACTCCGAGAGGAAGACGAGGACGACCGAGCGCCGCTTCTCTGCGGTGATGGTGTTCTTCCCGAGGCGGGCCTGACGCTCTGCGGCTTCGGCGGCGGTCAGGCCGTCCGGACGTGAGCCGAGGGCAGCAAGCGCAGCTGCTCGGGGCGAGCTCGCTGAGGTGGTCGAGGGCCGTGCTTTCGACACCGCGGAACCACCGCATCGAGCCTGCCCGACGTGCTGGAAACCGTGATCGTCTTGCCCACCCGGGCCTCCTCGACCTTTCGATCATAGGACTCCACCGGCGGGCCGAACGACCAGTTCGGACGGTTCGGACGGCTCTAGCCGAGCGGCAGCCAGCGTCCGCCACGGCGCCGGAGCACCCACAGCTGGCCGGTGCCGGCAACCTCGTCGACGGCATCACGCGCGTGCACCGCCGCGAGGCGGGCCGCCTGGTTCTCCTCGGTCTCGCTGGAGTCGGTGACAGTGAACCTCAGCAGGATGCGCGGCGTGCCTGCGGTGACTGCGATGTCGGTGGCATCGACGTGGAACCCGGCGAGGGAGGCGATCGCTGTGTCCATCACTTCGTTCGGGTCGTGCCCGGGCCGGAGCTGGCCGATCTCGAGCTCGAGGCGGAACGAGGGCATGCGGGGAGTCTAGGTTCACGCCCCCACGCTGGCTGAGCACCGACGAAGCCCCGGATGCCTGCACCACTTACCTCAGCCCGGCGGCCACGGCATACTCCACTTGCATGGGACGCGATATCGAGGCGGTCAGGTACACGCGCGAGCAGCGGCAGCGATACCGCGACAAGGTGAAGCTCTGCCTCGATGTGTTCGAGCAGATGCTTGCGACGAGTTCGTTCGCGTTCGACGAGCCCAAGATCGGCATG
This sequence comes from uncultured Actinomycetota bacterium, assembly GCA_963773595.1. GTDB lineage: Bacteria > Actinomycetota > Actinomycetes > Propionibacteriales > Propionibacteriaceae > Propionicimonas. Next base: position 433,639 of record CAVZBQ010000006.1, read on the forward strand.
GAGATCGAGCTGAACCTCGTCGACTCCGACTACCGCCCGCGGCTGGACAACGACGAGGTGCTCGCCGCCATCGCCAACCCGGAGTACCAGACGGAGCTGGCGCGCTTCAACATCGAGTTCAACGTCGCGCCCGGCACGCTCAGCGGGGGCAACGCCGTCGACCTCGAGCGCAACCTGCGGGAGTCGCTGAACGAGGCGGAGCGGCGTTGCGCCCAACTGGGCGCCCACATCGTGATGATCGGCATCCTGCCGACGGTGACGCCGGAGACCTTCGACGGTGACTGGATGAGCGCCAACGCGCGGTACCAGGCGCTCAACGACGCCGTCCTGTCCGCCCGGGGCGAGGACATCCACCTCGACATCACGGGCCCGTCGGGGGAGCGGCTGCTGCGCTACGCCGACTCGCTGGCTCCGGAGTCGGCGTGCACCTCGATGCAGCTGCACCTGCAGGTGCGCCCGCACGAGTTCGCCGCGCACTGGAACGCCGCCCAGGTGCTCGCCGGGCCGCAGCTGGCGCTCGGGGCGAACAGCCCCTACTTCATGGGCAGGGAGCTGTGGGCGGAGACCCGCATCGAGCTGTTCACCCAGGCCGCGGACACGCGCCCGATCGAGCTGAAGAACCAGGGCGTGCGGCCGCGGGTCTTCTTCGGCGACCGCTGGATCAACTCGATCTTCGACCTCTTCGAGGAGAACACCCTCTACTTCCCGGCGATGCTGCCGGAGCTCGACGACGAGGATCCGCAGGCGACGTTCTACTCCGGACGGACGCCGAAGCTCGCCGAGATGCGGCTGCACAACGGCACGATCTATCGCTGGAACCGGCCGATCTACGACATCGTCGACGGGCAGCCGCACCTGCGGGTGGAGAACCGGGTGCTGCCCGCAGGGCCGACGATCGTCGACACCCTCGCCAACGCAGCGTTCTACTACGGGGCGCTGCGCACGCTGGTGAACGAGGACCGTCCGGTGTGGTCGCGGATGTCCTTCCGCACGGCGTCGCAGAACTTCACCAGCGGGGCGCGCAACGGCATCGACGCGCAGCTGTTCTGGCCGGGACTGGGCGAGACCCCGGCGAGCGAACTCGTGCTGCGCGAGCTGCTTCCGATGGCGCATGAGGGACTGACTGCCTGGGGTGTGGACGCGGACGTGCGCAATCGCCTGCTCGGGGTCATCGAGGGCCGCTGCCTGACCGGCCAGAACGGTGCCGACTGGCAGGTGGCCACCGTGCGCCGGCTGGAGGCCCGGGGCATGTCGCGCCAGGACGCCCTCCGCGAGATGGTGGCCGCCTACGCCGTCAACATGCACGGCAACGAGCCGGTGCACACCTGGGAGCTGCCGAAGTAGTCATCACTCTTCCCTGAGCCGCGACAAAGGCGCCGACGGTCCCTGAGCTCGACGAAGGGCGCGCCAAGGACGGTCCCTGAGTCGCGACGGAGGGCGCGCGAAGGACGGTCCCTGAGTCGCGACGAAGGGCTCGCCAAGACGGTCCCTGAGGAGCTTCGTGAGGAACGAACGACGCGTCCCGAGGGGCTTCGTCAGGCCAGCCACCAAATCCCGGGGCTTGGTCAGGCCAGCCACCAAATCCCGGGGGCTTGGTCAGGCCAGCCACCAAATCCCGGGGGCTTGGTCAGGCTCAGCCATCAGATCCCGGGGGGCTTCGTCAGGCTCAGCCACCACATTCCTACACAGCCAACCTCTCTGAGCCGTCAGCTGGCGAGTTGGTGGGTGGGTTGGCCTCGGGCGGTGCCGGGGTCTTGGCCGGTGTGGTGTCTGGCGTGGCGGAGCGGTTGTTGGTGGGGGTCGCAGCGTCGGGGTGGGATGGTTTCGGGGATCCCGTCGGCGCCGATCCGGATCTGCCATTGGTCCCGGACGCTGTAGCGGGCGGGTTCGAGCAGCCCGTGGTGGTGGTGGCACAACAAGGCCAGGTTCGACAGGGCGGTCACACCGCCGTGCCACCACGGGATGATGTGGTGGGCTTCGCATTCGGTGGGGCGGGCGTGGCAGCCGGGGAACACACACCCACCGTCCCGCAGCACCAGAGCTGCGCGGAGATCCGGCGGTACCAGCCGGTGGTCCCTGCCGACATCGAGCACGGTGCTGGGCCCGCCGAGGACGGCGGGGAGCAGGTCGGCGTCGCAGCACACCCGGCGCAGGTCCCCGGCGCTGAGCGGTTCCCCGTCCCCGATCAGCCCGGCGCCGGTCGCGTCGGCGAGGAGTTTGCTGTAGTCGACGGTGACCACGATCCGTGGCCGGTCACCACCGACTTTGGGGGCGCGGCGTCCTTGGGTGTGGTGCAGGATCATCGCGATCAAAGCATCGGCGCGGCGTTGTTCGGGGGTCAGCCCGGTACCGGCCGGGTCGCGTTCCTCCAGGGCGGTGCGGCGCTTCGATTCGGTGTAGGCATCCAGCTGGGCGATCCAGGCTTCGCCGTCGACCAAAGGCAGGCTGCCGGTGAACAGGACCGAGCCGTTCCCGTCCCGGCGGAACACCAACGACCGGTTCCGCTGCGCCGCTTCGGCCTGGCGCTGCAGGCGCCGTTCCAGGGTCTCATCGGCCTGCTGCCGGTGCGACCTGCGCCAACACCTGCGCGGTGGCCTTCGCCAACCGATCGGCGTCCAGGCTGCCCGCCATGTCGAACAGCAACTGCCTCGGCCTGGGCCTGCTGGGTCTGGTCCAGTTCACTCAACCCGCCGAGCACGGTGCCGATCGCCCGTGCCTGGTTGACGCTGATCTGTCCCGCCGTCGCTGCCTGCGCCACGTCAGGATGCTCGGCGAGCTCTTTGGCCTGGTGCAGCATGCCGGCCGCTTCCCGTTTCGACAGGCCGCCCTGCACCGTCAACCACGACGTGGTCGGTGTCCCGGCCTGCTGCATCGACTCCTGGGCGGCATCAGCCTTCGCCAGCAGCACCGCCGACAACGCCGTCAACCGCGAAGCCAGCGCGCGTGCCAGCTGGGCACACTCCAACCGCTCACCACGGCGCACCAGGCCGGCATCGAACCCGTCAAGGCTGCCCTTGATCCCGTCCAAGACCCGCCTCGCCGGGGACGTCTGAAGCTCCATGGAACAAGTCAAACACCCGCCACTGACATTAATCGAACAGGGGTGCGAATCAGGTGTGGTCAGTACGAGCAGAGGGTTGTCGATCGGGCATCCCGCGTCTTCACCACGCTCCACCACTGACGCCGAACTGACGGACCTCCTCCCCAGGGCTCGTGTTGCCCGCCCTGGACGGGCGGACGACACTGGGGGAGCGGCGCGTGCCGCAAACGGCAACGAGGAGCGCGAATGGCTGAAGTCGGCGACAACCGGGTGGCGGTCTACATCGACTTCGACAACATCGTGATCTCGCTCTACAACCAGCTGTACGGGCGGGGTGCCTTCCAGTCCGACCGCGTCCGCAATGTCGTCATCGACAGCCCGTCCGCCGATCCGGAGGTGGTCGAGCGGATCACCAGCGCCACGGTCGACATCGGCGCCATCCTCGACTACGCCTCTTCGTTCGGGACGGTCGTGATCAGCCGTGCCTACGCCGACTGGTCACAGCCCGTGAACGCCGGGTACCGCCGGCAACTGATTGACCGCGCGATCGACCTGACCCAGATGTTCCCGCTCTCTGCAACGAAGAACGGTGCCGACATCCGGCTCGCCATCGACGTGGTGGAGGACATGTTCCGGCTGAGCGATGTCACGCACGTCGTGCTGGTTGCCGGCGACTCCGACTACGTCGCGCTCGCCCAGCGTGTGAAGAGGCTTGGCCGCTACATCGTCGCCGTCGGGGTCGCGGGCGCCACGAGCAAATCGCTGCCTGCCGCCTGCAACGAGTTCAGCCTGTATGACGACCTGCCGGGAATCTGGGTCGATGAGGACGACGCCGAGCCCGTCGAGGCGCCGCAGCACGCCCCCGCCAAGGCGGCCGTCATCAAGGCCCCGCCGAAGACCGCCTCCACTCCGGCCCGGAAGCAGACCCCTGCGAAGAAGGCGGCGACGAAGAGTGCGCCGTCGCGGCAATCCGCTCCCAGCGAGCCCGTCCCCGCTACGGAGGAGCACGGCGCTGACGGCGACGAGCCGGCCGCGAAGTTGTCGCCAAGGGCGGCAACCAAGTTGCTGCGCCGGGCCCTCGAACTCGGTCACGACAAGTCGGCAGATGACGAGTGGCTGAACATGTCGGCGGTGAAGGACCAGATCAAGCGCCTGGACCCGTCCTTCCACGAGAAGTCCATCGGCTACAGCTCGTTCAGCGACTTCGTGAAGTCGCGGTCGGTGTTCGCCGAGGTCAACAACTCGTCGAACGCAGTCAAGGTGCGGCTGCGGCCGCAGTCGAACTAGACGCCGGCTACTTCAGGTGTAGTTGTCTGATCACGTTGCCATCCGGATCGGCGAGGAAGCCCCTGCAGACGACCGCCCCATCGTGCCGCGGTTCGTACACGGTGCCTTCCTCTGGATGTTCGCGGCCGTTCGGGCCGTGGGGTAAGAATGAGCGAGACGGCCACCTTGATCTGAGGAGAACGATGTCGAACACGCCCACAGCTTCCACCGCCTGGCGCACCCGGCCGCAGGACGCCCCGGAGACGATCAGCGACGAGACCGCAGAGCTGATCGAGGGCTGGTGGCGGGCAGCCAACTACCTCTCGGTGGGCCAGATCTACCTGCTCGACAACCCGTTGCTGCGCCGCCCGCTCACCCGCGACGACGTGAAGCGCCGCCTGCTGGGCCACTGGGGCACGACGCCCGGTCTCAACTTCCTCTACGCCCACTTCAACCGGGCCATCGTCGAGCGCCAGCTGAACGCCATCTACATCGCCGGTCCCGGCCACGGCGGCCCGGGCCTCGTGGCGAACGCCTACCTCGACGACACCTACACCGAGATCTACCCGAGCATCACCCGCGACGAGGCGGGGATGGGCCGGTTGTTCAAGCAGTTCTCGTTCCCCGGCGGCATCCCGTCGCACGTGTCGCCGGAGTGCCCCGGTTCGATCCATGAGGGTGGCGAGCTGGGCTACTCGCTGTCCCACGCCTACGGCTCGGTGTTCAACGCCCCGACCCAGATCACGTTCACCGTCGTCGGCGACGGTGAGGCCGAGACCGGCCCGCTGGCCACCGGCTGGCACGGCAACAAGTTCATCAACCCCAAGACCGACGGGGTCGTGCTGCCCGTCCTGCACCTCAACGGCTACAAGATCGCCAACCCGACGCTGCTGGCGCGCATCCCGACCGAGGAACTGGCCGACCTGATGCGTGGCTACGGCCACGAGCCGCTGTTCTTCGAGGTCACCCCCGACGACGACCACCTCGAGACCCACCGGCGGTTCGCGCGACTCTGCTCGACGAGGCGCTGGACAAGATCGTCGCGATCAAGGCCGCGGCCGAGGGCGTGGACGCGGACGCAGGTGGAGCGCCCGCACTGGCCGATGATCGTGTTCAAGAGCCCGAAGGGCTGGACGGGGCCGAAGACGGTCGACGGCAAGCAGACCGAGGACCACTGGCGCAGCCACCAGGTGCCGCTGGCCAACGCCCGCGACTCCGACGAGCACCTGGCTGTGCTGGCCGACTGGCTGCAGAGCTACGTGCCCGCCGAGCTGTTCGACGACGAGGGCGCGTTCCTGCCGAAGTTCGACGTGCTGCGCCCGACGGGCGACCTGCGGATGTCGGCCAACCCGGTGGCCAACGGCGGTCTGGTGCTGAAGGACCTGATCATGCCCGACTTCCGCGACTTCGCCGTCGAGCCCGACGCCGACGGCCACGGCGGCCCGATGGTCGAGTCCACGAAGCGCCTGGGCGAGTTCTTCGCGGAGATCGCGCGGCGCAATCCGGACAACTTCCGGGTGTTCGGGCCCGACGAGACCGCGTCCAACCGGCTGCAGGCGATCTACGAGGCCACGCCCAAGCAGTGGCTGGCCGACTACCTGCCCGACCGACGAGCCCGACCCGATGCGCAAGCAGGGCCAGGTGGTCGAGGTGCTCAGCGAGCACCAGTGCCAGGGCTGGCTGGAGGGCTACCTGCTCACCGGACGCCACGGGATGATGAGCTCGCTACGAGGCGTTCATCCACGTGGTCGACTCGATGTTCAACCAGCACGCCAAGTGGATGGAGTCGACCAACGAGATCGGCTGGCGGCGTCCGGTCGCTTCCCTGAACTACCTGCTCAGCTCGCACGTGTGGCGCCAGGACCACAACGGCTTCAGCCACCAGGACCCCGGCTTCCTCGACGTGGTGATGAACAAGTCGCCGGAGGTCATCCGGGTCTACCTGCCGCCGGACGTGAACACCCTGCTGTCCACCTTCGACCACTGCCTGCGCAGCAAGCAGTACGTGAACGTGGTGGTGGCCGGGAAGCAGCCCGAGCCGGTGTTCCTGAACATGGAGCAGGCGATCGCGCACTGCACGCGCGGGCTCGGCATCTGGGAATGGGCCGGGACGGAGGTCACCGGCACCGACCCGGACGTGGTGCTGGCCTGCGCCGGTGACGTGCCGACGCTGGAGGTGCTCGCTGCCGCCGACCTGCTGCGCCAGTACATCCCCGACCTCAAGGTGCGGGTGGTCAACGTGGTCGACCTGATGCGGCTGCAGGACGAGGACGAGCACCCCCACGGCCTCAGCCACCGCGACTTCGACACCATCTTCACCGCCGACAAGCCGGTCATCTTCGCCTTCCACGGCTACCCCTGGCTGGTGCACCGGCTCGCCTACCGGCGCACCAACCACGCGAACATCCACGTGCGCGGCTTCAAGGAGAAGGGCTCCACCACCACGCCGTTCGACATGTGCATGCTGAACGACATCGACCGGTTCCACCTCGTGATCGACGTCATCGACCGCGTCGAAGGGCTGCGCTCGCGGTACGCGACCGTCCGCCAGGCGATGGTGGACCGCCGGATCGAGGCCAAGGCCTACGCCCACGAGTGGGGCACCGACCTGCCCGAGATCGCCGACTGGCTCTGGCCGGACGCCGGCGACGCCGTGGGCGAGGGCGGTTCCGCGGTGAAGTCGACCGGCGGCGACAACGAGTAGTCAACGTGCACCGTTGTCGAACCGAACACGGTGTCAGGCCAACTGCGTGCTGCTTTGACGCGACGTTGTCCCAGAACGGGACGCTGGCGCGTGTTATCGGTGTGGGACGACGCATCGAGGGGGTCAGGTGAGCGCAGCCGAATACGCTGTGGCCGTGGCGCTGGAGCCGGTGGCGACGTTCGAGGACTTCGTCGAGACTCCACGGCCGGGCGCTGGGCGGCTTCGCGCTCCTGGTCACCGGTAACCGTGCGGACGCGCAGGACGCCGTGCAGGACGCGCTCATCGGTGCCTACCCGCGGCTGGGCGCAGCATCGTCGCCCACGGCGACCCCGCTGGCCTACGTGCGACGTTCGATCGTGAACCGGCACATCTCGGTGCGGCGAAAGCTGTGGCGGCTGGTGGCGCTGGGCGACAGCCAGCACGCGGTCGCCGATCCCACCATTGACCTGATCGGACGCGACTGGGCGCTGCGCCTGATCGGCAGGCTGCCGGACCGGCAGCGGATCGCCGTCGTGCTGCGCGTCATCGATGACCAGGACTTCGCGCGCATCGCCGAGGTCATGGGCGTGTCCGATGCGAACGCCCGCAAGCTCGTCTCGCGCGGGCTGAAGACCCTGCGCTCGCTCCTTGAGGAAGGCACGACCGATGTCCGATGACTTCGAAGACCTGCGACACAGCCTGAAGCGAACGGCGGACGAGTTCCGTCCCGAGCCCTCGACCCGGCAGTCACTGGCGGAGTCCGGCCGCAGGAAGCGGAGCCGGCGCAATCATCGTGGCGAGCATCGGCGGGGGCCGGCGCCCTCGCGGTCGCCGCCGTCATGATCGTGCCGTCGCTGCTGCCGGCCCCGGCGGTGGTGCCGGCGATCCCGGCGCCGGCGGCCGCGACGGCGTCGGCCACCCAGCACGACCACGCCCGCGACAAGCGCGCCTCAGCAGGCGAGCCAGATACGTACCCGGCGATCACCAGGGCACGGTCGTCCACGTCCAGGGGTGGAAGACCTTCGCGTCCAGGGAGTACCCGGTCACGTTCACGTACCCCGGCGAACTGGACGCTCGACAGGTCCGGCGCGATCGCAAGACTCGACGGCTGCGACAGCGATCAACTGCGTGCTGTTCGTGAACCCGCCCAAGGGCACGAAGGCCGCGCGCGCTGGAACTGATCCGCAACGGCTTCGCGAAGGACGACTCCACGGGTGGATCGTTGGTCGAGGACCGGTCGACGGTCGAACGTCCTCGGAGCCTCTGCCGGACGTGACCGCGTGGGCCGGAGTCGCGCAGGCAGCGACCAGTCCCGACGCAGGCGATGGTGGCAGCGCACCCGGCGACTACCGGACGGCGACGACTACTGCCCTCGGCGACCGAGCGACCTGGAGCATGCGCGGTGTCGCTCGGGGAAGTCGAGCAGACTGGCCCGCAGCATCCGGAGCGGGTGTTCACTCTTCGCGACGAACCTCGGGAACCTCGGGGGCTCGAGGGACAAGGCAGGACGCGACACGGTGATCGCGATCCTCGCCAGCACCGCGTCCCAATCACGGACTTCAACGCCGACGCGTCACCGCCGACAACTCGGTCCGGCGACCCGGTGACGACGCTCTTCGACCCGATGACGACTCCCAAGTTCGGACAGGGTCGAGCCGGACAACTCAGCTGGAAGACCCTCAAGGTCAAGCGCCGGCAACGTGAGCGTGCGCTACCCGTCCAGACGTGGAAGGCCATCGACAGACCACGACGGTGTCATCTGGATCGAAGGCGCCGAGCGGCTACATCGTCGACCTGCTCACCAACACCGCCGCGGAGACCTGTGACGGCGGCGACGATGGCCACGGCAGCACGCCTCGGCAACGGTGAGCATCAAGGCAACGGCCAGGTCCGTTCGGTTCCGGGCCCGGTGCTGAGCTCTGGTGGGAGAACGGCGGCGAGTTCCCGGTCTGGGCCGGCCTGGTCCAGCATGCCAAGGGCAAGGCCTGCTACCAGCGCAACCTCAACTACGGCGGCGCAGAGGACGTCTACCTCGGATCGGCCGACAACGGCGCCAACCCGACGAAGAAGGAACTGCGCGAGGCTGTGGCCATCCTGGCCAGCGCCAGCCGCCTGCACTGAACGTTCACCCACCCCTGGGGCGCCGGCCCTATCGCGCCGGCGCTCCATTGGTGAGGATGGACCCATGACCCTGCTGTACCTCGTCCGCCATGGGCAGACTGAATGGAGCCGATCCGGCCGGCACACCTCGATCACCGACCTCGACCTGACCCAGGAAGGGATCCAGCAGGCCACCTCGCTGGGCGCCCGCCTCGATCCGTCCGACTTCGGCCTCGTGCTCACCAGCCCGCGGCTGAGGGCCCAGCGGACCGCCGAGCTCGCGGGGTTCGAGAACTACGAGGTCACAGAGGACCTGGCCGAGTGGTACTACGGCGACTTCGAGGGCCTCACGAGCGACGAGATCCGCGAACGGCGTCCGGGCTGGCGGATCTGGTTCAACGGTTGTTCCGGGGGAGAGTCGGCCGATGAGGTGCGGGCCCGCCTCACCCGGATCGTCGCCCGGGTACGGGCTTCGGGCGTGGAGCGCGCGATCTGCTTCGGTCACGGCCATGCATCCCGCGTCCTCGCGCTGTGCTGGCTGGACTTCCCGATCATGTTCGGGCAGAGCTTCCCGCTGGAGGTCGGCAGCCTCTCGATCCTCGGACGCGAGAAGGAGTCTGCAGCCATCCTGCGCTGGAACAGCTGACGGCTCGCTGGCAGTGGCTGTGGATCTCGACCGGCCGGCGTCGCTCGAGGTGTGCGGGATGGCGCTCTTCGTGTCGCCCGTACGGGGTCTGTTGCGGGCTTTCCCGCAAGGGGTTTCATCTATGTGGGACGTATCAGCTGAAGAGGTCCCGGCCTCCCAATGAGGCAGGGATCACCCAGGAGGAAGAGATGCCCACTCACGCGACGTCGTACGTAGCGGTTCGCCACCAGACGGCACTGGTCGAGTCGGTACTCGGTCACTCCGTCGATTGGTCGGGCCTGCCCGATCCGAACGGCTACATCGCAGAAGTGCTCGGCAACACCTCCCACCGACCCGGCGCCCCGGCCTTCGGGTCGATCCAGCTGCTCGGCCGCAACGCCAACTACTACCGGCACGCCGACCACACCTCGGCGTCCCTGTTCGCGCTGATGACCTCGTTCGCCCAGGACGGTCGCATGACCGTTCCGATGATCGCGTGGACAGAGGGCGGCAGGCCGGGCGCAGCCCAGGTCGCAGAGCCGGGTGTCCACCGTGTCCGTGGACTGACCAGCACAGCGACCCTGCGTGCGACGCTGTCCCGTCGGCTCGACTCGCTGAACCCGGTCGCGGCCTTCCGCCTGCTCGACCAGCCGGAGATCGCGACGATCGAACGCTCACACCGCGACTACGTCGTGCTCAGCTGCATGCTCGACAGGTATGCCGACAGCGGCCTGTTCGCCGGAGCCATCTGGGCCCACGACATCGACTTCTGGCACGACGCAGTGCCGGGCGAGGCAGAAGGCGCCTTCGCCCTGGACATCGACACCTACCGCGCCCGCTTCGCCGGCACCGGGGTGTCTGCCTGACGCTGACAGGGAAGTGGACGAGCCAGCCGCCACCAGCTCGCCCACTCGTCAGGGACTACCTGTGGTGGTGGGTGGATGCCAGGCGCTGCTTGGCCATCCACTGCCAGATGTGCAGACCGGAGTCCGTCTTCGGATCGTTGCGAGCGACGTAGATCCAGGACCAGTGGCCGTTGTAGGTGACGCCGTCCCAGGTGACGTTGTCGTAGGCGGTCAGCAGGGAGCCGGGAATCGTGGCTGCCATGTGCTGGCCGTTGACGGCGAACGGGAGGACCGGGTCATCCTTCGACTGCACGACCCAGGTGGGGGTCTTGATCGCAGCCAGCTGTGCGTCCGAGATCATCGTGGTCTTGTTGAAGATGAGCGCGGGTGCGATCGGGACCTCGGCCGCGAAGAACTTCGGGTTGTCCACAACGAGCTTCGGCGTCATGTAGCCACCGTTGGAGGCGCCGGTGACGTAGATCCGATGCCTGTCGATCCGGGGGTTGTTGCGCACGACCTTGTCGATCAGCTTCTTCAGGCGTGCGGAGTAGCCCTGTGCTGTGTCGTTGAGCCAGTAGTCGTTGGCCTGCGGAGCCAGCACGAACGCGCCACCGAAGATGCGCTGCGCCTTCGGGGTGATGAAGCCCAGTGCGCCACGGTTGGCGATCAGCGGCAGGTCGTTGTTGTAGGCCTGCGACCAGCCACCCTCGCCACCACCGTGCAGCCAGATGATCAGCGGGCGCTTGCCCTCTGCCGCCTTCTTGGGCTTGTAGATGCGGTAGACCATGCCCGCGGCCCTGCCGGAGCCGAACGCGTCGACCTCAGGATCGATGACGCGACCCTGCTTCAGTGCGCTGAAGGTGTAGTCCTTCCCGCCCCACAGCTTGACGGGCTGGTTCTGGGTGACGGTGTAGGTGAGATCGAGCATGATGTTGCGCTGTTCACTGTTCGCCCACGCGAACGTGAAGGCGCCCGGGGACGTGAAGCCGTAGGCAAGGTCGATGACGATGTTGCCCTGACGGTCGAGGTGCACGCCGGTGACCGTCCGCTTCACGTCCTTGAACGTGCCGAAGACCGTCGCAGGATCCAGCGAGGTGTAGGGGTTCGTCCCCGTGGCCTTCACGCTGAACGTGCTCGTGGAAAGGCTCGAGGCCTTGATGCCGAGTCGGCCGGTCCTGATCGTCAGCGAGACGATCTGCTGCCCGGCGTCGAGCACCTTGGCGTTGAGCGAGAAGGTGTGCGCGGAGGGGACCGGCTGGCTGTGGGCCGCGGCCGGGGTTGCCGAGAACGGCAACAGGGTGAGTGCCGCCGCGAGGGCGGCGATGAGGATGTGCAGCTTCTTCACTGAAGCTCCTTTGGGGGAGGGGTGGTGGCGTCGAGCAACGGGTCGACACCTGCGTCTTCCCCGCCGCGCGATATCCCGACCGTAACCCGGCTTTCGCGCAAGGGTCAATGGATAAGGAGTTTCTGAGGTTTGCGTGAGCCGGGTGGCTCTCGGTCCTATTCGGCCCGCGCGGGACACGGTTCACCTATGGTCAGGTAGCGATCACTCAGCTGGAGGAGGACGGGCGGATGCCTGACGCAGGACCGGGTAGGCAACCGCAGGACGAACTCAGTGGCCTGATGTCGGAGCGGGACGCCCTCCACCGTCGCCTGGCCTGGGTGGACACCCAGGTCACCCAGCTGCAGCGCGAGCGGCAGGACGAGATGGTGCGTCGGCTGGCGTCGCTGGAAGAGGCCGTACTGCGCCTTGCGCCAGGCGTTGGGGAATCCCGTCCCGCCGAAGCACTGCAACCAGTGCCGCTGGCCACAGGCCACGGTGAGATCGCGGCGCCCGTTGCCGCACAGGGCGGACGCATCGCCGCTGCTCCGCTGGCTGCCTTCAACTCCCACATCCCGGACGCGCAGCTGGTCTGCTGGATCCCCAAGGGCAGCCGGCTCGCTGTCACGGAGATCACGGGCGGACGGCGCACCCGAGTCATCTACCAGGGCGCTTCCTGCTGGGTCGACACCGACGGGCTGATCCTCGAACCGCTGGCCACTTCCGGTGACCTTCCCGCGGCGACTCCGGTGGCGGCGTCGCCAGCTCCAACGGCCACTACGGAGCGTGAAGCCGTGGAGTCGACAGCCCGTGGCCACGTCGGCAAGTCTCCTTCGTCCGACGAAAGGGTCGCTTCCCACGCAGACACAGCTCCGGTGACAGAGCACTGGTCAGCGCCTCCGTCGCGGCCGCTGGCTCAGCCGGCCCGTCCGCCGGCACCGCCGCGTCCCGACACTCCGCCGCCGTGGAGCCGGCCGGGCTTCATGCCGAAGTTGCTGGCCCTGGTCGGTGCAGCTGTGACCCTGATCGGCGTGGCGTTCCTGCTGAGCCTTGCTGCCCAGAACGGCCTGTTCCCGCCGCCTGCCCGCACCGTCGCGGCAGCCCTGCTCGGCGTCGTTCTCGTCGCCCTCGCCTTCGTCGTCCGAGCCCGCGACCCGCAGAATGTCGGCGCACCGATCCTCGGCGCCACCGGGGTGGCTGCGGGCTTCATCAGTGTGGTCACGGCCACGGTCATCTACTTCCTGCTCCCTCCCCTCGTCGGCGTGGTGCTGGCCGCCCTGATCGGGCTGGGCGGCATGGTGCTGGCGCGGCTGTGGAACAACGAGTGGGTCGGCCTTGTCTCCGTGCTGGGCGGCCTGCTGCTGGCCGTCTACATCGGGACACGATCGGAGCCGGTCATCACCGCCGGACTGATGCTGGTCCTCACGGGTGTCACGTTGTGGTTCGAGCGCGGTACCGGCTGGCGGCTGTTCCCGTTCGCGCGGGTGCTGCCAACCGTCATGGTGCTCCTGCAGCTCACGTGGCGCGCGAGCGCGCTCGATCCGGCGCAGCTGTGGTGGCTGGTGGCCCTTTCGGTGGGGCTCGCGCTCCTCGGCCTCCTGTCGGCCCTGATCGCTCCTGCGGAGCCGACCATCGGGCAGGCCATCGCCATTGGCCTGCTTGCCCCGATGGTGGCGCCGGCGGCGCTGGCGTGTCCGCAGCTGCCGAACACCGCAGCCGCTGCCTTCATCCTCGGCGTTGTCGCAGCCGCTTACTGCACGTTCGGCTTCCTGCCCCGGGTGCAGGAGCGGGTGCGCTGGGCTGCCGTCCCGATCGGGGCGGGCTTCGCGCTGCTTGCCGCGTTCACCGCGACGCAGCACCGTTTCCTCGCCGTGCTCACGCTCGGGCTGGCCGTGGTCTACCTCTCGGTCGCCGTGCGGACGCGATCGGGCGTCAACCTCGTCGTCGGCGGCATCCTCGGGGTGGTCGGCGTCGCAAGCTGGCTGCCGCTGCTGGCCTTCAGCCTCGACCAGCGCTCGGCCGCCGCTGCAGGGCCGGAACAGATCGTCCAGTCGCTGGCAGGCATCGCCGTCGTCGTGCTCGCGACGATGGCCATCACCCGGTGGTTCGACCTCCGGCCGCGCTGGAGCACGTACCTCTCGTGGTCGGTGGCAACAGCGATGGGCTCCGTCGCGGTCATCCACCTCGCGACCTGGATCGGCGGCGGGCTGGGTAACGCCGCTGCGGGCTTCCAGGCAGGACAGGCGATCGTGACTGTCGCGTGGATGGTGCTGTGCATCGTCTTCCTGCGGCGGGGGCTCGCGGCGACCGACGACTTCGAAGTCTGGTTGCACCTTGCCCTTGCGATCGCTGCCCTTGCCGTCGCCAAGCTGTTCCTTCTCGACCTCGGCATGCTGGACCCGATTGCTCGCGTCGGCGCGTTCCTTGCCGTCGGACTCCTGCTCCTGCTCGTGGGGACTCGCTACGCCAGAGCCTGGGAACGCGCGCACGGTGGTGACGTGGCGCCGGAGCGCCTGGTCACACCCGAGGGGTGGGCGCCGGCAGGGGGAGTGGAGGAGCCGGCCTCGCCGGATTCCGCCGACCTCTGACGCTGCGCTCTCGGGAGCTCAGCGGGCGGCGGGCGCGAGACCCCGGACGAGGCTCTCCGCTGCGGTCTGGGCGAGCTCGATCACCAGGCGTTCGGGGCTGCCCGTGTTGAGCTGCCGGAAGCCGCCTTCCAGGATTCCCATGGTCAGGGACGCGGCAATCGCCGCGCGCTCGGCATCCCCGTCGAGCAGCTCGAGCCATGCGGCGCCGAGGGTGTCACGCATCGTCGCGTGGGCCTCCTCGACCTGCGTCTGGGCGAGATTGGACGTGGGGTGTGACCGCACGGCCTCCATCAGCCAGCCGTGGCCTGCCGCGCCGGCCTCGGTGAGATTGGTCCGCACCCAGGCGCAGACCCGGTCGCCGGGCGTGTGCGCGCGGTCCATGGCCGCTTCCACCGCCGTCATCCAGGCGGGCAGGTAGCGTCCGATCACCAGCGCACGCAGGTCGTCGACCGAGTCGACGTAGCGGTAGATGCTGTTGCGGGCGATCCCGGCCGCAGCGCTCACTGCGCTTGCCGTGACCGGCTCACCGGCCCGCATCAGGGCCTCGGCGGCCTCGACCAGGTGCGCCTGCACGTGTTCCCTGTGCTCGGCCACCGTCGGGGCATCGATCCTGGGCACCACGCCTCCAATGTGTTCGCGACACACCGTCGCGAACTTGCCATCACGTCGTCGATCACATTACCGTCATCCCATGTTAGAGACACCCTGTCGCTAACTTGTCCAGAAGGCCCGGCAATGTTCTCTGCGTCCGTGATCATCATCAACCTCGCGCTCGTGTTCTACACGATCGGTGTCTGGGCCGAGCGGATAGCGAGGGTCCTCAAGTGGTGGCACGTGGCCTTCTTCGGCCTCGGCCTGACCGCGGACTCGGTCGGCACCTTCCTGATGATCCGGATCGCCGCCGCCAACCAGGCCGCGGGGCTCGACTCGAACGTCTACCAGGACCTGATGGCGTGGACGGGAAGCCATCGCCATCGGCCTGATGGCCCTGCACTTCGCGTGGGCCATCTTCGTTCTCCTCCGCAACCGCCAGGCCGAACTGGTCAACTTCCACAAATTCAGCGTCGTCGTGTGGGCCATCTGGCTGGTGCCCTACCTTGCCGGGGCCGTGGCGGGAATGGTCGGCTGATCCCTTCCGGGAACAGGAAAGCCACATGACAAGCGCAGGAGGCTGTTAGGTCCGGGCAGAGCGGGTAATGCCATGGGTGAGTACAGACCCGAAAGGAACACCCCCATGGATGGACTCAACCTCAACCGCCGCAACTTCCTTGGCCTGGGGGCCGCCACCGGCCTCGGCCTGTGGATGACTGGCTGCTCGAACGCCCCGTCCCCGATCGCCTCCGCCAGCGGCAGTGCCTCAGCCGGCGGCGGCATCGACGTCGGGGCCTACGACGCCATCATCAAGGGCGGTCCGGTCGCTGAGGCCGCCGCCCTCTCCGCGAGCGCCTGGGCCACCAGGATCAAGGGCAACGGCGTGCTCCAGCGCGGCGGCACCGAGTCGGGCGCCATCTTCTCGCTCAAGGACCCGATGACCGGCAGGGTCACCGGCTTCGATGCCGGCATCGGCGACCTGCTCGCCCACTACATCCTCGGCGGGGACGACGTCTCCAAGCTCGTCGCCCTGCAGCAGACCAGCGTCGACACCCGCGAGACCATGCTGCAGAACAACACGGTCGACGTCGTCGTCGCGACGTACTCGATCACTCCTGAACGCGCCAAGAAGATCACCTTCGCCGGCCCCTACTACAGCTCGGGCGCCGCGGTGCAGGTGAAGGCCGACAACACCACCATCAAGACCGTCAAGGACCTCGCGGGCAAGACCGTCGCCACGGAGTCCAACTCCACCGGCATCACAGCCATCAACGACAACGTGCAGGGCGCCAACGTCGTGCTCTTCGCCGACAACGCCTCCTGCGTCGCAGCCGTGCTGCAGGGCCGCGCTGAGGCCTACGTACTCGACGAGTCGATCCTGCTCTCGAACGTGGTGCAGAACCCCCAGCTCAAGGTGGTCGGCACGCCCTTCACGCAGGACCCCTACGGCATCGGCCTCAACCGCGACGACGCGTCGGCCAAGCAGTTCGTGAACACGTTCCTGCAAGCCATCTTCGACTCCGGGGACTGGGCGAAGCTCTGGACCGCAACCGTCGGCAAGTACGTCGAAGGCAGCGCGCCGACGCCGCCCAAGCTCGGCTCCGCTCCCGGTAGCTGATCGCGGCCTGCCCGGCAGCACGACGCCATGAAGATCATCGCCGACAACGCCGGCTTCATCGCCCAGGGCCTGCTCGTCACCATCGGGCTGACGGTGCTCGGGTTCCTGGGTGCCCTGTTGCTGGGCACCGTGATCGCGATCTGCCGGGTGAGCCCGATCGCACCCGCTGCGGGGGTTCGGCACGGTCTACGTCGAGTTCTTCCGCAACATCCCGTTGCTGAGCCTGCTCATCCTTGTGATCTTCGGGCTGCCGGACGTCGGTCTCCTGATCCCGCTGTTCTGGGCCGGCGTGGTCAGCCTCGTCCTCTCCAGCGCGGCGTTCGTCTGCGAGACCGTCCGCTCGGGCATCAACACCGTCTCGGTCGGGCAGTCCGAAGCCGCCCGCGCGCTGGGCATGGGGTTCTGGCAGCAGTTGCGTCTCGTCATCCTTCCGCAGGCCTTCGCAACGATGGTGCAGCCGCTGGTGAACATCTTCATCGGCACTCTGATCGGGTCGTCGCTGTGCTCGGCCGTCGGCGTCTCGGACCTCACCAACGTCACCCAGCAGCTGAACATCCGGTACGCGGAGGCCGTCGTCCTGTTCCTGATCTCCGGCGTGACCTACCTCGTGCTCTCCCTCGGGAGCGGCGCCATCGGCGGTGTGATCGAACGTCGGGTCGCAGGAGCCGCAGGCTGCACGTGGGGGAGTGCGATGAGCGCAGCACACGCCACCCGCGTCCTCTTCGACGAGCCCGGTCCGCGTGGACGGGTCCGCATCGCGCTCTGGTCGGTGGTGCTCGGTATCGCGATCCTCGGTCTCATCGCGTTCGCCCTCTGGCAGTTCTACGTGCACGGCCAGCTCGAGGTGAACAAGTGGTTCGGCTTCCTGAACCCGGCCATCGTGCGGTTCCTCGGCGAGGGAGTGCTCGGCACCTTCCAGGCCACCCTCATGGCTGCCGTCGTCGCCTTCCCGCTGGGGCTGCTCCTCGCACTTGGGAGGGTGTCCTCGAACCCTCCCCTCGCAAGGGCGTGCACGATCTGGATCGAGTTCTTCCGCTCGATCCCGATGCTGCTGGTGGTGTACGCCTTCCTCCTCGCCTTCCCGCGCTGGGGCCTCAACCTTCCGGTGTTCTGGAAGCTCGTCGTGCCGATGATCCTCGTCAGCTCCGCGTCCACAGCAGAGGTGTTCCGGGCCGGCATCAACGCTGTCGACCGCGGCCAGCACGAGGCAGCTGCAGCGATCGGGATGACTCCGGGCCTCGGCATGCGGCTGGTGATCCTCCCGCAGGCGTTCCGGCTCGTGCTGCCCGGCCTGCTCACCCAGCTGGTGTCGCTGCTGAAGGACTCCACCCTCGGGTACGTGGTGAGCTACCCGGAACTGATGCAACAGGGCCGCACGCTCACGAGCTACACCAGCTACCTGATCCAGACCTACCTGGTGGTCGCCCTGATCTACGTCGTGCTCAACCTTGCGCTCACCCGGCTCGCGCAGTGGCTGCAGGGCAGGACGGGACGTCGGGCCGCTGCCGGCCACACCCGAGCGCAGGGCGAGGCGGCCGGCAAGGCAGCCGGACTGATGCCCGCAGCCCAATAGCTGCGCCCGGGCGGCACGCCGCCGGTAGTGTGTGCGGCGCGAAGAGGTACTAGTCCCAAGGTCCAATGGTGGGCCGCCCATGGCTCGGTCACTAATGGAGTCACGGCAAACCCTCCAGACAGGAACCCCATCATGAAGCGACTGATCACCATCACCGCAGCGGCCGCCGCTGCCATCGTGCCGGCCCTCATCGGCCTCACGGCGAATGCCTCCTTCGCGCAGAGCGTCCCGGTTCGCGTGCCCACCCAGGCGACGGCATCGGCCACCTCCAGCGCCACCGCGACCGCCACTCCCACCGCGACGCCGACGGCCACAGCAGACGACCACGGCGGCCGCCACGAGACCGAGGCCGGCGACGACCGCGGTCGCGGGAACCACGTCGAGCCGGGCGACGACAAGGGTGGCAGGAACAAGGCCGAGGCCGGCGATGACAAGGGCGGCCGCAGCGCCCACGTCGAGCCCGGCGACGACAAGGGCGGCCATGGCGAGAGCGAACCTGGCGATGACAAGGGTGGCAGCAACAAGGGCGCAGCGACAAGGGCACGACGACAGCGGCAGCGACGACAGGGGCGGCCACGGCGGCGATGACGGCTCCGGACACCAGTGACCAACACTCCCGTTGACCCCGACACCTCGCTGGCGCCCCCCGCCCGCGAGGTGTTCGGCCGTCCGGAAGCGGGGGCCGAGTGGGTCACCGTCGCCGACGGGCAGGTCAGACCCGTTGCGGCGAACCGGCCTGTCCGGACGCGTCGGATCTTCGCCCAGGTGATCGCTGCCACCGCCATAGTCATGGTGGTCGTGGCCGTCGGCGGATCGTGGGCGAGCCTGCGGATCGCAGAACAGGAATCCGTCACGGTCGCAGCGCAGACAACTGACCTGCTGGCGGAATCCGTGGTGCAACCCGCCGTCGAGGATGCCCTTGCCACCGGCGCGCCGGCAGCCTTCGCGAGGCTGGACGCGGTCATCCGCTCGCACGTCCTCACCCGCGGCGTCGTGCGCGTGAAGGTCTGGACCGAGGCCGGGACGATCGTCTACTCCGACGAGCAACGGATCGTCGGCCGGACCTTCGAGCTCGGCGAGGACGACCGCGAGGTGCTGGAGAATCCCACCACGGTCGCCGAGGTGAGTGACCTGACCCGCCCGGAGAACGAGTACGAGCGGGGCTACGGCAAGCTGCTCGAGGTCTACCGTCCCATTTGGACACCCAACGGCACGCCCCTGCTCCTCGAGACCTACTCCCTCTACGACGACGTTGCCACCCGCGCCGGAAATCTCTGGCGCGGCTTCGCCGGGATCACCGTCAGCTGTCTGCTGTTGCTCATCGTCTTCCTGCTGCCCATCCTCTGGCGCTTGCTGGACCGGCTGAACGCAGCCCAGGACCAGCGGGTGTCCCTGCTCGAGCACGCCGTCAACGCTTCCGACGACGAGCGCCGGCGCATCGCGGCAACCCTCCACGACGGTGTCGTCCAGGAGTTGGCAGCCGCATCGTTCGCGGCAGCAGGGGAGGCAGAGCGTGCGTCGACGGCCGGCCACTCCGAGCTGGCGACCCGGCTGCGCGGGCTCGCCGAAGCGGTCCGTGGCACCATCGGCGGCCTCCGCTCGCTCCTGGTCGACATCTACCCGCCGAGCCTGAAACGGGCGGGCCTCACAGCGGCCCTCACCGACCTTGCCGACACCGTCCGCACCCGCGAGATCGACGTCGTCCTCGACCTGCCCACCGACGGCACCGGACTCGACGAGGCCGGTGACCGGCTGGTCTATCGCGTCGCGCAGGAGGCCCTGCGCAACGTCGCCCGACACGCCGCGGCCACCCGGGTGGAACTCGCCGTCGTCCCCGGCGCTGATGAAGTGACTCTCATCCTTCGCGACGATGGCGTCGGATTCGAACCCGCCGAGGTCCTCCAGCGCCCCTCGGAGGGGCACTACGGTGTGCAGGTGATGACCGACCTCGCCCTGCAGTCCGGGGCGAAGCTCGATGTCTCCTCCGCTCCCGGTAACGGCACCTGCTGGCGGCTCAGGGTGCCGCGTCCATGATTCGCGTCCTGCTCGTGGACGACCACAACCTCGTCCGCGCCGGCCTCGCCGGCCTCCTTGCCAGCACCGACGACATGCAGGTGGTCGGTGAGGCGGAGAATGGCACCCGCGCCGTAGAGCTCGCAGCTGAGCTTCAACCGGACGTCGTCCTGATGGATCTGTCGATGCCGGTCAAGGACGGCGTCGAGGCCACCCGCGAGATCATCCAGCAGCGCCCGGACAGCACCGTCGTGGTGCTGACCTCCTTCTCCGACCAGGCACGGGTGCGCGATGCGCTGCGGGCGGGCGCTGTCGGCTACCTGCTCAAGGACAGCGATCCGCGCGACCTTTTGGCCGCCATTCGCAACGCAGCGGACGGCCACGCCCCCCTGGATCCGCGGGTTGCTCGAGCGCTGCTTCCCGGCGCCGACCCTGCCTCCGCCACCGACGGGTTGAGCGTCCGCGAGACTCAGGTGTTGCGCCTTGTGGCGTCCGGTCTTGCCAACAAGCAGGTGGGACGCAAGCTCGGGATCAGTGAGCGCACCGTGAAGGCGCACCTGGGACGGGTGTTCCGCCAGCTCGGGGTTGCCGACCGCACGAGCGCGGCCCTGTGGGCCCGCGAGCACCTCGCTCCGGAGTAGCGCCCACGGATCAGAGGTGCGCCCGGGACACCACTTCGACCGTGAGGACGGCCTCGCGGTACGCCAACTCCGTTGCCACGAGGGCCCGGACGCGCGCCGTCGATGCCGAGTCAGGACACCGGACCTCCACAGCACCGATCTCCAGGTCGTCGGCAGCCACCAGGTCGAGGTAGTCGCCGACCCGCCGGTGCCACCAGTCCTCCGTCGCGTTGGCCGGCGGAACGTCGATGGCAACGAGCTGACCGCCCGTCCCCGGCAGGACGGCAGCCACCTGCACCGTCCGGTCGTCATCAAGGGTGAGGACGAGGGAATCCGTGGCCGCGTCGACGGACGCCGGCGAGCGGAAGATCCTCCACTGGACCAGCAGGTTGGACCATTCCCTGCGCAGCACAGCCATGAGCGTGGGGTGCCGGACACCCCGCTCGCGGTCCAGCTTCCTCGCGCGGGCGCGTTCGGTGTAGGCACCGACGATGCCGACCGCGTAGAACAGGAATTGCGTTGCCATCGCCCAGCGGAACGCGGTGAGCGAGTAGCCGCCCATGAGGTCGAGGATGACGCCGATGAGCCACACGTTGAGCAGCACAGCGGAGAAGCCGCCAACGATCACGACACCGGTCGCAGTCCCGATGTGGCGCAGCGGGTTGGCTGCGCGGGCGATATCGAACCCGATCCCCGATCCCGGTCCGGAAGCAGCCATGCCGATCATCAGCAACACCAGCACCCAGACCGGCGCAACCCCTGGCCACAGGAGGATCGCGGCCCACGGAACAGCGCAGCCGAGGGAAAGGATGAGCGCGAGGTTGGTGCGCTGCAGGGGCGCGCGTCTGCTGAGCAGGCCGATCATCGGCGCGAACGGCAGTCCGGCCAGTACGAGGACGGTGAACAGCCCGGAGACCACCGGTTGCGGATAGCCCAGGCCGTTGAGCAGGAACGGATAGCCCCACATCAGGGTGAACAGCATCGGCCAGAAGGAGCAGATCCAGTGGATCCAGAACGCCAGCCGGGTCGCAGGCTCACGCAGGACCCGTGCGACCTGCTTCCGTACGGTGGCCTGGACGCCGGCGACCGGCTCCTCCCGTCCGGGAGGCGCGTCCCGCAGCAACCCGAAGACGAGGGC
This sequence comes from uncultured Actinomycetota bacterium, assembly GCA_963773595.1. Lineage (GTDB taxonomy): Bacteria > Actinomycetota > Actinomycetes > Propionibacteriales > Propionibacteriaceae > Propionicimonas. The sequence goes on from CAVZBQ010000006.1 coordinate 455,660, forward strand.
TGCGACGACGGCCGACAGTGAGGCGGCGGCAATGAACGCCGGCGTCCAGCCGTTCAACGCGAGAATGGTGGCCAGCGGGATCGAGCTCAGGAGCTGACCGCCCTGGCCGACCATGCCGGTGACCTGGTTCAGCACAGGGATTCGGCCGGGACTGAACCAGGCTGGAAGGAACCGAAGGACAGCGGTGAAGGTCATGGCGTCGCCCGCCCCGACCAGGACCCTCGCGATCATCGCGGAGACCACGTTGGTGCTGAAGGCCAGGTCGAGTTGTCCGAGGCACATCAGGACCGCACCGCACCCCACGACGAGCCGGGAGCCGAACCGGTCGACGAGCACTCCCGCGGGCACCTGCATGCCGGCATAGGTCAGCAGCTGCACGACGACGAAAAGGCTCACGACGGACGCGCCGGCCGCGAACCGTTCGGTGGCCATCACGCTGGCCACACCGAAGCTGGTCCGCTGCATCACGGCTGCCGCGTAGGCAACCACACCCAGCGACCACATGAACCAGGCGCGGGGGGAGTCGATCGGCGTCCGTGCGATCGCCCCTTCCGCTCCAGTCACAAGCCCCAGCTCCCCTCGGACGTGCACGTTGCGCGTCAGGGGAACGTTAGCGGGCGTCCTTGCCGGATCGAAGGGTGCTCAGGCTTCAGTCGCCGGAACGCCGACCATCGCAGCGCTGCGCTGCCACAGCTGGTCGACCAGGTCGTCGTCGTTCATCTGCGGGTTGACCCGTGTCGCAAGCGTGCGCTGGTCGTAGTAGCTGCCGGACGTCCAGTCGGCACCGGGGCGTCCCTCGATCGCCCAGGTAAGGTTCGCGCCACCCTTCTCTGCGCTGATGAGCGCGAGGTGCCGCAGCGGCGTGTGGTACAGGAACCGCATCAGGTTGGTGGTGTCCGCTGCGAAGTTGGTTGCGACGTTGCCGGGGTGGAACGCCATCGTGCTGACGCCCTGGGAGTGGACGCGGGCGTGCAGGCCGCGGGTGAAGAGGATGTTGTCCAGCTTGGCGTCGCCGTAGGCCTTCGCCGCGCTGTAGCCGTGCTCGTTGCCGAGGTCGTCGATGTCCAGGTTCCCGAACAGGCGCGACGCGATGCTGGACGTGTTGATCACGGCCCCCTCCGCAGTCCGCAGCTCGTCGAGCAGCAGGTGGGTGAGCAGGAACGGCGCGAGGTGGTTGACCTGCAGCGTGTACTCGTAGCCGTCGGCTGTCACCGTCCGGTCGCCGAAGATGCCGCCTGCGTTGTTCGCGAGCACGTCCAGCCGACCGCCGAGGCTCTCCTTGACCTTGCCGGCCAGCGCACGCACCTCGTCGAGGTGGGAGAAGTCCGCGATGAAGGGTTCCGCCCCCGTCTCGCGTGCGACCGCCGCGGTCTTCTCGGCCGACCGTCCGACGATGAGCACCCGGTGGCCCTTCGCGGCAAGGGTGCGTGCGGACGCTGCGCCGATGCCGTCGGAGGCGCCGGTGATGAGGATGGTCTGCTGGGCCACGGTGTACCGCTCCGGTTCTGTGGGGGACTGCCGATTCTTCCACGGGCTGCAAGGAGCCCGAACCGGCCGGCCTGATACGTCAGGGTCACGCGTAGAACTACGTCTGGTTCGCCCAGCCCCCATGGTGAAGCCTGACCACAGGAAATCTCTGTCGGGGGGGCGGAAATGCGGAAATCCAGACTGTTGAGTGGTGTTGCGATCCTGATCGCTGTGGCGGGGTCATTCCTGCTCAGTCCGGGGACGACGGCGCAGGCAGCGCCGAAGTTCGTGTTCAAGGCTGTGACGTCCGGCTTCGTCCACACCTGCGCGTTGACAACGAAGGGCGCGGTCAAGTGCTGGGGAAACAACGCGAACGGTGCGCTCGGGAATGGCACGACTGTCGATTCGGCCGTCCCGCTCGGCGTCTCGGGTCTCGGCAAGAACGTCAAGGCGATCAGTTCAGGCAGCTACTTCACCTGCGCGTTGACCACCAAGGGTGCCGTGAAGTGCTGGGGTTCCAACACCTACGGGCAACTCGGTGACAACACGACCACCGACGCGGCCAAGCCGGTCGCGGTCTACGGCCTTGGCAAGGGGATCAAGGCGATCGCTGCCGGCAACTTCTTCGCGTGTGCCTTGACAACCAAGGGTGCGGTGAAGTGCTGGGGCGCCAACAACTACGGCCAACTCGGCAACGGGGCGAAGATCAACTCCGCGAAGCCGGTTGCGGTCTCCGGGCTCGGCAAGGGCATCAGTTCACTGGGTGGCGGCGGCTACCACGCCTGCGCGGTGACGACCAAGGGCGCACCGAAGTGCTGGGGCTACAACGCTGAAGGCCAACTCGGTGACAACACCAAGATCGACTCGGCCGTGCCCGTCGCGGTCTATTCGTTGAGCAAGGGCGTCAAGTCGATCAGCGCCGGCAGCTACACCACCTGCGCGCTGACCACCAAGAAGACGGTGAAGTGCTGGGGCTACAACGGGGACGGCGAACTCGGCGACGGCACGACCACCAGCTCGCTGAAACCGGTGCTGGCCGCCGGGCTGGGCAAGAAGGTCACGTCGGTGTCCTACGGCGACATCAACGGTTGCGCCGTGAACAGCTCTGGCCTCGTGAAGTGCTGGGGCTACAACGGCTACGGCGCGCTCGGCGACAACACCACGACCTCGTCATCCAAGCCTGTCGAGGTCTACAGCATGGGCGGCAAGGTCAAGGCCGTTTCTCCCGGCGGCTACCACACGTGCGCTGTGACGACGAAGGGTGTGGCCAAGTGCTGGGGGTTCAACGCCTACGGCCAGCTCGGGGACGGCACCGCGACGACCTCGCACAAGCCGGTGCGCGTCTTCGGCACCTGAGCACTCGAGGTCGCACGCTTCAGGTCGTTGCGTGGGTGACCTTCAGGTTGCTGAACCAGGCGACCGTGCCGATGTCGACGAACAGGCCGATGCGGCCGCGCCTGGGTGCCACGAGTGTGGGGTCGACGGCGAGCGTGAGGACGTCGTCGACGTAGGCGTCCAGCCGGTCGGCGTCGACCTCGAGCCGCAGGGTCGTCCAGCGGTCGATGTCGATGTCGGCACCGGTCTCGTACACGCCCGGGTAGGTGGTGCGGAGGAGTTCGAACCGCCACTCGGGATAGGCGAAGTACTGGATGGCCCGGCGGTCGCGGGGGCTCGGCGCTCCCGTGTGGCGCCCGTTCGTCGGACGCAGGTAGACCGACTCGAAGGCCCCGGCTTCTGGCTGGATACGGAAGGCGAGTCCGGCGAACCCGCGTGCGCCCTCCGGCCAGTAGCCGTTGAGCTGGGCGCGCACGTCCACGGAGATCGTGCCGTCCTCGAACTCAAGGGGCAGTTCGAGGAAGGTGGGCATGTCGACGTAGTCGACGTCGGGGAGGCCGTCACGCGAGATCGACTCCAGCAGTTCCACCCGCACGGTCTCGCGGCCGTCGACCATGGCCGGCGTTGCCGACACCGACCTGGCCAGCGCTGAAGTGAGTAGCTGGGGGAGGGTCGGGGAGTGGGCGGGCGCGGCTTCCTCGGTCATCCCCGCAGGCTATCGCCGCGGGACGAGGTCTCGTCCGTAAATCGGCGTTCGGCTATCGTCGCGGCCATGACGTTGTCCCATGCCGTCCGCTGTGCCGCGGACCCCGAGGCCAAGCCATGAGCGAGGATCGACCGGTCGTCCGGACGCCTTCCGGTGCCGTCACCGGCGTCTGGCGCGGCGACTCGGCTGCGTTCCTCGGCATCCCTTTCGCTGAGGCGCCGGTGGGGGAGTTGCGGTTCGCTGCGCCCGTCCCCGCCCGGCCCTGGAAGGGAACCCTCGACGCCTCCGCCCCGGGCCCGACGCCGCAGCGACGCCCGTTCGCAGAGGTGACCACGATCCCCGAGCCGTCGTTTCCCGGCGACGCGACGTTGAACCTGAACGTGTTCACGCCGGCACCGGGCGGCACGGACGGGCTGCCGGTGCTGGTGTGGATCCACGGTGGCGGCTTCTTCGCGGGCTCGCCGTCGAGCCCGTGGTACGACGGTGCGGCCTACAACCGCGACGGTGTCGTCACGGTGTCGCTCTCCTACCGGCTGGGGTTCGATGGCTTCGGCTGGATCGATGACGCTCCGACCAACCGCGGCCTGCGTGACCTGATCGCCGGCCTGGAATGGGTGCGCGACAACATCGAAGCGTTCGGCGGTGATCCGTCACGCGTCACCATCGCCGGCCAGTCCGCCGGTGGGTCGGCGGTGATGGCCCTGCTGGTTTCCCCGCTCGCGCACGGGCTCTTCAGCCAGGTCATCGCGCATTCCGCTGCGGCCTTGTCGCTCAGCGTCACGCGGGCGCGGGTCATCGGGCATGCGTTCGCAGAGAAGGTCGGCGTCGAACCGACGCGGGCAGGGTGGTCCGCTCTCGACGAGACCGCCGTCCTGGACGCCCAGGCCGAGTTGATGGCCCCGCCCGAAGGGCCGTCACCCACCGCCGTCGCCTTCGTCAAGGGCGCGCTCGCCGTCGGAGGGGTTGCGCTGCCCTTCGTGCCGCTGGTCGGCGACGATGTGCTGCCGGTCGTCGTGGGCGAGGCCCTTCGCAATCGCGCGGGAGCGGGCGTCCGCCTGCTCGCAGGCACGGTGGCGCACGAGTTCACGCCCCAGCCGCACCCGGTGCGACTGGCGTGGTCGGACGCCGATGCCGTGCAGGTGCTCGCCGACGCCGGTCTGCCGCTCGACCCGTCGCGGGCCTACGTGGAAGCCCAGCCGGAGCTCACCTGGACGGCAGACCTCTGTGGCCAGGTGGTGACCGACCTGACCTTCAGGATGCCCCTGTTGGCGTGGGCGGACAGCCGTCCCGACCGCACGTGGCTCTACGACTTCCGCTGGCCTGCGCCCGGTGTGGGTCTGAGCATGCACTGCCTCGAGTTGCCGTTCACCTGGGACCTGCTGAAGGACGCCGCCGCCGTCGTGGGGTCCCACCCGCCACAGGAGCTCGCCGACGAGCTGCACGGGGTCTGGGTGCGGTTCATCGCGGGTGGGGATCCGGGCTGGCCGTCATGGGACGGGCGGACTGCGCGGGTGTTCGGAGCGAGCCAGGCCGACACCTATTCCGCGTCCAGGACTCTCGCGGCAGCGGTGGCCGCCACGCGCGCCTGACCTAGGAAGGTACGGCGGTCCGCCCGCCTGGCGAAGCTGAGGCTGCCGACGGCGAGGGTCGCGCCCACAGCCATCACGGCGATCATCGGCACGGCACTCTCGCCGCCGCCGGCCGAAGCGAGGGGTGCTGACACGGCCATCGCCACGGCGGTGGCGACGCCCTGGAGTGCTGCCGCCGCTCCGGCGATGTGCCTTGCCTTCATCGCTGCGAGGGCGCCGGCGTTCCCGAAGATGAAGGCCTGCGCTGCCATCAGCACCAGGAACCCTGCGCAGGTGAGGACCAGTGGGGTGTCCCACAGCAGGACACCGAGGATCAGGACGACGACGGCAATGCTGGAGGCGCTGAGGCCGACGGTGATCATGGTCTGCGGCCGGACGCGCCCGATCAGGCGGGCGTTCAGGATCGACAACAGCACCTGGGTCAACGCTGTCGATGCGAAGAACACCGAGAACGGCAACGGCGCCATGCCCTTCATGACCTGCAGGACGTAGGAGGAGTTGGCGATGTAGGCCATCATCGTGAACGCGGAGAACGTCGAGGTGAGCAGGTAGCCGACGAAGGGCCGGATCGAGACCAGCTCGCCGAACGCTGACACCGTCGCTCGCAGGCCGCCGGAGTGACGCCGCTCCTCCTGCAGGGTTTCGGGGACGAACAACGCAGCGGTGAGCACCATGAGGGCACCGAAGCCCACCAGCCACCAGAAGATCATCCGCCAGCTCGAACTGGTGATGACGAGGGCGCCGGCGACCGGGGCCACCATGGGCGCGAGCCCGCCGAGCGCCTGCAGGACCGACATCACCTTGGCGAGGAGGTCGCCGTGCGCGACGTCGACGATGACGGCGCGGGCGACCGCCGCCGCGACGCCACCCCCGAAGCCCTGGACGACGCGGGCCGCAACCAGCCAGCCGATGCCGGGAGCCAGCGCGCAGCCGACGGCACCGATGGTGCAGACCAGGCCCCCGATGAGCAGCGGGAGCCGCCGTCCGCGCTGGTCGGACCAGGGACCACCGACCAGCTGGCCGAGCGCGAGCCCGATGAAGAACGCCGTAAGGGTGAGGCCGACGAGGGAGGCCGACGTGGCAAGGTCGGCTGTCACCCTCGGGAACGCAGGGGTGTACATGTCGGTGGCGAACGGAGGGACGGCCGTCTGGATGGCGATCGTCCCGATCAGGAGCGCCGTGACCGGGACCTGGCCCGGCTGCGCCAGGTCGGCGGTCCTGCCGACTTCACTCGTCACTCGGCGGACCCTATAGCCCGCTCATGACGGACCCGCACACCGCGGGGATTGTGGACGAGGCCCGGCAAGGGCTCACGACGCCGAGTGGCCGATGATCGCCCGCAGCGCTTCCGGGGTGGTGTCCACAGCCCCCTGGGCGCCGGCAGCGGCCACGGTGAGGCTGCCGGCGGCCGCACCGAACCGCACGGCGTCGTCGACACCCGCGCCGTCGGCGAGTGCCGCTGCGAAGGCGCCGGCAAAGGCGTCCCCCGCACCGGTGGTGTCGACCACCCGCACCGGCGGGTAGGCAGCCAGCCGATGGGCCGGCCCGTCACCGGCAATCATGACCCCGTCGGCGCCGAGGGTCACCACGACTCGTGTCGCCAGCCGTTCGGCAAGCCCGCCGGCGAGCTCCTCAGGCGAGTTCCCTGCAGTGATCGCCGCCGCCTCGTGCTGGTTGACCAGCAGCGTGTCGAGCTCCAGTCCGTCCAGGGGGAGGTCCACCGGCGGTGCGAGGTTCAGCACGAACCTCGCGCCCCGCTCCTTCGCAACGTTCGCAGCCGCCTGGATCGCCGCAACGGGTATCTCCGCCTGGGCGAGGACGACGTCGCCGGCTGCGAGAGACGCGAGACCGGCGCGGACGACCCCGTCATCGGCCCGCAGGTTCGCTCCCGGCGCAACGACGATCTGGTTCTCCCCGTCGGCGGCGACGGTGACAACGGCCAGCCCGGATTCCCCGGGCACCCCGACAACGCCGGAAGCGTCCACACCGGCAGCGCCAAGGGCATCGCGCAGCAGTCGGGCGCCCGGGTCGTCGCCGACGCAGCCGACCATCAGCACCCGCGCCCCGGCCCTCGCCGCCGACACTGCCTGGTTGGCCCCCTTGCCGCCACAGCCGCGGGACACCGCGTGGGCGAGCACCGTTTCTCCCGGCGCGGGGCAGGTCTCCACCGCTAGCACCAGGTCGAGGTTCAACGAACCGACGACGAAGACGCGACCCACGATCCCCCCTGACCTCCGGTAGCCAACGCAAGCAGTATGCCCGGATCAGGGATTCGTAAAGATCGGTCAGGACGGAGTCAGGTGCAGCACTTCGGCCCCGCGGGCGGCCAATGATCAATTCGTGATCGAAGATCTCCTTGCCGCGCTGATCGGACTCGCGCTCCTGATCTACCTCGCCTACGCCCTCGCCCGACCCGGAACGGTTCTGATCGCCGTGAACCCCACCAGTGCGGCCGTCCTGTCCGTCCTCACCGTCCTCGCTCATCCTCGTGGCGATCCACGTGCCGCTCGGCAGCTGGATCCACCACATCTTCACCTCGCCGCGTCACACCCGGGCCGAGCGCGCCGTCTACCGGCTGGTCGGCGTCGATCCTGACGTCGAACAGCGCTGGACGGTCTACGCGGCCTCCGTCGTTGCCTTCTCCGTCGTGTCGATCGTTGCGCTGTGGGCTGCTGATCATGCTGCAGGGTCTCCTGCCCTGGTCGCAGGGACGTTCGATGAACATCGACACCGCCTTCAACACCGCGGTGTCGTTCGTGACGAACACCAACTGGCAGTCCTACGCCGGCGAGGCCGGCACCGGGCTACCTGGTGCAGGCAGTCGGCCTCACCGTGCAGAACTTCCTCTCCGCAGGCGTCGGGCTCGCCGTCGCGATCGCCGTGGTGCGCGGCCTCGCCCGCGAGCACACCGACCGGATCGGCAACTTCTGGGTCGACCTGGTGCGCGGGACGCTGCGGCTCCTGCTGCCGCTCGCTGCGCTCGCAGCCGTCGTGCTCGTGGTCGGCGGCGTCATCCAGAACCTCACCGACCCGACAACGATCACCACCATCGCCGGCGGGCACCAGGTGCTCCAGGGCGGACCGATCGCCTCCCAGGAGGCGATCAAGGAACTCGGCACCAACGGTGGCGGCTTCCTCAACGCCAACTCGGCGCACCCGTTCGAGAACCCGTCCGGCTTCACGAACCTCTTCGAGATCGTGCTGCTGCTGGCGATCTCCTTCTGCGCTGCCCTACACCTACGGCCTGATGGTCAAGGACCGGCAGGCAGGGCTTCGCCGTCGCCGGCGCCATGGCAGTGCTCGCCTTCGGCGCCATGGCGCTGCTGACCTGGAGCGAGGTTGCCGGCGGCAGCATGGAGGGCAAGGAACAGCGCTTCGGCACGGCGTGGTCGGCGATCTTCGCCTCTGCCACCACCGGCACCTCCACCGGTGCGGTCAACTCGCTGCACGAATCGCTCCAGCCGCTCTCCGGCGGCATCACGCTGCTGAACATGATGCTCGGCGAGCTCTCGCCCGGCGGTGTCGGCACCGGGCTGTACTCGATGCTGGTGATGGTGGTGCTGACGGTGTTCATCGCCGGCCTGATGGTCGGCCGGACGCCGGAACTGCTCGGCAAGACCATCGGCAGGCGCGAGATCAGCCTCGCGGCGCTGTCGCTGCTGATCACGCCGACCCTCGTCCTGCTCGGCACGGGTCTCGCCCTCGTCACGCCGGTGTCGGTGGACGCGCTGTCCGCCTCCGGCCCGCACGGCCTCAGCGAGATGCTCTACGCCTTCACCTCCGCGTCCAACAACAACGGCTCGGCCTTCGCTGGACTCTCGGCCGACCAGCCGTTCCTGAACCTCGCCCTCGCCACGTGCATGTTCTTCGGCAGGTTCGTCCCCATCGTCGCGGTGCTGGCGCTGGCCGGAGGCGTCGCGCAACAGGGCCGTCGACCGGTGACGGCCGGCACCATGCCGACCCACACGGTGAGCTTCGCCGGCTTCCTCGTGATCATCATCCTGATCATCTCCGGCCTCACCTACTTCCCTTCCCTTGCACTTGGTTCGATCGCGGAGGCACTCTCATGAGCCAACACCCACGTCCGGCACACCCCAACCTCGCCGTCACCGCGTGGCACGCGCTGCCACAGGCACTGCGTGAAGCTCGACCCGCGCCACGTGGTCAGGAACCCGGTCATGTTCGTCGTCTGGGTCGGCTCGGTGCTCACCACCGTCCTCTCTGTGGTCCGACCGTCAGCCTTCGTGATCCTGATCACGATCTGGCTCTGGGCGACCATCGTGTTCGCCAACCTCGCCGAGGCCATCGCGGAGGGGCGCGGCAAGGCCCAGGCCGAGACGCTGCGCAGGACGCGGACGCAGACCATGGCCCGGCGCCTGACGACCGGCGACGCGGAGGAGCAGGTGCCCGGCACCGACTTGCGCATCGGTGATCGGGTCGTTGTCGAGGCCGGCCAGGTCATCCCCGGCGACGGCGACGTCGTCGAGGGCGTCGCAACGGTCGACGAGTCGGCGATCACGGGCGAATCGGCCCCGGTGATCCGGGAGGCCGGCGGCGACCGCTGCTCGGTCACCGGTGGCACCACCGTGCTGAGCGACCGGATCGTCGTCAGGATCACCGCCAAGCCCGGCGAGACGTTCATCGACCGGATGATCGCCCTTGTCGAGGGCGCGTCACGGCAGAAGACACCCAACGAGATCGCGCTCGGCATCCTGCTGGTGACCCTGACGATCATCTTCCTGCTCGCCGTGATCGCCCTGCAGCCGCAGGCGATCTACTCCGGCGGACGGCTGTCGCTGGTCGTCCTCGTGGCGCTGCTGGTCTGCCTGATCCCCACCACCATCGGCGCCCTGCTGTCCGCCATCGGCATCGCCGGCATGGACCGGCTGGTGCAGCACAACGTGCTGGCCATGTCGGGACGCGCGGTCGAGGCGGCCGGTGACGTGAACACCCTGCTGCTGGACAAGACCGGCACCATCACCTACGGCAACCGCCGCGCCAGCGACGTGTTCCCCGTCCACGATGTCGACCGCGAGGAACTCGTCTCCGCCGCCCAGGTCGCCTCGCTGGCCGACGAGACGCCCGAGGGACGCTCGATCGTCGAGTTCGCCGCCGCGTCGGGTGTGACCGGTGAGCTGTCCGACCGTGTCGCGCTGGCGCGCGCCGGGGCGACGTTCGTCCCCTTCACGGCACAGACCCGCATGTCGGGCCTCGACCTGGCCGACGGCAGCCAGATCCGCAAGGGTGCCGGCTCAGCGGTCGCCGCCTGGGTGTCGGCGGAAGGCGGCACGCCACCGCACGACCTGCAGTTGCTCATCGACGGCGTGTCCGAACAGGGTGCGACCCCGCTGGTCGTGGCCAGTCGCGCTCCCGGCGCTCCGCCGCGCACGCTCGGCGTCATCCAGCTCAAGGACGTGGTGAAGCCCGGCATGGCCGATCGCTTCGCCCAGCTGCGGGCGATGGGCATCCGCACGGTGATGATCACCGGCGACAACCCGCTCACGGCCAAGGGCGATCGCAGCAGAGGCCGGCGTCGACGACTTCCTCGCCGAGGCGACGCCGGAGGACAAGATGGAACTGATCAAGGCCGAGCAGACCGGCGGACGGCTGGTCGCGATGACCGGTGACGGCACCAACGACGCCCCGGCGCTCGCGCAGGCCGACGTCGGCGTGGCGATGAACACCGGCACGTCGGCGGCGAAGGAGGCCGGCAACATGGTCGACCTCGACTCCGACCCCACCAAGCTCATCGACATCGTCGCCATCGGCAAGCAGTTGCTGATCACCCGCGGCGCCCTGACGACCTTCTCCATCGCGAACGACGTGGCGAAGTACTTCGCGATCATCCCGGCCATGTTCGTCGCCATCTTCCCCGGCCTGCAGGCGCTCAACATCATGGGCCTGCACTCGCCGAACTCGGCGATGCTGTCCGCGGTGATCTTCAACGCGCTGGTCATCCTCGCGCTGGTGCCGCTGGCCCTGCGTGGCGTGAAGTACCGGCCGATGAGCGCCTCGGCGATGCTCAACCGCAACCTGCTCATCTACGGGCTGGGCGGCATCATCGCCCCCTTCATCGGCATCAAGCTGATCGACCTGCTCGTCGCTCTCATCCCTGGATTGGGGTAATCGCCATGACCTTCCTCCGCCAGACCCTCGCAGCCGTCCGCCTGCTGCTGGTGATGACCGTGCTGCTCGGCATCGCCTACCCGCTGGTGATCACCGGCGTCGCGCAGGTGATCGCCCCCGTCCAGGCCAACGGCAGCACCGCTGACGGCCGCAGACGGCACCGTCGTCGGCTCTGCCCTGATCGGGCAGGCCTTCGACGGCGACCGAGTGGTTCCAGGGCCGGCCGTCCGCGTCCGACTACTCCGGGGAGACCTCCGGCGGCAGCAACCTCTCCCCGGCGTCCTCCGACCAGGCCGACGCGCAGGGCGCAGCGCGAAGCCGACCTGCAGGGCTGCCAACCCGAACGCCGTCGGCCCGGTGCCGGAGGATGCGCTCACCGCGTCCGCCTCCGGGCTCGACCCGCACATCTCGCTCGGCCTACGCCCTGTGGCAGGTGCCCCGCGTCGCACAGGCACGGGGTGTCGGACGCCGACCGGCTGACCGCGCTGATCACGGCTGCGACCGAGCCGGCGCCGCTGGGGTTCCTCGGGCAGGACGGCGTGAATGTGACCCGGCTCAACCTGTCGCTTGCACGGGAATGACAAGGTAGGGCCATGGCGCGCGGGAGGTTGCGGATCTACCTCGGGGCTGCCCCCGGGGTCGGCAAGACCGTCGCCATGCTCGACGAGGGCCACCGGCGGGCCGAGCGGGGCACCGACGTGGTGGTGGGACTGTGCGAGACCCACAACCGCGCGCACACCGCTGCGCTGCTGGAGGGCCTCGAGGTCCTGCCGCTGAGGACCCTGGAGTACAAGGGCGCGCAGCTCTCCGAGATGGACCTCGACGCCCTCCTCGCCCGACACCCGGAGGTCGCGCTGGTCGACGAACTCGCCCACACCAACGTGCCGGGCTCGCGCAACGAGAAGCGCTGGCAGGACATCGACGAACTGCTGGACGCCGGCATCGACGTGATCTCCACCGTCAACATCCAGCACCTCGAGTCGCTGAACGACGCGGTGACGTCGATCACCGGCATCGTCCAGCGCGAGACGGTGCCCGACGAGGTCGTGCGGGCCGCCGACCAGATCGACCTGGTCGACATGTCGCCGGAGGCCCTGCGCCGCCGGATGGCGCACGGCAACATCTACCGGCCGGAGAAGGTCGACGCGGCCCTTGCCAACTACTTCCGCGTCGGCAATCTCTCCGCGCTGCGGGAGCTGGCGTTGTTGTGGCTCGCGGACAAGGTCGACTCCGGCCTCGAGGGCTACCGCGCCGCCCACGGCATCACCCAGAACTGGCCGACGAGGGAACGCGTGGTCGTCGCCCTCTCCGGCGGCCCGGAAGGGGAGATGCTGCTGCGCCGGGGTGCACGGATCGCGTCCCGTCTGGCCGGTGGGCAACTGCTGGCCGTCTATGTCTCCCGCAGCGACGGTCTGGCCACCGCGCCGCTCAGCGTCGTCGCGGAACTGCGCCGTCTGACCGAGGAACTCGGCGGGGAGTTCCACACCGTGACCGGCGAACGACGCGGCGGAGGCCGTGCTGTCGTTCGCTCGTGGAGTCAACGCCACCCAGGTCCTGGTCGGCGCCTCCCGCCTGCCGTCGTGGCAGCGCGGGTTCAACCCGAGCCTTGCGGAACGGATCATCGCCGATTCCGGCGACATCGACGTGCACGTCGTCACCCACCCGAATGCCGGCAAGGGCTTCGGGCGGCGCCGCGGGCGTGCCCTGTCCCGACGCCGCGTGTGGGGTGGAATGGCGACAGCCGCTTGTGCTCCCGCCCCTGCTCACCTGGATCCTGCTGGCCGACCCGTTCACCTCCGACCTGCCGCTGGACATTCCGATCTTCCTGCTCGCAACGGTGACGGTGGCGCTGATCGGTGGGGTCGTCCCGGCGATCGTCGCTGCCGTGCTGTCCTCGCTGCTGCTGAACTGGTTCTTCGTGCAGCCGGTCGGCACCCTCACCGTCGCCGATCCGGAGAACACCCTCGCGCTGGTCGTCTTCGTGCTGGTCGGCGTCCTCGTCGCCTTGATCGTGCACCTCAACGCCCGGCGCACGGAGCAGGCGCAGGCGGCGCAGGCGGAGAGCGCAGCGCTGGCCGAGCTGTCCCACTCGCTGCTGGGAGCCACCGACCAGTTGCCGCTGCTGCTGCGGAGCGCCGTGGACATGTTCGGTGTACGCGCCGCAGCGATCGTCCACCGTCCCGCGATCGGCACACCGGAGGTGATCGCATCGGTCGGCGACTTCGATCCCGCTTGCCATCGCCGACCACGAGGACGCGGACAGCACCCACGAACTCGTCCTCCAGCCGCCGGGTCTTGCCGCTGGTCACCGACGCCTGTTCGACGCCTTCGCAGCGCACGCCGGCGCCATCCTGCAGCGCCAGGACCTGCAGCGGTCGGCGGGCACGGCCGGCCAACTGGCCCGCGACAACGCCGCGCGGGCGGCCCTGCTCTCGGCGGTCTCGCACGACCTGCGCACCCCGCTGGCCGGCATCAAGGCGGCGATCGGCAGCCTGAGGTCGACCGAGATGCACTGGTCGGCAGAGGACGAGGAGGAGCTGAAGGAGGCCATCGAGGAGTCGGCCGACCGCCTCGAGGCGCTCGTCGGCGACCTGCTGGACATGTCCCGGCTGCAGGCTGGCGCGCTGGTCGCGCACTGCTGCCCGACCGACCTCGGCGAGGTGATCCCGGCCACGCTGGCCGGGGTGGCGGAGCCGCAACGCACCGTCTGGGAGATCGATCCGGACGCCCGTTACGTGCAGGCCGACGCCGGCCTGCTCGACCGGGTGCTGGCCAACGTGACCGAGAACGCCCTGCGCTACCAGCCGGCGTCCGACCCGGTCCGGGTGCAGGCCAGCCGGGTCGCCGACCGGGTCGAGGTGCGGGTCATCGACACCGGCGTCGGCGTGCCGTCAGAGGAACAGGAACGCATCTTCCTGCCCTTCCAGCGGCGAGGGCGACGTGCCGGCGGGCAACGGACTCGGGCTCGGTCTCGCCGTTGCGCGCGGACTCGCCGAGGCGATGGGCGGGCGGCTTGCTGCAGAATCGACCCCTGGGGGAGGGCTCACGATGGTGGTGACCCTGCCCACCCGCGAAGGCCAGGAGCTGCCGTCGGAGGAGGAGGTGCACGCATGAGCCGCATCCTCGTCGTCGACGACGACCCCGTGCTGCAGCGCACCCTGCGCATCAACCTGCGCGCCCGCGGCCACGAGGTGCTGCTGGCCGGCAACGGGAGGCAGGCAGTGAGCACGTTCCTCGCCGATGCGCCGGAGCTGGTGGTGCTCGACCTCGGTCTTCCCGACCTCGACGGCGTCGAGGTGCTGCGCCAGTTGCGGGCCGTTTCCAGCGTCCCCGTCATCGTGCTTTCGGCACGCCAGCAGGCCGATGACAAGGTCGAGGCCCTCGACGAGGGCGCGGACGACTACGTCAGCAAGCCGTTCAGCATGGACGAGCTGATGGCGCGGGTGCGCGTGGCGCTGCGCAGGGGCACCGCGGAAGCGGACGCCCCGGAGACGCTCGACTCCGGGGGTCTCGTGCTGGATTTCGGCGCCCACACCGCCAGCAGGGACTCAGCGGCGATCCACCTGACGCCCACGGAGTGGCGGCTGCTCTCCGAGCTCGCCCGGCACGCCGGGAAGGTGGTCAGCCACGAGGACCTGCTGAAGGCGGTCTGGGGCCCGAGTTACGGGAGCGAGCACCACTACCTGCGGGTGTTCGCCAACCAGATCAGGCGCAAGATCGAGGCCGACTCGGCCCGACCCCGCCACCTGGTCAACGAGCCGGGGCTGGGCTACCGGCTGGTGCCCTGACCGAGGTCAGGACGCCAACGCGGCGGGCACCCGGAAGCGCGAAGAGGCACGCTGCCGGTTGAACCAGCGGTCGAGCTCCTGCGCTGCCCCGCAGTCGGCGAAGGTGCCGGTGACATCGTCCGCGACAGCCTTCACCTCTGCGCAGGCATCACCGATGGCGACCCCGCGTCCGGCCCAGCTGAGCATCTCGATGTCGTTGCGACCATCGCCGATGGCCAGCACGTCGCCGGCCCGGTAGCCGAGCACGGACACCACGTCGGCCAGCGCTGTCGCCTTGTTGACGCCTTCAGGGGCGATGTCGAGCCAGGCACTCCAGCCGACCGAGTAGCTCACACCGTGCAGGCCGATGCGATCGGCCAGCTCGATGAACTCCGTGTCGGTGGAGTGGGGATCGCGGACGACGATGCGGGTGACATCGCTGCCGGCCAGGTCATCGACGCTGACCTCTTCGATGTGACCGGTCAGGTCGCCCTCGGGGAACTGCCGGGTCACCCGGTAGCCCTGCCCGATCACTTCGGCCGCGATGGCCGCGGTGGGGTGCTCACGGAGCACCTTCTCGATGACCTCTGCCGGGTTGAAGGTGCGGACCTGTTCGAGTTGGAAGGGTGGGAACGTGACCGTCACCGCACCGTTGGATGCAACTGCGGGGCCCGTGGGCAGCCCGAGCTGTTCGAAGACCGGACGCGTGGAATGCCAACTGCGCCCCGTCGTGAGGACAACCGGAACCCCGGCTGCCACTACTCGCCGGACTGACCGGCGGACCTTTTCGGGTAGCACTCCCTCGTGGTTGACGAGCGTCCCGTCAATATCGAGTGCTACCACCGACGGCCTCCATACCGCCATGTTCTGTGTATTCATGTACTCACGAGGGTAGCTCGCCCTCATGACAGCACGGTGAACACCACCGGTCGAGCGTTCGAACTCTGCCCGGGGCTAGCGCCCTGCGGCCCGCCGGCGACGATCCCGGTCGCGACGCACGTCGCGGGCGAGACGCCGGTCGCCGTAGTACAGCAGTGCCTCCCAGTTGACGGGCGCGTTGGGGTTGACGACCCGCTCCTTGGGCTTCGGCTTCTCGTCGACCCAGAGCCAGTTGAGCACGCCCAGCCCCATGTCGGCGAGGCCGTTGAGGATGCCGATGTAGGCAACGATCGCCCACGCGCAGAGGATCGCGTTGAACAGGGCGAAGGCTGCGTTGCCCCAGTTCTGGGCCGTGAAGTCACGCCAGAACGTGAAGGCGGAGAACGCGACGATCAGGATCGGCACGAGCACGTAGAAGCCCGGGGCGGCCGTGCGTCCGGACACCTTCGGGGTGCGCGCGAACGGGATCTTCTCCCCGGTCAGCGCCTGCTGCATCGACTTCAGGACGCCGGCGAGGTTGATCGGCAGCAGCACGAGGTTGAACCCGTAGATGCGGAAGATGTCGCTGCCCCGGTACCCGCTGTACCGCAGGTCGATGGCCATCATCACGAAGTACGGGACGGCGGCAAGGAACACCCACGGGCTCAGGAGGCGTCCGTCGTAGGGGTAGGCCAGCAGGAAGATCAGACCGAAGCTGGCCCAGGAGATCGAGGCCATGTAGTTGACCCGCAGCGTGGCCTCACGCCACAGGATGCGCTCGTTCTTGCGACGTCGTTCGCTCAGCTGGGCTGCGAACTTCGGCAGGATCAGCAGGCCACCGTTGGCCCAGCGGCGACGTTGCACGATCAGCGACCCGAAGTCGGGCGGCGTCGAGCTGTAGCTGAGGCGCTCCGGGTAGTTCACCAGCGTCCAGCCGTGGGTGCCGATGTCGATCGAGGACTCGGTGTCCTCGATGACCGTGCGGTCCTGGATGTAGGTCTTGATCGGGAACCCGCCGACCGTCTCGACCTCGCAGATGTCGTCGAGGGCGCGCTTGCGGATGACGGCGTTGGCGCCGACCCAGAAGGTGGCGTTGTAGTAGCTCAGGCCCTGGTGGAGGATGTGCTGGATGTCGGTGGTCGCTCCGGCGATGCGCTCGATGCGCGTGGGCGCTCCGCGGTAGGCGGAGTAGGGCGTCTGGGTCACTGCGACCCGCTCGTTGCCCTCCTGCTCGAGGAACTCGACCAGTCGCAGGCAGTAGTCCCGCAGCAGCATGGAGTCGGCGTCGAGGGTGAGCAGGTACTCGGTCGCCGGGACGTCGAGATCGGCGGGCTCATCCTCGCCGGCCTCGAGGAGCACCGTGCCCTCTGCGGTGTCGACCTTCTTCCAGCGGTGTCCCATCAACCCGATGTAGGCGTTGAGGTTCATGGCCTTGTTGGCCTCGTGCGAGACCGAGGCGAACGTCTTGCGCTCGAAACCACTCAGGCTGGCGGTGAACGTCCAGACGAGGCGACGGGCCAGCTCGGTCATGCGCTCCTTGTCGGGAGCCGTGCGCTGCTCGACGGCCGCGTTGAGCGCGAGCAGGTTGAGCCGGAACTCGTTGGCGAGCCCGATCAGCACCTGCTCTGCGAAGAAGACGTCGGTGTGGTCCTCCATGGGCCACGCGTCGGCCATGTCCTCGAGCCAGGCTGCCGCTGCCTCGTACTCCTCTGCGAGCAGCCGGACGTCATTGGGGGTGACCTCGTCGCGTCCGTCCAGGCGACCGGCCTGACGGGCTGCGAAGGTGGTGAAGCGGGCGGAGATCGGGGCCAGCGCCTGCTCGATCTCTGCCGGGATGCCACGAGTGACCTCGAGCTCTGCGAGCCGCTGCGGGTCGGTCGGGTAGGGCGGGTCGTCGATCAGGAGGACGAGGTGCAGGTCGGGGAACTCCTGCAGGGCAGCCGACCACAGGGTCTTGCGGACGACCTGCAGTTCCTCGATGTAGGACGGCACGAGCACGGTGACGCCGTGGTCGTAGTCGGCGGGGAAGTGGCGGTCGACCTCGGCACGCGGCACGCGGGTGTGGTCGCGGAAGCGGTAAAGGGCACCCTGCCGGGCGATCAGGTACATCAGTGCGGAGAAGGTCAGCGACGTGACGACCACCAGGTAGCCGACCGCTTCAGCAGCGAAGCGGAAGTCCAGGTGCGGGTTGTCGATGAATTCCCTGATCACCGTCGTGATCACGTACATGGCCCAGGCCAGGAGGGTGACGACGATGGCGACGCGACCCATGGCGACCTTCATCACCGACGGGCGGGCGTGGATGATCGCGAGAGGTTCAGGCTGACGTTCGGCGCCCCATTGGCGGCGGCGGACATCCGGCTGAGTGGACGCTGTGGCGGTTTCTGCGCTGGCACTCATGAAGTTGCCTCGATCGTGGAATTTCCCGTCGGCAGGACCGGGGGATGGCGGGGGTGGCACACCAGTACCGGTCCGTACCGTAGCATGAGGTGACTTATCCGCTGACGTCTCCATCCAAGAGCCCGCACTGGAGACCTGAGCGACCCACCCCCCGTTCCCCGCCAGTACGGAGTTGTCGATGTCAACACGCTTCCCGGGCCGCCGCTTCTCCTGGTTCAGGCTGGCCACCCTCGTGCTCATCGTCGCCCTCATCGGGCTGAGCGTGTCGGTCGGCTTCGGCTGGTGGCGTGACACGACGCAGGCGAAGGTGGAGGGCAACCCCTGGTTCGGCGGCTACGTCGACGTCACGGCGACCCCGTCCTACGCCTTCGAGACCGCGACGGCCCCCGGCACCCAGAACGCCGTACTCGCCTTCGTCGTCGCGGCGAAGGACAAGACGTGCACGCCCACCTGGGGCGGGAGCTACACCCTCGACCAGGCTTCGAGCGACCTCGACCTCGACCGCCGCATCGCCCGGGTCCGCGACCAGGGCAGGAACGTCGTCGTCTCGTTCGGAGGGCTGCTGAACGACGAGCTGGCCCTCGACTGCGCCAGCGCCAGCGACCTCGGCCGTGCGTACGCCGCCGTGATCGACCGCTACCGGCTCGACACCATCGACCTCGACCTCGAGGGCGCGGGGCTCACCGATGCCGCCAGCGGCCAGCGTCGCGCGGACGCGGTCGCCCAGCTGCAGAAGGACTACCGGGCCAAGGGACGCAACCTCGCGGTCTGGCTCACGCTTCCCGTCGTCACCACCGGGCTCTCCGAGGACGGCACCAACGCTGTCGCGGTGTTCCTCAAGGCAGGGGTCGACCTCGCCGGGGTGAACGCGATGACCATGAACTTCGGCGACACCCGCGCGGAGGGCCAGTCGATGGCCGCCGCCTCCATCGCTGCGCTGACCAGCACGCAGCGCCAACTGGGCGTGCTGTACAACGCTGCGGGCACCCGGCTGGGCGCGCAGTCGTTGTGGCGCAAGGTGGGTGCGACGCCGATGCTCGGCCAGAACGACCAGCGCGGGCAGATCTTCACCCTGCAGGATGCTGTCGACCTCAACACGTTCGCGCTGAACACGGGAGTGGGACGCCTCTCGGTGTGGTCGCTGAACCGTGACCAGCCCTGCAGCGTCAACTACCCCGACATCACAAGGGTGAACGACTCCTGCAGCGGCTTCGCGCAGGGCACGCAACGGTTCGCCGCAGCGCTCGCGCAGGGCTTCACCGGCACCCCCGCGCAGGCTGCGGGCTCCGTCACGACGCCGGAGCCCACCACGACGGAGTCGGTCATCGTCGACGATCCGGCGACCAGCCCCTACCCGATCTGGAACGAGCTGTCCTCCTACCCGGCCGGCACCAAGATCGTGCTGCGCGGCAACGTGTACGAGGCGAAGTGGTGGACGCGCGGCGACGTGCCCGACAACCCCGTCCTGCAGGAGGACCAGACCCCGTGGCGGCTGATCGGGCCGGTCCTTCCGGGCGAGACTCCCGATCCCGGTACCCACCCTTCCCGCGAACTTCTACCCGACCTGGAAGGCCGACGTGGCCTATCCCGCGGGGACACGAGTGCTCTACCGGGGCACGGCGTTCGAAGCCCGGTGGTGGAACACCGCGACCAGCCCGGAGTCGAGCCTCGTCGATCCCGGCGGCTCGCCGTGGGCGGCGCTCAGCGTTGACGAGATCCGCAAGGTCCTCGCGAAGTAGCGCCCGTCAGGGGCGGCCGGCGTAGCGCTCGCACAGGGCTTCGGCGGTGAGCGAGCGCGAGAACAGGAAGCCCTGCATGTACTTGGCGCCGAGGCGCAGCAGGACATCGCGTTCATCGGCCCGCTCGACACCCTCGACGATCATCGAGACGTGAAGGCTGCGACACAGCCGCGCCAGCGACCGGATCACGTGGCTCGACTTGGGTGAGCTGGTGATGGTTGCGATCAGTGACCGATCGATCTTGAGGGCATCGAAGGGGAACTCGACGATGGCCAGCATCGTGGAGTAGCCCTGGCCGAAGTCGTCGAGGGCCACCTTGATGCCGGACGCGCGGAGTTCCTCCAGCTTGGCGAGGACATCCTCGCTGGCGAGGTTGAGGGAGTTCTCCGTCATCTCGAGGGTCAGCTTCACGTCCGGGTTCTCGGCGCACAGAGCTGCTGCAGCCGCTCCTTGTTCAGTCCGCGGGCGAGCTGGCCGAGTTCGACGTTGACGTGGACGTCCTGCACGGTGGGGATCGCCTTCGCGATGCGCGGGTAGTCGGCGAAGGCCAGCTCGAGCACCTGCTCGGTCAGGAGGTCGAGGAGGTCGAGGCGCTTCGCCTCGTGGACCAGCAGCGACGCTTCGATCGGGCCGTAGGCCGGGTGGCTGGCGCGCACGAGCGCCTCGATCGCGACGACCGTCCCCTTCACCGCGTCGACGATCGGCTGGTACTCGACCCGGAGTTGCCGGTCCGTGATGAGCTCGGCGATGGCGGCCGCACGCTTGGTGAGGGCGTTGGGTGCGCCGACGCTCGCAGTCGAACTGTCCCCACTGGTCGAGAGCCGGTGTCCACGCTTGGCGTACATCAGGGAGTCGGCTGTGGTGACGAGACTGTCGAGGGTCTCGCTCGGGTCGTCGGTGAACGCGACCCCCGCGGAGAGCTTGATCGGCAACTCCTGTGCGATCAGGGCCACCGGGGCGCTCGCTGAGGCAACGATGCGGTGTGCCACCTGCTCGGCGTGTCCCTGGTCCTTGATGTCCCGGAGCAGGATGACGAACTCGTCGCCGCCCACGCGTGCCACGGTGTCGCGCGGCCGGACAGCCTCCTGGAGCCGGTGTGCCACCTCGCGCAGCACATGGTTGCCGGTGTCGTGTCCGTACCGGTCGTTGACCAGCTTGAAGCCGTCCAGATCGATGTAGACCACCGCCACCCCGCCCTGGTCGCCCCGGCGGGAGTGGACATCGGTGATGGCGATCTGGAAGCCGCGGTAGTTGAACAGCCCGGTGAGCGGATCCGTGTTGGCCTCGGTGCGCAACTCGTTGGCCTCGCCACGCACACGCATCGTTTCCTGGCCGATGTGGGCGATGGCGCTGAGCGCCTCGCGGTCGCGGTCCAGCAGGGGTGAGTGGCCGGGGTTCCGGAGCGCGATCAGGTAGCGCTCCTCACCGGTGTGCGTGCGGAAGGAAGTGCCGATCTCGAAGCGCGAGCGCGGCGGGGTCGTGCGGATCTCGAGGTGGTCGACCTTGAGCGTCGCCGCGGCGAAGTCCTTCATCTGCTGCAGCGGGTCGGGGTCGTCGGGCCAGGGGAGTGCGACTGCTGTCCTGATCACGCCATCCAGCCGGTGGCGCGCGTCGGTGCCGTACATGACAAGGGCGATCACGGAGAAGAACGCCGTGGTCACCGTGAGGTCCATGATCAGCTTCATGCGGGCCGGGTCGCCGAGGATGAAACCGAAGGCCTGGGGTTCCGCATAGTGCGTGATGATCGGGATGATCGCGTTGAGCACGAAGACCATCAGGATCCGTTGTGCGATGAAGTGGCTGGCGACCAGGTCGTTGTCGGAGATGATCGATGGCAGGCGCCAGAGCAGCAGGGAAACCGCCAGGTAGACGGCGGTGGCGACGAGGATGCTGAACGCCATCGGTACACCCCAGCCGTTGAGGGTGCTCGTGGCTGTGGCGTACGCCAGGCCGACCAGCACCTGACGGCCGCCGATCCTTGCGGCCCGCATCGGGTCCCGGTACATGACGGCGGCACCGAAGGCCAGGCCAAGGACCCAGACCAGCACGGTGTTCAGCATGTCCGGCGACGGGATGGCCAGACCGAGAATCCCTGCGGCCATGCCGAACGAGATTGTCTCGTCCACGGCGGAGACACGGATGCGGAAGGCCTGCGAACCGGCGGCGCAGAGGAAGAGGAAGCCGGCCTCCACCCAGTGGTCCTGGAGCGCAGCAGCGCCACGGATGGCGCAGGCCACAACGAAGACGGTGAAGATCGCGATCTCGCCGAGCCTGTAGTAGGTGTCGATCTTCCGCTGGGGAGGGGTTGCGGATCGAGCTGCCATTGGTGCCTCAACTCAAAGGTCACTCCACGACTGACGGGACGTGGGGTCGGCTCAGGCTAGCTGATGCCGGGGCTCTGCCATCCCTTGCCGCGCTGTGGCGGAGGCGGGACGATGGGGTTCCATCTGCATCCGAAAGCGTGTCGGAATGATCAAGGTCGGCGGCATCGAGTTGTACATGGGTCCGGTGGTGCTGGGTGCGCCGGATGACCTCGACACAGTGGTCGGGTCGTTCATCGACGAGGCAACGGACTCCCTCGCGATCGCGGTGCAGGAGATCGACTCCGAGCCGGTCGCGCGCAGGATCATCGCGGCCAAGCAGCGCGGCGTGCAGGTGCGGGTGATCCTCGAGGGCGACTACCTGGTGGAGGAGACCGCGCGCCCGGACCCCTGGGTCGTACTGGGGATCGGCGGCACCAACGAGGGCAACCGACAGATCCTGAACGCCTTCCTGCGTGCACGCGTCGACGTGATCCTCGACCTCAACCCGAAGATCTTCCACCAGAAGTTCATCGTTCGCGACGAGGGCGAGCCGAACTCCGCCGTGCTCACGGGGTCAACGAACTTCACCCTCACCGACACCGGCCACAACACCGACGGACGCGGCAACAACCTCAACCACATCGTCGTGCTGCACGGGGCGACAGCCGCCTCCCAGTACCTGGAGGAGTTCGAGCGGCTGCGCTCCGGCACCTTCGGAGACCTGCACGAGCGCGTCGAGTCGCGTCCGCGGGAGTTCAACCTCGGCCGGGTAAGGGTCAAGCCGCTCTTCGCGCCGCGGCACGGCCCCGAGATGGAGGTCATGAAGCAGATGCTGAAGGCGAAGAGCAGCATCGACTTCGCGATGTTCACCTTCTCCAACACGTCGGGCATCGACGACACGATGCTGCGCCTTGCCCAGATCGACCCTCCGATCCGGATTCGCGGCGTGCTCGACCGTGGCCAGGGCGCGCAGTCGTGGGCGCCGACGCAGGCGTTGAAGGCTGCCGGGGTGGAGCTCCACATGAACAAGCCGGGGACGGAGGTGCGCAAGCTGCACCACAAGCTGATGGTGATCGACGAGCAACTCGTCATCGCCGGCAGCTTCAACTACACCGAGCCGGCCACCCTGTTCAACGACGAGAACATCGTCGTGCTCGGCGATCTCGATGCCACCGGCGCGGAGAGCATCCAGAACCAGAAGAGCCTCGCGACCTACGCCCTGACGGAGATCAATCGCATCATCACCGACCTCGGGCAGCCGGTCGCGTAGCGGCCGTGCGGTGGCTTTGGTTGAGCCTGACGAAGCCCCCGGGTGACCCTTCATCAGGCTCAGGGATCATCGGACTCACGGGTCTTCGTCTGGATTACCGCGGGTGTGGAAGCGTGCGTGGAGTCGTGGCTTTGGCTGGGGTCGACGCGCAGTGGCGGGAGGATTTCGGGCCGTTGTCTTCTCGGAGGCGGATCTTCCAGCGGTCGGCGTCGGGGTTGGGGCTGGGTTCGACGGTGCCGTGGTGGTGGGCGCAGAGCAGGACGAGGTTCGACAGGGCGGTAGGGCCGCCGAGTCTCCAGGGGATGATGTGGTGGGCTTCGCTGTCCCTTGCTGGTGTGGCGCAGCCGGGGAACACACAACCACCTCGCGCAGCTCGAGGGCTGCCCGGATGGCGGGGGTGACCAGGCGCTGGGTCCGCCCGACGTCGAGCACCTCGGAGGGTCCGCCGAGGATGGCGGGCATCAGGTCGGCGTCGCACAGCAGGCGGCGGGCGGTGCCGGCATCGATCTGGTCGCCGGTGCTGACCAGCCCCGCACCCCTGCAGTCGGCCAGGAGTTTGTCGTAGGGCAGGGTGATCACGATCCGGGGACGGTCCCCGCCGTGGTTGGGTGCCAACGATTCCTGGCTGTGGTGGTGCACCATCGCCAGCAGCGCGTCGGCTCGTCGCATCGCGGGGGTGACGTACTCGGTGTGCGGGTCGAGGCGTTCAAGGCCGCGCTTGGTCGCCGCGGCGTAGGCGTCGATGATCTGGATGAACGGTTCAGCTTCGGCGACCGGCAGGCTCGGCCTTTGATCAGGACCGAGCCGTGGTGGTCGTAGCTGAACGTCAGATGCCGGGTGCGTTGGGCCTGGTGGTGTTCGCGGTCGAGCCGGGCCGCTTCGCGGGCTTCGGCGGTGGCGGGTGAGGATCTCGACCAGGTGGCTGGTCAGGCGGCGCAACTCGACGCTGTTGTGGCTGGCTGCGAAGCCGACGAGCATGACTTGGGCTTCCCGGACGGTGTCGGCCGGGAAGTCGTCAGGCAGGTCATCGAGGACGGCGGTGATCGCTTCGGCCTGTGGTGGTAGCACCGATCCCGTGGCGGCGGCGTCAGCGACGAGTGGGAACCGCAAGAGTCCTTGCCCGGCGGCGATGAGCCTGCCGGCTTCGCGGCGGGTCAGGTTGACTGCGGCATCGGCCAGCCAGGTGGCGGTCGAGGTGCCGTGCTCCTGCCACGCGATCTCCGCCGCGTCGATCCGGGCAGCCTGCAGACGCCAGCCAGGCGTGCAGCTGCGCCTCCAGCCGAGGCCTTCCTTCAGCTGCGTGAGTTGTTCGCCACCCGCCAGCAGGCCGGTCGGCTGGTCACGCAAGGCATCGAGGGCGGCGCGCAATCCGGCCAGCTGATCGCTGCCCGTCCGCTCGTCCAATCCCTGCGCCATACGACAACGCTAAACACCGCCACTGACACTTCTCCGCCGAAAAGGTCGTTATCCACAAGCACAAACACCAATTCGTCCGTTATCCACAACGAACGACTTGCCCATTGACAAATGCCAGGTTGAAGGGCTCAGCCGAGGGTTTCGTCAAACTCGGCCAACAACACGCTCAGCGCATGACGCGGCTGAGGAAGTCCCTGGTGGCTTCGTGCTGCGGAGCGTCCAGGACCTGCGAGGGCGGACCCTCCTCGACGACGAGTCCGTCCTTCAGGAACACGACGCGATCGGCCACCCGACGGGCGAAGCCGATCTCGTGCGTTGCCATCAGGATCGTCGATCCTGCCGTCTTCAGCTCGGTGACGAGATCGAGCACCTCACCGACCAGTTGCGGGTCGAGGGCGCTGGTGATCTCGTCCAGCAGGAGCAACTCGGGATCGGTGGCCACTGCGCGAGCGATGGCGACCCGCTGCTGCTGGCCGCCGGAGAGCCTGTCGGGGAAAGCCTTCGCGTTCTCCGCGAGGCCGATCCGGTCGAGCAGTGCGAGGCCCCGCTCGGCCGCGGTCGTCTTGTCGACGCCGTGCACCTTGCGCAGGGCCAGCGTCACGTTGTCGAGCACCGAAAGGTGGGGGAAGAGGTTGTAGTGCTGGAACACCACACCGATGCGGGCGCGCACCGCGTCCGCCTCCACCTTCGGGTCGCTGATGTCCGTGCCGCTGAGGAAGATCTGGCCGTCGTTGATCCGCTCCAGCAGGTTGGCGGTCTTCAGCAGCGTCGACTTGCCCGGAGCCGGAGGCGCCGATCAGCGCGACGACCGGTGTGCTTCTGCACGGCGACGTCCACCCCGCGCAGCACCGGCTTCGTGCCGTAGAGCTTGACGATGCCGCGCATGTCGAGAACAGGAGTGCTCATCAGACCAGCCCTCCGATCTGCTCGCGGGCCTGTTGCCGTGCGGTCAGCCAGTCGGTGAACCGGATGAAGGGCCAGCTGAAGGCGACGAACATCAGCCCGGCAACGATGTAGGCGGTGTAGTTGTAGCGTGCTGGCCACCTGGATCTGCGCCTGGCGCACCGCGTCCACAGCGCCCAGCACGGAGATGAGCCCGACGTCCTTCTGCATCGAGACGAAGTCGTTCATCAGCGCCGGCGTCACCTTGCGGACAGCCTGTGGCAGCACGACAAGGCGCAGGCTCGAGTAGTGGCTCAGGCCGAGCGACCGCGCGGCAAGGCGCTGCGAAGGGTGCACGGCCTCGATGCCGGCGCGCAGCACCTCTGCGACGTAGGACGAGTAGGTCAGCACGAGGGCGACCCTGCCGAGCAACTCGACAGGAATGATCTGGTCGGTGAGTCCAAGGGCGGGGATCCCGAACCCGATCAGGTAGAGCACGATGAGGAACGGCATGCCCCGGAAGAGGTCGGTGTAGGCGGACGCGAGGAAGCGCAACGGGAAGAACACCGGACCGCGCAGGCTCCGAAGGCCGGCGAGGACGGTCGCGAAGATCGCCACCCCGACGACGGCGAACGCCAGCACCCGGATGTTCAGCAGCATGCCCTCCCACACCAGCGGCACGGCAGCAGCGAAGTACTCGGGACTGAAGAACGTCTCCCGGGTGACTTCCCACCCGGGGGAGTTCACCAGCACCACCCACATCACGGCAGCGAAGACCACCGTGCTGACCAGGCTGACAAGGATCGAACGGGTGGTCTGCCGGCGGCGGACAGACCGCCGGTCGAGCTCGAGTTGGCTGGTGGGGGGCAGACCGTCGAGGCCCGCCCCCTCGCCAGAGCGATCAGTCGGCACAGGACTACTGCAGCACCGGGACGCTGATCGACTCCGACAGCCAGGTCTTCTCCAGCGTTGCCAACGTGTCGTCGGCCTTGAGCGCATCCATGGCAGCCGTCACCGGAGCCGTCAGCTTGGAGCCCTTCTGGAGCACCAGCCCGAACTGGTCGCCACCGCTGGTGTCAGCGAGTTGACCGATGATCGTGCCGTTGTCGATGACCGCAGCCGACAGGTACAGCGCTGTCGGCAGGTCGACGACGAGCCCCTCGATCTGCTTGTTCTTCAGCGCGAGGACGGCGTCATCGTTGTTGTTGAACACCTTGGCTGCGCTGGTCGGCGCAATCACCTTGTTCAGGGCGGACAGGCTGGTCGTGCCGATGGTGGCACCCAGCTTCGCGTCCTTCAGTTCGGCGAGTGACGCAGCAGCAGCAATCTTGGAGCCCTTGTAGGTGAGGACTGCCTGAGCGGTCGTGTAGTAGGGGCTCGAGAAGTCGACGGCCTTCTTGCGCTCGTCCGTGATCGAGAACTGCTGCAGGTTGAAGTCCCAGTCCTTGGGGCCAGGGGTGACGGCCTCGTCGAAGGTGGTCCGCTTCCAGACCACCTCGTCCTTGGTGAAGCCCAGCTTTTCTGCAACGGCATAAGCGACCGCAGCTTCGAAGCCCTTTCCGCTTTCCGGCTTGTCATCTTCGACCCACGGCGAATACGCGGGCTTTCCGGTGGCAATGGTGAGTTTTCCCGGCGTGACGGTGAGTTGCTTCACGTCAGCAGAGGCACTGGCCGACGGCGTGGTGCTTTCGGTAGCGGCCTTGGAGGCCGAGGGGGTGGAGCCAGTCGCACAGGCCGCGAGGCCAAGCGCGAATGCCGCTGATGCGGCGACGGCTACGACGCGTGAGAAATACCGTGTCATGGTCCCGTGAATCCTTTCGACTCGATCGACCACACCCCGATGGCATGGTTCGGTTGAATGATCACGAGGCTATTGGTTCGTCCACTATCTGGTCTAATCGGTTCGGTGGCCGGACAAATCACGACTCGAAGAGTCTCCAGTCGGCGTAGTCGAACCCCGGCGAGACCAGACAACTGACCAGAACCTCGGCCGTGCCGGGCAGCGTCCGTTGCCAGGTCCCGGCGGGCACCAGCACCTGGAAGAGTGCCGGGCGTCCAGCAGCGGCGGGGCCGAGGGTGTGGACGGGGCCGTCCGCGTCCGGCTCTTCGCCGGTGCCGCCCAACTGCAGAGCGAGGTCGGCCGGACCGTGCCACAGCCAGACCTCGTCGGAGACGACCGCGTGCCACGCGGACACCTCGCCGGCCGGCAGCAAGAAGTGGATCAGCGTCGCTGTGGGACGCGTCCCCTTCGGGGTCTCGACCGTCGGGCCGGCGGTCCACGTACTGACGAACCAGCCGCCCTCAGGATGCGGCTCCATGCCCAGCTCGGCTGCCAGGGCGGGCACCTCACGGTCGGGCATGCTCACACTCCCGCCGACACCTGGTCAGCCCGGTCGGCCCACGCCGGGCCTGCCCAGCGGACCTCGCCGCCGAGGAGGGTCGCCGCCACCCGTCCGGCACCGTCTGTTGCCACGTTCTCGATCGCCTCCCGCACCGTCGCTCCGGTGACGTCGATGAAGGCCAGGTCGGCCAGCGATCCCACCTGCAGCTGCCCGACGCGGTCGGGTCCGGTGGCCATGCCCAGTGCGATCGCCCCGCCAAGGGTTGCGGCGCGCAACAGCCGGGACGCGAGGTCGCCCGCGCCGTAGCCCTGCCTGCGGGCGATGTCGTACAGGGCTGCCACGTCGGCGAGCAGGTCGAGTGAGGGGGAGGACGCCAGCGAGTCCGTGCCGACAGCCACGAGGTTGCCCTCGGTGAGGTAGGCGGCGACCGGGGGCTCGTCGAGGCCGATGACAGCGTTCGAACGTGGGCAGAGCGCAACGGCTGTGGTGCGGGCCCGCAGCAGGGAGCGGTCGTGGGCGTTGAGGTAGATCCCGTGGGCGATGTGGCAGTCCGGGCCGAGCACGCCGAGCTGGTCGACGAAGTCGGTGGCGCTGGCTGCGAAGCCGTCCCTTCGCAGTGCCTGGAAGCTCTCCGCGTCCACGTTGCGCCAGGTCTCGTCCCTTGGGCCAGTGAGCGGCCCGCCTTCTGTCGCGGACTCGCCCAGGTGGATGTGCAGCCGCGCGCCGCGACGGCGCGCGACGTCGGGGAGGTCGAGCAATGGCTCGGTGTCGAGGGAGTACGGGGCGTGCGGCGAGACGCCGATCGCCGGGGGCGTGGGGATGCGGTCGAGTTCGGCCTCGACCCGGGCGATGCCCTCTGCCCGCCACCGGTCGTTGGCCCAGCCGATGACCTCCCAGTACACGACGCCGCGCAGCCCTGCGCCGTGCAGCGCCCCGACGGCCTCGACGTCGGTGACCACGTCGGCGAGGCTTGTGACCCCGGCAGCAAGGGACTGCTGCGCTCCCGAAGCTGCGGAGCCGCCCCAGTCATGCCCGCCAGCCTCGTAGACAGCGTCGAAACTGGCCCACCAGTCCTCGAAGCCGGTGTACCGGGCCGCCCCGACGTGTGCCATGCCGGTGTACTGCAGGTGGGTGTGCGCGTTCACCAGTCCGGGCAGGAGCACGCCGGGCCAGTGCACCTCCGTGACGGGCGTGGTCGCACCCCGCAACGTGCCGAGGACCCACTCGCGGGTGCCGACGTGCAGGATCCGTCCGCCCTGGACGGCGACGGCGCCGTTGTGGACCGCCGGTGCTGTCACCGGCACGACGATGTCGGCGGAATAGACGGTGATCGGCATCAGGACTCCAGGGATCGATCGAGGGCAAGGCGGGCGATCAGTTCATCGGCTGACGCAGGGACGGGGTGGAGTCCGGGGGACAGGTGGCCGGTGAGCAGCAGTTCCACGGCTGCGAGCTGGACGGCGAAGGACAGGTCCATGATCTCGATGGGGTTGCCCTCGCCGGCGGTGCAGTTGATGCAACCGCCGCGATCGAGCAACCGGACGGAGTTGCCGGACGCGAGGCGCAGGTCCTCCACGTGCTCCCGAACCGGTGCGAAGGTGGCGCCGGCGTCGAGGGCGAGTTGCCAGTCGACCTCGTCCTCGACCCCACCGGCGACGGCAACAGCTGCGCCCGGACGGGCAGCCTCGAGGACCCCCGGAGTGATCGTGTGCGGATAGCCGCTCGCGGAGACGATCAGGTCGGCTGCGGCGACGAGTTCCTCGAGCGGCCCGGTGCGGTAGCCGGCGAAGCGGGCCCTGAGTTCGGCGACCGGGTCGGGATCGGCAACCAGCACCGCGCCGCCGAGGGCACGGACGTTGCGCGCGAAGCCCTCGCCGACCGGGTCCGAAGCCGGCGACGGCAACGGTGCGTCCGCGCAGGCCCCAGCCGGCTCGATCCGGGTCGAGCAGGTCGAGGATCGTCAGCAGGCACGACTGGCCGGTGCCGTGGGCGTTGTCGAACAGCGACTTGGTGCGGGCGTCGTTCACGGCGATGACCGGGAAGGGGAGTCCCGCCAGTTCCCGAAGGGGCCGCAGTCCGCTGGTGGTCTCCTCGGCTGCACCGACCAGTTCGGACGCGGCACCGGGGGTGGCGATGAGGCGACGGATCAGGCGCGACCCGTCGTCGATCAGCACGTGCAGTCGCTGGGCGAGGAACCTGTCCTGCTCGCCGTCCTCGGAGTCGTCGAGTCCGCCGAAGACCGGGATGCCGCCGTCCCGCAGTTCGGTGGCCACCACTGCGTCGGTCTCCTCGGGGTGGGCGTACAGGCTCACCTCGGCACCCGCCTCCGCGAGCACGCGGGCCAGCACGGCGGTCTTGGGTTCCAGCACGAGGCAGATGCCGACGCGCCGGCCGGCCAGGAGGCCCGAGCCGGCCAGGCGCTGGCCGAGCGCCTCGACGACGGGCATATGGCGACGTGCCCAGGCGATGCGCTCTGCTGCCCCGTCTCGTGGTTCGTCCAGGTAGGAAGCGCTGAGCGCGGCGAAGAGGTCGGGCGGTTCGGCCTCGAAGCAGGTGTCGACCCGCTGGTCGGAGGCCGGGGTGACCACTCGCGCACCGATGTCGACAAGGGCCGAGCGCAGGGCATCGGCGGAGGGACCGTTCCCGCGAATGGCGAAGACGCGCCCGGCGATCAGCCGGTTGGTCTGGCGCGCGTAGCGCCGCAGCACCAGCTCCGCCCAGGTGGCCGCATCGGTCTTCTCCACGCGCAAACCGTACTGGCAGCAGCTGCCTGCGCGGATCGTCGGTCACCGGCGAGGTGCCTTGAGGGGTTGAGGCCAGGTCGCCGCCCGAACTCAGGCGGCCGTGGAACTCGCCTTCCCCGACGTGGCTCCCGGCGCAGCAGCCAGCACAGGCACGGTCATGGCGCCCTTCTCCGGCTCGAGCCACACCCGTCCACCGTCGGCCAGCCCGAGGGCGTTCGCGAAGGTCCTTGTCAGGGTGACGATGACATCGGAGGACTCGTCGGCCGCACCGTCCGGGCGGATGTTGATCCGGACCTCGAACCCGATCCTCAGGTGCCGGACGATGGTGCCAGCGATGGCATGCGGCACCGGGCTGGTGTGCACGGTGATGTCGTGCGGGCGGATCAGGTGGTGCCCGAGGGTGGTCACCTCGCCGAGGAAGCCCATCACGAAGTCGTTGGCCGGCTCGTCGTAGAGCTCGTCCGGTGTGCCGATCTGCTCGATCCGCCCTTCGTTGATGACCACGATCTCGTCGGCGACCTCGAGGGCCTCCTCCTGGTCGTGGGTGACGAAGACCGTCGTCACGTGGACCTCGTCGTGCAGGCGCCGCAGCCAGTCGCGCAGCTCCTTGCGGACCTTGGCGTCGAGCGCGCCGAACGGCTCGTCGAGCAGCAGCACCTTCGGCTCGACCGCCAGCGCCCGGGCCAGCGCCATGCGCTGCCGCTGGCCACCGGAGAGCTGCGACGGCAGCCGGTGTGCGAACTGCGACAGGTGCACGAGCGCGAGCAGCTCGTCCACCCGCGCCTCGATCTCGGCCTTCGGCTTCTTGCGGATCTCGAGGCCGAAGGCGACGTTCTTCGCAACGGTCATGTGCTTGAACACCGCGTAGTGCTGGAAGACGAAGCCGACGTTGCGCTTGCTGCGGCGGCACGCGTGTCGCGTCGACGCCCTCGATGCCGACGGTGCCGGAGTCGGCGGTCTCGAGCCCGGCGATGATCCGCAGCAGGGTGGACTTGCCGCCGCCGGAGGGGCCGAGCAGCGCGGTCAGCTGGCCGGTGGGGATGGTGAGCGTTGACGTCGTCGAGGGCGACGAAGTCGCCGAACTTCTTGTTGACGCCGCTGATCATCGATGCTCATGTGCTGCTTCTCCTTGGGGCGCAGGATCGATGACGACAGCGATGCAGAGCACCGCCGCGAAGGCGAGGATGAAGGCGATCGCGTAGGCCGT
The DNA here is from genome assembly GCA_963773595.1 of uncultured Actinomycetota bacterium. Taxonomy (GTDB): domain Bacteria; phylum Actinomycetota; class Actinomycetes; order Propionibacteriales; family Propionibacteriaceae; genus Propionicimonas. The sequence goes on from CAVZBQ010000006.1 coordinate 487,811, forward strand.
GCCCTGCTCGAAGTTCTGGTACTTCTCCTCGACGACGAGCGTGGCGGTCTGGGTCCTCAGCGGCGATGTTGCCCGAGACGACCTTGACGGCTCCGAACTCCCCGAGGGAGCGCGCGAGGGCTGAGCACGACGCCGTAGACGACCGCCCACTTGATGCTCGGCAGGGTGATCCGCCAGAACGTCTGCCAGCCGCGTTGCGCCGAGGCTGCGGGCGGCCTGCTCCTGGTCGTCGCCGATCTCGGTCGAGGACCGGGACGACCTCGCGGACGACGAGCGGCAGGGCGACGAACACGGTGGCCAGGATCATGCCCGGGGTGGCGAAGATGATCTGGATAGCCGATGCCGTACAGGACGGCCCGAACCAACCGGTGCGTCGCGGTTGTAGACCAGCATCAGCGCGAGACCGACGACGACCGGCGACACCGACAGCGGCAGGTCGACCAGCGCGGACAGCGCACGCTTCCCGCGGAAGTCGTAGCGGACGAGCAGGAGCGAGATCCCGACGCCGAAGACCAGGTTGAGCAGCGACGGACCACACCGTCACCTGGGCGGTGAGTGCAGCGCCGCGGATGACCACCGGGATCGGACAGTGCCTGGATGAGCGTTGCCGAAGCCGTCGGCGAAGGTGTGCGTGCACGACGAGCGCGACCGGCCAGAGCACGAGCATGCACGACGTAGGCGATGGCGAAGGCGCGAAGGCCCCAGCGCACGAGGAGCCGAGACTCACGAACCACGGCGGGCCACCCTTCGCTGGATCACGTCGAGGGCGACGATCACGGCGAGCGCGACGACCAGCATGCCGGTCGCGATCGCGGCGGCCGAGGCCAGGTCGCCGTTCTCGATGTAGGTGAGCACCCGGACCGATGACCACCTCGGTGCGGTTCGGCAGGTTGCCGCTGAGCAGCACGAGGGAGCCGTACTCGCTGATCCCGCGAGCGAACGAGAGCGCGGCACCGGCCGTGATCGCGGGGAAGAGGCTCGGCAGGATCACCCGCCGGAAGGTGGTCAGGCTGCTGGCGCCCAGTGAGGCTGCCGCCTCCTCCACGTCGCGCATCGAGCTCCTCGAGGACGGGCTGGACGGTCCGGACGACGAACGGCAGGGTGACGAACGCGATCGCGAGGCCGACGGCCCAGCGGGTGTTGGCGACGTCGACGCCCAGCGGGCTGCCCGCGACCGTACAGGGACAGCAGCACCAGCCCGGCGACGATCGTCGGCAGGGCGAACGGGATGTCGATGATCACGTTGAGGATGCGACTTGCCCCAGAACCGGTCGCGCACGAGCACCCAGGCGATGATCGTGCCCACGACGACGTTGACGGCCGTCGCCACCAGCGAGATGCCGACGGTCAGCCCGATGGCGTTGAGGGTCTGCTGGTTCGTCAACGCTGCCCAGAACCGTTCCAGCCCGCCGGCAACGCCGGTCCCGATCACGACGGCGAGGGGGATCAGCACGAGCAGGCTGAACCACACGACGGCGATCCCCAGACCGAGGCTGGAGCCCGGGGTGAGGGAGCGCTGCGTGCCGGCGGCCCGTCCTCGTGACTGCTTCACGGGCGGGACGTCGAGGTCGATCCCGGAGAGCCCGGGGTCAGTGGTGGTCAAGGCTCATCCCTTGCCGGTCTGCGACAGCAGCTTGGGGATGATTCCCGTGCCCTCCGTGAAGAACTTCGTGTTCGTCGCCGGCCATCCGCCGAAGTCCGTCTCGATCGTGTACAGGTGCTTGGGCTCCGGGAACGGGTTCTTCGGGTCGTTGGCCCCCTTGACGTCGGCGCCCGACCTTGCCGTCGAGCGGACGGAAGCCGGTCTCGGCGTAAGATCTCCTGGCCGGCGTCGGAAAGGACGTAGTCGAGCCACAGCCTGGCCTTGGGGTTGGCGTCGACCAGCACGGCGCCGGGATTCTCGATCAGGAGGGTGTCGTCCGGGACGATGTAGTCGAAGTCGTCGCCCTGCTTCTGCCGGGCGAGGATCGCCTCGTTCTCGTAGGAGAGAAGACGTCGCCGGTGCCGCCGGTGAAAGCCGTTGTCGCGTCCCGGCCGCTGCCCGGCAGCGCGACCACGTTCTGGAAGAGCTGGGTGAGGTAGGCCTCGGCCTCGGCGTCGGTGCCACCCGCACCCGTGACGTGGGCCCACGCGGCCAGGATGTTCCAGCGTGCGGCGCCGGAGGAGCTCGGGTTCGGGGTGACGATCTTCGACGCCGGGCTTCACGATGTCGTCCCAGCCCTTGATCCCCAGGGGGTTGCCCGGGTCGGACGACGAGGGCGACGACGGACTTCGACACGATGCCCTTGTGGGGTCCGGCGTTCCAGTCAGCGGCGACGAGCTTCTTGTCGACGAGACGGGTGACGTCACCTTCGAGGGAGAAGTGGACGTAGTCGGCCGGTTGCCCGTTGGCGACGTTGCGCGATTGGTCACCTGATGCGCCATAGGACGTCTGGAAGCCCACCCCTGCGCCATCCGGGGTTGTGTTCCAGGCTTCGCCGATCCGCTTGTTGGCTTCCGCGGGCACGGCGAACCCGACGATGTTCAGGGTGACGGCGGAACCGGGGCTTGCCTCCTGAGGAATATTCGAGCAAGCCGTGAGCGTGAGGGCTGTTGCTGCGGCGACGACGCCGGCGAGCAGGCCACGACGAGGGGTGGTGGGCAGGGACATGGTGATTCCTTCAAATCGAATGGTCCGGTGGAGGGCGCAGTCCTCGCGCAGACCCGATTCGAAGGGAAGTCAGCTGGCCATTGGCCCTTGTGTCTGGCGTCCCCGGCGGAACGAAGCCTCGCCGGATCGGGCGCGAAGACTGACGAGTGGGTCGTCAGCAACACGCCGGGCACAGACAACACCGCAGCGAACGAGGCGCAGTGATCGCCTTGCTGTGCTGGGTGCTCATGGTGAATTACCCTACGGCATTGCCTGGTGGAGTGGCGACACCGATCAGGTGATTGCCCACATGGCGGAACGCATGTCCCGTCCAGTGGTCGCTAGACCGAACCCGGGGCTGCGGGCAATCCCGCGGCCACCCAGGCCCCCATGCCACCGTCGACGCTCTTCACGTCGCGGTATCCCCGGGCCTTCAGAAGCAGCAGCGCGTAGAGGGATCGTGTGCCGGCGGCGCAGATGGTGACCACCGGCGTGTCCAGGTCGAAGGGAAGTCCCTCGGAACTGCCCTGCGACAGGTCCGGCAGCGACAGCTTGACGCTCTGCGGGATCTGCATGCGGGCGACTTCCGGGGGATTGCGCACATCGATCACCGTGACGCCCGCATCCAGCAACCGCTTCGCCTCGTGCACGTCAATGACGTCCGGCCCGCTCTTGGCCTGCGCGAACGCTGCCTCGAGGTGCTCCGCGAACGGGTTCGCCGGGGCAGCGACCGCTTCGGGCTCCGGCGGGAACAGGTCGGGCAGGTGCCGCCGGAAGGAGGACAGGTACTTGAAGGCGTTGTCGGGAAAGACAACGACAGCCACCACGCCGGGCTCGTCCGGAATCGCACGGAGAGCGCCGGCGAGCGCGAGGCCGCAGCTGGGGCCGGCGATGATGCTCTCCTCGAGGTGCAGCCGCTGGCACAGGCCGTAGGCCTCGTCGTCGCTGATCTCGATGATGCCGTCGTACTCGTCCGGGGTGAAGAAGTCGGTCACGGCGAGGGCGCGCCGGCTGCGCACTCCGGGAATGTCGTGGCCGGGGGTCGGGTGCACACCGATCACCTTGACGTCCGGGTTCTGCTCCTTGAGGAAGCGGCCCGCGCCGGTGATCGTGCCGCAGGTGCCGAGGGAGGCCACGAAGTGCGTCACGGCTCCGCCGGTCTGGCGCCAGATCTCCGGACCGGTGGTCAGGTAGTGCGCCTCCGGGTTGGCCGGATTGACGTACTGGTTGAGCTGCGTCCAGCCGGGGCGCTCGGCCGAGCTCAGCGGCCTTCTCCATCGCACCTTCGGGTTGTCCGGGCATCGGGCAGAGGTCATCGTCCAGCTCGACGAGGTCGGTGCCGAACAGCCGCAGGGCCGTCCGCTTCTCCAGCGGGATCTCCTTGGACAGCGTCGCGGAGAAGCCGTAGCGACGCGCGTTGGACACCATGACAAGGCCGATGCCGGTGTTGCCGGAGGTCGGCTCCACCAGGTTCTCGAGGTCCTCACCACGTTCTTCCGCGTCCCGAACGAGATTCGCTGCGACCCGGTCCTTCACTGCGCCGAACGGGTTGTACCACTCGAGCTTGGCGTAGACCTGCGCGTGCTGGAAGCCGCCGATGTGGCGCAGCCGCACGATCGGGGTCGGGTTCTCCACGCTCGGCAGCAGGTCGAGGATCGAGTCGTAGGTGCGCAGGGCATGGTCGGACATCGGATTGCCTTCATTTCTGGTGGTCGAACAGAACGGGGGCCTGGCGTTGGGCCGGTGCCCCACTGCGAGTTGAACGCGGGGCACCGGGCTTTTCATCCCGGCGGGCGTCACTCCGTGCCGCTCTCGCTGAAGTCCTTGACCGCGGCAACACGGCCCTGCGCCGGAGGCACGAGTGCCTCCGGCGCAGGATCCAGCCACCAGCTCAGCTGGCCGTACCCGCCCCCCGGGTGGCTTCATCCTTCACTTCGCCAGCAGCCTGACGGGCAGCGTCCTGCACGTCCGCAGCCGAGTCACGGGCGAGGTCCTGGACGTCGGCGACCGCCTCTGCGCCCTCCGACTGCACGGTGTCGACGGCGTCGGACGCCGACTCCCTGAGGTTCTCGACCGCCTGCTGGGCCGGCTCGGCGAGGTTCCCCGCCACCTCCTTCGCAGCACCCACCACCTGGTCGGTGAGGGGTTGCGCCTGTTCCTTGATCGACTGTGCCAGCTCCTCCTCCTTGCGGGAGGCCGGGATCAGCGAGGCGATCAGCAGGCCCAACCCGAACGCCACGAGGCCGGCGGCGACCGGGTTGCCCTGGGTCTGCCGACGGGCGGCCTGCGGGGCGTTCGCCACCGCGTCACCCACGGCTGCAGCCCGGTCGGAGACGGCATCGACAGCGCCGTGCGCGGTATCCACAGCCGCATCGCGGACGTCCTCTGCCGAGCCCATGATCCGGTCGAGCAGCCGCGACCCGGAGGCCTTGACCTTCTCGACCTGGCGCTGGGCGATGTGCGCGGGATTGGCCTCGTAGGCGAGCGCATCGACGTTGTCACTCAGGCTTGCGCGGGTGCGTTCGATCTCTTCGCGGATCTGGTCAGGATTGGTGCTCATCGGTTCTCCTCCTCATTGCCTTTCAGTGCATTCGGGATCTTGCTGACGGTCTCTGCCGTCGTGGGCAGGCCCCTGCACCCGGTTCAGCTCGCCGCGTCCGACGGAGACCAGGATGGCGGCCACAATCGCCCAGATGATGGCGACCACCAGGCCCGACCAGGCGTTGCCGATCAGCAGGCCCAGGCCCCACCACAGCGAGATGGAGATGAACAACAGGGTCAGGAAACCGGCGACGCCGGCGCCGGCCAGCATGCCGGAGCCCTTGCCGATCCGGCTGGTCGACTCCTTCAACTCCGCCTTCGCCAGATCGACCTCCTGGCGGAGCAGGAGCGACAGGTCGCGGCTGACATCGCCCATCAGCTCACCGATCGACCGCTCCTCACGCACCGGGACGGGCGGGACCCCGGAGGTCGCAACGGGAGAGTGACTCGGTCATCGTGCGCCCCCGCTGACGCCGTAGGGGTTGTCCGCGGTCGCCTGCGAGGGGTAGGCCTCCTGCTGCTCCGGCGCTTCGCCGGTGCCGAAAGAGGGGACTTCCTCGTAGGTGATCACCGGAGGAGTCGTGACCCCTGCGGTCGCAGGGACGGACGCGGACGTGCTGTCGACCATCCGGGTCGCAGTGTGCTCGGTGTCCCCGGCCGCCATCAGGCCACGGCCCAGTCGTCCGACCACCACGCCGGCGACGCGCAGCACTGGCGAGGAAGACGAACGGACGACGCCGAGCGAACCGCCGCACCTGCGTCAGCACGTCGGCAGGTTCGGAGTTCGCGAGCCAGTGCGACCACTCGCCGCCCTTGGCGGCAGCCTGCTTGGCCAGGGCCGTCAGCGGGCCGGTGTTGTCCGACTTCGAAGCCATCTCGCCGAGTTCACCTGCCAGGGAGTGCAACAGCTCGGACAGCTGCTGCTGGCCGGTGGCCGCCTGTCCACGGAGCTGCTCGGAGGCGTTCGACCAGAGCGACTGCACCTCTGAGCGTGCCTCCTGGGCGAGACGGGCCAGTTCGTCCTTCGCAACGGCGGCGACGTCGCCGCCACGCTCCAGCGCGACGTCCTTCAGCTCGCCTGCCTTCTCCGCCGCCGAACCGGCGACGTCACCGGCCTTCTCGACGGCGTGGCCGGCTGCTTCCTTCGCTGCAGCGGTGCTGACGGGGGCCAGCGTTGTGCACCGGAAGCGCCACCGGCGTTGGCCGGCGAACCGGCCAGGTCGTCTGCGGGATCGTAGGCGCTGCCGGTCAGGTCGTCGTCGCCCTCGCTGCCCAGCGCCACGCCTTCCGGCGTCTGGTCGCTGGTCACGGGAGTCGGCTGCGAGTCATCCAGCCCGCGCTGACCATCGCCCGTATCGGGATACTGATTGGTGCCGGTCCCGCGCCCCGTGGTGGGGTCGGGGGAGAGGACGTCTGACGTCGTGCGGAAGTCCTCGTCGGCTTCGCTGTCCCGGAGGATGTCGAGGCCCCGGTCATAGGGTTCGTTCGTCATTGGTGCTCCTGTCGTTTGCCTGGCGGCGTTGTGATTCGGCCCCCGGCGGATGGCTGTTCAGGTGCCCACGGCTAGGGGTGTTCCAACTCGGCAAGAGTTCGCAGGTTTCGCGATCGTTGGGGCCGTCGACGGCAACCCAGAAGGTCGCACCCGGGCAGTTCACTGCTCCGGTGCCGACAATCACCGGGACGCCGAAGCCCGGCCACGTCTTGAAGGTTGTCATCTCGGGCTGGTCACCCACCCCCACGACGATTCATCGCCAGTGGTACCGGGATGGTCACAAGATCCCGAAGGCAACCCATTCCACCTACCGGTTGAAGAGGTTCGACCTTGGCCACAGCATCACCGCAAGGGTGATCGGGCAGAAGAAGGGCTATGTCAGCGTGACGCTGATGGCTTTGGCGCTGCGGATCACCGCCTAGGTTCCCTGCGCCCTGCGTCCTGACCCCGGTGGCTGACTCCATCTGGCCAGCTCGGTGCCGCCGATTCTCGGCGGCACCGCGTGCCGTGGGGGCAACCCGTCGAACGTCGTGCTACACCGCTTGACCGACGCGCTCGGAGAACTCCACCAGCCGGTTGGAGAATCCCCACTCGTTGTCGTACCAGCCGAACACCTTCACCTGGTTGCCGACGACCTGCGTGAGCGGGGCGTCGAAGATGGTCGAATGCGGGTTGCCCACGATGTCGACGGAGACCAGCGGGGCTTCCGAGTACTGCAGGTAGCCCTGCAGCGGTCCCGAGGCGGCGGCAGCGTGGAAGGCGCCGTTGACCTCGTCGACACTCGCAGCGCGGGTGAGCACGACGGTCAGGTCGGTGATCGAGCCCACCGGCACGGGGACGCGCAGGGCGAGGCCGGTCAGCTTCCCGTCCAGTTCGGGGATCACCTTCCCGATAGCGCTCGCCGCGCCGGAGGAGGTGGGGATCGTCGAGACGGCAGCGGCCCGCGCTCGACGGAGGTCGGAGTGCGGGGCGTCGTGCAGTCGCTGGTCGCCGGTGTACGCGTGGATCGTCGTCATCAGGCCGCTCTCGATGCCGAAGCTGTCGTTGAGCACCTTCGCGAGCGGCGCCACCGAGTTGGTGGTGCAGGATCCGTTGGAGAACACGTCCGACGCCGTCGGGTCGAGGTTCGCGTCGTTGACGCCGAGCACGAAGGTGGGCACCGCACCCTTGGCCGGCGCAGAGATGATCACCTTCCTCGCGCCGCCCGGCGAGGTGGGCGAGCGCCTTCGGCCCGTCGGCGAAGAACCCGGTGGACTCGATCACCACATCGGCCCCGACCGAGCCCCACGGGATGGCCGCCGGATCGCGTTGCGCGAACACCTTCAGGATGCTGTCGCCGACCGTGATGGTGTCACCGTCGACGCCGACGCCTTCGAGGTGCCCCGAGATGGAGTCCCACTCGAGCAGCGTGGCAAGGGTTGCCGCGTCGGTGATGTCGTTGACGGCCACCACCTCGATGTCCGCATCGTTGGCCAGCGCCGCCCGCAGGTAGCTCCGTCCGATGCGGCCGAAGCCGTTGATGCCGATTCGTACTGTCATGTGACTTCCTCCTGCCAGACGGGTTCGGACTTGACGCGTACGAGAGGGCGGCAAGCCATTGCCTGTTACTTCACCCCAGGACTAGCGTCAGTTACACAGCAAAATTGCTGCTTGCCGAAGAGGGGAAATTATGGCAAGCAAGTTCTCTGGCCTTGTTGTCCGTGCTGTCGTCTCGGTTGCGCTCGCTGTCACAGCGCTCGCGCTCCGTCCCGCAACACCAGCCGCAGCCGCCTGGTTGAGCGCGGAGAAGGCACTCACGACAGGCGTCGCCTACGCGGGCTTCCCGGACATCTCCGGAGTCAAGGTGGTCTATTCGGACTTCCGCAACCAGCGCGAGGTCGGTGATCCCGATGATCCCGACATCCTGTACGACATCAGGGTTCGCGACCTGAAGACGGGAAAGGACCGCATCCTCACACCGAAGCACAGCGCGTATGAGGACGCCGTGATCTCCGGCAATCGCGTCGTCTGGACGGACTACGGCAACGGCAAGTCGACCTTCGGGATCTGGTACCACAACCTTTCCAACGGAACGCACAAGCGCCTCGTCAGCGGGTCGATGCCGAAGATCGACGGCATTCGCCTGTGCTACGAGAAGAGCAGGCGAATCTACGTCTACAACTTCTCCACCAGGAAGGCGAAGGCGATCTCGCCGAAGAACATGATCGCCGGAGCCTGCGACATTTCCGGCACAACGGTGATCTGGCAGGGCTACCCCAAGGGCGCGACCGCCAACGACCAGTTGTACAGCTACAACCTCAGCACGAAGAAGCAGACCCAGCTGACCAAGAGCCCGGCCAAGCCATCCCTTGCGAGGATCGACGGCAAGCTGGTGGCCTGGATGGACGAGCGCAACGCGGCAACGGGGAACGACATCTACAGGTACAACCTCGGGACCCACACCGAGTCGCCGGTGGCGATCGCAGCCGGCTTCCAGGGCTTCGTCGCGGTCTCTGCCGGGCGGATCGTCTGGCAGGACGAGCGGAACGAGGGGATCTACCTCTATGACGTCGCGAGCGGCATTGCGACTCCCGTGACGGCGACCGGCTACTACTGGAACGCAGCGATCTCCGGCAACCGGATCGTCTACCAGGACGACAAGGCTGGTGCGGACCAGGTCTTCCTGCGCACGATCACTCCACCGGTGGTGAAGGCTGGTGCGCACAAGTCGGTGGCCAAGGGAGCCAAGCCGATGGTTTCGGGGACGCTCCTCACCTCGGGCGGCGTTCCGGTCTCCGGCAAGTCGGTCCAGCTGCAGTACTCGAGCAATGGCTCCACCTGGCATGCCGGCGCGTTCGCGCTCACCAATGTCGAGGGCAAGTTCACGATCACCGGTCCGGCCATCACGAAGGCGACCTACTTCCGGGTGCGGTTCGCCGGGAGCTCCGACTTCGCTCCTGCGGTGTCCGGGAAGTTCAAGGTGAAGGTGGCCTGACCCCGCCCTGAGACCTGGCCCCGACCTCCTGGGGGAGGACGGTCGGGGCCCGCTCCGGCGCTTGGTCACCCTGACCAAGTGCAGCACCAAGCGGGGCGTCAAGGCTGGACGTGGCTCCGGCAAGCGGGAACGCTGGGCCACGAGGCTGGAGCATCCGGGGCTTCGGCAATCGTGGCTGCGCCCACCCCTGAAGCGCCGGCCACGCCGTCCGGGGAGGAACTGTGATGGCTCTATCCGTCTCCACTGGCGCAGCAGCGGCCGCCAGCAGCCTGCGTGCAAGCCTTGGCCGGCTGGTCCTCCTGCCCGGCGAAGACGGTTACGACCGCTCGCGCACCCCGTGGAACCTCGCTGTCGACCAGCGCCCGGCAGCCGTCGCCACGCCGTCCAGCGCAGCCGAGGTGGTGGAGGTGGTCCGTGCCGCAGCCGCCGCCGGCCTGAAGGTCGTGCCGCAGAGCACCGGGCACAGTGCAGCGCCGCTGGCCGGACGGGTGGAAAACACCCTCCTGTTGCGGATGACCGGGTCGAGCGACGTCACGATCAACCCGGGACGCCGCGTTGCACGGGTGGTCGGCGCCACGGCGTGGCAGCGGGTCGCGGAGGCGGCGTCCCTCCACGGGCTCGCGGCGCTGCACGGCAGCGGACCCGACATCGGGGTTGCCGGCTACACCCTCGGTGGTGGCTTGTCCTGGTACTCGCGGAAGTTCGGCCTCGCGTGCAGTCACGTCGTTGCGGTGGAGATCGTGCTCGCCGACGGCTCGCTGCACCGCGTCCACGCCAACAGCGAGCCAGAGCTGTTCTGGGCGCTGCGCGGCGGTGGTGGCAGCTTCGGCGTGGTCACGGCACTGGAATTCGAGCTGCTGCCACTGGCGGAGGCCTATGCCGGCGTGTTGCTGTGGGACGACCCGGCGGTGACCGGCAAGGTCGCCCGGGCCTGGGCGAAGTGGACGCACGGCCTTCCCGAGGAGGCCACCACATCGCTCCGACTGCTCGGCCGACCCGGCGTGTCCGGGACCCGGAACGTCTTCCCGGGACGGCAGGTGGTGGTCATCGACGGCGCGGTCCTCGGCGACCCTGCGCTGGCGGCGAGACTGCTCGCTCCGCTGCGGGCCCTCGACCCGTCGGTGGACACCTTCACCGCCACGCCTGCCGTTGACCTCACGCGCCTGCACTTCGACCCGGAACTCCCCAGCGCCGGCGTCTCGAGCCATCTCCTGCTCGACGACTTCGACGTCGATGCAGTCGGGGCGCTCGTCGCGATCGCCGGCGCGGACGCGGACACCTCGCTCGTGAGCGCGGAGATCCGCCAACTCGGTGGCGCCCTTGGACGTCCGGCCGCCGGCGGTGGAGCACTGAATCAGGTACGCGGAGCCTATTCCGCCTTCTTCCTCGCCAGTGGGGCGTCAGCGGAGCAGCGCATGCAGGGTGGCGCGGACACGGCCAGGGCGGCCGGGGCGCTGCGGCCGTGGTCGAGCGGGCGCCACTTCCTCAACTTCACCGATCAGGAAGTCGATCCGGCTTCGGTCTTCGACGACGCCACCCTGAGCCGGCTGCGCGCCGTGCGCGACCGGGTGGACCCGACAAGGATGTTCGTCACCAACCACGACCTGGGCTGACGCCCGCCCTGACGCCGTTGACCTGCGGTCTAGCCTCTGCTGTGGTGAATCCACGACTGAAGGAAGGACGTCGACCATGCGCGTGCTGGTGACCGGATCGGCGGACGGGCTGGGTCACGCCGCCGCAGACACCCTGCTGGCTGCCGGTCACGATGTGGTCGTGCACGTCCGCAACCGTGATCGCCTTGACGCGGTCGGCGCGCTCGTCGACCGGGGTGCGGACGTGGTTGTCGGCGACCTTGCCCACCTCGACCAGACCCGCGATGTCGCCGAGCAGGCCAACCGGCTGGGACGCATGGATGCGGTCATCCACAACGCCGGGGTCTACACCGGCCCGGCGATCATGCCGGTCAACATCGTTGCGCCGTACGCGCTGACCATGCTGATGTACCGGCCCGACCGGCTGGTCTACCTGAGCAGCGGCGCCCATCGCAGCGGTCGCCCAAGGCTGGCGGGCCTGGACTGGGCCGGTGGCAGCGTCACCGGCTCCTACTCCGACAGCAAGCTGTTCGTGACCACGCTCACGCTCGCTCTGGCGCGGCACTGGCCTGGGGTGCTCAGCAACGCTGTCGACCCCGGCTGGGTGCCGACGCGGATGGGTGGCCCGAACGCTCCCGACGACCTGCGCCTCGGACATGTCACCCAGGAGTGGCTGGCCACCAGCGACGATCCCGACGCCCTGACCTCGGGTGGCTACTGGCACCACCAGCACCGCAGCCAGCCGCATGCCTCCGCCCACGACGAGCGCTTCCAGGGCGAGGTGCTCGACGTCCTCGCTGGCTTCACGGGCATCCCGTTCGGGTAGTCCCGGGTGCCCGGCAATTCGGGGATGCCCCGAAATGCCGGAATGGCGACATGCCTGCCGCCCGGAAATGCGAGTCAGGGTTGACGGGAATGCAGAGAAGTCACTCTGTCGGGGACTGACAATGGGTCGCGGGAATGTGCTGAGATCGGCATTGTTGCCAACACTCGTTCCCGAGGAGTCGTCCATGTCCCTGCCCGCTGCCGGTTGGTATCCCCAGCCGGACGGATCCCACCGCTACTGGGACGGTCAGGGCTGGACCACCCACGTCGTGTCCGCAGCGGAGGTGGCGGCGCGCCGTCCGCCGCAGGTGGCACCACAGGCGGCATCGTCCAGCGCGACAGGGCAGTACGCAGCGCAGCCGGGCGCCGTGCCTGCGGTCGAAGCCGAGGAAGCCTCTCTACCAGCGGGTGTGGTTCTGGGCGCTCATCCTTCTCGTCACGCTGCCGCTGGTCGCATCGATGCTGGGAAAGGGCAGTGCAGCATCTTCGGCACCCGCGGCAGTCACGTCCGTCAGTCCCAAGGCAACGGGAGCTGCCACCAAGAAGCCCGCCAAGAAGCCTTCGACCAAGAAGACCAAGGCGCCCGCTCCCAAGGACGTGTACGCCACGCTGAGCACCCACAGGTTCAAGCTCCTTGTGAAGGATCCGGATTCCTACGTCGGGAAGACCTACGTCCTTTACGGCGAGGTCACCCAGTTCGACGCCGCGACCGGCAAGGACACCTTTCTCGCGAACTCGGGTCCCGCCAGGAAGCGCATTTCCTATGGCTCAACGACTTACGCCGAGAATTCCGAGTTCACGAGTGACGAGATCATGCTCGGCGACCTGGTCAAGGGCGACTGTTTCAAGGCAAGGGTGACCGTCCTCGGGTCCATCTCCTACGACACCCAGATCGGCGGCCGCACCACCGTGCCCAAGTTCCAGGTCGACTCGATCTCGGTGTACGGCCACACCTCGGGGTAGAGCTCCCAGGAGTGTGATCGACGAGCCGTCGAGACGGGAACAAGTCGGGCCGATCGGTGGTTGAGTCGGGTGCACTCAACTCTGAAGGAAGTCGCCATGACCACCAAACGACTGCCCGTCCTGTTCCTCGACGACGTCGTCCTGCTGCCCGGCATGATCGTCCCGATCCCGCTCGACGAGGCAGCGAAGGCGGCCATCGACGCCGCCCAGACCTCGTCCGACGGCGAGCTGCTGGCCGCCCCGCGGCTCGATGACCGCTACGCGTCGTTCGGCGTCGTCGCCGTCGGTGGAGAAGGTCGGCCGCATCCGCGGGGGAGCCCGGCCGCCGTGCTCCGCACCGGGCGAGCGCGCCCGCATCGGCAGCGGCGTCACCGGCCCCGGCGCGGCCCTCTGGGTCGAGGCCGAGCCGGTCGACGAGGCCCCCGTCACCGACCACGTCCGCGAGCTCGCCGAGGAGTACAAGCGCCTCGTCGTCGCCGTCCTGCAGCGCCGCGAGGCCTGGCAGGTCATCGACACGGTGCAGCGCGATCGAGGACCCCAGCGCGCATCGCCGACACCGCCGGCTGGGCGCCGTACCTCTCGAACGACCGCAAGCGCGCAGCTGCTCGAGACCCCGGACATCGAGGCGCGGCTCGAGCCTGCTCATCGAGTGGACCCGCGACCACCTGGCCGAGACCGAGGTCACCGACAAGATCGGTGAGGACGTCCGCGAGGGATGGAGAAGCGCAAGCGCGAGTTCCTGCTGCGCGAGCAGCTCAAGGCCATCCGCAAGGAGCTCGGCGAGGGCGAGCCCGAGGGCAGCGACGACTACCGCGCCCGCGTCGAGGCCGCCGACCTGCCCGACGCCGTCCGCGAGGCCGCGCTGCGCGAGGTCGACAAGCTCGAGCGCTCCAGCGACCAGAACCCCGAGTCGGGCTGGATCCGCACCTGGCTCGACACCGTGCTCGAGCTGCCCGTGGGGCACGCAAGACCGACGACTCCACCGACCTGGAGGCGGCCCGGGCCGTGCTCGACGCCGACCACCACGGCCTCGACGAGGTCAAGGAGCGGATCGTGGAGTACCTCGGGCGTCCGCGCCCGTCGCGCCGCAGCGCGGCCTGCGAGGTCGTCGGCGGACGCGGCTCCGGCGCGGTGATCCTGCTCGCCGGCCCGCCCGGCGTCGGCAAGACCTCGCTCGGCGAGTCGGTCGCGCGCACCCTCGGCCGGAAGTTCGTCCGGGTCGTCCCTCGGCGGCGTCCGCGACGAGGCCGAGATCCGCGGCCACCGGCGGACCTACGTCGGCGCGCTGCCCGGCCGCATCGTCCGGGCGATCAAGGAGGCCGGCTCGATGAACCCGGTCGTGCTGCTCGACGAGGTGGACAAGGTCGGCGCCGACTACCGCGGCGACCCGGCGGCCGCGCTGCTGGAGGTGCTCGACCCGGCGCAGAACCACACGTTCCGCGACCACTACCTCGAGCTCGACCTCGACCTGTCCGACGTGCTGTTCATCGCGACGGCCAACGTGCTCGAGCACGATCCCGCAGGCCCTGCTCGACCGCATGGAGCTGATCACGATCGACGGCTACACCGAGGACGACAAGGTCGCCATCGCCCGCGACTTCCTGGTGCCGCGGCAGCTCGAGCGGGCCGCGCTGACCGCCGACGAGGTCACGGTCACCGACGACGCGCTGCGCGAGATCGCCGCGCACTACACCCGCGAGGCCGGCGTGCGGCAGATGGAGCGGCTGCTCGCCAAGGCGTTCCGCAAGGTCGCGACCTGGCTGGAGCTGCCGGCGCGAGGTCGGCGTCGACGTGGCGCCTGAAGGACCTGATCGGGCGTCCGCGCTTCCTGCCGGAGTCGCGCGAGCGCACCGCCGTCCCCGGCGTGGCGTCCGGCCTGGCCGTGACCGGCATGGGCGGTGACGTGCTCTTCATCGAGGCGTCGCTGCTGCCGGGCACCACGCCGTCGCTGACCCTCACCGGCCAGCTCGGCGACGTGATGAAGGAGTCGGCGCAGATCGCGCTGTCCTACGTGCGGGCGCACGCTGCCGAGCTACGGCATCTCGCCCGAGCAGCTCGAACACCCGCTGCACCTCCACGTGCCCGGCGGGCGCCGTGCCCAAGGACGGCCCGTCCGCCGGCGTCACGATGATCACCGCGCTGGTCTCGCTGCTCACCGGCCGGACCGTGCGCGCCGAGGTCGGCATGACCGGCGAGGTGTCGCTGACCGGCCGGGTGCTGCCGATCGGCGGGGTGAAGCAGAAGCTGCTCGCCGCGCAGCGGGCCGGGCTGACCGAGGTCTTCCTGCCGCAGCGCAACGAGCCCGACCTGGACGACGTGCCGGCCGACGTGCTGGCCGACGTCCGCGTCCGGATCGTCTCCGACGTGCGGGAGATCCTCGAGTCGGCCCTCGAGCCGGCGCACCAGCGCGCGCCGTGGCGGCGGCCTGACGAAGCAGCGCGCACCCTTCTGGACCGTGTTCGGTCAAGAAGGGTGCGCGCTGTTCGTTCAGAGCGCTCCGCCGGCTGCCTGCGGGGCGGCAGGCGTCGTGGCCGCCGTCACCGATCTGCTCACGGGCGACGTAGTTCTCGAGGTCGAACAGGTTCTGGCCGGCGCGCTCGGCGACGTTGAGCAGCGTGGTCATCGAGGCCACCTCCTCGACCTGTTCCTTCAGGAACCAGAGCATGAACTGCTCGCCGATCGGATTGCCCTCGCTGCGGGCAGCGGTGAACAGCGCTTCGATGTCGGCGGTCACCTGCTTCTCCTGGGCCAGCGCGAGCGCGATGGGCTCGGTGGCGACGGCGAAGTCGTTGCGGACCTCGCCGATGCCCGGAATCGTCACGGGGATGTCGCGGTCCAGCATGTACTGGACCATCATCATGGCGTGGTTCCGCTCCTCGAGGGACTGGCGGTAGAAGTAGCGAGCGAGCTGGGGAAGGTCCTGCCGCGCGAACCACACGGCGACTGCCGCGTACTGCTGCGAAGCTGCGAACTCGTTCTTGATCTGTGCCCCGAGGAGCTCTGAGAAGGTGGCCATGGCCCCACAGTAGGAGGCACGCCGAACGGGCGCGAGACCGTAACTCTCGCGCGCGGTGCCCTGGCCACCCCTCCGTCAGGCGGCGCCCAGCCACTCCTTGGCAGCGGCAACGAGGGCGGCAACTCCTACCGAGAGGGTGGGTTCGATCACCGGCGCGTAGTGCGGTGAGTGGTTGGAAGGGACCCCTGCCATCACCGTCAGCAGTTCCTTCGCCGTGGTGGCGCCCGCGAACAGGGCCGGGTCGGCACCGCCGAGGATCCAGAACACGCACGGCACGTCGGCGGTCAGCGCGAAGACGCCCACGTCCTCGCTGCCGGTGACCGGGCCCGGGTCGATCACGGCGCCATCACCGAAGACACCCCGCAGGACGGCCGTCGTGCGTGCCGAACCCTCCAGGTCGTTGTAGAGGAACGGGAAGGAGTCCACGAGTTCGACGGTGGGTGGCCTCGGGGCGTTCGACGCCGTCGCCTCCGCACGAACGATCCGCTCGATCGCTGCGAGGATGTGCTCCCGCACCGCGACGTCGTAGGTGCGTACGTTGATCTCGAGTTCCGCCGTGTCGGGAATGATGTTCACCTTCGTGCCCGCGTGGAGCGTCCCGATGGAGACGACGGCGGTGTCGGAGCCGGCGAGTTCGCGGGAGACGATGGTCTGCAGGCGCATCACGACAGCGGCGGCCATCACGATGGGGTCGATGCACGCTTCCGGACGCGAGCCGTGGCCACCCTTGCCGAAGAGCGTGACCTTGATGGAGTCGGACGTGGCGAACGCCGCCCCCGGGTGCAGGCCGATCATGCCGGCAGGAATCGGTCCCACGTGCTGGCCGAGGACGACATCGGGCCGGCCGAGGCGTTCGTAGATGCCGTCGGCGATCATGGCCCGCGCGCCGGTGCCGAGTTCCTCAGCAGGCTGGGCGACAGCCATCACCGTGCCCGCCCAGCCGTCGTCGGCCGCCAACTCGGCGGCAGCACCCAGCAGGCAGGTGACGTGCACGTCGTGGCCGCAGGCGTGCATCACCGGCATGTCCGTACCGTTCGGATCCGTGCCGCGGGCAGTGCTGGCGTAGTCGAGGCCGGTCTCCTCGAGGACGGGCAGCGCGTCCATGTCCGCGCGCAGGAGGACGGTCGGCCCTTCTCCGCGGCGCAGGATGCCAACGACCCCGGTGCCACCGATGCCGGTGGTGACCTCGTAGCCCAGCGCGGCGAGAGACGCGGCGACGATCCCTGCCGTCCGCGTCTCTGCAAAGGAGAGTTCCGGGTTGCGGTGCAGGTCCCGGTACAGGTCGGCCAGGGCCTCGGCGCTGGCTCGGGAGGTGATGGTGACGTCGGTGCTCACAGGTGCTCCTCGTTCAGGGTGGTGCGCAGGGCAGCGACCTCGTCCGCCGAGGTGCCGGAGTCGGCGAGGAAGGTGGTGCACCGGTCGGCCTCGTCCTGCTCGCCGATCGCAGCTGCCGCTTCTGACAGTGCCAGCAGGGCCCGGAGGAAGCCCTGGTTGGGCTGGTGGTCAACGGGGATCGGGCCCTGCCCCTTCCAGCCCGCCCTGCGGAGCGCGTCCAGGCCGCGGTGGTAGCCGGTGCGCGCGTAGGCGTAGGCGGCGACCGGCTGCTGTCCCGCGAGCGCCTCCTCGGCGAGCAGGGCCCACAGGATCGATGCTGCGGGGGAGGCGGGGACGGCTTCCCGTGCCCCTGAGCCGCTCGCAAGGGCTGCGCGCGCGACCGCGTCCGGCCCTTCTGCGGGCAGGAAGGTGGGGGCCGGACCGGGCAGCAGGTTCTGGTGTGTCATGGGGCAAGTCTGCCGTTGCCCGGCGACGGCGGCGAGACCCTGACGACCTTGTCCGAACCGGTGCGGAATGCCTTCACGATTCCGCCGGTTACTGGTGGACTGTACGGACCGTGAAATGAAGGAGCCTGAAGATGTCCGCCAACGCCAACGAGCTGGACCTGAAGAATGTCGAGAAGTCCGTCATCAACACCGTCAGGGGTGCCATCGGGGTCAGCGGGGCAGTGTCGCTGATCATCGGTGTGCTGATCCTCGTGTGGCCGGTGAAGACCGCCGTGGTGGTGGCTGGGATCATCGCCGTGTACGCCGTCATCGCCGGGGTGGTCAACCTCGCCATCGGGATCTTCAGCCGCAAGATCGGCGGTTGGGCGAGATTCGGCTTCCTCGCCCTCGGCGCGCTCTTCCTGATCGCTGCGATCGTGTCGTTCTCGAACCTCGGTGCTGCTGCAGCGGGCCTGGCCGTCCTCATCGGTGTGCTGTTCGGTATCTCCTGGATCGTCGAGGGCGTGGTCGGCCTGACGCTGATCGGCGACTCGGCGTCCAAGGTCTGGACCATCGTCTACGCGCTGATCGGCATCATCGCCGGCGTACTGGTGCTCACATCGCCCCTGTGGGGTGCTGCCCTGCTGTGGCTGTGGCTGGGAGTGTCGCTCGTGGTCCTGGGCATCGTGCAGATCGTGCGTGCCATCCGCTTCGGCTCGCAGGTGGCCCTGACAGCGTGACCTACGGCGCGGCGAGCCAGGGGTCGCGCAGGTCGTAGTACGTGACCTCGCCCACGTCGAGGGCGTTCATCTCCTCGATCAGGGGAGCCAGCTCGTCAGGTGGCTCCTTCCTCTCGCCCTTCCTGGCCTCGGCCTCGGAGGTGAAGTAGATCGCCATCACGTAGTCGCCGTCGTCGTGGCTGAGCATCAGCGAGGCAAGGATGTCCGGGCGGTAGCTGGCCCAGATGCCGGTGCCGTCAGTGGCGAGCGCACGGGCGCGTGCGGCGTCACTCACCCGTCCGCGCATGACCTGGACGAACCCTGCCGTTCCCGGGTCGCCGACGACGTCGTCGTCGACCTCGCTGCTCTCGAAGAACGACGCCTCTCCGGCGAAGTTCACTGCGAGTGACTTCCACCATTCATCCTGCTCGGGCCGTTCGCTGTTGGCGCGGGCGGCGTCCTCCGACTCGAAGCGTGCCAGCGCAACCAGCTGGCCGTCATCGGTGATCCCCGCGGTCGACCCGAGCCAGCCCTTGGCGTCACGCCCTGCTCCTGAAGGCCAACCCTGCAGGACCGCGCGCACGGCGTCGCGATTCGTGACCTTCCCTGTGAACATCTGCACGAACATGGCGACCTCCTCGTGCCTGCCATCGACGTCCCAGCAGCAGCCTGCCACTCACGCGGACACTCGTCGTCGGCCTGACCCGGAGGAGATCTGCCTAGCTGGTGGTGACCTTCACGTCCTTCGGTGACGTGGTGCTGCTGTCGCGCGATTCCCCGGCGGCGACGATGGCTTCGAGCATGCCGCGGAAGATGAAGTGGTGGAACGGCAGCATGGCGTACCAGTACAGGCGGCCGAACAGGCCCCGGGGACGGAACCACGCCGTCTGGACGATCCGCTGGGCACCGTCGATGCTCTCGATGCGCCACCCCAGCCAGGCCTCGCCGGGCACCTTCATCTCCGCTGCGAGCTGGAGCATGCGTGCCGGGCTCGATGGCCGCCACCCGCCAGAAGTCGATGGTGTCGTGCAGCCGCACCTGCTCGGGATGCCTGCGGCCGCGGCGCAACCCGACGCCCCCGACCAGCCGGTCGATGAGCCCGCGCACCTGCCATGCCCAGTCGAGGGAGTAGTAGCCGACACGTCCGCCGATGCGGGCGAAGGCCCAGTAGAGGTCGGCGGCGGACGCCTGCGACCTCGCCTCCTGGCGATCGGTGAACAGCGTGCCGCCGGCCCACTTCGGATCGCCCTCGAACGGCTGGGCCGGGCTGGTGCTCGCGTCCGACCAGTGGGTCTCGACTTCCTGCGCGTTGCTGCGGGCGAGCGCGAGTTCGACGGCCCGGCGCAGCGGGATCGGCCTGACATCGAACTTCTGTTCTGCGGTGTGGTCGTGGACGATCACCTCGTTGCGCAGCGAGTCGACCAGCGGCTTGGCGACGCCGGTCGGCAGCGGGGTGACGAGGCCGATCCAGTGCGCGGACAGCCGGGGCGTCAGCACAGGGACGGGAACGAGCACGCGCTTCGGCAACCCGGCGGCCTTCGCGTAGACCTGCATCATGTCGCGGTACTCGACGACGTCGGGCCCGCCGATCTCGTAGACGTGGTTGCCGGGATCGTCCGCGAGCACGGCCACAAGGTAGGCAAGGACGTCCCTGATCGCGATGGGCTGGCACCGGGTGCTGACCCACTTCGGGGTCACCATCATCGGCAGCACCTCCGTGAGGTAGCGCAGCATCTCGAAGGAGACCGAGCCGGAACCGATGATCACCGCCGCGCGGAGTTCCGTGACGGGCACGGACCCCGCGGCGAGCACCTCGCCGGTCTCGTGGCGGCTGGAGAGGTGCTCGGACAGGTCGTCCTCCGCGCTGCCGAGGCCGCCGAGGTAGACGATGCGCTGCACCCCGCTGGCCGCGGCTGCGTCCGCGAACGCCCTGGCTGCGTCCCGGTCTGCTGCTGGCGAAGTTCGCCGGGCCACCCATCGAGTGCACCAGGTAGTAGGCCACCTCGCACCCGGCGAGCGCCGACGTCAGCGACTCGGGTTTGGCCACGTCGCCGTAGCGCACCTCCACCAGGTCACGCCAGGGGCGGCCGTCGAGCTTGCCGGTGTTGCGCGCAAGGCACACCACCTCGTGGCCCTCCTCGATCAGGCGGGGCACGAGCCTGCCTCCGATGTAACCGGTGGCACCTGCGACAGCGATCTTCATCTCCCCACCGTACGTGCCGCCGGGGGAGCGATCGTCGTCGAGCGCCTTCGCCGCGGGTCTCCCTCGTCCGATCGACGGTCGCTCAAGCAGGTGTTGCGACCCGCGCCCCGACCATCCCGATGCGTGCCTCAAGGAGGACGGGTACCGGCGGCGCTGTCGTTGGATAAGGTCCCAACGCCGTCAATCCGGCACCATCCTTGGTATTTCCTCAAATCGCTATGGATGGACTTCCTCGGCGAAGCTTTTGTCACCTGACTAGGGGTCACCCGCCTGGGTGACACAGAAAGGTTGTCGGCGAGAAGCTTCTTGACAAAGGCTTTCCCGCTTCCGGAGAATACCTGCAGGAAAAATCTCTGAGCGGATTTCAGGCATTTTTCCGCCAGCCGCGTTCCTCCGCGCGGTGCCCCTCACGAAGGCCGCCACCTTGACCAGCAAACCCCGGCTGGGAGCCCGCCGCGCACTGCGCGCTGCTCTCAGCATCCTGTGCAGTCTTCTGTTGACCCTCCTGGCGCTGCCGCTGCCGGCGATGGCAGCGGACACGGATGCCGAACTGACGATCGAGCAGTACATCACCGATCACCAGGACCAGGTCCCGACCTTCCACCCGGGCGATCACTTCAGCTTCACCGTCAACCTGCAGTGCAGCAGCACGGAAACCGGCAAGTGCCTGGCAGCCAAGCTCGTCGACGAGCTCCCCGAACCGCTGGTCTTCGACGACAGCCCGATGTCGATCACGCCCAACATCGCAACAGCCGCTGTCAGCGGGCGGACGCTCACCGTGACGTTCAACGGTGACGGCTTCGAAGCCGGCGTCCTTGCGACGGTGACCATCAACGCACTGGTGCCCACGACGGCGTCCGGCGACTTCGACGGCACCACGCTCCGCAACACGGTCAGGATGAGCGCAGGAAACGCCGACAGCGTCGCCGACACCGCAGCGCTCAAACTCGCGGTCCCCACCCGGCTCGCTGCCCACGCGACCAAGTCGTCGACACCGAGCCAGACGATCCCCGCCCTTGCTGGACGCGCAGCCACCTTCACGATCGGTGGCACGAACGACTCCAACGTCTCCGTCGACTCGCTCCAATTCACCGACCCGATGGATCCCGCCCGCTCCGCGTTCGAGTACCTGGCCGTGACCGGCCTCGCCGACCTGGAGATGCCCGACGCAGCGACCAGGATCCAGCTCGACTGGTTCGACGGTACGGACTGGCATGCCGGCACGCCCGTCGCAGCACCCAACGATCCGGACACGCTCCTGCCGGTCGACCATGCAGCGATCAAGGGACTCCGCGTCACCTTCAGCGGCGCCACCGGAAAGGCGATCCCGCCGGCGGCGAGCGCGAAGCTGACCATCAAGACGGTCAGCAGGGATGCCTTCGACGCACTCGGTGCCGACGAGTCCATCGACGTCTCCAACACGGTGCGCGCCACTGTCACCCGGGACGCCGACAGCGCCTCCGACCAGGCCACCGCCAGCGTCACCTTCCAGAAGCAGCCGGTCCAGGTTGCGGTCAGCAAGAGCTACGCCACCGACCAGCTCGTCAGCGGCAAGAGCACGACGGCAACGGTGACGGCGACGAACGGTGTCATGCCCGTCTCCCGGTTCGAAGTCAGCGAGCCCGCCTCGGGCCACGACGACCTCGCCGCCCAGGGCCTGACCTTCGGCGGCTTCGTCACCGACCCGCAGGCGCCCCGGCAGCTGACCTGGCCCTCCGGGGCCACCCATGCGGACATCACTTACCGCTACGCGGACGGCAGTTCCGAGACCCGCGGTACCGACACCTCCGACACCTTGCCCGATCCCGATTCCGCGCGGACCGTGACCGGGTTCACCGTCGTCTTCACGGCGCCGGGCGACGGCATCGACTCCCGCGCGAAGGCCACCCTGCCGTTCGTTGTCACCGCAGGTGCTGTCGCCCTGGAAGCCGGCCAGAGCGCCGACAACACCGTGCGCGCCGAAGTGACGAGCTCCACGCCGGACACCGGCGCCGACACGGCCACCGCTGAACTGACCCTGCTCCCACAACGGGTGCGCACCAGTACGACGAAGACCTTCACCCGGGACACCATCTGGGCGACGCCGGGCACAACCAACACCGTGAGCATCACCGGGCGCGTGTCGCAGAGCTCGACGGTCGGCGCCGAATACGTGCAGGTGAACGACATCGACGCGGCCTTCTGGGACTACTTCGACCTGCGCCGCATCCATTCCACCGACATCCCCGCCAACGCCAACCTCACCGTGAGCTCCTTCGACGGCACCGCGTGGCAGGTTCTCGCCGGCCCGATCGCCGGACCGGTCTCGGACTGGTCGTTCACCCCCACCGACACGCAGCGGGCCAGCATCGCAGGGCTGCGGTTCATGTTCACGCCGAAAACCGCCGACGCCCTGCTGCCCATCGGTTTCACGGTTGCGCCCCGCTTCGACGTGACCCTCCGCCGCGCGCTGCGCAGTGACGCGGCCGTCGCCACGACCGGCGGCGCCACCCCAACTGTCGTCTCCGACACGGCCGTGACCGAGGTCGGGAACACCGTCGCCATCCAGCCGGTCGTCACTGCGACGACGACCGCAGCCTCGACACTGCGTCCCACAGCCGGTGCGGGTGGCGACGGCACGCTCTGGCTGGTCACCAAGCGGTGGATCGACCCGATCGGTGGCGATCAGGTGGACGCGACCAACATCTCGGCGCTCACCGACGACATCCGCACGGCCGTCCTCGGCTGGGGCACGGACGGACTGAGCCTTTCCAGCCTGCAGGTGGTCGACGACCCGGGTTACGCCAGCCCCGTCACGTCGTTCTACGACGCCTTCGACCTCGTCGGCATCCGTCCGATCACGACGGCAACGGACCCGCAGATCGGCAAGGACCGGGTGAGTGCGGTGGAGCTGTACTCCTCGGCCGCCAACGACTGGGTGGACATCACCAGTCAGGCGTGTGGCTCGGGTTCCGCCTGTGACGGCGGCTTTCCCGGGTACACCCTCACCGACGCCCAGCGCGCGTCCACGCTCGCCGTGCGCCTGACCTTCGCGCCGGGCAGCGCCAGCCAGACCGGCGCCATCGCCCTCACCTCCAGCGCAAGCCGCCAGATCCGCTTCGACTACCAGCTGCGACGCACCCTGCGCAGCGACGCTGCCCACTACGTGCTGGGCGACACCCACTCCTACAACTACAACTCCGGCCACGCCGGGACGGTCAACAACCGGGTCCGGGCCACCGGCACCCTCACCGAGCCCGACGAGCAGGGCAACACCTCCGTCACCACCAGTGACACCGCCGACATCAGCATCCTCGACCAGCCACTCAACGTCTCCCTCACCAAGACCCTCGACCAGGTGCAGCTGGGCCTGCCGCAGCTCGCGACCACCGCCGCCGGTGACTACCCGCTGGTGCGCTCCACCCTCGTGGCAACGAACAACACCGCCAGCCACGTCCCCGAGCTCACGATCGCCGACCCGTCACCAGCCACGACCGGCCTCGGCGCCTACGACCGGCTGAACCTCTACCAGATCCAGTTCACCGCCCTGCCTGACGACCTCAGCGCCGCCGACGTCACGGTCAGCCTTGCCATGGCGGACGGGAGCACGCAGGAACACAGCTACCTGGAGGCGGCTGCGCTCACCCCGGCCCAGCTCGTCGACGTGGTCGGCGTCACCGCCCGTTACGGAGCCGAGGCGAATCTCGCCGACCCGGCCCGTGCGCTCATCGCAACCGGGGCGAGCGCCACCCTCGTGCTGACCTACCAGCTCCGCTCGCACCTGCGCAGCGACCCCGCCACGCTGGTCGCGGACTCCGACGTGGTCACCAACACAGCTCGCGTCGAGCTGCACAGCCCGGGCGGCATCAGCTGCACCGGCGCAGAGGGCTGCGACCGGCCGACCGCTGACGATGCCGGCAGCCTCACCATCGTCCAGCCCACGTACACCGTCTCCCTCGACAAGTCACTGAACTGGACGAGCCGCTACGAGGACCAGTCGGCGAGCGGCTACCAGGTCACGCTCACTGCGCAACCGGACGGCACCGCGCGGACAAAGCTGCTCACGGTCACGGACGCAGCCCCCACGTTCTGGAACGCGTTCGACCTCACCGGGCTGCCGGCGGTGACCCTGCCGGCGCCGATCACCGAGCTACGGCTCTCGGTGCTCACCGGGGTGACCTACGACGCTTCCGGTGGCCAGCTGACCGCGCTGTGCTCCGGGAGCACGGATCTGACGGCTTGCTGGCAGGCGGGCGACTGGACCACCGCCGGTGGTGACGGCCAGGTGCACCTCGCGCTGCCGGCCGGCATCAGCTTCGGCGATGTGCGCGGCGTCACCGTCGAGGCACAACGACGGGAGAACGGCCAGGTGCTCCAGTGGGAGCGGCCAGCCGACCCGACGCTGGTGCTGCGGCTCAACGCCACGCGGCGCGCAACCCTCGTCCACGGTGTGGGTGGCGCCACCGACACCCCTGTGCCCACCACCCGGAAGGGCCAGCCGACCGCTCCGGGCGAGACCAGTCCCGGCGTCTTCAGCGACACCGCGACGGCCACCGGCGTTGCCGGCTGGATGAACAACACCGCGCCGTACACCGACACCGCGACCGACTCGGCGTCCACAACGGTGAAGCATCGCGTGAACCAGGTGAAGGTGGAGAAGACGCCGGGCCAGGGCACCGGCTCGCAGGCCCCCCGCTATGACCTCGACGCCACCATTCCGTACCAGCTCAAGGTGACCAACACCGGCACCTGGGCCATGACCGGGCTGCGGCTGGCAGACCACATCGACCTCGTGTCGGGCAGCTCGCCGCTGGTTGCCGCCGACGTCGCAACGCCCTTCACCGTGAAGGTCAACGGCGTCGCTGTGACCGGCTTCACGGTCGCCCTCGACACCGACACCGGCAACCTCGGTATCGACGTCCCGGCCGGCTTCACCCTTGCTCCCGGCGGCATCCTTCTCGTCACGACCAACCTGCGGTTCCGCGACCGCCTCGACCGCGGAACGGTCGTCACCAACAGCGTGCAGGTGACGTCCGACCGTCCGTTCGAGAAGTGCGAATTCACCACGGACGCGAAGGCGCAGGCGTCCCTCGCCGACGTCGACGTGTGCGCGTCCGGCACCACCGTCGTGACAGCTGCGTCCACCCCGATGACCGTCGGCAAGTCGGTGAAGGGTGACGGAGCCGGCGCCCTCGGCGCGGCCAAGGGCGATCCCCACTACGACGACCTGGGCGTGATCGCTGTCGGAGCGGCCGACGCAACGGCGTGCCAGCAGCCCGGAGCCGACGGCTTCTACTCCTACCCGTGCACGCCGATCACCCGACCCGGAGGCACCGAGACCTGGCAGCTCTCCCTTGCCAACAACGGCAACGTGTCGGCCAACGTGATCAGTGGCATCGACGTGCTCCCTGCGCCGGGCGACACGGGTGTGACCGTCGGTACGTCACGGAAGTCGAAGTTCGCCCCGATCTTCCTCGGCAACGTCCAGCTCGACCTGCCGGCCTCTGCCGCGGCCCACCACCTGCGCACCTTCTACTCGACGGCAGTGTTCGGCGCGAGCTGCAACAAGGCCGACATCCTCAACGACACCAAGCCGGCGGGCCAGGACAACTGCGGCATCGAGTGGCACGAGTTCACGGCTGCCACCGATGCGGGCACGCTCGCGACGGCGCAGGCCGTGAAGTTCCTGCTCACGTTCGACGACCCGGCAGAGGGCCTTGCGCCCGGGCAGAACCTCAGCCTGCGTTTCGACACCCGCACCCCTGCAGTCGCTGCCGTTGCCGACCCGACCACGATCGACCCGATCGCCTGGAACTCCGCCGCGATCGGCTCCCGTACCGCAGACTCCGAGAGCTACCCTGCGCGGTCGTCGCTGGTCACAGAGCCGCGCAAGGCGGGCATCGCGCTGGCGAGCGGGCAGCTCGACCTCACCAAGATCGTCGCAGCCCCCGCCGGGGCAGCGTGGCTGGGCCTGCTGCCCGCCAGCTACGAGGCGACGCTTGCCTGCACGTCCGCTGGCCGGGCGATCGACCTGCGCGGCAGCACCAGCTCCGTGGACGCGAGCGTCGTCAGCCTCGCAGCGGACGGGACGCCGCTGGCCTACAACGGCTCCGGGGCCGTCAACCTGCCCCTCGGCGCCGAATGTGCGATCACGGAGACCGCGGTGCAGGGCGCCGAGGTCAGCTACTCCGCGCCTTCGGCCATCGCCGACCGGACCTACGCCGGCGTGCCGAACATCGCCCATCCCTACACCGGTGGGCACCCCGGCACCCTCGCGGTCACCAACACCTACCGCAACGCCGGGTTCACCGTGACAAAGCTCGTCACCGGGGACACGGCCCTTGACGCTGCCGGCCAGCCCGTCCACTTCAAGGACTACACGTTCACCGCCACCTGTACCTTTGCGGGCTCGGAGGTCATCCCGGAAGGGGAGCGCGCCTTCAGCCTGCGTGCAGGGGTGGCCAAGGAGTTCACCGGACTTCCGGCAGGAGCCTCGTGCAGCGTCGCGGAGACCTACCCGGCCGGGGCGGGCGGGACGGCTCTCGTCGTCACCCAGGGCGCCGTGGCCACGCCGATCAGCGGTACCACCGCCGGCTTCGACCTGGTGGCCGGGGACGCCGGTGCAACGACCATCGACGCGACGAACACCTACACCACCGGCGCGGTGACAATCACCAAGGCGCTCGCCGGCCCGGGCGCGGCACTGTGGGCCGACCAGGCCTTCGAGGCCGAGCTCACCTGCACTTCCAGTGACGCCGATCCCGCGGTCGTCTACAGCGCCCGTCACACCCTGACGAGGCTGGACACGACCTGGACCGTCGCCGATCTCGCCAGTGGCGCCAACTGCACGGTGACCGAGACCCGTACCGGTGGCGCCAACGCCAGCAACGTCACCGACGGGACGTTCACCGTAGGGACGGACCCGGCGAAGCCGGCCAAGGTGACCATCACCAACACCTTCGGCTCCGGCTCGGTGGTGGTCTCCAAGCATGTGCTGGCGAATGGCCAGGCCACAGCTGTCAGCCCCTGGGCCGACGGCAGCTACCCGGTGACGCTGGACTGCACGAGGCAGGTCGATGGCACCAGCACCCCGGTGACGGTTCCCGGGGGCGCCACCCGGCAGCTCACCGCCGCCGGGCTGTGGGCGGTCACGTTCGACGGGCTGCCCACCGGTGCCACCTGCGCGGCGTCCGAGGGCACGGTTGCGCTCAGCCCGGCCCAACCGGACCCGGTCGTGACCATCACAGACCCGGTCACCGTGGGTGACGGCACCAGCGCATCGATCACGATCACCAACGACTTCCCCGCCGGCAGCCTCGTGATCACCAAGGCCCTCGCCGGGGCCGGCACCTCCTTCTTCACCGCCGCGACCTTCACCGTGTCCTGCACGCTCGCCGGCTACCCGTCCACCGTGTACGCCGCCACGGGCGTCACGCTCACCAGCGGCGCGCTGACCTCTGCACCGCTCGGCCCGATCCCGTTCGGGGCGGAGTGCACCGTCCACGAGAGCGGCACCGGCGGTGCGGACGCCACGCCTGCCGACCAGGTCGTGACGATCACGCCGAATCCCCTCACGTCCGATGTGACCACGGTCGGCTTCACCAACAGCTTCTCCGCCGGCACGGTGACGATCAGCAAGAGCCTCGCCGGACCGGCGGCGGCCGAGGCCTGGGCCACAGCCCCGACCTTCGCGATCGCCGTCAAGTGCGGCCTCGCCGCAGCGGGCCCGTACAGCTACGACGCGACGGTCAACCTCAAGGGCGGTCAGAGCGTCCCGCTCAAGGACGCCGGCGGCAACACCAGGCTGTTCCCGGTGGGCACCCACTGCTGGGCGACCGAGACGGGCACGGCCGGGGCAGTGACGTCGGTCGTCGACCACGACACCTTCGCCAACGGCGTGATCGTGCAGGCTGCTCCGGGCAGCGTCCAGAGCCTCTCGATCGCCGCGACCAACAGCTACACCTACGCCGGATTCACGGTCACCAAGACCGTCGTCACCAGCGGTGCCACCGACCAGGACGGGACCGCACTGGTCTACACCCCGACGTTCACCTTCACCGCCTCCTGCCTCTTCAACGGCAGCGAGGTCGTCAAGGTCGCCGACCGCACCTTCACCCTCACCAAGCAGGGGGACGGATCCTGGTCGAGCAAGGCCTTCGACCACCTGCCCACCGGCGCGGGTTGCACGATCACGGAGACCGGCAAGGCGAGTGCGACAAGCACCCAGGTGCAGGTGACGCAGAACGGTGTTGCCGGTACGAAGACGACCTCAGCAACGAGCACGTTCAGCCTTGCCGAGGGCGACGCTTCCACGACCACCGCAGCCTTCACCAACACCTACGGCGTTGGCCGCGCGACGGTGGCGAAGGTGGTCACCGGAGCCGGCGCCGTGTGGGCGACGGCACCGTTCACCGTGCACGTCGAGTGCACGGCGCCCGGCTTCATCGCCGGGACGGTCTACGCCAAGGACCTTCCCTTCAGCTCGAGCAGCCTCGGCCCGACCTCGATCGAGAACCTGCCCACCGGCGCGAGCTGCACCACGACAGAGACCAAGGCCGGCGGCGCGAACTCCGTGGGCTACACCAACGGGACCTTCACCGTTGGCACCGGCACGACGGCCGTCACCGTGACCAACACGTTCACCGCCGGCACTGTCCGGGTCACGAAAGCCCTGAAGGTCAACAACGTCACCACGACGGCCAAGCCGTGGATCAGTGGCACCTACACCATGCAGTTGGCCTGCACCCGCACCGTCAACGGCCAGGTCGAGTCGCTTGACCTCGGTGCCAGCGCGTCCAAGGTGGTCACCGGCAACGGCAGCGTCACCTGGACAGTGCTCCCGCAGGGGGCCTCGTGCTCCGCGACCGAGACCGCGATCGGCTATCCCGTCGGGACACCGGCACAGCCGGCACCGACAAGCACCACCTACAGTGCAGCAGCCACCGTCGGCAACGGCACGACGGTCACCCAGACAGTCACCAACAACTTCGACTTCGGCGGCATCCAGATCGTCAAGCAGCTCACGGGTGAAGCCGCGGCCGCCTTCGCGTCCGGCACGTTCAGCTTCGACACCAGCTGCACCCTCACCGGTTCCGCCGGCACGGTCTTCACCCGCACCGGCACAACGCTGAAGCGCACGGGTACGGAGACGACGCTCACGTCGGCGGTGATCGGCCCGATTCCGCAGGGTGCCATCTGCACGGTCACCGAGACGGTCACGGCCGGCGCCACCAGCGTCACCCCGGTGGGCCGCACTGTCACCCTCGATGCGATCGTTGCCGCAGGGAACCTGACCGCCGCCTTCTCCAACGAGTTCCGCTACGGCGGCTTCACGGTCACCAAGGCCGTCGACGACGGCGGCGCGCTGGATGCAGCGGGCCAGCCCGTCAGCTACGCCGGCACCTACGGCTTCACCGCGTCGTGCCTGTTCAACGGCACAGAGGTGGTCCCGCTGGCCGACCGAAGCTTCACGCTGGCCGGGGGTGGCAGCAAGGCCTTCAGCCAGTTGCCCTCCGGGGCCTCCTGCACGGTGGTCGAGACCGGGACCGCCGGTGCGGCCAGCACCTCGGTGAAGGTCAGCCAGGGTGCATCCACCCTCGTCGACACCACGGCCGACCAGCGACCGGCACCTTCGCTCTCGCCACCGGCGACGCGACCGCCACTGCGGTCGGGTTCACGAACCACTACACGACCGGTGGTCTCGACATCACCAAGCAGTTGGCCGGCGCGGGCGCGGCGGCCTGGGGCACGGGAACGTTCACCCTCGCTCTTGCCTGCACCCTCGACAACGACGCGAACGCGGGAACGGCAGCGATCAGCGTCTACTCCGCCACGCACACGCTCACCGGCGGCGAGACCTGGGCGGTGCGCCACCTGCCAACGGGGGCGAGCTGCGTGGTCAGCGAGCCCAAGGGCGCCGGCGCCAACGCCACGGCCTTCGCCAACGGCACGCCGACGGTCACCGCAGCCAACCAGGCCGTCACCGTCACGAACACCTTCAACACCGGTCGGTCCGGGTCACGAAGGTGCTCATGGTCAATGGCGTCGCCACCAGCGCGCAGCCGTGGGGGAGGGCACCTACACGATGGAGCTGTCCTGCACCAAGGACTTCGACAACGACGGCACCGCCGAGATCCTGACACTCCCGGCGCCCCGACGAAGCTGGTCACCGGCGGCGGCTCGGCCACCTGGAGCCGGCCTGCCCGAGGGCCACCTGCGCGGTGACGGAGACCGGCATCGCCTACCCGGACGGCACCCCCAGCCAGCCCGTGCCGAGCAGCACCACCTACTCGGCCGCGGTGGCGGTGCCAACGCCGGCACCTCCGACCTGACGGTCACCAACGACTTCGCCTACGGCAGCGTGCGGATCAGCAAGGGTCTCACCGGCCCGCGGCCGCGACGTACGCCTCGGCCCGTTCACGTTCGACGTCGCCTGCACCCTCGCCGGCGCGACCGGCACCGTGTTCACGCGGACCGGCATCAGCCTGCAGCGGTCCGGCAGCGAGACAACCCTCGACTTCCGGCGATATCGGGCCGGTCCCGCAGGGGCGGTCTGCACGGTCACGGAGACCGGCACAGGCGGGGCAACGGCCGTGCTGCCCGCGTCGCGGACCTCGGTCCTCGACCCGGTGGTCGCCGGCGCCGCACGGACGGCGAGCTTCGCCAACGACTTCCAGTACGCCGGCTTCACCGTCACCAAGACCGTCGACAACGGCGGCGCTGTGGACGCCTCGGGGACGGCCGTGACCTACGCCGGCACGTTCACCTTCACGGCGTCCTGCCGATTCAACGGCGCGGAGGTCGTCCCGCTGGCCGACCGCACGTTCACCCTCAACGGCGGCGGCAGCAAGCTCTTCACCGGGCTGCCCTCCGGCGCGTCCTGCACCATCGCGGAGACCGGTGCGGCCGGCGCGCCGCGAACCTCGGTCACGGTCACCCAGGGTGCGGTCAACCCTCGTCGACACCGACGCGACGACCACGAGCGCGATCACGCTCGTCACAGGGGACGCCACCGCCACGGCTGTGGGGTTCACCAACCACTACACCACCGGCGGCCTCGACATCACCAAGCAGGTGGCCGGCGCGGGCGCGGCACTGTGGGGCGGCGGCACGTTCACCATCGGGCTGGTCTGCACCCTCGACCACGACGCCAACGCCGGCACCGCGGCGGTCACCGTGTTCACCGGACACCCACACACTGACAAGGACGCAGACCTGGTCGGTCCGCAACCTGCCCACCGGCTGCCGCGTGCACGGTCAGCGAGCCGAAGAAGGCCGGCGCGAACACGTCGACGATCAGCGTCACCACACCGACGATCACGACGGCGAACCAGGCGATCACCGTCACCAACACCTTCACCGTCGGCTCGGTGAAGGTCACCAAGGTGCTCAGGGCCAACGGTGCGGCCACGTCCGCGCAGCCGTGGGCCGGCGGCTCCTACCCGGTGACGATCGGCTGCACGAAGGACTTCGACAACGACGGCACCGCCGAGGCCCTGACCATCGCGGGCGCGACCCAGACGATCGTCGGCGCCGGTACCTACACCTGGACCAACCTGCCCCAGGGGGCTTCGTGCACCGTCACGGAAGGCACCTCCGTCGTGGTCGGCCAGCCGCAGCCGACGCCGAGCGTGAGCGCGAACGTCACCGTGCAGGGCACGACCCAGAACCTGACGCTCACCAACAACTTCAGCGCCGGCAAGCTGGTGGTCCACAAGGACATCACCGGTGACGGCGCGGCGTGGGGCACCGGGCCGTTCGTGTTCTCCGTCGGCTGCACCCTTGCCGGCGTCGGCACGGTGTTCACCACCAGCGTCACCCTCACGCCGACCCTCGGGCAGACCAGCCTCGACTCGGCGGCGCTCGGTCCCGATCCCGGTGGCAGCGGTCTGCACGGTCACCGAGACCTCCAGCGCGGGCGCGACCACGGTGACCTCGCCGGACCCTGTGACGATCGCGCTGAACGCTGCCACTGCCGACGTGACGACGGTCGCCTTCACCAACGCGTTCCGCAACGCCGGGTTCACGGTCACCAAGACCGTCCAGACCGGTGGGGCCCTGGACGCCAGTGGTGTGGCGATCACCTACCGCCCGGCCGGCTTCACCGCCAGCTGCACGTTCAAGGGCGTCGAGGTGGTCCCTCTCGGCGACCGCAGCTTCACGCTGGCGGCCGGGGCATCCAAGCAGTTCGCGGGGTCTGCCGACCGGGGCCACCTGCAAGGTCACCGAGACCGATACCGCCGGTGCAGCGTCGACAGCGACGGCCATCACCCAGGGCGGCTCCCCGGTCAGCGACACCGACGCCGGCGCCCTCGTCGCAGGGTTCACGCTGGTCAGCGGGGACGCGACAGCGACAGCGATCGGGTTCACCAACAGCTACACCACCGGATCCGTCCTCGTCACGAAGACCCTCGCCGGCAGCGGTGCTGCCCTGTGGGCCGACCCGCAGTTCACCGTCCGGCTGGTCTGCACCCTTGCCAGCGCCACCGGCACCACCGTCTACGACGGCACCCACCAGCTGACGGTCGCAGCGCCCTGGCAGGTCACCGACCTGCCCACCGACGCCTCCTGCACCGTGACGGAGCCGGCGGCCGGGGCAGCCAACGCCACCAGCATCACCAACCCGACCTTCACCGTCGGTACGGCACAGACAGCAGTCACGGTGCGCAACACCTACACGCTCGGGGCCGTCCGCGTCGCCAAGCTGCTCACCGTCGACGGGGTGTCCACCGCAGCGGCACCCTGGACGGAGGGCAGCTACACCGTCGCACTCTCCTGCACCCGCGTGGTGAACGGCGTCCCGACGGCGGTCGCCATCCCCGGGGGCGCGAGTCGCACCATCACCGGTGACGGCACGGCGGACTTCACCGACCTGCCAACGGGGGCCACCTGTGCTGTCGCAGAAACCGGCAGTTCGCCGGTGGCACAGCAGGTGACGATCAGCCCGAGCACCCTGGTGGTCGGCGCTGATCCGTCGAACCCGCAGGCCTTCGGCGTCACCAACGACTTCCACACCGCCGCGCTCACCATCCGCAAGCAGCTGGCCGGTGCAGGCGCCGACAGCTTCGGTGACGGGCCGTTCCGCTTCGACACCACCTGCACCCTCGCCGGCGCCGGAGAGGTGTTCCGCACTACAACGACCCTCAGCCGTGCCGCCGGATCGACGATCGGCACCCTCACCTCCGACCCGCTCGGCCCGGTGCCGGTCGGCGCCGTCTGCGTGATCACGGAAGCCGCAACGGCGGGCGCCGACCTGGTGCCCGACCCGGTCACCCTCACCGTCGGCGAGGACGACGCCGCGAACCTTGCGACGTTCACCAACGAGTTCAGCGCCGGCACCGTATGGCTCACCAAGCAGCTCGGCGGGGCGGCAGCCGCCGAACCGTGGGCAACGGGGGCGACCTTCGTGATCGACGTCACCTGCCAGGTGAAGGTCGACGGCGTCGCCGGAACGGTGTTCTCGCGCCGCGTCACCATCGCCGGAGGGCAGCAGCTGAACGTCACCGACGCTGGCGGGAACCCGTCGCGGGTGCCGCTGGGCAGCCATTGCTTCGCCACAGAGGTGGACGCTCAGGGTGCCGGCAGCACGGACCCGGGGCTTGACGGCTACGACAACGCTGCCGTCGTCCTTGCGGGCACGCCGGCGTCCCTGCAGTGGCTCCAGCTCGGCGTGACCAACAACTATGAGTACGCCGGCTTCACCGTCACCAAGTCGGTGAGCAACGGCGGTGCGCTCGACGCCGACGGACAGCCCGTGGCCTACCACGCGTCGTACGGGTTCCAGGCCGACTGCACCCTGAACGGGCGTTCGGTGTTCAGCCAGGCGTTCGAGCTCGCGGACGGCGGATCCCGCTCGTTCTCCCTGCTCCCCGCCGGCGCGGCGTGCACCGTGGCGGAGACCGATGCCGGTCTGGCACCGCACACGTCGGTGCAGGTCACGCAGAACGGCACGTCCGCTGCTGCCGTGACCGCCGCGACGACGTCGTTCACGCTCCGCCGCGGGTGGGTGCCGTTCCTCGAAGCCAGCCCGACGGTCAACCAGGTGTCCTTCACCAACACCTATGACACCGGCGCAATCACCGTCACCAAGCAGGTGGTGGGCGACGGGGCCGACGACTGGGGCAACGCCCAGTTCCGCGTCCAGCTGGCCTGCACCCTCGACAACGACGCCGACGCTGCGACACCCGCCGCCGTCGTCTACGACCTCACCCGGACGATGACCAAGTCCGACCCGACCTGGGCCATCACCAACCTGCCCACCGGGGCGAACTGCACGGTCACGGAGACAGCCGACGGTGGGGCGACCAGCCACACCGGACCGCAGGACGTCGTGGTCGGCGACCAGCCGGCGAGCCCGACGGCAGTGCGACTGACGAACTTCTTCGGTACCGGTTCGGTGCTGGTGACCAAGACGATGACCGTCGACGGTGCATCGCCGGCAAGCGGATCCTGGGCCGACCAGCTGGCCACAGGTCACTTCGGAGTTCGCCTGGACTGCACGCGGCTCGTGAACGGCCTCACGGAGGTCGTGCCCGTGCCGGGTGAAGCTGTGCGGACGATCGACGCCGCCAGCGGGTGGCAGGCGGAGTACACCGGGCTGCCGGTGGGCGCCGACTGCTCCGCGACGGAGGTTGCCAGCACACCGACAGCACAGGCCGTCACCTACTCACTGTCCACTGTCGCGGTCACCGGCGCTAGCCCAGCCGGCCGAGATCGGCATCACCAACGACTACCGCACCGGCTCGCTCGTGGTTGCCAAGCAGGTCACCGGTCCGGGGGCGGCCTTCGGCGACGGGCCTTTCGACTTCGCCGTTCGCTGCACACTCGCCGGGCTCTCCGATCCTGTCTATGTCCACGAGCTCAGCCTCGGTGCTGGATCGCTGACGTCCGTGCCGCTGGGTCCGATTCCGGTCGGTGCTGACTGCCGCGTGACCGAGACTGATGCCGGTGGGGCGACCACCCCGGCCGAGCCGGCACGCGTGACCATCCCCGACGACGTCACCGTCGACAACACCGTGACGGCGACGCTGGTGAACGACTTCGCCGTGGGTGGCTTCACCGTCACCAAGACCGTCGATGACGGCGGCGCGCTCGATGCTGACGGCCTCGCCGTTGCCTACCCGGGCCGCTACCGGTTCGCGGTCGCCTGCGACTTCGACGGCACAGCCCTCGACCTGCCCACCCAGGACGCCTCGTTCGCCCTCACCACGGGGGAGGACCACGCGATCACGGGCCTGCCGCAGGGCGCTTCCTGCGCGGTCACCGAAACCGGCAGCGGCAACGCTGCCCTCGTCACCGTCCAGCTGGACGGTGGGCCGGCGGTGGCCGCCACCACCGCCGACCTCACTGTCGGGCAGGCACCGGTGACGGTTGCTGTCACCAACCACTACCGGGTGGGCGCAGCGACCATCACCAAGCAGGTCACCGGTAGCGGTGCCGCGGCGTGGGGCAACGGCCCGTTCACGCTGCACACCGCCTGCACCCTCGACACCGACGCCGATGAGGCCACCGCACCGGTGACCGTCTTCGCCGCCGACCACGTGGTGACGAGGACCGAACCCGAGTGGGCGATCACCAACCTGCCCAGCGGTGCCGACTGCACCGTCACCGGAGACGGCCACCGGCGGGGCGAACACCCCGGCGGACCCGGCCAGCGTTCTCCGTCGGCGAGGACCCGTCCGACCCGGTTCCGGTCAGCCTCGTCAACGACTTCAGCACCGGCTCGGTGCGGGTCAGCAAGGCCATCCTCGTCGACGGGAAGCCGAGCACCGCCGAGCCTTACAGCTCGGCGTCCTACCAGGTGAAGCTCACCTGCACCCGGAACGTGGACGGCGCAGTCGTCGGCATCGACGTTCCCGGAGACACCGCCTCCGTCGGTGACGCCGCCGACGGCGTGCGCACCGTCACCGGTGCGGGTTCGTTCACGTACACCGACCTGCCCACGGGCGCGTCGTGTGCAGCCTCGGAGGTGGCCGCGGGGCTGGCGCTCCCTGCTGCGCAGGTGAGCGTCGACAAGGAGTTGGTCGACGTTCCCGCTTCCGACCGTGTCGCTGTCACGGTCACGAACGACTACCACACCGGCATGCTGGTGGTCAGCAAGGCCCTGGCCGGCGCCGGCGCGGCGACCTATGCCGACGGTGAGTTCACCGTCGACGTTGCCTGCTCGCTCGTCGATACCTCCGGTGTGGACCACGCGGTCTTCGCCGCCTCGGGGCTCAGCCTCAGCAGGGCCGCGGGCCTCGACAGCGACCCGCTGGGCCCGATTCCCGTCGGCGCCTCCTGCACGGTGACAGAGACCGCGGCCGGCGGCGCGGACCAGCCGGCACTGCCGGTGACGGTGAGTATCGCCGACCGCGCCGACAATGCAGCAACGCTGACCAACACCTTCACCGAGGGCTCCCTGCGCGTACGGCTGGGACTCACCCTCGACGGTGTGCCGACGACGGCCGATCCCTATGTGGGCGGTCGGTA
Organism: uncultured Actinomycetota bacterium; assembly: GCA_963773595.1. Classification (GTDB taxonomy): domain Bacteria; phylum Actinomycetota; class Actinomycetes; order Propionibacteriales; family Propionibacteriaceae; genus Propionicimonas. The sequence continues at coordinate 524,974 of CAVZBQ010000006.1, forward strand.
CACCACGGAGGTCACCTGCACGCGTGTGGTGAACGGCCTGACGATGCCCGTGCCGGTCCCGGGCGGCGCCGGCTGGACGAGCGTCGGTGCGGGCGAGCGCCTGATCACCGGCCTGCCGGTGGGTGCGAGCTGCATGGTCAGCCAGACGGCAGCGTCCCTGACACCGCAAGGGGTCAGCTTCGATCCCACGACAGGGGCGGGCGGAGCCGCGTCCACGACGGTCCTTGTCACACCGGACGCCGACCGGCCCGCGACGCTCACCGTCATCGACGACTTCACCACGAGCACGATGGCCGTGCACAAGGTTCTTGCCGGTGACGGCGCGGGCTTCCATGGCGACCAGGAGTTCAGCTTCGCGGTGGCCTGCACGCTGGCAGAGGACGGCGTCGCGACGCCGCACGACGTCTTCAGCGCAACGCTGTCGCTCACTCGCGCCACGGGGCTCGACAGCGACCCGCTGGGACCGGTGCCGGTCGGTTCGGAGTGCACGATCACGGAGACGGCCAACGGTGGTGCGACCATCCCCTCCGACCCGGTCACGATCAGCATCGGCGCGAACGCAGCAACCAACGTCGCGACGCTCACCAACTCGTTCGACGTGGGCATCGTGAGGGTGACGAAGATGCTCCTTGTGGACGGCGCGCCGACCACGGCGGAGCCGTACGCCAGCGGCAGCTACACGATCCGCCTCGACTGCACGCGCCTCGTCGACGGGCACCAGGTCCCGGTAACCGTCCCGGGCGGAAACACCCGGGCCATCACCGGCGCAGGCAGCGTCGACATCACCGGGTTGCCACTGGGGGCGACCTGCGAGGTGTCGGAGCCGACAGCGTCGCTCGCGATCCCGGCAGCCCAGGTCACGATCAGTCCTGCAACGGTCACGGTGGGAGCAGAGCCGGTCTCGGTTGACGTCACCAACGACTACCGCAGCGGCTCACTGGTGCTGCACTGGGACCTCACCGGCACCGGCGTCATCTTCGCAGGCCCGGCGGACTTCACGGTGGATTGCACCCTGGCCGGCGCGACTGGTCCGGTCTTCCACCAGGACCTGACCCTCGTACCGGTGGACGGCCAGGGTTACGTCGAATCCGGCATCCTCGGACCGATTCCGGTCGGCTCGGTCTGCACCGTCACCCAGCACACAGCGAACGGGGCCAACACGCTCGCCATCCCGGTGAGCGTCACAGGGACGACAACGGCCGTGACCGCCGAGCTCGCAAACGAGTACTCGGCCGGGACGCTCACCGTGGTCAAGCAGCTCACCGGTGCGGGGGCCGGCGAACACGCGAGCACGGTGTTCACGATTGCTGTCACGTGCGCGCAGTCGGCGGAAGGGACGCCGTTGTACTCCGGCGACGTCACCGTCACCGGCGCAGGCTCAGTCTCGCTCCTCGACAACAGCGGGCAGCCCCTGCTGTTCCCGGCCGGAACCCACTGCTGGGCAACGGAGACCGGGGACGGGGGCGCCATGGAGAGCACCGTCGACCACGGGGACTTCGACTCGTCCGTAGCGGTGACGGCTGACAACCCCGAAACCCTCCAGCAACTGACCATCACCGTCACCAACCGCTTCGGCGCGAGCACTGAGGCGCTCGCCTTCACCGGCGTGGGCGGATGGGGTCTCGGCTTCGTCGGGCTTGCCAGCATCGTGATCGGGACGTTGCTGGTCCGGCGTCGGCGGCTCGAGCAGTGAGCCGCCGCGCCAGGGTCAGGTGGTTCGCCTTCTCCGTGTGATCAGGACGAGGGTGAGGCCGATCACGACGGCTCCGACCGCGATCCCGATGAGGGGCGCGGGGAGGCCGCCACCCGTGAAGGCCAGGCCTCCGGGCGTGTTCCCACTGGGCGATACCGGGGCTGTCGCCGAGGGCGTGGACGAGGCCTTGGTGGTCGCCTTCACCGTGGCGGACTGCGGACTGGTCGGCTTCGCCGTGCCGCTCGGCTTTGCAGTGCTCGTGGGCTTGGCGGTGCTCGTCGAGGCTGCACTGCTGGGCTTGGTCGTGGGGGTGGTTGCGCACTTCGTGTCGGTCAGCACGTTGTTGTCGAGGGTGACGCTGCCATTGCGTGCAAGGGCCCGTCCCTCGATCCTTGCGCCGGTCCTGAGGGAGATGGAGGTGAGCGCCATGATCGTGCCGACGAACCGGGTGCTGGAACCCAGGGTTGCTGACGTGCCCACCTGCCAGAAGACGTGGCAGCTCTGCGCGTCGTTCAGCAGCACGACGCGGCTGCTGGACGCCGTGGTCAGGCCTGCCCCGACCTGGAAGATGAACACCGCGTCGGGGTCGCCCTTGGCGTCAAGGGTGAGGGAACCGGTGAGCTGGGTGGAACTGGGGGCCTTGTAGACGCCGGGCACAAGGGTCCGCCCGCCGAGCTGTGCACCGACGGTCGCGTCAGCGGCCTGGCCGGCGGCGTCGTCATAGGCGGTCTTCAAGTCGGCCTTCGCCTTGAGGGCCTGGGCGTCCGCTGCGTGGATGACGCCGCCCACCTTGCCCGGCGGGAACCCGACGACGGCCGTTCCGGGATGGACGCCTGCGCTACCGCTGAGCGTGCTCGGTCCCGTGTTCGTGACGGTCTGTCCGGCGAGGACGGAGTAGGAGCCCGTCGTCCCAAGGCCGACGGAGCTGCCGATGGCGAAAGCCGGCTGCGTAGCGGGCGTCAGAGCGAAAGCCGCGCCCGCAAGAATCAGGCAGGGCAGTGAAAACAGAGTGAGAAGGGACGGCCGTGCAGACGGCTGTAGAGGGTGGATGATTCGGCTTCGCATGGAAGCTCCCAACGGGGGGTGTTTCCTCCGTGTCTCGGAGGCTCAATCACTGAAATGTGAGATACCTAACGGTAGCTCTCGTCAACTAGCTCGCCTAATCGCGGGATCGCTTGGAGGCCGCGAGCAATTGAACGGCAACCCGGACTTGGCACGTCCTGAGCTTCGATAATTGCGCTTGCTGGACGTGAGGTTGAACGCTCCATCCGATAGAAATGCCTTGTCGGAGCTAACATCACCGCCCAGGTCTCTGGTGCCGAGACGATTCCGAGGTTGGCGCGCATTATCCACTTCGGGAGATTGAAATGGTCCCGGATCGCTCAATAATCCCTCGCTTTGAGCACGGGATTTCTGTCTAAGGTTTGCTGTGGTCTGCTGCAGATCGGTGGGCGTGCGTTCCTATTCACGACCGCCCGGATTATGCTGTCCCTGAAGGTGGATCGCATTTCCCGAGGCGTAGCGGAACGCCTGACGGGCCCTCAGACGGGCCACGCATCACACCCCGGAATCGGGGTGTGCGCGGTGTGCTCATGGTGGCGCCACGTCCCCCCGGCTACGGTGAGGGCGATCGTCACCGTGCACGGGGTGATGCGTGGTGGGGGAACGAGGAGTTCGTGGCACGTCCGCTGATGGCAACGAAGCTGTACGTCCCGAGGGCACGTCCGGGCCTGGTGGTGCGCCAGCGGCTGCTCGACCGGCTGGACGCTGGGGCTACGGCGAGGCTGACCCTGCTGTCCGCGCCCCCCGGCTTCGGCAAGACCACCCTGCTGGCCGAGTGGACACGCGCTGCGAGCTCTCCTGCGAGGCGGGTGGCGTGGGTGTCCCTCGACGCCGGCGGACACCGACCCGGGATCGTTCTGGTCCTACGTCGTGGCCTCCCTCGCAGGCACGTCGTCCCCGGCCTGCGCGAGGCGTGCGAGGACCTCGCGAGCGCCGGCCAGCCCGCCGGGCCGCAGGCCATCACCACCCTGCTGAACGAACTCGCCGGCGTGGCAGGCGAGGTCTGGCTCGTGCTCGACGACTACCACCTGCTGACGAACAACGACGTGCGCGACGGCGTCCGGTTCCTGCTGGAACACCTGCCGCCGCAGGTGCACGTGCTGATCAGCACGCGCGAGGACCCCGACCTGCCGCTCTCCCGCTGGCGGGGTGCGCGGGGAGCTGGTCGAGCTCCGTGCGGCGGACCTGCGCTTCACCCGTGACGAGGCGACCGACTACCTGCGCGCGGCCACCGGACTCGAGCTCGCTGTCGCCGATGTCGACGCACTGGGGGAGCGCACCGAGGGATGGATCGCCGCCCTGCAGCTCGCAGCCCTCTCGCTGCGGGGACGCGAGGACGCCAGCGGCTTCATCGAGCGGTTCGCCGGGGACGACCGCTACATCGTGGACTACCTCATGGACGAGGTGCTCGCCCACCAGCCCGATGACGTTCGCGACTTCCTGCTGCGCACTGCCGTGCTCGACCGGCTCACTGGCGGGCTCTGTGACGCGGTGACCGGCCTCGACGGTGGGAGCGAGGCCCTTGCCCGGCTCGAGCGGGCGAACCTCTTCGTCGTGCCGCTGGACGACCAGCTGGTCTGGTTCCGGTACCACCACCTGTTCGCCGACGTGCTGCGCGCCCGGCTGCTCGCTGAACGGCCTGCCGAGGTGCGGGGCTGCACCGGCGGGCCAGCGCCTGGTACGAGGCGAACGGCTTCCCCGACGAGGCAATCCGGCCACGCGCTGGCAGCCGGCGACTTCGACCGTGCCGGGCCAACTCGTCGAGGCGGCCCTGCCTGAGGTCCGGCGCGACCGGCGGGACGCGGCGCTGATCGGCTGGCTGCGGGCCCTGCCGGAGGAAACGATCGGAGCGCAGCCCGGTGCTGACCACCTTCCAGGGCTGGGCCTCGCTCGTCGCCGGCGACCTCGATGCCCTGGAGGTCGCGGCTCGACCATGCCGACACCCTGCTGGCCGCCGTCCCGCCCGGAACGCAGCCGCCGTGGGCCGGACACCGACGGAGTCTGCGCACGCTGCCGGCGACCATCGCGATGTACCGGGCGTCGCTCGCGCAGGCACGGGGCGACCTCGCCGGTGTCGTGCGGCACGCGCGCCGCGCCCTCGACGCCGCCGGGACCGGACGACCACTTCTGGCGGGGCGCGGCGTCCGGCTTCCTTGCCCTTGCCGCGTGGTCGGAGGGCGACATCCCCACGGCCGTGGAGACCTTCACCAGCGGCGATAGCGAGCCTCCATGCCGCGGGTGCGCTCGTCGACGAACTCAGCAGCACCGCACTCCTCGCCGAGATGTGGACGGTGGCCGGCCGGCCGGACAGGGCCCGGGAGCTGTGCCGGCGGGCGCTGTGCCGCGTCGCAGGCGCTCGGGCTCGGAGCGGCTCGGGCGACGCGCCGACCTGCACGTCGCGCTGGCCGAGCTCGACCTGGACGCCGGCGACCTGGCGTCCGCGGAGCAGCACCTCGCAGAGGCCGCAGCCGCTCGCAGAGCGCGAGCCGAACAGCGAGAGCCGCTACCGCTGGTTCGTTGCGGCCGCACGCCTGGCCGAGGCGCGCGGGCGACCACGAGCGCGCGATCGCGTTGCTGGATGAGGCAGAGGGCCACTACCGGCCCGGCTACTACCCGAACGTGCGCCCGATCGCTGCGGTGCGGGCGCGGGTGTGGATCGCCGCCGGCGACCTGGCCCGAGCCGCCGACTGGGCGGACGACAGCGGGGTCTCGCTCGACCGACGAGGCCGGCTACCTCAGGGAGTACGAGCACCTCACCCTCGTCCGCCTCGCTCCTTGCCGGGCACCCGACCGGCAGGTCCACGACGAGGCGATCAGCCTGCTGCGTCGTCTCGAGGCGGCGGCCGAGGCCTCGGGACGGGAGGGAAGCCTCGCGGAGATCCGGGAGCTGCTCGTCCGTGCGCAGGATCCGACCGCACGCGATGAGCCGCGCGCTCGGCAACCCGTCGCAGCCGGCGGACGCCCTGACCGAGCGAGAACTCCAGGTGCTGCGGCTGCTCGACAGCGAGCTGAGCGGGCCGGAGATCGCACGCCAGTTGTTCGTGTCCCACAACACCCTGCGCACCCACACCAAGCACATCTTCACCAAGCTCGACGTCATGACGCGGCGGGCAGCGGTGACCCGGGCGCGGGAGCGCGGGCTGCTCTAGCTCGTCCGAGGATCACCCCGCCGATCACATCACAGGGTGACGCCGCCTCACCCTGCTCCGTTCCTAGGTTCGAACCACAAGCAGCGGCCCGCCGCAGACCTCGAACCAGGGAGCCTCACATGTCCATCACCACCACTCACCTCACCCGGGCGGCCGGCGTGAGCGCCGTCGTCGCGGGCCTGCTGTTCTGCGGCGTCCAGATCAACCACCCACCCGTCGACCTCGCTTTCGTGAGCACCACGGAGTTCGCGATCCGGCAGAGCATGAAGATCGCCTTCACCGTCCTCGCGCTGATCGGCATCACCGGCATGTACCTGTCGCAGGTGAAGAAGGCCGGCGTGCTCGGGCTGATCGGCTACCTGATCCTCGCGTGCGGGCTTCCTCGCCATGCTGACCGTCGAGGTCGCAGCCCTCGTCATCGTGCCCGACCATCGTCCACACGTCACCCGGCTACGTCAGCGACGTCCATCGCCGTCGCCACTCGGCGGCAAGGCGACCGTCGACGTCGGCCTGCTGCAGCGCGCTCAACCTCGTTCGTCGGCATCAGCTACATGGCCGGCGGCCTGGTGTTCGGCATCGCCCTCTTCCGCGCCAACGTCCTCGCCCGCTGGGCTTCGATCCTGCTGGCCGTCGCCACCCCGCTGAGCATCCGATCCCGTTCCTCCCGTTGATCAACCAGCGCTTGTTCGCGGTGCCGACGGGCCTGGCCCTGATCGCCCTGGGCTACTCGCTGTGGCGTCACGTCCGCTCGCAGGGCGCCGTTGCCGAGACCCGCCCGCTGCCCGAGCCCGCCGTCGTCCGATGACCACGATCACCAGCACCCACCGGGCCCTCGGCCCGGTGGGTGCCGTTCGCCCTGATCGCCCTGAGCCTCGTGCCGGCGATCTCGGGCTCCCTGCGGCTGACCGGCCTGGCCGGCGGGCCCGCACTGATGCCGGTGGACAGCCGGATCGACGCCTCCCCGCTGCCGGTGATCGTGCACATCGCCACCGTGATTCCCGTACTCGCTCGCTCGGCGCCTTCCAGTTCTCCTCGCGCCTGCGCCAGCGCCACCCGGGCTGGCACCGGACGGCCGGACGCGTGCTGGTGCCGCTGGCACTGGCCGTCGCGCTCTCCGGGTTGTGGATGACCCTGACCTACCCGCCTGAAGCCGGGCTCCGGCGTGCTGCTCTACGACATCCGGCTGGTCGTCGGGACGACCATGGCCGCCAGCGTCGTGCTGGGCTTCGCAGCGATCCGGCGCGGCGACGTGCCGCGGCACCGGGCCTGGATGACCCGTGCCTACGCGCTCGCGCCTCGGCGCCGGCACCCAGGTGTTCACGGGTGCCTTCGGTCCCGCGCTGGTCGGCACCAGCGTGCTCGCCCACGACCTGACCATGGGTGCGGCGTGGGCGATCAACCTCGCCGTCGCGGAGGTCGTGATCCGCCGCGGGTCGCGCCGGCCGGCCCGAGCACGCGCCCGCGTCACGGCCGGCGGGGATGCGACGACATGACCAGCTCCGCCGGCGCCGTCGCGGCTACACGCTTGCGGGTCGCCGGACGGCTGGACGCCGCGCTGGGTCGCCTGGTTCGACGGGTTCACCGTCACCGGCGAGGCCGACGGCACGACGACCCTCGCGGCACCGTCACCGACCAGGCCCAGCTGCACGGGCTGCTCGCCAAGATCCGCGACCTCGGGGTCGCCCTCGTCTCGGTCGAGGCAGACCCGGCGGCCGGCGGGGCCGCTGTCAGTGGTGCAGCGCCGCGGCCTGCTCGCGGGTGATCCGGGTGGACGCTTCGAGGTAGTCCTCGATCAGGGCAAGGTCGGCTGTGGAGTACGGCATGCAGGGCGTCGAGGGCCGGGTCACGGCGTTTGTGCGATTCCCGCTCGACGCGGTCGTCCGGGATCTAGCCTGAAGATGAGGATTGCTGCCAGGTCAATCGACAAGTCTGGAGCCGCTCAGCGTCGAGGACGACGCCTCGCCCTCGCCGGTCGGCCCCGTCACCGCAGGATCAGCGGAGGGCGCCCCCGCCCCAAGTTTGGCGCCAGAAGGGTCACTGCAATGCTCACCACTCTGCGAAGGGTCGCCGCCATCGTGGCCGCAACCGCACTCGCTGCCATCGGCGTCGTCACCCCGGCGTCGGCCGCCGCTACTCCCTGGACGGCGGACTTCGCCGCCGGGGACGTCTGCACGTTCCCGCTCACCATCTCGGGCTCGGGTGACAGCCCGGCCGTCTACCGCGAGATCAAGGACGGACACGGAAACGTTCGCGCCGTCCTTTCGGCCGGGCAGGGCCAGGAACTCACCTTCACCAATGCCGCCAGCCCCACCAACACCTTCTCCACACCCGCGAACGGCGCAGCGAGCTGGACGGTGTACAAGAAGGACGGATCCCAGAACATTCGACTGTGGGGGCACAACGTGGTGCTGATGTCCCCGACGGATGTCGGCGGGGCATCGGCGACCCTCTACTCGGGTCTCGTGATCATCAAGGTGAATGCGGCCGGGGTGTGGAAGGTGGTGAAGCAGGTCGGCACGAAGCTCGACATCTGCTCGCGGATCGCCTGATCGGTCGTCAGCTGCATCGCTGTGGCGTCCGAGGGTGTATGGGCTTCCTCAAGTACCCCGTTCCGGAGTGATTCCGGTGCTACTTTCCGAGGGTTCGGCCGTGCCGAAAGGGCGGGCCCTCCCGAAGAGGATCGATCATGCCGCGTGCCGTCGCCACTCCCCGCAACACTGCATCGCGCCGCTGGACGGTCGTCGCGACCACCGCTTCCCTGGTAGTGGGAATGCTGGGCCTCACGGCCGTCCCGGCGTCTGCGGGCTCCGGTGATGTGACGATCCCGTTGCCGATGACCCACGCGATGCCGAACATCGTCGTGGCGACGGGCCACAACCTCCTGTGGTCCGACTTCGACGAGAACGAGACGTTCCGGGCGAGCGTCGATGACGGCAGGACCTGGAACGAGGTCGACATCCCGGGCTTCGACCACGCGTCGGCGTCATACGTGACCGGCGGCCACATCTACTACCAGACGGTGGTCGGCGACCAGTTCGTCGTTGACCGCTACGACTTCGCAACGAACACCTCCACGCAGATCGCCGAGGTGGCCGACGAGACTGCAGCGGTCAGCCCCACTCACGCGCTGACGGTGACGGGTACTGACAGCTCCGGTGTTCCGTCCGGCTATGTCGTGACCGACCTCGCGACGAAGGCCACCCATGCGCTCGCCTTCACGTCGCACCACACCTCCAGCGGCGGCTACGGCCAGAGCCTCGGCTCGGGCAACTACGCGCTCATCACCACCGTCACCGACGCCCATTTCGTCTGGGGACCCGGTTACATCGATCTCCTGCCGCTGAGCGGCGCCAAGGGTCTGTCCGCCAAGGTCAGCGGGCTGGTGGACGCAGCGCTCCGCGGCGACCAGGTGGTCTACCTCACCCAGACGAAGGCAGCCGCGAGGGTCTGCTTCCGGTCGGCTGCCACCTGGGGCACGCCGTCCTGCCGGACCCTCAAGAAGGGCAACTACAGCGACGTGGCCGGCTTCCTGTCCGTCGGCCCCGACTGGACGACCGTCGCCATGAGCAAGTTCCCGCTGAAGAACGAGGGCTACGTGGTTGGCGGCGCCGTGACCCCTTCCCCGGTGGACACCATCGACGTTCCGACGGGCACGACGCTGGATCACAACTTCGGCGCGGGCGACACCGACCGACCCTTCGTCGACCTGGTGACCGCGACCGGCGGCTATCTGGCCAGCTACCGGGCCGACGGCACCTTCGTGAAGGTCATGGACTACCCGGAGATCGCTGCCGGACTCAGCCACCTCTCAATGACTCCTGCCGGCCTTGTGGGGGCCGACAACCGGCCGGCCGTTGACGTCCGCGGTCTCCAGGTGTGGTCACGCCCGGTTGCCGGCGGGGTGGCGGGCCCAGAGACGATCTTCCAGGCGCGGGCCTCCTCGACCTGGCTCGCCGCGTCCGATGCGCGCACGATCATGCGCGTCGGTACGTCGGTGTCCCTGCTGGACGGGGAACAGGTCGTGCGGAAGCTGCCCTCCACGTCCTACGTCAGCAAGGTCAGCGGCGCCTACTACCTGGCGAAGACCTCCCACGGGAACGAAATGCGGCGCATCGACGGCACGCGTGTCCTGAAGGCACCCGTCGTCGACATCTTCGGATCGTTCGCCCTGAAGTCCCTCGGCCACAATCGCTATGAGGTGGTCGATGTCACCGGTCGCGTGCCCGTGAAGAAGGGGACACTGCCAAAGGCCGCCAACAACAAACTCACCGGTGCCCGGCTGTGGGGCAACTGGATCATGGCCCACGCCAACGCCAACACCAGCAACGTGGCGACGGTGGTCTTCAACTACCGCACGAAGGAGGTCAGGACCACGCCGGGCTACGGCGAACAGCTGGGCGACGGCTTCGCCGTTGTGACAGCCAGGACGGGTGACTGGAAGGACAACCTGCTCGCCTGGAACTTCACGAAGGACACGACGGAGACACTGGTCGAGGACTCCAGCGCCCCGGGGAACGAGGTTGACCGGATCGTCACCGACGGGTCACACCAGGTCGCATGGACAAGGGACGGGCAGATCGTCGTGCACCAGCTCGCCGGCGTCGGCACCACTGCGCCGGTCGTGCTGGGCGCTGTTGCTCCGAAGGTGCTGAACAACCTGCCGACCTCGGCATCGTGGAGGCCGCAGTTCGACGCGACGAAGGGCCTCTCGGCCGGAAGCCTCGTGATCAGGAACGCGGCAGGGGTGGCGGTGCGAACCCTCACTTCCGCCGCCACCAAGGACGGTTCGATCCGCTCCATCACCTGGAACGGGCGTGCAGAGGACGGGGTGACGCCGGTTCCGGCCGGCACGTACACGTGGGAGCTCGCTGTTCCCGCAGCGGACGGGTCGGGCAATCTCGTCGTCAACACCCTGGCGGCGAATGCCGGCAAGCCGGTGAAGGGGACGGTCCGGGTGGTCAGCAAGTATCTCGGCACTGTCTCTGGTCCGGCGCCGAGGATCTCCGACAGGACCCCGGTAGTCGGCCAGACCCTGACCGCAGCCCCCGGCGCGTGGAAGCCCAGGTCGCAGACCACGCTGGCCTACCAGTGGTTCCGTGGCGGCACGGCAGTCGGCGGCAACTCGGCGACCTACTCCGTGACGTCAGCGGACCTGGGCCAGAAGCTCAGGGTCCGGGTGACGGGGGTCGCTGACGGTTGGCGGACCAAGGCCAGGAGTTCTGGCGCGACCGCCAGGGTGGCAGCAGCCTGACGTGGGGCGACGGGTCTTGCATGCTCGTCGCTGATTCTCGGGTCCGGAGCCCCGTTTCTGGCCTTCGTGTGTGCAAATCCCTTCGGATGACCCCCACGCTGACCTGCGTGGGTACTCTGAATACATGCGTATTCCTGCGGGACTGGAGAGCCGTCCGACCTCACCGCCAGCCGCAGACGACTCCGCAGGTCGCCCGCTGGCGACCTGGTCAACGGGGCGGCCGTGGCTCTGGGCGGTCCTGGTCGGAATCGGTGGAACGATCCTGACGGCGTTCGGGGTGGGATTCAGCCAGGTCCGCCACCTCGACCCGCTGTCCGCGACGTACGCGCAGGCCGCCTTCGTGGGGCTTTCGGCGCTGGCGGGACTGGCTGTGATGTGGCGGACCAGGCCTTCGCTCACCGAGTATGGCTTCAGGTCGCCGGTGCATCTCGACCGTGCGCTGGGGCTGCTCCCGCTGCTGGCCGTGCCGGTTGTCCTCGTCGCGGTTGTCGGGAATCAGCGTCACCCCGGTGCAGGCTGCTGCCTACGGTGTGCTCGCCTTGTGCGTCGGCTTCAGCGAGGAGATCTGGTTTCGCGGCCTCCTGCTCGCGACGCTACGACGCCTCGGAACCCGGACGGCGATCATCGGTGGTTCAGCGGTGTTCGGCACCCTGCACCTGACGAACTTCTTCGCGGGGCGCGAGCCGCTCTATCTGGGGCTGCAGTTCGCGTTCGCCTGCCTCGTCGGGTTCGTGCTCGCCGAACTCGTGGCGATCACAGGCAGCCTGTGGGTCGGCATCGTCTGGCACTTCGTCTATGACCTTTGCGCCCTCAGCACCGGCGATGATCTGTCTCCGGCCGCGTTGGTGGGCGTCGCCTGCGCAACGGCGATCCTTGCGGCCTACTCGGTCTGGTTGTGGCGCAAGTTGCCCCGGGTCATCCCGGCTGTCACTGCCGCAGGCTGACCTCCGATGACGCTGACGGCGCGACAAGCCGGCTTCGCCGACGCTGCCCTTCGCCTCCTTGCCCGTGACGGGATGGCTTCTGTGACGTTCCGCACGGTGGCGGCCGAGGCCGGAATGTCGCTCGGAGCCGTGCAGAAGGCCTTTCCGAGCAAGGACGTCATGCTGCGCGTCATGTGTGCCCGACTCCGCGAGACCTCCGCCGGCCCAGCACGGAACGAGCCCGGTGGGCCCTCCGTCGAAGGCTGGCTGGTCGAGCGCATGATGTCACTGCTGCCCCTCGACGACGCCCGGCGCGCGGCCGAGTTGCAGCGTGTCTCCTTCACGGAACGAGCGGCCTTCGACCCTGCCATCGCGGCAGCAGTCGCGGCGTCCGACCATGACCTGCGGGTCGCGCTCGCCGACATGATGCGAGAGGCGCAGGCGAACGGCGAGCTGCCGTCCTCGGTCGATCCGGAAGCGACGGCATGGGCGGCGCGCGCGTACATCCAGGGCATGGCCAGCCAGTTGCTCTATGACCCTGTGCCAGAGGATGCGGTTCGGCGACAGTGCGAGTGGGTCGTGAAGACCCTGCTGTAGCGGGAGGGTGTCGGGAGGGAGCTGGTCGGTACCGGCGCAAGTCATCGGCAGGGAACTCCAGACCCGCACCGGAGTCGGCCAGCTCTCTTCGTGCCTGAATTCACAGTCGTGCAACCTGCCGCCAGAAAATGCACAAAGACAGTTTCGGGAATACGGTGCGACGATATTCTGGGCGCGAAAAGGGGGAGTAGTCTTTTTAATGCGCTCCTCGGAGAGTTCCGCCGCTGATCAACGTGTGACCTTCAACTGAAAGGGTCGCTGAAAAGCGCGGGACAATCCCTTTGATTGAGGTCCAGATGCAAAGCCCCACTGCCCGCACGCGCCGTAACACCCTCCTTGTCGCGATCCCTTCCGCGTTTCTCGCGGTGGGCCTCCTGACGTGGGGCTGGTCGGCGGCCGCCTTCACTGCGCAGACCCGCAGCATCGGCAACTCCTGGGACACGGGGACGGTGAGCCTCTCCGACGACGACCAGGGACTCGCCGGATTCTCGGTGTCCAATGTCCTTCCCGGTGACACGGGTACCCGCTGCATCGCCGTGACGTCGACATCGTCGGTTGCCGGGGTCGTGAAGACCTACCTCGCCCGGCTTGGCGCAGATGGTCTCGAGAACAACATCACGATCGCGACAGAGAGCGGCACGGGCGGCTCCTTCGACAGCTGTACCGGCTTCGTCGCCGATCCCGGCGCCGATCCGGCCGACAGCATCGAGACGATCGCGGCAACCAACAACAGCTACGCGACCGGCGTCCTGCCGTGGGCGACGACCGGCAACGCCGAAGGCGAGTCCAAGACGTATCGGTTCACCTGGGTCTTCGACACGACCGGACTCTCCCAGGAGGACATCGACGCGTTGCAGGGCAAGTCCGTGAGCGCGGACGTCATCTGGGAACTCCAGACCCCGTAGGAGTTGGCATTACCGAGATGACCCAATACGAAGATCCGGACGCCCGACGGGAATCCAGCCGCGCCGCTGCGGTGGCGTGGGCTGGATTGGCGACCGCCTTTACCGCCCGGACCTATCTCGCTTTCATCGTCGCCCTGGGAATGCTGGCGAGCATTCCGGTCGCGTTCGGATTGTCCGCCTTCGTGATCACTGGCGGCTCGATGCGTCCACTCATCGGCGCCGGGGATGTGGTGATGTCCTTGCCATTCTCCGCGTCGGAGCCGGTGCCCATGGGGCGTGTTGTCGAGTTCCTCGCCGCGCAGGGCTCGGCAACGACCGGCCCGGTCATGCACCGGGTCGTCGCGATCAACAAGGACGGCACCCTCGTCACTGCCGGCGACGCCAACACCCAATTCGACACCGCTCCGCTGCAGCGGGCCGACATCGTCGGCGTCGCCGTCGTCCTCGTGAAATGGGCGGGACTGCCTGCCTACTGGCTGGCACACAGGGACCTCGTGAGCCTCGCCGTGTGGCTCATCCTCACCGGGCTGGCCGTGGCGGTGGAGGTCCTCGGTCTCCGCTGCCATCGCCGACGACCTGCCCACGCAGTTGTTCTGCCGGCCTCAGCCCTTGTCATCGCCATCGCCACAGCCCTCGGCGGGCCCGGGGCTCCCGGCGCCTCCGCGGCGTTCACGGCGCAGGAGATGTCCCAGGGCAACAGCTGGACGTATCCCGCGGCCAAGGCCGTCGCCCGGCTCTCGTTCTCGACGAGCCCGGGTAGTTCGACCGGCGGCAAGACCTTCGCACGCCAGCCGGTTGTGACGCTGCTGGACGCCGGCGGCGTCCCCACGACCGGGAAACGCGCCATCACCCTGACGCTTGCCGGGGGCACGGGGGGCGCGCTGGCCTGCACGGCGAATCCCGTCACCACGTCCCACGGAACGGCAGTGTTCGCCGGCTGTTCGGTGGACAAGGTCGGCAAGTACACCCTTGTCGCGTCGGCCACCTCGCTGCCGACCGCCTCCAGCGCATCCTTCATGATCACGACCGGCCCGGCTGCGCGCCTGCACTTCAGTGCCAGCCCTGGGACGACAGCCCTTGCCGCGCAGTTCGCTGTGCAGCCGGCGGTGCGCGTCCTCGATGCCGGAGGCAACCTGACCGCCAGCACAGCACCGGTGACCCTCACCCTGACCACTGCCGCGGGCGCGACCCTCACCTGCTCGGCGAATCCCAAGGCTGCAGTCGGGGGGACCGCGACGTTCTCGGGGTGCTCCGTGAACAAGGGCGGTACCTACACGTTCACCGCGCGTGCGACGGGCGTCACCGACGCTGTGAGTGCTTCCTTCGTCGTCAACCCGGCCCCACTCCTGACCTGCAACTCGACGATCTGGATGGCCACCTTCAGCTGGACGCCGACGCCGAACGCCGCCACCACCTACACGCTCTACGTGAACGGCATCAAGGTCCCGGCAACAGGGGCCGACGGCTGGAACTCCAACGTCCAGTTGACGTCGAACAACGTCCCGGCGTCCCGGTTCGCTGCCGGCACGGCAACCGTCGAGGTTCGCCGCCTTCCATCCGCCGGGGGAGAGCAGGTCGTGGGGACCGGCAAGGTCGTGCTCGGGGCAGCGGGCTACCGCACCTACCTGTGCGGCTGATCAGGCCGGATCGGGCGGCAGGATCTCCAGCTTCGGGTACTCCGGCTTCCACATCATCTGGTAGATGTCGTTGATCGGGTTGGTCATCGGCCGGCGGGCGAGGCCCTGGTCCTCTGCGGTCTTCGCCACCGCCTTCGCCACGGTCGCTGCGACCAGCCTCAGGTCGTTCATCGACGGCAGCAGCGAAGCCCCGGGCCGGTACTCGTTGACGAGTCCGGCGAGGGCGTCGGCTGCGGCGTAGATCATCTCGGGGGTGACGCGGGTGGCCTTCACCACGGAGACGCCCAGGCCGAGGCCGGGGAAGATCAGGGCGTTGTTGGCCTGCGCGATGGTGTGGTAGATCTCGCCGTGCCGGATGGTGCCGTACGGGCCACCGGTGGCGATCAGCGCCTGGCCGTCGGTCCACTCCAGCACGTCGGACGGGTGCGCCTCCGCGCGGCTCGTCGGGTTCGACAAGGGCATGATGATCGGCCGCGCGCAGTTCTCCGCCATCGCCCGGACGACCTCTTCGCTGAACGCCCCGTTCTGGGCGGACGTGCCGATCAGGATGGTCGGCTGCACGTTGCGGACGGTCTCGGCGAGCGTGATCCGGGAGGGGTCCTCCACGTCCCAGGAGCTCACCTCCTCGCGACTGCGGGCATACGGCAGCTGGAAGTCGCGGACGTGTTCGCCGTCGGCGACGATCAGCCCGTGGCTGTTGAAGGCGTAGAACTGGGCGAACCCGGCCTCGGCCGGCAGGCCTGCCTGGGACATCGCCTCCCTGATGATGTCGGCGATCCCGACCCCGGCGGTCCCTGCCCCGTAGATCACGACGCGGTGCTGCGGCAGCCGGATGCCGGTGAGCCGGACGGCTGCGAGGACGGCGGCGAGCACGACCGCTGCCGTGCCCTGGATGTCGTCGTTGAACGTGCAGATCTGGTCGGAGTAGCGGTTCAGGATCCGGTGGGCGTTGCCGGCACCGAAGTCCTCCCAGTGCAGCATCGCGTTCGGGAAGAGCTTGTTGACGGCGCTGCACGAAGGACTCGATGAACTCGTCGTAGCGCTCGCCGCGCACGCGGGCGTGCTGCTCGCCGAGGTACAGGTCGCTGTTGAGCAGACCGAGGTTGTCGGTGCCGACGTCGATCACCACGGGGATCGCCCGGCGCGGATGGATGCCGGCAGCGGCGGTGTACACGCCCAGCTTGCCGATCGCGATCTGGATGCCGCCGATGCCCTGGTCGCCGATGCCGAGGATGCCCTCGGAGTCGGTGACCACGACGAGGTCGACGTCGTCGGCGTCCAGCTCGAAGTCGCGCAGCGACTGCTCGATCAGTTCGGGGTGGTCGATGGAGAGGAACAGGCCGCGGGCGCCGACGTACTCATGGCTGAACCGTTCGATCGCCTCGCCGATGGTCGGGGTGTAGATGATCGGCAGCATCTCCTCCAGGTGCTCGCTGAGCAGCCGGTAGAACAGCACCTCGTTGCGGTCGCGCAGCTGCGAGAGGTAGATGAACTTCGACAACGGGGACGGGGAGCGCAGGTACTGCGCGTAGGTGCGCCGCATCTGCTCCTCGATCGTCGTGACCCGGCTCGGCAGCAGACCGGAGAGGCCCAGTTGCTCACGCTCGTCGAGGGTGAACGCCGTTCCCCGGTTCGCCATCGGGTGCACGAGGATCAGCCGGCCGCGGGCACTGATTCGCAGCACCGCTTCCCTCGAAGTCGTGTCCAGATCAAATTCGCGCTGTCGCATGGCACCCATCCTCCTCCTCGCCGGGTGGTCCACTTTGCGTGTACGCTACTTCTCAAAGTCATGAAGTCGAGGAGTTGCCTGTGCCCGTCCCGCTGCACGAAGCCAAGGCAGAGCTGTTCCGCACCCTCGGTCACCCGATCCGGATCCGCGTGCTGGAGCTGCTCTGCGAACGCGAGCACGCCGTCCACGAGCTGCTCGCCAGCCATGGAGGTCGAGCCGAGCACGCTCTCCCAGCAGCTCGGGATCCTGCGCCGCGCCGGCATCGTGCGCCAGCAACGCGTGGGCGGCGAGGTGCGCTACTCCCTGATGATCCCCTCGGTCAGCGAACTGCTGGCCGCAGCCCGCACCACCCTCGGCTTCCTGCTCGCCGACCAGGCGCAGCTGCAGGCCGATCTCGACGAAGAGGCGAGCGCCGACGTCGATGGCATCGCGTGAGCACCTCCCGCCTGCTGAGGCTGATCGCCCGCACCGGTCGCGTGGCCGAACCGCTCGGCCCGACGACTGACAACGACCTCCAGGTGCGCGACGGCTTCGAGCCGCCGCGCGCGCTGCGCGGCAGCGTCCAGGTGCGGCACGTCGACGCCGGCTCCTGCAACGGCTGCGAGCTCGAGATCGGCGCTGCGTTCGGCCCGGTCTACGACGCCGAACGCATCGGCGCACGGCTGGTCGCGTCCCCCCGGCACGCCGACGTCGTTGCCGTCACCGGTGTGGTCACCCAGAACATGGCCGAGCCCCTGGTCAACACCGTCGACGCCACCCCGAACCCGCGGGTGATCGTCTCCATCGGGGACTGCACCCGTGGCTGCGGACAGTTCGCCGGCTCGTACGCCGTCGCCGGATCGGTGGACGACTTCGTCGAGGTGGACGTCCACGTGCCCGGCTGCCCGCCGGCACCGGAGGCGATCATCGCCGCCCTGCGTGCGGTGACCCGACGATGACACGTGCTCGCTGCCGCAACGAACCTCGTCGACGCCGGCCTGCTCGCCCAGCTCGCTGCTGGGGGCGCTCGCCGTCGTCGCTGCGGTCGTCACCCGCGGCCGGCTGCGGAACCTGCTGGCCGGCGCCGCTGATCGTCGGCGCCGGCATCGCGGCTGCCGTCACCGGGTCGGCTGCACTCCTCGGCGAGGTCGGCACGGGCCTGCAGATCCCGGTCGCGCTGCCGCTCGCCGACGCCACTCGAACCGCTGCTGCTCGCCCCTGACCAGCTGGGCGGGCTGTTCATGGCCCTCGCCGGCGTCGTTGTCGCCCTCGCAGCGCTGTTCGGCATCGGCTACGCCCACGGCCCGGCCGCCTCCCGCACCGGCTGGACGGCGTTCGCCGTCTTCGCCGTCGGCATGCAGCTGGTGCCGGCCGCAGCCGACGCCGTCACCTTCCTGCTGACCTGGGAGCTGATGGCCGGCGGCTCGACGGTGCTCCTGCTGGCCGACCACGCGTCCCGCGAGCCGGTGCGGCGCGCCACCATCTGGTACGCGGTGATGACCCACCTGAGCTTCCTGCTTCCTGCTGGCGGGCTTCGGCGTCCTCATCGCAGCCGCGGGTGGCACGTCCTGGGCGACGATGACGGGCGCGAGCGTCGCGGGACCGGCAGCGACCCTCGCCTTCGTCCTCCTCGTCGCCGGGCTTCGCGACCAAGGCCGGCCTCGTTCCGGTGCACGTCTGGCTGCCGCAGGCCCACCCGGAGGCGCCCAGCCACATGTCCGCGGCGATGAGCGCCGCGATGGTGAAGATGGGCATCTACGGCATCCTGCTGCTCACCCTCCGGCTGCTGCCGGGCGGCCCCCGGTGGTGGTCGATCGTGCTGGTCGCCCTCGGCGCCGGCTCGGCCCTCTACGGCATCCTGCAGGCCTCGGTCCAGGCCGACCTGAAGAAGCTGCTGGCCTACTCCACGACCGAGAACATCGGCCTGATCACCACGGCGATCGGGGTCGGGACTGCTCCTGCGCGAGCTCCGGCCAGAACGCCGTTGCCGACGTCGCCCTCGTCGCAGCCCTGCTGCTGGCCGTCAGCCATGCCGCGTTCAAGTCCGTCCTCTTCCTCGGCGCCGGCTCGGTGCTGCACGCGACCGGTGAGCGCGACCTCGACCTGCTCGGTGGCCTTGCCGCCCGCATGCCGTGGACGTCGTCGACCTTCGGGGTCGGCGCCCTCGGGGCCGCTGCGCTGCCGGTCACCTCCGGCTTCGTCGCGGAGTGGGCGCTGCTGCAGTCGCTCATCCATGTGGACGCCAGGGCCGACCGCCTGCTCGCCATCGTCATCCCGATCACGATGGGCATCGTCGCCCTCACCGTCGGGCTCGGGCTGCTCACCTTCGTCAAGGCCTACGGCATCGGCTTCCTCGCCCGTCCGCGGACACCGGCAGCAGCCGAGGCCCACGAGGCCGGGCCGGCGATGCGCGCAGCCATGGTGCTCGGGGCCGTCCTCGTCGTCGGGCTCGGACTGGTGCCCGGCCCGCTGTCGCAGGCCCTTGCCCGTGCGGTGTCGGCCGGGGGAGTGTCCACCACCGGAGGCGCCGGCCTGCTGCTCGGTGCCGTCGACGTGGTCCTCAACCCCGTCGCGCTGACCCTGCTGACCCTCGCGATCCTCGTGCCGCTGGTCGTGGTGAACGCCGTCCTCGCCCGACGGCATCCCCGCCGGGACGTCGACCTGGCCTGGGGCTGCGGCGGCGAACGGACCAGCCCGCGCATGGAGTACAACGCGACCAGCTACTCCGAGCCGCTGGTGCGGGTCTTCCGCTCGTCCCTGCAGGCCACCCAGCTCGTCGACGTCGTCCGCCACGACGCAGTCACCGCTGCTGGTCGAGCAGATGACCTTCACCCAGGAGACCGGGGACGTGATCGAGGACCGCCTCTACCTGCCGGCCACCCGCTGGGCAGGACGGCTGGGCGACCTCGCCCGCACGATCCAGAACGGCAGCATCCACCGCTACGTCGGCTTCTCGTTCGCCGCGCTCGTCCTCGTGCTCGTGCTGGTGGCGCTATGACCATCGCCTCCGTCCTGGTCGTCGTGATCCAGCTGGTGTTCGCCGTCGCGGTGACGCCGGTGCTGATCGGCGTGATGCGCACCACCCGCGCCCGGCTCGAAGGACGCGTCGGCGGCGGCATCTGGCAGCCCTGGCGCGACCTGCGCAAGCTCCTCGTCGAAGGAACCGACGCGCGCCCCGGGATCGACGCTGGTCCTCACCCTCGCCCCGATCCTGCTGGTGGCCTCGAGCCTCCTGCTGTGCGCCCTGATCCCGCTGGCCAGCACCCTCGCGCTGGCGAGCGTGCCCGGCGACCTGTTCGTCGTCGTCTCCGTCCTCCTTGTCGGGACGGTGGCACTGGCCCTCCTCGGCCTGGAGTCCGGGCTCGGCCTTCGGCGGCATGGGCTCCAGCCGGCACATGGTGATCGCGGCCCTCGTCGAGCCGACCGTGCTGCTGAGCATCTACGCGCTCAGCGTCCCGGCCGGGACGTCGGCGCTTGCCGCGATCGTGCAGGCCCGTCGCGCCGACCCGGCCTCGCTGCTGAACCCGGTGAGCCTGCTGGCGATCTTCGCCCTCGTCGTCGTCGTGATCGCAGAGACCGGACGGCTGCCGGTCGACAACCCGTCCACGCACCTCGAGCTGACCATGATCCACGAGGCGATGATCCTGGAGAGCGGCGGTCGCGACCTCGGCTGGCTCGAGCTCGGCTCCTGGCTGCGGCTCACGGCGCTGCTCGGCCTGGTCGCCAACCTCGCCCTGCCGTGGGGGATCGGGCAGGACGCCGCACCGCTCACCCTGCTGATGGGGATCGGCGCGATCACCGTCAAGGTGCTCGTCCTCGGTGCGCCCTGGCAGCAGCAGAGGTGTTCATCGCAAAGCTCCGGCTCTTCCGGGTGCCCGAATTGCTGGCTGGTTCCTTCGTCCTGGCGTTCCTCTCCGTGAGCGCCTCCTACCTGGTGTTCTGAAAGGAGGCCGCTGATGTCGACCGATCTGTACCAACAACTGCTTGCGACGACGACCGGCCTGCTGCTGCTCACCGCCGTCCTCCAGGTCTGGGGCCGTTCCACCGTCCGCGCCATCGGGCTGCTGGTCGCTGCAGGGCATCGCGCTCGCCGGGCTGGTGCTGACCGTCGGCCTGCACGCGGGGGAGAGCTCTGCCGTCGTCGTCGCCGGCCTGCTGCTGGTGGTCAAGGCCGTCGTGATGCCGTGGGCGATGCTGCGCTCCGCCCGGCTGATCGGGGTGACCCGTGAACATTCGTCCCGGGTGAACCCTGCCGTCGAACTGATCGGCGCAGCAGGGCTCACCCTGCTGGCCTACGCGGTCAGCGGACCGATCCTCGGCAACCGGACGCGATCCGGCCTCCCAGGCCGTCCCGGTCGGTGTCTCGCTGGTGCTGCTCGGCTTCTGGCAGCTGCTGGTTCGCGGGTTCGGCGATCACCCAGCTGGTCGGCTTCCTGATGCTCGACAACGGCATCGCCAGCCATCTCGTTCCTCACCTCCGGCGGGCTGCCGCTGGTCGTCGAACTCGGTGCAACGCTGGACGTCCTGCTCGTCGTCCTGATCCTCGGGGTGCTGGTGGTGCGGATGCAGGCCGAACAGGGCCACATCGACATCTCCGAACTGAGGGAGTTGCACGACTGATGGCCACCCTGATCTGGATCCCGCTCATCCTTCCGCTGCTGCTGGCTACGGTGAGCATCCTGGCCGCGCAGCCGTTCCTGGACGCTCTGGCTGCCGGTCAGCGCTGCCGTCGTCCTGCTCTTCGTCGGGGTGGCGCCTCGTCCTCGCCGTCACCGCCGGCGGACCCGCTCACCGCAGCGGGCGGCCTGCTGCGGGTGGACGCCCTGAGCGCCTGGATGCTCTCCGTCGTCGGTGCCGTCGCCGTGGTCGCGCTCTGGGGCGGCATCCCGCACCGGACCGACCGCAACCGCAACATCGGCATCCTTCGCGAGCCTGCTCTGCCTGTTCCTTGCAGCCATGAGCCTCGCCGTCGTCGCCGACAACCTCGGGCTGATGTGGGTGGCCATCGAACTGACCACCATCACGACAGCCTTCCTCGTCGGCTCCCGCGGTGGCCGGGGCGCCCTCGAGGCGGCCTGGAAGTACGTCGTGCTCGGCTCGGTCGGGGTGGCGATCGCGTTCCTCGGCATCGTCCTGCTCTCCGCTGCCAGCCGGGCGACGGGGGAGCCGTCGCTGTCCTGGGTGGTGCTGCTGGCCCACGCCGGAACGCTCGACCCGGCCCTCACCCGCGCCGGTGCAGCGCTCGCCGTCCTCGGCTTCGCGACCAAGGCGGGTCTCGCGCCCACCCACTCCTGGCTCCCCGACGCCCACAGCCAGGCGCCGGCGACGGTCAGCGGACTGATGTCCGGCGTGCTGCTGTCGGTGGCCTTCTACGCCATCCTGCGGGTCCAGGCCATCACCGACGCCGCGCTCGGCCCGGACCTGATGCGCGTGCTGCTGACCACGGCCGGCCTGCTCTCCCTTGCTGTGACAGCCGGGCTCGTGATCACCCAGAAGGACTTCAAGCGGCTGCTGGCCTACAGCAGCATCGAGCACATGGGACTGCTGGCCCTCGGAGCTGCTGCCGGCGGCCCGTTGGCGATCGCAGCCGTGCTGCTGCACATGCTCGGCCACGGCCTGGTGAAGTCGTCGATGTTCGTCCTCGCCGGGCGCATCCTCGGCTACACCGGTAGCCACGACATCGCCGACGTGCGCAACCTGCTGCGCCGGCGCCCGGACCTGGGCGGGCCGTTCCTGCTCGGCACGGCTGCCCTGCTCGGCTTCCCGCCGTTCGTCACGTTCTTCACGGAGGTCGCCATCATCGTCGCCGGGTTCCAGCGCGGCCTCGGCTGGCAGATGGTGGTCGCCTGCGGACTGCTGCTGGTGGTGTTCGCGGGGATCGCGCGGCAACGTGCTGGCGATGACGGTGGGCGCGGAGACCGACCCCGATGCTGCCCGCACCTCGCACGCACCGCTGGACCTAGCCGGCGCGGTTCCGCCAGATCCCGATCGCGATCGCGCTCGGAGTCAGCGCCGTCATCGGCTTCGCGGCGTGGCCGCTGGCCGCCCCACTGCTCGCTGCCGTGCACAGCCCTCGGCGGTGCCCGATGAGCCGTCTCGCCCAGCCCGAGATCATCACTGTCGCGCGGGAGCAGCTCGTCGAAGCGATCACCGCCCAGCTCGCCCGCGGCTTCCGGCTCGCGCTCGTCGCTGCCCACGAGGACGGCCCCGCCGGAGCGGATGCCACCTTCCGGATCGTCCACGTGCTGCTCGGCACGGCAGGTGAACGGGTCGAGGTGGTCGTCGAGATCCCGCGCGCGGACGCCTGGCTGCCCACCCTCGCCGGCATCTCCTACCCGGCCGGACGGTTCGAGCGCGAGATGCGCGACCTGTACGGCATCGTGCCGCGCGACCACCCGCAGCCGTACCGGCTGGTGCGCCACGGGCACTGGCCGACCAGCTTCCACCCGATGCTCGCCGACGCCGACCCGACACCCTGACTTCGGCTCCCACGCCGGCTTCCCGTTCGCCGAGGTGACCGGCAAGGGCGTCTACGAGATCCCGGTCGGTCCGGTGCACGCCGGCCTGATCGAGCCCGGCCACTTCCGGTTCTCCGTCGTCGGGGAGACGATCGTGCGGATGTACCAGCGGCTCTACTTCGTGCACCGCGGCGTGGAGAAGCTGTTCGAGGGCCGCGCAGCTCGCCGACGGGATCGCGCTCGCCGAGCGGATCAGCGGCGACACCGCCGTCGGGCACAGCCTCGCCTACGTGATGGCCGTCGAGGACGCCCTCGGCATCGAGGTGCCCGAGCGCGACCGGCTGATCCGTGCGCTGCTGCTCGAGTGCGAGCGGCTCTACAACCACGTCAACGACATCGGCGCGATCGTCAACGACGCCGGCTTCGGCATCGTCAACCAGCACGCCGGACGGCTGCGCGAGACCCTGCTGCGGCACAACGCCCGGCTCACCGGGCACCGGCTGCTGCGCGGGGCGATCCGGATCGGCGGCGCCGACCTGCTGGCTGCACCCGGACCTCGACCTGGTGGCTTCGGTGGCGGCAGAGGCTGCGGAGCTCGCGCAGGATCGCCACCGACCACCCGATGGTCGCCAACCGGCTGAACACCACGGCGGTCCTGCCGCTGGAGCAGGCGAGGACGCCTCGGCGTGCTCGGCTATGTCGCGCGCGCCTCCGGGATGACGGTCGATGCCCGGGCCGACCAGCCCTTCGTCGACCTCGGCGCGACCTTCCGCGATCGTGACAGCCGACGCCGGTGACGTCCGGGCGCGCTTCGACGTCCGGGTGGGGGAGATCGCCGTGGCCGCGGCGCCTGATCGCAGACCTCACTGCGCGGATCGCAGCCGTTGACGGCAGCAGCACCGGCTGACGCCGTCCGAAGGCGTGGGTGCCGGGCTGGGTGTCGTCGAGGCCTGGCGGGGCACGCTGGTGCATCGCGTCGAGGTGGGCGCCGGCGGCGTCCTGACACGGGTCAAGGTGGTCGATCCGTCGTTCCACACCTGGCCGGCACTGGGGATCGCGCTCGCAGACACGATCGTCCCGGACTTCCCGCTGGCCAACAAGAGCTTCAACTGCTCCTACGCAGGCAACGACCTCTGAGGCCCTCGCTCCTGCTGGCAGTACGGGTCTGTACGACCTTTCCGGATCGGCCCGGCAGGCGCATCGGCCTCCCTAGCGTGGGTGACGTTGGGTGCGCCGGTCGGAGGGGTCCGGGGCGCCCAACCTGTGCGTGCGAACTCCCGGGTCGGAGCGGGGGGTCAGTCCCACCCGAGAGTGCGCAGATCGTGGTCACTGTCAGATCGCGGTCACTGTCAGATCGTGGCCATCGCGACTGCGGCGTCCGCGGGGAGCATCAATGGAAGATGCTCACTCCGCCGGGACCGACGAGGAGCCCGACGACGATCAGCACGATGCCCCAGAGCATCTGCTTGCGGACGATGGCGAAGATGCCGCTGACGACGAGGATGACCGCGAGGATCCACAAGATGGTGGCCATGTAAGAACTCCTTCCAGTGGCGCGGAGCGCCGACTGTCACTGCGCACCCGGGTGGGTTCGCAGGA
Organism: uncultured Actinomycetota bacterium; assembly: GCA_963773595.1. Lineage (GTDB taxonomy): Bacteria > Actinomycetota > Actinomycetes > Propionibacteriales > Propionibacteriaceae > Propionicimonas. The sequence goes on from CAVZBQ010000006.1 coordinate 549,956, forward strand.
GCAGAGATACCCCGAACAGACGAAAAGCATCCTTCGTCGCCAATGCGGGTGGGGTGGACCGAGTTTGGAACCGTCCCCAATCCGGTCCGGTCAGGGTCGTGGGGTGGCCTCGAGCAGGGCCATCGCCGCCGAACGGCCGGGGATGCCGCTCACGCCACCGCCCCTGCGCGCACCGGCACCGCACAGCAGGACGCGGTCGTCTGCTGTGGCAACACCCCAGCGCTGGGCGGGAGTTCGCGCCTCCTCCTCGAGCCAGGGCCACTGCAGGTCGCGATGGAAGATGTGGCCGCCGGGCAGGGCGATGTCGTCCTCGAGGTCGACCGGCGAGCGGGCTTCCAGGCACGGCCGGCCGTCGGCGTCCCGCGCGAGGCAGTCCTCGATCGGCTCCGCGAGCACCGAGTTCAGCGAGCGGAGCGTGGACGCGAGCGCTGCTGCCCGTGCGCCCTCCGGATCGTCGCGGAACAGCCGTGCCGGCATGTGCAGGCCGAAAAGGGTCAGCGTGTGATGGCCGCTCGCCCGCAGGTCGGCGCCGAGGATGGACGGGTCGGTCAGCGTGTGGCAGTAGATCTCGGCAGGGGGCAGCGGACGGCAACCGGCCTGCGGCTGCCTGGGAGTAGGCCGTCGCCAGCTGGTCGTAGGACTCGTTGATGTGGAACGTTCCGGCGAAGGCTGCACCCGGATCCACCTCCGGGTCGCGGAGCCGCGGCAGCCGGCGCAGCACCATGTTGACCTTGAGCTGGCTGCCCTCTGGCCCCTGCCCTGCAGGTTCGCGACCCAGGAGCGTGTCGAGCACACGGGGTGCTGCGTTCACGAGGACGTGGCCGGCGGTCACCGTGTGCTCACGGCCGTCGTCGCCTGTCCACGTGACGTCGGCAGCGTCGGGGCCCGGGCGGATGGCCTGGACCGTTGCCCGCGTCAGGAGCTCCGCACCACCGGTGCGGGCTGCCTCGGTGAGCGCATCGACGACCGCGCCCATGCCACCGACGGGCACATCCCAGTCTCCCGTCCCGCCGCCGATCACGTGGTAGAGGAAGCAGCGGTTCTGCACGAGCGTCGCGTCATGCGCGTCGGCGAACGTGCCGATCAGCGCATCGGTCACGACGACGCCACGTACGAGGTCGCTGGTGAAGGTCCTCTCGACGAGCTCGCCCAGCGGCGCGTGCAGGTCGGCCCACCACTGCTCGCCGACGGCCGCACGTACCTGGGCGGCCGTCGGCAGCGGCTCGGTGACGCTGGGGAACACGGCCTGCGCGAGGGTGTGCGTCCGGGCGCCGAATCCCCGCCAGGCGTGGTGGTCCGGCGCGGCGCCGATGGCTGCGAACGAGCGTTGCGTCGCGCTGTCGTCCCCGGTGTCGACGAGCAGGCCTCGCGCCGCGTCGCCGGGCAGGGGAGTGTAGGAAGCGATGCGGCGGCGCCGCAGCTCGAGCGACAGTCCCAGCTCGTCGCGGATCGCCCGCGGCATCAGCGAGACGAGGTAGGAGTAGCGGGAAAGGTTGGCGTCAACGCCGCGGAAGACGCGCGCGGAACCGGTGGCGCCGCCGAGGTGGTCTGCCCGTTCCAGCACGAGGACGCTGCGTCCGGCCCGCGCGAGGTAGGCCGCAGCGGTCAGTCCGTTGTGGCCGCCACCGACGACGACCGCGTCATACCTGCTCCTTGTCACGGGCCAACGCTAGCTACTTGACCGCACCCTCGGTCATGCCGGCGATGAAGTACCGCTGCGCGAAGAGGTAGACGAGCACCACCGGAGCTGCGACCGTCACAGCAGCAGCGCCCATCAGGGCGTAGTTGGTCACGTGCTGGCCCTGGAAGAACGCCAGCCCGAGCGGCGCCGTCCGCAGCGTGCCGGTCGGCGACATCACCAGCGGGATCAGGAACTCGTTCCAGGTCCACATGAAGATCAGCACGACGAGGGTCAGGATCGCCGGCCGCGCGATCGGCGCCTGCACCCGCCACAGCACCTGCCGTGGGGCGGCGCCGTCGATGATCGCAGCCTCGGTGATCGCCCGGTCGGCCGAGCGGAAGTAGGTGCGCATCCAGTACGTCCCGAACGCGATCGACTGCGCCACCTGCGGGCCGGCGACGGCGACGACGGTGTTCACGAGATGCAGCTGGCGCAGGTCGAAGAACAGCGGCACAAGGATCGCCTCTGTCGGCACCATGATCCCGAAGAGGAACAGGTAGAACAGCCAGGTGCTGCCGCGGAAGGTCATCGTCCCGAACGCGTAGCCGGCCGGAACCGAAAGGGCGACCGAGATCACCACGACCGTCACGGACACCAGCACCGAGTTGAGCATGTAGCTGGAGAACTGTCCCTGGCTCCACGCCTCGACGAAGTTCTCCAGGTGCAGGCCGCCGGTCGCGACCGACGGGTCGGAAGGGCCGAACGCCTGGGCAAGGATGGAGACGATCGGCCACAGCGAGATGATCGCGAACCCGACCAGGACCACGTAGTTGATCCCGACCTCGACGGGGGAGGTGGTGCGCCGGCGGGCCATCAGTCCTCCGCCGCCTTGTCGCCCAGCCGGTTGAGGACGAGGTTGATCACGAAGATCAGCAGGGCGAGCGTCACGCCGATCGTCGTGGCCATGCCGACCTGCCCCAGTCCGAACGCCTGGTTGTAGACCTGGTAGGAGGGAACGGCTGTCGACGTGCCGGGGCCTCCCCGGGTGGTCATGTAGATGATGTCGAAGTTCTTCAGCGCCGCAACGACGGTGAGCGTCGCTGCGACGACGATCTCGCCACGCACCGCTGGCAGGGTGATCGCGAAGAACTCGGCGACCGGGCCGGCACCGTCCAGTCGTGCGGCCTCGTAGAGGTCGCGCGAGGTCCGTCCCATGCCAGCCAGCAGCAGGATGGTGACGAGGCCGGTTTCCACCCAGGTACCGATGAGCCCGACCGCCGGCAGCGCGAACGTGTAGTCGCCCAGCCAGGCCCGGGTGACGTCACCGAGGCCGACCAGGCGCAGCAGGGCGTTGATCGACCCGTCGGTGGAGTAGAGCCGTGTCCAGGCGACGGCGACGACAACCATGGCGATCACCTGGGGCAGGAAGATCACCGTGCGGAAGAAGCCGAGGCCGCGGACCTGGGCCCGGTTGAGGATGGCGGCGATGACCAGGCCGAGGCAGATCGGCAACACGGCGTAGAAGATGATCAGGATCGCCGAGTGCCCGAAGGAGCCGAGGAGGTCGGGATCGTTGAACATCTTCACGTAGTTGCCGAAGCCGACGAACTTCGCCGGGGAGACGGTGTCCCAGGCGAACAGGGAGAACTGGGCGGCCCGCGCCAGCGGGAACAGCAGAAAGGCTGCGTAGATCACGAACGCCGGAGCGATGTACAGGTAGGGCGTCAGCGCCGTGCGGCCCTCCCGGCTGGCGCGACGCTGACGCGCCAGCCGGGAAGGTCGAACCTCAGCCCTTGATGAAGTCGCCATAGTCCTTCTGCAACGCTGCGCCGAACTCCGCCGGCGTCTTCTTGGCCGCAATCAGGTCCTGCAGCGACGCCCCGAGGGTGTCGGAGAACGTGGGCGTGGCGTAGTCGAGGTACGGCAGCAGGTGGCCCTTGGTGGTCACCAGCTCGTACGCGGCGTACACCTCCTTGCCGACGCCGGACGCCGGAGCGAGCTCGGACGCGTGCAGCACGGGCAGGTTCCCCTTGTCGGCGATCACCTTCATCGCATCATCGCTGGTGATGAAGTTGATGTAGGCGGCTGCTGCGTCCGGGTTCTTGGACGCGGAGGTCACAGCGAACGGCAACGACGTGCCGCCGGTGGTCGACGGACCGGCGGATGCCTCGACCGGCGGAGGGGCGATGAACCCGGCGTCGCCCTTCAGCGCTGCCTCGATGGTCGGGGTGTTCCAGGAGCCGCCGAGGAAGTAGACCCCGGTGCCCTTCCCGAACTTGGCGACGACGTCGTCATAGGCCGCTCCGTTCACGTCGGAGTTGAAGTAGCCGGCCTTCACCCAGTCCTGCAGCTCTGTCGCAGCAGCGACGTTGGTCTGGTCGGTCCAGTCGCCGCCCGGGTTGCCGAGCGCGAGGTTGGTGATCTCGTCCGCGGGGGTGTGGGCGCCCTGCAGCGGGCCGAACACGTGGATGGCCGGCCACTTCTCGAGGTTGCCGAGCACCAGCGGCGTCTCGCCGGCGGCCTTGATGGTCTTCAGCTGCGCCTCGAGGTCCGCCCAGGTCTGCGGCACGGAGAGCCCCAGCTTCGCCAGCTTGGCCTTGTTGTAGTAGAAGCCGACGACCTCGCCGACCTGCGGCAGGCCGAAAAGGCTGCCGGAGCCGAAGGCCTTGCCGTCGGTCGAGTACGACGACAGCTTCAGCACCGACTGCGGGAAGCGGTCCTTCCAGCCGTAGGCCTCGGCGTAGGGATCCAGCGACACCAGCTGCTTCGCCGTGACGAAGGCGCCCATCTGGCTGCGCGAGTTGTTGGCCTCGATCACGTCGGGGGCGTCGGGCCCGGTGAGCACGAGGCGTCCGGTCTTCTGCAGGTCGTCGAACGACTGCGCGTGACGGTCGAGCTTGATGTTCGGGTACTTCGCCTGGAATTGGGCGTTGAGCTCCGTGATCTCGTCGTTCTGGCCGCCGCGGACCTCCTGGTCCCAGATGGTCAACGTGACGTTGCCCATCGAGGCCGGATCGATGTTGACCGAAGCCCGCGGGCTGGCCGGGGCTGTGGTCTCCGTGGTGCCCACGCCCGGTGCACAACCAACGGTGAGCACGAGCAACGCAGCGCCGACACCGCCGGCCACCACGCGCGTCAGGCGTTTGGGGGTGAAAGAACCCTTCACTTCTACTCCTCTCAGTGCCACCTGCTGCAGTGGCCGGAAACTCTTCACAGGTCGGACAGTTGGGCGATGGTGGCGTTCGCGCGCCGGACCGAGCGTCCTTCGTGGCTGTTCAGGTGCTGGGTGAGGAAGCCGTAGCAGCCGGCCAGCTCGATGGCGGTGGGGTCGCCGTTCGTGGCAGCGCGCGAGGTGCGCGTCCACCAGTCGGCGATGTCGCCCCAGCCGGGAGCGGCGAGGCCGCCGCCGAACTGCTGCACGGCAAGGGAGGACGCCAGTGCGGCGAACCGCAGTCGCTCGGCCAGCGGCCAGCCCCCGAGGGTGCCGAAGACGAGCGCTGCAGCGAACACGTCACCGGCGCCGGTCGGGTCGAGGGCAGGCACGTCCAGCGCAGGGACGGACGCCTGCTCGCCGGTGGTCTGGTCGATTGCCATCGCTCCCTTGTACCCACGGGTGACGACGGCGAGCGGCACGAGCTCCGCGAGGCTGGAAAGCGCGCCGGCTGCGGTGTCCGTGCGGGTGTAGGCCATGGCCTCCACCTCGTTCGGCGTGAAGGCGTGGCAGCCGGTGAGCCGCCGGAGCACTTCGCGATCCCACACCTCCGTCGGGTCCCAGCCCACATCGGCGAAGACGAGGGCCCCGCCCGCGCGGCTTGGCTCCCACCAGCGGTCGTCACCCAGCTCGGTGATCACGGCGCGGGGGATCGGCGGGTGGTCGCCGAGCATCGTGGTTGTGGTCACCGGCGCGTCGTGGCCGTGGGTGACCATGGCACGGTCGCCGTCGTAGGCCATCGAAACGGTCACGGGGCTGTGCCAGTCGGGGATGGTGCACGAAAGGCTGAGGTCGATGCGTTCCTGGCGTCCGAGCACATCGCGGCACCAGTGCCCGTAGCCGTCCTCGCTGAACGCTGCTGCCAGCGAGGTGCGCAGGTCGAGGCGGGCAGTGGCCATGGCGAGGTTCGCGATGCCGCCCGGGGAGGAGCCCATGCCGCCGGCCCAGATCTCGTGGCCGGGCCACGGGGCGTGCGGCAGGTCGGTGAAGACGATGTCGAGGAAGACCATGCCGGAGAGCAGCACGTCGACACCAGCTGCGTCGCTGCGCGTGCTTCCTGCTTCGGTGGTCGTGGCTGCCACCTCCACACGATCGCACAAAGTCGGGTGCCACTCAACCAACTTCATGCACAGAAATGCGCGTAATTGCTCGAAGCTGAGCGTTACGATGAGCCCATGCTCACTGACACACGGCAGCGCGAGATACTGCGCCGGCTGCGGAGGCAGGGGGACGTGTCCGTCCAGAGACTCGCCGACGAGTTCGGTGTGAGCCTCTCGACCATCCGCCGTGACCTGGCGACGCTGAACAGCGACGGGCTGCTGCGACGGGTGCGGGGCGGGGGCAGCTCTGTCGAGCAGGACTCGGACACCTTCGACACCGTCGACCGGCGCAGCGCGGACGACAAGGATGCTGTCGCCGACCGTGCAGCTGCCCTGATCGAGGACGGCCAGATCGTGTGCCTCGACATCGGCACAACGACGGCACGGCTCGCGCGGCGGCTGCGTGACCGTCGGATCACGGTCATCACATCCAGCCTCGCCGTCGTCGACGAGCTGCGGCACGCTCCCGGACCCGAGCTGGTGGTCCTCGGCGGCGTGCTGCGCACCACCTACCAGTCGCTGGTGGGCCTGCTGACCGAACAGGCGCTCGCCCAGCTGTCTGCGAACCTCTGCTTCCTCTCGACATCGGGCGTGAACGCCTCCGGGCAGGTGCTCGACACCACCGGCATCGAGGTCGGGGTCAAGCGGGCGATGCTCGCGGCAGCAGAACGCAGCGTGCTGCTGGCGGACAAGAGCAAGTTCCCGGGCACCGGCCTGCTGTCGGTCTGCGAACCCCGGGACATCGACGTGCTGGTGACCAACAGCGGGGCCGATCCCGGCACGCTCGCACGCATGGCCAACGCAGGCACGGAGGTTATCGAGGCATGAAGCTGACCCTGATCGGGGGCGCCGGATTCCGGGTGCCGCAGGTGATCGAGGCCGTCGCGCGGTCGGGCCCGGTGGACGAACTGGCGCTGGTCGACACCGACGCCGGCCGCCTCCGGACGATCCTCGATGTCGCGGCGCAGCTCCCGGCCGCCCGCGGGCTGAAGCTGACCGCCGGGACCGACCTCGCTGAAGGCCTTGCCGGAGCGGACTTCGTCTTCTGCGCGATCCGGGTGGGCGGGGCAGCGGGACGGGTGGCCGACGAGCGGGTCGCGCTCGACCTCGGCGTCCTCGGCCAGGAGACCACCGGCCCCGGCGGGTTGGCGTACGCGCTGCGCACCGTGCCCGTGATGCAGCAGATCGCGCGTACCGTCCGCGCCGTCGCGCCGCAGGCGTGGTTCGTGAACTTCACCAATCCTGCTGGCATCATCACCGAGTCGTTGCGGCCGATCCTCGGCGATCGCGTCGTCGGGATCTGTGACACCCCGATCGGGTTGATGCGGAGGGCCGCTGCTGCGGTGGGCGCGGGGGACCGTGCCGACTCGCTGCGCTACGACTATGTCGGGCTGAACCACCTGGGCTGGCTGCGGACACTGGAGGTCGACGGCGTCGACCGGCTGCCAGGGCTGCTGGCCTCGCCCGAGCTGGAAGGCATCGAGGAGGCCCGGCTCGTCGGCCTCGACTGGGTGCGCCAGCTCAGGGCGCTGCCGAACGAGTACCTCTTCTACTACTACTGCAACCGCGAGGCCGTCGCGCGGATCCTGGCTGCACCGTCCACGCGTGGCGAGTTCCTTGCGACCCAGCAGGAACGGTTCTACGCGGACGCTGCCGGTCGGCCCGACGAGGCACTCAGGCTCTGGCACGCCACCAAGGACCAGCGCGAATCGACCTACATGGCCGAGGCCCGCGACGAGGACGAGGAGCGCGGCGCGGACGACGGCGAGGGCGGTTACCAGGCCGTCGCGCTGGACCTGATGACGGCCCTGTCCGGGGGGAAGCCGACGGCTGCGATCGTCAACGTCGCGAACCTCGGCGCCGTGACTGGCCTGCCGGAGGAAGCTGTCGTCGAGATTCCCTGCGACGTGGACGCCGACGGCATCCACCGGCGTCCGGTGATGCCCCTGACGGGGCACATGCTCGGCCTCGTGCAGTCGGTCAAGGCCGTCGAGCAGCTGACCATCCGGGCAGCGCTGGAGCACTCGCCGAACCTCGCCTGGGAAGCGTTCGCCACCCATCCGCTGGTCGGTTCGGTGAGCCTCGGCCGGCAGCTGCTCGACGGTTACCGCCGGCGCATCCCGGGGGTTGCCAGCGCCCTCGGCTGACGGGCAGAAGTAGGCAGGTCGCGCCGGCGCGTGAAGCGGGAGAATTCCGACACCTGCCACGCCAGGGAGAGGACCTGCCATGACCACACCCTCGCCTGATGGAACTCCCGCCACACCGGCCACGGGCGGCGGAACACGACTGCTCCTCATCTTCATCCTGATCGGTGCCGCCATCGCTGTGGCACTCGGGGTCTCTGGGCGCGTGCACGAACCGTCCGGCGGTGCGTTGTTCACGCTCGGCTTTCCGAGCCTGATGTGGATGAAGGTGACACTGGCAACGGCGGCGATGGTGCTGGCCATCGTCCAGCTCTTCACGGCACTACGGATGTTCGGGCGACTCGGACACGGGCCCGTCCCTCGCGCGACCGCACTGACCCACCGCATCTCGGGAGTCCTCGCTGTGATCCTCTCGGTGCCCGTGGCGTTCCACTGCCTCTGGTCGCTGGGGTTCGGTGCCTACGACACCCGAGTGCTCGTCCATTCGCTGCTCGGCTGTGCCTTCTACGGTGTCTTCGTCACCAAGATGCTGGCCCTGCGCAGCCGCAGGATGCCCGGTTGGGCACTGCCGTTGCTCGGTGGCGCGCTCTTCACCGTCATGGTGGTCGTGTGGCTCACCTCGGCGGCGTGGTTCTTCGCCAACGGCGCCCCCGACTACTGAGCTCGCAGCGATACCCTGCGACCATGTCCACCATCCGTTCGCTCCCCGGGCGGAAGCCCATCGCTCCTGTGGCTCGAGCGTCGGTGGTGCTCGGGTCTCTTGCCGTGCTCGCCGGCAGCTACTGGCGCTGGATCCGTCCCTGGCAGCTCACGTGGGGATCCACGGACGCCGAAGTTGCTGCGGCCATGCCAGGGGACGACGTGGTGGGACGCGCGTCGTTCAACGCGACGCGAGCTGTCTCCATCGCCGCGCCGCCGGAGTGCATCTACCCCTGGCTCGTCCAGATGGGTGTCGGGCGGGCCGGCTGGTACAGCTACGACGTGCTCGACAACCTCGCGCGCCCCAGTGCCACCGCGATCCTGCCCGAACACCAGCAGATCGAGGTCGGAGACGTCGTCCCGATGAGCCCTGACGGCACACAGGGGATGAGGGTCCTGGACTTCCGGCAGGACGAGTGGCTCCTGTGGTGGGACGGGGTGGGCGACAGCACCTGGGCGTGGAGCATCGAGCCCGGCGACGACGGCACCTCGCGCCTGGTCAGCAGGGTCAGGATGCGTTACCGCTGGCTCTCGCCCAGCATCCTCTTCGGGCTGCTTGTCGAGTTCTTCGACCTTGTGATGATGCGGCGAGCCATGCTCGGCATCAAGCAGCGGGCCGAGGCACTGGCGTCGGTCGCGACCACCTAGTCCGAGACGCTCCGCAGCCGGACGCGCTCCGTCGCCTCGGCGACGGCGTTCAGGTTGCCTTCCTCCCACCTGTTGGTGGTGGTGATCGCCCGGATCTTCCACCCTTCGGGTGTTCTGGTCATCAGGTCGGAGTAGCGGGCGCGGAGGAGGTAGTACGTCCCGCCCTCGGACTCCTCAAGGAAGTGCTGGGCGTACATGTCGGAGTCGCACGTGGCGCGGTCGGGATCGTCGGGATCGAAGGTGATCACGTGATTGGTGGTGAGGTGCTGCGTGCTCCTGAAGCCGGGCAGCGCCCTTTCCACGATGGCGACGAACTCCTCCCTGCTCACCTCGCCGGTATCGCGCACCACGGTCGTGGCGAAGCAATCGGCGAACATCGCCCAGTCCCTGCTGTCGACGGCAACGCAGTAGCTGATGACCACATCGATGATCGCCTGGCGGTCCTCAAGACGCTGAATGCGGCTCTCCAGATCGGTCATGACTGCCGCCTCTCGCTCGTGTCGTGCCCGCGCCAGGGGATCGTGGGGAGCATCACCCATTGTGGGGGAGGCGGCAACGGGCCTGTCGCCGGGAACGGTCGCCGGTTCCGGATTCGTTTCACCGGCTTGGGGCGCGACGCGGTGGGTACGTGCAGGGTGTCAGGCTCCACCCCGCCGATCGCTCCGTCAGGAGGACCCCATGCCCCAGGACCTCGATCCACCCAAGGACTCGCCCGCGGTGGACGCCCCGGCGTCGGCGGCCGGCGGCGCAGATCCCGGCGGATCCCTTGCGCCAACGACGGAGGCAAGGCGACGCAGCCGGTCCCGCGCGGCCTGGCTCGCCCTTGTCGTCGGGGTGATCGTGCTGATCTTCATGCTCGTCTTCATCCTGCAGAACAACGTCCCCACCCCGTTCACCTTCCTGGCCTGGAGCTTCACGATTCCACTCGGCGTTGCGGTGCTGTTCGCGGGCATCGGCGGCGCACTGATCACCGCGATGGTGGGGACGATTCGCATGATCGTGCTGGGACGCAACGTCAGGAAGCTCGAGCGCACTCGCGCGGCTGCTGGCTGAACAGCGAGGGTTTGACCGCCTCGGGTCGCGGGTATCGGGGGTGGATAGAACACCTAGCCGAAGGAGGATTCCATGGGTACGGATGACAAGATCGACAACGCGGCCGAGGAAGCCAAGGGCAACGTCAAGGAGGGCGTAGGCAAGCTCACCGACAACGAGAGCCTCGAGGCAGAAGGCAAGGCCGACAAGGCCGGTGCGAACCTCAAGCAGGCCGGCGAGAAGATCAAGGACGCCTTCAAGTCCTGATCTCCCGTCACAGAACGTCGCCCGCCGTCCCCTCCCCGGGGCGGCGGGCGACCTGCGTTGCAGGTCGACTCGCCTCTGTGGCAGGCGAGTGGAACCGCGTCAGCGGTGTGGCAGGCCCTTGCTGGTGCCGGTGGCGACGACTTCCTCTGCCACGAGGATGAGCTTGCGGTTGGAGTCCTCCGACAGGTGCCTGAGAAGGTCGAAGGCCTGTTCGGCGGTCACCTTGTACCGCTCCATGAGGATGCCTTCGGCCTGCCCGATCACGAGACGGGAAACCATGGCAATGCCGCGATGGTCGATCTCGCGAGCGGCCGCCACAGCCACGGCGAGGTGCGCCGCGAGGCTGTGGGCAACGAGGATGTCCTCACTGGCGTAGGCGTTCGGCCGGCCCGAGTACAGATTGAGCGCCCCGTACGAGTCGTGACCGGTGTACAGCAGCAGGGAAAGCATGGATCCAACGCCGTAGCGCCGCGCGACCATCGGTCCCCAGCGGGGCCAGCGCGGGTCAGCGCCGATTTCGTTGCTGATCACGGTCATGTGCGTCTTCACGGTGTCCAGGCAGGGGCCCTCGCCGAGTTCGTACTGGAGTTGGTCGCTGTCCTTGACCAACACCGACGTGGCGGACATGGTCTCCAGGCCGTCACGGGTGACCATCGTCACGCCTGCGTGATCGCAACCGTCCACCAGCGCGACCACCGTGGCCACTGCGAGTTCGAGCTGCTGCGGCTCGCTGGCCGACGTCGACAACTCGCGGGCGAACGAGGCTGTTGCCGCCACGGCGTCATCCCTCGGGGTTGGATCCACGACACCTCCCGATGATCCTGTCCAGGCCATCTCCGGACAGGAACGAGCCTCACATCTATTCGGGATCGACCAGGAAGGCGGGCGTCTTGCCGGCGTCCGCCTGCTGGCGACGGATTCGTCTGGACCGCTCGGTGGCGGGTACTCGAGAGGTAGGCGGTGCTGGTTGACCTTGAGGCTCTCGCACCGCCGAGGCCCCGCCGGTCAAGACCATGGGCGGCGGGACCGATGCCCGTTCAGCTGCGTCCAGCGGCCGTCCCGGGGTAGTCGGGTATCCGGGAGCGCTTCACCTGTCCATTGTGGGCGGCGATGATCAGGCCGGTGACTCGACAGAGTGGCGTCCGAGGAGGACGCTGCCGCCCACCGTGAGGCCGAAGCCGAGGGCAGCCGCGACCGCCAGCAGGTCGCACGCGGTCGCCGAGCCAGGCGAGCCCGACGATCGACGGGACCACCGTCTCGACGGCGAAGGTGATAGCGGTGGCGGTCGTGACCGATCCGCGCTGGAGTGCGAGCCCGAAGGCGACAGGGCGATCACCGGCGTACAGCGCCAGAGCCCATGGCACAGGGTCGAGCGCGAGGCGCCAGCAGCTCCTGGTGGAAGGGCGACGACCCGCGCCAGCCACGCCGACGCCCGCGAAGCCGGAGCCGCGCGGTGACGGCCAGCAGCGACGGACCGACCGAGGACGCGCAGGCGACTCGCGAGGACACCGAGCGCGAGCACGGCTGCGACCAGCCCGAGCAGGAGCAGGCCGACCAGCGCCTGCAGGGCGGCGCCGGGCCCTTCGCGCGCCGCTGACGGCGAGGAGGGCAGACCGGCAGCGACCGCGACAAGGGCGACGATCTCCGCGCGGGTGAGCCGCGCGCCGACGAAGAGGACGGCGAGCAGCGCCGTGACGGCGACGCTGGAGGCGACGACCGACTCCACGACGAACAGAGGGTAGGTCGCGGAGGGCGACGCTGGACGCGAGGAATCCCAGGCCATCGAGCCCCAGCCCGACGACGTAGAGCCGCGCCGCCCACAGCCGCGACCCAGAGGTCGGCGCACCGGCGTCCGCCGCCCGACGGAGACCGATCGCCTGCAGCACGGTGCCGGCGCCGTAGAGCACCGCTGCGCCGAGCGCGCAGGCCAGGCTCACGATCACGAGGCCCCCTGGGACGACAGTCGGTATGCCGGGACGGTGAGGAGCTACGCCCGCGTGGCGGCGACGTTGGCGGCGACGATGGCCCGGACCCCCGCTGCGTTGGGGTGGTCACCGTCGTCGGCCAGGAGCGGGGTGAGTCCTCACCGCCGGTCTTGAAGGGCTTGACCAGGTCGACGGTCAGGTCGCCGCTGTTGTTCGCTGCGTTCGCGATGGCGCGATTGGCTGCGGTGGTGACTTCAGCGCTCCAGTCGAGCTGCTCCTGGCCGCCATCGGCGCGGGCGACGGCGCCGTCGGTGAACACGTTCCAGTAGTTGTCCACCAGTACGGTCATCGGCTGCCCCGCCCGGAGCGACCTGACCAGGTGCAGGACCGAGGCAAGCCGCGTTCCCATTGCGTCGACCTGCGGTTGGTAGCAGGTTGCGTCGCAGTCGCTCTGATTCCAGGAGTCAAAGGCGTCACCGAGGTCGTTCGCTCCGATGATGACAATCAGGATGTCGGCGCTGGCGACCTCCTGGCGCGCGTTGGCATCGTTGCGGAGCTGGTCAAGCAGATCGTTCGTGGTGTAGCCCGGCACCCCGAGGTTCGCTGCCGTCACAGTCCCGGCCGGTCCGGTCCGCCATCGCATGGGCGAAGCCGGTCATGATGGTTTCGCAGTTGCAGTTGGTGCCCGCCATGACCGAGTCACCGATGCCGACGACATGGAGCGGGGCCGAAGGGGTCGTCGTTGTCGGTGTTGCTCCCGTCGTCGTGCGACGCGTCGGCGACACCTCGACACTGGTCCCTGCTGTGGGCCAGGCTGACGTGATCGCGAAGATGGCGACCAATGCCGTAGCCAGCACAACGATGGCCGTGGCCCAGACCAGGATGGCCGTGCCTCCAGGACGTTTCCGACGCATCAGCCGGCCGCTCCGGACTTCGCCAGCCAGTCCAGTGCCGGTGCCAGGTACGCCTTGTAGTTGCGGTAGTTGTGCCCGCCGGTCGGGAAGGAGATCAACGTCACATTGGGGTCGGCATGCGTTGCGGCTGCCATCTGCTGAGTCCCGGCCCACGCCCAGATGTCCTGCTTCCCGGAGATCATCAGGAGTCTCCCGCCGCGCATCCCGTACTGGCTGTAGAGCCACAAGGGGGAGTTCTCATTGCGCAATTGCGCATTGTTGCCGAAGAGGTCGCCGGTCGTATTGTCCAGATATGTGTCGAATTGGCCTCCGAAGCTGACCGCGGAAGAGAAACTCGCCGGGTATTTCAGAAGCAGCTTCGCCACGCAGAGGGCCCCGGTGCTCCAGCCCAGCAGTGACCAGTGTTTTCCGGGCGGTTCCACGTGGTACTTGGCCTGCAGTGCATTCGGAACATCGGTTGTCAGCCAGGTCTCGGCCTGCGGGCCGTTGGGGACGTCAACGCACTCGGTGTCACGCGGAGGAGCGATCATGATGGGCGGGAAGACGGCGACGAAGGGCTTGACCTTGCCGGAGTTGACGGCCTGGGTCGCGACGGTGGCGAAGTCGTATTCCTTGAACAGGTGTTGTGGCGAGGAGGGCTGGCCCGGGAGGAACATGACGACCGGGTACTTCGTCTGCCCGCTGGCCTTGTATCCCGGCGGGAGCCATACCAACGTGTCTGCGGTCGCACCGGACTTCGCGTGGACAGTCATCACCTCGACGGACCCCGCACCCGTGCCGGTGCCTGTGCCGGCCGTCACTTGCGCCACTTGAACGGGGGGCGGAGTGTCGCCGCTCAGGCCGAACAGGTCGGCCCACGAGGAATAGAAACCGTATTCGTTGTTGACGTACAGGAACACAGAACTCATGGCCATGACTTGCGCCAGGAGGATCATCCCGATCCGGCCGCCGATCCCAGCCACCAGGGGTGGACCGCCGGATGCCTTCGCACGCCTACGGGACCACAGGACTGCGATGAGAACAGGCAATGCAACGGCCAGAGCCACGCTGAGGATGAATACTGGTTGCCCGGTGAGATCGAACATTCCGGAATCCCTTTCCCTGCGAGGCCGCGAGGGTCTCTGATTTCCCACTGTACCCACGCAACCTAGGTGGTGCGGGGTAGCCTCCGAGGTGTCGTGACCTCCGGGGGAGGGTTGGCCAGATGCCGGAACAGAGCGGTCGAGCACCGTTCCCCGATCGCGGCGCAAGGGTCCTGACAACGGTGTTCGCATTCTCGACGGTGGTTGCCCTCGTGACCTGGGTGTTGGGGCACTGGGGCAACCGTCAGCCCAACTGGCTGGAACTGCTCGTCACGCTCTTCAACGTGCCGCTGTCGCACTCCATTGCGTCGGTCGCCCTGTTGGGGTTGATCACGAGAGCCCTGCTCGGCCGGAAGCGGATCGGCCTCGTGGCTGTCGCCGTCTGCCAGCTGTTCGGCATGTACCTGGGGATCGCCGTCCTCGTTTCCTGGCCGACGAGCCCGCTGTTGCGTGGCTGGCGGAGCGAACACGCCCTCTACCTCTGGCTCGATGTCGCCTCCCTGCCTCTGGGGGCACTGGTCCTCGTGGCGCTGTGGCGAATGCGAAGCGCCTTCACCGGACGTGTCCGCAAGGGATCGTGGTGGCGAGCAACGCTCGTCGCGATTCTGGGAATCTGCACCACCTTCCTGGCGACCGTTGGTCTGCTCATCCTGAGTCGACCTGCGCGGATCCCCCCTCGGGTGGGACCGCATCCTGGCGGTGCTGTTCCGCGGTCTCGGTGAGACGGGACGCGACTACAGGGAGGACATGGTCTCCGTGCCTGTCTGGGTGCCGACGGTCACATCGGCCCTGATAACGGTGACCATGCTGGCGTCGGTGATGGTCTTCCTCCGGTATGCCGAGGACCTCACCCGTTGGTCAGGTCGGCGCGAGCTGGAGATCCGGCGCCTCATCCGCCGGTACGGAGCGTCCGATTCACTCGCCTATTTCGCCACCCGCAGGGACAAGGCTTCGGTGTTCTCACCCGACGGGGAGGCCGTCATCACCTACCGTGTCTCCTTCGGGGTGTCGCTGGCCTCAGGGGATCCGATCGGCAAGCCGGAATCGTGGCCCGCCGCGATCAGTGCCTGGAAGGAGGACGCAACACGCTTCGGCTGGATCCCCGCCGTTCTCGCGGCCTCAACGGACGGAGCGCGCCGCTATGCGCAACAAGGACTCCACGTCATGGCCCTGGGTGACGAGGCGATCCTCGACGCCCACACGTTCACCCTCGCCAACAAGAAGCTCGCACCAGTGAGGGCCGCAGCCCAGCACGCCCGCAGGGCTGGACTCACCGTCGACATCGCCCATCAGGGTCAGATCCCGCCCCAGGAGTTGGCCGCGCTGCTCCATGACGCGGACCGGTGGCGACACGGTGAGACCGAACGGGGATTCTCGATGGCCCTGAACCGCTCCGGCGATCCCGCAGACGCCCACGTGCTTCGTCAAGGCCCGCAACGAGCGCGGCGAGCTCGTCGGATTGCTGACGTTCGTCCCGTGGGGCCCGGGCGGGGTGTCCCTCGACGTCATGCGGCGGAGCCCGGAAGCCCCCCACGGCGTTACCGAGCTGATGGTGAGTCACCTGATGGGCTCGGCGTCGAAGCTGGGCATTCGCTGGGTTTCCCTGAACTTCTGCATGTTCCGCCGCGTCTACAGCGAGGCAGCGGAGTTCGGCGCGAGCACCGTGACGAGACTGAACTCCTCCTTCCTTGGTCTTCTCGACCGATTCTGGCAACTGGACCGGCTCTACCGGGCCAACCGGCAGTACGACCCCCGGTGGGAGCCGCGGTTCATCTGCTACGACGACCGCGTCGGACTGCCGCAGTCCCTGGTTGCCGTGGGTTCGGCCGAGGGCTTCCTGCCCAGATACCGGCTCACGCACCCATCGGGAGAACAGCGAGGCTGACCCCGGCCGAACTCGTGGAAGTTCGCGAACTGGAGGCGCAGCCGGCCATCGAACCCGCCCAGAGAGAGGTCCGTCAGCCGGAGGCATTCCGCATACGTCAATCGCACCTGGACGCCCTTGCCGATCGACCCGACCCTCCCTACGCCCCGGGGAGACGCTGATGCTGACAGTCGCCCAGCTGCTGTCCGCGCCGTCGTCGGGTTCGGACACGGTGTCCGTCTCGGGCCGCATCAAGTCCATCCGGGACCATGGCGGGGTCGTCTTCGCTGCACTGACCGGAGGCGGTGCGACCGTTCAGCTCCTGCTTGAGCGCGATCACCTCGACCAGTCCTCCTACGATGCGTTCCGCCACCTCGTCGATCACGGCGACGTCGTTGCTGCGGTGGGCACTCTCGGGGTCTCCCGAAGGGGAACGCCATCGCTGCTTGTGGAGCGGTGGACCGTCCTCGCGAAGGCGCTCCATGCGATTCCCTTCGGTCAGTTCACCAATCCGGAGGCGCGCGTGCGCCGACGTTCGACCGACCTGATCGCGAATCCGCGACAGGCTGACCTCCTCCGCCAGCGGAGTTCCGTTGTCACGTCGCTGCGGAAGACGCTGGACGAACTGGGCTATACGGAGGTAGAGACACCGATCCTCCAGCGCGTCCATGGGGGCGCGAGCGCACGCCCCTTCACGACGCACATCAACGCCTACGACCTCGACCTTTCGTTGCGAATCGCCCCAGAGCTCTACCTGAAGAGACTCATCGTTGGTGGGCTCGGTCCCGTTTACGAAATCGGGCGCAACTTCCGGAACGAGGGCGCGGACGCCACCCACAATCCGGAGTTCACCGCGCTGGAGGCCTACCAGCCAGGGGCTGACTACCACACCATGCGGGCACTCACGCAGACCCTGATCGTTGCGGCGGCAACGGCCGTACACGGTCGGGCCGTGCTCCCTGATCCATCTGCCGGTCCTGACGGGAGGGGGAGTAGTGACGCCTCCTGGGTTCCGCTGCTCGGAACCTGGCCAGTGATTCCTGTCCTCGAGGCCGTGTCGAGCCGTCGGAGTCCCGGTCAGCCTCGACACGGAGACTGAAGTCCTCGTCGATCTCGCGCACGACAACAGCATCACTGTCCAGGACCGGAGTGGATCCGGTGTGGTGATTGAAGCGTTGTATGCGGGTCTGGTGGAGCCGGTAACCGTCGCGCCGACGTTCTATGTCGACTTCCCGAAGGACACGTCCCCGCTCGCAGCGGCACACCGAACCAAGCCAGGACTGGTCGAGCGCTGGGACCTCGTGATGCGCGGGATGGAGATCGCCACCGGCTACTCGGAGCTGACAGACCCCCTCGACCAACGGCGTCGGCTCACTGCCCAGTCGCTCAAGGCCGCCGCCGGTGATCCTGAGGCCATGGAACTCGACGAGGACTTCCTCTATGCCCTCGAAACGGGTATGTCCCCAACCGGCGGGCTCGGCCTCGGAGTGGACCGCCTCGTGATGCTCCTCACCAACACCACGATCCGCTCCGTGCTGACGTTCCCGTTCGTGAAGCCGACCGCAGACTGAGTCAACAGGGAAACCGCGGGGCGTACCCAACCCACGTCGAACTGCCGCAGGACGGCGCCGTGTGAGGCGATGCCTCGCGGTCGTGGTCGTGGTCGTGGTCTGGGTCGTGGTGGTCGCGTGGGTTGGGAAGGGTATTGGCACGAGCCCACCCACAACCAGCCAAGGGTGAGTGGCCGTCGGGCCCCCTACGAGCGCCAGAACGACTTCCGACGACCTGTC
This sequence comes from uncultured Actinomycetota bacterium, assembly GCA_963773595.1. Classification (GTDB taxonomy): domain Bacteria; phylum Actinomycetota; class Actinomycetes; order Propionibacteriales; family Propionibacteriaceae; genus Propionicimonas. The sequence continues at coordinate 568,253 of CAVZBQ010000006.1, forward strand.
CAGTACCCGGCGCTCCGGCGCCCCTTGCCCTTGCTGCCGAAGAAGGCGTGCAGGACGAAACTGACGATCGAGACGATGAGGGCTCCCCAGAAGGCCGGTCCCCAACCGGCGACGTGCCAGCCGAGGTGGAACTGTCCGGCCAGCCATGAGGTCAGGAGCATCAGCACCGTGTTGATCACCAGGAGGAACAGACCCATGGTGATCAGGATCAGGGGTGCGGTGACCAGTTCGAACAGCGGCTTGATCACAGCGTTGACAGCTCCGAAGATGACCGCGACGCACAGCATCGCGATCACCTTGGCCTGCGTCGATCCGGCGGTCAAGGACACGCCGGGCACCACGAAGGTCGCCACGGAAATGGCGACCGCCGATGCGAGGAAACGGATCAACATGATTTCACTCCTTCACTCAACGTGGGAGTTCGGTGATGGCCATTCGGGTGATTTCGAAGACCTGGTTCTCGGATGCAACGCAGGGCTCCTGGTGTTGTCCGGGAATCGGCGACAAATGTGAGGTAACGATTCCCCGTCCGCCCCCGGCGCCGGGCAAGGCCGCGAGGGGATCAGTGGAAGATGCTGACCCCGCCGGGGCCAACGAGCAGGCCAACGACGATCAGCACGATTCCCCACAGCACCCGGCCCCGGACGAGGGCAAAGATGCCCGAAACGACCAGAACGACCGCGATGATCCAAAGCAAGGTGGCCATGAAGGCCTCCCTTCAGGGCGCCCGGCAAGGGCTCCCACTCCAGTGTCCCGCGGGACCCTTGTGGGACCTCTCGGACGACTGGGCCGCCGGTGCGGCTCGCCTAGCACTGCTACCGCGAATTTTACTCGGGGGGCAATACTCCAGCCTCTCCGATCTGCTGGTCGGGCTGGCTATCGTCCGGGAGCCGGTCGGCGCCGTTCCTCGGGGCCAGCCCGGGGAGCGAGTCCTCGTAGGAGCGCGGATCCTCGAGGGGCTCCATGTGCGTGAGGACCTGCGCGTGCTCGAACTCGGCGACAAGCCGGCCTTCGAGGTCGTTCGACCAGGTCGTGACCCTGCTGGATGGTCCACGCTCCCGGCAGCAGGACGTGCATCGAGATGAACCGGGCATGGCCGGCCACCCGGGTCTGGACCGAGTGGAAGCGGACCTGCTCGGAGTCGAACTCGTCCAGGATCGCGGCCAGCCGGTCGTGTTCCTCGGTGCTGAGCGCGCGGTCCATCAGCCCGTCGACCGATTGCGCGATCAGGTGCCAGCCGGTCCAGATGATGTTGCAGCCCACCAGGAACGCGATCACCGGGTCGAGTTGCAGCCAGCCGGTCAGGGCAACCAGCAGGACACCGACCACGACCCCGGCCGAGGTCCACACATCGGTCATCAGGTGCTTGCCGTCGGCGACCAGCGTGATCGACCGGTGCGTCCGGCCCGCCCTCATCAGCACCACGGCGACGACGCCGTTGATCGCGAGGCGACGACGGAGATGGCCGAGACCGATCCCGACGTTCTCCAGCGGGACCGGGTTCAGGAAACGCACCACCGAGGTCCACAGGATGAACCCCGCGGCGACGAAGATCATGATCCCCTCGATCGCCGCCGAGAAGTACTCGGCCTTGCTGTGCCCGAAGTGGTGCTTCTCGTCGAACGGCTGCGCCGCCACCCGCAGGGCGACCAGGGCGACGATCGCCGCGACCAGGTTCACGATCGACTCGGCCGCGTCCGACAGCAGCCCGACCGAACCGGTCAGCAGGTACGCCCCGGACTTGAGCGCGATCGTCGCGATCGCCGCACCGATCGACAGCCACGCATAGCGCGTCAGGTCGGGTCTGGCGGCGGGTGGAGCCAGGTGGGACGTCCATGAACCGAATGCTATTACGGGCACGTTACATCGCACGCATTCTCCCGACGTGGGAGGGACTTAGGTAAGGCAAGGCTAAACAGCTTCTGCGCGAATGAGGGTAGGCATGCCTTGGTGGACCCGGTAATTCATTACTGCGATGATTGGGGCGTGAAGATCGCTGATTGGGTGCGACGCTATCCCGTGGTCGCGGCGACGATCGTGGTCGCGGTGGTAGGCCTGGGGCTGCAGCTGGCCGGGTTTCGGGACGGCGTCGTCCTGGCTGGTCGGCGGCTACGCGCTGGCGATCGCGGGCTGGCAGGCGTGGTCCATGGTGCGGGACATGCTGAGCGGGAACTTCGGGCTGACCTGCTGGCGGTCACGGCGATCACAGCCACCGTCCTGGTCGGCGACCACTGGGCGGCGCTGATCGTGGTGCTGATGCTGACCGGCGGCGAGGCGCTGGAGGACTACGCCAACGCCCGCGCGCACCGCGAGGTCTCCGCTCTGCTGGAGCGCGCCCGCGGTTCGCCCACCGCGCGGACGCAGCGACGGCCGGTTCGTGGAGGTCCCGATCGGCGAGGTCGCGGTCGGTGACCTGGTGATGGTCGCGTCCCGGTGAGGTGGTCCCGGTGGACGGCCTGCTCGAGGGCGAGGCGGCCTCCTTCGACGAGTCGTCGATCACCGGCGAGCCACTGCCGGTCGAGCACGGCCCGGGCGATCAGGTGCTTTCGGGCTCGGTCAGCCAGCAGCGCGTCGCCCTGGTGCGGGCCAGCGTCCCGGCCAGAGACAGCCAGTACCAGCAGATCATCGACCTCGTGCAGGCCGCCGCGGCGAGCAAGTCGCCGATCGTCCGGCTCGCCGACCGCTACGCCGTGCCGTTCACCCTGGTCTCGCTGGGCATCGCCGGCCTCGCTGGTTCCTGTCCGGGCGACCCCGTCGGCTTCGCCCAGGTGCTGGTGGTGGCCACGCCGTGCCCGCTGCTGATCGCCGCCCCGGTGGCCTTCCTCGCGGGCATGAGCCGGGCGGCCGCCAACGGGGTGATCGTGAAGTCGGGTGGGGTGATGGAGACCCTGGCCCGCGTCCGCACCGTCGCCCTGGACAAGACCGGAACCATCACGCACGGCCACCCCGTGGTCGACATCATCGAGCCGGTGGCCGGCACCAGCGACGACGAACTGCTCCGGCTCGCCGCCGCGGCCGAGACCTTCTCCGCCCATGTTCTGGCCAAGACGATCGTGCACGAGGCTCGGGGCCCGCCGGCTCCACGTCCCGACCGCGGCCGGGGTCGAGGAGACGACCGCCGCCGGCATGACCGCGCGCGTCTCCGGGCGGCTGACCGCCGTCGGCAACGCCGGGCAGCGTCGAGCGGGTCACGGGCCATCGGCCGCCCGAATCGCCGGTGCCGCCGGGCACATCGCGATCCACGTCGGCACCACCGCCGGATACCTCGGCCGGATCCTGCTCACCGACCAGATCCGCAACAACGCACCGGCCACCTTGGGGGCGCTCCGGTCGCTGGGGGTTCGGCACGGTCGCGATGCTCACCGGGGACGCCGAGGGCACCGCGCGCCACGTGGCCGACCAGATCGGCATCGACGACGTCCGCGCCGGGCTGTTGCCCGCCGGCAAGGTGGCCCAGGTCGCCGCGCTCCCGGGGCGCCCGGTCGCCATGGTCGGGGACGGGGTCAACGACGCGCCCGTCCTCGCCGCCGCCGACGTCGGCATCGCGATGGGCGCCAAGGGTGCCACCGCGGCCAGCGAGTCGGCGGGACGTGGTGATCATGCTCGACGACCTCAGCCGGGTCGCCACCAGCATCGCCGTGGCCCAGCGGACCGTCCGGATCGCGCTGCAGGCCATCTGGCTCGGCATCGCGATCAGCGTCGTGCTGATGCGCATCGCGGTCTGGGGGGTGCTGCCGGCGATGCTCGGTGCCGCGCTGCAGGAACTGGTCGACCTGGCAGCGATCCTCACGGCCCTGCGCGCAGTGCGGCCGGGGCGCGCCGAGCGCGAGCTCGGCGCGCAGCTGCGGGTCAACCTCGACAAGCCCGTCGCGGCGGAAGTGCCGGCCCTGCTGCCTGCAGGCTGATCGGGTGCGGTGCGCGTCAGCAACTAGTCACCCGAAGGGTTGAGCCGCTGCCGCGGACGGAACCACTCCTGCGACGATGAGGCCGGCAAGCAGAGGAGCCAAGGCTGACCCCATAGACGATGAATGCCCGGGATCCCGAGCAGGAAGCTGATGCGTGTTGCGCTGACACGATCCATTCCACGCAGCGGGCCTGCAGAGATAGTGGCGCTGGACCGGGAGACGCGGATGGCGCCAGCATTGGACGAGGCCGATCACCGCTGCGCCCAGCCACGTCGTCGAAGTTCCTCTGCGGGTGTTGTGGAGCGGGTCCCGCGCCGGGCGGGGAAGGGGGGTGACACCGCTCCCGCAACGATCGGTTTCTCCTCCTCCGGCTACCTGCGCGCGGCGATGGCGACGAAGTCGCGGCTCGAGAGTGTGCAGGTCTCGGCCTGCGGGCGCACCTGGTCGGCTGTGAGCTTGACCCGGGGCGAAGGCTGGCGCGTGCCGGTAGGGGCTGGTCCAGTCCCGGTTGATGTCGAGTTGCATGGCCCGCACCGCACCGGCGTCCAGCAGGAGCTGGGCCAGGGTCTGCACCGATAGCGCGTTGCCGTGCACCGTGACGATGCTGCCGTCGGCACGGATGCCGACGCCGGAGCGCCAGACGAAGGTGGTGTCGCCGAGAGTCTTCCCAAAGGCACCGCTGTCGGCGGTCCTTACCGCATCTGTGATCTGGCCGCTGTCGACCAGCAAGGGTGAGGTTTTGACGCACTGCGGCAACTCCTGCAGGGACGGGTCCGCCTTCCCAGGAGCGGATGTCGAGGCGGCCATCGCGGAGGAACACCATCGATGCCCGGCCGGCCGTCAGGTGGCCGACAGCGATCCGTCCTGCCAGACGCAGCAGATCGCGACGGCCATGAGGAAGCTCGAGTTGAACGTGGCGCGGAGACGCCGCGCTGGCCTTGCGGGACCATGGTTGGTTGGGACCAGCCTGTGCCGCCGGGTACCTGGGTTCCCGGGTGCAGGACGAAGCTGGCCAGGTCCTGGTCGATGCAGGTGATCCCCGCAAGGAACCTGGTGTGTTTCGCGTCCGGTCGGACGAAGGTGGCCAAGATGGCGGGCTGCCCCGCACGGTCTCGAGGGTCTGCCAGACTCCCTCGTTCGCCAGGGGAGCCCTCGCAGGACTCGGCATCGGTTGCCGGCCGCAGGCAGCGACCCGACTGCCGCTCTGCGCGCTCGCTGCGGGCCTGCCCGGCCTGCGGGATCCCCGAGTCCGGCGTGCCGCCGGTCGGCGGTGGATTCACTCGGTACTCGACCCTCTCGACCTACGGGACGAGGCCGACAAGGCCGAGCATCCGGGCCATTCGGCTGTTCTTGCCACAAGGGAGTCCTGGGATGGCGCGACCAGGATCGGTCCGAGGTCGGACGCCAGCCACACCATCACCGTTGCGACAGCCAGGGCGATCCCGAGAAGCACGCGCCGCCCGACGCGTGGACCGTGATCGGTGTGACCTCGAACGCTCGATGCCATCAGCCCTGCGTCGCCAACCCGGCGGAACCCCTTCGTCGACCTACGGCACGGGCGCGAGTCGGGGCCGACGAGCCCGCGCAGAACCGGCGGGCGTGCCTCGGTGTGAGTCGTGACATCCATCATGTGCGTTGGTCTCTCTGCGGGGCCGGGCGTCCAGGACCACAGCCAAGCAGTGTTCACAGTCGGGACTCCTGATGCGGGTCGTCGTCGTGAACCGGCGGGCGGGCAAGGCAGCCGCGAGCCTAGGATTCCGCCATGGACTCCTCGCTCGGGTACCTGGACGCCCTGCACGAGTACCAGGACGCCTTCCTCGCGACCATCCCGGACGCAGACCCCGCGACGCGAGTGCCCTGGTGCGGCGAATGGACCGTGCAGGACCTCGTCGTGCATCTCGCGCGGGTTCACCACTGGGCTGCCGCGCAGGCGCGGATGGTGCAGCAGGCGCCGCTCGGGGACGGCCCGTTCGAGCTCGCGCCGCTCTATGCGCAGTGTGCTGCCGAGCTGCGGGCGACGTTCGCAGAACTCGATCCCGATGCGCGGGCACGGACGCTGCTCGACGACGGCCTTCCGCCCGGACAGCAGGTCGGGACCGTCCGGTTCTGGCATCGCCGCCAGGCGCTGGAGACCCTCGTCCACGCCTGGGACCTGCGCGTCGCGTGCGGCCTCGACTTCGACCCGGGGCCGGCGGCATGGCTGGACTGCTTCGACGAGGTGGTGACGATCATGCACCCGCGCCAGATCCGGCTGGGCCGGATCGCGGCGCCAGCGATCCGCGTCCGGTTCGACGTCGGGGACAGTGCCCCGGTCTGGCTGCACGGTGCGCCGGCCGAGGCTCCCGAGATCATCATCAGCGGTCCGGCAAGGAGCCTTGCCCTGCTGGCATGGGGGAGGACGACCCCCGACGACCCGGCGCTCACTGTTACCGGCGACCGCGTCGCACTCGACGAGCTGCTGGTCGCGGGGCTGACGCCGTAGCCTGCAATCGCTGCGACGGGCTCCGCTAGGCTGCGGCCTGTCCGCCGAGGGCGGACTGGTTCACGGGGAGGTGAGCAGGGTGGCCACCAGGGACGATGTTGCGCGGCTGGCCGGCGTCTCCTCGAGCACGGTGTCGTACGCGATCAGCGGCCGCCGGAGGATCTCCGATGCGACAAGGGAACGCGTCCTCGCTGCCGTGCGCGAACTCGACTACACGCCGAACGCGTTCGCCCGTGGCCTTGCCGGCGCGCGCAAGGGGATCCTGGCGCTGAACTACCCCCTCCGGGACGGCTGGTCGCCGATGGAGGTCCGCTACATCGAGACCGCAACGGCCGCAGCGCACGCTCTCGGGTTCCACCTGCTTCTGTGGCCGAACGCCGCGAACGACCTGACCACGCTCACCGAGCTGATCGCCCAGCAGCTCGTGGACGGCGTCGTGGCGATGGAGGTGGAGTGGGACGACCCGCGCATCAAGCTCTTCAAGGAGCTGGACGTCAGGTTCGTCCTGCTGGGGCGCACCGCCGACCCGTCCGGCCTCGCCTATGTGGACACGGATTTCCGGGCGACCGCCCGGACCGCGCTGGAGTACCTGGTCGATCGCGGGCACCGCGACATCCTGTTCGTGGGCGAGGCCCGCTTCGATGAGGGCCACGGCCCCATGGTGCGCACCCTCGCAGAACTCGAGGAGAGTGCGCGCCGCTTCGGCGTGACGCTGCGCATCTTCAACGGGCCGCGCTCGTACCGCACAGGTCAGGAGGCCTTCCGCAGTCTCGGGTCGGCCAGCACCACGACAGCTGTCGTCAGCTTCAACGAGCGGGCGACGATCGGCCTGATCCACGCGGCGCACCTCGCCGGGTGCGACATTCCCGACCAACTGTCGGTGCTGTCGATCGGGATGGGCGAGGACGCGGCAGACCTCGACCCGCCGGTCACCACCCTGACACCCCCGGTCGCAGAGCTCACGGAGGCGGCGATCGGGCTGCTCGTTGCCGATGTCGAAGGCCACCCGGTGGGCCGCGCAGAAGTGCTGCTCGACGCGAGGCTCGTGGAGCGGGACAGCGTACGAACCATCGTCTGAGCGCGTTCCCTTGCGCGCCCGGAGCCGCCGTGCCAGCATTGGTTGACGCGAGTTGTCGACGCGCGTCGAATGCCATCTCAACGGAGAGTTGGAGCGCCAGTTTCAATGACGAAGATCACCACGGTCCGGGCCGCCCTTCAGGCCATTTCCCGCGAGGGCCTGAGCACGCGCGGCCTGTTCCAGTTGGGCTCGGCCATGGGCCCTGCGAACCTCTACCTCGCCGGGATCGAGGCCGGCGCCGGCTTCGAGCCGATCCGCCGCACCGACAGTGCCGGACGCAACTGGCTGATGGCCTTCACGATCCCGCATCCCAACTGCCTTGTCGCGACGGAGGGAACCCAGGTTCGCTACCGGGAGATCACCGGCGCAGCACTGCTCAGGCTCACCAACCGGGACGGGAGTTGCCTCGTCCTCGAGGCGAACCTTCCGCTGGAATGCCGCATCCCGCCCCGGTCCACCCAGTCCTTGCAGGTTGCCGCTGGGTACACCGAGGCGCTGGTGTCCCGCGCCCCGGTAGCCACGGGCCTGCCGACCCGGCGCATCGAGACCCCCCAGCGTTCGAGCGTTGCCTGGGAGCTCCTCGCCTCCTGACCATCCGGTCCGGGCCACCGTTGGTCCCCGTGCGGACGGATGGACCAGCGAGCCGGTGGGTACGTTCACCCCAGGTCCGACGCCACCCCTGGCGTGTGCCGGACTCTCGGGAGGATGCCATGGACCTTGACCTGGACGTGAACGAGACCGCGAACGAGCGCCGCATAGCCGCGACCCGCGTGGGTCGCGACCTCGCCCTTGAGGACGACCTGGCGACCCTTCTCGGCGTGGCCAAGCACGGCCTCGGCGAGCTGTTCGAGGGCGAATGCACGATCCAGCTGAGCGTCGGGCCCGAAGAGGATGTCCCTGGTGGGCCGGAGTGGATCCCCTCGGAGGGCCTGCGCGACGAGGTGCTGATGGGACTGTCCGGGCCGCCGAGCCCCGACGTGGTGAGTGAACGCCCTGGCATCGTGCTGCTGCCCCACAGTGACAGCGGGGTGTGTCGGGCCTGGGTCCAGTTCGCAGAGCCCCGCAGGGTCAGCGTTGAGGAGCTGATCATCGGGGACCTGTTCGCGCAGGCCTTCGCGATCGCCGTTGATCGCCTCGTCAGCAAGGACCTTGCTGCACGGCGGGAGGTGCAGCTGCGGGAGGCGGTCGAGGCCCAGAAGCTGATCGGACAGGCCACCGGAATCATGATGGAGCGGCACCGGCTCACGGCAACCGTCGCCTTCGAGTTGCTGAAGGTCGCAAGCCAGAACCGCAACATCAAGCTGCGCGAGATCGCCCAGCGAATGATCGACACCGGCCTGGAACCCGACCGGGCCTGATTCTGGCTGGGCTTCACCGGCGTTCAGGTGACGTGGTCGCCATGTTGGGGTACGGGAGCTGCAGGCAAGGTGTTCTGCCTAGGCACGCGCCTCGCCAGGTGCGCCGGTCCAGCACAAGGGCCGGCGCACCGTTCTCCTGACGAGGCGGAGGGACTTCATGGAAGAGGCGCGGGAGCTCGGCAGGGAGGAACAACTGGCTGCCCATCAACGTCCCGGCGGTGTGGACGACCAGACGGTGGCCGCAGTCGGGAAGCTGTCGGAGGCACTGGAGAAGGTCGAGGAGGCTCGGGGGTACCTGTACGCCTTCCACCGCCTCTGCGGTTCGGCCGACCTGTCCCTTGGTGAGGCCGTCGACGACCTGCGCGCCGCAGGTCACGTCGACGAAGCCTCTGTGCTGGAGCGCGAGCTCGTCGGGCGCAACATCATCGAGGGGCGCTGGAGCTATCAGGTCGTCGAGGAGTACGACGACACCTACTGGTCGGTGTTCCGCGACCTCGAGACCCGTGTCCGGGATGGGCTGATGGCAGGGCGCCGGCACATCTTCGAGGCTGAGCTGAAAGAGGATCGCCGCTCCCACGGCGTCCGGCATCACGAAGCCGTGCCCGACGACAGCGGTACGCAATCGCCGTCGCGCTGACCACGCCCCCACCCGCTGGATCGTTGACCGCCCACCGTGGGCGTTGGTACCGTGAAGCGGCGCCAGATCGAGCGCCCGAAGCCTCATGAAGGGAGGTCGTGAAATGTCACCCATTGCCCATGGGCTGTTTCCGTCCGCCCGTTCATTTGAGGCTCCCGCTGCCTGACTTCTCGCCGGGGCCTCCTCCATCAGGAGAACCCCTTGTCACACAGCAACACACCCTTTGATTGGGATCAGCTTTCCTATCGCGCGCTCAGCGAGGACCTCGCTGAGGACCAACGATGGTCAACCTGGGACAGCGTCGAAAGGCTCTGCCGCGGGCCCAGGCCCTGGCCGGAATGGCTGGTCACCAGTTCTGCGGCGATCGACACCGAGCTCGGCGTCCTGAAGACCGGCAAGGAAGCAGACGTCTTCCTCGTCGAACGCGCCGTCCCCGGGGATCCCGAGCAGGCCTGCCTGCTCGCAGCAAAGCGCTACCGGACCGCCGATCATCGGCTCTTCCGGCGCGACGGCGCCTACACGGAGGGACGCACCGTCCGTAACAGCCGCGACGGACGGGCCATGGCCGGCAAGACCGACTTCGGCAGGGCCGTCGAGGCAGGTCTCTGGGCCCAGGCGGAGTGGTCGGGCCTGAAGCGGCTCTTCGAAGCCGGCGTCCCCGTGCCCTATCCGGTGCAGATCGACGGCCGGGAGATCCTCATGGAGTTCATCGCCGACCCGGACTCCGGTGAGTCGGTGGCGGCGCCGCGCCTGCACCAGGTGCGGCCCGGCCCGACCCAGCTGGACGCGCTGTTCGACCAGCTGCTCGGGGCCCTGCGACAGATGACCAGCCTTGGTGTCGTGCACGGGGACCTGAGTCCGTACAACACCCTTGTGGCCGGCGCCGACCGCCTGCAACCACGACTGGTGATCATCGACGTGCCACAGCTCGTCGACCTGGTTGCCAACCCCAACGCCATCGACTTCCTGCACCGCGACTGCACGAACATGGCGCAGTGGTTCACGACGAAGGGTCATCCCGTGGATGCCGACGAGCTGCTGGCAGACCTGCTCGGGCACGCCTGGTGAGCCTCAGGAGTCACCCGGTGCCAGGCGTTGGGTGGTCACCGCTGCCCGGGTTGCTTCCAGGGCGGACTCGACGTCATCGAAGCGCAGCTGTGCGATCCGGACGAACAGGAAGTCCACAACGGCGAGCTGGGCCATGCGGCTGGCGAGGGCTGCTGCGCGGAGCTGCGCCTCCCGCGCGCTGGTCATCAGGACGAGATCCGCGACCCTGCCGACGGGGGAGTCGCGGTCGTTGGTGACCGCGACGGTGAGCGCTCCACCCCGCTTGGCGATGGAGAGGGCGTGGTGCACCTCTGCGGTGCGTCCGCTGAAGGAGAAGGCCACCGCGACGCTCTCCGGTCCGGCGAGCGCTGCGTTGGCGAGTTGGACGTGGGTGTCCTGGGAACCGAGGCACATCAGCCCGATGCGTTGCAGTTTCTGGGCGAGGTCGGCGGCGGCGAGCCCACTGGCACCCACCCCGTAGACGCTCGTGTGGTGCGCGGCGGCGATGGCCTCCGCCACCCGGTCCAGTGCCTCGAGGTCGATCAGGCGCGCGGTCTGCTCGATCGAGCGCGCCTCGTGGAACGCGATCTTGCTCACCACGTCCGCGACGGTGTCGGAGGCGTTGATCTCGCCCTCCGCGATGTCGGAGCGTTCCAGTTCGAGGGCCCGACGCGACAGTTCCTGGGCCAACTCGAGGCGCAGCGCCGGCACGCCGTCGAAGCCCAGCGCCCGGCTGAAGCGCACGACACTCGCCTGGGACACCTGGGCGCGAGTGGCCAGTTCGGCAACCGTGGCGCCGATGGTGAACTGCGGGTCGGCGAGAACGGTGGCTGCGACCTGGCCCTCGGCGAGGCTCAGGTCTGCCTGCATTGAGCGGATCATCTCGATCACGTCCCGGTCCACGCCAGCCCTCCCTTGTGCTTGGCGGCAAGTCTCGCACAAGCCGATGACGCATTGTTTCACAAACTGTGAGAATCGTGTAGTGTCGCGTCATACCGACAACGCAGCCGATCCAGAGGAGGACAGCATGGGTGCACCCGACGGACTCACCACCACAGAGACGCGCAACCCCCTGACGCTCGAACTCGACCGTATGACGGTCGTCGAACTCCTCGAGGTGATGAACTCCGAGGACCGCAAGGTTCCCGATGCCATCGCCCGTGCGATCCCCGAGATCGCCCTCGCCGTCGACCTCGTGGTCGACGCGTTGCGCACCGGCGGTCGGCTGGTCTACCTCGGCGCAGGCACCAGTGGCCGGCTCGGGGTCCTGGACGCCGCAGAGTGCCCACCCACCTTCGGAACGTCACCGGAGCTGGTGATCGGGCTGCTCGCCGGTGGTGACGAAGCGATGTTCCGTGCAGTCGAGGGCGCGGAGGACTCCGGCGAACGCGCCGTCGCGGACCTGGAGCGCATCGGCTTCGCAGCAGCGGACGTGCTGGTCGGCATCGCCGCTTCCGGCCGCACCCCCTATGTCATCGCCGGACTTGCCCATGCGCGCCGACTCGGTGCGGCCACGGTCTCGATCGCCTGCAACCCCGGCGCGGAAATGAGCCGCGCAGCCCAGGTGTCCATCGAGCTGGACAACGGGCCGGAGGTGCTCACCGGTTCGACGCGCCTGAAGGCGGGTACGAGCCAGAAGCTGGTGCTCAACATGATCTCGACCGCAGCCATGGTCCGGCTGGGCAAGGTGTACGGGAACCTCATGGTCGACGTGCAGCCCACCAACGAGAAGCTGGTCGACCGCGCCGTCCGCATCGTCGCGGAAGCGACCGGCTGTCCCGAGGACGAGGCGCAGCGTGCGCTGGACGCGTCCGATGGGCACGCCAAGACCGCGATCGTCATGATCCTTCGCGGGGTAGGGGCTGCCGAGGCCCGCGAACGCCTGGCCCGAGCGGACGGCTTCGTCCGGCGGGCCATCTCCGACAACTGACAACGCACGTTCCCGATTCGATTCCCCAGGAGGCATTTCCGTGGATTACCAGACCTTGAGCCGCGACATCGTCGCCGATGTCGGTGGCGCAGCGAACATCTCGTCCTTCACCAACTGCATGACGCGGCTCCGCGTCAACGTGATCGACCAGAGCCTTGTCGACATCGAGGCGATCAAGAAGCACGAGGGCGTGATGGGCGTTGTGCCCGGTGAGCAGCTGCAGATCGTGGTCGGCCCCGGCCATGCGCAGCGGCTGCGGGACTCCTTCGCCGGGATCAGCGGCGTCGACCCGTCCGCGGAGGTCGATCTGGACGTGAACGAGCTGGCAGATGAGCAGAAGGCGAAGATCAAGGCTCACCACACGACGTCGGTGCACGCGGTGTTCCGCCACATCGGCAGCATCTTCATCCCGATCATCCCTGCCTTCATCGCCTGCGGTCTTGTGCTGGCCATCGCCAACACCTGGAAGCTGATCGACCCCACGGTGGCCAAGAACCCCTGGTTCCTCGCCTTCGCAGCGCTGGGCGGCATCATCACGCTCGCCCTGAACCTGATCGTCGGCCACAACACGGCCAAGGAGTTCGGCGGCACCCCTGTCCTCGGCCTGCTGGCCGGCGCTGTGCCCTACCTGGTCGCCCTCGGCGGCATCCCGGCAAGCGTCGCAGCGGACGGGACGGCGATTCCCGCCCAGCCGCTCGTCGTGCCGTTCTTCGGAGCACTGACCCCGCAGCTCGGTGGCATCATCGGCGTGCTCATCACTGCCTGGCTCTTCACGGTCATCGAGAAGCGGGTCCGCAAGGTGGTGCCGGCATCACTGGACCTGTTCCTTGTGCCCTTCGTGACGCTGGTCACGGGAGCTGCCGTCTCGATCCTTGTCATCATGCCGATCTCCGCCCTGTTGATGCGCGGCATCAACTGGCTGCTGATCGACTTCGCACTGGTGCAGGGTGGCATCGTCGGCGGCTTCCTGCTGTCCTCGCTCTTCCTGCCGCTGGTGATGCTCGGCATCCACCAGGGCCTCACGCCGATCCACGCCCAGCTGATCGCCAACCACGGGTACACCGAACTGCTGCCCGTGCTGGCCATGGCCGGCGCCGGCGAGGTCGGTATGGCGATCGCGATCCTGGTGAAGACGAAGAGCGCACGGCTGAAGAAGATCGTCCGGAGCGCGCTGCCGATCGCCTTCATGGGCATCGGCGAGCCGATGATCTACGGCGTCTCCCTGCCGCTGCTCTACCCCTTCTTCACCGCCTGCCTCGGGGCCGGCTTCGGTGGAGCGTTCGTTGCCTTCGGCATGCAGGTCAGCGGGGGCTTCGGCGCCGGCGCCCTCGGGCTGTCCGGGATCCTGCTGACCGGCGTGATCACCAATGGCCAGTGGCTGTGGTACCTCGGCGGACTGCTCGTCTCCTACGTGATGGGTTTCGTGCTCACCTACCTCTTCGGCTTCAAGGAGTGGATGGTCGAGCGTCTCGGATGAGCCGGTGGGCGCCACCACCCCAACCCCTCCCGTGCTGGCGCCCACCACATCCCGTCCCCATCACCGAAAGGACGCCCGTGTTCTTCTCGCTGTATCCCACCGACACCGACGAGGTGCGGGCGGCTGTGGTGGCCGCGGTGCGCGACCAGCCTGGGGACAGGCTCGTCTTCACGTCGCTGCACATTCCCGAGAGTCGTGACCTGCACGCGTTCGGTGACTACCTGACGCGGCTGCACCACAGCGACGGGCTCGAGTTCTGTGCCGACATCTCCCCTCTGACCCTCGAGGCCCTTGGTCTCGGCATCGACGAGCTCGGCCTGCTGCGGACCTGGGGCGTGCGGTCGGTCCGCATCGACTTCGGGTTCGACACAGAGCAGGTTCGGCGCATCGCGCAGGTGGGGCCGTTCGAGGTGGCCGTCAACGCCAGCACCGCGGACGCGGCCCTGCTCGATGCGCTCGACGGGGTGCCGCTAGTGGGCTGGCACAACTACTATCCGCGTCCGGAGACCGGTCTGAGCGAGGCCTTCTTCGATCAGCAGAACGCGCTCTTCGCGTCCCGTGGCCTTGCGGTGTACAGCTTCATCCCCGGTGAGGTCAGCCACCGTGCGCCGCTCTTCCTCGGGCTGCCCACCCTCGAGGGTCACCGGCACCGCAACGCGTACTCCACTTACCTCGAGACCCACGCGCGGCACCCGGGGATCAGGGTGGTCTGCGCCGAAGGCGTCCTGCACTCCGAGCACCTGCGATGGATCACCCACTTCGAGCAGACCGGCGAGGTCACGCTGCCGCTGGTGTCCGTCGACCCGGCAGTCCGGTACCTGCAGGGCCGGTCGTGGCACCTCCGTCCAGAAGGGACCGACAGCTCCTTCCGGATCGAGCAGACCCGTGGCGGGGGTGCGCCCGAACGGATCATCAATGCCGACCTGCGTGGACGGGGGAGCCTCCAGGTCGATCTGGCCGGCTACGGCCGCTACGCCGGCGAGGTTCACCTCATGCGTCGTGATCGCCCGCTGACCAACCTCACGGCCCTGGCCGGCTGCATCGCGCAGCCCTATCTCGGGCTCGTCGACGTGCTACGTCCGGGAATGGCGGTTCGCTTCGAGGAGTGATCGCTCCGAGTCCTCTGGCCGAGGAATCCTCCGAGCCATCCGAGGGCGGCGAGAATCACGACATTGATCGCGCTGCCGATCGCAAGGGTCGCGCCGAAGGCAAGCGTCACACCGACGCCGAGTACCCCGGCGAGGAGTCCGGTGAAGAGGCCATCGACGGGATGGGCCTCCGCGGCCCGCCGGACTGCCCAGAGGGTCACCGCCACGGTCAGCACCCGCTCCACCCACGGCATCAAGGCCGGGCTGAGCATGGCGGCGAAGGTGTTGATCGCACGCTGATCCGGGACGCCTCGGGCTCCGAAGGCCAGCCCCACCGCGTAGACGATGACAGGGACGAACAGGACGAGGAAACTCCCTGCGATGACGGCGAACCCCCCGCCGACGATCCGGAGCGTCCGATGTCCTCGAGGCCGACGATCCACGGTGCTGCCGCCTTTCCCAGGGGTCTCGACTTGCTGGCGCCTCAGGTGCCCGACTGTGCGACCGTCTCGGTCGCGACCTCCGCGATCGGGCGGTGCGATGAACGTGCGCTGCGACGCAGGTACTCGAACGCCTCTCCCATCGACAAGCCCTGGCGCTCGGCGACGACGCCCTTCGCCTGCTCGATGATCACCCGTGAGTCGAGGGCACCCTGCAGCTGCTCCGCCAGCACTTCCCCCTGCCGGATGCTCCAGTGATTGATGATCCCGATGGCCGCCATGTCGGCCATCACGCGGGCGACCTGGAGTTCGTGGAGACCGAAGGCGTTCGTGCCTGCCTGGAAGAGGTTCAGGGCCCCGATCCTCTGGTCGCGCAGGCGCAGCGGCACGGCGTAGGCGTTGTGGATTCCCGCGGACATGGCGGCTGCGACGAAATGGGGCCAGCGCTCCGTGAACAGGGAGAGGTCGATGCCCACGATCACGTCACCGGTGCGGAACGCTTCAAGGCAGGGGCCGTCGTTGTTCTGCAGCTCGAGGAGTTCGAGCATCCGGGTCTCCTCGTCGGTCGAGGCAAGCACCCGCAGCGACCCGAACTGGTCTGCCAGGAGGATGCCGGCGGCGGTGACCCCGAGCACCTCGACGCACGCGCCGACGAGCCGGTCGGCGAAGCTGATCAGGTCAAAGCCGATGATCGTGGTGTCCGCCAACTCGATCAGCGTCGCGAAGAGCACCTCGTCGGACGTCGGCTTCATCTCCATCGATCCGCCCCCCTCCCGGAGGTGAGGGTCGCACCATTCAGGGGTCGATCTCGAATGGCGTGTCCCTGCGCTTTCAGCCTATTCCTGGCGGCCTGCGAAGGTGGCGATCACGCAATCCGGAGGCAGGTGCGCCTGCCGTTGAAGGAGTCGAGGATCACTTCGCGGCCATCGACCAGCCATCGGTGCACGCGGCGATGCATGCTGGCCAGCTCGACGTCGGGGCCAAGATGCCAGCGCAGTGCCTTCAGGGCAGACTCACCGTCATCGGCCAGTTCGATCTCCGCCTCGGAGATGCCGTCGCCGCACAGCTGCAGGTGCATGCGCAGGCTTGCGATGTCGACCTCGAGATCGGTGCGGTTCCCGTCCTTCCCGAGGTGCTCATGCCGGGCGAGCAAAGCGTCGAGAATGCGGAGAACCACGACGTTGGTGTGATTGATGGCTGCGAGGGCGATGGTCATCACACACCGCCGCGGACCGGCGCGAGTCCGGTCCAGACGTGCTGGATGCCCACTGTGGGAAGTTCGGTCGGCGGGTCCTGCAGGGGAACGTCCACCCAGACCAGGAGAACCTCGGGACGCCGCCGCAATGCAGCGAGGGCCGCTTCCTGCAGGGTGTCGGTGCGCAGGAGCTCCTGATCGTGTGAGTACAGCACGAGGCGCCCGTCGATGACTTCGCCATACAGCAACGTCGTGGGGGGTGGGTTTCCCAGGAGGGCCGACTCCAGTCCGAGCACGGCAGCCTGCACAGCTGCGTAGTCGTCCGGGGCGGACGGACCGAAGCACTCGACCATGCGCGGCTTCTGGTCGTGGGGGTGGCGACCGAGCCAGTGCGCCGTGAAGAACGGCGGGGAATCGTAGACGAAGGGGGGCGACTCTGCAGTGGACATCGGGCACCTCGACCGGGGGGACTCTGAGGGTCGGCGAGGTCTGGGCCGCGAAACAGGTAGCCAGGAAGGCTTCCTGCTTTCGACAGTACGCCCGCGGTCCGCAGAGGACAACAGCCCGGCGAGCGACTACATGATGATCCGATAGGTGTGGTGGGTGAATTCACTGGCGAACACGTCGGCGAACCGGTGGTCCGTGATCGGGATCGTGCGTTCTTCACCCACCACTTCTGCTGATCCGCCGTCGATTCCCGCTGGCAGCGTGAAGGTCCTCGTCCCGCTGTTGCCGTCGGTCATGGCAAGGATGTAGGCGTACCCGTTCTTCGACTTCAGGGCTGTGCGCAAGCCGGCGCCGAAGCTCCAGGTGTAGGACGGGGTGTTCAGCACGGGAGCGAGCGCATGGACACTCGCGTTGATCTTCTGCGCTGCCGCCCGCTGCACTGGGCAGGCCACAAGGGAGTAGTTGCCACAGCTCTCGTTGTTGTTGTGCTGGAAGTAGGCGATCCCCGCGGCCCCGTGGATGATGGCGCTCCAGACGGCGCCCTCGAGCTGGTCAGCGCTGATCGTCGTCGCGCCTCGTTCAGTGAGGTACGGCATGGCGGTCTCGACGAAGACCCAGTTCGGCTTCGAGCCGGCCGGGGACGTGAAGGTCTCCATCCGGTCCTGCAGCCAGCCGTACGTGAAGGCGCTCGCGGGGGCGCGATCCACAGGCCAGTACGGGCTCTGGAGCAGCACGCTCTGCACCTGTGGGCTGGTGTAGGCGTACTTGTCGACACTCGAGACGTCCACCAGCGACAGGTGTTGCGGCATGGTGTCCTTCGACCAGAAGCTGCCGAGCACGCCGTTGCCGAAGTTCGCCTGGATGAACCGGCCGTCGTGCCGCCCGCGGCCGGTTTCGGCGTACTGCCGCTGCTTCGCGAGCTGGACCGCTTCATCGTCCGTGCACTCCGAGTAGCCCATCTCGCACTCATCGCTGATGCTCCAGCCGACCACCAGCGGGTCGTCCCCGACTTCCTCTGCGGTCCATTCCAGCTGGGCGAGCACCGACATCCCCGTGCCGGTGATCGTGCTCATGCTCGAGCCGTCGTGCTCGGCACCCATCAACGTGTTGACCCCGATCGACCACAGCGAGGCGGCGTCCTCCGGCTTGCCGTGGAACACGGCGATCGGGAAGAACGACGGGTCGGCCCACCCCGCGGCCGCAGCCCTCGGGAAGCTCCGGTAGTAGGACGGACCGCCCCACCAGGTTTCCTTCGGCAGGTCGATGGTCGCCTGCGGGTCGACCACCGGCTCGAGCGAGCACCCGGCCAGCGTCGTGGCCCACGCCAGGCCGAGGCTACCGGCGACGAGGACGCGCCGGATCCAGCCGGTGTGCCTGACCCCGCCGGCCCGTCGGCGTGGTGCGGACGCCGTGTGGGCACGTGCGCCCGCCATCTCCGCTCACCCGAGGAAATGCGCGGCGATGGAAGCGAGCACGTCGTCTGCGGTGTCCGAATTCGACTGGACCAGCAGCGCGATGTCCTCCAGAGGGACCGACTCGACGAAGCGGTCGGCGTCGGCCGTCGTCAGCGTCTCCCACGTGCTGTGGCAGAGATTCCGCTCGGAGGTGTACGCCCGCTGCTCCGGCGTCCCGAAGGCTGCGAGGTACTCGCCGTAGAGGAAGTACTCCGACACGTCGAGCTCCGAGGCGACGACGGTGGGCCAGTCGCGTCCTGCGACGTCCTCGATCCGCGCCAGCAGCGCTCGCACGATCGCGGGCGACCAGCTCACCACGCCGGCGTTGTAGTCGGCGAAGTCCTCGCTCGGAGCGTCGAGGCCGAGCAGCCGGGCAGCGACCGACCGCCAGTTGCGGTGCCGGGGCATGCCCTCATGGAGCGCGTGCGGCACCCGAAGGTGCCGTACCGATCCGCCCTGGCGGAACAGGTCCTCGGTGAAGTCGCGCACCAGCAGCACGTCGGAGTCGATCATGAGTGCGACATCGACCTCCAGCGTGCTCACGAACGCGAGCTTCACCAGTTGCTGGAGGACCCAGCCCCGGATCGGCGGCCACGGCCTGCGCAGGTTCACCGCGGCGACCTGGTATCCCCGCGGCAGGAACGGAAGGCGTCCGAGGAGGGTGGTGGTCACGAGCGGGGCCGGCACCACGTCGGGCTGGCGAAGGACGAGCAGCCTCTCGGAGTCGGTCGCTGCGAACCGTGCGACGTCGGGTGGGGGAACGAGGACATAGTGCGGGACGCCGTCCGGCGCGTGCCGGATCACCGACTCGTGGAGGCGGCGGAACCGGCTCAGGTCCGGGGCATGGCTGGGCGTGACGACGGCAAGGCTCATGCTGCGCGCTCCTGTTCGGCGAGGATCATCCGGCTGGACTCGTCCCGCTCCCAGTGCCTGGTGGGGGCGTTCGACCGGCGCGAGGCCAGGGCGAAGCACACGTAGACGACCGCGTCGAAGAGCGAGGTCGGGCCACGGATGGAACCGAGTACTTCGCGGAGCGTGGTCCGGCCGGTGCCGGCGTGCATCTCGTTCGAGCCCCGCGCCTGGCGACGGAGCACCTTGAGGAGGTCGCGCGTCGAACGTGGCACCCGCACCCGCACCGGGTCCGTGCCGACGATCTGCTTCTCCTGCGGCGCGTACTGCTGGTCGACGAACAGGTCGTCCGCGACGACAGCGGGGAACACGCCGAACCTCGCGTGGCCCTCGCGGCTGAGTGCGTAGACGCCGGCACCCCAGAGTGCGACGTGCGCCGAAGGGATCCGGGCCCGCGCGCGGTAGTAGGCCTGGACGAGCGGATCTGCGCCGTCCAGGTCCCAGGCGTAGGGCGGGCGTGCGGCAAGGGCGCCGGGATGGGCGAGGGCATCGAGGGTGTCGCACACGGCGGCGATCGGGATGTCGATGTCGGCATCGAGGTAGATCCGGGGCCAGTGGTCGGTGGCGAGGTCTCCGGCGTTCAGCGCTGCCGTCTTCGAGGACTCGGTCAGGTCGAGCACGCGGACGCCAGCGACGCGGGCTGCGATCTCCGTCGTCGAGTCGGTGCACCCGTTCGCAGCAACGATGAGGTCGAGGCCAGGGCTCGCGAGGAGCGCCGCCAGCTGCTGGAGTGTCCTGCCGAGCACGGCGGCCTCATTGTGGGCAGGGATGATGACCGACCCGGAGATCCGGCACACCCGCTCCGGCGGGGCGTGCCGGCAGGCGTGGGGGAGTGCCTCCCACCGGGAACGCACGAGGAGGGTTCGCAGCGAGGCGCGGTGCGACGGTTGCCAGGCGCGGAGCAGTGCGTTCAGGACGACGACCCCACGAAAGAGCTCGGTGTAGACCGCCCCGTGGTGTTTGGCGGCATACCGCACCCGGTTGACGGCAAGGAGGCAGTCGAGCGCGACGGACTCGCCGGACCCGCCCTGCGCGTGCCGGACGACGGCTTCGGGCTCGTACCAGACGGTTTCGCCGGCTTCGCGCACGCGCCGCAGGAAGTCGGTCTCCTCCGAGTAGAGGAAGAACCGCTCGTCCCAGTCGCCGACCTTGCGCGCCACGTCTGTCGCTATCAGCAGTGCGGCCCCCGTTGCCCAGTCGACGGGATGCGGCCGCTCGTATTCGGACTTCCGGCCGACGGTCTCGCTGAGGAAGCCGGGTCTCCCCGCCAGTCGCGAGCCGAGCAGGGCGTCGCCCACGGCGCGGCCGAGGGTCGGCTCCCGGCGCAGGGAGGGGTAGGTCGCCGACCGGTCGTCGAGAATCCGGGGAACGACAACACCCGCCCCGGAGAGCTGCCTGCGCCGCAGGAGGCTCGCGATGCAGCCGGGTTCAACGACCAGGTCGGGATTGAGGACGAGAAGCGCTCCGGCTTCACCAGCGGCGCGGGTGGCAACGTTGACTCCTGCTGCGTAACCGAGGTTCCCGCCGGTCTCGCGCAGCACCACATCGTCCTGGGTGCGCACGAGGTCCGGCGTGCCGTCGCTCGATGCGTTGTCCGCGACAACGACGCGGAGCCGGAGCCCCGCGCCTTCGGCCCGCAGCGAAGCCAGCAAGCGGCTGACGTCCGCCCCGCTCTGGTAGGTCACGATCAGGACAGCCACGTCAGCGGCAACGCCAGGGCCGACGAACCGACCGGGCTTCTCCACAGCTTCGTTGTCGCCTGCCACCGCAGGACAGACTTCACCGCAGGTCATCGCCCGTTCCCCCCGTTCGATGAGGCGCGCCGTCGTTGGCGCGGGGCCCCGCGTGCTGTCGTGCCGCGCAAGCGTGGCCGTGGAATGAGCGTATCCACCCGCCTCAGCGCCGGCAGGCGAATCGTTGTGAATCTCCGGGGGCCAGCTGTCCGGACCGCCCTCGGCCCAGCGCGCGCACGGCTAGATTGGCAGCACAGGGCCTTCCGGGCTCGTCGGCGGACGAACCGGAGAGGAGCACGCATGACGTTCCGCGAACTCGTCGGCGCGGTGCTCCGCTGGTGGTATGTCCCGTTGGTCCTGCTGCTCGCAGCGGGCGGCTTCGCCTTCTACCTGGTCAGGGACGGCGGGCTCTACGTCACCCGCACGGTGGTGATGTTCATCCACCTGGAACCCAGCCAGGTTGCCATCGGCCCGGACAACGGAACGGCGAACGACAACATCATCGCGTTCGCCGGCGCCGTGGCCAACGATGTCAACAACGGCCGGCCGGTCACCCGCTATGCGCGGGTGGATGCTCCGTTCTACGGTGCCGGCACGACCGAGGGAGTGCACGTGTCACTTCCCGACGACGGCGGCCAGTGGACGACCACCTTCACGCGCGCAGAACTCGACATCGAGATCGTCGGCCGTTCGCGCGAGTACGTCGACCTGATGCAGCGCACGATGCTGCTGAGGGTCTTCGACCGGGCGCGCGAGTTGCAGGGCCCTGCCTACAACAATCCGGATGAACGCATCCGCACCCAGGTTGTCCCGCTGAGCCTGACCATCGACCACATCTCCGCTTCTCGTCGTGAGCTGGTGGTGGCCGTCGCGAGCCTGGAATTGGCCGCTCTCATCGTCGGGGTCTGGTGTGCTGTCAGGCTCGAGTCAGTGTTTGGGTCCAGCGAGAAGGGGCGGACGAACATGTCGCGAAACGGGCCGGGACAGGCGACAGCGACATGATCGGCCGCGTGTGGGAGGCCCTGTGGCATCGCTGGTACATCACGGTGCCGAGTCTTGTGCTGGCAGCTCTCCTCGCCGGCGCGGCCTGGTTGCTGGTCCCGCCCATGTACGAGCGCACCGCGAGCCAGTTGCTCGTGCCCGGCGCCGGAACCGTTCCAGCCCGAGGCAATCCCTACTTCTACCTGAGCGGGCTCACCCAGGCCGCTGACGTGATCGTGCGAGCCGTCGGATCCGAGAATGTCGTCCACGAGATCGACCGGTCATTCAACGGCGTGGAGATCGAGGTCACCCGCGACCCGTCGACCGCCGGGCCGGTGATCCTGATCATCGTCGACGCACCCAGCGACGCCGACGCTGCCGCTGTGCTCAACCTCCTTGTGCAACGCACGAAGGTGGTGCTCGAAGACCTGCAGGCTTCCGACAACGTCGCACCGTCGGACCGCATCCTTGTGCAGTCGATCTCCATCGACAAGCAGGGAATCCTGCGGCAGCGCAACCGGATCGTCGCCACCGCAGCCGTGGGCGCGATCGTTGCCATTCTGGGGTTGCTGGTGGCTGCGCTCGTCGACGGACTGTCGGCCCGTCGCCGTCGCAGGCTTGATGACCTGGTCACCACCGACAGCGATGGTGACGTCCCGGACGATCGCGACCCCGAGGTCCAGCCATCGGACAGTGAGGGCGCAGACGGGATCGATCCCCGTCCGGAAGGACCGGTTGTCCCCCCGGTCACGGATCCGGTCGAGCCGGTGGCCGATGCTGCAGAAGGTGACCGCCCGGAACGGCCGGTCGGTACACGCCGGCAGGTGAACGGGAAGCGGCGTGCGCCCAACTCGGCCGCGGCGCCCACGCAGGCCGGTGCTGCTGACTCCGACGGCGTGGTGGACAGCCCGGTGGGCGCCGGCGGGGCCTGAAGGGAGCCTTCGGTGGCGACTGTGAGCAGAGAGGCCGGGAAGGTGCGGGAGGCGACGCCCGCTGTGGTGGGACGGCCGCTGGTCCCCGACGCTCTCGGGCTGCTCACCGTGTATCTGGTGCTCCTGCTCGCCGTCCCGTCGAGCGTGCGGATCACTGCCCTCGGGTCCCTCGGTCGGCCCTCGCTGTTGTGGGGTGTGCTCATCTTCGGCGCATGGCTGCTCTGGCGGTTGCAGGCCCGGCCAGGTGATCTCTCGGTCGCTCGCCAGCCGGTCCGGCTGGCGTTCTTCGCCCTGTTCGCTGTTGCGCTGGTCAGCCTCGCAGCAGCGCTTCTTCGGGGGCAACCGCCCGACCAGGTCAGCCCCGCCGTCACTTCGGTGATCCGGCTCCTGTCGTGGAGTGGCCCCCTGTTGTGCGCAATGGACGGGCTGCGCACCCGTGAGGACGTGTTCACCATGGTGCGGCGGGTGGCCCTTGCGGGGGGACTGCTGGCTGCGTTCGGGCTCCTCCAGTTCGTGAGCGGGCAGAGCCTGCTCGACTGGATCAGGTCGATCCCGGGGCTGGAGGTCGAGGCTGACAGCGGGGTCGCCGTCCGGGGCGCCTTCACCCGTGCCTCCGGCACAGCCATCCATCCGCTCGAGCACGCGACTGCCCTTGCTGCGTCCCTCCCGCTGGCCATGGCCGTTGCGATCATCGGCCGCAAGCGCTGGGGTGCACCGGACCGGAGCATGCTCGGCTGGTGGGCAGTCGCCGTGATCGCACTCGGCTCGGTCCTCGCGGTGTCGAGATCAGCGGTGATCGGCCTCGGGGTTGCCGTGCTGGCCACCATTCCCGCCCTGCCCAAACGACTCCGGACGGTGTTGATCGGCAGCGGTGTGGCGATGGCTGCCGTCGCGGTGGCGGTCCTGCCTGGCCTGATGGGCACGGTCGTTGGCCTGTTCGCCCCGTCGGGCGATGCCAGCATCCAGTCCCGCACGGATGCCCTTGCCCGCGTTCCGGAGTTCCTCCGGACGTCGCCGGTCTACGGAGCCGGGTTCGGCACCTTCCTGCCGCGGTACTACATCTTCGACAACGAGTGGGTGTTGCTCCTCGTCGAGTTGGGCGATCCTGGGCGCGCTGTCCTTCGCTGCGCTGTTCGGGTTCTCGATGGCGTCGGGGGCGCGTGCCGCGTCGGGGTCGAGTGATCCGGACTGGCAACTCCTCGTGCGTGCCCTTGCCGCCTCCGTACTCACGGTCGCAGTGTGCTTCGCGTTCTTCGACGGCCTCTCCTTCCCGATTGCCGCCGGGCTCGCGTTCCTGTTGTTCGGAGTGTGCGGAGCCGTGAGGGCAATAGCTGTTGAGGAAAGGACGAAGCGGCCGAGTGCGTACGACAATTCGGCAATTCTTCTACCTTGACAGTGTTAGGGATACGCTCATTTGCGCAGCGTGACGGTCATTGAGGACATGCGCGAAGCGAGGTGCCACATGAAGGTACTGTTCCTGCGGAGCTGCGATCGGGTTGCTCCCACGCCTGCGTCAACCGGTACGGATCTGGACGCGGCCGTGGCCGCGGGCCTTGCCTCCGCCGGTCCGCTTCAGGAGGTGGCGGTCACCCCACCTGCCTCGGAAGGCTGGTGGTCACGCGCCACAGTGCGTGCCCACGGGACGGCGCCCGCTGGTGCCACCGTCCTCGACGAACTCCGGGTGGCGGCGTTGGCCTGCGACCGCCTGGTCACGTCGGGCTGGGCGGCACTGGAGGTCTGCGAGCGAATCGGTGTGGTCGCCGACGTGCATGTGATGGCCGACTTCTGCGCGGCCCTCGACGGGCGTGCTTCCTCGTCGAGCGCAGACGAGCCCGAGGCCGCCGATGAGGAACGCCGCTTCGCCTTGACGAACCGGGCGCGACACCTCCTCGTCCTCTGCTGCGCAGACGTCGGTCGGCTCCGCTCCCGTGGACGGTTCCCTTCCCTGCTCGTCGTCGGGAAGGAGGACTGCGACCCGGTCGCGATCGCCGTTCCGGTGGTCCGTGTCACCGACCTCGGTGCGCTGCTGGCGGAGTGCGAGCGCACGGGTCACGCGGAACTCAGTGTCGGCGATGCCATCGGCCGGGTCGCGCCGCGGTCCATCCCGGATGTGCGCGGCCTGCTGGACGCCTGCCTGTGCGCTGACGGTCCCGGTCGCATCCAGACAGTCAACCTCCAGCACATCCACCTTGCGATGCTGAGCCCGGTGTTCCGGGAGGTGATCGCAGCAGCACCCGCGATCACTGCGGACGGCTGGCCCGTCGTGCGCATGCTGAGGCGCAACGGCTATCAGGCGGTGGAGCGTGCCACGGGGGCAGACCTGGTGGCGAGGCTGCTCGACGACCCTCGTGCCCGCGGCCTCCGGCTCGCCCTCGTGGGCGGGTCGGAGTGTCCTGGAGCAGCGTTCGCCGAGCGGGCCCGGGCTGCAGGCGCGACGGTCGTGCTGCGTGAGCACGGCGACAAGCGGGACTGGGTTCCGGCTGTCCTCGCCACGAGGCTCAACGCCGCGGGGGCGAGCCTTGCCCTTGTTGCCGTCACCCAGCCGGCCGGCGACCTGCTCGCCGCGGACCTGGTGGCGGCCGGGTACCGCGGCACGGCGATCGGGATCGGTGCCGCCGTCGAACTCTTCGTCGGGGGCGAGCGACGGGCGCCGCGATGGGTCCAGGACGTGCGCCTGGAGTGGCTGTACCGCTTCGTCCAGAACCCCAGGCGCCTGTGGCGGCGGTACTTCGTCGAGGGCCTCCCCACCTACTTCGGAGTGGTCAGTCCGATCATTCGGACGCAATCGCTGGCGCGATTCCGGGGGCTGGAACCGCTCCCTGCGCACTGACGCCCGGCGGGGTGACGGGGCGAAGGACTACGCCTGCGCACGTCTCCGGCCGGGAACGAGCGAGAGCATCTCGGTCCACGTGGCCGGGGTGACGAACCGGGTGACGAGGAGGTGCACCGCCAGCACGACCAGCCCGGTCGCCGCCAGCGTGACGAGGTCAGGCGCACCGCGGAGGACCCACATCGTCGCGCTCCCGGCCAGGCCGGAAGCGAGGGCGGCGGGGAGGACCATCAGCCACGGCCGGGCCGTGGGCAGGAACCCTGCTTCGAGGAAGTGGCCGAGCAGGGCCCAGCGTCCGAGGAGCTCAACGGTCGAGACGGCAGCGTAGACGACAGCGATGACCAGCAGACCGGACGGCACGGCCAGCGCGATCGCCGTCACGGACAGGGCGCAGATGGCCGTCGTGAACGCCATCCAGCGACCGGGCCGGCCCACCCCGTCAAGCAGGCCGCGGTCGATCGCCGTCCCGAAGGAGAGGGTGGCGGCAATGGCGAGCGGTGGGGCGAGCTGGGCGCTGAGGCCCCATTCCTGTCCGAAGAGCAGCGGTACCAGCACCGGGGCGGACACCACGATCAGCACCATGATCGGACTGACGACCGTCTGCGACACCGCCGTCGCCCGCGCGTGTGCGTCCCGCAGCCGGGCCTTCGAGGAGTTCACCTTCGCGAAGGCCACCGTGGACACCGGCAGGATGGCTGCGCCGCTGAGGTCGGTGGCCGTCTGCACCAGCCGCTGGGCGATGTTGAGGTAGCCGAGCTCCCTGATCCCGAGACCTGCGGCGATGATCGCCGTCTCCGCCCAGCCCCGGCCGACGAACACAAGGCCGCTGCCGACGACGTTGATCCCGTAGCGGATCATGACCATGAAGTCCGTACGCGAGAACTCGAGCGTCGGACGCCAACGGGCGGAGATCCACTGCGTCAGTGAGGCCACAGCCTGGCCAACGACCAACTGGAGCACGAGGGCCCACACGCCGAGCCCGGCGAAGGCTGCGACGATCGCGACGACCTGCGCAAGGATCGCCCCGATCGAGAACTGGAAGGCCAGCAACCGGAACTGCATCCGGCGCCGCATCAGGGCCAGCGGCACGGACGTCAGCGAGATCAGCACGACGATGAGCGTCATCACCTGGAGGATCGGCTCTGCTCGAGGAGCGTGGAAGAGCAGGGCGATGCCGGGCGCGCTGAGGAAGATGGCCAGGCCGAGCACCAGCCCGCTGAGCAGGGACACCCAGAACGCCGTGCTGAGGCTCCGTCTGTCGACGGCCACCGCCTGCACGACGTAGGTGGAAAGGCCGAGGTCAGCCAGGACGTAGGTGAGGGTGAGCAGGGTCGAGGCCACCGCGACGAGGCCGAAATCCTCCGGGCTCAGCAGACGCGCGAGGATCGCGATGGTCACAAGGCCGCCGGCCCGGGCCAGCCACGTCTGGGCGGTCATCCAGAGGACGCCGGAGGCCGCCTGCCTGCCGACGGAGTCGTTCGGTCCCGCGGCGGGGTCCCCGGCCGGCTCGACGGCAGGTTCCGGATCGCTTCCGTCACGCGACGGCGGGTTCGTCGTGTCCGTCATGGGGAGAGGGGCACGTGAGCCACGGGTTCGGAGGGAGTCGGATGGTACGCCCGGGTGTATTCCTTGAGCTCCAGCCTGATCTGCTCGATGTCCTTCTCCCACCACTTCTCGGCGAGCAGTTGCTCGATGGTGTCGGCGTCGAACCGGTAGCGCACGATCCGGGCGGGATTCCCGACCACGACAGCGAAGGGCGGAACGTCCTTGTTCACGACAGCCCCGGCAGCGACGACCGCCCCGTCCCCGATCCTGTGCACGCCGGGCATGATGATCGAGTTGTGGCCGAGCCAGACGTCGTTGCCGATCGACAGCGGGTCGAAGTGCCAGTCCAGGTCGACGATCCCGAGCGCGGGATTGAAGAAGAAGCCGTGCATCGACTTGTAGTGCATCGGATGGTTGTCGGTGGCAGCGAACGCTGTCGCTGCGATGGAGCTGTAGCGCCCGATCGTGGTCTGCTCCCCGAACGAGTAGGGGTGGAAGCACCCCCCGTGGGTGTACAGGCCGATGTCGACGCCGTGGTGCACGCGGAAGATCTCGCGCAGGGTCGGCGAGTACATCTCCCCGCCCTCCAGCTTCTTCACGAGCTTGACGATCACCTCCCGGACGGAACCCCGACTCACTCCGTACCGGTGGACAAGCGACTCGTTCACGTCCATGCCAATGCCTCCCTCGAGACGTCCTGCGCCGGGCTGTGGGAGATCTCCGGCACCTCGCCTGACAGTGCCGGCGCCAGGTGCAGGTAGGCCGTGGTCTTCCGCTTCTGGTCGAT
The DNA here is from genome assembly GCA_963773595.1 of uncultured Actinomycetota bacterium. Lineage (GTDB taxonomy): Bacteria > Actinomycetota > Actinomycetes > Propionibacteriales > Propionibacteriaceae > Propionicimonas. Next base: position 596,508 of record CAVZBQ010000006.1, read on the forward strand.
GTCCCGGTACACCCGTTCCACCTGCTCGACGGTGAGGCCGGTCGCGGTCGCGACCTGTCCGGCGGGCACGGCGTTGTTCTTCCCGTAGAGACAGAGGTCCATGCGCTGGTAGGGCAGGGAGAAGTAGAACTCCTCCTGGGACTGGGCGAGGGAGTAGGTGTCGGTGGTGGGTGGGCGGCATCGGATCGCCTCTGGCACGCCGAGGTAGGCGGCCATGGCGTACACCTGTGACTTGTAGAGGTGCGCGATCGGCTTCACGTCCGCCGCGCCGTCCCCGAGTTTCACGAAGAATCCCTGGTCGTACTCCAGCCGGTTCGGTGTTCCCGTCGTCACGTAGTTGAGCCGGTCGGCGTGGTGGTACTCCAGCATCTTCCGGACCCGCTGCTTGAAGTTCGTGGCTGCGACGATGCAGAGGTAGGCCTCCGCGGTGAGCCGGTGCCGGCTCTGGCGACCGGCGGGATCCTCGACCACCACCGAGTAGAGGCGCAGCGCGTCGGAGTCGGTGACGCTCGGGAGCACGATCTTGGACTTCCACCCCGGCCCGTACTCCGGGCACGACCTTGCGGACGGCCTCGTCGTAGCGGCGGTAGCAGCCGACGGCCTCGAGGACGCCGGAGATTTCCTCGACGGCGGACGTCGAAGCCGAACGCGTCCGAGACCGAGGTGCTCAGCCCGATGGTCTCGGGCGAGGACGCGCGCTCGGGCATGTGGAGTCCGAACACCCGGTCGGGCCCGAGCGCGTGCGACACACAGGGCCGCGGTGACGCTGGAGTCGATACCGCCCGAAAGGGCAACGACCGCGCCCCTGCGCCTGGTGGCCCTCAGGTAGTCACGCAGGTGCGCCCCGATGCGGTCCGCCTCTGCGGCCAGATCGATGGTGAGGGCTTCGGAGCCGAATTCGCCGGGGTCAGTCATCGTTCCTCCCTTGCGTCATGCACGAGATCGAAGACGTGGAGCGGTTGCGGCGGGTCGCAGCCGATCACCGGGGACGGCGGTCGCCGTCGAGGAGTTCGGCCTGGACCAGCTGGGTCGACAGGACGGCCAGCACCCTCATGTTGTCGGTGTTGCCGAAGCGGTCGCTGCGCTGCCGTGCCTTCTTCAGGAGGCCGGCGACCAGCGAGGGATCGAACACGCCTGCGGCCAGCAGTGCCCGCGGTGAGGTGACGTCGTCCACCCAGTCGGGGGCGTCCGCCGTGAAGAAGCTGAGCGGCGTCCGGAGCCCGGTAGGGCTGCTTGGGGCGGTTCCTGATCTGCTCGGGGACGAGGTCGGCGAAGGCGTGCTTCAGGAGGTACTTCTCGTCAAGGCCGAACAGCTTGTGCCGCGCGGGCAGCGCGTTGGCGAACTCGACGACGTCGGGATCGAGGAACGGGAAGCGTCCCTCGACCGAGTTGGCCATCAGCATGCGGTCGCCCTGCGAGGCAAGGATGTAGCCGGGGAGGAGGGTCGTCATCTCCAGCCACTGGGCTCGAGCCAGCGGATCCCAGCTCGACGCTCTCCGGTGGCAGCGAGGCACCGAGGTCGACGGTCGGCTCCTTGTCGGACTCTGCGCGGATGTCGTCGGTGAGGCAGCGACCGCAGCCGCGACGTGGTGTTCCACCGGGGTCGGTGCGACATGGCCGGGTCCGCGGGGTCGAGGTCGAGCCCGAAGAAGCCGCGGGCGAAGGCGGGCGCCTGTCCCGGACTGGTCGCCATCCAGGGGTAGAGCAGCTCGACAGCGCGGTCGCGGCGGGTCGAGTGCGGATTCCTCGCCCAGAACCCGCGGACCCGGGCTTCGCGGAAGATGTCGTAGCCACCGAGCACCTCGTCGGCACCCTCGCCGGTGACGACGACCTTGTAGCCGCTCCGCCGCACCAGGCGTGCGAGCAGGTACATGGGCGCGGGGGCGGTGCGGAGGACCGGGGACTCGACGTGGCGCATCACGTCGGGGAACACCTCGGCGATGTCCCGTGCCGACACCTCGACCTCATGGTGGATGGTGCCGAGCCGGTCAGCCATCAGTCGCTGGTAGGGGCCCTCGTCGAACTCGGCTGTCCGTGAACCGGATCGAGAAGGTGTGTCAGCGGCACCCCCGTGAAATGGCGGATCGCCGCAGCGGTCACCGAGGAGTCGAGGCCACCGGAGAGGTAGGCGCCGACGGGCACGTCGCTCCGCTCGAAGCGCAGCCGGGTGGCCTCGATGACGCGTTCCCGCAGGCCGGCAGCGTTCTCGTCCAGGTCCTGACCGGGCTCCTGCCCGCGGGCGGGGAACGCGATGCTCCAGTACGGCTGGCTCCGGAAGCCGTCCGCGTCGAAGGTCGCCACGTGCCCGGGCGGCAGCTGTGCGATTCCCAGGAAGGGCGTCCTTGGGGCGATCGTCGACCAGTAGGTCAGGATCTGGTCGAGCCCGACCGGGTCGAACTCGCGCGGCACCGCCGGGTCGACGAAGATCGCCTTCACCTCGGAGGCGAAGCTGATGCTGCTCCCGTGCAGGCGGTAGTAGAGCGGACGGACCCCGAGCCGGTCGCGCGCCAGCGTCAGCCGATGCAGCCGCCGGTCCCAGATCCCGATCGCCCACTGCCCGTTGAAGCGGTTGAAGCAGTCGGCGCCCCACTCCTCCCAGGCGTGGACGATGACCTCGGTGTCGCTCGCGGTACGGAAGCGGTGACCGCGCGCACGCAGTTGATCGCCCAGCTCGAGGTAGTTGTAGATCTCGCCGTTGAAGGTCACCCAGACGGTGTCGTCCTCGTTGCTCAGCGGCTGCACACCGCCGACGGTGTCGATGATCGCGAGCCGGGTCTGGCCGAGGACGGCGCCGTGGTCGACGACGTAGCCACTGCCGTCAGGGCCACGATGGCGCAACCTCGCCATCATCGCGATCACCAGCGCCGGGTCGGGGGTGCGGCGGTTACTGGCCAGGCCGCAGATGCCGCACATCAGCGACGCTCGTTGATCGGGAGACGAGGGTGCGCAACGCTCCCGGGTCGGCAAGGGGGTCGATGTCGAACTGCTCGTCCGTCAGGGTGAGGTCCAGCGCATCCTCGAGGAAGATCGCGCTGCGCAGGGCTGACAACTCCGGGTCGTCAGCCGAGGTCTGCAGGAAGGCGTATTCCCGCAGGATCCGGTCGACGTCGGCGCGGCTCACGCCGCACCCGCATCCTCCGCGAATTTGGCCACGACGTATCTGGTCACATTCGCGATGCTCCCCAGGTTCTCAGGGACGGTCTCCGTGTCGGCGACACTGATTCCGTATTTCTCCTCGAGGAACTCGATGAGTTCGAGCACGCCTGTGGAATCCAGAATTCCGCTCTCCAGCAGGGATTCCGTGTCACTCGGCATTCGGGCCACGTCACCGAACAAGTAGGCCGACGCAATAAAGGCCCGGAGATCTTTTGTCACTTGCGACTCCATGTTTCCCCCCAAACATGACTTGTCGCGTAGCGCCCACGGTGGGGCGCCGCGTGACAGTATTATGGCACTCAGATGAATGCGCGGCTGGTGGCAGCGATTATTCGTACAGCGACCTGCCCGCGCCCCTGGGGAAGGGCCGCGAATGCGAGCCGGTGGCGCCTTGGCCAACTTCAGTGACCGGCTGTTGGCGGAGGGAAGGGCAACTGATCCAGCCGTCATTGACGGTCGGCAGCGGTTCACCCACGCCGAACTCCGCACCGCCGCAGCGACCGTTGCCGGAGCCCTCCATCGACTGTCCCTGGAACCCGGATCCCGGGTAGCCGTCGTCGGATCGAATTCGTTCTTCTGGGTGGCCGCGTACCTCGCAGCGATGAAGCTGGGTGTTGCGGTGCCGTTGTCGGACAAGAACACCGTTTCCGATCTCGCGGCGCAGGCGGAGTGGGCCGGCTGCACTGCCGTCCTGATGGACCGCCGCGCGCAGCGGCGGCTGGGCGAAGCCTTCGCTGGCCTTCCCCAGATCACGGACGCGGTGCTCGCGGAGCCGGGCGAGGAGTACTGGCCGTCGACGATCGGTGACCCCGGCGCCGACGCAGCGCTCATGTTCACCTCGGGCACCACGGCGCGTCCCAAGGCAGTGCGGATCACGCACGCCAACCTGCACGCCAACACCACGGCCATCGCGAGCTATCTCGGGCTGGAGCGCAGCGACAGGATGCTGGTGGTCCTGCCGTTCCACTACTGCTTCGGGGCTTCGCTGTTGCACACCCACCTCGCCGTCGGGGGGAGCGTGGTGCTGTGCAACAGCTTCACGTTCCCGGAGACGGCCGTCGACCTGATCGCCAGCGAATCCTGCACCGGGTTCGCCGGTGTGCCGTCGTCCTTCCAGCTCCTCCTGCGGGCGAGCAGTTACGGGTCTCGACCGCTGCCCTCGCTCCGCCTCGTCCAGCAGGCCGGGGGACGGCTCGCGCCCGACGTGATCCGGGAAGTCGCCGCAGCCCAGCCCGGCAGCGTTCTCTACGTGATGTACGGCCAGACGGAGGCGACCGCCCGCTTGTCGTACCTGCCGCCGGCAGCTCTGCCCGACAAGCTCGGATCGATCGGGAAGGGCATCCCCGGCGTGGAGTTGACCGTCCAGGATGAGGCCGGTCGACCGGTGCCGCCCGGTGCCGAGGGGGAGATCGTCGCGAGGGGTGCGAGCATCTCTCCCGGGTACTACCGCGACCCCGAGGCGACGGCCGAGAAGTTCCCCGGCGGCGTGCTGCACACCGGCGATCTGGCCACTGTGGACGACGAAGGGTTCATCTACATCGTGGGCAGGAGCGGGGAGTTCATCAAGTCGTGGGGGTACCGGGTCTCGCCATCCCAGGTGGAGGAGGCAGCGCTGGCCCATCCGGCGGTCTCGGAGTCCGCTGCCGTCGGGTTGCCCGATCCCAAGGCTGGCGAGGCGATCACCCTTGCGGTCGTCCTCATGTCCGGCGTCACCCTTGATCCGGTGGACCTCCTGTCCTTTCTCGCAGGTCGGCTACCGAAATACATGGTGCCGGAATCGGTGCGAGTTCTGCCGTCGCTGCCCCTGAATGCGAGCGGAAAGGTTGCGCGCGCCCAGTTGCGCATCCTCTTGACCCCGGAAACCCCTGAGGGAGGTGTTCCGACAGTAGAATGAATGCGCTATCGGCCGTGGGGAGCAGGATCATGACGCGCCGGCTTTCGTATGGACTTCTTGTCGTTGCCCTGATCGGTGCGGCCGGTGGGTTGGCCGTCCTGTTCACCTCCGACTCCCGAGAGGACCCCATGCCTTCCCTTGCGGTGGCAACGTCACAGGTGACGGCGGAGGAGCTGTCGGAGGCCGCGCGACGCAGGGTGTTCTTCGGCCACATGTCCGTGGGCGCCAACATCCTCGACGGCATGGCGACCCTCTACGGGGCGTTCGCGTCCGACAAGCTCCAGCTCATCGAGTTCACCCGGTCGGGCCCGCTTCCCGATGTCGCCGGAGGGGTCATCCTCCACACGGCGATCGGAGAGAACGGCGACCCTGTCGGCAAGCTGCGCAACTTCGACGAGGTCCTTCGCTCGGGCCTTGCCGACCAGGTGGATGTCGCGATCCTCAAGTTCTGCTACGTCGACGTCACCCAGGGCACCGACGTCGAAGCCCTCTTCGCGCAGTACCGCACGACACTGGACGGCCTCGAGCGTGACTACCCGAAGGTGAGGTTCCTGCACGCGACCGCACCGCTGACGGTCGCGCCGTCCGGGCTCAAGGAGAAGGTGCTCGCGTTCTTCGGCAGGGACGACAACCTCGTGCGGGAGCAGTACAACGCTCTCCTGCGCGCTGCCTACCCGCCGGACCGGCTGTTCGACATCGCTGCGGTCGAGGCCACCCCGCCCGGCGGCGCTGCTCCCGGCGGCACGGGGACGCCGGCCCTGTACCCGGGCTACACCACCGACGGTGGCCATCTCAACGCGCCGGCCAGCGCGCTCGTTGCTGCTGCAATGGTCGGGCTCCTCTCCGCAAAGGCCGTGCCCTGACCAGCGAGGTGGGGCGACGAACGCTGCAGGGCGTGGGCATCGACATCGTCGACACGGCGCGGATCGCGCGCCTGCTGGACGCTTCCGACCGGTTCAGCGAGCGGTGGTTCACCGCGGAAGAAGTGGCGCAGTGCCGCTCCGAGCCTTCGCCCCCTGAGTCGTTCGCCGCACGGCTGGCAGCGAAGGAAGCTGTGTGGAAGGCCCTCGGCCTTGGCGGGTGGAGGGGGCCGGTGGGGTGGCGCGACATCGCCACTTCTGGCACCCGTGAGGCCGTCACGGTCGAACTGACGGGCCAGCTGGGCGAAGCGGCGGTGCGGGCTGGTGCCGGCCGGATCCATGTCTCGTTCTTCGCTGCCGCCACCGCTTCGTTCGCGATTGCACTGGTCGAGCAGGGCGTGTCCAGAGAGCCTTTAACAACGTTTCAGCAAGGACCCTCATAGCACGACACGCCGCATTGACAGGGGCCTTTGACCGAATTCCAAGTATGGTCTTAAGATTTTCTAAGAAATGCGCCTCTCGGGGGGAGAAGGCGCGGAGGTCCCCCCGACTCGCAGGAGCACGTCCGATGAATTTTGGCCCAGTCCCCGCCACCAATAGCGCCTCCGCCAACAGGCACCGCCGCCGGCCCGCGCAGCTCGTGCGCTTGATCGCCGTCATGCTCGCCACCGTCCTCGCCGCGAGCCTCGTTGCGGGTTCCTCCGCTGATGCCGCCAGTTCGGTAGGGCTGTTCAGCACCGCGGTGCGCCCGGCCGTCAAGGCGGCCTCGAACACGCGATCGGTGGAACTGGGCGTCCGGTTCTCGAGCTCGAGCCCAGGGCGGGTCACCGGCCTGCAGTTCTACCGCAGCAAGAAGCAGAAGGGTGCGTACGTCGGCACCCTGTGGTCGAACACGGGGACGGCGCTCGGCAGGCTGAAGTTCCCGAAGTCCAGCACGGTCGGCTGGCAGACTGCCGCCTTCCCAACCCCGATCACCGTGGTGCCGGGACGCACCTATGTGGCGTCCTACCACGCCAGCCACGGCGGGCAGGCCGTGACCCGCAACGCCTTCAAGACCGCCTACACCTCTGGTGCGCTCACGGTTCCCAAGAACGGCGGCGTGATGGTGTTCGCCGGCCGGAGCAAGATGCCGACGCACAGCTACAAGGCCAGCAACTACCTGGTGGACGTCGTCTTCGTCCCCGCGGAGACCAGCCCCACGCCAACACCGACACCAACGCCAACGGCGACAGCTCCGTCGCCCGCGCCGAGCCCCTCGACGACCCCCACCGGTGGTACCACCCCGACCGTGACCCCCACCCCGACGGCCACGTCGACAACGACGGTGCCCAACTCGCCGGCCACGGTGCTGAACCTGCCGCGCGAGGCCTGGTCCGGCGGTGCCGCGTACTACTCGAAGTTCGCGAAGGCCTCGGCCTCCGGCTGGACCGACCCGTCCTTCTTCCCGATCTCCGTCTTCCTCGGCAAGCCTGAGCACGCCTCCTCGTTGTACAGCATCGGCGTCAACACCTACATGGGTGCCGAGCACGACGGTTCGGCCATGAGTTCCATCACGCGCACGGGCATGAACGTGATCGCCCAGGACGAGTGGAGCACCGGCGAGGTCGGCACCGACCAGAAGGTCGTGGGCTGGTTCCTCTCCGACGAGTGCGAGATGGGCTACTCCAACTGCGGTGACACCGAAGCGCAGGAGCTGGCCATGCAGAAGCAGTACGCGGCGGCCGCCCGTGCCAAGAAGGATGGCCGCTTCCTGCAGGCGAACTTCGGCAACGGGGTCCTGGGGACGTTCTGGTCGCCCAACACGATGGACGATCACCTCGCGCTCCTCGACGTGTCCAGCGTCGACAAGTACGCCTACACCAGCCCGGACGTCCGCTTCGAGATCAACCGCAATCCGCACTGGACCCTCGGCGACCCGCAGCGCGCGGTGGCGTACGGCTGGCTGCAGGACCGCATGGAGACCTACACCTCACCGAACGGTTCCAAGCCGAACTGGGTGTTCGTCGAGACGGCCAAGCCGTACCTGACCGAAGGTGGCGCCACCAGCATCAACACCGACCAGATCGGGGGCGCCGTCTGGAACGCCATCATCCACGGCGCCGGCGGTATCGCCTACTTCCAGCACAACAACAACGGCACCTGCGGCAACTACTCGCTGGTTGACTGTGCCGACTCCAGGGCTGCAACGGCGAAGGTGAACGCCGAGGTCAAGTCGCTGGCGCCGGTGCTCAACACCCAGCCCTACCAGTGGAGCTTCGGCTCGAATCTCCAGACCAGCCTGCGGGTCCTCGACAGCTCGGCCTACATTCTTGCGATGACAAGCGGCGGGACCGGATCGCGGACCTTTACGCTGCCGGCGGGAATTTCCGGGGCGAGTGTCGAGGTGGTGGGGGAGAACCGCACCATCGCCGTGAACAATGGCGCGTTCACCGACTCCTTCGCCAAGGAATCCACGCACCACGTGTACCGGATTCACCTTTAGCAACAAGCCACAGGCCCGCTGGCTCCGTGAAGGGTCAGCGGGTCTTGTGCTAACCACTTAACGTCGTTCAGTCATTTGCGCGAACCATGCCCGGCGACTCTCGTTGTTCGATAGATTCGTCCTCAGGAGCTTTTTTCGGGGGGGTTCCAGATGTTGATGGGGCAGAGTCGCACATCGTCGTCCAGGTCGGGTGCCCGGGGGGGCATCGGCAGCAGCGGGGACCGACGGCCGAGACGTTTCCTGATCGCTGGACTGGCCACGGTCACAGCCCTCTTCGGAGCTGTGGTCGCAGCGACACCAGCCTCTGCAGCATCGTGTACCGGTGGGACGTTGACCTTCGTCGCCCACGAGGATGACGACCTGATCTTCATCAATCCCGACATCGTCACCGACATCCGGGCCGGTCGTTGCGTGAAGACCGTCTTCATCACGGCAGGCGAGGCGGGCACCCCGTATCCGGACGCACTGATCCGGGAGAACGCGCCGGAGGCCGCCTACGCCCAGATGGCAGGAGTGGCCGACAACTGGACGGGCACCAGCGATGACGGCGTTTCGGGGCGGACCATCACCACCCGCGTGCTCGTGGGCCGCTCCAACGTCTCGATCGCGTTCCTGCGGCTCCCCGACGGGTTCCCTTCGGGGTCGGGTTCCTCGACCTATTCGGGACAGAGCCTCCTCAAGCTGTGGAACGGCTCGATCGTGACCATGCGGGCAGTCGACAACTCCGAGACCTACTCCCGCTCCGGGCTCATCAGCGCCCTGACCTCGATAATGAACGACTTCCGGCCGTCGATCATCCGCACCCAGGACTACGTCTCACCCGTGACGGACGCGGACCACTCCGACCACCTGATCACGGGGGAACTCGTACTCGCTGCGAACGCGGGCTACACCAGGCGGCACACCCTGATGGCCTACGAGGGCTACGCGACCGCGTCACTTCCGGCGAACGTCTCCGGGACTGACCTCGCGCTCAAGCAGGCCGCGCTCGCGGCCGCGAGCCAGTTCGATTCCGGCGCGGACGACCCGTGGGTGGCAAGCATGGTGCCGAAGCGCTATGTCCTCGACACAAGGACGACCGGTTCGCCGGTGAATCGTGCGCCGGTGGCGAGTGCTGGTGTGGATCAGTCGGTGGTTGCGGGTGTGACGGTGACGTTGTCGGGGTCGGGGAGTTCTGATCCTGATGGTGATGGGTTGTCGTATGCGTGGACGCAGACGGCGGGTCCTGCGGTGACGTTGTCGAGTAGGTCTGTGGTGTCGCCGTCGTTCACGGCGCCGGTTGCGGGGTCGTCGTTGACGTTCTCGTTGGTGGTGTCGGATGGGTTGTTGAGTAGTGCTGCGGACACGGTGGTGGTCACGACGCATGCTGCGCCGGCGAATCGTGCGCCGGTGGCGAGTGCTGGTGTGGATCAGTCGGTGGTTGCGGGTGTGACGGTGACGTTGTCGGGGTCGGGGAGTTCTGATCCTGATGGTGATGGGTTGTCGTATGCGTGGACGCAGACGGCGGGTCCTGCGGTGACGTTGTCGAGTAGGTCTGTGGTGTCGCCGTCGTTCACGGCGCCGGTTGCGGGGTCGTCGTTGACGTTCTCGTTGGTGGTCTCGGATGGGTTGTTGAGTAGTGCTGCGGACACGGTGGTGGTCACGGTGACGGCGGCGGTGGCGGCGAACATGGCCCGGACGGGTGCGACGGCGACGGCGTCGTCGCAGAACACGGCGGATGGTCAGACGGCGGCGAAGGCGATCGATGGGTCGCCGTTGGGTTATCCGACCGACTATTCGAGGGAGTGGGTGACCGCGCGGCAGGGTGCGGGGGCGTGGATCCAGTTGACGTGGTCGTCGGCGGTGACGTTGGAGCGGGTGGTGTTGTATGACCGTCCGAATCTGAGTGACCAGGTGACGTCGGGGACGTTGACGTTCTCGGATGGTTCGTCGGTGCCGGTGGGGGCGTTGAACAATGACGGTTCGGCGGTGACGGTGTCGTTCAGCTCGCGGAGTGTGACGTGGGTGCGGTTGACGGTGGACTCGGTGCGGGCCGGTACCAGCAATGTCGGCCTGGCCGAGTTCGAAGCCTGGGGCTACGCCGGTTCGCCGGTGAATCGTGCGCCGGTGGCGAGTGCTGGTGTGGATCAGTCGGTGGTTGCGGGTGTGACGGTGACGTTGTCGGGGTCGGGGAGTTCTGATCCTGATGGTGATGGGTTGTCGTATGCGTGGACGCAGACGGCGGGTCCTGCGGTGACGTTGTCGAGTAGGTCTGTGGTGTCGCCGTCGTTCACGGCGCCGGTTGCGGGGTCGTCGTTGACGTTCTCGTTGGTGGTGCTCGGATGGGTTGTTGAGTAGTGCTGCGGACACGGTGGTGGTGACGACGCATGCTGCGCCGGCGAATCGTGCGCCGGTGGCGAGTGCTGGTGTGGATCAGTCGGTGGTTGCGGGTGTGACGGTGACGTTGTCGGGGTCGGGGAGTTCTGATCCTGATGGTGATGGGTTGTCGTATGTGTGGACGCAGACGGCGGGTCCTGCGGTGACGTTGTCGAGTAGGTCTGTGGTGTCGCCGTCGTTCACGGCGCCGGTTGCGGGGTCGTCGTTGACGTTCTCGTTGGTGGTCTCGGATGGGTTGTTGAGTAGTGCTGCGGACACGGTGGTGGTCACGGTGACGGCGGCGGTGGCGGCGAACATGGCCCGGACGGGTGCGACGGCGACGGCGTCGTCGCAGAACACGGCGGATGGTCAGACGGCGGCGAAGGCGATCGATGGGTCGCCGTTGGGTTATCCGACCGACTATTCGAGGGAGTGGGTGACCGCGCGGCAGGGTGCGGGGGCGTGGATCCAGTTGACGTGGTCGTCGGCGGTGACGTTGGAGCGGGTGGTGTTGTATGACCGTCCGAATCTGAGTGACCAGGTGACGTCGGGGACGTTGACGTTCTCGGATGGTTCGTCGGTGCCGGTGGGGGCGTTGAACAATGACGGTTCGGCGGTGACGGTGTCGTTCAGCTCGCGGAGTGTGACGTGGGTGCGGTTGACGGTGGACTCGGTGCGGGCCGGTACCAGCAATGTCGGCCTGGCCGAGTTCGAAGCCTGGGGCTACGCCGGTTGACCGGCTGACGAGGTTCTCCGGATGAGAACTCAAGCACCTTGTCCACCGAACCTGGAATGAAGACAGGCGTTGATCAAACGATGCAACTGCCTTCTCGGCGGTCGGGCAATGTCGCTGCCGTTCCTCGAATCATCGTCGGGAGGGGTCCGGACGATCCCACTCAACCTCGAGGATGTCCCCGGCGGGCGGTCCGAAACGCACCTGACCGTCGGAGCTGTCCAGCACTTCAGCGTTCGCCCACAGCAGCCGTGACTGTCCGAGCTCGACACCCAGTGGCAGCAGGTAGCCGGTGTGAGGAGCCGGACGTAGCCTCAGCTCGCTGTCGACGCCGGTCACCGTGATCGTCACCTCTGGCCGGTAGCCGGAGATGTTGATCACGTGCAGCAGCCGGTTCCCAGCGGTATCTCGCGTGGTGGTGGCGAAGACGCCCGGGGTGGACGAGGTGAGCTCGAGCCCGCGACGCACCCCGAGCCTGTCGAAGACCCGTCCGAAGAGAGCCGGGACTGCTGGGAAGTGCTGCCGCGAGCACGACGGCCCTGCCCAGGCCATGGGTCAGTTCGACGCCGCACACCGTGCCGTCGGCGTCGGTCAGGATCGGCTGCCCCGCCGAGCTGTCCAGCGACTGCCGCCACGCCACCCGGGTCTCGGGGAACGGGCCTGCCCACCCTTGCGCGATCACGCTCGGATAGCTGTGCGGCCCGTCGGCGAGCACCTGGCCCGGACTCAGTCCGAGCGATTCCGCGAACACCCGACAGGGTTCACCCGACAGGTCGAATTGCGGCACAGGACCCAGCGCCACCAGGGAACCGCCGGCCGCGACCTGGTCGACAAGGCGCCGCTGCACCACCTCGTCCATGTGGTGGGCCGTCGCGACCATCAGGCAGGCCGGGTGGCCGCCGGTCCCGGTGCGAACGGCCGACCGCTCCAGATGTGTCGCGTCGAACCGGTAGCCCAGCATCAGCGCCGACCGCGCGAGGGCTCGCCGCTCGCCGGCGCCCCGGTGGCTCCGAAGGTCCGCCGTCACGGCCAGCATCGTCGGGCTGGCCGGGTAGGCTGTACTCGGTGCCGTAGGCGTCAAGGACGAGCCCGAGGCTCAGGTCGTCCAGTTCCTGGTCGGCGTCGGCGAGCCACGGCTCGGCCGTGCGGACGGCACGAAGGACGCGGCGGGTGGCCTCGAAGGTGTGCACCGCGCTGGCCCTCAGGGCCGATCGGCGCAGCGGTCCCGTGGCGCTCGCCGGTGAAGCTGAGCCGGTCGTTGCCGTCGGCGACCGCCACGTCGAGCGGTGGGTTGATGCCCCCGGCCAGCAGGTAGTAGTTGATCAGCCGGACGCCCTGGGCGAGATGCAGCCGCGTCTTGAGGTCGACGTCGACGGCTCGTACTGCAGGTCGAACCCGCCGCCGTAGTCGCCGGTTGCCGGCCTCGAACTCCAGCGACGTGACCGGCTGGTCGGCGTCGTGGACGGCGGCCTGCTGCGCGTTCATCACGTAGAGGTCGGTGTAGGTGTCGAGGGTGAGGTTCCCGACGTAGTGGTCGGAGCCCGAGATCATGCCAGGGACGCCGGCGTAGGCGTCGACGAGCTGGCTGATCCCGATGCCGAAGGACTCGCCGCCGCCGTCGGCCGTGCCGTGGATGTTGATGCAGAACGGCACGCCCGTCACCCCGAGCTCCTCGGCGCGTGCCCGCAGGTGCTCGAGGTAGCGTGCGAACCGCCAGCGCATGAACCGGGAGAGGTCGACCCGCAGCGGCGCCGGCCCACTGCTCCCGAGGCGTGCGCACGGCCTCCGTCCACGTGTCCTCCGCCGGGTCGACCGCGCGGGTAGAGGTCGGCGGCGTCCGGCCGGTGCTCGTCGACCCAGCTGCGGAACTCGCTCAGCGACTGCGGCGTCAGGTCGGGGGAGTTCGACACCCAGGCCAGCATGCCCACCTCGTTGTCGAGCTGGACGGCAGTGACCGGTCCGCCGCTGGTGGCCAGCCGGGTGGCCAGCACCGGCATGATCGCGCCGTACCAGCGGTCGCACTCGTCGAGGTAGGCGGGCGCGAGGTAGTCGACGGTGGCCGTGGTCGCGGGACGGCCGTCCCAGCCGGACGGCACGATCTCCGGGTGTTCGGTGTAGAGCCGGTAGGGCAGGCCCTCGTTCTTGAGTTCGGCCATGACGAACGGCCCCGGCCGGGCGAGGAACGACAGCCCGTGCGCGCCGCAGAGGTCGATGAATGCCCCGACGTCCCGCTCCGGGTGCTGCTGGCTCCGGTGACGTCGATCGTGCCGTCGGGCAGTTCGTGGAACAGCCAGGGGATGTAGCTCGCGATCGTGTCGCAGCCGATCTCGACGGCCAGCTCGAGGCGCTGCTCCCACTCGTCGCGCGGGACGCGGAAGTAGTGCACCTCACCGGCCAGCACGATCCGCGGCCGGCCGTCCACGAGCAGGCGACGCTTCGATACCTCGATCATCGCCCGACTTCCACGTCGATCACCGACCCGGGATGCACCGCGCTGCGCGGGACGGCGACACCGGGCGTGCGGTAGGGGTTGGTCAGCGGGGTCGTCGGCACCTCGACGCCGTCCACCCGCACCGACCGCACGCCGTGGCCGGTACCCCGCACCGCATACCGCAGGTCAGCGGGCCGCCCGGGTACGGCACCCGGGCTTCGAGGCCGTTCGAGGCTGGGCGCGAGGACGGGGTCGAGTTCGAGGGCGTCCGGCGCGACGCCGCACGCCCAGCAGGCACTCGACGACGAGCCGCAGGAAGAGCCCGGGCCCGACGAGTAGACGCGCCAGCCGCCCTCCAGCGGCACGGCGCCGCGGGCGATGTCGGCGTAGTGCTCGCCGGCCTGGGCCCGGTCGGCGAACACCGCGTCGGAACTGGAGTAGTAGCAGGTGGTCTGGCGCGGACGGGCCACCAGCACCCGATCGCTCAGCCCGAGCGGGACGGCGAGCAGCAGGCCGTCCCAGAGCCGTTGCGCGTCGCCGACCCGGCCGAGCGCCTCGCAGTAGCGCAGGTGGGCGTGGGTGTACATCAGGCCGATCTCCCGGCCCCAGAAGGTCGCCGCCTCCGCGCGCTTGAACACCTCCATCGGGCCGCCCCGGTAGACCGGCGGCTTGTCGAACAGTCGGGCGCCGTCGGGACCCCACAGGTGGGCGTGCAGCAGGTCGAGGTGCTGACGCGCCTGCTCGGGGCTGACCTGGTCCCCGGCGATGGCCTGGATCCAGGGCAGGACGCCGTAGGTGAGCCCGGTCCGGCGGTCTCGCGGGTGCACGAGCAGTTCCGGTGCGGTGGGGTCGTCGTCGAACACCCCGTAGCCCGACAGGACGCCGTCAGCCAGCAGCAACTCGTTCAGCGAAGTCCGCGTGGCGGCAGCCAGCGCAGCGAGCGCGCGGCGAGTTCCGGCTCGGCGCGGGCGGTGGCAAGTCCCTCCGCCAGCCGGCTGAGCGCCTGGCACTGCAGGGTGGCCGTCCAGGTGGACACCATCTGCGAGGCCAGCCTCGGGTCGGCCGGCTGCAGCGAGTCGTTCCAGTCACCGTGGCCGTAGGCGGGCAGGGGAGTGGAGTGAACGAGGGTCGACTCGATGTGCTCCAGGGCGCTGGCGCACGTGCTCGGCGATCGGCGTCGGGGAGGTCCGTGTCGCCATCGCCACGACTGGGGCGCTCTTCAGCAAGCAGCGCGGCGTCGCCCGTGGTCAGCAGGTAGTCGCCCAGGGCGAGCAGGGGCCAGTAGACGATGTCGCCATGGGCGTCCCCCTGCCCGATGCCCGACGTCGGGGGGCAGGTAGTCGAAGGCCTGCGGCCAGTCCCCGCGGGCGTTCTGGTCACGGAAGACCCGCAGCAGGACGTCGCGCAGCGCGTCGTCGCGGGCGTGGGCCGTGAGCAGACCCACCGGGCCCTGGCAGACGTCGCGGGTGCCCCAGGCGCCGCCGGAGTACTGCTCGAGCCCGCGCGGGGACAGGTAGTGGATCAGGGCGTCGTGGGCGTACCAGGGCAGGATCGCGTCGAGGGTGACGACGTTCTCGTCACGGGCCGTGCCGCCAAGGGAGAGGCCCGTCCGCAGCTCGGACCACAGGTCGGGCAGCCGGACCGGCTCGGAGCCGGTGTCGGACGCGGCCACCTCGGCAGTCAGGGCGAAGGCCGTCTCGCCCGGGGCGTTCAGGACGCAACACAGCCAGGGCAGGTCACGGCTCTCGCCGTCGGCGAACAGGAGTTCGTCACCGCCGGAGGCGATGTCCGTGTCGCCGAAGTCGAGGCGCAGGCTGCGCTCACGACCGGACGCGGTGACCACGGGCCCGCGTGCCGTGATTGCCGACGCGTCCCTCCGCCTGGCCGTCGTCGTCGCCGAGCGCCAGCTGGACGGCCACAAGGACCCGGTCGATGTCGCCGGCGGTGCGGATCGTGAACTCGAGGCGGTGGGCGTCAACGCAGGCCCTGGTGGAGATCTCGACCTCGGAGCCGGCCAGGTCGTAGAGCCACCGCGCACCGTCGGGCCGCAGGGTCCAGGCGGTCGGGACGTCGAGGAGTTCCCAGGCCCCGTCGCGGCGGATGAACGCACGCAGGCCATGGGCATCCTGCAACCCGAGGTAGGTGCGGTCCCCGGTCACCAGCCCGCCGAGACTCACGTGCCCCGCGGTCACCTGGGACGCGAAGACTCCCCGCATCCAGATCGTCGAGGTGAGGGTGCCGGCCTCGGGGGTGATGGCGTCACCGGTCCGCAGGATCTGGCCGTGCGGGCGCAGGACGGCGAGCTCCTTGCCCCGTGCCGTGACGTGTTCGCCGGACTGCGCCCGGAACGCCCAGACCGACCCGTCCGGTGCGAGCTCGACGAGGTCACGGCTGCCGGGGAACCAGTGTTCTGCGATGGCCTCGGACAGCGGGGACGCGGGAGCCATGGGGGAGTCGAACAGGGTTGCGGACCCCCCGATGGTCCCTGAGCTTGACGAAGGGCCTGGGCCTGATCGTTCGGCGGTGCTCAGGCCCTTCGTCAAGCTCAGGGAACGTGGGGGGCGCTCCAGCGCTGCTGCTCGTGCCTGCCGGACGAAGGGGGCGTCCGCCGATGCCCGTGGCGTCCGGATGATCGTCCGACGAAGGCGCAGAAGAAGCCTGCGAGCACGCGTCTCGCCCGGGCCGATGCTGAGGTCGTCGGACGCCAATGCGGCCAGCGTGTGCTCGTGCTGAAGGCGTTGGGACGGCAGCCGCGAGACGTCGAGGACAGGTCGTCCGTCGCGCAGCGTCCGCAGCTGCAGGGCATCCGTCGCCCATCCCGTGCCGCGGTCCAGCGAGCCGAGGACAGCCCACGGCTGCCGATCGCCGGGCATGTTCTGCCGGACGGCCACAGCGTTGCCGAAGTCGGGATCGGTGATGACGGACAGGTCGAGGTACTGGCTCACGTAGTACTCGTTGGTCCTGACCGCACCGTAGGGCGCCAGGGCGAAGTCGTGCGTCATGACCAGGTCGCAGGCGACCGCTGTCCCGGAGGCGTTGCGCACCTCGACCTGCCAGCGCCAGTCGTGGCCGTCGGGGCCGAAGGAGAACTCGACACTCCACTCCAGGTGGCCATGGTGTCCCCGACGCTCGATCGCGTCGCCGGTCCTGCGACGTCGCTCCCTGCGACCCCGGGCCGATCAGCGGGACCGGGGCAGACACCGCTCTCCCGGGGTCGCAGGTACAGCCCCGTCAGGCCGGCCTCGAAGCGGCTCGCCGGGTACAGGATCATGCTCAGCCCGGCAACGTCGAAGCGGGTCGGTGCCATGAAGTCGGTGAATTTCGACATGAGCGTCCCCCGAGGTCAGCTCCAGGGCGTGGAGCGTCTCGCGGCTGGTAATTGGGGGCATCTTCCATGTCTAACACCCAGCACGTGACGGAAGCCAGCCCACGGCATGTCATGGAACCACTTTCACGCATTCATGAAAGTACTTCCGCGGCGCACAGAAACCTCTTTCAGGCACGAATAACCTAGCTATCTGGAACAAATCTGACCTAGGGTGCCAAAAGGACCCTGTGTTCCACCCCCAATGACGAGGGCCGAAGGAGAGTTGTCTTGATGAAGCGCAAATGGACGTTCGCGGCCTGTCTTGCCCTGTCCGGTGCACTCGCCCTGAGCGCCTGCTCCGGCCAGATCGCCACCAAGGACAATCCGGGGCCGGCCGCGTCAGGCCAGGTCAACCCGGCAGGCACCGACGCCCTCATCGAGCAGGTGACGTTCCCCGCAGAAGTGGCTGACAACGTCGCAGGGATCGAGAACTACAACCCGTGGTCGCCGAGCGCGACGTCGAAGACCTACTTCTACGAGCCGCTGATGATTCGCAGCTCCATGAACTGCGAGGTCGTCCCGTGGCTCGCCACGGCGTTCGCCTGGGAGGGGCCGAACAAGCTGTCGTTCACGATCCGCGACGGCGTGAAATGGTCGGACGGCCAGCCGCTGACGGCAGCTGACGTGGTGTTCACGCTCAACTTGCGCAAGCAGTACCCCGCGACCGACGACATCGGTTTGTGGACCGACGCCTTCGGCGCGAAGGCCGAGTCGGTGGTCGCCGAGGGCAACAAGGTGATCATCACCTTCACCGGTAACGCCGCCTCGAAGTTCGACAAGCTGATCACGGCCAAGATCATCCCCCAGCACGTGTGGGGAAGCGTGGGCGACCCCTCGAAGTACGTCGACACCAAGCCGGTCGGCACCGGCCCGTTCACGATCGGCTCGTACAACGGCCGCAAGCTCGTGCTCGACCGACGCGAGGACTACTGGCAGGCCGACAAGGTGAAGGTCAGCACCTGGTGCTCGCCGGCAACTTCGACGCCACGAATGCCGCCCTGAAATTGACCTCGGGTCAACTCGATGCCTATTGGGGCGAGATTCCCAACCCGGCGAACTCCTTCCAGGCCAAGGACCCGGCCCTGAATCATTTCTGGTACGCGCCCTGCCGGCAGCACTGTATTCACCCCGAACCTGACGAAGGCGCCCTGGAATGACGCAGCATTCCGGATTGCCGTGAGCCAGGGTTTCGACAAGGAGCAGATGAGCCAGAAGGCCACCTACGGCGTCATGGGGGTCGCCTCGCAGACGGGTCTGAAGCTGCCGTACGCCAAGGCGCTGCTGCCCGACGCGATGGCCGACACCGACACGGTGCTGAAATACGACCCCGCCAAGGCCAACGCGATGCTGGACGCTGCCGGCTACCCCGTCGGCAGTAACGGCTTCCGGACTACCAAGGACGGCACCCCGATGCCGGTGACCTTCTCGGTCCAGGCCGGCTGGATCGACTACCAGGGTGCTGCCGACATCATCGTCCGCAACCTCAAGGAGATGAAGCTCGACGCCAAGGTGGTCGCCAGCCCGCCCGACGCCGTCGACCTGCAGAAGAAGGAGGGGAAGTTCGACACGGTGCTGGAGTACCTGAACGGTGGCTGCGATGTCGCGCGCAACCTCGGCGCGAAGCTGTCGAAGGACGAGTTCCCGACCAAGTCCGAAGTGAAGACCAACGTCGGCAGGTACAACGACCCGGCGACGAACGACATCATCGCCAAGCTGTCTGGCTCCACGGATCCCGCCGAGCAGAAGACGCTCGTTGGTCAGCTGGTCGACATCATGGTGACCCAGGCGCCGGTGACGCCGCTGTTCTACGCACCGGCCCGCATGATCTACCGCACGGACAAGGCGGTGGGCTGGCCCAGCGAGGACGACCCGTACGCCACCAACTCCGAAATGCTCCTGATCATGACCAAGCTCAGGTCGGCCAAGTGATGTCGCCGAGGGGTTGAGACCATGCGCTACTTCGCCCGCAGGGCCGGCTACTTCCTGCTCACGCTCTGGGCGGCCGTCACTCTCAACTTCCTGATTCCGCGCCTCCAGCCCGGCGACCCCGCCGAGCTGATGGTGAGGAAGCTGGCCGGCAAGGACGCCGAGCTCGACCCGGCCAAGATCCAGGCGATGCGGGTCATGCTCGGCGCACCGGACGGCAGCCTGTTCGAGCAGTACGTCGCGTACCTCGGGCAGTTGCTGCGCGGCGACTTCGGAGTCTCCTACACCTACTTCCCTGCGCCGGTGACCGACGTGGTGATGAAGGCGCTGCCCTGGACGCTGGTGCTGGTCGGCATCACGACGCTGCTCTCCTTCGTGGTGGGGACCGTTCTGGGCGCCCTGGCCGCCTGGCGGCGGAACTCGATCTTCGACTCGGTCGTGACGTTGGGCTCGACCTTCATCGGCACCCTGCAGGCGTTCTGGGTCGCGCTGCTGCTGCTGTTCGGCTTCGGCTACATCCTCGGCTGGTTCCCCACGTCCGGCGGCTATGACGCCTCGACCCCGGGGCTGAACCTCGAGTTCCTCGGTGACGCGGCCTACCACTCCGTCCTCCCGGCAGCGGTGCTGCTGCTGCTGACGCCCATCGGGTGGATCCTCGGTATGCGGAACACCATGATCATGAACCTCGGCGAGGACTACATCCGGCTGGCCAAGGCCAAGGGCGTCCCCGACCGGCAGGTCGCACTGCGCTACGCCGCCCGCAACGCCCTCCTGCCGTCGATCACCGGCTTCGCGATGGCGCTGGGCGGAATCCTCGGAGGTCAGCTGCTCATCGAGCAGGCCTTCGACTACCCGGGACTCGGGCGCATCATGGGGCAGGCCGCCGCCAGCAAGGACTACCCGCTGCTGCAGGCACTCCTGCTGCTCACGATCGTCGCAACCCTGGTCGCGAACCTCGTCGCGGACCTGCTGTACGGCGTGCTCGACCCCCGTGCGCGGAAGGCGAACTCGTGACGACCACCCAGCCGGGCCAGGAGATGGCCATCGATGCTGAAGCGCAGATCGACGAGATCGAGTCCGCCGGCCCGACCTGGTGGCGGGTGATCTGGTCGTCGAAGAAGGCACGCTTCGGCATCGTCCTGCTCGGTGTGTACGTGCGTGGTGGCGCTCTTCGCCCCGCTGATCGCGCCCTACGCGGCCGACGACCTGAGCTTCAACCCGGTCGAGTTGTCCAGCGCGGCGCACCCGCTCGGCACGACCACCCAGGGGGCCGACATCCTCAGCCAGCTGATCTGGGGCACGCGGGTGTCCCTGATCGTCGGGGTGTTCGGCGGCCTCTTCGCCACAGGCGTCGCCCTGCTCATCGGTCTGGTGTCGGGCTACCTCGAGGGCAGCTGGGTGGATGACGTGCTGTCGTTCTTCACCAACGTCGCACTGGTGGTGCCGACGCTGCCGCTGATCATCACCTTGATGGCCTACTCCGAGGTGCGGAGCATCTGGTTCACGATCCTGATCATCGGCATCATCAGCTGGGCAGGTCCCGCCCGCGGCAAGCGGGCCCAGATCATCACCCTGCGCAACCGTGACTTCGTGACGGCGGCCAAGTTCGCCGGCGACAAGACCTTCACGATCATCTTCCGCGAGATCCTCCCCCAGATGATGTCGCTGGTGGCGGCCGGCTTCTTCGGAGCCGCCACCGGCGCCATCGGGGCGGAGGCCGGGCTCTCCTTCCTCGGGCTCGGCAACACCGAATCGGTGTCGTGGGGAACCATGCTCTACCAGGCGCAGCTGCAGGGTGCGCTCGCCCAGGGGTTGTGGCTCTGGCTGCTGCTACCCGGCCTCGTGCTCTCCGGCCTGATCATGGCGCTCACGCTGATCAACTTCGGCATCGACCTGATCAGCAACCCGCACCTGCGAGAGGACGCCTGATGCCCGGCCCCCTGCTCGAGGTGAAGAACCTCACCGTCAGCTACGAGCCCAAGCTCCATCGTCCGCTCAACGCGGTCAACGACGTCTCCTTCACGATTGAACCGGGCGAGTTCGTCGGGCTCATCGGGGAATCCGGGTCGGGCAAGTCGACGCTGGCGAACGCCATCCTTCGTCTTGTCGAGCGACCGGGAAGGATCGCGGCCGGCCAGATCCTGTTCGACGGCCTGGACATCACGACGATGAGCCAGGAGGAGTTGCGGCCCTACCGGTGGCGCGACATCTCGACGGTCTTCCAGAGCTCGATGAACTCGCTCAACCCGGTCGCCCGGATCGAGCCCCAGTTCCGGGACGCGATCGAGCTGCACAGCGAGCTGCGCAAGGACGACGTCGTCGACCGCATCAAGGAGCTGTTCGACCTTGTGATGATCGACCACCGGTTCATCACTGCCTACCCGCACGAGTTGTCCGGCGGGATGAAGCAGCGGGTGAACCTCGCCCTCGCGTTGGCGAACGACCCCAAGTTCGTCCTGCTGGACGAGCCGACGACCGGCCTGGACGTCGTCGTCCAGCAGTCGATCCTCGAGAACGTGCGGCGGCTCCAGCGCGAGCACGGCTTCGCTGTGCTGTTCATCAGCCACGACATCGGCACCGTCCTCGACATGTCCGACCGGATCCTGGTGATGTACGCCGGCCGCATCGTCGAGGAGCACCGCACGCAGGATCTGCTGCGCGACCCGCTGCACCCCTACTCCAAGGGGCTGCTGGGGTCGTACGCCGACCCGCGGGACGAGACCGTCCGCATCACCTACGTTCCGGGGCGTCCGCCGGATCTGTCCCGAGAGCACCACGGCTGCCTGTTCGCACCGCGATGTCCCGAGAAGATCGAGCGCTGCCTGAGTGTCGAGCCTGCGCTGTTGCCGATCGCGTCGGTGGTGCCCGGCGGCACCGCGGTCGAGGCTGTGGCTGATGTCCCGTCAGGGGGACGCACCGACGAGCCGCCGTTCGTTGCGTGCCACGTCGCCCACCTGCAACGTGAAGCCCCGGGCACCGCCGGTCTGCCGGCGAAGACCCGCCGCTTCCAGGGGCCCGAGTTCGTGAAGTCGGTGGGGGAGACGCAGGAGGCGCTGACGAACGAGGTGTTCCTGCAGGTCAAGGACGTCCGGAAGACCTTCAGGACCCGGCGCGGCTTCACCGTGGAGGAGAACGAGGTCATCAAGGGCGTCAGCTTCGAGCTGCGCCGCGGGATGGTGACCGCGCTGGTCGGCCAGTCGGGGTCGGGGAAGTCGACGATCGCGAAGATGATCACGGGGGTGGAGCGGCCGACGTCCGGGGAGATCGTGTTCCAGGCCAAGAGCGGGCCGCTCGACGTCGGACGCGTGCGCGGGGCAGAGCTGGCGCGCTTCCGGAAACTCGTCCAGATGGTGTTCCAGGACCCGTACAGCTCGCTGAACCCGAACAAGACCCTCGAGTACATCCTGTCGCGGCCCCTGAAGAACCACCGGAACATGGGCGGCAAGGAGCTCCGCGCCGAGATCGACTCCCTGCTCGAGTCCGTCGCTCTCACTCCGCCGGGGCAGTACCGCGGACGCTACGGCTACGAGCTCTCGGGAGGACAGCGGCAACGCGTGGTGATCGCGCGGGCACTCGCAGCGCAGCCGGAGCTGGTGATCGCGGATGAACCGATCTCGAGTCTCGACGTGTCCATCCGGGCGGAGATCCTCGAACTGCTGCACAAGCTCGTCCAGGACTCCGACGTTGGCATCCTCTACATCACCCACGACCTGCTCAGCGCGCGCATGCTGGCCGACGAGGTGATCGTGCTCCACGACGGCGAGATCGTCGAACGCGGCGAGGCGATCGACGTCATTCGCAACCCGAAGGACGACTACACGAGGCGCCTGGTTGAGGCGATCCCGAACCCGTTCGCCGAGGTGTGATCCCTGACCTTGCGAACGGTCCCTGAGCTTGACGATGGGTCCTGAGCGTGACGAAGCGTCGGCAAGACAAGGGCGGATCGTAAACTGGCCAGATGCCCCACGATGAAGCGGACAGACCGGTGACGATCTACACCGTGGCCAAGCTGGCCGGGGTGTCGATCTCGTCGGTGTCCCGGGTCCTTCAGGGGTCCGCACCAGCGTCGGAGGCGACGCGCCAGCGCGTCATGCAGGCCGTGGAACAGCTGGGCTACAGCCCCTTGCGGGGCCGCGCGAACCAGCTGCGCCAGGAGACCCACGGTTTCGTGACCTCGTCGGTGGTCGGCCCGTACTACGCGGAGTTGCTGGCGAGCTACCTGTCCGTGGCCGGCCAGAACGGGGTGAGCGTGCGCCCTGTCGTGGCAGACACGGATCCCGGGCGTCTTGTGGAGCAGGTGGTGAACCTGTCCGGAATGGTCGACGGTATGGCGATCACCCACCTGACCGTGCCGGACGAGGTGGTCTCGTTCGTCGCGTCCCGCATCCCCGTCGTCGTGACCGGACGCAATCCGATCCCGGGCTGCGACGCCATCGGGGTCGAGAACGGGGAGCCGACGCGCGCCCTCGTCCAGCACCTGATCGGGCACGGGGTCAGGCGTCCACGCTTCGTGGGCATCTCCGAGACCCGTGACGTGAGGCAGCGCTACTCGGCCTACCTCGAGGCAGTGATGGAGGCAGGGCTGGACGTCCCGATGGCGGCCTTCAAGGTGCCGGCGATCGAGAAGTTCGGCATGCAGGTGGCCGACGAGGTGCTCGCCGAGGAGGACCGCTGCGACGCGCTGGTGTGCGCCAACGACGAACTGGCGATGTCGGTGATGAAAGCCCTGTGGCGACGAGGGCTGCGCTGCCCGGATGACATCCTGATCACCGGTTTCGACGACGTGATGCTCTCCCGGTACACGCTGCCCGGGCTCACCACCGTCCGGCAGCCCATCCAGGCGCTCGCTTCGACCTTGGCCCAACGGTTGCATGAGCGCATCACGACCGGCGGCGCGGCCAGGGAGTCCATGACGCTGACCTGTGAGGTCGTGATCCGCGGAAGCTGTGGGTGCCCTGAGTGACCTGAGCCGGGCACCCACACGTGCCCTTCTCAGCCGATCCGGGCGATCGCGGAACCCTGCGGAACCGCATCACCTTCCGCGGCCAGGATGTGCACGACTCCGTCCACCGGAGCCGGGACCTCCTGGGAGACCTTGTCCACCTGGATCTCCGCCAGCAGTTGGCCGGCGGTGACGACCTGGCCGTCCGTCACGAACCAGGTCGCCACCACCCCTTCGGCTTCCGGGCGCTCCCGGGAAAGGATCGGGAACAGTACCTCCGTCATGCACCGACGACCATCCGGATGGCGGCCTCGATCCGGTCGGGACGCGGAAGGATGGCGTACTCGAGAGCGTGGGCGTAGGGCACCGGCACGTCCGGGTTCCCCACTCTGACGACGGGCGCCTTGAGCAGGGACGGGTCGGCGTCGGTGATGGTTGCCGCCACCTCACCCGACATCCCGAAGGACTGGTAGTCCTCGTCGACGACAACCAGCCGCCCGGTCTTTGCCACCGACTGCAGGATCGCGTGCCGGTCCAGGGGCACGAGGCTCCGCAGGTCGATGACCTCGACGCTGATGCCTTGCGGGGCCAGCGCCTCAGCCACGTCGAGGCAGTGGTGCACGGACAGCGAGATCGTGACGACGGTCACGTCCGTCCCCTCCCTGGCGAGGCTGGCTGTGCCGATCGGCACTTCATACGCCTCTGCAGGCACGTCGGCGACCGATCGGGGATTCTTCGCCATCCATGGCAGGCCCATCACGCCCTTGTGGAACATGTAGACCACGGGGTTGTCATCGCGGATCGCCGCGGTCATCAGCCCCTTGGCGTCGTAGGGGTTGCTCGGCACCACCACCTTCATGCCGGGCAGGTGCGCGAAGGTGCCCCACAGGCACTGCGAATGCTGAGCACCGTCGGAGTACCCGCCGCCGACGGCCATCGTCAGCACCATCGGCACCTTCACGTTCCCGCCCGATTCGAACCCGATCTTCGCCATGTGGTTGTAGATCTGGTCAAGGCACACACCCATGAAGTCGGAGAACATGAGTTCGGCGATGGGGCGCATGCCCTCGGTGGCTGCGCCGATCGCCAGGCCGATGAAGGCGGTCTCCGAGATCGGGGTGTCGAGCACGCGGGACGGGCCGTACTTGTCGAGCAGTCCCGTGGTGGAGGAGAAGATGCCGCCATACATGCCGACGTCCTCACCCAGGTAGATGACGCGCTCGTCGCGTTCCATCTCGAGGTCGATGGCCTGCACCATCGCCTTGGAGGTGGTCAGTCGCTCTGACCGCACTTCTGTGATTGTCATCGCGTCGACCTTTCGTTGAAGACGTAGTCGTGGGCTGTGGTGGGATCCGGAACGGGACTGGCCTTGGCGAAGGCAACGGCGTCCTCGACCCGCTCGCTGGCGGAGGCCCGGATGCGGTCGACGGCCGCGTCGTCGAGGGTGCCGGCCGCGATGAGCCTGCTCGCATAGGCCGGGATCGGGTCGTGGGCTGCGACCTCGGCCAGTTCGGGCCGGTAGCCCTGGGCGTCACCCTCGAAGTGGCCCCACATGCGCAGTGTGTGGACTTCTATCAGGCTCGGACCATCGCCCGCGCGGGCCCGCTGCACGGCTGTCCGCGCCGCCTCCCACACTGCTTCGACGTCGTTGTTCTCCACACGGACGCCGGGCATGCCGTTGGCGACCGCCCGGTCGGCGTTGTTGCCGACGGACGTGGATGCGCGCCGTGGCACCGAGATGCCCCAGTCGTTGTCCTCGACGACGAAGACCACCGGCAGCTTCCACAGCGCAGCCAGGTTGAGCGATTCGTGGAAGCCGCCCTGGTTGGCTGCACCCTCGCCAGTGACGGCGACGGCGATCGAGTTGCTGCCCTGCCGCTGGAAGGCGAAGGCCATGCCCAACGCCGGCGGGTACCCCTCGGCGATGATGCCCGAGCAGGAGAAGTGGGTGTCGGGGTCGAAGAGGTGCATGTGGCCGCCCCTGCCCTTGCCGAGGCCATCCACCCGGCCGAAGATCTCGGCGGTCATGCGACGCAGGTCGACGCCATGGGCGATCGCGAAATGGTGCGGACGGTGCGTGGCTGTGACGGCATCCGCCGTGGTCAGGTGTGCGCACACGCCTGCCGCGACCGGCTCCTGACCGGCCGACAGGTGCATTTCGCCGGGAACCAGCCCCTTGCCGATGTCGAATCCCGGACCCTTGTCTGCGTGGTACTCCCGAAGGATGGCTTCCTCGAACGTCCGGGACAGGACCATCGTCTCGTACAGGGACACCCTCAGTTCGGCTGGAAGGGTGGCTGTGGACGCAACCGGTGGTGACGTGGTGGTTGACATGGTGCCTCCGTTGGCGATGTTGATGACCTGCTAGTGCCGGGGACTCCCGGCGGGGACCAGGCGCGGATCCGTGCCGGCCATGGGGAGGTCCACCGGTTCCCGTCCGATGGACACACCGCAGGCGAAGCCTTCGCGGCTTGCCTTGAGAGCATCGGCGGCCTCGACGGCATCTCCCACCATGCGGATGTCGCCGACCGACCCGAGGGCCTCGAGCGCCGCACGATCAGGTGCCATGCCAAGGGCAAGAACGACGCTGTCGCAGGCGATCGTGTGCTGCGTCCCGGCCTGGACGACCTGGACGCCGCCCTTCACGAAGCCGGTGATGGTGGCATCGACGACGAGCCGGACGTGGCGGCGGTCGAACTCCTCCAGCAGGGACTCGCGACGGGCGCCACCCTCCTCGAGAGCGACGGCCTCGCGCTGCTCGACGATCGTCACGTCCCGTCCGATGGTGGCCAGGTACAGGGCCGTCTCGCTGCCGATCATGCCGCCGCCTGCGACCACGACACGATGCCCGACGCCGGCCCGGCCGGTGAGCACGTCACACGCCTCGACCGCAGTGCCGATGCCCGGCAGCTGTGGACGCACATGCCGGGCGCCGGCGGCATAGACGACGACATCAGGGTGCTCCGCAGCGACGACCTCGGCTGTCACGGCCGAGTTGAGGACGACGCGAACCCCCAGGCGGTCAAGTTCCTCACCCAACCAGGTGATGTAGCTGGTCAGCTCACCCTTGCCGGGAGGGAGCGCGCCCACCCAGAAGTTGCCTCCCAGACGGTTGCTGCGTTCGTGCAGGACGACGTCATGACCGCACAGGGCGGCGCCGCGAGCGGCTTCCAACCCGCCCGGGCCGCCGCCGACAACGAGCACGCGCTTCAGGATCGCAGCAGGTCGAACCTCCTGCGCGGCCTCGTAGCCACAGGTCGGGTTCACCAGGCACCGGATCGGCAAGTTCTGGAACAGGATGTCGATGCAGCCCTGGTTGCAGCCGATGCACTGCCGAATGTGGCTTGCGTGGCCTTCGAGGTACTTGCGGGGAAGGTCCGGGTCGGCGAGTGAGGCCCGGCCGAACGAGATCAGGTCGGCCTGACCTGCAGCGAGGATGTCCTCCGCGATCTCGGGGTCCTTGATCCGGCCGACCACCTGGACGGGAATGTGCACCACCTGCTTGACCTCGGCGGCGTAGCCGGCCAGCCAGCCGTAGGGGGTGCCCAACGGCGGGATGATCATCCGGGTGCTCTCGTAGGTGCCGGCGCTGATGTGCAGCAGGTTCACACCTGCGGCCTCGAGGTGCCGGCAGATCGCCTTGGTCTCTGCGATGTCGCGGCCGCCGATGACGAACTCGTCGGCGGAGATGCGGAAGGACACCGCGAAGTCGAAGCCGCACTTGGCCCGGATGTCGGCGATGATCCCCAGCGGGAACCTGAGCCGGTTGACGAGCGGCCCGCCGTAGGCGTCCGTGCGCTTGTTGGAGTAGGCCGACATGAACTCGGCGATCAGGTAGCCGTGGGCGCCGTGGACCTCAACGCCGTCGAAGCCGGCCTGCTGTGCGCGGTGGGCCGCGTCGCCGAACTGGCCGGTGATGGTGGCGATCTCTGCCTGGGTCAGCTCATGGGGTTGTTCACCCATCACCGGACACGGCAGAGGCGACGGCGCGACCGGCTGAGCACCGATGATGGCGGACGAGGTCTGCCGACCACAGTGGTACAGCTGGACGAAGATCTTCGCGCCAGCAGCGTGTACCCGACGGGCGAGCTCGCCGTGGGGGGCGATCTGCTCGTCCTTCCAGAGCCCGCCGCACCAGAACCCGCGTCCGAGCGGGTCGACGGCGTAGTTCTCCGTGATGATCAGGCCGAACCCGCCACGAGCTCGTGCCTCGTGATACGCGATGTACTGCTCGGTGGGCATTCCGTCGTCATCGCAGTAGCAGGTGACCATCGGGGCCACCGCCATTCGGTTCTTCAACTCGAGCGTCCCCACCCGGAGCGGGGATAGGAGAGTGGATGACATGGCACCTCCCCTGCGGTTACGGCGAAGCGTCGTCGCTTCGACGTGGGCCCCTGACCGGGGCGCCGGGGCGCCACTTACAACGCTACGCCGATTGGGGTCGGGCGGGGCTCTGAAGGGTCGGTTCGCAGCCTTGGACGCGTTCCGTCCGGACGTCCCGCGTGACAAGGGGGCTACTCGACGATGACCCTCTTCTGCCCGGCCGCGATCTGCCCGATCAGTTGCTGTCGCGACAGCGTGTAGGGACCGCACTCGCATCCGGCGGGAAGGTCATCGCCGGTGCCGGGATCATCGACATCCAGGAGGTCGAACCAGTCGAGTCCGTCCCGGGATGCGTGGTGCCCGGTGTCGACGTAGTCGCGGCGTCCGTGCGACTTCGAGTGCAGCACGGAGTGGAAGACCCGCCCGGCCTCGGTCTGGTGGACTGTCGCCAGGTGATGGGCGGAGTTGCATTGCACCATCAATACGATCGTCTTGCTGGGCGTGTCGAGCGCCTCGAAGGCGCGATGGGCGATCCCCGCACGAACCTCATGGCTAGTGCTCATACTTCGACACTACGCCGGGCGTGGGGGATCCACGAGGGCCCGGATCCTGAGCACTGCGCAGGGGTCACGTCACGCGTTCGCGGGGGTTCGACGAGTGGCGTCGCAGCGGTGCAAGGAGGCCTGGCAGGAGTGTCGTGGCACGGCGTCTGCGGCGGTCGGTGCGCCGCTACGATGCGAAGGTGAGCCGTGCAACGTCGTACCTTGCAGACCTGGTGCGCATCAATGACGCCCTGTCGTGGTCTCCCGAGGGGGCGGCTTCCTTCGTCGCAGCGGTGGCGATCGTCAAGGACGTGATGGGTGCCCGGCTCGCCCCGTCCTACCTGCTCAACGCGAGCGAGGACCTCCTGGTACTGGTGGGTGACGAGGAGCAGCGGGCCGTGCTGGGTGAGTCGTTCGCCAGCATGCCGGCCCACGAGCATGTCAGGGAACCGTGGATCAACCCGGAGGAGTGGCCGGTCTCGGCCGCGGACCATCTGGATGACGAGGCGTGGGCCCTGCTGCCCGACGACTTCAAGGCATGGTTCGGCGATTCGGGAATCGTGGCATCCCTTCATGCAGACGGGAGGCATTTGGGCGCAGTCCTGCTCTGCTTTGACGGTCCTTTCACCCTGTCGGCGGAGCAGCGCGCCTTCCTTGCCGCAGCCGGCCGGATTCTTGGCAGCGCCCTGTGCCGCTGGCAGCAGGCGGGACGGGAGCGTGAGCTCGGCGCCCTCGAGGAGCGGCGGCGGCTCAGTGACGAACTCCACGTCGACCTCTCGCAGCAGGTCGCAGCGCTCGGACTGCACGTCGGTCTCACGAGGCTCGACGTCGCCGAGCGCGATCTGGTGCGTTTGGCAGGCGACCTCACCCGTCTGGACGACATGGTGGCGGCGCTGAAGGTGAGCCTGCGCCACCAGATGCTTGGCCTGCGCCTGGACGCCGAGATCCTCGGCGACAGCTTCATCGACCAGGCTCGGAGCCTTGTGGAGCATTTCGCCCAGCAGTTCGGGATCTCGGCGAGGTTCGACTGCGAGGGCTGCAGCGAGACCGTGCCACACACGATCGCAGCCCAGCTGGTGAGAGTGCTTCGCGAGGCCCTGGCCAACGTCCAGCAGCATTCCAAGGCCAGCAACGTCACCGTGCGGCTACGGTCCTCCCAGACCCTGATCCGGCTGGAGGTGGAGGACGACGGCGTCGGCTTCGACCCGGCCGGCATCCTGGATTCACGCCTGGGCATCAAGATCATCTCCGAACGCATGCACCAGCTCGACGGCAGCGTGCGATTCACCCCCGCTCACACGGGCGGCACCCTCCTGATCGCCGAAGCGCCGGTGCGACCGATCGACCGCGCGGGCATCCCGGCGGAGATGGGGGTCTGATGGCCACCCCTGCCCGCGTGCTGGTTGTCGACGACCATGCCCTGTTCCGGGACGGGCTGATCTCGCTGATCGGCCGGTGGTCGGAGTTCGAGGTGGTCGGGTCCGCCGGGGATGGACGTGAGGCGCTTGCGCTGGTCGGGCGGCTCGCCCCTGACCTCGTACTGATGGACGTCCGCATGGAAGGCATGGGCGGGGTAGAGGCCACCAAGCAGATCACCGCGGTCGACTCGAGGGTCCGGATCGCGATGCTCACGGTCTCGAACCTCGGTGAGGACGTCTTCGAAGCGCTCCGCAACGGTGCCCACGGCTACCTCAGCAAGAACGAGACCGCCGAACACCTGCGGGAGTCACTGCAGGGGATCATGCGTGGCGAAGCCGTCATGTCGTCCACCATCGCTGCCAAGGTCCTCGCTGAGTTCGCCCAGCCCGATCGTCCGGGTGCTGCGCGGGAAACCGGCGCCGAGCGGTTGAGCCGGCGCGAGCTCGAGGTCCTCAGCCTCCTTGTCGAAGGCCTGTCGAACGACGAGATCGCCCACACGATGCATCTGAGCGAGGCGACGGTCAAGAAGCACCTGGGCAGCATCATGGCCAAGCTCCACCTGCGCAATCGCGTTCAGGTGGCCGTTTTCGGCGTTCGTCGCGGCATCGTCGGGTAACCAGTCGGCTACCCCGGAGTAGCCGGGTGGGCAATGTGCGCCGACCCTTCTCACGGCCAGAATCGAGGTATGGCGGGCCGCGCCGCGGTCCACCCGATTCGAGTGCGTGAATCGCCGGAGAACTGACGCCGGCGCCCGCACCCTGAGGAGAGGACGCCGGTGAAGGTCGTCATCGTCTACAAGTGGGCAAGGAGCGCCGCGGACGCGGTCGTGCGCACCGACGGATCGATCGACTGGCGCAACGCCAAGATGGCCGCGGGGGAGGACGACCCCGCGGCCTTGGCGGCGGCCATGCAGGTCGCGGCCGATTCCCGAGGCGTCGTTGTCGGCCTCACCATCGGTGACGGGGATGCCAGTTGGGCGCTCGCGCGAGGTGTCGAGGAAGCGTTCTGCGTGACCGACACGCCCAGCCTGGCTGACAACGCCGCAACCGCCGGGGTCCTTGCGGCAGCTGTGCGCCACCTCGGCGGGGTCGACCTGGTGATCATCGGTGACTCCAAGGAGGACTCCGGCGTTCCGGTCGCCCTGGCCGGCGAACTCGGCTGGCCGGCCCTGATGGGGGTGCACTCGGCCGGCATGCCGGCCGGACAGCTGCAGGCCACGCGCAAGGTGGGTGGCGACCTGCTCACCATCGCGCTGCCGACACCCGCCGTGCTGGGTGTCTCGGCGGAGTCTGATACCGATCACGTGCCGGGGATGAAGGAACTCCTCGCTGCCCGCAGACGCCCCCTCACCCGGCTCACCCTTGCCGACCTGCAACTCGTGCCCAGCGATCTGGAGTCCATCGGCTGCCGCAAGCCCGACTCGCGGCCCTCCCGGGTGTTCGAAGGAGAACCGGCGCAGACCGCGGCTCAACTCGTGGTGGCTCTCCGAGCAGAGGGCGTGCTGTGACCCGACACATCGTGAAGGAAGACGTATGAACGCGGCCAGCTGGATCCTCATCGCGAACGAGCCATGGCGCGGGGCGCTGGCAGTCCTCGGGTCGCTGGACGGACCGACGACCGCTGTTGTGGTCGGTGCCCGCGAGCTGGTCGATGAGGTGGCAGACGCCGGGCCCGGCGGAGGTTCTCTGGATCGAGCCGGTCGACGGCACGTCGGCCGAGTCCTACGCCGGCGCCCTTGCCGATGTGATCGCTGCTGCGTCTCCCGGAGTGCTGGTTTCGACGTCCGATCCGGTCGCACGCGTCCTGATCGGGGCAGCTGCCGCCCGCATCCATGCGCGCGTCGTGCCGCGCGTCGTGGGCCTCGCGCGACGCGGGGACGACGTGTTGCTGCATCGCGAAGCAGTCGGTGGCGACACCATAGAGACGCTGTGTGACCACGGCCCCGTCGCAGCCATCTTCGTCGGTGAAGACGCCCCACCGAATCCTGGCGCCGCTGCGCCGGTGCGCAGGCTCGACCTGGTGGCCGTGCCCATGGTTGAGGTCGCGTCCCAGCCGATCGCCGTGGCCAGCGGGCTGGACGACGCCCAGCGCGTGGTCTCGTTCGGCCGCGGGGTCAGCGCCAAGGACGACGTGGCGCTGATGCGGTCGCTCGCCGAGGCCCTCGATGCCGAGCTTGCCTGCTCGATGCCGATCGCCGACGACCTGGGATGGCTCGAGAAGGAGCCGCTACGTCGGCCGGTCAGGCAACCACATCGCGCCGGCCCTCTACCTCGCGGTCGGAATCGCCGGGGCCGCCCAGCACATGGAGGGCGTCCGTGGAGCCAGGGTCGTCGCCGCCATCAACAGCGACCCGCAGGCGCGGATCTTCCAGACCGCCGACTACGGAATCGTCGGCGACCTCTACGAGGTGGTCCCCGCACTCATTGCAGAAGTCAACAAGTAACCCATCGAAGGAGCTGGAACCATGACCGAAGAGTTCGACGCGAGCTACGACGTCGTCGTAGTCGGGGCAGGCGCATCCGGACTGTCGTGCGCCGTGCAGGCCGCCAAGGACGGCCTGACGTGCGCCATTCTCGAGAAGGAGGCCCACACCGGGGGCAGTTCGGCGTTCGCCGAAGGCCATGCTGCGTTCGAGTCGGACGAGCAGAAGAAGCGCGGCATCGACGTCTCCAAGGACAAGGCGTTCAACACCTATCTCGACTACTCCCACTGGCGTGCCAACCCGCCGCTGGTCAGCCGGTTCGTCGAGAACGCAGCGACAACGATCACGATGCTGCGTGACGAGGTCGGCGTGCACTACGAGGACGTCACGGTCACAGCCCTTGACCAGCCCGGTGAGCTGGTCACCTGGCACCTGCCTGAAGGCGAGGTCGCGCGGGTCATCGAACTCCTCGAGGCCGACGCCCGGCGACGCGGCGTCGACGTCTTCCTCTCCACCGCGGCCAACGCAGATCCTGAAGGACGACAACGGCAAGGTGACCGGCATCGTCGCCAAGGGACAACGACGGCCAGGAGGTGCGCCTCGGCGCCAAGGCCGTTGTGATCGGAACAGGCGGCTTCGCAGCCAATCCCGAGATGCTCGACAAGTACACCAAGTACGGCGTGGGCGACAAGCTGATCAACGTCGGCGGCCAGGGCAACACCGGCGACGGGATCAACATGGTGCTCGAAGCGGGTGGCACGGAGCACAACTCGATCGGCTACCTTGCTGCTGTTCCCGTTCATGCGCGACAAGACCATCACCAGCCACACCAACTGCACCGGCATGCAGCCCTACTTCTGGGTCAACGCCACCGGCAGGCGGTTCATCGACGAAGTGGTCGGCATGTCGTTCGGCAACGCCGGTGACATCACGGTGGTGCAGCCGGGAGCGTTCTACTGGTGCGATCATCGACCAGGCCACGATCCGTCACCTGGTCGACGACGGGAACGAGATCGGGCTGGGCATCTACGTCCGCAACAACGAGAAGATGATCAACCTGCCAACCGAGATCGAGGCCGACGCAGCGGACGAGGGCCGCACCAACGTGGAGAAGGGCGAGACGATCGAGGAACTCGCCGGGAAGATGGGCGTCGACCCTGGTGTGCTCCGCGCGGAGGTGGACGCCTACAACGCACTGTGCGCTGCCGGTGTGGACACCAAGTTCCACAAGCCCGCCAAGTTCCTCCGTCCGGTGTCGGAGGGCCCGTTCTTCGCCATCAAGATGGAGACCGGGATCATGATCTCGATGGGCGCTCTCAAGATCGACGAGCACATGCGGTGCCTGGACAAGGCCGGCAACCCGGTTCCCGGCCTGTACTCGGTGGGCTGCGACGCCGGCGGCATGTTCGGCGAGTCGTACGCACTGCCGATCCCGGGCTCGGCCAACGGCTTCGCCCTCACGTCGGGCTGGCTCGCTGCGGACGATATCGCTGGCGATATCAAGGTCGGCGCGCTCTGACACCGGCGCTGGTGGCGGGCGTGCCTGCCCGCCACCAGGCCACCGACCCATCGAGGAGCCCGAATGAGTGCCGACGTTGACTTCGACGTCATCGTGATCGGAGCCGGAGTCGCCGGCACGGTGTGTGCCCACCAACTGGCCGCGCGCCGGGCACGAGGTCGTGCTGATCGACCGCGGCGGCGAGCCGGGTTCCAAGAACCTGTCCGGCGGGGTGTTCTACTGCCGGGCGCTCGAGGCGGTCTTCCCCGGCTTCGTCGGAGCGGGCGCCGGTGGAACGCCGGATCACCCGCAACGTGCTCAGCTTCCTGAACGGCAACGTCCCACGTCAACGTCGACTACTGGGACGCGCGGCTCGCCGAACCGGTGAACGCGGTGACCGTGCTGAGGGCGAAGCTCGACCCCTGGCTGGCAGCCGAGTGCGAGGCGGCCGGAGTGATGGTGATGCCGGGCGTCCGGGTGGACGGGTTGCTGCGAGAAGGCGAGCAGGTGGTCGGCGTTCGGGCGGGCGAGGACGAACTGCGGGCCCACGTCGTTGTCGCAGCGGACGGGGTCAACTCGTTCATCGCCCAAGGCGCGGGGGTGCGTGCCAAGGAGCCCACCGAAGCACCTCGCGGTCGGCGTGAAGTCGGTGATCGGCCTGCCCCGGGCCACCGATCGAGGACCGGTTCCGGGTGAGCGGCGACGAAGGCGTGGCCTACGCCGTCGTCGGGGACTGCACCCGGTCCGTCGCCGGGGGAGGGTTCCTGTACACCAACCTCGACTCGGTCTCGGTCGGGGTGGTGCTGCGCCTGGACGACCTGGAAGCCAAAGGGCTCAGCCCGGCCGACGTCCACGACCACTTCCTGGACCACCCGGCCATCGAGCCGCTGCTTCGGGGCGGGGAGCTGCTGGAGTACGGCTGCCCACCTGACCATCGAGGACGGGCCGGCGATGGTGGCCCACGACCTGACGCGCGCGGGACTGGTGATCATCGGGGACGCCGCGGGGTTCACGCTGAACACCGGACTGACGATCCGCGGCATGGACCTGGCCGCAGGCAGCGGGATCGCCGCTGCAAAGGCGATCGATGCGGCCCTTGTCTCCGGCGACTACTCCGAGCAGGGGCTGAGCGGGTATCGGTCCGAGCTGGACCTGACCTTCGTCGGCGCCGACCTCAAGACCTACGCGAAGGCGCCGGCCTTCCTCGAGAATCCACGGATGTACGCCGACTACGGACAGCTGCTCGCTGACGTGTTCTACGGCATCTACGACCACGACCTCACCCCGCGCAAGCACCTGGTGTCGACCGCGAGGTCCGCGCTCAAGGCGTCCGGGCTCGGGCTCGGCCAGCTCATGCTCGACGGCTGGGCTGCGGCCCGGGCGCTGTAGACGAGGATTCCGATCATGTCGAGCCGCGGCAAGCGTCAACGACCGGCTCGCCCGGAACTCCTACAACCTCGACGAGGAACAGAACCACATCGAGGTCGACCAGGAGATCTGCCCGGCGTACCGGGACCGGCAAGCTGCTGATCCGCATCTGTCCGGCACAGGTGTACGGCGAAGCGCCTGACGGCACCATCACCGTGAACTACGCCGCGTGCCTCGAATGCGGCACGTGCCTGGCGATGGCCGCGCCCGGGGCGCTGCGCTGGCGTTACCCACGGGGCGGGTTCGGCATCGTCTACCGGGAAGGCTGAGCGGTCCTCACAAGCCGGCCTGTCGACCCACAATCGGGGCCGGGGCACATCGGTCCTCTCCTGACGAGCGGGGGTTAGCCCCCGCAGGAATGCGGGAGGTGGCCGGATGTCGACCGACCCTAGGGTGTACCTAGGGTGATTTCACCGGCGGCGATCCGGCCTGCAGAGGGCGCGCTGCCGGTGCCACAGCACCCGGCACCTCCTAAGGAACTCGAATGTCTTTCGACCGCTCCGACCGCGACTCCTGGCTGAGTCGCTACATCGCCTCGTGGGGCCGCGCCCCGGGTACCTCCGGCTACCTCATCGCGAGTTTCGTCGTCTCGATGGTCGCGATCTCCGTGCTCAGCAGCGTCTTCTTCGCAGGCCTGGGCATGGTGATCCTTCTCGTCGGACTGCCACTGATGAGCGGAGCGCTCCTGCTTGCCAGAGGGCTCGGCGCAGCGGAGCGGGGCATGCTGGGCTGGACGGGCCTCCCGGAGATTCCCGAGCCGGTGTGGTCCAGGCCCGCCGCGGACGAGCACTGGACGTCCCGCCTGCTCGCGCCGCTGCGTTCGGGGCACTACTGGTCCTACCTGCTGCACCAGATGATCATCAGTCCGATCGTCAGCACCGTCACCTTCGCGCTGACGGTGACCTGGTGGGCCACCGCCCTCGGCGGGCTGACCTACTGGGTCTGGCAGGGCTTCCTGCCCCAACCGGACGTCGACCCGTGGGCGGAATGGCTCCGGAGCCAGGTGCCCCTGCTGCATCCCCTGACGGCCAACACCGCCGAGGGCGTCGCCTACCTGGTCGGCGGGGTCCTGTTCGGGGTCACCCTGCCCTGGGTGATCGGCGGCCTGGGGCGCATCCGGCACGCGATCGCCGCCGCGATGCTCGGGCGCTGGCCCTCGGACGATCTCGCTGCCCGGGCGCAGGCCGAGGCGGACGCCCGCCAGTCGGCCGTCCACGCCGAGGACACCGCCATGCGCCGGTTGGAGCGCGACCTGCACGACGGACCCCAGCAGCGCCTGGTCCGGCTCCAGATGGATCTCGCTGCCACCGAGCGCCGGGCTGCCGCCGGTGACACGGGTGAGGCCGTTGCCTACGCGCGGGAGGCCCAGCATCAGGCCAAGGCCGCCCTCGACGAGTTGCGCGCGCTCTCCCGGGGAGTCGCCCCGCCCCTGCTGGCCGACCGCGGGCTCGTGGCCGCGCTGAGTGCACTCGCGGAGGAGAGTCCGCTTCCGGTCGGCACCGATCTCGACGCGACGCTGGACGCCTCGGTGCCCCCCGAGGTCGCAAGGGCTGTCTACTTCGTCGTCGCAGAGCTGCTGACGAACGCAGCGAAGCACTCCAGGGCGAGCCAGGTGACGATCAGCGCGCGGGTCCACTGGGACGAACCGTCACGGCTGCGGGTCGCCGTCACCGACAACGGTCGCGGCGGCGCGCAGCTCGCCGAGGGTCACGGCCTCGCCGGCTTGCAGGAGCGGCTCCACGGGCTGCGGGGGACGCTGACGGTCGAGAGCCCGCCCGGTGGCCCGACGCGGATCGACGTGATCGTGCCCCTGCCTTCCGGGGGTCGCCCGTCGCAGCAGCCGTCCCTATCCTGAGCGGGTGAGCACCGACCGACCGCAGACCGTCGACGCCGGGGCGGAGGCGATCCGCATCCTCCTGGTCGAGGACTCCGTGCTGCTCCGCGAGGGGCTGGCGCGGCTGTTCGAGGAGGCCGGATACGTCACCGTCGGAGCCTTCGCCGATGCCGCCGACATCGTGGAGCGGGTGCGCGCTGCCGGTCCCGACGTGGTCGTGATGGACGTACGGCTGCCGCCGGGGTTCCACGACGAGGGGATCCGGGCGGCGCTCGAACTGCGGCAGGCGGTGCCCCACGTGGCCGTCCTCGTGCTCAGCCAGTACGTCGAGACGGTCTACGCACGGGAGCTTCTCGCCGACGCACGCGGGGGAGTGGGCTACCTGCTCAAGGACCGGGTGACGTCGCTGGCCGAGTTCACCGAGGCCGTGCGGCGCGTGCACGCCGGCGGCACCGTCCTCGACCCGCTGGTCGTCAAGCGACTGATGGCCACGGCAAGGGACCCGCTCGCCGCCCTCACGCCGCGGGAACTCGAGGCCCTCGAACTCATCGCAGAGGGACGCAGCAACGCCAGCATCGCCGAGCGGCTCGTGATCGGCACCGGGGCCGTGGAGAAGCACGTCAACGCCATCTTCACCAAGCTCGGTCTTGCCGACTCCGGCTCCGCCAACCGTCGGGTACTCGCGGTGCTGGCGTACCTGCAGCGGGGCTGACGCAAGAGTCGGCGGCCGGGTCCAGGACCCGGAACCGGTCACGAATGCCGCGGTGACTAGGTGTGAAACTTGCCGCCGCACTCCGCGGATATTTAGGAAGGGGCTCTTGTAGCGCCTGCGTCCCGGGCGTAGTCCTAGCCCTGACCCCCTCGGCACTCACAGGACGGATGAAGCATGAGTCCCATGGATATGCCGCTTGCTGGAATCAAGCCGGCGCACGTGAAGCGTCTGGCGGCCCTGGCCCTTCCAGCGGTCCTGCTGGCCTCGGTCGGACTGGCCGGGCCGGCGCAGGCAGCCCCACCGACGGTGGCGTGCGGCGCAACCCTTACCGTTGACACGAGGCTGACCAGGGACCTGCACTGCCTCTCCGGGGACGGTCTGACGCTCGGTCCCAACGTCCACCTCGACCTGGGCGGGCACAGGCTCGTGGGACCCGGCTCCTCGGGAACAGGGATCGCATCGACGTCCGGCGGAGTCTCCATTCGAAATGGCGTCGTGAAGAATTGGGCCACGGGTATCGGCCTGACCATGGACTCGAGTCAACCCGGTCCCATCGTCACCGATGTCGTCCTTCGCAAGGCCCCGAGCTTCATCCAGTACGGTTCGACCCTCGAACTGACGAGAGTCCGGGCCATCGACTCGCCGATCACCGGCCAACTCAACGCCAAGCTGCGCATTGTGAAATCGACGTTCATCCGCTCAGCGATCCATGTCTTCGAAGCTTCGGCCACCATCGAGCGCTCCAGGCTCGTCGCGAGCACGCTGAATGCCACCGAGGCAGAGATCTCGATCGATCGGTCCCGGCTGGACGGCAGACGCACGACCCGTCTCGGCGACGGGAGCGAAGCGTTCACCACCATCGCCAACAGCACCGTGAAGAACTACAAGTATCCGTTCGGCGGCTACTACAGCAGCGTCAACCTCATCAACAGCACCTTCACCGACATGCAGCAGGGTGTCCTGGAGAGGATGGGCTCCGGACTCGGTTCGGAGGGTGTGGCGGTGATCAAAGGCAACACCTTCACCAGGAGTGGAGTCGTCCTCAACCCGTGGACTCCGATGGAGCTTGAGAACAACACGTTCAGGGACAACACGGACGGGGTGATCTTCAACGGCTCGACCCTGCCGGAAGCTGAGATCTGGCAGCCCGGAAAGGTCATCAACAACAGCTTCATCAGGAACAGCGGCACCGGAGTCAGGTCGAACATCCCTGGTCTCATCGTTGGCGGCAACATCGCGAAGACGCAACGGCGGCTACGGGATCTATGCACCGGACGCGGTCGACCTCGGTGGCAACGTCGCTTCCGGGAACAGGCTCGGCCAGTGCGTGGGGGTGGTGTGCTCGGCCAGGTAACGGAAATCGCGTGTCGGAGACGCCTCCTGGGAGGAGTGCGCCGGGGTAGCAAGGAAAGAAGACGTCGCGCGGACTGCACACCTGGCAGCCGGGATGCGTTCTAGGAGTGCAGGTACATCCGCAGAACGTCCAGGAGGACTCCATGAACCCCTTCATCAAGCCGACCGCCACCGGTCGCCCGCGCTCCGGCCGCTTCGTGGCCGTCGGCATCGTCGCCGCCGGACTGTCGGTCGTCTGCGCCGGCGTCGCGACAGCAGTCGTACCGTTCGCGCCGACGCCCACCCCCTCGCCGGTCGCCACCGCGAGCGTCGACTGGTCAGGGATGCCCAAGGGCTACACCCAGGCGCAGTACGAGGCCTTCTGGGGCGCCGGCTACTCCGCAGAGGACGTCGCGAAGCTCAACGACCTGTGGAAGAGCGATTCGATCCAGACCAAGGCGCGCGCCGGCCAGATGATCCTCGACGGCGACGTGCTCCCCGTGGCTCCGAGCCCTGCCGTCGCGGAGTCCCCGGCTGACGTGTCCACGCCCAACGAGGGCGACCAGGCCAAGTACGAAGCGTTCTGGAACGCCGGCTACACCGACGCGAACCTCGCCAAGCTCAACGACCTGTGGAAGACCGGCTCCTTCGACACGAAGGCGCGGGCCGGGAAGATGATCCTGGAGGGGAAGACCCCGCCGGTGGCTCCCAGCGGGACGTCCCGGCACCACAAGTCCTGACGTCGACCCGGCACACTGAAGACTGTTCGCAAGGAGACGACCATCAACGTAGACGAACTGTCGCTACGCACGGGCTTCGAGATCGAGCTGCTGGCACCCGTCGGATCCGATCGGCAGATGCTGGCAGACGAGCTCGCCGCCCGGTGTGGCGGCGCGGTACGCCGGTCCTTCCACACCGACAGCGAGCCTTCAGAGGTGCCGGGCGTGGGCGTCTTCCGCCACCTGTCCCCGGCGTTCGATGTCGTCGATGCGCACGGACATCCCGTCGCACGGTTGGTCGACGACATCACGATCGAGGCGGATCTGGCCTCGGCGCCCGGCGTCCCCGGGCACCGGGGCTGGTACCGCGTGCTGTGTGACGACGCCCGACTCCTTCGCCTGATCGAGCGGCATGCCGACCCGGACGCTCCGCTGCCCACCGTGCTGCAGCCGGTGGCCGAGTTGTTCGGGGTGCGCACGGAGCTGTTCGCCGGAGCAGCGAGGGTGAACGACGCCAGCGGCGCCACCGTCGCGGTTGCCATGCTCCTGCCAGCGGGGCGGGAGCGCCCGTGCGAGATCATCACACCGCCGCTGACGGTGGAGCATGCGCGCGTTCTCGAGCGGCTGCTGGTGCCGGCACGAGAGTTGGGCTTCACCATTCCCCGGGAGGCCGCGGTGCACCTGCATGTGGACGGCGCCCCGTTCCGTCGTCCGGACGCCTTCGCCAACCTCGTCCGCCTCTTCGGCTACTGGCGCGAGGTGTTGTGGGCAGCACTGGACACCAACGACGCCTGCCGGCGGCTGGCCCCGCTGCCCGAGGCCCTGATGGACTTCGTCGAGGGGCCCTTGCAGGGGGCGAGCGACGGCGCGGCGTGGGCACGGCTGCAGGAGGTGGCGCGCTCGGCAGGGGTGACCAAGTACGCCGACGTCAACCTGTCGCAACTGGTCACGGAAAGCCCGCTGCGCGACACCGTCGAGGTGAGGATCCTGCCCGGCGACATCGACGGGCACGCCATCGTGCAGCGGGCTGCCATCGTGGAGGCCCTTCTCTTGCGCTGCCTTGACCCTCGGCCGATCGAGCGACCCGACGGCCACGCCCTGCAGGATCCGCGCGCCGCGCTGGACGACCTGCTCGGGGTGCGCAGATGACCCCACGAATGGAATTTGCTGGTGCGGACAGCGCCGCGACCCCCATCGTCATCGCGGCGTGGGACCTTCCCGTGCATCTGGACACGACCGTCCACAAGGACGACGGCGCGGAGACTTCGACGGTCAGAGAATCGACGACGTCATACGCGCCCAGCTGCCCGGATTGCTGCGGTACGCGACGGTGCTGACCGGCGACGGACAGACCGCCGCCGACCTCGTCCAGGAGGTGCTGCTGCGTGCCCACGTGCGCTGGGCGCGCATCGGGACGATGGCCCGTCCCGACCTCTACCTGCGGCGGATGGTCACCAACGAGCACCTTTCGTGGCGACGCACCTGGTACGTGCGCACAGTCCGTGCCACCGCCGACGAGGTGCTCGCCGTCCACAGCGGAACCCACGACGGACCCCAGGACCACGCAGACCAGGACGCGGTGTGGCGGCACGTCGCCGTGCTGCCGCCGCGGCAGCGCACCGTGCTGGTGCTCCGCTACTACGAGGGCCTGACCGACCCGGAGATCGCCAGTGTCCTTGGCACCTCCGCGGCAACCGTCCGATCCCATGCCTCCCGCGCCCTGGCCACACTGCGCGACACTGACCTCTCGACCCCACCGGAGAAGCGATGAGCGACAACAACCGAGCCACCGACGGCCCGAACGATCTCGAAGACCTGCCGCCCGACAGCGACGCGAACTGATCCAGCGGATCACCCGGTCGCTGCACTCGCGCGCGGCTGCCCAGCCAGACCCGGCGGTCGTCGCCGCGCGGATCGAGGCGGAGTTGGCCCACCTGCCCAGCAGCGCGACGCAGGCCTCATCGGTGACCACCTTCGTCCGCCGTGGCGGGAAGATCGTTGTCGCGGGCGTCCTCACCTCGGTGCTGGCCGCCGCAGCCACCGGAGCGGCCGCCGCAGCCAACCCGTACTCCGACGTCGCTCGCACCGCCGAGAAGGTGGCACAGACCGTCGGGATCGAGTGGTCGGCGATGCCGAAGGGCTACACGCGCGGGCAGTACGAAGCGTTCTGGGGGGCCGGCTACACCGCGGACAACGTCGACACGCTCAGCGACCTCTGGAAGCTGGACCCCATCGAGACCAAGGCAAGGGCCGGGCAGCTGCTGCTCGACGGGCGGACGCCACCGGTGAAGCCCGGCCCGCCACCGACCCGTCGCCAAGCTTCCCTCCCTCGACGTCCGCCGGGGGCACCCAGGCCGAGTACGACGCGTTCTGGGGTGCCGGCTACACCCCGGAGAATCTCGCGAAGCTCGACGAGTTGTGGAAGACCGACTCGCTCGAGACCAAGGCCCGTGCCGGGAGGATGATCCTCGAAGGAAAGATGCCACCCGTTGCGCCCAGCGGACACCGGTGACCCTTGCCGTGTGGCGCAGCCCTGCCGAGTGCGTCGGCCCCTAGATCGGGATCTGGAGTCGTACCGTCCCGGTGAGGTCGAGCCAGACGGAGTGTGCACTCTGGACCAGGCGGAGCATCACCTCGCCGCAGCCGGGGCAGCGCGCGACCAGCCCCGGCGCCCGGCCGTAGACCCGCAGGGTCGCGACGGCGCCGGTGAGCCCGCACTGCGAACAGCGTCCGACAGCTGAGGTGAGATCGACAGCGAAGATCTCCTGCAAGGGGCCCGCGAGGGCATTGCCGTCCTGGTAGTCGTCTGTCATGTCACTGTCCACTGGGACCGAACCTTTCCGTCTTGATCCGGCGCGGGTCGTAGCCGAGCGAGACAAGGAGTGCCGACACCGCCTCGACGAACCCCGTCGGCCCGCACACGAAGCAGGTCTCCTCACCGTCGGGGGACCAGCCCGGCGGGGGAAGGTCTGCAGCGCCGATCCGCGCCGCCGGTCGGGTCGCGTCGGCGGGAGCCGAGCGCGTGTAGACGTAGGTCAACTCCGGGCCGTCGACCTGGTCGGCGAGCTGGTCGAGCTCCGCCGCGTAGTACCGCTCCCCAGGGGTGCGCACCGAGTAGACGAGCCGAAAGGGCGCGACGCTCCCGGCAGCTCGTCGAGCCCGGAGCATGGCCATCAGGGGCACGATGCCCGAGCCGCCCGCGACGAGCAGCACCCCACCCGGATCGCCCGGCCGCCAGACGAACCACCCGCCGGCCGGGCCGCGCACCTCGACGGCGTCGCCGAGGCTGAGGCCATCGGTGAGGTAGGGGGAGACCTCGCCGTCCGACACGCGCTGGACGGTCACCTCGACCCGATCGCGGTCGGCCGGCGCGGCGAGGGAGTAGCTGCGGGTCGCCTGGTAGCCGTTGTCAGCGGTGAGGCGGACGTCGACATGTTGCCCGCCGAGGTGCCCCGGCCAGCCGGGTATCTCCAGCACGAGCGTCCGCGCGTCGGGCGTCTCGTCCCGGGTAGCGACAAGGGTCGCGGTCCGCCACATCGGCCGGTCCTAGTCGCCCTGGTAGCGCTGTTCACGCCACGGGTCGCCGTAGTCGTGGTAGCCGGCGGTCTCCCAGAACCCGGGTTCGTCCTCGAGCAGGAGCTCGATGCCGCGCACCCATTTCGCCGATTTCCAGAAGTAGAGATGAGGCACGAGCAGCCGCGCCGGCCCGCCGTGCTCGGGCGCCAGGTCCTCGCCGTCGAACTCGTAGGCGATCCAGGCCTGGCCGGAGAGCAGGTCCTCCACCGGCAGATTCGTCGTGTA
Source organism: uncultured Actinomycetota bacterium (assembly GCA_963773595.1). Taxonomy (GTDB): domain Bacteria; phylum Actinomycetota; class Actinomycetes; order Propionibacteriales; family Propionibacteriaceae; genus Propionicimonas. Next base: position 640,684 of record CAVZBQ010000006.1, read on the forward strand.
GCCACCGTAGGAGTGGATCAGCGCGTAGTCCGCTGCCGTGTCGATGTCCTCGAGCAGGACGTCAAGGGACACCCCGCGCCAGGTGGTGCCCAGCTTCGACCACGAGGTGACGCAGTGGATGTCGACCGTCGGCGTCTGGCTCGGCAACGCGAGCAGCTGCGGCCAGGACCACGTCGTCTTGTGGCCTGCCTCGTTCGTGATCGTGAACTCCCACCGGTCCAGCGCGACGTGCGGAGTGGGCCCTGCAGAGAGCACCGGGAAATCCCTTGTCTCATGCTGGCCGGGGGGCAAGGCTGCGTTGGTCTCGACTGACCTGCCCCGGAATCCCGGTGAGAAGACACCCATCGACTGCCCTCATTCCTGTGACGGGAACGGCATCGTTCGGCGACCCACGCGTGGACTCACCCGTGGTGGCGCTATGGAATCTAGCCGCTGGCCGGGCGTCCCGGAAGGTGAGGATGTTGCCGAGAGGCAAGCGCGGCCGGCTGTGCTAGCAGGCGTCCCGGCGATCCCCTGCGCGCTCCCGGACCCGGGACGGTGCGAGGATGGCTGCATGACCGATCCAGGTGTTTCTGCGGCCTTGTCGAGGGCCGTCGCCGACTCCATGCCGCAGGCCGTTGCCGAGCTCACCGACCTCGTTGCCATCCCTTCGGTGTCCTGGCCGAGCTTCGACCCGGCGCAGCTGTGGCGCAGCGCTGAGGCGATCAGCGCGCTCGCGACCGCGTCCGGGGTGTTCGACGAGGTGGCGGTGCACACGGCCACGATCCCCGGCACCGATGAACAGGGCCAGCCGGCGGTACTGGCCACCCGCGCACCCCGGCCGGGGCAACGCCGCGTCCTGCTGTACGCGCACCACGACGTCCAGCCGGCCGGCGACGATGCGCTCTGGACCAGCCCGCCGTTCGAGGCCACCGAGCGGGACGGCCGCCTCTACGGCCGCGGCAGTGGTGACGACAAGGCCGGGGTGGTGACCCATCTGGCCGCGTTGCGGGCACTCAACCAGGTGCTGGGCGACGACCTCGGTATCGGCCTGACCCTGTTCGTTGAGGGCGAGGAGGAGTACGGGTCCAGGTCGTTCACGCAGTTCCTCGCCGACCACCGCGACGCCCTTGCCGCCGACCTGATCGTGGTGGCCGACTCCGCCAACTGGGATTCGCGGACACCGGGCCTCACGGTCTCGCTGCGCGGCAACGCCAGGTTCACCCTCCGGGTGCGGACGCTGGCCCATGCGCTCCACTCGGGCATGTTCGGCGGTGCTGTGCCCGACGCCATGCTGGCCACCATCAAGCTGCTCGCCACGCTCTGGGACGACGAGGGTGCCGTCGCGGTACCCGGCCTGATCGCGGCTGACGGGTCGACCCCGGAGTATGACGAGGACCGGCTGCGGCAGGAGACCGACCTGCCGGCCACGACCCGGCCGATCGGACGCGGGGACCTGCTGGCCCGGATCTGGAACCAGCCGTCGATCACCGTGACCGGTATCGACTTCACCAGCACCGAGGCCGCGTCCAACACCCTCAGCCCGGAGGTGACGGTGGTGATCAGTGCCCGGGTCGCTCCCAACCAGGCACCCGGCGTTGCCTATGAGGCCATTCGGGCGCACCTGCTGGCCATGGCTCCGTTCGGCGCCCAACTGCAGTTCAGCGAGGTCGATCTGGGGGAGGGCTTCCTTGCCGGTGAGGGCTGGGCGACCGAGCTGGGTCGGCGAGCCCTCGCTGAGGGCTATGGCGTGGAGCCGGTGGATCTCGGGGTCGGCGGGTCGATCCCGTTCATCGCGGATCTGGCTCGCGAGTTCCCGGATGCGGCGATCCTCGTGACAGCCGTCCTGGATCCGCAGGGGAGCCCGCACAGCCCCAACGAGTCGCTGCACCTTGCCACGTTCGAGCACGCGATCGTGTCCGAGGCGCTGCTGCTGGCGAGCCTCGCAGAGAGCTGACCGTCTGGGGCGTTCGCAGCTGGCTGAGTCATGGGCGTGAGTCCCGAGAAGCAGGTATTTCTGGGCGAGCCCGGGCCTCGGACTCACAACTCATCACCAGAGGGTGCCTGGCAGGGTGGCAAATCTTCATCTTGCGCCGTCGTGCGGCAGACAGGATCATCCCTTCAGGTGCTCACCCCAGGAGAGCCGTGACCGTGTCCGCAAAGCCAGAGCTGGTGGAGTTGAACCTCATCGGGGGCTTCGAACTCCGCCGCAAGGGGAGACCGGCGACTCTTGCGCACTCCTCACAGCGGCTCGTTGCCTTCCTTGCCCTCCAGTCGCGGCCGGTGCCGCGCGCCCACGCCAGCGCAACCCTGTGGTCGGACGTGGATCCGCGTCACGCCAGCGCAAGCCTCCGCTCGGCCCTGTGGCGGCTTTCCCCGTTGGAGATCGTCCGTTCGTCGAGCACCCACGCGTGGCTGAGCCCGTGCGTCCGGGTGGACCTGAACCACCTCATGCAGCGTTCACTGCACGTGCTGACGGCACAGCCGTCCAACGACACGCTCCTCACGCTCGCCCGGGACCTGATCGACCTCGGCGACGACCTGCTCTCGGAGTGGGACGACGAGTGGGTCGTCGGGGAGCGCGAGCGCCTGCGGCAGATCCGCCTCCAGGCAATGGACCGGATCGGTGAGGAACTCATCGACAACGGTCGGTGCTACGACGCCCTCCAGGTGGCTCTGGCAGCGACAACGGCGGAGCCGCTGCGCGAGAGCGCGCACCGCGTCCTCGTCAGGGTGCATCTGAGGCAGGGCAACGTCGCGGAGGCCGTCCGCGAGTACCGGCGCTATGCAGAACTCCTCAGGGTCGAGCTCGGTGGACGCCCGTCGCAGGTCATGCGCGACCTGCTCGCCCCCTTCGTGCGACCGGCACCCGCGTAGCGCTGCCGGCCGGGCTCTCCGGTCAGGGCCGGTGGGGTGTGGTCTCCTCCCACACGGCGAAGGACTGCAGGAACTGCTCCGTGATCGCCAACGCGTCCCTCACGGACGCAACGGTGCGCGGCCGCGAGATGAAGGTGCGTTGCGCGCTCGCCTCGAGGGCCCGGCTGGTCGTGATCGTGATCAACAGGTGCTCGGGCTGCACCTCGGCGCGCAGCGTGCACACGCCGAACATCGCCTCGCCGGTCATGGCAGGCCCAACAGGATCTTCAGGCGCGCCCGCTGGCCGACGTCGGAAAGGCTCACCCCGGCCGCTGCCTTGCGGACGGCGTCCTTGCCGGCAGCGTCGGTCGTGCGGATCAGCCGCTCCAGCGCGGCCAGGTCGTCGTCGCTGACCCAGCCCTTGAGCAGGCGTGCGGCCAGCCGTCCGCGCACGTCCGGCGGGATGTCGTGCAGGACCTCCTCGCGTTGGGTCGACACGAACGACCGGATCTCGCTGTCGCCGTCCAGTCCCGCCGCGCCGCCGGCGAATGCTGTGCCCGAGATCGTCGCCCGTTTCGGGTCGTCCTCGTCCAGCTCGAACGGGAACGACCGGTCCTTGCCGGCGAGTTCGGGGATGGCCGGGATCAGTGCCACAGCCGTCCGGTTCTGGTTGGCAGGCTCGCCTGCGCCGGTCTGGGCGGCATAGAAGTCCACAAGGGTCTTCTGGCTCGCCGGGGACAACGCGTCGAAGTCCATCGGTCCGCACTGTGTCAGGGTCTCCCGGATCCTTGCGATGAGGCCGTTCGCCTGCGGCAGGCCAGTCAGTCGGGTGGCCGTCCACGCCCCGAGCGCGTTGGACGTGAGGTCCTCGCCGCCGTACTTCGAGGCGGCCTCCGAGGTCTCCTCATGCTCGATGCCCTTCGCCGTCGCGCCACGGTTGGCCATGTCCGCCGCCCCGCTGTTGAAGAACCAGGAGATGTACAGCAGCTGCATGAAGTGCCTCATGTCGATCAGGCCCGCCCGGCTCGTCATCAGGTAGCGCAGGGTGAGCATCGAGGTGATCGGCTTGTCCGAGCGCAGCGGCTTCGGCATCGCTGCCCCGGCGTCCCGGCCACCACTGTTGCGCACAAGGGCGCCCATGGACACGTCCTCACCGCTGCTGCTGGCGCGCACGATCGCCTCGACCACAGCCATCATCGCTGCGAGGTCCTTCGCGATCTGCGGCCGCTCGGACGCGACGAAACGCTGGACGCTCACCCCCTGCTCGCGCTGCTGGACCACATGGGTGAGCTCGTGGGCGAGCAGGCGCCCGCCCGCCGGGGTGGTCAGGGGTGGCGCCGTGGGGGAGAGGTACACATGTGTCCCCATGGTCACGGCGTGCGCGCCGACCGCAGCCGTGAGTTCTGCGGCCGTGTCGTCGCGGTGGAGGAGCACCCCGTTGAGCGCGGACGCGTCCCGCACCGGCGGGTGCGGCGACCCCCGGGCAGCACCGGACTCGGCCGCTCGGGCTTCCTGCTCGAGGGCATCGGGGGTGAGAACTCTTCGACGTCGTGCCACGGTAGGCCTCAGTTGATCTGGCTCAGGACGACCACAACGATCGCCTCGGCCGGCTGGCCTCCGAACGCGAACACGGGCAGGGGATCGCCCGAGTCGAGCGACGTGCCGAACAGCCCGGCCCGCGTTGCGACCAGCGGACGGTCGTCGCCTGCCGTGAGCCCGACCACCGCGAACGCTGGAACGCCCTCGAGGGTGTCCAGGGTCTTCTTCGCAGCCACCGGCCCCGGATAGGCCCAGCCGCCCTTCGGGAAGGTCAGCGTGCCCATGGGCAGCGTTCGTGCGGCCTTCAGGTCGGCATCGGTGAACCGGCGGGAGAAGCGCTGCGGCTCGGAGTCGAACAGCACGTACACCTCGACGTCCTCCGTCTCCACCGCCGGTGGGGGTGTCGGGGGGACGACTTCGGCCTCCGGCCCGCTCCGGACGAACGCCACCCAGCCGTAGGCGTCGGTGTACAGCTCGGCCTTGTCGGCCGGTACCGTCGGCACGAGGATGTCCACCTGAGGACGGCGCCCAACGGGCGGTTCGAGCGGGATCCGGTCGCGGTGCTGGGCGGACAGCACTTCGTCCGCCACCTGGTCGGCGCGCAACCGCCGCGGGTGCAGGTCGACGTTCGGCCCGAAGAACGCGCGCAGGTCGCCCTCGATGTCGCCCGGGACGTTGTGCACGTTGAGGTAGCCGGCCGGCGGGAGTTCGCCGAGCCCGAGTTGGACGGCGACGGGTGACGGCCGCGCCGTGGCCAGGGGGTTGTCGGCGGTCTTGTGCACCACCTCCTCCATGCGCTGGAAGGTTCCGCGGTTGCGCACCAGGTCGCTGGGCTTCAGCGTCCCGATGAACTCCTGGGTCGCCTCGAGCAGGTCGCGGGTGCTCGCCTGGAAGAAGTGCGCAAGGCTGACATCGGCGGCCGACTCCTTGGGCGATCCCTCGAGGGTCACACCGGTGATCTCCGCCTCGAACTCCAGCACCTGGGCGAGGAAGACCGACCACGGGCGCATGGCCAGCCGGTCGCGCCAGGTCGCGTTCGCCAGCGTTCCGTCCACCAGGCGGCGAGCCGCCCAGACATCGAGGTCATACGCGTTCTTCTCGGTGCCCTGCAGGAGCGCGAGCGGAACCGTCCCAGCCCCCGGGGACAGGGTTGTGCCGTCCTCCCAATTGTGGGACCACAAGGACACCGGGCTTCCGGTCGCGGCGGGCACCAGCCACGGCTGTCCGCCAGCACGTTCGCGCTCGAAGTAGGCCGAGGCGAGCCAGTTGTGCCGGCGGGTGTAGGTGACCGCGTCCAGCCCGGGGAGGCTGTCGGCGACGATCCGGATCTCCACGCCTTCGTCGAGCCATGGCGCGATGGTCTTGCCGCCGTCGCCACAGGCGTCGTTGCAGAGGCTCCCGTAAGCCGGGTCCGTGCCGGACGTGCCCCACGCCCAGGACAACTCGACGCGCCAGAAGCCGTCCGCCGGCCGGGCCGGGACGTTGTTGTCGTCGAGGGTGATCTGCACGGTGGCCGGCAGCCGGAGGAGCGCCCCGTCCGGCGACACCGCCAGCCCGGGGGCGACCTCGAGCCGGTCCCCGGCGAGCCGGACGCCGAGGCCGTGGACGACGCCGGGGCCGCAGGCGGTGGCGAGCGCCGTGGTGAGCGAGCGGGCGTAGTCCTGGATGCGCTTGAGGTGATCGGCGCGCAGGAACAGGCCGTCCTCGGGATTGAGCCCGTGGAAGCCGTCGAGCACCCTTGTGCCGCCCGATCCCGCCGACGTCACGCCTGCCGTCGTGCCGGTTGCACCTGCCGGCGCTGCGATCATCGATCGGTGGACCTGCCTGGACCTGGCCGCCTTCACCGGGCTGGCGGTGTCGCCGCAGCCGCAATCACTCGTGGTTGTGGTCACGTTCATCAGCTCCTTCGGAAATCGGGTTGGTGGCGGTCAGGACGGCGTCCCTGCCCTGCCCGGTGGCGCCGGGATCGTCGCCGACAACGCCGGCGAGCGGCACGGTGGGATCGGCTCCGTAGACGGGCGTGGGTCCGGTTCCCTGCACCACCACCCGCACCAGTGAGTGCACCGGTCGGTCGGCGAGCCGAACGGTGACACGTTTCGTGCCCGCCTCGTAGCGCGGCCGGTGTTCGAGGTCCTCCACGACCCATCCCGCCTCCGACAGCGAGCACACCTGTACGGCGGCCCGGGTGAGCGTTGCCGGCAGCAGGTCGGCGGTGACCTCGAAGGAGAACTCGGTACCGCCCGCCGCCCATTCGATGCTGCCCGGCACGGCCTGCGGCCCGGTGCCGACGATCGCGTCATCGCTCCCGATCAGGCCGGGTGCGAGGCCGCACGCCAGATCCTGGATGACCGAGGTCGGCAGCAGGGTGCTGCGGCAGCAGCTGTCGAGGTGGGCGTCGACGATCTCCGGACAACCGGACTCGTCCCGCACGGTCAGGTGCAGGCAGCCCAGCACCACGCCGGCGTCATCGTCGTCCGTGGGGAACAGCGCCGGGTCGCAGGTGCCGCCGGAGGGCTGCCAGTCGGCGGCATCAAGGGCGGCGAGGCAGCGGAATTGCCACAGCAGTTCGCGTGCGCGGCTGGAGGCGGGTGCCGCGAGCACCTCGTTGCGGGCGACCAGCGCCTGCTTGCCGGGCTCGTCGTCCGTCCCCACGGTTTCGAGGCCGAGCAGCACGCGCACCCGGTGGTAGGGCGGCGCGCCGTCGTCGGGGTGGCCGGCCACCAGATTGAGCCGGACCTGCTCGACAACGCGGGAGTACGCCTGGTTCTCGCGGGTCACGTCACAGGTCTCTGCCAGGGCTGGCACCGGTGCATCGAGGCAGGCGTCGAAGGTCGCGACCAGGCACACCACGACCTCGTGCGTGCCGCAGGTGGGGTCGTGGTCGGCCTCCAGCAACTGCTTGACCGACACGCAGCGGCCTGCGCCGAGGTGCAGCTCGTGTCCGACCCCGTCCAGGGCCAGCCCGGGCGACACCTCGAGGTCCCAGATACCGCTGCGACGCACGCCGAGGCCCCACACCACCCCACGCCCGTGCAGCCAGGCGTTGTGCAGCTGGTGCTTGCCACGGGGATTCCCGGCGAGCACCTCGAAGTCGTCCGTGCCGAGCAGCATCCCGGTCGCCGGGTGCAGTGAGGTCCACGGCCACAGCGGCAGGACACCCTGCAGGTCGGTCGCCTCGTGCCCTGTGGCTGCACCGAGGCGCTCTTCAGTCGTCGTCATCTCTTCTCCTTGGTGGCTCACCCGGGAAGGGGGTCGAGGCCTTCAGGTACTCGCGGCGGACGGCCTCGGCGAGGCTCCGCTCGGTGATCGGGTCCCCGGACGCTGCCGCAGCGAACGCCGCAGCGATCGCTGCGTTGCGGATCCACCCGCCGGGAATCGGGTAGAGACGGGCGAGCCCGTCGACGTCCACGGTTCCCTCGAGCATCCCGCCGAGCGCGGACGCCGGCAGGCAGCGCTGCCAGAGGGCGATCCGCCCGGCGACGTCGGGAACCGGGAACTCGATGACGAAGTCGAGGCGGCGGGTGAACGCCGGGTCGATGTTCGCCCGCAGGTTGCTGGTGAGCACCACCATGCCGTCGAACGTCTCGATGCGCTGCAGCAGGTAGGCGGTCTCCAGGTTGGCGTAGCGGTCGTGGGCGTCGGAGATCTCGGTGCGGGTGCCGAACAGGGCGTCCGCCTCGTCGAGCAGCAGCACGGCCTGCGTCCGCTCGGCCGCGTCGAAGGTCGCGGCGAGGTTCTTCTCGGTCTCGCCAAGCCACTTCGATACGAGCCGGGACACGTCGACCACCATCAGGTCGGTGCCGGCGGCACTGGCCAGCGCCGCCGCGGCCAGCGACTTGCCGGTGCCGGGCGGCCCGGTGAACAGCATCCGCACCCCGCGGGTCGCCTGGGTACGGGTGCCGAGGCCCCAGTCGTCGAGCACCGTTCCCTGCTGGTCCAGGCGGTCGACGGCTGCGCGGAGCTGGCCAAGGGCGTCCTCGGGCAGCACCAGCTGCGACCACGGCACTCGCGGTGCAACCAGGCGGGTGCCGGAAGGCAGGTTGATGGCCGTCCGGTTGCGGACGACCGCTGACACGTGGGCCGGGTCAGGATCCTGGCCCACCACCGCGAGGTCGAGGGCGAGCTGTGCCGTCACGGCTGGGTCGAGCGGATGGCGTGCGGCGAGCCAGCCAACCCGCCCGTCGATCGCCGGCAGGGCGGCCGACCAGGCCGAGCGCAAGGCGCTCAGCGGTGCTGGGCCGGGGTCGACCATGAGCACCGCGCGGTCCGGCGGTGGCAGCAGTGCACCCGGCGCCGTGGTGACCAGCACGGGGCCGGGGAAGTCGCCGAGGGGCACGGGCACAGCGCCCCCACCGCCTGCGGGCAGCACCAGCATCGGCACAGCGCCCCGTGCGACGGCGTGCGCGAACACGAGGTCGACCTGCCCGCGATCATCGATGGCGACGACGGCGCCGATCGCGGAGATCCCTGCGGCTGCCGCGATCGCCTCGCAGCGCGACCGACCAACCACCGGGTCCTCGTGGGGAACCACCAGCAGGGCCTTCGAGCCGCGACGGACGGCGGTGACGCACGCGCGCACGTCGGGTTGATCAAGCCACGTGGCCAGCCCCGGCGGTGGCCCCGCAGTGGTGACGCGTGTCACCGATGCGGGCCAGGCGTCACAGCCGTGGAGCACCGACCAGAGTTCGGAGGAGATCACCAGCGAGCGCTCGAAGAAGGGGCCGTCGCCGTCCACGTGGAGCAACCGATGACGCACCGCGGAGCCGGAGGCCAGCAGGCTCCGCAACCGGTTCCGCTCGGGAGATCCGCCACCGAACAGCAGGGCGGCCAGGCCAACGGTCGGCCGCGGCTCCGCCTGCGGATGCAGTGAGCGGAAGGTGGCCGCGAGCCCTTCGTGCTCCTCGACAAGGCCGGCGAGAAGCAGGAGGTCCGTCTCCTCTGCGGTCAGGCCGAAGACGGCCACCAGGCGGTCAAGGGGGGCCCGGCGGGGTGGCTCGGCGGGAGATCCGGTGGACGCGGCCCAGTCGCGGAGGAACCCGACGGCCTGCGACGCCCCGGACTCGGGGGAGCAGTAGCGCTCGAGCACGTCGGCGACCCGCAGCGCGAGCCGCCCTGCCCGGACGGCAAGGTCGGCGCCGAGTGCTTCGGTGGTGTCGGGGGTGGCGACGACAAGCTGAGCGACGTCACTCATAGCGGAACCTCACGACGTGACCGAGCCACCACACCCATCCCGGGTCGACGTCCAGTCCGGCCGACCGTACGGCGACATCCACCTCGTCGAGCCGCAGCCCCACCTCGACCCAGCCAGGTTCCTGCGCGATCGTGGCGAACCGTCTGCTGATCCGCTGCACCAGCTCTGCATCGCTCTCGTCTTCGTCTTCGGCCTCGTCGCGACGGAGCCGTCGTGCGGTCGCGGCAGCCCAGCGACGGGCGCACTTCCGGATGGCGCGCCGCTCGGCCTTGTCCGGTGGTTGCTGAGGTCCCAAGGCCGGGACTCCCGCGAAGGCCACCAGCACCGGGTCGTCCAGCGCCGCCGGAACAAGGGCAAGGCCGAGCTCGCGCATCACCCACGGGGTCGGACGGGCGAGGAACGGCGGCGCGTCGAGAAGGTCCGGCAGCCCGGCCTCCGCCGCCGAATTGAGCAGGAACAGCAGACCGCCCCAGTTGCTCGTCGCGCCCTCGAAGCCGTCATCGGTCACTGCGTCCGGGGTCGCCCCGGCCAGTGACGATCTGCTCTCGGTGGGGGCGGCTTCCGGGTCGGCGACGCCGTTCCGGGCGTCCCGGTCCTTTGGTCTGCCCGCCGGGTCGGGGTGGGTGATCGACCGGCCCTGGGCAGACTCCGGTTCGTGGCCGGAGCCGGTGGAGACAGGGGTCGTCGCCGGCCGGCGGGTTCCCTTGGCCCCGCTCGGCGCCGGAGTACGACCAGTGGCAAGACCCGGAGCCGCGACGGGACGCAGCCGTCGTCCGACCTCCTCGACAAGGAGCGTGAGGCTGGGCTCGCGACGCAACAGGGAGGGGTCCACCGCAGCGATCGCCAGCATCGCCCACGCCTGCAGCGCCGGTGAGTCGGGACGCAGCGACGAACCACGCAGGGCCGTCGCGAGTCCTCCGGTGGCAACGATCGACGCGGAGAGTGCCTGCACCAGCACTCGCTCCCTCACGTTCGGGCCAGCAGGGCCCTGGCCGGCGAGATCTGGACCGGGACCGGCGGGCTGCCCGGACGATGTCCAGGTGACACCCGATTCGGCTGCGACGAGGGTGGCCGCTGCCACCCAGCCACGGGTACCCAGCAGCCGGTGTACGGCCGGCACCCCGACGCCGTCGACGAGGCGGGCCAGCGCTGCGACGCGTCCGTGGGGGAGCCGACCCAGCACCAGCAGGCACACGGACGCCGGGTCCGACTGCGGCTCGGGGTCGCCCCCCTTGAGCAGTCCCACCTGCTGCCAGGCCCACGCGTGCTCGAACCGGGCGGTGGCGAGCCCGGCCAGCAGGTCATCCACCGCCGCCTCGGGACGCAGGTAGCGCACAACGTTGGATGAGCCGTCGCGCAGGGACACCCGCAGGGCTGTCACGATGCGGTCGGCCCAGTCGGTCTCCAGGGCGCTGAGGGGTCGCTCGGGATCGAACTCCGCTGCGACGTCGAGCCGCTGGACGTACCAGTCACCGCTGGGCAGCGGGCTCTCGCGCAGGGCATCCCCGAGGCGGTCGGCGGCGATGTGCCGCAGCATCTGCGGCACCTCCTCGGGTTCTGGCCATTCGGTCGCTGTGGCGCTCAAGCGGTCGATCCTCACGTCGGTCATCCGACCCGCACCCCCCCGAGTCGGGTCTCGCCGAGGCGTGAGCCGAGTTCTGCGGTGCCGACGGTGCTGCCGTGTCCGAGCCGCCAACCGCCCAGCACGCTCGTCTCTCGTCCGGCCCTCGGCCCGACGTAGGCCGTCAGCCCCAGCCGGAGGCGGCCGACCGGCAGCCCGTCGCCCAGCTCGCAGACGTCACCGATGGTGTGGGACGGCTTGTGGGACCCCACGATGTCGTGCACAACCTCGCGCTGCTCCTCGCTCAGGCAGCCGGGCACGAGCACCGTGAACCGGTGCGCGAACTGCGTGTAGGAATCGGTCCCCGCGACCGCGCCACCGACGGTGAAGTGCCCGAGCATGCCCGACGTGCGGGCGGTCCCGCGCACGCTGGGCGCGTCCAGGCCTGCCGGTGCCGCACCGAGGAACCCGCCGCCGATGCCACGGAGTCGCCATCGTTCGACGATGCGGGGGCGGCGGCCGAGGTAGAGCTGCAGCAGCCGTTCGAGGGCCGCAGCTGTGCCACGTCGCGCGTACAGCTGGTACACCTCGGCCAGGAGGGCTCGGCGGGAGTCCTCGGACCAGCGCCGGTCGAGCACGATCCCGGCGAGGGACGCCAGCCACGGCAGGAAGTCCGCCGGGGCTGTGAACGGGTCGACGAGCCGGCCCCGGTCGGCGGCAGCAGTGTCGAGGTCGTGCAGCATGCCCTCTGCGGGCGTGAGGAAGCCCTGCAGGAAGTCGGCCTGCTCATCGACGGCGGAGAACATGCGCGGAAGGGCCGACAGCAGGGCGTGGCCCGGTCGCTCGACGCGCAGCGCCCGCACGGTGGGGGAGGTGCGCTCGGTGCCGGTCAGTTCGAGCTGCAGCCACAGGTAGCGCCCCGGTGGTGCGTCGATCCCCGACTCGTAGGTCGTCGCGTCCGCCCCGTTGGCGAATGGCGTCGCCAGGGCGGTCGGGGACCGGCGTTCCACGACGGGAGTCACCATGGCAGCGTCCATCGCACCGGAGGGCGGCAGCGGAGGGGTCAGGTCGGGACGGGGCACGGGGCGGTTCCCGCGGCCGGGCGCGGCGGCCGGCATCGGGTCGACGACGTCGTCCTCGTCGGAGGTCACGGCGCGCAGCAGGAGGCCCGTTCCGGTGGGCAGGCACGCCTCGAGGAACACCCGGCCCCAGCGGGTGCGGTAGGCGCCGCTGTCGAGGCGGTACGTCGTGACCACACCGTGGCGCGCGTGCCGCGCCTGAGGGCCCTGGGTGCTGCGGCTGCCGGCGGGCGTGGTGTAGACGATCCGTCCGGCCGGGTTGATGGTGACAGCCCCGCCGTCGTAGTCGGCAGCGGCCAGCGGCTCGTCCTCGACAAGGACGCCGTCACGCTCCCGGAAGCGCCGGAACGGTTCACCCGGGCGCACGGCGACGACCAGCAGGCCGTCCTCGCCGCCCTCGAGGTCCGTGGCGTGCGGCACCTCGACGAGTTCCCGGCCGGAGAGGTCGGCGATGACACCGTGCCCGTGGCCGCGCCACAGCACGACGGGTCGTCCGGAGAGCAGGGTGATGCGGGCCGGCCGCAACGAGTGGTGCGCGCAGGGGCGGTGCAGTTGCTGCGCCGGGGGGCACGGGTCAAGGGTGCCGTCGACGACCACAACCCGCGCCGGTGACCGGGTCAGCACCAGCACCTCCGGCCGGGCGGAACCGCCCCGGGAGACCACGTCCACCGGCCGCCCGGCGATCGGGACGCGGCGCAGCACCCGGCCCGACAACAGGTCGCCCACCATCAGGGTGCGGGCCTGGGCCTCCACGACGTAGAGCCGGTCACGGGAGTCGACGGCGATGCCGGTGGGGCGACGCAGCCCGTCGGGGCAGCCGCTGCGGGGGGCGTCCTTGCCGCGACCCACCTCGACCGTGCCGAGTTCGGGGCGCGTGCGCCACGTCCGGCACCAGCGGTCATGGACGATCCCTGCCGGGCAGGCGGTTGCGTGCGGCGGAGCGGGCGGATCGCAGCGGCCGTCCACCTCGTCCCAGCGTGACGGAGGAGGGACCTCGTCCCAGTCCAGGCCGACACCACCGTCGGGCAGCAGCACCGTGTTCTGGTGGACGCAGCGCGCCCACTGGTCAGCCTGGGCAAGCTGGGCTGCGCTGCGGTCGGCGTACATCAGCACACCTCCGGCGGCAGTGGCACCGGCACCTGGCCGGACGGTTCGGCCGGAGTCGATCCGGGGGCGGGCGGGTCGCCACGCACCACGTCGATCGCCACGATCTCCGGCAGCTGCCACTTGTCGAGTTCGACAAGGTCGACCTCGTCGAGCACCTGGGTCCCGTCGGCCTCGGTGGTGACGATGGCGAGGCGGGTGCCGACGACGTACTCGACGCCTTCCACCTGCACGGCGACGGCTTCGAGCTCCGCGGCCCGCACCGTGCGTCCCAGGGGCCAGCCGGCACCATCCGGACCGTTCGGCGGCACAGCGGAGAGGTACTGGCGCACGATCTTCTCCACCCAGCGACGGATCGCATCGACCGGGTAGCCCTTGCGCACCTGCACGCCGATCGAGATCGCGAGTTGCACGTACTCCGGCGGGATCACGTACAGCTCTGCGGTGACAAGGCGGCGTGGCTCCAGGTAGGTGGCCACCCGACGGAGCAGCCCGATGTCGGGCAGCGGTGCGTCGGGATTGCGAACGTCCTCGTCAGGAAGGATCACCAGCGTTGTGACGCCCGCCGCCTCGATGGTCGGGGTGTCGGGATGGAAGGTCGAGAGGACATCGACGCGGGCGACGCCGGTGACCTCCTCCGCGAGCGCCTGGAAGTCCTCTGCAACCACGGCCCGGTCGCGGCGGTGCACCTCGCCGGGGATCGCGGCGAGCGCGTCCGGCAGGGGAGCGGAGTCGGCGCCACCCACGGCGGGGAACGGGTTGGTGACCGTGACCGCCGGCTGCGCGGGCAGGGACGTCACGCTCGCGGGCGGCAGGTTGCCCTTCGCGCCGTCGCTGTACTGGTACGACTGCACGCGGATGCGCTCGCCCAACTGGGGCACCCGGGACCTGCCGAAGGCAACGGCCCCGCCGACGTGGTCGACGGTGTAGTGGCGGTCGGTGAGCGTGCTGCGGGCGAAGTTCTCGACCTCCTGCCAGTCGACCCAGCCTTCGGGCTCCTCGACCTGGAGCTGCACCGAGTTCACAAGGACCGGGGCGTGGTTGAGCGGGAACCGCTGGTCGGCGTCCCCGGTGCCGATGCCGAGCAGCTCCGGCGGCGGGGTGCGGGACTGGCGGGCCTGGACGCAGTTGGCGCCGACCCAGCGGACGCGATGGATCGCGTCCCCGATGTCGTTGGTGCCGGGGCGGCGCACCCGCAGCCAGCCGACCACCCGCTTGCGGAGGTCCTCATCGTCGAGCAGCGGGGGATTGTCGGCGACGCCGCCGCCGAGGCTGCGCAGGCGGGGCAGCTGGTCGGGCAGCTCGAGCTTGACCACGCCGGTGGTGATCATGCCGTGGGTGGTGTCACCGAGCACGCTCAGCGGGGTGAACACGCCCAGCCCGTCGGCGTCGGTGCCCGTCCACAACTGCCACTGGACGGGGCGGGGATCGTCGGTGAGCGCTCCGGCGCTGATGTCGTCCCGGTTGAGGTCGGCGAGCAGGGCTGGCGCCTCGAGCTGTTCGTCGAACGCGACGCCGACGAACAGCGTGCGCCGTGACATGCGCGGACACGTCGAGGGTCGGCAGGGAGAGCAGCGCGACCCACAGCGTCCTGTCGACCTGGGCGCTGACGTCGATGGTGACCGCATCGGGCACGTTCGGGTCGGGGGAGGTGAGCACGGTCTTGTAGAACGTGGCGTCACTCCGGTCGACCTCTGCACGCTCAAGGGCGTCGTCCATGCTGTCCGCTGCGCCATCGGTCGTCTCCGACTTGCCGGCACCGAGCGCCTCAAGGGGCCAGACGTACAGCTCGTCCGTGGTCTGGAACGAGACCGCCCCGGCCGACGCCTCGGACGCGGGCAGCACCTGTACGCCCGCGGGCTCTGCGGTCACCGCCGACAGCAGCACCTCCGCAGGCTGGGCCGGACGGGGCTGGACGCCGAGCAGGCGCAGGAACTCGATCCGCGTGGTGTCGGGAATCTGGTTGAAGCGGTAGAGCAGCGACTCGCCGAGGTAGGCGAACAGCTCCAGCAGCGCGATGCCGGCGTCGCTCTCGTTGTGGTTGGTCCAGGTGGGCGAGTACACCGGGATGCGGCGCACCAGCTCGTCGCGGAGCTGCTGCTGGGTCCGGTTGTCGAGGATCGGTCCGATGAGTGCCATGCCGGGCTCACCGGAGGTAGAACGGGTAGACGAGGTTGTCAGGACGCTGGTCGGCGCGGCGCACGTAGGCGATGTCGACCCACACCAGGTAGGGGTCGTCGTCGGGGGTGACGTCGACCCCGGTGAGCTGGATGCGCGGTTCCCAGGTCTCAAGGGCCGAGCGGATGTCAGCAGTCATCGACGTGCGGGTGGTGGTGTTGTTCGGAGCCATCAGGTAGCGCCGCAGCCCGCAACCGAAGCTCGGCAGCATGATGCGCTCGCCCGGCTCGGTGTCGAGGATGGTCGTGACCGACTGCCGGATCAGGTCCAGCCCGCCGAGCGTTGCGAGCCTGCCGTCCCCGCCGGGGAGCAGAGGAAGCGCCAGCCCGGTGCCCGTCCACAGATCGACCACATCCGCCATGGGTCGATGGTCCGCCGGGTGGCGTCACTCACGCGTCGCTGGACACCGCTGCCGAGTGCCGGGGCGCGGCGTGGCGATTGCAGCAGTGAAAGGGACCCCCGGCCCGAAACGGCTGAGTGACGCAGGCGAGCGCAGGATGCCCGGATGGGAGCCGTGCACAAGCCGCCGGCGCCTGCTCCAAGCCTGCAGCAGGCTCCGCCTTCGGTGGAGGAGGTTATCCGGTCACCGGGTCGCCCGCTGCCGCGCGCCGCACTCGCACTGGCCTGGGGCGGGCTCGGCGGATCCATGCCACTACGGCCGGGCGGAAGCGAAGCTGCCGAGCGGCAGGCCGAGGCGGCTGCCAGCCGGACCGTCGTGGCTGCCGGGTCGCCGGCGCCATCGGGCGTCCGCATCCACACCGACCACGCTGCGACGCGCGCCGCCTCAGCTGTCGGTGCTGAGGCGTTCACGGTCGGCCGGCACATCGTGTTCAACGCCGGACGATACGCGCCGGCGTCCCCGGTCGGTCAAAGCGTGCTTGCCCATGAGTTGGCCCACGTGGTTCAGCAGCAGGCACACGGCGTGGATCGCTCTGCCCCGATGGCGCGGCAACCCAACCCGCCCACGACTGTGCCGTCGTCGAAGGCCGCCGACTCGTTCAAGGCGGAGTTCGAGAACCAGTACATCCCGGCCACCGTTGTCGGCAAGGTCGTGGTGGCCGCCCCCTCACTCACCAAGGGCGTGCGGCCGAAGTCGACCACCCTGGCCTTCGACGTCGACGTGAAGCCGCTCGAGACGATCACGTTGTACGCGGTCGACGAGGAGGAACTGTTCGACACCGAGGCGGCCGCTGCAATGCCTCCCGGCGACGAGCGGATCAAGCAGTCGATCCTGTACCGGCCGCCGACGCTCCCCGGCGTGGCGGGGACCACCACGCCGCCCCCGGCAGCGCCGGGGACGACCACACCTCCTCCACCCGCGCCTGGGGTTGGCGCCGGTCGCTACCACAGCTCTGCTGGCCCTATCGAGGTACTCGCTCGCGTCGAGGGCTTCGGAATCACCGGCACCTTCACGAAGTTGGCGGTCGGCGCGGCCTCCACCACGATCGCTGAGACGCCGCAGGGCGTGATCGTGATCGACGCGGGCACCGCGGGACGGAAGAGCGCGACCGGGCCCCTGGCCAACGAGGCCATCGCGAAGGCGCGTGCGCAGATCAAGGGTCGCCCGATCGTCGACGTCCTGGTAACCCATGCCCACCTCGACCACACCGGGCTGCTGTCCCGGCTGGCTGCGGAGTTCGAGATTCTCAACCTGCACATCAACCTGGCTCAGGCCCTCAACCCGAAGCTGAAGTGGGACGAGCTGCGCACCGAGTTCGGCCAGAACCAGAGGGCCTTTCTCGAGAAGAGGTTCCGCGAGCAGGTCAAGTCCGAGCGGGCAGAGTGGGAGAAGACCGTCGACGTGCCGGAAGGTGCGGCGCGGGAACAACGGTGGAATACCCACGTCGAGGAACAGGTCGCCGCACGGCTGGCCGCGCGCCAGGTGGTCAAGGTCGACCTCCAGGTGCCCGGGGCGGCCGGCGAGTTGCGCGTCGTTTCGGCACCCATCGAGAACCTGAAACTGGCCGACGTCGAGTTCGCTCGTGGCGACACCGTTGGGGTGATCCAGGCGCCTGACCGGGCGACGATCATCAACCGCAAGCTCGCCGATGTCATCGAGCGACAGAAGGCCTCCAAGACCGACAAGGAGATCGATGTCGACCGGTACGCGACCAGCTACGTGCTGGTCGTCGACGCCAAGATGATGCTGCTGGTGCTGCCCGACCTGCGGGTCAACGACATCGACTCGATTCGGAAGGCGCTGAAGGCCGAGATGGTGCGCTTGGGGCACACGGCGGAACTGCGGGTGTGGGACATCTCGCACCATCTCCAGGCGGGCTTCCTGGGAGCGACCAAGACCGCGGACAAGACCCTCGCCCAGGCTCGCCTGAGCCAGCTGCAGAAGCTCACCGAGGTGTTGCACGACCTGGCGAACGTGAAGACAGCCAAGGGCACACAGCCGACGGACGTCGTGGCTGTGTCGGCGAAGCTGTCCGCCATCGACCCGGCGCTGGCGTTCGTGCTGACCTCGATGGGCCTGGAGATCGTGCCGGCGGTCAATGGGCAGGACGTGCGCCTGATCGAGGCGATCACCGCCGGCGGACGGCGGGTCGCCGGGCTGGCCGGCGGCTCGAGGTATGCCGGCGTCGCGGCCTCCGACCCGCTGCTGCGCAGGGCTCACGCCGCCGTCGAGGAGCTCACAGCCAAGGCCGAGGAGCTCGAGAGCCAGGCGAAGCTCCTGCGCAAGAAGGTGGATGCAGACCGCAAGCAGCAGCTCAAGGACGACGCGGCCAAGCTTCGGGAGAGGATCCAGCGCATCAGGGCGAAGGCGGAGGACTACATCGCCAACGTGGACAAGGAACTCGGCCCTGCAGCCAAGCGCACCGGGCCACCGCCGAAGGTCGAGCCCGCCGCCGCCCAAGCCGAACTGCTGCGTGCCGAACTGGTCGGGTTCGACAAGGTCGTGGTCGGGAAGCTGGGCTCCTTCTCCGACATCGCTGTCGTTCTGCTCGGCGGGGACATCCCGGCCGAGGCGCGCGCAGAGCTGCGCACCATCGCGGAGGTCAGGGCGATCGAGGCGCAGATCAAGGCACTGGGCGGCGCCGACGCCCCGCCCGAGCTCCGGGGACGCTATGCCGCAGCGCTCGAGGCCAAGCGCAACGTGGTGCGGGCCCGCCTGGCCGAGGCGAACAAGCTCGGCCCCGAGGCTGCGGAGGAGAAGCGGGTACTCCGCGACGAGGTGAAGCAGCTCGACCTCGAGGTGGCGTCGGCCTTGAAGGCCACCCAGACCGGCTCCGGCACCGGGTTCAAGCAACGGCTCCCGAATGGCAAGCTCGTGGAGACGCGTATCGAGGTGCCCAAGCAGCCGACCAAGTTCGAACGCGGGGTCAACACAGGTGCCCAGTTGTTCGGCCAGGGCATGGGCGCGGTCATGGTGTACCAGCTGATCAAGGGCGAGACGGAACTCGAGGAGCGGTACCAGAAGGGCGAGATCAACCAGGCCGAGATGGCCGTGTCGAGCACGCACAACGCGTACGGGATGACGATCGGCGCCAGGATGCTCGGTGCGATCCATGTCGGTCCGGGCGAGTTCGTGATCCTGGCCGCACTGGACATCGTCCAGACCGCCCTGCACGACTACGACACCACAGCTCAACGGAACACTGCCGTCGCATACTCGGTCATCCGCAATGCCCTCTCCCTCGGGCTCATGGCGGCCGGGCAGGCGCTGTCGAAGGCGGGACCATGGGGAGTGATCATCGGGATCGCCCTGATGTTCCTGGTCGACCCCATCCTGGAGCGCCTCGGGGTGTACGACTGGCTGGAACGCAAGTTCTCCTTCATGCCCGACGATGTGACCAGGGTTACCCAGAAGCTGACGAAGCTCCTCGCTGACTACCGGGTGGTGGTGGGTGCGCTCGACATCGCCCAGCGGAAGTCAGAGCAGTTGACCTCCGTGGGGGCGTCGGACCCCGAAGCGGTGAAGGAGTCGGCGCGGAAGGTGGCCGCCGAGTACCGCGGGGAGGCGAAGCAGAAGGAGGCCGAGTTGCTGGTCGCGTTCCTGCTGGGCTACGAGGCGGCGAAGACCAGCTATGGCGGGCTGCCGGAACTCGACCAGCAGCGGGCGGAGTTCCTCCGGCTGATGATGATCGTGCACGGCGCGGAAGCGCCCAAGCAGAAGACCGAGGCCCAGCAGACAGAAGTGGTCAAGCAGGTGGTCCTCGAGGGCATGTACGGGATCAAGCCGGCCGGCCAGCCGGAGCTCTCCAGCAGGGACAAGGCCGACGCGATGTTCCACATCATCGAGGCCGGCCTCAACCTCGACCGCCTCACTCCCGACCAGATCGCCGCTATGCCGCAGTGGGAGAAGATGGACGACTGGCTGGAGAAGGTCGAAAAGGAAGTCACGGGCAAGAAGAGCGCGAGCGTCGACTGGAAATGGACCGCGGAGAAGATGGGCGAGCTCGACCAGATGTTCACCAACGCGCGCTACCGCCTCAACCCCGCCTCGATCAGCGAGCAGCGGGCGACCGCCATGCTCACGGCCGGCACGCCGGCGCGGGTCGTCTACGAGAACCTGCTGAAGCAGCGGGAGACCCGGTTCCAGACCCTGCGGCAGACCCTCGGGACGACGGCGTCGACCCCCGCCCCGGGAACGTCCGCACCGACTGTTGCAACCCCCCCAGCGGTGCCGACCACGGGCCCGGCCGTGGGATCCGAGGCAGCCCTCGACGGGGCGGAAACGTCGATCAAGGCGTTCCAGGCCGCGGTCGCAGCGCAGCCTCCACTCGGCATGGGCCTGACCGCAGAGGGCATCGCAAGCCATTCGTGGGACGCCAACGTCACCTACCCCCGGTTCGTCCGCAAGGACGAAACCTTCCGCGCGGGGCTCTTCCGGATGCGGTCGCTGGAGACCGCGATGCGCTCGAGCCTCGGTGTGGCCGAGGCCAGCCGCGTCTCCGCAGGGGCGGGCGGGGATGCCTCCGCCGATCGGTTGCTGAGGGTGCGGGAGTCGGCGCGGCAGGCGGTCGAGGAGCGGCGGGAGACGAAGAGCTTCCTGTACCTCGACGAGATCAGCGAGAAGGTGGCGGGTATCCGGGTGAAGGAGAACATGGACATCGCCGCGATCCTGAAGCAGCCCAAGGACGTGACCCCGCTCAACCCGAACGAGCAGATCGCCGCGGGCAAGGGCGACCTGAAGGACTACAAGCTCACCTCGATCACGAACCGGCTCGCCCAGATCAGCTCGCTCCGGCTGCCCACGCCCGAAGAGGTCAAGGCCGGCAAGAAGCAGGTCGAGGGCATCTTCAAGATCGTCGGCGACTACGACGTGACCGACCTGTTCATCATCAGCGTCGGCGGCACTGAGGTCACTGAGGCCGAGAATGTGCTCGTGGGCTACGTGATGGACAGGGGAGAGACCACCAGCGGCCGCTACGGGCACACGTCGCGGGTCGAGGTCACGCCGTTGAATGCCGCGGCGATCAGGCTCTTCGGCGGCACGGGCAACGAGACCGTGCTGAGCAACCTGCTGTACCCGGCCACGATCGACGACCTGCGGAGTGGGTTGTGAGCGGGGCGGTGGGCCCGGTCTTTGGCCGAGAGCTGGATCTTCCCTTGGGTGCCGCCACCCGGCGGGTCAGGTTGGCTGCGGGTGCAGCCGGCGACGTGATCACCCGCGTGCGGACTTCGCCGGGGCTCGTTGTCGAAGAGTTGGTGTTCGCGGTGCTCGAAGCCATCGACCTGATCGATGGCGAGCCGCCGGGCTACGACGAGGCCGTCGAGATCGTGCAGGACGCGCCGGCGCTCGGCGGACTGCTCAGTGCACGCAACCGGTGGCTGGGGGAACTGAGGGCTATGGCGCGCTACCGGGCGCTGTGTCCGCACTGCCGGGAACGCGAAGGAGTCCTGGAGTTGGTGACGGTTGCGCTCGCACTGTCGGCGCCGCTGCCCCCGCTCACGGTGAAGGGCGGCGCGTTCCTCGCAGTACCCAGCCTCGCCGCGTCGCGCCCGCCGGGCCGGCGTCGCGACGGGCTGCCGGCAGCTGCCCGGCTCTCGCTGGAGCTGCCCAGTGGTCGTCTCTCCCCGGACGTCGACCTGACTCCGTTGGTTACCCTCGCCGGGCTCCGCTCGGCGGATGACACCGCGGCCATCGAGCGGCAGGAGGAAGCGTGGGCGCGGCTGGCACCGCCAGGTTCCGTGCCCGACCCCGACCACGCCCACCGCCATCCCGGATCGGTGGGCTTCACCGCGATCGTGCGGATGGCGTCCGCCCTTGACCGGCTCGGCGAGGCGCATCACATCGGGCCTGAGGATGTCGAGCAGTTGTCCGTGGCCGACTTCCTCGCCATCGACGCCGCCTACTTCCTGGCGGCAAACGCTGACCAGCCCCGAGCGGGCGCTGGCGCGGTGGTGTGCGAGAACTGCACCCGGATGTACCTGCCGCTCCTTGGTTCCTGACGGGCGCGGCTACTGAGCTTTGCAGAGCGGATCGTCGCGGGGGTCTCGCGCGGCGGCGGGGCTGGCTGGACGGCGTCCCGCGGGTCGGTGCCGACCAGGACGGCGTGGGTCAGCTCGAATCGCTCGTGTGAACACGGGAACGCTTGTCGCGGTCCTTCGCGGCGTCGAGCACGTCGACCCAGTCGGGCGTCTGGTCTGACCGCCGAGCGAACTGCGCGAAGTCGTTGCCGAGGGCGATGTTGAACTCGGCCCTGAAGCTCGGCGGTCGAGGCCGACATCTCGTCAGCAACCTTGCCGGTGGCGATGAAGTCGGCGGTCGATGGCGAAGCCGATGCTGCGGCGGAATGCAGAAGCGCAGCGCCAGCATCCACCACAGCTGGAACGCCAGCACCACGATCGGCAGGAACATCAGGAAGAGGAAGAACGCCACAAGGAAGAACAGTTCGAAGGCGAACGTGCAGATCGCCGCACCGGCACCCACCCGACCGGCGCCCGATCCGGGATGCCCTCTGAACGGGTTGATCATCAGCTGCGAGTCCGGCGGCGTCACCACCCGCACGCCGCCAGGGCCCTGCTTCTCGCCCGCGCGGGCGGCCAGCCGCCGAAGGTCGGGAAGGGTGATCGTGACCGTCCGGTTCTTCGTGCCCGCCGGGTCCATCGGGTCGGCGAGCCGGAACGGCTCGGTCGGTGCGCTCACCCACGTCAGCGGGGGACAGCCGGGACGCGGCTGCGACGCGACGCACTCGATCTCGTAGATGGCGTGGTCGTCGAGCTTGGGCTCCGGCAGCGACGGCTTGCCGCCCGGTTGGGGAGCCAGCCAGTGCTCGTCGGAGAACGTGGGCACCACGCCGAACCACAACGACCGTGTCTCGGGCCCTTCGCACTTCACCTTGTTGTCGATCTCGCGGACGGGTAGCCGCCACATCGGGATCTTCTCCTCCTTCTCGACGTCCTCATCGATCGGGGTCATCGGGTCGACGGTCTGCCAGCGTCCTCGTCCGGCCGGGGTCACGAGCCACTGCTGGAGGTCGGTCTCTGACTCGATCGCGGCCAGGTCGTCCGCGTGCTCCTTCATGAACTGGCGGCGCCACGCCACGTCCGCCCACCACACGTCCCTGACGTCGGGGGCGGTCGTTGCGGTCTCGATGTCCTGTGCCTTCGCCATGGCGTGCACGAGCTGGGTCGCGACCCGTCGCGCCGGCCGCCCCTTCGCGGTGAACGTGGTGTTCAGGCGCCGCATCCGGAACGTCACCTCGATCTCGCCGTGGGAGCCCGCCCGCGGCAGGCCGGGCACGTCGCAGAACAGCTCCACCACCACCACGTAGAACCGCTGGTGGTTCGGCTGGTAGAGCTTGCGGAGGTTCGTGTGGACCAGCTTCGACGTGGCCAGCCGCAGCCGGGTGTTGTCCGTGGGTGACGGCGTCGCGGGCACCGGGTAGGTCCACACGTCGTCGTCGCCGAACGTCAGGCTGTCCGCCGGGTCACGCAGCAGTTCCCTGACGAAGTGCGTGCTGTCGTACATCTGGATCCGCGGACGCATCGCCTGTGGCGACCGCAGGTCGATGTTCTCCCGCACCCGGTCGTACCAGGGCGACCTGAAGACGAAGCCGGTGCTCACCAGAGGTTCCCCACTCCCGTGCTGTACAGCGGCGAGGTGATCCCGACGCTCGCGTTCAGGGTCGTGCAGTTCACGATCCCGCTGAAGGTCGAGGTCGCGGCGGTGACGTTGAGCTCAGGCGCTTTCACGTTCACCGCTGTCGCGCCGTTGATATCGACGGTCCCGGACGCGGTCAGCGTGATCGTGCACTTGTTCGGATGGGCGATCGTGATCTCGGTCGAGCCCTCGTCGATGACGATCTTGTAGCCGCCCTTGGTGGTGATGCTGATCTTGGGGGCGCCGGCAGTGTCGTCGAACTCGAGGCGGCTGTCGGCCCTGGTGCGCAGCAGGCGGATGTTGTTCTTCTGCTCCGGGTCGTGCGCGAGACGGGTGGTGCCGTTCCAGGCTGCCCCGACGATGTAGGCCCGCCGGAAGTCACCAGCTTCGAAGGCCACCACGACCTGGCTGCCCTTCTCGGGCATGATCTGCAGGCCCTGGTCGCCGTCCGCGTACGGGCTGCACAGCGTGGCCCAGGCGCGCACGTCCCGGTCGCCGTCGGTGCCGAGGCTGGGGAACTCCACCTGGACGCGGCCCATCCGGTCGGGGTCGTCGTACAGCTGGGTGACCAGCGCCGGATAGACCCCGAAGAAGCGGGGTCCCTGGCCGTCGACGGGTGCCGGGAGGCCCATCACGACCCTGGATTCAAGGTTGGGCGCTCCGCAGCGAACGACGTACGGAGCCCCCGCACGTTGTCGTAGGTGTGCGTCACGCGGGTCACGTAGTAGCCGCCGCCCTCGAACGGTGCGCCGACCAGTTCGAGGCGCAATTGGCTGCCGACGTCCAGGTCGGGCGTGCCGCGGGTCACGCCGGTCGCGGTGACGAAGCGGCGTGCGCGGCGCAGCATCTCCGCGCGTGCCCACGCCCGTGCCTCCGCTGTGGTCTGCGGGGCCTCGCGCACCCGGAAGCTCGCCGTGCTCGCCGTGTCCGCCGCCCGGTCGCCGGCCTTGGGCTCGAGCGCCTTCTTCAGCACTTCCGGCCCGGTGCGGCCCGCCGACGCCTCCGCGCGGATCGTGTCGGCGCCGGCGCGCTCGCTGATCACAGCCTTCTTCCTTGCGTCGTAGCCGCTCACCGTCACCTCGGTGCGCTGGTGGGCGAGGTCGGCAGCGAGGCGGCAGCTCAACATGTCGGCACCGTGGATCAGGGTGATCGCCGTGCCACGCCGGGACGACCGTTCACTGAAGTGCAGGGTCTTGCCGGAGCACCACAGGTCGGCCTGCAACAGGCGGGCTCGCTCGCGCAGGAACGCCAGGTCGCTCTGGTTCACCTGCTGCAGCACGTCATAGGTCGGTCCGTCCACGGTGACGTCCGCATCGAGCTGGTGGTCGCTCGCGATCCTGCGCGCCACGTCGGCGTCGGTCACGCCCGTGTAGGTGCGCATCCGGTGGGTCAGGCGGAGTCGCATCAGCCGGTCCTCGGCCAGCATCACGACCAGCGGGCTGCTCGCTGTCGCCGAGCACGACCTCGATCCCCGAAACGGTGCCCTCGAAGATGACCTTCTGGGAGCCGTCGGACCCCACGGCCACCTGCACGTCGGTGCCGAAGTCGAACTCGGTGCCGTCGAGGTGCAGCAGTTCGCCGGGCGGTCCGGGCGCTCCCACGCCGGTGGCGACGAAGTGCGCCTCCAGCGTCCGCAGCCCTTCGACACCCTCGTCGACGACGAGGCGGACGCAGTCGCGGGCCAGCGACCCGACTGCTTCGCCGGCGATGGTGAACACCGGCGAGGCAAGGCCCAGCAGCGTCTCAGTCATCGAAGTCCTCCGCGCAGACCCGGTGGCGATGGCGCTGCACCTGGTCGCGGGCCGCCCGCCACTCGTCCTCGTGCGCCCCGGGATACTTCTCTCCGGTCGGGCCCGCTCCGGTGGCCTCGCCGCCGTGGGGACGGGCACCGGAAAGGTCGGTGTGGATCTCGCCCACATGCACGCTCATGGCTGCCGCCCTTCCCGTGGGAACGGGGCAAGTCTTCGCGCTACGGCGTTACTGAAGCGTCACCGGCGACCCGCGCTCGCAGCGGCACGCCGCGCCCGAAGCTCAGGGTGCGAGGGTCGGGAACCGAAACGGAGGCCCCGGCGCGTGCACCGGCGGTGGACGTCACGACAGGAACGGCGAAACCCGCGCGCGCGCCGGCCTGCGCGGACGCCGCAGCATCGGCCTGGACCCGCACGGACGCGACACCAAGGCCGCCGGACTCGGCGAGGACGAACCCGGCCCGTGCCTCAGCGCCTGCCCCGGTCCCGAGGGAGACGCCACCGCTGAAGCCGAGGGCTGCGCGCGCCTCGGCGACGTCGTTGACACCCGCGGACGCTGTGAACCCGCCGCTCGCTCCCAGGCCGGCGGACGCTGAGGCGGAAGCGGAGAAGCTGGCGCCCAGCTGCACCTGGGCGCCGGCGGTCAGCGACAGCGGGCTGTCGAGGCCCGCCATGGCCGAGCGCCAGGTGGCCGGGTCGGCGTCCAGCCGGGTGAGCAGCTGCTGCACGCTCTCCCCGGCCTGCGCCAGCGCTGTGGACACCGGGTTGGGGGTCGCGGAGGAACCGGGCCCGGTTCCTGGGACGGCCGCCGGCACGGCGGCACCGCCAGGGCTGGTGGGGCGCGTCGCAGCCGGTGTGCCGCCCAGGTCCTTGGCCTTCTTGGCTCCGGCCCCGACCTCACCGGCCTCCCAGTCGGGATTCACCTCGCTGATCGTCACCGAGACCTTTGCCCGGAGCGGCAGGCCGTCGGAGGAGAAGTAGTCGAGGTCCTCGGTCAGCTGGGTCATGATGCCCTGGAAGCTGAACGTGCCCCAGGCGAACTTCACCGCGGGCGGGGGTTCGCCCGGCTTCTCCTTCGTCGGCTCGGTGAACTGCCGGACGATCCGGGTCAGGTCTCGGACGTCCTTGGGCTTGCCGTCCGTGTCGCCCTCAGCGGTGTCGAACTCGAGGTCGAAGGTCAGGGTTGCCGGCTGCACGGACGGCACCTGCCGCTTCTGGGTCTTCGTCGTGGCCGCGCCCTTGTCGAGGTTGTTGGAGCGGGTGAGCTTCAGGGTGGTCGGGTTGAACTGCACCACGAACTCGCCCTTCGGTTCGGGCGTGAAGGTCGGCTTGCCCTTCTTGCTCTTCGCCGGCACCTGCTTCAGCCGGGTGAGGGTGGCCCGGATGAGTTCGTTGGTCACTGTGGCGCCTCCATTCGCAGGCCCTGGTGCACGATGTGCAGCTCCTCGATCGCGATCTCGCCGGTCTTGGCGTTCAGGGTGGGACCGGCCACCTTCTGGGGCAGCCCGCGGTCGAACGTCCAGGTGGCCAGCGGCGTCCGTACGCGCCGGGCTCCAGATCTGGATCCGTCCGTCGTAGCGCGCGATCGGCAGGG
The DNA here is from genome assembly GCA_963773595.1 of uncultured Actinomycetota bacterium. GTDB lineage: Bacteria > Actinomycetota > Actinomycetes > Propionibacteriales > Propionibacteriaceae > Propionicimonas. The sequence goes on from CAVZBQ010000006.1 coordinate 667,566, forward strand.
CACCGCTGACCATGCTGGTCAGCCATGCCCAGAGGTCCCCGTTCGCTGCCGTGTGGGCGTCCGCGGAGAACATGCCGCGCTTCAGCACGATCGGCGACAGCTTCACCCGCCCGACCTGGCGGATCACCCCGTCGTTGCGGCCACCCTCGAGGTACTCCTTCACGTCGGCCTCGAGTTCGAGGCCGCTGCACTCGGCGAACTGGCCAAGGCTGTCGAGAACCTGAGGCTTCCCGGACGAGGAGTCGGGTTTGTCCGTGACCCGGGTGAGGGTCACGGAGAACCGGAACGCCGGCAGCAGGAAGACGTCACTCATTGGGGGCCACCGTCAGGCTGCCGTCCGGGTCGCGCGCGATGCGCACGATGATGTACTCCAGCGGCACGGCCGGAGCCACTCCGATCTCGGCGACCAGCCGGCCCAGCGCCAGCGAGGCCGGCGGGTTGACGTCGTCGCCGCAGCGCACGAAGAACGATTCGGCCTCGGTGCGCCCGGCGAAGGCACCGCGCCGGCCCAGGTCGCGCAGGAAGCCGGTGAGCAGCCGGGACAGACGCTCGCGGAGCTCAGGGGTGTTGGGCTCGAACGCCAGCCACTGGGTCTGGCGCTCGAGGCTCAGGCGCAGCATCGTCATCAGGCGCCGGACGCTGAGCTGGCGATAGTCCGGGTCGGACGACAGCGTGCGCGCGGCGGACAACCGGAAGCCGTCGCGCTCGGAGCGGAACACGTTGATGCCCATCGCGTGCAGGCGGTCGTGGATGGCGTCGGTGACCGCGGCCTCGGCCCGCACCGCGTCCCTGGCCAGCTCGTTCGCCGGTCCCCACGGCAGGCCGAGCCGCAACTCCCGCTCGGCGATGATCCCGGCGGCGAAGGCGGACGGGGGGATCGGCGAGCGCGCGTCCGTCCGGTCCGTCTGCGACGGCGAGCCACGGGTGGTAGGCAGCGGCGTAGCTGGTGTCGAAGTTGGCACGCCAGGTGGTGATCTGCCCGAGCGACAAGCCGTTGGGCACGTCGAGCAGGGCGACGAACCGCTCGCGTCGCCGGGCGGCGTCGACCGTCCGCGTCTGTCGACGGATGATCTCTGCGAGGTCGCTCGGCGCTCCCGGGTCGAGCCCTCCGGGCACCACCTCCACCGGGTGGTACTGAGGCTCTGGCTCGGCGATGTCGCAGACGCTGCAGCAGCGCCGGGGTGCCTTTGGCAGCAGCACCGGCGGTTCCGGGATCGGGCGTGTAGGGCCGCCAGGCCAGGTCGGGCACGCACAACAGCCCGAGCTCGGGGACGCGGGCGATCCGGTCGACCCCGACGTGCAGGGCGGTCTGGCCAGGGGTCTCGTCCTCGTCGATGCTGTACGCGTCGTCCGCGTCGGGGTCGAAGAAGGAGTCGGCGTCCACCAGGTGCGAGCGGTCCTCGCCGGGGTTCACAACGAGGGCGCCGACGGGGGAGAGGGCAGGTGAGGGGGACAGGTCGACGTCCAGCCAGTCGCCGACCGCCACCACGGCATGGGGCTCGTTGGCGAGCACCGTCGGCAGCCACCGCGGGTGGTCGGGGCGCAGCCCGAGCCCGGTCAGCTGCTCGCTGCCGCCGCCGGACGGGTCGTCGATCGAGAGGGTGCCGGTGACGACCTCGAAGGGGATCGACGCGCTGCTCGCGAACGGCAGGCCCCCGTCCAGCCAGACCCGCAGCGTGGCGCCCCTCGGCAGCCGGTCGTCGAACCGTGTCACCCAGCGCAGCGCGAAGTGCGAAGGGTCGTCCGGGTCGGTGAGCCGCAGGAGCGAGCCCGGCCCCACGGCGCTCCCTGGCGGCAACAGCAGGGCGTCCGCGCCCTCGGGCACGGCGACACCGAGCCGGGTGGCGCGGTACAGCAGGTGCAGGTGCAGGCCGTTGCCCCACGCGCCCTCGTTGGCGGCGCGCAGCTGTGCGGCCGGGCCGTCGAGGGCGAGCTGGAAGGTGGCTGTGGCGTCCTCGGTGGGGATGGCCTCGGGGCCGTGCGGTGCGACCCGCACCACGTAGGCGACCTGTCCGCCCTGCCGGAAGAAGGCCGACACGGCGTAGGGCAGCAGGCGTACCGGGCCACCGCGGCGCCGGTTCAAGGCCGCCGAAGATCCGGACGAACTCCGACCACCGGCCCAGCCGCACCGGCTGGTCCACCGGCCCCCGTGGCGCCACCCCGACGAACCCGGCGATGTCCAGCCGCTCACGCTGCAGGGTCTCCGGGGGTCGGGCTGGCGCAAGGTAGACGCCCGGGTGCCCGGGCGCCTGGAAGCCGGTGGTCAGGGTCACGACTTGAAGTCGATCTGTTCGGCAACGAGATGGAGCTCCTCCATCGCCACCTCGCCGCCGCCCTTGGCGGCCATGGTCGGTCCCACCCACTTCTTCGGCTGGGCGTTGCGGAGCACCCAGGAGCACACGTCCCGGTGCGCGCCTCGTCCATCAGGGTGATCGTCACCGTCCGCGGGTCGAGGTCGCCCTCGCGCTGGCGCCTTCAGCCAGGAGAACAGCCGCAGGTCGCCGATCAGGCCGCGCTTGAGCGTGATGTCGTCGGTGGTGTTGATGTTCGGGACCTTGCGAACGTGGTTGTCCGGGTCGTTGCCGTTGCGGTACTCGGAGTACTTGATCTCGTTGCCGAGCCCGCTGACGTCGGAGAAGCCGCCGACGACCTGTTGCTCACCACCCTCGTCGCCCAGCTTCACCAGGAAGTTGAACGCGCCGTACGGGTTGTCTCTGGTTGCCATGGTTCACCTGCCTTGTGGTTGCGTGGGTCAGCTCTGCTGCGCGTCGGCGGTCCACTGACCGATGCGGAAGATCACGAACTCGGCCGGGTAGGTCGGGGCGACGCCGATCAGGCAGATCAGCCGGCCGTTGTCGAGGTCGTTCTGGGTCATCGTGGTGCGGTCGCAGCGCACGAAGAACGCCTCCTCGGGCTTGGTGCCCATCAGGGCACCGGTGCGCCAGACCGTGATCAGGAAGTCCTCGATCGATCTGCCTGATCGACGCCCAGAGGCGCTCGTTGTTCGGTTCGAAGACGGCCCACTGCGTCGACCGGTCGATCGAGTGCTCCAGGTACAGGAAGAGCCGTCGTACATTGAGGTACTTCCATTCGGGGTCGGAGCTCATCGTCCGGGCACCCCACACCCGGTTCGCGCGTCCCTCGAAGAACCGGAGGGCGTTGATGCCCTCGGGATTCAGCACCGACTGCCGATCGAAGGTCACGTTCTGCCGGAACCCCGTGATGCCGAGCACCACCTCGTTGGCCGGCGCCTTGTGGACGCCGCGGGCGATGTCGCTGCGGGCGTAGATGCCGGCAACGAACCCGCTGGGCGGCAGCTGCAGGACGGCCGGGGCAGCGCCCGGGTCGGGCCGCGCTGTGGGGTCGAGGATGTCCATCCAGGGGTAGTACAGGGCGGCATAGCTGGTGTCGAACTTCGCCCGGAACTTGCGCACCTCGGAGATCGAGCTGTCCTTGAGGGGGTCGACGACGCCCACCCGGTAGGCCTTCATGGCCTGGCAGTGCTCGATCAGGCTGTTCGTCGCGGTCTCCTGCCCGGCTTCGTCGAAGCGCACGGCGTCAGGGATGGCGACGATGGCGATGTCCTCCACCTCGGCAAGGGCTGCCAGGCCGGTGGCTGCCCGCTTCTCGTCGTCGGGATCGGCGGGGGTTCCTGCGATGTCGCTCGGGCTCAGGACGATGCCCTCGCCGCCGCCGGTCATGAACTGCTCCTTGGCGAGCGCGAGGAGGCCGGTGACCAGGTCGCCGACGGTGAGCGACGCCGGCGGAATGGTGCCGGTGTCGAACCAGACCAGCGACAGGTCGTCGGCCGGGTCCTCGGCCTGCAGGACGTTGCCAACGCCGCGGGGGTGCGCGCTGTCGAGCTCGAGGCCGGGGTAGGAGTCCAGTCGCTGGCCACCCCACCGGACGTTGACGGTGACGGTCAGGTGCGCCACTCCCGCACCTGCTGTCGGCGCGACGACGGTGTTGCCCGGCCCGCGGAAGCCGAGGGTGCCATCCGCTGCACGGGCCACGATCTGCACGTTTCCGGGTACCGGAGCGACCGGTGGCACCGTGTCCTTCGGGATGGCGTCCGGGGAGGCGAAGGTCTCGACAGCCGCGCCCGGCTGGACGCCCTTGAGGACGGCCGGGTTGGGCGCTGTGCCGGGGATCAGGATGTTCTTGCTGCGCTGGAAGCTCACCGAAATGGCGAACTCCTTGCCGGCCGCCCCCGGCCAGCGGGAACGGAAGGTCGCGACCGCCGGGTTTCCGACCGCAAGGGCAGCGAAGTTGTCCGCAAGGGTCGGCAGGCCGTTCTGGTCAAGGGTGTAGGGGAACACCCGGGAGACGTAGAGCCGGCGTCCGCCGTTCGCGAAGAAGGCCCGCGCGGCGTACGCCAGGTAGTTCACGCGGTCGGCGAGCCCGTCGTTGCCCACCTCCCCGAGGCCGCCGAACGCGCGCTCGAACTCGGTGAAGCTGGTGACAAGGGTCGGGCTGGGCACCATCACCAGCGGCCTCGGCCACCCCGGCGGCGTCAGGAAGTACGGCGTCGGGCCGTAGCGGGTGAGCCCGGACATGCCGAAGGTCGAGGTCGCGACGCCCTCGATCGAACGGGATCGGAAACTCGTCTCTTCGACGTAGACGCCGGGAGTGAGGTACTCGGGCATGGGTGGTCTCCTCAGGGATTGAACGGGACGTCGGTGGGCAGAACGATCTCCTCACCGACCTTGACGACGAGCGGCGGGATGACGGCGGTGTTGGGCACGTGGCCGGCGGGCGTGGTGCGTCCCCGCAGCAGCGGGTTGTCGAGGTCCGCCGGCAACGGCGGGTTGGACGGGCGAGCCACCGGCTCGATCGGCGGGTCGAGGACCGGTGCCGGGGCGGGCGGGCCGCCCGGTCCGCGCACCACCAGGTTCACCGTCACCGTGCTCTGCAGGGGGTTCTGGTTGGTGTCGCCGATCAGCATCAGGAACTCGCCGCGGTCGTCGCCGTGCGCGCGTCCGAGGATCGCCCCGCCCCCGTCCACGGCGTTGACGCGTGCCCACGGCAGCGGCACGCCCTGCCGGGTGACGCGTCCGCGTACAGCGGTCATGCCGGGCGAGACCGGGTAGGCGGCGCCGGGGAACAGCCAGATCGGCAGGGTGCGCGCGGCGACGGCGATGAGGTTCGCTGGCACCGGATCGACCAGGGCGCTGTACGGCCACAGGGTCACGCCGAGGCGACGCGGAACGTAGCGACGGCTGGGGTCGTACAGCCGTACCGTCAGCTGATCGGGACGCCGGGGTGTTGCGCGCAGCCGGAACCGCCCGCCGCCGACCCCCTCGAAGTCGACGCAGGGCCACCAGGCTTCGCGCCCGCGCGGCAGCAGATGGCCCGCGGCTTCCCAGCCGACCCGGAGCGGCCCGGTGGTGCCGCGGTCGGTGACCACGTCGTGGGCGATGAGGCCGAGTGCCAGGCGGTGCAGCACCGGCACCGGGCCGATGCTGGTCTCGATGGTGTCTGTGCTCATGACGGGGTCCGGTCGATGCGTCCGGCCACGGTGGCGACCCTCGGCCCCACGGGTTGCGGCTCCCCGTCGATGACGATGACGCGGGCAAGGTAGGGCAGCTGCAGGCGGTAGTCGGTGCTGAGCGCCTGGAAGGCCTCGCTCATCGAGTCCATGGCGAGGTCGTCGGTGACCACCTGCACCATGTCTCCGGGCAGCCACGGGTTCACGGCGCCGCCCCCGCCCAGGGTGACCGGTAGGAGCAGGGGGCCGGTGAGGATGCCTTCGCTCTCGAGCACCTGGGCGGCGAGGCCCAGCCACAGGAGTTCCTCCTCGACGGTGGCGGCGAAGGCGCCGAGCAGGAAGTGCAGCTGCAGCGGGATGCGGGGGATGCCGTCGGCGTTGGTGACAGCCGACCAGCCCGGACGGGTCTCCCGGTTCACGCTGACCCGGTAGCAGAAGACAGAGATGGCGGGCTGCTGGATGAGTTGGCCGTTGTTGTTGGCCATGGTCTTGAGTTGGCGGGTGTTCGCGAGGATGGCAGCCAGGCCGGCGCCGCCGTCCCGCTCACCGAAGCGGCGATTGAGCAGGGCGACGATGCTCACGCCCGCCGCCTGCAACGCCTGGTAACCCGCCATGACCGTCATCGTGCGGAGCGGGCGTCACCGTCGCGTCGCCAGCGGCCTCGGGCGCGACGGCACGGTGACAGCCGGCTGCGGAGACTCGGAGCGCCGTCACTGAAGGGAGCACCATGAGCACGGATCGACCACGCACGAACGATCCAGACGACTGGCGGGACTGTCGGCCGCCACAGGATGAGGGCGGCTGCGACCCGTCGTCCTCCATCGACGAACGCAAGTGTCGCGATGCGGGGCTGACTGCCCAGCTGGAGTACACCAAGGCGCATTCGGAAGCACTCGAGGCGGCAAGGGACGCCTATGCCCAGGCGCGCACCGACTACCGCGAGCATCGCCACGAGGCCGCGCTGAAGGTGCAGGACATGAAGCACCAGGTGAAGCACCTCCTGGAGCGCATCCGCTGCCTGATCGAGCAGGACCGGGTCATCCGTTGCCTCGACCAGGCGTTCTGCGAGGTGGAGGGCCAGCTGGACTGCTGCGAGGGCCCGCTGGGCTGCTGCGTCCAGACGATCGAGTTCGACCCGGTGCCGCCGGAGAGCTACCGCAAGCTGCAGCGCCGGATCGCGCACTACCAGGCCTACGTCGACAGCGCGAAGGCGTGCTTCGACGTTCTCGTGCTCGAGCCGGGGAAGCTGACCGAGCGGGTGGACGCTGCCAAGGCGGACCTGGACGCGATCATGGCGGCTCTCGCCGATGACGCAGCCAAGATCGACCTCAAGAAGCAGTACGCCACGGCTCTGGTCCTCAAGCGCAGGCTCGGGCGGATCTGGTTGGGTTACGCGGACAACGCCGCCTACGTCGACTGCCTGTGCCTGGCCCTGACCACGTGGTCGGCCGGCGTCGAGGCCGTGTCGTTGCTCACGGGGGCGCAGGCCATGCAGGATTGCCAGCGCGCGGCGGCCAAGGCCTGGTGCGAGAAGCTCACCGCGGCGCCGGTCGTCGAGATCCTGGTGATCTATGACCGCCTGTGCGGCTCCGACAAGCCGTGTGCCTCCGACAAGCCGAGCGGATCGGACGACTCCGACGAGCCCGACGATCCCGAGCACGAACATCCGGAGGACTGCGGGTGCGGCCATCACCACCACGGGAGCAAGGACCCGGAGTCCGACGACTCCGGCGATTGCGGGTGCGGGCATCATCACCACAATCACCACGAGCCCAAGGAACCGGACCCGGCGCAGACAGCGTCGTAGGGTTGCTGAGTTTGGCGGTGCGCCTGTGGTGACGGATGTGACGCTGTCGTGACGCGGCGGTCCTAGCGTCTGACTCTTCCTAGCTGGACGCGAAGGGGGAGCAGCATGACCGCCGCGTACATCGAGACCGGTCATTCAGTTGCGGATGTGATCTATCTGCTGGGTGAGCCGTGTGTGTTGCAGGACGGTCGGAGGTACGCCGTCCCGGAGGGGTGCAAGCGACTCCTCGCGTTCGTCGCGCTGCAGCGGGGACGGGTGGATCGCCGGCACGCTGCGGGATCGCTGTGGCCCGAGGGCACGGAGGATCGTGCCTCCGGGAACCTGCGTTCGACGATGTGGCGGCTGCGCGGGGCGGGCATCGGCGTGCTCGAGTCGGACAAGAGCAGCATCTTCCTGCGTGAGCGCACCACCACCGACCTCGAGGAGCTGTGCGCCTGGGCGGACCGGCTGATCGCGGGGACGGCGTCCGAGGAGGACATGCACGTTCCGGAGTGGACGACCACCGTCGCGGAGTTGTTGCCGGGCTGGTACGACGAATGGGTGATCTTCGAACGCGAACGGATCAGGCAGCGCATGCTCCACGCCCTGGAGGTGCTCAGCCGGGTGCTGCGGGCGGCTGGACGCTACGGGGAGTCCATCGACGCAGCGATGGACGCCGTGGCGGTCGAACCGCTGCGGGAGAGCGCGCACCGGGCGCTGGTGGAAGCCCACGTCGCGGAGGGCAACTTCATCGAAGCGCGGCGGGCCTACGTCCGCTACCGCGACCTTGCCCGGCGGGAGCTGGGGGTGGAGCCCAGCGCGGCCTTCCAGGCGTGGCTGAGGTCCGCGGCGCTGCCCAGACGCCCGTGAAGACCAGCCAACGGGGGATTGCGTGACAGCACTCGCCCGAATCGTCCAGGAAAGAACCCTTGGCGCCGGCCTCGCCGGACCGCTGCCCAAGAAGTCCCCGGGTGACCCTTGCTGACTCAGGTACCCCCGGGTTGAACAGCCAGGTCGTTCGCGCAACCGAACCGGCAGTCGACCGGTGCCGACAGTGCGCATCTCCCAGCCGCACCTGGAGTTGCAGAGAAGGCGGTCGGCACGCTCAGGAGCCAAGAACTCAGTGAGATCGGTATCGTCAGCCCGTGCGCATCGTCGTGTCGGGTAGACGGCCATCGCCAGCGGGAGGGCCCAAGCGGCGCACCTGGCCGAGAGCAGGAAGGGGATCCGCATCGCGGCCGGGCAGCTCGACGATCCGCCGGATGAGACCGGATCCGACTGTGCCTGCCTGTCGGGCACGCAGGTTTGCCCGACGCTCACCGCGCTCGCCTTCAGGGTCAGTAGGGTGAGCGTGTGCGGGAGAGACGGCCCCTACCCGGACCTGCCAGCGGCGGCAGACGAGGAACCCACAGACGAAGGAGCCTTTGATGGGACTTATTCAGGCGGCGATCGGAGCACTCGGCGGAACGCTGGCCGATCAGTGGAAGGACTTCTACACCGTCCCGGGCGGTCTGGCCCCGACGGCAGCGCTGTTCGCGGCGGTCCCGCAGGGGCAGAACGCCGGGCGCGGCTCGAACACGCACGGCTCTGAAGGTGTGATCAGCAACGGCAGCCGCATCCTCGTCCCCGAGGGCTACGGCCTGGTCCTGATGCAGGACGGCGCCATCACTGGCTTCGCCGCGCAGGCGGGTGCCTACGAGTGGAACTCCGAGGCCCAGGACTCCCAGTCGATCTTCGCCGGCAACGACGTCGTGAGCTCGACCGTGGCCACGTCCTGGGAGCGATTCAAGTTCGGCGGCCGTCCCGGCACCCAGCAGCGGGCCTACTTCGTCACGCTCAAGGAACTGCCCAACAACCGCTTCGGCACCCAGTCCGAGATCTACTGGGACGACGCCTACATGAACGCCCAGGTGGGCGCGATCACCCGCGGCAGCTACACGCTGAAGATCGTCGACCCGATCCTCTTCATCAAGTCGTTCGTCCCCGCGACCTACCTCGAACCTGGACGTGTCTTCGACTTCACCGACATCGAGAACGACGCGGCGGCCCAACTGTTCAACGAGGTCGTCGGCTCACTCGCGCCCGCCTTCTCGATGTACACCAACGATCCCGCGAAGGGCCGGATCACCAAGATCCAGCAGGACTCCGACGGCTTCGCGAGGAGCCTCTCCGCGGCGGTCGAGGAGAACTACCAGTGGCGCGCCGAGCGCGGCCTCACGATCGTGGCGACGGCGATCATCTCGATCGAGTACGACGAGATGACCCGCGAGCTGCTTCGCAACGTGCAGCGCGCCGACGCTCTCGCCGGCGGACGCGGCAACTCCAACCTTCAGGCCTCGGTGGCGGCCGGCTTCGAGGCCGCCGGCCAGAACCAGGGCCCCGGCGGGTTGGTGGGCATGGGCATGGCGGCCGGCACGACCGGTATCGGGGCCCTGCAGCAGCCGGTGCAGCCCGCCCCGCAGGCGCCGGCGCCCGCCCCGCAGGCGCCGGCGGAGGATCCGGTGGCGAAGCTGGCGAAGTTCAAGGAGATGCTCGACGCCGGGCTGATCACCCAGGCCGACTACGACGCCGCGAAGGCGAAGGCGCTGGGGCTCTAGGGACGCGGGAATGAGCGACTCCGAGGCGACACCCGCGGAGGTGGCGGCCGCCCCGCCCCCGGCTGACACGCCCGGGCCGCAGACCGTCGACACCTCGAACGAGGCCCTGCGCGACGGCGTCAACCGGTGCCCGAAGTGCGGCTCGACCGACATCCAGCTGCGGGTCTCGGCCGGCATGCTGGTCTGCCTGTTCTGCCGCTACGAGTGGTCCGAGGCGATGATCGAGCCGAAGGTGTCCGGTGAGGCACCGCTGCAGGACCTCACCGAGATGGTCGTCGCCTCCGGAGCCACCGACATCTCCCCGGAGGTCTCCGGAGTCATCACCCTGAAGTGCGCCGGTTGCGGCTCCGAGGTCGTGGTGAACACGGCTGCGGCGATGTCGTCGCGCTGCCACTGGTGTCGGCACGTCCTCACCATCAACGAGCAGGTGCCCAACGGCGCGGTGCCGGATGCCGTCCTGCCCTTCGGCATCACCCGTGACCAGGCCGTGCAGCACATCCGCGACTTCGCCGGCGCCCGCAGGCTTCTCGCCCACCGGAGGTTCCGCAGCGACTTCGCCCCGGAGAAGGTGGTCGGGGTCTACCTGCCGTACATGGTCGTCGACGGCAACGCCAGCGCCGACGTGCAGGGCTTCGGAGAGGTCGAGACCAGGCGCTACACCCGGCGCAACGGCGACCACGACGAGACCTACTACGACGCGGACGTGTACCAGGTGGGCCGGCACGTCGACTTCACCGTCGACGACCTCACCATCGAGTCCTCGGCCGAGCGCGCGAACATGAACGCCTTCGTCAACACGAACAACGTGATCAACACGATCCTGCCGTTCGACACCAAGAGCGCGGTGCAGTGGAATGCCAACTACCTCGTCGGCTTCACCTCCGAGCGCCGCGACCAGGACGTGGCGCAGGTGCAGCCCGTCCTGGAGGACCAGCTGCTGTCCATCGCCCGCTCTCAGGTCGAGGGGTCGGTGGCCAGGTACAACCGGGGCGTGCGCTGGGAGGCCGAGCACCTCTCCGTCCACGGCACGCGCTGGGTCTCGATGTACCTGCCGGTGTGGCTCTACTCCTTCTACTTCGAGGAGAACGGCCGGGCGATGGTGCACTACATCGCGGTGAACGGCAGAACCGGCGAGACCATGGGCAGCGTCCCGGTCTCCCAGGGACGACTGATCCTGGCGGCGCTGACCGTTGGCACGGTGCTGGAGGGCATCGCGCTGTGGCTCCTGGTGGTGATGTCATGACGGCGCTGCTGATCGGGCTGCTCATCCCCCTCGCGTCGAGCGGCGACACCCCGTGGATCCTGCTGCTCGGCCCCGCCGGTGCGGTCGCCGTCTACTGGGGGCTGTTCCAGTACTACCGCAACACGGACAAGTCGCACTCGTTTGAACGCGAGACGCTGATCGAGTCGAAGCCGATCACCGGCACGGACCAGAAGGTCGACGAGGTGCGGGGCACCCAGCGCACCTCGATCGAGGGCGACAACGTGCGCGACCACCGCCAACGCGTGCGGCGGTGGTGAGCGGTACTTCTGCGCCGTGCGGCCAGCTGCGCCGGAACGTCACGATGGCACTGACGCGATAGTGAGGGTACCGAGGTGGATGCACGGATCCGGCGGTACTTCTGGCGTCGCCCGCGCACCCACCCGTGAGGTGATCGCAGAGTGACGGGTCAGCTTCCTCGAACTGTTTTACGACCTGGTCTACGTGGTGTGCATGGTTTGCCGTGACACGCCGAACCGGGCCGCCACATCCGTCACCGTCTCGCCGTCACTGATCACAGCCAACACGGCCTGATATCGCTGCTCCGCCACACTCATCTCCCGCATACGGGAGTGTCAAGGATCAGCCGAAGTAGGTGTCAACCATCACCTGAACCACTGTCAGGCATCAGCCGAAGCCCAACGTCAAGCATTAGCCGAAGCACCACAATCTGCTGGTGGGGCGGGTGGGGCTCGAACCCACGACCCAGGGATTATGAGTGACCCGAATGTGTCGCTGACTAGGACATATTGCACGGCTATTGCACGCCGTGTGCAACAAGGACGCGTTCAGGGTCGATTTCTGGGCATTTCTGGCTATACCCCCACCCCTATCGGGACCGTCGCCGACGACTGATCCAGTGTACCTCGCGGGCCGAGAAGTGGCATCTGACAAGGTGGGACGATGAGCCGTCGCCGACGAGACTGGACGCCGGGCGACGTGCTGGGTCTCTGGCTCGCCGCAAGGCACCCGAGGCGCGCCGTCACCCAGGGAAACGGCCCCGAAATTGCCGCCCTCCACCGAAACGTCCCTAGCGATCAGCCTGACGACTAGCGAAAACGCTATTGCACGCTATTGCATGCAACTATTCCGGTAGTAGTATCCCTGGGTCTTCAGATACCCCCATGGGGTAGGTCTGGAAGGGGTGGGGGTATGCGCCCTCGGGGGGCTGGATCGAGTGCCGCCGGGCGACCTGGTTCCTAGCGTTGCTGTCGGGAGGTGGACGGTGGCAACCCTGACGATCGAGGCAGCTCGACGAGCGCACGCATGCCCGGTTGCGGGTCCGTGCTGCCAAGCACGGCCGTTCCGGTCGAGGCCGAGGCCCGCGCGATCCTGGACGCGACGGTCGACCTGCCCGAGGAGAACTTCCTGCCGGCCCTGCACGCGGCCCCGTCCAGGACGGCGGGGTTGACATGCCGCGGGGCCGCGCACGAATCTTCAACGCTCTTTCATTCGTCTTCTTCGCGGGATCGGTGAACGGCCAGGGCTTCAGGATGCTCGAGCGGCGGGAGGCGGTGGCTGGCGTGGCGAGGAGAAGTATTGAGGGATTCGCGCGGCACTGGTTGGCCATTCAGCTCAGCACAGCGACTTAGTCGCCAGTCAACTGGCCTACCTAGGTTTGAAGGCGGCGTGGTCCATGGACGACAGCCTCGATACCACCGAGAAGCAGCTCGCTTTCCATGCCGTCAATTGCTTGGGCGACCCGCGACACGTCGCTAGAACTCAATGGGCTGCATTTCGCATTACCGGTCGTGGCGGCCACATGGGTGTGGGCCTGCGCTGGTGGTTCGTCCAATGCTCCAACAGATACGACGTGGCGCGGCTTGTCCCCCGAGAAGGAGGAGCCGCCTAACTAGTCGGACCGAACGCCAGTTCCAGTGTGGTCACCCGGTGGCCCGGATTCAGCTGTCAGCCTGACCCGTCGAGATTTGAGCATCGCCGTCATCTCGCGCAGAGGTCGTCAAGTCCATCATTTCCTTCATGTAGGTCTCACCATCGATCTCCTCGTCACCGTACTGGCGCATCAGCTCGTCGACTTGACCCTTCAGTTCGTCCCTGTCCATCTCACTCATCTCCCACCACGACGGGTGCTACGCATCGTTCGCTGAACGATGCACTTCCAATGCTCCGCAGCATACGGTGGTGGGCACCTTCGACACCCGGTCGGGGTGCAACGCAAGGGTGGAGGGTATATGCGCATCGGACGCCGTGGAGAACAGGCTCCCGCGCATGAGAATGAAATCGGGTGATCCCGGGGCACCTTCACCCCCGGGTCTGCGCAGTCGAATCGCAGGAACAACGACGCGCCTCCTTAGCTTCAGTGAAACTTTCAGTGCAGCGACGCCGACCGGATCAGCAACTGGTTGCTTCTTGCCGGCGGGCTACGAGGAGGGCTCCGTTCGGGGGTGGGGGGAGCGGGCGAAACGGCTCGCCTGGGGCTTTCCGGTACGAGATGACACGCTCGATCGAGCGATCCCAGCGTCGCTGCCCCGTGGGTGTGAAGTGGCTGGTGCTCGCGAGTTCGACCCGGTATTCGTCCGAAGCCGTGATCGGCCAGTTCTCGTGCTGAACCAACAGGGTGAAGTCCGCGTCGTTCATCTTGGCCTTGTACTTCACGCCGAACTCGATGATGCTCCACTGGCCCGAGCCGTCGAAGACTGCCGATCCGGGTGAGATCGTGGTCTCGCGCCGCGCGGGCTCATCGGTCTCCGTATCCAGGGACCGTGCGAAACAGTTGAAACGATGGCCGGTCCTCCTTGGTGAGTTCGACTCGTGGCCCCACCTGCGCGACTATCACAGCACTGGTCACGTCGTCGTCCAGGGTCTCCACGAAGTCCCGTGCGGAGCGCACCGCCTGGGCGCTCAGGAGCAACTTCAGCACATCGATCGAACAGGTGATCCTGGTCCCGTCGGGTGCCTCGTACGTGAAGTCTGTGGCCGACGTCTCAACCGGTTCGGGTCGTTGCCCCTTCGAGGTCTTCACAAGGGCGAGGAAAGCCAGGACGTTTGAAAGGAAAGCGCCGAGAACCACGGACGCCGTCTGGCCATCCGGCCCGGTGGCCCACGCCTTTACGGCGTCCCAGGCAGTGCCGATGCCCTCCAGGATGATTTGGATATCGAACGAGCCCTCATCGGTGCCGACAACGGCGACGTTGAGTGGCTGGCCCCTCAGGTCAGGGTCGGCGGCTTTGGCTGCGTCGAGCAACAATCCGAACGCCACTAGGGCAGCGCCGAGGCGGCCAACATCAATCTCGCCGTTCACGGTCTCGGGCCCGTGGAACGCAATGGTCAGACCTTCAGTCGCCACAGTCCACCTCGTCACCGTCGCAGGCTAGGGGTCTGCACTGACAGTTTGGATCAGATGTTCGATTAGGCATACGCGAGTCCCTTATGGCGCTGGGTGAGACGGACTCACGGTAGTGGTTCTGCTAGCCCGTTGTGCGGTTGTGGCGTGATGGGTCGAGAAGTGTCGACCGTAGGGCTAGCGACCCGAATCTGCAGTCAAGAACGTGCTGGTGAACCTCAATCCGGCCTGATCGATCGCGTCCAGCGCCACCTCCCGGGACTGCGATTCCAACTCGGCGACGTCACCCCGGAACCGCAGGCTCGACCGGATGTGCTCGAACGTGCGGAGCGGTGTTGTCCAGCCAGACTGCTCGAGCCCGTAGGCGTCAAGAGCCACGACGAGTAATGGCTCGGTGCTGTCCCACTCAATGCCAAGGTCGATGTCGAGTCGCTCCACCCTTGCCGCTCGGCCGCGGCATGCGCGACACAGACAAAGTCCACGATGGCGCCTTCGAGGTGGGCGGCAGAGACCTGAGTCCCGGGATCGTTCCCAGAGCCGGTTGGGGCACCGCCCACGGGCATCGCCACCGTCACCGCACCATTGTCATGAACGCTCATCCAGGCCTCGCGGAAGCCGGCCCCACCGTTGAAGGCCCGAAAGACTTGGCGCCGCAGACCTGGCCGCGGCGCGCCCAGGTCGAGAAGATCGAACACGGAGAGCCTTCTTCGCCGTATCCGTGAGCTGTACTTGGCCCGCTTGGAGGATCTCGCGGGCCTGAACTGCAGTCATTCGGTTGCCTGATCCAGAGGGCGCAACTTCGCTGTGCGACCGCAACGAGCCACGCTCGCTCCGCCGTGCGGGCATGTCGACCAGCCCACTCGTAGAGCCGATCTAGCTCAAGCTCGGCGTCTTGTTCGCCGTCGAAGCGCGACCGGTAGGCGGCTGCCAACTGCGGCTCACTCATCCATACAGTGTCCGCGTCGTTTCGCGCCGGGCCGCGAAACCCCTGATTCTCGAAGATGAGGTGTGGAGGGGTATCGCTTGGAGGAACTGTCACGGCGAGCGCTCGGGGAGAGTTCTCGTCCGACTGGATGCGCTCGATGCGCAGATTCAGGACTGGCGGGCTGATTCTCGACGCAGCAACCGCTCTTAAGGTCCGTTCTTGGGTTTCGGTTACTTCACCGACATCAAACCTACCGGTCGCCGATTTATTGCTCTCAGTCACGCCGTAGACGATGATCCCGCCGCCACTGTTGGCCATTGCCGCAACGTCCTTTGGGAAATCGCTTGTGCCTGGGGCTTCGGGTATTGATCGCTTCCAGTCGAGATCTCTGGTTTCGGCGAGCCCTGCCGCGACCGCCGCGTCGACCAAGTGGAACGTGAGTGGCCCTGCCGCGTGGCCGAGGAGCCGGTGAATGGGCGAGTATTCCACGCCGCCACCGTATCGACCGGAGGGCCTCTGAGTGGCTCGCGCCGCCAACACGGGCCGATTGGCAGTGTTCTGCGCACCCGCCAGTCCGCGATCTCCGGTTCACAACGCAGCGCTTGGCTATTCCGTGCTGCCGGGTTGCGGAGGTGAGCCGCCTCGGCGTGCCACGGCTGTTAGCGTGGAGCGTGACCACAGTGGCATCACCAGGCGGAATCAAAGGACTCAGCGAGTCTCTTCTTCACACGGCGCGCGGGCAGGCGCGATTCGCGCTTCAAAGCTACGCCAGTTTGGACGATGGAACACCACCGACTCTCGTTGCTTGTCCGCCGGCGCAGCCGTGGAATCAGCGCTGAAGGCGGTCCTAGCCAAGCTCCTTCCGTCCACTCTCGCGGAGAAAGGCGACTTGCACACGCAGTTGTTCCTTATGGGACGCGGTGGACTTCCAGACAAGACATATGCGGACTGTCGCACGGTCGGAGCGTTTGAGGCGTGGAAGTCTGTCAATGATGCGCTTCCCAGTTCGAGCTGGGCACAAAACGACGTGAAGCAGGTTCTCGCCGTCCGAAACGCGGCTGCTCATCTGGCCCTGGTCGACAGTGAGGACTTGAAAGCGAGGGGTTCGCGCCATGGTTGTCTGCGTCGAAGCCTCCTGGAATTTGCACGAATGTACTACCTTCTGGGGTGACGACCTTCACGCACACGCCACGGCCTTGGTCGAGGAATCTGTTGATGCCCGTCTGGTGCTGATTGAGGAGCTCAAGACGGCAGTCTGCGTGCGACGTACCTCTGCAATCCCTAAGTGGAGATCACTTCGAAGGACTTGCCATGACACTGATCAAGGAGCTCGCGAGGCGGAGATTCTGTCGGATAGCCGCGGCGAGCCGCACGAATGTCCCGTGTGCCATTACACGGGGTGGCTGTCCGGCTACGTTGAGAGGAGTGCCCTTCAGCACGAAGCGGGCGACGAGCACACCGAGGACTCGCACTGGGTCGATCGCACCTTCTGGCCGAGTGACTTCATGTGCGGCGTCTGCGGCTTGACCCTGCAAGAGGAGGAGTTGCGGCTTGCAGGGCTTCCCGAAGTGATTGATCTCGAGCCCGACTACGATCCGGATGAGTATCGCGACTGGTACGACGACCTTCGGGACGAGTGGGAACGCTGGCGCGACTAGAGGAGTCGCGTGGCGACCAGCCGACTAGATTCGCATGCGTCGAACGGATATTTGGCGCGGATCGTCTCGCCAGACGGCGACCGCGGATCGCATCGGGCTTCACCCTGGCCGTCGGGCTATCGCGATCTCCAGCCGGACCCGGCGGACGCGATCGTTCGCCGCAACTCGAGGCTCCTTCGCGCCAGCCCCAGCAGGCCAGGACAACCTGCAACCCGCAGCCCCGGGTCCGTTCTCCTTCGCTCTTCCCGCCAGCCACCTTCGCAGCCTGGAATCCGCTACTCTCGCTCACTCTACACAACCACCCATCGCCACACACCCGCTACACACTTGGTTCGGCGTGACGTTCCGCAACCTCCCCCCGGCTGTGGATAACCACTTGCCAGCGGTCCACGCTAGAATTCTGTACATGACCACGCTGTCGCTAGCCGAGGCCCGGGCGAACCTGTCGAAGCTCGTGGAGTCCGCCGTGACCACGCACGAGCGATTCGAGGTGACCCGCAACGGGGACCGCGTCGCCGTGCTGCTCGGCGCCGACGACTACGACTCCCTGCTCGAGACCCTCGACATCCTCAGCAACCCCGACGAGGTTGCGGCCATCCGGGACGGGCTCGCCGAGCTTGAGGCCAACGAGGTCTTCACCGCCGACGAGGTTCGCGCCGCCCTGACCGCCCGCGAGAGCTAGCCGGATGCCCGGCCCCTACGAGGTCGTCTTCACCCGGTCGGCCCGCCGTGCCCTCGAGCGCGAACTCCCCGAGAAGGTCGCAACCGCAGCCTTCGAGTTCATCATGGGACCGCTCCGCGAAGATCCCCGCAAGGTCGGCAAGCCGCTTCGTGAGCCGCTCGCCCCACTCTTCGCCGCCCGTCGCGGCGAGTACCGCGTGATCTACCGGATCATCGACCAGCGCCTGGTCATTGAGGTCGTCTCGGTCGTTCACCGCCGCGACGCCTACCACTCCTAAGCCTCTCCGCGTTCCTGAAGATCTCCACAATCTTCGCTCCCGCCTGTCCGAATACAGCCGTTCTGGCGGCTTAAGGAACTGAGAGGCCGCAGAAATCCACGTCTGCACCGTCCCGATCGCCCAGTTCTTTGGCCTAGGGAGAGTGAGAAGACCTGCGCCTTCGTGGCCCCTCAAGCGTCCCGATCGCCCCTCTCGTGGGCTTAGGGAGGGTGTCCAGGTCTCGCCCGGGAGAGGAGGTGCGTGGTGACGATCAGCCTGAAGAAGGTCACGGCCGGGTCGGGCTACGACTACCTGATCCGGCAGGTCGCTGCGCAGGACTCCACCGTCAGGACCGGGCTCGCCGCCTACTACGAGGAGAAGGGCGAGGCTCCCGGTGTCTGGATGGGCTCGGGGCTGGACGGCCTGGACGGCATCGCCGCTGGCGACCCGGTCACCGAGGCTCAGATGAAGGCGCTGTTCGGCAACGGCCACCACCCGCTCGCCGACCAGATCCGACAGGCCGCCCTCGAAGCCGGCCTCAGCGAGCGCGATGCCGAGAAGGCGTGCCGGCTCGGCCGTCCCTTCGCCGTCCGGACGAACGGCTCACCGGAGTTCCGGCAGGAACTCAAGCGCCGCTACGCCGCCGTCAACATCGCGGCCGGACTCCCAGGCCAACGCCAAGCTCGACCCGGACCAGCTCGCCCAGATCCGCAGCGAGGTGGCGTCGCGAGTTCTTCGCCAGGGAGTTCGGCCGGCCTCCCGAATCACCCGCTCGAACTCCACCGCGCGGTCGCGATCTGGTCGCGTCCCGTCGGCGGCCACGATCGCCGGCGTCGACCTCACCGTGTCGCCGACGAAGTCGTTCTCGACGCTGTGGGCACTCGCCCCGCTCGCCACCAGCCAGACAGCTCGAGGAGCTGCACCGCCAGGCCGTCGCCAAGGTCGTCGAGTACCTCGAGACCCAGGCGTTCAGCCGCGTCGGCCCGCACGGCATCCGCAACGTCGAGACCCGCGGCCTGGTCGCGGTCGCGTTCACCCACCGCGACTCCCGCGCCGGCGACCCCGACCTCCACACCCACCTCGTCATCGCCAACAAGGTGCAGAGCACCGACGGACGCTGGTACGCCCTCAACACCAACCTGATCTACAAGGCGAAGGTCGCCGCGTCCGAGCTGTACTCCGCCACCCTCGAAGCCTCGCCTCGCCGAGACCTTCGGCATCCGCTTCGTCGAGCGCAGCACCGGCGCCGGCAAGCGTCCCGTCCGCGAGATCGACGGCGTCGACCTGGCGCCTCACCGCCCGCTGGTCCACCCGCCGCGGACAGATCGAACACCGCCGCGACGAACTCGCCGCCACCTTCCTCGCCGACCACGGACGCCCGCCCACCGAGGCCGAGATGATCGCCCTCGCCCAGCGCGCCAACCTCGAGACCCGCGAGGCCAAGCACGAGCCGCGCTCGCTCGCCGAGCAGCGCGCCACCTGGCGCGCGCAGGCCGAGCAGGTTCTCGGCGCCGGGGGAGTGGACGGCATGCTGGCCACCGTCTTCAACCGGCCGGCCGTCCAGCCGAAGACGCCGAGCATCGACTGGCTGATCGACACCTCCGCCCGGGTGATCGGCGTCCTGGAGAGCGAGCGCTCGACCTGGCAGAGCTGGCACGTCCGCGCCGAGGCTCTGCGGCAGACCCGCGCCGCCGGCGTCCCCGCCGAACTGCTCGACCGCGTCGTCGACACCATCGTCGACCTCGCCCTGGAGACCCGCTCGATCCGGCTCAGCGTCGACGACCCGATCCAGGAGCCGGACGCGCTGCGCCGGTCGGACGGCCAGAGCGTCTACACGATCCCCGGCGTGGACTGGTACACCTCCAGCCGCATCCTCGACGCCGAGCAGCGCATCGTCGCCAACGCCGGACGCACCGACGGACGCGTCGTCGACCCCGAGCCTCGTCGACCTCGCCCTGCTCGAAGCCCTCGCCAACGGGACGCAGCTGACGCCTGGCCAGAGCAACCTCGTCCGCGACATGGCCGGCTCGGGACGCCGCGTCCAGCTCGCCATCGCCCCGGCCGGCACCGGCAAGACCACCGCCATGCGCGTCCTCGGCTCGGCATGGACCGAGTCCGGCGGCACGGTGATCGGACTGGCGCCGTCCGCGGCCGCCGCGAAGGCCCTCGCCGACCAGCTCGACGTGCCCTGCGACACCCTCGCCAAGCTCACCTGGAGCCTCGACCATCCCGAGCAGCCGACGCCCGCCTGGATGGCCGGCATCGGCCCGGACAGCCTGGTCATCATCGACGAGGCCGGCATGGCCGACACCCTCAGCCTCGACCGGGCGATCGCCGAGGTGATGATCCGCGGCGGCAGCGTCCGCCTCGTCGGCGACGACCGCCAGCTGTCCGCGATCGGCGCCGGCGGCGTCCTGCGGGACATCGAAGCCGCGCACGGCGCGTGCCGGCTCACCGAGGTCCTGCGGTTCGACGACCCGGCCGAAGCGGCGGCGTCCACCGCGCTGCGCGAGGGACGGACGGAGGCGCTCGGCTACTACCTCGACCACGACCGCATCCACGTCGGCGACATCATCACCATGGCACACGCGGTGCTGGACGCCTGGACGCAGGACCACGCGAACGGCCTGGACGCCCTCATGCTCGCCCCGACCCGAGATCTGGTCAGCCGAGCTCAACCAGCTCGCCCAGCAGCGCCACCACGAAGGACGCAGCATGCTCGGCCGCGGCGCCGGCCTCGCCGACGGCAACATCGCGGCGGCCGGCGACCTGGTGATCACGCGCCACAACGATCGCCGGCTGCCGGTCGGAAGCCGCGACTGGGTGAAGAACGGCGACCGCTGGCAGGTCGCGTCCGTCGCGGCGGACGGCAGTCTGCGCGGTCCAGAGCCTGCGCTCGACGCACGCCGTGACGCTGCCCGCCGACTACGTCGAGCGAGTGGGTCGACCTCGGCTACGCCACCACGATCCACGGCGCGCAGGGCACTCACCGCCGACACGATGCACGGGCTCGCGACGCGGCGAGGAGTCGCGCCAGGACTCTACACGATGCTCACCCGCGGACGGCAGGCGAACCACCTCTACCTGCAGGTCGTCGGCGACGGCGACCCGCACGGCCTGGTCGCACACCGACGCCGTCTACCTGCTCACCGGCGTCGAGCGGCTCGAGCGCATCCTGTCCCACGACGACGTGGCCGAATCGGCGTCCACGCGGCTGCGGGAGCAGGACGACCCGGCGCGGCTGCTGGCGCCGGCCGTCGCGCGGTACAGCGACGCCCTCGGTGTCGCTGCCGAACAGGTGCTCGGGGCGGAGGTCGGCCAGCGGCTCGACGAGGAGGCCGACAACCTCGTCCTGTGGCTCACCGAGTGCCCCGCGTGGGACACGCTGCGGGCCGATCTGCTGGGGCTCGCCGCCGACGGTCACGACCCGGTGAGGTTGCTGCGCGAGACGGTCGGCATGGGGGAGCTCGACACGGCACGGGACCCGGCCGCGGTGCTCGACCACCGTCTCCACCTCGCTGGTGCCTGAGAAGGAGCCCGGGCCGTTGCCGTGGCTGCGCGGCGTCCCGACCCGGGTCGCCCAGGACGAGGTGTGGGGGCCGTACTTGCAGGCCCGCGCCGAGAGGGTCGAGCGGCTGGCAGACGCACTGCGGTGGGAGGTCCGTTCCCACCACCGCCCTCCGGACTGGCTAGGGCCGATGTCACTCTCTCCCCGGATGTTCGAGAACGGCGCCCTGCTCGGCGACATCACGGTGTGGCGTGCGGTGATGGACGTGCCGGCGTCCGACCTGCGTCCCACCGGGGCGCCGGCCGTGGGGGAGGCGGCGGCACGCTGGCAGCGCGACCTCGACGCTCGGCTCGATCGATCGCTGGGCACGGGGGAGTGGGGACGGCTGCTCCCCACGCCTCGACCCGGCGCTCGCACGCGACCCGGAGCGGCTCGTCATCGCGCGCCGGCTCCACGCTCTCGCGGAGAGGGGCGTCGACGTTCCTCAAGCTGGTCGAGCGCGCGCTTGCGGAGGGACCACTGCCGGATGAGCATGCCGCGTCCGCCCTCTGGTGGCGAGTGTTCAGCACCGCCG
>CAVZBQ010000007.1:0-1377098 GCA_963773595.1 uncultured Actinomycetota bacterium
ATGTCCTCCTTCTTGAACTTTCAGTTCGGTCTTGCTTTCCACTTGAGTCATGAAGCGTCGGTAGGCACGAGCAAACTCGGCAGGCCCGACGTTATGCCAGTCAAGCGCGGCCAACGGCCCAAGCGGGTAGAGGTGATTCAGGGACCTCGGCGAACTCCGTAACAACCGAGTCGGCACTCTCGACGTCCGCGAATCCTGCCTCGAATATGCGGACGAAATCGTCCTGGTCGAAGTCGGGGACAGAATCGGCAGGATCTTGTCATAGAGAGCGCAGAGTTCATCGAGCGCGTTCTGGTCGAAACCCATCGGTCCCGACATCGATGAGCACTTCCTGAGCCAGTTCGGTAAGAATCTGCACGTCCTGCATACGCCTTGCCCGCGCAGGCGTTGCTAACCTGATGCGCTTCCAGCCGTCCGCGCCGATCGCCTCAACGACCTGCAACCGAGGAAATCCAGCCACCCATCAAACCGAGCGTGCCTCGTCTGCGACTCCAACTTCCGAGAGTTGCGGTTGAGGCGTTCGAAGATCTGCCTAACAACTGGTTCTTGGACATCGTCAATCTGCTCGACGGTCGAACTGGTAACCCCGAAAGGCGCGACGCATCTGCGGGAACTTGTCGAGCCCCCTCCAGTTTGCGCCCGCCACTTCTGGTCTGTACAAAGTCTTTTGGAAGCTGCTCACATCTTCTCCGCAAACGCAAGGATGGTCGAAAGCCTTTGCTTGCCGTCGACCACGTGGTAGGTGGTATTTCCTTCATTGTCGTAATCGACATGCAGGAAGATCGCCGGGCTCGGATGCGTGCGGATCACTGTATCGATCGAACCGCTGCTTCTCCCTCAAGCTCCACACGCTACGGCGTTGGCGGATGAGATCCAACTGACCATACTTGCGCAGGTTCAGAAGCCAAGTGATTGTACAGGTTGGCTGGCATTGACATGGGCCCCGTTGTCCACGAATTTGCGGTTCGTTTTCAGACTCGGTCGTTTCGTTCTGTTCCTTCGTCGAGTAGCGTAGCTTTCTACATCATCACATGCTGACCTGAGTGGTCCCGTTGAGGCGGCCAAACTGCAGATCGGTGTCAGGGTGGGTCAGCGGCGAGAATCATCGCTGCATCCTGAGGGCTCAGGGCTGCTTGCCCCCTGGACACGTGGTTGACGTGACCTGGGAAAGGCTATGCCGTGTTCGAGAGGTCGCAGGTATTTGAAGATCCGTGCACGTATTCGTGGAGCTTGTTCAGGCGGTAATACGCTTCATTACCAGCATCGCAACCCGGTGGGTGAATGTAGCGGCTGGTGGTATCATTTATTCTCAAGAATCGTGTCGGAGTGGCTGTCCCGGTAACAGTGAGTTCGCGGGATCCGATCGTGGCACCGTGCTTTATCCCGATAGCCAGACGATGCTCGCGGCAATGCCGGAAGTCCACTACTTGGCCTGTGTGTACCTCAAACGGATGCCTGATGATTAAGCTCTGCAAATTGCGCCGCGAGCCCGTTAAGCGTTTTTGCGGCAAGGTTATGGCCGACCCTTCCTGCATCGGAAGTAGGTAATCCGACGGCGACAATGGAACCAGTCGTTTGTTCGTGTATCTGGTCATATTTACTACCGCCTCCGCCACGACAAACCGGGTAGGTTTAATTGTGTCGCCCGCCCGTCGGAGTGATATGACCACGATTTCCTGAAGGACGGAGTCCCTGGCAGATCATCACGGTTACTAAAGGTCGTAAATATTTCAATGGCTGTTTGTGAAAGGATGTGGCGCACGAAGTTGAGTGAACATCTGTCCATTCGTGAAGCTTCGGGGAATCGCGGCAACGAGACGACCGCCGGGCTGAGAGATGATCGCCGAACCAGAGGAAGGCGGCGTAATAATTGAACACGTTCAACTCCGAGATGCTTTAGCGCAGCGGCGTGCTCGCTCCTGGAAGCTCTTGTACGGCGGATTAGTACCGATGATGTGTGTGAAGCTATCGCCATTGCGTAGCACTGTGTCGGCGTAGCGGACGAAATCCGTAACGTGTACGTCAAATTCTGGTGCCCGTTCGAGCGCGTTGTCGTGCAGTTCAAGGAGAGGCGACATGAAGGCTTGGTCAGACTCCACCAGTGTGATCTTTTCGAAACGGCGTCCGCGCGTCGCAGCCTGATCCATCAGCGCTCGAGTGAGGGTGCCGGGGCCGCTGCCGGGGTCGAGGCAGCGGATCGGTCCGGCCAGGTCCGGGTCGTTCAGGAGAAGCTTGGCCATGTAGTCGGCGAGCGCGTCTGGTGTGAAGACTTGCCCGATCACGGAGTTCCCTTCTGCTGTGGACCGTGGTTCATCGTAGCGGCGCGCTCTGACGTGATCGGGCGATTGTTGGCGAAACCGTGAAATTGGGCAGGGTGATCACTGATGGCGACGCGCTGGACTGCCGGCGCGGAACGTGCGGAACCTGCAACTCGATTCGATGTCCTTCAGCGGTGACGTCTGTGGGGATGCTGGCGGAAATTCCTGCGCCGGTTGCACCCGCCTGAGGCACGGCCGATCTGCCATGGGCTGGCGAGCCAGATCTCGTCGCGTTCACCCAGTAGATGGCACGAATCGGATCGGGGCCGGGCTGTTGAAGCACTGGATGACCACGGAAGCGCGTGGCAGCGCCGCCCTCCGGACTGGCTGGGCCGATGTCCTCGCTCCCCCGGATGTTCGAGAACGGCGCCCTGCTCGGCGGCATGCTCGGTGTGGCGAGCTGTGATGGACATGCACGGCGTCCGACTTGCGTCCCACCGGGGCGCCAGCCGTAGGGGACGCATCATCGGCGCGCGCTGGCAGCGCGACCTCGACGCGCGGCTGGATCGATCGCTGGCGCCTGGGGGAGTGGGGGCGGCTGCTCCCTACGCCTCGACCCGGCGCTGGCGCACGATCCCGGAGCGGCTCGTGATGGCGCGCCGTCTCCATGCGCTCGCGGACAGGGGCGTCGACGTTCCCCAACTGGTCGAGCACGCGCTCGCTGAGGGACCGCTGCCGGATGAGCATGCCGCCTCCGCCCTCTGGTGGCGAGTCGTCAGCACCGCCGGTGGCGGCCGGGGTGGCCGCCCGCGCCCGAGCAGGGGGTGTCGAAGACCGTCACTCCGCCACGCCGCCGCCGGCCGGAGGAGGAACACCTGCCCAGTTCGGCCACGGGGACCCACGGCCCCATCCATCGGCTTCTGAACGCCACCACACAAAGACGCGACACCATGTCCGTCATGGAGCCGGCAAGCCCGGCGCCGTCATCTCGCTGGCCGCGGCCGCCGACATGCCTCGGCATCGGCGTCCACACTCTGCGCCGCCGCATCGACGCCGACGAACTGACCGCCTTTGCAGCGGGCGCCGGATCATCCGAGTTCACGTAGTGGATCTCGAGGCGGTGCTCCGACGAGTACCAACCACGCAGAGGTGGCGCTGATCGGGACCGCCCAAGGCGCGAGTCCTCGGGCAACCTACGCACTCGAGCTCCCCGTCGATCCAAGATCTGACCCGGCTTGGAGGGCGGCGAGGCGTGATGCGAGCAGCGACGTGAGCCGCGCAGACCGGCCGGTGCCCTCGTGAGACAGATTGACGTCAATACCTGCCGCCACCGCGTGTGCAAGACCAGGGACCAGAGCCGTTTGGTGTAAGCTCCCTGCATCAGGGTCGGCGAGACGCACGCAAACTTCAGGCTGTCGTCCTCGCTGAGAAGTGACGCCAAGTCGGTCGAGTTCTGCGAGCCGGACAGATCGGAGACGTCGATGATGCGATCAACACGCGTCTCACCGAACGTTTGCAGATAGTGCTTGCGAGCGTCCCGCCCGCCTTGATCGTTGTCGAGGAGAATGATGAAGTCGCGGGCCCGGGACCAGGTACAATCTGGTGGGTAGGTCGAGTGAACCCGGATCCCGTCCCCGGAATGAGTGCGCAACGGCGATCCCAAGGTTCTCCGAGCCGGGATAAGAGCTCAATGTAGCGAAGCACGTAGTAGTCCATTTTCCCCTCAACCATCACACCGGCCGGAACCATTTCAGACGACTTGGCTGGTACTCAAGGACGTCGAGAACCGGTGGAAGTAGTGGGTCTTTGTGGGATGCGCGTTCGCGAACGCCGCGTAGCGCTGATTGGCGATGCTCGTTCGCGCGAGGTTGGAGTGAGTGAGATCTCTGTTGGGTCGACGGCTGAGTTCGACACCACGTAGGTCGACTCCAATAGATCTGGGCTCACCAGATGTGGTGTGTGGGTCGTGAAGATGATCTGCGCCTCTTTAGGAGATTGCGCAGGCTTTCGAGAAGCAGGGATTGTGCCGATGAATGCAGATTGGAGGCGGGCTCATCGAACAAGAACACGATCTCCCTGCCGTGCCGACGGCGTCCCCTGTATGTTGCAGTAGAAGGTAGACGAAGAACCAACGGGAATCCCAGAGATCTTTCACGTATGGAGAAGAGCTGTCCTTGATCCTCGAGCTGGAAGGTGGCGGTGACATCGAGTCCGCCCGAAGGTGCGATGGTTGAGTCTGGAGTTCAGACGAATACTCGCTTGTCGTTCATGTCCGAGTTGCGAAACAGTGCGTTCCATGCCGCGACTACGGATCTAGTCACCTCGGCACCGATGTCCATAGGAGTTGGTTGAGCGCAACTCGATCGGCCGGCTCAGTCGACAAGGCCCTCGCCACGATGTGTTCCGCGACGGTCATGCCGTCCCCAACGCAGTCCAAGATGTCCTGCACGAGGCTTCTGAACATCTGGTTGACGACCGTTTCGTCTGCGCGCTCGGTCAACACGATTGCTCGGGAACTCGAACAGAAGTTGGGGAAGTACCAGGATCTGCGGCACTCGATTTCGTATTGCGTTGATCGTGGCTCTCCACTCAGCGGTAGGCTGTTCGAGAGTCAAGCTGTTTGGTGGTCCTTTCACGCGCAACCTTTCCCGACCCGATGACGCGCGGCCAGACAGTGCGAGACTTCTTCAGCTTACTGTTCCGTATTCATATATGTTTGCAGCCATGATCGGAGTCATTGAGTGATTCGATCTGGGATCCGGTTTCCTTTTCGACTTCCTTGGCAATTGCGGCCTTGTCGTTCTTGTCGAGACACTAGAGTCGCACTAAGGTAGTGTCATTGACCATTGAAGTTGGCTCGCCCGGCAATAGGATGAGCTGGTGCAGGTGGCGGTTCTGATCGTCAGACGTGCTTGGGTTTGATCTGTGGCTTCTTGGCCGGCCCGAAATGATGAGCGCTTCCAGAATAGTGGTCTTGCCGCTCTCGTTTAGCCCGACTAGGGTGACTATTCGTGAGCTGTCGTCCCTTGAGGCGGGCAGGAGCTCGAGGGTAAGCTCTGCTATCCCCTTGAAAGTCTCGAACTCAAAGAACCGAACTTCATAGTCCACCCTTGCCGTGATCGCGTCGCTGGCGCGAGTGTACTGGGCGCACGTTGGTGGGGATGCAGGCTGCGGCCAGAGTTGGGCCTATCGCTGCCTGGCTGATCCCTGTGGACGCCAGCCTCCACGCAGGATCACGGTGAATCAACGAGACTTGAGCAGGTTGCGGCGATCATCTGGTCGCGGCCCTTGGCGGTGTGCTGGTAGAGCAGTGCGGCGTTCGCGGTGGAGTGACCGAGCCGGGCCTGAAGGTCGGCAAGCGTCGCGCCCTGCTGGGCGGCCATCACGGCTCCGGTGTGGCGGAGGTCGTGGAAGCGGAGGTCGGAGCGTCCGGCGATCGTCGCGGCCTTCTTGAAGTAGCTGGTGATCGTGGAGGGCCACTGCTGGCGTCCGTTGGCGGCGGGGAAGAGCAGGCCCTCCTGGCCGGGCGCGGCGAAGGTCTCGAGGTGCTCCTTGATGATCGGGATCAGGTGGGGCGGGATCGCCACGTCGCGGATGCCGGCCTCCGACTTGGGCGGCTCGACCTGGATCTTGCGGTTCACCCAGACCACGCCGCGGCGCACCTGGATCACGCCGGTCCAGCGGCCGTTGACGTGGCGCAGCTTGATGTCCTTGCGGCGCAGCTCGGCGATCTCGCCGTAGCGCAGCGCGCACCAGGAGGCGAGCAGCACCATCAGCTTCCACTTCTCGGGCATGTTCTCGACGATCACGTCGAGTTCCTCGATCGACGCGGGCTCGAGCCGGCGCCGCTTCGGCTGGTAGCCGGCGCCGCGGATGTGCACCGGGCTGGCCTCGATCAGGTCCTCGTCGACGGCGCTGTTCATGATCGCCCGCAGCAGCCCGTACGCCTTCGAGTTCGCCCGCGGGCTGTCGCCGTTGCCCTCCAGCGTGTCCTCGTACCAGCGGCGCACCGCGCCCTTGGTGATGTCGCGCAGCCGCATCCGACCGAACGTCGGCACCAGGTGGTGCTCCAGCGTCGCGTCGTAGTTGGCCCTCGTGGACGCCCGCAGCGGCTCGCCCTTGTCGGTGCGGCGCTTCGCGATCCACTTCTTCGCGTAGGTCTCGAAGTCGGGCGTCTTCGCCGCCGCTCGCGCCTTCTCGGCCCGGTGCTTCGGGGGAGACCACTCGTTGGCCTCGATCAGCTTGCGCTCCTCGTGGAGCCAGCCCTCGGCGTCGATCTTCGCCTGGAAGGTGGTCGGTGCCACATGTCGCAGCAGGTCCGGGCCCGTGTAGACGGCCTGGTGGCGGCCGGACGCGAGCTTGCGGATCGAGCCGAACTCGCGGCGTTCGCGGCCCATCGGAGCCTCCGATCCTTATTGCACGACGTACCACTATCGTGCAATAAGAGGGGTCTCTGGTGCAACCTTCTGGCCTCTTGCGGCCTGCTCCGTCCGAGGGTAAGATGCCTAGTGAACGAGCAGTAATCTGCTGGTGGGGCGGGTGGGGCTCGAACCCACGACCCAGGGATTATGAGTCCCTTGCTCTGACCGGCTGAGCTACCGCCCCGGTGGATCGTTCGTCAACGTATCCGGGGTGCGGCGGCGCGTACAACTCCGTTCACGGGCGGTGCTGGATCCTCGGCGACGGCAGCCAGGAGCTGAGCCATCGTGCGATGACGCCGTGGTCGGCGTTGGAGGGCGCGAGGTAGCGGGCCCGCTTGAGGCAGGTCGGGTGGGCGTTGGCCATTGCGAAGGTGTGGGTGGCTTCTGTGAACATCTCCAGGTCGTTCAGGTAGTCGCCGAAGACCATCGTCTGGTCGGGGGTCACGCCGAGCGCGAGCCGCAGCGCCCGCAGGGCGACGCCCTTGTTGACGGCCGGATCCATGATGTCCATCCACTGCTCGCTGGACATCACCACCTGGAAGGGCTGCAGCGCTTCGGTCAGCAGAGCCGACGAGCCGGCGCTGCCGCCGTCGAAGTCGAAGATGGCGAACTTGAGCGCCTGCTCGGGTACTTCCAGCAGGTCGTCGACGACCTTCAGGCTGGTGTAGAAGCGTCCGGCCTGGCTCGAGGAAGGCTTCGTCGCTGCGCTCGACGTAGGCGCTGCGGCGTCCGGACCAGACCAGGCCCGAGGTTGTGGTCTTCGCGACCTCACGGACGACGGCGACGGTGTGCGCGGCTGAACTCCGGGTCGACGAGGCTCGAGCTGACCTCCTGCCCGTCCCGGACGACGAACGCGCCGTTCTCGGCGATCAGGGCCACGCCGGGGCCGGCCTGGGCGAACATGTCGGCCAGTGCCGTGTACTGCCGGCCACTGGCCGGGGCGAACACGATGCCACGCTCGACCAGTTGGGCCAGGAGCGGCCAGAAGTCGTCGGGAATGGTGCCCGTCTCGTCGAGCAGCGTGCCGTCCATGTCGGCGACGACGAGCTTGATGTCGTCGGGCAGGTCGCCGGGCTTGGAGCGCGCGGGCAGTGGGCACGGGAGTGGTCCTCTCGATCGGTGGAGGGTTCGACAAGCTCGACCAGCGGTTGTGGGCGGTTTCGTCAGGCTCGAGCCAGCGTGGGCTTCGTCAGGCTCAGCCAGCGTTGTCGATCAGTTGTTCTGCGGTTTCCTCGTCGGTGACCAGGGCGTTCAGGTAGCCGCCGCGCAGGGCTGCGCGGATGGCGGTCACCTTGTCGGGCCGGCAGCGATGCCGATCACGTGGGGCATGCTGCGCAGCTCCTTCAGGTCCATGCCGATGCGCCGGTCGGACGTCGCCCCGCGCACCACGTTGCCGTCGGCGTCGAACCATTCGCCGAGCATGTCGCCGGCACCGCCGAGCTCGGCGATGCTGGTGATCGTGCTGGGGGAGTACAGGCCGGCTCGCACCGAACTGCCCGTGGTCTCCGTGCCACCGACGCCGGTGATGGTGGCCACCGCGGTCCGCGACAACTCCAGGACGCGGGTCACCGACGTGTCCTGGCGCAGCGCCTCCGCGGTCGCGGGGGAGTTCACCACCAGGGGCGCGGGGATCAGCTGCAGGTGCGCCTGCACCCCGTTGCCCTGGGCGAACACCTCCCGGCTGTACCGGTCGATGCCGCCGGCCACGGACGCGAACGTGACACCGTCCAGGGACTCGTGGCGAATGCTGAACAGCACGTTCATCACCGTGTCGCCCCAGCCGAAGCCGATGACGGCACCCGGCTTGAGGTAGCGCTCCAGGTAGCCGGCCGCGGCGATCGCGATCCGGCGGTTCACCGAGATCGTCGCTCCGCGTGCCGGTCCGTCGGGGCACCACGAGGGCGTCCTCGAGCCCGAACTCGCTCGGACAGCTTCCGGCTCAGCCCCATGGTCGCGAGGGTGCTCGGATCGATCGTGATCCGGACGATGCCGGTGTCCCGCGCCTCCTGCAGCATCCGTGCCGACGGTGGCGCGCGAGGTGAGCAGGCGCTGGGCGATGTCGGCCTGGGTGAGGCCGTCGATGTAGTAGAACCAGGCGGTGCTCGCGAGGATGCTGGTGCGGTCGTCAGCGATCGACTTCCTCGTGTCGTCCGCGCTTCACTTGACCTGTCCTTGACTCGATATCGCGGTGGAAGCTGTGTTGCCCGGGTCCGGGCTCACCAGGACCCGGGCAACACATCATCAACTCAGAAGCTGTACTGGTCGATGTTATCGGCGGTGAACATCAACGGCTTGTTGTACAGAACCTCGCCGTCTGTCGCCGACCTCGTACGTGCCGGCCTTGCCACAGTCGATCTTCGTGCCCTTGGTCGGTGGTGATCTTGCCCTGCGCGAGCTGCGCGGCCGCAACGGTGGCCACGTAGCCGAGCTCGGCCGGATCCCACATCATGAAGGCCTTGGAGTTGCCGCTCTTGATGAAGTCCTTGACCGAGGACGGCAGCGCGACGCCGGTGGCGAAGATCTTGCCGCCCTTGCCGGCGTTGATGATGGCCTGCTCGGCAGCCGGGGCCGAAACCGCGGACGACGAGATGATGACCTTCAGGTCCGGGTTGGCCTGAATCAGGTTCAGGGCGATGTCCTGGCTCTTCTGGGCGTCGTCGGCGGCGAACTGGACGGTGTCGACGTACTTGAACTTCGAGTACTTCGGGTTGGAGTCGATGGCTGCCTTCATGAACTTCACGTGGGCGGTGTGGTTCGGCGCCGTCGGCGAAGCGGAGATGAAGGCAACGAGGCCGCCATCGGGGGAGTTCAGCAGGGCTGCGTCGAGCATCGTCGTCGCGGCCAGCTCGTAGGAGAGCTGGTTGACGAAGAGGTCGCGGGCAGTCGCTGGGCCGCGTCGGCGTCGTAGGTGACGACCTTGATGCCGGCCGCGCGGGCCGTGCGCAGTGCCGGGGCGACGGCGTCGCCGTCGATGGCGCTGACGACCAGGGCGTTCGGCTTCTGGGCAACGGCGTTGGTGAGGGTCGCGATCTGCTCGGTGGCCTCTGCCTTGTCAGAACCGATGTACTGGAAGTCCAGGCCCAGCTCCTTGCCGGCGTCCTCGCCGCCCTTGCGGGCAACCTCGAAGTAGGCGAGACCGGTGAACTTCGGGGACATGAAGACCTTGAGCTTGGCGCCGGCGCGCGCCGGAGGATGCGCGGAGCGTGCGCTGGCAGCCCCGGGGGCCGTGGTGGTGCAGGCGCTGAGCAGCGGGTGCGATGGCAGCGGCAGCGCCCGGTGGCAGCGGCGATGCTCATGAAATGCCGGCGGGTGAAGACCGATTCGGTCATTCGGGATTGTCCTTTCTTCATTGAACGGGTATGCTGGCTGGGCTGATTGCTGAGCGAAGTGGCGGGCAGTGGGCTGCGGGCGGTTACGTGCGGACGCCGGCCTCACCCCCGACCGGTGCGGCGGGCGGAGTCTGACGACGGCGGTCCGGACGAGGTTGACGAGCTGCGGGCCGCCGATGCTGGCGATCAGCAGCAGGCCGATGACGAGCGTCTGGTTGGTGCCGGGCACGTTGGCCAGCTTCATGCCGGTCTGGATGGTGGCCAGCAGCAGGGTCGAGAGCAGCACGCCGAGCGCCCGTCCGCTGCCGCCCTTGATGGACACGCCACCGAGCACGACGGCGGTGAGGACGAACAGGATGGCGCCGTCGGCGTTGTCGCCGCGGGCCGACTGGTACTGGTTCACCCAGACGAAGCCGGCCAGCCCGGCCATGGCGCCGGCGATGGCGTAGGCACCGACGCGCACCTGGCGCACCGGCACGGATGCCGAGCGTGAGGCGTCCGGGATTGGCGCCGATCGCGTAGCTGTAGCGACCGAACTTCGTGGTCTCCATCACGACGCCGATCACCAGCGCCGCCACCAGGAAGAGCACGACGGTGGACGGGACGATGCCGACCCAGGACATGCCGAGGAAGGTGTAGTCCTTGGTCAGCCCGGTGACACCGGCGTCGCCGGCGAGCAGGTAGGCGACGCCGCGGTAGGCGCCGAGCGTGCCGAGCGTGACGGCGAGTGACGGCAGGCCGGCGTACGCGACGAGCAGGCCGTTGATGGCGCCGAGCGCCGCGGTGATGGCCAGCACGACCGGGAGGGCGACCAGCACCGGCACCCCGGACGACCGACAGCTTGGCGAACAGGACGCTGGCGACGGCGAGCGTCGAGGCGAGCGAGATGTCGATCTCGCCCTGCACGACGATCGGGAACAGCCCGAACGCCATCAGGCCGAACACCACGAAGAAGGCCGCGGAGTTCATCAGGTTGTTGACGTCGAGGAAGTACGGCGACAGCTGGCTCGACCAGATGGCGGCAAGGATGATCAGGGCCACCAGCAGCAGCTCGGCGGAGTAGGAACGCAGCGACGCGGATCATGCCGCCACCTCCAGGATCACGCGGCGCGCGGGTCGCTGTGAGCACCCGTTTCTGTACCAGCGCGTCGACGGCGACGGCCGCGACGATCGCCAGGCCCTGGAACAGCAGCCGGTAGAACTCCTGCACGCCCACCAGCACCAGGCCGTTGTTGATGGTGGCGAGCACGATCGCGCCGAGGGCAGCGCCGTACACGCTCCCGGAGCCGCCCCAGATGCTGACGCCGCCGATGACGACGGCTGCCAGCACCTGCATCTCGATCCCGAAGGCCAGCAGCGAGTTGATGTTGCCCACCTGCGCGCCGAGCAGCAGCCCGACGAAGCCCGCGATCGCGCCGGCACCGACGTACGCGCCGACCAGGATCCCGTTCTCGTTGAGCCCGTAGTAGTAGGCGGCGCGGGGGTTGGAGCCGAGGGCGTACAGCTTGCGGCCCCACGGCAGCTGGCTCAGCGCGAGGCCGACGATGATCACGACGGCGAGGGCGATCCAGACGTAGGAGGAGACGCCCAGCCACCGCTGGGTCGCGAGCGATGCGCATCCACTGGGGGAGCTCGCCGCTGGTGACCTCCATGGCGTTGGCGTAGAACGACACCAGGCCGCGATAGACCGAGAGGGTGCCGAGCGTTGCCACCATCGACGGGATCTTCAGGTACGCCACCAGGACGCCGTTGATCAGGCCGAGCACGGCGCCGAGCACGATCGCGACCGGCACGGTGAAGGCCGATCAGCCAGTGCGCCTGGCTGGAGACGTCGAAGACCACGTAGGCGACAAGGCCCATGATCGAGCCGACCGAGAGGTCGAGGTTGCCGGTCAGCACCACGAGGGTCTGGCCGGCGGCGGCCATCGCGAGGATCGCAGCGGTGAACAGGATGCTCTGGGCGTTGTCCCAGGACAGGAACCGTGGCGCCAGCGTCGGTGAACACGATGACGAGGAGCAGCTGGAACGCCAGCACGCCGATGAACCGGACGCGGAGCGCGGCGCCGCCGCTGCCGGAGAGCCGGAGGCGGGCGAGGAGCGACGAGGTCGGGGAGGAGGAGTTCACTTGGCGCCTTCTTCGGTACGGCCCGTTGCGGCGGCCATGATGCTTTCCTGGGTTGCCTCGCGCGGTGTCGAGCGTTGCGGCCAGCCGTCCGCGGCGGATCACCAGCACGCGGTCGCTCACGGCCAGCACTTCCGGCAGGTCGGAGGAGACCATCAGGATGGCCATCCGCTCCTTGCGGGCGAGGTTCCGCATGATCTCGTGCACCTGCACCTTCGTGCCCACGTCGATGCCGTGGGTGGGCTCGTCCAGCAGCAGCACCCGCGGGTTCGTCGCCAGCCAGCGGGCCAGGGCCACCTTCTGGCGGTTGCCGCCGGACAGCGAACTGACAAGGGACTCGATGTCGCCCTTGATGCTCAGCGCCTCCCGCTGCTCGCTGGCCAGGGCACGCTCCTTGCGCGGGGCCATGAAGCCGGCGCGGGAGAGCTTGCGGATGCTGGGCAGCGCGACGTTCGCCGTGATGCTCATCGAGGCGATGACGCCCTCGGCGTCCCGGTCCTCGGGCAGGTAGACCACGCCGCGCCGCGACATGGCCGCGGGGCTCTCGGGGCGGGCCTCCTTGCCGTCCACCTCGATCGTGCCGGTGACCTTGGGGGACAGCCCGAAGATGGCCTGCGCGATCTCGGAGCGTCCCGAGCCCGACCAGGCCGGCGACGGCGACGATCTCGCCCTCGGCGACGTCGAAGGAGATGTCGGCGAAGGTGCCGGCGAGGTTCAGGTCGCGCACCTTCAGCCGGATCGCGCCGGTGTCCTCGGTGCGCGGCACGCGCTGCAGGACCACCGAGCGGCCCACCATCGCCTTGATCATGTCGTCGTCGGCCAGCTCGGCGGCCGGGGCGGTGATCACGTGCTGGCCGTCGCGCAGGACGGTGATGGTGTCGGCCAGGCGGCGGATCTCGTCCATGCGGTGCGAGATCCACACGATCGTGGTGCCGGCGGCCTTGAGGGTCTCGACCATCGTGTACAGCCGACCCGCCTCGGACGGGGTGAGCGCGCTGGTCGGCTCGTCGAGGATCAGCAGCTGCAGCCCGGGCTCGACGGCGCGGGCGATCTCGACGAACTGCGCCTCGGCGACGGTGAGTTCCGCGACCAGCCGGTCGGGGTCGAGGTCGAAGCCGAGCTGTTCCAGCTTGGGCGCGGCCAGCTGCTTCATGCCGCGGCGGTCCAGCAGCAGTCCCTTGCGCGGGTAGGCGCCGGTGACGATGTTCTCTGCGATCGACAGGTGCGGGAACAGGTTGGGGTCCTGGAAGACGGCCGCGACACCGGCGGCGCGCGCGTCCAGCGGGTTGTGGAAGCGCACCTCGGTGCCGTTCAGGAGCACCGTGCCCTGGTCGGCCTGCAGCAGGCCGGTGATGACGCCGACGAGGGTTGACTTGCCGGCCCCGTTCTCACCGACCAGCGCGTGGATCTCGCCCGGGCGCGAGGTCGAAGAGCACGTCGCGCAGCGCGTGGATCGCCTCGAAGCTCTTGGTGACCCCGCGGATCGACAGTCGTGGCGCCACGTGGCGCCTCGGTCTCGTGTGCAGTCATTCCCAACCTCTCCGAGCACCTCCTCGTGCCAGGGGCAGATCGCCCTCTGACCGGAGGCTAGGCCTGCTGCCGATCCGCGCGACAAGCGGATGCGCAGGAGCGAGCATATGCTCAGATTGTGTCTCGGTTTGGTACCAATGTGCGTCTGGCAAGGGTAAACGCCGTGAGCCCGGGTGTGGCGCCCAGAATTGGGCATATGCCCAAGACCAGCCCATTCGGCTGTCGGGCGGGCGGTCGAGACGCCTACAACTGATGCTGTCGGCGGACCACGGGGGTCCGCGGGGAAGGACGCCGTGCGAAGGGCCGTGATCTTCGGCGCAGGCAGCGTCGGCCGCGGGTTCCTCGGCGAGCTCCTCTGCGAGGCCGGCTGGGCCGTCACCTTCCTCGACGTCGACGCACAGAACTGGTCGCGTGCCCTTGCGACGGCCGGCAGCTACCCCCACGTCACGGTCGGCGCCACCGGCCCCGTCCGGACGGTGATCTCCCCGGTCACCGCAGTCGACGTTCGGGATGCGGCGGCAGCGGTCGAGGCGCTCGTGGACGCTGAGCTGGCCGCCACCAGCGTCGGCGCCCGAGCGCTTCCCGCGGTGGCGGACACCCTTGCCCTGGCGCTGTCCCGCCGCATCGAGCTCGGCCGTCCACCGCTGAACGTGCTGCTCGCGGAGAACGTGCACGACTGCGCAGGGCGTGATGCGCACCCTGCTGGCCGAGCGCCTGCCCGAGCTGTCCGCAGCCGACGCTCGCGGCCAGCGTCGGCCTCGTCGAGACCTCGATCGGACGGATGATCCCGGCCGCTGACCGCGGCGTCGACCGAGCCGGGCCTTGTCGTGACGGAGGCGTACCGGTTGCTGCCCTACGACGGAGCGCAGCGCTCGGTGGACGTGCTGGATGTGTCCGGGCATCGTGTGGGACGCCTCCGTGCCGTTCTCCTTCTACGGCGACCGGAAGCTCTACGTGCACAACCTTGGCCACTGCTTCACGGCGAACCTCGGGCTGCTTGCCGGCGACGAGCTGGTCTGCGAAGCCATCGGCCGGCCCGGGCATCAGGTACGTCGTCCGTGCAGCCATGGCCGAGTCGGCACTGGCCCTCGCCGCGAAGTACGGGTGAGCCCCGGGCCGCTCTTCGACCACATCGACGACCTCCTGCACCGCTTCGACAACACGGCCCTCGGCGACACCAACGAGCGGGTCGCGCGCGACCCCGAGCGCAAGCTCGCCGCGGGGGACCGCCTGGTCGGTGCGTTGCGGAGCGCCCTCGAGCTGGCGCTGCCCTCCCGGCACCTCTCGCTCGCCGTCGCCAGCGGTGCCGTCCGGCTGCTCGCTGTTCCGGGATGGCAGGAGGCGCGGCTCTGGACGCACCTCGAGGCCGCCCTCGGCGACGTGCATGGACGCGGGCCAGCGTCGCCTCCTGCGATCGCAGGTGCAGTCGCTGCGCTCCGGATTCGACATCGAGGCCCAACTGGCCCTGATCGGCCAGACCTTTGAACCGTCCCGTGTGATCTGATCACCGGGCGAGCAACGACGAGACGAGGACACAGATGCCGATCATTCGCGGCAAGGACAAGGTGGTTGCGCTCTACGCTGCCGCCGCGGAACGCAACTGGGTGGTGCCCACCTTCTGTGCCGAGAACCAGACCACCGTCGAGGCGGTGCTCGAGGCCTGCCAGGCCAAGGCTTCAGCCCTCGGCACCCGGGTCCCGGTGACCATCGCCATGACCGGGCGCTACTCCCACCGCGCGCAGGCCCGCTACTACGCCGGCAGCCGCAACCCCGACACCGGCTTCGAGCTGTTCCTCGGTGACTGCGACGTGCTGGCCCGTCCCGGCGGCGACTATCCCGACGTCGACGTGCTCACCCACTTCGACCACGGCCAGTTCGACGATGACGCCGAGCAACTGGCCGGCGACCTCTCCCGGTTCTCCTCCGTGATGTACGACGCCTCCGCAGCACCCTGGGAGGTCAACCTCGCCAAGACCGCCGAGTTCGTGGCGAGCCACGGCGACGACCTGCTGGTCGAGGGAGCGGCCGACGAGATCGTGGACGCCACCGGCGGCGTCCGCGGCGAGCTCACCTCACCCGAGCGCGCAGAGGAGTTCGTCGCCCGCACCGGCGTCGACATGGTGGTGGCGAACCTCGGCACCGAGCACCGCGCCTCCGCGGCCGACCTCCGCTACGTGCCCGAGGCTGCGCGGGCCATCGCAGCCCGCATCGGCACCCGCCTCGTCCTGCACGGCGCGTCCAGCGTGCCGGCGGACCAGCTGGCCGGCCTGTTCACCGACGGCGTGTGCAAGGTGAACATCTGGACCATCCTCGAGCGCGACACCAGCCCGGAGCTCTTCCGCGCGATGGTCGAGCACGCCGACGCCGTCGCAGGGCCGGCCGCCGCAGCACTCGCGGCCGAGGGCCTGCTCGGACCCAAGGCTCCGGTCGGGGGACGAGCCGACATCGCCTACTTCACGACGGCCTGGCGCCAGGAGGTGGTGCTCGCAGGCATGCGGCGCATCGTCGACGGCTACCTCGACCTCTGGTACCGATGACGGCACACGGTGCGGCAAGGGGATTGACCAATGCCGTCCGCCCCGGCGAGCAGGTGAGCATTTGCTCACATGCCGCCCACAGGTATCGGCAGGGGGCCGCCGGAACCTACGTTGAGACTGGCAATGTCGCCCGGAGTGCCGGCCCTTCGTGGTCACTCCGCCGCCGAAAGTAGTGAGGGATCCCGAATGGTGCTCGCGTCGTCACCGAACGACCTGGATCTCATCGTCCGTGCCGCCTGGCTCTACCACGGCGACGGTCTCACCCAGGCCCAGGTCGCCAAGAGGTTGTTCGTCTCCCGCCAGACGGTGGGGCGCCTTCTCGAGGCTGCCCGCGCGCAGGGAGTCGTCCGCATCGAGATCGACGCGCGCTGCCTCGCAGCCCTCGACCTGGCCACGCGCCTGCGTGACACGTTCGGGCTCTCGGACGCGATCGTCGTGCCGCGCGACGACGACACCCCCAAGCCGACCGGCCGGGTGAACGAGCGGGTCGCCTCCGCGCTGGCCGCCTACGTCCGGCGGTACCTGCATCCCGGCGCCGTGGTCGGGGTCGGCTGGGGCGACACGGTGGCGAAGGCCCTCTCGATGCTGGCGGAGGAGTCCCTGGAAGGCGTCACCCTCGCCTCGGCCGCTGGCTCGATCCAGGCCATCTCCCAGTCCCTCGCCGGTGACCCCAAGGTGGCCCACCACCTGCGCGTTGTCCCGGCGCCGCTGCTGGTCTCCTCACCGGAGGCCGCAACGATGCTCCGGGCTGAACAGACCGTGCGCGAGGTGCTGGAGCTGGCGTCCACGGCCACGGTCACGCTCACCGGGATCGGTGCCGCCGGTCCGGGCGCCTCCGCTGTGCGCTCGCAGCTGCTGACCGAGGCCGAGGTGGCGAGCTATGCCGCCATGGGCGCCGTCGGGGACATGCTCGGGGAATGGTTCGACGCCCACGGACGCATCGTGTCGGAGGCCACCTCGAACCGCCGGATCGGCCTGAGCCTCGACCAGCTGCGCGGCATGCCCAACGTCGTCGCCGTCGCGGGCGGACGGGAGAAGGCCGAGGCCGTGCTCGGCGCCATCCGGGGCGGCTACATCAAGGTCCTCGTGACCGACGAGACGACCGCGGAGGAACTGCTGGCCAAGGGCTCGGTGACGGCCGGCGCGGCACGCGCGGCATCGCGACCGGGGTCGCACGGGGAGGTGCGGCGATGAACCGGAACCTGCTGCTGGCGATCGATGCCGGCGGTTCGCTCGTGAAGGCGACGACGTTCGACGTGGTCACCGGTCGTTCGAGCACCGTCTCGCGCTCGGTGCCGTTGATCCGCCCGGCACCCGGGCAGACCGAACGAGACCTCGACATCCTGTGGGAAGCAACGACGGCCTGCGTCCGCGGCGTCCTCGCCGAGCTCGCGCGGGGGCCGGAGCGCATCCTCGCCGTGGGCTTCACCGGGCACGGCAACGGGCTCTACCTGGTGGACCGGCACGGCCTGCCCGCGCGGGCTGCTGTGATGGCGGCCGACACGCGCGCCGCGTCCGCCGTGCGTCGCTGGGCCGCAGAGGGACTGGACGCCGACCTTCAGGAACACAGCTGGAACGGCCTGTGGGCCGGCCAGCCCGGCCCGATCCTCTCGGCGCTCGCCAAGGCGGAGCCGGAGGTACTCGAGCGGGCCCACGCCGTCGTCTCCTGCAAGGACTACCTGCGGGGACGCCTCACCGGCATCGTCGAGACGGAACTGTCGGACGCGTCCGCGGGCGGCCTGTACGACAACACCGCCTGGGCTGCCGGTCACGGCGAGGAGCCGCTCGGGCTGAACGAGCGCGCGATCGAGGCCTTCGGGCTGCAGCGCTTCCGGCACCTGCTGCGCACCCCGATCGGGTCCGACCAGGTGGGCGAGGTGTCCGCGGGGGCGGCCCGTGAGACCGGACTGCTGGCGGGGACGCCGGTGGTGGCAGGGATGGTCGACAACGCTGCGCTGCACCACGGATCCGGCGTGTTCGACGGCAGCGAGATCTGCGTCGGCGCCGGAACCTGGAGCGTGAACCAGGTGCTGGTGCCTGCTGCGGAGGCGACGATGGATTCGATCCTCGGCGCGATCCGGCCGTCGGCGGCCAACATCGCACTCGGCGAGATGGCGCTGCTGTGCGAGGCGTCGCCGACGTCGGCGTCCAACTTCGACTGGGCCCTGAACCGGGCGGTCACCGGCACGACCAACATCGATCGCGCCGACGGCCTGGACATCTATGCCGCCCGGCTCGAACGCGAGGGCGCCCGCGCCCAACGCCAGGATGACCCGATGTTCCTCCCGTTCCTCGACGGCAGCCGTGCCGACGCCGGTGCCCGTGGCGCATGGGTGGGGCTGTCCTCCTCCAACGGGGAGGGCGAGCTGCTCGGCGCCGTGGTCGAGGGCATCTGCCTTGAGCACCGCCGGCACATCGAACGGTTGCAGGCCGCGCTGCCCAAGCGGCTGCCGGTCCGGCTCTCCGGCGGAGCGACCAAGTCCCCGGTCTGGTGCCAGCGGTTCGCCGACGTGCTCGGCGTGCCGGTGCAGATCTCCCCGGTCAGCGAGCTCGGCTCGGTGGCCGCTGCCGCCATCGCCGGCGTCAGCGTCGGCGCGTTCGC
Organism: uncultured Actinomycetota bacterium; assembly: GCA_963773595.1. Classification (GTDB taxonomy): domain Bacteria; phylum Actinomycetota; class Actinomycetes; order Propionibacteriales; family Propionibacteriaceae; genus Propionicimonas. Next base: position 18,800 of record CAVZBQ010000007.1, read on the forward strand.
GGACGTGCCCACCGGCGTCCGGACCCTGAACCCGTATTGGCGGGTGTTCGACCCCGACCCGGCGCGAGCCGGCTTCGTGGCCGCCCGTTACCAGCGTTACTGCGAGGTGGCCGACCTGTTCGACCGCCTGCCCTGGGGCGAGTGACGATCTCAACGACCCCGCGGGCAGCAGCCCGCGGGCTGAGGAGGAACCAGTGACCGCCGTTCCGGCTACCCAGCACGCGATCCAGTACACCGGCGCGGATCGGTTCGAGCACAATGCAGCCAAGCCGGTGGACCCGGTGGGCCCCACCCAGCTGCTGTTGAAGGTCGAGGCCTGCGGCATCTGCTTCAGCGACACGAAGCTGCTGCACGCCTTCGAGAACCATCCGCGCAAGCTGCCCGTGATCGCCGGGCTGAGCGCGGCAGAGCTGGCGGAGATCCCCAGCTACCACCCCGGCCCCGAACCGACCGTGCCCGGCCACGAGCCGGTGGCGCGCGTCGTCGCGGCCGGTGCGGCCGTGACCCACTTCGCTGTGGGGGACCGGGTGCTGGTGCAGGCCGACTGGCGGCACCTGCCGACCGCTGCCTCCAGCGGTGCCTTCGGGTACAACTTCGAAGGGGCGCTGCAGGAGTACGTCGTCGTCGACGAGCGCATGGTTGTCGCCGGTGGCGAGGAGTTCCTGCTGCGGGTGAGCGAGACGCCGTCCGCCGCAGCGGTAGCCCTCGTGGAGCCGTGGGCAACGGTCGAGGCCGCCTACGCCCGGGCCGAGCGCAACACCCTGAAGCCGGGCGGACGGTTGCTCGTCGTGGCCGGTGACGGTGTCGAGCCTGCGCGGGCTGGCCGCCCTTCTCGGCGCAGCAGCGCCGTCGGAGATCCTCGTTGTGGGGATCCAGCCGGAGCTGGTGTCCCCGGACGCGATCGGTGCAGGGTTCGACCAGCTCAGCCCAGGGTTCGACGACATCGTCTACTTCGGTCACGACCCCGCCGTCATCGAGCAGCTGAGCGGGCTCCTGGGCAACGGCAGCCTGCTGTGCATGGTGCTGGGCGGCGCCCGGCTCGACCGGCGGGTCCGGCTCGACGTGGGCCGGGTGCACTACGACTTCGTCCGCTACATCGGCACGACGGGCGCTGACGCGGCGGAGGCCTACCGGCACGTTCCTGCGAGCGGTGAGCTACGGCCCGGTGACCGGATGGCGATCATCGGGGCTGCCGGGCCGATGGGCCTGATGCACACCATGCGCGCGACTGTCCTCGACGTGCCCGGCATCAGCATCGACGCCACCGACCTCAACGACGAGCGGCTGCACCACCTGTCTGCCGTTGTCGCCCCGGCTGCCGCAGCCCACGGCGTGCCGGTGCGCGTCGTCAACTCCGGAACCAGCCCGCTGCAGCCCGGCTACACCTACCTGACCTGTCTTGTCCCCGTCCCCGCCGTGCTGTCACAGGCGGTCGACCTTGCCGGTGACGGCGCGATCGTGAACGCGTTCGCCGGCTTCCCGGCCGGCACCATGGCTGAGCTCGACCTGCAGCACATCATCGACTGCCACGTCTTCCTGATCGGCACCTCCGGCTCGGAGATGACCGACCTCGCCCGCGTCCTGCACAAGGTGGAGATCGGGCGTACTCGACACCGCGATCTCGCTGGACGCCGTCACCGGCATGGCCGGCTTCGCCGACGCCATCGCCTCGGTCATCGACCGCACCTCGGGCGGCAAGATCATGGTCTACCCGCAACTCCATGACCAGGGGCTCGTCCGTCTCGTCGACCTTCCCGAGAAGCTGCCGCGGGTGGCGGCCTTGCTGCACGATGGACGCTGGACCAGGCAGGCCGAGCAGGCACTGCTGGCGGGAGTGGACGGATCAGGAGCGAACGATGGCGCACGATGACACCGAGTGGGAGCAGCCCGGCTTCGGGAACAACCTTGACGCCATCGCTGTGGAGCTGATCAGCGCAGAGGTGCAGCGGATCTTCGCAGAACTCGACCCGATGAAGCTTGTCGAGGACGCCGGGCTGGACCTGACCCCTGAGGACAAGGCGACCGTTGCCCACCTCATCGATACCGCCGTCGTCGAGATGGAGATCGACTTCAGCGGTGAGGCCGAGCACGATCACGATCACTGAGCTGCTGGCTGAGGGACCGGTGGTTAGTCTCGGGAGCATGGCTGACTTCGTGATTCGGGCTTCCTCCCCGCTGCCTGCGTCCGCCTGCTTCGATCGGCTGGTCGACTGGGACGCCCACTCCAAGGCCATCCCGCTCACCCGCCTCGAGCACCAGGGGGTTGCCCGGGTGGGTCAACGGTTCAACGCGCGCACCGGGGTCGGCCGGCTGGGCTTCGACGACCCGATGGTCGTCGAGTTGCTGCGCCGGCCGGCGGGGGAGAGCCCTGGTGACCTGCCCGGGGTGGTCGAGGTGGCCAAGCAGGGACGGGTGATCAGCGGCCGCGTCCGCTGGACCGTCACACCCACCGAGGCTGGCTCCGACGTCGAGTGGACGCAGCACCTGGTGGTCGGCTGGCTGCCCCGCTGGATCGACCCCGTGGTGGGCGCGCTGGGCCGGATCGCCTACGGTGCAGGCCTCCACAGCATCCTTCGCTGACCAGAGATCGGTTCGAGGTCAGGACGCCGTCGAGCGGATCCGTCGCACCGCCTCTGCGACCCCACCACGCCACGGAGCGCCGTGCCCGGGCAGGATCCAGTCCACCTCGACATCGGCGAGGTTCGCCAGCGACGCCAGCGCCTGCTCCGTGTCGTCGGTGAACGGCGCGCGGCCGGGACCTTCCGCGCCGGTAAGGACGTGGCGGGTGGTCAGCGCGTCACCGACGAAGAGTGCGCTCACCTCCGGCACGTGGAAGGCAACGCTGCCGGGGGAGTGGCCGGGCATCGGGATCACGCGCGGCGAGCCCGGGATGTCCAGCACCTCGCCGCCGGCGAACGTCCTCACCTCCGTGAGGTGCGTGGTCTTGAACCCGCCCTTCCTCGCCGCGTACCAGAGGAACCGGAGCAACGGGCCGACGCGCATCGGGCCCCAGCCGGCATCGGGCTTGCCCTCGCCGCGTGCCCTTCCCGCGTCCGCCTCGTGTACCCAGACCGGGCACCCCGTGTTGTGAGCGCAGCCGCTCGGCGAAGCCGATGTGGTCCTCGTCCCCGTGGGTCAGCACGACGGCGCGCACGTCGGCCAGCGATCTGCCCATTGCGCCCAGCTCGGCGACGAACTCCCGCCACTGGCCGGACAGGCCGGCGTCGATGACGGTGACACCAGAGCTGTCCGCGACCAGGTAACAGGCGACGATGTCGTTGCCCACACGATGCAGGTTGGGGGAGAGCTTCACCGGACCGCCTCCGTCCCGGTCGTGGCTGCCTGGCCGAGGACGACCACGAGCAGGGTGTTCACGACGACGAGGGCTGCGAACACCGTCGCCGGCTGGGGTTGCCCTGCGAGGGCGAGTCCGAGCGCGACGACGAGCAGCAGGGCTGATCCGATCAGCACGCGCACCGACGGCGCGAGACCGTTCGAGGCGTTGGGAGCGACGACAAGCCCCCAGATCACGGCGAGCACCGACGGCGCGGCGACAGCTGTCACCCACCGGACGGGACCGTCGAACAGCTGGAAGCCGACGTAGCCCAGGGCTGCGAGTCCGGCGAGCTCCAGCAGGAAGCGCAGGACGAGGTTCGAAGCGGCAAGCATGGTTCTCCTTGACATGAGGTTCTCATAGCTAACGTAAATAGCTATGATAGCTAACGTCAATAGCCAACGAGGTAGAAGGGTTGCCACCCATGCCCACTCCAGCGCGCACCTCCCGGGACGAGATCGTCGCCGCCGGCCGGGCCATCCTTGCCCTCGACGGCATCGAAGCGCTCACCATGCAGCGGGTCGCCGATCGGGTGGGAGTGCGGGCACCGTCGTTGTACCGGCGGGTGGCCAGCCGGTCTGCCCTCGTGCAGCTGGTTGCCGCCGACGTGGTGGGCGACGTCGAGAACCGTCTCGAGTCAGCGGCCAGCACGGGGGATCCGCGGCGTGACCTCCGTGCGCTCGCGCTCGCCCTTCGGGATTTCGCGCTGGTCGATCCCCACAGCTACGAACTGCTCTTCTCGCCTCTTCCCGAGCACAGCGCGCCCGACCCGGCGAGCTTCGCCGCCGCCGCGGCCCCCGTGATCCGGGTCGCCGGCGCGCTCGCTGGAGCCGACCAGGCCCTGAACGCCGCGCGGACGGTCACCGCGTGGGCCTCGGGCTTCCTGCGCATGGAGCTGGCCGGCGGCTTCCAGCTGGGCGGGAACGTGGAGGAGGCCTTCGACTTCGGCATAGAGCTGCTCGCCAAAGGCCTCACCACGGCTACCTCAGGGGTCGACTAGTCCTGGACGTCCCAGGCGAACCCGGCGAAGCCACGCACCGGCTCGTGCCAGGAAGCCTGGCGGGCACGGTGCACCGTGAACAGAATGCCGACGAAACCGGCACTCAAGACGGCGAGCAGGCCTGCATAGAGTGGCGCGGCAGCCATGCCCCCGAAACTCGGGGAAATGAGGATCGAGGAAATGGCCTCGACGGAAGTCATCACCCCGAGGCCAGCGACAACCCAGATGCTCAATATCAGCCCAAGGGCCGCGAAAATCCAGACGGTGTACTCGCCGTGGTCGACCTTGTCCTTTCCGAAGAATTGCGAAGACAGGCTCTCGGAGTAGTTGTTCATGGATGTCTTGATGATGGCAACCGGGTCGGGCCGGGCATTTCTGCCCGCCCCATCCCCGTCGTGAATGATGGGACCGTAGGCGGCGAGGGGATTGGCCACCAGGCTGTTGTCCAACCTGGCTCGGGCCCCCCAGCGAAGGCCAATCGGCAAGCTCACCACTAGACCCTCACGACGATGCGGTTTTCGATGTCGGTCACGTTCGGGGACGACCACGCTGCGCGACCGGCCTCTTCCTTCTCGGCCCAGGAGCTCACGTTGCCCGTCAGGGTTGCGTGGTTTCCGGTCACGACGACGTTGAGCCGCTTCGCGTCCACAAGGGCGCTGCGCCTCAGGGCGTTCATGATGCGCTGTTCGGCATCGGCGGCGGTGGGGCGTGCCGTCAGGGTGATGTGGTTCAGCACGTAGAAGACGCCACGCAGGTACTGCACTGCGCGCTGCGCTGCCCTGCGCTCGTAGTCCCAGCGCACCTGGCCGGTGAGGGTCACGGTGTGCTCGCTGATCTCAGCCTTGATCGTGGTCGGGATGTTGGCCGCACCGGCCAGTGCCCGCTCCACTTCCTTGGCGATGTCGGTCTCGGTCGTCGGCCAGATGCCCTTGGGGTGCACGGTCAGGTCGTCGACAACGGCGACGACGCCCCGCACACGCAGGGTTGCCTGCGTGGCTGCGGTCCGGACGAAGTGGTCGTCAACCTCGCCGGAAAGGGTCACGGCACCGTCTTCCACGGCCACGCCGATGCCAGCGGCGTCCACGTCCGGGGTCCATTCGAGTTCGGCCTGGACAGCGGTCTGTAGGTCCTGGTCACTGCGCTTCGTGCTTGGGGTGCTCATCTTCGGTCCTCTGATTTACGGCACTCAGCTTCCGTGCCTAAGAACAGAATCAACCGATCCGTGCGCTGCAGGTAGAGGCGTTGGTCCTATGCGTCCCGCGACGGCTGGCGCTTGCCCGGGCCCTCGCGGCGGGCGCCGTAGGCGGCCACCTGCGTCCGTCGTTCCATGCCGAGCTTGGCCAGCAGCCCCGACACGTAGTTCTTCACCGTCTTCTCCGCCAGCCCCAGGTGCTCGCCGATCTGGCGGTTGGTCAGGCCCTCGGTGATGAGCTGCAGGGCCTGTTGCTCGCGCAGGGTGAGGTCGAAGGCGACGGTTCGTGGCCCCGTCGGCGGGTCGAGCAGCGTCGCCTGCACCCGGTGGACGATGCCGCGGGGCAGCAGGGATTCGCCCCGGGCAGCCTTCCGGATCCCGTCGACGAGGTTCCCGGCGCGGACGTTCTTGATGACGTAGCCGGACGCGCCGGCGAGCACGGCGGCGAGGCTGGCCGAGTCCTCGTCGTAGGCCGTGAGCATGAGGCACCGGATGTCGGGTCGGGCCGAGCGGATGCTGCGGCACAGGTCGATGCCGTTGCCGTCGGGAAGGTACACGTCAAGGACAGCCACGTCAGGCTCGGCAGCGATGAGCTTGCGGACGGTGCCGCGGACGCATTCCGCCTCCCCGACCACATCCAGATCGGGCTCGGCATTGATCACCTGCGCGATGCCGGCGCGGACCAGTTCGTGGTCCTCGACAAGGAAGACCCGTGTCATCCGAGCCCTTCTTCCGTGGCCGGCAACGGCACATGCCAGCGTGCGCGGGTGCCGCCGGTATGTCGCGACTCGAGGGTGAAGGTGCCGCCGTGCCCCCTGGCCCGTTCGGCGAGGCTTGCGATGCCGCTGGCCCGCGTGACCGCCTTGTTCACGCCGATCCCGTCGTCCTCGACGCTGACCGTGACCTCGTTCTCCGTGACCGAGATGTCCACGAGCGCGGTTCGTGCATGCGCGTGCCGCGACACGTTGGTGAGGGTCTCCCGCACCACGGCGATCACGTCGTCGGCGAGCCGGCCGGTGAGGATCAGGTCGATCGGTCCGGCGAACCGCATCCTCGGTGGGGCGGCGAGGTTCGGCGTCAGGTCGGTGACCACATCGAGCAGGCGATGCCGGGCCGACGCCGAGTTGGTCGGGCTGGTCAGCGTGAAGACGGCCGTGCGAATGTCGGCGATGGCAGCGTCGATCTCCGCGACGTGGCGGTCGATCGCCTCGGCGTGCTCCGGGTCGATGGCGGCCAGCGCGACCAGCCCGAGGCCCGTGCCGAAGAGGCGCTGGATCACATGGTCATGCAGGTCGCGTGCGATGCGCGCACGTTCCTCGATGACAGCGAGCTGTTCGGTTTCGCTCGGGAGCTGAGTCATTCACGGCTCCCGTCGTCAATCGTCTCGTTTTCGAGTGTACGCCCTGCGTGACCCTTTCGACGAAATGAGGATATTTCCTGGTTGTTCGCGTGGCGATCATTACGTCCATCGCGAATCGCGGCAATCCGGCCAACTACACATTTCTACCCAAACAGGCGTACGGTCGAATTAGTCGCGGACCTCAATTGCGAGAAGATCTTGCGGCCAGCGCCTTGAGGCGCGTAATGACGCCAGGTTGGTGTCAGAAAGAGAAAATCGTGACACTTGGCACAATCTTCCTCTCAGAAATGGTCGGAAGCGCAGTCCTGATCCTGTTGGGTGCTGGCGTTGTCGCCAACAACCTGCTGCAGAAGACAAAGGGCCACGGGACTGGTTGGCTCATGATCAACTTCGGGTGGGGGCTCGCTGTCATGTTCGGCGTCCTCGCCTCCTACAAGTCCGGTGGACACCTGAACCCGGCAGTGACGCTCGGCGTCGCAGCCTCGGGCGCCAAGGAGTTCGTCCCCGGCATCGCCGTCAACTTCGCCTCCATCGCCACCTACATCGCGGCGCAGCTGGTCGGGGCGTTCATCGGCGCGGTGCTTGCCTGGGTGACCTACAAGAAGAGCTTCGACCTGGACGCGCCTGACGGCTACAAGCTGGGCGTGTTCTCGACCGGTCCGGAGATCCGCAGCTACCCGTGGAACCTCGCAACCGAGGCCATCGGCACCTTCATCCTTGTCTTCATCGTCCTGGCCGCCGGCCATTGGGGCGATTCGGCAACCCACACGCCTGCCGGCCTCGGCTGGCTCGGCGCTCTCGGTGTCGGCCTGCTGGTGACCAGCATCGGCGCCTCCCTCGGTGGCCCGACCGGGTACGCCATCAACCCCACAAGGGACCTCGGCCCCCGTCTCGCCCACGCCATCCTGCCGATCCCGAACAAGGGCTCGTCCGACTGGGCCTACGCCTGGGTTCCGATCGTCGGACCCATCGTCGGTGGTGTCCTCGCAGGCGTTGCAGCCGGCGTGCTGCTGCCTGCGTGACCGTCTGACACGCCCAATCAAGAGCGTCGGCGGGCTGCAAGGCCCGCCCGTGCCCACCTCGCATTGCACAGCACACAAGCCTCCTGAAGGAGCACACATGTCCACACACATTCATACGATCAACGAAGCGGAAAAGGGTTTGCCGGATGGTCTCGGCGCCGAGAACACCCAGCCCGGCCCGGACGTGACCCACGTGGTCGAGCCGGACTCCCTTGTCTTCGGTCTCGGCGCAGCCGACACCCAGAGTGACGCCGGCGAGCCGGGTCACGTCGCGATCGACCACACCCACGATGCAGACGAGAGCGGCCTCCCGGTCGGGCTCGGCTCCGAGAACACCCAGCCCGGCCCGGATGTGGCCCACGTGGCCGAGCCCGACTCCCTGGAGTTCGGACTCGGGTCCCCGGAGACCCAGCACGAGCACACCAGCTGATCACCCCTGAGAACAGAGCCGAGCCGGCGTCGTCGGGTAGCCCCGAGGTCGCCGGGCTCGGCTCTTCGCTGTTCCGGGCGGGCCTGTGGTTGCATTAGTTGCCGGCCGGCGCAGCGGTGGGCGGCAACGCACCAGACCCGATCGAGGACGGAGGCAAGCATGGGCACCGACCTGCTCGCCCTCGGCCTTGCCGAGGCCTCCGACACCCGTGTCGTCGAGGTGTCCAGGGGTGCCGTCACCCGTTCCGGTGCGATCCTGCGCGACGCCCTGTTCACCGACGGACGCCCGGCGCTGGTCGTCGCGGACGAACGCACCTGGACGGCCGCCGGCGAAGCTGTGCGGGCGTCCCTGGTCGCCGCAGGGGTGACGGTCGTCGAACCGCTGATCTTCCCCGGCCACCCGGTGCTCTATGCGGCTCTGGAGAACAGCGCGACCGTCCGCGAGCGCCTTCACGAGACCGGCGCGCTCGGCGTCGCTGTCGGCTCCGGCACCATCAATGACCTGGTGAAGCTCGCCGCCGGCGAACTGGGCCTGCCCTACGCCGTGGTGGGCACGGCCGCATCGATGGACGGCTACTCCGGGTTCGGTGCACCGATGAGCTCCGACGGCGTCAAGGTGACCATGCCCTGCCCTGCGCCGGCCGTCGTGATCATCGACCTGGACGTGGCCGCAGCCGCGCCACCCACCATGGTCGCCTCCGGCTACGGCGACCTGTCGGCCAAGATCCCTGCAGGGGCGGACTGGATCCTCGCCGACGCCGTGGGCATCGACCCCATCGACCCGCTCGCCTGGAACCTCGTGCAGAGCGGCGTGGCAGAGGCGCTCTCGCAGCCGGCGGCGCTGGCCGCCGGCGACCCCGACGCGTACGAGGGCCTTGTCTCCGGGCTCGTCCTCTCCGGTCTGGCGATGCAGGTGTACCGCGGCACCCGCCCGGCCTCGGGCGCGGAGCACTACTTCGCCCACCTGTGGGAGCTGGAACACCTCGGCACGGACTGGGATCCGCCCTTGTCGCACGGGCACAAGGTGGCCATCGGCACGCTGGCGATGAGCGCGTTCTACGAGCGCTTCCTCGCCCGTGACCTCGCGTCCCTCGACATCGATGCCGCCGTCGCGGGCTGGGCTCCGTGGGACGAGGTGGAGGCCGACATCCACCGCCGCTTCACCGGCGCCCTCGCCGACCATGCCGTCGCCGAGACCCGGGTGAAGTACGTCGATGGTGACGGCCTGAGGAAGCGCCTGCAGACGTTCGTCGCCGGCTGGGCCGGGCTCCGTCCCCGGATTGCTGCGCAGGTGCTGCCCGCCCGCACGTTGCAGGACATGCTGAAGGCAGCCGGCGCGCCGGCCGTCCCCGCCGACATCGGCCTGACCGCAGAGGACGTGCGCGCCATGTTCCCGAAGGCCATGTACTACCGGTCGCGCTACACCGTCCTCGACCTCGCGCGCGAGGCCGGCTGGTTCGCCGGACTGGTCGACGAGGTCTTCGCACCGGGAGGGTTGTGGACGTGACAGAACTTGCCAGGCCCGACCGGCTGTACGCCGGCTACATCTTCGACATGGACGGCACCGTCTACCTCGGCGATCACCTGCTGCCGGGCGCAGCCGAGGTCATCGGTCTGCTCCGCGAGCGCGGCGCCACCATCCGGTACCTGTCGAACAACCCGACAAGGGACCCCGCCCAGTACAAGGCCAAGCTCGACCAGCTCGGCCTGCCGACGCCGCTGGAGGACATCGTCAACACCGTCGTGTCGACGGTGAACTGGCTGACCGACAACGCGCCGGACGCCGTCCTGTTCCCGATCGCCGAGGAGCCGCTGATCCGGGCCCTGACCGAGGCCGGGTTCCGGCTCAGCGAGGACCCGAGCGAGATCGACATCGTGATCGCCTCCTACGACCGCGGCTTCAACTACCGCAAGCTGCAGATCGCCTTCGACACCCTGTGGCAGCACAAGCGCGGCATCCTCGTGCAGACCAACCCCGACCGCTACTGCCCGTTCCCGGGCGGACGCGGGGAGCCCGACTGCGCTGCGATCGTCGCAGCCATCGAGGCCTGCACCGGGCGTGAAGTGCTCGGTGAACTTCGGCAAGCCCGACCCGATCATGGCGAGGGAGGCCCTGCACGGGCTGAACATCGCCGCAGAGGACGTGATCATGGTCGGCGACCGGCTGCACACCGACGTGTCCATGGGGCGCCGTGCCGGGATGAGCACAGCCCTCGTCCTCACCGGCGACAGCACGCTGGCCGAGAGCGAAGCCCTCGACGAGGCCGAGCAACCCGACTACGTCCTGCACACGCTCGACCAGCTCATCCCTGCGTGGGCCTGGGCGGAAGCCTGAGTCGTCAGACCACCTCGCGCAGGTTGTCGGGCAGCTCCGGGGACGGCTGATCGAGAGCGCCCTCGCTCATGATCCAGCCGGCGATCGTCGCGTGGGCCACACCCTGATCAGTCACAAGGCCATTCCAGCACGCGCCTGTGACAACTGGTCCAGGCGAGGCGCACTCTGGTGACGTCCGGCCACACGGAAGGGCCGCAGGTCCGGGTCAGGGAGGGGATTCCATGAGCAGCGACCAGGTGGCACCCGAGACAACCGGCGTGGAGGTACAGGTCCTGGCAACGGTCGACCTCGCACACGAGATCGAGGGCATGGAGTCGCACGAACTCCGCATGCGGATGGTGACGATCGATCCCGGGGGAGTGCTGGGCCCGGTGCACGACCACAAGGGTCGCCCGGGCACCGTCTACATCCTGCAGGGAGTGATCACCGACCATCGGAACGGGGTCGCCACGGACTACGGCCCGGGACCTGGCTGGCCCGAGGATCGGGAGACGATCCACTGGCTCGAGAACAGGGGCACGATCCCGGCGGTGGAGATCTCGGTCGACATCGTCCGGAAGGTGTGATTCGAGCTCCCCGAAGGCCACCGGGCTTCCCCATGACGGTTAGGTTGTTGTCATGACTTCCGGCGTGACAGTGTGCCCCTCGTGCGGCACGAAGAATCGCGTACCGGTGTCGGCGACCGGCCGCCCGCAGTGCGCCTCGTGCAAGGAGCCCCTGCCCTGGCTGGTCGACGCCGACGACAAGGACCTCATCGCTGCCCTCACCACCGGCCAGCTCGTGCTGGTCGACCTGTGGGCGCCGTGGTGTGGACCCTGCCGCATGGTGGCGCCGGTGCTGGAGCGACTGGCCGTCCGGTACGCCGGCAGGGTCAAGGTGGTCAAGGTGAACGTCGACAACAACCCGATCGCCTCAACCCGGTTCGACGCCCAGAGCATCCCCACCCTTGCGATGGTCCGCAACGGCGTCACCATCGAGCGCATCATCGGGGCACAACCCGAAGCAGTCCTTGCCCGGAAGATCGACGCGCTGCTCGCGGGGTAGGCCCCGTTCACGGTTCGCCGATGGACACCAGCGTCCGGTCATAGGCTTCGCCTCACAGCGTCCAACAGCACCAGGGAGGTCAGCGTGCCAGACCGCGCAGAGCCGATAGCAAGCACGGGTCGGATCCCTGGCGGTGGCTGGCTGGTCTGGGTGGCGATCGGTATCGCTGTGGCCTTCCTGGTGTGGACAGCCGGTGTGCTGCAGGTGCTCCCGCAACTGCCGGCTCGCTCGCAGGCGGACGCCGTCACGGGCATTGTGTCGATGCTCGGCGACCTGGCAGCACGGGTGGCAGCCGTGGCCACCATGGGTGGACTGGCCGGGATCGTTGCCATCGCGCCCGCCGGCCCGGACGGTGCGCTCAGCGATGCCGGGCTGAGACTCGTCCGCTGGGTGGGTCGCTCGGCGCAGCTGTGGTTCGCAGCGGCGGCCCTCATGACGTTCGCCAACCCGGCCTTCGTCAACGGCGTCCCGCTCGGCTACACCTTCGGACTTCAGGCATGGTGGACGTTCCAGTCGACCACGCCGAGCGGTCTTGCCTGGCTCCTTGCTGCTGTCGTTGCGCTCGCGACCGCCCTGGTGGCCGGGCTGTCCCGGCGCACGGCAGCGTTCGCCCTCGCCTGGCTGTGCGGGCTCCTTGCTGCCACCTTCGTCGCGGTCACCGGCAACGTGTCCGTCGGTCGGGACCATGACTGGGCCACCGACGCCGCCATCGCGATCAGCCTTGCCGTGATCCCCCTGGCATCGCTGGCCGTCGGCGTCGTCCTCGCCGCGCGCGTCGTCCCCGAACCCACGTCCGTTGCCGCCGTCGGTCGCTACCACCGGCTCGTCCTTCCGGCCGTCCTGATCGCCGGCTGCGCCCATGCGCTGATCGCCTGGCAGGCACTGGCAGGGCGGTCGGCGCTCGAGGTCTTCTACGGTCTGCCGACGCTGGGCGTCGCCCTGTGTCTCTCACTTCTCGTTGCCAGCTGGGCCTGGCGGCAGGCGTCAGGATGTGCCCGGGTGTCTGCCGATCCGCGGCGAGCTGTGGCGTCAGTCCTGCGGGACGTGGTCGTCCTTGTGGGCTACGTGGCGTTCCTCGTCGCTGCCAACCACATTCCACCGCCGCGGTTCCTGGTGCCGCAGACGATCCAGACCAACTACCTCGGCTACGAGGTGGACATCCCCGCAACGCTCGAGCGGCTCCTCAGCCTCGGCCGCCCGAACCTGCTGTGGGTGCTGCTCTCCGTCGGCTCGGTGGCCGCCTATGTGTGGGGTGTGATCCTTGTGCACCGGCGGGGCGGGCGGTGGCCACTGCAGAACCTGCTGGCCTGGCTGGCCGGCTGGGGCCTGACGCTCTACCTGGCCGTGAGTGGCCTGTGGATGTATTCCACCGCCGTCTACAGCTGGCACATGCTCGTGCACATGACCGTGAACATGCTGGTTCCCATCCTGTGTGTCCTCGGCGCCCCGTTCAGCCTGGTCAGGGCGGCTTCGCAGCCGCGCCCCGACGGCACGACGCCCGGTCCTCAGGAGGTCCTTGACGCCCTGAGCGGGTACCGGCCACTGCAACGGCTGCTGAGCCCGCCGGTGCTGTGGGTGAACTACGTGGGTTCGCTGTTCCTCGTCTACTTCACGCCGGTGTTTCCGTGGCTGATGAAGTACCACTGGGCACACCAGCTCATGCTGCTGTACTTCATGGTGACCGGGTTCGCGTTCTTCAGCCTGATCATCGGCGTCGGCCGCCAGTCCTGGCGACTGCCGCACGTGGTGAGGCTCGCCCTGATGATGAGCATCATGCCGTTCCACGCCATCTTCGCCGTCGGCATCCTCTCTGCCCGGTCGCTCATCGGCGCCAACTTCTACCAGGTGATCGACGTGGCCTGGGTCGGCGACCTGATGAACGACCAGAACATCGCAGGCCAGATCACCTGGTTCACCGGCGAGGTCCCGATCTTCATCGCCGTGATCGCCCTTTCTGCGCAGTGGTTCGTGCAGGACAAGCGGGACGCTGCCCGCGTCGATGCCCTGATCGACGGCGACGACGACCCGCTGGAGGCCTACAACGAGATGCTCGCCCAGCTCGCCGACCACGATCGGGACCTGCACCCCCACGCCTCGACCGACCACCGGGGGAGCCGGCCGTGAGCCTCACCGACGATGCCACGACCCAGTACGACGGCCTGGGCCAACGCGTCGAACTCGACATCTCCGGCATGACGTGTGCAGCGTGCGCGAACCGGATCGAGAAGAAGCTCAACAAGCTGGACGGCGTCCGCGCGACCGTCAACTACGCAACGGAACGGGCGATCCTCCTCGGTCTGGATCCCGGACGCGCTGCTGAGGCCGTCGCAGCCGTGGAGTCGGCAGGGTACGGGGCGTCCCCTGTGGTCGAGGGCTCCGAACCCGACGGCTACTCCGATCGGGTGAAGCTGTTGCGGAACCGGTTGATCGTGGCAGCGCTCCTCACCATCCCGCTCGGCGACGCTGCCATCGTCCTCGCGCTCTCTCCCCAGATGCGGTTCCCCGGCTGGCAATGGGTCCTGATCGCCTGCGCCGTGCCGGTCGTGTTCTGGTGCGCCTTGCCGTTCCACCGGGCTGCCTGGCGGAACCTGCGTCACGGCGCAACCAGCATGGACACCCTGGTCTCCCTCGGCGTCCTCGCAGCCTTCAGCTGGTCGGTGATCGCGACGGCCATCGGCGCCCAGGACACCGAAGGCTATTGGCTCGGCTACGGCATCGCGCCCGCCGGCGCGGACACGCTCTACCTCGAGGCCGCGGCGGCAGTCACAACGTTCCTGCTCGCCGGACGCTACATCGAGGCCCGGTCCAAGCGGTCGGCGCGGGGCATCCTCTCCGCCCTTGGCAAGCTGGCGCCCAGCACGGTGACGGTGATCCGGAATGGCGTCGAGCAGGTGGTGCCCGTCGGATCGTTGCTCGTGGGCGAGCGCTTCCTCGTCCGCCCGGGGGAGCGGATCGCCACCGACGGACGGGTCATCGTCGGGTCCTCCGCAGTGGACACCGCCGTGATGACCGGTGAGCCGGTCCCGCAGGACGTGACGGTGGGCGACCGTGTGCTCGGCGGCACGCTCAATGCGACGGGGGCCCTGATCGTGGAGGCCGAGAAGGTCGGCGCTCACACCCAGCTCGCCCAGATGGCGGCGACCGCCGAGCAGGCCCAGGCACGGAAGGCGTCTGTCCAGACCCTGGTGGACAAGGTCGTGGCGGTGTTCGTGCCGGCGGTGCTGGTGGTGTCCCTGCTCACCCTCGTGGTCTGGCTCGTCGCCGGCGGGGGACCGCGCAGCGCGTTCAGCGCCGCCCTCTCCGTGCTGATCATCGCCTGCCCGTGCGCGCTCGGGCTGGCGACGCCCACAGCGTTGATGGTGGGCGTCGGTCGCGGCGCCCAGCTCGGGATCCTGATCAAGGGCCCCGACGCACTCGAGGCCTCCGGGGTGATCGACACCGTCGTCCTCGACAAGACCGGCACGCTCACCACCGGAACCATGACCGTCGAGACCGTCACCACCTTCGGTGAGGTCGACGAAGGCGAGCTGCTCACTCTCTGCGCGTCCGTGGAGAGGCCGCTCCGAGCACCCCATCGCCAAGGCGATCGTTCGGGCCGCGCAGGCCAGGGGCATGGACCCACTCGACGGCGTCGGGGAGGTTGAAGCCCTGACCGGTCAGGGACTGCGGGGGACGGTGGACGGCATCGACGGCACCCGCGAGGTCGTGATCGGCAACCTCGACCTGATGGCCGACCGGGGCATCCCGCTACCCGCAGAAGCCACGACGCTGGCCGAGGCTGCGTCCGATGCCGGGCGGACGGCTGTCCTCGTCGCCGTCGACGGGGTCGCGGCCGGCGGGATCGTGGTGTCCGACCTCATCAAGGACTCGGCGGCCGGCGCAGTGGCCCGGCTGAGGGCCATGGGCCTGCGGACCATCCTGCTCACCGGTGACCACCAGGGCTGCCGCGGACCTCGTCGGGGCAGAGGTGGGGGTCGACGAGGTCCTTGCCGAGGTCCTGCCGACGGACAAGGCCGCCGTGATCCAACGGCTGCAGGCATCGGGACGCCGGGTGGCGATGGTCGGCGACGGCATCAACGACGCCGCTGCGCTCGCCACAGCCAACCTCGGGCTCGCCGTCGTCAGTGGCACCGACGTCGCGATGAAGTCCGCGGACATCATCCTGGTCCGCCGGAGCCTCGACGTGATTCCGGACGCCATCCTGCTGGCGCGGCGAACCCTGCGCACCATCCGCGGGAACCTCATCTGGGCCTTCGCCTACAACGTCGCCGCCGTCCCGCTGGCAGCCTTCGGCCTGCTCAACCCGCTGATCGCGGGCTTCGCGATGTCACTCTCGAGCGTGTTCGTCGTCACCAACTCGATGCGCCTGCGGCGCTTCACCCCGGGCGGCAAGCGGTGAAGCGCGAGCTCCCTCTCGCACCTCCAACAGCGGGCGCGCCCTGCCGGCTGGCGAGCCCGAGGTTCAGAGCCGCGCGATGCTCGTGATGTCCTGGAGGAACTCGGCAGCTGTCTGTTCGGAAACCGTGGCGCGAGTGTCCGCGAGCGCAACGAGGTAGTCCTCTGTCGTCAGCTCCTCGCCGGGAGAAGGATCCTGTCCTGTGCGTAGCGTGCGGGCGAGTGCCTCCTGGGACGCCTTGCGTGCTGCGTACTCGATGTCTGCCGGGGTGAACCCGTCACTGGCGGTGACGAGGGCGTCGACGGCTATCCCGGCGACGACGCTGGCGGGGATGTAGCGCTGCCAGATGGCCTGGCGTGCCTCGACGTCGGGGAGCCCGATCGGGATGACGTAGTCGAAGCGTCCGTGCCGGAGGAACGCGGAGTCGAGTGCGCGGACGAAGTTCGTTGCGCAGATCAGCAGGTGGCCCGACTGTTCGCGGAAGTCGGCGACGAGCTTGAGCAGCTCATTGGTGACGCCCTGGGTCGGCGACGGCGGGATGCCCCCTCGTTGCGAGGCGATCTCCTCCACCTCGTCGATGAAGACAACGGCGTGTTCGAGATGCCCGGCAACCTCGAAGCTGCAGCGCAGCGCGGCCGCAAGGCCGCCAGGGGTGTCGGAGAGGCGCGAGGGGAACAACTCGACGAAGGGCCAATCGAGGCGGGACGCAACCGCGCGTGCGAACGTCGTCTTGCCAGTACCGGGTGGGCCGAACAGCATCACGGCCCGGGGAGGGACGACCCCGAAGCGGTCGGCGAGGTCGGGGTTGGCCAGAGGCGTGACGAGGCGCTCCTCCAGCAGTTGCTTCTCCGCCCGCATGCCACTGACCCGGCCCCAGAGGTTGCGGGGAAGGATGCGTCCGCCGACCTCCTTGAGCAGGTCGAGTTCCCGTCGTTGCACGGGCATCTGCCGCTCGAGGTAGCGCAGGTGGTGGCGGACGTCGAAGCCGTTCGCCGTCAGCCCCTCGAGGCGATCGGCGTCCTCCGGCACGAGGATCGACAACTTGCCCAGGCCGAGTGGCGCCATCCGGTGCTCGAGTGCGTCAAGGAGACGCGCACCCACCTCGGCGCCCGCGACATCGTCGGCGAGGGCGAAGAACACGATCCATCCCTGGGCGTGGGCCGCGCGGCCCACCGCCGCGCCCACGATCAGATCGTCGTTGACCGCAACGACGGCGTGGTCCTCACGGCAGGACGCGATCACCTCCGACAGGGCGTAGACCGGATGCGAGCTGCCCTTGCCGACGTCCTCGTACAGCCGCACGATTCCGTCCAGGTCGTCGTCGTGGAAGTCCCGAATGGTGGTTCGGCTCATGGGCGGCATCCTTGCTGTCTGGCGGGCGCGAGTATCGGGTCGAGTTACGAGAGAGCCGACACGTGCAGCCAGCCCTCCTCGCCATTGCGGATCCGGGTCAGATTCGAGCCCAGGTGCGGTAGCCGCCGTCGAGGTTGCGCACCTTGCGTCCGTGTTGTGCGAGGGTCCGGGCGGCCAGGTAGCCGCGCAGGCCCACCTGGCAGTGCACGATGACGTCGGACTGCACCTCATCGATGCGGGCGCGCAGGTCGTCGACGGGGATGTTGATCGCCCCGTCCACGGTGCCTCGGGCGTACTCGGCCGGCGTGCGGACGTCGATGAGTTGGGTGCCCTTCGCGACCTCGGCGGCAAGTTCGTGCCACTGGATGGTCTCGGTGAGGCCCTCGCGCTGGTTCTCCGCGATGAAGCCGAGCATGTTCACCGGATCCTTGGCCGAGCCGAACTGCGGTGCGTAGCTGAGTTCGAGATCGGCGAGGTCGGAGGCGGTGAGTCCGCCGCGCATGGCGGTGGCGATCACGTCCATGCGCTTGTCCACCCCGGCTCCGCCGACGCCCTGGGCGCCGAGGATGGCGTCGGTGTCGGCGTCCACGACGAGCTTGAGGCTCATGCCTTCAGCGCCGGGGTAGTAGCCGGCGTGGTTGGCAGGGTGGGTGTGGATGATCCGCACCGCGCGTCCGGCGGCGATTGCGCGCTTCTCGGTCCAGCCGGTCGCAGCAGCGACGATCCCGAAGGCGCCGACGATCGCTGTCCCCAGGACGGGCTTCGCCGCGACAGCGCGGCCAACGATCACGTCGGCCACGAGGCGTCCGTGCCGGTTGGCCGGTCCGGCCAGGGGGACCATGGCCTGGTTGCCGGTGATGGCGTCACGCTTCACGACGGCGTCGCCGACGGCGATAGATGGCCGGGTCGGAGGTCCGCTGGTGTTCGTCGACGAGGATGCCGCCGCGCTCGCCGAGTTCGAGACCGGCCGCTTCCGCCAGCCCGGTCTCTGGACGCACGCCGATGGCCGCCACTACCAGCGCGGCGGGCAGCCAGTCGCCGTTGGAGAGGTACACCGAGTCGCTGCAGATCTCGGTGACGGAGGCGCCGGTGACGACCTGCACTCCGTGCTTGACGAGGTGCTTCTCGACGAGGGCTGCCATCTCGACGTCCAGGGGTGCGAGCAGCTGCTCGGCGAGCTCGACGATGGTGACCTTGATGCCGCGTTCGGTGAGGTTCTCGGCCAGTTCGACGCCGATGAAGCCGCCGCCCATGATCACGGCGGTCGGCTCGGGGCGGGCGAGGATGGCATCGACAGCGGCAGCCATCTTGTCGACGTCACCGATGTTGCGCAGGGCGAGCGCCCGCTCCACGCCGGGAATCGGAGGAACGAAGGGCGCAGCACCGGGTGCGAGGACGAGGTTGTCGTAGTCCTCGAAGTACTGCTCACCGGTGGCGAGGTTGCTGACCTGGACCGACTTCGCCGCGCGGTCGATCGAGACGGCCTCGGAGTCGACCCGCACGTCGATGCCGAAGCGGGCCTTCAGGCTGGTCGGCGTCTGCAGGAGCAGTGCATTGCGGTCAGTGATCACGTCCCCGACGTAGTAGGGCAGCCCGCAGTTCGCGAACGAGACGTAGCCCGAGCGTTCCAGCACCACGATCTCGGCGTTCTCGTCCAGCCGCCGCAACCTCGTCGCCGCGGACATGCCGCCTGCAACCCCACCGATAATCACTGTCTTCATGCCATCATCCTATACCCCCCCGGGTATGCGATGTGCGGGATCTCGATATGGGGCGCACATGCGCGACCGCCGTGGTCGACCGGGGCGTGCCAATCTCATCTTGTCGCCTTCTCCGGGTCGGCGAGCCGTTCGTGAACGACTGGTCACTGCCGGGTGCAGCGGTTCGACTGCCGCGCCACAGCCCGCTTGGGGTATGCGTCGCCCCCTGCTACTA
Source organism: uncultured Actinomycetota bacterium (assembly GCA_963773595.1). Classification (GTDB taxonomy): domain Bacteria; phylum Actinomycetota; class Actinomycetes; order Propionibacteriales; family Propionibacteriaceae; genus Propionicimonas. The sequence goes on from CAVZBQ010000007.1 coordinate 38,200, forward strand.
CGGGAGCAGCGTGCATTGGCAGGCGCAACGTCGGAAGCGACAGGCGTCGGAGGTGGGGTGAAGCTTCGTGCTGTGGCAGCGGCGCGTCAGGCCAGGGAGAGGAAGAGCTTCTCCAGCGACGTTGTGTCCATGCGTTCGCCCGCCGGATCTTCGGTGAGGCACTGCTTCAGGCCGGCGGCGATCACGGCGAAGCCCACCCGGTCGAGCGCCTTGGAGACCGCAGCCATCTGGGTGACGATCTCGGTGCAGTCGCGACCGTCCTCGATCATCTTGATGATGCCGCCGATCTGACCCTGGGCACGCTTCAGCCGCTTCATGACGCTGTCGAGCTCTGCGGGGTCGAAGTGAAGCGATCCTTCCTGCCCCACAGCCGGACCGGGTGCGGAAGTCGACGCCTCGATACTCGTTTCGTGCGGGTTCGTCATAGCGATCCGAACTCCCTCCGTATACCCCCTAGGGTATCACGTCGCGACACGATTGCATTCGAATGGTGGCGATCTCCCCAAACTCGCACATACGCCTACCCCTATGGGTATAAGTTCTTACTACCCGACGACGAGGTCGGGCCTCGCAACAGGAGCTGTAACTCGGATGACCGCACCCATCGAAGAACTCAAGGCCATAGCTTCCCCCACCATCGTCGACGCCCGCGGAGTCTCCTGCCCGGGCCCGATCCTCGCGGCGAAGAAGCAGATCGGCGGCGTGGCCGTCGGCAACGTGATGGAGGTCCTCGCCACGGACTCCGGCACGCTGAAGGACATCCCGGCGTGGTGCAAGAAGATGGGCCACGACTTCCTCGGGTCGTTCGACGAAGCCGGCTCGATCCACCTGTTCCTTCGCAAGGCGAAGTAGCCCGCGATGTCGGGTTCGTCGAATCCCGACGAGTACTCCCCCCGGATCCTGGTGTTCTCCACGATCAACATCTCCGATCCCGGGATCGACCTGGCTGGAAGCAGGCACCTGGAGTACCCGGCAACCGTCCAGACCATGGCGGTGCCCTGCAGCAGCGGCCTGAAGCCTTCCTGGCTGATCCACGCGCTCGACAGCGGTTTCGACGGTGTCTTCATCGCCTCGGACGGCGAGGAATGCGCCTACCTTCCCGACTGTGCCGAGCGGACCTCAGGGATCGTTGCGCAGGCCCAGGCCGAGATGGCCGTCCGGGGGCTCAATCCGCAACGGCTGAAGATGGCCGCCGTCTGCTCGGTGTGCGCCGAGCCGTTCGCCAAGTACATGCGCGAGTTCTCCGAGGCACTGAAGCCTCTGGGCCGCGACAGCTCCGCGGCCTGACCGCCGCACCGACGACAACAGAAAGCAAGGCAACGACATGTCAAAGAAGACGATCATTGTCTTCAGCGGTGACTACGACAAGGTGATGGCTGCGTTCATCATCGCCAACGGCGCAGCAGCCATGGACGACGAAGTCACCATGTTCTTCACCTTCTGGGGGCTCGCAACGCTGCGCAAGCCGTCCACCGGGGCCAAGGCCTCCGGCAAGCCCAAGAGCACCCTGCAGAAGGGCTTCTCGATGATGCTGCCGCCCAGCCCGGAGAAGCTCGGGTTGTCGAAGTTCAACTTCGGCGGACTCGGCCAGATGATGATGAAGAAGGTCATGAAGTCCGAGCACGTGATGACGATCTCGGAGCTGATCGCCAGCGCCCAGGAGCAGGGCATCAAGATGATCGCCTGCACGATGAGCATGGACGTGATGGGCATCCGCGCCGAGGAACTGATCGACGGCATCGAGTACGCCGGCGTCGCCACCTACCTTGGCGAGGCCGACGAGGCCAACGTCAACCTCTTCATCTGATCCACTCTCGCCGGTATCCGGCGCGCAGCAACGGGAGCAAGCAATGGACTACGACGTCCTGGTGATCGGCAGTGGGATCGGCGGCATGGAGTCGTCGATCAAGTTGGCCGACATGGGCTACAAGGTGTTGCTCGTCGAGAAGGAGGCGAGCGTCGGCGGCCGGATGATCCTGCTGTCGAAGGTCTTCCCGACCCTCGACTGCGCGTCCTGCATCTCGGGCCCGAAGATGTCGTCGACGATCAACCATCCCAACATCACGACGATGGCCTACAGCCAGGTCGAGAACATCCAGAAGTTGGCGGACGGCCGCTTCACGGCGTCGGTGAAGGAGCGGGCGAAGTTCGTCGACTGGGCGGCCTGCACCGGCTGTGACGCGTGCCAGAAGGCGTGCACCGTTGCGGTTCCCGACCAGTTCAACGCCAACCTCGCTGCCCGTCGAGCGGCCTACATCGCGTTCCCGCAGGCCGTGCCGAAGAAGGCCGTCCTGCAGCGCGAGGGCACCTCGCCGTGCATCGGCGCCTGCCCGGCCGGCATCAAGGCCCACGGCTATGTCTCGCTCGTGCGTAGCGGGAAGTACGAGGAGGCGTTCCAGCTCGTCCTCGACGCCACCCCGCTCGTCGGCACCCTTGGCCGCGCCTGCTACGCGCCGTGCGAGACGGAGTGCACCCGGGTGAAGCTCGAGGGTCCGGTGCCGATCCGCTTGCTGAAGCGTTTCGCTGCCGACAAGCACTACAGCGCGGACTGAGTCCGCAGCCCCGGCCATCGAGGTTGCCGAGCCCAACGGCAAGAAGGTCGCCATCGTCGGTTCCGGTCCCGCCGGCCTGACCGCCGCCTGGCAGCTCGCCCGCAAGGGCTACGCGGTGACGATCCTGGAGAAGCGCTCCACCCCCGGCGGCTACCTGCGGCACGCCATTCCGGCCTACCGGCTGCCCCAGGATGTCGTGGACGCCGACATCGCCAACCTCACCTCGATCGGGGTGGAGATCCGCTGCGACGTCGCGGTCTCCGACCCCGAGTCGCTCAAGGCCGACTACAACGCCGTGATCGTCGCCACCGGCACCCAGGTCGCCACCCGCATGGACGTCCCGGGCGAGGACGCCGACGGCTCGGTCAACGGCCTCGACTTCCTGGCCGAGGTCGCCAACGGCGCGGAGCTCGACCTCACCGGCAAGCGGGTCGTCGTGGTCGGCGGCGGCAACGTCGCCATGGACGCCGCCCGTGTGTCGCTCCGTCTCGGTGCCAGCGAGGCCCGCGTCGCCTACCGGCGGACGCGAGCCGAGATGCCGGCACACCACGTCGAGAGCAAGGACGCCGAGGCCGAGGGGGCCGTCTTCGAGTTGCTCGTCGCCCCGACCGAGGTCGTCACCCGTGACGGCAAGGTCACCGGGGTCCGCCTCCAGCGGATGCAGCTCGGCGCCCCGGACGCGTCCGGCCGGCGCAGCCCCGAACCCATCCCCGGCAGCGAGTACGTCCTTGACTGCGACCTGGTGATCTCCACCATCGGCATGAGCCCGGACCCGAAGCCCTTCGCAGCCCTCGCGGACAAGCGTGGCCGGATCACGGTCGACCCGAAGACGCTGCAGACCTCGATCCCGTTCCTGTTCGCCGCCGGTGACGTGACGGCCGGAGCCACCGACATCACCCGCGCCATCGGCTCGGGCCGTCGCGCAGCGCACATGGTGGACCGCTGGCTCACCGACCAGCCGCTCGACGGGTTCACAGCCCTGGACGACCGGCTCGAGACCATCTCGGCCGACACCGTGCTGGCCCGCCAGACCGCTTTCGGCCACCGCCACCCGGTCAGCGGCGACGTCACCCTGACCAGGGACCCGCGGGACTTCACCGAGATCGAGGCACCGCTCACCGAGGCGCAAGCGCGCAGCGGTGCCGGCTCCTGCCTCGACTGCGGCGTGTGCTCGGAATGCCAGGAGTGCGTGAAGTCCTGCCCGGCGTTCGCGATCCGGCTCGACCAGCAGGACCAGCTGCACGAGTTCGAGGTCGGGGCGGTCGTGGTCTCCACCGGCCACAAGCTCTTCGCTGCCGACCTCAAGCCCGAGTACGGCTTCGGGCAGGTTCCCGAACGTGATCACCGGCATGCAGATGGACCGGCTGCTGGCGCCCACCCGTCCGTTCAACACGGTGCTGCGGCCCGGCGACGGGAAGGTGCCCGAACGGATCGCCTACGTCTCCTGCACCGGCTCGCGGGACAAGACCGTGGGCAACCCGCTGTGCTCGAAGTTCTGCTGCATGTACTCGATCAAGCAGAACCAGCTGATCATGGGCGCCCTGCCGCTGGCCGACGTGACCATGCACTACATGGACATGCGGGCCGCCGGGAAGCGGTACGACGAGTTCTACCAACAGGCCCAGGACATGGGCGCGATCTACATCAAGGGACGGGTGTCGAAGATCACCGAGCAGGAGAACGGTGACCTGCTGCTCCGGTACGAGGACATCGAGAACGGCGGGCACATCGTCGAGGCCTCCTACGACCTCGTGGTGCTGGCCGTCGGTATCCAGCCGAACCGCGATGTCGACCGGCTGTTCGGCAAGACCCCGCTCGGGCTCGACGAGTACTACTACGTCGCAGAACCCAGCGCGGAGCTGAACCCCGGCCAGACCACCATTCCCGGCGTCTTCGTCGCAGGCACTGCCTCCGGCGCGAAGGACATCGTCGACACGATCCTGCACTCGGGTGCCGCGGTTGCCCAGGTCGCCGCCCATCTCGAGCACCAACACTTCACAGAGGAGGCGCTGGTATGAGCCAGGCGGACATTCCCGAGGCCACCGCCGGTGGCGAGCCGGAAGCCGGCCCGACCGAGCGCCGGATCGGGGTCTACATCTGCCACTGCGGCGGCAACATCTCCGACTACGTCGACGTCGCCGCGGTGCGGGACGCGTTGAAGGACGAACCCGGCGTCGTTGTGTCGGAGTCGCCGGTGTTCGCCTGCTCCGACGGCACGCAGCACGACATGATCGACGACATCCGTGCCCAGAACCTCGACGGGCTCGTCGTCGCGTCCTGCTCGCCCAAGCTGCACCAGGTCACGTTCCGCAACGTCGCCAAGAGGGCAGACCTCAACCAGTACGCCTACACCCAGGTCAACGTCCGCGAGCAGGACTCCTGGGCACACGGGCATGACAAGGTCGGCGCAACGGAGAAGGCGATCGGGCTGGTGCGGGCCGGCGTTGCGAAGACCCGCCTCTCCGACGCGCTCGAGCCGCTGGTGATCCAGACGGTGTCCCGCGCACTGGTGGTCGGTGGCGGCATCGCGGGCCTGCGGGCTGCGATCGGTCTCGCCGACGTCGGCATCCAGGCCGTCCTGATCGAACGCGAAGCGAGACTCGGCGGCTGGGTCGGGACCTTCGGGGCAACGTTCCCGAACGACGCCTCCGGTGCGGAAGAGGTGGCCGGACTCCTGGAGCAGATCCGCGCAGCGCCGCGACATCACCACCTACACCAGCGCGGAGCTCACCGGGAAGTCGGGAACCTTCGGCGACTACAACGTCGAGCTGACGCTGCACCGCGACGGCTCCGACAAGAAACTCACCGTCAACGTCGGCTCGATCATCGTGGCCACCGGCTTCGACAGCTACGCGCCCGGCGACGGCGAGCTGGGCTACGGCATCCCCGGCGTGGTCACGCTGCCCGAGTTCAAGACGATGGTGGACGCCACCCCGTCCGGCCAGCTCACCCACGCCGGCCGCCGGGTCCGTTCGATCGCCTACATCTACTGCGTCGGCTCCCGGCAGGAGGCCGGCGGCAACGAGTACTGCTCGAAGTTCTGCTGCACGGCCACCATCCACGCCTCGCTGCAGGTCGGCGGGATCGACCCGTCGATCCGCCAGTACCACCTGTATCGGGACATCCGTGCCTACGGCACCAACGAGCTGCTGTACAACGCCTCACGCGACGCCGGCTCGACCTACCTGAAGTTCGCAGACGGCACCCAGCCCGACGTTGCCACGCTGCCGACCGGCGGGCTCGGGGTCACCCTCGTCGACGTGCTGACCGACAGTCGCGAGGTGACCATCCCGGTCGACCTCGTCGTGCTGGTGACCGGCATGGTGCCGCGCGAGAACCGTGGGCTGGTCGGTGTGCTCAAGCTGCCGGTGGGCGGCGACGGCTTCTTCAACGAGATCCACCCCAAGCTTCGCCCGGTCGAGACGGTGGTCGACGGGGTGATGATCGCCGGCTGCTGCCAGAGCCCGCGGACGGTAGGGGAGAGCGTCGCAGCGGGTCTGGCAGCAGTCGCCCAGAGCGCTGCACTGCTGAAGAAGGGCTTCGCAGAGCTCGAACCGCTGGTCGCCCGGGTGAACCCGGAGAAGTGCACGGGCAGCGGGGAATGCCTCACCACCTGCCCCTATGACGCCATCACCAGCATCGAATGGGACGGGCGCAGCATCGCATCGGTCGACCCGGCCACCTGCAAGGGCTGCGGCGGGTGCGTCCCGGTCTGCGGGCGAGACGCGATCGACCTGCTCGGCTACACCGACCAGCAGATGCGGGCGGCCATCGAAGAAATGATCTTCAGCCCGGTACCCGTGAAGGAGCCAGTGGCATGACCCAGACATTGCGCGATCCGCGGGAGGTGATCCGTGAGGAACTGCTGATGCACGACCCGATCCGCGCGGCCGTGGCGAGCGGCCCTGCCACCATCGCCGAGATCGCCGAACGGATCGGTCACCCGGTCCACGAGGTCGTCTACTGGGTGATGGGCATGCGTCGCTACGGGCACCTGATCGAAAGCATCGATGCCGACGACGACGGGTTCTTCAGCTACGGCCTGGTCGGGCAAGGTCCAGAAGCCACCCTCGAGGAGTGTGAATACTGATGAGCACGCTGGTCAATCCGAACCTGATCACCGACCTGCAGAAGTTCGGCGCCGCCGACATCAACGCCTGCTTCAGCTGCGGCAACTGCACCGCCATCTGCCCGCTGGCGGACAACGACGCCATGTTCCCCCGCAAGCTCATCCGGTTGGCGCAGGTCGGGCTCACCGATGACCTCGTCGGCAGCAAGGAACTCTGGACCTGCTACGGCTGCGGCCTGTGCACCGACCGGTGTCCCCAGGAAGCCGACCCGGGCGAGTTCATGGGAACCGCCCGGCGCTACGCCATCGCCCACTACGACAAGAGCGGCATCGCGCGCGTCCTGTACACCAAGCCGGTGGTCGGCGGCGGCAATCGCCATCGGGGCGGGCGCCTTCTTCGCCCTGTTCTTCGCCGCGATCCGGGGGGAACAGAGCCAGCGACTCCCTTGCGCTGTTCGACTTCATTCCCTACAGCGTCATCCACACCACCGGCATCGTCCTGATGGTCATCGTCGCCCTGTTCAGCCTGCTGGGAGTCGGCCTGCTCGCCCGCGACCTCGCTCGCAAGGACGGCGTGACCAGGGCCGACCTGTTCGGGAGCAAGGACGCGTGGAAGCGCACGGCACGCGCCCTGTGGTACGCCCTTGGCATCGAGTCGCTCGGCCAGAAGCGGTACCGGCAGGACTGCGAGGACGACAATCCGGTCGAACCGCTCTACCGGCGCCGCTGGCTGATCCATGCGCTCACGATCTGGGGCTTCCTCGGCCTGCTCGTCGCCACCACCCTCGACTACGGCATGGACCTGCTGGGCATCAAGGCCACCGGCACCCCGGTACCGATCTGGTACCCCGTCCGGCTCCTCGGCACCGTGGCCGGGCTGGCGCTGATGTACGGCGTCACCTGGTTCATGATCCGTCGCTGGCGGGCAGCAGCAGTGCAACGACTCCAGCAAGCCGTCGGACTGGCTGTTCCTTGTGCTGCTCTGGGTCACCGGGCTCACCGGCTTCCTGATCGAGGCTGCGCTCTACGCCGAGCCGGTACCGGCCTGGGGCTACTGGGTGTTCCTCATCCACGTCGCGGTCGCCATGGAACTGGTGCTCTTCCTGCCGTTCACCAAGTTCGCGCACGCCATGTACCGCCCGGTCTCGCTGTTCTTCTACGGCCTCGCAAAGGACCGCACCTCGATCTCCGCCTAGGTTGGCGCGAGATCCCCTGACTCTGATTGGCACCGTGTGACGACCCGCTCGTAAGGAGCGCGATGAGTCCTGTCCCGAAGACCCGTGTCGATATGATCGCCCTCATTCGCGATGCTCAGGGGGTAGTCAAGGTGAAGTTGGACACCGAGGAACTGAGTGGCGTGGTCAGGCGCCTCAGGCGCGCGGAAGGCCAGATCGGCGGAATCATCCGCATGATCGAACAGGGTCGCGACTGCAAGGACATCGTCACCCAACTGGCGGCCGTCTCGAAGGCCCTCGACCGGGCCGGCTTCGCCGTCATCGCCACCGGCCTACGTCAGTGCCTCACGGAGAACCCGGAGGGCGCCGAACTGGACACCGCGGAACTGGAGAAGCTCTTCCTCTCCCTTGCCTGATCGCTGAGGCCTGCCCTCACCTCAAAGGCGGAAACTGGTCGCGGGCAGGTCGAACCAGCGGAGTTGGTCGAAGTCCGGCCGACACCTCGGCGCTTTCCTCCGTCGGGATCGCTTCGGCGAGAATGAGCCGCGCCTCGTCGAGATACCCCTCGAAGACGGCCGTCGGCGCTGTCGAACCGTGGTGGGGGTACCGCATGGTTCCGTCCGGGGTGTAGGCGATGTCGCTGAGTCGCAGCGGCGGTTCGACGGGTCCGGCCCGATGCCGCCACAAGCCGCTGACGGGGTCGAACCTGTAGTCGCCGAGGAGCTTCCAGCCAGCACGGGCCACCAGGCGGACTGCCTCGACGATGTAGTCGAACACGTCGTCGCTGATGAAGTAGTTGAAGTTCACTCGCACCCAGCCCGGCTTGATCCCTTCGCAGCCGGTGGCGATCTGGGCCTCGAACTCGTGTGAGTGCTCGAGGTCGATGCCCAGCAGCCGGTGCCCGTACGGGCCGGCGCAGGAGCACCCCCCGCGCGTCTGGATGCCGAAAAGGTCGTTGAGCAGGGCCACGACGAAGTTGTGGTGGAGGTACTTGCCGCTGGCGGTACGGATCACGAACGACACGATCGAGAGTCGCTTCGCCGCCGGGTTGCCGAGGATCTCCATGGTGGGCTCTGCCTGCCAGGCCGTCATCGCCCGTTCCAGGAGGGCCTGCTCGCGTTCCTCGATCACGTCGACGCCGACGGCCTCCTTGACGCTGGAACACCAGCCCGGCGCGGATGGACTCGACGATGGCGGGGGTGCCGCCCTCCTCCCGGTGGACGGGGTCGGTGAGGTAGCGGTGTTCGTCGGCATTGACGAACATGACGGTTCCGCCCCCGGGCACGGTCGGAACGCGGTTGGTCAGCAGGTCCCTGCGGACCACGAGGACGCCGGGTGTGCCGGGTCCACCGATGAACTTGTGCGGGGAGATGAAGACCGCGTCGAGGTGCGCGTCCGGGTCACCTTCGGGGGCGGAGACGTCGATGGTGACGTAGGGGGCACACGCCGCGAAGTCCCAGAAGCTGAGCGCTCCGTGCGCGTGCAGGAGCAAGGAGATCCCGTGGACGTCCGAGACGATGCCGGTGACGTTGGAGGCTGCGGAGAACGAGCCGATCTTGAGCGGACGATCGGCGTAGGCCGCCAGCTGGGACGCGAGTTCGGCCTGGTCGATGTGGCCGTCGGCGTCCTCGTGGATCGTGACAACGTCGGCGATCGACTCCCGCCACGGCAGTTCGTTGGAGTGGTGCTCGAAGGGCCCGATGAACACGACCGGGCGCTCGGCCGCAGGAATGGTTGCTGAGAGGTGATACCGGTCGTCGAGCTTCGACGGGATGCGCAGGCCGAGGATGCCGATCAGCTTGTCGATGGCTGCGGTCGACCCCGAGCCGGTGAAGATCACCACCGTCTCTGCGTCGCCGCCCACCGACTCGTGGATGATCCGGCGGGCGTCCTCGCGCAGCCTGTTCGTCTGGAAGCCGGTGCTGCTGGCCTCGGTGTGGGTGTTGGCGTAGCGGGGGAGTACCTCGTCGCGGATGTAGTCCTCGATGAAGTCGAGGCTGCGGCCCGACGCGGTGTAGTCGGCGTAGGTGACCCGTCGCGGACCGTACGGGCCGGGCATGACCTGGTCGTCGCCGATCACGCCTGCACGGATCCGCTCGAGGAGGGTTGCTGCAGGGGTCGGGGGCGCGCTCACGGCCTCAGCCTAAGCGCGCCCCCGTCGCGGCGTGGGCCCTTCGTCACCGAAGCGGGCAGGTGGTGGGTCGGGTGGTGCCCTGCTGGCCCGCAACCGGCGCCCGTGCCAGCGTTCATGCCCTGCCCGCGACCATTTCCGCGCTGCCCGGTCGCGTTGGCGCCGGACCGGCCGTTCTGCATGCCCTGGCCATTGCGGGCGCCGAGGATCTTGCCGTCCTTGGCGGCGGTGAAGGCGGCCAGGTGGTTCGCCGAGCCGTTCATCAGGTTGGTGAACGCGGCCTTCACGTCGGCCTGGCTGGTCTGGCTGATCGCGGTCTTCAGGTCGGCGATGTCGAGGTTCTCCACGGCGACGCCCACGTCGTAGGCCTTCGCCAGGGACTCGCTCCCGCTGGCCAGCAGCTTGTCGTACAGCGATTGCAGGGCCGGGTCGGCGTAGGTGCCGGGATTCTTGCCCGCGGACGGGTCGGCCACGCCGTAGCGGGTGAGCAGGAGCCCCATCGTGTCGAAGTGGACCTGCTCGCTGCGGGCGATGTTCACGAACGGGGCAGCCTGGGCGTACTTGGCGGCCAGGGCGGTGTAGATGTCCCGGGCGAGGCGTTCCTCGTCGCGCATGTGGGTGAGGTTGGTGGACAGGGTCGCGTCGGCTGTCGCGGCTGGCTGTCGGGGTCGGCGTCGGGGTGGGCGCGGCGTAGACGGTCGTGGTCCAGCCGACGGTCAGCAGGCCGGCGGTGGCCAGCCCGAGGGCTGTCCGTGTCTTCCAGGTGGTCTTCATGATTGCTCCTTCTCGGGTTGCGTGATCCTTGTGAGATTCACGCTAGGAGCCGGTCATGAAGCCCATCGGACCGCGGCCGTGAAGCTTCCGTGAAGCAGTCGGCTCATCCACTCCGAGACGTCACACCAGCTTCACCGTTGCTTCACACACTGCGGCGAGGCTCGACGGGAACCGAATCCTCGAGGAGAACCCCGTGCAATCACCACAGCCGAACCGACGGACCGGCACGCTCACCCGCTTCCAGCGACGCGTCCGGGACATGCGCAGGGTGAAGGGCGCCAGGCACGTCACGCAGCTGGTTGTCGGCGGCATCATCGTGGTGGCGGCGATCCGCCACCAGCTCGAGACGGCCGGCGGGGCGGCCTCTGTCGACGCACTGTGTCCGTTCGGGGCCATGGAAACGCTGCTCACCTGGGTGACCACGGGAACCCTGATCGCCAAGACGCACCCGTCGAACCTGGTTCTCGGTCTGGGGCTCCTGGTGGGCACCCTGCTGGTGGGGAACGCCTTCTGTGGCTGGATCTGCCCCTTCGGTGCCATTCAGGACGCCCTGTCGTGGCTGCGGCGCAAGCTGCACCTCCCGACCGTGGTGGTGCCCCGCCGCCTCGACTCGGCCCTGCGTTGGGGACGCTTCCTCGTCCTCGCGCTCGTGATCTTCATGAGCTACACCACCGCACGTCTGTGGTTCGCCGGCTACGACCCCTACCTCACCCTGTTCGGCCTGCACTGGCTGTTCGGAGCAGAAGCCAGCGACTACTGGGTCGCACTCCTCATCCTCGGGCTGGTCGTCGCGGCCTCCCTGGTCGTGGACCGGTTCTGGTGCCGCTACCTGTGCCCGCTGGGCGCGGTGCTCTCGGTCGTCGGCAGGTTCAGCCTGCTGCGCATCCGCAGGTCCCCGTCCGCCTGCACCGACTGCACCCTGTGCGACAAGCCCTGCCCGGTGGGTATCGAGCCGAGCAAGGCCAGGCCGTTCGTGAGCCGCGACTGCATCGGGTGCATGGACTGCGTGGCCACCTGCCCGGTGCGCGGCGCGCTCACCGTGGACACCATCGTGCCGCTGGGGCTGCCGAACCGGATCCGCAAAGAGGACCTGACCACACCGGCCCGCCGCGAGCACGCTTCCACCGGCAAGGAGAACTGACCATGAAGGTGTCGTTGTGGGTGACCCCCGTCGTCTCTGCGGTGGTGCTCTTCGGGTCGATCGGTGTCGCCACCATCAGCGGCGACTGGGTGACGGGAGGACGCGAACAGGTCGCACAGAAGACCCGGCTGACCGTCGATGACGTCAAGGGGTGGATGACCCTCCAGCAGGCCGCGGACGGACTGGGTATCCCGGTCGCCACCGTGATCGAGCTCATCGACCCGGCCGACGCGGCCGGCCTCGGGCCGACCACGGTGTTCAAGGATGTCGAGGCCAAGGTTCCCGGGTTCGAACTCGCCACCTTTCGCGAACAACTGCGGGGCTACCTCGCCGCCGGTTCGGCTCCAGCCGCCACGTCGGGGGCATCGGCGAGTCGGCGGTAATGTGGCGTGGTGAGTGGGCTCTCGGGCAGGATGCGCCCGCCAGTGACCAGCCACGATGTCACCTGAACGGATGGGCCGATGGTGAGCCAGCCTGACGGCAACCGCGCGTCCGCCGCGCAGCCGTCACTCTGGTCCATGCTCGTCCAGGTGCTCTACATCGGCACGATCGGCTACGGCGGGCCGACGGCGCTCACCTACCTGCGCAACATCTTCGTCACCGAGCGCGGGTGGTTCACCGAGGACGAGTTCCTCGAGGCCATGGGCCTCGCCCAGGTCCTCCCCGGGTCGACCGGTGTCACGGCGATGAGCTACTTCGGCTACCGCAGGTACGGCTACTTCGGCGCCCTGGTGTTCCCGCTGGTGTTCCTCGCGCCCTCGATCGCGGCAATCCTGCTGCTGTCCTGGGCGTACTTCACCTACGGGCAACTGGGCTTCGTCCAGCCCCTCTTCGTCGGCCTGGGTGCACTCGTCGTGGCCCTGCTCCTGTCGGCGACCCTCTCGCTGGGCGCGGCCGTGTTCACCGGAGGCCGCACTCGCGTACTGCTCGGCCTCCTGATCACCGCAGCCACCTTCGTCGGGTCGCTGGTCTTCCGGATCAACCTCATCTGGCTGGTCCTTCTCTCGGGGATGCTGGGGATCGCCCTGTTCTGGCGGCTGGGTCGCAGCGACGTCCCCGCCCGGTCGGCGGCCAGGTCGAGCGACGTCCATCCGGCACGTCGAGGCGCCTCTCCCGGTTCGTGCCCGCTCGTCGCTGCCGGCGTCCTCATCGCGGGAGCGCTGGCCAGCCCGGACACGCGGACCTTGTTCCTCGCCTTCTTCCAGGTCGGACTGTTGGCCTTCGGGGGCGGGTTCGCATCGGTCGCCCTGCTCCAGCATGTGGTGGTCGACCAGATGCAGTGGCTCACCTTCACGCAGTTCCGCGACGGGATCGCCCTCGGCCAGGTCACTCCGGGGCCGGTGCTGATCACGGCCGGGTTCGTCGGCTACAAGGTGAGCGGCGTGCTCGGGTGCGCTGGCTGCGACGTTCGGGATCTTCCTGCCGCCGGCGATCCTCATCATGCTCGTCGCCGACCTTCACGACCGGTTCAAGCGGAACAGGGTCGTCCAGGCGGTGGTCGGCGGCTTCCAGTTCGGCTTCATCGGCCTGGTCGCCGCCATCACGATCCAGTTCGGCCTCAGCTCGCTCACCAACTGGCAGACGTGGCTGATCTTCGCTGCCAGCTTCGTGCTCGTGTGGTGGTTCAAACGGAGCGCCGGCTGGGCGATCATCGGCACCGTCATCTTCGCGCTGCTGTTCATCGGCGCGTGATCGGCCGGCCTGCGCGACGGATCAATTGAGCGAGCGGCCGGACAATCGTCCGGCCGCTCGCAGTCCGTTCAGCTCTTTGCCACCCGCGGCTTCGTGGTGAACCCGAAGGGCGCATACAGCGGGCAGAACCCGACTGCTGACGTGACGAGCATCACCGCGGCGAGGACGAGCAGGATGATGCCGCCGATCGAACCGAAACCGGCCATCCAGGCGCCGACGGCCAGGAGGACGGCGAGGACGACCCGAACGATGCGGTCGGTGTTGCCGATGTTCTGCTTCATGTTCTTCTCTCTTCCGAGCTTGGTGTGGATCGTGGCCACGGAGGTCTCCGCGGTGCTCGTGATGGCTAACCGCAGGCGGAGGTACCCGAGACCCGCTGCACCAGGCCGAGGCTCAGGATCCCGAGAGCGAGGACTCCGCCGAGCGGTCCCGTGGCCTGGTGGAGGAGGATGCCGGCGCCCGGCACGAGCAGGCCGGCCATCACCGCGCACGAGGACCCCACCGCTCGGCCAGCGCCGCGCAGTGGCAGGTAGGTGGTGAGGATCAGGGCCGCGACAAGGGACATGGCGCCGGTGAGCAGATTCCACACCGGGTCGACAAAGCCGGAGCCGAGTGCTGCGTTGTAGGCCAGGAACAGCAGCGGGCTCAGCACGACCATTGCCACGGTGTGGCGGGGTAGCCAACCCTTCCGGAGCGCGGTGAATCCTGGCTGGCGGACGCGTGGTGACCGCCCGGGCTGTGGGGATCCGTCCGCCGGGCCCGAACAGGGGACGCTGGTCGACCTCGGGCGGCATCACACGCCGGCGCTCTGCTGGGTCGCGAGCTCGGCGCGGATGGCGTCCATGTCGAGTCCGTGGACTTCCTCGATGAGACGGTCCAGGTCGGCGGCGCGCAGGGCCCCTGGCTGGCTGTAGACCAGGATGCCGTCGCGGAAGGCCATCAGGGTCGGGATGGAGCTGATGTGGGCGGCCTGGGCGAGCGCCCTCTCCGCCTCGGTGTCGACCTTTCCGAACACGACGCCCTCGTGCTTGTCGGAGGCTGCCTCGAAGGTGGGGGCGAACGAGCGGCACGGTCCGCACCAGGCCGCCCAGAAGTCCACGAGGACGATCGGGGTTGCCGGTGACGGTCGACTCGAAGTCCGCTGCGGTGAGGTTCTGGGTGGACATGGCTACTCCTTCTGGTTCCAGCTCAGTTGGTGACGACCTGGCCGCCTGACGACTGCCAGGCGGTGATCCCGCCGGCAAGGTCGAACAGGTGGGTGAAGCCGGCCTGGCCCATCGCCGTCATCGCCGCCTTGGAGCGGTTGCCGCTGTGGCAGTAGATCGCGTAGTTCTTGGCCGGGTCCAGGGTCGCGACGCCCTGGGCGAAGTCCGCCGACTGGACGTCGAGGTTCACTGCTCCTGTGATGTGACCGGAAGCGAACTCCGACGGGGTCCGGACGTCGAGCAGGATCGTGTCCGGCAGTTTCGCCGCAGCCGCGAAGTCGGCCGGCGAGAGGCTGGCTGCCAGTCTGCCGGGACGGCTGCCGCGGTGGGGCCGGAGGTCGCACTGACCGTCGCGCCGGAACAACCTCCGAGGAGAACGGTCGCGGCCACCAGCGCCGCGGCCACGCCCGCACGCTTCATCGGCCGAAGATCTTGAACAGCCCGGAGGTCGACTTCACCGTCGGCTGCGGGGACTGTGACGCCCCCGAGTGCCCTCCGCACCACTGGCCGGCCGGAACCCGTGCCTTGACGGAGGCAACATGCTGGCCACAGCCAGTCCACGTGGTCTTGCCGCAGGTCCTGCAAGTTGTGGGGCTACACATCCGGAATCTCCTTCATCGTCGTTGTGAAGAACACTATACCCCCTGGGGTATACGATTGCGAATCGCGAGGCCGAAGTTGTCCGGTGCTGGCCGGTGCCCGTTCTGTGAGGCTTGTGTGAAGCCTTGCCGCTACCTCATCCTCGGGCACCGGACCCGCGGTTCGCAGCCCTACGCTGAACCGGGACAGGAGGTTTTCGTGGCGTATCGGGTGCTCGTCGTCGACGACGAGCCGCAGATCAGGACGGTCCTTCGTGCCTACCTGGAGGCGGACGGGTTCGAGGTCGCCGAGGTGGGGACGGGCGCGGACACACTGCGTGAGCTCACGCGTACCGGGAGCCGGCCGTTCGACGTCGTGCTGCTCGACATCGGGCTGCCCGATCTGGGTGGGCTGGATGTCCTCCAGAAGATCCGCGCCACCTCCGAGGTGTACGTGATCCTGGTCACGGCACGCTCCGAGGAGGTCGACAAGCTGATCGGCCTGAGCGTCGGCGCCGACGACTACATCACCAAGCCGTTCAGCCCGCGCGAGGTGGTCGCCCGGGTCAAGACGGTGCTCCGCCGCAACGCTCGCGCCGAGGTGACCGATGCGCCGGCGATCGACGCTGCGCTGGCTTTCGACGGGTTGGTGATCGATCGGGAGCGACGCGAGATCACCGTTGATGCCGGCCCGGTCACGCTGTCGGCGCTCGAGTTCGACCTCCTGCTCGCCCTTGCCTCAGCTCCGGGCCGGGTGTTCTCCCGGGCCCAGCTGCTGGAGAACGTGTGGGGCTACGACTTCTACGGTGACGAGCGGGTGGTGGACGTGCACATCCGGGGAATGCGGGCAGCGCTCGGGGACGACGCGTCGAACCCGCAGATCATCGGGACCGTTCGTGGCGTCGGTTACAAGTTCCTCAAGAAGGCGTCGGCATGAACCGGTTGTCGGTCCGCCTGGTCCTCTCCCACGTCCTCGTCGCCGTCCTCGGCGCCCTGGCCACCTTCTTCATCGTCCGTCAGCTCGCGCCTGCGCTCTTCGACGAGACCCTGAGGCGCGCGCAGGGCGGGGGTCCGCGCGGACCGGGGCAGGGCATGGGCCAGAATGCCGGTCTGCGGGAGCAGTTCGCGACGGCAGTGGATCAGGCTCTCCTGATCGGGGCGCTGGTCGGCGCAGCCGTCGCGGCGATCTTCGGGATTCTTGCCGCCTGGCGGCTGATCCGTCCGCTGGGGCGCCTCCGCAGCGCCACGCGCCGGATCGCCGACGGCGACTACGACACCACGGTGGTCGTCCCGAAGGAGGCCGAGCTGGCCGACCTCGCCAACGACGTCAACAGCCTGGGTCGCACCCTGGCCGAGACCGAGGCGCGCCGGCTCAGGCTCCTGGGCGAGGTGGCGCACGAGATGCGGACTCCGCTCACGGTCATCGACGGCTACGTCGAGGGCATGATCGACAAGGTGCTGCCCACCGACACCGAGTCCCTGGGGCACGTGGGGGAGGAGAGCAGGCGACTGCGTCGCCTCGCTGATGACCTGTCCGCGCTGTCCCGCGCCGAGGAGGGCCGGCTCCAGCTGGCTCCGCAGCGTGTCGACATCAGGCAGGTGGTGACCTCCGCGGCAGAGCGGCTGCGTCCGCAGGTCCAGGACGCCGGCCTCACGCTGCGAGTGGACTGCCGGTCCCGGTCCGCTCATGGTCGATGCCGACGCTGATCGGATCGGCCAGGTCGTCACCAACCTGGTCGGCAACGCGATCCGGGCCACACCGTCGGGCGGCTCGGTGACCGTGACCTGTGTCCAGTCCGGTTCGTGGGTGGACGTCGCGGTTGCCGACACCGGTGTTGGCCTCGCGCCCGCGGATCTGAAGCAGGTGTTCGAACGCTTCTATCGCGTGCGCGCACGGACCGAACACCGCCAACGACTCCGGCACCGGGATCGGGCTGACCATCTCCAGGGGCATCATCCGGGCCCACGGCGGCGACGTGACCGCCGCGAGCGAGGGCCTCGGCAGGGGCGCCACCTTCACGGCGCGGCTTCCGCTTGCCGCCGCCATTTCGACCTGAGTGCCTCCGCGGGTTCAAGATGGGGGCGTGACGTTGTTCATCCCGAGCCCCTCGATCAGCAGCTTCCAGATCGGGCCGCTGACCATTCACTTCTACGCCCTGTGCCTGATCACGGGCATCATCGTCGCCTGGATCATCGGCCTTCGCCGCTGGAAGGCGCGAGGCGGCCAGCAGGACAGCTTCGAGAAGATCCTCCTCTGGGCCATCCCGCTCGGCATCGTCGGAGCCCGCATCTACCACGTGCTCACCCACCTGGGCGACTACTTCGCTCCCGGCATCAACCCGTGGAGTGCGCTCTTCATCTGGGAGGGCGGCATCGCCATCTACGGCGCGATCGGTGCCGGCGCCCTGGTGGCCTGGCTGGTAGCCCGCAGGGAGAAGGTCGCCTTCGCAGCGTTCGCCGACGCACTCGCGCCCGGGATCGCCATCGGCCAGGCCTTCGGCCGCTTCGGCAACTGGTTCAACCAGGAGCTG
Source organism: uncultured Actinomycetota bacterium (assembly GCA_963773595.1). Lineage (GTDB taxonomy): Bacteria > Actinomycetota > Actinomycetes > Propionibacteriales > Propionibacteriaceae > Propionicimonas. Next base: position 56,048 of record CAVZBQ010000007.1, read on the forward strand.
TACGGCATGCCGACCGACCTGCCCTGGGGACTGGAGATCGACCCGGCCCACCGGGTGCCCGGCTTCGAGCAGTACGCCACCTTCCACCCGACCTTCGCCTACGAGTCGATCTGGAACGTCCTGGTGGCGCTGATCCTGCTGTGGGCTGACCGGAAGTTCACGCTCGGCCGCGGCAAGGTCTTCGCCCTCTACATCGCGTTGTACGGCTTCGGCCGCACCTTCACCGAGCACATCCGGCTCGACTACTCCTACGACACCTTCGGCCCGATCCGCTTCAACGAGGCCGTGGCGATGCTCATCTGCGTGATCGGGATCGCCCTGTTCGCCTGGCTGAACAAGTACCGTCCGGGCCGCGAGCCCGTGGTCCAGTTCTGACCGGCTGAGGGAACCGCCCACCGGTGGGCCGGTGGCCGTGGAGCACGCTTGGTGCGGTTCTACGATGAGCGAAACCGACCGGGCAGAAGCGACTGATGACACTTGAGGATCTGAGGACTGGCGGAAGCGTACTGCCCATGACGCGATGGGGCACTCCCGTCATGCACGCCCGGACGCGCCCGGTCACCGTCTTCGACGAGGAACTGCACTCGCTTGTGCGCGACATGTTCGCCACCATGGAGGCATCGCAGGGGGTGGGGCTGGCCGCCACGCAGGTCGGGCTCGACCTCGCGGTGTTCACCTACGGCTGTCCCGACGGCGACGATGTCGTCCGCTACGGCGCGGTCTGCAACCCCGTCGTCACTCTCCCCGAGGGCAGAGAACGCCGATTCGACGTTTCGGCGGAGGGTTGTCTCTCCCTGCCGGGGGCGTTCCAGCCGCTGGGCCGGCCAGACCTGGCGGTGTGCTCCGGGGTGGATCCCTTCGATCGTCCGGTGACGGTGTCCGGAACGGGACTGCTGGCCCGCTGCCTGCAGCACGAGACCGATCATCTCAACGGCATCGTCTTCGGCGACCGACTCTCGAGCAGGGCGCGCCGCGACCTGTACGAGCAGCATCGTTCGACCGCGCATCTCTACCCTGACGACTGGCCGCGCCATTCCCGGACGGTCCGTCAGTCCACCGACGCCGGGATGTGAGCGTCAGGCCGGTGTGGCTCGCAGGACGTAGTCGCCGACGTCGACGTTGAGTGCCCGGGCCACCTTCGGGCACTTGGCCTTCAGCAGGAAGTAGACCCGGCGAGGCACCTCTGAGAGGGCTTCGAAGTTGCCCTGGCCCTTGCTGATCACCAGGTCGGCGCGATCGAAGACGGCGCGGAAGTCCTCGCTGCAGTCCTCGACGATCAGCCCAGGTGCGGCGCATCCGGTGGACACCACGCTCGCGTAGCGATCGATCCCGACGGACAGGGCGTCCTCGACGGTGACGTCGTTGATGATGGGCCCCGAGCGGACGGCGAAGGTCACGTCGTGGTGACCCGCCAACTCGCTGGCAAGGACCTTGTCGAAGACCGCTTCGCCGGCGTTGTCGCCGATGATGAGGATGGTGGTGGCACGGCGCAGGTCAGCAAGGAACGGATCGAGGTCGCTGGTCGCGAACGGCCTCTCCAGTTCGGGGGTGACGCAGGTCTCGATATCAAGGTCGAGGTACAGCGCCGAGTCCATGACGTTGCCCGTGGCCGAGACCTTGAGAGCCGCCAGCAGGCGATCCGGCGCGGCGTCGACGAACCGGATCAGAGCCGGCTCGAGGCGAAGAGCTGCCGCCAGGTCACGGTCCTTGATCTTGCGGTAGGGGTCGGTGAGGCCGGTGTGGAGTTTGACGGTCTCATGCATCGCCTGAGCGATCGCCGGCGCCGAGCGAAACTCGTGGTGACGGCTCAGTATCAGCGTCGCCTCGTCCATGATCCTGCCCTGGACGGCTTCGTCGTCGGACGCCAGGCGGGCCGCTTCCAGAGCCTGCCGGAGCAGGCAGGGAAGGCAGTCGAGGAAGAGTTGCACCTCACCCGACCAAAGGCGCGAGGAGTTCCTTGACCTGGGCTGCGGTGGGGACGCGTCCGGAGAGGATCACCTGCTCGTCGACGACGAGGCCGGGGGTGCGCATGATGCCGTAGGAGGCGATGTCGGCGTAGTCGGTCACCTTCTCGAAGGTGGCGTCGATGCCCAGGTCCGAGACGGCCTGCTTGGCGGCCTTCTCGAGGTTGACGCAGTTGGCGCAGCCGGAGCCGAGGATCTTGATGTTCACTGTCGTGCTTTCTGGTTGAGGTTCACAGGATGGCGTTGAACAGGTAGCCGACGGCGATGATGCCGACGGCGGTGACGGAGACGAAGACGGCGATCAGCTTGGGCTTGAGGACGCGGCGCAGCAGGATCATCTCGGGCAGGCTGAGGGCGACGGTGGCCATCATGAAGGCGAGCAGGGTGCCCATCGGCATGCCCTTGGCGTACAGCGCGTCGACCAGCGGCAGGATGCCGGCGGCGTTGGAGTACAGCGGCACGCCGATCACCACGGCGATCAGGACCGCGAACGGGTTGTCCGGGCCGGCGTAGGTGGCGAAGAAGTCCTCGGGTGCCCAGCCGTGGATGGCCGCGCCGAGCCCGATGCCGATCAGCAGGTAGGGCCAGATCTTGCGGAGGATGGAGCCGACCTCCTCGATGCCCATCTGGATCCGGTCGTCCCAGGTGAGACCGGCGGTGGAGTCGATGACCTGACCGCGCAGCCTGGTTTCGAAGACAAAGGGCTCCACCCAGCGCTCGAGCTTGAGCCGGCCGATGACGTAGCCGGCCACGATCGCGATCACGAGCCCGGCCGCGACGTACATCAGGGTCGGGCCGATCCCGAACAGGCCCAGCAGCAGGGCGATCGCGACCTCGTTCACCAGCGGGCTGGCGATCAGGAAGCTCATCGTGACCCCGAGCGGGATTCCCGAGGCAACGAAGCCGATGAACGCGGGAACGGCGCTGCAGGAACAGAACGGGGTCACCACGCCGAGCGATGCCGCAAGCACGTTGCCAACACCTTCGCGTCTTCCGCCGAGCAGGGCACGGGTGCGTTCGATGCTCATGAAGGAGCGCAGGACGGTGACGATGAAGATGATCCCGGCCAGCAGCAGGACGATCTTGACCGTGTCGAGGAAGAAGAACTGCACCCCGCTGCCGAGCCGGGAGGTGAGGTCGAGCCCGAACACGCCACCGATCAACCAGTTCCAGAACGGCTCGTTCACCAGGTAGAGGGCCCACCAGATCGCGGTGGCGAGAAGAAGCCCGCCCCATCGAATGATCGAGTGGCGTCGCGTCTGGGGATGGGTGGTGGAGCTCATCGTGACCAGCGCCAGCTGGCGACGGATCGAGGCGGGGTCGGGCAGCGCGGCGTGGAGGCGCTCGAGCGCCCCTTCGGTGAGGGAGTAGTCGATCCAGCGTCCCCTGCGCGCACCTTCGATCAGTCCGGCCTCGCGCAGCACCTTGAGGTGGTAGCTGAGCAGGTTGGCGGGTATCGGCGGGTCGGGCTGGAGGTTGCAGACGCAGCGCGTCCGCCCGACGAGGAGGTTGAGCAGCTGCAGCCGGATGGGATCTGCCACAGCGGTCAACAACGCCGCTTGCTGCTCCCATGATTCAGTCACTCTTGAATCAACCATGATTGAAGTGTCGTCCTGCGAGGCATCGTCCGTCAAGCCTGGTTTCAGCCCCGGTGCGACGGCCGGCGGGCAGGATGGGGGGCATGGCCATGATTGCCGAACGTCGTCGGCTCAATCCGATCGTCCGCCTCGGAATTGCTGTGTCCGAACGGGTGACGGGCCGCCGAATGGAACCGGCACGGCTGCTCGCCTGGTATCCGCGCTGCCGCGCTCGGTGCGGGCGTCCTGGAGTCACTGGTCGCCCATCGGGAGCCGTCGAAGCGCATCCTCAAGCTGGTGCGGGTGACGGCCTCGCTGACAGCGTCGTGCCCGTTCTGCGTCGACATGAACAGCTTCGAGGCTGCGGCTGCCGGAGTCGCAGAGGCTGAACTCGCTGCACTCCAGCGAGGGGCGGAGGGCGAGCTCGTCACGCTCACGCCACGGGAGCGGGCGGCGATCGCCTACTCGCGGGCGATCTCCTCGACACCGTTGGTCTTCGCCGACGACCTCCGTAGCGAGGTGTCCCGACTGTTCAGCGAGCGCGAGATCGTGATCCTCGCCACGACGGCAGCCCAGGTGAACTTCTGGGCCCGCACGATCCAGGCGCTCGGGATCCAGCCGGCCGGCTTCTGCGAGATCCCCCACGGTTGACTCCGAGCCCCGGTGGGCACTGGTGCGCCGATCGGACCTCGGTCACGCGACCGGCCCGGGCGGCATCCTCGCGTCATGGTGCCCGCGGTCGGGCACCCTTCCATCGATACCCCCGGGGGTATAGTGTGTGCGTGCAGGCAGGAGGCCAGGTGACGGTGGAGACCGGACAGGCGGACGGGACGTCGATCGCGCTTCGCCGGAGCGATTCGGGTGCCGGCGGTGTCTGGTCCGTCGTCGCTGCGTGGCCCCGACGACGCTGGGGCGTTGTTCTGGTGGCGACGATCGGGACCGTTGTGCTGGTGGGCCTTTCGACGGCGATGATTCCCAACCCGGTGTTCGGCCGTGCCGTCCCGACGACATGGTGGGCCTGGCCGGCATTGATCGTGACCAGCGCCTTGGGTGGCCTCCTCGCCGCAACCTATGTTCGCGGTCCGGACGGGCAAGGGTCGGCCTCGCGGACCGGGCTTGCAGGAGGCCTGCTGAGCTACTTCGCGGTGGGCTGTCCGGTGTGCAACAAGCTGGCCCTCCTGGCCCTGGGTTACTCCGGGGCGCTGACCTGGTTCGCACCCGTCCAGCCCCTGCTCGCGCTCGCGGGAGTCGTCCTTCTCGGCTACGCCCTGCGGGTGCGGCTCAAGGGCGAGATCGCGTGCCCGGTACCGACGGATGGAACATGAGCGCCACCGCGTCCGTCGAAGACCGGTTGCAGGCCCAGCTGACGGAGGCAGGAGAGCGACTGCAGCGTCGCAGTGGCGGCGCAGCCCTGTGCGCGCCGACCCCGGGATGCGTTGCAGCCACCAGCCTGAAGTACGCCGAGGGGCAATGGGCAGCGCTCCGCGAGGTGCAGAGATCCATTCGCGGGGGCACGGCCCCCGCAGCGGCTCTGACAACGGTCGTGAACCAGTGGACCGAGGACCTGGCCCGCAGAAGGTCCCAGGACGCCGGCCAGGACTGGATCTGGTATCGGGCTGGTGGGCTGGACGCCCTGGAGCAGCTGATCAGTCCGCCCCGGCCCATTCCGCTGTGACCCATCAGCTCTAAGCCTCCTGGTTCAGCACGAAGACCTGAAGCGGGCGGTGGAGCTGTTCCCTTCGTGGAGGTGGCTGGCTGATCGTCAGGCCGACCGGGCGCCGAGGGCAACCAGTTCCTCGTCGCTGGCATTGCCGCCGGTGCAGATCACGGCGCAGCGTTCGGGCCGTCCGGCGTCACTGAGCAAGCCGGCGAGGGCTGCCGCCCCTGCTCCCTCAGCGAGGGTGTGGGCCTTGTGGGCGAGGACGGCTGCCGCATCGTCGATGGCGTCATCGTCGACGAGGAGGAAGTCGTGGAGCCCGCAGCCGAGGATGGACTGGGGGAGTTCGAAGCCGCTGCCGGTGGCGAGCCCGCTGTGCCGTGTGTGGCACGGCGCACTCTCGATCCGGCCGGACTTCCAGGACCGATGGGCAGCAGGGGCTGCCGCGGACTGGACCCCGATGACGCGACAGTCCGGCGCGAGCCGGTCCCGCACCAGGCAGGCGCCAGCAGCCCCGCTCCCGGATCCGATCGGAACGTAGATCGCCTGCAGGTCCGGCCGGCTCGTGAGCAGTTCGAGGTAGACGGTCGCGTGGCCGGCGATGATGGCCGGCGTGTTGCCCGGGTCGACGAAGACGAGGCCACCCGCCAGCGCGAGCTCGCGCGCGTGCTGGGCAGCTTCGGTCATCGTCGGGCCGAACGTCACGACCGTCGCACCGAGCAGTCTCACCGCCTCGACCTTGCAGGCTGGAGCGGTCTCGGGGACGACGATGACAGCTTCGGTGCCGGCGAGGCGTGCAGCGAATGCGATCGACTGGGCATGGTTGCCGGTGGACGCGGTGACCAGGCCCCTCGCCAGCTCGTCCGGTGGCATCGCTGCTGCGAGAGCGATCCCGCCGCGCACCTTGAAGGCGCCCGTCGGTTGCATGTTCTCGTGCTTGACGAGCACCTCGCAGCCGGCAGCTGCGTTCAGGGCCGGGTAGGACCAGGCAGGCGTCGGAGGCAGGTGGGCGCCGATGGCCTCTGCGGCTCGCAGCACATCATCAAAGGTCAGGGTTGTTCGCGGGGCAGTGGCGACGGCGTGGTTCACCCCTCCAGTGTCGAGTCAGGACATCCTGAAGGTCTAGTCGAAGTTTTCGAGCGCAAGTATCGATGGCATCGAAGTATTGTGGACGCGTGCTCGATCCCCATCGCCTCAAGGTCCTCGTCGCCGTCGCTCGGTGCGGCACGCTCGCCGCCGCTGCCGAACACCTGAGGTACAGCCAGCCCACGATCTCGCACCACCTCTCCCGACTCGAGGCGGAGACGGGCGCCGTGCTGACCCAGCGGGTCGGCCGCGGCCTGCGCCTGACGGAGGAGGGCCAGCGGCTGGCACGGCGCGGGGAGGAGATCCTTGCGCTGCTGCAGCGCGCGGACGACGAACTGTCGACGGCCACCAGCCTCCGCTCCGGACGCGTCCGGCTTGCCGTGTTTCCCTCGGCGGCCTCGACGGTGGTGCCCGCGACCCTGGCGCGCATGGCCGAACTGCATCCCGGGGTCAGGGTCGAGTTGGTCGAAGCGGAACCGCCCGAGGCGCGGGACCTCCTGCGGGCGGGTGAAGCCGACGTCGCCCTGGTGTTCGGCTATGGCGAGGCCACGGAGCCGCCGGGGTTCCACCACGTCGGCCTTGGCGGCGACATCCTCAACCTCGTCACTCCGCTCGACGGTCCGCTCGCGCGACCCCGATCGCTCGCGGGCCACCGCGACTCGCCCTGGATCGCGGGGTGCCCCGAATGCCGCAACGAACTCCTCGACCTGGCGCGAGGAGCGGATTTCGAGCCGCGGATCGGGTTCGCCACCGATGACTTCGTCGCTGTCGAGCACCTGGTGGCTGCCGGCTTCGGCGTTGCCCTGCTGCCAACGCTGGCACTGCAGGCGTACCGGCATCCGCAGGTCATTGCCACGCCACTTCCTGACTCGCGACGCCGCTTGAGCGCGCTGACCTTCGGTGAGCCGCCGAATGCTCCGCAGGTCGACGCCCTCCTGCGCGTCCTCGCGGAGGTCCGTGCCTGAGGCCGGCGCCGCCCTCGACGATCTGCTCGGACCGGCCCGGGCTCCTAGAGCTCGCGCCGAACGTCCGACGAGAGGTGCAACGTGAGACCCTGGCCGACCGCCTCCATGAGCACCTCGTAGTGCATCCGGTCACCGTCGACCCGCAGCCGGCGGACGATCCGGTCGACCTGCTTCGCGCTGGGCGTGTTCTGTACGGAGGAGTCGGTCTCCATGACGATGGCGCCGTCCTCATCGGTGCGGCAGGTCCCGGATCCTCGCTCGGCCTGCCCGGTGGGGAGAGCGATCACCACCTCGACGGCATCGGGGCTGGGCATCCGCCAGTAGCCCGTCTCGGTGTGCCGGGGTTCGCCGTTGATCCAGGTGCGCTGGACGAAGTGCAGGAACGGCTTCCCTGTGTCGTTGAAGGTGATCTCATCGGTGTACGCGAAGTCGGCGATCGTGGGGTAACAGCCGACGCCGTCACCGCGCCAGGTGCCGACAAGGAGAGCCAGGCGAGGGTCGAGTGCCATGCGCTCACTGTGCCAGAAGCGGAACGGGGCCACGTGAGATGGCGAGGATCCGATTCCTGGCCCGACCGGCCGTCAAGGTGCCCATCCCGTGGCGAACTCGGGCGCTACAGGCCACGGGCGTTCCCGGAGGCCACGGCGCGATAGGTGGCGATGCTCGTGGCGATGGACCAGATCACCAGTGCCAGGATGCCGGGCAGGAAGCCGTAGCCGAACACGCTGTCCTTGCCGGTGCCCGCGATGAGGGTCAGGAAGGTGATGACGAAGGCCACCGCGCCGGCAAGTGCCACGATGCCGGTCCATCGCGGGAAGGCACCACGTCGCACCGTGACCAATCCCGCGCTGCCGAGCAATGCCGCGAATCCCATGGCGGCGACCAGGTACGGGCCGGCGGAGGCTGTGGCCACAGCCCTGATCACGAGGGGATCCGCCTGGGAGCCCTCACTGGTCGCAGCGCCGACCGTGACGATGGCCATGGCGATGCCCGTGGCACCGACCACGGCCCCTGCGAAGGCGGTACGCGCCAACTCCACAGAGCCGGGGACGGTCGTCGAAGCGCTGCCCAGAGCGCCTCGGATGCTCCCCGCGAAGTGCAGCAACGCAAGGCCGGCGAGCAGGATCAGGAACCCGCCGAGGCCGCTTCTCGCGCGGTTGACGTCGGCCCAGTTCGTCCAGGTCTCGTCCGTGGCCGTGTAGTCGGGCGCGTCGCCACCACTCAGGAACCAGCCGAAGAGCAGGAGCAGGGCAAAGGCGACGCCGGACAGGGCCAGGAGCCGCTGCCCTGGAGGCGGACGCGTGTCGGGCGGGGCCGTCGGCCCGGGTGAACCGGCGCCCGATCGGGACGTCATCGTTCGCTCACCGAGAGAATGGGAGCGGAGCGCCGGAATCCCCAGACGGCGGCGTAGATCCCCAACACCAGTTCCCAGGCGAACTCCGGGGCGACCATGAGGGACACCGCGCCGGTCAGCTCCCACACGTCGAAGAGAACGCCCAGGCTCTCAACAAGGAGGACTGGCCCTGCGATCAGACCCAGGATGGCCAACGGGCGCGGGACAAGGCCCGAGGTGTACATCAGATAGCCGAGGATCAGCCCGTTCCCCACGGGGACGACGAGCCCGGGGCCGAACAGGAACGTCCAGTCCTTGAGCGAACCGAGGGCGACGGCGAGGTCGGCTGCACCAGTAGCGTCCTGACGCAGGCTGACCATGCCGAGCACGAAGATGATGCCGGCCGCGATGAACACGGACTCCATGACTCGGGCCGTCACGTACGCGATGGCCAGGATCTCGCTCTGACGTTTGGCGATCGGGTACAGCACCACGGCCGTCCCGACGTTCGCGATGATCAGCAGGAACTCCAGCAGGATCCCCAGGTGGATCAGGGTGTTCGATCCGCCGCCGGCGATGTAGCCGGCCGGGTCGGCGAGAAGGGGTTGGAAGAGCAGCGCAGCGGGGATCGACGTGGCGAAGGTGAGGACGAACAGGACGCCGAAGATCCGGGCCCTTCTCTGGTCGTCGATCATCGTGTTGGCGGGACGGGGCGCCCGAAGCTTCGGGGTGTCGACGGCATTCTCGTTCGTTGTCATTGACGTTTCCTTTCCTGACTTGATGCGGTTCTTGGTGACGTTCTTGGTGACGTTCAGGGGTGCGTGACGGTGATGACGACCTTTGCCCGGGCATGTTCGCTCTCGAGGTAGTCGATGGCGTCCGCTGCGTGTTCGAGGTCGAAGCGACGGTCGATGACGGGCGTGACCTTCCCGGCCGCGATCAACGCCGCCAGCTGCTCGAGAACCTCGGTGTTGGGCGCGGCCTGGGGCACGAAGAGGCGCAGACCCGAGAAGCGGGCATACAGCTGCGCCCAGATGAGGAGCTTCATCGGCCCGACGGTCCTTCCCTTCCCGGAGACGCCTCCCCCGGACAGGACCAGTGCGCCATGGGGGCGCAGCAGGCTGCGCAGCTCGCGCAAGGTGAGGTTGCCCACCAGGTCAACGACAACGTCGTAGGTGTCGTCGCCGATCACGGAGGCGGTGGTGTAGTCGATCACCCGGTCCGCGCCGAGATCCTCGGCCTGGGCCAGGTTCCGCGTGCTGACGACGGCGGTCACGTGCAAGCCCCTGGCCTTGGCGAGCTGGATGGCGAACGTACCGACCCCGCCGGATGCTCCGTTGATGAGGATGCTGCTGCCCGGCGTCGGGTCGGCGGCGTTGATGCACAGCGACGCAGTGGTTGCGGCGAGCGGTACCGCGGCCGCGTCCTCGAAGTCGGTGCCGCCGGGAATGGCGGCAAGCTGATCGGCGCGTGCCACGGCGTGAGAAGCGAAGGTGCCGATGCCTTCGCCGAACACCTTGTCGCCGGCCTTCCAATGGTCGACGCCGGCACCAACCGCCTGCACGACGCCCGCCAGATCGGTGCCGCGGGTCGGGACACGTGGGCCACGGCGTCCGAAGATGGTGGGGTCGAGGAGCCGCGCCAGCCGCGGCTCGCCCCGCATGATGTGCCAGTCGCGGGCGTTGACAGACGCTGCGTGTACCTCGACGAGTACCTCACCGGCGTCCGGGATCGGCCGGGGAACCTGGGAAAGGGCGAGGGCAGCGGGGGAGCCGTAGACGGTCTGGGTCACTGCACATGGTGTCGAGCGGACCCCGCCCGGGCTGGTCAACCCGGGAAGGGGTAACGCTGGATTGGTTGGTCATGCCTGTACCTCCTTGGTCGTGGTGTCTGGATGGTTCGGGAGCTCCTGATGGTCAGGTACCTGGTTGACCGAGATCAGTGGCACGCCGAGATCGCGGAATCGCGCGAGCAGGCCGTGCAGGGCGGGCTGGTCGACGACAGGCCCGCGAACGAGGGTGGTCCCCTCGTCGCCGGGGGTGATGGTCATGCCGTCCAGCCACGCCGCCCACCTGCGGTCGAGCCGACCCTGGACACGGATCTCGTACCAGGAGCCGTTCGGCTGCGAGGGGGTGCTGCGGTTCATCGTGCTGCTCCTTGGGTCAACCCCGGAGTTCAGTCCGGCGGTGGGGGCGACCGGTGGGTTGCCTCGATCGAAAGTTAGGAGCGGACCTGATGAGAGCGCGTCATCAGCTGTGATGATCCAGGTGATGATCTTCGACGACGCTTGCGGGCCGGCGGGTCGTCCTCAGCGGTTGGTGCCGCGGGAGAAGAGCCCCAGCTGGTGTGCCCGGCGAATCGCTGCCCGGCGGTTGTTCACGCCGAGCTTGGCGTAGATGTGTTGGGTATGGGTGCGAACGGTGCTGAGGGAGACGCTCAACTCCCGGGCCATGGCGGGTCCATCCAGTTCGGATCCGAGGTAGCGGAGGATCTCCAGTTCGCGAACGCTCAGGGCTTCGACGAGGTTGCCGGACGTCGGGGGCGGGGGGACGTCGCCCAACTCGTGGTCGGACGGGCCACCGGGCTGCCCATCCGGCCGCATGGCTGCCCGGAGTCGCTGCAGGTAGGGCCAGGACGGGTGACGTCCACCCAGTTCGTCCAGGAGTGCGGCCATCGCGGGACCCTCGCGGGTGAACGTTCGGCAGTAACCCTCCGGTTCGGCCAGCCGGAGCGCCGCTTCCAGCGACTCGATCGCCGGCGTCTCCTGGTCCGCAGCCTGATGCGCGAGAGCGCTCAGAACAAGGAGCTCGACGAGGGACCCGTCACGGCCACCGGCCCGGGCATCCGTGACCAGGCGCGCGAGGAGCATCACGGCGTCGTCGGGAGAGGAGTCACGGTGGGCAGGCGCTGTCGCGAGAAGGACTCGCACGAGGGTCACGTGTTCGTACTCGGTCAGGTACGACGCCTGGTCGGCGGTGGTGAGGCCGCGGTGCTGGACCCACTCGAGCGCCTCCGGCAACCGACCTGCGGCCGCAAGGACCCGGGCGCGCGTCGCGGCGATCGGCTGGACATTGGGGGAGAAGTCGCCGACATAGACCCTCTCGGCCTCGGTGAGCAGGTCGACAGCACTCGCGGTGTCCCCTCGGGCGACGCGCAGGCGGGCGAGCGCCACGCGCCACCGGTAGGCGTTCTGGGGTAGGCCTGCGGCGTCGCCGAGTTCGTCGGAGCGCCGGAGGTGTTCGGCGGCGGATGCCAGGTCATTGCGCTCGAGGTCGAGAAGGCTCTGTGCCACGTGCATGTCCGCCGTGCCCCGCAGCGGTTCGGGGCTGCCGATACGTTCAGCGGCCTCCAGGGCCCGACGCACGGCGTGACCTGCGTCCCGCAGCCGTCCCTGGGTCGTGGCGATGTCGGCGAGGGTGATCGTGCACCCCATCACGTCGGCCAGGTGGTCCGCACGGCTGAGGTGGTCCGCAGCGATGGCGTAGCCCGCGTAGGCGGAGTCCAGGTCGCCCTGCGCCCAGGAGGCGAGGCCACTCAGGGCCGACGCCGACGCGATGCTGAGCAGGTCATCCGTGGACGCCCGGGCGAGGGCAACCTTGGCGTGCGACATGGTGGCGACCAGGTCGCCGTTGACCAGGGCCAGCGCGGCCCGATAGGTCTCGATCTCGGCGGGGAGCCGTGAGAACTCGTTGCGATCAAGGATCACGAGGTCGTCAGGGTGGGCGAGTTGGTGCTCGATATCGTCCAGTCTCCTGGCCACGCCGCCGAACTCGTTGCTCGCCATCAGGGCCCCCACGATGCCCGTGGCGAGCACGGGTCGGTTCCGCACTGCTTCGTCGGGCAGGTTCGCTGCCCACCGCCGAATGAGGGCCTCCTTGCGCAGGCGCCGCAACTCCGGCACGGCCAGTTCCACCAGGTCGGCCGCCCGTTCGGTGTCGCCGGCGGCCAGCGCATGCCGGACCGCGGACTCGGGGTCGCCGTGATCGGCGAACCAGTCACTGGCGCGCCGGTGCAGAACCGGTTCGTCGTCGGCCGTCTCGTCGAGCAGGTGGGCGTTCAGCACGTCGGCGAACAAGTGGTGATACCTGTACCAGCGGCGTTGATCATCGAGCGGGACCAGGAACAGGTTCTGCCGCTCCAGCGACTCCAGCATGGCCTTGCCGCCGGCGGCCCCGGTGACCGCATCGCACAGGGGGCCGCTCAGCCGGTCGAGGATGGAGGTCTGCAGCAGGAAGCGACGGGTCTCGGGCGGGACGCGGCTGAGGACTTCGTCGGCGAGGTAGTCCAGGACGAACCGGTCGTCGCCGGCGAAGTCGGCGATGAACCGGGATGGGTCGGTGCGGCCGCGCAGCGAGAGGGCAGCCAGCTGGACGGCGGCGGCCCACCCCTCGGTCCGGCCGTCGAGTGCAGCGACGGCCGCACCGTCCAGTTCGAGGCCGTTGACGTCGTTGAGGTACGCGGTCGACTCCTCGGGTGTGAAGCGCAGGTCGCCGGCCCGGATTTCCACAAGCTGGCCCCGCGCGCGCAGCCTTGGCAACGGCAGGCTCGGGTCGGCCCTTGCGATGATGACCACGTGAACCTGCGGCGGGAGATGGTCGAGCAGCAGGGTCATGCCTGACTGGACGTCAGGGCCGTCGCACAGGTGGTAGTCATCGAGCACGATGGTGAGATCGTCGGGAAGGACGCTCAGCTCATTGAGGAGTTCACCCAGTGCCGCGTCGGGCCCGTGGGAGAGTTGGCCGAGGGCTCGGGCTCCGGCTCCCGGCGCCGCACGCTCCACGCCCGTCAGGACGTAGGTCCAGAACGACGTCGAGTCGCGGTCCTGTTCGCTCAACGACACCCAGGCGAACCGGCCCGCCGGCGTTCGTCCGGCAAGCCAGGAAGCGACAAGGGTCGTCTTGCCGTACCCGGGCGGAGCCGACACCAGGGTGAGCGGCACCCTGCTACTGCCGTCGAGCAGATCCTTGAGATGGACACGAGGCATCGGTGTCGTCACGTGCCGTGGCAGGCGCAGCTTGCTCTCCAGTACAGAGCCCATCGGGGACGCCATGCCCCATTGCACCGGGCAATCCCGACCTCCCGCAACCAGCCGTCACGAACGCCCTTGCGGACCTGGGCGGTTCAGCCTGCGCCTCGACATCGAGCGTTGCCGCATGACTAGCCCGTTCGGGCGGGCCGGAGCCTGGACCGAGCAACGTCACGTCGCGTGGGGGTCGGGATGGGTGCGCGAAGAACTACCACCGGCGCGGATCGGCGCACGTTCTCCCGGGCGGCCGAAGACGCTGAGCACTTCCGCTGGCCCATCGCCGGTACTGCCGAACCAGTGGGGGACCTGCGTGTCGAACTCGGCCGCCTCGCCCACGCCGAGCACGAGGTCCTGGTCCCCGATGATCAGCCGCATCTTCCCCGAAAGCACGTAGAGCCACTCGAAGCCGTCGTGGCTTCGGGGGCTCGGGGTTGCCTGCGAGGCGGGCACAACGATCTTCCAGGCCTGGAGGCCGCCAGGGCGGGTCAGCGGAAGCACGGTGCGGCCGTTGACCTTCCGTGGCGTGAGGCGAACACGAGGGTCCCCGACTTCCGGCGCCCCGACGAGTTCGTCCAGCGGGACGCGATAGAGCTGCGCCAGCGGAAGCAGGAGTTCAAGGCTCGGGCGGCGCTGGCCGGTCTCCAGGCGGGAAAGGGTGCTCTTCGAGATTCCGGTCTGCTCGGCCGCCTCGGTGAGTTTCAGGTGGTGCAGCTCACGGAAGCGGCGCAACCGTGGGCCTACCGCCTCCATGGCGGCGGACGTTCCGGCATCAGCCCTGGGTCCTCCGGTGATGGCCACAGGAGGATTGAAGCCCCTCATTCCCAGGATCGGCAACAAGCCTTGGCGACATCGCCCCTGCGGAGCAGGCTTTTCACATGTTCACTTACGACGTCCTGATCGTCGGCGGCGGCGCCGCCGGATTGTCGGCAGCACTGGTCCTTTCCCGCGCACGCCGCTCTGTTGTGGTCATCGATGCCGGCCAGCCGCGCAACGCCCCGGCGGCCCACATGCACGGCTTCCTCGGGTCCGATGGCCTGCCACCTGCTGACCTCCTCGCCGCCGGACGACGGGAGATCCTCGGCTACGGGGCAGAGCTCGTCCCCGGAACGGCCACAGCCATCACCCGCACCGGGACCGGGCGAGGTCTCACCCACTTCGAGGTCACGCTCGACGACGGAACGGCCTTCTCCGCAAGGAGGATCCTGGTCAGCACCGGGTTGCGCGACGACGTACCCGACATCCGGGGCTTGAAGGAACGGTGGGGCCGCGACGTCCTGCACTGCCCCTACTGCCACGGCTTCGAGGTTCGCGACCAGCCTCTGGGAGTGATCGGTGGCACCAGGGAAGCGATCCTGCACGCCCAGATCATCCGTCAGTGGTCCGATGACGTCATCTACTTCACCAACGGGATCCCGGTCGACGACGTGGACGAGGAGCGGTTCCGGGCCCGGAACATCGCCATCGTGGAGGGCGAGATCGCCGAGCTGGCCACCGAGGACGACCGCCTGAAAGGGGTCGTGCTCGTGTCCGGTCAGGTCGTGCCACGTGCAGCGGTGTTCGTCCGGCCGCGCTTCGTCCCCAACGCCGATCTGCTGGCCGGAGTGGGCTGCGAGAGCGACACCAACGGCTGGACGACCGTGGATCAGACCGGGCGTACCAGCGTCCCGGGCATCTGGGCGGCGGGCAACGCCGTCAACCCAAGGGCCCAGGTGATCACGGCGGCCGGAGAAGGCTCCGCCGCGGCGATCGCCATCAACAACGACCTGGTCGAGGAGGACGTGGCAACTGCTCTCGCCGAGATCAGCTCAACCCACTGACCCGACCACTGTGTGACGGGCGGCAACCTGCCTGCCCGCACTTCACCCGACCCCAAGGAGACTCCTGTGTCCATTGCGCCCGAAAACGCTCCAACCACGCCCGTGGCCCCTCGGCCGGCCGTCGCCGGCCCGCCCACCAAGCACCAGCTCGCACTCATGATCTGGATTGCGGTCTTCCCGACGCTCACTGTCCTCAACCTCACCATCGGACCCCTCCTCGCGGCACAGCACCCGGTGCTGCGGACGTTCATCCTCGCCACCATCGCCGTCCCGATCGTGATCTATGGCCTGATGCCCCACCTGCACCGGCTCCGCATACTGCTCCTCACTCGCCGGGCAGCCTGACCCGGAGCTGCAAGGGCGTCCGAAGATCAGCGGACGCCCTTGACGGGAAGGATCGCCACCGCTGCGAGAACCGCGCATACTCCGGCGACCGCGTAGAGCACCCCATAGCTGCCGGCCCCAGCCGCCAGGATGGCGGGAGCCAGTGCCGGTGCGAGCGAGCTGGGCAGAGCGCCTGCGATGTTGAGCACCCCGAGGTCCTTTGCCGATGAGCCGGTCGTGGGCAGGACGTCCACCACAAGGGCGAGGTCGACAGCCATGTACAGGCCGAAGCCCAGGCCGCTGATCGCCATCCCGACAAGGAACCCGTTGAAGTCGCCGGCCACGGCGATCAGGAACAGCGCCAGGCCGTAGATGGTCGCAGCTCCTGCAACGAACGCCTTCCGTCGCCCGGTCCGGTCGGACACCCGGCCGCCGACCAGTGATGCAACAACGGTCACGGTGGACTGAACGGCAGTGCCCAGGAAGATCTGCTGCGGTACGTCCGCCTCAGCCGTGCCGAGCTGGTCGAGCAGGAAGTAGGCCTGATAGGTCGTCAGGAAGGCGTAGGCGAGGACGAACATGAACCGGCTCGCGAACGCCCACGCGAAGCTCGGGTGTTGACGGGGACTCACGTAGAACGTGGCGACGAACTCCCGGAACGACCACGGCGGATGGTCCACCGAGTGATGTTGTGCGTCCTTCATGGTGACCGTGAACAAGACCACGAAGATCGCGGCGAAGACGCACGGAGCAAGGAACATTCCGATGAGGTTCGGCTCGAAGAGCTTCACCAGGAAGGTGCCGATCACCGACGCCACCGGCATGCAGACCCCGAGGATGCCGCCGACGACCCCCCGCTGCGCTGCCGGGACCTGGTCGGGCAGAACAGCCACAAGGGCTGCCAACAAGGCGTTGAACGAAAGCTGTGACAGGCACCAGCCGACCAACACCACCGGAACGGTGGGAGCGGTGGCAACAACGAGGATCCCGACCGATCCGCCGGCCAGGCCGAGGATGAGCCAGGGCCGCCGTCGACCCCACCTCCAGGTCGTGCGGTCGCTGAGCCGACCGAAGAACGGATTGCCGACCATCGCGACGAGTGCGCCCACACTGGCTATCAGCGCGAGGCTGCCCGGTGCGCGGTCGAGTCCCACCAGGGAGTTGACCTTCAGCGCGAGGCTCACCAGGGCCGGCGCCAGGAACAACAAGCACGTGCTCATGTAGGCGAGGGCGTATCGCGTGATGAAGCCCCAGCCGACCTTCACGTACGTCGTCGACGCCTGGCTCTCCGACGCCCCGGCCAACCGCACGTCGTCGGCCACCCAACCCTCCTCACCGCGCACGACCGTCACCCCTGCCCACGGTTCGGGGCGACGGCCGCAGGCTAGGGGAGTCCGATCCGGGCACACAATGAGCAGTTGGGGCGACTCCTCACCGATGTCGAGGCAAGGGCATGGGAGGGCATGCGGCGAGGTCCGTCTGAGTGCCGAACCGGGGACGCGGTCAGTTGACCTGCCTTGCGACGTCGCCGCCGTCGACCGATCCCGTCCAGGACTTGACCTTGGCACCGGTGCCGTCGACCTGCACGAACGTGTTGGGCTTGGTGACCCCGTACCTCTTGGCCAACTCGGGCATCGTGGGAAGGTCCACTCTGAACACCGTCAACCCGGCGGGCACTCCCTTGGCGAGCAGCGCGGAGTCGGCGGCGGCACACTTCGGACAGTCGGCCTGGTAGAAGAAGTAGACCTGGGTGGTCCCGGCCAACTGGTGGAGCCGTTCGGGGTCGCAGGTTCCGAAATCGAGGTACACACCCGTCGTGGCCGGGCTTGCCGGCGCGCTTGCGGCGACAACGCTGGAGACCGCAGGTTGCGAGGGTACGGCGGGCGCCGCGGCACAGCCTCCGACGGCGAGTCCAACGACCATCAGCCACCCAAGGTGCGCACGAGGCACTCTCACGCTCACAAGCGTAGGGATGTTCGCAAGGGCGGCCGGCCCCGGACCGATCCGACCGAGTTCGCCGCCCGGTACGCACTCTTTCGGAGCGCCTATCGAGGAGCAGGGTCAGGGTTGGTCGTCGAGAACGGCGACCGGACTCCGAGATCCCTCGCCAGGCGGATGCCAACACCCCGCTCGACGTGGAGCGTTCATGCAGCCCACCGGGGTCGTGGACGGTATTCTCAGCCAACTCTGTGGATCAGGAGGGGCTGTGGCCTCTGTGGACTCTGCGACACCCTCTTCAGCTGAGGCACCTCTGCAGCAGGTTGTGTCGCTGTCGTTGCTGGCGCTGGTGGTGGGCCTGGCAGCCGGGGTCGGCGCGTGCGTCTTCGTTGCCGTCCAGCACCACCTGACGCACTGGCTGTGGAACGACCTGCCGGGGTTGCTGGGCAGCGCTGCGGCCCCGTGGTGGATGGTGCTGACGTTCCCGGTGGTCGGAGGTTTCCTGACGTTCGCCGCCACCCGGCTTCCGGGTCATGGGGGGCACTCGCCACTCGACGGTTTCGCGATGAACATCGGCCCGCGGGAGGTCGGCTCGGTGTTGCTGGCTGCGCTGGCGAGTCTCGCGTTCGGGGCAGTTCTTGGTCCGGAAGCGCCACTGATCGCTGTCGGCACGGCGGTGGGTGCGCTGGCGATGCGCAAGCAGCAGCCGGCAGCGAAGCAGGTAATGATGATCGTGGGTGCGATGGCGGCGATCGGCGCCATCTTCGGCAATCCGCTGGTGACCACGATCCTCTTGCTGGAGATGGCCCTGGCGGCCGGCACGGCCCTGGCCCGGACGGTGATCCTGCTGCCGTCCCTCGTGGGGCTGGCGAGCAGCTACCTGTTGCAGGTCGGTGTGGGGGACTGGACCGGCCTGGGATCAGCGCAGATGAGCCTGCCGGGATTGGCGGCCTACCCGAACGTGCGGCTGGTGGATCTGGCCGTCGCCGTCCCGCTGGCTGTCGGTGTGGCTGTTGTCACCATCGTGGCCCGGCTGGGTGCGCTCGGTGTGGGCCGGCTCGCGCAGCGGGCACCGTTGGCGACCCTTGCCGGGGCAGGTGCGGTGACGGGCCTGTGCGCGCTGGGGGTCGTGCTGATCACCGGCCGCTCGGCCGATCTGGTCCTGTTCGCCGGCCAGACCGCAATGCCGGACTACCTCGGGCTCACTTCGCTCGGGGTCGGCGCGGTGGTACTGGTCGCCAAGTTCGTCGCGTACGTGGTGTGTCTTGGGGGCGGGTTCCGCGGTGGCCCGATGTTCCCGGTCGTGGCTCTCGGCACGATCATGGCCGCGCTGACGTCACCGCTGGTCGGGGGTGGCGGGGCCGTCGCCGCACTGGTCGCCGCCGCGATCGCTGCAGCAACCGCAGCCGGTGTCCGGTTCCCGTTCACCGCAGTCCTGCTGGGTGTCCTGCTCACCATTTCTGCGGGGCCGGCGACGACGGTGCCCGCGATCATCGGCGCCGTCGTCGGCATGCTGATCCGGCTGGCTGCCGAGCGACGCATCCCCGCTCTCGCGCCCGGTCGCGCGGACGCTGGGTAGCGTGTCACCCCTTTGGGGACTTCGGGAACTGCGAACGCCTACCTAAAGTCGAATTGACCTCCTCCTGGGTTTCGCCGACCCAGGAGGCGCGGCAGATCGAGTCACGAGTCATTCGGGGGGGCGCTCGTTCCGATGGGTCGTGGCTGGTTGGAGCCTTGTAGCTGATGAAGCTCGCAGGGCGACCACCAGCAGGTCAGGCGGCCCCACCGTGTGCCCGGGGCAAAGACCAAAGAAGCCCTGCCTAGCGTTTCAGCTAGTCAGGGCTATCTCTGGGTGAAGCTCCCCCGCCTGGACTCGAACCAGGAACCTACGGATTAACAGTCCGACGCTCTGCCAATTGAGCTACAGGGGATCGCGCTCGCGCGAGGCGATACGTTACCAGAACTTCAGCTCAGGTCGTATTCGGCGCGAAGCCTCGCCAGTTCTGCGGCGACTCCGGTGTCGGCAGCAACTGACTCCGCGGACGCACCCTTGCCGGGGGCGATTCGCCAGACCAGGGGAGCGGCGGCGACGCCCAGGTGGCGACGGGCGGTGATCACGGCCGTCCCGCGGGTGCCGAGGTCGACAACGCTCATGCAGGCGATGCTGGCGGTGACCCTCTCGTTGAACAGGTCGGGCAGCGTCCCGGTCTGCGGTCAGTTCCACCTCGACGACCTCGCCGCCGACGTCGGTCCACCGGAGTCGCCGCGTCGCCTGGTCCCAGTTGCCGCGCTCGACCTCGTGCCAGAACTGCTGGCGCCATTCCCCGCCGCTGCGGTACACCAGCCGGTCGATCAGGCCGACCGCTTCACCATCGGGGCCGCGCCCGGACGCCAGGACGCGCGGACGCCGTCCGACCAGCCGGGTGAGGGCCGCCTCGGTGTCGGCGTCGAGCTTCGTGCGTCCGAAGAGTGCCATGGGTCCAGTGTGGCGGATGCGCGGCGGCCCTCCGTGACACCCCGTTCGCTCCGCTCGCGAAGCTCCTCAGGGACCGTTTGCTGTCAGGGGCAGGCGAAGGCGAGCTTCCGGACCGCTGGCCGGTCGGGCTCTGCCCAGTTCAGCCACACGATGCGGTGCGCGCTCGAACCAGCCGAGTTCATCGTGGTCCGTGCTGAACTGAGGGTTCTCCGCAACGGCGTGCACGAAGTAGCAGGACAGGGTGATCTCGATCCCGTCGACCATGGTCGTCGTGCTGTCGAGCAGGTCATCGACCTCGATCTCGACGCCGAGTTCCTCGGCGATCTCGCGTACCAGCGCCGCTTCCGCGTCCTCGCCGGCCTCGAGCTTCCCGCCGGGGAACTCCCAGCGTCCGCCCGCCTGGAGGTGCTCACGGCGTCGGCACGCCAGCACACGTTCACCGTCGGTGAACACGGCGGCGACTACCTCCATCGAGACCCCTCTCAGGCTGCCGCACGGCGAAGCGCCGCCAACGTCGCCTCCACGTCAGCATCGGTGGTCGACCAGTTGCACAACGCCACCCGCAGCACAGCTCGATCATGCCACCGCGAACCTGTGGTCCAGGCGGTTCCGTCCGCAAGCATCCGGCGCACGACCTCGCGGGTGTGGTCGTCGCTGCCGAAGCTCGCGCACACCTGGGTGAACACGACGTCGTTCAGCACCGTTGCGCCCGGGATCTGCGCGATGCCCTCTGCGAACATCGTCGCGTGGTGGCAGAAGCGCTCCACCAGCTCTGCGACACCGCTGCGTCCCAGCGAGGCGAGGGCGGCCCAGACCGTCGTGGCTCGCGCTCGCCGTGACATCTCCGGCACCCGGTCGAACGGTTCGCCGGCCTCGTCCTGGATGAGGTAGTCGCCGTGCATCCCCATCGACGAGCGCATGGCAGCGTCGTCCGCGACGATCGCGATGCCACAGTCGTAGGGCACGTTGAGCGTCTTGTGGGCATCCGTGGCCCACGAGTCCGCCGCCTCGAACCCGGCCGTCAGGTGCCGCAGCCGGGGGGACGCGGCCGCGAACAGCCCGAACGCCCCGTCGACGTGCACCCACGCGCCCGCCGCATGGGCAACGGGGATGGCGGCGGCGAAGTCGTCGAAAGCTCCGGAATGGACGTTGCCCGCCTGCAGCACGACGATCGTCGGCCTGCCGTCGCCGGAGTTCAGGGCCTGGGCGAGCGCCGCCACCTCGATGCGTCCCTGGTCGTCGGCTTCGACGGGTTCCGGCTCGCCGAGGCCGAGGAAGCGCAGCACCTTGTCGATGGAGTCGTGCCGCTCGCCTCCGACCAGCACCCGGACGCCGGGGGAGCCGACGAGGCCCCGCACCTTCACGTCCCACCCTGCGCGACGCAGCACCGTGTCGCGCGCTGTGGCAAGGCAGGTGAAGTTGGACATCGTCGCGCCGGTGACCATGCCCGACTCCGGAACCCGGCGGAAGGCCGAGCAGGTCGAGCAGCCAGCGATCGACCAGTTCCTCCGCCGCAACGGTGGCGGGGGTGACGGCGCGCAGGGCGCTGTTCTGGTCCCAGGAGCTGACCAGCCAGTCGGCGGCGAGGGCAGCGGGCAGGGTGCCGCCCATCACCATGCCGTACCAGCGCCCGGACGGGATCGCGGTCAGGCCCGGCTCGGCAGCTGCAGCGAGGTGTTCGATCACGTCCTTCGCCGGACGCGGACCTTCCGGCAGGTCACCGAGTGCGGCGATCACCTCTTCGGTCGTGGCCCGCGGCGGGACCTTTCGTTCCGGAAGCGAATCCAGCCAGCCCACCGCCAGCCGGTGTGCGGCGTCGAGCGCTTCGTGCAGCTCGCCCATGGCCCCTCCTCGAGCAATTCCCCCATTATGTGCAAGCGCTTCCGCCCCTTGTCAGCCCCAGTTCTACTTAGGCAGCTCCCACGTCACATCCCCGGGGGCGACATCGGGCCGCCAGCCCTTCCAGACGGGGTGCCGGAGCCGGTGCGTCGAGGTGAGCTCCGTGTAGTACACCTCGCCCACCAGCGTCGGCTCCACCCAGTGGGCGTCGCGGGCGTCCTCGGCTGGTACCTCGTCCAGCGGGGAGTCCTTGCGGGCCAGCTCACCGAGACGGCGCATCGCCTCCTTGAGGCCGGCATCGGTGAAGCCCGATCCCACCCGTCCGACGTAGCGCAGGCCGCCGTCCTCGGGAATGCCGAGCAGCAGTGCGCCGATGGTGCCGTCCCGGTTGCCGTTGCCCGGACGCCACCCGCCGACCACGACGGACTGCTCCAGGCGGTGCTTGATCTTCAGCCAGGTCTTGCCGCGGCTGCCCGCCTGGTAGATCGAGCCACGGCGCTTGGCGACGACGCCCTCGAGCCTCAGTGCCTTCGAGGTCTCCATCGCCGCGGTCAGGTCGCCCTCGAACACCGGCGGCACCTGCACCCGCGAACCGGTCGCGGGCTGGAGGGCCTCCAGCAGCTCGCGCCGCTCCTCGTAGGGACGGCGGAGCAGCGACTCCCCGTCGAGCCGGAGGATGTCGAACAGCAGCAGCTGGGCCGGTGCCTGGCGCGCGGCGGCGGCGATGTCGCCGGCCTTCGTGAGGTTGATCCGCGGCTGCAGCAGACCGAAGTTCGGGGCGCCGCCGGGATCGAGCACGACGATCTCGCCGTCCAGGACGGCCTGCTTGCAGTCGAGCTTCGCCAGGTCAGGGACCAGGTCGGGGTAGCGGGCGGTCTCGTCGCGTCCCCGGCGGCTGAGCAGCGTGACGACGCCGTCCTCGAGGTAGGCGATGATCCGGACCCCGTCCCACTTCATCTCGAAGTGCCAGTCGTCGGGGTTGGTGACCTCGTCGGGTGCGGAGAGGGTGGCGAGCATGGGCTGGACGGGGTCCTGTGAACTCGCTGCCTGTTCCCTGGGCTTGACGAGGGTGCCCAGGTGCTTCGTCAGGCTCAGCCACCGTCTCGGGGGCGTCCTCGATCACCATGCGGTGGATCAGCCAGTCCTTGCCGGTGTGGATCAGGGCGAACTTCGCCGGGGCGCCGCCCAGGCCGCCATCGGGACGACCCTGGAGGGTCGCGATGACCTCCTTGCCGTCGCGCCACTTCTCCAGCTCGTAGGTGCCGGCGTCCCAGATGCGCACGTTGCCGCCGCCGTACTCGCCGGCGGGGATCGTGCCCTCGAAGCTGCCGTAGTCGAGCGGATGGTCCTCGGTCGGGACGGCCAGGTGGTTGGTCTTCGGGTCCGTCGGGGGGCCCTTCGGCACCGCCCAGCTCACCAGGACGCCGTCGTGCTCCAGCCGGAAGTCGTAGTGCAGCCGGCGGGCGTGGTGCTCCTGGATGACGAAGGAGTTGCCGCTCGGACGGCTCGGGCGCGGCGTCCGGCACCGGCTCCGGCGTCTTCTTCGGGTCGCGCATGCTGCGGTACTTGGCGAGCTTGTCATCCTTCGCAGCGTCGGCGGCCCTTCGTGACGCGTTCGGTCGCTGCGCTCCCGAACGCTCCTCAGGGACCGCGTGTGACTTCTGTGCGGGTGACGATCCCCGAGCGTGACGAGGAGTCGCCGGGGCTCGTCGGGGTCGAGATCGGCGAGCAGGTCGCCCAGGTCCTTGAGGCGGGTGAGCATCTCGCCGAGCTCCACCTGCTGCAGGCCGGGATCGGCCAGCTCCTCCCAGGTGCGGGGCGCGGCGACCGTCGGCCGCGTCCGTCCGCGCAACGAGTAGGGCGTGATGGTGGTCTTGTTGCCGTTGTTCTGGCTCCAGTCGAGGAAGACCTTGCCGCCGCGGTCGGACTTCCGCATCACCGCCGTGACCCGGTCGGGGTGCTCCGACTGCAATGCCTGCGCCAGCTCCCGAGCCAGGTCGGAGGCCTGCGCCGTGCTCAGCGACCCGTCCAGGTGGGCGTACAGGTGGATGCCCTTGCTGCCGGAGGTCACCGGGTAGGGCTTCAGGTTCGCGCCCTCGAGCACCTCGCGCACCCAGCCGGCGACCTCTGCGGTCTCGGCCAGCGTCACGCCCTCGCCGGGGTCGAGGTCGAGCACGAGCCGGTCCGGTGGCAGGGGAGTGCCGTCCTCGGAGAAGCGCCATTGCGGCACGTGCAGCTCGAGGGCCGCCAGTTGCGCGAGCCACACCAGGGTCGCGAGCTCGTCGGCGACGGGATAGTCGTTGGTGCCGTCGGAGTGCTGGATCGTGTACCGCGGCACCCAGTCCGGCGTGCCCTTCGGCAGGTTCTTGGCGAAGAACACGTTGACGTGGTCGCCCTCGAGCCCGACGCCGTCCGGCCAGCGCTTGCGGGTCATCGGACGCTGCCGCACGTGCGGGATCAGGATGGGGCCGACCTCGGCGTAGTAGGCGATCACCTCGCCCTTGGTCGTGCCGGTGGCAGGGTAGAGCACCTTGTCGAGATTGGTCAGCGCCAGCACACGACCGTCAACGGTCACCTGCTGGCTTCCCGTGGCCGCCATGGCGTTCATCCTGACACAGCGCACCGACGGTGCCGAGGGGAAGCTGTGCCCAGGTTTCCGGACCGAGTTGGGGACGGTTCCAACTCGGTCCGGGTTCAAGCTGGACCGAGTTGGAACCGTCCCCAACTTGGTCCATTGCTGCGCCCCGTCCGGTGCTGGACGATGTGCCCATGCTCCAGCTGAGTCTCGCCATCCCCGCCGACCTCACCGACGACGTGGTTATCGTCCTCTCCACCGAGGACGCCGTCAGCAGCATCGCTGTCGTTCGCGGCGCGTCCATCGAGCCGCGCGGCGACCTTGTCTACGCCGACGTCGCCCGCGAACACGCCAACGTCGTCATTGCGCGGCTGCGGTCGCTGGGTGTCGCCCAGGTGGGCACCCTGCACATCAAGCCGGTCGACACCTGGCTGTCGAAGGCTGGCCTCGATGCTGCCGAGCGAGCTCCCGGCAGCGGGGCGGACGCGGTCATCTGGCCCGAGGTCGGAGCCCGTGCCTACGCCGAATCCGAACTCAACGGCACCTACATGATCTTCATGATCCTGGCCACGATGATCGCTGCGATCGCGATCGTTCTCGACTCCCAGGTGCTCGTGATCGGCGCCATGGTGCTCGGCCCCGAGTTCGGCCCGATCGCCGCGCTCGGACTGGCCCTTGTCCTGCGCCGGCGTGCGCTGTTCGGCTTCGCGCTGCGCACGCTCGTGGTCGGCTTCGCGGTCTCGATCGCGGTCGTCACCATCGCTGCCCTGCTGACCCGTCTGGCGGGCGGGGTTAACGCGGACGCGATCCTCGCCGACCGTCCCGCCACGGGCTTCATCTACCATCCTGACGGCTGGTCAATCGCTGTGGCCGTGATGGCGGCGATCGCCGGGGTCCTCTCGCTCACGTCCGGCCGGCTGGGTGGCCTCTCAGGCGTGTTCATCTCGGTGACGACGGTGCCTGCGGCCGGCAACATCGCCCTCGGGCTGGCGTTCTGGCTGCCGGAGGAGATTCTCGGAAGCGCCGCCCAGCTCGGCATCAACCTGGTGGCCATGATGCTGGCGGGCTGGATCACGTTGTGGGTGCAGGACAAGCTGGTCGGGCGGCTCCCCACAAATCCGTTCCTGCGCGACATGTACCAGCGAAGGCGCGCCGAGATGCTGAGGCGTCCTTAGGGTCAAGCTGGACCAAGTTGGGGACGGTTCCAACTCGGTCCAGCTTCACGCTGGACCAAGTTGGAACCGTCCCCAACTGGTCCACCGCGGAGCCGAGGGTCTCGCCGATCGCAGCGTGCAGCACCAGGGTCGCCAGGTGGTCCATGCCGGTCGGCTCCTTGTTGATCAGCACCAGCCGGTCCCCGCCGAAGACGCGCACCAGGCCCGCCGCGGGATAGACCACCAGCGACGTGCCGCCGACGATCAGGGTGTCGGCGGCCTCGAGGTGCTCGATCGCGGCGTCCATCACCGCCTCATCGAGGGCCTCCTCGTAGAGCACGACGTCGGGCTTGATCACCCCACCGCATTCACAGTGCGGCACGCCACGGCTGCCGGTGATCGTCTCGAGCTCGTAGCCGCGGCCGCATCGCAGGCACGAGTTGCGGTGCACGCTGCCGTGCAGCTCGAGCACCGTCCGCGAGCCTGCGGCCTGGTGCAGCCCGTCGATGTTCTGGGTGATCACCGCCGTCAGCTTCCCTGCTTCCTCCAGTCGCGCCAGCGCCAGGTGGGCGGGGTTCGGACGCGCGTCCGGGTAGAGCAGGTGGCTGCGGTAGTAGTCGAAGAACTCGGCGGTGTGGCCGACGAAGAAGCTGTGGCTGAGCACCACCTCCGGGGGGTAGCTCTGGCCGGTGTCACGGCTGTACAGGCCGCCGCCGGACCGGAAGTCGGGAATGCCGCTCTCCGTGGACACACCCGCCCCGCCGAAGAAGACGATCCGGTGACTGGTTTCGAGGATCTCGCGCAGCTCATTGCCCACGCCGCTGACCCTACGCCGATCGGCGTGCACCCTCGTGTCGTGACCGAACACGGTGCGCAACGAAGGGTGCACGGTGGATGCCGACCCGAACGATCGGAATAGGCTCCGCGCCATGGAGCCTTCGTTCCGCCCGCCGGCCGATCGAACGCCGGCCCGTGCCGGCATCGCTGAGCGCCTCGCGGCCATGATCCGCATCCCCACCGTTTCGGCGAGCGCGAGAGGCGATCAGCCCTTCACCGCCTTCATCCAGCTGCTCGCAGAGCTCTACCCGCTGCTGCACGAGCACCTGCCGTGTGAGCGCATCGGTGATTTCGGGCTGGTCTACACCTGGCAACCGGCGAGACCCCTGCGAGGCCGACCCTGTGGTGCTGATGGCCCACTACGACGTCGTGCCGGTGGCCGGCCAGGAATCGTCCTGGGCCGTGCCGCCGTTCGAGGGGCGGATCGTCGACGGCGAGGTCTGGGGACGCGGCGCCCTCGACGACAAGGGTGCGCTCTGCGTGCTGCTGGACGCGGTCGAGAACCTGCTCGCCGACGGCTGGACGCCGCCGCGGCCGGTCCTGCTGTGCCTCGGGCCGGACGAGGAGGTGCACGGCACGACGGGACGCCTGATCGCCACCGAACTGCACGCCCGCGGCGTGACCCCCTGGCTGGTGCTCGACGAGGGCGGCGCGATCGTCGACATCCCGTTCCCTGGTGTGGACGGCCTGTTCGCCATGGTCGGGCTCGCGGAGAAGGGCATCATGTCGGTCGAGCTGTCGACCACCGGCGAAGGCGGGCACGCGTCCGCTCCCAATGGGCTGACCGCCGTCGGACGGCTCGCCCGGGCGGTCTCGCGGGTGAACCGCAACCCGTTCGACGTCCGGCTGCCGCGGACGGTGTCGTCGATGCTGGCAGCGCTCGCAGCGCACGCCAACCCGCGGCCCGCACGGTTCTACCGGCTGGCTGCGAAGGTCCCGTGGCTGACGGCCCGCCTGCTGCTGGTCGGCGGCAGCGACGGCGCAGCGCTCGTCCGCACGAGCCTTGCCCCGACGATGCTCTCGGGCGGCAGCAGCGCCAACGTCCTGCCGTCCAGTGCGACGGCGATGCTGAACATCCGGGTCAACGTGGGGGAGACCACCGACGGCGTGCTGGCGCGGCTGCACAAGGTGATCGCCGATCCCGAGGTGGCCATCCGCATGACCGAGGGCGACGACCCGACGCCCGAGTCGTCGTCGGACAATGCCCAGTTCGCCCTGATCAGGGCAGCGGTGCAGGCCGGCTACCCGGGGGTCGCCACCGTCCCGTACCTGACCACAGCCGCCACCGACGGACGCCACTGGCACCGGTTCTCCCCGGCGGTGTACCGCTTCGCCCCGCTGCAGATGGACGGCGGCCTGCGGGCCGGCATCCACGGCAGCGACGAGCGGGTCTCGATCGACAGCCTCGTCCGCGGCGAGCGCTACTACCGGGCCATCCTGAAGGGACTGCCGGCGTGACCATCGTCCGGCTCAGGGACCGGACAGATCCGGCCCGCATCAAGTTCGGCGGGCTGACAGCCGTCGTCGGCTTCCTCGTCTTCGTCGAGTTCACCAGCGGCATCATCCAGGGCTTCTACACCCCGCTGCTCACCGACATCGCCCGCCGCCTCAACGTGCCGGACGCGGACGTGAACTGGCTCGAGGGCGGCCAGCTGATGGCCGCGGCGATCATCATCCCGGCGTTCGCCAAGCTCGGCGACATGATCGGCCACCGTCGCATGCTGCTGATCTCGACGGCGATCACGGCCCTTGCCAGCTGCGCGCTGCCGCTCACGGACAACTTCTGGCTGTTCCTGCTGGCCTGGTCGCTGCAGGGCTTCTACATCGTCTGGCTGCCGCTGGAGACCGCCCTGATCTACCACCGCGCCCGGCAGACCGGGCATCCGGCCGTGCTGACGCGGCGGGCCGCCGGCCTGCTGGTCGCGGCGCTGGAGGTCGGCGTGATCGCCGGCGCGCTCACCGGCGGCCAGCTGGACGGCGTCCTCGGCCTCGCGCTGTGGATCCCGGCTGTCGCCGTGACCGCGTGCTTCTTCGTGATCCTGTTCGGGGTGAAGGAGTCGCCCGACCTGCACGGCGGCAGCTTCGACAGCGTCGGCATGTCGCTGGTGGCCGTCGCCCTGCTCGGCCTCACCGGCGGGCTGTTCCTGCTGCGGGTCAACGGCCCGGCGAGCCCGGTGGCGTGGGGCGCGCTGGTGCTCGGGCTGCTGCTGTTCGTCCCGTTCGTGCGCTGGGAGTTGCGCCACGACGACCCGGTGATCGACGTGCGGATGTTCACCAACCCGTCGCTGTGGCCGGTGTTCGTGACCGCCGGCCTGTTCGGCGTGAGCGTGCTCGGCGCGCAGGCGCCGCTGTCGACGTTCGCACGCACCGACCCGGCGACCTACGGCTACGGACTGGGCGCCACCACCGGGCTCACGTCGGTCCTGATCGGCGCCTACGTGTTGTCACTCACCGTCGGCGCCCTGCTGCTGCCGCTGGTCACGCGCTGGATCAGCCCACGGTGGGCACTGGTCGGCGCCAGCCTGCTGGTGGCGCTCGGCTACCTGCTGTTCCTGCCGTTCCACGCCAGCTACGCCGAGGCGCTGACCAACATGGTGATCGCCGGTATCGGGTCCGGTGCCCTGGTCGCAGCGCTCCCTGCCGCAGCCGCCGCGGCGGCACCGTCCGGCCAGACCGGGGTGGCGACCGGGCTGACGAACTCCGTGAAGACGGTCGGTGGCTCGGTGGCGTCCGCCGTGTTCGGGATCGCGCTCGCCACCCACGCCGCCGGCGCGGTGCAGGGCACGGCGGGCTCGTTCAGCGGCTACCTGACCGTCTGGACGGTGTGCGGCGTGACGGCCCTCGTCGCCGCGTTCGCCCTGCTCTTCGTCCCGAAGACGGCGTTCGGCGACGCGTCAACCTCAACCGGCGGATAAAGGAACCGTCCCCGTTTCGCGCCACGGCGAGAAATGGGGACGGTTCCTTTTTCCGCCAAACGGGCGGTCCTGGGTTCGTGCTCAGGAAGCGCGGGCAGCCCGGCGTGCGAGGGCCTTCGCCACGGTGTTGGCCAGCACCTCGTCCACGTGGATGGTGGCAGCGGTCCGGGCGCCCCTTGCCGGCATTACCTCGATGGCTTCCTTGATCTTGGCCTTGGCGACGTCGTCGGAGTCGATGCCGGTGTCGACGACCAGGTCGAACTGCGACTCGTCGGCCCAGTCGGCGGAGTAGAACAGCCGCGTGAAGCGCGCCCGCAGGTCGTCGTCGTCCTTGATGACCTTGGCAGCTTCCTCGACGGTGATGTCGTCGCGCTTCGCGATGCGGGCAGCGCGGACGTCTTCGGGGGCCTTCACGAACACGTTCAGCACGTCCGCCATGCCGGCGAGCACCCGGAAGCCGCCGCGGCCGACGATGACGACGTTGCCGCGTGCAGCGACGGCTGCGATGGTCTGGTTCATCATCTCGATGGTGGTGACGCTGTTCTCGTTGAACAGCTCCCACACCTTCGGCTTGTGGTCGTAGACCTTGTCGAGCCGGGTGAGG
Organism: uncultured Actinomycetota bacterium; assembly: GCA_963773595.1. GTDB lineage: Bacteria > Actinomycetota > Actinomycetes > Propionibacteriales > Propionibacteriaceae > Propionicimonas. The sequence continues at coordinate 86,135 of CAVZBQ010000007.1, forward strand.
CCGTACTGGCGGATGACGCGGTTGACGACGCCCTTGTCGACCAGGTCGTAGCCCAGTTCACCGGCGAGGGCACGGGCGATTCTGGCTCCATGGCTGCCGAGCTGACGCGAGACGGTGATGACGGCCATGGTTTCCTCCTGATGGGACCGGTCGGCCGTCCACGACGCTGACGACCTTATGTGCTGACAATATCGCTTCAGCTGTGCGTCGCGCAGGAATCGGCTCAGCCGAGGAGCTCAAGGACGGTCTGCCCCACGCCGTCCTGATCGTTGGCCGGAACCACGGTGAACCCGGCCGAAAGGAGCGTGTGGTGGCCGTTGGCCACCACGTAGCCGCGCCCGGCCCAGGTGAGCATCGCGAGGTCGTTCGGCATGTCACCGAAGGCGACCACGTCGGCGGCCTCGATGCCCAGCTCCGCGCACAACAGGGCGAGCGTGCTGGCCTTCGTGACCCCGGGTGCGGTGAGCTCGAGCATCCCGTAGGCGTCGCCGACCAGCGCGTGGGTGAGGGTGAGCCGGTCACCGACGACCGCGACGGCGCGGGCCGACAGCTCGTCGGAGTCGAGCCCGGTGTGGAAGCCGAGCAGCTTGATCACCGGGCCCAGCCGGCCGGCCAGCTCCTCGAGGGTGCCCTCCAGCACGCCGGCCGCACCGCGTTGCCGGGACGGTGACGTCGGGCTCGCACCCGAAGCCGGCTGGCGGTCTCGAAGCCGAAGGTGATGCCCGGCACGGCCTCGCGCAGCCCGTCGGCGACGGCCAGCGCCACGGAGGCGTCCAGCGGGAAGCTGCGGACGACCTCGCGGCTGGCAAGGTCGAAGACGGCCGCGCCGTTGCTGACGATCACCTGCGAGTGGGCCTCCGCCAGCTGGTCGAGCACGTCCAGCCAGCGCACCGGTCGTCCGGTGGCCACCATGAACGGGATGCCGAGCTCGGCTGCGCGGCGTGCGGCGGCGAGGTTGGTGGCAGAGACCAGGCGGTCCGGTCCGAGGAACGTCCCGTCCAGATCGGTGACGATCAGTCGGGGACGGGTCACAGCTTCGAGTTCGGCGTCGGTGAGCCGGCACCCGACGGCGAGGCGGACCCCGGTGACGGGGAACCGGACGACGGCGACGGCGACGGTGAGGCGGACTGCGGTGATGGCGACGCCGACTGCGGGGACGGCGAGGCCGACTGCGGCGACGGGGAGGCCGACTGCGGCGAAGGGGAGCCCGACTGTGGCGATGCGGAGTTCGGCACCGGCGGGGGCGGGGACACCGGGGGAGCCTGCTGGAAGATCAGGATCGCGATCAGGACGGCCAGCGCTGCGAGCAGGAGCATGAGCAGCCACGACGCGAGGATCGACAGCCAGCCGGCGCGGTCGTAGCGTCCGGGCCACGGCAGGGGCCACAGCTTGGCGAGGCCCGGGCGGAACCGGTCGATCCAGTGCAGCCGGTAGTCGGGCCCTGCGGGGGTGCCCTGCAGCGGGACGCGGGAGAGGTCCACCTCGGCCAGCAGCCGGGCGGCTTCCGCCACCGAGGCCGGTGAGGCGTCGTAGGCGAGGGCGACCCAGGGGGTGGCGGGCACCTGCTCGCTCGACCTGCGGGTCGTCGTTCTGGTCGTCCACCCAGCGGCGTCCCAGTCGCCCGTCGCCCTGGCCGTGGCCGCCGCGGGCGATCACGGTGTCGATGTGCAGCTGGTTCACGGCGCCGGCGAACCGGTCGCGGGCGCCGGCGTCGGCAGCGGCTCCCTCGGACAGCAGCACCAGCATCACCGGGGTGTTGGCCCCGTCGTGGCCGATGAAGGCCACCCCGGACGGGGCTGCCACCAGCCGCGCGTCCAGCCAGTAGTCGCCGACCTTGGGCGGATCGGTGGGCAGCAGCGGCGACAACTGCGGCGGCTCCAGGCCGTCCTCAGGCGCAGTCGGTGTGCTCATCAGTCCTCGTCGCTCGGGCGGGCCGTCCCCGCGGTGCCCCCATTGTGCCGCACGCCCAAGTCCGCCCGACGAACCGAATCGGTCCATTTCCGTCGCGGCGGCTGCGCCAGTTCGGACGGTCCACGCTGAGCGACACCGCCTCCCGAACGCGGGACGGTTCCGGTGGTTCAGGTGAACCGGGGAACCGTCCCCGTGGTTCACGGTGGCGAGGCCGTGGACCGATTGGACCGTCATCGGGCCGGAGCGGTTCATGGCGTCCTCACAGCAGGAGGGCTGGGGCCAGCCGGTATCGTGGGCGACGCGCCCTTGGGCGTCAACCGTGACCAGCAGGAGAGTTCGCGTGACCAACCCGAGTCAGCCCCCCGCCGTCCCCGACCAGGGACAGCAGCAGGCAACCCCGTCAGACACGGCCAAAGCAGCCAAACTGCTCGGCGAGGCCATCGCCCAGGTGCAGCGCGTGATCGTCGGCCAGGAGCACATGGTCGAGCAGTTGATGGTCTCCCTGCTCGCCAAGGGACACTGCCTGCTCGAAGGCGTGCCCGGCGTGGCGAAGACCCTTGCCGTGCGCAGCTTCGCCACCGTCGTCGGCGGTGACTTCGCTCGCATCCAGTTCACGCCCGACCTGGTGCCCTCCGACATCGTCGGTACCCGCATCTACTCGGCGCGGCAGGAGAAGTTCGACATCGCGCTCGGCCCGGTGTTCGTGAACTTCGTGCTCGCCGACGAGATCAACCGCGCGCCGGCCAAGGTGCAGTCGGCGATGCTCGAGCTGATGGCCGAGCAGCAGGTGTCCATCGGCGGCCACACCTACCCGGTGCCGCAGCCGTTCATCGTCATCGCCACCCAGAACCCGATCGAGTCCGAGGGCGTCTACCCGCTGCCCGAGGCGCAGCGCGACCGCTTCCTGCTCAAGGTGGACGTGCCGTACCCGCGCGGCAACGAGGAGTTCGAGATCCTCCGCCGCATGAGCGTGCACCCGCCGCACGTCCGAGCCGGTGCTCAACCCGGAGATGGTCAAGCAGCTGCAGGAGCAGGCGTCCAACGTCTTCGTGCACAACCTCGTGGCCGAGTACGTCGTGCGCCTGGTGCTGGCCACGCGGACGCCCGAGGAGTTCGGCATGCCCGACCTCACCTCCGTGATCCAGGTGGGCTGCAGCCCGCGTGCCACGCTGGGCCTGGTGGCCGCCGCCCGCGCCCTGGCCCTCATCCACGGACGCGACTACGTGCTGCCCACCGACGTCCAGGCCGTGGCCCGGGACGTGATGTCGCACCGCCTGTGCTCGGCTTCGACGCGGTCGCCGACAACATCACGCCCGCCCAGGTGATCGAGCGGATCGTCGCCATGGTGCCGCCGCCCACCCCGGTGTGGAACCAGCAGCAGCGCCAGGCCGCCCAGGGCCAGCACCGCTACACCCCGGAAGCCCGTAACTGACCGTGGCCCCGCAGCCGGCATTCGCGCCACCGCCCGAGAACCTCGGCGCGGTGGCCTCGGTGCTGGCCGAGCCCAAGACCGCCACCATCCCGCTGCACAAGCTGGCCCCCGAGGCGGCGCTGCGGCGGCTGGAGCTGACCGTGGTGCGGCGGCTGGAGGGCTTCCTGCACGGCGACCACCAGGGCCTGCTGCCCGGGTCCGGGTTCCGAGGCCAACGACGCGCGCGCCTACGTGCCCGGCCAGGACGACGTCCGCAAGATCGACTGGGCGGTGACGGCGCGCACGACCATCCCCTACGTGCGCGACACGATCGCCGACCGCGAGCTCGAGATCTGGGCGCTGCTCGACGTCACCCCGTCCATGAACTGGGGGACCGAAGGCGTCACCAAGCGCGACCTCGGCATCGCGGCGATCGCCACGATCGGCTTCCTCAGCCAGAAGATGGGCGACCGGTTCGGCGGGCTGGTGATGCGTCCCGACCAGATCAAGCGCTACCCGGCCATGTCGGGACGCACGGCCCTGTACGGCCTGCTGCGCCGCCTGCTGACCGAGCCGATCGTCACCGACCACACCACCGGCCCGTTCTCGCTGGCCGCCGGCATCCAGCGGATGGCGCGCACCGAACGCCGCCGCGGCATGCGGATGATCGTCTCCGACTTCCTCACCCCCGGCGACTTCGAGCTCGACCCGAACGTCGAGCCGGAGTGGGAGCGTCCGATCCGGCAGCTGGCGGTCCGCAACCAGGTGCTGGCCGTCGAGGTCGTCGACCGCCACGAGGTGGAGTTCGCCGACGTCGGGGAACTGCTGATCCGCGACCCCGAGACCGACTTCCTGCGCTACGTGAACACCTCGGACGACGCGGCCCGCGAACGCATGGACGCCGCGACGGCCGCGCAGCGCGAGCGGATCCGGATCGCGCTGCGCCGGGCCGGCGCGGCCCACATCCAGCTGCGCACCGACCGTGACTGGGTGCACGACATCGCCCGCTTCGTGCTGGCCTACCGGCGCACGGCCGAGCATGCTGCACCAGCCGCCGCCGGGGGTGACCCGCTGATGGAGTGGCTGACGCTTCCTCAACCCGGAGCGCCTCTGGGTGCTGCTGATCGTGCCGGTGCTGATCGCCGGCTACATCTTCCTCGTCCTGATGAAGAAGAAGACCGGGATGCGGTTCACCAACACCGCGATCCTCGGCCAGGTGGTGCCCAAGCAGTCGCAGTGGCGCCGGCACCTGGCGGTGGCGCTGTCGCTGCGCGGCGCTGATCGCGCTGAGCCTCGCCTGGGCGCGTCCCAACGGCATCGAGATGCAGCCGCGGGAACGGGCCACGGTGGTGCTGGTGATCGACATCTCGCTGTCGATGCAGGCCACCGACGTGAAGCCGACCCGGCTGGACGCGGCCAAGGAGGCGGCCCTGACCTTCGTCAAGGCGCTGCCGGCCCAGTACAACGTGTCGGTGGTGAGCCTGTCCGGCAACCCGTCGGTGCGGCTGCCACCGACCACCGACCGGGTGCAGGCGCAGCAGGCGATCCGGAGCCTGAAGGTGCAGGAGTCGACGGCGGTGGGGGAGTCGATCTACACCGCGCTCGTCGGCCCTGCAGATGGCACCGAAGGGCACCGACTCCATCACCGGCGCCGGGTGCGATCGTGCTGCTCTCCGACGGCCAGAACACGGCCGGCCGTTCGCCGGCGCAGGCTGCCAACGAGGCCAAGAAGCAGAGCGTGCCCGGTCTACACGATCGCCTACGGCACCGAGAACGGCTACGTCGACCTCGACGGCAAGCGCGAGCGGGTGCCGCCGGACAAGGCGCTGCTCGCCGGCATCGCCGCGGCCACCGGGGGTCAGACCTACACCGCCGAGAACCTCGACCAGCTCGACCGGGTCTACAACAACATCCGCAGTGAGGTGGGCCAGACGCCGGTGAAGAAGGAGACCACGGCCCTGTGGGCCGGCTACGGCCTCGCCTTCGCCGTGGTCGCGGCACTGGCTGCGGTCTCCCTCGGAGCAAGGTGGCCGTGATGCCGCTCGAGTTCATGCGCCCGGAGCGCCTGTGGTGGCTGGTGATGATCCCGCTGCTGCTCGGCCTGTACGTCTTCCTGCTGTGGCGTCGCCGTCGCAAGGCGCGTCCGCACGCCATCACGAACCTCGAGCGGGTGCTGCCCAAGCAGCAGGCCTGGAAGCGCCACGTCGCCGTCGGCGCGGCCGTGCTGGCCCTCGGCTGCGCTCAACGTCGCCTTCGCCCAGCCGAAGGGCGAGGTGGACGTGCCGCGGGAGCGCGCGACGGTCGTGATCACCCTCGACGTCTCGCGGTCGATGATCGCCCAGGACGTGGCGCCCGAACCGGATCACCGCAGCGAAGGCTGCTGCCCGGGACTTCCTGCAACCTGCTGCCGGTCGGGTTCAACGTGTCCCTGGTGAGCTTCGCCGGCGACCGCGGCCGTCGTGGTGCCGCCGACCACCGACCGCGGCGTGGTCGCTGCGGCCATCGACAACCTGCAGGTGGCGCCGTCCACCGCGATCGGTGAGGGCATCTACTCCTCGCTGGACGCGATGGCGCAGGCCCCGCCCGACCCTGACCACCCCGACGAGCCGGCCCCCGGCGCGATCGTGCTGCTCAGCGACGGCTACACGAACGTCGGACGCCCGTCCGACCAGGCCGCGCGCGAGCGCAGCAAGCCCAGCAGCATCCCGATCTACACGATCGCCTACGGCACGGCCAACGGCTACGTCGAGAACAACGGACGCCGCGAGCCGGTGCCGGTGAACCCGGCAGAGCTGGCCCAGGTCGTCCCGCCTCTCGGGCGGCAAGACGTTCACCGCCGGCTCGTCCGGCCAGCTCAAAGAGGTGTACTCCTCGATCGCCAAGTCGGTCGGCTACGTGAAGGTCGACCAGGAGGTCACCGAGCAGTACGCCGGTTACGCCCTCCTGCTCGCCGTGATGGCCGCCATCGCCGTGATCAGCCTCGGCGCCCGCTGGCCCTGACCGGACCGTATTGGGGACGGTTCCAAACTCGGTCCAGACCTGGCGAGAAATGGGGACGGTTCCATTTCCCACCACGAGCGGGCGGCGCAAGGGCTCCGTGGTGAGAAATGGAACCGTCCCCATTACCAGTCACGGGCGCGAGCCGAGAAACCGTCCGCTCGGCTCGGGTCAGCGGTAGTCGCGGGGGCCGAAGATGGCGGTGCCGATGCGCACGAGGGTGGCACCGTGGGCGATCGCAAGTTCGAAGTCGCCGGACATCCCCATCGACAGCTCGTCGTAGGACTGGCCGGGGACGGCCGCGTCCCGCAGGCTCCGTTGCACGTCGCGGACGCGGTCGAAGCAGGCGGCCACCTGGGTCGGCGTCCGGCGAGGGCAGGGCGAGGGTCATCAGGCCGCGCACCCGCAGCGCGTCGAACGGGGCGAGGGCGGACGCGAACGCGGCCACCTCCGCGGGCGGCAGGCCGAACTTGGAGTCCTCGCCGGAGGAGTTCACCTGGATCAGCACGTCGAGTTGGCGGCCGGCGGCCTGCAGCCGGCGGTCGAGCTCCGCTGCGAGGGGGAGTGAGTCCAGTCCCTGGAACTCGGAGGCGAACTCGGCGACCAGCTTGGCCTTGTTCGACTGCAGGTGCCCGATCATCACCCATTCCAGCCCGGGCGTCCCGGCCAGCTCGTCGGCCTTGGCCTGCGCCTCCTGGGCCTTGTTCTCCCCGAACCGCCGGCATCCGGCCGCGTAGGCGGCCAGCACGGCCGAAGCGGGACGGGTCTTGCTCACCGGCAACAGCTCCACGGAGCCCAGCGGACGCCCGGCAGCCACGCACGCGGCATCGATGCGCGCCCGGATGGCCTGCACCCGTTGCCGCGATCTGCTCCATGGGCTTAGCTAACCACGATCGCGAGGACTGGTACGGAAGTGGCGGCTGGGGCAGAATGGTGCCGACCCCGCGGGTCTGAGGTGGCTGGGGAAGGCACATCTCAGCGATAGGGGTCCAGATGAAGAGCACGCGCGGGATCGTTCTGATCCACTCCGCGCCGGCTGTGTTGCGCCCGCACCTGGAATGGGCGGTCGGCGCAGTGTTCGGCGCACCGGTGGAGTTCACCTGGTCGGCACAGCCTGCCGAACCGCGGACGCTCCGCGCCGAGTACAGCTGGCACGGCCCGATCGGGACGGGAGCCCAGCTCGCCAGCGCGTTGCGCGGCTGCGTGCGCGCCCGGTTCGAGGTGACCGAGGAAGCCGTCGCCGGCACCGAGGGCATGCGCTGGGCCTACACCCCCGACCTCGGCATCTTCGCCTGCGCGATCGGCGCGCACGGCGACCTCATGATCCACGAGGACCGCCTCAAGCAGGCCCTGCTCGCCGACGCCCTCGGACGCCAGCCGCTGGCCGAAGGCATCGCCGACCTGCTCGGCGCCCGCTGGGACAACGAACTGGAGGCCTTCCGGCACGCCGGCGAGGGCGCCCCCGTCCGCTGGTTGCACCAGGTGAGCTGATCCCGCAAGACGTCACCCCCTGCCTCCCCCAACGCAAGCTGTGAGTCAGCCGCCGACTACGGCGCCTGACTCACAGCTTGCGTCAATTGGGGGTCAGAGCGGGATGTTGCCGTGCGAGCCGCGGACGCCGGTGTCGGCCTCGCGGATCGCGGCGGCGAGCATGGAGCGGGTCTCCTCGGGGGAGATGATCTCGTCGACCACGCCGATCTCGACGGCCTTGTCGACGCCGCCGGCGATCTTCTCGTGCTCGGCGGCCAGGTCGGCCTCCACCTGGGCCAGCATGTCGCGGGGCACCTCGTTGAGCTTGCGGCGGTGCAGGATCCGGATCGCAGCCACCGGGCCCATCACGGCGATCTCCGCCGCCGGCCAGGCGAACACCTTGGTGGCGCCGAGCGAGCGGGAGTTCATCGCGATGTAGGCGCCGCCGTAGGCCTTGCGGGTCACCAGCGTCACCCGCGGCACGGACGCCTCGGCGAACGCGTGCAGCAGCTTCGCGCCGCGGCGTACTACACCGTCCCACTCCTGGCCGACGCCGGGCAGGTAGCCGGGTACGTCCACCAGCACGACCAGCGGGACGCCGAACGCGTCGCACAGCCGGACGAACCGGGCGGCCTTCTCGGCGCTCAGCGAGTCGAGGCAGCCACCGAGTCGCAGCGGGTTGTTGGCGACGACGCCGACGGTGCGTCCACCGAGGCGGCCGAAGGCGACCGTCACGTTGGGGGCCCAGCGGGCGTGCAGTTCGAACAGCGATCCCTCGTCGAGCAGCGCCGCCGATCAGCGGGTGCACGTCGTAGGCACGCTTGGCCGACTCGGGCAGCAGCGCGGCCAGGTCGGCGTCCTCGACCACCGGGGTCACGCCGCCCTGCGCGGCGAGCAGCGTGGTGACGGCGCGGGCGCGGTGCCAGCGCGTCGGCCTCGTCGTCTGCGACGACGTGCACGACGCCGGACTTGCGCTCGTGGGTGTCCGGGCCGCCGAGCCGCAGCATGTCGACGTCCTCGCCGGTCACCGAACGCACCACGTCCGGGCCGGTGACGAAGATGCGGCCGTCGGGGGCGAGGATCACGACGTCGGTCAGCGCCGGCCCGTAGGCCGCACCACCGGCGGCGGCACCGAGCACCACCGAGATCTGCGGGATCTTGCCGGACGCCTGCGTCATGGCGTGGAAGATGCGTCCCACGGCGTGCAGGCTGAGGACGCCCTCGGCGAGGCGGGCGCCACCGGAGTGCCAGATGCCGATGATCGGCACCCGGTCGACCATGGCCCGACGGTAGGCCTGCACGACGACCTCGCAGCCGTCGAGGCCCATCGCGCCGCCCATGACGGTGGCGTCGGAGCAGAACGAGACCGCAGGCGAACCGTTGATGGTGCCGGTCGCAGCCAGCATGCCCGAGTCGTCGTCGGGGCTGATCAGCTTCAGCGAGCCCTCGTCGAAGAGCGCCGCCAGCCGGAAGTTCGGGTTGCGCGGATCCTCCGAGCGGGGGAGTCGAGCGGGCTTGGCCGGGGCTGCTGCCTGGGTCATCGTGCCTCCTGCTGCTGGTGTGTGGCCGGCCCTTCGTGACGGTTCGCTCGAAGCTCGGCGAACCTCGTCAGGGACCGTTCTGGTTCAGAAGGTGGCGTTGGCGTTCGTGACCGCGATGGCCACGTTGTGGCCGCCGAAGCCGAAGGAGTTGTTGATGGCGGCGAGGTCGCCGCCCGGCAGGGGCCGCGCCACGTTGGCCGCGATGTCGATGCCCAGGTCGGGCTCGGGATCCTCGAGGTTGATCGTCGGCGGCACCATGCGGTCGCGCAGGGCGAGCAGGGTCGCGATGGTCTCCAGCGCGCCGGCGCCGCCGAGCAGGTGGCCGGTCATCGACTTGGTGGAGGTGACGACGCACGTGGTCGGTGTCGTCGCCGAGCGCCGTCCGGATCGAGCCGGCCTCGGTGATGTCGCCCTGCGGCGTGGACGTGCCGTGGGCGTTGACGTGGACGATGTCGGCCGGCGTCAGCTTGGCGTCGGCCAGCGCCTTGATCATGGCGCCGGACTGGCCTTCGCCGGTGGGGTCGGGCTGGACGATGTCGTGGCTGTCGGCGCTGATGCCGGAGCCGGCGATCGTGCCGTAGATCTTGGCGCCGCGGGCCAAGGCGTGCTCGAGGGTCTCGAGCACCATGATCGCTGAGCCCTCACCCATGACGAAGCCGTCGCGGCCCCGGTCCCACGGACGGGAGGCGCGCTCGGGCTCGTCGTTGCGGCGGCTCAGCGCCTGCATCTGGCCGAAGGCTGCGATCGGCAGCGGGTGGATGGTCGCCTCGGTGCCGCCGACGACGGCCATGTCGGCGCGGCCGAGCCGCAGCTGGTCGAGGGCGAGCGAGATGGCCTCGTTGGAGGAGGCGCAGGCGGACACCGGGGTGTGCACCCCGGCCTTGGCGTGCACGGCAAGGCCGACGTTGGCCGCCGGGGCGTTGGCCATCAGCATCGGGATCGTGAACGGGCTCACCCTGCGGTAGCCCTTGTCGCGCTGGTTGTCCCAGTTGTTCAGCAGCGAGTGCAGGCCGCCGATGCCGCTGGCAAGGGAGACGCTCAAGCCGCTGCGGGTCGACCTCATCCTCGGCCTCCCAGGTGAAGCCGGCGTCCTCCCAGGCCTCGCGGGCGGCGATCAGCGCCAGCTGGGTCGACCGGTCGAGCCGACGGGCCTTGACCCGGTCGATGATCTCGGACGGGTCGACCTTCACGTACGCAGCGATCTTCACCGGCAGCTCTTCGGCCCAGTCCTCGGTGATCTTGCGGACGCCGGACCTGCCGGCCAGCAGGCCAGCCCAGGTGGAGGCCAGGTCGCCGCCGAGTGGGGTGGTGGCGCCGAGGCCGGTGATCACGATCTCAGTCATGTCTCTCCGAGTTTGATGAGGTTCTTGGCTTGCCGGTTGAGCCCGACGATGCGGGCTCAACCGGCGGTGTTAAGCACTGTTCAGCTGTGCGCTTCGATGTAGGCGACGGCGTCGCCGACGGTCTTGAGGTTCTTGGACTCCTCGTCGGGGATCGCGACGCCGAACTTCTCCTCGCAGCCGACCAGGATCTCGACCATGGCGAGGCTGTCGACATCGAGGTCGTCGACGAAGGACTTGTCGAGCTGCACGTCCTCGACCGGCACACCGGCGACGTCGTTGACGAGCTCGGCCAGCTGGGCGCGGATCTCTTCGGTGGTTGCCATACGGGTTCTCCTTTACTAGGGGGCTTACTTTCCGGACGTCGTCCGGGGGAATCAGGGAAGGGTGATGACCTGGCCGGCGTAGACGAGGCCGGCGCCGAAGCCGATGATCAGTGCGGTCTGGCCGCTCTTGGCCTCACCGCTGGTGAGCAGGGCGTCCATGGCCATCGGGATGGTGGCTGCCGAGTTGTTGCCGAGCTGGCGGATCGTGCGGGCCACCACGACGTTCTCGGGCAGCTTCAGGTAGCGCAGCAGGGTGTCGGTGATGCGGTCGTTGGCCTGGTGCGGGATGAACACGTCCAGCTCGTCCGGGGTGATCCCGGCCTCGTCGAGGCACTTCTTGGCTGCCTGGGCGATGAAGCTGGTGGCCCACTTGAAGACCGCCCGGCCGTCCATGCCGAGCTTGGGCCAGGTGCCGCTCGGCGACGGCTTCCTGCCAGCTGCGGGTCTGCCAGATGGCGCCGGCCTGGCTGCCGTCCGAACCCCAGACGACCGGGCCGATGCCGTTGGTCTCGCTCGGCCCGACGATCGACAGCGCCGGCGCCGTCACCGAACAGGAAGGCGGTGCCGCGGTCGGTGAGGTCGGTGATCTCGCTGATGGTCTCGCCGGCGATCAGCAGGACGTGGCGGGCCTGACCGCTGCGCACCAGCGACTCGGCCTGGGCCAGGCCGTAGCTGAAGCCGGCGCAGGCAGCGGAGATGTCGTACGCGGCGGCGTCCGGGATGCCGAGCTCGGTGGCCAGCTGCGGCGCCAGCGCCGGGGTCTGGTGGTAGTGCGAGATCGTGGAGAGGATCACGGCGTCGATCTGGTCGACGGCGATGCCGGACCGCTCGATGGCGCTGCGGGCAGCAGTGAGCGAGAGCGTCGTGATGTTCTCGTCCTCGGCGATCCAGCGACGCTCCTTGATGCCGGTGCGCTGGGTGATCCACTCGTCGGAGGAGTCGATGTACTGCAGCAGGAAGTCGTTCGGGATCACCCGGGACGGGGTCGCCGACCCGACGGACAGGATGCGGGCGAACTGGGGGCCGGTGCTGGCCTTGAGTGTGGTCATGCGTCGGCTCCTGAAGAGTCTTGGGCGGGATAGAGGCGGAGCAGCGGCTGGCCGGGGGAGACCGGGTCGCCGTCCTCGACGAGCCACTCGGTGACGGTGCCACCGCCGGTGCTCGCGACGGTGGTGGTGTCGCGCAGGTTGGCGACGGTGCCGATCGGGGCGCCGGGGGCGAGGATCGACTCGACGCCGACCCCTTCGGCCTTGCGGAACTCACCCTTGCTGGGGGAGACCACGAGCATCCACGAGGGGGTGCTGCTCATCGGGGATGCCCAGGCCGAGTCGCCGTGCTTGAGCGACGAAGTCCTGGGCAGCGGTGATCTGGTCGGGCGTGTTCAGGGCGAACAGCTCGATGCCCTTCAGGTTGCGCTTGGCGATGCCGGTGAGAGTGCCGGCCGGCGGCAGCTCGAGCAGGCCGGTGACGCCGAGGTCGGCCATCGTCTGCAGGCACAGGTCCCAGCGGACGGGGTTCGCGACCTGGCGGACGAGGCGGGCGAGGTACTCGCGTCCGCTCTGCACCACCTGGCCGTCGGCGTTCGACAGCAGCCGGGTGCGCGGGTCGTGGGTGGAGATCGCCTTGGACAGCTGCGCGAGGTGCGCGACGGCCGGTTCCATGTGGACGGTGTGGAAGGCGCCGGCGACGCTGAGCTGGATGAGCCGCGCCTTGGCCGGCGGGTTCTCGCTCAGGGCTGCGAGCTGCTCGACGGTGCCGGCTGCGACGATCTGGCCGGAGCCGTTGTTGTTGGCGGCGGTCAGCCCGTTCGCCTCGATGGCTGCGAGCACCTCGGCCTGGTCGCCACCGATGACGGCCATCATCGAGGTGGGCCGGGCTGCGCTGGCGAGGGCCATCTGTGCCCCACGCTCACGGACGAAGACCATGGCCTGTTCGGCGGACAGCACGCCGGTGGCGGCGGCTGCGGTGATCTCGCCGACGCTGTGGCCGGCCGCGACGCCGGTGCGGCGGAAGCCGTCCGCGGGGCTCGGGAAGAGCTGCAGCGCAACGAGCAGGCCGGACGCGACCAGCAGCGGCTGCGCGATCGCGGTGTCCCGGATGGTTTCAGCGTCTGCCTCGGTGCCGTAGTGCGCCAGGTCGATGCCGGCGACGGTGCTGAGCCAGTTCAGGCGGTCGGCGAACTGGGGTTCAGCGAGCCAGGGAGTGAGAAAGCCGGGGGTTTGGGCGCCCTGTCCGGGCGCGACGATTGCGAGCACGTTCCTACCTTTGCGAATTCGGAGGGTGTTGCTGGCGTGATACGCAACGAATTTATAACGGCCGACTTTGTAGGAATCCTACAACGGGAGCGGCGAGTCGAGCCGTGTAGTGCGGCGGGTCATTGTGAATTCTGAATCATCCGAGCAGGCGTCCGAGGGTCAGGGCAAGGCGCAGGACGTAGCCGCCGCGGGGATCCAGCGCCGAGTAGCCGGTGACTTCCTGTACCCGCCGCAGGCGGTAGCGCACCGTGTTGGCGTGCACGTACAGGGCCCGCGCCGTCGCCTCGATCGAGCCGCCGGAGTCGAAGAACGCCGCCAGGGTGTCGGCGAGCTCGCCGCCGGCTGCCACCAGCTGTCCGTAGATCTCGGTGCCGAGGGTGCGCCGGGCGTGTCCGTCGCCGGCGAGGGCGCGCTCGGGCAGCAGGTCCTCCGAAGCCACCGGACGCGGCGCGTCCGGCCAGGCCTTGGCGGCACGCATGCCCGACAGCGCCTCGCGCGCACTGCGGGCGGCCTCGACGAGGTCGGAGACGATCGGGCCCACCACCACCTGGCCGCCGCCGAACTGGCCGGCGAAGTCGGCGACCAGCTTCACCAGTTCGGGCGAGCGAGTGCAGCTTGTCCGCCGATCACCAGCACGAGCCGGTCGCCCTGCGGGGCGGCCAACAGGTCGAGGGAGTGACGGGCGGCAGCCTGACGGATGGCCTCGACGGCGCGTCCGGGGTCAGCGGGCGCCGAGCCGATGACGACGGCGATGCCCGGGGGTGAGGCCCAGCCGAGGGTGGAGGCCCGGGAGACCACGGACTCGTCGGCGTCACCACGGATCACCGCGTCGACGACCAGCGCCTCCAGCCGGGCGTCCCAGGCCCCGCGGGCCTCTGCTGCCCGGGCGTACACCTGGGCAGCGGCGAACGCGATCTCGCGGGAGTACCGCAGGATGCCGATCCGCAGCGGCCCCTGCTCGTCCTCGGGCAGGCCGGCGATGCGGTGCTCGACGGTGTCGATCGTCGTCCGCACCAGGTCGACCGTCTGGTTGAGGGTGATCTTGCGCGCCAGCGCCCGCGGGGCGGCGTCGAAGATCGTGCCGGGGGCGATGTCGCGTCCGCCGGCTGCGAACCATTCGAGGAAGCCGTCGATGCCGGAACGGGCGACGAGGGTGATCCAGGAGCGGTGCTCGGCGTCGAGGTCGGCGAACCACCGGTGCTCGTCAGCGATCCGCGCCAGGGCGGACGTGGTCATCTCCGCCGCGGCGGCGCCCAGCTGGCGGGAGATCGCGACACGGGCCTCCGGCGGTGGCCACCCGCTGGGATCGACGCCCGTCGAACTCACTTCGCTGCGTCGATCTCTGCCTTGCGGAACTCGACGATGTCGTCAAGGACGTCGGTCGGCAGCGGCTGGTCGGCGCTGAACCGGATGGTGCCCTTGGAGACGCGAATAGCCCTTGAGCCGGGACGAGACGGCGGCAACCACGTCAGGGCTGAACGGGAACAGCGAGAGGTGGTTGGCACTCACCTTCACGCCGACGAGCGGGACTGCCGCGGTAGCGCAGCGCGGGGGTGCCGTAGCTCAGGTCCTCGATGGCTTCCGGTACCAGGTCGAGTGCCCGGTCGAGCACCTCCTGGAGCACGAACCGGGTCTCCCCGTCGGTGCTTTCGATCAGATCGGTGAACACGCCCATGCGCCGCATCCTAAGCATTCGGTGGGTGCCGCGGGTCACCGCGGCGGAGAAAGGCAGAGGTTACTGAGAGTTCTGGCCCCACCGTGGATCGCGGTGAGGTACCCAACGTACCTCGGCACCGTCGTGAAACTGCTCGTCAGGGGCAGGTTCGGCACCTGGAAGGACGCCACCCCACTGCGTTCACACGCGTCGTGGGCGCGTCCCGTCATTAGGCTGGACGGGTGAGCGAGCCACTCGACCCCGTCGCGGCGTTGCGCGAGATCGCGTACCTGATGGAGCGCGTCCTCGCTGAGCCGTACCGGGTCAAGGCGTTCCGTGGGGCAGCCGATGTCATCGCAGCGCTTCCACCCGAGGAGTTCGAGCGGCACGCCCGCGCCGGCAGCTGGAAGCAGTTGTCCGGCGTGGGGGAGACCACGGCAACCGTCGTCAGCCAGGCCGTTGCCGGACGGGTGCCCGACCGGCTCGCCAAGCTGCGCGGCGAGGCGTCCCCGCTGGCCACCGGCGGGCTGGAGCTCCTCAAGCAGCTGCGCGGCGACCTGCACACCCACACCGAGGCGTCCGACGGCAGCGCCACCATCGAGGTGTCCCGGGCTGCTGCGACGGCGCTCGGCCATGAGTACCTGGCGATCACCGACCACTCGCCCCGACTCACGGTGGCGAACGGTCTCAGCGTCGAACGGCTCCAGGCCCAGCTCGACCACCTGAAGGAGCTCAACGAGGAGGACGGCTGCCGGCTGCTCTCCGGGATCGAGGTCGACATCCTCATCGACGGCGGACTCGACCAGACGCCGGCCATGCTGAAGCAGCTCGACATCGTGGTCTCCAGCGTCCACTCCGAGCTCCGCATGGAGTCCGAGCCGATGACGCTCCGCATGGTGCGCGCCATCGCCAACCCGTACACCAACGTCCTCGGCCACTGCACCGGCCGGCTGATCACCGGTGGACGCGGCACCCGTCCGCAGAGCACGTTCGACGCCGAGGTCGTGTTCGCAGCGTGCACGCAGTTCGACGTCGCCGTCGAGATCAACTCCCGTCCCGAACGCGCCGACCCGCCCGACGACCTGCTGGCCATGGCCATCGAGGCCGGGTGCCTGTTCGCGATCGACTCCGACGCGCACGCCCCGGGGCAGCTCGAGTTCCCGGCCCACGGCGCCGCCCGGGCCGTGGCCGCTGGAGTGCCCGCGGAGCGGATCGTGAACACCTGGGCGATCGAGGAACTGCTGACCTGGTCCCGCGCGCGTCGCTGAAGGGTGGACTTGCGGTGGCGCTGCCTCGGGCCGGTACGGGTAAGGTCGCCATTGCGCAATGATCTTGCGCGGACTGAGGAAGGCACCCTGTGGCTAAGCGTGATTCTGTCGGCCCGATCCTGAACGGATTACCGACCAACCTGCCCGACATCGACTCTGACGAGACAGCCGAATGGCTCGAATCCCTTGACGGAATGATCGACGGGGACGGTCGCAACCGGGCCCGCTACATCATGCTGCGGCTGCTGGAACGCGCCCGTGACAAGCACCTGGGGCTGCCGTCGCTGACCGCGACCGACTACGTCAACACCATCCCTGCCGAGCAGGAGCCGTGGTACCCCGGCGACGTGAACCTCGAGCGCCAGTTCCGCCGCCTGGTGCGCTGGAACGCAGCGATCATGGTGCACCGCGCGCAGCGTCCCGGCATGGGTGTCGGCGGCCACATCTCGTCCTACGCCTCGTCGGCGACCCTGTACGAAGTGGGCTTCAACCACTTCTTCCGCGGCAAGGACGCTCCCGGCGGCGGCGACCACATCTTCTTCCAGGGCCACGCCAGCCCCGGCATGTACGCCCGCGCGTTCCTCGAGGGACGCCTCGCCGAGGCCGACCTCGACGGCTTCCGCCAGGAGAAGAGCCACCTTGTCGACGGCAAGGTGCGCGCGCTGCCGTCCTACCCGCACCCGCGCCAGATGCCGGACTTCTGGGAGTTCCCGACGGTGTCGATGGGCCTCGGCCCGCTCGATGCCATCTACCAGGCCCAGTTCAACAAGTACCTCGGCAACCGTGGCCTGAAGGACACCTCCGACCAGCGCGTCTGGGCGTTCCTCGGCGACGGCGAGATGGACGAGGTGGAGAGCCGCGGTGCGCTGCAGCTGGCCGCCTACGAGGGCCTGGACAACCTGACCTTCGTCGTCAACTGCAACCTGCAGCGCCTCGACGGCCCGGTGCGTGGCAACGGCAAGATCATGCAGGAGCTGGAGAGCTTCTTCCGCGGCGCCGGCTGGAACGTCGTCAAGGTGGTCTGGGGCCGCGGCTGGGATCCGCTGCTGGCAGCCGACCGCGAGGGCGCGCTGCTGAGCGTGATGAACTCCGCGACCGACGGTGACTACCAGACGTTCAAGGCCAACGACGGCGCCTACGTGCGCAAGAACTTCTTCGGACGCGACCCGCGGACGGCGAAGATGGTCGAGGACTGGTCGGACGAGCGCATCTGGAAGCTGACCCGTGGCGGGCACGACTACCACAAGGTCTACGCGGCCTACAAGGCAGCCACCGAGTTCAAGGGTGCCCCGACGGTCATCCTCGCCCACACCATCAAGGGCTACTTCCTCGGCAGCCACTTCGCCGGCCGGAACGCGACCCACCAGATGAAGAAGCTGGCGCTGGACGACCTGAAGCAGTTCCGCGATCGCCTCGACATGCCGATCACCGATGCGGTGCTGGAGGAGAACCCCTACCAGCCGCCGTACATGAACCCCGGCCCCGACGACGAGCGCATCAGGTACGCGATGACCCAGCGCGCCAAGCTCGGCGGCTCGATTCCCGGAGCGGCGCAACAAGCCGGCCCCGATCAAGCTGCCCGACGCTTCCGCGTACGAAGTGGTGAAGAAGGGCTCGGGCAACCAGCCGGTCGCCACCACCATGGCGTGGGTGCGGCTGCTCAAGGACCTCATGCGGGACAAGGACTTCGCCCCGCACGTCGTGCCGATCATCCCCGACGAGGCCCGCACGTTCGGCATGGACTCGTTCTTCCCGACGATCAAGATCTACTCACCGCACGGGCAGAACTACACCCCGGTCGACCACGAGCTGATGCTGGCCTACCGGGAGTCCAAGCAGGGCCAGATCCTGCACATGGGCATCAACGAGGCCGGCTCTGTCGCATCGTTCGCTGCCGTGGGCAGCGCCTACGCGACCCACGGCATCCACATGGTGCCGATCTACGTCTTCTACTCGATGTTCGGGTTCCAGCGCACCGCTGACGGCATCTGGGCAGCGGCCGACCAGCTGGCCCGTGGCTTCATGATCGGGGCGACGGCCGGACGAACGACGCTGACCGGCGAGGGCACCCAGCACATGGACGGCCACAGCCACATGATCGCTGCGACCAACCCTGCGGTGGTGGCCTACGACCCGGCCTACGGGTACGAGCTCGCGCACATCATGCAGGACGGCCTTCGCCGCATGTACGGGGAGAACCCCGAGGACGTCATCTACTACATCACCGTCTACAACGAGCCGATGGTGCAGCCGGCGGAGCCGGAGAACGTCGACGTCGAGGGCATCCTCAAGGGCATGTACCTGCTGAAGGAGGGCAGCTTCGAGGGTGTCGGGCAGGACGCACGGCGCGCGCAGCTGCTCGCGTCCGGCGTGGGCGTTGCCTGGGCGCTGGAGGCACAGGAGCTCCTGAAGAAGGACTTCGGTGTCGTCGCGGACGTGTTCAGCGTGACCAGCTGGAACGAGCTGCGCCGCGACGGGCTGCGCTGCGACGAGCAGAAGTTCCTGCACCCCGGCGAGGACAACCCGGTGCCGTGGGTCACGCAGAAGCTGCAGGGTCGTCCCGGCCCGGTGATCGCGGTGTCGGACTACATGCGCCAGGTGCAGGACCAGATCCTCAACTGGGTTCCGGGCGAGTTCGCCTCCCTCGGTGCGGACGGCTTCGGCTTCTCCGACACCCGGGCGGCCGCACGCCGGTTCTTCCACATCGATGGGCCTTCGCTGGTCGTCCGCACGTTGCAGCAGCTGGCCGCGTCCGGTCAGGTCGACCCGAGTTGGCCGGCTCGTGCCGCCGAGCTGTACCGGCTCGACGACGTGACGGCGGGCAAGTCGGGGTCCACAGGTGGGGATGCGTGATTCGTTCGCTTTAATCCAGAGCGGCTTTCTGGCAGGCTGAAAGCCTTAACAGCTAGTCCGTGAAAGTGGGGTTGAAGCGCGTGAGTACCGCGCCGACGAAGGGTTCGTCGATCGTCGCAGCTCTTGGCGTCGCCAAGGGTCAGGTGGTCCAGGAACTGGGTTGGGATGACGACGTCGACGAGGAGCTCCGCTCGGTCGTCCTCGACGTCCTCGGTGAGGACTTCGTCTACGAAGCCATCGAAGCCGTCGACATCGTGCTGCTGTGGTGGCGCGACGAGGACGGCGACCTGGGCGACGGCCTGGTGGACGCGTTGACCGATCTCACCAACCGTGGCCACATCTGGCTGATGACGCCCCGGACCGGACGGGACGGCTACGTCGATCCCGCCGACCTGGCCGAGGCTGCTCTGACCGCCGGCCTCGCCCTCGCGAACACCGCATCGGTGTCGCAGGAGTGGCAGGCCCACAAGCTGGTGCGTCCGAAGGGCGGGCGTCGTTAGCCTGCTGCTGACGCCGTTCCGACGGGGCTGCGTTGCAGCCTCGGCGTTCCTGGTCGTGCTGTCCGCGGGATGCACCGCGACACCCGTTGCGCCTGTCGTGCCGTCCGGCGACGGTTGTGGCGGGCTCCGTCGCGTCTGCGTCTGCGTCCGCGACGTCGCCCAGGCCGTCAGCGTCGGCGACGCCCACGCTCAAAGGGCCGCCACCGGCCGCCGCCGCTCCAGCTGTCCTCGATCACGAACTTCAGGGACGTCGCTGGCGCGGGCCTACGCCTGCCCGGCGGCAAGCACATGGCGACCGGGGTGGTGTACCGCTCGGCGACCCTCAAGGGGTTGTCGGCGAAGGACGCGAAGGCGTTGCGGAAGGCCGGTGTTGGTGAGGTGATCGACCTGCGCACCGACTATGTCGCCGCGCATTCGCCCGATCCGGCGATCAAGGGCGTCGCCCACCACGTGGTCAACATCTTCGCCGTGACGCGAACGCACGAGCGTCCGGTACCGGACGGTGGCCGCAGCGCAGGCACACATGCGGCAGATGAACGTCGACTTCGTCGACGTGGCAGCGCAGCGCCGCAAGATCGCGAAGGCGCTCGACGCTGATCGCCGCCGCCGACGGGCCGATCCTGTTCCACTGCACGGAGGGCAAGGACCGCAGCGGCTGGATCTCGGCCCTGCTGCAACTCACCGCCGGCGCGAGCCGTGCAGAGGTGACTACCGAGTACCTCAAGTCGAACGAGTTCCGGGCCGAGCTGATCGACGCTGCGTACCGCGCGAAGCTGAAGTCGTCCGGCCGGACGGCGGCCGAGGTGGAGCGGGCACTGATGAAGGTCCAGTCGGACTACCTGGGTGCAGGCCTCGACGAACTCAAGGCGCGCTACGGCGACATCGACGGCTACCTCAGCAAAGGCCTGGGGCTGTCCGCGGCGACTGTCCAACGTCTTCGCGAACGGCTGACGGCCTGAGCGCCCGCGTCCCCCTAAGATGTCTGCCCGGGGCGCATAGCTCAGTTGGTTAGAGCACCTCCCTTACAAGGAGGGGGTCGGGGGTTCGAGTCCCTCTGCGCCCACCCCTGCAGGCGAGGATCGTCTCGTCAGGATCAGAACGCTGATGAGAAGGACCCACATCGGAAAGACCAGCTGCACCCAGAGGCTGAGGTTGATCATCACCAGCAAGATCAGGGCAAGGACGTAGGTGAGGAGGACGGTCCAGCGTCGCATCAATCCGGTGCGCAGCCAGACCGTTCCCAGGGAGACCATGAAGACCCCGGCCATGCGCAATCCATACACATTCGTGACCTCCAGCATTTCCGCGCGGGCGAAGGTGGTGACCTGGCGGAACCAACCTCGTACTCAGCTGCCGCGAGGATCCCACCCGCGATCGCCGATGAGGAGAAGACCATCGCGATGAAGACCAGGCCGCTCCCGAAGAAGATGGAAGCGAAGAACTTGTCCTCGAGGTCACCGAGCTGGTCGCGAATGACCCCGATGAACCAGAGGAACGCGATCCCGGCATAGGGCATCAAGTTGAGCGCGAACCTGATCTGGGCGGCTTCAGGCCCCGTCCACGCGGTGGTGCCGTCGGAATGGTCGTCCAGCACGGTCCGCATCAAGCCGATGCTCGCGCCAGACAGAAGCGCGAACAGCACGCCCGCCACGCCGGCGGCGCGCGGCGCGGTCAGGCGCTCCCGTAGCGCCCCCGGCAGATGGGTGGTCACCTCCGCGATGCGCGGGCGATCCCTGGCGCCACCTCGGAGAACAGCGCTACGGCGGTTCGCACGTCTTCGAAATTCACCAGCGCTCCATTCGCGCCACGTGGCTTTGTACCAGCAACCAGACGCATCGCGCGCAATCGCTAGCAGCCCGCGATTCCAGCCGATATTTTGTCCTCGTGAAGCCCCTTCGGCTGCCCAGCTTCCGCCACGCTCAGCTGACCCGGCCCACCGGAAAGGACGTGCGTGCCGGACTCGTCCTCGGCCTGGTCAGTATCCCGGACGGACTGGCCGCGGGCCTGCTGGCTGGACTGAACCCGGTTGCCGGGCTGTACGGCTACCTCTTCGGCACCGTGGCCGGCGCGCTCGCCACGAGTTCCGCGTTGATGTCGGTGCAGGCGACCGGCGCCATGGCGGTGATCATCGCCGACATCCCCGGGTTCGGCACCGGTCCGGACGCGGCTTCCGCGCTCGCCACGCTCAGCGTCCTCACCGGAGTGGTGATGTTGGCGGCTGGACTGGCCGGGCTGGGTTCGCTGGTCAGGTATGTGCCGAACGCGGTGCTCGCGGGCTTCGTGAACGCGGTCGCCGTCAACATCATGCTTGGTCAGTTGTCGGCACTCACCGGGTATCAGGGTCAGGGCGCCAACCGCATCGTCCGGGCACTGGACACCCTTGTGCACTTCACGTCGTTCCACTGGCCGACGGTGGCAATCTCGGTGCTCACCCTTGTCCTGATCCTCGTCCTCGAACGAACAAGGCTGGGAGCTCTCGGCCTCTTCGTTGCAGTGGTGACATCGTCTGCCCTTGTTGCTTTCGTTGGCCCGCTGGCTGACGTCCAGACCCTCGCTGACCTCGCCGAGGTGCCGCGCGGTCTACCGACGCCGGTAATGCCTTCGCTGGCTCACGTCATCAGCCTGGTTCTGCCTGCCTTTTCCCTCGCCTTCGTAGGGCTTGTTCAGGGGGCGGCGATCGGGCAGTCGGTGCCGAACCCCGACGGTACCTACCCGGACGCCTCTGGCGATTTCCGCGGTCAAGGTATCGCCAACATCGTTTCCGGCGTGATGCGCGGTATGCCGGTCGGTGGTTCGATGTCCGCGACGTCTCTCGTCATTGCCGCTGGCGGGCACAGCAGGTATGCCAACCTGATCGCCGGTGCCGTGATGGTCATTGTCATCATCCTGTTCGGCCCGGCGGCGGGCCTCGTGGCCATGCCGTCCCTGGCAGCGCTGCTGATGTTGATCGGGTTCCGCACCCTCAAGCCGGACCAGCTGAGGATGGTGTGGCGGACCGGTTCCACCCAGGCTGCGGTGATGGCCACGACCTTTGTTCTGACCCTGCTCGTGCCCATGCAGTACGCCGTGATGATCGGCGTGGGCATTTCGGTGATCCTCTTCGTAGCCAAGCAGTCCAATCGGGTGACCATCAAACGCTGGGAGTTCGAGGGTGATTCGCAGCTGCCGCACGAGACCGTACCGCCGGCAGTCCTGCCTCCTGGCGAGGTGGTGGTGCTGACCCCCTACGGCAGCCTGTTCTTCGCCTCCGCCTCCGTTTTCGAGAGTCAGCTCCCTGTCCCGGAACCCGGCTCGATCGGCTCGGTGGTGGTGCTTCGCATGCGTGGGAAGGAGGATCTCGGCAGCACCTTCATCAACACCATCGTTCGCTACAACGACTCGGTGAGCGCCGTCGGCAGCCACCTGGTGCTCGCTGGGATCGGCGAGCGCGTCCTTGCTCAACTCACCAACACCGGGGCTCTTGACCGAATCGGCACAGAGAACGTCTTCCTCCGCGACCCCGGAGGTCGGGCGGTCACGCTCGAGGCCGGGCTCGACGGGCCCGTGGCCTCCAGGTCGCCGGGTCGGGGGAGCACGCACCCTGATCGGATGGGAGCCCGAGAGCTGGCCTTGCGGTCAGGAAGCGGGATCAGGGATCAGGCCGAGGCCTTGCTCTTGAGCTGCTCGAACTCGGCCTGGCTGATGGTCCCAGCATCGAGGAGCGTCTTGGCTTTGGCGATCTGGCTGGCCGGATCAGAGGTGGTGGCAACGGACCGGATGTCAGTCCTCGGCGAGCCTGCACGTCGAACCCATGGCCGCTGCGTGCTCACGCTGCTTCATGCTCTTGCCGCGGACGATCAGGTCAAACCAGCGCGGTGACGGGGGGCGCGATGAAGAGCGCAGACCAGCCACACCGTCTTGGCCCAGCCGTTGAGATCGCTGTCGGCGGAAGACGTCGACGATCACCTGGAACAGCACCATCGATGGCGATGAAGACGTGCCAGATGGCTGCCAACCAGAAAGAGTCCAGAAGTTCTCACGTGTGGCTACTTTGATGAGGTCGCGCGAACTCGGCCACTGGTCGGGCCGACGCTCATAGCCCGAAGCATTTCCGGCGTGGCCCCGGCGGACGGGTACGGCGTGCACCCGCGAGGGTGAGTTCGGTCCGACCACTGCCGTCGCTTCGCAGCACGGGTGGCCCGGAACCGTCCGCCCTCGTTGGCGCGTTCAGGAGAGTAAAATGCCATGCCCAAGGCAAGGTTCGCGGTCGGTGCCAGCAACCTTGCCTTTTGGGAAACCCGTCCGGCGCTACCGGCGCGCGCGATCAAGGAGCAACCGCGGTGTCGGCGAAGCTAGCGTTCGTCGATCGCTACCGGGTGACGGTTGTTCTTGCTCCCAGCGGGTTTCGGGAAGACGGCACACTGAGCGCTCGGGCTTCGCAGAGCGGGCGCCAACTAGCCTGGCTGTCGCTGACGCCGGCCGACCGTCACCGGCCCCCATCTGCGTCGAGGATAGCACGGGGTTCTAGAACCCCTTCCCACCCAGCTGCCCACGGCCAGGACACCGGACCCTCTCGTTCAGGAGGACTCCCCTTGAGCGGCCGCGGTGCTGATCATCGACGACATCCAGTTCGCCGACAGCGTCGGCTTCCAGGAAGAGCTTGGCGGACCTAGTTGAACGAACCGACCCCGGGGTGCGGATTGTGCTCGCTGGACGCTACGACCCCAAGCTGGGCCTGTCCCGGCTTCGTGCCAGCGGAGAGTTGGGCCAGCTCGCCCCGGACCAGCTTGCCTTCACAGCCGACGAGGTGCATCAGGCGGCCGCCGCGCTTGGCCGCGAGTTGAAGGACGATCTGGTCTCGCAACTGATCGAACGCACTGGCGGGTGGCCAGTTGCGGTGCGACTCGCGCTGATGTCCAAGGCGGGCCGACCTTCGGGTCCGCGGCGCTTGCACCCGATGACAGCCTGCCGCAGGTCGTGGACTACCTCGTGGAGAACCTGCTCGACCACCTCCCCGCGAGGCTGGCGGCGTTCGTGCTCCGGGCCTGCGTGTGCGACCGCCTGTCCGGACCCTTGGCGGATGAGCTCTCCGTCGACGGCCAAGGCGCGGAACTGCTCGAGGAGGCCGTTGTCCTCGGTATACCGCTCGAGCGCCGGATCTTGCCAGGGGGCGACCCGATCTACCTCTGGCACCCGGTGATGGCTCAGGCGGGGCGAGCACTGCTCCAGCGCCGCGACCCTGCCCTGAGCAGCGATCTCCATTGCAGGGCTGCCCGGCACCTGGCCGCCACAGATCCTTACGAGGCTGTGCACCATGCCCTGCGCGGCGGTGACGCGGCTCTGGCCGCTGAGGTGATCCGCAGCCAATGGCTGGTCCTGGTGCTGCGCGGTGACTCCGACATCGTCGACGAGCTGTGCGGCCACCTGCCGTCCCCCTGGA
Organism: uncultured Actinomycetota bacterium; assembly: GCA_963773595.1. Taxonomy (GTDB): domain Bacteria; phylum Actinomycetota; class Actinomycetes; order Propionibacteriales; family Propionibacteriaceae; genus Propionicimonas. The sequence continues at coordinate 111,080 of CAVZBQ010000007.1, forward strand.
GCGAGGATCCAGAAATCCTGGTGGTGATCGCCACGTGTCGCCGAAACGGCGGGGACGCCCAGGCCGCCGCGCAGCTGGGCCGTCGCGCGGCCTTCCGTGCGATTGGCCTGGATGCCTCAGGGCGACGCGGCTTCGACGTGACCCTGGCTCTCGCCCAGCTCTTCCTGGCCGATCTGGAAGGTGATCTGATCTCAGCCTGTGACCGGGTGCAGCGCCTGCTGGAGCTGCCCACCGGCCTCGAAGGGCAACTGCGGGCGTGCGCGCTCCTCCTTCTCGGATGGTCGAAGATGCGTTTGCGTCGCGGCCTCGGATCGGTCGCCTTGTTGAACGAAGCCGCCCAGCGCTGCCAGGCTGAAGGATTGGATGACCTGGCCGACAAAGCCCGGGCCGCGAGCTTGTTCAGTCGCGCGTTCGGTGGTGATTTCGCAGGGGCGCTGGCTGGAATCAGCCAAGCCCGGGCCAACCTGGACGAGCCCGGCTGGCGACGCGCGGACGGCGCCGTCGAGGCCTTCACCCTCGCCTGGATCTCCTTCTGGTCAGGAGACAACGACACTGCGATGCCCGCGTTCAGCACAGCGGTGGCATCGGGCGGAGCCATCACTTCATTCGAGCCACTCGCCCGGGTCTGGCTGGTTCACACCGCCCTCACCCGCCGGGTCACCGACGAGATAGCCGAGGCCGAGAGGGTCCTGGACCCTGTACCGGAGCAGACCATCCAGGGGCTGCCCTGGGAACACTACAAACGCATTGCCCAGGCCGGGATCAGCTTGTATCGGGGGGATCAGGACACCGCGATCCGGCTCCTCGACGAGGCTGTGAAGACCGACGAGTTCACCCCGGCCGCCCGGGTCCTGGCTGCTGAGCTCTACTGGCGTTGCCGCCGTCCGGCCGAGGCGCTGGCCCAAACCGAGCAGGTGCTCATGGCGCCCGACTACCTGCGGGCGAGCGGTCTGGTCATCTTGGCGTTGTGCGCGCGAGCGTCCGGCGACATCGACAGCGCAGCCCAACTGCTGGAGGAGTCGCTCGGCCTCGGTGTCGCGCTCGGGATCAGCCGACCCTTCCAGCTCGGCGACGAGTCGATGGTTGAACTACTGACCGAGCACGCTGCCCGGGGCACCCGCTTCGAGGGCTTCCTGGCCGAACAGCTCGCTTGGCATGGACGCAATCGTCAAGCGCCGGGTGGTTACCGGTCGCTGAGCGCGCGAGAGCGGGAGATCCTCGGCTACCTTGCGACCACCATGTCGGCCAACGAGATCTGTGAGGCGCTGTTCGTCTCGTCGAACACGTTGAAAACGCACCTGAAGTCGATCTACCGCAAGCTCGGTGTCGACAACCGTCGTGATGCCGGTCGGCTCGCGCACGCACCGCAGAATCACTGAGTACGACGAGGATCATGCCAGGGACCATCGCCGAGGCCCTGCTGTTGTCGCTGGGGGTCGCGATCAGTCCCATCCCCATCCTCGGCGTGGTTGCCTTCCTGCTCTCGGAACGCCCCCGGCCGACCGGTCTCGGGTTCACCGGTGGGTGGCTGGGCGGGATCGTGGTCGTGGTCTCCGCCACTACCGCGATCGCCCTGTTCAGTGACCGGCTGGGTGTCAGTGGGCTGCGACAGTCCGCCGCAGCGGTCGAGGTCGTCCTCGGTGCCGTGGCCATCGCGGCCGGAGTCGCGGTCTGGATCCTGCGGCCTCCGGGAGCCGATGCGAGGCAACCTCGTTGGCTTGCTGCCCTCGATCAGATGTCGGTCCGACAGGCTGTCGTCCTGGGTGCGGCGCTGTCCACCGTGAATCCCAAGAACCTGCTGGCCAGCGTCTTCGCCGGATTGATGATCGGATGGTCGGGGTTGTCCAATCAGGTCATCGCAGCTTCCGCTGCTGCATTCAGCCTGATCGCGTCCAGCAGCGTCCTGCTTCCGATGCTGGCCTTCCTGCTGGTCGGCCGCGCGATCCGCAGAAGGCTGACCATCGTCCGCGACTGGCTGGTCCGTCACAATGCCGGCGTCGTTTCCTTGATCCTCATCGTGATCGGCGCGCTCTTGGTGCTCCGGGGCCTCAGCGGAGCCTGAGAGTCCCTTCGCGACGAGGCCACCTCGACGCGATCCCGTCGACGCCATTCACCCTTGCGGGGTGATGCGCCCCCGCAGCATGCGCACGATGATCGTTGTGGCACCCCGCAGTAGCGGCCGCCGGTGTCGAGGGACGAACAATGCACCTCGGTCAGGCGTCGATAGGACGCGGTCGACGAAAGGACAACGCTGTGGGTTTCTGGGATTTCTTCTGGCTGATGATCTGGGGCTTCTTCTTCGTCGCCTACCTGATGGTTCTCTTCCAGGTGATCATCGATGTGTTCCGCGACCGGTCCCTCAATGGCTGGGCGAGGACGGGATGGCTCATCGCCTTGTTCATCGCGCCGCCGCTCACGGCTCTGGTCTACCTCATCGTGCGTGGACAGTCCATGGCCAAGAGGTCGATGGAGGCGGCAGCGGACTCGCGTGCGGCTGCCGAACAGTTCGTGCGGTTGGCGGCCAATCCCGATCCGGCCGACACCATCTCCAGGGGGAAGGCGCTGCTGGACAGCGGCACCATCTCCGCGTCCGAGTTCGATCGCCTCAAGGGCAAGGCGCTGGCGTAAGGGCTGGGAAGGAAGTCATGAGCATACGGACCCGCAGACCTGTATGTGGTCGAGTTCCCGCGCACGTCGGTTCCGGCCACGGTTACCGCGACCCTCCGGGATGTCGCTGCCGCGGGCGTTATCACCTTGCTCGACCTCGCGCTGGTGCGCACGATCGAAGGCGGCACCTCCGAGCTGGTGGAGTTGGACCAATTCGCCGATGAACTCGGGATGGTCGGAGTGATGCCACCGGCCACCGGACTCATCGGGATGGACGACATCGAGGAGTTCGCCGGTGACCTCACGCCCGGCGCCTCATGCCTGATCGTCCTGATGGAGAACACGTGGGCGCGCAGAGATCACCAAGGCGGTGCTGGACGCGGGCGCAACAGTCGTTGCTGTTGAGCGGTTCCCGGCTGAGGTCGTCAATGAAGTAGCAGCGCTCGCCGCTTCAGATCGGGAGCACCACTGATGGCACTCAGGAGGATGGGGCGCCCGGGGCTGATCGGCACCGCCGCCAGGACGGCAGTAGTGGTCGGCACTGCCTCGGCGGTCACCGGAAGGCCCGCTGGGCGTCAGGCTGCCGCAGCGCCGCCGGTGGCTCCAGGGAGCGGCCGCGCAGCCGATCCCGGTGCAGGCGCCCGTCGTGCCGTCACAAGCTGCTGCCGGCGAGGACCTCGTCGCTCAACTCGAGCGCCTCGGTCAACTCGCAGCCGCAGGGTGTCCACGCCGGAGGAGTTCGCGGCTGCGAAGGCTCGGCTGCTGGTCTGACGACTCGGACCTGCAGCCGGGACGCCGTGTCGCCAGGCCCCCGGGCTCGCCTCACCGTTCACGGTCGGCCCGAGCCGGAGCGAGGGTCGTGGCCTCAGCCCAGGCGACCCCGGTGAACGGCGACGGTGCCGCCTTCGGGCCGTGGCAGAACCGGAACTTCTCACCGCTGCCGCACGGGCACAGGGCGTAGGGCCCGCGCCGCACGTCCTCGGCGTTCACCGTTGCCATGACATCGGCCGGGGCCAGGCCCTGCTGGATCAGTTGGGCCATCGCTGTGAAGGCCGGACCGGTGTGCATGAAGAACTCCTCCAGTCCGGCGCACAGGTAGTTGTGGCCCGTCCTCGCCGTCGCGTGAGGTGATGAAGCGGTCCTTGGGACAGCCGCCGTTGCAGAGGTGTCGCACCTTGCAGTCCTGGCACTGCCGGGTGAGGGTGTCACGCTTGTCCTGCCCGAACTTCCGCTGCTGCGGCGTGGCCAGCAGCGTGAGCATGTGGGTCTTGTGGATGTTGCCGAGCAGGTAGTCGGGCTCGACGAAGTGGTCGCAGGAGTACAGGTCGCCGTTGTGTTCCAGTGCGGGACCGTAGCCGCAGGTGGGTGCGTGGATGCACAGCAGGTGGCGGCCGAAGAAGGCCTCGAGCGTGACGTCGAACAGCTGGACGTAGACCTCGCCGATGTCGTGGCGGACCCACTCCTCGAAGATGTCGATCAGGAACTGGCCGTACTGCTCGGAGCCGACCGACCGTTCGGTGACGAGGTTGCCGGTCTGGGTGTAGAGCAGGCGCTTGCTGCCCCGCTCGGGTGCGCTCCAGCCCTGGTTCGCGATCGCGAGCGTCTCCGGTGTGGCTCGTTCGACGATCGGGATGAACTGCATCCACTTCGCGCCGAGCTCGTCGCGGAAGAACTGGTACACGACGCGTCCGTGGTTCTGGTTGGCGGCGTTGACGGTGCACAGGATGTTGAACTCGACGTTGTGCTTGCGCAGCATCCGCCAGCCGTCCATCACCTTGTCGAACGTGCCGCGGGTGCGCCGGTCGAGCCGGTAGGTGTCGTGGATCTCCCTCGGCCCGTCGCAGCTCAGGCCGACCAGGAAGTTGTGCTCCTTGAAGAACTCGCACCACTCGTCGTCGAGCAGGATGCCGTTGGTCTGGAACGTGTGCTGCACCACCTGGTTCGGGCCGACGGTACTGCTCGACGAGTTCGACGGCACGTCGGAAGAACTCCACCCGCATCAGCGTCGGCTCGCCGCCCTGCCAGGCGACGGTCACCGTGGGCGAGCGGTGGGACTCCAGCAGTTGCCGGAGGTAGGCCTCCAGGGTGGCCTCCGACATCCGGCTCTTGTCGTTCGGGTACAGCGCTTCCTTGGATAGGAAGAAGCAGTAGGTGCAGTCGATGTTGCACGTCGACCCGCTGGGCTTGGCGAGCAGGTGGAAGCCGCGGCGGCGCGTCCGCCGGGCCATTCCGCGGGTAGTCGCAGGGCTGCTCATGGCAACTATGCATCCTCCAGCCGAACTGTTGGTTGTCGCATCATCGCCGCGCAGGCGCCCGCGGGGATCACCCCGTCGGGGGTGATGCCGCGTATCCGCGCGAGCACGAAAGTGGAACATGCACGTACACCGTCCTGAACGAGACCGTTCAGAAGGAGAGGACGACATGGCGACTGACAAACCGAACATCCTGATCCTGTGGGGCGACGACATCGGCTGGTGGAACATCAGCTACAACAGCCGCGGCCAGATGGGCTACCGCACCCCGAACATCGACCGGGTGGCCAACGAAGGTGCGTGCGTTCACCGACTACTACGCCCAGCAGAGCTGCACGGCCGGCCGGGCTGCGTTCATCACCGGCCAGAACCCGATGCGCACCGGACTCACCAAGGTGGGCATGCCGGGCGCAGACGTCGGTCTCCAGAAGGAGGACCCGACGATTGCCGAACTCCTCAAGCCGCTGGGCTACCGCACCGGCCAGTTCGGCAAGAACCACCTCGGTGACAAGGACGAGTTCCTGCCGACGGTGCACGGGTTCGACGAGTTCTTCGGCAACCTCTACCACCTCAACGCCGAGGAGGAGCCCGAGCACCCCGACTACCCGAAGGATCCGGCCTTCAGGGCCCGCTTCGGCCCTCGTGGCGTGCTGCACTGCTTCGCCGACGGCAACGGCGGCCAGACGATCGAGGACACCGGCCCGCTGACCAAGAAGCGCATGGAGACCATCGACGAGGAGGTCACCGATCACGCGTTGCGCTTCATCGACGAGGCCCACGCCGCAGAGCGAGCCGTTCTTCGTGTGGTGGAACACCACGGCCATGCACTTCCGCACCCACCCGGCTGAGAAGCACCTGGGCAAGAGCAATGGCCATGGTGAGTACAACGACGTGATGGTGGCCCACGACGAGAACGTCGGCATCATGCTCGACAAGCTCGACGAGCTCGGCATCGCCGACAACACGATCGTGATGTACTCCACCGACAACGGACCGCACTACAACAGCTGGCCCGACGCCGGCATCACGCCGTTCCGGTCGGAGAAGAACACCAACTGGGAGGGTGGCTGGCGCGTGCCGGCATTCCTCCGCTGGCCAGGGCACATCACCCCGGGCACCGTGCTGAACGACATCATGTGCCACCAGGACATCCTGCCGACCCTGCTCGCCGCAGCCGGGGAGCCCGACATCAAGGAGAAGCTGCACGAAGGCCACACCGCTGGCGACAAGACCTTCAACGTGCAGATCGACGGCTACAACATGCTGCCGTACCTCACCGGTGAGGCCGAGCACAGCCCGCGGAACTTCTTCTTCTACGTCAGCGACGACGGCGACATCATCGCCATCCGGATGGACGACTACAAGGCGGTGCTCGATGGAGCAGCGGGCCACGCGCCTGATGGCCTGGCCGAACCGTTCGTGCCGCTGCGGGCGCCGAAGATCTTCAACCTGCGCACCGACCCGTTCGAACGCGCCGACGACAACTCCAACACCTACTGGGACTGGGTGCTCGACCACCTCTGGGTGATCTACAAGATGCAGGCCACCGTCGCCGGCGCAGATCGAGAACTTCGTCAAGTTCCCGCCCCGCCAGAAGCCGGCAGCGTTCAACCTTGACGCAGTGATGCGGCAGCTGGAATCTGCCGCTGACGGCGGCGCGCATTGAGCGCTCCTTCCGCGCAGGGGCATGGTGCGAGGGGGCCGGGGCGATCCGGCCCCCTTTCGCGCTCCGAACTGGACAGCCGCGGGCCGGTCCAGGCGTTTTCGCGTCGTGCGCGCGGAGTCGCGCCATACTGACCTCATGACCGATGGTCAGGACGCGGCCCCCTCCGCGATCCAGCTCGACGAGGAGTCGCGGCGGGTTGCCGCTGCTGCGGTTGCCGCAGCCGCGATCGGGTGGTGGCCCGCGTTCACCTTCGGCGCTTACGGCGTGATCTTCTTCGAGCAACGCATCTCGCTGTGGGCCATCTCGCTGACCGCCTTCATCGTTCTGGGACTGGTACGGGGCATGGGCGGCGTCGGCCAGCGCCCACTCGATCATCTCCCGGTCGCCGGCGGAGTTGCCTGCGGCGAAGACCGGGCGCCTCCCGAGGTGCTGCTGGATGTTGACCACCTTGGCCGGACCCTCGTTCGCGGCTCCCGAGACGTTGCCTGTGCGGCGGAGCTCCTCGGATCGCCGTCCAGGGCGAGGTACTCGTACTCGATGAGCGTGCCAACGACACCCTCAGGGTGGAACTCCGTAGAGCTGTTCGCTGACCGCGCGCACGAACTCGGTACCGCCACCGGTCACGATGAACGTGGCGAAACCCTAGTGAACCCGTAACGCTTCGAGGAGTTCGAGCATCGGCTGATAGACCGCTGCGTGAACGGCTGGCCGAGTCGCTGACTGGGGTTCTTCGAGCAGGAATCGGGCAGACCGGTAGGAGAACTCTCGGCGGTCAGGCCTACGCAGAGATCGGCCAGCGCCAGAGCAATGCGGGGCAGGCCGAGGTCGGCGATGGCCATCCTTATCGTGCCACCTCCGTACTCGTTCGCGGTCGCGCCTGATCTCGCCGGCGACGTATGCGTTGCCGCGGGCGGCCTGGATCTGCGCGGGTGGCCAGGCGATGATCCCGGAATCCCCGCGGCATCCGGGTGTATCGCCGACCTGCGGTCCTCTCGCTGCTGCTCTGCGGGCCCTCGCTGCTGGTTGCTTCGCGTGGCTGCTGCCCGCTGGTGGGACCTCGCCAGCAAGCCAGGCACTGTTCTGGTTCGGCGTCGTGGTTACCGTTGCTGGGCATGCCTGCCCTGGCCGCTTTCATGGTCCGTCTGCTGATCCCGGAGGCCGACCGTATGCGGGGGCGCGAGGCGCTGGCTGCATTCGGGGTGGTGGTTCTGGTCATGCTCGCGGCATTCGGCCTCGGGACCCAGCATGCACGGATCCTCACCTGTACCGATTTCACCATCAGCGGCAACTTCGCGCCCGAGGGCTGTTCACCGGGCGAGGGACCCGACCCCCGCAGAACGCTGACCGTCAGCTCCAAGGCCAGAAGCGGAAGGACCACTGCTTGCTTGTCACGTGCCCGGGCGGACGGTGGTCCGGTCGGTCGTGTGCGCGAACTACTCTCAGGCGACACGGGTCGGAGGATAGGTGAGTGGGAGTTGATGGCTGCGGATGCAGGTAAGGCGCGGATGCCGCGCGGGGTGATGGTGCTGCGGACTCTTGCCATGCCGAAGGACACCAACCCGTGGGGTGATGTGTTCGGGGGCTGGCTTCTGTCCCAGATGGACATCGCGGCGGGTCTCATGGCTGGCGAAGTCGCCCAGGGTCGGTCCGCCACGATCTCGGTGCAGAACGTCGTGTTCCACAGCCCGGTGGCGGTGGGGCACACCATCTGCATCTATGCGGATCTCATTCGGGTGGGCCGTACTTCCATGGAGATCGCTCTGGAGGTGTGGGCGCGCGATGTCGTGCACGTGTACGAGCCGGAGCGGGCCTTCGTCGCGGAGGGCACCTTCCACTACGTCGCCGTGGACACCAACGGACGGCCCAGGCCCGTCCCTGACGATGCGAGATCGCTGGTGCGAGCGACGGCGGAGGCCGACTCCGCAGAGGGCGGCCGCTCGCTCTGATTCCGGGCCCGCCCTTGGGCCGCAATCTCGATGAAGGCATTGATGTCCTGCTTGGGCGCCAAGAAGTTCTCGGAACCATTCAGACGAGTCTTACCAAGGACGGGCTTAAGCGCAGCACCAACCGCTGTAGTAAAGGCGCCCGCCAGCTTGCTACCGATCCCTCCGGAGCGGAGAGTGGTCATGAGGGCAAACGGATCGGTGCGAACCGAAACTCACGTTCTCAGGATCGGATGAAGCGGACACTCACAGGACTACAACCCCCCCGTACGTCCTTTGAGAAGAAGCCCGCCGAACCCCACCACCCCGAGTAGTGCAACACCCCCCTCGGCGAAACGAAGACGGGATGTCGACCTCAGGTACCCCCCGACCTGACACCGACATCCCGCCTTTGCGTTCACGCCCCGTCTGGCTGAGCGTGTTGCGACCATCGCCGAGGATAACGAGACAGTTTCGAAGAGCCCGACCCTCGCCATGCCTGCACATTCTCGTAAGGAATGTGTAAGCCGACGCTCATGGAGCCCAGGCCCTGCCCGGCGTTGACTGGCCGATGTCCACAACACCGCTCGAGGGAGCAGCATCATGAAACACCCACATCTCTCCATCGTCCTGGCGGCGGCCACGGCCGCAGCCGCGCTCGCTGTCACTTCCGCGCCGAACGCCTCAGCGTCCGGCGCCTCCGGCGCTCAACCGGCAGGGTCGAGCCATCCGGTCGGCGCGGTCTTCGTCCAGACCGACGACCTCGCCCACAACGCGATCATCGCCTATGACCGCGGCGCCGACGGTACGCCTGACCAAGGCCGGCACCTACGCCACCGGCGGTGCCGGCGCCGCCGTAGCCGGCGCCGTTGTCGACCCGCTGGCCTCGCAGGGCTCGCTCACCCTCGACCGCCGGCACGGTCTGCTGTTCGCCGTGAACGGTGGCAGCGACACCGTCACCGTCTTCGGCGTTGACGGCAGCCGTTTGGTGCGGCGCCAGATCCTGTCCACCCACGGAGACCTGCCCGTCTCCGTCGGCGTCTCCGGGCGACCTGGTCTACGTGCTGAACGCTCGCGGCGGCGGCTCGATCACCGGCTACCACGTTGCCGGTCGACACGTCGAGCCGCATCGCGGGCTCCACGCGTGCGTCTGAACCTCGTGCCGAACGCGAACCCGGAGTTCCTCCAGACGCCCTCGCAGGTGGCGATCACGCCCGACGGCCGACGCCGTCGTCGTGGCGACCAAGACCCACGGCACGCTGCTCGTGTTCCCGCTCAACGGTCACGGCCGTCCCGCCGCGTCGCCCGTGGTGACGCCGTCGGGCACGGTTCCGTTCGCCCTCTCGTTCGATCGTTCACGCCACCTCCTCGTCGTCGATGCGACCGGGTTCGCGTCCAGCTACACCGTGCAACCGCAACGGCAGCCTCGCGCTGGTCAGCAAGGTCGGTCCCACCGGTCAGGCCGCAGCGTGCTGGACGGTGTTCGTCCGCGGCACCCTGTACGCCGCCAACGCCGGCTCGAACAGCATCACCGCCTTCAAGGTCCACCGCGGACAGCTCTCGATCAGTGATGCCACCGCGGCAACCACCGGCGCCGGACCCGTCGACATCGCGGCCTCCCGCAACGGCCACTTCATCTACCAGCTGACCGGTGGCTCGGGGCAGGTCAACGAGTACCGGCGCGGAGCCGACGGGTCGTTGACCCTGATCGGGACCGTCGACACCGGGCTGGGTGCGGCTTCGGGGAACGCCAACGAGGGCATCGCAGCCAGCTGAGCGGTATCGCCTCCGGGTGGATCGCGCCGGCATCGGCGCGAGCCACCCCGGGTCGGCCCACCATCGGGTAGGCCCGGGCCGGAGGTAATTGGTGCAGTCGTGCAGCACAGCCGCGTGCGGTTAGCTCCAACTGTTCGACACCACATCGCCCGATCCCTGCCGTCGGCGGCAGGACGTCCCCAGGTCACGAATCACCTGAAGGAGTGCCCAGTGATTCCCGAATCGATCCAGCGCTTCATCGACCAACAGGCCGAGCGCTCACCAGTGAACTACGCGGACCTGAAGGTCGTGTTCCTCAACGGCACCTTGAAGAGGTCGCCCGGCGCCAGCAACACCGATGGGCTGATGGCGATCTCGATCGGCCTCTTCCGTGCGCTCGGCGTGCAGGTGGACGTGGTGCGCACCGTCGACCACGTGATCCCGCCGGGCGTGCAGCCGGACATGCGCCGGCACGGCTGGGAGCGCGACGACTTCCCCGACCTCTACCGGCAGTTCGTCGAGCCGGCCAACATCATCGTGTTGGCCACCCCGATCTGGCTGGGCGACCAGAGTTCCCAGACCAGGCTGATCATCGAACGCCTCTACGGCTGGTCGGGTGAACTGAACGCCGCGGGGCAGTGGTCGTACTACGGCAAGGTCGGGGGAGCACTGATCACCGGCAACGAGGACGGCGGCAAGCACTGCGCAGCGCAGATGCTGTACGCCCTCCAGCACATCGGCCTGACCGTGCCCCCGCAGTCGGACACGTACTGGAACGGCGAAGCCGGGCCCGGGCCGTCCTATCTCGACGATCCCGGCGGTGGCCAGAACAACGCCTGGACGACCCGCAACACCGTCTTCATGACCTGGAACATGCTTCACCTGGCCCGGATGTTGACCGACGGCGGCGGCATCCCCACCTACGGCAACATCGCATCGGAATGGGACCTCTCCCAGCCCGACCATCCCAACCCGGAGTACCGCTGAGCAATGAACCCCTCCGAGGCCGACGACGAAGGCCACCTGCGGCGTGCCCTCGAGCTGGCCCGCAGGGGATCGCCAACTGACGTCAATCCCTTGGTTGGCGCGGTGGTCACCGATGCCGCTGGAGCGGTCGTCGGGGAGGGATACCACCGCGGTGCCGGCAGCCCGCACGCCGAGATCGAGGCGCTGCGGGCTGCCGGTCCGGCTGCCCGGGGAGGGACGGTCTACGTCTCGCTCGAGCCCTGCAGCCACACCGGGCGGACCGGTCCGTGCGTCGCTGCGCTCGTGGACGCCGGCGTTGCCCGTGTGGTGTTCGGGCAGGCCGACCCGAACCCTGTGGCTGCCGGCGGCGCGCCGGTCCTTGAGGCTGCCGGTGTCCGGGTGGAGGCCGGTGTGCTTGCCGCGGAGGCCGTCGAACGTGAACCGCACCTGGACGCACCTCATGCTCACCGGTCGGCCGTTCGTGACCTGGAAGTTCGCGGCCACGCTTGACGGTCGCAGTGCCGCCCGCGACGGCACCTCCCGTTGGATCACCGGTCCCGCAGCGAGGGCCGACGTCCACGCCCTGAGGGCCCGGTGTGGAGCGGTGATCGTCGGGACGGGGACGGTCCTCGCCGACGATCCCCAACTCACGGTCCGCGGACCGCACGGCCCGACGCGCCGTCCAGCCCCTGCGGGTGGTGATCGGACGGCGTCAGCTGCCTTCGCGGGCGCACGTGCTGGATGACCAGGCGCCCACCCTCGTCGTGGCATCGCATGATCTGCGCGCAGCGTTGGCGCAGGTTGCCCGACGAGGCATTCACCACGCCCTCCTCGAGGGCGGGCCGACCCTGGCGGGAGCGTTCCTCAAGGCTGGACTTGTCGACGAGGTGATTGCCTATCTGGCGCCTGCCATGCTGGGCACGGGCCAGCCGGCGGTCGGCGACCTGGGGATCGATACGATCGCGAATGCCCTGCGCCTGACCATCACTGATGTCGCCCTTGTCGGCACTGACGTCCGCATCACCGCACGCCCGAATCCGCACGCCGAGGGAGCACATCGATGACCACAGAGTTGGAGGCCAGCAGGGTGATCGAGGCGGCTCGCACGGTCCTGCCCACCAGGCACGGCAGTTTCGACGCCCTCGGCTTCTTCGACCTGTTGACCGGCGACGAGCACCTCGTGCTGATCAGCCCGCTCGGGCTGGGGTCTGCGGAGGTTCCGCCACTGGTTCGGGTGCAATCGGAATGCCTCACCGGGGATGTCTTCGGCTCGCAACGCTGCGACTGCGGCCTTCAACTCGAGCGAGCTCTCACTCTTGTCGCCGCCCACCCGGGCCTGGTGGTCTACCTGCGCGGCCAGGAGGGACGCGGCGTAGGGCTTCTCGCCAAGTTGCAGGCCTACCGGCTGCAGGACCAGGGCTTCGACACGGTGGACGCCCAGCTCGAGCTGGGACTGCCGGTCGATGACCGGGAGTACGGCGCTGCCGCAGCGATCCTGGAAGCGACCGGGTCAACCAGAATCCGGCTGCTGACCAACAACCCTCGCAAGGTTGATGCCCTGCGGGCGGCCGGCATCGAACTGGTCTCGATCGAGCCGTTGCTCATCCCGCCGACGCCCGGCACTGTCGCCTACCTCCGTGCCAAGCGCGACCGGCTCGGTCACCACCTCCCACCTGATCTCTCGCCGGCGTGAGGCGCTTCCCGGCTGCCGACCACCAGTTCTTACGAGGTTCTTTCAGATCAGCCGAATCCCTCGCCACGGGGAGGGGGTTGGGGCTGGACTGGGCGCCATGCGGATTCTCGTCACTGGCGCGGCCGGGTTCATCGGCTCGACGATCGTCGAACTCCTGCGCCGACCGTGGCCACGAGGTGGTGGCCGTCGACCTGTTGCTGGACCGCGCCCACCAGTCCCGTCCGTCCTGGGTGGCGACGACCTGCACGTCGTCGACGTGCGGGACGAGGCCGCGATCACCGGCCTGCTGCGCGGGGTGGACGTGGTGTGCCACCAGGCGGCGATGGTCGGGCTGGGCCTCACCATCCACGACGCTCCCGACTACGCCTCGCACAACGTGGTGGGGACGGCGTCGCTGGTGTCTGCGATGGCTCGCGCCGGGGTGTCCGGGCTGGTGCAGGCGTCCTCGATGGTGGTCTACGGCGGCGGACGCGAGCTCTGCCCGCTGCACGGCGAGGTGGCGACGCGGCCGCGGACGGCTCGCCGACCTGGCCGCGGGCCGCTTCGAACCCGGCCTGCGCGGTCTGCGGCGCGGCCGGTCACCTGGGGGCTGGTGGGGGAGGACGCGCCGCCTGCAACCCCACAACGCCTACGCCGCCACCAAGCTCGCCCAGGAGCACCTGGCCATCGCCTGGGCCGAGCAGTCCGGCGGCCGGGCGATCAGCCTGCGCTACCACAACGTCTACGGGCCCGCGGATGCCGCGCGACACCCCGTACGCCGGGGTGGCGAGCATCTTCCGTTCGGCCCTCGCCGCCGGCCGGGCGCCGCAGGTCTACGAGGACGGCGGCCAGATGCGCGACTTCGTGCACGTCCACGACGTGGCCCGGGCCAACGTCGCGGCCCTCGAGAGCACTGGCCCCTGGCGCGGCCGGGGCCACTCGGGGCATCGCGCCTACAACGTCGCCTCCGGCGAGCCGCACACCGTGCTCGACCTGGCCACAGCGCTGGCCCGCGAACTCGACGGGCCGGAACCGGTCGTGGTCGGCGGCGGCCGGCCGGGCGACGTGCGGCACGTGGTGGCCGACCCGGCGCGGATCAGGGACGAGCTGGGCTTCGCTGCGCGGAGTTGCCTTCCGCGACGGGATCGCTGAGTTCGCTGCGGCGCACCGATGCGCAGCTGAGCCGTCGACCAGGACGGGTCAGCTGGCCTGGGGGACGAGGTCCACGGCGGGCAGGCTCACCGTGAAGCAGCAGCCCTGGTGCACGTTGCGGACGGCCACCTTGCCGTCCTGTGCGGCCATGAGTCCCTCGCACGATGGCGAGGCCGAGCCCGGCGCCCGGGCTGAGCGGCGCCGCTTCCGGCGAGCGCGCCGTCGTGCCGCGGAAGCCGACGTCGAACACCCGGGACAGTTCGTCGGCGGGGATGCCGCCGCACCCGTCGGTGATGCGTCAGCCAGGCCGCCTGACGGGTCGCCGCCGCCGCGGACCTGGACCGACCGGCCCGGCTGGGTGTGCCGGACAGCGTTGACCATCAGGTTCTGCACGACGCGCTCCATCTCGCGTCCCGAACCCATCCCGACGAGGCTGGGCAGGTCGACGTCGAGCTGGATGCCGCGGCTGGTCGCGACCGGTCGCAGGCTGGTGACGGCCTCCTGCGACGAGTTGGTCGAGGGCGATCGGCTCCAGACGGAGGTCGAGGGCTCCGCTGCTGATGCGGGAGAGTTCGAACAGGTCGTCCACCATGGATCCGAGGCGGTTGGATTCGCGTCCGATCCGGGCGCCGTAGTCGCTGACCTCCGCCGGATTGTCCACCACCTGGTCCTCGAGGGCTTCCGCCATCGCCTTGATGCCGGCGAGCGGGGTGCGGAGGTCGTGGCTGATCCAGGCGATCAGTTCCCGATGGCTCTGTTCCCTTGCCCGTTCCTCGGCCCGGCGCATCTCGATGGCCAGCGTGCGGCGGGCGAATTGCTGACCGATCAGCACCGAACCGGGCACGAGCATGACGCCGATCAGCAGGCAGGTCACCAGCGTCCACCCGAGCTGCTCGGTGAACATGAACCCGCTGATCGCCACGACGAAGCCGAGGGCAGCAAGCAGGGGGAAGGCGACCACAAGGGCGAGCGAGAGCCCGAGGTGGCGCCGGAAGGCCCGGAGCAGGAGCCACAGGGCGATGATCGTGACGACGCAGGTCAGCAACGCCCACGGCGCGATGTGCAGCAGCGGTTCGCTCATGAGCGGTCTCCCAACGGTTGAGTAGCGGTAGCCGACGCCCCACACCGTCTGGAGCCTCACCGGGTTGGACTGGATTGGGCTCCACCTTCTCGCGCAGCCGCCGCACGTGGACGGTCACGGTGGAGTCATCGCCGAAGTCCCAGTCCCAGACCTGGGCGAGCAACTCCGACCTGCGGAAGGCCTGGTTCGGGATGGGCGACGAGGAAGGCGAGCAGGTCGAACTCGCGGGCGGTCATGACGATCTCCCGGCCCGACGACCGTGGCCCGGCGGGCGGTCAGGTCGATGCTGAGGTCGCCGTCGACCAGCGCTGCAGCCTGCGCCAGCCGCGGCGCGGAGCGTTGCAGCAGACGCTGGGCCCGCAGCGTCACCTCCCGCGGCGAGAACGGCTTCACGACGTAGTCGTCCGCGCCCTGCTCCAGCCCCACCACCCGGTCGGACTCACTGCCGAGCGCGGTCAGGATCATGATCGGCACCGCGCTGGTGCGGCGGATGCGCTCGCACACGTCGAGCCCGTCGATGCCCGGCAGCATCAGGTCGAGGATCACCAGGTCGGGCGCGCCGTGCGTGAAGGCGTCCAGCCCGCCGGCCCCGTTGTCGGCCTCGCTGACCTCGAGCCCCGCCCGGGTGAGGTAGCGCCGCAGCACTTCCCGGGTGGTCGGGTCGTCCTCGATCACCAGCACGCGCGTGGCGGGCATGCCGTCTTCCCTCCTCTCCCGTGATCCACCCGGTTCACCATTCAGTCAGCAACAGATGATTGACCGCAAGGGCCCAGAGTTGCCGCGCCGACCAGCCCCCAGCGCCGCCACGACGGTGGCGCGAGGCCGGCCGCGCACCACACGGTGAAGGTGAACGTCAGCCAGATCCGTTCGGTCTCGGCCTTGGAGAGGCCGCTGAGGTCGCGACAGCACGATCACGGCCAGGCCGGCCAGCGCGAGCCAGGCCGGCGCAGCCTCCGGCTGCCGTCGCCCCGTGCCGGCAACGGTGCGGACGGCCTCGGCGAGGACCAGGACGACGACCGGTGAGGCGCAGACCACGACAGGCGGCGAGGTTCGCCCAGACGAAGTAGCTGTACGGCGCGAGACTCGGCGATGCCCTGGTAGTAGCGCAGCTGCACCTGTGCCAGCGCCTCCCACCAGCGGAAGCCGGCGAGCGTGAAGAACACCACGACGCGGACGCACCCCGCCGGTGGTCACCAGCCAGCCGCTGCGGACCACCGACCACCCGCGCTCGCGGACCGACAGCAGAGCGCCGGTGATCGACGACGATCGCCGTAGAGGACGTGGCCGTAGGACAGGTAGAGCAGGGCACCGAGCAGCAGCCCGCCGGCCAGCGAGGCAGCCAGCGTGTCGGTGGACAGCACCCCAGCAGGCGGCCATCAGCGCCAGCGACGCGACTCCGAGGAACACCGCGTCGCCGGACACCCCGATCCACACGGCTCCGGGGAACACGGCCGCCCACGGCACCAACTGCCGGGCTGCCGCCGGCGCACCGAGCGCCCGCAGCGTCACGGCCCAGGCCGGCAGCGGCCAGGCTGCCGGCGACCATGCAGGCGAGGGCTCCCCAGGCCGGACCACCGAGGCCGGCCTGTTGGAGGAACCAGAAGAAGAGCGTCGCCAGCGGCGGATGGGCGGACACATGGGTGGTCCAGGCGTCGGGAACGTTCGACGATGCCGCTCGGTGAAGCCGCGAAGGAACGTCCAGGGGTCGCCGACGAGCGGCAGGTCGTGCAGGTACTCGTGAGGGGAGAGCAGCTTGGTTGCCCAGTCACCGTCGACCGAGGCCAGCGAGAAGATCCAGCCGAATCCCACTGCCCAGCCGGCTGCCAGCAGGGTGCCCCACCTCAGGGTTGCCGCCACTCCGCTGGAGGACGACCGCGGCCACCACCATCGCGGCCGCGGGCAGCGTCCACCAGGAGACGTGCGGCGCCCATTCCGCGAAGATCGGCGGGAACGGCAGCAGGATGATCGTCCCGGACGCCTCGATGGCCCGGCCGACGACGTGGGCGAGCAGGACGAGGCCCACGGCGCCAGCGAGCACCGCCCGATCAACGCCGGACAGTCGTGCCCGCTCGGTGTCGAGCGCTGCGCTCAACTCGGTGGGCATGGTCTTCACGTCGTGACGCTAGGGCCTGCCGGGGCGTCCTGACCTCCGCCGAGCGAGTCCGAAAGACTTCCGTAAGGACCTGCCGATTTCGGCAAGACTCCGGTAATCGCCACTGCCTGTTCGGGGGTCCGGCGGCTGCCTAGCGTCGAGCCATGCACCCAGCTCCCGCCGACACCGACCTGGTCGAACTGGTGATCCCCTGCCTCAACGAGGAGACCGCCCTCCCCGCACTGCTCGCCGGCGTGCCGTCCGGCTGGGCGGTGATCGTTGTCGACAACGGGTCGCGCGACCACACCGCCGACGTGGCACGGCGCGCCGGAGCCATCGTCGTTCACGAGCCACAACCCGGCTACGGGGCGGCCGTCCACCGCGGGCTGCGCGCCGCGACGCGCGAGATCGTGGTGGTGCTGGACGGGGACGGATCGATCTGATCCGGTCGACCTGAGCGCCATGGTTGACCTCGTTGCTTCCGGGAGGGCCGACCTCTGTTGCGGTGCCCGGCAGCCGGTCACCAGGGCCGCCTGGCCGGCGCACGCCCGACTCGGGAACAGGGTGCTCGCAGCAACACTCTCACTCGCCCTCGGCCTCGACCTGCACGACATCGCACCCGTCCGGGTGGCCCGGCGGGCAGCGCTCCTCGACCTTGCGGTCACCGATCGGCGCTTCGGCTACCCACTGGAGACCCTGCTCCGCGCCCGGGCTGCGGGCTGGGCGATCAGCGAGCATCCGATTCGCCTACCACCCGCGCAACGGCGGACGGTCGAAGGTCACCGGCAGCATCCGCGGCACCGTTCGCGCACTGCGCGACTTCGCCGGCGTGCTCGTGTCCAACCGGGGGCTCCTGCGAAGGCGGGCGAGATGAGCAGTGGCCGTCCGGTGCTGCTGATCGTGGCCAAGGCGCCGGTCCCCGGGCAGGTCAAGACCCGGCTGACCCCACCGTTCACTCCTCATCAGGCTGCTGCCCTTGCTGCCGCGGCACTGCTGGACACCCTGGACGCCTGCCGCGCGGCCGCCGTCCTCGCTGGTGCTGAGGTGGTCGTTGCCTTGTCCGGCGACGCCGCGACGGGCTGTGTCGGGGAGCGCGATCCGGTCGGCGTTGGCAAGGGTGCGGGTGCTGCCCCAGCGCGGGGAGGGGCTGGCCGCCCGGCTCGCCGCTGCCCACCTTGACGCTGCCGGGGACTTCGGGACCACGCTGCAGGTCGGCATGGACACCCCGCAGCTCCGACCCGTCGGTGCTCGCCGAGGCCCTCGCCCGGTTGTCGGCAGCGGACGGGCCGGACGCCGTTCTGGGGCCGGCGGAGGATGGGGGCTGGTGGGCGCTCGGCCTGCGACGATCCGGCGCTGCGCGGTGCCTGGTCGACGTCCCGATGTCGACGAGCACACACGGGGGCGGACACGCTCGCGGCCCTCCGGGAAGAGCAGCACCGGGTCGAGCTGCTGCCGACCCTGCGTGACGTGGACACGGTCGGTGACGTCGAGGCGGTCGCCCGCGTGGCCCGGGGCAGGTTCGGAGCGCTGGCCAGGGCGCTGCACCCCATGGCGGAGGAGGCCTCGTGACCACGGCGACCGAGGTGTACGGCCTTGGGCTCCGCGGGGGCCGGGTCTGGCTCGAGGGCAGCCACGTCAGTGAGCTTCCGGTGCGTGACTGGACGTGCGAGTGCCTGGAGGGCGATCAGCCGCTGCTCGCACGCTGCCACGGTGCGACCCTCGACATCGGCTGCGGGCCCGGGCGGCTCGCAGCGGCCCTCCTGTCGCGGCGCGTCCTCGCCCTGGGGATCGACATCAGCCATGACGCGGTCGCGCTTGCCCGTGAGCGGGGGGCGGCGGTGCTGCAGCGGGACGTCTTCGGCCCGCTGCCCCGTGAAGGGCAGTGGCAGCACGTCCTGCTGGCCGACGGCAACATCGGGATCGGCGGTGACCCGATCCGCCTGCTCGTGCGGTGCCGCGAGTTGCTCGCGCCCGCCGGCACCGTCGTGCTCGACCTGCAGGGGACGGGCCCCCACCTGCGGACAGACCGGGTGCGGCTCCTTGCCGGTGACCTCGCCAGCGACTGGTTCCACTGGTCGAGCCTGCCGACCGGGGCACTGCCGGCCATTGCGGCTGCGACAGGGTTCAGCGTCCGCGAGGTGTGGAGGTCGGCGGGACGCTGGCAGGCCGAGCTCCAGCTCAGCGACCACTGGGACGGAGCCGGCGATGCGTCCGAGTGAGCTCGTTCCCCGCCCCGAGTGGTACCCGGCGCGGGCACGCGGTGGCTGGCTGAGCCTCCGCGTCGGAATGTGGCTCGGTGTCACCTTCACCACGTGTTTCGTCACCGGCCTGATCAGCCACTTCCACCAGCATCCCGGCCTGTTCCCGCTCCCTGCCGGACCGGTGTGGGGTTACGCGGTGAGCCAGGGCATCCATGTCACCACCGGCATCGCGTCGATCCCGCTGCTGGCCGTCAAGCTCTGGTCGGTCGCACCCCGGTTCTGGCAGCGTCCGCTGGTCGGCGGGGTGCTGCGGATGCTGGAGCGCGGATCGGTGCTGGTACTGGTCGCTTCTGCGGTGTTCGAACTCGTCACCGGGCTGCTCAACGTGGCCGAGTGGTACGCCTTCGGGTTCTACTTCCCGCCCGTCCACTACGCCGTCGCCTGGCTGGCCATCGGCGCGATCACTGTCCATGTCGCCGTCCAGCTCCCCAAGGTCCGGGAGCTGTGGGCGCAGCCCGAAGCGCCTGTCACCGAAGGCGACCTGAACCGGCGGGACGTCTTCCGCTTGGCTGGTCTCGGAGCCGTGATCGCTGCCGGCGTCACGGCGGGGGACAAGCTGCCACTGCTCCGGCCCACGGGCGTGCTCTCCCAGCGCAGTGGGGAGGGCCCCCAGGGCCTTCCGGTCAACCGCAGCGCCATCGCTGCCGGGGTCACCGTCGACCCCGACTGGCACGTGAAGGTCGTGGATGGCGGCGCCGAGCGAAGCCTGAGCCTCGCGGATCTCCGGGCGATGCCACAACGTTCGGCCCTGCTGCCGATCGCGTGCGTCGAGGGCTGGAACGTCTGGGCGAACTGGGAGGGAGTCCGCCTCAGCGACCTGGTCGACGACCCCACCAACGTCAGGGAACTGACGGTGCGTTCGCCCGACCCCGGCGGCTACGGAGCGAGCACGGTGACCCCGCAGACGTTGAACCATCCCGACACCCTGCTGGCGCTCCGGCTCAACGGCGAACAGTTGGCCCTCGACCACGGCTACCCCGCCCGGCTGATCGCCCCCAACCGGCCCGGCGCTCTCCAGACCAAATGGGTGACCCTCATCGAGGTCCGCCGATGACCTCCGGAAGCGCCAGAGGTCCTCGTGGATCGGCGCTGCGCCACAGGTTCTCCACTCTCGCGACGAAGCAGGTGTCCGAGGTCAGATCGGCTGTCGCCGGACTGGGCAGGCTGCAGGACAGCACTTCTCCTGCTCGGCGCCCTGACCGTCGCCTACGGTGGCCTGCTGATGCTGCAGCTCCTGATCGAACGGACCGCCCCGGTTCTCGGGGTGGGCGGCTGGTGGCTGGGAGGCCCGCTGATCGTGGACCTCATCGCCGTCCCGCTGGTGGTCGTCGTCGGGGTGGGCATCGGTCGGGTCGTGCCGACAGCTGTGGCGGCGCTACGTCGCGGCGGCGTCCGCGCTCACGCTCCTGTTGAGCCTTGTCGCCTTCCCGTTCCTGACCGGCCTTGGCCGCCGTCCGGACAATCCCAGCCTCCTTGACCGGAACTACTGGGCCGGGTACCTCACTCTCGTTGCGATCATCTGGGGTCTGCCGCTGCTGATCCGGTGGGTTCGCGGATTCCCCCGCAAGACCTCTCAGGCGGGCAAGCAGCTTGGGGCTCGCTGAAGGCCAGCCGCCCTGTCCAGGTCCGTGCGTACATAAGACCGCTTCAGAGCCTTCCGGGCGTGAGCGGGTGACCATGGGTGATGAACCGAATCAAGGTGGACCCCGAGACCGTGTGGATCGAGACCGTTTCGATCGCCCGTCTGGGGGATGACGGGGAGGACGTGCTGCGCAGTTTCCACGCTGACGTGATGGTCCACGACCTCGAGGTTGGTGAGCTCACACGAATTGGCGCCGTTGAGGGCTTCATAGCCTTCGAGTCGACCGAGGTCCAGCTGTCGATGGCTGCCGACGCGATCAGCAGCGAGGCCCTCACGTTGGCACATGCCGCTGACGAGATCCGCAGGTCGCTCGACAACTATGCTGAGGTCACACCCTCAACCGTGTTGCTCGTGCACCTGATCCGAATCAAGCAGCAGTGGCGCGGGTCCCGGATCTGCGGCCATATCATCAGCCAGCTCCTTGAGGTGCTCCGGCTCGACCCCCACGCCACCCTGGTGGTGCTGGAGCCCGAACCGCAGTTCGAGGATGGTGGCCGGATGCGGAAGGGTCCGCAGCGGACTGCCGCCCTTGCGCGACTGCGCGAGACCTACGTGGACGCCGGCTTCGGCAAGTGGCGCCGGGGCCCGGTGTGGTGGCGGCTGCAGGTGGCCGCCTGACCCAGCCCGGGCTACGAAGACAACTACCTGCCTCGGATGACCACACGCTGCTGGGGCACGATCTCGAGAACGAGGTCCCTTCCGTCGAGCCCGCCCTCGTTCCCGGTTGCGAGGGTCGCGGTGTCGGGCACCGGTCCCTGGCCGGTGACCACGACGCGCACGGCGTCCTCGACGAGGGTGACGGCGACCACGCGATAGTCGCTTCCCTGCAGCCATTCCTGGACCGTTGACGTGGCCCTCGCCTGCACCACGCTGTCGACGAACACCTGGTAGCTGCTCGTCCCCAGTGGCACGATGATCGCCACAGTGAGCACGACGACGATCGCGATCGCTGTAGAACGCGCCGTGTCCGACAGGGTCCGGATGGCCGCCCGTGAGAACCCCATCAACGCGAAGGTGAACGTGCCCATCAGCACGATCGCCAGCAGGTTCGTCACGAACAGCAACACGCTGCCCCAGGCGAGGTCGGGCCGGCCGGCCCCGAAGAGGATGCCCGCGTTGGTCAACGGCGGCACCAACGAGATCGCGATGGCCACCCCGGGGAGGGTGTCGGACACGTCCTTGCGGCTCGTCGCGAACGCCCCGGCGAGGCCGGTGGCCAGCGCAGCGAGCAGGTCGACCAGTCGCGGAGCAGTCCGGATCATGACCTGGTCGATCGTTGTCGGGTCGAGCGCACGGAAGGGCAACGACAGGACGAACCCGACGAGCACAGCGGTGAGGACGCCTCCGGTGAGCACGGCGAGCGACGTGCCGACTCCGCGACGATCACCGGTGCTGATGCCGAACGCTGTGCCCATGATCGGAACCATCAGCGGGGCGACGATCATCGCACCGATCACGGTGGCAACGGAGTTCGCCAGCAGGCCATAGGTGGCGATCGCAGAGGCCAGCACGAGGAGTGCCCAGAAGCGGACCAGCCGTTGCCGCACCTGTGGCCCGTCGAACATCAGGACGTCGCGAACCCGCTCCACCTCGGCACTGTCGGTCGGGCCGCCGTGCACAACCTCACCAATGCCCATCGTGACCCCCGTCGTCGATCCGGCCACGACTATAGGGCCGCGCACCGGCCCGATCACAGGGAAACGGCACGCCATTCCGGAATGCCGCAGCAGCACTGCGTATTGTCGTGGCATTCCCTCGCTCGCGAGGGTTGGCCGCGGCAGAGGAGGCGCAGAAATGGCATCGATCGACCTGCAGACCGGAACCTTGTCCGGGTCGGGGGCCACGTTCGCCCTGGACGGGCGCAGGTTCAACCGCCACACCTTCTGGTGTGGCCAGAGCGGCTCGGGAAAGACCTACGCCCTGGGCGTCGTCCTCGAGCAGCTGCTCCTCCGTACCGGGCTTCCGGTGGTGATCATGGACCCGAACTCCGACTTCGTCGGGCTCGGCAGTCCCCGGGAGGATGCCCCCGATGATGCCGCCGCCCGGTTCCGGACCGACGACATCAAGGTCTTCCGTCCCAGGGCAGAGGGGGCCGGACGGCTCGTCGTCCGCTTCATCGAGATGGACCTGGCGTCCCGGGCAGCGCTGCTGCGACTGGACCCGATCAAGGACGCCGAGGAGTACAACGTCCTGCGTGAACTGGACGCCCGGTACGGGCCCCAGGAGGGTGTCGGCCTCGCCCAGGCCCTGGCTGCCTCGGACGACCCGGCGTACCGCCGGGTGATGCTGCGCGTGCAGAACCTCGGTCTGTTGGGCTGGGACGTCTGGGCGAAGGGCGCAGCCGGTGTGGAGAGCGTGATCGACAGCCGTCCAGCTGCGACAGTGCTCGACCTTGGCGGTTTCCGGCACGCTGAGGAGCCGGCGGCAGTGGCGCTGGCGGTCCTCGACCGGCTCTGGGCGACCAGAGAAGAACGGCGGCCGGTCCTGATCGTGGTCGACGAGGCCCACAACCTCTGCCCGCCAGACCCCACCACGCCGGCGCGGGTCGCCCTGTGCGAGCGCATGATCCAGATCGCAGCGGAGGGTCGCAAGTTCGGGCTCTGGCTGCTGTTGTCCACCCAGCGGCCCTCGAAGATCCATCCCCAGGTGCTGTCCCAGTGCGACAACATCTGCCTGATGAAGACCAATTCCCCGGCCGACCTGGAGAGCGTTCAGCGGCTCTTCGGCGCAGTGCCGGCGGACTTGCTCGCTCAGGTGCCGCTCTTCCGACAGGGACAGGCGCTGTTCGCGGGTGGCTTCGTCTCGGAGGCGTCCGTCGTCCAGCTCGGTCCTCGGATCACCGTCGAAGGCGGGAGCGACGTCGCCGTCCCGCCACGGGCTGAGTAGCCGCCGACTTGGGAGCATCTGGCTGCAGTTTTCTCTCGCCAATGGGGTGGCAAGGTCCCAGCGGCCTAGCATGAGGCATGGACGAAACCAGGGATCGCGTCGCAGAGTTGCGGGAGCAGGCCGGGAACATCCGCGTCCGCGCCATCGAAGCCAACAGGGGTCTGATCGCGGAACTCGCTGCGGTCTGGAACGAGCTCAACGGGCTCGCCGCTGGCCGTCCGGAGGTGCGCAAGGTCTGTGAGCGCGTGGCCGCTGACATCGCCCGCCTCGAGAAGCTCGACCTGGCCTTCGACACCGAGTGGCTCGCGGAGGCCAAGCGCGCCCGTCCGTAGGCTGCTCCGAAGGGCTCAGTCCGTCGGGTTCTGGATGAGCCGGAGCAGGCTCCCGTCCGGGTCGAGCAGGGCGCCGATCCGCAGGCCGGAACCCTCCACGCGCGGCGGCTGCAGGCGGGGAAAGCCGGTCTCCGACTCCGGAACGCCCGCTCGGACGCATTCGCCGTAGAACCCGTCCAGGTCGTCAAGGCGCAGGCAACTGCCGAACGAGGACGCCGCCGGATCGAGCTCGGCGTAGGGGAAGAACTCAAGGCTGAGGCCGCCCCGGGTGAGGATCAGCCAGCCATGGTCACGGAAGAGCGTGCTGAACCCGAGCGCGCTGTAGAAGGTCACGGTTGCCGCGAAGTCCCGCGACGGAAGGTTCGGGGTGGCGTAGTCGGCCATGCCCGACCCTAACAAGCAACCCTCGCCTACACCCGTGCCGGGTGGGGCTTGCCGGTCGGGGCGGCGTCGACGAGGTCGTGGCGGACGGCGTAGCGCGCACGGAGACGGGCGTCCTGCGTGATCCGGTAGCGCTCGCCCCTGTCGGTGCGCAGCTGCAGCATCCCGGGCGTCCGGTCGAGGATCCGGTTGACCGCGCCGAGCACGGGACCGACGCCACGGATGGCGAACTTCAGCCGGGTGTCGGGAATCGCAAGTTCGCCGGCGATCTGGTCACCGAGGAAGACGCGTTCCAGCGCGTGCACGATCGGTGGCGCCAAGGCGTGGACGCGACGGGGGAGCAGTTGCTCGATCTCGGGAACGAGGAACTCGCGGTTGATCGCGCCGACGAGGTCGCGGCAGTAGTCGTCCACCTCGGGACGGGTCATCAGGTACAGCTGCTCGAGGGACTCCTGTTCGGCCTTGTTCGTGGCGAGCAGGTCGGTGCGGATCCCCAGCAGGTGGCCGATGTAGCGCCAGCGCGCGTAGTAGGCCTCCTCCTCGTGGGGCAGGAAGACGGCTCCGATCGCAGCCATGCCCCGCAGCGGGATCAGGCAGAACTCGACGAGCGTGTAGGCCAGGTAGGCCTGGCAGATCGGCACCCCCCAGGCCGGTGCGTCCCAGCGTGGGTCGTCGCGCAGCGCCTGCCGGACGAGCGCGTGGATGATCCGCACCCGGACGGTGAGCTCGAACCCCTTGCCGTAGCGGCGCAGGCCGCCGGTCGAGCTGGCCTCGACCAGCCACGACGCGACCTCGATGGTGCGCACGCCGGCGCTCTCCACGTAGCGTCCGGTCATCTCCAGCGGCCGGGACGCTGCGGAGTTCGCGTAGCCGCCGACCAGCGATGCGGCGCCAAGGACGATCCCGCCCTGACGCGTGTAGCGACCCACGTACCGGCAGGCACTGTCGATCGCATCGAGATCGACCCAGCCGGGCACGTCCTCGAGCTGGGCGAACAGCGCGAGGAGTGATGCCGGCGCGTCCTCGACAGCGTCGACGCCCTCCCGGCAGGCGGTCCGCAGCATCTTCATCGCCCGGCCCTTGCCGATGACGGCAGCGTCGGCGACGAACGCGTCGGCAAGGGGGTCGCCGTCCCACATCGCTTCGAAGTAGGCCGGCGCGAGCACGGGGAACCGCTCGATGGCCTCGCGGCTACGGCGAACACTGGACGGGATCCCGGGCCGCGGATCCGAGCCTTGCGGGATCTCGCTCACGCCGCCAACCCTACGTCCACTCCTCAGCGAGGCAGGCATACAGGTAGGCGTCATGCCAGATCGGCTCGCCCGCCTCGTCGGTGGCGAAGCTGGCGCTGCGGAGGAAGTGACCCTCCCGCCGGAATCCGAGGCGCTCCAGAAGCCGCCACGAAGCTGCGTTCTGCGGGTTGCACCGCGCGAGAACGCGGTGCGCGCCGTCCGCGAAGCACTCCGCCACCAACGCAGCTGCCGCTTCGGTCGCGAAGCCGCGTCCCCAGTGCGCAGGATGGAAGACGTAACCCAGTTCGTAGGTGCGCCACGACTCCGGTTGCTGGCGGCTCAGGTAGAGGTTGCCCACCAGTTCCCCGGTGTCCCGAAGGCACACCGCCCAGAACGCCGCGTCTGTCGCGCGCTCGCCGGCGAGGCGCTCACAGTCCTGGGCAGACTGCACGGGATAGGGCTCGAAGCGGACCGCCTCGGGACGCGAGAGATACGCGTGCAGGCCGGGGCCATCAGACGCCTGGAACCGGCGAACGGCCAGTCGCCGCGTCACGAACCCGTCCACCCGTACCTCCCGCTGGGACGCCCCCAGCCTAGGGTTGCGCGGCTGCGCGTGAGGCGGGAACGCATGACTCGGGCCGGCTGTCAGTAGGCCGAGGCGCCCCGGCGCAGCAGGTCGGCCAGCGAGGTCGCCGGATGGCCGGCCAACTCCTCGACGTCGCCCGTCACCCCGGCCAGCTCACCGGCAGCGATGGCGGTGTAGGTGGACACCCACGCGTCCACCTGCCAGTCGGGCGCTGCGTAGACAGCCCGGGACGCGTAGGCCTCGGGCACCGTCTCCGGGTGGTAGGCCACCGGGTGTCCCTGGCTTTCGGTGAGCACGGCGGCCACCTCATCGAGGGTGAGCGCAGCGGGGCCCGTCAGGGAGTAGGTGGCGCCGGCGTGCGCTTCCGGGTCGAGCAGGACGGTGACCGCCGCGTCGGCGATGTCGTCCTGGGCGACGGCCGCCACGCGTCCCTGCCCGGCCGGGCCACGGATCACGCCGTCCTCGCCGACCATCGCGGGGAAGAAGTCGGCGTACAGGTTGTCGCGCAGGAAGGTGTACGCCATGCCGCTGGCTCGCAGGTACTCCTCGGTGGCGAAGTGGTCGCGGCCGAGGGTGAACGTGCAGTCGGGGGCCGCGCCGTAGAACGAGATGTAGACGACCTGCTGGACGCCGGCCGCGGCCGCTGCGTCGATGAAGGCCCGGTGCTGGTCCATCCGGTCGGGACTCTCCGAGGCGGACACCATCAGCACAGTCCGCAGGCCGTCCAGTGCCGCGGTCACGGCCTTCCTGTCGGCGTAGGAACCGGGAACGGCGGTGGCGACGGCCAGCCGGGGCGCCCGCGACGGATCACGCACGAGGAGCCGCTGGGTCCTCCCGGCGTCGGCGAGCTTTCGGGCAACGCGGCCGCCGAGGCGTCCTGTCGAACCCGTGATTCCCAGGGGCGTGCTGTCGATCATGGCGCAATCATGCCGCGCGGTCCGATGGCCCCGGTTCTGGTTGTTATGCGGACCCTCGTCGGGTCTCTCCACTGCTAGACCCCTGTCGTGGTGGTTACGAGGGCCCCTTGCTCTCGCATAACCGCAACAACGGGGGTTGGACACCCACGGAGGGAGAGTTGGCGAGCGATAACAACATGAATGGGGGTCACCTCACACGCCGATCCCACCCGGGCGCGTCGGAGGTCCGAGGCTCAGCGGCATCCGCACCGTGCAACGACTGCTGCCTCGCGGTCGAGCCAGTTGTAGACCCGGTAGTAGCTGGTGGCCTTGTCGCCGAGTTCTGCGAACACAAGGACGGCGCCGTCTGCTGTGGTCAGGTAGCCGGCCAGCCCGGCGAGTCCGCTGAGCGTCCCGGTCTTGGCATGGACGGTGTGGCGCCCGGCCCGTTCGGACTTGTCGTCGAAGCGGTTCTTGAGGGTTCCGGTCTCCCCGGCGACTGGCAGGCCGGCGATGACCGGGGCGTAGGTCGGGTCGGCGAGGGCCAGCCGGATCGCGCCCGCGAGCACGGCCGTGGTGAGCTTGCTGGCAGGAGCAAGTCCGCTGCCGTCGTAGATCTTCTGCCCACTGGACCAGAGGCTGTGCACGATCAGCCAGTCACGCAGGTTGGCGGAACCTCCGGTGAAGCTTCCGGCCTTGCCCTTGGCGACAGCGGCCTGGCGCAGCAGGGTCTCGGCGGCGACGTTGTCGCTGACCAGCAGGGTGCGCTGCACGATCGTCGACACCGTTGCCGACGTCACCCGCGCCAGCTCCGTGCTGGTCGTGGTGGCCTTGCCGGCGGCGACGGACGTCACCGTGATACCGGCGGCGCGGAGGCGCTTGGCGAGAGCGTTGGCAGCGGTCTTCGCAGGGTTGGTGGCTGCCTTCCCGTTGCTGAGCTTCCCCGAGTTGATCTCCAGCGCCGCGACCCGTGCCTCGTAGGTCCGCCACTTGCTCTTCCACTTCGGGCTGAACAGCGGTCCGCTGAACAGGCTCGCGTCGTAGCGCAGCGCGATCGTGGTGCGGCTGGTGGCCTTCAGCGCTGTGGCCGTGTTCACGGCGAGCGTGGCGAGCGATGCCAGCTTGTAGGGCTTCGTCGACGCCTTGTCCGTGAGGAACGGGTCGCCCCCGCCGATCACGAAGACCCGGCCGTCGCCGGCGTCAACGGTGCGGGTGGCGAACGTGCGGTCCGCGCCCAGGGTGTCGACCGCTGACATGGTGGTGAGCACCTTCATCGTCGAGGCCGGGGTCAGCGGCGTCTGCGCTGCCCGGTTCGCGAGCACCTGCCCGTCGGTGGTGGTGACGATGACGGACTTCTGCTTGATGCCCTTGCTCGAAACAGCCTTGAGCTTCGCTGTGAGGATCGCGGGATCCGGCAGGGTGACGGGGACGGAGACGCTGATCGTGTCGGTGGGCGTGAGTGCTGCCGAGGTGACGACGGTCTGGCCGCTGAGCACGATGACGGCCAGCGGCACGGCGAGCAGGCCGGCGATCCAGCGGGTGGTTCGCCCGTCAGGGCCACGTCCGGTCAGGAGTCTCAGGGGGGTCATGGAAAGCCATCATTCCACCACGAGGCTCGTTCGGCTCCCCCCGAGCTGTGGGCAACCTACCCTTCCGACTCCACGGAGGGGTCGCCCACGCGTCCGAGGAACAGCGGCGTCGCGGTCGCCACGTGCATGAGGGCATAGGTGAACGGGCGGCCGATCACCAGTTCCTTCGGGTTCACGAGAGCGCCGGTTGCCCTCATCCCTGCGGCTGTTGCTGCTGCAGCCTCGATGCCCTTGGCATTGACCTCGATCATGGCCTCGTGCACGACGAAGCCGAGCGCGAGGCGCTCCTCGACGGTCATGCCGGAGAAGTCGGCGCGGTTGGCGTCGAACGCCAGCGTGAGGCCCAGTTGCTGCAGGACCTCGGTGAGCAGCACCTTGAGCCGGAACTTCCAGGCGGGCATCTGGAGCGTCACCGACACCGGCGGGGCCTGCAGCACCTTGCCGTACGTCGCCGGGTCCACCGAGCCACGACTGGTCGGGTCCTTCGGCAGCGCGACCACGAGGGCGAAGTCCCCGCCGTCACACGGGATGGCGGTGGCGCTGCAATCCGTGGACTCCCACCACGGCCACATCCCTCCGCCGGAAAGCGTCGGGACCATGACCTTGTGGCCCGTGGCCGCCGCGAACGGCCGCCTGCCGAGTTCGGCCATCGGTGCTTCCCAGGGAGCCTTGAAATGCAGCGCGTTGACCAGCACCAGTCGGGTCATGGCGTCGATCAGGCCGGGATCGATCAGGTCGGGGATCTTGCCCTTCGTCTGAAGGGCCACCCAGTGGTTGATCTCCTGCCGCGCTGCTTCCGCCTGGGTCCTGAAATCCGCCTGGTGCAGTGGTGCGCCGTACGTCCCCTCGAGCCGGGAGAGGAACGGCTGCTTCCAGCCCAGTCCGTCCTGGCCCCACAGGGAGTTGGCGACGTTGAGCGTGCCGCGCGCTGACTGCATTGCCCGGGTCGCGGCTGCGAGGTCGTCACCGAAGCCTGGTGCTGCTCCACCGAGGAGCGTGTCCAGTTCGGTCGCGGTCGCGCCGGCGGCTCCTTCGCGCACCATCGACAACACCATGGCGATCGACAACGGCGAGAACAGGACGTTGGTGTGATCAGGGGCGAGCGCGCCGAACAGCTGGCCGGCGAACCCCGGCAGGCCCGGCTGGATCGCGTACGGCGCCACCGGGCTCGGGGTGGACGAACTCGGAGCTGCCGACGGCACGGTCGACGCGCAGCCCGGAAGCAGGGTGCCCGCGCCGACAGCTGCGGCCAGCGACAACAGCTCACGCCGATTCACAGCGCCTCCTTCAGTGTCCGGACACTGCTATCCACGTCGCCCACAGCGCAATCGTTGCAGGCCGGGCGGTTCAGGACAGGGCGTTGGCCGTGATCACGAAGGCTGCGACGTCGTCCAGCATTTCGACGAGGTGCTCGGGAGTCCCCGTCCACACCATGCGCGCGGTGGGCAGGCCGGCGAGGATCATCGAAGCGCTCAGGTCGTCGATCGCCATGCCGCGCGGAGCAGGATGCGCTGCGATGGCAGCTGCCCGTTCACGCAACTCGGGCGAGAGCCCCGTCCACCAGGCCCGCAGGAGCTCCTCGTCGATCATGGGTCGATTCTGCCAGTCAGCTTCGTCAGGGCATCGTCAGGCTCAGCCAGCGCGTGGGCGGTTCGTCAGCCATCGAGGATCACGGCCAGCCGTCGTTCGAGGTAGCGGCGCTCGGGCTCGGTCGGCGCAAGGCCGATCGCCGTGCGGTAGAAGGCGGCGGCGTCCGCGTACCGTCCGGCGCGACGGCTGAGGTCCGCCTGGGCTGCGGGCAGCAGGTGGTAGCCCTCCAGCCGTCCGGACGCGGCGAGCCTTGCCAGGGCAGCGAGGCCGGACTGCGGGCCGTCGGCCATGCCGACGGCGATCGCGCGATTCAGCTCGATGATGGGGGAGTCGGGCAGCTCGTCGTAGCGGGCAAGGATGACCGGCCAATCGGTGTCGGACGCCGAACGTGCCCTGGCGTGGACCGCCTGGATCTCCGCCTGCACGCGGTAGGCGCTGCGCGGTCCGCCCGCGGACGCCCCGAGCAGGGCGAGTCCCTCCGCGATCTCCGCACGCATTCCAGCGGGTCCGGTCCTGGTCCTCCAGCGGAACCAGGTCGCCGGCGTGGTCCACCCGGGCCTCCGTGCGGGCGTGCTGCAGCAGCATCAGTGCGAGCAGGGCGATCGGCTCGGGATCGGGCAGCAACTGCACGAGCAGGCGGGTGAGGCGGATCGCCTCCGCGGCCAGGTCGAGGCGCTGCAGGCTGTCGCCCGAGGTGGCCTTGTAGCCCTCGTTGTAGACCAGGTAGAGCACGGCGAGCACCCCGTCGAGGCGCTCGGGCAACGCCTCCGGCGAAGGCACCTGGTAGGGGATGGCAGCATTGGTGATCTTGGCCTTCGCCCGGACGATGCGCTGCGCCATCGTCGACTCGCTGACCAGGAATGCCCTGGCCACCTCCGGGGTGCTCAGGCCGCCGACGGTGCGCAGGGTGAGGGCGACGCGCGCCTCCAGCGGGAGCGCCGGGTGGGCGCAGGTGAAGATCAGCCGGAGCCGGTCGTCCCAGTCGGGGTCGCCGACCGCACGCTCGGCCGGGTCATCCGGCGTCCGCCCGCGTGCGTCCTCCATGGTCGTCCATTCCTGTAGCTTCCCGGCCTCGACCCCCCTGCGTCGCAGGCGGTCGAGGGCGAGGTTGCGGGCCGACGTGGTGAGCCAGGCGCGCCGGGTTTCGTGGCACCCCGTCGCGGGGCCAGGTGATGACGGCGCGCTCGAACGCGCCGGCCGCGGCGTCCTCGGCCACGTCCCAGTCGCCGGTGAGCCGGATGATGGTCGCGACGATCCGCGCCCAGTCGCTGTCGAAGGCGGAGCGGACGGCGGCGCTGACGACCGCTGTCGAGCCCGACCGCCGGCGCACCTCCGTCGGCGGTCAGCTCGCCACCCCGACGGCCGGTTCGCTGCGCCGTCCGAGCTCGGGCGCCTCACGCCTGGCGCGCTCGACGTGGTCGTCCTCGACGTCGAAGGGCCATGCCGGGGTCAGCACCATGAGCCCGGCGCGGGCCATCGGGTGCGCTGCCGCCACTGCGACGGCCTCGTCGAGGTCGCGGACCTCAAGGAAGTCGATGCCGGCGATCCACTCCTTGGCTTCGGTGAACGGGCCGTCGGAGACGATCACGCGGCCCTCCGCGCGACCATCACCTGGGTGGCGTCCTCCGGCGGACGCAGCACGTCGCCGAACAGCCGGACGCCGCGGCCGTCCATCTCCTGCACCCAGGGCTCCACGTCGTCGGGCCCGTCCTTCTCGCCATCAGGGTCGACGCAGACCAGCATCAGGTAGCGCTTGCCCCTCGTCGGCTGTTCGGGGAAGCCGTGCGGCACCACCCGGTGGCCGGGCTCGGCGTCCGGCCACACCATGAAGGGACGCACCTCGGCGCTGCTGAAGCGCGCGGCGGGGTGTTTCGACGCGATCTCGATCGCCTCGTCCAGGTTGTCGCACTCGATGATGTCGAAGCCACCCACCCACTCCTTGGCCTCGGTGAACGGCCCCTCGGTGACCAGCACCTGGCCGTTGCGGACCTTGACGGTGGTGGCGTCCTCGCCGGGACGCAGGCGCTCGCCGTACTCCGAGACGCCTCGGGCCTGGGTGTCGGCCGCCCACTCGGCGATGTTGTCGTCGGCCGGGTCGTAGGGCTGCGGGTCCTTGCCCGCGGTGTACATCAGCAGGTATTCCATCTGGCGATCCTTTCCTCTACACCGACGACGAACGGCCCGACCGGAAATCGACACCCGGCACGGACACGCTAGACATCCGTGACCGAGAGCGGAACCCTCGGCGGGCCCATCGCCGCATCAGGCGGCGCGCAAACGCCTGCAGCGAGTGCTCGTGGGGCACGAAACGCCCGGTCGGGCGTCGGTCCGCGGCAGCAGCCTCGCGCTCCGCGTTCTGGATCAAGGTCACCAGGGTGGTCATCATGTGAGTCCTCCGTTCCTCACACAGACGACGATCGCGGAACGCCGAAATCGACAGCGCCAGCCTCCTCGCTCCCGGAATGTTCCCTCGCTCCCGGAATTCCGGGAGCACGCGAACGTTGCGGGAGCGAAGGCGGACGTGGGGCGGGCGGATCCGGGCCGGGCGGCCGGCCTAGTGCAGGGTGCGGGCCAGCAGGTCCTTGAGGTTCGCGAACGCCCGGAGGAAGGCCTGCTCGTTCCACGACGAGGTGTCGGCCATCGTGTAGCCGTGCGGTGCACCCTGGTAGACCTCGTTGGTTGCCGGCCGGCCGGCAGCGTCCAGCGCCTCACCGAGGGCGATCACGTTGGCCGGTGTCATCGAGCCGTCGTTGTCTGCGTGCCCGAAGAGGAACTCGGCGCGGGAGGTTGCCAGTTCCCGGTGCGGTGAATCGGGCGCATCGGTCACAAGTCCGCCGGCGTGGAACCCGGCGCAGGCTGCGACCTCGGGGTGCCGGCCGGCGGCCCTGACGGCGAGGCGCGCACCCATGCAGAAGCCGACGACGCCGACGGGCCCCGGCGTGACGCCCGGCAACGACTCCAGGGTGTCGAGGTAGGTGTCGTTGTCCGCAACGGCAAGCTCCGCGCTCAGGTGCCCGATGCGCGGTCCTGCGACGTGCCAGAACGACTCGCGTCCCTCCGGCGTCGAGAGGTCGCCGGTGGGTGCGACCTCGATCGACGGTGCCGTCGCGGTAGAACACGTTCGGTGCGAGCACGACATAGCCCCAACTGGCGATCTCCCTTGCCATCTGCTCGATGCGGGGACGCAGGCCGAAGGCGTCCATGAAGAAGAGCACGCCGGGACCCTCACCGGACGGGGGAGTGGCAACGATCGCCTCGGCGACGCCATCGGCGGTGGAGATGGTGAGCATGGGCTCACACTACGGACGGCCGCAAGGTCGGACGTGCCCGTCGATGCCCGCGGCTCCTCCAGCCATCATCGCGCTGGAAGGGCGTCCGCGGGATACCTCAGCGTCAGGCTGGTGGCTCGTCCTGGCCGCGCACGGCGTAGCGGAGGAAGACGATCCCTGACGCGAACCGGTGTTCCTCCACCAGCGACAGGTCGAGCCGCAGCCCGGTGGGCAGCAGGCGCGTGCCGGCGCCGACGATGGCCGGCGCCACGTAGATCGCCAGCTCATCCACCAGTCCGGCGCGCAACAGGTCGGCTGCGAGCGTCGGCCCGGACACCGACAGTTCGGTGTCGCTGGACTCCTTGACCGTCCGGATGGCCCGCAGGTCGAGGTGCGGCTCCACCCGCGTCCGCTCGATGCCGGGGACCGCGAGGGTCGTGGAGTACACCACCTTGTCCGCAGCCCGCCAGATGTCGGCGTACTCGCGGACGTAGTCGGGTGCGTCGACCAGCCAGTCGTCCTCCGCCCAGGCACGCATGGTCTCGAACATGCGCCGCCCGTACAGGTAGGTGCCGACGCTCCGCTCGCGCTCGTTGACGAAGCGGTGGGTCTCCTCGTCGGGCTCTGCCCAGTCGAAGTCACCGTCGGCGCCGGCGACGAAGCCGTCGAGCGAGCTGATCATGCCGTAGCTGAGCGTTCCCATGCCTCAACCATTGCGCATCCGGGCAAGCGACCCGGGTGAGCACTTCAGTCACCAACGGCACCGACGCGGATGGCTCGGCGCGCTACTCCGAGCTGCCGTTGACCCCGCCGAGGCTCTGGCCGAACCGGCCGGCCCCCGCAGAGGGGACCCCGCCGCTGCCCGGCACCCAGGCCCGCGGCGTGCCGCCGCCGAAGGGAATCACGTTGACCATGCCGGACGCGTGGTCGACATCGTCGGGAACCCCGACGAGGAGGACGCGCTCGGCAGCACCGGCCACCGTGTTCAGGCTCGCCCCGAACTTGTCGCCGGCGTCCGCCCCGCCGGGAACGCCGGGGCTGCTCTGTGTCCAGGACACGTCAGAGGCAAGGTCGTTGGTCGGGAACACCTGCACGGTGCCCGCGTCGACGCCGCCGGTGGTGTTCTCCTTCGGCACACCGACCGCCAGGCGGGTCCGCGAGTCACCCAGGCCCGGCGCGATCCAGGCCACCGCAGTGCCGAACTCGTCGCCGTCCTCCGCAGCGCCACCTACTCCTGCCGTGTCCTGGCTCAGCGCCGTGCCCGGGTCGACGTCCTCGGTGTCGGAGCTGAACAGCTGCACCAGCCCGGCGTTGGTGTCCGATCCCAGGTCCTCGCCGGGCGCGCCGATCGCGATCCGCGTCGTCCCGCCCACCCGGATGGTGTCGATGCTGGAGCCGTACCGGTCACCGGATTCGGAGCTGTTCGGCACCCCTGGCGCATTCTGGTCGAGGGAGATCCCGACCAGCTCGTCGGAGAAGTAGATGTCCTGCACGATGGTGGCCGCCCCGGCGTCCGCCTTGGAGCCGACGTCTTCGTTGGGAGTGCCGACCACGCAGTCGACAGTCGTGCCCTGCCCGCTGAAGTAGCCGCACGAGACGGCAGCGCCGAAGCGGTCGCCCGTCTCGGCTCCGCCGGGGATGCCCGGCGTGTCCTGGGTGATCCAGAAGGTCTCGGAGCCGCCGTCGTAGGCAGCCCTGACCGCGAGTGCCCCCGCGTCGTCGTGGCCACCCACATCCGCGCCGGGTACACCGATGGCAAGGGCATAGGCGTCCGGTGCGGGCGTGCCACCCTGGCCGAGGTCCTCGACCGCGTCGACGGCGTAGCCGAACTGGTCGCCGGCGGTGATCGGCTGGCCGAAGCTGGATTGGGCGTAGGGCGTGCTGGCTTCGGAGATGGCCAGCCCGGCGGCGTCCGCCCCACAGCACCTGCACGTAGCCGGAATCGACCTGTCCGCCGATGTCCTCCAGAGGGGTCCCGACCACGACGTCGGTGTAGTCATCGCAGTCGATGTCGGCAACGGCCAGCGCTGTGCCGAACCGGTCGCCTGCCTCTGCGGTTCCCCCGACCATCTCCTCGCCCTGCCACAGCACGTCGCGGGTGCCCTCGCCGACAAGCCCGTCCGCGTCGCCGTAGAGCACGACGATGCGCCCCGCCTCGGACAGGCCGCCGACGGTGGCGAACGGGTCGCTGACGACGGCGTCGGACCTGCCGTCACCGTTGAAGTCCGACATCACGCCGTTGGCGCAGGAATCCGCCTCAGCGTGCGCGACGGTTGCCGGGCCGAAGGCCGGCGCGGCGATGAGTACGCCGATACCGGTGAGTAGTGATCGAATCCGCATGATGCAACCCCTCCCAGGTCGATAGACCTATCGGAGCCGGAAAGCTGCTCCTGGGATACATCCAAGCCATCGTCACGTCGGTGACCATGGGCAGATGTGCGGCGCTAGATCGAGACCAGCGACCCCTTGTTGCGTGGGGTCAGCAGGAAGGCGAACAGGTACAGCACGGCGACGATCACCAGCAGGTTGCGGTAGCCGGTGAGCAGCCCGAGGTACTCCAGGCAGCCGCCCAGCATCGCGCCCAGCAGGTTCAGGCCGAAGGCCGACTGCGAGTCGTCGGAGGCGCCGAACCGCTTCGAGAAGGCGACGTTGGCAAGGTAGATCGGGATGAACGCCAGCACGACGGCAGCGATCAGCCGTGGCACGAACGGCAGCGTCAGCAGCCAGGCCGGCTCGACGAAGAAGCACAGGGCAAGGGACGCAGCGATGCCTCCGAACACGACCGGCAGCGGGGGAGTCCTGAATCTCCTGGTGGTCTCCACCGCGGCCAGCACGATGAGCAGCACCCCGGCGAAGACGAGGGCGTTCACCAGCCAGGTGGTGCCGAACAGCAGGGCGAAGGTCGCGATGTTCTTGGTCTCCAGCAGCATGAACGCCGACCCCATGAAGAACAGGTCGGCGTAGGGACGCATCGCGCGGAACGGCCCGCCGAACGCACGGACGGCGATGGCGGAGATCGCAAGGATGCCGGCCAGCGTCCACAGGTAGAGCGCAGGGATCGGACCGCCCTGGTAGTACAGGAACGGCCGGTCGTCCGTGGCGGGGGCGACCACCGCGCCGGCGGGCACGTAGTCGGTGCCGCAGACCTGGTTGTTCTGGTCGAGCGCAGCCGTCACCACGGCCTGGCCGCCGCCGGGCAGGTCGACGCACGGGATGTGGCCGAACGCTGTCTGGACGGTGCCGGCCAGGCGGTCGATCAGCCAGTCCTCGCGGTAGTAGTTGTACATCGCGAAGGCGCCGCTCGGGGTCAGGTGGTCGCGGGCGGCCGTCAGGGCCTGTTCGGTGAACAGGAAGCTCTCGAGCCGGATCTGGGACGCGCCGGTCACCAGCGCCAGGGAGTCGGGCAGGGCGAAAAGGATCAGGTCGTACTTGGTGTCCGTGCCCTCCAGGAACGCCCGTCCGTCGTTGACGTGCCGGGTGACCCGCGGGTCGCTGTAGGGATGGTCGGGGTTCTTCTCGAGCCCGATCTGCATGATCCGCGGGTCGATGTCGACGGCGTCGATGTGCTTGGCGCCCTTGGAGAGGGCGATCGCCACGTCCGAGCCGGAGCCGGCGCCGATGATCAAGCACGTTGCCGAGCGGGTTGCCCGGCGTGCGCTGGTAGGGGAAGCCGTACTGCGGCTCCTCCTGCAGTCGCAGGGCCGCCGCCCGCATGATCTGGTGCGGCACGCCGTTCACGGAGATGTCGGTGAGCGGGTTCCCTGCGAGAACCATGTCCTGGGTGCGGATCTTGTAGTACGGCGACCAGGAGATGCCGGGCGAGAGGGTCTCCAGCAGCAGGACGGCGATCATGCCAATGCCGGCGACGATGGTCAGCCAGTCGCCGGCTGTTGCCCACGCAGGACGACGAAGGCCGCCGCCACGATCACGCCCCACACGACCGAGGGCGCCTGCAGGAACGACATCAGGGTGAACGACGAGATGCCGATCAGCGATCCGACGAGGTCCCACCGGTAGGCGGTCAGCGGGCGCAGGTGGGCGAAGCAGCGTCCCACCACTTCCGCGGGCCCGGCGAGCACGGCAGCAACGAGGACGAAGACCAGCGGGAGCACCAGCCACGCGGGCGGGCCGGTCGTGTTCAGGGACGTGAAGTAGATGATCTGGTCGCCGGCCCGGTCGATGGAGACGGGCACGAGGAAGGTGGCGATCACGAGGACGGCGAGGATCACCGGCACGTACGGCAGCACCGACCAGGTCTTGCGCGCGATCAGGAAGCCCAGGCCGATGCCGAGGAACGAGCCGAGCAGGACGAAGTTCGAGAAGTAGCTGAGGTGGACGATGTTCGAGCCGAGCCAGCGGATCAGGGCGAGCTCGAGGAACAGCATCAGCGCACTGCCGAGCACCAGGCGCCGTACCACGGCGTAGTCGGGGCGCTCGGGGACGGTGTCGGCCGGCAGGCGCCAGGTGCGACGTCCGGCCGGCGCCTCGTGTGTGGCCGTGTCCGTTGCCTGCCCGTCCGCCATGATGTACCTCCGCCCGTGCCGGACCCGCCCGGCTGGAGACCAACCTAAGGGGTTGCCGCCGACACTGTCAGGGGTTGGACGCTTTGCCTCACCGGCGGGTCGCGATCGCCACCCGAAGTTCCCTCCCGACCCATCGGACCAGGTTGGGGACGGTTCCAATTCCGTCCAGCGGGGACGGCTGACCTGCTCCGTGGACGCCTTGACGTGCCCCTGGACCGAATTGGGAACCGTCCCCAATTCGGTCCGGGCCGGGGTGGGAGCCGTCCGGGCGGTGGTGCAGGGCATCATGGTCGGCATGACCGAACCACGGGGCCTGGACGCGGTGAGCGCTGAGTTGTACGGCGGTGCGCCTGCGGACTTCGTCGCCCGGCGCGACGAGCTGGCGAAGCAGGCCCGCAGCGATGGCGACCGCGAGCTGGCGACGGCGATCAAGGCGTTGCGGCGGCCCACGGTGGGCGCCTGGTATCTCAACGTCGCCGCCGCTGCCGGGCTCACCTCGCTGCGCGAGCTGCTCGACCTCGGACGCGACCTGCGCGAGACCCAGGCGGCGGGCGACTTCGCCGCGCTGCGTGACCTGGCCGCACGGCGGGGGCCACTGGTCAACCGGGTGCTGCGCGACCTGACAGCGCACCTCGCGCAGGTGGGCGTCACGGCGACCGGTAGCGGCCTCGACGAGGTCCGCACCACCCTCGGCGCTGCCCTTGCCGATCCCGCCGTCGACCAGCTGGTCCGGGCCGGACGCGTCGACCGTCCGCTCAGCTACGGCGGCTTCGGCGAGGTGGACATGGCTGTCGTAGCGCCCGCACCCAGCACGTCGAGCGGGCCGAAGGATTCCCCGGAGAAGGCCGCTGCGGCGGCGAAGGACCAGCTGGCTGCCGCCCGGAGGGAGCTGGCCGCAGCAGAGCGCGAGCGCGCTGCGATCGAGTCCCGCAGCAAGGAGGCCGGCGCCGCGCTCAGGGCAGCCCGCAAGCGCGTCGAGACCCTCGACACCGAACTCGAAAGGGCGCGCGACGCCCTCGCCAAGGCCGAGGACGAGGCCACCCAGCTGAAGGCACAGGCCGCAGCCCTGACGGCCACCATCGAGCAGGCCCGCAAGGCGCTCGCCGGTTAGGTCAGGCTCCGGTGAGCTCAGGCCTCCTGCGGGGGCGGCGGCGGAACCTTCACCACCATCGCGAGGCCGCCGAAGGCCGGCAGTTCGACGGTGAAGCCGCCGAGGTTGTCCACGTCGTCCACCTTGCGGCGCGTGCTGAGGTCGACCACCCGTCCCGCAGGAATGTGCTCGGACTGCACGCGTCCGGTGATCTTCTCGGCACCGAAGTTCAGCGCAGTGATCTGCACCACTCCGGTCTCCAGCCGGTTCACCAGCACGAGCATGCTCTTGCTCGACACGTCGGGGACGTCCATGAGGGTCCCGGTGGCGATGCCGTGGCGCTTGCGCACCTTCAGGATGGCGGCGAGGCGCGAGGCGAACGAGTTGGGGTTGGCGAGCTGGTCGGGCAGGTTGCCGTACAGCGCTGTCGCCAGCGGCATGCCGGACGACGAGCGCTTCGCGTCCGGTGCGCTCCCGAGCAGGTCGTAGGCGCCGCGCTCGATCCAGCGGGTGTCGCCGGTGCCGATCAGGCCCTTCACCTTGCTGCGGTCGAGCGGCAGCGCGCCGACGAGGTCCCAGCCGGACAGGGCGAACACCCCGGGCTGCCAGGCGTTGTACATGCACAGCAGCAGGTGGGCGTTGCTGATCCGGCGCACGTCGGCGTCGGTGATCGCGTCGAGGTCGGTGATGCCGAGGCGTCGCGGCGATGATCGACGCCGTGGTGCAGGCGATGCCGTTCTGCACGAACACAGCGTTGTAGGGCGCAGCGTCACCGGTGAGCAGGCGACGCATGGTCTCCGCGCACCTGCTCGGCGAGCTCGGCGCCGGTGTACGTCCACGCCGCCGAGGGTGTAGGTGTCGTCGCGGTGCCGGGCGAAGTGCACCAGCTCGTAGGTGAGCTCGTCGTGGTTCTGCAGGGCGTGCACCAGGGACGCCTGGTCGACCCCGAGCGCGAGCGCCTCCCGCAGCGTGAGCCGCAGGAACTCGGTGTCGTCGGTGGCCAGCGCGAGCTGGTAGGCCGGACGGGTGACGAAGTCGTAGGACAGGTCGGCGCCGACGGCGCCGGTGTCGCCGATGTCGTCGATGGTGAGGTTCAGCTCCTGGAAGGTGAAGCCGCCGACCTTGCGCACCATGCAGCCGATCAGCTGGTTCGCCGCCTGCGACAGCGGGTGGCCCTCCGACCAGCCGGGGCCCTGGTCGAGGGACTTCTCGACGCCGAGGAAGCCGTTGGCGTCCAGCCGCAGCCCGCCCGAACCCAGGTCGAGCAGCGAGTGCAGGGCGTCGCCGATCACCAGCCGCATGCCGGCGAAGCGTGGGGTCGAGCCAGTTGATGGACGGCTGCCCCTCCTTGAAGTAGTGCAGGTAGACCCAGCGGCGCAGCCTGCCCTTGTAGTCGTAGATCGGGGGAGTGACCGACCAGTTGGTCTCCTTGACCCCCGGTTCGTAGAAGATCACCCGCTGCAGCTCGCCGATGATGTAGCCGGCCTCGGCGAGGGCACGCTCGGCCTCCGGGGTGAGGTTCACCGAGTCCCGGCCCTCGGGGACCTCGGGCAGCAGGTGCCAGGCCTCCTCGGGGATGTCGACCATGTGGTAGATGCCCGGGTAGTCGACGTAGTTCAGCTCGGCGAGCCGGAAGTCGGCGCCCTTGCCGGTGTGGCCGGGCACGATGTCGTCGATGATCGTGCCGCGGCGGCGCGCGGCGTTCGCGCACATCTCCCGGAACTCGTCCTCGGTGCCGAAGGCCGGGTCGATCTGCATGCTGATGCGGTCGAAGTGGCCGTCGACGCTGGGGGTGGGCAGCCAGCCGGAGATGCCGCCGGCCAGCTTGAGCGGACCGGTGTGGACGCCTTCGATGCCGATCTTGGC
This sequence comes from uncultured Actinomycetota bacterium, assembly GCA_963773595.1. Taxonomy (GTDB): domain Bacteria; phylum Actinomycetota; class Actinomycetes; order Propionibacteriales; family Propionibacteriaceae; genus Propionicimonas. The sequence continues at coordinate 152,388 of CAVZBQ010000007.1, forward strand.
GAACGCCGCCCACAGCTCCTCGTCGCCGAGGGCGCCGAGGAACGACTGTCCGGGCGCGGTGATCAGCGAGAGCGGGTAGGCGGTGAACCAGACCGACGCCTGGCGCACGGCCGCGCGGGGATCGGGGTTGGCGTAGGGGTTCGCCCACATCGCGTGGTGGCCGGCGAGCTGGCGTCCCAGCAGGATGGCGTCGTGGAGCATCGACTGCTGCTCCAGCCAGGACACGTACGCGGGGTTGCGCCCGTCCGGCTCGAACGGCGGCGACAGCACGGTCTCCGGACCGACCTCCCGGCGCTTGGCCTTCGGCCGCAGCTTCTCGGGACGGGCGGCGTACAGCTGCTGGCTGTAGCTCAGGTCGGGCAGCCAGTCCTCGCTCTCGTCCTCTTCGGGCGCGACGGGCAGTTCCTTGTTGATGGTCACCGCAGCAAATCTAGCGAGCGACCGCCGTCGTGCGAACCCTTGCCCCGCATACGCAAGAGGAGTCATGGCGGACGGGAGGCGGCGAATCTACGGTGAACCTGCCGACCGGACGACGGTCGCCCGGTCCGCGCGGGAGGTGTCATGCTCTCCGACTTCGCTCCGGTTCCGACGCTCGCGGTCTCCGACCTGCAACGTGCCCGGGAGTTCTACGAGGGTGTGCTGGGATTCGCATCTGTTGGCGACGTCGCCGATGGCGTCATGTACCCGTCGGGGAACGGGCAGTTCCTGGTGTACCCGTCGGCCTACGCGGGCACGAACAAGGCGACGGCCATGTCGCTGCAGCTGTCGGCAGAGGCCTTCGACGCAGAGGTCGCGGCCCTCCGTGAGAAGGGAGTCACCTTCGACGAGTTCGAGATGGACCAGATCACCTGGGACAACGGCGTCGCATCCCTGCCGGACGGTTCACGGGCCGCCTGGTTCAGCGATCCGGACGGGAACATCCTCAACATCGAAGTCGGCATGTGATCGGTCCGGGCTAGCCGGGCCGATCGGGGTTGGTGGCGATCCCGTCCAGCCACAGCCGGTCGGACGGGTCGGAGTGCGTACCGCCACTGTTGACGTGCTTCTCGGAGATCTGCTCGCCGGTGGTGATCACGTGCACCATCGCCATGGCGTGACCGCGGCCGAGGCCGTAGTCCTCGGCGAGCCACGCGACGATCGGGGCAGCCTTCGTCGTGGCGTCGAAGCCGTGCTCGTGCGCCTTCTCCACCAGTTGGCGCGGGGTCAGTCCGGTCTTGCGCTCGACCGCGTCCAGATAGGCCTGAAATGACATGGGCCAATGATGGGTGGTCGATGCATGGCGGGGGAGTGGCAAATGTTGGCTCCGTGCCGGGGCCTTGGCGCCGCGTGGTGATTGTGGGAGGCGGCCCGTAGCCTGCTCCGGTGACAGCTGACGACTTCGATGCCCGTGCCCTCGCCGTCCTGCGGAAACTGGTGGGACGCGAGGACGCGACCTTCCACGAGGGCCAGCTGGAGGCGATCCGGAGCCTCGTCGTCGACCGGCAGCGGGCGCTCGTCGTCCAGCGGACCGGGTGGGGCAAGTCCGCGGTCTACTTCGTTGCGACGGCACTTCTGCGGGCCGACGGGGCCGGCCCGACGGTGATCGTCTCCCCGTTGCTGGCGCTGATGCGCGACCAGATCGCCGCGGCGACGAGGGCCGGCATCCAGGCGGTGACGATCAACACGGCCAACGCCGCGGAGTGGGGCGCAGGTGCACGAGGCGCTCGCAGCGGACGCCGTCGACGTGCTGCTGGTCAGCCCGGAGCGGCTGAACAACCCGTCGTTCCGCGAACACCAACTGCCCGATCTCGCCGCGCGGTGCGGGTTGCTGGTGGTCGACGAGGCGCACTGCATCAGCGACTGGGGACACGACTTCCGTCCCGACTACCGCCGCATCCGCGACCTGCTGGGCACCCTGCGCGCCGATGTGCCGGTGCTGGCGACGACGGCGACGGCCAACTCCCGAGTCGTCGCTGACGTCGTCGACCAGCTGGGGTTCGGTGGGCACGAGGTGCTGACCGTCCGCGGCAGCCTCGCCCGCAGCTCGCTGCGGCTGGGCGTGCTGCGCCTGCCCTACGAGGAGACGCGGATCGCCTGGCTGGTTGCCCACCTGGCCGACTTCACCGGCAGCGGCATCATCTACACCCTCACCGTTGCGCAGGCCGAGGACCTTGCAGCCCTGCTCGCACGCCACGGACATCCGGTGGCCGCCTACACGGGTCGCACCGAGCCCGGCGAGCGCGAGGAGCTGGAGAACCGGCTGCGCGCGAACGATGTGAAGGCCCTGGTCGCCACCTCGGCCCTGGGCATGGGTTTCGACAAGCCCGATCTCGGCTTCGTCATCCACCTCGGGGCGCCCAGTTCGCCGGTGGCCTACTACCAGCAGGTGGGCCGTGCCGGACGCGCGGTCGAGACCGCCGACGTGCTGTTGTTGCCCACACCGGCCGATCGCGACATCTGGCACTACTTCGCGACGGCGTCGATGCCGAGCGAGGCCGGCTCGCAAGCGGTGATCGGCACCCTCGCGGAGTCGGGGACGCCACTGTCCACCCAGGCGCTGGAGTCCGCGGTCGACATCCGCCGCACCCGTCTCGAGCTGCTGCTGAAGGTGCTGGACGTGGAGGGCGCCGTCACCCGGGTGCGTGGGGGCTGGCTCGCCACCGGTGAGCCGTGGGTGTACGACGCGGAGCGCTACGGCCGGGTCGCCGAGGCCCGCACGAGGGAACAGCAACTGATGCTCGACTACGAGACCGAGCCCGGCTGCCGGATGGCGTTCCTGCAACGGACGCTCGACGACCCCGACCCGCAGCCGTGCGGACGCTGTGACCGCTGCACCGCTCCCTGGTACGCGAGCGGGGTGGCGGAGGACGCGGTCGCAACGGCCCGAACGGAACTCGACAGGGTGGGGGTGGAACTGGCGCCGCGATCGTTGTGGCCGGCGGGCATGGCCAACCTCGGCGTCCCCGTGAGCGGTCGGATCGCCGCCGGGGAAGCCGCTGCGCCCGGTCGGGTACTGGCACGGTTCACCGACCTCGGACTGGGGCAGCGGCTGCGGGCCCTCGTGGCCGCACCCGACGGTCCGGTGCCGGAGTGGGTGGCGCCCTACTGCTTCCAGGTGCTCCGCGAGTGGGACTGGGCCGAGCGGCCGGTGGCCGTCGCAGCGATACCTTCGCGTCGGCGACCTCAACTTGTGGAATCACTTGCCTCAGAACTTGCCCGGCGGGGGAAACTGATTGATCTCGGAGCTGCTCGATCGCACCGATCGCGGGGACGATTCCGAGGCGGCAGGCAACAGCGCGTTCCGCCTGCGCCAGGTGTATGGCCGTTTCGGCCTGAGCGGCACCCAGCAGGAGTGGCTGGAGCACGCGGGCGGTCCGGTGCTCCTCGTGGACGACTTCACCGATTCACGCTGGACCCAGACGGTGGCAGCGCGGATCCTGCGCCTCGGCGGAGCACCTTCGGTCCTGCCATTCGCCCTGGCAGCAGTGGGCTGACCTATTTCACCGATTGACGCCGTCGAATATGGTCTTGCCGGCGACGCGGGACGGCGCGTCCGGCGCGCTCCGGGGCGGCCCCGCAGGGGTCGACCGGGGCGGGAATTCATCATCCCGCTGGTTCAACCGTCCTGGACCCTGCCGCTCGTCGGCCAGGTGAACCCGGCGGAGTGAACACCCTAGTCGGGGCTCGGAAAAGTAAGGAGCCCGCCACGAACCGGGGGGGTTCTGCGGGCACTGCCGGGGGGGCAGCTAGTCCGGCTCGGGGGAACCGGAGTGTTTGGGGCGATTGGCTCGGGGGGAACCGCTCGCCTCGATGTGAACTTTAGAGAACCTGTGACGGGCAATTGCAAGCGGGTTTCGGGACTTTCTTCAACATTTTTCCGGCTTTCTTTGGGTCACCCGCAAAGGGGACAAACCCCGGTCACCTAGATGGGTGACAAAGCCATGTCACCCGTTAAGGTGACAAAATCAAGAATAGTTGAATACGAGCCTTGTAATATGTCCCCCGAGCAGGTGACACGATTCAACCCCCGCAGGCGCCCGACCCGCCGGTTCCGGTGGCGTACAGTGTGCCCTTGTGACTGCCGCTGATCTCCAGGCCGAGCTGGCTGTGCTCGACCGGACCCTTACCTCCATCGAGGCTGTCCTCGACCCCGTTGGGAAACGTGCCCAGATCGCAGAACTGCAGGAGGCCGTCGCTGCCCCTGACCTGTGGGATGACCAGGACAACGCCCAGGCGGTGACGTCGCGGCTCTCCCGCCTGCAGGCGCAGGTGGACCGTATCGTCGCCCTCCGCAGTCGTGTCGATGACCTCGGTGTCCTGATCGAGCTCGCGGTCGAGGAGGACGATCCCGGCACCCTCGTCGAGGCGCAGAAGGACCTGAAGGCACTGTCGGCCGATATCGAGGCCCTCGAGATCCGCACCCTCCTCTCCGGCGAATACGATCAGCGCGATGCCCTCGTGACCATTCGTTCCGAGGCCGGCGGCGTTGACGCTGCCGACTTCGCCGCGATGCTCCTGCGGATGTACCTGCGATGGGCCGAGCGCCACGGGTACGCGGTCGAGGTCTACGACACCTCCCTCGCAGAAGAAGCCGGCATCAAGTCGGCGACGTTCACCGTGAAGGAGCCTTTCGCCTACGGAATGCTGTCGGTCGAACAGGGCACCCACCGGCTGGTCCGGATCAGCCCCTTCGACAACCAGGGACGGCGCCAGACCTCCTTCGCCGGTGTCGAGGTGCTTCCGGTCACGGAAGAGACCGACCACATCGAGATTCCCGAGGCCGACATCAGGGTGGACGTCTTCCGATCCTCCGGTCCCGGTGGGCAGAGCGTGAACACGACCGACTCCGCCGTCCGCATCACCCACCTGCCGACCGGGGTTGTGGTGTCCTGCCAGAACGAGAAGTCGCAGCTGCAGAACAAGGCCGCGGCCCTCCGGGTGTTGCAGTCGCGCCTGCTCGAGCGTGCCCGCGCCGAGAAGGAAGCAGAGATGAAGGGCCTCAAGGGCGACGGTGGCAACTCCTGGGGCTCGCAGATGCGCTCCTACGTCCTGCACCCGTACCAGATGGTCAAGGACCTGCGCACCGACTTCGAGGTGGGCAACCCGGACGGTGTCTTCGACGGCGAGATCGACGGCTTCATCGACGCCGGTGTGCGCTGGCGCAGGCAGCAGGGCGAGCGCTGACACGCCGGGCGATGGTTTGGGCAGGCGCACCGACAACGCCTGTTCCTCGGAGTTCGTGCCTCACTCCTCGTCAAGACTCCTCGACTTCGAGTCGCTACCGCGTCTCGACGTCATCGTCGTCTAAACTCCGAAAAGGCCGCTTCCAGCACACACTTCCCCACTGTCTACCGGCCGAAGAACCAACGTGATCAGATTCGAAGACGTCTCCAAGACCTACGACGGACAAACGCGTCCGGCGCTGAACAACGTCACGGTGGAAATCGGCAAGGGCGAATTCGCGTTCCTGGTCGGCACCTCCGGCTCCGGGAAGTCGACCTTCCTGCGCCTCATCCTTCGTGAGTACCTGCCCACCGCCGGCCACATCCACGTGGCGGGCAAGGACCTCAGCCGATTGCACAGCTGGAAGGTGCCGGCGCTCCGTCGCCAGATCGGCACGGTGTTCCAGGACTTCCGGCTGCTGCCCGGCAAGACCGTCACACGAGAACGTCGCCTTCGCGATGCAGGTGATCGGCAAGTCGGCGGCACAGATCCGCGCCGTCGTGCCGGAGACCCTCGAACTCGTCGGCCTTGAAGGCATGGGCGAACGGTTGCCCGAAGAACTCTCCGGTGGGGAGCAGCAGCGGGTCGCGATCGCCCGCGCGTTCGTCAACCGGCCTGCGATCCTGATCGCGGACGAGCCCACCGGCAACCTCGACCCGGCCACCAGCGTCGGGATCATGAAACTCCTCGACCGCATCAACCGCTCCGAGACGACGGTGATCATGGCCACCCACGACGCCACGATCGTCGACCAGATGCGCAAGCGCGTGATCGAGCTCGCGAACGGCTCTGTGGTCCGTGACCAGAGCAAGGGCGTCTATGGCTACCAGTGATCTTCGCGCGGCGTGGGGGACGATTCGATGAGGCACACGCTCACTGAGACCTGGTCGGGATTGCGACGGAACGCGTCCATGACGCTGGCCGTCATCGTGACCATGTGGGTTTCGCTGACCCTTTTCGGCGCGGGCCTGATGACTGCCCAGCAGGTCGACCGCTTCAAGGACGACTGGTACGACCGGGTGGAGATCAGTGTCTTCCTCTGCGTCCCCGACTCCCGTGGCGGCAACTGCCAGGCCGGTGAGTCCGTGACCGAGGCGCAGCGCACCGAGATCGAGGCCGCGCTGAAGAGCAATCCCGAGGTGGCAGAGGTCTTCTACGAGACCAAGGAACAGGCCTACGCGCAGTTCCGCGAGTACTACGCCAACAACGACCCGATCCTGAAGGCCACGACGGTCGACAAGATGCAGGACTCGTTCCGGGTGAAGTTGAAGAACCCGGAGGAGTACCAGGGCGTCGTGTCCGCGGTCAGCGGGATGCCTGGCGTCCAGCTGGTGCAGGACCTGCGCAAGATCCTCGACCCGATGTTCACCTGGCTGAACCTCGCCCGCTGGGCGACGGTGGGGCTCAGTGCCCTGCTCCTGCTGGCCGCGGCCCTGCAGATCGGCAACACCATTCGCATGGCGGCGTATTCGCGTCGGCGTGAGATCGGAATCATGCGCCTGGTGGGCGCCTCGAACTGGTACATCATGCTGCCATTCCTGCTGGAATCACTGATTGCAGCGATTGGCGGAGCCCTTCTCGCCTGCCTGACGCTTGCCGCGGTGGAGCAGTTCGTCATCATCGGCAAGGCTCAAGCGGAGATTCAGACTATCCGCTGGATCGAGTGGCCACATGTCGGTGTGGCGATGGCAAGCCTTGCCGTGGTGGCAGTCGTGCTTTCTATCATTCCTACATTGATCGCGACCAGGAGATTCCTTCGCGTCTGATCAGCCAAACCGATTGGGGCAACTCGTGACGGTGTCTTCCTCCACCTCACAACTCGCCCGGGGCAGAGTTCCCGGTGGGCTGACAACTGCGCTACGTCTTTCACTGGTGATGGCGTTGCTCTTCGGCCTGGTCCTCGGCATCGCTCCGGCAGCTTCTGCCGACGGTCTCAAGGACGCGCGCGACAAGGTGCGCAAGGCACTGGTCCAGGCGAAGAAGGAGATCGCCTCCGACAAGAAGGCTGTCGCCGACGCCTCCTCGAACCTCAAGGACTCCCAGGCGCAACTGGCCAAGGCGCGGTCGGAACTCGCGGACGTGCAGCGAAAGCTGGCTGCCGCCAAGGCCGAGGACGCGGCGATCGCCGCCGACCTCAAGGTGGCACAGAAGGCCCTCGACGACGCTGCAGCAGCTGTCGCGAAGGCCGAGGCGGCCGTCGCGGACCAGGAGGCGCTGATCGGCGTCGTGGTGCGTGCGGCCTACCAGCAGCAGTCCACCCTCGTCGGCCTCACCATGATCGTCGGCTCGGAGACCCCGGGCGACCTTGCCCAGCGGGTGCAGTGGGCCAACACCATCTTCGACAGCTCCACCAGCCAGCTCGACCGGCTGAAGGTCCTGCGCACAGGACTGGAGGCCGCCAAGGCCGTCAAGGCGGACGCCGAGGCGAAGGCGTCGGCCCAGCGTGACCGGAGCGCCGCGCACGTCGCGCAGGTCAGGGAGCTCACGGCGCGAGGCTTCCGCACTGCTGCCAAGGTGGCCCGGCTCGTGGCAGCCAACGCCAAGCTGAAGGCAGAGGCGCAGGACGAGCTCGAGCAGACCCAGGCGCAGTACAAGGCGCTGGAGCGGCAGGAGGCGAAGATCGCCGCCAAGCTGCGCAAGGCCGGCTACAACGTGGTGAACAACGGCGGCTTCATCAAGCCGGTGAACGCACCGAACGGGTCGCCCTTCGGCATGCGTTACCACCCGATCCTGCACTACTGGCGGATGCACTGGGGGACCGACTTCGGCGCAGCCTGCGGCCAGCCGATCCGTGCCATGGCCAACGGCAAGGTCGTCTCCGCCGGCTGGACGAGTTACGGCTTCGGCAACTACACGATCATCAGCTACGGCCGGGTGAACGGGCGCGTCGGTGGCGTCCGGCTACGCCCACCAGTCGAAGGTGATCGTGCACGCCGGGCAGAAGGTGAAGCAGGGTCAGGTCGTCGGCTACGTCGGCACCACCGGACTCAGCACGGGCTGTCACCTGCACCTGCAGATCTACCGCAACGGCGTCCGGGTGAACCCGATGCGCTACCTATGATCCTGCGGGCAGCCGTACCACTGTTCCCGGGATCGCAGAACTTCTAGCCTTGAGCCACTGAGGTGGCTCGCGGCCACTCAGCACGGACGGCGGCGGCGCGGCACCCACCCCTCCAGTCACGACGCCACCAAACTCCAGCCCGCCATCCCCACGGGGGTGGCGGGCTGGAGGACGTCAGGGCACGTTCCTCCATCGCCTGACGCACCGTCCCGGCTTGGTAGGGTTGGCGAGCATCGTCGGGACGGGGGAGAGGAGTCGGCATGCCACGACCACAGGGCCGCATCCTGGTGGCACAGAACCGCAAGGCACGCCACGACTACCACCTCGGTGACCACTTCGAGGCCGGCATGGTGCTCACGGGCACGGAGGTGAAGTCGCTCCGCCTGGGGCGCGCGTCGCTGGCCGACGCGTTCGCCACCGTCGACGACGGCGAGGTCTGGCTGCGCAACGCCCACATCCCGGAGTACACCTTCGGCACCTGGACGAACCACGCCACCCGACGCAACCGCAAGCTTCTCCTCCACAAGAAGGAGATCGCCAAGCTCGATCGCGAGACTGCGTCCTCGGGCAAGACCATCGTGCCGCTGGCCATCTACTTCTCCGACGGCTACGCCAAGGTCGAACTGGCCGTCGGCACCGGCAAGAAGGACTGGGACAAGCGCCAGACCATCGCCGCCCGCGACGCTGACCGGGATCTGCAGCGTGACCTCGCGGAGCGCAACAAGGGCGCACGGTGACCGTGCGGGCGCCCAGCCGCTGGCTGGCCGCGCTCGCCGCCGTGCTGCTCACCGGCTGGATCGCCCTCTGCGCCCCGACGGTTGCCCAGGCGGCCTCCGCAGACGTGTTCGACCGGTTCGAGGTCGTTGCGAACGTCACGACAGACGGGTACGTCGAGGTCACCGAGACGATCGAGCTGCGCTTCGGTTCCAGTCTCGGGTCGCCACGGCCTGGAGCGCACCCTGATCACGCGGGAGCCTGACGGCGACCAGCACGACGTGGTCTACAAGGTCGACCACATCGAGGTCACCAGCCCGACGCCGGGCGTCTCCACCGCCCTCGACATCACCGCGGACAACACCATCGGGGGCAGCGCCCGCAACACCTACACCCGGATCCGCGTCGGGTCGGCAGACCGCACGGTCACCACTCCGACGGCCACCTACGTCCTGACCTACCGGGTGCAGGGGCTGCTGCGCAGCTCGCCGGGTTATGACGAGCTGTACTGGGACCTGACCGGATCCTCCATGCCGGCGATCACCGCTGCCAAGGCCAGCATCACCGTGCCGGGGGGCGTGCAGGCCGTGACCTGCTCGGTGGCCACGCCGGGCAATCAGGGTCCGTGTGCAACCGCGACCGTCGATGCCAGCAAGGTCGCGCAGTTCTCGGCGTCCAACATTCCCACCGGTGAGTTGCTCACCGTGTCCGCGAAGATCCTGCCCGGCCTGATCACCAACAACACGCCGATCCAGGTGGAGAACGCCGAGACGGCCAGTGCCCGCGACGGCGTCATCGCCTTCGCCGGCTCGACGGCCGTCGCCGCCGTCGTCCCGTTGCTCGGCTGGCTGTACCTGCGCCGCCGCACCAAGGACTACCGGTACGCCGGGATGCCGCCGGGCACCTTCCCGCCTGCCGACCGGACGGCCGAGGAGGTGCCGTCGGATCCGAAGATGGAGATCCCGGTCTCCTTCGCTCCGCCGCAGATCCCGGTCGCCGACGCCGGCCTGCTGATCGACGGGGAGACCCAGGTGCGCGACACCACGGCCACCCTGGTCGGGCTGGCGGTGTCCGGTGCCATCCAGCTGCGCAGCGACGGTCAGCAGCAGGTACGCCTGATCGACCCCGAGCGGGCCCCGGACCCGGTCTCCCGCAGCCTCCTCGAGTCGCTGTTCCCCGAGGGCACCCCGCCCGGCACAGAGGTCGACTTCGGCAATCCCGGCACCCTGACGGCTGCCCACGAGCATGATCGGCACCCTCGTTCTCGACAGGGCGCGCAGCGCCGGGGTGTTCGTGCGTGAGCCGGGCGGAAGCACGGGAATCAGCTTCGGCATCGGCGGCATGTTCTTCCCCGTCGTGATGGTCGGCGTGGTCGGCTTCAGCTTCCTCGGCGCGGTGATGTGGTTCCTCCTGCCGCTGCTGATCGCAGGGGTGCTGACCTGGACGGTGGTGCGCCGCAAGCTGAGCCGCGGCCAGCGCACCGCGTACGGCCGGGCGCTCACCGACCAGGTGGAGGGCTTCCGCACCTACCTGGCGACGGCCGAGGCCGAGCAGCTCCAGTTCGAGGAGGGCGAGGACATCTTCAGCAGGTACCTGCCCTGGGCCATCATGTTCGACCTCACCGAACGGTGGACGCAGGTCTGCCAGCGGCTGGTCGAGCTCGGCCGGCTCCCGGCGGCTCGCGCCGACCTGGTACTACGGCAACTACTGGAGCATGAACTCCTTCGGCTCCCAGATCAACGACTTCGGTTCCTCGGTGGCCGGCTCGGTGGCCTCCGCCCCGTCCACGAGCGACACCGGGTTCGGCAGCAGCGGCTCGTCCTTCAGTGGCGGCGGCGGCTTCTCCGGCGGCGGTGGCGGCGGAGGCGGCGGCGGGAGCTGGTAGCCGCGCCCCGGCCCGTGCGACTCCCAGCGACGCGCCCTTGCGTCCCGAGAGTCTCCGGTAGCACGAGACGTACTGTAGCGGGCGTGACGGACGGGTAGCGAGGGTACGGCCTCGCGCGAGCAGGGTGGGTGAGGGCTACTTCACGCCCACCAGGTCGCAGACGAAGATCAGGGTCTCGCCCGGGCCGATCGCGCCGCCGGCGCCACGGTCGCCGTAGGCCAGCTGCGGCGGGATCACGAGGCGGCGACGTCCGCCGACCTTCATGCCGACCAGGCCGTTGTCCCAGCCGGTGATGACGCGACGGGCGCCGAGCGGGAAGACCAGCGGGTCGCCACGGTCGTAGCTGGAGTCGAACTCCTCACCGCTGGAGAAGGCGACGCCGACGTAGTGCACGGCGACGGTCTTGCCGGGAACGGCCTCGGGACCGGAGCCCTCTTCGAGGTCGATGATCTGCAGGTCGGTGGGCGCGGGACCCTCGGGCGGGTCGACGAACGGTTTTTCCATGCCCGGAACCCTACCCGTGACGCCGCGATTCGGTGCCCACAGCGCCCGGCGCGTACACTGGAAAGACCGGGCGGTGAGAGCCGCCCGGCGACAACTCAACAGGGGGTGACTGGTTTCGACTTGGGACGGTAGTCCCAGGCGAAGCGGGCCGAGGATCCGAGGACATCTCGTTAACGACTCTCGGAAAACTATAAGTGCCGATTCCAATCGCACTGACTTCGCTCTCGCTGCCTGAGCAGTGACCGAAGGGTCAGCCCGGATGCGCCTTCCGTCCGGTAGCTGGCCTCATCTAGAAGGCTTACCGAACTAACCTCGTTCCAGGGTTAGCCTAGGGAAATTTATGGGACTGGGCTTGTTCACCACGTGCCGACGCGAGGGTGAGAGCCAAGTAGAACGCCTAGTCGGCTGCGCCCGGAGAAGTCCTGGTTCACCGCTTGAGGACGCGGGTTCGATTCCCGCCACCTCCACCCCTGCGGGTTCGTCTCGTGACGAACCCAGTTGACTGCGAATGGGCAGCCTTCCGCCTCGGCGGGTGGCTGCCCTTCTGGTTCGCCAGGGTGGAAGACTGGACGCCGGGAGGTGACATGACCAGTTTCGGGGTGGGCGATCTGCTGGTCGCCGGAGTGGGACTCACCGACGGCGTCTTCGACGGCGCCGTCGTGCTGCTGCTCGACGCCGACGAGGCCGGGACGGTGGGCGTGGTGCTGAACCGGATCGCCGAGATCGAGCTGGCCGACGCCCTGCCCGCCTGGGCGAAGCTGGTCAGCGAACCGCAGGCCCTCTTCGACGGCGGGCCGGTCTCCCAGCAGGGCGCGGTGTGCCTCGCCGAGCCGTGGGCGCTGAGCGAGGAGCCACCGGGCTGGCGTCCGGTGTTCGACCGGGTCGGCCTGCTGAACCTCGACACCCCGTGGAGATCGCCGAAGGGCACCTACCGTCACCTGCGCATCTTCGCCGGCTACGCCGGCTGGGACGCCGGCCAGCTGGAGCGCGAACTGGAGTTCGAGATGTGGCACGTGGTGCCTGCGCTGACCGAGGACGTGTTCGATCCCGGCCCCGAGGACCTCTGGCGACGGGTGCTGCGGCGCCAGGGCGGCGAGCTCGGACTGCTCTCCACCTGGACCAGTTCCGCCGAACTCAACTGAGTGGATCCGACCGCGTACGTCGACCCCGGTACTATCAAAACCACGCGACTACCAAGGGAGGGAAGTTGTTGAGCGAGGTTCCTCGGAGTTCGTCCCCGCGGATCCTGGTGGTCGACGACGACGAAGCCCTCTCCGAGATGCTGCACATCGTGCTCGGTTCGGAAGGTTTCGACGCCCGCCTGTGCCACACCGGCGACGCCGCCGTCGCCGCCTTCCGCGACTACCGCCCCGACCTGGTGCTGCTCGACCTGATGCTTCCCGGCCGCGACGGCGTCGACGTGTGCCGCGAGATCCGGGCCGAGTCGGGCGTCCCGATCGTCATGCTGACGGCCAAGAGCGACACCATCGACGTGGTGGACGGGCTCGCTGCCGGCGCGGACGACTACGTCGCCAAGCCGTTCAAGACCCAGGAACTGATCGCCCGCATCAAGACCCGGCTGCGCCGGCACGTCACGCCGGACTCCGACGTCGACAGCCTGCGCATCGGCGACCTGGTGATCCGGGTCAACGAGCACACCGTCCGCCGTGGCGAGACCGAGATCACCCTCACCCCGCTGGAGTTCGACCTGCTGCTGGCCCTGGCCCGCCGGCCCCGCCAGGCCTTCACCCGCGAGGTGCTGCTCGAGGAGGTCTGGGGCTACCGGCACGCCAGCGACACCCGGCTGGTGAACGTGCACGTGCAGCGGCTGCGCTCCAAGATCGAGCAGGACCCGGAGAAGCCCGAGATCATCGTGACCGTGCGCGGGCGTCGGCTACCGGGCCGGGGAATCCAAGCCGGCCTGATGAAGGGCTGGGCGCGCTTCGCTCCGTTCCGGCTGTGGGCGAGGTCGCTGCCGTTCCGGGTCGTGGTGAGCACCCTCGCCGCAGCGTTCGTGATCCTCGTGGCCACCGGCTGGTTCCTGATGGACCAGTCCAGCCGCGGCATCCTCGCCGGCAAGACCCAGGCCAGCGTCGCCGAGGCGTCCTCCGTGGTCTCGACCATGCGGCGCGACCTGTCCACCACCGACCTGCGCACCACCTCGGCGAGCGAGCGCATCAGCCGGCTGGTCAGGGAGGCCGCGAACCGCGGACAGGTCGGCAACCAGTACTTCGTCGTCGTCGAGACCCCGATCTCCCAGATCGGCACCGCGGGCGTCGCTGCGGACAGCATCCCCGACAGCATCCGGTCGGCCGTCGGCACCGGGGACGGGCTGTGGAGCACCCCGACGATGATCCGGTTCACCGACTCGCGCGTGGAGGAGCCCGGCCTGGTGGTCGCGGCGAGCCTCGAGGTACCCGGGCAGGCGCCGTACCCGATCTTCTTCCTGTTCTCCACCTCCCAGGAGCGACAGACCCTCGCCGTGGTGCAGCAGGCGGCGCTCGCCACCGGGCGTGTTCCTGCTCGCCGGACTGACCATCACCGTCTACCTGATCTCGCTGCAGGTGCTGCGGCCGGTCCGCGCTCGCCCGACTCGCCGCGGAACGGCTGGCGGCCGGTCACCTCGACGACCGGATGGCCGTCGTCGGCACCGAGGACCTCGCCGGCCTTGCCCGCTCGATGAACCACATGGCCGAGGAGCTGGACAAGAAGATCACCCAGCTGCAGAACCTCTCCCTGGTGCAGCAGCGCTTCGTCTCCGACGTCTCCCACGAACTGCGGACGCCGCTGACGACGATCCGGATGGCTGCTGAGGTGCTGCACGCCCACCGGGCCGCTTTCGACACCGCGTCCGGGCGCTCCAGCGAGCTGCTGTCGGCACGAGCTCGACCGGTTCGAGGAGCTGCTCACCGACCTGCTGGAGATCTCCCGCTTCGACGCCGGCGCCGCGGAGCTCGCCATCGACGACATCGACCTGGCCGTGCTCACCGGTGAGGAGGTGGACGCGCTGCGCCGCTTCGCCGAGCAGTCCGGCACCGTGATGATGCTGGACGCCGACGCCCGCTGCGTCGCTGAGGTGGACAGCCGCCGGATCCGGCGCATCCTGCGCAACCTGATCACCAACGCCATCGAGCACGGCGAGGGTCGTCCGATCACCGTCCACGTCCGCGGCGACGACCAGGCGCGTCGCGATCGCCGTCCGCGACCACGGCGTCGGCTTCTCCGCCGCGGAGGCGGGCCAGGTGTTCAACCGGTTCTGGCGCGCCGACCCGTCCCGGGGACGCCGGGTCGGCGGCACCGGCCTCGGCCTGTCGATCGCACTCGAGGACGCCCGCCTGCACGGCGGCTGGCTCACCGCCTGGGGCCGTCCCGGCCTCGGCGCACAGTTCCGGCTGACCGTCCCGCGCCGGGCGGGGGAGACCCTGCACGGCTCGCCGTGGCCCGTGGTGCCGCCCGACCTGAAGGAGGTGACGAAGCTTGCGCTCAACTAGCTGGCTCGCCGCTCCGCGTCGCGCTCGTGCTGGCCCTCACCGGCTGCGCCACCGTGCCCACCAGCGGACCGGTCGAACACCACACGCCGCAGGCCGCCGGCGTGAACACCGGCGTGCACGTCGACCCGCTGCCGCCGGCCAACGGCGCGTCCCAGCAGCTGGTGGTCGAGGGCTTCCTGCACGCCATGGGCGTCTACCAGCCGAACTACGACGTCGCGCGGCAGTACCTCACCCCGACGGCCAGCGAAGGCTGGCACCCCGAGTCCGGCGTCGAGGTGTACACCGAGAGCGACCAGCTGGTGGAGAGCGACCAGGGCGTCGCGCTCTCCTACGTGCAGGTCGGCAGCGTGGACGCCGCCGGCATCTACCTGTCGGACAACACCAACAAGCGCTACATCTTCGAACTGGCGAAGGACTCCGACGGGCAGTGGCGGATCGTCGAACCCGCCCGACGGCCTGATGGTCTCGCGGTACATGTTCACCACCAACTACACCGCGGTGAACCTGCACTTCCTCAACGCCGCCGGTGACGTGCTCGTGCCCGACCCGCGGTTCTTCGCCTCGGGTGACCAGACGCCGGCCGACGTCGTGCGGGCGCAGCTCGACGGCCCGTCGGCCTGGCTGGAACCGGTGGTCCAGAAGGTCGCCACGGCCGAGGTCGGCGTCGACGGCGTCACCGTCCAGGCCGACGGCGTGGTCGCGATGTCCGCCTCGCCGCCGCGTGCCGACGCGCTCTCGCTGGAGCAGCGCAGGACACTGCTGGTCGAACTCGCGTACACGATGACCGGGCTGAGCGCGGTCACCGCCGTGCAGGTCAGCGCGGGCGGGCTGCCGTGGGAGTCGGACTTCGGCACCTCACAGGTCGCGCCGCAGACCTTCGCCAGCCTCTCGCCGACCAACACCTCGGCGCCGCGGGTGCTGTTCACGGTGTCCGACGACAAGCTCAAGCGGCTGCCGCGACCCGTCCCGCTGGGACGACCTGGTCGAGGTCGAGACCAGTCGTCGACGAAGCCGGAGCAGATCGCCGTGCGCAGCGACCTCGGCGAGCTGGCCGCGATCACCGGGGCACGGGACGCAACTGCAGACCGCCCCGATCGGTGCCGGCAAGCCGAGGGTGCTGCGGGTCGGCGCCGGGCTGCTGCGACCCGACTACGCCCGCAACGGCGAGCTGTGGTCCTTCGCTTCCTCCGGTCCCGAGAGCCTGCGGGTCTACCGCGACGCGACAGCGCTCAAGGTGGACGCGCGCGCGCTGCCGAAGGGCACGGTGGTGGCAGCGAAGCTGTCCCAGGACGGCGCCCGGATCGCTGTCGCACTGCAGCACGGGAACCGGACGGAGGTGGGGCTGGCCGTCGTGGCGCGCACGGAGGGTGCCGTCCGCCTGACCGGCTGGCACACCATCGACCTCACCATGAACACCGGTTCGACCGGGCGCACGATCGACGTGGGCTGGGTGACGGCGACGGCGCTGGCCGTCCTCCAGGTCGCCACCGCCGGGCAGACCAGCGTGATCCAGGTCAGCCAGGACGGCGCCAGCAGCCACCGACGTCGGGCCCAGCAACACCGGCAGCCTCGAGCAGCTCGCCGTCATCCCTGGACGCACGTCGCTGGCCCTGGACGCCGGTGGCGGCGCGTACCGCTTCGACGGCGAGTTCACCTGGACGCTGGCGCTCACCAGTGTGGACGCGGTGACCTACTCCGGCTGAGGCTGTGGACGGCTGAACGAGCCGGTGACGCGCCTGCCGAGGATCGGGGTGTGCGACCCGGTGACGTGACGGCCCGACTGGCCGAGCTGGTGCTCGGGGCGCGCTGCCCCGGCTGCGGCGCACCCGGCATGGGAGCCTGCGCCGCCTGTGCTGCCGCTGCTGACGGCGTCCGGCCGTTCGGTGTCGCCGGGCTGCCGGACGACCTGCCGCCGGTCGTTGCGGCCGGTGCCTACGCCGACACGCTGCGGAAGGTGCTCCTCGCGGCCAAGGAACGCCACGCGCTCGGACTGCTGCCCCTGCTGGGTGGACGCCTGGCCGCCGCCGTGGCCCGACTGGTGCTGGACGACGGGCAGGTCGTCCGCGGTCGTCCTGGTGCCGGTGCCGTCTGCGCCCGCGCAGGTCGCGGCCCGTGGCGTCGACCTGACCGCCTCGCTCGCCCGCGGTGCTGCCGTCCGCCTGCGTTCGGCCGGCTTGGCTGTCAGCGTCCAGCGGGGCCTGGCGCTGGTCCGCAGGCCGGAGGACCAGGCCGGGCTGGACCGGATCCAGCGGCTGGCCAACCTCGCCGGTGCGCTGCGGGCAGTCGGCGCTCCGGCGTCCGGGCCGATCGTGGTTGTCGACGACATCGTCACCACCGGGGCGACGCTGGCCGAAGCCGTCCGCGCGTGCCGGGCTGGAAGTGGTGACGTGATCGGGGGAGCTGTGGTCGCGGCAACCATGCGAGGAGGGGGCGCCCGGTGAACCGGACGCCCCCTCGGGGTGTTGGAAAACTTGGTGCTCAGACGGCGGTTGCGCCGCTCTCGCCGGTGCGGACGCGGACGACGGTGTCGACCGGGATGATCCACACCTTGCCGTCGCCGACCTGCCCGGTGCGGGCTGCCTGGACGATGACGCCGGTGAGAGCCTCGGCCTCGTCGTCCTCAACGAGGACCTCGAGGCGAACCTTGGTGATGAAGTCGATGGTGTATTCCTCGCCGCGGTAGACCTCGACGTGTCCGCGCTGACGTCCGTAGCCGGACACCTCGCTGATCGTCATGCCGCCCACGCCGTGGCGCACCAGGGCCTTCTGTACGGTCTCCAGCATTTCGGGCTGGATGATCGCAGTAACGAGCTTCACTTGGTTGCTCCCGTCTTTTCGGTCACCGGCAGGTCGTCCTTGGAGAGGACGAGGGTGCGCTGGACCTTGTTGGTGTAGTAGACCGGGCTGAGGTCGTAGCCGGCCTCGGAGTGCTCGGCCAGGTCGATACCGCTGAGCTCGTCAGCCGGGCTGACCCGCCAGCCGATGGTCTTCTTGATCAGCAGGGCGATCAGGTAGCTGACCACGAAGGCGTAGATCATGACGGCGAAGGCACCGACAGCCTGACGCCAGAGCTGGTCGAGACCACCGCCGTAGAAGAGGCCGGCCGCACCGAAGGCGCCCGGGGCTTCCGGATCGGCGAAGAAGCCGATCAGCAGGGTGCCGGCCATGCCACCGACGAAGTGGACGCCGACGACGTCGAGCGAGTCGTCATAGCCGAACTTGTACTTCAGGCCGACGGCGTAGGCGCAGGCGATGCTGGCGAGGAAGCCGACGAGCGATCGCGCCCACCGGGTTCACCGAACCGGCGGCCGGGGTGATCGCGACCAGGCCGGCGACGACACCGGACGCAGCGCCCAGCGAGGTCGGGTGACCGTCGCGGATGCGCTCCACCAGGAGCCAGCCGATCATGGCTGCAGCGGTTGCGGCCAGCGTGTTCACCCAGGCGACGGAGGCCAGCGTGCCGGCCGACAGCGCGGAGCCCGCGTTGAAGCCGAACCAGCCGAACCACAGCAGGCCTGCGCCGAGCATGGTCAGGGTCATGTTGTGCGGACGCATCGGCTTCGTGCCGAACCCGATGCGCGGGCCGAGCACCAGGGCCAGTGCCAACGCCGAGATACCGGCGTTGATATGGATCGCTGTGCCGCCTGCGAAGTCGAGGGCTCCCAACCAGTTGGCGATCCAGCCGCCGTGCTCAGCCGGTCGCGCCGTCGAAGGAGAACACCCAACCGGCCACCGGGAAGTAGACCAGGACGCCCCAGAGGATGGTGAACACGCGTCCAGCCACCGAAGGAGGCGCGGTCTGCGATCGCGCCGGAGACCAGGGCCACCGCGATGATCGCGAAGCAGGCCTGGAAGGCGACGAAGGCGAGCGACGGGATCGTGAACACCGACGCGTCGGCGCTCATCAGGCCCTTGAGCCCGGCATAGTCGAAGGGGTTGCCGAGGATGCCGAAGAAGGTCACCCCGTCAGGTTTGGTTGCACCCACTTCGAAGCCGAAGGAGTTACCGAACGCCATGCTGTAACCGAACAGCACCCAGAGCACACCGATGGTTCCCATCGAAATGAAGCTCATCATCATCATGTTCAGGACACCCTTGGCCCTGACCATGCCGCCGTAGAAGAATGCGAGACCGGGGGTCATGAGGAGTACCAGTGCGGCACTCGTGAGGACCCAGGCGGTGTCGCCTGCGCTGATTTCCAACATCATGCAGACACCTTCCCCGAGGGCTGTTACGTCCCGGTGCAACCGGTGTTACGGACCGGTCACGCGGTGTTACAGGCTGGTTGCGGCTAGTGAGGGAACCCACTGGAAACACACAGGCGGAATGCTGGAAATGACCCGTCTCGCCGAGACTACGTTGGAAGCATGGCACCCACGCCAGGAACCCAGCCTCAGGGCAGGGCACCGGGCGGGTGCCTTCGCTATCTGTGCTAGCCCCGCCGGGTTGGCGCACCAAGAAGGAGGTAGACATGGACGTCCTGGTGACTGGTCGACATTGCCAGATCCCCGATGAGTTCCGCGCGCGGGTGGAAGAGAAGATCGCTGCGATAGAGAAGCTCAAGGATCGTGTCATCCGTGTCGAGGTCCAGGTGTCCGTCTACGGCCACAAGCGAGAACCTGACCAGTCGACGAGGGTGGAGATCACGCTGCGGAGCAAGGGCCCGGTGGTTCGCGCCGAGGCGTCCGCGGACGACAAGGGGGTCGCTTTCGACCACGCCCTCGACCGCTTGAAGTCCCAGTTGCGCCGCGCCTCCGACCGTCGCAAGACCCATCGCGGGCTCCGCGGTACCAGCCCTGAGGCCGAGGTCTGCCGGCGTCGTCGTCGAGACCGAAGAGGTGCGTCCCGAGATCCGCAAGATCGCCGGGCTGGAGATCCAGGGTGACGGCCCGCTGGTCGTGCGCGAGAAGCACTTCGACGCCGTGCCGCTCACGCTGGCCCAGGCGCTCGACGAGATGGAGCTCGTCGGTCACGACTTCTTCCTCTACGTCGACGCCGAATCCGGCGCCCCGAGCGCCGTCTACCGCCGCAAGGCCTACGACTACGGCGTGATCCACCTCGACATGGAGGAGGCGGAGGAGGCCAGCGCCTGACCCACCCCGCAACCCACTCACCCGCCAAGGTGGACAGTTTCCCGGCGAGTTCGCCCGGAAAGTGTCCACCTTGCGTGGTTGGGGCTGGTCGGGGGCTAGCCGCGGGACGGGTGGCCGGCCCGCCAGTAGCCCATGAAGGACGCGTTGGCCCCGGTGTAGCCGCGGGTGGCCAGGTGCTTGCGGACGCGGTTCACCCAGGCGACCTCGCCGGCCACCCAGGCGTAGCTGTCCTCCGGCGTGCCGGTGGCCTCCTGCCAGAGGTCGGGATCCGGGTCGCCCGGTGACGGCGGGCTGGCAGCGCCGCCGAACATGACCTCCTCGGCACGGACGCCGACGGCTCTCGCCGGCTCGCCGGACGACCCAGTCGATGCGGACCTGCGCCGCCGACGGCAGCTCGGTCACGTCGAAGGCGTCCGGCACCTCGAGGAGCACGTCGCAGGTCTGGTCGGCCGAGAGGGTGCCGAGGATGTTGCGGATGGCCGGCAGGGCGGTCTCGTCACCGACGCACAGCAGCCGACGTGCCGCGGCCGGACGCCAGGCGACGCCGACGTCGGGCGCTGCGTCCGGGCCGGGCGCCACCAGCAACAGCCGGTCGCCCGGCTGGGCACCGACGGCGAAGCCACTCAGCGGTCCGCTGTCCCCGTGGACGGCGAAGTCGATGTCCACCTCGCCCGTCTGCCGGACGGTGGGCGGCGATCGTGTAGGTGCGCATCGGCGGCCGGACCTCGTCGGGGAGGGCACGCCACCACTCGAACCAGTCGTCGTCCGCGGGCACGGCCGCCAGTTGGTCGGCGGTGGCCAGCACCAGCTTCACCCGCTGGTCGACCCCGCCCCACGCCAGGTCGGCCAGGTCGGGGGAACCGAAGGTGAGCCGCCGGAAGGTCGGCGAGAGGTGTTCGGTCCGCAGCAGGGAGATCGACGAACAGCCGGTAGCTCATCGCGTCCTCACCCTCGTCAGCAACCACAGGAAGTAGGGCGCACCCACCAGGGCCGTGACCAGTCCGGCCGGGCAGCTGGCTCGGGGCGAGCACCGTGCGTCCGACCGTGTCCGCAGCCACCACCAGCAGCGCTCCCAGCAGCGCGCTCAGCGGCAGCAGCCGACGGTGCGACGTGCCCACCAGCAGGCGCGCGGCGTGCGGCGCGACGAGGCCGACGAAGGCGAGCACGCCGATGCTGGCGGTGGCTGCGCCGGTGAGGAGCACGGCGACGCCGAGGGTGACCAGCCGCGCACGCGCGGTGTCGGTGCCGAGCAGTCGTGGGGTGTCGTCGTCGACCTGCAGCAGGTCGAGGTCGGCGTGGGTGCCGCGCAGCACGACCGCGGCGAGCGACCAGGACGACCACCAGCGGCACCAGGTGCGACCAGTTGGCGCCGTAGGTCGACCCACCGAGCCAGGTGATCGGCCTTCGCCTGGTTCCACGGGTCGCTGCGCACAAGGATCGCCGACGTGATCGCGGACGTCGCTGCGGCCAGGCCGATCCCGACGAGCACCACCCGGGTCTCGTTCAGGCCGCCGCGCAGGGTGAGGGCGAACAGCAGCGCTGCGACGGCGAGCGCCCCGGCTGCCGCACCGGCGGAGACGACCAGCCACGAGGCGTCGGTGACCACGGTCAGCGCGACGACGGCGCCCAGCCCGGCGCCGCTGGAGACACCGAGGATGCCGGGATCGGCCAGCGCGTTGCGGGTCACCGACTGCACCAGCGCTCCGGCGAGCGCGAGGGCCGCGCCGGCGAGGAGGGCCGAGGCCACCCGTGGAGCGCGGGCGTCGAGGATGAAGCCGACCCGCCGGGACGCCTGCCGGCCGAGCCAGTTGCCGACGTCGCCGAGGAGCAGCAGGGAGTCGCCGAGCAGCAGGGCGGCCGTTCCCGCGGCGACCACCAGGGCCGCGCCGGCGACGATCACCACCGCGGGATGGCGGCGTCCCCAGCTCATGCCGATCCGCACCATCTCCCGCGGCCCGGCGCCGCCCGGGCTCAGCCGGTGCGCAGCGACGGCGAGGAAGATGCCGCCGAGCACGGTGGTGACGACACCGGTGGGCACCTCGACGCCCTCCAGCGGCCCGAACAGCAGCCGCAGCCCAACGTCGGAGGCCGAGCACGACCAGCACGCCGGCGATGGCGCTCACCGGGATCCGCCAGGCGTGCCGCAGGAACGGCGGGACGCGCGGGGCGAGCAGCCCGACGATGGCCGGGGCACACAGTCCGACGAACCCGATCGGCCCGGCGACGGTCACCGCCGCAGCGGTCAGCAGGACGGCCGAGGCAGCCAGCGCCAGACGGTTGGCGCCGACGCGTACACCGAGGCTGCGCGCGACATCCTCGCCCAGCGCCAGCAGGTCGAGGTTCCGGTGCAGCACGAGCGCGACCAGCAAGGCCGACGGCGACACGGGCAGCACCTGCACCACTCCGTCCAGGCCACGCTGGTTGAGCGAACCCGAACCCCACGCGAACAGCCCGCGGGTCTCCTGGGTGTTCAGGATCATCAGCGACGACGTGACGCTGGCGAGGCCCATCGCCAGCACCGTCCCGGCCAGCACCAGCCGCAGGGGAGACCCGCCGCCGCGGGTGATGGCCAGCAGGACGGCCGCTGCGGCCAGCCCGCCGAAGAAGGCGATGCCCACCCCGCCGAGGATGGGGAGCGGACACCGAGAACACAGCGGCCGCGACAAGGGCCAGGTGGGCGCCCGCCTCGACGGCGAGCGTGTCGGGGGAGGCGAGCGGGTTCCGCGCGAGACCCTGCAGCACGCTGCCGCCCGCGCCCAGCGCGATCCCGACCGTGATGGCAGCAGCGAGGCGCGGCCATCGTGAGGAGATCACCACCAGCGCGTCCGCGTCGGTGCCCTGGCCCAGCACGAGCCGGAACAGGTCGTCGGCCTGCACCGCTGCCGTCCCCTGGGTCAGGTGGACGGCGGCGAGGCCTGCCACCGCGAGGAGGAAGAGCCCTACCAGCAGCAGGGCAGGGCCCCGGCCACGGGCGGCGTCGGGTTTCGCCGTGTCGCCGACCGCGACCGGGGCCGTCAGGATCACTGCGCTACGGCGCCGGTGACGTCGCTGATCCACTGCTTCGCAGAGGCCGGCCCACCATAGATCCAGATACCGACACCCATCTTGTGCACGCGGTCGTTCTTCACGAAGTCCAGCGACTGCCACAGCTTGTTGCCGGCGAGGTCGGCGAGCGGGTCCTTGGTGTCGGCGTTGCCCCAGTAGCCGAACTCGGTGCCGGCGGGCAGCTTGGTGAGACCTTCGATGTCGAGGGTGGACAGGCCCCAGCCCTCGTCGCCGGCCTCGGTCCACGCCGGCGTCAGGCCCAGCTGCGACGCCACCGCGATGGCGAAGGAGCCCGGGCCGTGCATCCGCAGCGAGAAGGAGTTGCCTTCTGCGTAGATGTAGGACAGCGAGAACGGGGTGCCGGCCTTGCCGGCGTCGGTGATCTTCTGCTTGCCGGCGGCGACGGCAGCGTCGAGGTCGGCGAGGACGGTGGCGGCCTGCGCCTCCTTGCCCAGCAGCTTGGCCGTGGTGGTGAAGTTCTCCTTCATCAGTTCGACGGGACGCTTCGCGTCCGCTCCGGTGAGCAGCACGACGGGGGCGATCTTCTCCAGCTGTTCCATCGCCGATTCGGGCACCGAGCCGACGATGCCGATGATCAGGTCGGGCTCGGCCTCTGCGACCGACTCAAGGCTCGGCTCGGTGCGCGTGCCCGACGTCGACCGGTGTACCGGTGATGGGGGAGGCGGTGACCCAGGAGCCGTAGCCCTTGATGTCGGCGACGCCGGTGGGTTGGACGCCGAGGGTGATCACGTCCTCCGTGGTGTTCCACTCCAGGCTCACCACCCTGGTGGCCGCTGCAGGGAGGGTGACCGACTTGCCGCGTCCGTCGGTGACGGTGATCGGACCTGAGCTGGCCGACGCGCTGGACGCCGCAGGAGCGGCGGCAGGCACATCGGTGGTGCCGCAGGCGGCGAGCAGGGTGACGGGCCCAACGGCGGCCAGGGTCAGGAGGCTGCGGGGACGCATGTGTTCTCTTCCGGGTTGTGGAGCGGAGCCCGCCGGCGGTGCCGGGGACGGGGCAGGACGGTGGGGATGCCGGTGGCGGGATCGAGGATCACGTCGACGCCGATCTCGTAGACGCGGCCGAGCAGGCCGGCGTCGTAGACCTCTGCCGGGGTCCCGCGCGCGGCGACGCGGCCCCGGTGCAGCAACACGATCTGGTCGGCGATGGCTGCGGCCTGGTTCAGGTCGTGCAGCACCACCCCGATCGTGACGCCGTGGTCGGTCGCGAGGTCGCGGATCAGGTCGAGGAGCTCCACCTGGTAGCGCAGGTCGAGGTAGGTGGTGGGCTCGTCGAGCAGCAGCACGGCAGTGTCCTGGGCCAGGCAGGCGGCGAGCCACGTTCGCTGCACCTGGCCGCCCGAGAGCGTGCCGATGTCTTGCCCGCCGAGTTCGGTGAGGCCGGTGAGTTCGAGCGCGCGGTCGACGGCCGCTGGCCCCGGGGGTCGGTGCGACGCCAGCGCCCGCGGTGGGGGTGGCGTCCCAATTCCGCCACCTCCCGCACGGTCATGCCGGAGAGCGCGGGCCGTCCCTGCGTGAGGACGGCAAGGGTGCGGGCGAGCTGGCGTGGCCCGAGCGCGCGCATCGGCTGGTCACCCACGCTCACCTCTCCGGAGCTGAGGGGCAGCAGGGTGGACAGCCCGCGCAGGAGGGTGGACTTGCCGCTGCCGTTGGGCCCGATCAGGGCAGTGACCTGACCGCGCCCCAACCGGACGTCCACGTCGTGCAGCACGGGATCCCCGCCGTACCCGACCTCGAGGCGTGTGCCGGTCAAGCCGGTGATCGTCGCGTCGCTCATTAGGTAAGGCTAACCTTACTTAAATACGCAACGCCAATGTTTCTCAAATACAGGGACAGGTGAATCGCAAGGCCCCAGGCGCGGTATGGCGCCCCGCCGCCGACAAGTCGGGGGTGATGAGGCGTTGGGTGTCGGGATGGCTCGGTAGGCTGCCCGGACGATGACTGCACAGCTGACCAGCGGCCAGGCGCGCCGGATCGCGCTCGCGGCGCAGGGACTGGGCCGACGCCCGTCCGGGACCCTCACCATGAGGCACCTCCAGGGCGTGCTCGACCGTGTCGCGCAGTTCCAGATCGACTCGGTCAACGTGGCGGTCCGGGCCCACTACATGCCGCTGTTCGCCCGCCTCGGGCCCTACGACCGGACGCTGCTGGACCGCGCCGGGAACACCGCGCCCCGTCGTGTGTTCGAGTACTGGGGTCATGCCGCGTCCCTCATCGACGTCACGTTGCAGCCGGCGCTGCGCTTCCGGATGGCCGCACACGTCGATGAGCCCTGGCAGGCGATGCGCCGGATCCTTGCCGACGCAGCCGGAGCTCCCGGCAAAGGTGATGGCACAGATCGCGGAACGAGGTCCGCTGACGGCCCGGGAGGTCGAGCACGAGCAGGAGCGCACGCCGGGCGGCTGGTGGAACTGGTCGGACGTGAAGTCCGCCCTGGAGTGGCTGTTCTACACCGGCGAGCTCACGAGCGCCGGGCGCAACACCCAGTTCGAGCGTCGCTACGACCTGCCCGAACGGGTGCTGCCGGCCGCGGTGGTGGCGCGCTCCGACGCCGATCACCGAGGAGGCGCGGCTCCAGCTCGTGCGCCGGGCAGCCCAGGCCCTCGGAGTGGGCACGGAGACCTGCTTCGCCGACTACTTCCGCACCGACCGGACGGGGACGAGGGACGCCATCGCCGCGCTCGTGGCGTCCGGGGAGCTGGAGCCGGTCGCCGTCCGCGGCTGGGACCGGCCCACGTACCTGTGGCACGAGGCCGCCCGGCCCCGGAAGCTGGTCGTGGACGCGCTGGTGTCGCCGTTCGACTCGCTCGTGTTCGAGCGGCGCCGGCTGCTGGACCTGTTCGGCATCCATTACCGGATCGGGCTGTACACCCCGGTGGAGCAGCGGGTGCACGGCTACTACGTCTACCTCTTCGTGATGGACGACCGCATCGCTGCGCGGGTCGACCTCAAGGCCGACCGGGCCACGTCCACGCTGCAGGTGCAGGCCTCGTGGCTGGAGCCCGACGCTCCCGAGGCCGAGACTGCGGCGAGGCTGGCCGCGGAACTGCGCCGGATGGCCGACTGGCTGGGTCTTGGCGATGTTCTGGTCAAACCGGTCGGAACACTGAGCACCGTCCTGGCGGCCTATTCGAGCGTTGGGGTGAAGACGACAAGGATCGAGGAGACGGGGCCGCCCTCGGCCCGGTAGCTGTGCGGAACGTCGCTGGTCCAGCTGATCATCGAGCCGGCCGCGCAGCTGACTTCGGCACCTCAGCGGACCCGCCACCAGCGAGCCTGCGGTCACAAGGACCTGCTCGAGCACCCCATGGCCATGCGCCGGCGATTCACGCCTGGCCCCGGCCTCCAGGTCAAGGCAGTAGGTCTCGCGGACCCCACCGGGATAGCGACGGACGTCGAGCAGGCGCCCGGTGACGCCGTCGGAGCTCACCACCGTGCCGACCTCGTCGAGCAGCAGGGTGCCGAGCGGCACGTTGAGCGGGCCGGCGAGCGAGTACAGGGTGGCGAGGGTCGGATTGCGGGTGCCCGCCTCCAGCTCGGACAACGAGCCCTTGCCGATGCCGGCCGCCGCAGCAAGGCCGGAGAGCGAGATCCCGCGTTCGCGCCGCAGCTCCCGGACGCGCTGTCCCACGGCTGAGGCGAGCTGGCGGGAATCCATGCCGTTAGGTTAGCGTGTTCGTTCTGTAAACAGAACGGTGCGTGCTGCGGCATGCCTGAGCAGGAGGGAGCACCCACATGCGTCGTGCAGTCGTTGCCGGCATCGTGACGGCCGTCGTCGGCTACACGTCCGCGTTCGCCGTCGTGCTCGCCGGCCTCCAGGGGGTCGGCGCCTCGTCGGCCCAGGCAGCGTCCGGGCTGGCCGCGCTCTGCGTGCTGATGGGCCTCTCGTCGATCCTGATCTCGGTGCGCCACCGCATGCCGGTCACCGTCGCCTGGTCGACACCCGGTGCCGCGCTGCTGGCAACGACCGGTGCTCCGGCGGGCGGATGGCCTGTTGCCGTCGGTGCCTTCGTCGTCGTGGGTGCGCTGCTCCTGCTGACGGCTGCCATTCCCTGGCTGGGCCGGCTGGTGGCGGCGATCCCCACCTCGATCGCCCAGGCCATGCTCGCCGGCGTGCTCGTGCCGCTCTGCCTCGTACCGGTGCGGGCCGTCGTCGAATCCCCGGCCATCGTCGGCCCGGTGCTGCTGGTCTGGGTGGCGATGCTGGCCTGGCGTCCACGCTGGGCATCGGCGGTCGCGATCGCGGCTGCGCTGGCCGTTGCCGTCGGATTCCTCGTCTACAAGGGCACCGCGGGTGCGCTCCCGCTGCCGGGCTTCGCCTTCCAGCTGACGGTGCCGGTCTTCACCTGGGCCGGCGCGGTCGGTGTCGCCGTACCGCTCTGGCTGGTCACCATGGCATCGCAGAACGTCGCAGGGGCAGCAGTGCTCGGCTCGTTCGGCTACCGGGTGCCGTGGCGGGAGAGCCTCACGGTGACCGGGGCCGCCACCGTCCTCGGCGCGCCGCTGGGTGGACACGCGATCAACCTGGCTGCGATCAGCGCTGCGCTCTCGGCGTCACCGGACGCCGGTCACGACCCTGCCGGACGCTGGCGGGCAGCCACCACGGGTGGCGTGGCCGCGATCGTGCTGGGCGGCATCTCGGCCACCGTGACGGCACTCGTCGTCACCGGCCCCGCCGGACTGCTCGCTGCGGCTGCCGGGCTGGCGCTGATGGGCACCCTCGGTTCGTCCGCAGCGGGCGCGCTCGGCCAGGCGGAGGGCCGGGAGGCCGCCGTCGTGACCTTCCTTGTCGCAGCGTCCGGCATCAGCGTCGCCGGGATCGGCGCAGCCTTCTGGGCCCTGCTCGCGGGCCTGCTGGTCCGCTGGGTCACCGTCCGGCGGGCCCGACTCGCCTGAGCCGCCCCGCCGCGCGGCTCAGCCGGCGCCCGGGGTGCTGTGGAAGCCGGTCCCCGGCGGAAGCTTCCCGTTCCCGTCGTGATCCGGTGCGGTGCGGTGCCGCTGGGCGTAGGCCTTGTCCTCGTCGCCTGCATGCACGTGCGTCGGGTCGAGGACCCGGGAGAGGAAGGTGCGTGTGCGCTCCTCCTTCGGGTTCCCGATGACCTCTTCCGGCGGACCCTCCTCGACGATGACGCCACCGTCCATGAACAGCACCCGGTCGGCCACCTCGCGGGCGAAGGCCATCTCGTGGGTGACGACCATCATGGTCATGCCGCCGTCGGCGAGGTCGCGCATGACCGACAGCACGTCGCCGACCAGTTCGGGGTCGAGCGCTGAGGTGGGCTCGTCGAAGAGCATCATCTCCGGGTCCATGCTCAGCGCGCGGGCGATCGCCACCCGCTGCTGCTGGCCGCCGGACATCTGGGCAGGGTAGGAGTGGCCGCGGTCGCCGAGGCCCACCTTCTCCAGGTTCTCCTGCGCGATGCGCCGTGCCTCTTCCGGGTCCTTCTTCAGGACACGGATGAGCGCGATCGAGCAGTTCTGCAGCGCGGTCAGGTGCGGGAAGAGGTTGAAGCTCTGGAACACCATGCCCATCTGGGTGCGCAGGTGGTCGACGTCGGCGTCGGGGTCGGTGATCTCCTGGTTCAGGATGAAGATCCGTCCCTTGGTCGGCTGCTCGAGCAGGTTCACGCAGCGCAGCAGCGTCGACTTGCCGGAGCCGGACGGCCCGATCACGCACACCACCTCACCGCGGTGGATCGTCGTCGTGATCCCGGTCAGCACCTCGAGGTCACCGAACGACTTGTGCAGGTCGTAGATCTGGATCTCGTCCTCGCGGTTGCCGGTGTCGAGCACTTCGCGAGACGGTCATCGTGTTGCCTTCCTCTGCTTGGTCTCCATGCGCCGCACCAGATAGGTCAGCGGCAGGGTGATCACCAGGTAGCACAGGCCGGCGACCACGAGCGGGGTGATGTTGGCGAATGAGTTCGACAGGTTGCGGCCGAACTTCGTCAGCTCGTAGCCGGAGGCGAACAGGCCCAGCACGTAGACCAGCGAGGAGTCCTTGGTCAGCAGCACCAGCTCGTTGGTGAGCGGGGGCAGTGACGATCCGGAACGCCTGCGGCAGCACGATGCGCTGCATCGACATGCCCGGGGACATGCCCAGTGAGCGGGCCGCCTCGATCTGGCCCTTGGGCACCGCCTGGATGCCGGCGCGGATGGTCTCGGACATGTAGGCGGCCGACACCATGCCCAGCGCCACCCAGACCGTGCCGTACGGGTCGAACGGGAACGCGAAGCCGGGGAAGGCGATGCCCATCAGGCCGAAGGCGAGCAGCACGATGATGGCCGGGATGCCGCGGAAGAATTCGGTGTAGATGGTGGCCAGCCAGCGGTACGGGCCCACCTGGCGAGAGCTTCATCAGCGCGAGCACGGTGCCGAGCACGAGGCCGAGGATGAAGGCGCCGGCGGTGTAGATGATGGTGTTGATGAAGGCCATGCCGAGTTCCGGGCCGAAGGTCTGGACGACGAGGTCGGGACGGAAGAACACCTGCTGGAGCTGGCGACCGTCGATCGTCAGCGCTGCGAGCACGACAGCCAGCACCAGCACCGCGTACTGGACGATCCGGATGCGCTGTGCCCGCTTCCGGGGTGAGAGCTTCTTCTTCGCGGAGCTGTGGTGGTGCTGGATATGGCGCTCATGGTCTCCTCGCTGAAGTTGTCCAGACGATATGCCCAGCGTGCCCGGCCCGGGAACCGGACCGGGCACGCCGTCTTCAGTTATTCAGGGTCAGGGCTTGACCAGCAAGGCCTGGGTTGCGGCGAAGTACCCGACGGAGAACGGCGCAGCTGCGTTGCGCTCCGGGGTGATCGTGATCGCGGCAGCGCCCATGTCGCACTTCTTGGCAGCGAAGACCGCGCCGGAAGTGATCTGGCCGAAGTCGATGTCGACGATCTTCTGGGTCACGCCGAGCTTCTTGGCGATGACGTCAGCAAGATCAACATCGAAGCCGATGATCGTGGTGTTGTCGGTGTCGAGGTACTGGAACGGGCGGTACGCCAGGTGGGTGCAGACCGTCAGCTTGGTCGGGTCGACCAGGACCGGCTTCGCCCCGGATGCTGCCGGTGCGGTGGGGACGTCCGAGGGGCCGTCGGTGCCGAACCACTTCTGGTAGATCGCCTTGTAGGTGCCGTCGGTCTTCGCCTGGATGAGAGCAGCGTCGACGGCGTCCAGCAGGCCGGTGTTGGACTTGGCAACGTTGAAGCCGTAGTTCTCGCCGGTGTCGAACTCCTTGACGACCTTCGTCGTGGGGTTCTGCTTGGCGAAGTCGTACAGCACGCCATTGTCATTGATGGTGGCGTCGGCTGTGCCGGCAAGGACTGCGTTGACGGCGCCGGGCAGGTCGTCGAACACCTTGATGTTGTAGCCGAACTCCGCCTTGTGCTCCTCGGCGTACTTCTGGCCGGTGGTGTCGGTCTGGACGGCGAGGGTCTTGCCCTTGAGGCCGGACAGGTCGGTGATCGCGGCCGTGGTCGCCGACCCGGACGCGGAAGCGGACGGCTGGCCGTAGTTGGCACACCCGGACAAGACGAGAGCGAGCGCGGATGCTGCCGCAGCGAAGCTGATCAGTCGCTTCATTTGAGTCCTTTCGCAGTAACGATGGGGGGCATCTTGCCATTGCTTTGTTGCAATTGTGCGTCGAATCCTCTGATCAGTATCGCCTTGGCGGCCACTTCGATGCCGAGGCTCTTCGCACCAGCCAATAGGATGGGTGGGTCCCCCGTCAGGGGGGCGCTCCTTGAATCGACACAGGAAGTTTCGACGCCGTGGGTCTACTGGACAAGATGTTGCACATGGGCGAAGGCCGCCAGCTGAAGAAGCTGAAGGTGGTCGCGGACCAGGTGAACCTGATCGAGCCCGACTTCGAGGCCATGAGCGACGACGAGTTGCGCGGCCAGACCACCGAGTTCAAGCAGCGGCTGGAGAACGGCGAGTCGATCGACTCGATCATGCCCGAGGCGTTCGCGACCGTCCGCGAGGCCACCAAGCGCGTGCTCGGCAAGCGCCACTTCGACGTCCAGCTCCAGGGTGGCGCAGCGCTGCACTGGTGCAACATCGCGGAGATGAAGACCGGTGAGGGCAAGACCCTCGTCGCCGTCCTCGCTGCCTACCTGAACGCGTTGAGCGGCAAGGGCGTCCACGTCGTCACCGTCAACGACTACCTCGCCAAGTTCCAGTCCGAGCAGATGGGTCGCGTCCACCACTTCCTGGGCCTCAGGGTCGGCGCCATCCTCTCCGAGATGACCCCGGCCGAGCGTCGCGAGGCCTACGCCTGCGACATCACCTACGGCACGAACAACGAGTTCGGCTTCGACTACCTGCGCGACAACATGGCGCTGAGCCTGGACGACTGCGTCCAGCGCGGTCACCACTACGCGATCGTCGACGAGGTCGACTCGATCCTCGTGGACGAGGCGCGTACCCCGCTGATCATCTCCGGACCGTCGGAGGACAACTCGGTGTGGTACCCCGAGTTCGCCAAGCTGGTGCGCACCCTGCAGCGCGACACCCACTACGAGGTGGACGAGAAGAAGCGGACCGTCTCCGTGCTCGAGCAGGGCATCTCCGTGGTGGAGGACCGCCTCGGCATCGAGAACCTGTACGAGTCGGCCAACACGCCGCTGATCTCCTACCTGAACAACGCCATCAAGGCCAAGGAACTGTTCAAGCGCGACAAGGACTACGTCATCATCGAGGGCGAGGTGCTGATCGTCGACGAGCACACCGGTCGCACCCTTGTCGGTCGCCGCTACAACGAGGGCCTGCACCAGGCGCTCGAGGCGAAGGAGGGCGTGGAGATCAAGGACGAGTACCAGACGCTCGCCACGATCACGCTGCAGAACTACTTCCGGATGTACACCAAGCTCGCCGGCATGACCGGTACGGCCAAGACCGAGGAATCCGAGTTCCAGAAGATCTACGGCCTCGGGCGTGCTGCCGATCGACACCAACAAGCCGATGATCCGCATCGACCAGTCCGACCTGATCTACCGGACGGAAGAGGCCAAGTTCGCCGCCATCGTCGAGGACATCACGCCGCGGCACGAGGCCGGCCAGCCGATCCTGATCGGCACGGCCAGCGTCGCCAAGTCCGAGCTCCTGTCCCGCCTGCTGAAGCAGGCCGGCGTGAAGCACGAGGTGCTGAACGCGAAGAACCACGCCCGTGAGGCCGCGATCGTCGCCCTCGCCGGACGCAAGGGTGCGGTCACCGTCGCCACCAACATGGCCGGTCGAGGCACCGACATCATCCTCGGCGGCAACCCCGACTTCCTCGCCGACGCCGTGCTGCAGGGCAAGGGCATCGACCCGGTCGAGCACGTCGAGGAGTACGAGGCCGCCTGGCCCGAGACCCTGCACGCGATCGAGCAGCAGGTCGCCGACGAGCACGAGGAGGTCGTCGACGCTCGGCGGTCTCTACGTGATCGGCTCCGAGCGGCACGAGTCCCGACGCATCGACAACCAGCTGCGTGGCCGTTCCGGCCGCCAGGGCGACCCGGGCGAGAGCCGGTTCTACCTGTCGCTGGGCGACGACCTGATGCGGCTGTTCAAGAGCGACATCATCGAATGGGTGCTGCAGACCCTGAAGGTGCCCGACGACGTCCCGATCGAGAACAACCGGGTGAGCAAGTCGGTGCAGCA
The DNA here is from genome assembly GCA_963773595.1 of uncultured Actinomycetota bacterium. GTDB lineage: Bacteria > Actinomycetota > Actinomycetes > Propionibacteriales > Propionibacteriaceae > Propionicimonas. Next base: position 185,042 of record CAVZBQ010000007.1, read on the forward strand.
GGCGCAGGAGCAGGTCGAGTCGCAGAACTTCGAGATGCGCAAGAACGTGCTGAAGTACGACGACGTGATGAACCGCCAGCGCCACGCGATCTACGGCGACCGCCGCCGCGTGCTCGAGGGCGCCGACGTCGAGCAGCAGCTGCGCGGCACGGTGGACACCGTCGTCGAGCAGTACGTGCGCAGCCTCACCGAAGGCTTCGTCGAGGACTGGGACTTCGAGGCGCTGTGGACGCAGCTGCGCACGCTCTACCCGGTGAGCATCGACCGTCGCCGACTACGAGGGCCGGCACCGACCTGACCGTCGAACAGCTCGTGGAGGACTTCCAGGCCGACGCCCAGAGGGCCTACGACGCCCGCACCGAGCTCCTCGGTGCGGAGACCATGCGCGAGTTCGAGCGCCAGGTGCTGCTGACCGTGCTCGACCGCAAGTGGCGCGAGCACCTCTACGAGATGGACTACCTGCGCGAGGGCATCGGCCTGCGGGCGATGGCGCAGCGCGACCCGCTGGTGGAGTACCAGCGCGAGGGTGGCGACATGTTCAACGCCATGATGGAAGCCTTCATGGAGGAGGTCGTCGGCTACCTGTTCAACCTCGAGGTGCGGGTCGAGCAGGCAGCCGCCGGTGGGGCTCGTCGCCGGGCCGAACGGCAAGGCCGTGACCGCGGACGACCTCGTCGCGGCCGGCGCGACTCGCGTCCGCTGAACCGGCGCGTTCCACGATGGCTGCCGGAGCCCGGGCTCACCAAGCGCCCGCAGCTGCAGGCCAAGGGACTGGAGAAGAAGGCGCCCCGTCCGATGGCGTACTCCGCACCGACCGAGACCGGCGAGGCCGCCCGCACCGGCACCAGCAAGAACGACGACCCGTACGCGGGGGTGGGCCGCAACGCGCCCTGCCCGTGCGGCTCGGGCAAGAAGTTCAAGCAGTGCCACGGACGGGCCGCCTGACCTCAACCGCTGAACCGAAGATGGGTTGTGCGTCGTAGCCGGGTGGATCGCCCGGGCCACGGCGCAGGGCTAGCGTGGGGCCACTACGCGAACCGGGGGTTGGACGGTGCCGAACGCCGAGCTGACACTGCCAGCGGCACTGTGTGCCTGCCTGGTCCTGCTGGCAGCCTGCACGACCGTCCCTTCTGCCGGCGGCCAGGCCCCCCAGGGCGCGCCGCCGTCGACGTCTTCGGCAGCCGTCCCCAGTCCCGCGACGGGGGCGCCGGCCTCTTCGGCCAGTCCTGACTTCGACGGCGATGGACTTCCGGACCTGGTCGTCGGCGACGGCGGCAGGTTGGGGCAGGTCCGGGTCCGCTACGGCACCGGCGCCGATCTCACCTTCGGCAGCCGCGCCATCACCGGCGAGGACCACGCCGCCTTCGGTGACCCCCTGCTGGCCCGCGATCTCAACATGGACGGCTACACCGACCTGGTCGTCGGTGCCGCGACGCCCGATCGCTCGGTCTTCCAGGTCTTCGGCGGCCCGGCCGGACTCGACCCGAAGGGGGCCGTCGAGCTCGAGGCCCCCGAAGGACTGCTGGGATTCGGCAGCGCCCTCGCCCTTGTGGAGTCGCCAACGCCGATCCTGGTCGTCGGTGCGCCCGGAACGACCGTCGAGCCGCACAGCGGCGGCTCGATCGCGCTGTACCGACTCGGTTCGGAAGGACGTCCAGCTGGCGTCCCGGAGGTGATCAGCGAGGGCTCCCCGGGGGTCGCCGGTGATCCCGAGGCCGGCGACGACTTCGGCTCTGTGCTGGCAGCCACGGAGTCCTGGCTGTTCGTCGGCGTCCCGCGGGAGGACCTCGGCCCCGCTCGCGACGCCGGGGCTGTCGTGGCCCTCCACTTCGCCGGCGACGGCTTCACCTCGACCGAGCTCACCCAGGATTCGCCCGCAGTGCCGGGTGAGGTCGAGACCGAGGATCGGTTCGGGCAGTCGCTGGCCGCCGGCGACGGGCATCTCGTCGTCGGAGTCCCGCTGGAGGACCGGGGGCAGCGGGACGTCGGGGTCGTCCAGCCCTTCGAGATCGTCGGCGCGACACTGACGGCGCTGCCGTCCGTCGACGAGGACGCGGTGCCTGGCGACCCCGAAGAGGGCGACGCCTTCGGCGGTGCCCTGGCGATCGCGCGGCCATGTCCCGGGCGTGCCGGGCTATGTCGTGGGCGCTGCCGCCAAGGCGATCGGTGGCCGGCCGCTGGCCGGGTCGGTGTGGCTGGTGCCGTTCGGGGCCTCGGGGAGCTGCAGGGCGAAACAGATCGACGAAGGGATCACCACCCCACCCCGCGCGGCGGAGAACAGCCTGTACGGCTCGGCGGTCAGCGCGCTGCGCACCGGCGCGGACAAGGCGGACACCCTGGTGATCGCCGCCGTTGGCGTTGCCGAGGAGGGGGTGCCGGGACGGGTCATGGTCGCTTGCGCCGCCCTACGACGACGCAGGCGTCGTGGTCCTCCCGGATCTGGTCGTGCGCGAGGAGGGCACGCTGACGCTCAGCTCGCCAGCGGGTTGATCCAGCCGGCCTGGTGCACGATGCCCGGTCGCAGGGCGATCGCCAGGTGGGTGGCGACCCATTGGCCGCGGCGCCAGCTGATCCGCAGCGCAGCCGCCCGTGACGCCGCGCCCTGCCGCAGGTGTGCGGACACCTCCACGGCCTGGGTGTGCGGCGCCTGCACCCGGACCGAACGCAGCTTCAGGTCGTGGCCGCTGCGGGAGCGCTGCAGGTGTTCGACGAGGCTCAGCAACTCGGGCTCCACCCAGCGTTCCAGCTGCTCAGCCGAGCGTTGGCCGGACAGCACCTCGACGAGGGCTGCCATCAGCGCTGCGGCCAATTGCCGCAGCTCCGGCTCGACGGCGTCCTGGTCGGCGACGACCTCCGGCACGACCGTCAACGGCAGGACGGGCTGGACGTCTCCGGCGAACCACACCGGTTCCAGCAGCGGTACCGCGGGGGGACGGGACGCCGGCGCGTGTCGGCTGGTGGCTGTGGCTGGATTCATGGCTCCTCCTGGTCTGCCAGAAGGACAGCTTCGGAGCCCGGACCGCGCCACGGACAGTGCCGCCGGCAAATCTGTGGATAACTCAGGGTGAGAACAACAGCAGCAGGCCGCCGCAGGTGTAGCCGATCATCACCAGCAGCAACGGCACCTGCCCGGTGAGCCGCCGGCGCACGGGCAGCACCCGGAGGGCGAGCTCGTGGGCAACGAGGACGCCGATCACGTGCCCGCCGATGATCGCCAGCAGCTGCACGGTCGACGTCACGACCGGCGTGTCGAGCCACAGGGGAGAGATGCCGAGTTCTGCTGTGCCGAAGGCGTTCCAGCCAAGGCCCAGCGGGTCGGACAGGTTGATCAGCGTGCGCTGGCCCTCGAGCACGAGCAGGCTCAGGTAGTGCGCCACGGCGTAGCCGATGACGATCGGGATCACGCTGGCGGCCAGCAGGTTCAGGGGGCCCGCGGGCCGCAGGCGTCCGATTCCCCGGACACCGAGCGCGAAGGTGACGGTGATCAGGGCCACCATGCCCAGCAGGCCGAGGGTTCCCCACAGCTCGCGCGGCAGGCCGGACGACTGGGTCGTGCGCACCCACCAGGAGGTGGACGTGAACCCGTCGAAGGCCGTACCGCCGAGCAGGACGGCCACCACGGCCCAGGTGCCGGCGGGCGATCGTGCCGTGCTCAGGTGGCGCAGCGGGTTCACGAGGTGCACCACCCCGTCCACGCGCTGCCAGGGGCTCGCGCGGGACACCAGCACGGCGTAGGCCTGGAACGGGTCGGCAGCGGCCACCCAGCGGCGCCCGAAGAGCACCGTCCCGCCGACCACTGCACCCACCCAGGCCAGCCACCAGCCCTGCAGGACCGCCAGGGTGTTGTTGTCGGGCTGCACCAGCTCCAGCCAGCTGAAGCCCAGCAGGCCGAGCGCGGCAGGGAAGGAGCCAAGGCGCCGCCAGGTCTCCTGCGACAGCGGTCGCAGGCCCCCGGTGGGCAGCCCGACCAGCTGCAGCAGCCGGGCCAGCCAGCCGAGCGGGTTTGCCATCCGGTACAGCGGGCCGAACAGCAGCGAGAGCGGCACGAGCCCGACCCACAGCCACACGTAGGTGAAGCCGAACACCGGATTGGTCACCCGGTCACGCCCGAACCACAGCGCCGCCCCCACCCAGAGGAAGGCGAACACCCCGAGAGCAGCGAGGATCGCGCGGAACCATCGGGCGTCGACGAACCGTGTCAGTCCGGGCAACGGGCGCCCGCCAGCAGCCCCGTCCCAGCGCGGTTCGCGCCACGCGAGGGCGAGCACGGCGAAGGAGACCAGCAGGACGAGAACGGCTCCACCGACGGCTGCTGGCAGCGGCAGCGGCAGGTCCTGGCGCGACCCGAGGCCGTGCAGCGGGACCAGCAGCGGGGTCACGACACGACGAGTTGAACGATGGTGAGCGCCGGCTCGTGCGATTCGATCTCGAAGCGTCCGACCTGATCGAGGGTGATGTCCTTCGTCACCTTCGCGCCGGCCTTCACGGGAATCTCGATGTCGTAGCCGTGCACGTGTACCTCGTCGTCATGATCGGAGGTGATCTCGAGCCGCAGGATCGTGCCCTTGTCCACTGTGAGCCGGTCGCCGTTCGGGGTGGCCTTGCCGTCCTTCAGCGAGATCTCGACCAGCTGCACGTTCACCGAAGGCATCGGAACCGGGGTCTCGGACGGGCTGGCCGAGGGCGAAGCGGTCGACGAACCCACGCTGCTGCTCGGAGCTGTCGGTGCGGTGGGAGCCACCGGCGCTGCTGTGCAGCCCGCGAGGAGCAGGGCGGCAGCGAGCGCAGCAATGGACCTGAGCATTCGGGTTCCTCCTCGGTGGCGATTCTGGCTTCGGGCCAGATCGTGTCGCCGTAGCCTAGCCGGGGTCGAGGGAAGGGTGCCGGTGTCCGGTTTCTGGTTCTGGTTCTGGGTGGTGGTCGCACTCGGTGCGCTGGTGGCGGCCGTGCTGATCGTCCGGCGGCGTCGCTACGTCGGGAAGGTGAAGGCGCTGGGCTGGACGCTGGAGCCCAACCCGAGCCTCACCCGGCTCGCCGACCTGAACGCACCACCCTTCGGCCTCGGCTTCCGACGGTCCGTGGACGAACTCGTCAGCGGCACGACGGCGTCCGGCCATGCGTTCCGCGTCTTCGAGTACGACTACTCCGGCGCCGGCCGCGGCTACTCCGAGCGGCTCGCGTGCGTGCAGCTGCCCTTCGGCCTGCCGGACGTCTTCGTGACCGACAGCGAGCACGCGAGGACCGGCATCTCGCCTGCCGGTGTCCCGCTCGTCCAGGCCGAGGAAGGGAACCTGCGGGCCATCGCAGCAGACGGCTCGCTGGCTTCACAGGTGCTGGTTGTGATCGCTCCCGTCATCGCTGGTCCCTCCTGGCTGGCCGAGCACGTGGACCTGAGCATCGACGGTGACCAGCTCGTCGTGGGTGGCGCACCCAAGGACCCCGACGACCTGCAGGCCTTCCTCGCAGCGCTCGACCCGATCGCTTCCGCACTGTCGGACACGGCCCTGCGGGGTCATGAGGTGACGCCGACGCAGGACCGGTTCGGGTTCTACGGCCATCCCGACTGGCGGTTCGGTCCTGACGGCAACCAGGTGCTCGGACTACTACCCGGTGACCACCGGCGGGTACGGGCACGAGGTCACCGACCCCATCACGGGCCTGCGCGACGGCATCCGGATGGATGCGTTCACCCACGAGTGGAAGACCGATCGCACGGAGACCTACACCGACTCCGAGGGCCACACCCACACCAGGACGGTCACCGACAACCACTCCGAGCCGGTGTGCGGCTTCCTGCTGCCCTTCGACCTGCCCGGGCTCTCCGTCAACGGTCGCCGGCTGGGGGAGAAGGTCGCTTTCGAGAGCGACGACTTCAACCGTGCGTTCAAGGTGCGGGCAGAGGACCCCAAGTTCGCCTCCGACGTCATCCACCCGCGCACGATGGAGTGGCTGCTGGCCACGACCCCACGGGGCTGGACGGTCCAGCAGCGCGCCGTGGTCTTCGAGGTGGAGAAGCACGACCAGTTGCTCGTCGACGCGTGCGAGGCCACGCTGCGCGGCTGGCTGGGCAGGATTCCGCGGTTCGTCTGGGCCGATCGCGGCCTCACAGTTCCGCCATATCTTGTTGAGTAGTGTGGTCTTGTGAGCGACCCGGTGACCGTGACCGAGGCTGCGCTGCTGGCCCGTGACCAGCAGTCCCAGCCCTGGCAGCAGGCGTTCGTCACGGTGATTTCCGGTGGCATCACCCGTGCCGAACTCATCGACCGCGTCACCGACCGCATCGAGTACGCGCCGCGGTTCCGGCGCCTCGTCGCCGGCTGGCCCATTCCGGGCTGGGTGGACGACGCCAACTTCAGCGTCGCGGGCCACGTCCGCGAGGCAACCCTCGAGCCCGGGCAGCGGCTGGAGGAATGGCTGTCGGCACGGCTGGCCGTCGGCCTCGACCGCGAGCACCCGCTGTGGGAGGCGACGCTGGTGCACGGCATCGCGCCCGGGACGCAGGCGCTGGTGGTGTGTTCCCACCCGGCACTGGTGGACGGCTACGACAACGTCCACCTGCTGCAGGAACTCTTCGATGAACACCCGGAGTCGATCGCCGAGGCAACGGTGCGACTGGCAGCCCACCCACGCGGAGATGCCCGGCGTCGCGGACGTCGTCGGGGCGATCGGTGATCCGCTGCGGATCGTGACCGGTGCGGCGACCGGACTGATCGGCATGGTGGAGAACGCCGTGCGGACGATGGCCGCCAGCCCCCGTCCGCAGCATGTTGCCGGCGTCGAGGTCGACCTCGACGTCCTCGCCGTTGTGCGGGACGCCTTCGGCTGCACCACCCATGACGTGCTGGTGTCCCTTGCCACGGCCGGGATCCGCGGCTGGCTGATCGACAACGGTCGCGAACTCGCCGATCCGGTGGCCCTCGTGCCGCTGGCGGTGCAGGAACCCGCTGTGCTGGAGAGCGCGATCGGGTGCCGGATCGCGCCGTCGTGGCTGGGCCTGCCGGTCGTGGCGACCTCGCCCGGCGACCGCCTGCGCACCATCGCAACCCTGACCCGCGCCCGGACGGACAGCGGTGTCAGCGTCCCCGTCCATGACCTGACCGGTCTGGCGGGCTTCGCGCCGCCCACGCTGCACAGCGTCGCGGCTGGCACGGTTGCTGCCGGCCGACCGCACACCGTCGTGGTCTCGAACGTTCCCGGCCCGACGGGGGAGCGGTTCCTCGGCCGGGCCCGACTGCGTCAGGTGCACGCCCTCACGTCCACGACCGATGACGAGCAGATCAGCGTCACCATCACCAGTTACCGCGGCCGCGTCACCCTCGACGTGACCGCCGTCGCGCCCCTGCGCCGGTGGGCGCGCGACATCTCGGATGAACTCGGCGCACTACGGGCGGAGGCCTGATGACCTTGCTTTTCGTGCCTGTGACGGGCGCAGAACTGGCCGACTGGCAAGCGGCGGGAGTCCTTGCCGGACCCAGGAAGGCCTACGCGGCGACCCAGGGACTCAGCGCAGCCTTCGAGGCGTCCGACACCGACGAGGCCGAGCACCTCGCGCTGCTGGTGGCCTCCGTCGCCGCGCTGGCGGCCAGTGGCGTCCGGCAGGTTGCCGTCCTCGAGGGTGACGGCGGAGCCGCTCACCGACCGCGACGTGGACTTCGGCGCGGTCGTCACCGGAGACCTGCGGTTCGACGCCGTCCAGAGCCTGTTCGCTGACGAGCCCGACGCACCGGGCCTTGCGGAGGCAGCCGCCGCAGCGATGGGATTGACCCTGCAGGACGCCTGGAACCATCCCGCGGTCACCGTCCTGCTGGAAGAGGGCGACCTGCTCTGGCACGGGGCGGGGGAATGGCAGAGCCTGGGTAAGGGTTGAGCAGGCGACGACTGATCAAAGGAGACGGGCATGCCCAGGTCGATCTGGAAGGGCGCAGTGTCCTTCGGGTTGGTGACGATCCCGGTGAAGGTGTACGGCGCCACCGAGGAGAAGGACATCAGTTTCCGGCAGGTGCACGCCGCGGACGGTGGTCGCATCCGCTACAAGCGCGTGTGTGAGGTCTGCGGCGAGGAAGTGCCGTTCGCCGAGATCGCCAAGGGCTACGAGGCCGCCGACGGACGGGTGGCCATCCTCGAGGCCGATGACTTCGCCGACCTTCCGGCTGCCAGCGGCAAGACCGTCGACGTGGTGCAGTTCGTCGAACGTCGAGGAGATCGATCCCACCTACTTCGACCGCACCTACTTCCTCGAGGCGGAGAAGACCGGCGCCAAGCCCTACATCCTGCTGCGCCAGGCACTCGCCGAGACCGGCAAGGCCGCCGTGGTGAAGGTCGCCCTGCGCTCCAGGGAGACGCTCGCGCTGATCCGCCCGGTGGGCGACGTGCTGCGGATGCACACGATGATCTGGCCCGACGAGCTGCGCGACAGCGACTTCGCCGCCCCGACCGATGACGTCAAGGTCAACGACGCCGAGCTGGGCATGGCACGGATGTTCATCGAGCAGCTGTCCGGGGAGTTCGACCCGAGCCAGTTCACCGACACCTACCGCGAGGCGCTCGAGCAGGTGATCAGCGCCAAGCTGGACGGCGTCGAGCTGCCCGCGAGCACCGGACGAGGCCCCGCGCGAGGCGCAGGTCGTCGACCTCGTCGCCGCCCTGCGGGCCTCGGTCGACGCGGCGAAGGCACGGCGCAAGGAGGCCGCGGCAAGCTGATTCGACGCCGGCTCGCGCGGCGGTAGAGTCGCATCTCGTGGACGCCATCACCCGAGTACCCCAGCCCGTCAACGAACCGATTCGCAGCTATGCGCCCGGAAGCCCGGAACGGGCCAGCCTGAAGAAGGAACTCGACGTTCCTCGCAGAGGAGCCGGTCGACGTCTTCGGCGTCATCGGCGGTGGCTGGACGCCGCGTCCCGGCGGTGTGGTGCACGAGGTGCGGATGCCGTCCGACCACTCGACCCTGCTGGCCCGCGTGCACCAGACCACTGCTGCCGACGCCGCCGTCTGCGGTCGCAGGCAGCCCAGGCAGCGAAGGCCGACTGGGCGGCCACGTCGTTCGACGAGCGGGCAGCGGTGTTCCTGCGTGCGGCGGAGCTGCTGGCAGGACCCCGACGTGACCTGCTGAACGCCGCGACGATGCTCGGCCAGGGCAAGACCGCGCAGCAGGCCGAGATCGACTCGGCCTGCGAGCTGATCGACTTCCTGCGCTTCAACGTCGCCTTCGCCCGCGAGCTGTACGCCAACCAGCCGATCAGCTCGCCCGGGGTGTGGAACCGGATGGACTACCGGCCGCTGGACGGCTTCGTCTACGCGATCACGCCGTTCAACTTCACCGCCATCGCCGGCAACCTGCCGACCGCGCCGGCCCTGATGGGCAACACGGTGGTCTGGAAGCCCGCCCTCACCCAGACCTTCGCCGCGCACCTGTGGATGCAGCTGCTGCAGGCCGCCGGGCTGCCGGACGGCGTGATCAACATGGTGCCCGGCCACGGCGCCGAGGTGTCCAGCGCTGCGCTCGAGCCACCCCGACCTGGCCGGCATCCACTTCACCGGCTCCACGCGGGTCTTCCAGGGCCTGTGGGGCGAGGTCGGTGCCAACATCGCCCACTACCGCGCCTACCCGCGGCTGGTGGGGGAGACCGGTGGCAAGGACTTCGTGGTCGCGCACCCGTCGGCCGACGCCGGTGCGGTCGCGACGGCGCTGATTCGCGGAGCCTTCGAGTACTCCGGGCAGAAGTGCTCGGCGGCGTCGCGGGCCTACCTGCCGCGCAGCCTGTGGGAGGGCATGCGCGACAGCCTCGTCGAGCAGGTCGAGGCACTGGCGGTCGGCGACGTCCGCGACTTCGCCAACTTCACCTCCGCCGTCATCGACGAGCGGGCCTTCGACAAGCTGTCGGGCGCAATCGAGAAGGCACGCAGCTCCGCCGACGCGGAGATCATCGCCGGCGGCACCTATGACCGCACCGACGGCTGGTACGTGCGGCCGACGCTGATCGTGCGCGACAACCCGCACCAGGACATCTTCACCACCGAGTACTTCGGGCCCGATCCTCGCCATCTTCGTCTACGAGGACGATGAGTATGACGATGTACTACGCATGGTCGACGAGACGTCGACGTACGCCCTGACCGGGGCGGTCTTCGCCACCGATCGGGCCGCTGTCGAGCAGGCCTCGAGGATCCTGCGGCACGCGGCCGGCAACTTCTACGTCAACGACAAGCCGACCGGCGCTGTCGTGGGACAGCAGCCCTTCGGCGGCAGCCGGGCCTCCGGCACCAATGACAAGGCCGGGTCACTGTGGAACCTGATGCGCTGGGTGAGCCCGCGCTCGATCAAGGAGAACCTCCTGCCCCCGACCGGGCATCGGCTACCCGCACATGCTCCCGGAGGACTGAGCGAGCCGGAGGGGACCGACGCATGAACGCTGGCATCTACGGTGTGGTGATCGTCGCCGTCCTCGTGGCCCTGTGGCTGCTGTTCTGGGCGCGCGGACGGCGCCTCGGGGCGGGCGGCCTGGCCACCTGGGGTGGACGGATCGACCTGGCCAAGGGGTTTCCCCACACCCGCCGGAGGGGCTACTCGGCCACCGACGTCGACGACGTGCTCGACCGTGTCTACGCCCTGTCGGCCGACGAGCAGGGTCGTGCCACGGCCCTCGATGACCTGCATGCCGCCCAGTTCGAGGTGGCCCGCGGAGGCTACGACCCGGTGGTGGTCGACCTCCATGTGGACGCCATGATCGTTGCCCTCCAGACCGGCAGGGAGCTGCCCATCCGTCCCGGAACCCCCCGCCCCTGAACCGAATTGGGGACGGTTCCAAATTCGGTCCGACCCAGCTTCGTTCGTCCCCCGGTCTCCCGCCACCGTCTGGGCAGGAGTAGTTTCAGGACAGCAGGGAGCATGCTCCCGGGTCCGTCGCGGAGCAGCTCCCCTCTCGAAGACACGGGGGTCATCATGAGACGAATGGTGAGCGGGCTGGCCGTTCTTGCACTGAGCTTCGCCGGCATCATCGGCACCGCGACGCCTGCCCAGGCGGTCGCTCCACAGACCATCACCGTCAATCGCTACACAGCTCTCGGCGACTCCTTCGCTGCCGGGTACGGGTTACCCAGCAAGTCGGATCCCGCCTCCCAGGAGTGTGCGCGCAGCAACCTGGCGTACCCGGAACTCCTGAACGGCTTCCCCAAGCTCAGGAAGCTGGATTTCGTCGCCTGCAGTGGGGCAACGACCAAGGACGTGTGGGACAAGCAGTTGTCGGCCCTGAGCGCGTCCACCCGCACGGTGACGTTGACCGTCGGCGGCAACGACGCGGGCTTCTCGCAGCTCGGTTGCCTGCAGACCGGATGTGACCTCGCCAAGCTCGCTGCCGCCGTGAAGGCAGCCCTCGCCGCACTCGCCGGGGTGGTCCCGAGCGACACGGTCGTGAGCCTGCCGACGATCCTCGCGGAGATCCACGCGAGGGCGCCGAAGGCGCGCATCTTCATCACCGGCTACCCGGAGCTCTTCGGCAGCAGCGCAAAACTCTTCGGCACGAAGCTCGCCTGTCCGGTGGCCGTGGCGGACCGGTCGGTTGTGAATGACCTTGCCAAGCAGCTCAATGCCGTGATCAAGGCGTCGGCGGCCGGGGCGCGGGCAGCGGGCGTGAACGTGACGTACGTCAGCGTGGTCGGCGCCTTCGACGGGCACGGGCTCTGCGACAGCCGCCTCCCGTTCATCACTTCGGAGCTGCATCCCGACCGTCCTCGGGCAGGCGACCTACGCCACCGCAATGGTCCTCAAAGGGGTAGTTCGATAGGCCTGCCGTCCGCCCCGTGGGTGGGGTTCGAGCGGGCTTGACGAAATCGAACGGGTGTTCGATCATCAGTAGGTGACACTGGCCGAGCTCCCGAGGACCGAACTGCTGGCGCGCCTGCGCGCCCAGGTCGCGGTCAAGGAAGCCCGGATCCGGCAGACGCCGTTCCCCGTCCATCCGGATTTGGCGGCCCTGCTTGCCGGACGGGGGTCTGAAGCCGGGTTCGGCCTACAGCCTCACCGGCGCCGGTGCCCTGTTGCTGGCCCTGCTTGCGGAGCCCTCGCGGGAGGGCTACTGGTGCGGGGTCGTCGGCATGCCCGACTTCGGTGCGGAGGCAGCAGCGCACGCCGGGGTGGACCTTGACCGGCTGGCACTGGTTCCCGACCCGGCCGAGCAGTGGATGGCAACGACGGCCGCGCTGGTGGAGGCGCTACCGATCGTCGCTGTCCGGCCTTCGGGAAGGGTCAGCGAGGGGGAGGCTGCCAAGTTGATGTCACGCCTCCGCGACCGCGAGGCCGTCCTGCTCGTCGACGGACCCTGGCCGCGCGCCGAGGCCCAGCTCGCGGTGAGCGGGCTGAGCTGGTCAGGCGTCGGCGCGGGCTTCGGCTACCTCACCAGCCGCGAGGTCACCGTCACGGTCAGCTCCCGGCGCAGCCCGCTGCGCCGCAGTGTCCGGCTCGTCCTGCCAACCCCGGAGGGTCGCCTGACCGCAGCCGCAGCTGTGGCCGAGACGTCCACGATCCTGAGGGCGGTCGGGTGATGCCCCGACCAGGTGCGCCAACAGTCCCTGAGGAGCAACGCCGGCTCGCGTCACACCGGGAGGGTGACCGCTGCCTCGTGCTGTGGTTCCCCGGCTGGCCGGTCACGGCCTGGGCACTCTCCGAAGGCGCGGACGCTGCAAGGCCGGTGGCCGTCGTCTCGGCCAACCGGATCGTCGCCTGCTCGCCGGAGGCGTCCGCAGAGGGAGTGGCCACCGGCCAGCGCCGCAGGGAGGCGCAGTCCCGCTGTCCGAACCTCCTCGTGCTGCCGGCGGACGAGGCGAGGGACAACCGCGAGTTCGCCCAGGTCGTCGAATGCATCGAGCGGCTGGCTCCCGGCGTGCAGGTGATCCGTCCCGGCGTCTGCGCCCTCCGTGCCCGGGGCCTGTCCGGGTACGTGGGGAGCGAGGCCGAGGCCGCGGAGGTCCTGCTCGAGGCCGTCGTCGTCGCGCTCGGTCCGACGTCCGGGCGGGTGGGCGTCGCGGACGGGATGTTCACGGCGCTCCAGGCCGCCTACGTGGCCGATCCCGTGCACATCGTCCCCGCGGGATCGGCGGCCGAGGTTCCTTGCTCCCTTGCCGGTGTCACGGCTCGGGGACGAGTCGCTGACCACCTTGCTGCCACGCCTCGGGGTGCACACCCTCGGGGACTTCGCGGCCCTGGACGCCGGCGCCGTCCGCGACCGCTTCGGTCAGCAGGGCCTGCGGCTCCACACCCAGGCGTCCGGGCTCGACCCGAGCACCGTGCAACCGCGGGTGCCACCGCCGGAACTCACCCGGCAGCTGGACTTCGAGCCGCCCCTGACGCTGGTCGACCAGGTCGCCTTCACCTCGAGGGCGATGGTCGAGGAGTTCATCGCAGGCCTCACCGCAGCCGGGCCTTGCCTGCACCGAGCTGCGGATCGAGCTCACCGGAGAGCTGGACGAACTCGTGGCACGGACCTGGCTCACGCCCGGGGTGTTCGAGCCGGCCGCGGTCGTCGACCGCATCCGCTGGCAGCTGCAGGCTGCCGCCGGCGACCAGTTGGGCAGCGGCATCGTCGAGCCTGCGCCTCGAGCCGGTTGCCGTGGACGCGCTGGTGAACCATGTCCCCGGCCTGTTCGGTTCGGGCACGGACGAACGCGTCCACCACGTGCTGTCGCGCGTCCAGGCGATGCTCGGCCACGAGGGTGTGCTCACCCCGCGGATCGGCGGCGGACGCTGGCTGGCCGAGCGCCAGGTGATGGTGCCGTGGGGAGACCGGCCGGTGCTCGTGACGCCGGCCGAACGACCCTGGCCCGGGCGCGTGCCCGACCCGCTGCCCGCCGTGGTGTTCGCGGCGCCGCACCCCGTCCGGCTCCTGGACGCTGACGGCAACCCGGTGCTGCTGGACGAGCGCGGACAGCTCAGTGGCGAGCCCGGCACTGCTCGGCGTCGGGGAGGAGCGGCTGCAGGTGGCTGGCTGGGCCGGCCCGTGGGCCGATCGAGGAGCGGGCCTGGGATCCGGTGCGGCACCGCAGCGCCAGTCGGTTCCAGGTGGTCGACGACGCCGGGACGGCCTGGCTGCTCGTGCTGCAGGCCGGACGCTGGTGGGCAGAGGCGCGGTACGACTGATGGGCTTCAACAACCCGCCCATGACCTGGCGCGATCTCGAGCGCACGCTGAGCACCCCGGAGGGCAAGCCGTTCCCCGCCCAGGACGTCCCCGTCTCGTGGCGGCGCCACCCGTACGTGGCGCGGCCGATCGAGCCTCCCGAGCACGCCGTGCCGTACGCCGAGCTGCACGCCCACTCGTCGTTCTCGTTCCTCGACGGCGCCTCCGGTCCCGCAGAGCTGGCCGAGGAGGCCGAGCGGCTGGGGCTGCACGCCCTCGCGATCACCGACCACGACGGCTTCTACGGCATCGTCCGGTTCGCCGAGGCCGCCGAGTCGCTGCGCCTCAAGACGGTGTTCGGCGCCGAGCTGTCGCTCGAGCTGCCGGCGCCGCAGAAGGGCCAGCCCGATCCGGCCGGCTCCCACCTGCTGGTGCTCGCCGCGGCGAGGAGGGCTACCACCGGCTCGCTGCCGCGATCACGCACGGGCCAGCTGGCCGGCGGCGAGAAGGGCCGGCCCGGTCTACGACCTCGACGAGCTGGCCGAGCGCGCCGGTGGGCACTGGGTGGTGTTCACCGGCTGCCGCAAGGGCGCCGTGCGGCAGGCGCTGGTCGCAGAAGGGCTCGAGCGGTGCCCGGCGGGAACTGGCCGACCTGGTGCACCTGTTCGGGCCGGGCGCGTCTTCGTCGAGCTGATCGACCACGGCCAGCCGCTCGACTCGTCCCGCAACGACGCGCTCGCCGCGCTCGCCGCCGAGCTGCGGCTGCCGACGATCGCGACCGACAACGTCCACTACGCCACGCCCGGCGCAGCACCCGCTGGCGCAGGCCGTCGCCGCCGTGCGGGCCAACCGCAGCCTCGACGAGCTCGACGGCTGGCTGCCGCGCAGCCGGCACGCGTTCCTGCGCTCCGGGGCGGAGATGGCAGCGCGGTTCGCCCGCTACCCCGGCGCCGTCGCGCGCACCGTCGCGCTCGCCGACGAGCTCGCCTTCCCGCTGCGGCGCGCCAAGCCGGCACTGCCCAAGCAGGAGGTGCCCGCCGGGCACACGCCGATGTCGTGGCTGCGGCACCTGGTCTGGGAGGCGGTGCCGCGCCGGTACCCGGAGCTGTCCGACGCCGACGCGCGAGCGGATCGAGCGGGAGCTGGCGGTCATCGAGCCCAAGGACTTCCCCGGCTACTTCCTGATCGTCCACGACATCGTCGCCGAGGCGAAGCGTCGCGGGATCCTGTGCCAGGGCCGCGGGTCGGCGGCCAACTCGCGCCGTCTGCTTCCTGCTCGGCATCACGGCGGTCGACTCGATCGCCTACGAGCTGCCGTTCGAGCGGTTCCTCTCCGCGCTGCGCGACGAGGAGCCCGACATCGACGTCGACTTCGACTGCCGACCGTCGCGAGGAGATCATCCAGTGGGTCTTCGATCGCTACGGCCGGGAGCGCGCGGCGCAGGTCTGCGAACGTGATCCAGTACCGGCCGAAGAACGCGATCCGCGACATGGCGAAGGCGCTCGGGCTACAGCCCCGGGCAGCAGGATGCCTTCGCGAAGCAGGTGGAGGGCTGGGGAGCGACCGTCACCTCCGATCGCGACCCGGCGACAGCGTCATCGACGGATCCCCGACGCCGTGATCGAGCTGACCACCCAGCTGTTGAAGGCGCCCCGGCACCTCGGCATCCACTCCGGCGGCATGGTGCTCACCGAGCGCCCGGTCGGCGAGGTGGTGCCGATCGAGCACGCCCGCATGGACAACCGCACGGTGATCCAGTGGGACAAGGACGACGCCGCCTGGATGGGGCTGGTGAAGTTCGACCTGCTCGGCCTCGGGATGCTGGCGGCGCTGCAGCACTGCTTCGACCTGATGCGCGGGAGTCGACGGGGGAGACCTGGGACCTCGCCACCATGCCGAAGGAGGAGGCGGCGCGTCTACGACATGCTGTGCCGGGCCGATTCGATCGGGGTGTTCCAGGTGGAGTCCCGCGCGCAGATGGGGCTGCTGCCGAGGCTGCAGCCGCGGCGGTTCTACGACCTGGTGATCCAGATCGCGCTGATCCGTCCCGGCCCGATCCAGGGCGGGGCGGTGCACCCGTTCGTCCGGCGCAAGCTGGGCAAGGAGGAGGTCACCTACCCCCACCCGAAGCTGGAGCCGGTGCTGAAGCGGACCCTCGGCATCCCGGTGTTCCAGGAGCAGCTGATGCAGATGGCGATGGCCGTCGGGGACTGCACGCGGCGAGGACGCCGACCTGCTGCGCCGGGCGATGGGCTCCAAGCGCGGGCTGGAGCGGATCGAGTCGCTGAAGCAGAAGCTCTACGAGGGCATGGCCCGCAACGGCCTGGTGGGCGCAGACGGCCGACCACCTCTACGCGCAGATCCAGGCCTTCGCGAACTTCGGCTTCGCCGAGTCGCACTCGCTGTCGTTCGCCCTGCTGGTCTACGCCTCGCTCCTGGATGAAGCTGCACTACCCGGCAGCCTTCCTCGCCGGCCTGCTGCGCGCGCAGCCGATGGGCTTCTACTCCCCGTCCACCCTCGTCTCCGACGCCCGCCGCCACGGCGTGGAGGTGCTGCGTCCCGACCTCTGCCCGCTCCGGAGTGGACGCCGGCCTCGAGCAGGTCGATCCCTGAGCCTGGACGAAGGAGCCGTCGGCTCAGCCGCACCGTCGACGGGCCGACCGGCCTGGACGCCTGCCGCAACCGTCACCAGCCCCCGGTCGCCGAGTTCGACGCGAGCCTTCCCGATGAGTCCGAGGCCCACCGCAGGGACGGCAACTTCGCGGTCCGGCTCGGACTGGCCGCCGTGCGCGGCATCGGGAAGGGTGTGGCCGAACGGATCGTGTCCGAACGGGAGGCGCGCGGCGAGCTACCGGTCGATGGAGGACCTGGTGCGTCGCACCGGGCTGACCGCCGAGCATCTCGAGGCGCTGGCGGCCGCGGGAGCGCTGGAGTGCCTCGGACTGACCAGACGCCAGGCCCTCTGGCGGGCGGGCAGTGCAGCGCTCGACCAGCCCGGATCGCTGCCCGGGACCCTCGTGGAGTCGCAGCCCCTGCTGTTCGACGACCCGACGCCGGTCGAGGTGCTCGCCGACGACCTGTGGGCCACCGGGGTGAGCACCGAGGATCATCCGATCGCCCAGCTCCGGGCGGAACTGGACGCGCGCGGAGTGCTGAGCACGGCCGGGCTCGCCACCGCGGAGCCCGACCGCCGCGTCGAGGTGGGCGGGCTTGTCACCCACCGGCAGCGTCCCGGGACCGCGTCCGGCATCACCTTCGTCAGCCTCGAGGACGAGTTCGGCCTGGTGAACGTCGTCTGCTCGGTCGGGGTCTGGCAGCGCTTCCGGAAGGTGGCCCGGTCGTCGCCGGCACTGATCGTCCGCGGCAAGCTGGAACGCTCACCCGAGGGTGTGGTCAACGTGGTGGCCGACCACCTCGAGCCGCTGCCGATCATGGTGGTGCACCGCTCCCGTGACTTCCACTGAAGCCGAACGCTCTCGGCACAATCGTTCAGGCAAGGTGCATGCGGAGGTGTCTGTGATGGCTGAACGACGTGATTCCCGGGTGGACGAGTACATCGCCACGCTTGCCCGACTGGCAGGCGGAGCTGGCGGAGCGGGTCCGCGCCTCGGTGCACGCAGCCGACGAGGAGGTCCAGGAGACCATCAAACGGACCCGTCTGCCCTACTTCGTGCTGCAGGGGAACATCTGTGCGCTGCTCGGCGCAAAGGACCACCTCAACGTGTTCGTCTACGACCCGATCGCGCCCGACCCTGACGGACTGATCAACCAGGGCCACGACAACGCCACCGCTCGAGCCATCCAGCTCCGCGAAGGAGACGTGCTCAACGAGCCGGCTCTGGTGGAGCTGTTCCGGGCCGTGATCGCGAACAATCGTGCCGGCGGCTGGCGGAAGCAGGTGTCGGGCTAGATGGCCATGCGTGAGATCGAGACCGAGATCGCCGTCATCGGTGGCGGCACGGGTGGTGTGGCCGCTGCCCTCGCTGCGCTTCGCTCCGGCAGGCGGGTGGTGCTCACCGAGCAGTACGCCTGGCTGGGCGGGCAGTTCACCAGCCAGGCAGTCCCGCCGGACGAGCACTCCTGGGTGGAGCAGTTCGGCGTGACGGCGTCCTATCGGGCGCTTCGCGAGTCGATCCGCCGGATCTACCGCACCGCCTATCCGCTGACACCCCGGGCGCGCAAGGACCCGCGGCTCAACCCCGGCGCGGGCAGGGTGAGCAAGCTGTGCCACGAGCCGCGGGTCGCTGTCGCTGCGATCGAGCTCCTGCTCGCGCCCGTACCTGTCCAACGGACAGCTGCGTGCTGCTCCAGCCGTGCGTCCCGGTCTCCGCCGTCACCGACGGCGACCGCGTCGTCGCCGTCGAGCTGGCGCGCCCCGGCGAGGCTGCGGACTGTGTGGTCACCGCGCGGTACTTCCTGGACGCCACCGAGACCGGTGAGCTGCTGCGCCTGGCGTCCGCCGAGTACGTCACCGGCGCGGAGTCGCAGGGCGACACGGGGGAGCCGCACGCCCCCGAGCGGGCCGATCCGATGAACATGCAGGCAATCACCTTCTGCTTCGCCGTCGATCATGTCGACGGCAACCACACGATCGATCGCCCGGAGCTGTACGACTACTGGCGCTCCTACCAGCCGCCGTTCTGGGGCGAGCCGCTGCTGTCGTGGACAGCCCCGGACCCGAAGACCCTGGAGGCCGTGACGCGCACCTTCACCCCGAATCCTGCCGGCTCGGTCGCCGACACCGCGGACTACCAGCGGGTGGACGCGGGCGACAAGGACCTGTGGCTGTTCCGGCGGATCCTCGCGCGGGAGAACTTCACGGCGAGGCTTCTACGCCAGCGACATCACGCTGGTGAACTGGCCGCAGGTGGACTACTTCGACGCGCCCGGTGATCGACGTTCCCGGACGCCGGCCGGCGGCTCTGGGAGGCCAGGCAGCTGTCCCTCAGCCTGCTGTACTGGATGCAGACCGAGGCGCCTCGCGCCGACGGCGGCACCGGCTTTCCCGGCCTGCGCCTGCGCGGCGACGTCGTGGGCACCGCGGACGGGCTGGCGCAGGCGCCGTACATCCGGGAGTCGCGGCGCATCGTCGCGGAGTACCGCATCGTCGAGCAGGACCTCGCGCTCGACGTGCGCGGCGCCCGGGGCGCCGTGAGCGTATCCGGACTCGGTCGGCGTCGGCATGTACCGGATCGACCTGCACCCCTCGACCGGCGGCGACAACTACATCGACGTCGCCAGCTCGCCCGTTCCAGATCCCGCTCGGTGCGCTGATCCCCGTCCGCATCGAGAACCTGCTGCCGGCGGCGAAGAACATCGGCACCACGCACATCACCAACGGGTGCTACCGGCTGCACCCGGTCGAGTGGAACGTCGGCGAGGTGGCCGGCGAGCTGGCCGCGCACTGCCTGGACCTCGGCGAGCCAGCCGCGTGCCGTGCGCAGCGAACCCGGCCCTGCTCGCCGACTTCCAGCGACGGCTCGATGCCCGCGGCGTCGAGCGGGACTGGCCGAAGGTCGCGGGCTACTAGGCGCGCAAGGCCCCGCCCGGTGTCAGAACTGCCCGGGGAACCCACCCGCTGTGGCTGGGGATACTACGAGGAACCTGATCGGGAGGAGATCGCTGTGGCCGAGGCGCCGTTGACAGCCCCAGCAGTTCGAGGAGCAGGACGGAACCGGGCAGTGGCGGGCGCTGAACGCCGGCGCGGACGCCTGGTTCGATGCACCGTCCCACCGGGCCGGGGCCGCGCTCGTCCGTCGGATCGGCGAGCTGGCCGAAGCCGCCGGTCACCACCCGGATGTCGATCTGCGGGCGTCCGGCGTGCACGTGCGCACCTTCACCCACGACGCCAACTGCACTGACCGCGCAAGGACGTGGCCCTGGCCGGGCAGATCTCGGCCGCCGCCGCCGAACTCGGCCTGGCCGCGGACCCGGCGGCGACCCAGCGGATGCAGTTGGCGATCGACGTCGCTCGACGTTGAGGCGGTGGCGCCGTTCTGGCAGGCCGCGCTGGGCTTCGACCGGGCCGGTGACGACCGGCTGTCCGACCCGTTGGGCCGGCTCCCGCGCGTGTGGTTCCAGGAGATGGACGGGCCGCGTCCGCTGCGCAACCGCGATCCATGTCGACGCCGGCACCCCGTGGGAACGGGTCGCGGCCAAGCTGGCTGCGCTCGACGCCGCGGGCGGGCGCATCGCCTACGAGAACGACTGGTGGAAGACGGTGGCGGACGCCGAAGGCAACGAGGTGGACGTCTTCCCGCTGGCCGAGGCCCACGGCGTCCTCGAAGGCGAGGGCGTCGAGGACTGGCGCGTGATGCTGACCGCGGCCACCCACTACCCGATCACGAGCTTCGGCCAGGGCGTCACGTTCGTCGAGGCGGTGGCCGGGTTGGCGGACGATGCCGGACTGCCCCTGCTGATCGACCTGCGCTACGCCGGGGTCACCGTCGACAGCGGCAAGGACCAGCAGGAGGCCGACGGGTTCGCCGCGCTCGCCCGGAGCGTCCAGTCGGCGGCACACGACCTGGGGCTCGTCGCCGACACGTCCCGGGTCCAGGACTTCCAGGTGGGGTTCGATGCCCTCGACGTCCCGGCGGTGCGGGAGTTCTGGCGGGTGGCGCTCGGCTACGTGGAGGATCCTCGTGAGGATCTCACCGACCTGTACGACCCGCGCCGGCTCAACCCGCCGGTGTTCTTCCAGCAGCTCGACGAACCGAGGCCGCAGCGCAACCGCATCCACCTCGACCTGTTCGTGCCGCACGACGAGGCCGAGGCGCGGGTTGCTGCCGCGGTCGGCGGCCGGCGGTAGGGTGGTCTTCGACGCCTACGCCCCTGACTGGTGGACGGTGGCCGATCCCGAGGGCAACGAGCTCGACATCGCGGTGGTGGTCGGCCGCGTCGAGCGTGCGAGGTCACGCGCTCGTGCACCGGAAGCCACCATCTAGTCACTGACGCCGTCGAGGCCGCGACCCCGTTCATGGCGGTTATGGGAGGGAAGAGCGGAGTTGTCTCGTGCGCAACCCCAGTCCTTGCGGTTATGGGGCCCCGGAAGCTGCCCATAACCACCACCAGTGGGGTGAGAGGGCGAGCCGCGCCCGTACGCGACTCGATAACCACCAGAAGTGGGGTCGGTCCCGTGAGGGCCCGCCCCGTCAACCAGGCGACGTGCGCTCAGGCGCGGCCGGCGAGCCATTCGTCGCCGACACGCTGCTGCACGTCGAGGGCTTCCAGGAGGGCCGGCGCCGCCTGCTTGGCGAGGCCGGGGCCGAGGACGGGCACGCGAACGGTCAGCTCGCCGGTGTAGCTCAGCACCGAGCCGCGTCCGCCCGGCGCGAGGGTGACGGTGCCAACGACGTCGGCCGGCATCCCCTCGACGGTCACGAGTGTCTGGCCGCGCCGGACGCCGTCGACCGGGGCAGCGTCCCACGTGATGTCGTCGATGATGGTCATGGTCGGGCCCGCCAACCGCTTGACCACCGATGGCGTCGGCATCACCCGGCGGGTGGAGGTGCGCAGGCCCTCCACCGACACTTCGTGGCCGATCGGATCGGTCGCAAGGCACACCGCCCGCAGGAAGACGCGGTCGGTGAGCATTGCGAACACGGTCTCCACCGGAGCGGCGAAGTCGTTGGTGGCGTGTATCTCCATGCGGGCCATTGTGGCGTGGATAGTCTGAATGGAGCCTTACTCGCTGCGAAGGAGCAGTCGTGTCCACTGTGGTGCCCGGTAAATCGCAGAGGTCTGCGCGACCTGCTGCTGTCTGCTGCGATGGCCGAGGGACCCACGGACGAGGTCGACTCACTGCGTCGCCGCCTACCTCGCCCTCGTCCCTGAGCCCGACCTGGTGGACATCGACCCGGCGTCCCTCGTCAGGACGGTCGAGCAGCACCTTCACCTGGGGCGCCAGCGCGCCACCGGGCAGCACCTGCTGCAGGTGCTCACGCCCGGCCAGGTGCCCGGGATCGGCCAGGACGGCTCGACGGTCGCCCTGATCGTCACCGACGACCGACCATTCCTCGTCGACACCGTCACCATGGAGCTCACCCGCCAGGAGTGGAGCCTGCGCCGGCTCTACCACCCGCAACTGCGGGTACAGCGGGACGCGTCCGGGAACCCTGACCGCCGTCAATTCTGGCGACGACGCCGGGCTCGCCGAGTCGTGGATCGCTGTCGAGATCTACCCGCCGCTCGGCGCGGCCGCCGAGAGCATCAGCGACACACTCGTCGCAGGGCTGCGCCAGGCGCTGGATGCCGTGACGGTCGCCGTCGACGACTGGCAGCCGATGCTGCAGCGGGCGCGGGCAGCCGTCGAGGAACTCGCGTGCCGACCAGACACCAGCGGGCGCGGAGGCGGTGGCACTGCTGGAATGGCTGGCTGCCGACCACTTCGTCTTCCTCGGCTACGCCGACTACACGCTCTCCGACGGCGCCCTCGTCCCGAGCCCGGGCAGCGGTCTGGGCATCCTGCGGGGCACTACCGAGTCCGATCGGCTCACCGTGCCCGGCACACGGTGAGCGGGAACCGCTGGTGATGGTCCGCGACCCCCGGCGTTCCCCGGTGCATCGTCCGGTGTACCTCGAGCACATCGCGGTGCGGCGCTTCTCCGCCGACGGCGACGCTGCTCGGCGAGCGGCGCTTCCTCGGCCTGCTGGCCGCGGCGGCCTACACCGAGTCGGTGGCCAACATCCCGGTGCTGGTGGCCAAGGGCAGCCGCCTGCTCGACGGCTGCGGGTTCGAGCCGCACTCCTACGGCTGGAACGCTGTGCGCCAGGTGGTGGCGACCTACCCCCGCGACGAACTCTTCGAGGCCAGCGTCGAGGAACTCGCCCCGATCGTCGCGGCGATCGCAGCCCTGCGGGAGCGCCGCCAGACCCGGGTGTTCCTGCGCCGGGCGCACTACGGCAACTTCGCGACGGCGATCGTCTACCTGCCGCGCGACCGGTACAACACGGCGTCCCGTCTGCGGATCCAGGACATCCTGCTCGCCCGTCTCGGCGGAGTGGAGCTGGAGTTCACCACCCTGGTCAGCGAGTCGGTGCTGACCCGGCTGTTCTTCGTCGTCCGGCTCGGTCCGGACGCCCCGGACGAGGTCGACGTCGATCGCATCCAGGCCGAGGCTGCGGCGGCGTCCCGAAGCTGGGACGACGACTTCGTCGCGCTCGTCGAGGCCCTGCCCAGCGAGCAGCGGGGGGTCGAGTTCAGCGAGGCCTACACCGCCGACTACCCGCCGGCCGTCGCGGTCGCCGACCTTGCCATGGCCAACCAGCTCACCGGGCCTGACGACCTGCGGCTCTGCCTCGCTGAGCCGCTGGAGGACACCGACGAGTCCGACCTGCGGCTCAAGGTGATCAGCCACCAGTCGATGTCGCTGACCCAGGTGATGCCGCACCTCTCCGTGCTCGGGGCCGAGGTCATCGACGAGCGTCCCTACAGCTGGGACCTGCGCGGACGCCGCGTGCTGGTCTACGACTTCGGCCTGCGCCTGCCACCGGACACCGACGCCGCCTCGTGGGACGCCGAGGGCCGGCAGCGGTTCATGGACGTCTTCGTCGCCTCGTGGACCGGGTGCCTGCGAGGCCGACAACCTGAACCGGCTCGTGGTCTCCGCAGGCCTCGACTGGCGCCAGGTCAGCTGGCTGCGGGGCATCTCCCGGTACCTGCTGCAGGCCGGGGTGCCGTTCAGCCAGACCTACGTCGCCAGCGCGCTCAACGCGTACCCGCGGGTCGCTGTCGGGACTTGTCGCGGCCTTCGAGACCCGGTTCGACCCCGACCTGCTACGACGACGATGACAAGCGGTCGGCAGCCCTCGAGGAGCTCTACGCCTGGCTCGGCCAGCAGCTGGACGCGGTCGCGAGCCTCGACCACGACCGCATCCTGCGGGCGTTCCTCGCCGTGATCCGTGCCGGGCGTCCGCACGAACGCCTTCACCGGCAACCCCACCTGGGCCATCAAGCTGCTCCCCGCCGAGCTGCCGATGCTGCCGGAGCCGCGTCCGGAGTTCGAGGTGTTCACCTACTCACCGCGCGTGCACGGCGTCCACCTGCGCTTCGGTCCGGTGGCCCGCGGCGGCCTGCGCTGGTCGGACCGCCGGGAGGACTTCCGCACCGAGGTGCTGGGCCTGGTGAAGGCCCAGATGGTGAAGAACACCGTGATCGTCCCGGTGGGTGCCAAGGGCGGCTTCGTGCCGCAGCAGCTGCCTCCGGTCGCTGACCGCAGGGCCTGGCTGGCCGAGGGCACCGCCTGCTACAAGCTGTTCGTCGACGCCCTGCTCAGCATCACGGACAACATCGTCGACGGCCAGGTCGTGCCTCCGGAGGGCGTGCTGCGCTACGACGACGACGATCCGTACCTCGTGGTCGCGGCGGACAAGGGGACGGCGACCTTCTCCGACCTCGCCAACCAGGTGTCCGTCGGCCGCGGCTTCTGGCTGGGTGACGCCTTCGCCTCCGGCGGGTCCAGCGGGTACGACCACAAGGCGATGGGCATCACCGCCCGCGGGGCGTGGGAGTCGGTGAAGCGGCACTTCGCGGAGCTGGGGCTCGACCCGGCGACCGACGAGTTCACCTGCGTCGGCATCGGCGACATGGCCGGTGACGTGTTCGGCAACGGCATGCTGCTGAGCGACCGGATGCGGCTGGTGGCCGCCTTCAACCACGTGCACATCTTCCTCGACCCGACGCCGGACCCGGCCGCCTCCTTCGCGGAGCGGCGCCGGCTGTTCGAGCTGCCCGGCTCCACCTGGGCCGACTACGACACGTCCGTCCTGTCCCGGGGCGGCGGGGTGTACCGGCGCGACGCCAAGTCGATCCCGATCGATGCCGGGCGTGCGCGCGGCCCTCGGGCTGGCCGACGACGTCGAGCGCCTGACCCCGAACGAGCTGGTCAGCGCCATCCTCACCGCGCAGGTCGACCTGCTGTTCAACGGCGGGGTCGGGACCTTCGTCAAGGCGGCCGACCGAGAGCCACGCCGAGGCCGGCGACAAGGCCAACGACGGCGTCCGCGTGAACGGGGGCCAGCTGCGGGCCCGGTGCGTCGCCGAGGGCGGGAACCTCGGCTGCACCCAGCTCGGACGGGTCGAGTACGCGCAAGGCCGGCGGCCGGATCAACACCGACTTCATCGACAACTCCGCCGGCGTCGACACCTCCGACCACGAGGTGAACATCAAGATCCTGCTCGCCCCCGAGCGTCGCGTCCGGGCGGCTGAGCCGGGCCGGACGCGACGAGCTGCTGGCGTCCATGACCGGCGAGGTGGCCCAGCTGGTGCTGGCCCACAACTTCGACCAGAACCTCGCGCTCGCCAACTCGATGTACCGGCGGGTCACGCTCGCCGGCCAGCACGAGGCCTGGATGCGGACGCTGGAGGCAGAGGGCCTGCTCGACCGCCGGCTGGAGTTCCTGCCGTCCAGCGAGGAGATGAGCGCCCGGATCGCCGCCGGCGAAGGGCTCACCCGCCCGGAACTCGCCGTGCTGCTGTCGTACACGAAGATCGCCCTGAGCCGGTGGGTGCTGGCCTCCGACCTGCCCGACGATCCGTACCTCGCCGACCGGCTGGTGCAGTACTTCCCGCAGCCGTTGCGCGAGCGCTACGCCGACGCGATGCCCGGCCACCGGCTGGCGCGGCAGATCATCACGACCGTCGCCGTGAACCGCTTCGTCAACAGCCAGGGCATCACCGCCTACCACCGGCTCTCGACGGAGACCGGCGCCGGTGTTGCCGACATCATCCGGGCCCAGCTGGCCTCGCGGGCGATCTTCGCCGTCGGCCTCGACGAGGTGCGGCTGCGTCGCCAGCCGGGCCTCAGCGCCGCCGATGCCACCGAGTTGCGGGTCACGCTGCGCCGCATGGTGGAGCGGGCGACCCGCTGGCTCCTGCACCACCAGCGCGGGCCGCTGGACGTCGCCGCTGCCGTCGCCGCCTACGGTCCGGGCGTGGCGTCGCTGCGTCCCGAGCTGGACACCCTGCTCACCGGTGAGCCCGGCACGGACGGCCGCCGAGGCCGCCGGCCGCTGGCAGACGGCCGGGCTGTCGGCAGAGCTCGCGGAGAACATGGCCACGGCCGGTGAGGCGCACACGCTGCTGAGCGTCGTGCAGGTGGCGCAACGCCTCGACCTCGACCCGCACCGGGTGGGGGAGGTGCACTACCGGCTGGCCGACGCCCTCGCCATCGACCTGCTCGACGCCGGGGTGGACGTGCTGCCACGCCAGGTGCGCTGGGACGCGATGGCGCGCGCGGCCCTGCGGGACGAGCTCCTGGCAGCGCACGCCGACCTGACAGCGGAGGTGCTGGCCGACCGCCGACCCGGACGCAGCGCCGGACGACGGTGGTGGCGGCCTGGATCGCCGCCCACCCGACCGTCGCCAACCGGGTCGCGACCATCACCCAGCTGGCCGACGGCACCACCGACGTCGCAAGGATGAACGTCGGCCTCAGCCAGGTGCGGGGGATGCTCGGCGCCACCTGACCACGCCGCCTCCGACTTGTCCGAACCAGGTCGGGCTGAAGCAGAGAGTGGTGTGGGAGGGGCAGGGCAGGATGGGGGCATGCGCATCGACCTCCACACGCACAGCTCGGTCTCCGACGGCACCGACAGCCCTGCCGAGCTGGTGGCCGCGGCTGCCGCCGCCGGGCTGGACGTGGTGGCCCTGTGCGACCACGACACGTTCGACGGGCTGGACGAGGCCGTCGCTGCGGGGCCGGCTGCCGGCGTCCGCGGTGCTGCGCGGCCTGGAGATGTCCGCCCAGCACCAGTGGGACTCGGTGCACGTGCTCGGCTACGGCTGCCGGGCCGACGACCCGGCGCTCGCCGCAGAGCTGGCGCGGGTGCGCGAGGGACGCAACGGACGGGTGCCCGGCGATGCTGGCGAACCTCGCCCGCTACGGCATGCCGGTCCCCGACGGAGGTGCTCGACCGCCAGGTCGGGGGTCAGCCCATCGGTCGGCCGGCCGCACATCGCGGACGCGATGGTCGAACTCGGCTACGTCGCCGACCGCAGGGAGGCCTTCGACACCTGGCTGGCCGATGACCGTCCGATCTTCGTCGGCCGCTACGCCGCGCCGCTCGGCCGGGCACTGGACCTGATCCAGGGCGCCGGGGGAGTGGCGGTGATCGCGCACCCGTGGGGACGGGGACAGCGCGAACAGCTGCCGCCCCGCCTGCTGGCGGACCTCGCCGACGCCGGACGGCTGGACGGCGTCGAGGTCGACCACCAGGACCACGACGAGGCGACCCGCGCCGACCTGCGGGCGCTCGCCGAGCGGCTGGGGCTGCTGGCCACCGGCTCCTCGGACTACCACGGGCTCGGCAAGATGGACCACGGGCTGGGCTGCAACACCACCAGTGAGGAGGTGCTCGCCGAGATCGAGGTACGGGTCGCCGAGCGCGGCGGCCGGCTCACCGGGACGGGTCCTGCTTCGGTGTAAAGTCACGAGTCGGTTCCCGATCGACGACGAAGGCAGTACACCCATGACCGACCAGCCCCAGGACGCCGGGGACGAGCTCGCAGCCTCCACTTCAGACGCCTCGCTGCGGCGCACGGAGGCCACGGAGCGCCGAGATCGAGGCCCAGATCGCGAAGGACCCGTCCGGGTTCCGCGTGATGACCGGCGACCGGCCCACCGGGAACCTGCACCTGGGCCACTACTTCGGTTCGCTGGCGAACCGGGTGCGCATCCAGGACGCGGGCGTCGACACCTTCATCCTGATCGCCGACTACCAGGTGATCACCGACCGCGACGGCACCGGCCCGATCCAGGAGCGGGTGCTCAGCATGATGGCCGACTACCTCGCCATCGGCATCGACCCGGCGAAGTCCACCATCTACGCGCACTCGGCCGTGCCCGCGCTGAACCAGCTGCTGCTGCCGTTCCTCTCGCTGGTGACCGACGCAGAGCTGCGCCGCAACCCCACGGTGAAGGCGGAGCTGGAGGCCACCGGCGACCGGCCGATGTCCGGACTGCTGCTCACCTACCCGGTGCACCAGGCCGCCGACATCCTGTTCTGCAAGGCCAACCTCGTGCCCGGTCGGCAAGGACCAGCTGCCGCACCTCGAGCAGACCCGCGTGGTCGCCCGCCGCTTCGACGAGCGCTACGGCCGCGTCGACCCCGCCCGTCCGATCTTCCCGCAGGCAGAGGCGCTGCTGAGCAAGGCGTCGACGGTGCTCGGCCTGGACGGCACGAAGATGAGCAAGACCAAGGGCAACGTCCTCGAGATCGGCATGGACGCCGACACCACCGCCCGCCTGGTCAAGAAGGCCGTCACCGACTCCGACCGGTTCATCACCTACGACCCGGCGAACCGCCCCGAGGTGTCGAACCTGATCATGCTGGTCTCGCTGTGCACCGGCCAGGACCCGGTCGAGATCGCGGCCGGGCTGGGCGACGCCGGCGGCGGTGGCCTGAAGAAGCTGGTCACAGAAGCCGTCAACGAGTTCTTCGCACCCATCCGCGCGCGCCGCGTCGAGCTGGCAGCCGATCCCGGCTACCTGATGAGCGTGCTGCGCACGGGCAACGCCCATGCCAACGAGGTGGGCGACGCAACCCTGGCCGAGGTCAGGGCTGCCATGAACATGACGTACTGAGCGCGACCGCTTCGATCGATGGGGGAGGGATCGGCCCAGATGACTTCCTTCGGTTCAGCCCGTACGGAGTTGGGCCAACCTCCTCGTCACCCACCGGTCGCGGCTACCGTTGCGCTCAGGACGGCCGATGGGGGAGTCATGTCGACGATGGTTGAGGACAAGACCTGGCGCGCGCTGGTCACCGAGTTGAAGGCGTGGGCGATCTTCGTGCCGTCCCTGATCGCGTTCTGCGCTTTCGCAGCACTGGCGATCGGCGCTCCCATCAGCCCGATCCTGCGGACTGTCGACCCACCGTGGGAGGCGGTCTTCACCGTGTTCTTCTGGTTCGGACTGCTGCTGTTCGCTGTCGTCCGCTATGGCGGGCGACGGCCCTCCACCGGCTAGGAACGACGAAGGGCCCGGGCTGTTGCCCGGACCCGATGTCACTGCTGCTGGCTACTCCGCCGAAGGAGCGGCTGCGGTGTCGCGGTTGCCACCACTGCTGCGGCGACGACGGCGACGCGACTTGCCTGCGGTCTGGTCACCGGTCGGGACAACCTCGGTCTCGGGACTGTCCGGGCCCGAACCCACGGCGGCAAGAGCGATGTCGGTGGCCGCTGCACCTTCCAGCGGCTGGCCGTTGCGCAGACGGCGACGCGAACGGTCGCCGGCCGGACGATCGGCCTTGCGATCGTGGTGCCCGTCCTTGTGGTGGCCGTCCTTGTGGTGCCCGTCCTTGTGGGAGTCCTTGTAGTCGGGACGCTCACGCGGCGGACGCGGGGCAGCGTCCTTCAGCCGGCCCTTGATGCCCTCGGGGATCTGGAGGTCGGTGAACAGCTTCGGGGTGTTGGAGTAGGTCTCCTCGATCTCGGGGATGCCGAGGTCGAGGGCCTTGTTGATGACCCGCCACCGGGTGACGTCGGCCCAGTCGACGAGCGTGACCGCGATGCCCTTGGCGCCGGCGCGACCGGTGCGGCCGATCCGGTGCACGTAGGTCATCTCGGAATCGGGGCACTCGTAGTTGATCACGTGGCTGACTTCGGTGATGTCGATGCCACGGGCTGCGACGTCGGTCGCGACCAGCACGTCCACCTTGCCGTCGCGGAACTTCTTCAGCGCCTTCTCGCGGGCCACCTGGTTCAGGTCACCGTGGATCGACGTGGCCGAGAAGCCACGGTCCTCCAGCTCGTCGGCCAGCCGCTGGGCCGCCCGCTTCGTGCGGGTGAAGATCATGGTCCGGGTGCACACCGGCGACTGCAGGAGGCGTCCGACGATCTCGGGCTTGTCCAGGTCGTGGGCCTGGTAGACGAACTGCTCGGTGTCGGGGACGGTGAGCTGCGCATCGTGGGTTTCCGCGCGCACGTTCACCGGCTGGTTCAGGTGCATGCGGGAGAGCGCGACGATCGCTGCGGGCATCGTTGCGGAGAACAGCAGCGTCTGGCGCGTCTTGGGCGTCTTGGCGATCAGGCGCTCCACGTCGGGCAGGAACCCGAGGTCGAGCATCTCGTCGGCCTCGTCCAGCACGAGCACCTTCACCTTGGACAGGTCGAGGGAGCGGCGGTTGGCGAGGTCGAGCAGGCGACCCGGGGTGCCGACGACAACGTCGACGCCATCGGTGAGGGTCTCGAGCTGGGTCTCGTAGCCGACGCCGCCGTAGACGGTGAGGATGCGGGCCTTGCGGACGGAGGAGGCCACGTCGAGGTCACGGGTGACCTGCAGGGCCAGTTCGCGCGTCGGGGCCATCACCAGTGCCTGCGGGAGGCCCTGGAAAGGCATGTCGGCGTAGCCCTCGTCGGTCTGGACGGTGATCCGCTGCAGCAGCGAGATGCCGAAAGCGAGGGTCTTGCCGGTGCCGGTGCGGGCCTGCCCGATCATGTCGGTGCCGCCGATGGCGATCGGGATGGAGAGGCTCTGGATCGGGAACGGGTGCTCGATGCCGATCGTGGCCAGCGCCTCGACGATCTCGGGGATGACACCGAGGTCCTCGAAGGTGAGATCCGGGATGGCGGCGGGCATGGTCTCGGGGATTGAATCGGTCAGGGTCTTGCCTTATCTGTCACTGGGCCGCTTGGGCGCAGTAGTTCTGGACCGCCGGCGGCATAGTCTCGGCCGCTCCAGGCAGGCTCACACGTTGATGTGCGGCGCGCTCAGTCTAGCGTGCTGCCGACTGGACGGTCGCGAGGCCGTCGCCGGGCGGGTTCAGCACCCGTGCGAGGCCCAGCCAGGAACTGCGCGCCGGCGGGTCAGGAGCCTAGGCTGAGCATCGTGGATGTGGTGTCCTGGCTGCTCGAAGGGGAGCCGGCAGTGCAGTTGGCCGCGCGCACGCGGCTGCTCGGCCAGTCCGTCGACTCGCCGACGTGCCGTGAACTCCGGAGCCGGGTGATGACCGAGGGCACCGTACCGGCAATCCTCGCCTCCCAGGACGCCGACGGTCACTGGGGTGGTCGCGACCGCTTCTACACCGCCAAGTACTCCGGAACCGTCTGGAACCTGATCATTCTCGCCGAACTCGGCGCTGACGGAGCCGATCCCCGGGTGCGGCGAGCGGTCGAGGCATTGCTTGCCGACGGCCAGGATCCGGCCTCAGGCGGGTTCAGCACCACTCGGGCGAAGCGCGACGGCGGCGGGCTGCCGTCCATGGTGATCCCGTGCCTCACCGGCAACATGGTCTTCGCGATGGTCAGGCTCGGCTACGGCGACCACCCTCGTGTGCAGCAGGCCGTCGACTGGATCACCACCTACCAGCGCTTCGACGACGCGGACACGGACGCGCCGACCGGCTGGCCCTATGACCACTTCGAGATGTGCTGGGGCCGTCACACCTGCTCGATGGGGATCGTGAAGGCGCTGAAGGGTCTTGCTGAACTGGGCTGGGGGTACTCCGCCGAGGTGGATCGCACCCTCGCCGACGGTGCGGAGTGGCTGTTGAAGCACCACGTGCACCGGCGCAGCCACAACCTCGAGAGGGACTCCAAACCCGGGTGGCGGCGCCTTGGCTTTCCCCGCATGTACCAGACCGACGTGCTTGAGATCCTGCTGTTGCTGACCCGGCTCGGCTTCGCGGACCCACGGATGGCCGAAGCGTTCGACATCCTGGAGAAGAGGCGCGACTCCAGTGGTCGCTGGATACTCCAGGACTCGTTCAACCCGAGATTCTCAGAGCCGATCGAGGTCGTCGGTGAACCCAGCCGTTGGGTGAGCCTCGCAGCTCTCGAAGCGCTGGCGAGACGGGACGTGCTTGACGGCGCAGCCCTTGCGGGTTCCCCAGCGGGGGAACTGCGGTCAGAGCGAGCCGAAGCCGACCGGACGAACCTTGTCCTGGCCGAGGTCGATGTAGGCGATCTTGAGGCCGGCACCAGAACCTTGCGGCCCTTCTCGTCGGTGAGGGCAACCACGCCGTCGTCGGCGAGCGCCTTGCGCAGGCTCGCCTCGATGTCGGCAGCGGTCGACTCGGTCTCCACCGTGAGCTCGCGGGCCACGTGCTGAATGCCGATCTTGATCTCCACCGTTTTCCTCCTAGCTGGATTGCGTGGCCAATCTACCTGTGGCCACGCTGCAAACCGGTCCGCGTACGCGCAGAGCGCAATGCAACTCTTTGACACGTCGGGGAGGTGGGGCCTCCTCAGGCGAACGCGACCTTCTCGTCCTCTGTGGCCTTGCGCACGACGATCCGGGTCCAGGCGCCGACGTAGATGCGCTGGCCGGGGTTGAGCTCCACCCGTCCCTGCGGGATCGGCATCGCGGGCAGGGGTCCGGCGGCGGCACCGACGAAGGTGCCGTTGGCGGAGTCGAGGTCCTCGATCCACCAGCGGTTGCCGTCGGTGCTGAGCATGGCGTGACGACGGCTGCAGCCACTGTCGAGCTCGCAGTCGATGTCGGGGAAGATGCCCCGGCTGTGCGAGACGCGGCCGATGAGGTTGTTCTCCTTCACCAGCGGCGCGATGTCGGGCAGCGACGGGGACGGCATCGGGTCGGACGAGCCCTGCGCGGCGTACCAGTCGGGGTCGATCCACAACTCCGCCACCCACTCGACCACCGGACGCGGCGGCGCGACGGGCTCGGGGAGCGGTCGCCGCCTCGGGTGGATGACCGCTTCGTCGGGCTCAGGGATCGTTGTAACGGGCTCAGGGATCGTCGTGCCGGCCTCAGGGGCAGCGTCCTGCGGAGGGGCGGCGAGAGCGGCGAGGGCCTCCGGCTCGGCACCCGTCGGGGCAACAGCTGCCACCTCCGGAAGGGTGCCGGTGGTGAAGTCGTAGCCACAGGCCTCGCAGAACAGGGCGTCGGCGACGTTCGGGGTCTGGCAGTGCGGGCAGATCACCGGAAGCGCGGCCGACGGGGCCTCGACGGGAGCCACCTCCACTGCCGACGCCGGCGACTGCGCCTGCACCGGGAGTCCACAGGTGTCGCAGAAATCGTGCGCACTGGTCTCGTGTCCGGCCGGACAGATTGCCATGTCAGCCCCTGATTCGCGTGGTCTTCGTCGATGCCGTGTCGAGTGCCATTTCGTCCACCTTGTCCACGGCCTTCTTCAATCGAACCGTACCTGTACGGGCGTCGGTGATGTCGACGACCTTCCGCAGTTTGGTTGTGGCCTCGGTGTTGCCGCTCTCCGTCGCCAGCTGGA
The DNA here is from genome assembly GCA_963773595.1 of uncultured Actinomycetota bacterium. Lineage (GTDB taxonomy): Bacteria > Actinomycetota > Actinomycetes > Propionibacteriales > Propionibacteriaceae > Propionicimonas. Next base: position 218,338 of record CAVZBQ010000007.1, read on the forward strand.
CGGCGCGCCCCAGCTTGGTGGTGGCGGTGGCCTCGTCACCGGCGGACTTGGCAGCAAGGCCCTCCTGGATCACCTGCGCCAGTTCGGCCTGACCGGTGTAGTGGGCGACCTCGGGGTTGATCTGTGCGGTCAGGTTCGTGTCGGCCGACCACTTCGCCTTCACCAGGCCCTGCGTGAGCAGGTCGGCGCCGACGGCGAGCTGCACGCGGGCTGCGAGCTGCTCCTGGCCGACGGTCTTGGCCGCCAGCCGGATGGCGACGTGGTAGTCGCGCTCCTCGTCGCCCCACGAGCCGGTGGGGTAGCTCATCGTGAGCTGGTTCACCGGGGTGCCCCGATGGGTCAGGTCCTCAACGGTGGGGGAGACCTGGCGGATGAACAGCACCTGCGCACCCTGCGGGATCCAGACCCGGAGGTCCGCGCTCGCGACACCGCGTGCCATCGAGTTCCGCATCAGCTCTTCGAACACCGCGCCGAGCCGGTTCGGGTCGCCGATGATGTCGACGCTGCCGAGCATGGCCTGGGCGATCTTGCGGATCTCCGCCACCTTCCAGTCGACCCCGACGCCGCGGGCGTCCACCTGGAAGTCGCCGGCGCAGTTGGCGATCGCCTGGTCGAGCTGGGCCTGGGTCTCGTTGTGGTTCTCGCCGTCGGTGAGCAGGATGACGTGCTTCTGGGCGAGGATGCCGATCGAGCCGAACAGGGCCTTGCACAGGTTGAGCCACGTGCCCATGGCCGTGCCGCCCTCGGCACGGAAGTAGCTGATCTGCTGGCGCGCCTCGGCGCGGGTGCGGGCGTCCATGCGCACCATGCCGGCGCCGGTCTGCACCATCGGGTAGGCGAGGTAGGCCTTGTGGTTGCCGGCGACGACGGCGAAGTAGGTGCCGTCGAGGATGTTGTCGAGGGCGATCATGGCTGCCTGCTTGGCGGCGTTCATGTTCGCGACGCCCATCGAGCCGGAGGTGTCCACGACGACGATCTCGCCGGCGTCCCCGCTCCCGGTCCGGCCGGCGGCTCCGGCACCGGTGCAACGGATCGTCACGATCGCGTTGACGTCGGTACCGCCGTCCGGCAGGAACTCGTTCTGGTAGACGGCGGAGGTGAACTCAGCCATGCTCTGCAGACTCCTTCTCTTGGTCGCTGGGGGTCGCCCCTAGAGTACGGCGCTCCCGCCGGGACGCGGGCGAGCGCCACGGTCACGTTGTCCTTGCCGCCCTGGGTGTTGGCCCAGACCACCAGGCGCCCGGCGATCTCGACCGGATCGCTGGAGACCGCGTGCGGCCGCGTCCACCTGGGCTGCGAGCTCCTCGGGGCTCGAGGCGTAGTTCCACAGGCCGTCGGAGCAGACCACCAGCCAGCCGGGTTCGTTCACCGGCTGGTGTCCGGTCCGGGGCACGGTGTCGATCGGCGTCGCGGCCCAGCCACTTGGTGATGGCGTGCGCGCGGGGCAGCGACTCGGCCTCTGCCCGCGGCATGCCCTCGGCGATGAAGGCCTGCGCCATCGAGTCGTCGAGGCTCAGCAGCAGCTTCTCCGTCGGCGTGAGCAGGTACACCCGGGAGTCGCCGAGGTTGGCGAAGTGCACCCGGTCGTTCAGCACGACGGCCGCGGCGAACGTCGCCGAGGCGGCGTTGGTCGAGTCCGGCGCCGTGTGGGCGATGACCGCCTTGTTGGCCTCTTCCGTCGCCGTGACGAGGGCGGACGCGACCGCGGTGTCCTCGCCGTCGTGACCGCCGACGCCATCGGAGCCGAGGGACGGCCAGGACGTCGCGGGCCCGCTCCGCACCGGCGAGCGCGGCGACGTCGGAGTCGATGCTGCTCGACACCCCGTCGCAGACCACGAGGACGGCGCGATCGCCCTGCGCCCACAGCGCCATGGCGTCCTCGTTGCGCGAGTGCTGGACGCCCGCGGTCACACACCCCGCCGACCCACGGCGCCGGTGCCGAGGTGAAGTGGTCGCGCGCGCTCGGGCGCCTTGGCCCCGCAGGTCTGGCAGTAGCCGTCGGCGCCGACGCTGCCGCCGCACACCGGGCAGTCGGACAGCGCGCTGGCACGCTCGCCCAGACGCCTGGTCTGGGTGGAGGTCGCTCGCCGGCAGGACGGGGACCGCGGTGCCGCGGGAGCGGTGGGCACCAGCGGGTTGCCGCAGGCCTCGCAGAACAGCGCCGCCGGGTCGATCGGACGGCCGCAGGCCGGGCACGTCGGCTGCGCCGCAGCAGGCGGGACGGCGAGCTCCCGGTCGCGCGGGATCAGGCTCGGCAGGTGTCGCGCCCGACCACAGTGGCCATTCGGTACTCACAGCAGGCTCCAGGGACGCAGCGTGTTGGCCAGGTCGACGTAGCCGGCCCGCACGGCCGGGTCGTCGGTGAGGCGGCCGAGTTCGAGGTAGCGAGGCCACGAGCAGGTCGCGCAGCATCGACTCGGTCATCGTCTGCCCGGACAGCTTCACGCTCCCCTTGGCCGGCCATCGCCATCGCGCGCCGGTACAGGATCACGCGGTACTCGGCCTCGAGCTCTGGGCTCCAGCCGTGCCTGGCCGAGGGCCTTGAAGGCCTCCGTCATGCCGTCGGGGGTGACGGCGAGGCTCACCAGGTGGCGTGCCCGCAGCCGCTGGGATTCGGGGTAGCCGCGCGAGGTGTTCGGCACGAGTTCGAGGGCTGCGAGCGACCCGGGAAGGTCGTTGCGCGCGGCACGCACCCGGGCCAGGCCGAACGCGGCCGGCGTGACGTAGGAGGCGTCGGTGGACGGCGCAGGTGCGGTAGAGGCTCTCGGCGATGTCCAGCTCGCCGCCGAGCTCGCAGGCGAGCGCGAGTGCCAGCTTCGGCGCCAGCTCGCCGGGCACCTGGCCGTAGACGGCGTTGAACGAGCTCTGGGCCGTGGCGAAGTCCCTGCCCTGCAACGCGTTCAGCCCGGCGAGCCAGACCGCTCGCCACTCCCACGGGTCGTTGAGCAACAGCTGCCGGACGCAGTCGTCGGCGAGCTTCGCGGTTGTTGGCCTCCAGCGCGGCGTCCGCCGCGGGCGAGCAGCACCTCTGCCGACATCGCCCGGCGGTGCGTCGAGGGCGGCAAGGCGCTGCACGGGGTCGTCGACGCTGACGCGGGCCAGCCAGCCGGCCTGCGGGTCGGACGGGTCCATCCGCAGCCGGGGCAGCTGGCGCGGGTCCCGTAGCGTTCCGTGGCGACCGTCGGGGCCTCGAAGAGGGCCGAGGACGCAGCCGTCGTGGCGACGCCCGGCCGTCGCGGTGGCGACCACCTCGCGCAGCACGCCGAGCATCTGCAGCCGCAGTTCCTCCGCGGAGGTGAAGCGGTCGTTCGGGTCGGTCGCGCAGGCCTTCAGCAGCAGCCGGTACAGCGAGTCGTGCGCGGCGAGGGCGGGGATGTCCTCGGCCGGCGGGATCCGGAACTCGTACTCGCGACTGGTAGCCGGGCACCTCGGCGCACAGCACCAGCAGCGTGCGTCCGACGGTGAAGATGTCGGAGGCGATGGACGGGCCGAGCGTCGCCACCTCGGGCGCCTGGAAGCCGACGGTGCCGTAGATCGCGGAGTCCTCGTCGCCGATGTGGCGGACGCCGCCGAGGTCGATCAGCTTCAGGGCGTCGCCCGACCTGGATCACGTTGTCGGGCTTGAAGTCGCAGTACAGCAGGCCGAGCTCGTGCAGGTAGCCGCAGCGCGGGCAGGATCTCGATCAGGAAGGCGAGGGCCTGGTCGACCGGCAAGGGGTCGGCGACGCCGTTGTTGGTGGTCATGCGCTGCTTCAGCAGCTGCTTCAGCGACCGGCCGCCGACGTACTCCATGACGATGTAGCCGGCGTCGTCGTGGGTGACGAAGTTGTAGATCTCGACGATCAGCGGGTGCTCGACCCGGGCGAGGAAGCGCTGCTCGCCGATGGTGGCGGCGAGCGCGTCGGCGTCGCCGGTGTTGAGCAGGCCCTTCAGCACCACCCACCGGCCGGAGACGTTGCGGTCCTTCGCGAGGTAGATCCAGCCCATGCCGCCGTGGGCGAGCGCGCCGACGACCTCGTACTGGTCGGCCACCACGTCGCCGGGCTGCAGCTTCACGGTGAACGAGTAGAGCGGCGCCGCAGGCGGGGCAGAAGCCCTCGGAGCGGGCGGCGACGTTCTCCGCACCCTGGCCGACCTTCGCGCCGCAGCGCGGGCAGACCCGGGCGTCCAGCGGCACCTCCGGGTTGGCGAGCACGGCCTTCGACGGGTCGATCGCCGGGGCCGGCGGGCACCCGGGTGAGGCCTGCGCCGATCCGCGCGGTGGTGAGCCGCTCGCGTGCTGCTGTGCCGGGTGGGCCGACCGCCGAAGGACGCCGCGCGGGCCGACCCGAGGGCCGTCGAGCCCAGGTGGACCGACGTGCGGGTCCGGGACGTCGCCGGCGGCGGACGCCGGGGCGGCGGCGATGTCGCTGACGTCGGGAGAGCCGCAGACGTCGCAGTAGCCGTCGACGATGCGTCCGCCGCAGCCGGGCTGGCGGCAGGGCCCGCTGGAGCGGGTGGACGGGCGGATGCCCGGCCGGGCCCGTGCCGACCGGGCGAGTCCGGCCGGGCCGGGCATGCCGCAGACGTCGCAGTAGCCGTCGACGATGGTGCCGGTGCAGCCCGGCTGGCGGCACTTCATCGCTGCCTCCTGGTCGAGGAAGTCGAGCTGGGCCGCGTAGGCGCTGCGAGCAGCTGCTGGACCACGGGCAGGACCACCGGGCGATTCGGCCAGCCGGCGTGCGATCAGACCGGTCGAGGCTCGGCCAGGCGCGGGTTCGCCGGCCTGGCCGAGGGCCGCGGCCTTCGCCTGCAGCGCGGAGCAGCAGCGACGCTGCCGCGTCCCGTTCGCCGAGGCTCGCCGGCGAGGCCGGCCTGCGCCTGGTTGCAGCTGCGCCGGCCACCGCGCCGAGCCGTCGACGTAGCCGACGAGGGCCGTGCTGGTGTTCGGCACCGGACCGAGGCCGGCCACGCTCGGGCAGCGCGCCGTCCGGGGTCGGCCAGACCGCGGCGGCCGCCTGGGCGGCCAGCGTGCGGACGGCCTGCTCGCGGGCTGTGACCTCGGCGAGCTGCTCCCGGGCCCGCACGAGCAGGTCGCGGGCCTCCCGGCGCTGGGCGGCGCCGACGATCAGGTCGCGCTCGAGCCTGCGCCGCGTCGATCTCGAGCGCGCCGAGCAGCCCGCCGATGTCGCCGCCGCGACTCGCGCTTGTCGGCGAGGTCGTCGTGTGCGGGCCGGCGAGCGCGGCGAGCTTCGCTGACGCGGCGGGCGCGAGGGTCGGGCGGCTCCAGCTTCGACCTGGTCGCGGATGCGTTCCAGCTGGGCGCGCAGGTCGCGCAGCCGGATCTGCTGCTGCTCGGCGTTGGGGTCGGTGTTGAGCCGGGTGCGCAGCTGGGCGACGAGCGCGTCGCACAGCCGTCCGGCCTCGGGCAGCGACACCGACATCGACTGCAGCTGCGGCGAGCCCGGCGCCGGCGGTGTCGAGCCGTCCCCAGATCAGGGCGGAGAGCCGTTCGCAGTTCCTGCTGGCCGACCCGGCCGGAGTCCCAGGTGGACAGCAGCAGGTTCTGGCGGGTCTTCGCCGCCTGCCACAGGGCGAGGGCCAGGGCCATGTCCGACGGTGAGTTCCGCCTGCCGTCCGGAGGTCGATGATCTGCGGCGTCGAGGGCGTCGAGTTCGTGCGCGGCGCTCGGCCAGCCAGGCGTCGAGCTGGCCGAGGTAGTCCAGCAGCTGCTGCGGCGTCGCCGCGACGCCGAGCTGGCCGGGGGCGGCCGGGTGCGCTGGTGCTCATCGGTACTCCACGAGTCGTCTGGGCCAGTCCGGCGACGGCCAGACCTGCGCCGACGAGGGTGGCGAGGATCACGGCCGCGAGCTGCCACGGCAGGCCGGAGCGCACCTCGTCGGCTGCGTCGGCCGCAGCTGTGGTCGCCTGTGCGCGCTGTCCGGAGATGGTCTGCTGGAAGGCGTCGGACGTCGCGATCGACGCCGGTCTTCGTCGCCGCTGAGCGCCAGCTTGTCGCTCCCGCCCAGTCTGCCTTGGCCATCAGCGCGGCGAGCGCTGACGCGCGCCTTGCGATAGTCGGTGAGGTCGCTCTTGGCCGCACTGGTGCCCGCGGCCTTCTCCGCTGCGTCGATGGCTGCGGTGACGGCCTTCGCCTGGGCGTCCGGCCAGCTGCGGGCCAGCAGGGACTCGGCCTGGATGCGGCGTGCCGTGTCGACCTGGCTGGTCGCCGTGTTGAGGCCGGTCACGCGGGTGAACTGCGCACCGCGGCTCTGGCCCGTCGCCACGGCCGTGCCCTGCTGGGCGGCCAACGTCACCCAGCTGATCACGAGGACGCCGACGATGGCGCCGACCAGCCCGAGGTTCAGCACACGGCGGCTCCGCTGGGCGACCACCCAGCTGACCCAGATCAGGAAGGCCGCTGCTGCGAGCCCGAGCACGGGCATGACGAAGGCCAACCCGGTCGCCTGTGCGGAAGCCTCTGCTGCCAGCGACTTCTGCAGTGCAGTCGAGGTCGGGAAGGATATGCGTGTCGAGCTGCTTGCCTGCCTTGGCGAGCAGGTCCCTGCTCGTTGCGGTGTCGCGGCCGTCAGCCGCCCTGAGGGCTGCACCGTAGGCGCTCACCTCGCTGCTCAATCCCGCGAGGGCCTTGGCGTCCTGCGGACGGGCGGTGGCCGCATCGATCAGCAAGGCTGACGGCCTCGCCCACCTTGGTCACGGCGTCGGCTGCCGGGTTCGCGGTGGCGCCCGGGACCTTCAGGGCCCCCTCCGCCGCGAGCGTCGCTGCGGTGACCAGCCGGGTCTGCACCTCGCCGAGCCGTGCTGACTGGGCTGCGACCTGCGGCGCGGAGTCCAGGTCGGTGCGCAACTGGGTGATCAACAGCGTCCCGACCCCGCCCAGCACCAGCAGGACGAGCGCAGCGACGACCTGCAGCTGGCGCAGGAGCTGGGGCGTGCGGCTCGGTGGCGGCGGGGAGAACTCCGGCTGGCCGGCCGGGGTCGACGTCGGGGCCGGCAGGTTGCGTCCCGGCACGGGTGCCGCTGCTGCCGACGTCGGCCGTCGACACCTGGGTGGGAGCTGTCATGCCTGTTCCTGTGGCGCTGCCGGGAACTCGACCGGCGCGATGGGCGCAGCGGAGTCCGGCGGCTGCAGCTGGCCCTCTGCCACGACCGGTGCGCGGGCGGGCGCCGCCGGTTCGACCAGGTCCTCGGGCAGCAGGGTGCGCAGTTGCTCGAGCGTCGGCTCGGTCACGTCGCGCAGGCGCCACGCGTGGCGTCCGATCGCCGCCTCCAGCAGGTTGCGCGCGAACCGGCCGTTGCCGAAGGTCTCGTCGCGGACTGCGGTGCGAGCTGGCGCGCTGAACTCGTCCAGGCACGCCCTCGCCGAGGTCGTAGTCGGACTTGGCAGCCATCTGGGTGAAGATGTCGCGCAGTTCGTCGTCGGTGTAGTCGTCGAAGCGTGATCGTGGTGCGGAAGCGGCTGGCGAGGCCCGGGTTGTTGCGAGATGAAGATCTCCATCGGCACCGGGTAGCCGGCGACGATCACCACGAGGTCGTCGCGGTGGTCCTCCATCTCCTTGACGAGGGTGTTGATCGCCTCCTCGCCGTACTGGTCGCCGTTGAGGCTGTAGGCCTCGTCGATGAACAGGACGCCGCCGTACGCCTTCGCCGTCGACCTCGGCGGTCTTGATCGCGGTCTGGCCGAGGTAGCCGGCCACGAGTTCGGACCGGTCGACCTCGACCAGCTGGCCCTTGGTGAGCAGCCCGATCGCCTTGTAGATGCCGGCGACGAGGCGGGCGACGGTGGTCTTGCCGGTGCCGGGGTTGCCGGTGAAGATCAGGTGCCGGGTGATGGTGGGGCTCTTCAGGCCGGCCTTGGTGCGCAGCCCGTCCACCCGCAGGATCGCGGTCTGGCGCCGGATCTCGCTCTTCACCGTCGCGAGGCCGATCAGCTCGTCGAGCTCGGCCAGCCACTCCTCGACGGTCTTCTCCGGTTCGGCCGGCTCGGGGTCGGGCTCGGGCGTGGCCTCGGCCGCTGCCGGCTGGGCCGGGGCGGCGGCCGGCCAGCGCGCGACCGGTCGGCGGCCCTCGTGACGCGTCGCTCGCAGGCTCGCGAGGCTCCTCGGGACTGGGCGAGGGCGTCGGGAAGGAGACGCCGCCCAGGCCGGGGAAGGCGCCGGCGGAATGCGGGTCGAGCCGGCCCACGTCGAGCAGCCGTTCGCTGTTGCTGGCCGACAGCCGCGACAGCACGTCGGAGAGGATCGCCGGGGCCTGGCGGACGAACTCGCGCTGCGCGGCCTCGTCGGCCGAGACGGGTCGGGCCGGGCGTGCCGAGTGCGTGGCGCCGCGGAAGCTGGGCGGCCGCGGCGAGGCTGGCAGCGCCGAGGGACGACGGTCCGGGCTCACCGAGGGCGGCTGCCGCCTGGCACACGTCGGCGAGCGCCTTCTGGTAGGCGGCCGACGCCTTGCTGGCCAGAGGCCGCGGCCTGGCTGGCCAGCGGGGTGGCGGAAGCCCGGTAGCGGCGTCCGCGGACGGCCGCGTCCATGAAGGTCGCTGCGGAGGTCTCGACGCCGACCTCGCGGCACCAGTCGACGAACGCGCCGCGGTTCGACTCGGCGACGGCAGCGGAGAGCACGAGGCCCTCCTCCGCGGCTGCTGCCCGGTCGAGACCGGCGGCGGCGGCGGCAGCGTCGAGCGCTGCGAGGGCCTTGCCCAGCTTCATCGTGCTCATGCCTGTCCCAGGTTCAGTTCGGGGGCCTGCGTGTGGCCGAAGCGCTCCTGCAGGAAGCGGCCGTGGCTGATCAGCGCTGCGGCGTCGGTGGTGTTGGCCGCGTCGTAGATGGCGTCCATCGTCGTCGCGAGCAGGTCGAGCTGGTCGATCAGCAGCAGCAGCGAGGTCTTGCCGTTCTCCACCGGACGCGAATCGGCCCAGTCCCGCGGCAGCCGCAGGTAGGCGCCGATCGCCTCGGGCAGGTAGTCGGTCGCCGTCGCCACCACCGAGTAGGCGTCGTAGCTGCCCAGCCCGAGGATCGCGAGGCGCGGCAGCGTCTGGCGCACGGCGTTGGTGACCCGCAGGGCGCGGGCACGCACCACTGCCGGCACCGCCGGGTCGTTCACCAGCGCGTCGACGCCGGCGAGGGAGGCGTTGATGTCCTGCTCCGTGGGCGCGCTCGCGACGTCGTCCGCACCCACCTCGACGGGTGCGGACGTCTCGTCACGTCCGAGCAATCGGTCCCAGAAGCCCATCCCTGCCCTAGCGGTCGATGCTGATCGTGGGCAGCGTTGCCGCCCGCGAGTCCTGTTGCGAGACCCGCTCCAGGTACTGACTTGCTCTTCGCGACCTCGGTCTCCAGCGTGCCGATGGTGGCCGCCATCGAGTCCAGCGCCTTCAGCTTGAACTGGTCGATGGAATCCATGGTCTGGTAGATGTTCGCGAACGCTGCCTGCAGCTGCTCCAGCCCGATGGTGGAGGATGCCGCCTGCTCCTGGATCGCTGCCGAGTTCTCCTTCAGCATCTCCGAGGTGCGCTGGATCATCGCCGACGTCGTGGTGTTCAGCGCCGTGATCTGGTCGAGCACCAGCTTCTGGTTGCCGAGCGCCTGGGCGACGATGACGGCCGTGCGCAGCGCGGAGATCGTCGTGGTGGACGCCCGGTCGACGCCCTTGATCAGCTCGACGTTGTTCTTGATGATGATGTCGATCGCCAGGTAGCTCTGGATCGAGACGGCCAGCTGGGTGAGCAGGTCCTGGTGCTTCTGCCGCACGTAGAACAGCACGTCCTGGTTGAGCGCCCTGGCCTTGTCCGGGTCGGACAGCTCGAGCTCGGCGATCTGGGCAGCCAGCCGCGCGTCCAGCCGCTCGGCGATGTAGACGTACTGGTTCAGCCGGCCCATCACCGTCCAGAGGTTCTGCTTCTCCATGTTCAGGGCGACGTTGTCCTTGGTCAGCTCGTCCTGGCCGGAGCGCAGCGCGTGCAGGATGCCGTTGAGGTGCTGCTGCGAGCTCTGGTACTTGCGGAAGTAGTCCTGCACCGGCTTGCCGACGCCCAGGCGCGCGAAGAAGCCCTTGCTGCCCTTCGCGCCCGCCGGGTCGAGGTCCTCGACCGTGCGACGCAGCTCGAGCAGGGTCTTGCCGACCTTGGAGGTGTCGGCGAGGCCGCCGGCCTCGATGGCGCGCACCGGGGTCTGCAGCAGGCGGTTGGACGTCTCCGCAGCCTTGCGGATGTCGGCGTCACCCATGCTGCGCACGGCGTCGGCCTGTGCGGAGAAGGTGGGGGAGTTCTCCTCGGCGGAGTTGAGCGCTGTGAGGAAGTCGTTGACCTTCGCGTCCAGCACCGGGCACCTGGGTCGCCTCGACCTGCGGGGCCATCGATCCGGCCTGCGTGGTGGTGACCGTCGCGGGCGGTGCGGGCGCGGTGAGGCTCAGCATGTCGGGCGGCGCCAGCTGGACGGCCTGCCCCTGGCTGGACGGCTGCGCGGGTGTGCTCATCAGATGACCTCTCGATCTTGGGCGTTGGCCCCCAATCTAGCCGCACCGACCCACGGTCGCGCCCGTTGCCGGGAGGGTTTGACGCCCTGTTCCGGGGTGGACCGGGGCCAACCCCGAGAGGCCGTCCCCACCGGCGTCCACACCACCCGGGAAGGGCCCCTTGTCGGCCTGCCGGGCGTCGAAGGGACGGTTGTCGGCGGCGGGTGGTTGCATAGGGGTGTGACCAGCCTGCCGACCCTCGCTCCCGACCAGGCCGCGGTGCTGGCGAGCTGGGACGCCCCGCTGCTCGTGCTGGGCGGCCCGGGAACGGGCAAGACCACTCTGCTCGCGCACGCAGCTGTGGCGCGCAGCCTCTCCGGCGACCCGGCGCCGCTGGTGCTCGCGGCGAGCCGTACCGCTGCCAGCGCACTGCGCAACACCATCGCCGCCGGACTCGGTGACGGGTCGTGGCAGCCGGTGGTGACGACGGCGCACGCCTTGTGCCGCACGATCTGGCAGCGATTCGCCGGGCGGCCCGACCTGCGACTGCTGGCGGCCCCCGAGCAGGAGTACCGGGTGCGCGAGCTCCTCGCCGTCTCCGGAGCCACCCACTGGCCCGCCGAACTGCGGCCGGCGCTGGGCACCCGCGGGTTCGCTGCCCAGGTCCGCGCGGCCATCGCCCGGGCACGGCAGCTGGGCCTCGAACCCGAGGACCTCTCGGCCTTCGGGCAGGAGGCCGGACCGTCCGGAGTGGGCGGCGCTGGGCAGCTTCTTCGCCGAGTACCTCGACGTGCTCGACGCGGAGGGGGTGCTCGACTACGCCGAGCTGGTGCATCGCGTGCGGCTGCTGCTCACCGAACCGGACATCGCCGGCGTGCTGGCCGCCGAGATCGGCGCGGTGCTGATCGACGACTACACCGAACTCGACCCGGCCCAGATCGCGCTGCTGGCCACCCTGGCCGGCTCGGCGCTCCGTGCTGGCCGTCGCCGACCCCGACAGCATCAGCTCGACCTTCCGCGGTGCCCACCCGCGGGCTGTGGCCGACTTCGAGCGCTTCTTCGGACGCCCGGACGCTGCCGTGCGACGGGCGGAGCTGACCACCGGCCACCGCGGCGGGCCGGTGATCGTCGAAGCCCTCGCCGGGGTCCGGGCCCGGCTGCCGCGTCCGGCCGGCGCAGGCCAGTCCGACGTCGTCCCCGCCGTCGCAGAACCCGGGGAGGTGGAGGTGTTCGCCTGCTCGGGGGAGGCCGACCAGGCCGACACCATCACGGCCGAGATCCGGCGCGCGCGGCTGAGTGTCGGGCATCCACTACGGGGACATGGCTGTGCTGGTGCGCTCCGGTCGGCGGCAGCTCGGGCCGATCATCCGCTCGCTCGCCGCAGCGGGTATCCCGGTGGAGGTCGCCGGCGACGAGATCCCGCTGGCGCAGGCGCCGTCGGTGCGTCCGCTGCTGCTCGCCCTGGAAGTGACAGCCGCCGGCCGGGTCGAGCCCGACGAGGCCATCCGGCTGCTGACCTCGCCGCTGGGCGGCTTCGATGCGCTCGGCCTTCGTCGGCTCGCCAGGGAGTGGCGCGCGGGACGGGCCACCTCGCCGGCAGGGCTGCCCGAGCAGCTCGCCGCGGCGATCAACGACCCGGCCTGGCTGGATGAGGGCGATCCGAGCCCGGTCACGGAGCGGCTGCGCCGCCTGCTCGACGTGCTGGCCGCTGCTGCCCGCCGGGTGCGGGCGGGCGACCCGGTCGACGTGGTGGCGTGGGCCCTGTGGCAGGGCACCGAGTGGCCGCGCCAGCTGGCACGGGAGTCGCTGGCCGGCGGTGCCCTCGGCAGTCGCGCCGACGCCGACCTCGACGCCCTGTGCGCCCTGTTCGAGAGTGCTGCGGAGGCCGACCGGCGTGGTGGGGTGGGCGGCATCCGCGCCTTCCTCGCAGAGCTCGCCGGCCAGCAGATCCCCGCCGACCGCGAGCGGGAGTCGCGGCTGCGGGGCCGTGGCGTCCAGGTGCTCACAGCCCACCGGGCACGGGGACGCGAATGGGACCTGGTCGTCGTTGCCGGCGTGCAGGAGGGGGTGTGGCCGGTCGGACGGCGGGTCAGCACCGTGCTCGAGGCGGCTGCGCTCACCGCGGACGGGCTCACCGGCCGCACCGACCATCGTGACCTCCTGGCCGCCGAGCGTCGGCTGTTCCACCTGGCCTGCTCGCGGGCACGGCGCCGGCTGGTCGTCACCGCCGCGGCAGGCACGGAGGGGGAGGCCGACTCGCCGTCCCGGTTCCTCGCCGAACTCGGGGTGCCGCTGTCGGCGCCCGACCGGCACCGGCAGCCGCTGACCCTCGCCGCCATGGCTGCGGAACTGCGTCGCTACGCCACCGCGCCCGGCAGCGCCGCCGGAACTGCGTGCCGCTGCAGCCGTCGAGCTCGCACGGCTCGCCGACGCGGCCGACGACAGCGGCAGGCACCTGGCGCCGTCCGCCGACCCGTCCACCTGGTGGGGGGTGCGGGAGCTGACCAGCCTGCCCGAGCCGCTCGCGCCCGGCCGGTCGGTGCGGCTCAGCCCGAGCCAGGTCACCGGCATCCTCACCTGCCCGCGTCGCTACTTCCTCGCCCGGGAGGCCCGCGGCGAGGGAGAGCCGGGGCTCGCTGCGGCGCTGGGGTCGCTGATCCACCTGCTGGTGCAGCAGGCCGTCACCGAGGGCTGGGGGCTTGCCGAGCTTCGCGCAGCGGCTCGACCAGGTCTGGCACCGGCTGCGGTTCGAGGCTGCCTGGCTGTCGGCGACCGAACGCGTCGAGGTCGAACTCGGCCTGGCCCGGTTCCTGGCCTGGCGGGAGGCCACCGCCGCGGAACTGGTGGGCGTCGAGGTGCCGTTCACCCTCGAGCTCGACGGTCGACGACCTCACCGTCAGCCTCGACGGCAAGGTGGACTGGCTGGAACGCACGTCCGGAGGGCTGCGGGTCGTCGACTTCAAGACCTCCCGGACGGCGCCGACGCGCGCGGCGATCGCCGGCATGGAGCAGCTCGGCATCTACCAGCTGGCCGTCGCGTCCGGCGGGTTCGCCGGGCTCGAGCCCGACACCGGCACCGCCGGTGCCGCCGCGGTCTACCTGCGCCTCGCCGGACGCCCCGAGGACCTGCCGAAGGAGTTCGACCAGGCCTCGCTGGCGTCGACGCCGTACCTGTACGCCGACCCGGAAGAGGAGCGGTACCCCACCTGGGTGCACCAGCGGGTGGCGCTGGCCGCCGGCGTCGTGGCGGAGGGCAGCTACCCGGCGACGCCGGGGCCGCACTGCCGCACGTGCCCGTTCGCCAACAGCTGCCCGGCGTCCGGCCGGGGCGGGCAGGTGCTGCGATGAGGCTCACGGAACCGGCACAGCTCAGCCGCGTCCTCGACATCGACTTCTCCGAGCAGCAGCTGGCCGCGATCACCGCACCGCTCGAACCGGCGGTGATCATCGCCGGCGCCGGGTCCGGCAAGACGACGGTGATGGCGGCCCGCGTGGTCTGGCTGGTCGGGTCCGGCCAGGTGCTGCCGGAGCAGGTGCTCGGGCTCACCTTCACCCGCAAGGCCGCCGGCGAGCTGGGCAGCCGCGTGCGGCAGGCGCTGCACCGCGCCGGGGTGCTGTCCGCCGACCCGAGGCCGGCGAGGAACTGATCCTCACCTACGACGCGTTCGCCGGACGGCTGGTCTCCGAGCACGGGCTGCGGCTGGGCATCGAGGGCGACTCCCGGCTGATCACCGGCGCCGCCCGGTTCCGGCTCGCTGCCCGGGTCGTGGCCGACACCCCCGGCCTGCAGTACCTGTCGCGGCTGCGGCCGGCCGCGGTGACCCAGCGGCTGCTCGAGCTGTCGGGCGAGCTCCGCTCGCACCTCGTCGACCCGCTGGCGCTGGCCGATCAGGCTGAGGCCTTCGACGCCGAGCTCGAGCGCCGCGCCCCGCAACCCGCGCGGGACAGGTCTACTCGGCGCTGCAGACCGCGCGGGCGGCGGCGTCCGAGCGGCTGGAGCTGGCCACCCTCGTGGTGCGCTACGAGGAGCTGAAGGCCGAACTCGGCTACGTCGAGTTCGCCGACCAGATGGCCGCGGCCGCCCGGCTGGCGACCGAGGTGCCGGCCGTCCCGGCGGCGCTGCGGTCGGAGTTCGCCGTGGTGCTGCTGGACGAGTACCAGGACACCTCCGCCGCGCAGGCGACGCTGCTGCGCGGACTGTTCTCCGGCGCCGACGCCGGCGTCGGGCCGCGGGCACCCGGTGACGGCTGTCGGCGACCCGTGCCAGGCCATCTACGGCTGGCGGGGCGCCGCGGCCAGCAACATCCTCGACTTCGCCCACCACTTCCCGAACCCGCGACGGCGAGCCGGCCACCGGCTACGCCCTGACGGTCAACCGCCGCAGCGGCCAGCGGGTGCTCGACGCCGCCAACGACCTTGCCGGGCCGGTGCGCGCGAGCCGGCGCTGGTCGCCCACGGCCTCGACCTCGACCTGGTCGCGCCGCCCGGGCACGCCGCCGGGACGGGTGGAGGCGGCCGGCCACGCCACCTGGCCGGACGAGGTGGCGGCCATCGCCGACCGGACGGCCGAGCTGCACGCCACCGGCGCGGTCACCGCCTGGTCGGACATCGCCGTCCTCGCGCGGCGCAACAGCCAGGTCGCCGACGTGTACGCCGAGCTGGTCGGCCCGGGACATCCCGGCGGAGATCGTCGGGCTCGGCGGGCTGCTGGAGCTGCCCGCCGATCGCCGACGTGGTCGCCACCCTGACCCTGCTGGACGACGCGACGGCGAACCCGTCGGTGCTGCGGCTGCTGACCTCACCGCGGTGGGCGATCGGCATCCCCGACCTGGCGCTGCTCGGGCGGCGGGCACGGGAGCTGTCCGCTGCCCGGCGTCCCGACGGTGCCGGGAGCGCGGAGGCGACCTCGAAGCCGTGCTCTCCGGCTCGGATCCCGCCTGCGTGCCCAGCCTGCTCGAGGCCGTCGCCGATCCCGGGCACCGCTGTCCTACTCCGGTGACGCGCGGCGCCGGTTCGCCGCCTTCGCCGGCGAGCTGGGCCTGCTCCGCCGCCACGCCGGCGATGCGGTCACCGAGCTGGTGCAGCGGGTGATCTCGGTCCTCGGGCTCGCCGTCGAGCTCGAGGCGGTCGGCGCCGGGGGGAGCGCGCCGCTGGCCACCTTCGTGCAGGCGGTGGCCGACTACACCGACATCGACGCCGACGCCTCCCTCGCCGGCCTGCTGGCCTACCTCGAGGCCGAACGGGAGTACGGCACCGGCCTGGAGCAGGCGGTGGTGTCTGCCGCGGATTCGGTGAAGGTGCTCACCGTCCACAAGGCCAAGGGGCTGGAGTGGGACGTGGTGTTCGTTCCCGGTCTCGCCGCCGACGTGTTCCCGACCGATCGGGTCACCGGGAACTGGCTGCGCAACGCGTCGTCGCTGCCGTACCCGTTGCGCGGTGACGCTTCCGCACTGCCGCAGCTGGGCCGGGTCGACAACGCCCAGCTGACGGCGTTCGCTTCGGCGCTCACCGAGCAGCAGCGGCTCAGCGAGGACCGGCTGGCCTACGTCGCGGTGACCCGGGCCCGGCAGCTGCTGCTGGTCAGCACCCACACCTGGGGCGCCCGGCCTGGCGAAGCCGCGCGACCCGTCGGACTACTTCGTCGACCGTTGCCGCGCACGCCCAGCGGGTCACGCGAGGCTGGTGACGTCCCGGACACCAACCCGCTGCTCGGCGAGGCCGCGACCACCTCCTGGCCGGCCGTGGGTGACACGGTGGCCTGGACCGTGCGTCGCGAGGCCGCAGCGCTCGTGCGGGACGCCCGCGCGGCTGCCGGTGACGGCGACTACCCGGAGGTTGCCGGGCTCAGCCTCGACCAGAGCCGAGCTCGTCGAGCACTGGCGCGCGCTCGTCGTCCGGGCTGATCGCCGCCGAACTGGAGACGGTCCGCGAACGCAGCGCCGGACGGCTTCCCGACTACCTGTCGGTGACCGGCCTCGGCCGGCTGGCGAAGGACCCCGCCGGCTACGCGGCAGAGCTGCGGCGTCCGATGCCGCGGCTGGTCAGCGAGGCGCAGCGGTGGGGGATCGGCTTCCACCAGTGGCTGGAGGACCGGTTCCGGGGCCAGTCGCCGCTGCTCGACGGCGATGACGGCGAGGTCGCCGGCGTCGACTTCGAACAGCTGCGGGCAGGGTTCGAGGCCGGGCCGTACGCGAATGCGGTGCCGGTGGCCGTGGAGACACCGTTCACGCTCGTGCTCGCCGGACGCCTGGTGCGTGGGCGGATCGATGCGGTGTTCACGGCCACCGACGGCCGGGCACAGGTGGTCGACTGGAAGACCGGCGACGCCCGCCGGGCCGATCCGCTGCAGCTGGCCTGCTACCGGCTGGCGTGGGCAGAGCTCAACGGGCTGGACGTGGCACGAGGTGGACGCCGTGTTCTACGACCTGCGGGCAGCAGAGGTCGTCCGTCCGGCCGTCCTGCCGGACCGGGCAGGGCTGGAGGTGCTGCTGGCTGCGGTGCCCGGCTCGGTTAGCCTTGCGCAGTGATCGACTGGCGGAACGGGAGCGGCCTGGATCGGGTCGAGGAACTGCGCACCGACCCTGACTGGGTGCTGGCCGCCTGGGCCGACCCGGACGCCGTGGTGTTGCGGGTCGGCGACGCCAGTGTCGAGGCGGGCGCAGGACGGTTCGCTCCTGACGCGTCGCGCCGAGGTCGACTTCGATCCCGAGCTGCACTACCTGCTCGGCCGCATCGACGGGCGGCCGTGGTTCGCGACCCGCGTGGAAGCGGAGGAGGAGCTGACCGGGCTCCGCGCGGTGATGGACGGCCTGCCGGCCGCCGGGCTCGAGGCGGCGTTCACGGCTGTCGGGCTCGCCACCTGGCATGCCGTGCAGCAGGTTCTGCCCGCGCTGCGGCGCTGCCACCCGGGCCGTCCACGGCGGGCAGTCACGCAGGTGCACGGCCTGCGGGCTCGAGCTCTACCCGCGCACGGATCCCGCGGTGATCGTCGCCATCGTCGATCCCGACAACCGGTTGCTGCTGGGCCGGCAGCCGAGCTGGCCGCCGGGGAGGTACTCGGTGTTCGCCGGTTTCGTCGAGGTGGGGGAGTCGCTCGAGCAGACCGTGCACCGGGAGATGGCCGAGGAAGTCGGCCTGGAACTCACCGGGGTCACCTACCTCGGTTCGCAGCCCTGGCCCTTCCCGCGGTCGCTGATGGTGGGCTTCCTCGCGCACGCCACGAGCGACGAGCCCGTGCCTGCCGTCGGCGAGATCGAACT
Source organism: uncultured Actinomycetota bacterium (assembly GCA_963773595.1). Lineage (GTDB taxonomy): Bacteria > Actinomycetota > Actinomycetes > Propionibacteriales > Propionibacteriaceae > Propionicimonas. Next base: position 236,044 of record CAVZBQ010000007.1, read on the forward strand.
CGCCCGCTGGTTCACCCGCGACCAGCTGGTCGCGGCGATGGCCGAGGGGGATGTGGTGCTTCCGCCGCACACCTCGATCGCCAGGAGAATGATCGAATCGTGGCTCGACGGGAGCCTTGCCGAATAGCGCGAATGGCCCCCTGGACCCACCGGTGGGTTGCGTTGTGTTGCCTACCTGCCGCGAACCAACGTCCTCGACCACCTGGAGTGACGGTCGGCGTGGATCGCCCGTGAACTACCCCAACAGTCCGAGGTCACGAGCGACGGCGACCGTCTCGACGCGGTTGGCCGTGCCCAGCTTCGTCGCGATCGAATGCGCATGCGTCTTGACCGTGCCAACGCTGAGGAACAGGTCGGTCGCGATCTGCGTGTTGGACCGTCCGGTCGCGATCAGTCGCAGCACCTCGAGCTCTCGTGCGCTCAGGCTCGTCCCGTTGGCGAGGGCGAAGGAACCGGAGGTTCGTGCGCTCAGCGCTTCCCGTGCCTCCGTGATCGTGGCCAGGTCACCGGCAGCCCTCGCCCGCGCGAGTGCCGTTTCGGCAACCTCGGCCGCCTCGGGGCGTCCCAGGTCGAGCAGGGCCCGCGCCCGGGCCAGGAGGACGCGGGCGTCGGCCGGCGTGCCCCGTTCGCCGTAGTCCACACACAGCTGCAGTGCAGCCTCTGGCCGGTCACGACGGAGTTCGATCCTTGCGAGATTCGCCGTCATCTCGGCCACGGCGAGCCAGTTGCCGGCCGATCGCAGCAGGGGCAATGCCTCGCTGTAGGCCTGGGCGGCCCGCTTCGGGTCACCCGCTTCCCACAAGGCGTGGCCGAGCACGGTCAAGGCATCACCCTGGTGGACGAGGGCGTGCGCCGGGGTCGCGCCCGCGGGTGGACCACCGTCGACGGCTGCCTGCGCAAGGGCGATCGCCTCGCCGTAGCGGCCGGCATGCGTCGCGGCCATCGCGCGGATCATCAGCGACATCCCGGGCAGGATCGCGGCAAGGGTCTCGGAGCCGGGCTGCACATCGCTCGTCGCCTCGCGCGCGAGGTCGAGCCATGACCCGGGGTCCTCGAACGGACCGCCCAGGACGCACGCCCACGCCTGCAGGAGGCACACGCCGAGGTCGGAGTGGGCGACGTCGGCCGGCAGTCGCGCGAGGGACGCCCGGACAGCCGGGACTTCGCCGGTGTGCAGCATGCGGCTGCCCGCCCGCCAGATCAGGTCCCTGACGGACCCGAAGTCGTCGACCTGCACGGCATGGTCCAGGGCTTCCACGGGCAGCGACTGTTCCCAGAACCAGAAGGCGGCCGACCGGTGTACCGGACCGGCTGGCGCCCGATGGCGGATCCGCAGCAACCCTGCGAAGAGTCGGTGGTACCGATACCAGCGTCGTTGCTCGTCCAGCGGGACCAGCAGCAGGTTCTCCCGCTCAAGGCGCCGCAGCATCGCGGCACCACCGGCCGAGCCGGTGACCGCGTCGCAGAGGCCCCCGGAGAGCCGCTCGAGATGACAGGTCTGCTCGAGGAAGGTCACCTGATCCGCATCGAGCCTGTCGAGGACCTCCTCGGTCACGTAGTCGAGGATGAGCCGGTGGTCGGCACCGATGGCCACAGCGCGCGCGGCAGCATCGGGTCGTCCGGCAAGGGTCAGCGCCGCGAGTTGCAGCACCGCCGGCCATCCCTCCGTACTGTCGGTCAGTGCGCGGACCGCATCGATGGGCAGCGCGAGCGACATCCGCTGCCGCAGGAAGGCGTCGGCCTCGGGAACGCTGAACCGCAACTGCTCCGCGCGGACATCAACGAGCTCACCGGCCGCGCGGACGCGTGACAGGCGCAACGGCGGATCCTCACGCGTCACGATCACCATCGCATGACCGCTCGGGAGCCGGGGGATCAGGGCGTCGATGATCGCCAGCACGCCCTGGTCATGGACCAGGTGGAGGTCGTCCAGCACAAGGACTGCCGGCGTGCCGGGCTCCTCCAGCAATCCCGCCAGCCCGTCTGCGATCTCGATGGGATCCCCGAGGACCGGGCGGACCAGCCCCGCGGTGTCCTCGGGAACTCCACCGATCGCGGCGATCAGGTAGGGCACGAAACGGCCGGGATCGTTGTCGGCCTCGTCCAGCGACAGCCACGCCGAGGGCCTGCCGGTGCTGTGCAGCCAGTCGACCACAGCACTGGTCTTCCCGAAGCCCGGGGGAGCAGACAGCACGCACACCCGGGCCGTCGGCGAGGACAGCAGTTCGACGAGGCGGGGACGCGAAACCAGGCCGCGTCCCACCTTTGGGATCGACAGCTTGCTTCGCAGCAGATTCATCAGACTCCAGGCCCCGCCGTCCCTCTGGCCAGCAAGAAAATGCTAGTCCGGCCACAGTTCCGGCCACAGGCGAATCACAGAACTGGGGTCGGGATCAGGCGCTCTCGCCACCCTGGGACCATCACAGCCCACAGTGGGGTCGGTCCCGTCAGCACCCGGTCCGTCTAGAGCCGGTCGCGCAGCCCGGACGCCCGCCGCGCCTTCTGGCGGACGGCCTTGCGCAGCGACTCCTCCGAGCCGATGAGGGTGACCTCGGACTTCGCACGGGTGATGGCGGTGTACAGCAACTCCTGGGTCAGCAGCGGCGAATCGGGGGACGGCAGCACGACGGTCACCCGGTCGAACTGGCTGCCCTGGGCCTTGTGCACCGTCATCGCGTGGATCGTCTGCACGCCCTCCAGCAGGAACGGGGAGACGGTGTGCACCTTGCGACCCCGCGAGAAGTGCGCGCGGAGCAGGCCGTCGTGGTTGACGACCACCCCGGTGTCACCGTTGTAGAGCCCGAGGTCGGGGGAGTTCTGGGTCACCAGCAGGGGCCGGCCGGCGTACCAGGTCTGCGTGACGTCGAACCCGTCCAGCTCTGCAGCCAGCCACTCCTCGACCTGGCGCGACCACAGGGTCACGCCGTACGGCCCGCGCCGGTGGGCACACAGCAGGCGATGCTCCTCGAGGTGCGCCAGCGCATCGTCCACGCGGCCTTCGCGGGCGGCGGTGACCATGGCCACCCCGTCAGTGGTGACGCGGGCACGCAGGTCGGTCTCCTCCGCCGTTGCTGCGAACCGGACCCCGGGTGCTCCTGCTGTTGCGAGGGCCACAGCGGCGTCATCGTCGCCGGACAGCACCGCCGCGGCCAGCTCGGCGATCGAGCGGACGGAGCGGTAGTTGTGACGCAGCCGGACGACCGGCCCCGACGGCGGGAGCCCGAGCTCGGCGAGCGCGGGGGCGAGCGACGTGGCCGGGGCGGTCTCGGCATCCACGATGTCGGCCAGCACGGCGCCGGCCTCGACCGGGGCGAGCTGGTCGGGGTCGCCGACGAGCACCAGCCGCGCCTGGGGACGCAGGGCCTCCAGCAGCCGCGCCATCAGCGTCACGTTCACCATGGACGCCTCGTCGACCACCACCACGTCGTGCGGCAACGGGTTGGAATGGGAGTGCACGAAGCGGTTGCGGGAATCGGGCACCCAGCCCGAGCAGCCGGTGGATGGTGGTGGCCTGCAGTTGCTCGAGCGCACCGGCGATGTCGGGCGGCAGCTCGGTCACGGCATCGGCGAGCGCCTCCTGCATGCGCACGGCGGCCTTCCCCGTGGGTGCGGCGAGGGCAACCAGGGGCGGCGTCGGCAGCGTCCGCCACAGCACGCCGAGCAGTCGGGCGAGGGTGTGGGTCTTGCCGGTGCCCGGCCCGCCGGCGACGACGGTCACCCCGGTGAGCGCCGGCACGACGGCAGCCGTCGCCTGGTCGAGGTCCGGGTCGTCGCCGAGCAGTTCGGCTCGCGCAGCGGCGAGGGCTGCGGCGGGGACCGGGGCAGGCGGACGACCGAAGCGTGCCACGAGTTCGGTGGCCACGACCGACTCCTCCTGCCAGTACCGCTCGAGGTACAGCCGCTGGCCCACGAGGCGCAGCGGGCGATCGCCACCGCCGTCGGCACCGACGGTCACCAGCGGGCTGGCGATGATCGCTGCCAGCCACGCGTCGGCCTCCGGCAGCATCTCGGACGGGATGCCGACGCTCTCCTCGTCGGTGTCGAACCGCACCTCGTCGATCGCCGACAGTTCGAGGCAGGTCGACCCGGCACGCAGGGCCCGGACGGCCATCGCCAGTGCCAGCAGGACACGCTGGTCGGATTCCCCGAACAGGTGCGACACCTTCTGGGCGACGTGCACGTCACCCCACGACAGGGCGCCGGTGGCATGGACGTCGAGGAGCAGGCCGGGGGTGAGGCTGGTGGCGAGGTCGTTCATCGCTGCCTCCGATCGGCGAGCAGGTCCGACAGCTCCGTCACGAGGCCGGCGGGCGGGAACCAGCTGAACACGCCCTTGCCGTCGACCGCCGTCGGGCCGCCCATGCCGCGCACGAACAGGTAGCCGACGCCACCGAGGTGCCGTCTCCGGGTCGTAGTCGGGCAGCCGCGCGGCGAGGAAGCGGTGGAGGGCGACGCAGTAGAGGATCGCCTGCAGCGGATAGTGGGTCCGCATCATCTCGGCCACCATCGCCGGCTCGTCGTAGTGGTCGAGGGTGAGTTCGGCCGGGCCGAGGCGGTTGGTCTTGTAGTCGACGACGACGAACCGTGGACCGTCGGCCGATCGGATGCGCAGCACCGAGTCGATGCTGCCGGTGAGGAAGCCGCGCAGGGCCTGCCCGGCCAGCTGCGGCTGGGCGAGCTCTGCGGGGTAGGCGGCCAGCGGGTCGTCCGGCGGGCAGCCAGCGACCGAGCAGGTCGGCCACGCCTGCGAGGGTGGTGCGCGTGCCGGCGTTGCCGAGCGCGAACTCGAAGTTCAGCTCGCTGAGCCGGTCGGCCACGGGAATGCCGGCAAGGGGAAGCCCGTCGGTGAGCCGCCCGAGCGGGGTCAGCAGGCTGGGCAGCATGCCCACGCCGAGGGCCTCGGGCGTCACGCCGGCGACCGGGTAGCGCTGGGCAGCTGCGGTGGTGGCTTCGAGGAGCCGCTCGGCAAGCGCGGGCTCGTCGGAGACGTCGGGCGCGTACCAGTCGAGGTTCTCCAGCACCTGGTGCACGAGGCTGCCGAACGCCGCGCCGCCGGGCAGCTCCGCCATGGGGGAGGCCACTCCCGGCGCCCCGCCGACAAGGGGGACGGCAGCGGCCGGCTCGTCGTCGACGACGGCCTCCGCCGTCAGCGCGATCGGCGGGCGGGCGTGCACGGCCTCGGTGAGCCCGGAGTAGGACGTGCGTCGCCACAACTGGTCGACGCCCCGGTCGAACCGGGCGAGGGTGAGCTGTGCGGGACGGTCGGTGTCGGGGGCGAGCCGCGCCGGGGTCACCGGCAGGCAGTCCTCGACGAGGATCCCCGCCGGCGCGAGCCAGTCCAGACCCGACGGGTGGCCGTCGCCGGGAGGGGTGTCCAGCGGATAGCTCGGCTCCGGGGGGCCGACGCGGTCGCGGCGGCGGAACAGCATGCGGTGCAGCGGGGCGGCCTCGGTGTTGGCCCAGGTGCGCGCCCACCACATGGTGAGCTGCGACTGGGCGCGGGTGACCGCGACGTACAGGCTGCGCAGGCGGTCCTCTGCCTGCTCGGCAGCGTGCTCCCGCAGCCGTTCCGCGCGGCCGGGGGCGTCGCGTCCGCCGAGGTCGAGCACCCGGCGTCCGCCCTCGTGGAAGGCGAGGCACTTGTCGTCGTCGTCGTCGGGCACCCACAGGTCGGCGGCCTCCGGCAGCAGCACGACCGGGAACTGGAGGCCCTTGGCCTTGTGCACGGTCATGATCTGGACGGCGTGCCGGTCGGTCTCGAGTCGCCGGATGCGGTCGGAGCCGGCCGACCCGAGGGCCACCGATTCTGCGAGCCAGGACACCAGCGCCTGCCCGCGCAGCCCGTCGGTGTGCTGGGCGTGCAGGATCTCGGCGAGGTGCCGGTAGTCGGTGAGGTCCCGTTCGCCGCGGGGACGGCGAAGGACGCGCTCGGCGAGGCTGCCACCGCCGGAGGTGGCCTCGGCCTGGACGGCGGCGAAGAGGGCGGCGACACCCTGGCCGGCGAGGACCCGGGACCAGCCCTGCAGCAGGCCGGACCAGGCCGTCAGCTGCTCCTCGTCGGCCGTGGCGAGCCCGGTGAGGTCGGCGCCGACGAAATCGGTGACGATCGCCGCCCGCACGGCCGCCCGGCGCGGCTGCTCGAGGGCACGCAGCAGCACCAGCCAGGCCTTGGCGGCCGGGGTGGCGAAGATCGAGTCGGCGCCGGAGAAGGCCACCGGGACCCCGGCGCAGGTCAGCGCGTCGGCGATCTGCCGTCCGCGCTGGTTGGTGCTGACGAGGATCGCGACGTCGCGTGCCTGCAGCGGACGCGGGCCGTCGGAGTCGACGACGCGGGCGTCGCTGTTCAGCAGCCCGATCAGTTCTGCGGTCAGGTCCTCGATGATGCGCGTGCGAGCCTCGCCGGCCCGCAGCGGCTCGTCGCCGGTGACGCAGCGCAGGCGGACCGGCGCTGCCCACGGTGAACCGTCGGCCGCGATCAGGCGGGATGTCGTGTGGCTGGCGGTGACCGGCGGCACCGCGATGCCGTCACCGAGGGTCGCGTTGTGGAACAGCGCGTTCACGGCGCGCACGACACCCGCGTCCGCGCGGTGGTTCTCGCCGAGGGAGTACTGCTCGGACGCTGTCCGGACGGCGTCGGTGTAGGCAACGACGTCGGCGCCGCGGAAGGCGTAGATGCTCTGCTTGGGGTCGCCGATCAGTACCAGCGGCACGTGGTCGGCGAAGGCGGTGCGCAGGATCTCCCACTGCACCGGGTCGGTGTCCTGGAACTCGTCGACGAGCACCACCTCGCAGCGTCCGCGCAGCCGGGCAAGGCGCGCCTGGCGCCTCGGGGCCGCGCAACTGAGTCGCGCAGCCGGAGCAACTGGTCGTCGAAGGAGTAGACCCCCAGACGCCGCTTCCGTGCAGCCAGTTCCTCGCGGACGGCCGTGGCGAACTCGAGCCGCTCGGCGAGCCGGCCGCTGAGCCCCTCCGCGGGAACCAGCGGGGCGTCGGGCAGCTCGTCGGCCTCCCGGGCCAGCTTGCGGGCCGTGGCCAGGTCGAACGGCGTCCCCTGCGGCGTTGCGGGCGTACCGGGCGAGGTACAGGTCCTCGACGACCTGGTCGCGGACGAGGCTGAGGTCCTCGACGAGCGTCGCCTGCGGGTCCGCCTCGGCGAGCACGCCGAGCTCGTTCAGCATCGCCTGGCAGAACTGGTGGATGGTCATGATGCTGGCCGCGTCGAGGGTGGCGATCGCCCGGCGCAGGTTGCGCCAGCCGGGCCTGGACCTCTGCCTTCGTGCCGTCCAGCAGCAGCCCGTCGGTCGCGTCGGGCAGGTGCCGCAGCGTCCCGGCGAGGCCCTGGGTGAGGGTGTCCGCTGTGCTGCGCATGCGGTCGCGCACCCGGGAACGCAGTTCCGCGGAGGCGATACGGCTGAAGCTGATCACGGCCAGCCGGTCGGCCGACACCCGGCCCTCGGCGAGGTAGCGGGTGGCGAGCGCTGCGATCGCGTGGGTCTTGCCGGTTCCTGCACTGGCCTCGAGCACGGCTGTGCCGCAGCGGCAGCGGGCCCGAGGGTTCGAAGCGCTTCATGCCGGTACCTCCGCGGCGAGCAGCGGCTCCCAGATGCAGGTGGCGAGGGCGCCGACGAGGGTGCGCTCACGCGGGTCGGCGTCGGGGACGGCGACATCGGCTGCGGGAAGGTCGAGCAGCGCGGGGAAGGTGAAGAAGGTGCGCCAGTAGTCGTCGGACTCCCACTCCCAGCAGCGGTCGAGGTTCTTCCTGCTGACCAGCGGGTCACCGGGGTCGCGGTGGCTGACCCGGTACCCGGCCCAGGCTGCACCGATCCGCGGCAGCGCTGGCAGCGGCTGCGACATGCCGAGGGCGTACAGGGCGAGGTAGCGCCCCAGGAGGCCGCGGGCAGCCTCCTGCGGAGGGGCGACCAGCATGGTGCGCCTGCCCTTGCCGACGACACGGGCCTGCCAGTCGCCCGGCTCGGCAGCAGAAAGGGCGAGCAGCCGCAGCCAGGCCGTCAGTCGATGCCGCGGCTGGAGGCTGGAGAACTCCACCTGCAGGAGCTCCGTGCCGTAGCTGGCGACGCGTCCGACCAGCGGCACCTGGCCGTGGCCGGGCACGGGGACGGTGAGGGCGAGGTCGTGCAGGCGGGGCTCGGGCAGGTCGGCCGGCACCTCGCGCACCGAGCGTCGGGCCTCGGTGAGGACGCCGTCGAGCAGGGTGTTGCCCAGTTCGAACGGCGGGACGTCGCCGCGCAACCACTCGGCGCGCTTGACGGCATCCTCGTCGTGGCCGGCGCGGAGCCGCCCGAGGATGCGGTTGCCGATCTGCCACCGCTCGAGGTGGTCGGGCTCGATCGGGATCGAGTCACCCGACTGCTGCTCGTCGCCGAGGCTGATGCCGGTGCGGCCCCGCAGCAGCGCGCGGGCGGGGTGGCCGAAGTATCCGGTGAGGTCGTCGAGGCTGACCCCGGTGGAAAGGTCCTTCGGACGGGAGCGGCCCGAGCGGCGACAACGTGGGTGCGACGACGGGTTCTGCGAGGCTGGCGATGGCTGCCCTGTGCGCCAGCGGGTCGGCGCTGGCCAGTTCCGGATGGGCGGCATCGAAGTAGCGGGGGTCGAAGGGCTGCAGCGGGTGCTGGACGGTGACCGCAGCGCCGGCGCGCGTGCCCTCGGTGGTTTCGGCCGTGTCGTCCAGGGCTTCGAGGAGTTCTGCCAGCGGCGCGGCCAGTGGCACGGGTTCGTTGGTCGCCTCGCTGCGTCCCTGGGCGACGATGACCAGCGTCTCCCGCGCTGCGAGGATCGCGTCGAGCAGCACCTGGCGGTCGTCGAGCGCCGCAGAGGGGTCGCCGACACGCGGCTCGACGCCGAGCAGGTCGTCGCCGTGGCGGCGTCCCGAGCGGGGGTAGCAGTCCGCGTCCCAGCCGAGGAGCACAACGACGCGGTGCGGCACCTGTCGTAGCGATGCGAGCCCTGCGACCACCAGGGAGCCGTTGCCGAAGGCGCCACGGGCCGGTGAGCTGGAGAACTCCTGTTCGATGGCACGGACGGCGGCGTGGCGCCCGACGAGGGTGTCGGCCGCCTCCCCGCCGTGCTCGGCGAGGCGGGCGAGGCCTGCCCAGACGTCGCCCAGCTGCCACTCGGAGTCGAAGGGGAGCCGCACGAGGGATGACAGGCCGTTGCGGCACCGCTCGGCCCAGTCGGCGAGCGTCGCCGGTCGTTGGAGTTCCGTCACGAGGCGGGCGAGCCGTCCGACGAGTTCGGTGAGGCCGCCGACCAGTTCGACATCGGAGGACTCGACGTCGTCCATCGGCAGGACGGTGCCGGCGGAGATCAGGTCGGTCTCGGCGAGGGTGACGCCCAGCAGCATGCGTTGCAGTCCGGCGAACCAGGTGTTCTGCGGGAACGCCTGCAACCCGTAGCCCGCGCGGTGCGCCTGCGAGAGGCCCCAGCGGATGCCGGACCGATCCACCAGGTCGACCAGCCGCTCGCGGGCTTCCGCTGCGAACCCGAACCGCTGCGCGATGCCCGGACGGGCACACAGCTCCAGCAGCGTGGACGCCTCGATGCGCCCGTCGGGCAGGCGCAGCAGGTCGAGGAGCAGCGTGACCATCGGGTTGACCTGCGCCACCGAGCGGTCGGCGACCTGCACCCGGAACCGCTGCGCGGGGTGGACGGCTGCGCCGGCGGGAGGCGTGAAGGCAGCACCGACGAGAGGGGCGAAGGCGTCCACGTCGGGGGTGAGCACCACGACGTCACGGGGCTCGAGCGTCGGATCGGCCGAGAGCAGGCCGGTGAGGACCTCCCGGAGCACCTCCACCTGCCGGTCGCGTCCGTGGGAGAGGTGGACGCGGACGGAGGCGTCGCCACGCTCGAGGAGGCGGCGGACGGGCTGCCGGTCGGCGCGCACGTCGGACTGCAGCCAGCCCAGCAGGCTCTCCGGTGCGGCCGGCTCGCCGGCGGGAGCAGCCGGCGGCAGCAGGCGGGACACCTCGTCTGCGACGGCGGCGAGTGACTCGTTGAGCGGATGCCCGGGAAGCCTGGACACCTCGGCCCGACGGAGGTCGGCCCGCCCGGCACACGCTGATGCGCGTCGGCGCGGGCGTCAGCGCGAGCAGGTCGATCCGGTGGTGCCGGCCGAGGGCTCCGAGCAGGTCGAGCGTCGCCGCGTCCAGGTGGAGGGGGGCCAGCACGGCCACCCGCTTCGCCAGACCGGGGACGGCGGCTGCGCCCAGCCGCTCCAGCACCGCTGCCCTGCGCGTCAGCGGGTCATCGCCCAGCTCTGCTGCGAGCAGTCGCCAGAGGTGCGCCTGCCAGCTGTTGGCGCCCAGCGGCGAGCCGTCGGGACCGGTGTCGGCGCCGGCAGCCCAGGCCGCCAGCATCGAGGGACGGTGCCGGGCGTAGCCGGCGAACTGGCGGGCGATCCGGTGCGCGGCGGTGAACCCTCCCGGGAAGCGGCAAGATGCGCCTGCAGCACAGCCAGTGCCGGGTCGTCGGCGTCGGCTGCCACGCGCTGGACGAGCCAGGCCAGCCGTTCGGGACGCCACGGGTCGTCGGGTCCGGTGAGACGTCGCTCCAGGGCTGCCAGCGAGGTGAAGTCGATCCCTGCGCAGATGCCCGGCTGGTCGCCGACGGTGGCCAGCCGCTGGGAGAGCCAGCGCTGGAAGCCGGGGCCCGGCACGACGGCCAGGTCGAAATCGAAGGGGTCCTCGCGGGGTTCCGACCAGAGCGAGACGAGGGTGTCGACCAGCTGGTCTGCGGTGCGCGCGTGGTGGAACTGCATGGTGAGGCTCAGATTACGGGTAGCCGGTGACAGTTTCGTCGGAGGCACTGCCTACAGTGGGGTCCCGTGATCGCTGAACCTGCCGAGCTGCTCGCCGGCCTCGACCCCGAGCAGCAGCAGGTGGCCACCAGCTTCGGCCATCCGGTGGTCGTCATCGCCGGTGCAGGCACAGGGAAGACGCGGGCGCTGACCCACCGCATCGCCTACGGCGTGGCCACCGGGGTCTACAACGCTGCTGCCGTGCTCGCGGTCACGTTCACCACGCGGGCCGCCGGTGAGCTCCGGTCGCGCCTGCCGCGAGCTCGGCGTGCCGGCGGTGCAGGCCCGCACCTTCCATTCCGCTGCCCTCCGCCAGGCCCAGTACTTCTGGCCCCGCGCGTACGGCAGCACGCTGCCGGACGTCAGTGACGAGCGCTTCTCGATGGCGGCCGATGCGGCGCGCCGCCTGCGGCTCAGCCCGGACAACAGCACCCTGCGTGACCTGCTCACCGAGATCTCGTGGGCGAAGGTGAGCAACATCGTCCCTGCCGACTACGCGGAGCTCGCCGCGTCCGCCGGACGGGAGGTGGCCAACCTCGACCTCAAGCAGGTCGGACGTGTCCTGGGCCGCTACGAGCAGGTGAAGGCCGATCGCGGTGTGATCGACTTCGACGACATCCTGCTGTGCACCACCGCGATGCTGGCGGAGAACGACGACATCGCAGCAGGAGGTGCGCGCCACCTACCGGCACCTGGTGGTCGACGAGTACCAGGACGTGAACCCGGTGCAGCAGAACCTGCTCGACCTGTGGTGGGGGGAGGGACGCGACCACTGCGTCGTCGGTGACCCGGCGCAGACCATCCACTCGTTCGCCGGTGCCAGCCCGGTCCACCTCACCGGCTTCTCCGATCGCTTCCCCGACGCAACGGTGGTGCGACTCGTGCGGGACTACCGCTCCAGTCCTGAGGTGGTCGAGCTGGCCAACAAGGTGGCCCGCAACACCCGGCTCGGCACGGTGACGCTGGAGTCGCAGTGCCCGTCTGGGCCGCAGCCGCGCGTCCTGCCGTGCGCCAGCGAGTTCGACGAGGCAGCCGCCGTTGCGCGGTGGCTGGTGGAGCAGCACGAGGCAGGGGTGCCGTGGCGCGACCAGGCCGTGCTCTACCGGGTGCACGCCCAGTCGCCACTGTTCGAGGCGGCGCTGGCGCAGGCGCAGGTGCCGTTCACCGTGCGTGGCGGCGAAGGCTTCTACGACCGTCCCGAGGTGCGCCAGGCGGTGGGCACCCTCACCGAAGCGGCCCGGCGCGACGGGACGGTCCCCGCTGTCGACGCCTGCCGTGACGTGCTGTCCCGCCTCGGCTGGACCGTGCAGCCGCCGAGCGGGCAGGGCCGGGTGCGGGAACGCTGGGAGTCGCTGGCTGCCGTCCTCGCACTGGCAGAGGATGTGGTCTCCGCGCAGCCGGGGGCCGACCTGGCAGCGTTCGTCGCAGAACTGGCTGTCCGTACCCAGGCCGAACACCCGCTCAGTGCGGACGGGGTCACGCTGTCCACTTTGCACGGCGCGAAGGGTCTGGAGTGGACGGCCGTCGCCCTGGTCGGGGCCCAGGAGGGCACGCTGCCCCTTTCGCTGGCCGCCGGCCCCGAGCAGGTGGCTGAGGAGGCCCGGCTGTTCTACGTCGGCATCACCCGGTCGAGGCGGATGCTGCTGATCACCTGGTCGCGGTCACGTCGCGGCGGTGGCGGCAACCGTCAGCCGTCGCGGTTCCTCGACGGCATCGCCGCCCGGCCGGCCCCTCCGCCGACGAGGCCGGGTCGTGCGCCGAAGCCGACATCGGCGATGAGCGCCACCTGCCGGATCTGCGGCCACCCGGTGAGCACCGGCGCAGAACGCAAGCTGAAGCGCCACCTCGACTGCCAGCCCGGCTACGACGAGGACACCTACGCCCGTCTCGTGGCCTGGCGACTCGAGCTGGCCAAGGAGCGCTCGGTGCCCGCTTTCGTCATCTTCACCGACGCCACCCTGATGGCGATCGCTGAGGACCGCCCGAAGGACGCCTCCCGCCTGCTCGGCATCCCGGGGGTCGGCCGCACCAAGTGCGAGCTCTACTCCGAGAGCGTGCTGGCGATCCTCGCCTCGGAGGACGTCGGCTGAACGCTTCGCCCCGGACCGGTCCCTGAGGAGCGTCGTGAGGAACGAGCGAAGCGTCACGAAGGGCCGCCGACGCCGCTACGACCGGTGTCAGTCCGAGGCGCCCTGGGTGGCCGGCTGGAAGGCCGCCGAGTCCACGGCGCCGCCCGGCATCCGCAGGCTCGCGACGCACATCAGCGCAGCCAGCACCGCGACGGCGACGAACACCCAGGTGGAGGCGGAAACGATCGTGGCGTAGTCATGCTCGCCGAGCCCCGCGTTGATCACGTTGTTGGCGATCGCACCGAAGATCGCCACACCGACGGCGCTCCCGGCCGAGCGCGCGAACACGTTGACGCCGGTCACGACGCCACGCTCGTCCCAGTCCACGGAGGCCTGTGCAGCGATCAGCGTCGGGGCTGCCGTCCACCCGAGGCCGAAGCCGATGACGAACGCAACGGCCGCGACCGTGAAGGGGTTGCGGATACGGCCCGGTCGCCGCGAGCGCGATGGTGCCGAGCAGGGCGATCGCGCTGCCGGCGAGGATGGTCGTCCGGAAGCCCCAGCGCATGTAGACGCGGCCGGAGTTGGCGGCGGCCAGCGGCCAGCCGAGGGTGAGGGCCGCGACGGCGATGCCGGAGACCAGCGGGGGAGCGTTGAGGGCGTTCTCCAGGTAGGTGGGAACGAAGCTCGTCACCCCGATCATCAGGGCACCGACGCCGAGGGAGACCAGCGTCGTGGTGAGGATGAGCGGCCGGGCGAGGATCGCGAGGTCGACGATCGGCTCGGCAGCCCTGCGTTCGACGAAGACGAACCAGGCGAGGCTTGCGATACCGACGGCGAAGCTCAGCACGCTCGGGACGGAGAGCCATGCCCAGGCGTTGCCGCCCTCGAGCAGGGCGAGGATCACGGCCGTCAGCCCGACGGTGAGCAGCACGGCGCCGAGCGTAGTCGATCTTGTGCCGACGCTTCTCGACCTGCTCGTGGTAGGAGCGCATGATCGCCCAGCCGGCGATCAGGCACAGCGGGATGTTGACGATGAAGATCCAGCGCCAGGAGGCGAACTGGGAGAAGACCCCGCCGAGCGCCGGGCCGACCACCGATGACACGGCCCAGACGCTGGCGATGTAGCCCTGCACGAGGGCACGTTCCTCGACGGTGTAGATGTCCCCGACGATGGTCATCGACATCGGGGCGGCAGCGCCGGCGCCGAGACCCTGGATGACGCGGAAGACGATCAGCGACGTCATGTTCCAGGCGAAGCCGGCGAACACGGAGCCGACAAGGAAGAGGCCGATGCCGACAAGGATCACCGGCTTGCGTCCGATCGTGTCGGCGAGCTTGGAGTAGATCGGGACGGAGACCGCCTGGGCCAGCAGGTACACCGAGAACAGCCACGGGAACTGGTCGAACTCGCCGAGGTCCTTGACCACCGATGGGACGGCCGTGGCGAGGATGGTGGCGTCGATCGCGATCAGCCCGGTCGTGAGCATCAGCGCCATCAGGATGGCGCCTCGCTCGGAACGGAAGCCGACGGTTGTGCCTCGTGTGCTGCTCACCCTGCTACCAAGTCCCCAGCGCTCCGAGGTATTCCACACACGACTCGCCGCCTAGGGTGTGACGATGACGTCCGAATCCGCCGACTATCTCGCGATCAACCGCGCGAACTGGGACAGCCGGGCACCCATCCACGCGCAGAACTACGGCATCGAACGCTTGCTGGAGGATCCGTCAGCGCTCTCCCAGGTCGTGACGTTCGACCTGCCACGGTTGGGCGACATCGCCGGCCTCGACGTCGTCCACCTGCAGTGCCACATCGGCACGGACACGCTGAGCCTGCACCGGCTCGGTGGCCACCTGACCGGCCTCGACCTGTCCCCGGCGTCCCTCGCGGAGGCGCGGAGGCTCGCCGAGCAGGCCGGCGCGGACATCGACTACGTGGAGTCGGACGTGTACTCCGCTCCCGAGGCACTGGGCGGACGGCAGTTCGACCTGGTCTACACCGGCATCGGGGCGATCGGCTGGCTGCCGGACATCCGCCGCTGGGCCGAGGTGGTGGCAGCCGTCCTGCGCCCCGGCGGCCGGTTGTTCATCCGCGAAGGCCACCCGGTGCTCTGGGCCTCCATCGTCGTCCCGCTCGGTGCCGATCCGATCGACCGGGCCCAGCAGCCCTCGATCACGCGGCGCGGGAAGGGACACGGTCGCCCTCGAACTGCCCTACTTCGAGCAGGAACAGGGCATGGCCTGGCACGAGGAGGCCACCTACGCCGGCGAGGACAAGGTGGGCTCGCCCGACACGCTGGAGTGGAACCACGGGCTGGGGGAGATCATCACGGCCCTCCTCGACGCGGGCCTGCAGCTGACGTCGCTCACCGAGCACGACAGCGTGCCCTACGCAGCGCTCCCCGGGCTGATGGACTTCGACGAGGCGACGGGGGAGTACCGGCTCAGCGACCGGCCGGAGCGGCTGCCGGCCAGCTACACGCTGACGGCGATCAAGGCCTGAGCCCGACGCCTCCGGTCCGGGGCGGCTGCGATCACGCCCTGTCGCCGGTGGCTAGCCTGTGGAGGTGGCGCACACAGGTACCTCCGACGACGGGGTCTGGCGTCGCTTGTACCTGGCTCTGCTGTCCTGGATCCTCGTGGGGGTCGGAGTCCTCGGCTGGGTGGGTGTCTCTCCCGGCGGTCTCCTCACCGGCCGGTGGTTCCTCGTCCCGGTGGGGCTCGGCCTGGGCGGACTGGTCGCTGCCACCGTCGGGCCGGTGGCCGCACGCGTCGCCCTGGGTGCAATCGGTGGCGTCCTCGCTCTGGTCGGCCTGGGCTGGATCGGGATTCTCTGGACGGTGGCAGGCCTCAACTCCACCGAAACGGTCCCCGCCGTTGCGATCGTGGCAACGGGCGTCTCGGGCCTGAGCCTTGCAGCGAGCCGGCGACGGCCGGGATCGGTAGTGACGGCGTCCTCGTCCGGGACAGGGCCGGAGTCTCGTCGTGCACCCACCGAGCGCTGGTGGCAGACCCGGTGGTGGCTGATGCTCGTCGCGACCGGATTCCCGTTCGTCTTCGGCATCGCAGCGTCGCTGCTTGCCGTGCTCGCCGCGCCGTCCACCCCCGGTTGCGGAGAGTCGGCGGAGATGGTCCTTGTGACCAGTGCCCGTGGCCTGGCAGCACACGTGGACGGGCTGCGCCTCGGCGCGCTCTGGGGTTGCGATTCCGGCGATACGGCAGGGATCGAGTGGGAGCACTCGTCCCTGAGCGGACTGGTGACCTCGGCACGAGCGGCCGGGTGCCGCGATGCCTACCTCGAGGACTGGGACGAGGACTACAGCTACATGGTGTGCGGCGAGGGCCCCACCCAGTTGGTCCTCACCATCGAGCCCGACCCGGAGGATTCCGGCGCGACCGGTTCGATCTCGCTCGACAGCTAGGCGGTGCCCGTCATTCAGGAGTCGTCGGCGTCTTGCCGGTCGCCGCAGGAATAGTTGAACCGGCAACCGTCTTGTTAGGGAATGTTGATGTCGTCGGACGAAGGAGTGGACATGGCCCGGATCTCGGTCATTGGTGGAACCGGTTATGCAGGAAGTGCGGTCGTTCGTGAAGCCGCGAAGCGTGGGCACGAGGTGACGGCGCTCAGTCGCACGGCGCCGGAGGTGCCCGTTCCGGGCGTCACCTATGTCACCGGCTCGGTGCTCGATGGCGACGTGCTCCGTCGCGCCGTCGAGGGTGCGGACGTCGTGTTCGAGGCGCTGTCTCCCCGCGGCGACATGGCCGGCAAGGTGGAAGCAGTGATCGACGACCTGATCGCACTGGCCGATACCGCCGGCGTGCGCCTCGGAGTGCTGGGCGGCGTGTCGTCCGTGCTCGTCGCTCCCGACGGCCCGCGGCTGTTCGACGTCTCCGATCCCGCGCCAGAGGTGCTGCCGGAGATCCAGCTCGGCCTGGACAAGCTGGACGCGATGAAGGCAGCGCCGGAGTCGCTCGACTGGTTCTACGTGAGCCCCGCTGCCGAGTTCGGCGCCTGGGTGCCCAGCACGGAGACCGGCCAGTACCGGATCAGCGACGACGTCCTCCTGACCGGGCCGGACGGCACCTCGGAGATCTCCGCGGGAGACCTCGCGATCGCCGTCGTCGACGAGTTCGAGAACCCGACTCATCACCGCCGCCGCTTCCACGTCGCCCACTGAGGCGCGGCCCAGCAACGCCGGCAACTTTGCGCCCTCGATGCGCGCGGCCGGCGGAAGCTCACACGATCGTGTTCATGGCGCTCATCCTCACGTTGAGTCACCTCATCAGGTAGGCCGTGGCAAGCCCCACAGCGGCGCCATCGACCAGCCCGCCGTGGATGCGCCGTAGACTGTAGATGGAGTCGGCACCCTTCACCGCGAAGATGAGCCCGAGCCGGCACCAGGACGAAGCAGCTACTCATGGGCACCTACGGCGAAACCACCAGGGGCGAGACTCTTCCCGCCACCAGCTTCAAGGCGGCCCAGCAGGCCGACGACAAGCGGACCAACACGTGCGACCTCTGCGTCGCTCCGTCCGTTGCTGTCGTCGTGATCGGTGAGGAGCCGTCCGCACTGTCGCTGGAATTCTGCGGGCATCACCTCGCACTGCACACGGCCAAGCTGACTGATCGCGGGCACAAGGTCCTCTTCCACAAGTGACGAGCGGGCAGTAACCGGAGCACTGAGCGCAGGAGGGCTGCGCCCGCGCTGAAGTACTGCGTAGCAGGGTCAGCCCCGGCATGCCCATGGGGACAGCCAGGTGCGAGGCTTGGCCTCGTGATGCCTTCGAACTTCGACTTCGTGAACGCGGTTGTGGCTGACCGTGACCTTGTGGTCACGAGCTCGCATCGCCACGCGTGCCGACTGGAACCCCGGGAGTCCGCTCCCGGCTGGTACTGCGACCTTGACGACGGCACGCCGACCGGTGAGAGCGATCCTGCGTCGTTCGTCCGGTGGGTGTGTCCGGTCCTGCGGAGCGGCGGTCCCGCGACGGGGGCGCCGTATCCCGTGGTCGACGTCCACCGGTCGGGCCCCCAGTCCGATCTCGGCAAGCTCTTTCAGAAGTTCAGGCTGTTCACCGGCCGCCCGCCAGAGGGTGGTGCCGAAGAACGCTTCGTCTACACCGATCCCGCAGGAGTCCTCGACGCCGAGCTGCGACGGCGCATCGAGAATTGGCCGCCGGCGCTCCACGGGGACGGTGTGATGCGGCCTGCCGAGCTCTCGTCGATCCGGCGCACCTCAGAAGGGCTCATCGTGGCGTCGGCGTCGTGGTGGGGCAGCGCGCCTGCCCTTGATCACCAGCTCAGGTTGGCGCTCGACATCGCACAGCGACTGATGACCCGGCGTTAGTTCTGCTCCATGGTCAGGCTCTCCCGGCGTGGGCCGAGCGACTGGTCAACAGGGGTGCCATGCCTGGAAATGAACACCCGGCCGGCGACCCTGGATGACGAGGCCGCCATTTCACCATCAGTAAGCAGCAACTCAACCTCCGAACGGCGCTCTAGCCCGTTCTCGACGCGCGCCGACCGCGGAAGAAGCGGACCTTAGGGCCGCCTCACTCCTCGACGCAGAACTCGTTGCCCTCGGGATCTGCCATCACAACCAGACTGGTGCCGTCCTTGATGACTCTCGCTCCAAGCTCCGTCAATCGACGGACTTCATTCGGCACGGGTCCGGGTGCGCGCAGATCGAAGTGCATGCGATTCTTCGCGGTCTTCGGTTCCGGGACGGCGTTGAACCACATGTTCGGACCGCCCCACCCGGCGGCCTCGACATACGCCTTCTCAGACGTTGAGTCCTCGTCAATGTTGGACCCAAGGGCCTCCGCCCAGAACTGCGCAAGGCGTAGGGCGTCGGTGCAGTCGAACGTCACTGACTTGATGAAGGCGGGCATACGAAGAGGCTAGCAATGGCGTGGCTGAGTCTCCGCGGCACGACCGGACCTGCCATGGCGAAGGGTGTTGACGGTCATTCGTCGCCCGTCCTGCGCGCTGGGTCGTTGTCGAGGATGACGCCATTCCTCGTCTCGATGGCCCCACGACGCCCCGGCACGACCGTGCGGGAGATCGAGCCAAGGAATCACGTCAGGGGTAACGCCAACGGGCCGAGTAGTTCCGGACCAAGCCTTGACGCGAAACGAGCGATCAGCCGGCGTCCGGTTCCGCGAAGCCCGGCAGGTACTCGCGCAGCACCTGGGCGAAGTGGGCACGCACGTCCAGCTGGGAGAGGACGGCGATGCCGCCCATCCAGACCCGGTAGATCAGGCCGTACTCCGGCGGGATGTTCAGGCTGGTGGCCACACCGTCGCTGCGGGCGTCGCCGTGCACGCGGGCGAACTGGCTCCGGGCCCACTCCCGGTTGAACGCGAATTCCTCGACCCTTGCCGGTTCGACGAACGGCGAGAGGTAGTCCAGCAGTTCGCTCGCCGCCAGGTCGCCCTTGACGAAGCCCTCCTCCTCCAGGCCGGCCAGCATGCTGTCGGCGTCCCGGTCGACGGCGTGGCGGATCAGTTCACCCATGGCCCGCGGCAGGCCGTTCGGCAGCCGGGAGACCAGCCCGAAATCGACAACGCCCAGACGCCCGTCCGGGGTGACGAGGAAGTTCCCGGGGTGCGGGTCGCCGTGAAGGATGCCGGACAGCGACGGTCCGGCGAACAGGAAGGTCACGTAGTCGAGTGCGCTGCGGTTGCGCACATCGTCGGGCTGGCCGATCAGGGAGGTGAGCTTCTCCCCGTCCACCCAGTCGCTGACGAGCACGCGCCGGGTGGCAACGTGCACCGCGGGCACGATGAACCGCGGGTGCCCGACCAGGGCCTCCGACACCTGCTGCTGCGCGGCGCCTTCCCGGGTGTAGTCCACTTCCTCGCGTGACCCGTGCAGCGAGCTCCCGCGTCAGGGCCACCACGTCCAGGCCGCCGGTGAGCGGCGACACCGCCGCCGGCCAGCCGCTGGATCTGGCGCAGGTCGCTGGCCAGCGCGACGTCCGCGCCCGGGTACTGCACCTTGATCGCCACCGGCGCGGCCGTCGGTCAGCCGCGCCTTGTGCACCTGCCCGATGGACGCCGCTGCGGCCGGACGCAGGTCGACCTCGGAGAACATCCGGCGCCAGTCGGTGCCCAGCTCGGAGCGCAACACCGCCTGTGCCCGCGAGGACGGCATCGGCGGAGCCCCGTCCTGCAGCTTGCGCAGGCGTTCGCGGAACGGTGCTGCGATGTCCTCGGGCAGCATGGCCTCGAACAGGCTGAGCGCCTGGCCGAACTTCATCGCCCCGCCCTTGAGCTCGCCCAGCACCTGGAACAGCTGCTCCGCCGCTGCGTCCCGCAGTGCTGCGTCGACCTCTGCCGCCGGGAGCGCCGAGCAGCCGGCGGCCCATGCCAACGCCGGCGCGTGCAGCAGCTCCCAGCGGCAGGCTGAGCATGCGCGCGCTCCGGCCGAAGGTCGACTCGGGCATGACCCTGCGCGCGTCGTCGGACTCGAAGTCGTCGGGTTCGGTGCTCACCGTGCAAGTGTGCCCGCCCGCCCTAACCGATCGGTAACAGGCACCCGCAGCGCGGGTGCGCCGGCCAGGACCTGCTGTGCAGCCGGAAGTCGGCCAGCCCCAGCTCCAGCGTGCTGCCCGTCGTCTCCGGAGCCCCACCGGCCAGCAGGGCCCGCACCTGCACCGTCGCCGTGCTCGCTGCCCAGGCCAGCAGCGTCGGCTCGGGAGCCACCGGCTCCCTGCACAACTGCGCGAGCAGGTGCGGCCAGGCCTCGTCGAGGCGGCACCGGTTGAGGTCCTGGCAGCGGACGCACGGGCTGCGGCCCGGGATCACCAGCGGCCCGACCACCGCCCGGTCGGGTTCCAGCCTGCACCACCAGATGGGGACGCCCGGAGCGGAACAGCGCATCGGTGAGTGTGCGGTCAGGCTCGGCGGAGTCGCCGGCAAGGATCACGAGCTCGGGGACGGCGCCCGCGGAAGCCGTGTCGTCCCCGGCGAAGGCCGCCGGCTCGGCACGGACCACGCGCAGTCCCGTGCGTCTCAGGGAGTCCGCCACCGCGTCAGCAAGGGCACCTGAGCCCACCACAGCGAACGTTGCGACGTGCGCAGCCTGCGACGGAGTCATCAGTCCTGCCGCGGCGAGCCGGTCCACCAGCCAGTCGATCCACTCCGGATCGAGTTCGGGCAGGAGCCGCGCCAGATCCTCGGTGCCCTGCGGTCGTGCCAGCAACTCGATGGCAAGGGGGAGCGCGTCGGGCACCCCGGTCAGGACCAGCGCAGGGGAGTCGAGCCCCACCTGCAGCACGCCCGGTGAGCGCCAGACGGCGACCGCCGGACGGGCGAGTCGAAGGGTCGAGGGGTGCGCCACCGGTCAAGGCTCACCCCGCGCTGACGGTGCGGGCAAGAGCCCGGAGGCGATGGACAACACCTGCCGCGATCGCGACAACACCGTCCGGGCACAGCAAAGCGCCGGCCACATGGGCCGGCGCTGTGCAGTCTGCTTCAGGCCTTGGGCAGGAACCGGGTCAGGTTGGTGCCGCACACGGGGCACTTGGCCTTGGCGATGCGGGTCCCCTTCTCGTTCACCACGACATCGCCGGTGGCTTCGCGGTGGTCCTTGCACTTGACGCAGTAGAACGAACCGCTATAGGTGTCGTTGGCCACGTTCTTCCTCCTGTAGATCGGCTTCGCCCCCTGTTGGGACTCCGCGAGTGGGTTGCCGGTCAGTCTATGCCCCAGACGCTGCCATCTGGCATCAGCCGGGGCCCGGCGTGCGAGGACCCCCAGGACCAGTTCCGCTTGCCTTCCCCTGCGAGCGGACCGGCCACTGGGGGCCTCGCGACTAGAAGTTAGTGCCCGGCCCGCCCCGGGTCAACTGACGCTGTCGGCGGCGTGTCGTAACGTTTCCGATATGCCAGCAGATGCCGAGGTCGAGGTCCGTCGCAGCGCGCGGAGGAAACGCACCCTCACCGTGTTCCGGGAACGGGGACGCCTCGTCGCCCTCGTGCCGGCCCGCCTCACCGCCGCCCAGGAGCGCAGCCTGCTGCCACCGCTGGTCGAGCGGTTCCTCGCGCGCGAGTCGCGCCGCACCCTGCCGGCTTCCGACCGACGAGCTGAGCGTGCGGGCCCGCGACCTCTACGACGCCTACCTCGCCCCGCGGGCGGCTGCACCGCTGCCGCCGTTCAGCGTCAGCTGGGTCGACAACCAGCAGCGCCGCTGGGGGTCGTGCTCCAGCGACAGCGGCCGTATCCGGCTGTCCTCGCGGTTGCGGACCATGCCGTTGTGGGTGTCGGACTACGTGCTGCTGCACGAGCTGGCGCACCTGTTCGTCCCCAGCCACTCGGCGGCCTTCCACCACCTGCTGGCCGGCTATCCCGACCTGGCGCGCGCCCAGGCCTTCCTGCAGGGCTACCAGCACGCCGCGGACGCCGGCGGCACCGACTGGTCCGACGACCTCGACTGATCAGTCTGCCCGAGGAGCCCTCCTCGTCGAGCAGGCGTGCCAGTTCGACGTCCAGGTCGTCGGGTCCCGCAGGGCGGTGACCCTCGGCGGCGAAGCCGAGCGGATCGGCCAGGTCGGCAGCGGTCGGCAGCAGGTCGGGGTGGGCCCAGGTGGCGTCGCGGGCCTCGGAGCCACGGGCCGAGCGGGTGGCAGCCCACAGGTTCGCAGCGTCACGGGTGCGGCGGGGCCGCAACTCCAGGCCGACCAGCGACTTCAGGGCCGACTCCGCAGGTCCGCCGGTGGCCCGGCGGCGCCGCAGCGTCTCGGTCAGTCCCGCCGCTGCCGGCATCCGCTGGCCGGCGACCTGCGCAACGACCTCGTCGACCCAGCCCTCGACGAGGGCAAGCAGGTTCTCCAGCCGCGCGAGCACCTCGAACTGCTCGTCGGTGCGCTGCGGTGCGAACAGGGACCCGGCAAGGGCGTTGCCGGCGTCCTCGAGTTCGCCGGCCGTCATCGCGGAGTTGAGCTGGCTCTCGATGGCCTGCTCCAGGGCGTCCGGGTCGATGGTGATGTCCCGGGCGTAGTGCTCGACCAGGGCGAGCAGCTGCGGGCCGAGCCAGCCGACCGCCCCGAACAGGCGCTGCCGGGCGGCCTCGCGGATGGCGAGGAACAGCAGGATGTCGGACGGGTCGGCCGCGAGTCCCTCGGCGAACGCCTCGACGTTGGTGGGCAGCAGCGCCACCCGTGGCTCCTCGGTCAGCGGCAGGCCGATGTCGCCGGCGCTGACCACGGTGGTGGCGAGGCTGCCGAGCGACTGGCCCACCTGCGCGGCGAACATGCCGGCGAGCGCCATGCGCAGCATCGGCTCGGCAGCGCGCATCTCGCCCGGCCCGTCCATCAGGCCGCGCAGGGCCGCCGACAGCGGACGTGACGACCGGGCGCACGAGCTGCTGCCAGGTCGGATAGGTGTTGTCGATCCACTGCCGTGCGGCTCCACGCCGTTGCGCTCGAAGCGAGCCGGGGGAAGCTGATCTCCTCGTCCAGCCACAGGTCGGCGAGTCCGACGGCGTCCCGGATCCGGGCGATCTCCGCCGGGGTCGGCGCCGGGTCGGGGCCCGCGGCATGCCGTGATCCGGCGCACCACGTCCTTGGTGAAGCCCCAGTTCATGCCGCTCTCGGAGTCGGACTTGCCGAAGCTGGCCATCTGGGAGGTGAAGGCGCTCATCATGCCCTGCATGCGGCCCATGAGCTGCTCGATCTCCAGCCGGCCGTCCGGCCCGGCTCGATGCCGAACTGGGCGAGGAACCGCAGCAGCGCAGCTTCGTCGTCCCCGGGCTCCGGGCGATCGTCGGGGGTGCCCGAATCGGACATTGGCAACTCCTTGCGTGGTGAGGCCTCCATTGTCCCGCACCTGCCAAGTCCGTGGAGTCTTGCTGGGGTAGGGTCGGGGGAACGAATCGACAGCCGGCCAGTCCGGCAGATACTGGGGTGCACGTGACCAAGCAGACCTGGACGGCGACGGTTTCCGCCGTGCTGTTCGTGGTGCTGGCCGCGGTGATCGCCCTGGTCCCGGTGCCGTACGTCACCTGGTCGCCCGGCACCACCTACGACCTGTTCGCCCGGACGGCACAGGGCGAGGACACGATCACGATCACCGGCGCGGACACGTTTCCCACCACCGGCCAGCTGCGGATGACCACGGTGTCGGTGACGTCGCCTTCGAGCTCGCTGAGCCTGCCGGAGGTGCTGTTCTCCTACTGGCTGCCGTCCCGGGAAGTGCTGCCGCGCAACGCGGTCTACCAGCCCGGCGAGGGCGCGTCGCAGATCACCGAGCAGGAGACCCAGCTGATGGACGACTCGCAGTCGATGGCCGTCGTGGCAGCGCTGCGCCAGTCGGGCGTGCAGGTCACGAACTGGCCGATGGTGACGTCGGTGTCCAACTCCGGACCGTCCGCGGACGTCATGAAGCCCGGCGACCTGATCATCGCCGTCGACGGGGACAAGACCGAGACCAAGGAAGCCGTGACCAAGGCGATCAGCCTGCACAACGTCGGCGACCCGGTGCTCTTCACGGTCCTGCGCAACGGAGTGAAGGTGCGCCTCGACCGTGATCACCCGCGTCGACCGTCAACGACCCCAAGAAGCCGATCGTCGGGATCAAGCTCGACGATCGGCTACAGCTACGCTCCCAAGGTCAGCTTCGCGATCGACCCCGCGATCGGCGGCTCCAGCGCCGGGCTGATGTTCGCGCTCGCGATCCACGACCAGCTCAGCAGCGCCGACCTCGTGGCCGGACGCGTGATCGCCGGCAGCGGCACGATGGATTCCGACGGCCACGTCGGCGAGGTCGGCGGCATCCAGGAGAAGCTCGCGGCAGCCGCACGCGACCAGGCGACGATCTTCCTCGTGCCGGTGAACAACTGCTCCGACATCAGCGATCCGCCGGCCGGCGTCCGCGTCGTACCGGTCGAGTCGCTGGCCGGCGCCACCCAGGCGCTGCAGCAGCTCGCCGACCCGGCGCAGGCCGCCTCCGTCCCGGTGTGCCCGTGACTGACGCCCTCGTCGCAGCCCTCATCGAGGTGGAACGGCACGTCGGACGCTCCGGCTGGGACCAGCCGGCGCGGCTGTTCGCGCTCGTCCGGACCGTCAGAGCTGATCGCAGCCGAGCCGAGTCTCGCCGACCAGCTCACCGGGGCGCCGGACGGCTACAGCTCGATCGAGCAGGAGGACTTCACCCCCGGCGACGACCTGGCGGAGACCCTTGCGCGGTATCGCCTGGCCGGAAGCCGTCTCCGGCTGCGTCCTCGCGCTCGAGCGGGCCTTCCTGCCGTCGGACGCTGAGGGCGAACTGCCCGAAGACCCGGACGCAGCTGCGCTCGCTGTTGCGAACCATCCGCGCAAGCTCGACCTGCGTGTCGTCGTCGGCGTCACGAGGGACGGTGGCAGCCACGGGCTCGCCAGAGTGCGCGGCGAGGACGGCGACCTGCTCGCCGGAGCTGACCTGGTGCCCGCACTGGCTGCGGCACTGGCGCATACATTGGAATGACCCGAGGCGGCCGGTCGCCCCGGCCCGATGAGGAGTACTCGTGAGCGTGACGTCACGGATGTCGCGGCGTGGCCCGTTGATCCCGACGATCCTGGTGATCGCTGCCCTTGTGGCCGCGTTCACCATCTTCGCCGAGGTGTGGACCCAGAAGCTGTGGTTCGACTCGGTGGCCTTCCCGCAGGTCTTCAGCACCCAGCTGCTCGCCCAGGTGCTGCTGTTCTTCGTGTTCGCCATCGTCATGGGCGGTGTCGTCGGGCTGAACATGTGGATCGCCTTCCGGCTCCGGCCCACCGTGCGGCGCACCGGCCAGAGCGCCGTCCTCGACCGCTACCGCGACCTGCTCGAGTCGCGCGTCCTGCTGTCGATCCTGGTGCCCTCGATCTTCTTCGGGGTCATCGCCGGGGTGTCGGCGGTGAGCCAGGCGATGGAGTACCTGGCGTGGTGGAACCGCACGCCGTTCGGCGTCACCGACTCCTACTTCGGCCTTGACGTCGGCTTCTACGTCTTCGAGTACCCGATCTGGCAGGACCTGCTGTCCTTCATCCTCGGTGCGCTCTTCTTCGGCCTCGTCGCTGCAGCAGCCGTGCACTTCGCCGTCGGTGGCATCGTGTCCGGGCGTGCCCGCGGGCGGGCAGCCCGCGACAACGCCGCGCGGATCCACCTCTCCGTCCTCGCCGGCCTGCATGCTCGTCGGTTACGGCCTGCAGAACCTGCTCGACCGCTACGGCTTCCTGCTGAAGCAGGGCACGCTGTTCACCGGCATGCAGTACACCGACGCGCACGCCCGGCTCAACGCGAAGCTCGTCATGGCCGTCATCGCCTTCCTCTGCGCCGGGCTGTTCTTCGCCAACGGCTTCCTGCGCCGGTGGACGCTCGCCATCACGGGACTCGTCCTGATGATGGTCTCCGGCCTGATCCTCGGCCTGATCTACCCGTTGGTGGTGCAGAGCTTCCAGGTGAAGCCGAACGAGCCGGACCTCGAGCGCCCCTACATCCAGGCCCACATCGACGCCACCCGCCAGGCGTACGGCATCGACAAGACCGAGGTGACCCAGTACGACGCCGTCACCCAGGTGCGTCCCGGCCAGCTCAAGCAGGACGCGGAGGCGCTGCCGGGCATCCGGTTGATCGACCCGGCCGTCGTTGCGCCCACCTTCGAGAACCAGCAGCAGTTGCGCGGCTACTACACGTTCCCCGACGTCCTCGACGTTGACCGCTACGTCATCGACGGCAAGGAGACCGACGCCGTCGTCGCTGCCCGCGAGATCGACTACCAGAAGCTGCCCGACCAGAACTGGAACAACCTGCACACCGTCTACACCCACGGCTACGGCATGGTCGCCGCCTACGGCAACCGGCGCAGCTCCTCCGGCGATCCGGTGTGGATCGAGAAGAACCTGCCGCCCGAGGGCGCCCTGCCCGAACTACGAGGGCCGGATCTACTTCGGCGAGTACGCCACCACGTTCGCCATCGTCGGACGCGAGCAGGGCCAGCCGGCGATCGAGTTCGACAGCCCCGGCAGTGCCCAGGAGGCCGGCGAGGTCAACAACACCTATGCCGGCACCGGCGGCGTCCCGATGGGCGACCTGTTCACCCGGCTGCTGTACGCCGCGCACTTCATGGACCTGAACATCCTGCTGTCCGACCGGGTGAACAGCCAGTCGAAGATCCTGTACGACCGCACCCCGAAGGAGCGGGTCGCGCAGGTGGCCCCGTGGCTCACGCTCGACTCCAACGTGTACCCGGCGGTCGTCGACAACCGCCTGGTCTGGATCGTCGACGGCTACACCACCAGCCGCAACTACCCGAACAGCCAGGTGAAGTCGCTGCGGGCCAGCACCAACGACGCCCAGTCGGGCCTCGTCGGCACCCAGGCCGACCAGTCGGTCAACTACATGCGCAACTCGGTGAAGGCCGTCGTCGACGCCAGCAACGGCACCGTCGACCTGTACGCCTGGGAAGAGGGCGACCCGATCCTCCAGTCCTACGAGAAGGCGTTCCCCGGCACCGTGAAGCCGCGCAGCGAGATCAGCACGGACCTGATGGCACACCTGCGCTACCCCGAGGACCTGTTCAAGGTGCAGCGCGAGGTGCTCACCCGCTACCACATGACCGACCCGAACTCGTGGTTCCAGCAGTCGGACCTGTGGCAGGTGCCGGCCGACCCGACGACCAGACCACCCCGGGCCAGACCACGGAGACGACCAAGGCCGGACCGGCCGAGCCGCCCTACTACCTCTCGATCAAGTGGCCCGGCGACACAGTCCCCGGTGTTCAGCCAGACGGCCGTCTTCGTGCCGAACCAGCGCGCGAACCTCGCGTCCTACCTCTCGGTGGTCGCGGAGGCGACGAGTCCCGACTACGGCAGGTTGCGGGTGCTGCGGATGTCCGACACCCAGCAGATCGCCGGGCCGGGCCAGACCCTCAACGCGATGACCACCGACCAGCGGTTCGCCGACGTGCTGCGTTCCTACACGAACCAGGGCTCGGCGGCGGCGCAAGTACGGCAACCTGCTGACGCTGCCGATGGGCAGCGGCCTGCTGTACGTGATGCCGATCTACACCACTCGGGAGGCCAGCACCGGCACGGGGACGTATCCCGGCGCTGCGGTTCGTCGCTGCCCGGTTCGGTGAGCACGTCGGCATCGGCAACACGCTGCAGGAGGCCCTCGACCAGGTGTTCTCCGGCGACGCCGGCGCGGACACCGGCGAGGATCCGACCCAGACCCCGACCGAGCCGACCCAGCCCACCAATCCCACGACCGAGCCGACGGACGGCCGACAGGCAGGCGGCCGTCGCGGCGATGAAGAAGGCCGACGCCGCCTTCGCCGCGGCCGACGAGGCGCTCCGCAAGGGCGACCTTGCCGGCTACCAGACGCAGGTCGCGGCAGCCAAGGCAGCTGTTGCTCGAGGCCCTCTCGAAGATGGGCGCCCGGTAGCTCAGGGTTTCAGCGTTACCGGCCAGCCGGCGGCGACCAGCGGGTCCCGCAGGGCTGCCGCGTCCCCGACGACGACGAGCGTCAGCGCGTCCGGCGGCAGGAGTTCGCTGATGGCCTGGGTCGCCGACTCGGGCGTCACGCGGGTGAGGGCGAGGGCGTTCGAGTTCACGAACTCCGCGCTGAGGCCCGCTGCGACGAGGGAGGCGACCCGTTCGGTGACGCCCTGGGCCGTGGAGTACCGCAACGGAGCGATGCCGTTGGTGTAGTTGACGGCGTCCAGCACCTCCTGGGTGGTGATCGGCTTGCCGGTGACGCCAGCAGGCTGGCGGGCGAGGTCGAGCGCCTCCACCACCACATCGGTGCGGAAGGAGCCCTGCACGGCCAGCAGCCCGCCGTCGCGCATCGGGGAGTTCACGAGGTGCACGCCGTAGGTGAACCCCTTCTCCTCGCGCAGCACCCGGTTCAGCCGGCTGAGGAACGCCCCGCCGAGCGCGTGCGTGGCCACCTGGAGGTCAGCCCATCGCGGGTCGCCGCGATCGATGCCGAAGCCGCCGAGCCGGATGTCGGCCTGGACGGCACCGGGCCGGTCGATCAGCCAGCAGTGCGGCGTGCGGGACACCGGGGTCTGGTGGTGCACGCGTGAGCGTTCCCGGCACCTCCCAGCCGCCGAACGCTCCTGCAGCCTGGTGGTACACCTCGTTGGTGAGGTCGCCGGAGATGACCAGCGTCGCGCCCTCGGGACGGTAGTGGCGGGCGTGGTACGCCTCGACGTCCGCCGGCGTGATCGCAGCGACCGTCGCAGCGGTGCCGCCGGCCAGCCGGGACGCGCGGAAACGGCCGGGGATGCAGGCCTGCCGGAACGCGACCTGCGCGCGGTTGGAGGAGTTGGCCATGGTGTGGTCGATCTCCGCCAGCCGCAGCGACTGGTGGCGCTCGCACGTCGGAGGCGCGCAGCTCCGGCTCGGAGATCGCCTCTGCCAGCAACGGCAGCGCCTCGGACAGCCGGCTCGCCGGCACTTCCAGCAGCAGGTCGCTGGCCGCGTAGCCGGCCGACCCGCTGAGCACTGCACCGATGTCCTCGAGGCGCTCGGCGAAGCTGGGACCGGAATGGGTGGCCGTGCCCTCGTCGAGGCAACGCTGGGTGATGGTCGCCACGCCTTCGATGTCGCCGGGCTCGGTGCTCAACGGGTTGTCGAGCACCAGGGAGACGGCGGCGATGTGCTGGCCCGGACGATGGAAGGCGAGCACCTGGAGGCCGTTGTCGAGCCACCAGTGGGCCGGCTCGGGGAAGATCCAGCGGGGCGGCGCCTTCACCTCGGGACGGTGGTCAGGCTTGCGCATCGCCAACCTCCTGCTGGTAGTCGAGTTGGGCCCGTTGCCCGGGTTGGAGGTAGGTCGCGCAGGCGGCAGCCACCTGGTCGAGGGTGACGGCCTCGACTTCCGCGAGCCGCCGGTTGATGCGCTCGGGGTCGGAGTGCAGCGTGGTGTAGGCGCTGATCATGTCGGCGCGTGAGTCGAGCGAAGCGAGTTCGCTGAGCCACTCCCGCGCGTACTGCGCCTTCGCCCGGGCCAGCTCCGCCGCTGTCGGACCTTCGGTGACGAGCCGTTCCACCTCGATCAGGGCTGCCTCGATGGCAGCGCCGGCGTCCGCCCCGGGCAGGGCACGCAGCTGGACGAGCCCGAACGAGTTGCCGCCGATCAGCGGTACCGCGGAGGCTCCCGCACCCGCTGCGACGCCGAGGTTCCGCACCAGTTGCTGGTGCAGCCGGGAGGTCTGCCCGCCGCCGAGCGCCGCCATCGCCAGCTCGCAGGCGTCGAACTCGGGGGTGTCGCGTGGCGGGAGACGCCAGGCGAACCAGGTTGCCGCCGCCGGCACCCGTGCCTGCACCTGCTCCGCAGGGCACGCCCTGCAGCGGCGGAAGGGAGGCGATCGGTGGCCGTTGCCGCCGGTTCCAGGCAGGCAGGTGCCCGAAGGCACGTTCTGCCTTCTTGAAACCGTCCTTGGCGCTGACGTCGCCGACAAGGGTGAGCACGGCGTTGTCGGGACGGTAGTGGTTGCGGAAGAAGTTCGCCGCCCGCTCTGCGGTTGCGTCGTCCAGGTCGGCCATCGAGCCGATCGTGGTGTGGCCGTAGGGATGGTCGGGTCCGAAGACAAGACGGACGAGGTGCTGCATCGCGTCCCCGTAGGGCACGTTGTCGTAGCGCTGCCGCTTCTCCTCCTTCACCACCTCACGCTGGGTGTCGACGCTCGCCTCGTCGAGGTGTGCCGGGAAGGCTGGCCAGCCGGTCAGCCTCCATCCACAGCGCCAGTTCGAGCGCCCCGACCGGCAGGGTCTCGAAGTAGTTGGTGCGGTCGAACCAGGTGGTGGCGTTCACGGCGCCGCCGAGGGACTGCAGCAGGTTCAGGTGCTCGCCGGTCGCCACATGGTCGGAGCCGGAGAACATCAGGTGCTCGAACAGGTGTGCCCAGCCGTGCTCGCCGGGGCGCTCGTCGCGCGAACCGACGTCGTACCAGAGGTTCACCGCCACCATCGGGACGCTGTGGTCTGGGCTGACGACCACGCGCAGCCCGTTGTCGAGCGTGCGCTGGTGGATCGGATAGTTCAGTTGATCGGACGGGGCCACTCGCCCATCTCACCACATCGCACCAGAGGCCCAACAACATGGCAGTCCGGCGGGGCGTCGCCGCACGCCCCGCCGGACCGGTGTGAGGAGGACCGGTGACCCTTAGTGCCGCCAGCCCTTGTGGGTGTCGATCCTCACGATGGAGGGCGGTCCGGTGATGCCGGTTGCCGCGTACAGGCTCCCGCCCTTGCCAGCTTCGACGGCCAGGGCCCCGGGCAGCGGCAGGTATTCGGCCACCTTCCCATGCCTGATCACGGAGATCCGGCCCCGCGAACAGTTCGGCGACGTAGATCTTGCCGCCGGAGATGGCGAGGTTGGTAGCGCCCAGCAGTCCGGTGGCGACTTCCTTGAACCTGCCGTTCCACGGGTTCACCCGGTACACCTTGCCGCGAGCGCCGAGGCTGGGATCCTCCGGGCCGCCCGGCAGGGTGGTCACGTAGAGGAACCCGTCCCCGCCGACCTCGACGTCGGTGGGTACCGGCTCGAAGTTGTAGGTGACATCACCGGAGCAGATCAGGCCGAAGCCGGCTGCGGCCTCCTTGGTCACCGTTGCGGGCTGGGGTGGCAACACGGCGAGTGTCGAGATCTTGCCGGTGCTGCTGATCCGGAGAAGGGCGTTGGCGCCGGCATCGGCAAGGACGAAGCCCTTGCCGAAGGCGGTGAGCGAGTAGGCATGGGAGTCGATCGCCCCGGTGTAGCTCAGCGGCGGGACGCCTTCGGGCGCGTTCGGGATCGACGGTGCACTGGCTGGGATCGGCGAGGCCGTAGCGGTTGGCCTTGTCAGGGTTGTTCGCCTTCTCGTAGGCAAGGGTGTCGGCTGTCGCCTTGAAGGCTCGTGGACCCTCGATGGTGACGCCGCTGTCGGTGATGCCGGCCGGCGGGCCGCCCACCGTGTGGGTGTAGGCGAGGTACTTGCCGTTCCGCGACAGTGCGACGCCAGAGGCGCCTTCGACGCCGCCGACGACGGTCTTCACGGTGCCGTTCGACTGCACCTTGCCGATCAGGCCGGCGCCGTCGGCGACGAGGACGCGGTGGTGGCGCACTTCGAGGTTGAAGGGTGCGCCGACCGCAGTTGTCAGGACAGTGGTGGTGGGGGTGGGCAGGGGCTTCGTTGGTGTGTGCCCCCGCCGGAGTCGCGATGATCAGGCTTGCCCCTGCCGCGAGGGCAGTGGTGGCGATGAGGATGCGAGCTACCCGCATGTATGCCTCCGAGCGTTTTGCGTGGTCGCAGGTCCACGGGCGGCGATGCCTGCTGGGCCCTATCGTCCGATGCGGCTGTGAAGGCCCGGTATGGGCAAACTTGCGGTCAGCGCCGCCAGCCCTTGTGGATGCTGATCTTCACCACGGAGGGCTGGAGAAGCGAGCCTCCCGGCGTGGCTGCTGTCCACTCGGTTGATGCGTAGAGGGAGCCGTGCCCGCCGGCCTCGACAGCCACGACGCCCGGCAGGTCCACGTACGCAGAGACCACGCCACGCTTCAGCACCGAGATGCGTCCGGCGTCGGCTTCGACAACGTAGATCCTGCCTCCAGAGAGGGCGAGGTTGGTGGCTCCGGCCAGGCCAGAAGCGAGCTCCCTTGCTTCTCCGTTGTCCGGGTCGACCCGGTAGACCTTGCCCCGCGCGCCGAGGTCGAGACCATCAGGGCCACCCGCCCGTGTCGTCACGTAGAGATAGCCGTCCTTGCCCACCTCGACATCGGTCGGGACCGGTTCGAAGTTGTAGGTGAGGCCGACGACGCAATCGGGCAGGCCGTACTTCGTTGCGAGATCGGCTGTGAAGGTCAACGGCTGCGGAGGGAGTATGGCGAGGACGGAGATCTTCCCTGCCCTCGTGATCCGCAGAAGGGTGTTGCCCACTGCGTCTGCGACGATGAAGTCCTTGCCATAGGCGGCAACGGACTGGGCGACGGAATCATCGCGCCCGGTGAAGTACGCCGGAATCCTCATCGGCCACAGCGCATCGATGACGCACCGACTCGCGTTGGGGATGCCGTAGAGAACGACGTGATCCGGATTGATCGATCGTTCATAGGCGAACGTGTCTGCCGTGACCGTTGCGCCGCCGGGGCTGTTGATCACGAGGCCGCTGGCGACGATATGGGCTGGCGGACCCCGGGCGATCGTGTAGCTATAGGCGAGCGTCCCGTCGCGGGACACGGCAAGGCCGGTGACTCCATCTGCCGGGCTGAGGAGCGGAGCAAGGGTGCCGTCGGCGTTCACGCTGCCGATCACGCCGTCGAGGTAGCTGTCGGCGACCAGGACATGCCCTTTGCGTACTTCGAGATTGCTGGGGGAGGTGACTGCTGTGGTCAGGACCGTGGTTGCGGGGCTCGGCGTGCCGGTGTGTGCAGCTGCCGGGGGCGTGAAGGACAGGCTCACCACGGCAACGAAGGCCGTCGTGATGATGAGGATGCGGGGTGGCGGCACGGTGCCTCCGGGGGTGAGTGGTCAGGCACCTGGCGGAGATGCCTGCACCAGTCATGCTCCGCCGTCGCCACCGGCGCCGGTATGGGCACAACTTGCGGCGCGGCGTCCGCAGGGCGACTCAGTCGGCCGGGAGTGGCGGCAGTTCGCCGGTCGCCTCGTAGGTCGCGAGCAGTCCGATCCGACGCGCGTGCCGGGGGTCGCCGCTGAACGGCGTCGCGAGGAACGTGGCAGACGAAGCCGAGGGCCTCCTCGGTCGAGTGCATGCGGGCCCCGATGGCCACCACCTGCGCGTCGTTGTGTTCCCGTGCCAGGCGGGCGGTCTCCTCCGACCACGCCAGCGCCGCGCGGATGCCCCGCACCTTGTTCGCGGACATCTGCTCGCCGTTGCCGGAGCCGCCGATCACGACGCCGAGCGCCTCGATGCCCGCGGCGCGGTCCGCAGCGACGCCGGCGGCCGCGCGCACGCAGTAGACGGGGTAGTCGTCGTCGGGGACCGGGCGCTCCGGACCGTGGTCCACCGGTTCGTGGCCGTTGGCGACGAGCCATTCGACGAGCAGGGACTTCAGCTCCCAGCCCGCATGATCAGAGCCAAGGTGCACGCGCATGTCGCCAGTGTTCCACGGCGCCCCCAGGCGTCGCAGGGAGGCTATCGTCAGACCGGGTCCACGCACGTCCGGGGAGTGAGCATGAGCGAGTTGAGCGAGCAGTTGCAGGCAGAGGAGCGCGAGCTCCGGTTCGCCGATTTCAGCCTCGAGGATGCCTGGGAGCTGGGCTCCCGGATGCGTGCGGCGGCCAAGGACGCCGCGCTCCCGGTGGCGATCGGCATCCAGCTCGGCGAGCAGCGGGTGTTCCACACGGCGCTGCCGGGGTCGAGCTCCGACAACGACCACTGGCTGGCGCGCAAGACAAGGGTCGCGCTGCGCTACGGCCAGGCGTCACTCGCCGTGGGGGAGAGCTTCCGCGACCGCGGGGCCGACTTCGACACCGATTCCCGCCTCGATCCGTCCGCTGTACGCCGCCCACGGTGGCGTCGTGCCGCTGCGCCTGAAGAGCGGGACGGTGATCGGCGTTGTCGGTGTCTCCGGGCTGCCCCAGCTGGAGGACCACGCCTTCGTCGTGGAGCACCTGCGGGCGTTCCTCGCCCTCAGCGCCGACTGACTCGAGCCTGCCGGAGCTACTTCGCCGGAAGCGTCCGGACGTAGACGAGCGCGTGCTCCAGCCAGCCGCGCAGCGAGTCCTCGGTGTCCGCAACGGCGTCGTCGACCCGCAGCCAGCCGGCGGTTTCGCGGCCGTTCATCACCATGGGGTGCACGCCCTTCCGCTCACGAAGCGAGCTTCCCTCGGCCGGGTCGACACGCAGCATCAGGCCGCCCTGCCCGCTCGCCGCGACCACCATGTTCCCGTCCGTGCAGGAACGCGAGGCCACCGAACATGGCCTTCTCGGTGATGCCCTTCTCGAAGGACAGCGCCGCACGCAGCCGGGCGGCCAGCTCCTTGTCGTACGCCATGGCCGCCAGTATGGCGGCTGCCTCCGACACCCCGGTAGGCCTCAGGCGGCGACGAACTCCCTCAGCCCGGCCAGCACCCGGTCGACGTCGTCGTCGTTGCTGTACGGGGCGAGCCCGAGTCGCAGGCCGTGGGTGTCGGGCAGCGCCAGCCGGGTGAACGGCTCGTGGGCGTAGAACGAGCCCGCCGGTGCCAGGACCTTGCGTGCGGCGAGGAACTCGTAGGCGTCCCAGCAGCGCCGTCCGGGAAGCGTGAGCAGCAGGGTCGGCGTCCGGTCGGCGGCGCGGGAGTGCACGACCACCTGGTCGCCGAGCTCGGCCAGGCCCGCCTCGAGGCGCTGCCGCAGCCGCAGCTCGTGGGCGTCGACGGCGTGCAGGGACGCGCGGAGCCGTTCGCGGCGGCCGGTGGCCGTGCCGGGGGCGATCGCTGCGAGGAAGTCGACGGCAGCGGTGGCGCCGGCCAGCAGCTCGTAGGGCAGGGTGCCGAGTTCGAAGCGCTCCGGCACCTGGTCGGTCGAGGGCAGCAGCTTGTCCGGCCAGAGCGTGGCCAGGAACTCCGGGCGCGGCGGCGAGCACGCCGCAGTGCGGGCCGAGGAACTTGTAGGGCGAGCAGACGAACGAAGTCGACGCCGAGGGCCGCGACGTCGACGAACTGGTGCGCCGCGTAGTGCACGCCGTCGACGTACACCAGGGCGCCGACGGCGTGGGCGGCGGCGGCGATCGCCGCGCAGCGGCGGCTTGGTGCCGATCAGGTTGGACGCCCCGGTGACCGCGACGAGGCGGGTGCGCGCGGTCAGGGCCGCGGCGACGCTGTCGGGGTCGAGCTCGCCGGTGGCCGGGTCGAAGTCGATCCAGCGCACCGTCGCGCCCGACGCGCTGCGGCGGCCTGGACCCAGGGGCGCACGTTGGCGTCGTGGTCGAGCCGGGTGACCACCACCTCGTCGCCGGCGCGCCACTGCTTGGCGAGGGCGCGGGAGAGGTCGTAGGTGAGCTGGGTGGCGCTGCGGCCGTGGACGATGCCGCCGGCGGGCACGCCGAGCAGGTCGGCGTAGGCCGCCGCGGAACCCGGTGACCGCCGCCTCGGCGTTGGCCTCGGACGGGCTCAGCAGGCCGCGGTTGGACAGCGGTGAGGTCAGGGTCGTCAGGATCGCCGCGCCGACCTCGAACGGGGTCTGGGTGCCGCCGGGGCCGTCGAAGTGGGCCGTCCCCGAGCGCAGGGACGGGAAGTGGTCGCGCAGGGCTGCGACGTCGTAGGTCATCGGGACTCCCGGATCGTGTGGCGCTCGCGAGTCTAGGGGTCGGGTGGCCGGCCCGGACGCCGCAGGCCGCGGGACGGATCCGGCGTTCTGTGGCAGGCGCGGCGACGGTCGTGTCACAGTTCAGCTGGGCCGGACAGGTGGGAGGCGGACATGGCGGAGGTGAGCCCGCGGCAGCGGAACCGTGTGCTGGTCGGCCTCGACCTGTTCTTCTTCGTCTTCGGCGGGGTCGCGGCGGTCTGGCTGGCCTACCTGGTGCTGCAGGCCGGCATCTCGCCGGGCTGGCCGATGCTGCTGGTGCTCCTGTTCTGGGTGCTGGTGGCCTACCTCGCGCTTCCCCGGATCCACCGGATCCTCACCGCGATCT
Source organism: uncultured Actinomycetota bacterium (assembly GCA_963773595.1). Taxonomy (GTDB): domain Bacteria; phylum Actinomycetota; class Actinomycetes; order Propionibacteriales; family Propionibacteriaceae; genus Propionicimonas. The sequence goes on from CAVZBQ010000007.1 coordinate 272,510, forward strand.
ACCTGCCCGACTACTTCATCGGTCGCGCCCGCACGGCCGACGGGCTGCTGGGCGACCCGGTGAACCTCGCGCTGCGGGGAAGGCGGCGCAGATCCACGACGCGATGGCGGCGGCCGGCTGGACGAGGGCCGACGACCTCTCCCTTGCCACCGGCTGGCGGATCGTCACCTCCACCCTCACCGCGCCGCAGCTATGCCGAGGCCCCGGTGAGCCCGCTGCTCCTGTTCGGCAGGCAGCAGGACTTCGCCTACCAGCAGGAGGTGGAGGGCAGCCCGTCCCGGCGCCACCACGTGCGCTTCTGGAAGTGCCCGACGGGCTGGCTGCTGCCCGGCGGCTTCGCCGTCGACTGGCTGGCGGCCGGCACCTACGACCGCAGCGTCGGGCTGTCGCTGTTCACCGGCCAGATCACCCACAAGATCGACGAGGACGTCGACGTCGAGCGCGACCACATCATCGCGACCGTCACGGCTGCCCGACCCGCTGCGTCGGTGGAACTCCTGAGCAACTTCTCCACGCGGCTACCACTCCCGCAACGGCGGCGGCGACCGCATCGAGACCGACGGTGACCTGCCGGTCGTCGACCTGTCTGCACTGCCCGATGCGACCAGTACCGAGGTGGTGGCACCGCCGGAGGGCGACGGGCACACGGCGTCCCCCGCAGGTCGTGTTCGGTGCCCTCGTCGCGGCGCTGCTCGGCGTGCAGTACCTGGTCGTCCTCGCGCTGCTCACCATCCCGGCCCCGGGCGATGCCGACACCGGCAGCGACCCAGGTCGTCGTCGAGGTCGGCGTCGGTGTCCTGGCGCTGGTCAACCTCGGCCTCGCCGCAGCCCTGCTCGCCGGACAGGACTGGCCACGCATCCTGCTGTGCGCGCTCCAGCGTGCTCAGCATCGTCTTCGCCTACCTCGGCAATGCCGCCGGCACGCGAGCGGATCTCGCTGAACTCGAACCTCGTTCGCCGTCGCGGTCAGCGTGCTCGCCCTGCTCGCGCTCTCCAGCGAACCCGCAAGGGCGTACGCCGAGGCACGGCGTTCGCGGCAGAAAGTCCGGAAAAGGGTCACCGACCGGGCCATGATGACGTCATGAGCACGCTTGCCGAGCACGCCGTCACCGCCCTGCGGGAGGCGGGAGCCGTCCTCACCCCGGGCCTCACGACAGAGGAGCTGGGGGCACTGGAGGAGCAGTGGGGGATCGAGTTCTCCGCCGACCACGCCGAGTTCCTGCAGCTGGCCGTGCCGCTCGGTGAGGGCTGGGTCGACTGGCGCGGCCCCGCGGAACCGGTGGCGCAGCTCCTGCGGGTTCCGACGGCCGGCCTGCTGTTCGACGTGGAGCACAACGAGTTCTGGCCGGCGTCCTGGGGCGAGCGGCACAGTCGACCCGGCGAAAGCCGATGCAGGCTGGCCTCGCGAGCAGCTCGCCGGCTGGCCGCGCCTGCTCCCGCTGTACGGCCACCGCTACCTTCCGCCGGGCCCGCTCGCGTCCCCGAGCCCGGTGTTCTCCGTGGTCCAGAGCGACGTGACGTACTTCGGTTTCGACCTGGTGGAGTGGGTGCAGCGCGAGTTCTTCGGGGTGCCGCTGCCCACGGGACGCGACCTGCGTCCTTCCGTGCCGCACTGGACGCAGCTGGCCGAGGGCAGCCGAGGACGTCGACCTGTAGCGCGGGTCGCCGCTGCCGGCTCCAGCTGTGCGGGCTCAGTTGTCGCTGCCGCGCGGGATCCCCAGGGTGGCCAGCAGGTCCTCATGGAAGCCGATCCACACCAGCTGGCAGGACGCCCGGTCCGGACCGTCCAGCCACGCGGCGTCGCCCGTTCTGCACGCGCTCGCAGGGCGGCGTGGTGGGCCTCGGCGTAGCCGTCGAAGCGAGCGAGGACGGCGGTGAGCCGGCCGCAGATCGCGCCGAGGCCCGCGTCGGCGCGCGTCGAGGTCGTCCAGGGCTGCCGCGTCCCACCGCAGGTCGGTGTGGTCGTTGCGCCCGGTGGGGTCCCACGAGGTGGGGTGCAGCTGCCAGTTGGTGCAGGCCGTGCCGTGCAGGCGGTTCAGCGGCAGGAAGTCGGTGTGCGCCCGCGCCACGACGTCGCGGGCCCCGGTGGCGTCGAGTTCCGCGGCCAGCAGGCGTTCCTCCTGCGCCCGGCCGGCGTCGGTCAGCGACCAGGTGATGTCACCGAGGAAGTCGTACCGGCTCACCCAGCCGAACGCCTGCGCATCCAGCAGGGCCTCGCGGACCTCCGCGGCGTCGAGCCGGAAACGGCGCGCGAGCTGCTCGATGCCCGGCGACACCGAGCACCCGGACGCCGTGCAGGGCGAGCAGATCCGTGGCGGAGTGGTGTGCGACTCATCGCGGTGGTCGTCTGCGCGGCATGTCGCCACACGTTAGGCCAGGCGGGCGTCGGACTGACGCGCACGGCGGTCCCCATGCTGGCAATGGCAATGATCACCGACGAGATCTCCGACCGCTTCGCCGCGGGTGGCATCCCGATATCGGAGTGCGATTGGGACTCGGAAATGCGGTGTCAAAACACGTGAGTGCTGCGTCGCGCCTGCTTGATCCGCGCACTGCCTGACCCCTAGAGTCGTACGAGTTCGTACACCGGGAGAGGGAAACATGGCGCGCTCTTACGTTGCCGTTATCAAAGACGATCTGACGGGCGAGGTGATCGAGGACGGCCAGGCCGTCACCATCGAATTCACCATTAATGGAAAGGCCTACACCATCGACCTGGGCCCGAAGAATGCGGATGCATTCCACGCGGCCATCGGAGAAGTACGTCGCGGCCGCCACAAAGGTCGGGGGAGCGCCCCGTGGGCGCAGGAGTTCGGCACGGAGCACGCAGGACCTGGCTGCCATCCGCGCCTGGGCCAACGACCACGGCTATGTCGTGGCTGCCCGTGGCCGGATCAGTTCCGAGATCAAGGAAGCGTTCGAGCAGGCTCACTGACCGGCGCGCATCGGTGGGCCCGGATCCGACGACGCCGTCGGGCCCGGGCTCGCTGCTACTGCCCGGGACCGGCTTCCGTTGCTGCCATCACGTTCGTCCCGTCGGACAGTACGGGTGAGATGAAGCCGAAGATGTTGCCGTCCGGGTCGATCAGGTAGGCAAGGCGACCAACGCCGGGCATGTCCGCCGGTGGCAGTGCACCGACCCCGCCCAGCTCGATGCCCCTGGTGAAGATGGCATCGACGTCGTCGACGCCGAGCACGAGGTTCGCCCCCGCCACGGGATCGCCGACCTGTGGGCTCGGGCCCTGCCGCTGGACGAGCCCGCCGTTGATGCCGTGGCCGGGAGAGCCCTGTCGCGATCGAGCCCTCGCCGGTGTTGATCACCCAGTAGTCGGTCTCACCGAACTTGGTGAACGTCCAGCCGAACAGGGCGGAGTAGAAGTCGATCAGCCGCTGCGGCTCGGCAGCATGGATCTCGAAATGGACGACGAGGTTGGCCATGGTTCCTCCTGGAATCCGGGTGCCGGAACGCCTGCCAGTCTCCTGCGTCCCGGAGGACCCGACAAGGGCTCCCTCTCGTGTCGGCGGCGCCCGACGGTCCTAGACGGTGACCAGTTGCCCGTTGCGGGGAAGTCCGTCCGGGAACGTGATCGGGATGGCGCGGGCGCGATCGGCGTCCTCATGGGTCATGGCCTGCAGGTGGACGTGCGGCTCCGTGCTGTTGCCCGAGTTGCCGCACTGGCCGATGGGGCTGCCGACGGTCACTGCCTGTCCGGGAACGACAGGAATGCTTCCCCGCCGCAGGTGGCACACGGCGACGACGACTCCCAGCTCGATCTCGATCACCACATGGTTCCCGGCCAACCCTGGCCAGCCCTCGGCAGCCCGGCGTCGCTGCGTGAGCGCGTAGCCGACGGAAGGCAGTCCCCGGAACGCGTCGTGGTCGGGTTCGCCGTCGTGCACGCTGACGACCCTGCCGGTGGCCGGCGCGAGGACCGGCAGCCGGAAGCCGATGAACCGGTCCGGGGGCTCGGGGCGGAACAGCGATCCGAGGGTGAAGGGCGCGGACCGCCGCCGCAGTCCACCGGGACGAAGTCGATCGCGTGGGCGGTGCCGAACGCATGCGTGCCATGGCTCGGCACGCGGTTGGCCGGGCTGTTCTGGACCAGCCAGCGTCCTGTGAACGGGTAGGCCAGAGCAAGGGTGTCGATCACCGAGTTGCACCGTCGCTGCGCGTGATCGGGGAACCGTCCCGAATCGCTCCATGTATTCCATTTTCGCACCTGCGCGCAGCGGGCGTCGGCAGCCGGGCGGGCGAACTGCCACCGGACATGGAAAACCCGCTCCCTGCCCGGCCTGTCAGACCGAATGGGAAGCGGGTTTCCTATCTTTGTAGCGGGGACAGGATTTGAACCTGTGACCTCTGGGTTATGAGCCCAGCGAGCTACCGAGCTGCTCCACCCCGCGCCGGTTTCTCCAGCTTAGGTGAGACCCACCCGGTTCCCCAAATCGGGCTCGGTCCACGGCCTCCCGGGATGGACAGGCCCGCTCCGCTAGACTCGGTGCGCTTCCTCGCGCCGCGGGGACAGATTCTCGTGGAGGGCAGATGACCTACGCCGCCGCTGCGTCCCGGCGTTCACGCTCCATCCCGACGAAGGCACTCGCTGCTGTCGTCGGCCTGGCGCTCACCTTGATCCTCGCGGCCTGTACCCCCGCCGCCGCACCGACACACCAGTGCCGAGCTGCGGACGCTGTCGGTCGGCGCGACCCTCGAGCCCGCGTCGATGGACCCCTGGCACAACACCGCTGCCTCGATCCCGCAGGTGCTGCTCTACAACGTCTACGAGACCCTGGTGAAGGTCGACTCGACCGGGGACATCAAGCCGCTGCTCGCCCAGGCGTGGGAGGTCAGCCCCGATCGCACCACCTACACCTTCCACCTGAACCCGGCGGCGAAGTTCGCCTCCGGCGCCCCGGTGGACGCGGCAGCTGTCGTCGCCAACATCAACCGGCTGAAGACCGACCCCAAGCTCACCGAGACCCTGCGGGCGCAGCTGGAGGTCGTCGCCAGCGCCGAGGCCACCGGCGCGGACCAGGTGCAGGTCAAGCTGACCCGGCCGTCGGTCGATGTGGCTCTACGACATGTCCTCGACGCTGGGCATGATCCTCGACCCGGCCTTCACCGGCGACCTCGCGACAGCGAGCGCCGGCTCCGGGCCGTACGTGGTCAAGGCGCACAACCAGGGCGAGAGCGTCGTCCTGGCCAACAACACCAAGTACTGGGGGAACCCGGCGCGGTTCGACGAGGTCACGTTCCGCTACAGCGCCGACCCGAACCCGCAGGTCGCGTCCATGCTGAGCGGTGACCTCGACGTGATCTCGAACCTCCAGTCCCCGGACGCGCTGTCCCAGTTCGCCGACACCACGCCGGTTCACGACCACCACCGGGACCACCAACGGCGAGGTCGTGCTGGGCCTCAACCACGACAGCAAGCCGCATGGCCAAGCTCGAGGTGCGCCAGGCGCTGACGATGGCGATCGACCGCAGGGCATCTGATCGACACGGTGTGGAACGGGCAGGGCACCCTGATCGGCAGCATGGCGGTGCCGACCGACCCGTGGTACGAGGACCTGTCCGCCACCAACGCCTACGACCCCGACAAGGCCAAGGCACCTCGCTGAAGGAGGCCGGCTACACCGACAAGGACCGCTCACCCTCCGGCTGCGGGTTCCGGTGATCCCGTACGCGGTGAAGTCGGCCCAGTTCGTGGCGAGCCAGCTTCGCGACGTCGGCGTCAAGGTCACCGTCGAGGAGCTCGACTTCACCCGCTGGATCGACGAGGTCTTCACCAAGGGCGACTACGACATGACGATCGTCGCCCACGTCGAGGCCCGCGACCTCGGCAAGTTCGCCAACCCGAAGTACTACTGGCACTACGGCGACGCCGAAGTTCGCCGCCCTCTACACGGCGGCCGACCAGGCGACCAGCGAGGACGAGGGCAACGAGCTGATGAAGCAGGCGGTGAAGTATCTCGCCGACGACGCCGCAGCGATCTGGCTGTTCGCGCTGCCCAACCTCGTGATCACCAAGGCCACGATCACCGGAGTGGCCCAGAACGCCACCACGCTGAGCTTCGACCTCACCACGATCACCAGCCGGTAGGGCAGGCAGGGCACAGCCATGCACCTCGCCCTGCGCGTCGCCCGGCGGCTGGGGATCTTCGTCGTCAGCCTGCTCGGCGCGTCCCTGCTGATCTTCCTGCTCACCAACGCGCTGCCCGGCGACGTCGCGCAGGTGCTGCTCGGCACGGACGCGACGCCGGAGGCGCGTGGCGGCAGCTGCGCGCCCAGCTCGGGCTCGACCGTCCGCTGCCCGTGCAGTACCTGAGCTGGCTCGGCGGGATCCTCGTCGGCGACTTCGGGCACTCGCACCTGAACGGCATGCCGGTGCTGAGCCTGCTGGCCCCGCGGATCGCCGTCACGTTGTGGCTGGTGCTGTTCGGCCTGATCGGCTCGCTGCTGATCGCGGTTCCCGCCGGCATGATCGCTGCCCTGCAGGCGTCGATCCTGGCCGGGCTTCACGATCAGCGCTGCCGCCCAGCTCGGCATGGCCGTCCCCGTGTTCTGGGGCGGCATCCTGCTGGTCCTCGTCTTCGCCGTCTGGCTGCACTGGCTGCCGGCCAACGGCTACGTCCCGCTGCTCGAAGGACCCGGGGCAGTGGGCGGCGCACCTCGTGCTGCCTGTGGTCACCCTCGCCCTCGTCCAGGCGGCGGTGCTGATCCGCTACGTGCGGTCGGCCTTCATCGAGGTGCTCAACGAGGACTACTACCGCACCGCGCGCTCGATCGGCTGGACGCCGATGCGGGCGCTGCTGCGGCACGGGATGCGCAATGCGGCGATCTCGCTGGTCACCGTCCTCGGTCTGCAGGTCTCGACCGTGCTGGTGGGCGCGATCGTCGTGGAGTCGGTGTTCACCCTGCCCGGCCTGGGCTCGCTGCTGCTCACCGCCGTCAACCAGCGCGACCTGCTGGTGGTGCAGGGCACGGTGATGTTCCTCGTGCTGGCGGTGCTGGCGATCAGCGCCCTCGTCGACCTGTCCTACCTGCTGATCGACCCGCGGCAGGCGGCCGCGTCGGAGCAGGGCGAGGGGTCGGCATGAAGCGGGCCCAACTGGTCACGGGCCTCGTCCTGGTCGCCGCTCGTCGTCATCACCGCCATCGTCGCGGTCTTCTGGACGCCCGTTCGATCCCGTGCGCGTCGTCGCCGGCCAGCGCCTGCTGGCCCCGGGCTGGCCGCACGTCCTGGGCACCGACGGTTTCGGCATCGACATCGCCAGCCGGCTCATGGTCGGTGCCCGCACGATCCTGCTCGTCGGCATCATCTCGGTCGGCGTCGCCGCCGTCGTCGGGGTACCGCTGGGCATGCTGGCCGGCCAGGCCGGCGGCTGGGTGGACGAGGTCGTGATGCGGGTCTCCGACGTCGTCTACGCCTTCCCCGCGCTGCTGCTGGCGATGCTGCTCGCCGCCATCTACGGCGGCTCGACGGTGACGGCGATGGTGGCCATCGGCGTCGCGACCATCCCGGCGTTCGCACGGGTGGCGCGGGCCGGGACCCTGCAGGTGATGGCCAGCGACTTCGTCCTCGCGGCCAAGGCGTCCGGGCACGTCCCGGTGGGGTGTCGCCGGCGCCACGTCCTGCCCAACATCGCGCCACTCGTCGGCGTCCAGGCCTCCGTCGGGTTCGCGATGGCGATCCTCGCCGAAGCCGCCCTTTCCTACCTCGGCCTGGCCACACCGCGTCCGAACCCCGACCTGGGGCAACATGCTGCGCGACGCCCAGCAGTTCCTCTTCGTCGCACCCCTCCAGGCGCTGTGGCCCGGGCCTGGCCATCGCGCTGGCCGTCCTCGGCTTCAACCTGCTGGGCGACGGGCTGCGCGACTACCTGGACCCCCGGCTGCGGGAGGTTCCATGACACCCCGACGACCCATGAGCCTGCTCGAGGTGCGTGACCTGCGGGTCAGCTTCGGTCGAAGCGAAGATCGAGGCGGTGCGTGGCGTCGACTTCGAGATCGCGGAGCCGGGCAGCGGCTCGGCCTGATCGGGGAGTCCGGCTCCGGCAAGACGGTGACCGCCCTCGCGCGTGATGGGCCTGCTGCCCGGAGAACGCCACGGCCACGCGGGTCGGTGCGGCTGCGCGGCAGCGAGATCATCGGGGCCGCCCGAGGTTGCCCTCGCCCGGTTGCGCGGGGACGTGGTGTCCATGGTGTTCCAGGAGCCGATGACGGCCCTCGACCCGACCATGCGGGTGGGTCGCCAGGTGGCCGAGGTCCTGCGCCTGCACCAGGGCGCCGAGTCCGGCCCGGCGCGCGACCGCGTGGTGTCGATGCTGGCCGAGGTGGGACTGGCCGACCCGGACGCGGATCGCCGACGCCTACCCGCACCAGCTCTCCGGCGGCCAGCGCCAGCGCGTCGATCCTGGCGATGGCGCTGATCAACTCTCCCGACCTGGTGGTCTGCGACGAGCCGACCACTGCCCTTGACGTCACCGTGCAGGCGCTGGTGCTGCAGAAGCTGGACGAGGTGCTGACGGCCAGCGGTGCCGCCTGCCTGTTCATCAGCCACGACCTCGCCGTGGTGTCGCAGGTGTGCGACCAGGTGATGGTGATGCTGGACGGCGAGGTTGTCGAGGCCGGCACCGTCGCAGAGCTGTTCACCGCACGCGAAGCACCCCTACACCCGGGGTCTCGTGCGCAACGGCGCGTCTCGACCAGACGCGTCCCGGGCCAGCGGCTGCCGACGGTCGAGGACTTCTACGCGCCAGGCGCGCAGGTCGGAGGGCGGCCATGACCGAGCCGCTGTACCGGGCAGAACAGCTCACCCGCCGCTACCGCAACGGCGGGACGGAGGTGCTCGCGCTCGACCACGTCGACCTGCACCATCGAACCCGGACGCCGCCTGGGAATCGTGGGGGAGTCAGGGTCGGGCAAGTCCACCCTCGTGCGGCTGCTGGCCGGTCTCGACCGACCCGACGTCCGGGCGGATCTGGTTCGAGGGCACGGAGATCACCGCCCTGCCCGAGCGGCGACTGGGCTTCCTGCGGGCAGCGGTCCAGATGGTGTTCCAGGACCCACGCTCCTCGCTCAACCCCCGGATGCGCGTCGGCGACATCATCACCGAGCCGCTGCGCTCGCGGCTGGTCCGCCGGCAGCTGCCCGGCGGCATCGACCACGCAACGCGGCTGGCGGAGGTGCTCGAGGCCGTCGACCTGCCGGCCGACTCCGGGCGGCGCTACCCGCACGAGTTCTCCGGTGGCCAGCGGCAACGGATCGCGATCGCCCGGGCGCTCGCACCCAAGCCGGAGATCCTGATCGCCGACGAGCCGGTGTCCGCGCTCGACGTCTCCGTCCGCGCGCAGGTGCTGAACCTGCTCACCGACCTGGTCGCGGCCCAGGGACTCACCCTGATCGTGGTCAGCCACGACCTGATGGTGGTGCGGCACCTGTGCGACCAGCTGGCAGTGATGCGTGCAGGGACGCATCGTCGAGCAGGGCGACACCGAGACGGTCTACACCGCAGCCCGGCACCGACTACACCCGGGCGCTGCTCGCGGCGATCCCGCGCATCAGGACGGCCGGCTGAACCCCGCACGCCTCCGACTTGTCAGTAGGGGAGTCGGCGGCAGGCACCTCAGGTGTCTGCGGGGACCACCGCGTCCGTGGCGAGGCGGGACAGCACCTCGTCGTGCAGGTGGCCGTTGGTGGCAAGGGCGCCGGGACCGTGCGGTCCGTCGCGGCCGTCGAGGTTGGTGAAGCGACCACCGGCCTCGGTGACGATGATCGTGAGGGCAGCCATGTCGTGGAGCGCGAGTTCCGGCTCCGTCGCCACGTCGACAGCGCCCTCGGCCAGCAGCATGTAGCTCCAGAAGTCGCCGTAGGCGCGCGTACGCCAGCAGTCCCGCATCAGGTCGACGAACTGCTGGCCCCGTCCGGACTCCACCCAGCCGCCGATCGAGCTGTACGAGAGCGAGGCGTCCTCGATGGCCGCAACGGCGGAGGTGTGGATCTGCAGGCCCTGCAGCAGGCTGCGGCCGGTGAAGGCACCGCTGCCGCGGGACGCCCACCAGCGGCGGGACAGTGCGGGGGCGGAGACGACGCCGGCGACCACCTCGTCGCCGACCATCAGGCCGATCAGGGTGGCCCAGACCGGCACGCCGCGGACGAAGTTGGCCGTGCCGTCGATCGGGTCGATCACCCAGCGTCGCGGGCCCCAGCCCGAATCGGCGCGTTCCTCGCCCTGGATGGCGTCGCGCGGGCGCGTGCGGCCGAGCATGCTGCGCAGGGTGTCCTCGACGGCGGTGTCGGCGTCGGTGACCGGGGTCAGGTCGGGCTTGGAGTCGACCCGGAGGTCGGAGGCCTTGAACCGGGCCATCGTGATCGCGTCGGCCTGGTCAGCAAGGATGTGTGCCAGCCGGAGGTCATCCAGCAGCGATTGGTCGGGCATGATCGCCAATCTAGCTGAACGCCTTCTCCATCCTGCGGAAGGACTCCAGCCGTTCGACGGCGAGCCGTCCGTCGGCGACGGCGACGTCGAGGGCGCACTCCGGCGCCGTCGAATCGTGCCGGCAGCCGCGGGGGCAGTCCTGCACGATGTCGGACAGGTCGGAGAAGGCGGAGATGATCGAATCCGGGGTCACGTGGCTCAGCCCGAAGGAGCGGACGCCGGGGGTGTCGATGACCCAGCCCGCGTCCTCGGGCAGCATCAGCGCGATGGCGCTGCTCGAGGTGTGCCTGCCCCGTCCGGTGACCTCGTTCACCTCGCCGACCTGCCGGTCGATGCCAGGAATGAGGGCGTTGACCAGCGTCGACTTGCCCACGCCCGAGTGCCCGACGAGGACGCTGCGGTGGCCGGCGAGGGCCGTGCGCAGCTCGCTGAGGTCGGAGCCGGGCTCGACGGCGACCACCTGGATCCCCAGCGGACGGTAGGTGGCCATCAGCCCGTCCGGCGCGGCGAGGTCCGACTTGGTGAGCACGAGCAGGGGCTCGAGGCCGGCGTCGTAGGCGGCGACGAGGATCCGGTCGATCATGCCCACGCGTGGCGGCGGGTCGGCGAGCGCTGCGACGATCACCAGCTGGTCGGCGTTGGCGACGATGGGGCGCTCGAAGGGATCGTCGTCGTCCGCCGTGCGGCGCAGCACGGTCTCGCGCTCGTTCACCTCGACGATGCGGGCGAGCGTGCCCTCGTCGCCGGAGCTGTCACCGGCCAGCCGCACCCGGTCGCCGACGATGACGGCTGTGCGGCCCAGCGAGCGGGCCTTCATCGCTGTCACCACGGCGCCGACGTTGTTGATCAGGCAGCGGTAGCGGCCCCGGTCGACGGTGATGACGGTGGCCTCGGCGGCGTTCGGGTAGGTGGGACGGTCCTTCGTCCGCGGTCGGCTCCGCTTGCCGGGCCTGCCGAAGCCGGCTTCGGGATCGTCGGTGATCGAGTCGCTGGGGCGGCGGCTCACGATGCCACCCCGACGCAGCCGTGACCAGGTGCCGACGAAGTCCGGCAGGGTCTTGGTGGTGCACGCCGACGTCGTCGAGCTCGACGCCCGGGGTGACGAGGCCGAGCAGGGCAGCGGCGTGCGCCAGCCGGTGGTCGGCGTGGGTGTGGAAGGTGCCGCCGTGGCGGGGCGTCGGGGTGACCGCCAGCCCGTCGGCGGTCTCGGTCGCCTCGACGCCGAGGCCGGTCAGCTCTGTGGCGAGGGCTGCGAGGCGATCGGTCTCGTGACCGCGGATGTGCGCGACCCCGCGGATCGTGCTCGGACCCGACGCGACGGCGGCGAGGGCTGCAGCCACGGGGGTCAGCTCGCTGACGGCGTGCAGGTCGACGTCGGCGCCGCGGACCCCGTCCGGCGCCGGAGACGGTCACCGTGCGGTCCGTGCCGCTACCCGGTGTAGCTGATGCGTGCGCCGAACGCCGCCAGCACGGCCAGCAGCTCGTCCGCCGCCTGCACGGATCCCTCCGGCCAGGCTGTGCGCAGCTCGCCGCCGGTCACCAGCGCCGCGGCCAGCAGGGTGGCAGCGTTCGTGAGGTCGGGTTCGACGGTCTCGTCGATGGCTGCGATCGGCCCGGGAGCAACGCGCCAGGTGAACTCCGACGGGTGATCCACCGTCACGCCGCGGCGGGCCAGCAGGGTGGCTGTCATCTCGATGTGCGGCAGCGACGGCAGCGTGTGGCCGCTGTGGGTGATCTCGAGGCCGTCCGGGTACCGCGCGCCGGCCAGCAGCAGCGCGGAGACGAACTGGCTGGAGGCGCTCGCGTCCACGGTCACGCACCCGCCGTGGACGGCAGGCGTGCCGGACACCGTGAACGGCACCCGGTGCGGCTCGCTGACCTCTGCGCCGAGGGTCAGCGAGCGCCGCCAGCAGTGCATCGACGGGGCGCGCGCTCGCCGCCGCGTCGCCGATGAACGAGGTTGCCGGCGAGGCGAGGGCAGCCAGGGGTGGAAGGAAACGCATGACGGTGCCGGCGAGGCCGCAGTCGATCGTGCCGCCGCCGAGGATCGCGGCCGCCGGCCGGACGCCGAGGCGCCCGTCGGGCAGGTCGGTGAACTCCGCACCGAGGACGGTGAGGCCGGCGCGCATCAGCGCCGTGTCCCGGGAGTCGAGCACGCCGGTCAGGGTCGAGGAGGCCTCGGCGAGGGCTGCCAGCAGCAGGCTGCGGGCGCTGGCCGACTTGGAGCCGGGTACGACGACGAGTCCGTGGACGGGACCGTCAGCAACCGGCGCCGGCCAGTGGATCAAGAAAGCACACCCTCGACGGTCCGGCGAGCCTTGCGGAACGACTTGCGGGCCATGCGGGCGGTGTCCTCGGCCGTGGCGCGCGTGTCGCGCTGCAGCTCGGCCTTCCGCTTGGCGGCCTCCTTGCTGAGCAACTGCTTCTGGGTGCGGACCCGCCAGGCGATGTTCGGCTTGCCCTCGGTGTCCTGTGCAGCGAGCAGCACGCCACCGAGCAGGGCGACGTTCTTGTTCAGCTGCGAGCTGACCGACCGTCCGCTCCGCGCCCTTGGCCTTCAGCGGGTTGGCCACCAGCACGTGCGGAACCATCGTGAGCGGCCAGCACCCCGGCGCCGAGCCGGCGGCCCAGTCCGGTGGCGAGGCTGAGGCCGCCGACGATCTGCAGGGCGCCGTTGCACTTCACGAAGCCGGCGGTGTCCTCGGGGAGGTAGCCGCGGGCCTCCGCAGGCAGGGCGGACGTGACGAGCGGCAACACCTTGTCAGCAAGGGGTTGTGCGTCGGCGACGAAATCCTCGGGGTGCCGGAGCGCCTTGACCCCGTTGATCACGAAGTAGCTGGCCAGCATCGAGCGGGCGACGAACCGCAGAAGACTCATGCCCTATTACTACCCCGATCCCCGGATTGTGCCAAGCCGAGTCCGGACACTGGCGGAAAACGGGGACGGTTCCATTTCCCGCCACGACGCAGAGGCAGCTGGCGCGAAAAGGGAACCGTCCCCATTTCCCGCCGGAGACTAGGGTCGCAGGCATGTGCGGACGCTATGCCTCCTCCGCCGACCAGGCGGAGCTCACCGAGATCTTCGAGATCGACGAGGTGGCCGGGCCGTTGCCCGCCCCGGCGTGGAACATCGCGCCGACCGACCCGATCCCGGCCGTCTTCGAACGGCCGCGTGAGGGCGGGCGCCGACGGCTGCTCGCAGAGGTGCGCTGGGGCCTCGTCCCGTCCTGGTCGAAGGACGCGAGCGGTGCGGCCCGGCTGATCAACGCCCGGGTGGAGACGGTGGGGGAGAAGCCGGCGTTCCGCAAGGCGTTCGCCTCCCGGCGCTGCCTGTTGCCGGCGGACGGCTACTACGAGTGGTACACCGTGCCGGGCGCCGGTGGCGGCAAGCCGGTCAAGCAGCCGTACTTCATCAGCCCTGCCGACGGCGGCCTGTTCGCGATGGCAGGGCTCTACGAGTTCTGGAAGGCGCCGGACGGGGAGTGGCTCACGACGGCGACGGTGATCACCACCTCGGCAACGGACGAGGTCGGGCACCTGCACGACCGGATGCCGATGAGCGTCCCCGCGGAGAACTGGTCGGCATGGCTCGATCCCGGGTTCGGCTCCGACGCTCGCGCGCTGCTCACCGTCCCGGTCTCCGGTCTCGACCTTCCACCCGGTGTCGACGGCCGTGAACAAGGTTGCCAACGACGGTCCGGAACTCGTCGAGCCGATCGCGGTGTGAGCCCGCGTCGAGGCGTGTGTTGTGGAATATCGCCGCCTGCTGGCTCGTTGAAGAGGCGTGATCGAGACCATTGAGGCCGCAACGCCCACGACGACGGCACAGCCTCGTCAGGCGCACCCGCTAGGCTCGTTCGTGATGAACCTCCCCACGCTCCCTGATCAGGCCGACCTCGCAACGCCCGAGACCGATGCCGAGCGTTCGTCGCGCTTCGAAACCGAGGCGCTGGCCTACCTCGACCAGCTCTACGGTGCCGCGCTGCGGATGACCCGGAACCCCACCGACGCAGAAGACCTGGTGCAGGAGACCTTCGCCAAGGCGTACGCGTCCTTCCACCAGTTCACGCCGGGCACGAACCTGAAGGCCTGGCTGTACCGGATCCTCACCAACACCTTCATCAACAGCTACCGCAAGAAGCAGCGGCAGCCCCAGTCGTCCGGCTCCGAGGTCGAGGACTGGCAGCTCGCCCGCGCGGAGGCGCACACCTCCACCGGCCTGCGTTCGGCAGAGACCGAGGCGCTGGACCGGATGCCGCATTCGGCGGTGACCGACGCGATGAACGCGCTGGCCCCGGACTTCCGGCTGGCCGTCTACCTCGCCGACGTCGAAGGCTTCTCGTACAAGGAGATCGCCGAGATCATGGGAACTCCGATCGGAACGGTGATGTCGCGGCTGAACCGCGGACGCAACCAGCTCCGCGCTTTCGCTCGCGGACTTCGCACGCGAGCACGGACTTGTCGGGGGCGACGATGACGCCTGAGTTCGAGGACTGCACCGACGTGCTCCGCAGCCTGTACGCCTTCCACGACAACGAGCTGACCGCAGCAGAGGCCGACGAGATCCGCCAGCACCTGATGGCCTGCGAGCCGTGCCTTGACCACTTCCAGGTGGAGGACGCGATGCGCCTGCTGATCCGGCGCTGCTGCGCGGAGGAGAAGGCGCCGGAGGGCCTGCGCCTGCGGATGCGCGCCACCTACTCCCGCACGGTGATCGGCTTCGACAGCACCGACTAGTCCCAGGCAAAGCGAAACCCCCGCTCGAGAGCGGGGGTTTCTGCGTTCAGCCGGCTGAGATCGTCAGGTGTTGGGACGCTTGCCGTGGTTCGCTGCGTTCTTCCTGCGGGCCCGGCGCTTGCGTCCACCCTTACCCATCGCGGTCTCCTCGTGTTGAAAGTCGTTGGCGCCAGACGGCACGAAGACCCATTCTGCCAGCCTGTGTACGCTCCCTCCAACTCGGTCAGTAGTGTGGCGGTCATGCAGACGATGGAGCAGGTGATCCGGCTGCACTGTGTCCTCGCAGACGAGGACCGGAATTGGCTCAACGAATTGGTCGATGAGTGGTCACTTCTTGCGGACCTCGCGTTCGCCGACCTGATCCTGTGGGTGCCCGACGCAGACGACAACGTCTTCTGGGCTGCCGCGCAGGTGCGGCCGACGACCGGACCCACGTCGCTCGAGGACGATGTGGTGGGCGAGGAGATCGCCTACGACCCCGAGCACCTGGTCACGGAGGCCTACCTCTCCCAGGAGATCAGCCACACCAGCGGCAACAAGCTGCACGCCGGCATCCCGGTCGACGTGATGGCGATCCCGATCCTTCGCGGCGAGAACGTGCTCGCCGTCGTGGAGATGCACACCAACCAGATGGGCGTCCGTGCCCCGGGCGCCCTTGAGGACGCCTACCTCGAGGCCGCGCAGCTGCTGGCGGGCATGGTGCACCGCCACCAGTTCCCGCTCGGCGGCGACCGCCGTGTGCCGTGGGTGTCGCCGCGGGTCGGTGACGGCATGATCCGGGTGAACCAGGCCGGGATGATCAGCTTCGCCAGCCCGAACGCGCTGAGCGCCTACCGCCGGCTCGGACTCACCAGCGACCTGTACGGCGAGGACTTCGTCGCCGTCACCCGTTCGCTGCTGAAGGAGCGGGCGCCGGTCGAGCGTCCCATCGCCGCCAGCCTCGCCGGTCGTGGTTCGGCCGAGATCGACCTGGAGACCTCCCTTGCCAACGTCCGGCTCCGGGTCCTGCCGCTGAGCAGCGAGGACGGTCCTGAGGGCCTGCTGGTGATGTGCCGGGACACGACCGAGCTGCGTTCACGCGAACGCCAGCTGGTCACGAAGGACGCGACCATCCGCGAGATCCACCACCGGGTGAAGAACAACCTGCAGACGGTCGCAGCGCTCCTGCGGCTGCAGGCACGGCGCATCTCCTCACCGGAGGCCAAGGGTGCGCTCAGTGACGCGATGAAGCGGGTGGCAGCCATCGCTGTCGTGCACGAGATCCTCAGCCAGGCCTTCGACTCGTCGGTGAAGTTCGACGACGTTGCCGACCGGCTGCTCCGGATGGTGGGCGATGTCGCCGCCACCGGCGGCAAGGTGCGGATGGTGCGGGAGGGATCGTTCGGCTACGTGCCGGCGGACGTTGCCACGAGCCTCTCGCTGATCCTCACCGAGCTGTGCCAGAACGCCGTCGAGCACGGCCTGCGGGAACAGTCCGGCGAGGTGCTGGTCCTGCCGCACCAGCAGGACGGGGAACTGGTCGTCGAGGTGCGCAACTTCGGCGAGCCACTGCCCGACGGGTTCCGGATCGGCAACTCGACGAGCCTCGGCCTTTCGATCGTCAGCACGCTGGTCGCAGACCTGGGCGGGGAGTTCCGCCTGGAGTCGGACGCGGCAGCGACGTCGGCAACCGTTCGGGTACCACTGATTTGATCTCGGCATCGCCGACTTGTCAGAGTCTCCTCCGCCTATGGCCGCAGCAGCGTCTGACAACTCGGAAGTGGGGTGGGGGAGTTGGCGGCGCTCAGGTGTTGCGGACCCGCATTCGGGCGGCCCGGCGCTTCATGGCCCGGCGCTCGTCCTCGCTGAGCCCACCCCACACACCATGATCCTGTCCGGCGTCGAGAGCCCACTGCAAGCAGGCTTCGCGCACGTCACAGCGGCGGCAGACCTTCTTTGCCTCCGCGATCTGCATCAAGGCGGGACCCGTGTTTCCGATGGGGAAGAACAGTTCCGGGTCTTCTGTCAGGCAGGCAGCCCTGTGGCGCCAATCCATTCAGTAACACTCCTAGGTAGGTGGGCCGAGTTGGCGGAAGGCCCGAGCACGCGTCACCGGGCGCGGTAAAACCAACGCCCGGTGTCAAGACTGACAACTGTAGCTCGTCCAGCACAAGAGCGGCCAGCATTTTGCACAAGTGATGTCATGCGCTCCCATCGGCTGCACGAACCGGCGGCCGGTCGCTGCGGCGGCTACGCTGGCGCCCGTGCCCGACCTGAACAGCCGACGACCGCCGGGGCTTGTGGTGGCCGCCGCCGGCTCGCTGTTGGTCGGCATCGCGCTGATTGCCCTAGCCGCAGCATCCCTGAGCGTCGGCCACGGGAGCTTCAGCGGGGGCGTCGGGATCGCCCTGATCGTCTACGGCCTCGCCATGGCCGGTGGAGCCGTGGCCCTCTGGAAGGGCAGCATCTTCGGCCGCGGACCCGTCGTCGCCATGGCGCTGCTGAACCTGGTGGCCGGCTACACGTTCACGGAGTCCGCACCCTGGGTGTGGCTCATCGTCGCGGTCTCTGCTGCCACGGTCGTCGCGGCAGCCCTGCCCAGCACCAGCCGCGCCCTGCACCTGCCGCAGGGTCAGCTCAGACGGCGAGCCCCCGCAGAAGGCCGACCCAGGAACGTGACCGGCACGGCGAGCGACGCGTCGGCGAACGCGGTGGTGACCGCGGCCGCGACGGCGTCGACCTGCTCGGCACGGACGAGGGCGAGCACACAGCCCCCGAACCCGCCGCCGGTCATCCGGGCGCCGAGGGCACCTGCTGCGCAGGCGGTCGCGACCGCCAGGTCGACGCTGGTCTCCGTGATCTCGTAGTCGTCGCGCATGGACACGTGCGATGCGGTCATGAGCTCGCCCAGCCGGGCGTAGTCGCCAGCGTCCAGCGCGGCGACGGACTCCAGCACCCGTGCGTTCTCCGTGACGATGTGCCGCACCCGGCGTCCGATCATCTCCGGGAGCTGCGCGAGGGCGGCATCCAGGTCGGTGACGTCACGCAGGGCAGGGACGCCGAGGATGCTGGCGGCCTGCTCGCAGCTGGCCCGCCGGGCGGCGTACTCGCCGTCCACGTGGCGTGTGCCGGGTGCGGGTGTCGACGACCAGGATCTCCAGGCCTGCACCGGTGACAGCCAGCGGCACCTGGCGGCTGTGCGAAGTCGCGGCAGTCGAGGAACAGCGCGTGATCGGCGATGCAGAGGGTGGACGCCGCCTGGTCGAGCAGTCCGGTCGGGTGCGCCGACGTAGGCGTTCTCCGCCGTCCGGGCCAGCTTGGCGCGGTCGAGGGGTTCGATGTCGAGGGCGTTGAGGTCGGCGAACGCAGCCAGCGCTGCGCACTCGATGGCAGCGGACGAGGACAGGCCGGCCCCCAGCGGCACGTCGGAGGTGAGCACGAGGTCGGCGCCGGCCGACGGTGTGGCCGGCCCGCTGCAGCGCCCAGACCACGCCGGCAAGGTAGGAGTGCCAGCCGGGGCTTCCGGGGACGAGCTCGTCCTGCCCGAGCTCGACGGTCTCGTCGAGGTCGACCGAGCGGAACCGCCAGCGTCCGTCGGTGCGCGGAGCCGCTGCGACGTAGGCGGCCTGCGGCAGCGCGAACGGCAGGACGAAGCCGTCGTTGTAGTCGGTGTGCTCACCGATCAGGTTGATGCGGCCCGGTGCGGCCCAGACTCCCGTGGGAGCGTGTCCGGTGAGCGCGGTGAAGGCAGCGATGACCTGTGTGGTGAGCACGCTCAGTCCTCCTCGTCGTCGAGGCGGGCAAGCCAGGTGGCCAGCCGCTCGACGGCATTCTCGTGCTCCGGGTACAGGTCGACGAACAGGGTGCAGCTTTTCGGACAGCCAGGCGAAGCTGACCTCCTCCTCGCCGCGGCGGTCGGCCAGCTCCTCGATGCCCCGGTCGGTGAAGTACATCAGCCGGCCAGGGCGCGGGCGAGCAGGTCGGACTCCTGGGCCGTGTGCACCTTGACCGAGCCCACCGACGGCGCGGACGCCGCCGGCCGCATGATGCCGGTCATCTTCAGCTCGTAGCCGGGCAGGAAGGTGGCGATGGCCTGCGGCAGGTGGAGTTGCAGGAACCACCAGGCGCCCTGGTTCTCCGGCTCGTCCTGCACCCAGCGCACGTCCTTGACCTGCGGGTACTTGGCCAGCTCGGCAGCCAGCTCGCGGGCAGGCAGCGGGTAGAGACGCTCCAGCGGCAGGATGGCGACCTGCCCGTCGAGGCCGGCCTCGTGCGCGCGCCTGCGACCAGTTCCCAGCGGATCTTGCCCGAGCACATCACGATGCGCTTGACGGCCGCGTGGTCGGTGATCGTCGGGTCGCCCATCGCCGGCTGCCAGCGTCCCTGGGTGAACTCGGTCGACCGGCGAGACGGCGACCTTCGAGCGCAGCATCGACTTCGGCGTCATGATCACCACCGGACGGTGCCAGTTCACGTAGGCGTGGGTGCGCAGCAGGTGGAAGTAGCTGGCCGGGGTGGACGGCTGGCAGACCGCGAGCGCGCCCTCGGAGCACAGGGTCAGCCAGCGCTCGATGCGTGCGGAGGTGTGGTCGGGTCCCTGGCCCTCGTAGCCGTGGGGGAGCAGCAGCACCACGCCGGACTTCTGCGTCCACTTGGCGTTGCCGGCCGCGATGAACTCGTCGGCGATGGTCTGGGCGCCGTTGGCGAAGTCGCCGAACTGGCCCTCCCAGCAGCACCAGGGCGTCCGGGGCGGCCACCGAGTAGCCGTACTCGAAGCCCATCGACGCGTACTCGCTGAGCAGGGAGTCGAAGACGTGGAACCGGCCCTGGTCGGGCGTGAGGTGCTTCAGCGGCACGTAGGCCTGGTTGGTGACCCGGTCGATGACCGCTGCGAACCGCTGGCTGAACGTGCCGCGGCGGCTGTCCTGGCCGACCAGGCGCACCGGGCGACCCTCCATCAGCAGCGAGCCGAAGGCCAGCAGTTCCGCCGTCGCCCAGTCGATGGGTCCGGAGCGGATCGCGTCCGCGCGACGCTGGAGCTGGGGCAGCACCTTCGGGTGCACCGTGAAGCCCTCGGGGAAGGTGCAGGTGGGCCTTGGCGACGGCCTCCATCTGCTCGACCGTGATCGCGGTGCCCTGCTCCTTGCCCAGCTTCGCCGGGTAGTAGGGGGCCTTGCGGTAGGACTCGTCGTCCTCGACGACGGCCTCGCGCACCTCGCGGAACACGCTCTCCAGCCGGTCGCGGAAGCGCGCCATGACCTGCTCGGCGTCCTCGACGGAGATGTCGCCGCGTCCGATCAGCGCCTCGGTGTAGAGCTTGCGGACGCTGCGCTTCTGCTCGATCAGGTCGTACATCAGCGGCTGGGTGAAGCTCGGGTCGTCGCCCTCGTTGTGGCCGCGGCGGCGGTAGCAGACCAGGTCGACGACGACGTCCTTGGCGAAGCGCTGCCGGAAGTCGAACGCCACCTGCGCCACCCGGGCGACGGCCTCGGGGTCGTCGCCGTTGACGTGGAACACCGGCGCCTGGATGGCCTTGGCCACGTCCGTGCAGTAGGTGGACGAGCGCGACTCGATCGGCGCGGTGGTGAAGCCGACCTGGTTGTTGACGACCAGGTGGATGCGTGCCGCCGGTCTTGTAGGCGCGCAGCTGGCTCATCTGCAGGGTCTCGTAGACCACGCCCTGCCCGGAGAAGGACGCGTCGCCGTGCATCAGGATCGGCAGCACCGGCCAGCCCGGCACCTTGCCGACCCGGTCGATCTTGGCCCGCACGATGCCCTCGACCACCGGGTTGACCGCCTCGAGGTGGGACGGGTTGGCCGCGACGGAGGTCTTGATGGTCTTGCCGCTGGCTGCGGTGAACTGGCCCTCGGAGCCCAGGTGGTACTTCACGTCGCCGGAGCCCTGGGTGAGCCGCGGGATCGAAGTTGCCCTGGAACTCGCGGAAGATCTGGCCGTAGGACTTGCCGACGATGTTGGCCAGCACGTTCAGGCGTCCGCGGTGCGGCATGCCGATGATCGCCTCGTCGACGCCGCCCTCGGCCGCCTGCTCGCACAGCTCGTCGAGGAACACGATCGTCGACTCGCCGCCCTCGAGGGAGAACCGCTTCTGGCCGACGAACTTCGTCTGCAGGAAGGTCTCGAAGATCTCCGCCTCGTTGAGCTTGTCGAGGATCCGCAGGTGCTCCTCGCGTGGCCAGGGCTCGAACGGACGCTCGAAGCGCTCCTGGATCCAGGTGCGCTGCTCGTTGTCGGAGATGTGCATGTACTCCACGCCGACGCTGCGGCAGTAGGTGCCGCGCAGCATGGCGAGGATGTCGCGCATCGTCGCGACCTCGCCGGAGTGGCCGCCGAAGCTGCCGACAGGGAACTCGCGGTCGAGGTCCCACAGCGTCAGGCCGTGGTACTCGATCGCCAGTTCCGGGTGGCTGCGCTGCCGGAACTCCAGCGGGTCGATGTCGGCCATGAAGTGGCCGAGGTTGCGGTAGGCGTTGATCAGGCTGAAGATCCGGGCGCTGCGCGGGATCGAGCCGGCCCGGTCGTCGCTGATGTCGCTGGCCCAGCGGATCGGGGTGTACGGCACCCGCAGGGCGTCGAAGATCTCGTCGTAGAAGTCGTGCTCGCCGATCAGCAACTCGTGCATCCGACGGAGGAACTCCCCGGACTGCGCGCCCTGGATGACCCGGTGGTCGTAGGTGGAGGTGAGCGTGGTCACCTTCGAGACGCCCAGCTGGTTGATCCGTCGCCGTGCTCGCGCCCTGGAACTCCGGCGGGTAGTCGATCGAGCCGACGCCGAGGATCATGCCCTGGCCGGCCATCAGCCGGGGCACGGAGTGGTTGGTGCCGAGCCCGCCCGGGTTGGTCAGCGACGCGGTGGTGCCGGCGAAGTCGGCGACGGTGAGGCTGTTGTCGCGCGCCTTGCGGACGAGGGCCTCGTAGGCCGCCCAGAACTGCGCGAAGTTCAGGTCCTCGCAGTTCTTGATGTTGGGCACGAGCAACTGCCGGGTGCCGTCGGGCTTGCGCATGTCGATCGCGAGGCCGAGGTTGATCGTCGGCGGGGTGACCAGGTTCGGCTTGCCGTCGATGACCTCGTAGGAGTTGTTCATCTCCGGCACGGCCTTCAGCGCCTGGATCATCGCCCAGCCGACCAGGTGGGTGAAGGAGACCTTGCCGCCGGTCGAGCGGGCCAGGTGGGCGTTGATGATCTGGCGCTGGTCGATGGCGAGCTTCATCGGCACGTCGCGGACGCTGGTCGCCGTCGGCATCGCCAGGGAAGCGTCCATGTTCGTCGCGGTGCGCAGCGGCGCGCCGCGCAGCGGGGTGCGCGTCGGCTCCGTGATCTCCTTCGTCGCGACGATCTGCTGGCGTGGCAGGTCGGGGGAGACGCCACGGCCGGAGCCGGGACCCTCGGGGCCGCTGCCGCTCGGGGCTGGCGGGCGTTCCGACTGCGTGCCGGGCACGACCGCTGCGGCGGCAGGCGCCAGCGCTGCGGCCGCGGGAGTGCCGTCCGCCGCGGCGCTCGGCTGCACGGGAGCCGGGGCCGCGGGTTCCGTGGGGACGGGAGGGGCTGGCTGTACCGGATGCATCTGGACCGCGCGGGCCTCGTCCGACGGCGCAGCGACCGGAGCCTGCGCGGCCACCGGAGCCGGTGCCGGGGTCGGCGAGACCGGGGCCGTCGGGGTCGGAGCGTCGGTCGCAGAGCCGGAACTGCCCTCGAAGTAGGCCACCCAGGCGGGGTCCACCGAAGCCGGATCTGCGTTGAACTGTTCGCGCATCTCGTCGATGAGCCAGTCATTGGCACCGAAGTCTGTCGAGATCTCGCTGTTCTTCACGTCCTGAGGCGCTGGGGCCACTTTCGCCTTCTTCCCTGATGGCGCGGCTTTACCGGGGTCGATGTTACCCACGCCCGCGCCACGAACGAACGTACCCGCCCGGGGAGTCCGGAATCCATGGACTTGGTGAAATTCGGTCTGCCGCACCAGCGGACCAGGTGATATCGAAGGGCGCCCCCGGCGCGATTCGAACGCGCGCTCCCGCCTCCGGAGGGCGGTGCTCTATCCCCTGAGCTACGGGGGCCCCGGCCCGTGAACGGGCCGAATCGAGACTCTAGCAAAGTCTGCTCCACTAGTCTCATCGGCATGACCGGTCGGGGGCGTGCGGCTGCGGGCTGCGCTCACCGCCGGCCTCCTGCTGCTCGCCGGGTGCGTCCAGCAGGCGCCGCCCGCCCCGGCCACGCTGCGCACCACTCCACCGCCGTGGCCGGCTCCCCGCGACGGCGTCTCCTACTTCGAGCTCGCCGGCGTGCCGTCCTCCCGCCTCGACGACCGCACCGGCCAGCGGGTGCTCACCCTCTCGATCAGGATCGACGGTGCCGACGTCCCGCTGGTGCCCAACATCGGCGTCGACCTCCCGCGCGCACTCCAGGCACCGGCGCACACCCACGACGCCAGCGGGACGGTCTGGCTGGAGGGCGCGGGCGCCGGCACCGTGACCCTCGGCCAGTTCTTCACCGTGTGGGGCGTGCGCTTCGACGGCCGCTGCCTCGGGTGCGGCGTGCGGGCAGCTGACCGTGACAGCGGACGGCGCGCCGGTCGCCGACCCGGCCGGCCTGGCCCTCTCCAGTGCCGGCGACGTCCAGATCCGGCTCGCGAGCGGCGGCTGAGGGCCGCTCTCTGGCACAGTTGCGGCCATGACTCACATGCACGTGGCGGGCTCGCTTCACGCCGACGCGACGACCCCGGCCCCGGTCTGGCTGACCCGGCCGGAGGATGTGAACGCCCTTACCGCGAAGCTGTGGAGCGAAACCGTCACGCGCGACGCCGACGGCGTCATCTCCGTCGGCGGTGTCCGGCTCACCGACCTTGCCGAACAGGTCGGCACCCCGGCCTATGTGATCGACGAGGTCGACTTCCGCAGCCGTGCCCGCGACTGGCGCGAGGCCTTCGCCGGCTGGACGGTGTACTACGCGGGCAAGTCCTTCCTGTGCGGGACCGTCGCCCGCTGGGCAGCCGAGGAGGGGTTGAACCTCGACGTCTGCTCGCTCGGCGAGCTCACCGTCGCGCTGCGCGCCGGCTTCGACCCTGCGCGGATCGGCATGCACGGCAACAACAAGTCCGAGGCGGAACTGCGCCTGGCCCTCGAGCGCGGCGTCGGCCGCATCATCGTCGACTCCTCCGACGAGATCACCCGGCTGGAGACGGCTCTGCGCGGAGCTCGACACCACCGCCCGGGTGATGATCCGGGTCACCACCGGCGTGGAGGCGCACACCCACGAGTACATCGCCACCGCCCACGAGGACCAGAAGTTCGGCTTCTCGATCGCCGGCGGCCAGGCGCTGGTCGGCCTGTTCCGCTGCCACCACAGCCCGCGGCTGCGAGCTCCTCGGCGTCCACTCCCACATCGGCAGCCAGATCTTCGACACCAACGGCTTCGAGGTCGCCGCGCGACGCACCCTCAAGCTGTTCTCGCAGTTCAAGGAGGCCACCGGCCTCGAGCTGGCCGAGCTCGACCTCGGCGGCGGCTTCGGCATCGCCTACACCAAGGAGGACACCCCGGCCACGCCGATCGAGCTGGCCGCGTGGCCTGCGCGAGATCGTCGAGCACGAGTGCCGGGGCTTCGGGCTCAACCCGCCGGCGATCTCGATCGAGCCGGGCCGCGCGATCGTCGGTCCTTCCGGCCTGGCGCTCTACCGCGTGGGCACGGTCAAGCCGGTCGACGTCGGCGGCGGCATGAACCGGCGCTACATCTCCGTCGACGGCGGGATGAGCGACAACATCCGTCCGGCCCTGTACGCGGCCGAGTACTCGCGCCGCGCTCGCCTCCCGGTCGTCGGCTGCCGAGCCCGGTGGTCTCGCGCGTCGTCGGCCTGCACTGCGAGGGTGGCGACATCCTGGTCCGCGACGAGTTCCTGCCCGGCGACGTGGCGATCGGCGACCTGATCGCCGTGCCGGCTGCCGGCGCGTACAGCCGGTCGATGGCCAGCAACTACAATCACACCCCGCGGCCGCCGGTCGTCTCGGTACGGGACGGGAAGGTGCGCACCATGCTGCGCCGCGAGACCCTGGACGACCTCCTGGCGCTGGACGCCGAGGTGTCGGAGAACGAGGAACCCAATGGATGAGTCCACACCCCTGAAGGTCGCGCTGCTGGGCTGTGGGATGGTCGGTTCGATGGTGGCCCGGCTGCTGATCGAGCAGGCCGACGACCTGCGCGCCCGGATCGGTCGCCCGCTCGAACTGGTCGGGCATCGCGGTCCGCCGGCTCGAACTCGAGCGTCCCGGCATCGACCGGACGCTGCTCACCGACGACGCGCTGGCGCCTCGCCAGCCCGACCCGACGTCGACCTGGTGATCGAGCTCCTCGGCGGGATCGAGCCGGCCCGCAGCCTGATCCTCGCCGCGATCGCCGCCGGATCCTCTGTCGTCACGGCCAACAAGGCCCTGCTCGCCGAGGACGGCGGCACCATCTACGCCGCTGCGGAGGCCGCCGGCGTCGACGTCTACTACGAGGCCGCCGTCGCCGGCGCGATCCCGATCATCCGGCCCGCTGCGGGAGTCGCTGGTCGGTGACGAGGTGACCGCGGTGATGGGCATCGTGAACGGCACGACCAACTTCATCCTCGACAAGATGCACACCGACGGCGCCGACTTCGCCGACGTGCTGGCAGAGGCCCAGCGGCTGGGCTACGCCGAGGCCGACCCGACCGCCGACGTCGAGGGCTACGACGCTGCGGCGAAGGCCGCGATCCTCGCCAGCCTCGCCTTCCACTCCCGGGTGAGGCTCTCCGACGTGTCCCGCGAGGGGATCACCGGCGTGACCAGCGCCGACATCGCCGCGGCGAAGGAGATGGGCTGCGTGATCAAGCTGCTGGCCCGCTGCGCGCTCAGCGAGGACGGCACCATCGCGCTCGGCGTGCACCCGACCATGGTTCCGGTGTCGCACCCGCTCGCCGCCATCCCCGGCGCCTACAACGCGGTGTTCATCGAGTCCCGGCATGCCGGCCGGCTGATGTTCATGGGGCCGGGCGCCGGTGGCTCGCCGACAGCGTCCGCCGTGCTCGGTGACCTGGTCACCGCCGCCCGCAACCGCGTCCGCGGTACCCGGGGGCCGGGGGAGTCCACCTACTCCGCCCGCGGGATCACCCCGGCCGGCACGGGTCAGCTCGCGCTACTACGTGTCGATGACCGTCACGGACGCTCCGGGCGTGCTGGCGCAGGTGGCCACCTGCTTCGCCCGCCACGAGGTGTCGCTGCAGGCCGTCCGCCAGGAGAGCCAGGGGGTGGAGGCCCGATTGGGGGTGATGACCCACCTGGCCATGGAGGACGCGATCAACGCGACCATCGCCGACCTGCGCAGCATGGCCGAGGTGCGGCCGCAGATCGCCGTGATGCGGGTCGAGGGCGCCTGATGGACCTCGCTTGCCTCGACCTCGAGGGCGTCCTCGTCCCCGAGATCTGGATCAGGGTGGCCGAGACCACGGGCATCGAGGAGTTGCGGCTCACCACCCGTGACATCGCCGACTACGACGAGTTGATGCGGCACCGCCTGCGCATCCTCGACGCCAACGGCATCGGCCTCGAACTGATCCAGGAGGTCATCGCTGCGATGGGTCCGATGGAGGGTGCTGCCGACTTCCTGAACTGGCTGCGCGCGCGCTTCCAGGTGGTGATCCTCTCCGACACGTTCTACGAGTTCGCGATGCCGCTGATGGCCCAGCTGGGCCACCCGACGCTGCTGTGCCACCGCCTGCGGGTCGAGTCCGACCACATCACCGGCTACACACTGCGCCAGCCCGACTCCAAGCGTGCTGCCGTGCGGGCCTTCCACCACCTGAACTACCGCGTCGTCGCCACCGGGGACTCCTACAACGACGTGGCGATGCTCGCCGAAGCCGACGCCGGCATCCTGTTCCGGCCGCCGGCCAATGTCGTCGCGGAGTTCCCGCGGTTCCCCGTCGTCACCGATTACGCAGGTTTGCGGGAGGCATTCAGCGCCGCTCTGAGCTGAGTTGGTGTGGCGCGCATTCCCCGTGTCGACGGGTGCTACAGTTGACGCAGCGCAGTAGCGCACCGCCCCTCAGATCGGGCAGGACGGACGAAAGAATCACGAGTCGTCGAGAAATCCCAGTAGCGTAGTAATCACCCCCCGTGCTGGCATTTTCAGATCTGGAATGTCATTCAAAGTGCTCGCAACGAGCACGGGGCCATGTCTGCCCGGTTCATACCGGAGACGCCCGATCCGAAAGGAAGTTAGTGACCGACATCATCGAAGCCGGCACCCAGGAAACCAGGCGCAAAGGTGCAGGCCTGGACGGCATGCTGCTGCCGGAGCTGAAGCAGCTCGGTTCCCAACTGGGCCTCAAGGGCACCGGCACCATGCGCAAGAGCGCCCTCATCGACGCCATCAAGTCCGCGCAGTCCTCCTCACGCGCAGAAAAGCCCCGCACGGAACAGCCCCGTGCGGAGCAGCCCCGCGCCGAGGAGTCGACACGCGGCGAGCAGACCCGCTCCCGTCGCCAGCGACCCGAGCGTTCGGCAGAGTCCGAGCAGCCGCGGACCAGCGAGCCCGCGGAGGCACAGCCGTCGCTGCCTGCCGGCGGAACCGACGACGTCGCTGCCCGCCTCGAGGCGCTGAAGGCAGAGGGTTCCGGACGCAACCGTCGTCGCGGCGCCACTGCCGATGACGCCGAGCGCACCGACAACCGCCAGGGCGAGTCCCGGCCGCAACAGCAGCAGGCGCGCAACGACGCGCCGCGCAACGAAGGGCAGCGCAACGACAGCCAGCGCAACGATGCCCCGCGCAACGACTCGGCCCGCAATGATCAACAGCGGAATGACCAGCAGCGCAACGACGACGACGAGTACGGCAATGGCCGTCGCAGCCGTCGGCGCCGCAACCGCGATCGCCAGGGCAACACCAACAACAACCGGCGTCCCACCGGCAATGCGCGCTCCGGCGGCAATCTCGGCCTCGAGCGGATGGAAGCCGAGCCCGTGATCAACGAGGACGACGTGCTGCTGGAGATCTCCGGCATCCTCGACGTCCTCGACAATTACGCGTTCGTCCGCACCACCGGCTACCTGCCCGGCAACAATGACGCCTACGTGTCGCTGGCAATGGTGAAGAAGTGGGGCCTGCGCAAGGGCGACATCGTCACCGGTGCCATCAAGGCACCCAAGGAGGGTGAGCGCCGCGAGAAGTTCAACCCGCTGGTGCGCATCGACACGATCAACGCCGACGCCCCCGACAAGGCGAAGGACCGTCCCGAGTTCCAGAAGCTGATCCCGCTCTACCCGCAGGAACGCTTCCGGATGGAGACGACGCCGCTCAACATGACCGGCCGCATCATGGACCTGGTCTCGCCGGTCGGCAAGGGCCAGCGTGGCCTGATCGTCTCGCCGCCCAAGGCGGGCAAGACGCTGGTCATGCAGGCCATCGCCCACGCGATCACCACCAACCACCCCGAGGTGCACCTGATGGTCGTCCTCGTCGACGAGCGTCCCGAGGAAGTCACCGACTTCCAGCGGACGACCAGCGGCGAGGTCATCGCGTCCACCTTCGACCGTCCCGCCGAGGACCACACCACGATCGCGGAGCTCGCGATCGAGCGGGCCAAGCGCCTGGTCGAACTCGGCATGGACGTCGTGGTGCTGCTCGACGGCATCACCCGCCTCAGCCGCGCCTACAACCTGGCGGCTCCCGCGTCCGGCCGGATCCTCTCCGGTGGCGTGGACTCCGCAGCGCTGTACCCGCCGAAGAAGTTCTTCGGTGCTGCCCGCAACATCGAGAACGGCGGCTCGCTGACCATCCTCGCCACGGCGCTGATCGACACCGGCTCCAAGATGGACGAGGTGATCTTCGAGGAGTTCAAGGGCACCGGCAACATGGAGCTCCGGCTCCGCCGCGACCTCGCCGACAAGCGGATCTTCCCGGCCATCGACCCGGTCGCCTCCGGCACCCGCCGCGAGGAACTGCTGCTGGGACGCGACGAGCTCGCGATCATCTGGAAGCTGCGCCGCGTGCTCAGCGGCCAGGACTCCCAGGCCGGCCTGGAGATGCTGCTCAACCGCATGCGGAAGACGCAGAGCAACCGCGAGTTCCTGATGGTGATCTCCAAGACCACCCCGAACCCGGAGTAGCCCGACCTCCCACCGCCAGTCACGGTGGACGTCACTTCCTCGCTCCCGAAACGTGCCCTTCCTCCCGGAATTCCGGGAGCGAGGGCACGTTTCGGGAGCGAGCCGGTTCTGGGGGTGGCGAGCGACGCTCGCGGCGTGAAAGGGCGCGCCGGGTGGTGGACATACCCCAGAGTGGATGCCGTGCAGACTGATCCCCGCCGAGAGCGGTTCGAGGCGCTTGCCCCGTCCGTGATCGACGCCGTCCGGCGCTACCTCGCCCGACGGACCGATCCGGCGACGGCGGACGACGTCCTCTCCGACACCCTGCTGGTGTGCTGGCGACGTCTCGACGACGTCCCGGACGAGCCCCTGCCCTGGGCGTACGGCGTGGCGCGGAACTGCCTGGCCAACGCCGCGCGCAGCGACCGGCGGCGTACGCGGCTCGCTGCACGGCTCGCCGTTGTCGACCCGCCCCGTCCGGTGCCCGCAACGGAAGCGCCGGACACCGAGCTGGCCGAAGCGCTGGCACGACTGCGCACGGCTGAGGCGGAGATCCTCCGGTTGTGGGCCTGGGAGGACCTCGGGCCGACGGAGATCGCGTCCGTGCTCGGTATCTCCGCGAACGCCGCCAGCATCCGGTTGCACCGCGCGAAGGGCAGGTTGCGCGACGAACTGCGAAAGCTGGACGCCGGCGTCGGACATGAGCAGTCGACAGAAGGGACCAGGCCATGAGCGACGACGACCTGCGCGATCGCCTGCGCGCGTCGGATCCGACGGCGTCGTTGCCGCGGCTGACTCCCGAGCACACTGCGAACCTCGTGGAGGAAGCCATGACCACGACCACACCGATCCCGACCTCGGGCCGCTGGAAGGTGCTGCTCGTCGCAGCCGTCGTGCTAGCCACTGCTGGCCTCGGCTGGTTCTTCGCCGGCACCGTGCTGCCCGGCCGTACGGTCTCGCCCGCCGCACCGACCCCGGCAGCTGTGGTTCGCCTGAACGCCACCACCGACACGGCGAAGTGCCGGGCGCCCGAGGCCGCAACGCTGGACAGCAGCGCCGACTTCGCCTTCGCCGGCACGGTGACGGACGTCTCGGGTGCTGTCGTCACCCTCACCGTGACCCACGTCTACCGGGGTCAGGCCGCCGGCCAGGTGCAGGTGACACTCGACGGGAACAGCGAGTCGCTGGCCGGTGGTGATGTCACGCGCGGCGCTGCCTACCTGATCTCCTCTGCGCAGGGCAGCGTCCTCGGTTGCGGGTACAGCGGCGCCGCCGACACGCCGGGACTCGAGCAGCTCTTCACGGCGGCCTTCTAGGTCGCCGACCCTTCCCGCCAGCGGGGACGGTCAGAAGATCCAGCTGGAGCCCGGTGCCACCGGCCAGCCGAAGGCGACGCTCGCGTCCCTGAGCGCACCAGGTCGCAACTCCGTGACAAGGCCTGCGCCCGCCAGTTCCAGCAGCGTTGTGCCACCCAGGTAGGCCGCCCCGAGTTCGCGGACGTCGAGGGCAAGGTCGGCGGGGGCGTCGGTGTGCTCGACCCGGGCAGCGCCGAAAGCGCTCCGCTGTGACGCGCCACCGGCCAGCGTTCGCCGGCAGGCGCTCGTCGGTGACGTCGAGCACCACCTCGAGGTCGGCCTGGTACTGGCGGGCGATGAGCGCTGCGGGCAGGTCGATGATCCGGGCCCAGACGTTGTCCTTGACGGTGACCCTCGCAGCCCGCAGGTCGACGAGGAGGCTGAGCAACGGGTCGTCGTCCGCGAGCATGCCGGAGGTGATCTCCGTCGTGAGGTCGAGGTCGAGCAGGCGCGACCACAGGGCGTGGGTGACGGCGGGGTCCGCTGCGACCAGCTCCTGGACGCCGACGGTGCCCTCCGGCCCGGATTCCGCCCAGTTCGACTTGCGGCGGAAGAGGGCGTAGCCGACCTTCTCACCGGCGCGTTCTGCGATGGCGATCCGCTGCACCTCCCGTCCCTCACGGAAGATCGGCGCGTCGGTCAGCCACATGGTGGCGAGCTGCGGGGTCTCCCTCGTCACCCAGCCGGGACGATCGACAGCAGCGTGCAGTCGTGCGACCAGGTCGCCGTGGCGGTCGAGGCTCGCCGTCTCGAAGCGGACGGAGACGTCGTCGGAGCCCGGCACGGGCCGCAGGGCTGCGCCGCGCTTCATGGTGAGGTGGAGCCGTCGCGTCGCCAGCCCGTAGCCGAACCGGCCGTAGATCGCCGGCTCCGACGCTGTGAGCAGCGACACGGGCTCGCCCCACTGCTGGCAGTGGGCGAAGTGGGTGCCGATCATGGCGGAGAGCAGCCCGCGGCGCCGCCACTGCGGGTGGACGCCGACCCAGGTGAGTCCTGCTGCCCGCACCCGGCCCCCGGGGACGGGGCAGTGCGCGAACGGATAGGAGGCGTGGAGCGCGACGAGGCGCTCGGGGTGGTCGGCCTCCACCACGCCGAAGGTGCGGTCCCAGCTCAGCGGGCTGGGCAGCTTGAGCATGTCCTCGATGCCGTCGCCGGTCGGGAAAGCCCACATGTCCAGCTCGAGGACATCGGGCAGGCGATCGCGGGTCAGCGGGACGAGGTCGAAGGTGTCGGGAATGGGCGCCATGAGCCCAACTCTGCCGTCGTCGTCGCGGTTTGGATAGCTGGGTCCCACGAGGCATAATGGTTGGTCGGTCCCGGTTCACGCCATGGGGTACATCCAGCCCCGCATCACGACAGGGCGACCCGGAACCCCGAAAAGGAGAAACCCATGAAGCAAGGCATCCACCCCGAATACGTGGACACCCAGGTCACCTGTACCTGCGGCAACACCTTCACCACCCGCAGCACCGCGAAGAGCGGCGTCATGCACGCCGAGGTCTGCGCGGCCTGCCACCCGTTCTACACCGGCAAGCAGAAGATCCTCGACACCGGCGGCCGCGTCGCCCGCTTCGAGAAGCGCTACGCCAAGAAGGACGCCAAGTAGCTGACTTACAGCGCCGGGTGCTCAGGGAGACCTGAGCCCCGGCGTTCGTCTTTACAGGGGCACGATCAGAGGGAGAGGCATGTTCGAGGTAGCTACCGGGCTTCGTGAGGAGTTCGACCAGCTCGAGCAGCAACTCGCCGACCCTGCGATCCACTCCGACCTCGCCGCCTCCCGCCGGGTGGGACGCCGGTACGCGGAGCTGATCCCCATCGTGCACGGCCTCGACCGCCCACGAGCAGCTCACGAGCGACCTTGCGGCAGCGCGGGAACTCGCAGAAGAGGATCCGGCCTTCGCAGAGGAGGCCGACGCCATCGCAGCCGAACTGGCCGTCGTGGAGGAACGCCTCACCCGCCTGCTCGCGCCCCGCGACCCCAACGATTCCGCCGACGCCCTGATCGAGATCAAGTCCGGTGAGGGCGGCGAGGAGTCGGCGCTGTTCGCCGGCGACCTGTTCAAGATGTACAGCCGGTTCGCGGAGACCAGGGGCTGGAAGATCGAGGTGCTCGACGCCCAGGAGACCGACCTCGGCGGCTACAAGTCGATCACCGTCGCGGTGAAGGCGACCGGTGCTCCCGACCCGGAGAACGCCCCGTACGGAGTCCTGAAGTTCGAGGGCGGCGTGCACCGCGTGCAGCGCGTGCCCGTCACCGAGTCGCAGGGACGCGTCCACACCTCCGCCGCAGGCGTCCTCGTGATGCCCGAGGTCGAGGCCACCGAGGTGCAGATCAACGACGACGACCTGCGCATCGACGTCTACCGGTCCTCCGGGCCCGGCGGCCAGGGCGTGAACACCACCGACTCGGCGGTCCGGATCACCCACCTGCCGACGAACATCGTGGTGTCCTGCCAGAACGAGCGCTCCCAGCTGCAGAACAAGGAGTCGGCGCTGCGCATGCTCCGTGCCCGCCTTGTCGCCCGCGCTGACGAGGAGGCGGCCACCGCTGCGTCGGCAGCCCGCAGGTCGCAGGTGCGCACCGTCGACCGCTCCGAGCGGATCCGCACCTACAACTACGCGGAGAACCGCATCGCCGACCACCGGATCGGCTACAAGGCCTACAACCTCGACCAGGTCCTCAACGGGGACCTCTCCGCCGTGATCACAGCGCTCCAGGCCGCCGACCTCGCCGAGCGGCTGGGCGGCGTCGAAGCATGACAGCGGTCAGCCAGCTGCTGGCCGATGGAGCCCGACGACTCGCCTCGACGGCGGAGGCGCGGACGCTGCTCGCGCACGCCGCAGGCGTCGACCCGTCCCGCCTGCTGCTCCTCGACACCGTGCCCGACACGGTCGAGGGCGACTACCGCGGGCTCGTCGAGCGCAGGGCCGGCGGCGAACCCGTCCAGTACCTCACCGGGCGGGCATGGTTCCGCACCGTCGAGGTCGCTGTGGCCCCGGGCGTCTTCATCCCGCGACCGGAGACCGAGGTGATGACCGGCTGGGCGATCGAGCGCCTGCGGACGCTGGGGGAGCACCCGGTCGTCGTCGAGCTGTGCGCAGGCAGCGGGGCGATCTCCGCGGCCATCGCTGCCGAACGGCCCGGTTGCCGCCAGTACGCCGTCGAGCTCTCCCCGGAGGCTGCACGTGCAGCGGAGGCGAACCTCGCCGGCACCGGGGTGGCCCTTGCCGAGGGCGACATGGACGGCGCCTTCCCCGAACTGGACGGCCAGGTCGACCTGGTGATCGCGAACCCGCCCTACATCCCGCTGGAGGCCTGGGAGCACGTTGCCGCCGACGTCCGCACCCACGAGCCCGCGCTCGCCCTGTTCTCCGGGATGGACGGCCTCGACGCCATGAAGGTGGTCGCCCGGACGGCTGCGCGGCTGTTGCGTCCCGGTGGACTGGTCTGCGCCGAGCACGCCGAGGTGCAGTCCGAGAGCGCCGTCGCGGTCTTCGCGACCGCCGGCGCCTTCACCCAGGTCGCGGACAACACCGACCTGAACGACCGCCCACGGTTCGTGACCGCCGTCCGCGCCGGCAAGCTGGCAGGATGAGCGGCATGGCACGGGTTTGGGACATCGCCGCTGAGGCGGACGCTGCGATCGATGCGGCCGCCGCCGCCGTCATGGACGGGGCCTGCATCGTCCTGCCGACCGACACCGTGTACGGCATCGGCGCGGACGCTGCGTCCGCCCACGCTGTGCAGGGCCTGCTGGACGCGAAGGAGCGCGGCAGGGACATGCCGCCGCCGGTGCTCATCGCTGAGGTGTCCATGTTGCGCGCACTGTGCGAGGACGTGACCGACGACATGCTCGCGCTCGCCGAGGCGTTCTGGCCCGGGGCGCTGACCCTTGTGGTCAAGGCCCACGAGCACCTGAAGATGGACCTCGGCGACCGCGGCGACACGATCGCCGTGCGGGTGCCGGACCACGACTTCACCCGCGACCTCCTGCGGGCGACCGGGCCGCTGGCCGTCAGCTCTGCCAACGTCTCCGGCCAGCCGGCAGCAACGACGATCGAGGAGGCCCAGCGCCAGCTCGGCTCCCGCGTCCGCGTCTACCTGGACGGCGGGCCCGCCGGCGAGGGCGAGCCGTCGACGATCGTCGACCTCAGCAGCGGGACGCCGACGATCCTGCGCCAGGGACGGATCAGCCGGGTCGCGCTCGCCGCCGTGCTGCCGGCGCTGGCAGAACCAGAGCCCGAGCCGGAGCCAGAGCCGAGCCGGAACCAGAGCCGGAAACCGCACCGGAACAACTCCCGGAGCCGGAACTGCCGGAGTTGCCGGACATCGTGCTGGAGGACGAACCGCAGGACGCCCCTGATGCGTGAGTACCTGCTGGTGCTGCTGGTCTCGGCAGGGGTGACCTACCTGCTCAGCGGCCTGGCGCGACGTCTCGCGTTCCGCTACAACGCCGTGGCGATGGTGCGCGACCGCGATGTCCACACCAAGCCGGTGCCCTACTTCGGTGGCGTCTCGATGTGGTTCGGCCTCGCTGCAGCCCTCCTGATCGCATCGAAGCTGCCCTGGCTGGGCGGCTTCCCGCAGGTCGCCCACGATGCCGGGGCCGTGCTGCTCGCCGGCGGCATCATCTGCGCGGTCGGCGTGATGGACGACATGGTCGAACTGAACGCCCTGGCGAAGATCGCCGGCCAGTTGCTGGCTGCAGGGGTCGTCGTGCTCAACGGCGTCAAGGTCTACTGGATCCCGCTGCCGGACGCCATCGTCTCCCTCGACGAGGGCAGCTCGATCGCCGTCACGCTGGTGTTCATCTTCGTCGCCGTCAACGCGATCAACCTCATCGACGGCCTGGACGGGCTGGCCTCCGGGGTGGTCGCGATCGGCGCAGGAGCGTTCTTCACCTACGCCTACCTCCTGTCCAACGAACAGGAGCTGGTGCGCGCGACCGCGTCCAGCCTGATCTCCGTCGCCACCGTCGGGGTGTGCCTCGGGTTCCTGCCCTACAACATCCACCGGGCGCGGATGTTCATGGGCGACTCCGGAGCGATGCTGCTCGGCTTCCTGCTCGCGACGGCGATGATCAGCCTCACCGGGCAGCTCGACCCGTCCCGGCTGAGCCGCTTCGGTGCGAACGCGCTGGCCGCCTACCTGCCGCTGCTGCTGCCGCTGGCGGTGATGGCTCTGCCGTTCCTCGACCTCGTCCTCGCCTACGTCCGGCGGACGCTGGCCGGAAAGCTCTGGTACCAGGCGGACAAGCAGCACCTCCACCACCGCATGCTCAACCTCGGGCACAGCCACGGCCGGGCGGTCGCGCTGCTCTGGCTCTGGTCGGCGCTGGTCGCCTACGGAGTTGTACTGATCGGGCTCTTCCCGAACGCCGTGACCGTCATCGTCTTCCTCGTCGGCATCCTGCTGGCGGCCTTCCTGACCTGGGGCCGACGGGTCGTGCGTCCTGCCGATGGCTGAGCCGCGACCGCCCGCCGCAAGGTCCGACACGCCCAGCCCGAATGTGATGCGTGCGCGACGCCTGCTGGCCGGTGGAGCTGTCGGCGGGCATGCGGCCCTGGTGTCGTGCGTCGTGGCCTTCGCGCTCGCCGGCGGAGTACCCGGCGCGGTGTCGGCTGCCCTTGCCGGCATCCTCACCGTCGCCTTCTTCACCATCGGTCAGGCCGTGCAGGTACTGGTGGCGGACGCGGATCCCCGGACCGTCCTTTTCGCCTCCCTCGTGTCCTACATCGCCCGCGTCGGCGGGCTGGGCGCGCTGCTCGCCCTTGCCCTCGCGAACGCCGATCGGTTCAAGGCGATGAACACCACAGCAGTCGCCGTTACCACCATCGCCGTCGTTCTGGGCTGGCTTGCAGCGGAGATCTGGGTCTTCTCCCGCCTTCGGCTGCCTGTCTTCGACGAAACCGAACGGACCTCGGACACCACCGGCTGAAGTGGTGATTTCAGCGTGACTTGGCTGGTAAAGTCCGGGGGACCATGGGTGAGCAGAGCGGTATGGACACCGGACTACGGGTCCTCAGCCTCCTGATCTCCGGAACTCTCTTCTACGGGGGAGTGGGCTGGGTACTGGATCGCTGGCTGCAAACATCCTGGTGCCTGCCCGTTGGCATCATTCTCGGCACCGCAGCCGGGGTCTACATGGTGATCGCACGGTACGGACGTTCCGCTTGATCGACAGACAGGAGAGTGCATGCCCGGCCTTGTCGGTCTGCTGATCCCGCTCGAGTGGGCCGTGTGCCTCGGTGAGCAGGGTGGCGAACACGGTGCCGAAGGCGCTGCCGAGACGGGATTCCCGCCCGGCGTCTCCAGCTTCTGCTCGCGAGCGCTCCTGCCAGGGGTCCTGCCGGAATGGGTGAACAACCACCTGTTCCAGGCGATCATCGGCGCACTCGTCGTGATCGGGTTCTGGCTGTGGGTCGCCCACGGGCAGAAGGTCGTCCCGGGTCGCAAGCAGTTCATCGGCGAGTACCTCTACAACGTGATCCGCAACACGATCGCCCGCGACATCCTCGGCCATGACTACCGCCGGTTCCTGCCCTACCTGGTCGCACTGTTCAGCTTCATCCTGGTGAACAACCTGTTCGGCGAGTTCTTCCTCTTCATGTTCCCGACGTTCTCCAAGATCGGGTATCCCTACGCGCTTGGCCCTGCTGTCGTTCATCCTCTACAACGCTGCGGGGATCGCGAAGTCCGGCTTCGTTCGGCTACCTGAAGAAGAGCACCCTGCCCGCGGGCGTGCCGAAGGCGCTGTGGGTGCTGATCATCCCGCTGGAGTTCCTCTCGAACTTCATCGTCCGGCCGATCACGCTGGCCCTCCGTCTCTTCGCCAACCTGTTCGCCGGTCACCTGGTCGTGCTGGTGTTCGTCGTCGGCGGCACGCTCCTGCTGGAGTCCGGCCAGCTCTTCTACATGGCCGCCGGTGGCGTGTCGCTGCTCTTCAGCTTCGCCATC
This sequence comes from uncultured Actinomycetota bacterium, assembly GCA_963773595.1. Lineage (GTDB taxonomy): Bacteria > Actinomycetota > Actinomycetes > Propionibacteriales > Propionibacteriaceae > Propionicimonas. The sequence continues at coordinate 310,094 of CAVZBQ010000007.1, forward strand.
TTCGGCCTGGAGATCTTCGTCGGCGTCCTGCAGGCCTACATCTTCACCGTCCTGACCGCCCAATACGTTTCCTCGGCCCTGGCCGAGGAACACTGAGCAACACTCAAGTAACCCTCGAAAGGAAAGCGCACATGCTCCCTCTGGAAATCGTCGGCTCCATGAACATGCTCGGCTACGGCCTCGCGACGCTCGGCCCGGGCCTCGGTGTTGCCTGGATCTTCTCCTCCGTGATCAACGGCACGGCGCGTCAGCCCGAGGCCCGTGGCGCCATGATGGGCACCGCCTGGATCGGCTTCGCCGTGGTTGAGGCGCTGGCGATCATCGGCATCGCCCTGGCCTTCGTCATTCAGTGAGGTTGGCCGGCATGTTGCCGCTCGAACTCGAATCTCGGGCCGCTGTTGCCCGAGCACCTCTCGGAGATCATCGCGGGCGTCGTCCTGTTCCTGATCATCTGGTGGGTGGTCGCGAAGAAGGTCGTGCCCGTCTTCGAGGAGACCTACGCCGAGCGCACCGCAGAGATCACCGGCGGGATCGAGAAGGCCGAGGCTGCGCAGAAGGAGGCTGCCGAAGCGCTCGCCGAGTACACGGCGCAGCTCGCCACTGCCCGTGCGGAGGCCGGACGCATCCGCGAGGACGCCAAGGGCCCAGGCCGTCGACGCTCGCCGCGGAGATCCGCGAGCAGGCGCAGGCCGACTCGGCGCGGATCGTCGCAGCAGCCAAGACGCAGATCGAGGCCGAGCGCAACCAGGTGATCAACCAGCTCCGGGCCGAGGTCGGTGGCCTCGCCACCCAGCTCGCCGGACGCATCGTCGGGGAGTCCCTCGAGGACGACGAGCGGGCTCGCCGCAGCGTCGACCGGTTCATCGCCGAACTCGAGTCGGAACCGGCGGAGAAGGCATGAGCACCCCACAGGGTTCTCCTCCTCCGCTGCGCTCCTCCGGACAACTCTGCGGGGGCCCCGCATGAACGCCGCCGCCGAGGCCCGGTCGTCCGAGCTCGACCGGGTGCTGGACACCCAGGACGCTGAGCCCGGAACTGGCGGCGGAGCTGTTCGCCGTTGCCGACCTGCTCGGCGGGCAGCCTCAGCTGCGCAACGCCATGGCCGACCCGACGGTCGCGGACGACCGCAGGAGCGAGTTCGCCAACCAGGTGTTCGGCAGCCGCGTCGGCAAGCCGGCCGCAGCTGTGGTTGCTGCCGCTGTCGGGTCTCCGCTGGGGCAGCTCCTCCGGACTGGTCGCAGCCATCGACCGCCAGGGCGTCCGCGCCCTGCTGGGTCACGCGCAGGCTGCCGGCACGCTCGACACCGTCGAGGACGAGCTGTTCCGCTTCGGACGCACGGTGCTCGCCGACCAGGCCCTTCGTCGGGCGCTCGATGACCGCTCGGCGCCGGTGGCCCTCCGCCAACAGCTGGTCAGCGACCTGCTGGCCTCACGGGCGAACGACGACACGGTGTCGCTCGCGCGGCGTGCGGTGTCGGCGGCCAAGCTGTCGTTCGACACGGCGATCGAGGGGTACCTCACCCTGGCTGCAGCAGCGAGGGCACGGGCGATCGCAACGGTGACCGTGGCTCGTCCACTGTCGCAGGAGCAGAAGGAACGGCTGCAGACGGCGCTGGAGCGCCAGCTCGGCCGGCAGGTGAACCTGCACGTCGTCGTCGACCCCGTCGGTGGTCGGCGGTGCGCGCGTGCAGGTGGGCGACGAAGTGATCGAGGGCACTGTCGCCGGTCGACTCGCGGCCGCTGAGAAACAACTCACCCAGTAGAGAACGAAAGCAGAAGGTGCACAAATGGCGGAACTGACCATCAGCCCCGAAGAGATCCGGGACGCGCTGGACAAGTTCGTGTCCAACTTCAACCCCGACGTCGCGACGCCGGGACGAGGTTGGCACCGTGGTCACCTCCGGCGACGGCATCGCCCGGGTCGAAGGCCTGCCCTCGGCGATGGCCAACGAGCTGCTGGAGTTCTAGAACGGCACGCTCGGCATCGCCCTGAACCTCGACGTCCGCGAGATCGGCGTCGTCGTGCTGGGTGACTCCGAGGGCATCGAGGAGGGCTCGGTCGTCAAGCGCACCGGCGAGGTGCTGCAGCGTCCCGGTCGGCGACGGCTACCTCGGACGCGTCGTCGACGCGATGGGCAACCCGATCGACGGCCTCGGCGAGATGAAGGACATCCCCGAGCGACCGGCGCCCTCGAGCTGCAGGCCGCCGGCGTCATGGATCGCCAGAGCGTCAACGAGCCGCTGCAGACCGGCATCAAGGCCATCGACTCGATGACCCCGATCGGCCGCGGCCAGCGCCAGCTGATCATCGGCGACCGCAAGACCGGCAAGACCGCCATCGCGATCGACACGATCATCAACCAGAAGGCCGCCTGGGCCACCGGCGACCCGAAGAAGCAGGTGCGCTGCATCTACGTCGCGATCGGCCAGAAGGGCTCGACCGATCGCGGCGCTGCGCACCGTGCTGGAGGAGGCCGGCGCCCTGGAGTACACCACGATCGTGCACGCCCCGGCGTCCGACCCGGCCGGCTACAAGTACATCGCCCCCTACACCGGCTCGGCCATCGGCCAGCACTGGATGTACCAGGGCAAGCACGTCCTGATCATCTTCGACGACCTCACCAAGCAGGCCGAGGCCTACCGGTCGATGTCGCTGCTGCTGCGTCGCCCGCCGGGCCGCGAGGCGTACCCCGGCGACGTCTTCTACCTGCACAGCCGTCTCCTGGAGCGCTGCGCGAAGCTGTCCGACGAGCTGGGCGGCGGCTCGATGACCGGCCTGCCGATCATCGAGACCAAGGCCAACGACGTGTCGGCCTACATCCCGACGAACGTGATCTCGATCACCGACGGCCAGATCTTCCTGCAGTCCGACCTGTTCAACGCCAACCAGCGTCCGGCCATCGACGTCGGCATCTCGGTGTCCCGCGTCGGCGGCGCCGCGCAGGTCAAGGCGATGAAGAAGGTCTCCGGCACGCTGAAGATCGGCCTGGCCCAGTACCGCGACATGGAGGCGTTCGCGATGTTCGCCTCCGACCTGGACGCCACCTCGCGCCGCCAGCTCGACCGCGGTGCCCGCCTGGTCGAGCTGCTGCGCCAGCCGCAGTACAGCCCCTACCCGGTGGCAGAACAGGTGGTCAGCGTGTGGGCGCGGCACCACCGGCAAGTTCGACGCAGGTGCCGGTGAGCGACGTGCTCCACTTCGAGCGGGAGTTCCTCGACTACCTGCGCCACAACACCAAGGTGCTCGACACGATCGCGGAGACCGGCGAGTTCAACGACGACACGCGAGCAGGCAACGGTCGAGGCGCTGGACGAAGTTCCGGGACCAGTACGTCAGCACCGACGGCAAGCCGCTCGCCGAGGGCGATCCGGCGGCCAAGGCGATCGCGGACGAGGATCTGAGCCATGAGCAGATCGTGGTGAAGAAGAAGCGGAGCTGATCGGATGCCAGCCAGCCTGCGGGAGCTGCGACAGCGCCGGAAGTCGGTGACTGCGACCAAGAAGATCACCAGGGCGATGGAACTGATCGCGTCCTCGCGGATCATCAAGGCGCAGCAGGTCGCGGCGCGTGCCCTGCCGTTCACCCGCGAGCTGAACCGGGCGGTGTCCGCCGTGGCCAACAAGTCGCGGCTCAACCACCCGCTGACCACGGGACGTCGAGAACCCGCAGCGGGTCGCCGTGTTGTTCATCACCTCCGACCGGGGCATGAACGGCGCCTACTCCTCCAACGTGATCAAGACCGTCGCCGGCGTGCGGCAGCGGCTGCACGACGAGGGCAAGGAGATCGTCCGCTACGTCGTCGGCCGCAAGGGCATCGGCTTCCTGAAGTACCGCGGCCTGCCGATCGAGGCGCACTGGGAGGGCTTCTCCGACGCGCCGACCTACGACCGCGCGGTCGAGATCTCCGACCGGCTGCTCGAGGACTTCCTCAAGCCGACCGAGGAGGGCGGGGTGGACGAGATCTGGGCGGTCTACACCCGGATGGAGTCGATGCTCACCCAGACGCCGCGCGTGCGCCGGCTGCTTCCCCTGGAAGTGGTCGAAGGGGTGCAGGAGCCGACCGATCCCGAGCGCCCGAGCCGCTGTACCTGTTCGAGCCGGATCCCGAGACGGTGCTGGACGCGCTGCTGCCGCTCTACGTCCGCAGCCGTGTCTGGTTCTACCTGCTGCAGTCGGCAGCGTCCCAGCTGGCCAGCCAGCAGCGGGCGATGAAGTCGGCGACCGACAACGCGCAGCAACTGATCGAACGGCTCACCCGGGAAGCCAACGCGGCCCGGCAGTCCGAGATCACCCAGGAAATCAGCGAGATCGTCGGTGGCGCGAGCGCGCTGGCCGACTTGACCGAAAACGACTAGGCAGCAAAGGCAGACAGCGATGACCGTGACTACGCAGACCCCGACCGACGCCGACACCGGTGCCGCGACCGGACGAGTCGCCCGGGTGATCGGCCCAGTGGTGGACGTCGAGTTCCCCGCCGACCACTTGCCCGACATCTACAACAAGCTGCTGATCGAGATCGACACCGGCGACGGTGACCCGCACACGATCGCGGCCGAGGTCGCGCTGCAGGTGGGCGACAACGTCGTGCGCGCGATCTCGCTGAAGCCCACCGACGGCATGCGTCGCGGCGCGAAGGTGTTCGACACCGGCGGCCAGATCACCGTCCCGGTCGGCGACGTCACCAAGGGCCGGGTCTGGAACGTGACCGGCGAGTGCCTCAACGAGGACGACGCGTCCTTCGAGATCACCGAGCGCTGGCCGATCCACCGCTCGGCGCCCGACGTTCGACACGCTCGAGCCGCGGACCCAGATGCTGGAGACCGGCATCAAGGTGCTCGACCTGCTCACCCCGTACGTCCAGGGCGGCAAGATCGGCCTGTTCGGCGGCGCCGGCGTCGGCAAGACCGTGCTGATCCAGGAGATGATCTACCGGATCGCCCACAACTTCGGCGGCACCTCGGTGTTCGCCGGCGTGGGGGAGCGCACCCGTGAGGGCAACGACCTGATCGCGGAGATGATCGAGGCCGGCGTCATGAAGGACACCGCCCTGGTGTTCGGCCAGATGGACGAGCCGCCGGGCACCCGCCTGCGGGTCGCGCTGTCGGCCCTGACCATGGCCGAGTACTTCCGCGACGTGCAGAACCAGGACGTGCTGCTGTTCATCGACAACATCTTCCGGTTCACCCAGGCCGGCTCGGAGGTCTCCACCCTGCTGGGCCGGATGCCGTCGGCCGTGGGCTACCAGCCCAACCTGGCCGACGAGATGGGCCAGCTGCAGGAGCGGATCACCTCGACCCGCGGCCACTCGATCACCTCGATGCAGGCGATCTACGTCCCGGCCGACGACTACACCGACCCGGCGCCGGCCACGACCTTCGCCCACCTGGACGCGACCACCGAGCTCAGCCGCGAGATCGCGTCCCGCGGTCTCTACCCGGCGGTGGACCCGCTGTCGAGCTCCTCGCGGATCATGGACCCGCTGTTCATCGGCCAGGACCACTACGACATCGCCACCCGGGTGAAGCAGATCCTGCAGCGCAACAAGGAACTGCAGGACATCATCGCGATCCTCGGCGTCGACGAGCTGAGCGAGGAGGACAAGATCATCGTCTCCCGCGCCCGGCGCATCCAGCAGTTCCTGAGCCAGAACACCTACATGGCCGAGAAGTTCACCAACGTGCGAGGGTTCGACCGTCCCGCTGAAGGACACCATCGAGTCGTTCAAGATGATCTGCGACGGCGAGGTCGACCACGTCGCCGAGCAGGCGTTCTTCAACGTCGGCGGCATGGACATGGTGATGGCGAACTGGGACCGCATCCAGAAGGAATCCTGACGTGGCGGATGTGCTGCGGGTCGAGGTCGTCTCTGCCGACGGCATCACCTGGGAGGGCGAGGCGCTGAGCGTCATCGCCCGCACGACCGAGGGTGACCTCGGCGTGCTGCCCGGCCACGAGCCGTTCCTCGCGGCCCTCGTGCCCTGCGCAGCCGAGGTGCTCACCGCCGACGGCAACCGTGAGGTGCTGGCCCTCGACGGGGGCTTCATCTCGGTGGCCGACAACCGGGTCTCGGTGCTGTCGCAGTTCGCGAAGGTGGCGAAGGAGATCGACCTCAAGGCAGCAGAGCACGAACTGGCGGCGGCGGAGAAGCGGCTGAACGCCGGCGAGCTCGACGACGAGACCCGTCAGCACTACCTGCGTGCCCAGGCTCAGGTGCGGGCGGCCCACCTCGCCCAGCAGTCCAAGTAACCGACGGCCGGGGGAGCGCGGATGGACTGGCTGGGCATCACCGAACTGGTGGCGCTGACGCTGGTCGTCCTCCTGCTGGTCCCGGTGCTGTTCCTCGGCGTCCGGCGCCGGTGGCTGTCCCGTCAGGGCGGCCTCTTCGACTGTTCGGTGCGGCTCTCCACGGAGACGCCGGGCACCGGCTGGGTGCTCGGCGTCGCGCGCTACTCCGGGGACAACCTGGAGTGGTTCCGGGCGTTCTCGATCTCGCTGCGCCCACGGATGATCTTCCCGCGGTCCCAGTCGCGCGCCGGGCGCACAGCGCGAGGCCGACCCGATCGAGTCCGTCCTGCTCTACGACGACCAGCGCATCCTGCGCCTCGAGCTCAGCGACGGACGCTCCGTGGAGGTGGCCATGGCCGTGGCCTCCCTCACCGGCCTGCTCAGCTGGCTGGAGTCGGCTCCGCCCGGGGCCCACTACCGCTAGCCCGGACCAAGTTGGGGACGGTTCCAAACTCGGTCCACCGCACGGCCGGACCGGATTGGGGACGGTTCCAAACTCGGTCCACCCACGGCCGGACCGGATTGGGGACGGTTCCACACTCGGTCCACACGATGCCTGTCGTGGTTTTCCACCGTGTGGGCACTCGACCCCAGAGTTATCCACAGATCGTCCGGACACCCTCCCGCTCAGCCTGCCCGGCTGCCTACGCTCGCCGCTTGGGACTGGCGAGTGGAGGATGGCTCATGTCGCGTCGGCCACGGCAGGTGTCTGGGTCGGGGATCTATCACGTGATGTTGCGGGGAGTGAATCGCGACGTCATCTTTCTCGAGGACGAGGATCGCGAGCGCTTCCTGTTCGCGATGAAGGCTGCTGGGGATGCGTGCGCGTACAAGATCCTGGCGTACTGCCTCATGGACAACCACGTTCACCTGGTGCTGCGCTCCGGGACCGAGCCGATCGGCTGCACGGTTCGTCGATTCGGCGTGCGGTACGCGGGTTGGTTCAACCGCAAGTATGACCGGGTGGGACACCTGTTCCAGGATCGCTTCAAGAGCGTCCCGGTCGACGATGATGCGCATCTGATCACGTTGCTGCGCTATGTCTGGAACAACCCGGTCGAGGCGGGGCTGGTGGAGCGACCGGAGGAGTACCACTGGAGCAGCCGACGCCTGTTCGGGGGCTCCTCGGGCCTGGTTGACAGCGAGGAACTCGCCCGACTCCTGCCCGGCGACCCGCTCGTCGGCCGGACTGAAGTGGTGCCGGCGCCAGGGGAGGATCCGGGAAAGCGCGGCCCGCGTCCGCGTTACTCAGACGAGCAAGTATCCGGATTCCTGGAGGGAGTGTGCGGGGCGGACCGGCCGGAGTCGTTCCTCCTGCTGGATGCGGAACTGCAGCGGCGAGCGATCCGTCAACTGCGCACGCGCTCCGTCCCGTTCGTACAGCTGGCCAGGCTCACCGGCTTGAGCAGCAGCAAGCTCAAGCGGATGCATGTAGCCGGGCCCGCTGCCGCCTGAGCCGTCCAACTGTCAGGGCGAGGTCCGGTGGACCGAGTTAGGAACCGTCCCCAACTTGGTCCGGTGGACCGAGTTGGGAACCGTCCCAATTTGGTCCGGGACGTCGGCTACTCGCCGGTGATGCGGCGTCGGCCGCGGGCGGCCTTCGGGTCGGACGACCTCGCGGTCCTTGCCCGGGCACCCACAGGACCTCTCCGGCTTCCTGGCCGATGACGCGGGCGATGATGAACAGCAGGTCGGACAGCCGGTTCAGGTAGCCGAGCGCCAGCAGGTTCACCCCGCCGGGACGCCCGTCGCTGGTCTCGGCCGTGCCGTACAGCTCTGCAGCGCACCCAGCCGGCACGCTCGGCCCTGCGGACGACGCTGCGGGCCAGGTGCAGCATGGCGGCTGTCTGCGTGCCGCCGGGCAGGATGAAGGAGCGCAGCGGCGGAAGCGGATCGCCGAACTCGTCGCACCAGCCCTCGAGGCGGTCGATGTTCGGCTGGATGATCCGCAGCGGCTCGTACGGCGGGTTGGCCACCAGCGGGTTGGACAGGTCGGCGCCACAGTCGAAGAGCTCGTTCTGGATGTGACGCAGCACCTCACGCACGTGCTCGGGCAGGTCCGCCTGGGTGGTGACGATGCCCGAGCAGCGAGTTCGCCTCGTCCACGTCGCCGTAGGCGTCCACCCGAGGATCTGTCTTCGTCGTCTCGGACAGGTCGGACAGCCGCGTCCTGCCGGCGTCGCCGGTGCGGGTGTAGATGCGGGTGAGGTTGACCATTGGTCCACCTATCGGTCCCGGGCACGTCGGCCGGAAAGCGACACCTCGAGGAGCCGGGGGTCGGCCACGCCGGGACCGGCGGGCAGCGGCTTCGGCGCTGTGGCACCCTGTGGGGGTGAAGAAGTCGATCCTGCTGCTGCCCCTTGTGCTCCTCGCCGCCGCCCTGGCGGCCTGTTCCGGCCCGGCCTCCGTGCCTGCCACGCCTGCGGCGCCGGCCACTTCGGCCGCCACGCTCGGCCCCGGCCTCCGGCACCGGTGCGACCTGCACCTACAAGGCCACGGCGGACGCGGCGAAGAAGGTCGACGCTGCCGCCGACCTCCGGTGTGGCCAACAGCGGGACCGCCGCCGTCACCCTGAAGCTGAACGACAAGGCGCTCGACCCTCACCCTCGACCGCGAGCGCACCCCGTGCACGACGAACTCGTTCGTCTCGCTGGTCTCGCAGGGCTACTTCGACGGCACGTCCTGCCACCGGCTGGCCGATTCCGGCATCTTCGTGCTGCAGTGCGGCGACCCCACCGGCACCGGGTACCGGCGGTCCCGGCTACGAGTTCGCCGACGAGCTGACCGGCGAGGAGACCTATCCCGGCCGGAACCCTGGCGATGGCCAACGCCGGCCCGGGCACCAACGGCTCGCAGTTCTTCATCGTCTTCGAGGACACCCAGCTCGCGCCCGAACTACACGGTCTTCGGTGCGATCGACGCGGCCGGCCTGAAGGTCGTCAAGGCCATCGCCGCCGGTGGGCAGGACGGCAGCCTGGGGCGATGGCACCGGCAAGCCGAAGCTGCCGGCCGTGATCACCTCGGCTACGGTCGGCTGACCCCGAGGTCGTCCGCCGACGGCGAGCAGGGCGTCGATCACGGCCTGCGGCTGGTCGGCGTGCACCCAGTGCCCGGCGTCCGGCGACCACCTGGTGGCGGACGGCGGGGAAGAGCCGGCGCCATCGGTGGCAGCGTGCTCGGGCTTGACGTAGCCGGACCGCTCACCGGTCAGCCAGAGCACCGGGCCCGGAGTAGGTCGCGTCCCCGGTGTCGGGCCAGTCGCCGATCTCCGGCAGCGAGTCGCCCGAGCATCGCGAGGTTCTGCTGCCAGTGCCAGCCGCCCTTGCGTCGCAGGTTCTGCAGCAGGAACAGCCGGACGGCGTCGTCGGGCACGGCTGCGCGCATGCGCTCGTCGGCCTCCGCGCGTGAGGTGAGGGTGCGCGAGGTCGAGGGACCGCATGGCCGCGACCAGCGGGGTGAAGGTGTCGCACCTGGTCGGAGGGGCCGGGGGCGATGTCGATCACGACCAGGGCAGAGACCAGCTCCGGGTGGTTGAGGGCGGTCAGCATGGCCACCTTGCCGCCCATCGAGTGCCCGACGAGGATCACGTTCGCCGCTGAGCCGAGCCGCAGGTCGATCTCGTCGGCGACCGCCCGGCCATGCCCGGGTAGGAGAAGTGGGTCGGTCCAGGCGCTCTTGCCGTGGTCGGGCAGGTCGAACAGGACGGAGGCGCAGGCCCTCGGCGGCGAGCGCCTGGGCGATCCCGCTCCAGTTGCGGCCACGGCCGAACAGCCCGGGCAGGAAGGCGAAGCGCGGGACGGCCGGTGCCGACCAGTTCGGTGTGCAGGCCGGCCATCAGCGCCTCCGCTGCCAGCAGGAGGTGTGCCAGTGGCGCCGTTCCTCGACGGCCGAGGTCGAGCCGATGCTGGCCTCCCGCGGCCAGGTGACCACGTGGGCCGAGCCGACGGCCACCGGCTGGCTGCAGCCCGGGACAGGTGTAGCTCTTCGTCGACGGCGTCCGCGGGCATGGTCTGCACCATCCACGTCGCCGTCGGACTTCGCCTCGAGGCGGGCGAAGGCGCCGGTCGACAGCGGTCGGGGCACGCGCAGGTGCTTCGAGGGTCGCTTGGCCATGTCTGCAGTCCTATCCAACCGCGTGCCGGGAGGCAAGTCGGCGGGCGTTCGCCGGTGTAGGTTGTGCGGGTGCGCCTGTTGATTGCCCGCTGCCAGGTCGACTACGCCGGACGCCTCACCGCGCACCTCCCGATGGCCACGCGGCTGATCATGGTGAAGGCGGACGGGTCGGTGTCGATCCACGCCGATGACCGCGCCTACAAGCCCCTGAACTGGATGAGCCCGCCGTGCACGCTCACCGTCGCGCCGCCGCCGCGAGGCCGACGATGCGCCGGACGCGGCGGAGCGCGTGCCTCACCGAGGTCTGGGAGGTGCGCAACAACGACGGCGACACCCTGCAGATCTCGATCGGTGAGGTCTTCCACGACTCGGCCCACGAACTCGGCGTCGACCCCGGGCTGCAGAAGGACGGCGTCGAGGCCCACCTGCAGGTGCTCCTCGCCGCCAACCCGGCAGCCTTCGGTGACGGCTGGACGCTGGTGCAGCGGGAGTACCTCACCCCGATCGGCCCGGTCGACCTGCTGTTCCGTGACCACACCGGCGCCTACGTCGCCGTCGAGGTGAAGCGCCGCGGCGAGATCGACGGGGTCGAGCAGCTCACCCGCTACCTCGCGCTGATGAACGCCGACCCGCGGCTCACCCCCGTCCGCGGTGTGTTCGCCGCCCAGCTGATCAAGCCGCAGGCACGCACGCTCGCCGGCACCCGCGGCATCGACTGCGTCCTGGTCGACTACGACGCCCTGCGCGGCCTGGACAACGCCGAGGACCGCCTCTTCTGATCCCGACTCGTGCCAGTTGGGCGCTGAGCCGGCCTGACTCGCAGCTGGAGCCGGGTCAGGTGCGGTCGAGGTGGGGGACCAGCACCTCGCGGTAGAGCAGCAGCAGCGCGGCCGTCGTCGGGATGGCCAGGACGGCCCCGACGAAGCCGAGCAGCAGGCCGCCGGAGATGGCGGCGAGCATCACCAGCACGGCCGGGATCTGCACCGAGTGGGAGAAGATCCGCGGCTGGATGAAGTAGGCGTCGAACTGCTGGTAGGCAAGGAAGAAGATCAGCGTGATCAGCCCGGTGGTCGGCGAGGACGAGAACGCGACGATCGAGACGATGATCATCGAGATCGTCGTGCCCACCAGCGGGACGAAGGCGAACATCCCGACCACGACCGTCAGCGCCAGCGCGTACTGGGTCAGCCCGACGATGTTCAGGAAGAGGTAGGCGACGCTCATCGCGATCAGCACCACGATGAACAGCCCCGACACGTAGCCGCCGACCCGCTTGAACATCTCGTTGGCCAGGTACTTCACCCGCGGACGCCGCGAGGCGGGGGCCAGCTGGTAGATGACTTCCTTGATCGTCGGCAGGGTGGTCGAGGAAGTACAGGGTGAGCACGGTGGTGATGATCACGCGAGAACACGATGCTGGCCACCACCTGGCCGGCGCCCGACGAGGCCGCCGAAGAGGCCGCCGAGCAGTTCGCCGGAGGCGAGGTAGGTGACGGCCTTGTCGATCACGTGGAACTGGGCGTCGAAGGCGGCGATCTGCGGGTTCTGGCGCAGGTTCTCCAGGTAGCCGGGCGCCTGCACGAGCAGCACGGTTCACCTGTTCGGTGATGACCGGCACGAGGGCCCAGCCGGCGAGCGTCAGCACGCGAGATGACAGCGAGCGCCACCAGGAGCACCGCGACGCCCGCGGCGGACACCGCGGTGGTGGAACCACTCCACGACCGGGTTGAGGCCGAGGGCGATCGCCAGCGAGAGCATGACCAGCACGACGACGGTCTTGAGCGAGATCACGGTCTGCACGAGGCCGAAGGCGGCGAGCGCGCCGATGGTCGAGGAAGAAGCCGATCTGGAACGGGTTGCGGTCCAGCAGGGAGAGCCGGTGTTCGGTGCGGGCCGTGAGGCCGTCGGAGAGGTCCGGCGGCGTCGGCTGGGTGGTCCGGCGCCACTTGCGCAGCCAGCTGCGCGTGGACGGGGGCGCCGACGGCGTGCCGCCGCGGACCGGGGAGTCGGAGGCGTGGCGGCGGAGACCCGGCGGCGTTGCCGCGCGGATTCCTGCCCTCGGGTCGGCGTGGTCACTGCGGCGGTTCCCCGTCCCCGTAGTCGACGGCGCTGGATGCCGGCCAGCGCCGAGAGTTCACCGAGCTGGGCGACGATCGCCTTGCGGCGCCGGATCAGGAGCGCGATCTCCGCCTCGAGCTCGGCCTTCTGCTTCTCGGAGCCCTCGAGGATGGCTGCCCGCAGGGCCCGCGCCCTGTCGTCGGCCTCCTGCAGGATCGTGCGTCGCCTCCACGCGCGCGGCAGCGACGATCTCGGCAGCCTCGGCACGGGCGGCCTCGCGGCGCTGCTCCCAGGTGAGCGCGTCGGCGTCGAGGCGGGCGGCGTGCTCGGCCATCCGCTGGCGGGCGTGGTCGATCAGGTCCTCGAGCTCCGCGGTCGTCGCCTCGTGGGCAGCCTTGACGTCGGCGAGGGCAGCTTCCTTCTCCGTGACGACGCTGAGCCGGTGCTCGGTCGCCTCCCGTTCCGCTGCCACCATCTTGGCCTCCGCGGCCAGCTGCGACTCCCGCTGCGATCAGCTCTGCCTTCGCCGCGGCTTCGCGCCAGCACCTCTGCGGCCTGCTGCCGGGCGAACTCGACGACGGCAGCACCCTCGTCCCGGGCCGCCTGCAGCTCGACGGCGGTCTGCTCGCTCAGCCGTCGGCGGATCGAGTGGAGTTCGTCGGTGGAGTTCGCCTGCGCGGCGTCCAGCGCCAGCCGGGCCTCGATGGCGGTCTTCTCCGCCTGCGCCTCCGCGACGGCCATGAGGTGGCGGGCCCGGTGCTCGGCCGTGCTCACCAGTTCGTCCGCCTGCGCCTCGGCCGCGCGCAGGAGGCAGCGGGTGTGAGCGCCGAGTTGCGCGTAGTCGGTGTCGCCGGCCCGCGCGCCCGCGTCCCGAAGCTGCCGGTGCTGCTCGCGCACCACGGCCTTGACGCGGGCCAGTTGGACTCGACCTCACGCACGTAGGCGTCCACCGCGCCGCGGTCGTACCCGCGCAGCGACTGGGGGAAGCCATGGACGGCAGAGGCCGTCTCGTCGAAGAGGTCCAGGCCGAAGGTCTCGTCAGGTGCCACGTCGATGTCCCCTTTCGCTCTCGCCTTGATGCTACTGGCCCGGTCCCGCAGGGAACCGGGCCAGCGCAACTGGTCGTCGATCAGTGGGCAGCGGCTGCCGGCTCCACGATCTCCAGCAGTACCCCGCCGACGTCCTTCGGATGCGCGAAGTTGATCCGCGAACCGCCGGTGCCGATCTTCGGCTCGGGGTACAGCAGTCGGACGCCACGCTCGCGCAGCGTCGCGCGAGACCGCGTCGAGGTCCTTCACGCGGTAGCAGAGCTGCTGCATGCCCGGGCCGTTCTTGGCGATGAACTTCGCGATGGTGGAGTTCTCGTTGAGCGGTGCGAGCAGCTGGATCTGGGCGTTCTCGGCGCCCTGGTCGCCGGTGCCGATCATGGCCTCCTCGACACCCTGCTCCTCGTTGGTCTCGCGGTGGAGCACGCGCCAGCCCATGACTTCGGTGTGGAACTTGATCGCATCGTCAAGGTTCGGGACAGCAAGCCCGACATGGTCGATGCACACAAAGAGATCGTCGTTGTTCATGGCTCCAGCTTTTCACATCTGGTCAGGCCAGGACTGCGTCGACCACCTGTTTGGCCTCGGCCTGAACCTGTGCAAGGTGTTCGGGCCCGCGCAGGGACTCGGCGTAGATCTTGTACACGTTCTCGGTGCCCGAGGGGCGGGCGGCGAACCACGCGGAAGCCGTGGTGACCTTCAGCCCGCCGATGGCCGCACCGTTGCCGGGGGCGTGGGTCAGGGTGGCGGTGATCGGCTCGCCGGCGAGCTCGCGTCGCCGTCACGTCGGAGGCGCTGAGCTTGCCCAGCTTCGCCTTCTGCTCGCGGGTCGCCGGTGCGTCCACCCGGGCGTAGCTGGACGCGCCGAACCGCGCCTCGAGGTCGGCGTAGTGCTCGCTGGGGCTCTTGCCGGTGACGCCCTTGATCTCGCTGGCGAGCAGGGCCAGCAGGATGCCGTCCTTGTCGGTCGTCCAGGTGGAGCCGTCGCGGGCGAGGAACGATGCGCCCGCGGACTCCTCGCCGCCGAAGCCGAGGTCGCCGCTGGTCAGGCCGGGCACGAACCACTTGAAGCCGACGGGCACCTCGACCAGCGTCCGGCCGAGGTCGGCGGCCACCTTGTCGATCAGCGACGACGACACCAGCGTCTTGCCGATCCCGGCGTCGGCGCGCCAGTTCGGGCGGTGGCTGAACAGGTACTGGATGGCGACGGCGAGGTAGGCGTTGGGGTTCATCAGGCCGGCGTCGGGGGTGACGATGCCGTGCCGGTCGGAGTCGGCGTCGTTGCCGGTGGAGATGTCGTAGCGGTCGCGCGTTGGCGATCAGGCTGGCCATCGCGTACGGCGAGGAGCAGTCCATGCGGATCTTGCCGTCCCAGTCGAGCGTCATGAACCGCCAGGTCGGGTCGACCGTCGGGTTGATCACGGTCAGGTCGATGCCGAGGCGCTCGGCGATGTACTGCCAGTACTGCACGGACGGCCCCGCCGAGCGGGATCGGCACCGATGTGGACGCCGGCGGCGGCGATCGCGTCGATGTCGATGGCGTTGCGCAGGTCCTCGCAGTAGGCGCCCAGGTAGTCGACGCGGGTGACGTCGGCGGCGGCGCGCTCGTAGGGCGTCCGCACGATCGCGCCGGGGTTGCGCAGCAGCTCGTTGGCACGGGCAGCGATCACGCTGGTGGCGTCGGTGTCGGCGGGGCCGCCGTGCGGCGGGTTGTACTTGAAGCCGCCGTCGCGGGGCGGGTTGTGGGACGGGGTCACGACGATGCCGTCGGCGCGGGGGCCGTCGTGGGTCTTGTTGTAGACGATGATCGCGCGGGAGACCGCAGGCGTCGGGGTGTAGTCGGCGTCGTGCTCGGCGCGGATGGTGACGCCGTGGGCGTGCAGCACCTCGATGGCGGTGCGCCAGGCCGGCCCGGAGAGGGCGTGGGTGTCCTTGCCGATGTACAGCGGTCCGGTGATGCCCTGGCCGGCGCGGTACTCGACGATCGCCTGGGTGGTTGCGGCGATGTGCGCGTCGTTGAACGCGACGTCGAGGCTGGAGCCGCGGTGGCCGGAGGTGCCGAACACCACCTGCTGGTCGGGGTCGTCGGGTTCGGGTACGAGGTCGTAGTAGGCGCCGATCAGGGCGTCGACGTCGATGAGGTCCTCGGGCAGTGCAACCTGCCCGGCGCGTTCGTGAGCCATGGGGCCATCTTGCCGTGTGCCGCCCCCGGGTGGGGAGCGCGGTGGCAACATTCGCCGCCGTATGGGACCGGCTGGCAGAATGCAGGTCGTGACACCTGCAGGTTTGAACCCGTCCCGCGCCATGGATCTGTCCGGCATCGTCGCTGCGGCGAAGGCTCCGCCGCCGCCGCCGGGAGCCAGCTTCGTGATCGACGTCGACGCCACCACCTTCGAGGCGGTGCTGGCCGAGTCGGTGAAGTACCCGATCGTGCTCGAGCTGCACTCACCCCGGGCCAACGCCCAGGAGCTGTCCGACGCCCTCGCCGCGCTCGCCAACGAGGCCGGGGGAGCGTGGCTGCTCGCCCGGGTGGACGTCGACGCCAACCCCCAGATCGCGCAGGCCTTCGGCATCCAGGCCGTGCCCAGCCGTGCTCGGCGTCATCGGTGGCCAGCTCGCACCGCTCTGGCAGGGCACCAAGTCCAAGGAAGAGGCGAGCGCTTTCATCGCCCAGCTGCTGCAGGCAGCCAGTGCCAACGGCATCGTCGGACGCGCCCAGCCGGTGAGCGTCGACGCAGCCGCCGGGCCCGATCCCCGCTTCGCCGCAGCGGACGCAGCGCTGGCGGAGGGCGACTTCGAGCTGGCAGTCGCCGAGTTCGACAAGGTGCTCGCCGTCACGCCGAACGATCCCGAGGCGAAGGCCGGACGCGCCCAGGCTTCCCTGCTGGCCCGCATCGCAACGGCAGATCCGGCCGAGGTGCTCGCGAAGGCTGCTGCGAACCCGACCGACCCGGAGGCCCAGCTCGCCGCAGCGGACGCCGAGATCATGGGCGGCGCGACCCAGCTGGCGTTCAACCGCCTGATCGAGCTGATCCGCAACACCTCCGGGCCGCAGCGCGAAGCGGTCCGGGTCCGGCTGCTGGAGCTGTTCGAGACGATCGGCCCTGCCGACCCGGCCGTGCTGAAGGCTCGCCGCGACCTGATGAGCGCCCTCTTCTAGCCAGGACACCGGGGGACGATCGGAGTGGAACCGTTCACCTTCACCAGCGAGCTGTGGCGCTGGCCTGCCCAGGATGCGTGGCGCTTCGTGACGCTGCCGCAGGACGTCTCGGAGACCATCCGCCTGACGTCGGGCCCACCCAGGGGATTCGGGTCGGTACGGGTGGCCGTGACGGTCGGCGCGACCTCGTGGCGAACCTCGGTGTTCCCTGACGGCGCCTCCGACTGTTACGTGCTTCCCATGAAGCGCGCCGTCCGCAGGGCCGAGGACCTCGAGGACGGGGACCTCGTCACCGTGACACTCCAGCCACTGGACTTCTGACGGGGCGATCCATCCGGGCCGGACCGATCGTGTTCGCACACGGTTGTTGCATCTACGTTGCCTTCGATGACCAGGTGTGACCGCCTTGGGTGTTCTCCTGCGGGCGTCGGCGAGCCGGAATAGTTTCGAAATGAAGCACCCGGCGGACGACGACCCCCGGCCGCTGGGGACGTGAGGACCTGCGGAAGGAGACGGTCATGATTCTCGTGTGCGGCGCCACCGGCGAGCTCGGCGGCCGGATCGCGCGACTGCTGGTCGGTGAAGGACGGCGGGTGCGGGCCCTGGTGCGGCCGACCACCGACGCGTCGGGGCTGCAGGCCGACGGGATCGAGGTGATCCGTGGGGACCTGCGCGACCCGCCAAGCCTCGCCGCGGCGATGGCCGGTGTCGACACCGTTGTCACGACCGCGAATGCCATCGGTCGCCTGCTCGCCGGCGCGAAGGACCTGACGATCGCTGCCGTCGACGGGGAGGGCAACAAGCACCTGATCCGCGCTGCAGCGAGGGCCGGCGTCGGCCGGTTCGTGCTCGTCTCGGCTGCCGGCCTGAATGAGGATCTGGCCCGGCTCTCGCCGCTCATGGCTGCCAAGTGGGCGGCGGAGAGGGAGCTGCGGTCGACGTCGATGCAGATCGTCCTCGTGCGGCCGGACATGTTCCAGGAAGTCTGGCTCGCGCCGGCGACCGGCATCGATCCGGCCGCAGGAACGGCGCTGATCTACGGCAGGGGAGAGATTCCGCACCGGTACGTGGCCATCGACGATGTCGCCCGACTGTGCGCGCACCTCGCAGTGGTGGCGGATCCGCCGCGGTGGTGGAGTTCGGCGGGCCCGAGGAGTTGTCCCGCATGCAGGTGGTCGCAGCCTTCGAGGCTGCGACGGGCAGAAGCCCTGAAGGTGCGGCACGTCCCGGACGCAGCGATGTCGATCGGCCACTGGGCCCTTGCCCGGATGAAGCCGGAGGTGGCGTCGCTGATGGGGATGGCCCTGTTCTTCGACACCCACCCGGGCACCTGGGACGACGGGCCCCTGCGGGAGGCGGGCATCGAACCGCGTCCGGCGAGCGCCTTCATCAAGGCGGCGACGCTCGGCACGGGCCTGACGTCGCCGCTCAGGAGATGCAGAGGCAGAACGGGTGACCGGCCGGGTCGAGGAAGACCCGGAAGGTGGTGCCCGGCTGGTGCTCGGCCTTGGTCGCGCCCATCTCGAGGACGGCGGCCTCGGCACCGTCCAGCTCGTCGACCATGATGTCGAGGTGGAACTGCTGCGGCTGCTCCTGGCGTTGGCCACGTCGGCGCCTGGTAGTCGGCAACCTGCTGGAAGCAGATCAGCTGACCGTACTCCGACTTCGCTTCTGCCCAGTCGGAGTCGATCTGCACGTTCCAGTCGAGCAGCTGACCATAGAAGTTGGCGAGCAGCCCCGGATCGGGACAGTCGATGACGACACTCGGGTATTTGCCAATAGCCATGGGCCCCAGCCTAAGTGCAGCCTCGGACTGTCACGCGACCCGGAAGCCGGCGCCTCAGCCGAGGGCGTGGTTGGCGACAAGGGTGCCGGCCGGATCGAGGTGGACCCGCACGTCCCGCAGCCGGGCGAGGGTGGCGTCGTCGAACGCACTGGCAGGATCGACAGCCTCCTCTGTGAAGTTGAGGAAGCGACGCCCGTTCGACCACGGCGTGAGCGCTGCCACGGCGCGACGGGCGTCCGCGAGCCCCTGGGTGCCGAGCTCCGGCGTCGCAGCGATCGCGACGAAGAATCCGGCGTAGTCACCCGGCAGCCGGTTCAGTGCGCCGCCGGCAGGATCGGGTCGGCCGAGTGCGCCGCCGAGGTGCCGCACCTCCGCGCTGAGCAGCGTGGTGCCGGACTCCGGGCCCGCGCATGACGACCAGCGCAGCTGCAGCCTCCTCGTCGAAGTCGTCGAGGAGCAGGTGGTCGGAGATGCCCGGCGTCGGCCCCTCCGGATCGAGGTGGATGCGCGTGACCGCTGGGGCAGGGATGCGGGCGAAGGTGTCCATCTCCGGCGCGAGCGCCCGCAGCGGAGCGAGGAGCTGTGACGCCTGCTCGTCGTCGGTGAGAACCACGCCGTCGATGACGACGAGCTGGCGTCCGCGGATGAACTCGGGGAGTTCGGGCAGCGGCGGCAAGCTGAGCAGGCGCAACGAGGTGGTGACCTCATCGGCGAGGCCGTGGGTCCAGGTGGCCCAGGCCCGCGCATACCTCGGCCGCGCGGGAGCCGTCCCACAGCATCAGGCCGCCGTAGACCTCCGGAAGTGGCAGCAATCGGATCTCGAGCGCCGTGACGACGCCGAAGTTGCCGCCGCCACCGCGCAGTGCCCAGAACAGGTCGGGGTGATGGTCGGCGTCGGCCCGCACCAGCGTCCCGTCGGCGAGCACGACCTCTGCTGCCACCACCTGGTTGCAGGCCAGCCCGTGAGCGCGGCCGTACCAGGACAGGCCGCCGCCGAGCGTGTAGCCGGCCGCAGCGACATCGGGTGAGCTGCCGTGCATCACCGCGAGCCCGAACCCGGCAGCGGCCTCGGCGACCTGCTGCCACAGCGTGGCTCCGGTGATCCGGGCGACGCGGCGCTCCGCGTCGATCGACACGCCGGTGAAGTCGGAGAGCCTGAGCAGGACGGCATCGCCGAGCCGGCCGGTGAGTGGCCCGGCGTTGTGGCCGGTGCTCTGCGGCACGACGCGCAGGCCCGCCGCGACGGCGGCGCGCACCACGTCGACGACCTCTTCTGCGCTCGTCGGCACGGCCACGGCAGCGGGACGCTGGTCGACAGCGACATTCCAGGGCGTGCGGGCCGCGTCGTAGCCGGGATCGCCGGGCAGGAAGACGCGTCCGTCGAGAAGCCCGCGAAGGGGCTCGGCCGCTGATGCGGTCGGCGCCAGGGTGGACTCGATCATTTCTCTCCTCATCGTTGGTGTGCCCTGAATCTGCCCGGCGACGCCCGACGGTGACGATCCCAGCGGGGATGGGAGTTGCCACCCCCGGTGTGCAGGGGTGGTAGGAATCCCCAGCTTTGTGGGATGTCGGCGGACCACGGGGGACGGCAGACTTCGAGCATGGGGAGGGCTCTGGCCGCCGAGCGCGTGCGGCGGGACGTGGAGGTGCTCGCTCGCGCGGGCCTTGATCTGCCGACCTTCGTGGATGAGGCGATGTCGTCGCTGCAGCGCGCTGTCCCGTTCGACTCGGTCTGTGTCGGCACCATGGATCCGACCACGGGTCTGCTCACCGGCACGCTGAAGCTCGGAAACCTGCAGGGTGCGGATGAGCACGACCACGAATGGGGTCTCATCGAGTACGGCACCAGTGAGCCGACCTCCTTCGCACAGCTGGCGGCGCGGGGCGTGACCGCGGCCGGCGTCCGGGCGGGCACCGTCGGCGATCCGGACGAGTCTGTGCGGATCGAGGAGTTCATGCGTCCGCACTTCGGGTTCGGGGACGAGCTGCGAGCCCTCTGCCTCGACGAACGCGGCCGGGCCTGGGCGGGGATCGCGCTCTTCCGTCCCGAGGCCGAACCGGTGTTCGATCCGGATGAGGTCGCCTACCTCGGCTCGCTCAGCGGCAGCCTCGCGCTCGGCGTCCGCAGTGGACTTCTCGCGAGCCTCGCTGCTGTTGGCGCCAGCCCGCTCCAGGGTCCGATCGTGCTGATCGTCGACTCGACGAACCAGGTGATGCGTGCCTCGCTCGGCGCAGAGGATCGCCTGGCGGAACTGACCTCCGGAACGCTCGCGTCCGGTGCTGACGGTCTGATCGGCTCGCTTGTCGGAGCCGCGCGGCGCTACGCCCGTGGTGAGACCACCGTCGCCCCGCGCAGCCGGATCCGCGCAGCGAACGGCATGTGGCTCGTCCTGCATGCTTCGCCGCTGAGCGGTGGCATCGGGCCGGTCGGCGACGTTGCCGTCACCATCGAGGAGGCCCGGCCACCGGAGATCGTCCCCCTGGTCGTCGCGGCGTTCGGCCTCACCCCGCGTGAGCGCGACATCACCCAGTTGGTGCTCCAGGGCCTGGACACCAAGGACATCGCTGCCCAGCTCTTCCTCTCGGCCTACACGGTCCAGGACCATCTGAAGTCGATCTTCGAGAAGGCCGGAGTGCGCAGCCGTCGCGAGCTCATCGCCCGGGTCTACTTCGACCAGTACGTGCCCCGGATGAACGCCTCGCTCGGGCCGTCGGGCTGGTTCCTGGAGACGGCCAACGCGGGCTGACGGCACACGAGGCCTTCCCGTGCCCGATCAGGCGGCGCCGTTGACTCCTTCTCGGCTGCGGCGCGACGCGGGTAGAGCGCCAGCAGCAGGGCCGCCAGCAGCCCGGCGGCGATGGTCGAGAGGTAGATGTTGCGGAAGCCGCCGTTGAGGGTGTCGCGAAGGTCGTCTCCAGCGTCGCCGATCGCTGCGGATCTCGGCGATGTAGTCCTCCTTGGCCGTCTCGAAGGCCGCCGGGCACGCCGTCGCGCAGGATGGTCAGCTTCCTGCTGGTGTCGGCCAGGTCGGCGGACGCGGTCGCCGATCTCGTCGCGGGCCTTGACGAGCTTCTTCCGCGGCCGGTGACGCGTCGGCTCGCTTGCCCTCGAGGGTGGCGAGCTGGCGCTGGAGAGCTTGCGCCGCTTGGCTGCGAGGGTTGCGCGCTGCGCGGCCAGCTTCGCCCGGTCGGCTCTTGAGCTGCGCCTGCTTCTCGACCAGGGCAGCCCTTCCCTGCTTCGCGCCGGCGATGGCGGCCTTGAAGCCGTCGATCTTGGCGTGCAGTGCCTGCGCGGGGGGCGGCTCGGGCGTGCCCGGTGGCAGCGCCCCCATGATCGCGTCGTAGGCGCCTGGACGCCGGCGAGTGCCGCCTTGAGCCCGGCGATGTCCTTGTCGATCTTGGCGATGCCCTTGTCCATGCCCTCGATGGCCTTGGCAGTGCCGGCCAGGCCTGAGTCCATGCCCGTGATGGCCTTGGTCATGCCGGCGATGCCGGACTTCATGCCGTTGATGCCCTTGGTCATGCCGGTGATCGCCTTGTCGAGCCC
Source organism: uncultured Actinomycetota bacterium (assembly GCA_963773595.1). GTDB lineage: Bacteria > Actinomycetota > Actinomycetes > Propionibacteriales > Propionibacteriaceae > Propionicimonas. Next base: position 332,090 of record CAVZBQ010000007.1, read on the forward strand.
GGTCACGGCCTTGACCAGCTTGGCGTGCGCCTTGTCGACGTCGGCGCGGGCGGTGGCGAGGCTGGCGAGCCCGGTGTTGACACCGTCGGTGATGTCGGCGATCACCGATGGCGTCTGCTCGGCGAACATGCGCTCGGCGACGGTCACCGTGCGCTCGGTGATGTTGGTCACGTCGGCTGTCCTGAGCAGCTCGACGAGGTCGTCGGGCAGGCTGCCGCCGTCGGTCATGCTGATGTCGATGGTCGTCTTGGAGTTGAGGTCGGGGAAGGTGACGTCCTTGAGCTTGTCCTTCAGGTTCGGGTCGGCCTTCATCGCGTCGAACTTCGTCCTGGAGTTCTGCGGCATACGGCAGGGTCGGCGCGCTGATCGTCGTCGGGAGCTGGGCGGTGAGGGCGTCCTGCAGCGTCAGGCCGGCGTGGGCGAGGAACCCGACGAGGATGGCCGGCGCGAGGGTGGTCCCGATGGAGCGAACCAGCGAGAGGGTCGCGAGGGCGGAGTTGGACTCGGCCGGCGGAGTGCGGTCCAGCATCATGTAGTTCAGCGGTGATCCGATGGTGAAGCCGAGCCCGAGGCCCATCAGGGCCAGCGTGGTGCACACGCTCACCCAGGACGGCGCCGGGATCGCCCAGAAGGCGCCCACAGCCGCGGCGACCGCGGACATCGACGACGCCGAACCCGAGCACGGGCTTCGGGCCGAACCTGTCGGTGAGCCGTCCGGAGAGGGGAGCGCCGACGCCGGAGAACACGCCGAGGATGATCACGAAGTAGCCGCCGTCGCCGGTGGGGATCCGCAGCGCGTTCTCCGCGAACTGGGGGACGAAGATCACCCCCATCAGGATCACGCCGGAGAGGAACGACAGCAGCAGGGTGACACCGATGGCGAAGTCGGTGAAGTAGCGCAGGTTGAGCACCGGGTCCTCAGCTCGGCGCTCGGCGAGGATGAACAGCGGCAGCAGGACGAGGAAGCCGAGCAGGATACGGGTAGACGTCCAGTGAGGTCACGGCTGCCTGGAAGTCGAAGAAGTCGATGTTCCGCACGCCGTAGAGCAGGGAAAGGATCATCGCCACCAGCAGCGTGATGCCCAGCAGGTCGATCTTCGCGACCTGTTCGACCTTGTGGTTGGGCAGGAAGATCAGCCCGGCAGACGATGATGCCGATGCTGATCGGCACGTTGATGTAGAAGATGTACTGCCAGTTGTGGGTGCCGAAGATGTCCAGGATCAGGCTGCCGGCGCTGGAGCCGAAGATGTTGGCCACACCGTAGACGCCGCCGACGAGCCCGAGTGCCATGCCCCGCTTCTCCGGCGGGACGGAGGTCCCGAACTCGGCCGTGGCGATCGGCATGATGCCGCCCCCGCCGATGGCCTGGATCGCGCGGGCGCGATCAGCAATCTCGAAGCTACCCACACTCTGGCTGAGTCCGCACAGCAGCGAACCGACCCCGAACAGCGTGATGCTGAGCAGGTAGATCGGCTTGCGCCCGTAGCGGTCGGCGAGCTTGCCCATCACCGGGATGGATGCGGCGTAGGCAAGGGTGTAGATGGTGAGCATCCAGATGCCGGTCTGGTCGTCGACGCCCAGGTCGTTCTGGATGATGGTGCGGGCCGGCGTGACGATGCCGGTGTCGATGGCACCCATGAAGATGCCGAACAGGTAGACGGCGAGCAGGGCGCCGAGGCGGCGGGGCGCCGCCGTCGACGGCGTCGGTCTCCGTGCACCATGTTCCTCCTTGGGCTAAATGTTTAGCACTCAGCTAACAGTAGCCCCAAGGGCAAGTATTCCCGCACCTGCGACTGACCGGTCAGCGGTTGAGGTAGGCAAGGATCGCCCGTACCCGGCGGTTGTCCTCGTCGGGACCGAGGTCCAGCTTGCTGAAGATGTTGGCCACGTGCTTGGCGACAGCGGCGGTGCTGATCACCAGCTGCGCGGCGATCTGCTGGTTCGCCGCGCCGTTGGCCATCAGCGACAGCACCTCGAGCTCGCGCGGGGTGAGCCGCCCGAGGACGGGGTCGCCACGGCGGGCGTTCAGCAACTGGCCGACCACCTCGGGGTCGACCACGAGGCCCCCGGCCGCCACGAGTTCCACCGAGCGCAGGAAGTCGACGACCCGTCCCACCCGCTCCTTCAGCAGGTAGCCCGAGGCCGGAGGAGGAGCCGCCCTCGAACAGGGTTGCGGCGTAGGCCGGCGCAACGTACTGGCTGAGCAGCAGCACCGGAAGCCCGGGGTAGGTCTCCCGGAGCAGGACCGCGGCGCGTAGGCCGTCGTCGGTCATGGACGGCGGCATCCGGACGTCGGTGATCACCAGGTCGGGCAGGCCTCCCTCGCGGCCAGCCGTCGGCACTGCGCGACCAGTTCGGGCGCGTCGGCTGCCTCGGCGACGACCTGGTGCCCGGCCCGCTCGAGCAGGCCGATGATCCCGGCCCTGATCAGCGCAGCGTCGTCGGCAACCAGCAGTCTCATCTCCTCCTCCGCCGTCAGCCTAGGGCGCGACTCGCGGGTTCGGGAGCACGGCACGCAGGCTGGTCGGGCCACCCGGAGGGCTGGAGAGCCAGCAGTCGCCGCCCAGCGCCTGCGCGCGCTCCCGCAGGCCGCTCAGGCCGTGCCCGGGCAGGATCTGGGCACCGCCGACCCCGTCGTCGTAGACCTCGACCTCAAGGGGGTCGCCGAGCGAGAGTCGTACCGTCAGCGACGTGCACCGCGCGTGCTTGGTCGCGTTCGTGAACGCCTCGCTGACCAGGTAGTACGCGGCCAGGGCCACCGCCTCGGGCGGCTGCCGGTCACCGGTGACCTCCACCCGCACCGGCAGGGGTTGCCGTGCCGCCGATTCGCGGACGGCGGCAGCGAGCCCGCGGTCGGCGAGGATCTGCGGATGGATGCCCCGGACCGTCTCGCGCAGGGATGTCATCGCGGACTCCACCGAGGCCTGGGCCGCGTCCAGGGCCTGGCGGGCGTCGTCGGTGCGGCCCTCGCCCAGGGCGTAGTCGGCCTCGCCGAGGTGGAGGCTGAGCAGCACCAGGTGCTGCTGGGCGCCGTCGTGCAGGTCCCGCTCGATCCGACGGCGCTCGCCGGCGAACACGTCGACGAGTTCCCGCCGGGACTCGGTCAGCTCGTCGACCCGGCGACTGAGCTCGGAGTAGGGCCGCAGCTGCAGGTCGACGAGGATCGCCTGCGCTGCGGCGAGCGCCCAGGCGACGTAGAGCCCGACGATCAGCACCGCGACGAGGGCAGCGGCGGTGTAGGCCACCTCGATCCCGGGCGGCCAGCGGCGAAGCACCTGGAACAGCGACCGTGCCCGTGCCGAGGACGAGGACGCTCAGCACCAGGCCGGGAACGAGGTCGACGAGGCCGAAGAGGACGGTGATGCCCCACACTGCGAGGTTGCCTTCGCCGAAGCCGCGCGAGTCCCACGGGTGCCGCACTCCGGAGCGCGGCAGCGGGGTCAGTCGGGGCAGGCCGAGGAGCCCGAGGCGGTACCGCTCGGCGTTCGCCGTCGCCCAGGTGACCAGCGGCAGCATGAAGAGGCCGAGGACGCCGGCGAGGAGGCGCCAGCAGGCCGACGAGGATCGAGCGTCGCGCAGTAGAGCACCGCGCGCCACCCGAGCGGGCTCACCAGCATCAGCAGGGGGTTTCGTGGCAGCACCAGCCGGGACCGGACGGTGCTGTCGGCGGACGGGCTGGGCTGCGCTCACAGCGCCACCCTAGACGCGTCGGAGCTGCCCAGGCAGCAGTCCCGGACACCACCGCTGCGGTAGTGCTGGCACCACCCCGCGGACACCGGCCAGCGCCCGTGAGTGCGCGGCGCCGTCCGGCGAGGCTGGGCTCATGACCTTACAACGATCGCAAGAACCCTGAGCGCCCGCGACGTCTCCAAGAACTTCGGCGACGTCCATGCCCTCCGACGAGGTGAGCATCGACATCCCTGCCGGCCAGTCGGTGTCGGTGATGGGCCCGTCCGGCTCCGGCAAGTCCACACTCCTGCACTGTCTCGCCGGCATCCTCCGATGCCCGATGCCGGCGACGTCTCGCTCGGTGACGAGCCGGTGTCCCTGTCCTCCGACGCTGCGCGCAGCCGGCTGCGGCTGGAGCGGATGGGCTTCGTCTTCCAGGACGGCCAGCTGCTTCCCGAGCTGCCGGCGCTGGAGAACGTCGCGCTGCCGCTGCTGCTGCTCGGCCGCCCGAGGGCAGAGGCTTTCGGGCAGGGCGGCTGACTGGCTGGCTCGACTGGGCCTTGGCGGTCTCGAGCGACGCCGGCCGGGTCAGCTCTCCGGGGGCCAGGCGCATCGGGTGGCGATCGCACGGGCGATGGTCGGGTCCCCGGCCGTCGTGCTGGCGGACGAGCCGACCGGCGCGCTCGACCAGGCCACCGGAGCAGAGGTGATGCGCGTGCTGACCGCGACGGCGAAGGGTGCCGGGGCCAGCCTCGTCGTCGTCACCCACGACCCGAAGGTCGCCCGCTGGTGCGAGCGCCACGTCGAGATCGTCGACGGCCGCGTGCTCACCGACCTGTCGCAGCAGGTGGCGGCGTGATGACCCGGGTCACGCGCGTCGCCCCGCTGCTGCTGCGGGGCCGGATCTCGACCGGTCACGGCCTGATCGACCTGCTCGCCATCGCTGCCTTCACCCTGAGCAGCTGGCTGCTGCTCGTCGTGCTCGCCGGCGTGAACCTGTTCTACCGCCGACAGCTGGCGCCGCCTGCCGGCCTTCGTCCAGGCCCTCGGCGCCGCGGCCGGTCGACGGGGTGCAGCAACTGGTCTTCTGGACCTGGCTCGCAGCCTGCGCCGGGGTCCTGCTGATCGTGCCGGTGATGACCCTGGGTGCGGCCGCAGCACGGATGGGGGCGCTCGGCCGGGACCAGCGGCTGGCGACGCTCCGGTTGCTGGGCGTCACCGGCGGCCAGGTGGTCGCGCTGAGCACTCTCGAGACCATGCTGGCCGCCGCTCGTCGGGGCGCTCGCCGGGATGGTCGGCTACCTGATCACGCTGCCGCTGTGGGCGGCGATCACCTTCGAGGCGACGCCCGCTGAGCGGCTGCGGAGATGCTGCTGCCGCCGCTGGCCATCGCCGGGATCGTGCTGCTGCAGGTCGTGCTCGCCGGGCTCAGTTCGGTGACCGGGCTGATGCGGCTGCGGATCTCGCCGCTGGGCGTCGCCCGACGCGCAGCCGCGCCCCGCGCTGAAGGTGTGGCGCTTCCTTGCGCTGCCGACGATCGTCGCGTCTGGTTCGTGGTCGCGCCGCTGCTGCAACCTGCAGCGCAGACCTCGTCGTTCGGCGTTTCGGTGTCCTGGTGGCGCTCGGGCGTGTTCATGGGCGTGATCAACCTCGTGGGGCCGTGGCTGCTGCAGCTGCTCGGGGCATGCGCTGAGCCGCTCGGGCCGCCCGGCCACGCTGATCGCAGGACGACGGATGCTGGCCGATCCCAAGGGCGCCTGGCGGTCGGTGTCCGGGCTCGCCTTCGTGGGCTTCACCGGCGGGGCGCTGGCCAGCGTGCCCGCCATCACCAGTGACCAGGTGGATCCGCTGGTGCGGATCCTCGCCGACGACCTTCGCACCGGCACCTACCTGACGGTGGTGATCGCCTTCCTTGTCGCGGCGGCGTCCACGCTGCTCAACCAGGCCGCCGGCGGTGCTCGACCGGCGCCTGGAGCTGCGGCAGCTCGGCGAACCTCGGGGTGCCGGTGCAGCCTGCACCACCGCGTCCGGGTGGTCGAGGTGATCGCGCCGGCCGCTCTCGCAGCGCTCGGCTCCGGCGGTCTGGCCGTGTTCTTCTTCGGCCTGCTGCCCAAGGTGGGTTCCGACCACCTCGGGATCCTCGGCTTCGGCTCTGCCCTCGTCGGCGGGTGTCGCGCTGGTGTGGGCTGGCGGGGGAGGCCTGCCGGCCGTTGGTGCGGGCTGCGGTCAGCTGATCCGGACGCCGGCCTCGAGGTAGAGCGTGCGACCTTCCTCGCGGGCGGCGAGGGCGCCGCGCAGGCGTCCCTGCGCGAACGGGGCCATCCGTGCGATCGCAGCCTCGGGCTCCAGCCAGTGGACGGCGCGGATCTCCCGGCCGTCCGCACGCAGTCGCGCGATCGAGAAGTCGGCGAGCTCGCAGCCGTCGAAGATCAGCTCGACGGCGTCCTCCCAGCCGAGGTAGGGCGCCAGCCAGTCGACGACGAGCAGCCGACCGACGCTGACGGTGTGGTCGAGCTCCTCCTCGACCTCGCGGATCAGCCCGACGCGCGGGCTCTCGCCGACCTCGAGGATGCCGCCGGGCAGCTCGAAGTCGGGCTTGAACGTGGTCTCGAGGATGCAGACGCGGCCGGCGGAGTCGGTGAGCAGCAGGTGGCTGATCAGCCGCTTGCGGGCCGTCACCGTGTTCATCACGGCGGTGAAGCCCAGCCGCCCCGCCGTGTCGTCGTCCCGCAGCCGGGCGTAGGAGCAGCTCGTCGGTCGGCACCGCCCGCGACGAGCCGGCGCTCGCGCGCCGTCCCCTCGAGCCGGAAGCCGGCCCGGTGCAGTGCCCGGCGCCGGAGGGTGGTCGGTGGCCGCGATCGCCACCTCGACGCGCCGCACCGTCGGGTCCTCGAACGCGAGCGCGCAGATGGTCACCAGCAGCAGGTCGTAGCGCTCACGCGCGTCGTCGCCGGAGAAGTCGAGCACCGCGACGCCGTCGACGACCGTGAACGGCAGCGCGTCGCGGATCACTCCTCGCCGGCGTACTCGAAGTACACCGCGCCCAGCGGGGGAACGACGACGATCGCGCTGGCCGGGCAGCCCGTTCCAGCCCTCTGCGGTCGCCTCGACCTGGCCGAGGTTGCCGTGCGAGCCGGAGCCGTCGTAGATGCCGGCGTCGGAGTTCAGGATCTCCTTCCACACCCCGGCCTTCGGCAGGCCGATCCTGTAGTGCGTCCACGGCTCGGAGGAGTAGTTGACGATGACGGCGATGTGCTGGCCGGCCTTGTCGCTGCGCAGCCAGGAGAAGGTGTTGGCGCCGGCGTCGTCGGCGTTGATCCAGCGGAAGCCGGCCGGGTCGCTGTCGAGCTCCCACAGCGCGGGATGGCTGCGGTAGAGCTCGTTGAGGTCCTTGAACAGCCGCTGCAGGCCGTGGTGGCCCCACAGGTCGGTGACCCACCACTCGAGGCTTGCCGACTCGTTGAACTCGGTGCGCTGGCCGAACTCGCAGCCCATGAAGATGCAGCTTCTTGCCCGGGAACGCCCACATGTAGGAGTAGAAGGCGCGCAGGGTGGCGAACTGCCGCCAGGTGTCCTGCGGGATCTTGTTGATCATCGAGCCCTTGCCGTGCACCACCTCGTCGTGCGAGATCGGCAGCACGAAGTTCTCCGAGTAGGCGTAGACCATCGCGAAGGTCATCTCGTTGTGGTGGTACTGCCGGTGGATCGGCTCCAGCGCGAGGTAGCGCAGGGTGTCGTTCATCCAGCCCATGTTCCACTTGAAGCCGAACCCGAGACCGCCGTTGTGCACCGGCTTGGTGACGCCGCCGAAGGACGTCGACTCCTCGGCGATCATGACGACGCCGGGGACGCGCTCGTAGAGGTGCTTGTTCACGTAGCGCAGGAAGTCGATGGCCTCGAGGTTCTCGTTGCCGCCGTAGATGTTCGGCACCCACTCCCCGTCCTCGCGGGAGTAGTCGAGGTAGAGCATGGACGCGACCGCGTCCACCCGCAGCGCGTCGATGTGGAACTCGGTGACCCAGTACAGGGCGTTGGAGACCAGGAACGACTTCACCTCGTTGCGGCCGTAGTTGAAGATGTAGGTGCCCCAGTCCTTGTGCTCGCCCTGACGCGGGTCGGCGTGCTCGTAGAGGGCCGTGCCGTCGAAGCGGCCCAGCGCCCACTCGTCCTTGGGGAAGTGGCCGGGCACCCAGTCGAGGATGACGCCGATGCCGGCCTGGTGCAGGCGGTCGACCAGGTAGCGGAACTCGTCGGGACGGCCGAGGCGCGACATCGGCGCGAAGTAGTTGGTCACCTGGTAGCCCCAGGACGGCTCGAAGGGGTGCTCGGTGACCGGCATCAGCTCGACGTGGGTGTAGCCCTGCCAGGTCACGTACTCGACCAGCTCGTCGGCGAGTTCGAGGTAGGTCTTGCCGCGGCGCCAGGAACCGAGGTGCACCTCGTAGGTGCTCATCGGCTCGGCGTGCGGGCTGCGACTTCGCGCGCTTGGCCATCCACTCGCCGTCGTCCCACAGGTACTTGCTGGTGTAGACGATGGAGGAGTTCGCCGGCGCCTGCTCGGCGAAGAACGGCCATCGGGTCGACCTTCTCCCGCCAGACGCCGTCCTGCGCACAGGATGTTGAACTTGTACAGCGCACCGGTGCCGACGCCCTCGATGAAGAGCGCCCACACACCGGAGCCCGGGAACGAGCGTGCATCACGTCGCCGGTCCACCAGTTGAAGTCGGCGTTCAGCCGCACCTCGCGTGCGTTGGGTGCCCAGACCGCGAACCGGGTGCCGTGGAGCTCGCCGCGTTCGTCGTCGAAGACGGTGACCTCGTGCGCGCCGAGCCGCTTCCAGCACTCGGTGTCGCCGCCGTTGTGGAAACCCTCGAGGCTCCAGCCCGTCAACTCGCCTGCCACGTCGTGTGCCATTACTGCTCCTTGTCGGTTGGCGCCGGAGGGTTGAGCGAAACCCTCCTGGCCTCATCTTGGACTGCTCGCCACGGGATGTGTGCCCAATCAGGACGATTGCGCATCTCGTAGACAACCTCGTAGACCGCCTTGTCGAGCTGGTAGGCGCGGAGCAGGGCCGGCTCCTCGCGGTGCGTGCCCCGCAGTAGCCGTCGAGGAACGCCTCGCTCGCGCGGCGCGCACCATTCGCGCGCGGCGTGGCCCTCGGGATCGGGCGTGGGCGCTGCGGGCGTAGTCGAGGCTGCGCAGCAGCCCGGCCACATCGCGCCAGACCGAGTCGAGCTCGCGCCGTTCGGCCAGCGTCTTGAGGGGCTCGCCCTCGAAGTCGATGATCACCCACGCGTGCTCGGCCTCGCGGTAGAGCACCTGGCCGAGGTGGAAGTCGCCGTGCACCCGCTGGGTGGCCAGCGCGCCCGCCCCGGCGCTGTCGAACAGCAGCTGGGCGGCGTGGCGGTAGTCCTCGAGTTCGCCCACCTGGTCGGCTGCTGCGTCGAACCGGCGCAGCATCGCCGCGGCGAGTTCTGTGCCCGGGCAGCTCCGCGGTGCCGAAGGCGTCGGCCAGGCGGTGGTGGAGGTCGGCGAGCTCGGCGCCGAGCCGACGGCACTCCGCGCTGATGTCCACGCCCGGCCGCGCAGGCCGCGGTGGCGTGGAGCCAGCCGTCGGTGACGCCCTGCACCCGCTGGCAGAACATCGCCAGGTCGTAACCGCCCGCTGCGAGGACGCCGTAGAGGTCGGGGGTGATGCCCGACCCGCTGAGGGCGCGCGAGCACCTCCGCGTCCAGGTTGCGACCCGGTTCGAGCTTGCGGAACAGCTTGAACAGCGTCGCGTCGCCGACCATCACGGTCGTGTTGCTCTGCTCGCCGGTGAACAGCCGCATCGCGGCTGCCGGCGTCGACCGGTGCCGTGTCCAGCCAGTCCATGCCGTCCGGGGGGACGGTGAGGAGTGCCGCCGATCAGGGCCGTCATCGCCGGCGGGTAGGCCGGGGCGTCCACGAAGTCGACCTCGCCGAGGTCGGCGACGGTTGCGCGCCCGACCGGGCAGCCCGGCCGGCGCGGTACCGGGCGCGACGTAGGCGACCAGGAGCTGGTAGTGCTCGACGCGGCCGTCGGCGTAGCTGATCCGTCGCGATCTCGGAGCGCACCGCCGGCCACTGGCCCGGTGCGGTGTACCAGGGCATCGGTTCGATGGCCGTGACCGAAGCGGCCAGCCCCTTGCCACCGAACCAGCGGGCCTGGCGCAGGTAGGCCTCCCAGGCCGAAGCGGTGCTCACGCTCTCGCCCTTACCCACCGATGACGTGCAGGATGTGGGCAGGGTTCGCCGGGGTGAGCCGGACGAAGTTGCGCTCACCCCAGGTGAAGCGTCGCCCCGGTCAGCTCGTCGCGCAGCTGGACGGTGCTCCCGGTGATCGCCCAGCCAGGCGAAGTCGAGGTAGACGTCGCTCTCCACGCCCTGGTCGGGATCGAGGCTGCAGATCACGATGACGGTGTCGTCGCCGTCCCGCTTGGCGTAGGCGATCACGCCGTCGTGCGGGGCGTGCTGGAACTGGATCTGCCGCAACTGCTGCAGCGACGGGTGCGTCCGCCGGATCAGGTTCAGGGTGCCGAGCAGCACGTTCAGGTTCGGCTGCTGCGGTGTAGTCGCGCGGCCGGAACTCGAACTTCTCGGAGTTCCGGTACTCCTCACCGCCCGGCTTCAGCGCCTCGTGCTCGAACAGCTCGAAGCCGGAGTAGACGCCCCAGGTGGGGGAGAGGGTCGCGGCGAGCACCGCGCGGATCGCGAAGGCCGCAGGATTGCCCGACTGCAGGAAGAACGGGTTGATGTCGGGGGTGTTGACGAAGAAGTTCGGGCCGGTAGAACGAGTCCATCTCTGTGCTGAGCTCTGTGAGGTACTCCTCGAGCTCCCACTTGGTGTTGCGCCAGGTGAAGTAGGTGTAGCTCTGGTGGAAGCCGACCTTGCCGAGCGCGGACATCATCTCCGGCTTGGTGAACGCCTCGGCGAGGAACAGCACGTCGGGGTCGGTCTCGCGCACCTGCCGCATGATCCACGCCCAGAACTGCACGGGCTTGGTGTGCGGGTTGTCGACGCGGAAGATGCGGACGCCGTGGGCCATCCACAGCTTCAGGACGCGCAGCGCCTCGTGGTAGATGCCGTCGCGGGTCGTTGTCGAAGTTGATCGGGTAGATGTCCTGGTACTTCTTCGGCGGGTTCTCCGCGTAGGCGATGGTGCCGTCGAGCCGGGTGGTGAACCACTCGGGGTGGCTGGTCACCCACGGGTGGTCGGGGGAGGCCTGCAGGGCGAAGTCGAGGGCGACCTCGAGGCCCACCTCCCTGGCCTTCGCGACGAAGCGGTCGAACGCGTCCCAGTCGCCGAGTTCGGGATGGATGGCGTCGTGGCCACCGTCGGGGGAGCCGATCGCCCAGGGGGAGCCCGGATCGGTGGCAGCAGGGATCAGCGTGTTGTTGCGTCCCTTGCGGAACGAGGTGCCGATCGGGTGGATCGGCGGCACGTAGATGACGTCGAAGCCCATCGCAGCCACCTGCTCGAGCCGTTCGTGGCAGGAGTCGAAGGTGCCGGAGGTCCAGGTCTTGCTTCACCTCGTCGAACACGGCGCCCTGCGAGCGGGGGAAGAACTCGTACCAGCTGGAGTACAGGGCCTTCGCACGGTCGGCGAACAGCGGGTAGTCGGCGGTGGGGGAGACCATGTCCCGCGGGCCGTACTGCTCCATCGCCCGCGTGATGCCCTTCGCCGTGGCGACCTCGAGCAGGTCGGTGGCGGGACGCTCGGGGATCAGCAGCATCGCCGTCGCCTTCAGTATCGACGCCTCCACCGGGTCGCCGGCCTTCTCCGCGGCAGCGGCCGTGCGGTCGAGCAGGTCGCGGCCCTCGAGGCAGACCAGGTCGATGTCCACGCCGGCCGGCAGCTTCGCCTCGGCGTTGTGCAGCCAGGTGGCCCACGGGTCGGACCAGCCCTCGACGCGGAACGTCCACGCACCCTCGGTGTCGGGGCGCACCCACGCCTCCCACGGGTCGAGGCCGCGCGGCTCGACCGGGGTCATGTCGATGCGCTGCTCGCGTCCGTCGGGAGCGGTGAGGATCACCGAGGCGTTGACCGCGTCGTGGCCTTCGCGGAACACCTTCGCGCGAATCGGGATCAGTTCGCCGACGACGGCCTTCGCCGGGTACGCGCCACCCTCGATGACCGGGCTGACCGCGCTGACGGGGATCCGGCCGAAACCGGCGGCGATCGTCGTCACCGGTCCGAGATCGAGGGCTGGGGCAGGGGCGGAAACGGTGACGGGGGCGGCTGCGGCTGCCGGGGGCGTCGGTGCCGATCGGCTCACCTGGGCCTGCGGCTGGCGCTTGCGGGACGGGTTAACGGTTGCGCTCACGGTTTCAACCTAGCGAATGCACTCTCCAGTTAGGGAGGCATGAGGCGTGCCTAGCCGCGAGTGGTGCGCCTGCCCTTTGCCGGATCGTCGGGCGTCACCGGCGAGGCAGCGACCAGCCGGGCACCGACGCGAACGTCCGCTGCGAGCACCGCGACGGTCCGTCCGGGCAGGATCACGGTCGACCCGGGAGCCAGGTGCTTGCGGGGCAGTTCGCCCGGCAGCCCGGTGTGGGCCACCACCCGGTAGCCCAGCGCCCAGGGTGCCCCGGGCAGCGACAGCTCCACCGGCTCCGCCGCCGGCGTGGAAGTAGATCAGGAATGCCTCGGTGCGGTCGGACACGTACATCGCCGAGCGTGCGGCGTCCCATGTCGTGCCAGTGCTCGGTGGTCATCTCGGTGCCCGACTCGGCGAACCAGGCGACCCGCGAACGGCCGAGGCCGTGGCCCGGCGTTGTCGGTGACCTCGCCGTGGTAGCGCCACTGCTCGGGACGCAGCAGCGCGTGCTCGGCGCGCAGCTTCAGCAGGGTGCGGGTGAGCTCCTCCTGGGCCGACCACTCCTCCTGCTCGTACCAGTTCACCCAGGAGACCGGGGAGTCCTGGCAGTAGGCGTTGTTGTTGCCGCCCTGCGTGCGGCCGCTCTCGTCGCCGGCGAGGATCATCGGGATGCCGGCGCTCAGCAGCATGGTGGCCATCAGGTTGCGGGCGGTGCGCTGGCGGGCGGCGATGATCTCCGGGTCGTCGGTCTCGCCCTCGTAGCCGTGGTTCCAGGAGCGGTTGTCGTCGGCCCCGTCACGGTTGCGCTCGGCGTTGGCCTCGTTGTGCTTGAGGTCGTAGGTGACCACGTCGCGCATGGTGAAGCCGTCGTGGGCGGTGACGAAGTTGATCGAGGAGGTCGCCGGCCGGCCGCCGTGGTCGAAGATGTCGGAGGAGCCGGACAGCCGGGTGGCGAGCTCCTGCACGCCGCCGATCGCGCCACGCCAGAAGTCGCGGGTGAAGCCGCGGAAGCGGTCGTTCCATTCCGACCAGCCCACGCCCCAGCGCCCCACCTGGTAGCCGTACGGGCCGAGGTCCCAGGGTTCGGAGATCATCACCTTGCCGGCTGAGCACCGGGTCGTGCGGCCACCAGCTTCTTGAACAGGTGGTTCTGGTCGACGTGGTGGGCGTGGTCGCGGATCAGCGTCGTCTGCAGGTCGAAGCGGAAGCCGTCCACCCCCATGTCGGTGGCCCAGTAGCGCAGCGAGTCCAGCACCATCTTCAGCACGCCGGGGGTGGAGGTGTCGACGGCGTTGCCGCAGCCGGTGACGTCGTAGTCGTTGCGCTGGTCGTCGGTGAGCCGGTAGTACGCCCCGTGGTCGATGCCCCGGAAGCTCAGCGTCGGGCCGTCGTGGCCGCCCTCGCCGGTGTGGTTGTAGACGACGTCGAGGATCACGGCGATCCCGGCCTCGTGCAGCGCGGCGACCATCTCCTTGAACTCGCGCGACCTGCTCACCGAGCGGTGCCCGAGGAGGAGTAGGCGCCGTGCGGGGCGAAGAAGCCGAGCGTGTTGTAGCCCCAGTAGTTGGTCAGGCCACGCCCGACGACGAACGGCTCGGAGACGAAGTGCTGCAGCGGCAGGAACTCGACGGCGTTCACGCCGAGCTCGACCAGGTGCTCGACGACGGAGGGGTAGCCCATGCCGGCGTAGGTGCCGCGCAGGTGTTCCGGCACGGACGGGTGCTGGCGGGTGTAGCCCCGCAGGTGCGTCTCGTAGATGACCAGCTCGGGACGTGGGGATCGGCTCGGGCAAGCGGCGGCGGGGGCGGGCGTGTCGGCGACGACGACGCTCAGCGGCACGGCGGCGAACGAGTCGGTGGGGTCGGGCAGGAAGTTGGACTCGGGGGTGTGGTCGGTGATCGGCCCGGAGTAGTCGACGCCGCCGGTGATGGCGCGCGCGTACGGGTCGAGCAGCAGCTTGGCCGGGTTGAACCGCTCGCCGGTCTCCGGCGACCACCGTCCGTGCACCCGGTAGCCGTAGCGCTGGCCGGCGCCGACGCCGGGGACGTGGACCTCCCAGACGCCCTCGCCGACGAGCTTCAGGTCGTGGTTGGTCTGGCGCCGGTGCTCATCGACCAGGGCCAGTTCGACGCGGGTGGCGCGTGGTGCCCAGAGCGAGAACCGGGTGCCGTCGGCGTCGACCTGCGCGCCGAGGCGCGCGTCGTCTGCCGGTGACGGCTGCACGGTCGGGTTCATGAACTCACTCTCGAGGACGGTATTGCCGCCCATTAGTCTGACCTAATCTTGCGCGAACGGTCGCATCCGACCCTCGCATCTTGAAATCGATTGACCAGCGTCACCCGAGGGGAGGACACGTGACCCGGCGCACCTATCTCGACCATGCTGCCAGTTCGCCGACCCTTCCCGAGGCGGTGGCAGCCATGACGGATGCCCTCGGGCTGCCGGGCAACCCGAGCTCCCTGCACACGGCCGGACGCGGCGCCCGGCGCCTGCTCGAGGAGGCGCGGGAGTCCCTCGCCGCCGACCTCGGCGCCGGCCCGGGCGAGGTGGTGTTCACCTCCGGCGGCACCGAGGCCAACAACCTCGCGCTGCTGGGCGCGGTGACCGCCGGACCGTCCCGAGGTGGCGGTGTCCGCCATCGAGCACCCGTCGGTCGCGGCGGCCGCGGGCCGGCTCGGAGGTGCTGGTGCTGCCGGTGCTCGCCACCGGTCACCTCGACCTGGCGGCGGCGGCCGGGCTCTCGTCGGGCAACGCACCGCCCTTGTCTCGGTGATGTGGGTCAACAACGAGACCGGCGCCGTGCAGCCCGTTCCCGACGTCGTGGCGCTTGCGCACGCCGTCGGAGCCCTTGCCCACAGCGACGCCGTGCAGGCGTTCGGCCACCTGCCGCTGCACTTCGGCGAGTCCGGGCTCGACCTGCTCAGCGTCTCTGCCCACAAGCTCGGCGGCCCGGTCGGTATCGGCGCGCTGGTCGTGCGTCGCGGGGTGACCCTTGCGCCGTCCGGGTTCGGCGGCGGGCAGGAGGCCCGCCTGCGCTCCGGCACGGTGCCGGTGGCCCTCGCCGCCGGGTTCGCGGCGGCCAGCCGGGTGGCGCTGCAGCACCGGGATGCCGAGGCCGCGCGGCTCGCCGGGCTGCGTGACCGGCTGATCGCCGGCGCGCTCGCGGCCGTGCCCGACGTCGTCACCAACACCGTCGCGCCCTGCGGCCCGGCGATCGTCAACCTCACCTTCGCCGGCACCCGCGCCGACGACGTCCTGCTGCTCCTCGACGCCGCCGGCATCGACGCGTCCACGGGCTCGGCCTGCACGGCCGGGGTGCACCAGCCCAGCGAGGTGCTGCTGGCGATGGGCCGGACGGAGGCCGCGGCAGCGTCCAGCCTGCGGTTCTCCTTCGGGCCGGACACCACGACGGCAGCCGTCGACCGCCTTCTCGCCGCACTGCCCGGCATCGTCGAGCAGGCACGCAGGGCGCACTGAATGGTGCACAACTACGCGATCCCGGTCAGCCAGGGTCTTGTCATCTTCATCGTGCTTGCTGCGCTGCTCTGGCTGCCGTACATGATCTGGCTGTACCGGCGCTACGGTCGGGTCTCGCCGCGCCGGGTGATCGCGCAGGGCGCGTTCCTGCTCTACCTGATCTGTGCCTGGGCGCTGGTGCTGCTGCCGTTCCCCGACCCGTCCGTTGCCCGTCGTCCGGCGCCGGTGAACCTCGTCCCGTTCCTCTGGTGGCAGGAGACCCTGCACGAGCTGGCGAGGACCCAGGGCGGCTGGCGGGCCTGGCTGACCAACGGCCCGCTGCTGGTGCGCATCTTCAACGTCGCGCTCACCGTGCCGTTCGGCGTCTTCCTGCGACGCTGGTACCGGCGGGGTTTCTGGGTGACTACGGTCGCGGGCTTCGGGCTTTCGCTCGCCTTCGAACTCACCCAGCTCACCGGCATCTGGGGCATCTACGCCGTGCGCTACCGCACCTTCGACGTCGACGACCTGATCGCGAACACCGCGGGAGCCGCGCTGGGCTGGGCCTTCGCGCCGCTCGCCTTCCTGCTGCCGGCACGCCACCACCACGACGACAGCAGGGACGCCGGCTCGCCGTCGCCCGGCCGAAGGCTGATCGCGCTTGCCGTGGACGCGATCTGCTGGGTGCTGGCGTATCTGGTCGTCCTTTTCGTCTGCGCTCGTCGGCCTTGCAGCGTTCAACCCGGAGCCGAGGGTGCTGGCGCTGGTGGTGTGGAGCCTGACGTTCGTCGCCGTGTTCGTCGTCGTGCCGGCTGTCGCGGACGGAACCACGCCCGGACGTGCGCTCGTTCGCCTCTCGGTTCGCAGGCTGGATGCGACCGCTGCGTCGTGGTGGCAGTACCTGCTGCGGGAGGCGCTGATCCTCTGGCCGGTCGTCGTGGTCCCCGCTGCTCGGCGAGTGGGGCGACGCGATCCTTCCCGACGAGCCGGGCTGGACCCTTGCCGCCGTCTTCGGCATCCCGTCGGCGTGGCTGCTCCTGCTCGGAGTCGTCGCGCTGCTCCGCAGCGACCGGCGCTCCCTGCCGGACCTCCTCGCCGGCACGCGGGTCGAGGTCGATGCTGACTTACACTCGTCAGGTTCGACGGGGAAGGAAAGCTGATGCGGGTACTGGCTGCGATGTCCGGGGGAGTGGACTCCGCCGTGGCTGCCGCACGCCTGGTGTCCGAGGGCCACGAGGTGGTCGGCGTCCACCTCGCCCTGTCGAAGAACGCCGAGGCCTACCGCAGCGGCGCCCGCGGCTGCTGCTCGCTGGAGGACTCCCACGACGCCCGCCGCGCAGCGGACGTGCTCGGCATCCCGTTCTACGTCTGGGACTTCGCCGACCGGTTCGCCGACGACGTCGTGGCCGACTTCGTCAACGAGTACGCCGCCGGCCGCACGCCGAACCCGTGCCTGCGCTGCAACGAGAAGATCAAGTTCGCCGCGGTCCTCGAGCGCGGGCTGCGCCCTCGGCTTCGACGCCGTCGCCACCGGGCACTACGCCCGGGTCGAGCGGGACGGCGACCGGGTGAGCCTGTACCGCTCCGCCGAGCCGGCCAAGGACCAGTCCTACGTGCTCGGCGTGCTGCACGCCGACCAGTTGCGCCACTCGCTCTTCCCGCTCGGGGCGGACACGGCCAAGGCCGAGGTGCGGGCCGAGGCCGCCGAGCGCGGGCCTGCTGGTCGCGAAGAAGCCCGACAGCCACGACATCTGCTTCATCCCCACCGGCGACACCGCCGGCTTCCTGCAGTCCCGGCTCGGCAGCGCGCACCGGCGACGTCGTCGACGAGCGCGGCGACGTCGTCGGCGCCCACGCCGGATCGCACCAGTTCACGATCGGCCAGCGGCACGGCCTGCACCTCTCGGTGCCGGCGGCGGACGGGCGGCCCGCGGTACGTGCTCGGCATCGACCCGGTCGCCAACACCGTCGTGGTCGGCCCGAAGGAAGCCCTGGCCGTGCGGGTGATCGACGGGATCCGTCCGAGCTGGACCGAGCAGCCGGTGACCGGCGCCTGGACCGGGCTCGTGCAGGTGCGGGCGCACGGCGAGCCGATGCCGGCGACGATCGAGGCCGCGCGGCGACGGCGTGCGCATCGAACTCGACGAGTCCGCCTTCGGCATCGCGCCCGGCCAGGCGGCGGTGTACTACGACGGCGATCGGGTGGTCGGCAGCGCCACCATCTCTGCGACGGCCGCCTGATGGTCTCCTTCAGCGGCGTCGGGTCCCTGCCCGGCACCGATTTCGGCGCCGCAGCGCGCCTGACCTTCGACAAGGTCGCGCCTGCCGTACCTGCCGGAACTGCCCGCCCGCGGCCCGTGGGCCCAGATGATCGGACGCGGCCTCGGCCTGCCGTCCGGCCTGCCTGCGGAGTTCGCCGCCGGGGAGTGGCGGCTGGCCGGCCTGCCCGGCGTCGACCAGCGACGTGCCCGCGCCACCTGGCGCGACGACCTCGACCGGCTCGACGAGGTCGCAGACGGCTACACCGGGCGGTTCAAGGTGGCCGTCACCGGCCCCTGGACCCTCGCAGCAGCCACCGGCGTCGCCCACGTCGGACGCGTCCTCGCCGACGTCGGCGCCCGTCGCGACCTCGCGCAGTCGATCGCCGACGCGGTCGGCGAGGTGCTGGCCGACCTCGCCCGCCGCTTCCCCGGTATCGAACTGGTGCTGCAGGTCGACGAGCCGTCGCTGCCCGCCGTGGCCGCCGGCGCCGTCCCGACACCGGGAGGCTTCTTCCGCCACCGCGCGATCGACCTGCCGGAGATGTGTCGCGCGCTCGGCTGGATCACGGCCGAACCGGCCCGTCGCGGGCTCACCGTGCGACACCGTGCTGCACAGCTGCGCACCCTGGCGCGACGGCGCCTGGCCGCTGCGGTCGCTGGTGGGGAGCGACTCCACCGGGGCGGGCTTCGGTGCCATCTCGCTCGACCTCGACCAGCTGACCAACCCCGACTTCGACGCGCTCGCCGAGGCCGTCGACGGCGGCGCCGGGCTCTACCTCGGCTGCCTGCCCACCGTCGGCGAGCCCCGTCCGCTCCCGGTCGACGCCGTGCGCCGCCGCGTCCTCACCGCCCTCGACCGCATCGGCGCCCCGGTCACCGATCGCCTCGATCCTGACCCCCGCCTGCGGGCTGGCCGGCTGGATGCCGAAGGAGGTCAGCCGCGCCTTCGACGTGCTGGCCAAGGCCGCCGAACAGGTCGACGACGCCCTCGCCTGAGCCCGTCCATCGCCTCCTGACGCCGTGGCCTGCAACGGGGTCAGCGGACCACCTCGTAGCGGGCGGCGAGGAACTCCCCGCTGGTGGCCGTCTCCAGGCCAGGCGCAGCTCGACGTGCCGGGGCAGCAGCGGCTTGCCCGAGCCCAGCGTCACCGGGGCGATGTTGACGATCACCTCGTCGAGCAGGCCGAGGTCGGCGAACTGGCCGGCGAGGTCGCCGCCGCCGACCACCCAGACATCGCCGTCGCCCGCGGCGGCCACCAGCTCGTCGTGCACCTTGGCGACGGGGGACGCGGTGATGCGCACGTCGGCGCCGGGCCAGTCGGGAACCTCGTGGTGGGTGAAGACCCAGCACGGCTGGGTGTAGCCCCACGGCTGGGTCTCCGCGCCCGGCCGCGTCGTGGCAGGCGCGGTAGACCCACTCGTAGGTGTGGGCGCCCATGCACAACGAGCCGACGCCGGCGATGAAGGCCTCGTAGTCGAGCGGCCCGTCCTTGCCGACGTCGCGGGTGACGAGCCAGTCCAGCGAGTGGTCGTCGGTGGCGATGAACCCGTCGAGGGTGGTGGCGGTGTAGAACACGGTCTTGGCCATGGGAGGAGTCAACGCCGCCGTCCGGTGGGGCTGTCAAGGCGAACGTCAGGGTGCTCGCGCTAGATTTCGGGCCATGACCGACGACGCCGATCGCGCCCGGCACGCGGAGCTGAGCACCCAGATCACCGACCACCGTGCGCGGTACTACCTGCGGGACGCCCCGGTGGTGTCCGACGCCGAGTTCGACGCACTGATGCGGGAACTCACCGAGCTCGAGGAGCGCGCACCCGGAACTCCGGACGCCGGACAGCCCCACCCAGCAGGTCGGCGGGCGCCGAGCGCGACCTTCTCGCCGGTCACGCACCTGGTGCCGCTGATGAGCCTCGACAACGTCTTCTCCGTCGAGGAGCTCGACAAGTGGCTGGCCCGTGCGGAGTCGCTGGCGGGGGAGGACGTCGCGGCGTCCGGCTTCCTGTGCGAGCTGAAGATCGACGGGCTCGCCCTCGACCTCGTCTACCGCGACGGCCGGCTGGTCAGTGCGGCCACCCGCGGCGACGGCACGGTCGGCGAGGACGTCACGGCCAACGTCCGCACGATCGAGGCGATCCCGGTCGCAGCTGACCGGCGACGACGTGCCGGCGGTGCTCGAGGTGCGCGGCGAGGTGTTCATGCGGCTGGAGGACTTCGCCGACGCTGAACGCAGGCCTGGTCGCCGCCGGCAAGGCCCCGTTCGCCAACCCGCGCAACTCCGCGGCCGGTTCGCTGCGCCAGAAGGACCCCAAGGTCACCGCGCAGCGCCGGCTGCACTTCCTCGTCCACGGCATCGGTGAGTTCACCGGGCCGGCGCTCGACCGCCAGTCCCACGGCTACGAACTCCTGCGCGGCTGGGGCCTGCCCACCTCGCGAGCACTACCGGATCTGCCGCAGCACCGCCGAGGTGAAGGCCTACATCGCCAACTACGGCGAGAACCGGCACGCGGTCGAGCACGACATCGACGGCGTCGTGATCAAGGTCGACGACCGCGGGCTGCAGGCAAAGCTCGGCAACACCTCCCGCGCGCCACGCTGGGCGATCGCCTACAAGTACCCGCCGGAGGAGGTCACGACGAAGCTCGCTCGACATCCGGGTGAACGTCGGGCGCACCGGACGCGTGACGCCCTACGCGGTGATGACACCGGTGCTCGTCGCCGGCTCGACGGTGGAGATGGCCACCCTGCACAACGCCTCGGAGGTGAAGCGCAAGGGCGTGCTGATCGGCGACACCGTCGTGCTGCGCAAGGCCGGCGACGTGATCCCCGAGATCCTCGGCCCGGTGGCCGACCTGCGCGACGGCACGCGAACGCGAGTTCGTGATGCCGACGCACTGCCCGGCCTGCGGCAGCGAGCTGCGTCCGGAGAAGGAGGGCGACGCCGACATCCGGTGCCCGAACCAGCGGTCCTGCCCCTCCCAGCTGCGCGAGCGGCTCTTCCACCTCGCCTCCCGGCAGGCCCTCGACATCGAGGTCCTCGGCTGGCAGTCGGCCGACGCCCTGCTCAGCGCCGGCCTGCTCACCGACGAGGGCGACCTGTTCGACCTCACCGAGCAGAAGCTGGTGGACGCGGGAGTGTTCACGACGAAGGCCGGGACGCTGTCGGCCAACGGCAGGAAGCTGCTGGAGAACCTCGAACAGGCGAAGACCGCGCCCGTTCACGAAGTTCCTCGTCGCACTGTCGATCCGTCACGTCGGCAAGGGCGTCGCACCCGACGTCGCAGCGGCCTTCCCCAGCATCGACGCGCTGGAGTCGGCGTCCGTCGACGAGCTCAGCGCCGTCCCCGGCATCGGCCCCACCCTGGCCGCTGCGATCTCGGAATGGTTCGACGTCGACTGGCACCGCGCGATCGTGGACAAGTGGCGCGCGGCCGGTTGCCGGCTCGCCGCCGAGCCGGCCGAGGACACCGGCGTCCCGCAGACCCTCGCCGGGCTGACCGTCGTCGTCACCGGCTCCCTGCCGGGGTTCACCCGCGACAGCGCCACGGCGGCGATCGAGACCAGGGGCGGCAAGGCCGCCGGATCGGTCTCCAGCCGCACCGACTTCGTCGTGGCGGGGGAGAGCGCCGGCTCGAAGTACGACAAGGCCGTCGCCCTCGGCGTCCCGATCCTGGACGCGGACGGCTTCGAGCTGCTGCTCGACGAGGGTCCGGACGCCGTTCGGGCCGCCCGGTAATGTAGCGACGTGCCAGAAGGACTGAACTCCGACCTGAACCTGAACGTCGGCGCGCCGCCGCGCGTGCGGCCTCAGCTCGGTGAGTGGGGTCCGCAGGAGGTCCTGCCCACCCGCAAGAAGAAGCGCATGCGCTGGTGGACGATCCTTGCCGTCGTGCTCGTGGCCGCAGCCGTCTCCGCCTACGGCTACTGGATGTACACGCTCCTCCGCTGAGGCGGCCTCGGCCGCCCTGCGGCCGGTCGCAGCAGACCGGACGGTTAGTCTGACGAGATGTCAGCCCTGGTAGTGGTGGACCGTCGTCCGCGTGCGACGTGGTTGTGGGTGGGTGCGATCGCCGTGGCGAGCTTCCTGCTCGGGATACTCACCTTCTACGCCCAGGGCTTCCTTCCGGACGCGTGGCGATCCTTCGCGAACTCCGCGAGCGGGTGGACCCTGCTCACCGCGCTCCTCGTCTTCTGCGCGCAGGTGTCGACAAGGGTCGCCGCCGCGCTCGGCGCTCTGAGCTTCCTGCTGCTGGTCCTCGGCTACGCCGCCGGCGCCCAGCTCAACGGGTTGTCCTACAGTCCGGTGCTGTTCGGGGTGGTGGGAGTGGTCGTCGGCCCCTTCATCGGCCTCGCGGCGGCCTGGCTTCGGGCGCGTCGCGTTCGTGCAGCACTGGCCACAGCCCTGCTTGCCGGCATCTTCATCGGTGAGGCTGTCTACGGCCTCACCGTGATCGCCGACTCGACCCGTCCGGAGTACTGGCTGGCTATCGGCGCGGCGGGTGCAGCGCTGCTGATCGGCATGGTGTGGGTCCGGGTGCGTGGCTGGGTACCCGTCACCCTTGCGATCCTGGGAACGGCAGCGGTGGCCGCGGCGTTCCTCGCGGCCTACTCCGCCCTTGGGCAGGGCTGACCGGGCAGGATCAGACGACGAGCGCGGTGAGGTGGCGCAGCCGCGCCAGCTCCGACTTCAGGAACTCCGGGCCGCCGCGCCGCGCGAGCACGATCGAGGCGTTGCTCCGGAACGGTGCCACGGCGATCAGCTGTCTCGCCCCAGCCGGCGAGCCAGCCGTCGGGCAGTTCGCCGTCGCGCACCTCGTCCAGCGGGCCCAGTGCCGTCACGCCGGCCGCGTCGAGGTCGGGGGCGAGGTCGGTCTGGGCGAGCACCGAGCCCCGTGACGCGGTCGATGAGCATGGCCCAGGTGACGCGGAAGACCTGCGGCGCCTCGTGGGTGAGGATCGTCTCTGCGTCGTCGGGCTGCTCGGTCATCGAGTTGAGCACGTCCACGTCGGACTGCAGGCCCCACGCCTCGGGGTAGTGCGACAGCCACACCACCTCGACACCCTGCACGGAGGTGCAGGCGGTGATCAGGGAGTCCGGGGCGGCACCCGACGGGCATCTCGAGCATGAAGTCGTCGATGGCGTAGCCCTCGTACTTCTCGACGATCTCGACCGCGTTGATGTCGGCCCCCACGGTGCCCATGGCGGTCGCGACCGCACCGAGGGAACCCGGACGGTCGGGCAGCACCACGCGCATCAGAAACACCCCGACAGTGTTGCCGTATCGGTGTTACAGAGACGTCAAATGGCGCCCCGTTAGCGTCTGAGCGGATCCCGCGGAGCATGGCAGCCCGTCCAACCGCTGTTAACAGGAGCTCACCTTGGCTTTGACACCTGCCGACGTGGCCAGACTCGGGGAGCTGGCCCGCGTCCGGCTGACCGAAGAGGAACTGGTCCACCTGGCCCCGCAGCTCGATGTGATCCTCGCGTCGGTCGCAAGGGTGACCGAGGTCGCCGGGGCCGACGTGCCGCCCACGTCCCACGCCCTGCCGCTGACCAACGTGTTCCGCGAGGACGTGGTCACCGCGTCGCTGCCGGCCGAGGCCGTCCTCGCCGGTGCCCCGTCCGTCGAGGACGGACGCTTCCGCGTCCCGCGGATCCTTACGGAGGACGCATGAGCGAGTTGCTGCGCGCCGGCGCCGCCGAACTGGCCGGACGGATCGCCACCGGCGAGGTGAGCGCCCGGGAGGTGACGGCTGCCCACCTCGACCAGATCGCTGCCGTCGACGACCGGATCAAGGCGTTCCTGTACGTCGACGGCGAGCGTGCCCTCGCCGCTGCCGACGCCGTCGATGCCAAGCGTGCCGCCGGCGAGCGAGCTCGGCCCGCTGGCCGGCGTCCCGCTGGCGATGAAGGACATCTTCACCATGAAGGGCGCCCCGACCACGTGCGGCTCCCGCATCCTCGAGGGCTGGGTGCCGCCCTACAACTCCACGATCACCGAGAAGCTGCTCGCCGCGGGTGTCGTCGTGCTCGGCAAGACCAACATGGACGAGTTCGCGATGGGCTCCTCGACGGAGAACTCCGGCTACTTCACCACCCACAACCCGTGGGACAACACCAGGATCCCCGGTGGTTCCGGCGGCGGGTCCGCCGCTGCCCTGGCCGTCCTTCGAGGCACCGCTGGCGATCGGCACCGACACCGGCGGCTCGATCCGCCAGCCCGCCTCGGTCACCGGGACGGTCGGCGTCAAGCCCACCTACGGCGGCACCTCCCGTTACGGCGTGGTCGCGATGGCGTCCTCCCTCGACACCCCCGGCCCGTGCGCACGCACCGTGCTGGACGCGGCCCTGCTGCACCAGGTGATCGCCGGCTGGGACCCGCGCGACTCCACCTCGATCAACGCCCCCGTGCCCGATGTGGTTGCCGCGGCCCGCGCACGCCGACGTGAAGGGCATGAGGATCGGCGTCGTCCGCGAGTTCGGCGGCGAGGGCTACCAGCCCGGCGTCGAGCAGCGGTTCGCCGAGTCGCTCGCCGCTGCTCGAGGGCACTGGGTGCGGAGATCGTCGAGGTCTCCTGCCCGCACTTCGACTACGCCCTGGCCGCCTACTACCTGATCATGCCCAGCGAGGTCTCCAGCAACCTGGCCCGCTTCGACGCCATGCGCTACGGCCTGCGGGTCGGCGACGACGGCGAGCAACAGCGTCGAGGAGGTCATGAACCTCACCCGCGGGGCCGGCTTCGGCGCTGAGGCCAAGCGCCGGATCATCATCGGCACCTACGCCCTGTCCTCCGGCTACTACGACGCCTACTACGGCTCGGCCCAGAAGGTCCGCACCCTGATCACGCGGGACTTCGACGCGGCGTTCGCGCAGGTCGACGTGCTGGTGTCGCCGACCACGCCGACCACGGCCTTCACGATCGGCGAGCGGGCGGACGACCCGCTGGCCATGTACAAGGCCGACCTGTGCACGATCCC
Source organism: uncultured Actinomycetota bacterium (assembly GCA_963773595.1). Classification (GTDB taxonomy): domain Bacteria; phylum Actinomycetota; class Actinomycetes; order Propionibacteriales; family Propionibacteriaceae; genus Propionicimonas. The sequence goes on from CAVZBQ010000007.1 coordinate 356,796, forward strand.
GTCGAACCTCGCCGGCAACTGCGCGGCGTCCATCCCCTGCGGGCTGGCCCGACGACGGCCTGCCGGTCGGCTTCCAGGTGATGGCGCCGGCCCTGGCCGACGACCGGCTCTACCGGGTGGGCGCCGCGCTGGAGCGTGAACTCACCAGCCGCGTGGGGCGGCGGCCTGCTCGACCAGCTGGCCGACGCCGCCGTCCGGCGCCTACCTGAACGTTGGGGGAGTCGCGATGAGCAGCCCGGTGATGGACTTACGACGAGGCGCTCGCCGCCTTCGACCCGGTCCTCGGCCTCGAGGTGCACGTCGAGCTGAACACCGCGTCCAAGATGTTCTGCGGCTGCTCGACGGCGTTCGGCGCCGAGCCGAACACCCACACCTGCCCGGTGTGCCTCGGACTGCCCGGCTCGCTGCCGGTGGTCAACGCCAAGGCCATCGAGTCGGCCATCCGGATCGGCCTGGCACTCAACTGCACGATCGCCGACTGGTGCCGCTTCGCCCGGAAGAACTACTTCTACCCGGACATGACCAAGGACTTCCAGATCTCGCAGTACGACGAGCCGATCGCCTTCGACGGCTACGTCGACCTCGACGTGGACGGCGAGACCTTCCGCATCGAGATCGAGCGCGCCCACATGGAGGAGGACGCCGGCAAGCTCGCTCCACCTCGGTGGCTCGACCGGTCGCATCGGCGACGCCGAGTACTCGCTGCTGGACTACAACCGCGCCGGCACGCCGCTGATCGAGATCGTCACCAAGACGATCCACGGCACCGGAGCGAAGGCTCCGCAGGTGGCCAAGGCCTACGTCTCGTTCCTGCGGGACCTGATGGTGAGCCTCGGCGTCTCCGACGCCGCATGGAGCAGGCCTCGCTGCGCTGCGACGCGAACGTCTCGATCATGCCCAAGGGCACGACGACGCTCGGACTGCGCACCGAGACCAAGAACGTGAACTCGCTGCGCAGCGTCGAGCGGGCCCTGCACCACGAGATCCGCCGGCAGGCGGCCGTGCTCTCCTCCGGCGGCACCGTGCAGCAGGAGACCCGGCACTGGCACGAGGACGGCGAGTACACGACCCCCGGCCGGCTCAAGTCGGACGCGGAGGACTACCGCTACTTCCCCGAGCCCGACCTGGTGCCGGTGGCGCCGAGCCGGGAATGGGTGGAGGAACTCCGCGCGACCCTTCCCGAGCTGCCGAACCTCCGCAAGCTGCGCCTGCAGGGCGACTGGGGCTTCACCGACCTCGAGACTCCAGGACGTGGTCAACGCCGGAGCGCTGGACGTGATCGAGGCCACCGTTGCCGCCGGCGCGAGCCCGCAGGCCGCCCGCAAGTGGTGGCTGACCGAACTCGCCCGCAGGGCCAACGAGGCCGGTGTCGAGCTGGCAGAGCTCGCCATCACCCCGGCGCAGGTCGCCGAGGTCCAGGGACTGGTCGACGCCGGCACGGTCAACGACAAGCTGGCACGGCAGGTCATCGAGGGCGTGCTCGCCGGCGAGGGCAGCCCCGCCGAGGTCGTCGTCGCACGCAACCTCGCCGTGGTCTCCGACTCCGGCGAGCTGGCCGCAGCAGTGGACCGGGCGATCGCAGCCAACCCTGATGTCGCCGCCCGCATCCGCGACGGCCACGTGCAGGCTGCCGGCGCGCTGATCGGCGCGGTGATGAAGGAGATGCGCGGCCAGGCCGACGCGGCCGCCGTGCGCGAACTGGTGCTGGCGAAGCTTGCCTGACGTATCGCCGGTCGAGCCGGACGAGACCTCCCCGGACCCGGCGGACGGCACGCAGGAGCGCCCGACCGGCTGGCCGCTGCCGACGGCGGAGCCGCCCGAGGAGCGACGCCGACGGCGGGCCCTGTGGGCACTGGCCGGGGTGTTCCTCGCCGTCCAGCTGGTGGCCGTCTACCTGCCCGGCTCGCCGGACGGTGGCCTCGAACTGCCGTGGCTGCCCGGCGGGGACAAGCTCGTCCACTTCCTGATCTTCGCAATTCCGGTCTACCTTTTCGGGCGTCTCTCAGGGCGTGTCGGGTTGGTGGCAGGGCTGTTCGCCGTCCACGCTGTCGTGAGCGAGTTCGTCCAGTGGCGTTTCATTCCCTATCGCGACGGGGATGTCTGGGATGCCGTTGCGGACTTGCTCGGGATCGGTGCCGCCGCACTCGCCGTCCTGCACACAAAGCCAACGTCTTGGAGGTGAGCCTTGCCGACCTCGGCAGTTGACCACCTCTCCCCAGCATTTCCCGGACGGGCAGCCTGGGGTACGGCCGCGCGTCTGCGCGCCTGGCAGGTGGCTGCGCTCGCCCGCTACCGCGAGTTGTCGGCGACCGACTTCCTCGCCGTCGCGACGCCCGGCGCGGGCAAGACGACGTTCGCGCTCCGCGTCGCAACCGACCTGCTGGAGGCCCGCACGATCGAGCAGGTGATCGTTGTCACGCCGACCGAGCACCTGAAGGTGCAGTGGGCCGAGGCCGCGAGCAAGGTCGGCCTGCACCTGGACCCGGGCCTGGGCGGCAGCAAGCGGGGACGCTCGCGGCAGTTCCAGGGCCAGGCGGTCACCTATGCCGGGGTCGCTGCTGCGACCTTCGCCTACGAGGCGCGGACGGTGAACGCGCGGACGCTGGTGATCTTCGACGAGATCCACCATGCCGGCGACGCGCTCAGCTGGGGCGAGGCGGTGGCGCAGGCCTTCGCGCTGGCCACCCGGCGGCTCAGCCTCACCGGCACGCCGTTCCGGTCCGACGCCACCCCGATCCCGTTCGTGACCTATGAAGAGGACGCGGACGGCACCCGGCGATCGGTGGCGGACTACACCTACGGCTACGCAGAAGCCCTGGCCGACCACGTGGTGCGTCCGGTCGTGTTCCTCGCCTACGGCGGCGGGATGCGCTGGAAGACCCGCGCGGGCGACGAGCTGGCCGCCAACCTCGGCGAGCCGCTCACGAAGGACATCACAGCCCAGGCCTGGCGCACGGCGCTGGACCCGGCAGGGGAGTGGATGCCTGCGGTGCTCGCGGCTGCGGACAAGCGACTGGAAGAGGTGCGACGGCACATCCCGGACGCCGGGGGGCTGGTGATCGCCAGCGACCAAAGACAGGCCCGCGCCTATGCGCGGGCCCTCGCAACGATCACCGGACAGAAGCCGACCCTCGTGCTGTCGGACGACCCCGGCGCGAGCCGGCGGATCGAGGCCTTCGCCGAGTCGGTTGACCGGTGGATGGTGGCCGTCCGGATGGTGTCCGAGGGCGTCGACGTGCCCCGGCTGGCAGTGGGCGTCTACGCGACGGCCACCTCGACGCCGCTGTTCTTCGCGCAGGCTGTCGGTCGTTTCGTGCGCAGCCGTCGTCGCGGGGAGCTGGCCAGCGTCTTCCTCCCGACGGTGCCGATCCTGCTGGCCCACGCCGGTTCGCTCGAGCGACAGCGTGACCACGTGCTCGGCCGGCCGAAGCACGCAGAGGACCTGTGGGAGCCGGAGGAGGCACTGCTCGCCGAGGCGAACCGCACCCGGACGACACCCGAGTTCGAGGGCGAGCGGGAGACGCTGGAGGCCAACGCCGTCTTCGATCATGTGCTGTTCGACGCGCGGGCCTACGGGATGCAGGCCGAGCCGTCCAGCCGGGACGAGGCCGAGTACCTCGGGCTTCCCGGGCTGCTGGAGCCCGACCAGGTGGCGACGCTGCTCGCCGACCGTCAGCGACGGCAGTTGGCCCGCACCTCACGCAAGGACAAGCGCGACAAGGTGCCAGAGGAGGTGAGCCTCTTCCGCGCGCTCGAGGGACGCCGCCGCGAGCTCAACGGCATCGTCGCCCAGGTCGCGCGGGTGCGGGGCGTGCCGCACAGCCACATCCACGCCGGGCTGCGTCGGGCTGCCGGCGGCCCGTCGCTGGCGCAGGCCACCACGGAGCAGGTGGAGGCCCGGATCCGGCTCGCGCGGGCGTGGCTGGCCGCCTAGTACGCGGGCCCGGCGTGGTGTCGACAGGTGATCAGAGACGGGTGGCGAGCCGGATCATGGTCGGGATCCCACGACAGGTCACCGGGATCCCCAGCATCCGGGTCAAGGTGGGATTGCTGCCGTGTGCAGTACCGGCGGCTGCCCACGCGGTGACGGCGTGCCGCTCGTCCATTTCCACGATGGTCACCTGGCCGGCGCCATCCACCCACGGCAACTCGAGTGCCGGCACCTCACGAGCGTCGAACAGCGCAACCTCGCCGCCGTGCAGGTCCGGATCCAGTCGTGGGCCGAGTTCGGCCAGCCAGGCATGCGAACGCACGATCACGGTGTCCTCGTAACCCGTTGCCGCGCGCAGCAGCGGTCGCACCCGCTCGACCACCTCGGTGGGGTCGGTTGCCGAGAAGATGACGGTGCCGTTCGTCTGGAAGTTGGTCACCGACTCCGCGCCGGCGGCGGCGAACGCATCCACCAGTTCCACCGACCGAGGAGACCTGCTCCTCGCCTGGCCGAGATTCATGTTGCGGAAGAACGCGACGTGACCCGCGGGATCAGGGCTCGGAGGTGTCACCGCGCCTCTTGCGCTCGAGGTATTCGCGGTCGAAGAAGCGCGGCAGGTCTTCTCCGCCGGATTCGGCGACGGGCTCTTCCTCGGGCTGATCCGGCCCGTCCTCCTCTGAGCCGTCCGGAGTGTCGTCCCAGTTGGTGGGGTCGAACACCCGGTTGCGTCCCAGCACGGTGTTGCGGTCCAGCACCTGAGGCTCCGGCGGAGGCGCAAGCCGTCGCGGCTCAACGTGGAGTCCGCGAGATCTCCCCGGCACCGGTGGCGGGTGGAGTGGCCCTTCTCCGCGTCCACAGGAACACGGCAACGAGCTGCGACGGCAACGATGACGACGATGACCACCGTCTCCATGTCTGCTCCCTCCCCCCGACTGGTTCGTACACGCTAACGCCCGGAGCTGGCGCGATGCGAGGGTTTCGGCACCTTGCGTGAACACCCCGCCCCGGTCTAGGAAAGAGAAGGTGACAGCGCGCACAAGCGTGGAACGGCTGGCCGAGGCGGCCCGCGAGGTCCTGCGCACCAATGACACCGGCACCCTGATCAAGGCTGCACCTCACCTGTACCCACACCAGTGGAGCTGGGACGCTGCCTTCATCTCGATCGGGCTTGCCACCTTCGACATACCCCGGGCCCTCGCCGAGCTCGAGCACCTCCGCAGGGCCCAGTGGTCCACCGGGATGATTCCCCACATCGTGTTCTCGCCCGCACCCGGCTACTTCCCGGACGCCGCGCGCTGGCGGACGGCGGGCCTGAGCCCACCCGGCGTGGCGACCTCGGGAATCTGCCAGCCCGCGGTGCATGCGATCGCCCTGCGAAGGATCAGGCAACGCGCGGCCGGCGGGCCGCACGAGGCGACCGTGCTGGACTACCTGTCCCGCACCTTCGACTCGTGGCTGGCATGGCACCGCTGGTTGCACGACGTACGCGGGGCGGACGGCTCTGCGCTGCTGACCATCCACCACGGCTGGGAATCCGGCATGGACAACTCGCCGCGGTTCGATGCCGCCTACGCCCGGGTGGAACCGGGCGAGCTCGAGCCCTTCGTGCGCACCGACACCACGGTGGTCGCCGACGCCGGTCAGCGTCCCACCGACCGCGAGTACGCCCGCTACCTGTGGCTGGTGCAACAGCTGGCCGACGTCGGCTACCGCGATGCAGAGGCCGACGCCGTCTGCGACTTCGCGGTGAAGGACGTGTTCGCTTCGGCGGTCTTCGCCGTCGCCTGCGACGACCTCGCTGCGATCGCAGAAGAGCTCGGCCGCGGGTCCGACGCCTCGACCCTGCGCGGCTGGGCGCTCGACTCCGCCCAGGCCGTGGACGCGACGATCGACCCGGCTACCGGACTGGCCTGCGACGTCGATCTCCGCGCCGGATCGAACATCAGCGTGGCCTGTGTCTCCGGCTTCGCCCCGCTGTTGTCCACCCGGGACGCCGGCGTGCGCGCAAGCCAGGAGCGACTCCTGGGGGGCCCCGACTGGCTGGGAGCGCCCGGCCTCGCGTTCGGCGTGCCCTGTTCGACCTCGCCGACCTCCGAGGCGTTCCGGGCCCGGCAGTACTGGCGGGGCCCGACCTGGCCCGTGCTCACCTGGTTCCTCGCCTTCCAGTGCCGGCGGCAGGGGAGCGTCGACCTCTTCGAGACCCTCCGCGCCGCCTCGCTGTCCCAACTCGCCGACCTGCAGTTCGGCGAGTACTACGAGCCGTTCACCGGTGAGCCGCTCGGCTCGGCCCGGCAGTCCTGGACAGCCGCCGTCGCCCTGGAGTGGCTCGCGCCGGAACCCGGGGAAGCGCCGGATCACGGGCTAGGCTTGGCGGACCCGCGGCCTCCGCTGCCGGAGCCCGAGACGAGAGCCAACACACCGTGACTGCAACCCCCCGTCGTGCCACCAAGGCCATCGTTGCCGGGTTCGCCCTGCTGGTCGCGGTCGGGCTCGGGGTGACCAGCGGCTCCTGGCTCGGTCTCGGTACCCCCGGCGCGCCAGCGTCCAGCGGAGCTTCCGACGACCTGACGAAGACCACCCCGCCGACCCTCACGGCCGCACCGTCCGCCACCCCGACCGGGCCCACCACGATCACCGTCGACCTGGCCGACGCCACCATCGGCAGGTACGGCACGCGGACAAAGGTCGCCTTCACGGTCGTGGCGCAAGGACCGAAGCTGCGCTACGCCTGGCAGCGCCAGGCACCCTCCGGCGGCGCCTGGAAGACCATCAAGGGCGCGACGGCAAGCCACTACACGGCGCGCGCGAAGACGTGGGCCGACCGGCACCCGGTTCCGGGTGGTGGTCAGCGGCTCCGACCGCACGGTGACCTCCTCGCCGGCGAAGCTGACCGTGCTCCTTCCGACGCGGACGCCGGCCTCGGACGCCGAGAAGGCCTACGGCCTCACCGGGCTCACCCAGGGCGTCGACCTGTCCGCCTACCAGCACACGCCTGCGGCGAAGGTGAAGCTGCCGGCGATCGCCTCGTGGGCCGGCACGGGCGGCTTCAGCCTGCTGCGCAATGGCAGCGGTGCGCGTCCGATCAAGCAGAAGTACACCTCGGCCTGCACGGGCAAGTCGCACAAGACCGGGAGCACAGCCGGTGGTCGAGGACTGCGCCTATGCCGGCTTTGCCGACGCCGCTCAGGCCAGGGGACTGAAGTTGGGCCACTACTGGTTCAACGGCTGGATCTCGACGATCGACACCACACCGAAGAAGCTGTTCTCCGGCGACTACACGCCGGAAGCCTCAGCGCAGCAGTTCGTCGACTGGCTGATCAAGGACGGCAACTACACCAGGGCCAGCACCGACCCGCTGGTGCTGGACATCGAGGCCGGCCACGCCTGGACCAAGACCTACAAGGGCAAGAAGTACACGCGCAAGCTGCGCGCCTGGAACCCCGAGGAGGCCACCACCTGGCTGACGACCGTGCGCGACCGCCTGACCGGCCAGGGGTACCAGGCGAACCTGTACGTCTACATGAGCGGCAACGCCGCAGACAAGCAGGTGCTCGGCACCTACAAGTGGGCTGGCGTCGCGCCGCCTCGCCCGGCTCTGGGTGGCGTCGTGGGGCACCAACAACGGCCGGATCCCCGACTCCCTGCCGAAGGTGGGTCCGTGGGCGGGCTACGGCGGCTGGTCGATCTGGCAGTACACCAGCGACGCCCACGTCCCCGGCGACGGCGTCAACGGCCTCGACGGCGACATCGCAATGGCCGACGCCTGGACGCCCCGCTGACGCCGGAGGTGACTACTTCGGACACGTGGGCGCCGGGGTGTCCCCGCCGACCCCGTCCGGCGTACGCCAGAGGATGTCGGCCACCATGTCGTCTCCCCCTCCCGAGGCGAAGAGGCTGACGCGGTAGTTCGCGGCCGGCCCGGAAGGCTGCACGCTCCACCACCCTCCGCCGAGCGGCCGGACGCTGGCCTCGACGCCGCCACAATCACCCCTGCCGATGGTCTGCGTGACACTCAGCTGATCCATCCCGCTCACCGGGACGAAGACGACGATCTGCGCCGGTGAGCCGATCGAAGGCGGGTCGACGTCGAAGCCGTCCGCACACACCCCGACGTTCGTGCCGTGGTAGCAGTAGGTGAACGGCGCCAATTCGAGCCGGGTGCTGCCGAACAGCACGACGAACGGTGGCGGCCGCAGCGGCGCGCCGCCGGCCGGGTACCCATGGGTGATCGTCACCTCGGCGTCGCCACCGCAGTCGGGACCCTCGGCGATGTCGGCCCGGTAGGGCTCCCGGCAGGGCCGAGCCCACAGCCCACAAGGAGCAGGCAACCAGCGACTACCGCGGCACGAGCAGCCCGGGGAATCGCCAGTCTCATGTCTTCTCCACGCCGACGCAGGCCGTTTCGGTGCAGCTGGGCCTCAGAGGAGCGCACCGACGATCATCGCCACCCCCAGGCCGGCGACGATGACGTTTCCGACGAGGGCTGTGATGCGGCGGGCGCGCGGGGTCAGTCGACCCCGGAGGAGGGCTCCCGCTGCGACGACGAGAAGCTGCCAGGTGATCGAAGCCGTGCCGACGCCGGCGACGAAGAGGCCGGCGGCCAGCGGCGATCGCAGGAGGTCGGCCATGCCGACGGTGATCGCGCCGAAGTAGATGAGGGTGGCGGGGTTGATGGCGGTGAGGCCGAGGAAGAGGGCGAACCGGTGCCAACCGGTGCCCGTCGGTGCCTTCGTGCCGTCGCTCAGCTCCGGCCGAGCCAGTGCCCGCCACGTCCCGAGCGCTGCGATCACGAGCAGGGCACAGCCGCCGACGAGCGCCGGCCAACGCCCCCAACTCAGGACCACGGGCGCGGCAAGGGCTCCGACGGTGACCGCAGCGGTGCAGTAGAGGGTGTCGACCACCCCGACGGCGATCGCGCCGGGGGCGCCGGAGCGGAAGCCCCGGTTCACGCCCTCACTGACCAGCAGCACGGCGATGGCACCCAGCGGAACCGCGATGCCCAGCCCTGCCAGCAGGCCGGCTGCCAGCGCGGTCAGGGCGTTCATGCAGCACACCTTGGCACGTCTGCGCGGCGTTGGCAGCAATACCTCGCCTGCCGGGCACTCCACGGCGTCGCTACCGTGGCCGGAAGTCGTTGCCGAAGGGGGAATGCCGTGGAACCGGTTGTCGGAGCGAGGACCTTCGCGGTGTCGGGGAATGCCTACGACGCGTTCATGGGTCGCTACTCCCGTCCGCTCGCCTCCCGGTTCGCGGACTTCGCCGGTGTGTCCGCGGGCCAACAGGCGCTGGACGTCGGTTGCGGACCGGGCGCGCTCACCGGAGAACTCGTACAGCGCCTCGGCTTTGCAGCAGGTGGCGGCCTGTGACCCTTCGGAACCCTTCGTCGTCGTGTGCACAGAGCGGAACCCCGGAGTGGACGTGCGCCCCGGCTCGGCGGAGAGGGTGCCGTTCGACGACGCGTCCTTCGACGTCGCCTTGTCCCAACTGGTGCTGCACTTCGTGTCCGAACCCGCCGCTGCCGGCAGCGAGATGGCGAGGGTGGTGAAGCCGGGCGGCACGGTCGCGAGCTGCGTCTGGAACTTCGAGCAGGAGATGCAGCTGCTGCGGGCCTTCTGGGACGCGGCCTTGACCCTCGACCCGGAGGCGCCGGCCGAGCAGCGCGTGATGCGCTTCGGGCGGGCCGGTGAGCTCAGCCAGTGGCTCAGCGATGCCGGAATGATCGACGTCGCAGAGACCGCGCTCACCGTCACCTCCACCTACGGCGGGTTCGAGGAGTTGTGGAACGGCTTCCTGGCGGGGATCGGGCCGGCAGGCAGCTACTGCATGGGCCTACCTCCGGATCACCGCGAGGCGCTCCGCTCGGCCATGTTCGATGGCCTCGGCAAGCCAGCCGGGTCGATCACCCTTTCCGCTGGGGCCCTTGCTGCCCGGGGCACAAGACCCTGACAGCGTAAGGAGGTGGCGCGGCCATCGCGGCCGGCGCTGGGCAATACTGCGTTCATGGCTGAAAAGGGCTGGCAGACACATTGGCACAAGCACCCGGGCGTTCGCTCGGGTGCCGACCTCACCCGTGGCGAGCGGGCGGCCGACAGGATGCGGAACGCGATGGGCTCCTGGCCGTTCGTGTTCGGCTTCTTCGCCGTCATGGGTGCGTGGGTGGTGGTGAACTCGGTGCTGGCCATCGGTGGCCCCCACGGCTTCGACCCCTACCCGTACATCCTGCTGAACCTCTTCCTCTCGATGATGGCCGGCGTGCAGGCTGCTGCGCTCCTGATCGCAGCGAAGCGGTCGGACGCGATCGCTTCGGAGATCGCGATCCACACCGAGCACAACACCGACGACATCAAGGACCTGATCGGGCAGAACCTGCGCCTGATCCAGGAGGTGAAGCGGCAGACCGACCTGCTGGACGAGATCCATCGCCATGTCGCAAGCCTCGGCACGCCTGGGGTGTTGCCCCAGCCGCCGGAGGGCTGAGGAGTCTCAGCCCCGGTGGAGCCCCGCCTGGAAGACCCTCAGCGTGGACGCGGGATCCTTGGCCAGCTTCTCCGCAGGCCTGATCGGGCGCGGCTGGAGGTTGCCGCCACAGTTCGGGCACACCCCGTCCAGGCAACTACCCACGCAGTCGACGCACCACGTGCACTCATAGGTGCAGATCATTGCGTCCGGTGATGCCGGTGGAAGGTCGACGTCGCAGCACTCGCAATTGGGTCGGAGCTCCAGCATGCGCGACACGCTACCCGGTGTGCGTCGACGCGGACCCGCGCCGTGCGCGCGAGCAACTGTTCTAGGGTTCGGCCATGGCAACACCAGAACCGACGGGACTCCGGCGATGGGTGACCCCCGCTGACGTCGTCGATGTCTTCGTCTACGTGGTGGTCCTGAACCTCGCGGTGGAGTACGTGCCTCTGGTGATCACGGAGACCTTCACGGCCTCGCTGTTGACCGCACTGCTGCTCAAGGTCGTGCTCGAGGTCGTCGTCTTCTTCAAGGACCGCGCGAAGGCCCGCTTCAAGGCTGCGACCACCCCGATCGGCAAGGGGGCCTCGGCGCTCCTGCTCTGGGTGATCCTCGTGGCCAGCAAGTTCGTCGTCCTCGAGGTCGTCGCGCTGCTGTTCGGTTCCAGCGTCAGCCTCGGCGGCTTCTTCTCCGTGACCGGCCTGATCATCGTGCTCATGCTGGCGCGGGCCAGCGTGCGCCGGCTGCTCGGCTGAACAGACCGGCTCAGCCGAATCCGGATCAGATGACCCGAGCGGACAGCACGCCGGTGATCCCGCGGATCTCGGCGACAAGGCTCTCGGGCACCACACCCTCCACGTCGACGATGGTGTAGGCCACCTCGCCGCGCGACTTGTTCAGCAGGTCGGCGATGTTCAGCCCGGCCGCGGCCAGCAGGGTCGAGATCTGGCCCACCATGTTGGGCACGTTGCTGTTGGCGATCGCGATCCGCTGGGTGCCTTCGGAGCGGGCGAGGGCCGCGCTCGGGGAAGTTGACCGAGTTCACGATGGTGCCCTCGGTGAGGAAGTCGCGCAGCTGGTCGGCTGCCATCCGCGCGCAGTTGTCCTCCGCCTCGTTGGTGGAGGCACCCAGGTGCGGCAGGGTCACCACGTTGTCGTGCTTGTTGAGCGCGGGGGAGGGGAAGTCGCAGATGTAGGCCCGCAGCTGCCCGCTCTCCAGGGCTTCGACGACGGCCGTCTCGTCCACGATCGGACCGCGGGCGAAGTTCACGATCACCGCCGACTTCTTCAGCCTGGCCAGCTCGTCGGCCCCGATGAGGCCGCGGGTGCCGTCCACCAGCGGCACGTGCAGGGTGATGATGTCGGCGCGCTTCAGCAGCTGGTCGAGGTTGGTGACGTGCTCGACGAAGGAGCTCAGCTTCCAGGCGTGCTCGACGGTGATGCCCGGGTCATAGCCCAGCACCCGCATGCCGAGGGCTGTGGCGGCGTTGGCCACCTCGACGCCGATGGCGCCGAGGCCGATCACGCCCAGCGTGCGGCCGGGCAGTTCGAAGCCGACGAAGTTCTTCTTGCCCGCCTCGACGGCCTTGTCCATGCTGGCCGGGTCGCCGTCGAGCCGGTGCGCGAAGGCTGCGGCGGGAATGATGTTGCGGGCAGCGAGGAACAGCGCGGCGACGACGAGTTCCTTGACGGCGTTGGCGTTGGCGCCGGGGGTGTTGAACACCGGGATGCCGCGTGCGGTGTACGCCGGGATCGGGATGTTGTTCGTGCCTGCACCGGCGCGGGCGACGGCGACGACGCGTCGCCGGGATCTCGGTGTCGTGCAGGTTCGCGGAGCGCAGCAGCAACGCGTCGGGATCGACGACGTCAGAGCCGACCTCGAACTCGTCCTTCGGCAGCCGGGTGAGCCCGGTGTGGCTGATCGCGTTCAGGGTGCGGATCTTGAAGGTCATGGTCTCTCCTCAGGCGTTGCGGGCTTCGAAGTCGGCCATGAAGTCGATCAGGGCCTGCACGCCTTCTGCAGGCATGGCGTTGTAGATGCTGGCCCGCATGCCGCCGACGGAGCGGTGACCGGCGAGGTTCGTCAGGCCGGCGGCGGACGCCTCCGCGACGAAGGTCTTGTCCAGCTCCGGCTTCGCCTGCAGGAACGGGACGTTCATCCAGGAGCGCGAGTCCAGCGCGACCGGGTTGGTGTAGTAGTCGCTGGCGTCGATGAAGCTGTACAGCGCCTGCGCCTTCGCGTGGTTGCGCTCGCCCATCGCCGGCAGGCCGCCGGCATCCTTCACCCAGGCGAGGATCCGGCCAAGGAGGTAGAGGCCGAAGGTCGGCGGCGTGTTCAGCATCGAGTCGGAGTCGGCCATCGCCTTGTAGTCCCACACCGCAGGGGTGCCCGGACGGGCGTGGCCGATCAGGTCTTCGCGCACGACGACGACGCACAGGCCCGAGGGGCCCATGTTCTTCTGCGCGCCGGCATAGATCAGGCCGAACTTCGACACGTCGATCGGCCGGGAGAGGATCGTCGAGCTCAGGTCGGCGACGATCGGCACGTCACCGGCGTCGGGGACGTAGCCGAACTCCACGCCACCGATGGTCTCGTTCGGGGTGTAGTGGAAGTAGGCCGCGGTCGGGTCGACCGTGAAGCTGCCCTGCGCAGGAGTGGTGGTGTAGTTCGACGCTGCCTCGTCGGCCAGCACCGCCACCTCCAGGCCCTGGGTGCGGGCGGCCTTGATGGCCTTGGCCGACCACTGCCCGGTGTTCAGGAAGTTCGACCGTGTCGCCGGCGGCGGTGAGGTTCATCGGGATCGCGTCGAACTGGCCCGAGGCGCCGCCCTGGAGGAAGAGCACCTTGTAGTACTCGGGCACGCCCATGACCTCGCGCAGCAGCGACTCGGTCTCTGCTGCCGCGGCGACGAAGTCCTTGCCGCGGTGCGACACCTCCATCACGGACATCCCGGAGCCCTGCCAGTCGGTCAGCTCGGACGCTGCAGCCTCGAGGACGTCGGTGGGGAGCATGGCGGGACCAGCGGAGAAGTTGAAGACGCGCATGTGCGCCATTGTGTCAGTTCCGTTTCCCCGGCAAGCCCTCCGCGCGCGCTCGTGGACGCTCAGACTCCGAGCTTCCGCTGCTCGAGCACCGAGATCGCCGCCGGCTCTCCGATGACCTCCACCTGGGCGGCCGACCGCGCGACCGAACAGGTACAGCAGCAGCTCGCTCGGCGCGCCGGAGAGGGTGACGATGTCGGGGCCGCGTCCGATGCGCACGCGGCTCGCCGGGCGGCACGTCGCGCTCCAGCCAGACCGCGACCGGGCAGCCGCGCAGGAACAGCCGCGCCATCGCCGGCAGCCGCTTCCAGCACAACTCCTCAAGCGAGAGGTCGGTGGGACGGGGTGTGTTGACGCCCGACCCGCGGCGCACGTCCTCGCAGTGCACGAAGAACTCCAGGGTGTTCGCCGCAGCCTCCACGCCCGGCAAGCCGGAAGGGCGACAAGCCCTCCGGGCCCCGGCGGATGGCGGCCACCAGGTCGGCGTAGGGACGCTGGGTCATCACCTCCGCCATGCGGAGGTCGATGCGGTCGCGGCGTCGCGTCAGCAGCGCGCCGGCGACGGCCCAGGCGTCGCTCTCCCGCAGCCAGACGTGCGCAGCCAGGTGGTGCGCCGTCCAGCCCTCGCACAGGGTGGGGGCGGAGGGATGGACGGCGTCGAGGGCATCGCAGAGCGCCTCGCGCTGGCTCTTCGGGGTCATGCCGACCATACGCACCGCTACCCGTAATCGCGGGCGCCTGCCACAATGACGGGGTGAGCGAGCTCGACCCACAGGTGGCAGCCCTGTTGAAGCGGAACCCCGACGGCCTGGTGCCGGCCATCGTCCAGGACGCGACCACCCGGCGCGTGCTGATGCTGGCCTGGATGGACGACGAGGCGCTGCGTCGCACCCTGACCACCCGCAAGGGCACGTACTGGTCGCGCAGCCGCGCAGGCCTACTGGGTCAAGGGCGAGACCAGCGGCAACACCCAGGCCGTCCGCGAGGTGCGCCTCGACTGCGACGGCGACACCCTGCTCGTGGTCGTCGACCAGACCGGCCCGGCCTGCCACACCGGCACCGACACCTGCTTCGACGCCGGCCTGCTGCTGGAGGACGAGGCATGAGCCCGGAGATCACCATCGTCCCCGACCTCGCCGGGGTTCCTCGCCGCCGGCGCGGAGCGCCGCGTGGTCAGCGTCCACGCCCGCCTGCAGGCCGACGACTTCACCCCGGTCGGGCTGTACCACCAGCTCTGCGGCGACCGGCCGAACACCTTCCTGCTGGAGTCGGCGGAGGGCGGTGTGTGGTCGCGCTACTCCTTCGTCGGCGTCTCCGCCGTGCGCCACCCTCACCGAGTCGGAGGGCACGGCGACCTGGCTGTGGCGCGACCGGCCGATCGCCGGCCTGCCGACCGGTGGCGATCCGCTGAAGGTGCTTGCGCGAGACCCTCGAGCTGCTGCACACCCCGCGCGATGCCGACCTGCCGCCGCTGGTCTCCGGCATGGTCGGCTATCTCGGCTACGACGTCGCCCGCCGGCTGGAGCGGCTGCCCGACTCCAACCCCGACGACCTCGGGCATCCCCGAGCTGGTCATGATGCTGGTCTCGGAGATGGCTGTCCTCGACCACCACACCGGCGAGGTGTGGCTGGTGGCCAACGCGATCAACTTCGACGACACCGCCGACCACATCGACCGACGCGTACGCCGACGCCTGCGACCGGGTGCGGGCGATGGCCGCCGCCCTGCTGCAGCCGTCCGTGCCGCTGGTCGCCGGTCCGCGACGGCGCAGCCGTCGCGGCGCGAGATCCGGCGCCAGCGCACCTCCGCAGGAGTACCAGGCCGCCGTCGCTGCAGCGATCGAGGAGATCAAGGCCGGCGAGGCCTTCCAGATCGTGCCCAGCCAGCGGTTCGAGACCGACTGCCCCGCCGATGCCCTCGACGTCTACCGGGTGCTGCGCCGGCGCAACCCGAGCCCCTACCTGTACCTGCTGCGGCTGGACGGCTTCGCGATCGTCGGCTCGAGCCCGGAGGCACTGGTGCAGGTGACCGGGGGACGCGCGACCACGCACCCGATCGCCGGCACCCGTCCGCGCGGGGCGAGCGCGGCCAGCGACGCCGCGCTGGAGGCGGAACTGCTGGCCGACCCGAAGGAGGCGGCCGAGCACCTGATGCTGGTCGACCTGGGCCGCAACGACCTGGGCCGGGTCTGCCTGCCCGGGCACCGTCGAGGTGGTCGAGTTCATGAAGGTGCGCCGCTACAGCCACGTGATGCACCTCGAGGCCGCGGTGTCCGGCACGCTCGCCGCCGGCAGGACGCGCGCCTCGACGCGACCTTGAGCTGCTTCCCGGCCGGCACGCTGTCCGGTGCGCCGAAGGTGCGGGCGATGGAGATCATCGACGGCCTCGAGGTGTCGCGACGCGGCCTGTACGGCGGGGTCGTCGGCTACTTCGACTTCGCCGGCGACTCCGACACGGCGATCGCCATCCGGACGGCGGTCGTCCGTGACGGCGTCGCCTACGTCCAGGCCGGTGCCGGGGTGGTGGCCGACTCGATCCCGGCGAACGAGGACGCCGAGAGCGTGAACAAGGCCGCGGCTGTTCTCGGTGCCGTCGTCGAGGCTGCCGGACTGTCCCGGCTGGTCGCGCGGTTCCTGAGATTTTGTTAGGCAATTCGTCGTTACGGGGGTGGCGATGTTCGCGCTGCAACAGTCAGTATGGGGTCTTGTTGTATTTCGCAGCAGTACACGTCTGACTCTCGAAGGAGCGATCGAATGATCGAAAGCGCTGAACGGGCCACGGGCACTGCCGTCAGGGAGTACCACCATGGCCGAACCCCCGCGGCCTGGGCTGGCAGCATCATCGCTGCCGTGGCGTTCATCCTGGGGGCCGTCGCTTTCATGGTCGGACCGAACTGGACCCTGTTGTGGGTGTCCGTCGGTCCTGCTCGTGCTTTCCCTCGTGACCGGTGGCGTCCTGCGCCGGATGGGATTCGGACAATCCTGAAATGACGGTGCTGGACGAGATCATCGCCGGTGTGGTCGACGATCTCGAGATCCGCAGGGCACGCCGTCCGCTGGCTGACCTGATCGACAGCGGTGGCAGCCATGCCCGCGCCGCTCGACCCGCTCCCCGCGCTGAGGGCGCCGGGACTGAGCGTGATCGCCGAGGTCAAACGGGCAAGCCCCAGCAAGGGCGCGCTCGCGGACATCGCCGATCCGGCGGCCCTGGCCGCGGAGTACGCGGCCGGGGGAGCAGCGGCCATCTCGGTGCTCACCGAGTCGGCGCCGCTTCGGTGGCAGCCTCGCCGACCTGGTCGCCGTCCGTGCCGCCGTGCCGACTCCGCTGCTGCGCAAGGACTTCGTGGTCACCGAGTACCAGCTCTGGGAGGGACGGGCCGCCGGCGCCGACCTCGCCCTGCTGATCGTCGCCGCCCTCGACCAGGACGCAGCTCACCGGCTTCCTCGCGCTCGGCGCCGAGCTGGGCATCACCTGCCTTGTCGAGACCCACACCGCCGACGAGGTCCGCCGCGCGCTGGACGCCGGCGCCGGGCCTGATCGGGGTGAACAACCGGAACCTGAAGACCCTCGAGGTCGACTTGAGCCATTTCCAAGATTTGGCTGAGACGATCGGCGACCAGGCGGTCAAGGTGGCCGAGTCGGGGATCCTCAGCGTCGACGACGCCGTCCGGATGCGGTCGGCCGGAGCCGACGCCGTCCTGGTGGGGGAGCTCCTCGTCCGGCACGGCGATCCGCGGGCAGCGGTGGCCGCGCTGCGGGCAGTGGCATGACTCTCGGCTGAGAGTATGAGTGAATGGCAGTGGTGAGCTACTTCGTTGCCTGACGCCGCCGGTCATTACGACATCTTCGGCGGCCGCTACGTGCCCGAGGCGCTGGTGGCCGCACTGAACCAGCTCGAGGCTGAGTTCGACAAGGCGATGTCGGACAAGTCCTTCTGGCACGAGCTCGACGACCTGCGCCGCAACTACGCCGGCCGGCCGACGCCCCTCACCGACGCGAAGCGGTTCAGCCAGCACTGCGGCAACGCCCGCGTCCTGCTGAAGCGCGAGGACCTCAACCACACCGGCTCGCACAAGATCAACAACGTGCTCGGCCAGGCGCTGCTCACCCGGCGCATGGGCAAGACCCGGGTGATCGCCGAGACCGGTGCCGGCCAGCACGGTGTCGCCACGGCGACGGCGGCAGCCCTGCTCGGCATGGAGTGCCGGGTCTACATGGGCCGGGTCGACACCGACCGGCAGGCGCTCAACGTCGCGCGGATGCAGCTGCTCGGTGCCGAGGTGATCGCCGTCGAGTCCGGCAGCCAGACGCTGAAGGACGCCATGAACGAGGCCATGCGCGACTGGGTGGCCAGCGTCGACAACACCCACTACCTGATCGGGACGGTGGCCGGCCCGCACCCGTTCCCGAAGATGGTCAAGGAGTTCCAGCGGGTGATCAGCACCGAGATCCGCGAGCAGATGCTGGGCCGCTTCGGCCGGCTGCCCGACGCCGTCGCCGCCTGCGTCGGCGGCGGCTCCAACGCGATGGGCATCTTCGCCGACTTCATCGACATCCCGGCGTCGCAGCTGTACGGCTTCGAGGCCGGCGGGGACGGCGTGGAGACCGGACGCCATGCTGCGGCCATCCACGGGCGGCTCGGTCGGCGTGCTGCACGGCATGCGCACCTACATCCTCCAGGACGCCGACGGCCAGACGCTCGAGTCGCACTCGATCTCCGCCGGCCTCGACTACCCCGGCGTCGGGCCGGAGCACTCCTGGCTCGCAGCGACCGGCCGCGCCCACTACGAGTCGGTCACCGACGCCGAGGCCATGGCGGCCTTCGAGCTGCTCACGAAGACCGAGGGCATCATGCCGGCGATCGAGTCGGCGCACGCGCTCGCCGGGGTGATGCGGCTGGGCCAGCGCCTCGCCGTCGAGCAGCCCGGAGGCGGAGCCGGTGATCGTCGTCTGCCTCTCCGGCCGCGGCGACAAGGACGTGGCCACGGCCATCGAGTACTTCGGGCTCACCGGCAAGCCGGACTCCGCGACCGGGGGCATCGCATGAGCGTCCAGGACGTGGCACCGGTCGTGCAGAGCTCTTCGGCAGCCTTCGCGGCGGCGAAGGCCGAGGGCAGGGGAGCGCTGGTGGGCTACCTGCCGGTCGGCTACCCGAGCGTGCCCGGCTCGCTGGCCGCGCTGAAGGCGCTGTGCGGCGAGGGCGGCGACGGACCCGGCGTCGACCTGGTCGAGATCGGGTCTGCCGTACTCCGACCCGATGATGGACGGCCCGGTGATCCAGCAGGCCGGCACGAGGGCGCTGGAGCGCGGCGTGCGCACCCGCGACGTGTTCGCAGCCGTCGAGGCCGTCCGCTCCACCGGGACGCCGGCCGTGGTGATGACCTACTGGAACCTGGTCGACCGCTACGGCGTCGACGCTTTCGCCCGTGACCTCGCCAACGCCGGCGGCTCCGGCCTGATCACCCCCGACCTGATCCCCGACGAGGCCGACGACTGGCTGGCCGCCTCCGACGCCCACGGCCTCGACCGCATCTTCCTCGTCTCGCCGTCCTCCAGCGACGAGCGGATCGTCTCCACGGCGGCAGCCTGCCGCGGCTGGATGTACGCCACGGCGGTCATGGGCGTCACCGGGACCCGCACGGCCAGCTCCAGCGCCGCGCCCGGACTGGTCGCCCGCGTCCGCGCACTCGCCCCGGAGACGCTCGTCGGCGTCGGGCTGGGCGTCTCCGACCGGCGACCAGGCCGCCGAGGTCACGAGCTTCGCCGACGGCGTCATCGTCGGGTCGGCCTTCGTCAAGACCCTGCTCGCCGCCGAGGCCGCCGGCACGCCCGACGACCTGTCCGGGCCTGCGGGCCGTGCTCGCCGACCTCGCGGCAGGCGTCCGACGCTTGTCGGGACGGGCATCATGGGCGGGTGCGATCGGTGAGGCTGGTGCTGGCGGGGCTGCTGGCGCTCGCGTTGCTCGCCGGCTGTGCGCCCGCCGCCACCGTCACCGTCCCCAGCGCATCGCCGGGCTACCTCGGCGCGGAGCTGACGACGCCCTACCAGTTGCCGGACGTGTCCCTCGACGACCAGACGGGGAAGGCCTTCAACCTCCGCACGCGGCAGCACGGCACCGGTCCTGATCTTCTTCTTCGGCTACACCAACTGTCCCGACATCTGCCTGAGCACGCTCACCGACCTCGCCACCGCGACCGAATCGACTGCCCGAGGATGTCCGCAGCCGCGTGCAGGTGGTCTTCGTCACGGTCGACCCGCAGCGGGACACGCCCGCCGGTGATGGCGAAGTACCTGTCCCGGATCGATCCGGGCTTCGTCGGCCTCACCGGCCCGACGGCGACCATCGAGCAGGTGGCTGCCTCCATGGGCGTCGTCATCGAGGGCATCGACGAGCACCACGACGGCGCCTACGACGTGACCCACAGCGCACAGGTGGTCGGCTTCGACGCGGCCCGCCGCGGGGTCGTGGTCTGGACGCAGGGCACGTCCGATCGGCACCTACCGGGCCGACTTCGAGCGGCTGGTTCGACAACAGGGTTGACGGCGGGATAAGGATGGGCGCGTGACCCTGTTCATCCCGAGCCCATCGATCAGCAGCTTCCAGATCGGGCCGCTGACCATCCACATCTACGCGCTGTGCCTGATCACCGGGATCATCGCGGCCTGGATCATCGGCCTGCGACGCTGGCGGGCCCGCGGCGGTCGCACGGAGAGCTTCGAGACCGTGCTGATCTGGACGATCCCGCTGGGGATCGTCGGTGCGCGGTTCTACCACGTGATGACCCACCTCGGCGACTACTTCGCGCCGGGTGCAACCCATGGAGCGTGGTGGGCGATCTGGGAGGGCGGGATCGCCATCTACGGCGCTGTCGGCTTCGGCGCCCTCGCCTGCTGGTGGATGTGCCGGCGGCAGCGGATCTCCTTCGCGGCGCTCGCCGACTCCCTCGCCCCCGGCATCGCCGTCGGCCAGGCGCATCGGCCGGTTCGGGAACTGGTTCAACCAGGAGCTCTACGGCCAGCCGACCACCCTGCCCTGGGGGCTGGAGATCGATCCTGCCCACCGCGCGCCGGGCTTCGAGCAGTACGCGACCTTCCACCCCACGTTCCTCTACGAATCGGTCTGGAACGTGCTGGTCGCCCGGCATCCGCTGTGGGCCGACCGGAGGTTCCGGCTGGGGCGCGGCAAGGTCTTCGCCCTCTACATCGCGCTCTACGGCTTCGGCCGGATCTTCACCGAGCACATCCGGCTGGACTACTCCTACGACATCTTCGGCCCGATCCGGTTCAACGAGGCTGTCGCGATGCTGATCTGCCTGGTCGGCGTGGTGGCGCTGGTCGCTGCTGACGAAGCTCCGTCCCGGCCGCGAGGACGTGGTGGAGTTCGGGCCGGACGCGACAGCGGCCGACGCCGGACGACGAGCCGGCATCGGACGCCGACGCCGCGGCGGTGACCGCGGACGCGTCCGCCGGACGTGGCCGCAGACGATCCGGGCCCGACAAGGGCGGGCGACGACTGAGTCGCGTCCACCAGCTGGACTCCGTGACCAGCCTCTGGAACGCTGCACGCTCACCCGCGCGTCCAGCGATGATGTGGGACGCGCGGTAGCCGGGGCGGAGTCAGGTAGGCTCACGCTCCAAGCGTGCAGCGTCGGCGTGCAGCCCGACTGGCTTGCACCCGCCCCGCCGCGTTCGCGTAGATGGGAGTGATCAGATGGCGTTGTTCACGATGCCCGGCCGACCCGCTGAGGGCCTGTACGACCCTGCCTTCGAACATGACGCCTGTGGCGTCGCCTTCGTCGCGCAACTGAGCGGCGTCGCCGATCACGACATCGTCGCCAAGGGCCTGACCGCCCTGGAGAACCTCGACCACCGCGGCGCCACCGGCGCCGATGCCGCTGCCGGTGACGGCGCGGGCATGCTGCTGCAGGTTCCCGACCGGTTCCTGCGCGAGGTCGTCGACTTCGACCTCCCCGACCCCGGCCACTACGCCATGGGCATGGCGTTCCTCTCCACCGACCCGGCGCGCCGGGCCTCCGCCAAGCGCACCATCGAGTTCCTCGCGACCGAGGAGGGCCTCGTCGTCCACGGCTGGCGCCCGGTGCCGACCGACGACTCAACGCTGAGCCCGGTGTCGGTGAAGAACATGCCGTGCTTCGAGCAGTTCTTCGTCTCGACCGTCGACCTGGCCACCGGCCTCGACCTCGACCGCGCGGTCTACCCGCTGCGACAGCGCGCCCGCACCGAGGCAGGGGTGTACTTCGCCTCCCTCTCCGGCCGCACCACGGTCTACAAGGGCATGCTCACCACCCAGCAGCTGGCCGAGGTCTTCCCCGACCTGCTCGACGAGCGCGTGGAATCGGCGCTCTCGCTGGTGCACTCGCGCTTCTCGACCAACACGTTCCCTGCCTGGGAGCTGGCCCACCCGTACCGGCTGCTGGCCCACAACGGCGAGATCAACACCGTGAAGGGCAACCGCAACTGGATGCGGGCCCGCGAGGCGCTGCTCGCCACCGACACCATCCCCGGCGAGCTGTCCCGGATCTTCCCGATCTGTACGCCCGGGCGGCTCGGACTCGGCGTCCTTCGACGAGGTGCTCGAACTGCTGCACCTCGGCGGACGCACCGCTGCCGCACGCCGTGCTGATGATGATCCCGGAGGCCTGGGAGAACAACCCGGAGCTGGACGAGGCCCGCAGGGCGTTCTACTCCTTCCACTCCTCGATGATGGAGCCCTGGGACGGGCCGGCCTCGGTCACGTTCACCGACGGCAGCCTGATCGGCGCCGTCCTCGACCGCAACGGCCTGCGTCCGGGCCGGTACTGGGTCACCGACGACGGGCTGGTCGTGTTCGCCTCCGAGGCCGGCGTGCTCGACATCGACCCGGCGAAGGTGATCGAGAAGGGCCGCATGAAGCCCGGCCGCATGCTGCTGGTCGACCTCAACGAGCACCGCCTGATCAACGACGACGAGATCAAGGCCCAGCTCGCGGCCGAGCACCCGTACGCGCGAGTGGCTGGACGAGGGTCGCGTCGACCTGGACGACCTGCCCGAGCAGCAGCACGTCGTGCACAGCCACGCCTCGGTCACCCGGCGCCAGCAGGTCTTCGGCTACAGCCACGAAGAGCTGCGGATGATCCTCTCGCCGATGGCCAACACCGGCGCGGAGCCGATCGGTTCGATGGGTTCCGACACCCCGGTCGCCGTGCTGTCCGACAAGCCGCGGCTGCTGTTCGACTACTTCGCGCAGCTGTTCGCGCAGGTCACCAACCCGCCGCTGGACTCGATCCGCGAGGAACTGGTCACCTCGCTGGCGGCCACCTTCGGCCCCGAGGGCAACCTGCTGCTCCCCGGCCCGGACTCCTGCCGCCAGATCGTGATCGGCTACCCGATCCTCGACTCCGACCAGCTGGCGAAGCTGGTCCGGATCAACCGCGACGGCTCGATGCCCGACTTCGACACCCACGTCGTCCGCGGCCTGTACGACGTCGAGGGCGGCGGCGCCGCACTGAAGGCACGGCTCGACGAGCTCTGCGTCCAGGTCAGCGAGGCCATCGCGCGCGGCTGCCGCACGCTGATCCTCTCCGACCGGCACTCCAACGCCGAGTTCGCACCGATTCCTTCGCTGCTGCTCACCGCGGCGATCCACCACCACCTGGTGCGCGAGAAGACCCGCACCCAGGTCGGCCTGATCGTCGAGGCCGGCGACGTCCGCGAGGTGCACCACGTCGCGCTGCTGATCGGCTACGGCGCGGCAGCGGTCAACCCCTACCTCGCCTTCGAGTCCGCCGAGGACCTGGCCCGCCGCGAGTGGCTGGTCAACGTCGAGCCGGAGAAGGCCGTCTACAACGTCCGCAAGGCACTGGGCAAGGGCGTGCTGAAGGTGATGTCCAAGATGGGCGTCTCCACCATCGCCTCCTACACCGGCGCGCAGATCTTCGAGGCGCTCGGGCTTGTCCAGCGAACTCGTCGAGCAGTACTTCGTCGGCACCACCAGCCGCATCGAGGGCATCGGCCTGGACGAGATCGCCGCAGAGGTCGCCAAGCGGCACGCCCGCGCCTACCCGCACGACGGCATCCCGCTGCCGCACCGCACCCTCTCCGGCGGCGGCGAGTACAAGTGGCGTCGCGAGGGCCCGCCGCACCTGTTCGACCCGGAGACCGTCTTCCGCCTGCAGCACTCCACGCGGCAGAAGCGCTACGACGTCTTCAAGACCTACACCGCCCGGGTGGACGACCAGTCCGAGCGGCTGATGACGCTGCGCGGCCTGCTGGAGTTCGACACCGAGCGCCAGCCGATCCCGATCGACGAGGTCGAGCCGGTCAGCGAGATCGTGAAGCGGTTCTCCACGGGCGCGATGAGCTACGGCTCGATCAGCCAGGAGGCCCACGAGACGCTGGCGATCGCCATGAACCGGCTGGGCGGCAAGTCCAACACCGGTGAGGGCGGCGAGGACGCCGACCGGCTCTACGACGCCGAGCGTCGCAGCTCGATCAAGCAGGTCGCTTCCGGACGTTTCGGCGTGACCAGCGACTACCTGAGCAACGCCGACGACATCCAGATCAAGATGGCCCAGGGTGCCAAGCCCGGTGAGGGCGGCCAGCTGCCCGGCCAGAAGGTCTACCCGTGGGTGGCCAAGACCCGGCACTCCACGCCGGGCGTCGGCCTGATCTCGCCGCCGCCGCACCACGACATCTACTCGATCGAGGACCTCAAGCAGCTGATCCACGACCTGAAGTGCGCCAACCCGAGCGCTCGGGTGCACGTGAAGCTGGTCGCCGAGGTCGGCGTCGGCACGGTCGCCGCCGGCGTCTCCAAGGCCAAGGCCGACGTCGTGCTGATCTCCGGCCACGACGGCGGCACCGGCGCGGCGCCGCTGACCTCGCTGAAGCACGCCGGTGGTCCCTGGGAGCTCGGCCTCGCCGAGACCCAGCAGACCCTGCTGCTGAACGGCCTGCGCGACCGGATCGTCGTGCAGGTCGACGGCCAGCTGAAGACCGGGCGGGACGTCGTCATCGCTGCCCTGCTCGGCGCGGAGGAGTTCGGCTTCGCCACCGCGCCGCTGGTGGTCTCCGGCTGCGTCATGATGCGGGTCTGTCACCTCGACACCTGCCCGGTGGGCGTCGCGACCCAGAACCCGGAACTCCGCGCCAAGTACGACGGCCACGCCGACTTCGTCGTGAACTTCTTCGAGTTCGTCGCCCAGGAGGTGCGCGAGTACCTGGCACAGCTGGGCTTCCGCACCGCTCGAGGAGGCGGTCGGACACGTCGAGGTGCTGCGCACCCGCAAGGCCATCGAGCACTGGAAGGCGCAGGGCCTCGACCTCAGCCCGATCCTGCACAAGGTGGAGCTGCCGGAGGGCGCGCCGCTGCACGCCGTCACGACGCAGGACCACGGCCTCGAGGACAAGCTCGACACCCAGCTGCTGCAGATCGCCGAGCCGGCGCTGGCCAGGGGCGAACTGGTGCGCGCCGACCTCACCGTCCGCAACGTCGACCGCACGGTCGGCACGATCCTCGGCCACCACGTCACGAAGGCGACGCGGGGCAAGGGACTGCCGGAGAACACGATCGACCTGACGATGCGCGGCACGGCCGGGCAGAGCTTCGGGGCCTTCCTCCCGCGCGGCATCACGCTGCGCCTGATCGGCGACAGCAACGACTACTTCGGCAAGGGACTCTCCGGCGGCCGGCTGATCGTGCGGCCGCACCAGCCGGGCGCCGTTCGTCGCCGAGGAGCAGATCATCGCCGGCAACGTGATCGCCTACGGCGCCACCAGCGGCGAGCTGTTCATCCGTGGCCAGGTGGGCGAGCGGTTCTGCGTCCGGAACTCCGGTGCGACAGCCGTCGTCGAGGGCGTGGGTGACCACGCCTGCGAGTACATGACCGGCGGCGAGGCCCTGATCATCGGCCCGACCGGACGCAACATCGCTGCCGGCATGTCCGGTGGCGTGGCCTGGGTGCTCGACATGGATGCCGGCCAAGCTCAACCCCGAACTGGTCGACGCGCTGGCCCTGACCCCGGAGGAACTCGTCCGGGTGCAGGAGCTGCTGGCCACGGCACCTGGAGGAGACCGGTTCCGCGGTGGCCGAGCGGCTGCTCGCACTGCCCGATGAGGAACTGCAGTCGCGGTTCACCACGCTCATGCCGCGCGACTACGCAAGGGTCCTGCGGGCCCGTGCCGACGCCGAGCTCGCCGGCCTGGACGAGGAGACGACGACCAAGCTGATGATGGAGGCTTCCCATGGCTGATCCCAGGGGTTTCATGACCACCCCGCGCGAGGTCGCGGCACGCCGTCCGGTCGAGGAGCGGGTCCACGACTGGAACGAGGTCTACCCGGGCACCCCCGGGCAGGCCGTGCTGCCGATCATCAGCAAGCAGGCCGGTCGCTGCATGGACTGCGGCATCCCGTTCTGTCATCAGGGCTGCCCGCTGGGCAACCTGATTCCCGAGTGGAACGACATGATCTGGCGGGACGACTGGCGCGGCGCGCTGGAACGGCTGCACGCGACGAACAACTTCCCGGAGTTCACCGGACGGCTCTGCCCGGCACCGTGCGAGACCGCCTGCGTGGTCGGCATCAACCGTGACCCGGTGACCATCAAGAACGTCGAGGTCGCGATCATCGACCGCGGCTGGGACGACCGCCGGGTGACGGCGGAGACCCCGGCGTGGCACACCGGCAAGACCGTCGCCGTCGTCGGCTCCGGGCCGGCGGGACTCGCGGCAGCCCAGCAGCTGACGCGCGCCGGCCACACCGTCGTCGTCTACGAGCGGGCCGACGCGATCGGTGGCCTGCTGCGCTACGGGATCCCCGAGTTCAAGATGGAGAAGAAGGTCCTCGACCGTCGCCTGAAGCAGATGCGGCTCGAGGGCACGGTCTTCAAGGCCGGCGTCAACATCGGCGTGGACATCACGGCGGAGCAGCTGCTGGAGCGCTTCGACGCCGTCGTGCTGGCCATCGGTTCGACGGTGGCGCGCGACCTGCCGATCCCCGGACGCGAGCTGGCCGGCATCCACCAGGCGATGGAGTTCCTGCCGCAGGCCAACCGGACGGCGCTCGGCCAGGAGGTCGAGGATCAGATCCTCGCCACCGGCAAGGACGTGGTGATCATCGGCGGCGGCGACACCGGCGCCGACTGCCTCGGCACCTCGATCCGTCAGGGCGCGCGGTCGATCACGCAGCTGGAGATCCTGCCGACGCCGCCCGAGGTCCGGCCGGCCAACCAGCCCTGGCCGACCTACCCGATGACCTACCGGGTGTCCTCGGCGCACGAGGAGGGCGGCGACCGGCTCTACTCGGTCTCCACCACGGAGTTCGAGGGCGACGAGTCGGGTCGGGTCACCGGCCTGAACCTCACGGAGGTCGCCATGGTCGACGGTCGGTTCGAGAACGTTCCCGGCTCCGACCGGAGCATCTCCGCGCAGCTGGTGCTCCTGGCGATGGGCTTCACCGGCCCGCAGCGCGAGGGTCTCGTCGACCAGCTCGGCCTCGAACTCGACCCGCGGGGCAACATCGCCCGCGACGGCAACTACGCCACCAGCGCCGACCGGGTGTTCGTCTGCGGCGACGCCGGACGCGGCCAGTCCCTGATCGTCTGGGCGATCGCAGAGGGCCGCTCCTGCGCCAACGGCGTGGACGCGTTCCTGCAGGGCTCCTCGCGCCTGCCCGCGCCGATCAAGCCGACCGACCGCCAGCTGCTGGTTTGATTCTCCAGGGTTCCTTAGGCTGAGGCATGGCCAACTCCGTCGTCGCAGGGCCGGTTGAAGAAGCTGAAGCAGCTGGCTGCCGCTCGCGACCCGGCTGCCGCTGCCGGCGGGCCCCACGCCGATCAAGGCACCCCTGGACATCGCATCGAAGTTCTACCAAGGCATGGAACGCCGGGGACGCGAAGGCGATCTCCGAGCTGTTCGCCGAGGACGCCGACTTCGTGAACGTCGTCGGGTTGTGGTGGACGAGTCGTCGCTCCATCCGTCGGGCCCTCAAGCGGGGCTTCGCGGAATGGTTCGCCGGCTCCACGTTCACCGTGGAGAAGCTCAGCCAGCGGCTTCTCGGCAGCGACGCCGCCGTGATCATCGCCCGCTGGCGCATCGAGGGCCAGCGCGACCCGGAGGGCGAGGTCGCCGAAGCCCGTCGGGGGCTGGCGACCGTCGCGATGCAGCAGCTCGATGACGGCACCTGGCTGTGCGTGAGCTGCCACTTCACCGACATCGCGCCCGCTGCCGACACCAACCTGATGGTCGCCGGCGTGCGTCACGCCCACCAGCTACATCACGGCTACCGGCGCACGACCCGGACGCCGCGGCTGACCGCACGGACCGAACTGGGACGGTTCCAACTCGGTCCGACCATCAGGGCCGGACCGAGTTGCGAACCGTCCCCATGTGGTCGCTGGTCCGTCAGAGGGCGATGCCCTGGTGCAGGCGGTGCAGGGTGCTCTTGCCGAACAGCGACTCGACGAGGTCGACGGCCAGCTCCGCCGTGGCGTTGCGGACGTCGAGGGCCGGGTTGAGCTCCACCAGGTCCATCGGACGCGAGCCGTCCGGTGTCGGCGATCATCTCCATGCACAGGTGGGCCTCACGGTAGGTGGGTCCACCGCGCACCGGGGTGCCGACGCCGGGCGCGATCTCCGGGTCGACGAAGTCGAGGTCGAGGCTGAGGTGCAGGTGGGTGTCGTCGTCCACGCCGGCCAGCGCGCGCACCATCGTGCGGCGCATCCCGATCTCGTCGACGAAGCGCATGTCGAAGACCTCGACGCCTTCCGCGAAGAGGAAGGCCTTCTCGCCGGAGTCGACGCTGCGCAGGCCCACCTGGCGGATCTCGTCCGTCGCGATCGCCGGCGCAGCGCCCGACGAGGTGCGTGAGTTCGGTCGGCCCGAAGCCGGCGAGGCAGGCCACCGGCATGCCGTGGATGTTGCCGGACGGGGTGAGCTCTGCGGTGTTGAAGTCGGCGTGCGCGTCCACCCAGATGATGCGCAGCTTCTTGCCGGTGGCCCGGCAGTGGGCGGCGACGGCGCTGATCGACCCGATGGCGAGGCTGTGGTCACCGCCGAGCAGGATCGGCAGCCGTCCGGCGGCCAGCTCGGCGGCCGTGGCGTCGTAGACCGAACGGTTCCACTCGATCACCTGCGGCAGGTGCCGGTAGCCGTCGACCGGGCGGCGACTCGGGGTTCTCCGGGCCGGCGAGGTCGCCGATGTCGTGCACGTCGCAGCCGAACTCGCGCAAGCGCGGCGACGATGCCGGCCACCCGCAGCGCCTGCGGTCCCAGCCGGCAGCCGACGCGCGAAGCGCCGATGTCGGTCGGTGCTCCGATGAGACTTACCTCTTGCACGACGGGTCCCTTCCCCAGCGACGGCAGTTGCCGTAAGGATGCAACCATGACGAGCGGATCGGGCAAGCCGCAGCGCAGGGCAGGCGGGTGGCGCTGCTGCGGGGCATCAACGTCGGGGGAGCGCGCAAGGTGCCGATGGCCGACCTGCGGGAGGTCGCCACCGGCCTCGGCTGGACGGACGTGGCCACCCACCTGCAGTCGGGCAACCTGCTGTTCACCGCGCGGGGCAGCGACGTCGAGCTGTCGAAGACGCTCTCCGCGGCGCTGAAGGAACGGTTCTCGATGGACATCGACGTCGTCGTCCGGACCGGTGAGGAACTCCATCGACTGGTGACGGGCCATCCCTTCGCCGACGGCGACCCCGCCCATGTGGTGATCGCCTGCTGCGACCGGCCGGTGTCCACGGCGGCGGCGGAGAAACTCGCGAAGCTCGCGACGGAAGGTGAGCGGCTGCAGGTCGTCGGGGCCGACATCTATGCCGACTTCCCCGACGGCCAGGCACGGTCGAAGCTCGCGGCCCAACTGGTGTCTGCGCTGAAGCCGGCCACCGGCACTGCACGGAACCTGCGCACGATGACGAAGTTGGCAGAACTGCTCAGCTGAGCCTCCGACTGCAACCAGTTGGCCCCCCGGGCCGGAACTCCTGACTGCAGGCCGCACCCGGCGGCCGGAGGAAGGAGCTACACAGATGCAGATCCGTCGTATCGCCACAGCGCTCGTCACCGCGTGCGTGGCACTGGCGCTGAGCGCAGCACCGGCGTCCGCCCACAGCAAGTCGCAGGACGCGACCGGGCACCCGCAGCCTCGCCGCGGTGCTGACAGCTGACGGCAACAAGTTCGACCGCAACTGGAACGACTACGACATCGTCACCGAGGCAGTGCTGGCAGTGCTGGCAGCCAAGCCGTCCAGTGCCGTCGGGGTGCTGGCGGACGGCAAGGTCGCGCTGACGGCCTTCCTGCCCACCGACCGTGCGTTCCGGAACCTGGTCGGCGACCTCACCGGCAAGTGGTACCGCAGCGAGTCCAAGGTCTTCGACGCCCTTGTCGCAGCTGTGGGGGTCGACACCGTCGAGGCCGTCCTGCTCTACCACGTCGTGCCGGGCGCGACGGTCACGAGGAAGGACGCGCTCAAGGCTGACGGCGCCGTCCTGCAGACGGCACTGGCCGGTGCCAGCGTCACCGTCGACGTGAAGTGCCGGTGGTTCGTCATCGCTCGTCGACAACGACCCCGACGACCGCAACCCGTGGGTGCGGAAGTTCGACATCAACCGGGGCAACCTGCAGATCGCGCATGGCATCACGGAGGTGCTGCGTCCTGCCAACCTGTGAGATCGGGTCGCTCGGGGGCCGTCGCGACATGCGATGGCCCCCGGGGGGTCGTCTGCAGCGATCGCTCCGGCTAGTCTCCGAGCATGGAGCCCGACGAGGAAGCCGAGGCGAGGCGCGTGCTCGCTGAGAGTCTCCACTCCGGCTCGCCGGAGGCCCTTGCCGAGGCCTACCGTCGCTGGTCGCGGTTGATCTACACCATCGCCGTGCGGGCGCTGGAGAGCGCAGCCGGACGCCGAGGACGTCACCCAGCAGGTCTTCATGGCCGCCTGGACGGGACGACACACGCCTGCGCCCGTCGGCCGACGCCCTCCCGGGCTGGCTGGTGGGGATCGCCCGCCACCGCATCGCGGACGCCATCGCCCAGCGCTACCGCGGACGACGGACGCTCGCAGCCGTGGCCGACCAGCCGGATCCGGCCGTCGCAGAAGCGGCGGAACGCCTCATGCTTGCCCACGAGGTCGCAGCGCTGCCCGAACCCCGGCGTACTGTGCTCACGCTGGCCTACCTGCACGACTGCACGCATGACGAGATCGCCCGGCGACTCGACATGCCGGTGGGCACGGTCAAGAGCCACCTCGCGAGAGGATTGCTGCAGCTTCGCCGCCGTCTGGAGGGAGGGGAATGAGCACCCATCCTGATCCCGAACGCCTTGCCGCGGTCGCCACGGGTGACGCACCGGACGCGGATCTGGCCGCGCACCTGGCTTCCTGCGCCGGATGCACGGCGGAACTCGACGGCCCTGCGCGCAGCTCGCCGGCCGCCTCGCCGACCTCGAGCCGGTCGACTGGCTCGAGCCGCCGGCAACGGTGCGGCGCGGCCGTACTGGCGGCCGCACGCGGCGAGACGCCCCGTCCCGCGTCCCCGAAGGTGGCTGCTGGTCGCGGCCGCTGCTGCGGTCGGAGTGTCGTCGGCGTGCTCGGCGGGCGGGTGCTGTGGCCGGCGGCCGTGCCAGCCCGCGCCGGAGGTCGTGCTGGCAACGACACGGCTCGACACGCTGGACACCGGCGTCCAGGAGGGCACCGCGACCCTCGTGCAGACCGACCGGCGGAGCCGTCGAACTCCGGGTCGTCACCACCCCGGTCTCGCCGGCGACCGGCTACATCGAGGTATGGCTGATCAACACCGACGGCAAACGGATGGTCTCGGTGGGTGTGCTCTCGAACGGCACGTCCGGGGTGTTCCCCGTGGCCAGGGGGCTGATCGACGCCGGCTACCTGATCGTTGACATCTCCCGGGAGGAGCTCGACGACAAGCCCCAGCATTCGGGCGACAGCGTGGTGCGCGGGAAGTTGTCCCTCTAGCGAGTTAGGGTGGTTGCTCGCTGACTTCCCCCAGCGCTTTCCCATCCGCAGCCATCCTTGCCCGGAGGTCGTAGGTCAGCGTGTCGTCAGATTTCGTGCATCTGCATTGCCACTCGGAGTACTCGATGCTGGACGGTGCGGCGCGCCTCAAGGACCTCGTCTGGCCGCAGCGAGCAGCTGGGGATGAACGCCCTCGCGGTCACCGACCACGGCAACCTGTTCGGCGCCTACGAGTTCTACAAGGCCGCCAAGGGCTCCGCGGTGAAGCCGATCATCGGCCTCGAGGCCTACCTCACCCCGAAGACCCATCGCAGCGAGCGCAAGCGGGTGCAGTTCGGTGACGGCACCGGCGACGACGTCGCCTCCAAGGGCGCCTACACCCACTTGACGATCTGGGCAGAGAACAACGCCGGCATGCACAACCTGTTCCGGCTCAGCTCGCTGCTCCAGCCTGGAGGGGTTCTTCTACAAGCCGCGCGCCGACCGGGAGCTGCTCGCAGCAGTACGCGAAGGGCTGCATCGCCACCACCGGCTGCCCTTCGGGCGAGGTGCAGACGTACCTGCGGCTCGGCCAGTACGCGCAATGCGCTGCGCATCGGCGGCCGAGTTCCGCGACATCTTCGGTGCAGGGCAACTACTTCGTCGAGCTGATGGACCACGGGCTCGACATCGAGACCCGGGTCCGCTCCGACCTGCTCCGGATCGCCAAGGACCTGAGGCTGCCGCTGGTGGCGACCAACGACCTGCACTACGTCAACGCCGCCGACGCCGAGGCCCACGACGTGCTGCTGTGCGTCTCGTCCGGCTCGAACAAGGACACCCCGAACCGGTTCAAGTTCGACGGCGACGGCTACTACCTGAAGTCGCCGGAGGAGATGCGGACGCTGTTCGCCGAAGCTCCCGGAGGCCTGCGACAACACCCTGGCCATCGCCGAGCGCTGCAACATCTCCTTCGACGAGGGCACCGGCACGTTCATGCCGAAGTTCGACGTGCCGGCGGGGGAGACCGAGGCGAGCTGGTTCGTCAAGGAGGTCGACCGCGGGCTGCAGGTGCGCTACCGCGGCGACGTGCCCGAGTACGCCGTCGACGCAGGCAGCCTTCGAGGAGCAGGTGATCATCGACAAGGGCTACGCCGGCTACTTCCTGGTCGTCGCCGACTTCATCAACTGGGCGAAGGACAACGGCATCCGGGTCGGCCCCGGCCGCGGCTCGGGCGCCGGCTCGATGTGCGCCTACGCGATGCGGATCACCGACCTCGACCCGGTGCCGCACGGCCTGATCTTCGAGCGGTTCCTCAACCCCGAGCGTCCCTCGATGCCCGACTTCGACATCGACTTCGACGAGCGTCGCCGGGGCGAGGTGATCCGTACGTCTCCGACAAGTACGGCGACGACCGGGTCTGCCAGATCGTCACCTACGGCACCATCAAGGCCAAGCAGGCGATCAAGGACGCCGGACGGGTGCTGGGCAAGCCGTTCGCGATGGGCGAGATGCTCACCAAGGCCTTCACCCAGCCGGTGCAGGGCAAGGACGTGTCGCTGGCCGACGTCTTCGACCCGTCGCACTCCCGCTACGGCGAGGGCACCGAGTTCCGGGCGCTGTACGAGGCCGATCCGGAGGTCCGCGAGGTCGTCGACACCGCCCGCGGCATCGAGGGCCTGAAGCGGCAGTGGGGCGTCCACGCCGCCGGCGTGATCATGTCGAGCGCCGACCGCTGATGGACATCATCCCGATCATGAAGCGGGAGGCCGACGGCGCGATCATCACCCAGTTCGACTACCCGGGCTGCGAGGCCCTCGGCCTGGTCAAGATGGACTTCCTCGGCCTGCGCAACCTCACGATCCTCGACGACGCGCTGATCAACGTGAAGCTCAACCGCGGCATCGACATCGACCTCGACGAGCTGCAGCAAGGACACCACCGACCGGGCGACCTACGAGCTGCTGGCCACCGGCGACACCCTCGGCATCTTCCAGCTGGACGGCGGCGGCATGCGGGTGCTGCTGAAGACCGATGCAACCGGACAACTTCGAGGACATCTCCGCAGCCCTCGCGCTGTACCGTCCCGGCCCGATGGGTGCGGACAGCCACACCAACTACGCGCTGCGCAAGACCGGCACGGCAGCCGGTCGACCCGATCCACCCGGAGCTGGCCGAGCCGCTCGCCGACATCCTCGACCTCACCTACGGCCTGATCGTCTACCAGGAGCAGGTGCAGCAGATCGCGCAGCGGGTGGCCGGCTACAGCCTCGGCCGGGCCGACGAGCTGCGCCGGGCGATGGGCAAGAAGAAGAAGGAGGTGCTGGAGAAGGAGTTCGTCCCGTTCCAGGCGGGCATGCGCGCCAACGGCTACTCCGACAGCGCCATCCAGACCCTGTGGGACATCCTGATCCCGTTCTCCGCCTACGCCTTCAACAAGGCGCACACCGCCGCGTACGGGCTGATCTCCTACTGGACGGCCTACCTCAAGGCGAACTACCGCGGCCGAGTTCATGGCGGCCCTGCTGCAGTCGGTGAAGGACGACAAGGACAAGTCGGCGATCTACCTCGCCGAGTGCCGCCGGATGGGCATCAAGGTGCTGCCGCCGGACGTGAACGAGTCCGAGGGCATGTTCACGCCGATCGGCGAGGACATCCGCTACGGCCTCGGCGCCATCCGCAACGTCGGCGACAACGTGGTGCGCGGCATCGTCGAGGCCCGCACCGAGCACGGCAAGGCGGCCGACTTCAACGAGTTCCTCGACAACGTGCCGCTGGTGGTCTGCAACAAGCGGGTGATCGAGTCGCTGATCAAGGCCGGTGCGTTCGACTCGATGGGGCACACCCGGCGCGGCGCTGATGGAGTGCTTCGAGCGCCGCGTCGACGAGGTGATCGACCTCAAGCGCAACCAGGCCAACGGCCAGGACGACCTGTTCGGCGACTTCGGCGTCGGCGGAGAAGCTGGCCGCTGCGCCGGTGCCCGACCTGCCGGAATGGGACAAGCGGGTGCGGCTGGGCTTCGAGCGGGAGATGCTCGGCCTCTACGTCAGCGACCACCCGCTGCAGGGGCTGGAGCACATCCTCGCCGCGCAGCGGGACTGCAGCATCGGCCAGCTGCGCTCCGACGACGGGCCCCGGGACGGCCATGGTCACGATCGCGGGCATGATCACCTCGGTCGTGCGCAAGCAGACCAAGAACGGCGACCTGTGGGCGATCGCGACCGTCGAGGACCTGGAGTCGTCGGTCGAGGTGCTGCTGTTCCCGAAGGTGTACGCCTCGGTTGCCTCCGCGCTCGCGCAGCGACACCGTCGTGCGGATCAAGGGACGGGTGCGGACCAAGGACGACGCCGTCGAGACTGACCGGCCAGGAGGTGACCTTCCCGGACGTCTCCGAGGGCCCGTCCGGTCCGCTGGTGATCCAGTTGCCGGCCGTCCGGTGCACCCCGGCGGTGATCGAGCAGCTGCGCCAGGTGCTGCGGTCCCACCCGGGTTCGACCGAGGTGCGGGTGAAGCTGCTGTCGACGACCAACGGCAGCAAGGTCTGGAAGCTCGACGAGGGCCTGCGGGTGGCGCCCTCGCGTCCGCTGATGGCCGACCTGAAGGCCCTGCTGGGACCGTCCTGCGTCAACGTCGTGACCCCGTCGGTTAGTCTTGCTGGCTGTGAGCACAACCGTGACTGAGGAGCAGCAGCAGGCGACCGAGCCCGCTGACTCGCCGGTCGCGATGTGGATCGCGCATCCTCGCCGGGATGTCGCTGGTGATCGGTGGACTTTCCGCCGTGTTCTGGGCGACCGTCGTCGACCTGCCGACCTATCGCATCCTGCCGGACGGGTCGGCGACCATCTCCGAGCGGGGCATCACCGAGATCGTGGCCTCCGACGTCTGGTTCGTGATCACGCGGCGCCCTTGTCGGTGCCGGTCTCGGACTGGTGACCTGGAAGTGGTTCCGGACGCTCGGCTGGCCCACAGCCCTGCTCGCGGCCGGCTCGGGCCTGCTGGCCGGGATCGTCTGCTGGCAGGTCGGCGAGCTCCTCGGCCCCGGCAGCTTCGCCGAGCGGCTCACCGGTGCCACTCCCCGGCGCCCTCGTCCCGATCCCGCTCGAGCTCCGCTCGTTGTCCGCGCTGGCCGTCTGGGGCTTCGCCGCAGTCACCCCGGTGCTGCTCGCCTCGTCGCTCGGTCCCGACGACGAGGACCACGCGACGCGCTGGCGCCGGCATCCGGTCGAGCCCGAGGCCGAGGAATCCGGCACGATCGACGACCGCGGCGTCCTGACCACGCCAGACGAACCCAGCTGACGGTGGCCGCCCAGGTCGAGCACGAGCGGAAGTTCGCGCTCGGTGACGACCGTCAGGTGCCCGACCTCTCCGAGGTTGCCGACGTGGGACCTGCGGCGGAATTCGACCTGGTTGCCACCTATTACGACAGCCCCGACTTCCGGCTGGCCGCGGCACGGCAGGTGATTCGCCGTCGCACCGGCGGCAACGACGACGGCTGGCACCTCAAGCAGCCCGGGGCAGGGCCCGACCAGCGGACGGAGCTGCACGCGCCCGTCGAGCACCGCCGCCCGCCGCAGGAGTTCCGCGACCAGGTGGCGGGGATCCTGGACGGCGCCCCGCTGGTGCCGGTCGCCGAACTGCGCACGCACCGCTCCGAGCGGACACTGATGGGCGCGGACGGCACCGTCCTCGCCGTCCTCTGCGTCGACCAGGTGGATGCACGGGCAGGCGTCCACACCCAGCGGTGGCGAGAAGCAGAGGTCGAGCTCGTCAACGGCGATGCCGGGTTCCTCGACCGCGTGACCGGCGTGCTGCAGGCCGCAGGAGTGCAGCTGTCGGAATCGGCGTCGAAGGCGGGACAGGCGCTGGCGCCGGCCATCGCGGATGCCGCGGCGGCCGACCGCAGCGCAGGCGCGGCAGTGCTCGCCTATGTCGGCGCCCAGATCGGCGTGCTGCAGGCCCAGGAGGAGGCAGTCCGACGAGACGGTCCCGATGCCGTGCATCGCAGCCGCGTGGCCACGCGGCGACTTGCGCAGCGCCCTGCGGACCTTCGGCGGCGTCTTCGAGCCCGGCGCTGCGCGGCACGTCAGGGAGGAGCTGCGCTGGCACGCAGAACTGCTCGGCGGGGCCCGCGACGCCGAGGTGCTGCAGGAGCGGCTCACGACAGCGCTCGCAGCGCTCGCGGAGCCGGCCGGCGACCCCGTGGCGCTTCGGGTGACGTCGTCACTCGCCGAGGCCCACACGGTGGCCCACGGGCGTCTGGTCGCGAGCATGTCCACCGACCGTTACGAAGAGCTCCAGCTCGAACTCGAGCAGTTGCTCGTGGCGCCGCGGCTGGTCTGGGTCGCTGCCGAGGAAGCGTCCGCCGTCCTGCCCCCGATGCTCGGGGTTGCTGTTGGCCGGGTGCGCAAGCTCGCCCGGCGGGCGGCTGCCCGGCCGGGAG
The DNA here is from genome assembly GCA_963773595.1 of uncultured Actinomycetota bacterium. Classification (GTDB taxonomy): domain Bacteria; phylum Actinomycetota; class Actinomycetes; order Propionibacteriales; family Propionibacteriaceae; genus Propionicimonas. The sequence continues at coordinate 393,617 of CAVZBQ010000007.1, forward strand.
ACCTGACGCGATGGCACGAGGTGCGCAAGGCAGCGAAGGCGGTCCGCTACGGGGCGGAGGCACTGGTGGGCACCCTTGGCGAGACGGCAGAGAACTGGCGGGAACGGTGGGAGCAGGTCACAGAGGGGTTCGGCGCCGTCCAGGACTGCGTCGTCGCGGCCCACGTGCTCGAGGACCTCGCCTCCCAGACAGTCGTCGAGGGGTTGCCGCGGGCGCCGTTCGATGCGTTGCTCGCGCACCAGGATGCTGAACTCCGCGATGCGCTGGCCCGTAGTCGCGAAGCGCTGGCAACCGCGCTGCGGAAACGGTCCGGACCGGAGCGCTTCGGGGCCTGACCTTCAGCGCGCGATGTCGGCGAAGCTGCGCGGACACCACGTCGGCGAGGTCGTTGGGGGAGAGCTCCACCTGGAGTCCGCGCTTGCCGGCGGAGACGAGGATCGTGTCCCACAGCTGCGCGGTCTCGTCGATCAGGGTCGGCAGCGACACCTTCTGCGCGACGCGGGGAGACCCCGCCCAGCACGTAGCCGGTGCTGCGGGCCACCTGGTCCTTGTCGGCCATGGAGGCCTTCTTCGCCCCGAGGGCCGCAGCGAAGCGCTTGAGGTCGAGCTGGGTGCCCACCGGCAGCACGGCGACGGCCAGCTCCGGACGGGCCGCCCCGATGTCGATGACAAGGGTCTTGAAGATGCGCAGCGGGTCGACGCCGAGCGCCTGCGCCGCCTCGTCACCGTAGGCGGTGCTGCCGGGGTCGTGGTCGTAGGGATGCAGGACGAACGTGACCCCGGCGTTGACGAGGGCCTCCGTGGCGGGGGTGCCGCCGGCCATCAGCGGAACAGTCCGATCCCAGCGACGATGAGCGGCGCCATCACGAGGGCCGGCAGCAGGTCACCGACCGGGATCTGCTTGATCCCTGCCAGCCGGAAGCCGAGACCGAGCAGGATCACGCCGCCGGCAGCGCCGAGCGCATCGATCTGTGCGGCGGGCAGGAAGTTGCCGAGCGCGAAGCCGAGCAGCGTCAACAGGCCCTGGTACAGGGCCAGCGGGATCACCGAAGCCATCACCCCGATACCGAGGGAGGAGGCGAAGGCGATCGCTGCGAAACCGTCCATCACCGACTTCACCAGCAGCTGTTCGGAGCCGTGGCCGAGGCCGTCCGACAGCGAGCCGAGGATGGAGAGCGGGCCGACGCAGAAGACGAGGGTCGAGGTGACCGCGCCCTCGACGAAGGTGCTGCCCTCGCTGCGCTTGGCGAACCGGTCATGCAGGAGTTCCGCCCCGCGGTCGAGCCGGTTCTCGATCTGCAGCAGCGAGCCGGCGATGCCGCCGATCAGCAGGGCACCGAGCACAACGAGGAGTCGCACCTGCCCGACGGCCTCCGTGAGCGCGTCGGAAAGGCCGGACGCCACGGAGGACGCCCCGATCACCAGCGTGAAGAGCCCGAGCACCTGGGTGACGAGCACACGGGTGCGCTCGGGGAGCCGGTGGCCGACGAGCACGCCGATGGTGCTGCCGATGACCACAGCCACGACGTTGACGACGGTGCCGAGCCCTATGAACATGCGCGCCTAGTCAACCAGTCCGGGGCGGGCGGGCGGTGTCTGCCCACGCAGCATCCGCGAAGGATGCACGCTCAGGCGCCAGTAGAATCCGGCTGTGCTGAGAACCATCGACCTGCGCGGTACGACCATGGCCGACTACCGCGGCGTCCTGCCCCGCGCCGAGTTCGACGTGGCGGCAGCCGTCGAGCAGGTGCGCCCGATCGTCGAGGCCGTGGCCGAGCGGGGTGAGGCAGCGCTCGCCGAGTTCTCCGAGCGCTACGACCACGTCGTGCCGGAGAGCTTCCGGGTCCCCGCGGAGGCACTGGCCGCAGCCGAGGCCGGGCTCGCACCCAACGTGCGGGCGGCCTTCGTCGAGGCGATCGACCGGCGCCGGACGGTGGCAACCGCTGAGGCGGCGCATCGTGCCCGTCCGCGTCGAGCTCGGTCCCGGCGCCATCGTCGAGCAGCGCATCGTGCCGGTCGGCCGGGTCGGGCTGTACGTGCCCGGCGGGCTCGCGCCGCTGGCCTCCAGCGTCCTGATGAACGTCGTGCCTGCCCAGGTCGCCGGCGTCGGGTCGATCGCCGTCGCGAGCCCGCCGCAGGCAGCCTTCGGCGGGCTGCCGCACCCGAACATCCTCGCGGTGTGCCACCTGCTCGGCGTCGACGAGGTCTACGCCGTCGGCGGCGCGCAGGCGATCGCCATGTTCGCCTACGGGGTTCCCGGGTTGTGCCCGGGCGTCGACCTGGTCACCGGGCCGGGCAACATCTACGTCGTCGCGGCCAAGCGCCTGCTGCGCGGACGGATCGGCATCGACTCCGAGGCCGGACCGACCGAGATCGCGATCCTCGCCGACGACACCGCCGATGCCCGCTTCGTCGCAGCCGACCTGATCTCCCAGGCCGAGCACGACCCGATGGCAGCCTCGGTGCTGGTGACCGACTCGGTCGCGCTCGCCGAGGCCGTCCAGGCGGAACTCGAGCCGCAGGTCGCAGCGACCCGGCACGTCGAGCGCATCCGGACGGCCCTGACCGGGCAGCAGTCGGCCATCGTGCTGGTCGACGACGTCGAGCAGGGCCTGGCCGTCGTCGACGCCTACGCGGCCGAGCACCTGGAGATCCAGACGGCCGACGCCGCAGCGATCGCCGCGCGGGTGAACAACGCCGGCGCGATCTTCGTCGGCTCGTACTCGCCGGTGTCGCTCGGCGACTACAGCGCCGGCTCGACGCACGTGCTGCCGACGGCGGGCTGCGCCTGCCACTCCTCCGGGCTCAACGTGCACAGCTTCCGCAAGCAGGTGCACGTGATCGACTACTCCGAGGCCGCCCTGATGCAGGTCGCCGACGTGGTGGAGACCTTCGCCGCCGCGGAGGACCTGCCCGCCCACGGCGCTGCCGTCACGATCCGGCGTCCGCAGGTGCGGTCGTGAAGCCCGACGTGAGCCTCGCCGGGCTGCCGCTGCGTCCCGAGCTGGTGGGGGAGGAGCCGTACGGCGCCCCGCAGCTCGACGTGCCGGTGCGGTTGAACGTCAACGAGAACCCGTACCCGCCGAGCGCTGCTGTCCGGGCCGAGATGGCAGCGGCGGTCTCCGCGCACCTCCTGAACCGCTATCCGGACCGGGAGGCGACCGCGCTGCGCACGGCGCTGGCCGACTACCTCGGGCACGGGCTCGACGCGTCCCGAACATCTGGGCTGCGAACGGCTCCAACGAGGTGATGACCCACCTGCTGCAGGCCTTCGGCGGGCCGGGACGCACCGTGCTCAGCTTCACGCCGACCTACTCGATGTATCCCGAGTACGCCCGCAACACCCACACCACCTACGTCACCGTGCCGCGGCTGCCCGACTTCAGCCTGGACGCCGCCACCGTGCTGGCAGCGATCGCGGAGCACCGTCCGTCCGTGGTGGTGATCACCACCCCGAACAACCCGACGGGCACGACCACCCCGCTGGCCGTGATCGAGGAGGTGCTGGCCGGCACGGAGGCGATCGTGGTCGTCGACGAGGCCTACCAGGAGTTCGCGCACCGGCCCGACCAGACCGCGCTCACCCTGCTCGACCGCTTCGGCAACCTCGTGGTCTCGCGCACCATGAGCAAGGCCTTCGCCCTCGCCGGCGGACGGGTCGGCTACCTGGCCGCGGCGCCGGCGATCGTGGACGCGTGCCGCATCGTCCGCCTGCCGTACCACCTGTCGGCCCAGACCCAGGCGGTGGCGCTGGTGGCGCTGGCGCACGCGCCGGAACTGCTGGCCCAGGTGGACGAGTTGCGCGCGACCAGGGACGAGATGCTGGTGCGGCTGCCTCAACTCGGGGTCGAGGTGATCGACTCCGACGCCAACTTCTGTTTGTTCGGCCCGTTCGCCGACCGCCATGATGTCTGGCAGCGGTTGCTCGACCGGGGCGTGCTCGTGCGCGAAACCGGCCCGGCGGGTTGGCTGCGGGTCTCCGCCGGGACACCGGGGGAGACGGAGCGGTTCTACACCGCTCTCGCCGAAGTGATGGAGGAGATCCGATGAGTGCCCCGCGCACAGCCATCGAGGGAGCGGCGCACCAGTGAGTCGCAGGTTCGGGTTGCCCTGAACCTCGACGGCACGGGTGAGTCGACGATCAGCACCGGCGTCGGCTTCTACGACCACATGCTGACCGCACTGGCCAAGCACTCGCTGATCGACCTCGAGATCACGACGACCGGCGACCTCCACATCGACGGCCACCACAGCATCGAGGACACCGCGATCGTCCTCGGCCAGGCCTTCGCCGAGGCACTCGGGGACAAGGCCGGCATCCGGCGCTTCGCCGACGCCACCGTCCCGCTCGACGAGGCGCTGGCGCACTGCGTCGTCGACGTGGCCGGACGGCCGTACGTCGTGCACTCCGGCGAGCCCGAGGGCCAGGTGTATGCGCTGATCGGCGGAACCGGCGTGCCCTACGCCGGGTCGATGACCCGCCACGTCGTGGAGTCCTTCGCCCTGAACGCCGGGATCTGCGTGCACCTGACGGTGCTGGCCGGACGTGACCCGCACCACATCGTCGAGGCCCAGTTCAAGGCGCTTGCCCGCGCCCTGCGGGACGCGGTCGCGCTCGACCCACGGATCGCTGGTGTCGTGCCCTCAACCAAGGGCAGCCTGTGAGTTCCGGCAGGCCGACGGTCGCCGTGCTCGACTACGGGTCGGGCAACCTGCACTCGGCCACGCGGGCGCTCGAAGCCGCCGGTGCCGACGTCGTCCTGACCGCCGACACCGGAGGTGTGCCTCGCCGCCGACGGCCTCGTCGTGCCCGGGGTGGGCGCCTTCGCTGCCTGCATGGACGGGCTGATCGCCGTCGGCGGGCCGCAGCTGGTGCTGCGACGGCTGGAGGCGCACCGCCCGGTGCTCGGGATCTGCGTCGGACACCAGGTGCTGTTCTCGCTGGGTGTCGAGCACGGCGACCCGGTGCCCGGGATCGGCGTGCTGCCCGGGGTCGTGGAGGAACTGGACGCCGTCCCGTTGCCGCACATGGGGTGGAACACGGTGATGCCGCCGACTGCGTCGGCGATGTTCGCCGGGGTCGAGGACCAGCGGTTCTACTTCGTCCACTCCTACGGGGTGCACGAGGTGCCCGACTGGCCGGCGAACGCGCGGATCACCTGGGCCGAGCACGGTGGTGACCGGTTCATCGCCGCCGTCGAACAGGGCCCGCTGTGGTCCACCCAGTTCCACCCGGAGAAGTCGGGCGAGGCCGGCGGCCGGTTGCTGCGCAACTGGCTGGGGACCCTGCGAAAGGAATCATGAGCAAGCTCGAGTTGCTGCCGGCCGTCGACGTGCAGGGCGGCCAGGCCGTCCAGCTGGTGCAGGGCGTCGCGGGGTCGGAGAAGGTGTTCGGTGACCCGCTGGCCGCGGCGCGACGCTGGCAGGACGGCGGGGCGCGAGTGGCTGCACCTGGTGGACCTGGACGCGGCCTTCGGACGCGGCAGCAACGCGGCGGTGATCGCGGAGATCGTGGCGGCGATGCAGCTGAAGGTGGAGCTGTCCGGGCGGGATCCGCGACGACGCGAGCCTCGAGCGGGCGCTGGCCACCGGCTGCCGGCGGGTGAACATCGGCACCGCTGCGCTGGAGAACCCCGAGTGGTGCGACCGCGTGGTCGCAGAGCACGGTGACCGGATCGCCATCGGACTGGACGTGCGCGGTACCCGGCTGGCCGCACGCGGCTGGACGCGCGAGGGCGGCGAGCTGTGGGAGACCCTCGACCGGCTGAACGCAGCGGGGTGCACCCGGTACGTGGTGACCGACGTTGCCAGCGACGGCATGCTCACCGGCCCCAACGTGAAGCTGTTGACGGACGTCTGCGCCCGGACCGACGCGAAGGTCGTCGCCAGCGGCGGCATCGCGCAGCTGGACGACCTGAGGGTGTTGCGGGAGCTGGTGCCGCTCGGCGTGGAGGGTGCCATCGTCGGCACGGCGCTCTACGTCGGCAACTTCACGCTGGCTGAGGCGCTCGAGGTGACCGCGGGTTGACCGAGCCGTCAGCGGCGAGGCTGGCCGAGCTGCTCAAGGCCCACGACGAGGACCTGCGTACGGAATCCGAGGTCGACGGGGCCACCGACGTCACCAGGATCGGGCCGCTGTGGCTCGGGCGGTACGCCGAGCGGGGGTTCGTCAGCTACTCGGACCTCGACGGCGCGGCCGGTACCGCAGCTCGACGACCTGATCAGGGCTGCCATCGAGCACTTCGCCGCCGACCCAGGGCTGGTGTCGTTCGAATGGAAGACGCGCGGCCATGATGCGCCGGCCGACCTCGACGACCACCTGGTTGCTGCGGGCTTCGTGGCTGCTGATCCGGAGACGGTGATGATCGGCGAGACGGCCGTGCTCGCTCGAGATGGCGGGGGAGCCGTCGGGAGTGGTGATCCGGCGGGCGGGGGACACCGGTGACCTGGTGGGCGATGTCCGGGCTATCGGGGTGCTGCACCGGGAGGTGTTCGGACCCGACTCGCCGAACATGGACGAGCAGCTTCTCGCGGCGATCACGGCGGACCCGACCGGCAACGAGCTGTGGCTCGCAGAGGCCGACGGACGCGTGGTCTCGGCCGGGCGACTGGTGCGCGTGCGCGGCGGACGGTTCGCCGGCCTGTTCGGCGGCGCGACCGATCCGGACTGGCGGCATGCAGGGATCTACCGGGCCCTGACCGCTGCCCGCGCGAGGTCGGCCATCGCCATGGGCGCGCGAGCTGGTCTACGCCGAGTGCACGGAGTTCAGCCGGCCGATCCTCGAGCGGGCGGGACTGGTCGCAGTGACGACCACCACGCCCTACATCTGGCGGCGCACACTCAGGCACTGAGCTGCCACCTGACTTGCGGCGCCCCGACATCGGGCATGCCTGCAAGGGCCCGGTCTCCGGGCCGCCGACCCGGGCATGCCGAGGCCCGGTTCCGGGCTGGAACCGGTCGAGTGCGTTCGGTGCAGGGTGGTCGAGCGAGCTGGCCGTCGGTGCCGGCGTCTAGGGCCGGAGTCGGAGTCTGGGGTCGCGAACCGCCTGCCGGGTGGGTCGGCGGCCCGAGGAGCGGGTCCGTTTCCGCGTGTACGGGTCGTTGGCGGGTCGGGCAGGAGTGGTCCGCCGAGGGGGTTGTCCCAGGGTTGGGTGCCGGGGGCGTGTCGGTAGTCGTTGGTGAGTCCGGCGGTGGTGACGAGGTAGCGGCGGCCGAGCGGGCTGGTCCAGGTGAAGGTGCCGGGTTCGGGTTGGGCCAGCCGCCAGCCGGCGTGGGTTTTGGCGCGGTGGGATTTGCGGCGCAGGGGTCCGAGGTTGTCGGGGTCGGTCTGGCCGGGTCGCCAGTCTTCACCCCACTGGTAGGGGCGGGTGTGGTCCAGGTCGAGGCTGGCGGTGGTGCGGGCGCCGTAGGGGAAGATCTCGAACCGGTGGCGTTGCAGCACCGCGCGCCGCATCGGGGCCGGGATCTCGTAGTCGTCGACGCGGATGATGCCGTCAGGGTTGAACACGGGCCGGACCTCGACCCGGGAGTGGCCCACCAGTTGGGTGATCTGGTTGATGGTGAGCGGTCCGAGTTGTTCACACCGGCCGACCCCGACACCGCTGGTCAGGCGTGTCGTCGGACAGGTGGATGACCAGGGTGGCTTTGGGCAGCAGCCGCTCGGGTGGGACGGTGATCGTGCCACAGGTGTGCCCGGCACAGCCCGAACGGGGACCGTGGCCCGTGCGCTGTCGTCAGGCCTTCGGGCCCTTCGTCAGGCTCAGGACTGAGGCAGTCACGGTCGCCTGGCGTCGGTGAGGGTGGGTTGGGTGAGCGAGTGCTGGATCAGGGCCAGGGCGCGGGCGGGGGTGGCCAGGATGCCCAGGGCGGTGGCGCGACGCTCGGCGGCGGTTTCGGTCGAGCCGTGGCCGGCCAGGATGGTCGGAGAGTTGTTCCAGGGCGGCATCCAGGTAGGTGGCATCGGCGGCGGTCAGCCAGCCGTAGATGTCACGCAGCCCGTCGCGGCCCATCACCCCGATCTCGACCCTGGTCGAGTTGCCGGGCCGTCCACCGGGCCTCGGCGGCTGCCGGGTCGGCCTGCACCACCAGGGCGTCGACGAACTTGAGCAGCCGTCCCGGTGCCAGCCGGGTGACGAACGGGGCGATCGTGGCATCCACCCACAAGGCGCTGCCCGCAGCGACAGGTCCCCGGTGACCCGGGCGATCCGGCGGGCCAGCCACACCGGTATCCCGCAGCGCGATCGTGATCTCCCACAACCGGGGCAGCCGGACCTCCAGGTTCACCAGCTCGACCACCTGCGGGGTCACACTGTCGACACTGCCGGTGCAGGGCTGCAGCCAACTCCAGGCAGGCGAAATCATCCACCAACCCGGTGCCGTCCCCGCCCAACCGGACCTTGTCGGTCGGGATCTGATGCCGATAGGCGTGCACCACCCGCAGGATCGCGAGCGCTTCCTGCACCTCCGCCTGCCGCTTCAACACCTGGGCCTGCTCCACCACGTCCAGCGCAGCACCCGCATCCAGCCCCGACACATCCACATAGTCGAACATGTGTACTATTCTGACAGGCCCCACCGACAGTCCCTGCGGCTGACGGGCCAGTGTCAGAGGCCCGTTTCAGACTTCTCCCATGGCGAAGAACGAAGAACCCACGAGGGAACGACGGGACTGGGTCAACACCATCAGTCTCGAACATGTGCGCCGCGGCGTAGCCGGCGGCTTCACCCAGGCCGACCATGGCAAGAGCACGCGACTCTCACGGCTGCAGGCCGGCGACCGGATCGTGTTCTACTCACCCCGCACCGACTACCCGGACGGCGAGCCGCTGCAGCAGTTCACCGCGTGCGGGGTGATCACCGGCACCGATGGTCTACCAGGTGGAGCTGACCCCGGACTTCCATCCCTGGCGACGTGACGTCGCCTTCAGCGCCTGCTTCCCGACGCCGATCCGTCCCTTGCTGGGACAGCTCTCCTTCATCCCGGACGGACGCAACTGGGGCTTCACCTTCCGGCGGGGACTGTTCCAGATTCCCAGCGACGACTTCGACAGGATCGTCGCGGCCATGGGGGCACCGGCACTCGCCGCCTGAGGCAGCGGTAAGCCGCTGATTGAACCCGTCAGGGCACTCGTGCGGTCCACTCCGGGCTGTGGAACTTGGTCTCTGCCAGCTCCTTCGCCTCGGCCAGTTCGGACGCGGTGAGCTCACCGTCGACCACCCGGTACAGGGTGCGGAAGGTGGCCAGGAAGGAAGCCATCACCTCTGCGCGCGGCAGGTGGGTCTGCGACCGCACCGGGTCGACGCGCTTGTTCGCGCTCTTGGTGCCCTTGTCGGAGAGCTTCTCGCGACCGATCCGCAGCACCTGCAGCATCTTGTCCGCGTCGATGTCGTAGGCCATCGTCACGTGGTGCAGGACGGCGCCGCCGACGAACCGCTTCTGCGCGGCGCCGGCGATCTTGCCCGCCGGCGAGGCGATGTCGTTCAGCCCGGCGTAGTGCGCCTGCACCCCGACCTGCGCCGAGGGCGGTCAGCACCCACTCGTCGAGGAACGCGTAGGACGCCTCGTAGCTCATCCCGTCCACGAGGGTCGCGGGCACGACAAGGGAGAAGGTGATGCAGTTGCCTGCCTCCATGAACATCGCACCACCACCGGACACCCGCCGCACCACCTGGACACCTAGGCGCTCTGCGGCCTCGGAGTCCACCTCGTTGCGCAGCGACTGGAAGGAGCCGATCACGACAGCCGGGTTCTGCCACTCCCAGAACCGGAAGGTCGGCCCGCGCTCTCCCGACGCCAGCTCGCGGGCCAGCACCTGGTCGAGGGCGACATGCTCGGCCGGGTCGAGGATCCCGGGATCGAGGTAGGTGAACGTGTGGTCCGACCACCCGGTCGACCGGCCCAGCGCACGACGGACGGCGATCGCGACGGCCCGGGAGTCGAAGCCCACCATCGTCACCGGGACGCCGAGGATGCCCTCGGCGCTGGCCCTTGCGAGGTCGGTGTCGATGCGCGCGGCCAGCTCGCCGACGGCCGTCTCCGTGCTCAGCCCGCCGAGTGCGCGGTCGATCAGCGGCAGCGCCTCGTCGGGGTCGAGGAAGAAGTCGCCGCTGACCTGCACCTCGGCCAGCCGGCCATCGGTCACGGAAAGGTCGACCGCTACCAGCTTCCCGCCGGGAACCTTGTACTCTCCGTGAAGCCGCTCGTTCATGGGGCTCAGGTTAAGTGGCCTAGACTGAGCGGCGCAAAATCAACAACGACTGAGCGGTGAGTACATGAGCGGGCACTCCAAGTGGGCCACCACCAAGCACAAGAAGGCAGTCGTCGATGCCAAGCGCGAGCAAGGTCTTCGCCAAGCTGATCAAGAACATCGAGGTCGCTGCCCGCACCGGTGGTCCGGACACCGCTGGTAACCCGACGCTCTACGACGCGATCCAGAAGGCCCGCAAGACCTCCGTCCCCGTCGACAACATCGAGCGTGCGGTCAAGCGTGGCGGCGGCACCGATGGCGGCGGCGCCGACTACATCACGATCATCTACGAGGCCTACGGCCCCGGCGGCACCGCCCTGCTGATCGAGTGCCTCACCGACAACCGCAACCGCTCGGCCTCCGACGTCCGGGTGGCCGTCACCCGCAACGGCGGCACCATGGCCGACGTCGGCTCGGTGTCGCGGATCTTCGACCGCAAGGGTGTCGTCGAGGTCGCCAAGGTGCAGGGCACCCGCACGCTCGAGGAGGACGACCTGCTCGAGGCGACGCTGGACGCCGACCCCGAGGACGTCCTCGACGACGGCGAGAACTTCCGCGTGATCAGCGACCCGAACGCCGTCGTCGACGTCCGCAAGGCCGTCCAGGCGGCCGGCCTCGACTACGAGTCGGCCGAGGTCCAGTTCGTGCCCGCAGTACACCGAGGCGATCGGCGACGCCGAGACGGCCGAGAAGCTGTTCAAGCTGCTGGACGCCATCGAGGACTGCGACGACGTGCAGAACGTCTACAGCAACGAGGACGTGCCCGACGAGATCGGCGAGCAGCTCGACTGATCGCGCACTGACCTGCACGGCGTGGGCGTGGCACGGGGTCGGCGCCCGACCGTCGGGTTAGTATCCGAACAACTGTTCGGAAGGATGTGCTGGATGCGGGTACTTGGGCGTTGATCCCGGCCTCACCCGGTGTGGCGTGGGCGTGATCGATGGTGCCCCGGGTCGTCCACCGCAGCTGGTGGCGGTCGGCGTGATCAAGACCCCGAGCACGATGGACCTGCCGCAACGGCTGCGTGCTGATCGAGGCCGGCCTGATCGAGTGGGTGCGCTGACTACCAGCCCGACGTCGTCGCCGTGGAGCGGGTGTTCGCCGACGTCAACGTGCTGTCGGTCATCGGCACCGCCCAGGCAGCGGGCCTCGCGATGCTCGTCGGCGCCCGCGCGGGCTGCCGGTGCACACCCACACGCCCGACCGAGGTGAAGGCGGCGATCACCGGCTCCGGCCGTGCCGACAAGGCCCAGGTCGGCACCATGGTCGCCCGCATCCTGAAGCTGAGCGCCCCGCCGAAACCGGCGGACGCCGCCGACGCCGTCGCCCTCGCGATCTGCCACCTGTGGCGCGGCGCAGGGGCTGACCGGATCGCCCTGGCGATCGAGAAGCAGGAACTCGCGAGACAGGCTCTCGCGGAGCAGAGAAGGGGAGTCGGAGCATGATCGCCCAGCTGACCGGGAGAGTGGCCGCCGTCGGCGGCACGTGGCTGGTCGTCGACCTGTCCGGCTTCGGACTCAAGGCACTGTGCACCCCGGCCACCGCCGGCGCGGTGCGGGTGGGGGAGCAGGTCACGCTGCACACCTCGCTGGTGGTGCGCGAGGACTCGCTCACGCTGTACGCCTTCGGCGAGCCGGGGGAGCGCGACTGCTTCGAGCTCGTGCAGGGCGCCTCCGGCATCGGGCCGAAGATCGCCCAGGCCGTGGTCTCGGTGTTCAGCCCGGACGAGTTCCGGGCGGCCGTCGCCGCGGGGAACATCACGGCACTCACCCGCGTCCCCGGCATCGGGGCGAAGGGCGCCCAGCGCCTCGTGCTCGAGCTGAAGGACAAGGTCAACGTCCTCGCCGGGTCCGGCGGCAGCGTCGGCGCCCCTGCCGTCGCCCAGGGCTGGCGCGACCAGGTGCGGGCAGGGCTGGAGGGCCTCGGCTACTCCGCCCGGGACGCCGAGGCCGCCTGCGACCGGGTCGCCCCGATCGCCGCAGAGAACCCTGACAGCTCCGTCGCGCTGCTGCTGCGCTCGGCCCTGCGCAGCCTGGCGAAGTGAGCGACATGACAGCAGAGACCGATCCGCTCGACCCGCACGTCCACCTCGACGACCAGGCTGCCGAGTCCGCGCTCCGGCCGTCCTCGCTGGCGGAGTTCGGCGGCCAGCGCCGCGTCAGCGAGCAACTGGGCCTCGTGCTCGCCGGCGCCCGCCACCGCGGCACCAGTCCCGACCACGTGCTGCTCTCCGGGCCTCCCGGCCTCGGCAAGACCACTCTCGCGCTGATCATCGCCGCCGAGATGGGTGCACCGATCCGGATCTCCTCCGGCCCGGCCATCCAGCACGCCGGCGACCTGGCAGCGATCCTCTCCGGGCTCACCGAGGGTGAGGTCTTCTTCCTCGACGAGATCCACCGCATGTCGCGTCCGGCCGAGGAGATGCTCTACCTCGCCATGGAGGACTTCCGGGTCGACGTGGTCGTCGGCAAGGGCGCCGGGTGCCACGGCGATCCCGCTGGAGATTCCCCGGTTCACCCTCGTCGGTGCCACCACGCGGGCCGGCCTGCTGCCCGGACCGCTGCGGGACCGCTTCGGCTTCACCGCCCAACTGGACTTCTACGCCGCGGCAGACCTGGAGAAGATCCTCGCCCGCTCCGCTGAGCTGCTGGGCATCCACCTCGACCAGGTCCGCTGCCGTCGAGATCGCGTCCCGTTCGCGCGGCACGCCGCGCATCGCGAACCGGCTGCTGCGCCGCGTCCGGGACTACGCCCAGGTGAAGGCGGACGGGATCGCTCACCCGCGCCGTCGCCAATGCCGCCCTCGAGCTGTACGAGGTGGACCCGCTCGGCCTCGACCGGCTCGACCGCGCCGTCCTCGACGCGATCTGCCGGGGTTTCGGTGGCGGTCCGGTCGGCCTCTCGACCATCGCCCTCGCGGTTGCAGAGGAGACCGAGACCGTCGAGGAAGTGGCTGAACCGTTCCTGGTGCGCGAGGGTTTCCTGATGCGCACCCCGCGCGGACGGGTCGCGACCCAGCGGGCCTGGCGGCACCTCGGGCTGACCCCACCCGCGGGCATCAACGCGCAGCCGCCGGTGGCGCCCGACCTGTTCAGCGGCTCGGACTGAACTCACAGGTTCTGACCGGCCCGGGGCGGCTCGCCGAATGGGTATTCGCCCGAGTCGGCGCTAGGCTACGGGGTCGGCGGCAATGCCGCCCCCCAGACGCGTACCTGTGAGGATTCCCAATGGACTGGTCCACAATTGCGATGGTCGCCCTCATGGGCGGCGCCGTGTATTTCCTGATGATCCGGCCGCAGCAGAAGCGGGCCAAGGAAACGGCAGAACCTGATGAGCTCGCTCGAGCCCGGGTCGCGCGTGATGACCATCTCCGGCATCGTCGGCACCATCAAGTACCTCGGCGACAAGCAGGCGATCCTCGAGGTCTCTCCCGGCGTCGAGATCACGATGGACAAGCGTGCACTCAGCACCCAGCCCGTCGTCGACGAGTTCGAGTACTCCGACGACGCCGAGCCGGAGCTGATTGCCGGCGAGACGGTCACTCCCGAGATCGCCGCGACCGAGGTTGTCGAGCCCGCAGAGGCACCCGCGTCCGACGAGCCCACGGACGGGCCCACCTGGGACGCCCCGCCGACCTCCAAGAACTGAGCAACAAGGCAAAAGTGGCTACCACAAGCAGGAAACACTCCCACCCGCTGCGCACGCTGGTGGTGCTGGCGCTGGTGATCGCAGGGCTCTACAGCCTGATCGCGATCTCCGGCGTCTGGACGCCGAAGCTCGGCCTCGACCTTCGCGGCGGCAGCACGATCACGCTGACCGCCTCGAACTCCACCGGGACCGGCACGGTCGACCCGGCGAGCCTCGAACTGGCCCGCACCATCATCCAGCAGCGCGTGGACGGCTACGGCGTCGGCGAGAGCGAGATCACCACCTCCGGTGACAAGCAGATCATCGTCTCCGTGCCGAACGTGCAGAAGGACGACCTCGCTACGACTGGTCGGCACGACAGCCCAGCTGTACTTCCGCAAGGTCTACTCGGCCGAGGCGGCGGAGAGCGTTGCCACCCCGACGACGACCGCCACGCCTGCGCCGTCGGCCACCGTGTCGTCACAGCCCTCCGCGAGCGTGTCTGCCGCGCCGTCGCCGTCCGCGACGAGCTCGAGCAACAAGCGGCCGCTGCCGTCCCTGCCCACGCCGGTACCCAGCCCCCGTCCGACCGTTGCCGTCCGAGACGAAGACGCCGCTGGCCGACCTGCTCAAGTGGACGCCGACCGACCGGGACAACACCGACTTCACCAACTTCAAGTGCGGTGACCCGTTCCCCAACGTCAGCGACCAGCCGCTGATCACCTGCGACGAGTCGAAGACCTACAAGTACCTGCTCGGCCCGGCCCTGATCCCGGGCAACATGGTCACCGGGCCCAGGCGGCCGTCCCGCAGAGCTCGGTGGCCTACGTCGTCGAGCTGCAGTTCAACTCCCAGGGCGGCGCGGACTTCCAGACCGTCACCGGCGCACCTCGCCAGCCAGACCTCGCCGCAGAACCAGTTCGGCATCGTCCTCGACGGCGTCGTCATCTCGGCACCGTCGGTCGGCAGCGAGTACTCGGCCGGTATCCCGGGTGGCAAGGCGGAGATCTCCGGCAGCTTCACCCAGAAGACGGCGACCGACCTCGCCAACGTGCTCTCCTACGGCGCGCTGCCGCTGTCCTTCGAGGTGTCCAGCGTGGAGAACGTGTCCGCCAAGCTCGGTGGCGAGCAGCTGCAGGCAGGCATCATCGCCGGCCTGATCGGCCTCGGCCTCGTGCTGGCCTACAGCATCCTGTACTACCGCGGCCTCGCCCTCGTCGTGTCGCTGTCGCTCGTGATCGCCGGGGTGCTCACCTGGGCGCTGCTGGTGCTGCTCGGCCAGAGCCTCGGCTTCGCCCTGAACCTGCCCGGCATCGCCGGTGCGATCGTGGCGATCGGTGTCACAGCGGACTCGTTCATCATCTACTTCGAACGGATCCGGGACGAGGTGCGCGACGGCAGGAGCCTGCGCACCGCCATCGAGACCGGCTGGATCCGCTCGCGGAAGACGATCCTTGTCGCCGACTCCGTCTCGCTGCTCTCGGCCGTGGTGCTGTTCGTGCTGGCCATCGGCGCGGTCAAGGGCTTCGCCTTCACCCTCGGCCTGACCACCCTGATCGACATCGCTGTGGTGTTCTTCTTCACCAAGCCGCTGATGACCCTGCTGGGACGCACCAAGTTCTTCGGCGAGGGCCACCGGTTCTCCGGATTCGAGAAAGAGCACATGGGCACCAGCAAACCCCCGCTGCACAGCAGCCAGCGACGGGAGCTGCCGCCGTGCGGAGGTGAGGCATGAGCGACAACCAGAACCTCGACGTCCTCGAGCCGTCGACAGAGCCGGTCAAGAAGTCCGGGATCGCGCACCGGCTCTACACCGGCGAGATCTCCTACGACTTCGTCGGCAAGCGCAACCGCTGGTACCTGATCTCGGGCATCGTGCATCCTGATCTCGCTCGCAGCGCTCGGCTTCCGGGGCATCAACTGGGGCATCGAGTTCACCGGCGGCGCCGAGTTCCAGGCCCCGGTGAAGGTGACGGCGACGACGATCGACGACGTCCGCGACGGCGGTCGCCAAGCCTGGACGTCGCCGGCGACGACCTCACCGTCACCACCATCGGCGACAACACCGTCCGGGTGCAGACCAAGACCATCACGACGCGACACGGAGGTGACCGCGGTGAAGGCGGCGATCGCCACCGCCGTCGGGGTCGAGCCCGAGCGGTGGCCTACTCGCTGATCGGCGCCTCCTGGGGCCAGCAGATCAGCACCCAGGCGCTGATCGCCCTCGCTGTGTTCCTCGCCCTCGTCATGCTCTTCATCTGGGTGTACTTCCGCGAGTTCAAGATGAGCATCGCGGCCATCGTCGCGCTGCTGCACGACCTGGTGATCACGATCGGCATCTACGCCCTGGTCGGGTTCTCCGTGACGCCGGCGACGATGATCGGCGTGCTGACCATCCTCGGCTACTCGCTGTACGACACCGTCGTGGTGTTCGACAAGATCCGCGAGAACACCCAGCGACATCACCAACAGCCGGCTCACCTACTCCGAGGCGGCCAACAACGCCGTCAACCAGACGCTTGTCCGGTCGCTGAACACCACGATCATCGGCGTGCTGCCGGTCGCTGCGCTGCTGTTCACCGGCTGGTTCATCCTCGGCACCGGACCGCTGAAGGACCTGGGCCTCGCCCTGTTCGTCGGCATGATCGCCGGCGCCTACTCCTCGATCTTCATCGCCAGCCCGCTGCTGGCACAGATGCGTGAGGCCGACCCCGACATGGTCGAGCACCGCGAGCGTCTGGCCCGCCGGGCTGCACGCGCCAGCCGAGAAGACGCGCCCACAGGCCGAAGGCGAAGCCGGTCACGGTCGCCCTCGGCGGTGAAGCCGCTGCGACGACCGTCGTCGACCCGGGCACGCTCGGACTGGTCTCCGCCAAGGAGCTGGACGCCGAAGCCGCCCGGCGCCAGCGCAACAAGCAGACCCGCAGCCAGCGCAGGAAGTGACGATGCCAGCAAGTGAGGCCGAACCGGGACCTGATCGCATCCCTGATCCGGGACATTCCCGACTTCCCGAAGCCGGGGGTGCTGTTCAAGGACATCACCCCGCTGCTCGCCAGCCCTGCCGGCTACACGGCCGCCGTCATGGCGCTGGCGGCGAGCGCGCCGGGCGGCATCGACGTGGTGGTCGGCATGGAGGCCCGCGGCTTCATCTTCGCCGGCCCGGTCGCCCTGGAACTCGGCGCGGGCTTCGTCCCCGTCCGCAAGCCCGGCAAGCTGCCCGGTGACGTCTACACCCAGACGTTCTCCCTGGAGTACGGCGACGAGACGCTCGCCGTGCACACCGACGCGATCATGCCCGGCTCCCGGGTGCTGGTGATCGACGACGTCCTTGCCACCGGTGGGACGGTCGGCGCCACCGCTGCCCTGATCCGCCGTCTCGGCGCAGACCTGGTGCACGTGTCCGTGCTGCTGGAGCTGAGCTTCCTCGGCGGACGCGAGCACCTGGCCAACGCTGGGGATCACCGAGACCTCCGCGGTCCTCACGGTCTGATGAAAGCCTCCGCGGCCGCCGGTTCGGATCGCAGGCCTCCTGGGCCGGTCGGGCCCAGGTCAGCCTGCCGTCGCGCAACACCTCGCCCGCCCGCAAGCTGCTGATGCGGCTCGGGATGGCCGTCGGCCTGCTGCTCCTGCTGACCCTGATCGTCTTCGTCGACCGGGACGCCTACGTCGACCACGCAGCGAACGACGGTGTCAGCTTCATCGACGCCCTCTACTACGCGACGGTCACCATGACCACCACCGGCTACGGCGACATCACCCCGGTGCTGCCGCACGCGCGGATCATCAACGTCTTCGTGGTCACCCCGATCCGGATCGCCTTCCTGGTTCTCCTGGTCGGCACCACCGTCGAGGTGCTGGCCAACGAGGGCCGCAGGGCACTGCAGGACTCCCGCTGGAGGAAGACCATGCGCAACCACACCGTCGTCATCGGCTACGGCACCACCGGCCAGAGCGCCACGGCAACCCTGCTGAGGGGTGGCATCCCGCCGGAGCAGATCGTGGTGATCGACACCAACACCGCTGGCCGTCGCCGCGGCGAACCGGCACGGGCATGCCGGCCTTCGAGGGCGACGCCACCTCCCGCGAGCTGCTGCACCGGGCGGAGCTGCCCAAGGCGCAAGGAGGTCATCGTCACGGTCGGCCGCGACGACACCGCCATCCTCGCCACCCTCACCGATCCGGCAGCTCAACCGGGGTGCGCACGTCGTGGTCGCCGTCCGTGACTCCGACAACGTCGCGCTGA
Organism: uncultured Actinomycetota bacterium; assembly: GCA_963773595.1. GTDB lineage: Bacteria > Actinomycetota > Actinomycetes > Propionibacteriales > Propionibacteriaceae > Propionicimonas. Next base: position 411,736 of record CAVZBQ010000007.1, read on the forward strand.
TCCGCCAGTCGGGGGCCGACGCCGTCGTCACCTCCTCCGACGCCGTCGGGCGACTGATGGGCCTGAGCTCGATCAGCCCGCAGCTCGGCGAGGTGATCGAGGACCTGCTCACGTCCGGCAGAGGGCCTGGAGATCGTGCAGCGCCAGGTCACCGCGGACGAGAACGGCAAGGACCCCGACGACATCGAGGGCGAGAAGGTGCTGGCCGTCGTCCGGAACCGCACGTTGCGCCGCTACTACGAGACCGGGGCGGACGTGCTCCGCACCGGCGACCAGCTCGTGGTGGTGCGGAAGGCCCCCGAGCAAGCAGACGCGCTCCGCGGGTAGAGTAGGGCTCTACTACCAACTATGAGCGGAGGCGGCGTGACCCAGGGCGTCCATGGTCCCTACGGCGAGGGGGATGGCCTGCCCGGAGAACCGCGCGGCAGGCTGGCGTCCACCGACCAGCCCCGTATCCGGATGCGCCAGGTCCTCGCCCGTCTCGGTGCCCAGCGCAGCCAGGCCGTCCCGGTGCTCGACCCGCTCATGCGGATCGTCCACACCCACCACCCCAAGGCCGATGTCGCGCTGATCGAGCGGGCCTACCGCACCGCCGAGCACTACCACACGGGCCAGCTCCGCAAGAGCGGCGACGCCTACATCACGCATCCCCTGGCGGTGGCGACGATCCTCGCCGAGCTGGGCATGAACGAGGCGACGCTGTGCGCCGCGCTCCTGCACGACACGGTGGAGGACACGTCGTACACGCGTCGAGCAGCTGACGCGCCGACTTCAGCGCCGGAGATCGCCGCCATGGTGGACGGCGTCACCAAGCTGGACAAGATCGCCTGCGGCGAGTCGGCCAAGGCCGAGACCATCCGCAAGATGGTGCTGGCGATGAGCCGCGACATCCGGGTGCTGGTGATCAAGCTGGCCGACCGGCTGCACAACATGCGCACGCTGGGCTACCTGCGCCAGGACAAGCAGATGGTGATCGCCCGCGACACCCTGGAGATCTTCGCCCCGCTGGCCCACCGGCTCGGCATGAACGCGATCAAGTGGGAGCTGGAGGACCTGTGCGTTCGCCACCCTGCAGCCCAAGGTCTACGACGAGATCGTGAAGCTGGTCGCCGCCCGGGCGCCGCTGCGCGAGGACTACCTGCGGGCGGTCACCGAGCAGGTGCGCGCCGACCTGACCGACGCCGGCATCAAGGCCACCGTGTACGGCCGGCCGAAGCACTACTACTCGATCTACCAGAAGATGGTGGTCCGCGGACGCGACTTCGCCGACATCTACGACCTGGTCGGCCTGCGCATCCTGGTCGACAGCCAGCGCGACTGCTACGCGGCCCTCGGCACCCTGCACGCGCGCTGGAACCCCCTGCCCGGGCGGTTCAAGGACTACATCGCCATGCCGAAGTTCAACCTCTACCAGTCGCTGCACACCACCGTGCTCGGCCCCGGCGGCAAGCCGGTCGAGCTGCAGATCCGCACCCAGGAGATGCACAAGCAGGCCGAGTACGGCGTCGCAGCCCACTGGAAGTACAAGGAGGGCAAGGCCGACGGGACCGAGCTCAACTGGGTGCAGCAGATCAGCCAGTGGCAGAAGGAGACCGAGGACCCGGGGGAGTTCCTCGACACGCTGCGGTTCGAGATCGCCACCGACGAGGTGTTCGTCTTCACGCCCAAGGGCGACGTGATCAACCTGCCCGCCGGCGGCACCCCGGTCGACTTCGCCTACGCCGTGCACACCGAGGTCGGGCACCACACCATCGGCGCCCGGGTGAACGGACGCCTGGTGCCGCTCGAGTCGGCGCTGTCCAGCGGTGACGTGGTCGAGGTGCTCACCTCGAAGTCGCCAGAACGCCGGGCCGAGCCGCGACTGGCTGAGCTTCGTCAAGAGCCCGCGGGCCCGCGGCAAGATCCGGCAGTACTTCATGCGGGAACGCCGCGAGGAGTCGATCGAGGCGGCAAGGAGCTGCTCACCAAGCAGCTGCGCCGGGCCGGGCTGCCGCTGCAGCGCCTGCTGACCCCCGAGCACATGACCGGGCTCACCGAGCACTTCCGGGTCGCCGACGTGAACGCCCTCTACGCCGCGATCGGCGAGGGCACGATCAGTCCGCAGTCCGTCGTCCAGCGCCTGATCGCCAGCGAGGGCGGCGCCGAGGAGGTCGCGGAACTCGGCGGCGAGGACACCTCCGTCATCGGACGGCCGCGCCGCAGCCGCGGCCTCACGGCAACGAGGCCGGCGTCGTCGTGCAGGGCGACGCCGAACGTCTGGGTGAAGCTGGCCCGCTGCTGCATGCCGGTACCCGGCGACGAGATCCTCGGCTTCGTGACCCGCGAGAACGGCGTCTCGGTGCACCGCATCGACTGCACCAACGCCCAGGACCTGCGGCACCAGCCCGACCGCCTGGTCGAGGTGGCCTGGGCACCGACGGCGACCAGTTCGTTCATGGTCGCGCTGCGGTCGACGGCCTCGACCGCACCGGGATCCTCTCCGAGGTGACCAAGATCATGGGCGAGCACCACATCTCGATCCTGTCGGCCGACGCTGAACACCGCGAAGGACCGCACGTTCAAGTTCCGGTTCACCTTCGAGACCACCGACCCCAAGCACCTCGAGCACCTGATCGACGCGATCCGGAAGGTCCCGGGCGTCTACGACGTCTTCCGCCTCAAGCAGTGACGCCCGGACGTCCGGAGCGGTGGCGCTCAGCGGTTGAAGTCCGCCAGCGTCGTCTTGGCCTGTTCGAGCCAGGTCTGGTAGGTCGCGATCTGACGTCGCGCGCCTCTGGCAGCCGACGTTGTCGCCGCGGGCGTCGGCCTTGGCCACCTTCTCGGTGAGCTTGTCGATCTCCGAGGCCAGCATCGCCACCGTCTCCTCGGCGCGGGCGCGGGCCTGCGGGTCGGTGCGGCGCCACTCGTCCTCTTCGGCGCTGCGGACGGCCGTCTCCAGCGCCTTCACCCGGGCGTCGAGGGTGCGCATCTGCTCGCGCGGCACGCGGCCGTAGGCGTTGTACTTCTCGAGGAAGGTGCGGAAGCCGGCCTTGGCCGTGTCCAGGTCGCTGACCGGCAGGATGCGTTGCCTCGGCCTCGTCCAGCAGGGCCAGCTTGGCCGTCGAGGTTGCGTCTTGAACTCCGCGTCCTGCTCGCTGAGCACGGAGGAGCGGGCGTTGAAGAAGTCGTCCTGGATGCCGCGGAACTCCGCCCACAGGGCGTCGTCGATGTCGCGCGGGGCGGCGCCGGCGGCCTTCCAGCGGGTCATCAGGTCGCGGAACGCGCCGGCGGTCGGTCCCCACTCGGTGGAGTTCGCCAGCTCGCGCGCCTCGACGATGATCTGTTCCTTGGCCGCCTTCGCGCACGTCCCGCTTGGCGGCCTGCTCGGCGAACTGCGACTTGCGGCGGCGGGTGTAGGTCGTGCGGGCAGCGGAGAACCGGTGCCACAGGGCGTCGTCGCTGGCCCGGTCGATGCGGGGGAGTGCCTTCCACTCGTCCAGCAGGGAGCGGAAGCGGTTCACGCCACCACGCCAGTCGTTGCCGAGGGCCAGCGTCTCGGCCTCGGCGACCATGCGCTCCTTGGTCTCCTTCGTCACCTCGAGCTGCTTCGGACCGCTCGGCCTTGCGGGCCTCGGTCTGCTCGGCCAGCAACGGCTGCAGTGCGTCCAGGCGGGCCACCAGCGATTCGAGGTCACCGACGGCGTTCGCGCTGGCAACACTGCCGCGTACCGAGGTGATGCTGTGTCTGGCTTCCTCCGGCGACAGGGCGCCGCCCTTGACCCTCGTCTCCAGCAGACCCACCTCCACCTCGAGCGCCTCGAAGCGGCGGGTGTAGAAGGCAAGGGCCTCGCTGGCCTCGACATCGGGAATCTGACCGACGGACCGCTCGCCGTCAGCTGTGCGCACGTACACCGTGCCATCAGCATCAACGCGACCGAAGTCCGCCGGACCTGTGGTGGAAGTCATGGGGATCATCTTGCCTGATCCGGCATGGTTTGTGACAACGGCTGTGACACCTCGGTCCGGTCGTGCCGCTAGGCTGTCGCGCTCGTGTTCCTGGCAACCCTGCCAACCGGCCAATGGCAGGCCAACTGCTACGTCGTCGCAGCGCCCGGCGTCGCGACTGCGTGATCATCGATCCCGGTCAGGACGCCGCTGCCGGGCTGCGCGAACTGCTCGCCGAGAACCAGCTCAGGCCGAAGGGCCTCCTGGCCACCCACGGTCACTTCGACCACATCGCCAGCGCCGCCGAGATCGCGGACGAGTTCAACGTCCCGCTGTGGATCCACTCCGCCGACCGGCACCTGCTCACCGAGCCCGGCGGCCGGCCTCAGCCCCGACGGCGCTGCCATGCTGAAGAAGCTGCTGCGGACCCCGATGGTCGAGCCGGCGCGGGTGGAGGAACTCGACTCGGTCACCGAGCTGAACCTCGCCGGCTGAAGTTCAGCGTGACGCACGCGCCCGGGCACACCGGGGGCTCCGTGCTGCTCGGGCTGGACTACAACCGCCGGCAGCACCCGCAGATCAACCGGCTGGTGTTCACCGGTGACGTGGTCTTCGCCGGCTCGGTCGGACGCACCGACCTGCCCGGCGGTGACCCGAAGGTGATGAGCCAGACCCTGAGCGACGTCGTGCTCGCCCTGCCGGACACGGCGCGCGCTGCTGCCCGGCCACGGCTCCCAGACCACCATGGCCCGCGAGCGCGCTGGAGAACCCCTACCTGCAAGCTGCGACGTCTGAGGAACTGATGGCCCGTCCCAAACCACTGTCCGGATTCCCCGAGTTCTCCCCGTCCGGACGGATCGTCGAACAGCGCGTGCTCGCATCGCTGGCCGACACCTTCGAGCTGCACGGCTTCGGCTCCATCGAGACCCGCGCCGTCGAGCCGATGGAACAGCTCAGCAGCAAGGGCGAGATCGACAAGGAGGTCTTCGTCGTGCGCCGGCTGCACGCCGCCGCCGACGCCGCCGACGAGCTCGGCCTGCACTTCGACCTGACCGTGCCGTTCGCCCGCTACGTGCTGGAGCACTCCGGCGAGCTGTCGTTCCCGTTCCGCCGCTACCAGATCCAGAAGGCCTGGCGCGGTGAGCGTCCGCAGGAGGGCCGCTACCGCGAGTTCACCCAGGCCGACATCGACATCGTCGGCTCGGAGACCCTCGCCGCCCACCACGACGTCGAGCTGCCCCTGGTGACGCTCGAGGCGCTGGAGAAGCTGCACGTCGACTTCGGCGTCCCGCCGGCCACGATGAGCGTCAACAACCGCCAGCTGTCCGAGGGCTTCTACCGCGGCCTCGGCATCGAGGACCACCTGGCCGTGCTGCAGCGCGTGGACAAGCTCGACAAGATCGGGCCGCAGGCCGTCGGCGACCTGCTGGTCAACGAGGTGGGCCTCAGCCGGGCGGCGGCGGACAAGTGCCTGCGCGCTCGCCGGGATCCGCAGCGGTGACGCGTCCTTCGTCGACCGGGTCACCGCCCTCGGCGTCGAGCACCCGCTGCTCGACCGCCGGGCTGGAGTCGCTGGCCGACGTGGTGACCGCCGCTGCCGCCGCCGTGCCCGGACGGCTGGTCGCCGACCTCAAGATCGCCCGCGGCCTCGACTACTACACCGGCACCGTCTACGAGACCACGATGGCCGGCTACGAGGCGATGGGCTCCATCTCGTCCGGCGGTCGCTACGACTCCCTCGCCAGCGACGGACGCACCACCTACCCGGGCGTCGGCCTCAGCATCGGGGTCAGCCGCATCCTGGTGCCGCTGGTCGGCAAGGGCGTGCTGACCGCGTCCCGGCCGGTGCCCAGCTGCGTCCTGGTCGCCGTGGACTCCGAGGACACCCGCTCCGCCGCGATCGCGACGGCCACCCGGCTGCGGGCCCGCGGCATCCCCTGCGAGGTCGCACCGAAGGCCGACAAGTTCGGCAAGCAGATCCGCTACGCCGACCGTCGCGGCATCCCCTTCGTCTGGTTCTCCAACAACGAGGTGAAGGACATCCGCAGCGGCGAGCAGCTGCCGGCGGACCCCGACGCCTGGCAACCCCCGGCAGCCGACCTGCGGCCGTCGGTCGTAAGATCTCCGTCGGCCTGATCTCAGGCCAGGGAAAGGATTCGCACTCGTGATTCGCACTCATCAGGCCGGCTCGCTCCGCGCCGAGCAGATCGGCACAACGGTCACACTGGCCGGCTGGGTGGCCAAGCGCCGCGACCTCGGCGGGGTGGCCTTCCTCGACCTGCGGGACGCCAGCGGCATCGTCCAGGTCGTGGTGCGTGACGACATCCTGGAGAGCTCCGGCGCGCACTCGCTGCGCAACGAGTACTGCATCGCGGTCACCGGCGTGGTCGAGGCCCGTCCGGCCGACACGATCAACCCGCGCTGGCCACCGGCGAGATCGAGGTGGCAGCGCAGAGCCTCGAGGTGCTCAACCCGTCCGCGCCGCTGCCGTTCCAGATCGACGAGCGCGTCAACGTCGGCGAGGAGGCCCGCCTGAAGTACCGCTACCTCGACCTGCGCCGGCCCGCCCCCGGCCGCGGCCATGCGGCTGCGCTCGGAGATCAACCGGGCCGCCCGCACCGTGCTCGCCGACACGCGAGTTCGTCGAGATCGAGACGCCGACCCTCACCCACAGCACTCCCGAGGGTGCCCGCGACTTCGTGGTGCCGGCCCGGCTGTCCCCGGGCAGCTGGTACGCCCTGCCGCAGAGCCCGCAGCTGTTCAAGCAGCTGCTGATGGTCGCCGGGATGGAGCGGTACTACCAGATCGCCCGCTGCTACCGCGACGAGGACTTCCGCGCCGACCGGCAGCCGGAGTTCACCCAGCTCGACATCGAGATGAGCTTCGTCGACCAGGACGACGTGATCGAGATCGGCGAGGCCGTCATCGCGGCGATGTGGGCGCTCAAGGGCCACCAGCTGACGCTGCCGCTGCCCCGGATGACCTACACCGAGGCCATGGACACCTACGGCTCGGACAAGCCCGACCTGCGGTTCGGGCTGCCGCTGACCGAGCTGACCGACTACTTCGCCGACACCACGTTCCGGGTGTTCCAGGCCGACTACGTCGGTGCCGTCGTGATGCCCGGCGGGGCCGACCAGCCGCGTCGCACGTTCGACGCCTGGCAGGAATGGGCCAAGCAGCGCGGCGCCAAGGGCCTGGCCTACGTGACGATCGCCGAGGACGGCGAGCTGGGCGGCCCGGTGGCCAAGAACCTCACCGAGTCCGAGCGCTCCGGTCTCGCCGACCGGGTCGGCGCCCAGCCCGGCGACTGCATCTTCTTCGCAGCCGGCGGACGCAAGGCGTCCCAGTCGCTGCTCGGTGCCGCCCGCAACGAGATCGCCCGCCGCAAGGACCTGATCGACCTGGACGCCTGGTCGTTCCTCTGGGTCGTCGACGCGCCGCTGTTCGAGCCGGCCAGCGAGGCCGTCGCCGCCGGTGACGTCGCCGTGGGGGAGGGCGCCTGGACGGCCGTCCACCACGCCTTCACCTCACCGCGGCCGGAGTTCCTCGACACCTTCGACACCGACCCCGGCTCGGCACTGGCCTACGCCTACGACATGGTCTGCAACGGCAACGAGATCGGCGGCGGCTCGATCCGTATCCACCGCCGCGACGTGCAGGAGCGGGTCTTCAAGGTCATGGGCATCGGTGCCGAGAAGGCCCAGGAGCAGTTCGGGTTCTTCCTCGACGCCTTCGTCTACGGCACCCCGCCGCACGGCGGCATCGCGTTCGGCATGGACCGGATCACGGCCCTGCTGGCGAACACCGACTCGATCCGCGACGTGATCGCCTTCCCGAAGACCGGCGGCGGCTACGACCCGCTGACCGGCGCCCCGGCCCCGATCACGGCCCGGCAGCGCAAGGAGGCCGGCGTCGACTTCGTCCCGCCGCCGCCGAAGGCCCGCCCAGCCCTGACCCGCGTCCAGCCCTCACCACACACGCAGCAAGCTGTGACAGTTCGGCGGCGACGTGACGCCGAGCTCACAGCTTGTGCCGTCTTGGCTGTGTGGTTCGGGGGAGCGGACCCGCTGGTCAGCGGAGGTCGTCCCCGTTGTGGGACGTGCATCCTCGTCGGCTGCCAGCAGGCCGTAGAGCTTGCGGCGGGCGTCGGCGACCAGCTTGGTCGCCGCCTCCAGCTGCTGGGCGTTCCCGCTGCGGGTCAGCTCCTTGGCAGCTCCGGCGAGGCTCGCGAACTCCTTCCACAGGCCCTTGACGGCGTCCGGCTGCCAGCCGGCGAGCGCGTCGTTGACCAGGTCCCAGGGCTTGGTCTGCACATCGGCAGCCGCCGCCCGGCCGGCCTCGGTGAGCCGGTAGGCCTTCTGGCCCTCGTTGTCGAAGGACTCGATCAGGCCTTCGTCCTCGAGCTGGGCCAGCGCCGGGTAGACGGCACCGGGGCTGGGCTTCCAGACACCGTTGGTGCGCTCACCGAGCGTCTGCATGATCTGGTAGCCGTTGCGCGGCTCCTCTGCCAGCAGGGCGAGGATGGAGAAGCGGACATGTCCGCGACGTCCACGCCCACGCGGGCCCGCCACCCATCGGTCCGCCCATCGGGCCACCGGCGCCGAACGGTCCACCGGGGCCGAACGGTCCACCAGGACCGAACCCGCCGGGACCGAACCCGCCAGGGCCGAATGCTGCACCGGCGCCGAAGGCCGCACCGAAGGGGCCGAAGCCATGACCGTGGCGTCCACCGCGGTGACCGCCACGACGGCGCGGGCCGCCTTCTGCCGAGTCGTCGAACCAGGTCTCCTCGTTTTCGTTCGTGTTCATCTCTATCTCCTTGAATCTCATGTTTTCGGTACGTCACCGATATATCGATGATAGACACGAGAACACACGGACGCAAGGGCTCGTGTCGACGCGTCTGCCGGCGGGGGCGTGGACGCGGGGCGTCCGCACTCCGGTGTAGCGTCGGCGAGGTGGATACGGACCTGTTCGGAAACCCGGTGGGCGGCGCAGCAGCGCCTGCGCCCGCGGGCTCGCTGGGCAGCGCCAGCCACGCCGACACGCCACTGGCGGTCCGGATGCGCCCACGCACGGTGGACGAGATCGTCGGCCAGGACCACCTGCTGGCCACCGGCTCGCCCCTGCGCCGCCTCGCCGAGGGGCGGACGGCGATGTCGGTCTTCCTCTGGGGGCCGCCGGGCGTCGGCAAGACCACCATCGCAGCGGTCGTCTCCGCCTCCGGGCAGCGACGGTTCGTCGAGCTGTCGGCGGTGACGGCCGGCGTCAAGGAGGTGCGGGCTGCGCTCGCGGAGGCCCAGCGCGAGCTCGCCCGCGGCACCGGCACCGTCCTGTTCGTCGACGAGGTGCACCGCTTCTCCAAGGCCCAGCAGGACGTGCTGCTGCCGGCCGTCGAGAACCGCCTGGTCACCCTGATCGCCGCGACAACGGAGAACCCGTCGTTCTCGGTGATCTCGCCGCTGCTCAGCCGCTCGCTCCTGCTCACCCTGAAGTCGCTCACCGACGCCGACATCGCCACGCTGCTCGACCGCGCCCTCACCGAAGAGCGCGGCCTCGCCGGCGCGTTCGAGCTGGCCGACGAGGCCCGGTCCGACCTGCTGCGCTTCGCCGGCGGGGACGCCCGCCGCGCCCTGACCTACCTCGAGGAGGCCGCTGCCGGCGCTGCGGCGCAGGGCGTCACCGCTGATCGACGGCGCCATCGTCTCCGCCGCCGTCGACAAGGCAGCCGTGCGCTACGACCGCGACGGCGACCAGCACTACGACGTGATCAGCGCCTTCATCAAGAGCCTGCGCGGCTCCGACGTCCAGGCCGGCCTGCACTACCTGGCCCGGATGATGGAGGCGGGGGAGGACCCCCGCTTCATCGCGCGGCGGCTGATCATCCTCGCCAGCGAGGACATCGGCATGGCCGCACCGTCGGTGCTCCAGACCTGCGTCGCCGCAGCTCAGGCCGTCGCGCTGATCGGCATGCCCGAGGCACGGATCAACCTGGCCCAGGCCGTGATCGCCTGCGCCATGGCCCCGAAGTCGAACGCCGTCGTGAAGGCGGTGGATGCGGCGATCGCCGACGTCCGGGCCGGTCTCATCGGCACCGTCCCGCCGGCACCTGCGCGACGCCCACTACCCGGGCGCGAAGCAGCACGGCCACGGCGCAGGGCTACATCTACGCCCACGACGCCGCGCACGGGGTCGCCAGCCAGCAGTACCTGCCGGACGAGCTGGCCGGAGCCCGCTACTACCAGCCCACCGAGCACGGCAACGAGGCGGCAATGGCCGAACGGCTACGGCTGCTGGAGGAGTTGCTGGGCCGCCGCGAGCACGCGACCGACGGAATGAATTCGCCGGCCTGGAAGGTTGCCCGCAGCGTGACCCCTACCTACAAGCCCTGGCCGGCCCTCTGGGCGCTGGTCGTCGGGTTCTTCATGATCCTCGTCGACACCACGATCGTCTCGGTGGCCAACCCGCGGATCATGCAGGGCCTCGACGCCGACATCAACTCCGTCATCTGGGTGACCAGCGCCTACCTGCTGGCCTACGCCGTGCCGCTGCTGGTCACCGGACGCCTCGGTGACCGGTTCGGGCCCAAGCGGATCTACCTGATCGGCCTGGTCGTCTTCACCCTCGCCTCCGCGTGGTGCGGGTTCGCCGGCTCGATCGAGATGCTGATCGCCGCGCGCGCCGTCCAGGGCCTCGGCGCCGCGCTGCTGACCCCGCAGACGATGGCGGTGATCACCCGCACCTTCCCGCCGCACGACCGCGGCCGCGCGATGAGCCTGTGGGGCGCGACGGCGTCGGTCGCGATGCTGGTCGGCCCGATCCTCGGCGGCTTCCTCGTCGACGGCCTCGGCTGGGAGTGGATCTTCTTCGTCAACGTGCCCGGTCGGCATCGTCGGCTTCATCCTCGCCTGGCGGCTCGTGCCCGACCTGGAGACCCACAGCCACAAGTTCGACATCCCCGGCGTCGTGCTCTGGGCGGTCGGCATGTTCTGCCTCGTCTTCGGCATCCAGGAGGGCGAGACCTACAACTGGGGCCAGATCTGGGGCCCGATCAGCGTGTGGAGCCTGATCGTCACCGGCATCGTCGTGCTCGGCGTCTTCGTCTGGTGGCAGCGCCAGGGTCGCGGCGAGCCGCTGCTGCCGCTGCACCTGTTCCGGGACCGCAACTTCTCGCTCGCCAACGGCGCGATCGCCATGGTCGGCGTCGCCGTCACGGCCAACGCGCTGCCGCTGGTCTTCTACTACCAGCTGGTCCTCGGCTTCAGCCCGACCCGGGCGGCCCTGCAGCTGGTGCCGATGGCCGCTGTTCTCCGGTGGCCTCGCGCCCGTGGTCGGACGCCTGGTCGACCGCGTCAACGCCCGCTACCTCGCCACCGCCGGGCTGCTGGGCATGGCCGGCTCGATGCTCTGGTACTCGCTGTGGCTGGTGCCGGACGAGAGCCTGTGGTGGCGGCTGCTGTTCCCGAGCGCCCTGATGGGCATCGCCAGCGCGTTCACCTGGTCACCGATCGGCGCGACGGCGACCCACAACCTCGCCCCGGCCAACGCCGGGCCGGCTCCGGGTGTCTACAACTCGGTGCGCCAGGTCGGCTCCGTCCTCGGCAGCGCTGCGATCGCCGTGCTGATCCAGGCCCGCCTGGCCGCAAGCCTGCCCGGAGGTGCCAGCGCCGGCAGCCGGGCGGAGGCGGCCGGACGCCTGCCGGAGGCCCTGCAGGCCGGGTTCAGCTCCGCGATGGCCAGCAGCATGCTGCTGCCGGCCGCTGCCGCGCTCGCCGGCGCCGTGCTGTGCTTCTTCTTCGTTCCGCGCGTGGCCAACAAGGGCTGGGGCGCAGCTCCGGCAGCCGCTGCCACCGAACCGGCCGGAGCCGACGCGCACTGACGATCGCGCAGCCGTCCGATGTTCTCGCATTCGTGTCACTGCTCGTCGCCTGGCGCCGCTGACGCGTCCCGTCTCGTCGTCTAAGCTTCAAGGCGTTATCCGAAATCCCATCGAACTGAGCGAGGTAGCCCATGTCCGCCGGAGAGATCGCCGGTCTCATCGCTGCGGTGGCCGCAGTGGCCTTCGTCGTGTTCTGCGCCGTGCCCCTGCTGAAGCTGGGCAGGGTGCTGGAGGAGGTGCGCCTCGCGGTGCGCGATCTCGGACACAACTCGGTGCCGATCCTGCAGGAGCTGAAGGGCACCGTCACGGCGACCAACACCGAGCTCGGCAAGCTGAGCGTCGTGACCGACGACGTCGCGAAGGTGAGCGCCCACGCGACGGTGGTCAGTGAGAACGCTGCCCAGCTGTCCACCCTCTTCGCCTCCACCCTCGGCGGGCCGCTGATCAAGACCGCGGCCTTCACCTACGGCGTGCGCCAGGCAGTGACCGGCAAGAGGGCCGGCACCAAGAAGGGCAAGTGATGGGCAAGCGGCTGTTCTGGTTCGCGATCGGCGTCGGCATCACGGCCCTCGTCGTGGTCAAGGGCCGCGAGTACTACCAGCGCTACACCCCCAAGGGTGTCGCCGAGCAGATCGAGAAGAGCCGTACCGGCCTTGTCGACTGGGTGGGCGAGTTCATCACCACCATGGGCGAGGCGATGGACGCCCGCGAAGGGGAGCTGCGGGAGGCTCTCGGCCTGGACGAGTGAACCCCACTCGTCCAGGAGAATCCACTGACCCCCGTAGTCCGGCGGCAACCCGCCACATTCGCTAAGGACACAACCATGAAAACAGCTGACATCCGCCAGCGCTTCCTCGACTATTTCGCGACGCGGGGACACACGATCGTGCCGTCCGCGCCGCTGGTCTACAACGACCCGACCCTGCTGTTCGTCAACGCCGGCATGGTGCCCTTCAAGCCGTACTTCACCGGCGCGGAGGACGCCCCCTACGACCGCGCGGCGAGCGTGCAGAAGTGCGTGCGCACCCTCGACATCGACGAGGTCGGCAAGACCACCCGGCACGGCACGTTCTTCCAGATGAACGGCAACTTCTCCTTCGGCGACTACTTCAAGGAAGGCGCCATCGAGTACGCCTGGGAGCTGGTCACCGGCAGCCAGGCCGACGGCAACTACGGCTTCGACCCCGACAAGGTCTGGGTCACCGTCTACCTCGACGACGACGAGGCCTTCGGCGCTGTGGCGCAAGGTCGGGCATCCCCGACCGAGCGCATCCAGCGCCGCGGGCTGAAGGACAACTACTGGCACATGGGCATTCCCGGCCCGGGCGGCCCGTGCAGCGAGATCTACATCGACCGCGGGCCCGAGTACGGCCCCGACGGCGGCCCGATCGTCGACGAGGACCGCTTCCTGGAGATCTGGAACCTGGTCTTCCAGACCGAGGAGCTCTCCGCCGTCCGCGCGAAGGACGACTTCGACGTCGTCCGGACCGCTGCCGGCAAGAACATCGACACCGGCATGGGGCTGGAGCGCATCGCGTACCTGCTGCAGGGCGTCGCCAACATGTACGAGATCGACGAGATCTTCCCGGTGATCAGCCAGGGCGGCCGAGGTCGGCCGGCACCCGCTACGGCGCCGACCCGAGGACGACGTCCGGCTGCGCGTGGTCGGCGACCACGTGCGCTCGGCGCTGATGCTGATGACCGACGGCGTCACCCCCGGCAACGAGGCGCGCGGCTACGTGCTGCGCCGGCTGCTGCGGCGCAGCGTCCGCTCGATGCGGCTGCTGGGCGTGCACGACCCGGTGCTGCCCGAGCTGCTGCCGGTCAGCCGGGACCTGATGTCGGCGTCCTACCCCGACGTGGTCAGCCAGTGGCCGCGGGTCTCGCCAGGTCGCCTACGCCGAGGAGGAGGCGTTCCGGCGCACGCTCGCGGCCGGCACGCAGATCTTCGACCTCGCTGCCGGCCAGGCGCGCGCGGAGCACCGCGACCGAGCATCACGGCGACCGGGCGTTCGCGCTGCACGACACCTACGGCTTCCCGTTCGACCTCACCCTCGAGATGGCGGCGGAGCAGGGGCTCCAGGTCGACCAGGCCGGCTTCCGCAAGCTGATGCAGGAGCAGAAGGACCGGGCCAAGGCCGACGCCAAGGCCAAGAAGGGCGCCACGGTGGCCACCGAGGCCTACCGGACGCTGCGCGCCGACGGCGAGGTGCCGTTCCTCGGCTACACCGACCTCACCGCGGACGCGAAGGTGCGCGGCATCATCGCCGACGGCCAGCTCGTCGACCGGGCACGCCCCGGGCGACGTGGTCGAGGTCGTGCTCGACCAGACCCCGTTCTACGCCGAGTCCGGCGGCCAGGACGCCGACTCCGGCCTGATCACCGGTGACGGCCTGAGCCTCGAGGTGCTCGACGTGCAGCGCCCGGTGCAGGGCCTGGTCGTGCACAAGGTGCGGATCGCCGACGGCGAACTCGTCACCGGCGCGGCCGTGCACGGCTGCGGTGGACGAGCTCGCGCGGGCCGGCGCCTGCCAGGCGCACACCGCGACCCACATCGTGAACGCGGCGCTGCGGCAGTTGCTGGGCGACTCGACCGCACCAGGCCGGCTCGTTCAACAAGCCGGGCTACCTGCGCTTCGACTTCAACTCGCCCGGCGCGCTGAGCGCCGGCATGAAGGAGGAGCTCGAGGGCGTCGCCAACGAGGCGATCCGTGCCGACCACCAGGTGACGGCGCGTCGAGATGCCGCTGGCCGAGGCCACGCGCGCTCGGCGCGCAGGCGATGTTCGGCGAGAAGTACGGCGACGTCGTCCGGATGGTCGAGCTGGCCGGCCCGTGGTCGCGCGAGCTGTGCGGCGGCACCCACGTCGAGCGCACCTCCCAGATCGGGCTGCTCAGCCTGATGGGCGAGTCGTCGGTCGGCTCCGGCGCTCCGCCGTGTCGAGGCCTTCGTCTCCGCGGACGCGTTCGCGCACCTCGCGCAAGGAGCGCGCGCTGGTCGCCGGCCTCGCCGACCTGCTGAAGGTGCAGCCCGACCAGCTGAACGACCGGGTGGCCCGCCTGGTCGCCCAGGTCAAGGCGGCCGAGAAGGAGATCGCCGCCCTGCGGAGCCGCGAACTGCTGGCCGACGTGCCGGCCCTGGTCGCCGCTGCCGACGACGGTCGGGGCGTACCAGCTGGTCAGCAAGCACCTGCCGGACGTGACGGCCGACGACCTGCGCTCGCTGGCCATCGAGGTCCGCAACGCCTTCGGGTCCCGTCCCGGCGTCGTCGCCCTCGTCGGCGGCTCGGACGAAGCCCGTCCTGATCGTCGCGACGACCGACGCCGCCCGCGACGCTCGGCGCGAAGGCCGGCGCCCTGGTCGGCGTCGGAGCCGCTCGCGCTCGGTGGACGCGGCGGCGGTCGCGACGACCTCGCCCAGGGCGGCGGCAGCGACGCTGCAGCGGCCCCGGCGGCGCTCACGGCGATCAGCGACGGCCCTGGCCGGCTGAGCGTGCGCATCGGCGTCCGGCTGGCACTCGACTGGGGCAAGGCCCGGATCGGGGTCGCTGCGAGCGACCCCGGTGGCATCCTGGCCCACCCCGTCGAGACGGTGCCGGCCGGGCCGGGCGCGTTGCCCCGGATCAGCGCCCTGGTGGCGGAGTACGAGCCGTTCGAGGTCGTGCTCGGGCTGCCGCGGAACCTCGCCGGGGTGGAGGGCCCGGCAGCCATCGCGATGCGGGAGGTCGCCGACCACCCTGGCCGCTGCGCTGCCCGGCGTGCCGATCCGGCTGGTCGATGAGAGACTGACCACCGTGTCCGCGTCCCGGCAGCTGTCCAGCGCAGGACGCAACACGCGTCGGCAGCGTTCGGTCATCGACCAGGCCGCCGCCGTGGCACTCTTGGAACAGACCTTGCAGCACGAACGCACGACCGGCAGGCCGCCGGGGGAGTTGCTCCCCAACGGCGGCGACCAAGGAAGGGACTCGACCGGATGAGTAACCGATCCCCAGGAGAGATCAGGGACCCGGAGACCGGAAAGGTCGACTACAAGGAGATCTGGTACAAGGTGCGCGCGGCGTTCGCCGTGCTGCTCTCGCTGGCCGTCCTCGGTGGCGGCGGCTGGTACGTCTACACCAAGGCGCCACGACGCCTGGATGGAGTTCCGCACCGCGGAGGACTACATCGGCAACGGCGTCGACCCGGTCCAGGTGACGGTGCCCGAAGGGCGCGACCCTGCGGCGAGATCTCCGACCTCCTGGTGGCCGCCGAACGTGGTCAAGACCGCGAAGGCCTTCGACCGCGAGGCCGAGGCCAACGCCGACTCCAAGAAGATCCAGGTCGGCAAGTACAACCTGAGGACGCAGCTGCCGGCCAAGACCGCGCTGGCCATGCTGCTCGACCCCAAGAACATCGTGCGCAACCGCGTCACGCTGAAGGACGGCGCTGCGCCTCTCCGAGCAGGTCGCTGCGCTGTCGCAAGGCCACCGGGGTCCCGGAGAAGGACTTCAACGCCAAGCTGAAGGACTGGAAGAAGCTCGGCCTGCCCACCTGGGCCAAGAACGGTGCGGAAGGCTTCCTCTTCCCCGACACCTATGAGCTGCCGGACAAGCCGACGGCGGCGAGCGGTGCTGAAGCTCGCCACCGACCAGTTCAACGCGGTCGCCGACCGACCTCAACATGGAGGACGCAGCCGAGCGCGCTGGGCTACTCGCCGTACCAGGTGCTGGTGATGGCCAGCATCATCGAGAAGGAGGCCGGCGTCAACGACGAGGACCGGGCCAAGATCGCCCGGGTCTTCTACAACCGCCTCGAGCAGGGCCATGGCAAGCTGCAGTCCGACGCCACCGTCGCCTACGCCAACAACATCACCGGCCGGGTCTCCACGACCGACGCCGAGCGCGCCGCTGGACTCGCCGTACAACACCTACCTGCGTGAAGGGCCTGCCCGTCGGGCCGATCACGTCGCCGTCGAAGAAGTCGATCGACGCGGCCCTGCACCCGGCCGACGGTGACTGGCTGTACTTCGCCGTGGTCAACCTCGACACCGGCGAGACCGAGTTCAACGCCGACCTCAAGCGGCCACAACGCCAGCGTCGCCAAGTTCCAGGCGTGGTGCAACCGCCAGCGACGCGAACAAGAAGAAGTGCTTCGGCTGAGTTCTGGGAGACTGACTCCCATGCTTCGCTACCTGACCGCCGGGGAGTCCCACGGCCAGGCCCTCGTGGCCACCATCGAGGGCATCCCCGCGCACGTGCGGCTCACCTCCGCCGACATCGCCGACGCCCTCGCCCGTCGCCGGCTCGGCACCGGTCGCGGCGCGCGGATGAAGTTCGAGGCCGACGAGGTGACGCTGCTGGCCGGCGTCCGCCACGGCGAGGCCCTCGGCTCGCCGATCGCGATCATGATCGGCAACTCCGAGTGGCCCAAGTGGGAGACGGTCATGTCCGCCGACCCGGTGGACGCCGACGTGCTCGCCGACCTGGCCCGCAACGCCGCCCTCACCCGGCCGCGTCCCGGGCACGCCGACCTCGCCGGCATGCAGAAGTACGACTGGGACGAGGCCCGGCCCATCCTGGAGCGGGCCTCCGCCCGCGAGACCGCTGCCCGGGTGGCCCTCGGCCGGGTCGCCGCGGCCTTCCTCGAGCAGGCCTTCGGCATCCGCGTCCTCAGCCACGTCGTGCGCATCGGCGCCGCAGCCAGCGAGCAGGCGCTGCTGCCCACCCCGGACGACCTCGCCGCCATCGACGACCACCCGGTGCGCTGCTTCGACGCCGCGGCCGGCGAGGCGATGCTGGCCGAGATCGAGGCGGCGAAGACCGACGGCGACACCCTCGGCGGCGTCGTCGAGGTGCTGGCCTACGGGCTGCCGCCGGGCCTCGGCTCGCACACCCAGTGGGACCGCCGCCTGGACGCCCGGCTCGCGCAGGCGCTGATGGGCATCCAGGCGATCAAGGGCGTCGAGGTGGGCGACGGTTTCGACCTCGCCGCCACCCGCGGCAGCCTCGCCCACGACGAGATGCTGCCCGGCTGCCGGCGGCGTCGAGCGGCTCTCGAACCGCTCCGGCGGCACCGAGGGCGGCATGAGCAACGGCGAGATCCTGCGCGTCCGGGCGGCGATGAAGCCGATCGCCACCGTCCCGCGGGCGCTGCGCACCGATCGACGTCACCACCGGCGAGGCCGCGCAGGCCCACCACCAGCGCTCCGACGTCTGCGCCGTCCCGGCCGCCGGCGTGGTGGCCGAGGCGATGGTCGCGCTGGTGCTGGCCGAGCAGGCGCTGGAGAAGTTCGGCGGTGACTCGCTCGCCGAGACCCGCCGCAACCACGCCGGCTACCTCGCCCGGCTCGCCGAACGGAATCTGGGTTGAGCCGTCCCACGCTCGTCCTGGTCGGCATCCCCGGGCTCGGGCAAGTCCGAGGTCGGCCGGATCGTTGCCGAGGCCGCTCGGACGTCCCGCTTCGTCGACGTCGACGACCTCGTCGAGACCGCACTCGGCGCGCCGCGCGACGGAGTACTTCGCCACCGCCGGCGAAGCTGCCTACCGCGAGGCCGAGGAGCAGGTCGCCGTGGCCGCCCTGCAGCCTCGACGGAGTGGTGGCCCTGAGCAGCGGCGCGGTGACGTCCGCGGCCGTGCGGGAAGCCCTCGGCCGGCCTGCGCGTGGTGTGGCTGCGGACGTCGGTCGCCGCCGCGACGCGTCGCCTGAGCATGAACAGCCTCGGGATGGCCGGACTGGTCGCCATCCGGAACAGCATGGACGCGATGCTCGCGGAACGGGCACGCTGGTACGAGATGGTGGCGACCGGCGTCGTCGACACCGACCGGCTGACCGCCGAGACAGGTGGCTGCAGCCGTCATGCGGGGAGCAAGGAGCGCAATGAGCTGGGATCCGATCGACGTCGCTGCCGAGCAGCCCTACCAGGTGCTGATCGGTTCCGGCGTCTCGACCCTGCTGCCGCAGTTCCTCGACGGGGTGGAGCGCGTCGCGATCATCCACCCGCCCAGCCTCGCCTCGGCATTGCCGGCGATCACCTCGGGCCTCGACCAGCAGGTGACGGCGATCCGCGTGCCCGAGGCCGAGGCGGGCAAGACGGCCGAGGTGCTCGAAGGCTGCTGGGAGGCGCTCGCCGGCGCCGGGTTCACCCGTTCCGACGCCGTCCTCGGCCTCGGTGGCGGAGCGACCACCGACCTGGCCGGCTTCGTCGCTGCCACCTGGCTGCGCGGCGTGAAGTACATCGCGCTGCCCACGTCGCTGCTGGCCATGGTGGACGCCGCCGTCGGCGGCAAGACCGGCATCAA
Source organism: uncultured Actinomycetota bacterium (assembly GCA_963773595.1). Classification (GTDB taxonomy): domain Bacteria; phylum Actinomycetota; class Actinomycetes; order Propionibacteriales; family Propionibacteriaceae; genus Propionicimonas. The sequence continues at coordinate 430,819 of CAVZBQ010000007.1, forward strand.
CCTGCGCTGCCGGCAAGAACCTCGTCGGCGCCTTCCACGAGCCGTTCACCGTGCTCGGCGACCTCGACTTCCTCGAGACCCTGCCCGCCCAGCGAGCTGCGCTCCGGGCTGGCCGAGGTGCTGAAGTGCGGCTTCATCGCCGACCCGGCGATCCTCGACGAGTTCGAGGCCGACCCCGACGGCGCGCTCGAGCCCGGCAATCCGGTGCAGGCGAAGCTGATCCGGCGGGCGGTCGCCGTGAAGGCTGCCGTGGTCTCCGCCGACCTGCGCGAGCGCACGTCCAACGGGCGCCGACATCGGCCGGGAGGCGCTGAACTACGGCCACACCCTCGGCCCACGCGATCGAGCGCCGCGAGCACTTCCAGTGGCGCCACGGCGAGGCCGTCGCCGTCGGCATGGTGTTCGCCGCGGAACTCGCGCACCGGCTCGACCTGATCGACGCCGACCTCGTCGCCCGCCACCGCAGCGTCCTGGAGCGCGCCGGGCTGCCGACCAGCTACCGCACGGGTGCCTCCTGGCTGGACCTGCGCAAGGCGATGAGCCTCGACAAGAAGAGCCGCGGCTCGCTCGCTGCGGTTCGTGCTGCTGGAGGGGCTGGCCCGGCCGGCCATCCACGCAGAACCCGGCAGAGGGCGTGCTCGCCGACGCCTTCCTGGGCCTGAACGAGAGCTGATGTACGTTCCCGCCCACTTCGCGATGACGGCCGAGCAGGTCCGCGACCGTGCTGGAGTCCGGCTCGGCCGGCGACCTGGTCACCGTCGGCCCCGACGGGCCCCGTGGCCACCTACGTGCCGATGCTGTTCGACCCGGCTCACCGGCCGGCGACGGGCTGGGCTCGCTGATCGGCCACGTCTCCCGGGTCAACGACCAGTGGCGCGACGCCGGGCGAGGCGCTGTTCATCCTGCACGGCCCCGACGACTACATCGAGGCGGACTGGCTGAACACCCCCGGCTCGGCCAACGTCCCCACCTGGAACTACGTCACCGTCCACGTGTACGGCCGGCTGGTCGTGCACGACGACCCGGCCTGGATGCTCGCCGCGGTCCGCCGGCTGAGCGCTGCGCACGGCGACGCCTCGGTCGACGCGATGGGCACCGAAGAGGTCGGACGCCTGCTGCGTGCCATCGTCGGCGTCGAACTGCGTGATCACCCGGGTGGACGGCAAGGCGAAGATGAGCCAGAACAAGACCCCCGCCGCCGTGGCGCAGGTGATCGACGGGCTGCGCGCCAGCGGGGGAGAGGCCACCGCCGAGTGGATGGCGGAGCACTCCCTGCCCGCGGGCCCGGGCGAAGGCCGACCTCCTGGCCGGCATCCGCGACCGCCGGCCCTGATTCTGACAACTCGGAGGGGGCCGCTAGACTCAGCGGTCGCGAGCGGTTGGACCATGAGGAAAGCGGGCGGTAGTGGGCACGGCATCAACGAACGACCTGAAGAACGGCATGGTTCTCGACATCGACGGCCAGTTGTGGACCGTCATCTGGTTCCAGCACCACAAGCCCGGCAAGGGCAACACCGTCGTTCGCAGCAAGCTCAAGCACGTGCTGACCGGCAAGGTCGTCGACCGCACGTTCAACTCCGACACCAAGGTGGAGACCGCCAACGTCGACCGTCGCGAGATGCAGTACCTGTACCACGACGGCGAGGCCTACGTGTTCATGGACACCGGCACCTACGACCAGCTGCTGCTGAGCGACGAGGTCGTCGGCGACGCCAAGAACTACCTGCTCGAGAGCTCCATGGCAACGGTGGCGCTCCACGAGGGCAACCCGCTGTTCATCGACCTGCCGACCTCGGTCGAGCTGGAGATCACCTACACCGAGCCGGGCCTGCAGGGCGACCGCTCCACCGGCGGCACCAAGCCCGCGACGGTGGAGACCGGCCTGCAGATCCAGGTGCCGCTGTTCATCACCACCGGTGAGCGCGTCAAGGTCGACACCCGCGACGGCAGCTACCAGGGCCGGGTCTGAGTGACCCAGCCCGCTTCCGCCAAGCGCGTCCCGACCCGCACCAAGGCCCGCAAGCGCGCCCTGGACATCCTGTTCGAGGCCGACCTGCGCGAGCTGCCCGTGCATGAGGTGCTGGCCGCCGCGCACCGAGCAGGCCGAGCCGCCGGTGCGCGACTACACCACCGACCTCGTCCTCGGCGTGGTCGAGTACCAGGCCTCGATCGACGCGCAGATCTCCGCGCACCTGCCGTCCGGCTGGACGCTGGACCGCATGCCGCGCGTCGACCGCAACCTCGCCCGGCATCGCCATCTTCGAGGCGCTGCACACCGAGACCGATGCGGCTGTCGCGCTCGCCGAGTGCGTGCTGCTGGCCAGCGAGTTGTCCACCGACGAGTCGCCGGCACTGCTCAACGGCGTGCTGGCAGCGATCCTGCGCGACTGCGAAGCCTGCGGTCTAGCACTGCGGGCGCCGACCGGCGGGACCGTCCCGGCTTTGCTAAGGTCATTCCGGTCCGGTAGCTGACCGCACCACGCCCATCAGAAGGACGTACATGCCCAGCAGCCTCTTCTCCTCCCCGCAGATCCCGGCACTCCTTGTGCTGGAGGACGGACGGTCGTTCCGAGGCGTTTCGTTCGGCGCCCCGGGTGAGACCTTCGGGGAGGCCGTGTTCGCCACCGGCATGTCGGGCTACCAGGAGACGCTCACCGACCCGAGCTACCACCGCCAGGTCGTCGTGGCGACGGCGCCGCACATCGGCAACACCGGCTGGAACGACGAGGACGACGAGTCCGGCCAGATCTGGGTGGCCGGCTACGTCGTCCGCGACCTCTCCCGGGTGCGCTCGAACTGGCGCTCCAACCGCTCGCTCGACTCCGAACTGCGCGACCAGGGCGTCGTCGGCATCGCAGAGGTGGACACCCGGGCGCTGACCCGGCACCTGCGCGAGCGCGGCGCCATGCGGGTGGGCATCTCCACCGAGGAGCTCGACCCCGCACGACTGCTGGACAAGGTGATGCAGGCGCCGCTGATGGCCGGGGCCAACCTCGTCGCCGACGTGACCGTGCACCGAGACCGAGGTGACTCCGGCGCTCGGCGAGAAGCTGTTCACCGTCGCAGCGATCGACCTGGGCATCAAGGACATGACGCCCGACCCGCATGGCGCAGCGCGGCATCGAGGTGCACGTGCTGCCGGCGACCACCGGCATCGACGAGGTCCGCGCCCTCGCCCCCGACGGCGTGTTCTTCTCCAACGGGCCCGGCGACCCGGCCGCGGCCGACCGAGGCCGTCGCCCTGCTCGAACAGGTGCTGGACGCCGGCCTGCCGTTCTTCGGCATCTGCTTCGGCAACCAGATCTTCGGACGCGCGCTCGGCTTCGGCACCTTCAAGCTGAAGTACGGCCACCGCGGCATCAACCAGCCGGTGATGGACCTGACCACCCGCAAGGTGGAGATCACCGCCCAGAACCACGGGTTCGCCGTCGACGCACCGCTCGGATCGGCCGACGCCGACGCGCTGGGGGGAGGCGAAGGTCTCCCACATCTGCCTGAACGACGACGTGGTGGAAGGCCTCGAGCTGCGCTCGGCGAGCGGTGACCTGCTCGGCTTCTCCGTCCAGTACCACCCCGAGGCCGCGGCCGGCCCGCACGACGCCGCCTACCTGTTCGACCGGTTCGTGGACATGATGGCCGCCCACAAGGGAGAGAACGCCTGATGCCACGCCGTACCGACATCAACTCGATCCTCGTGATCGGTTCCGGCCCGATCGTGATCGGCCAGGCCTGCGAGTTCGACTACTCCGGCACCCAGGCCTGCCGCGTGCTGCGTGAGGAGGGCTTCCGGGTCATCCTGGTGAACTCCAACCCGGCGACGATCATGACCGACCCGGAGTTCGCCGACGCCACCTACATCGAGCCGATCCAGCCCGAGTACCTCGAGCAGGTGATCGCGGCGGAGCGTCCCGGACGCCCTGCTGGCCACCCTCGGCGGCCAGACCGCGCTCAACGCCGCGGTCGCGCTGCACGAGGCCGGCGTCCTCGAGAAGTACGGGGTCGAGCTCATCGGCGCGTCGATCGACGCGATCCAGAAGGGCGAGGACCGGGAGAAGTTCAAGGAGATCGTCAAGAGCCTCGACGTCCCCGGGGTCTTCCCGGAGGTGGCGCGCTCTGCCATCTGCCACACCATGGACGAGGTCCTCGCTGCCGCCGACCCACCTCGGCTACCCGGTGGTCGTCCGCCCGTCGTTCACCATGGGCGGCGTCGGCTCCGGCTTCGCCCACGACGACGACGAGCTGCGCCGGATCGCCGGCAGCGGCCTGACAGCGAGCCCGACCACCGAGGTGCTGATCGAGGAGTCCGTGCTCGGCTGGAAGGAGTACGAGCTGGAGGTGATGCGCGACAAGGCCGACAACGTCGTCATCGTCTGCAGCATCGAGAACCTCGACCCGATGGGCGTGCACACCGGCGACTCGATCACCGTCGCCCCTGCGATGACCCTGACCGACCGTGAGTACCAGTCCATGCGCGACGTGGCCATCGCCGTCATCCGCGCGGTCGGCGTCGACACCGGCGGCTGCAACATCCAGTTCGCGATCAACCCCGACAACGGCCGGCTGATCGTGATCGAGATGAACCCCCGCGTCTCCCGGTCCTCGGCGCTGGCCTCGAAGGCCACCGGGTTCCCGATCGCCAAGATCGCGGCGAAGGTCGCCGTCGGCTACACCCTCGACGAGATCCCCAACGACATCACGGCGGAGACCCCGGCCTCCTTCGAGCCGAGCCTCGACTACGTCGTGGTCAAGGCGCCGCGGTTCGCCTTCGAGAAGTTCCCGACCGCCGACTCCACGCTGACGACGCACATGAAGAGCGTCGGCGAGGCGATGGCGATCGGCCGCAACTTCACCGAGGCCCTCGGCAAGGCGCTGCGTTCGCTCGAGGACGACAAGGCACCGTTCGACTTCACCACGCCGATCACGGAGACCCTCGACGAGCTCCTGGTGAGCATGGCGCCGGCCGCACGACGGCCGGCTCGGCGTGGTCATGAAGGCCTACCGGCTCGGCGCCACCCCCGCCCAGCTGTTCGAGGCGACCAAGATCGACCCGTGGTTCCTCGACCAGCTGCAGCTCATCTTCGAGGTGGCCGAGCAGCGTGCGCACCGCGCCGGAGCTGACCGCCGACGTCCTGCGGCTGGCCAAGCGCCACGGCCTGTCCGACTCCCAGATCGCGAAGCTGCGCAACCTGTCGACCGACGTGATCCGCGGCGTCCGCTGGGCGCTGGGCGTCCGGCCGGTCTACAAGACCGTCGACACCTGCGCCGCCGAGTTCGCCGCGCACACGCCGTACCACTACTCGACCTACGACGAGGAGACCGAGGTGGAGCCGCGCACCAAGCCGGCCGTGCTGATCCTCGGCAGCGGGCCGAACCGCATCGGGCAGGGCATCGAGTTCGACTACTCCTGCGTGCACGCCGCCATGGCGCTGCGGGAGGCCGGCTACGAGGCCGTCATGGTCAACTGCAACCCCGAGACGGTCTCCACCGACTACGACACCTCCGACCGGCTGTACTTCGAGCCGCTGACGCTCGAGGACGTGCTCGAGGTCTACCACGCGGAGGCCAAGGCCGGTCCGGTGGCAGGCGTGATCGTGCAGCTCGGCGGCCAGACCCCGCTGAAGCTGGCGCAGGCGCTGAAGGATGCCGGCGTGCCGATCGTCGGGACGCCGCCGGAGGCCATCAACCTGGCCGAGGAGCGCGGCGCGTTCGGCAAGGTGCTCGAGGAGGCCGGTCTCACCGCGCCGCAGTACGGCATGGCGACGTCGTCGGAGCATGCCCTCGACATCGCCCACGAGATCGGCTACCCGGTGCTGGTGCGCCCGTCCTACGTGCTCGGCGGACGCGGCATGGAGATCGTCTACGACGACGCCTCGCTGGCCGGCTACATCGAGCGGGCGACCGACATCACCCCGTCCCACCCGGTGCTGGTCGACCGCTTCCTCGACGACGCGATCGAGATCGACGTCGATGCCCTGTACGACGGCACCGAGCTGTACCTCGGCGGCGTGATGGAGCACATCGAGGAGGCCGGCATCCATTCCGGTGACTCGGCCTGCTCGCTGCCGCCGATCACGCTCGGCAACGAGGTGATCGACCAGATCCGCGTCTCCACGGAGGCCATCGCCCGTGGCGTCGGGGTGCGCGGCCTGCTGAACATCCAGTTCGCACTGCTCGGCGACACCCTGTACGTGCTCGAGGCCAACCCGCGGGCCTCGCGCACCGTCCCGTTCGTCTCCAAGGCGACGGACACCCCGCTGGCCAAGGCAGCCACCCGCATCTCGATGGGCACGACCATCGCGGAGCTCCGCGCCGAGGGCATGCTGCGCACCGGCATGGACGGCACCGCGACGCTGCACAGCGCGCCGATCGCGGTGAAGGAAGCCGTGATGCCGTTCAACCGGTTCCGCACGGCCGACGGCTCCTGGGTCGACACGCTGCTCGGGCCCGGAGATGAAGTCCACCGGCGAGGTGATGGGCCTCGACGTCACCTTCGGCACGGCCTTCGCCAAGAGCCAGGCGGCCTCGTTCGGCGCCGTGCCCACCAGCGGCACGGTCTTCGTCTCCGTCGCGAACCGTGACAAGCGGCACGCCATCTTCCCGGTGAAGCGCCTGGCCGACCTCGGCTTCAAGGTGCTCGCCACCGAGGGCACGGCGCAGGTGCTGCGTCGCCAGGACGTGGACGTCACCGTCATCCGCAAGGCGTCACAGGGCCCCGGCCCGAACGGGGAGAAGACGGTCGTGCAGGCCATCCTCGACGGTGAGGTCGACCTGATCTTCAACACCCCGCACGGTGTCTCCCGCGACGGCAGCCCGCGCCGCGACGGCTGGGAGATCCGCTCTGCGGCGATCCTCGCCGACGTGCCGTGCGTCACCACCGTCCAGGGCCTCTCCGCCTGTGTGCAGGGCATCGAGGCGCTGGGACGGGGGACCGTCGGGGTGCGGTCGCTGCAGGAGTGGAGCAAGGCCGTGCGCGCCGAGCTGGCGTCGCCTCGCCTGATGGGCCTGCCCGCCGCCGCTGCTGGACGCCGGGTACAGCCGCCTGGTGCGCCCGGCGTTGTTCGCGCAGCTTCGGGGCGACCCGGAGGCCGTGCACGAGTGGATGATCCACACCCTCGCCGGCGTCGGTTCGACCGCACCGGCCCGGGCGCGTCGCGCGGCTCGCTCGCCGGGAGTAGCGGCCGGGCGACCGACCGTCGCCGGCATCCGGTTCGGTTCCCGGGTCGGGCTCGCTGCCGGTCTCGACAAGGACGCCACCGCCGTCCTCGCCTGGGCCGGCCTCGGGTTCGGCTTCGTCGAACTGGGCACGGTCACCGGCCGCGCCCAGCCCGGCAACGACCGTCCGCGGATGTTCCGGCTGCGGGAGTCGAAGGCCCTGATCAACCGGATGGGATTCAACAACCCCGGCGCGGCAGCGGTCGCGGCCACCCTCGCCGCGCGGAACGTCTACCGCGGCAACCTCGCGGCCGGCATCCCGATCGGCATCTCCATCGGCAAGACCAAGCTCGTCGAGCTCGAGGACGCCGTCGAGGACTACCTGACCTCGCTGCGCCTGCTCGCCCCGCACGCCGACTACGTCGCCGTGAACGTCTCCAGCCCGAACACCCCCGGCCTGCGCAGCCTCCAGGACGCCGGCGCGCTCGGCGAGCTGCTCGCAGCGCTGGTTGCCGAGGCGGCAACGGTCCCTGAGCTTCGCGAAGGCGGCCCCGTCCCGATCTTCGTCAAGGTGGCGCCTGACCTGACCGACGGCCAGCTCGACGAGGTGCTGGCCACCTGCGAGAGCAGCGGAGCCGCCGGGCTGATCGCCACCAACACCACGCTGGCCCGCGACGGCCTCGCAGCCGTCCGACGCCGCCCGTGCGGCGCGAGGCCGGCGGGCTCTCCGGTGCCCCGCTGACCGTCCGGGCCCGGCGAGGTGGTGGCCTACGGCTCGCCGCGCCGCACCAGCCTGCCGGTGATCGGCTCCGGCGGCATCATGACGCCGGCCGACGCGACGGCGATGTTCGACGCCGGCGCAGAGCTCGTCCAGCTTTACACTGGCTTCATCTACGGCGGGCCCGGCCTCGCCGCAGCCATCAATGCCCTCGACACCGAAAGGTTGGGATCGTGACCACCTACTGGCGCAGACTCCGAGAGGTGGTCGCCGACCGCGGCCCGCTGTGTGTCGGGCATCGATCCGCACCCGTCCCAGCTGAAGGCCTGGGGGCTCGAGGTGAGCGCTGCCGGAGCCGAGCGGTGCGCCCGCACCCTCGTCGAGGCCCTCGGCGACACGGTGGCTGCCTTCAAGCCGCAGTCGGCCTTCTTCGAGGCCTACGGCTCGGCGGGCATCGCTGCCCTCGAGCGCGTCCTGGCCGACATCGCCGGCACCGGGGCCCTCAGCATCCTCGACGTGAAGCGCGGCGACATCGGCTCCACCATGGAGGCCTACGCCGACGCCTACCTCGCGGACGGCTCGCCGCTGGCCGCCGACGCGATCACGCTCTCGCCGTACCTCGGCTTCGGCTCCCTCGCCCCGGCCTTCGAGCGCGCCCACCGCTACGAGCGGGGCGTCTACGTGCTGGCACGCACGTCCAACCCCGAGGGCAGCCAGGTGCAGCTCGCGCTCACCCACGACAACTCGGTCGTGCAGTCGATCATCGACGCCGCGACCGAGGTCAACCACGCGTCCCGGCAGAAGGCGATCGGCCTCGTGGTGGGCGGCACCCACGACTCCCTCGGCTGCGACCTCGAGGAGTTCAACGGCTCGATCCTCGTGCCCGGGATCGGCTTCCAGGGTGGCCGGATGGAGGATCTTCCCGGCCTGTTCGGCGACGCCGTCGACCAGGTGCTCGCCGTCGTCGGACGCGGGGTGATCTCCGCCGGACCGGACGCCGTCAGCCCTGCGCAGCAAGGTCGCGGAACTGCTCAGCCATGCCGCCGTCTGAGTTCGTACATCCGTGCAAGTGAGGAACCTTTCGGATCGGATGACGGGCGCCTCAACGGGCGCTAGGTTGAACCCAGAAGGCAAGCCAGTCCAACCCCGTACGAAGGCAGTCCTGTGACCATTCCTCAGCTCACGACAGAGCAACTCGAAGCTGCCCGCGCGGCTGCAACCGAAGCACGGCGCAGGCGCGCCGACCTGAAGAGCAAGGTCCGCTCCGGTGACCTCAGCCTCGGACAGGCCCTGGAGGCCGCCGCCGGCGACGACGTGCTGGCGCACGTGAAGGTTGTCGACCTGCTCAAGGCGCTGCCGCGCGTGGGCGAGAAGCGCGCAGGGGTGGTGATGGCGCGACTCGACATTGCGCCCAACCGACGCATTCGTGGGCTCGGCCGCCATCAGGTGGCCGGCCTTAAGGCCGAGTTCAGTGAGCGGTGACGTCACTGTCATCTCTGGTCCGACCGCTGTGGGCAAGGGAACGGTAGTCCAGGCCCTCCGCGCGCAACACCCCGAGGTGTGGGTCTCCGTTTCTGCGACCACCCGGCGACCCCGACCCACGGAGGTGGACGGGGTGCACTACAACTTCGTGAGCGAGTCCGAGTTCGACGAGCTGGTCGCCACCGACGGACTGCTCGAATGGGCTGTCGTGCACGGCAAGGACCGCTACGGCACGCCCGCGGCTCCCGTCCGGGCCGCGGTCGCCGCCGGTCGGCGCGTGATCCTCGAGATCGAGGTGCAGGGCGCCCGCCAGGTGAAGCAGCGCCTGCCGCGAGGTCCGGACGGTCTTCATCGCACCCCCGTCGTGGGAGACGCTGAAGGACCGGCTGGTCGGGCGCGGTACCGAGACGCCGGAACAGATGGCCCGCCGGCTCCGCACCGCGGAGACCGAACTCGCCGCTCGCTGCGGAGTTCGACCATGTCGTCGTGAACGACGATTTGGGTAGAGCGGTGGCTGAGTTGGTAGAGTTGCTTGGTCTGTGACGGTAGCCGGACTCAACCGCTGCCGCGTTCCGGAGATCAGGAAGCCCAATTTGAGCACTCACACTCCCGAGGGGATCACCAACCCGCCCATCGACGAACTGTTGACCAAGGTGGATTCGAAGTACCGGCTGGTGCTGTTCGCTGCCAAGCGCGCGCGTCAGATCAACGCCTACTACTCCCAGCTCGGCGAAGGCCTGCTCGAGAACGTCGGCCCGCTGGTCGACATCGGCATCCAGGAGAAGCCGTTGTCGATCGCTCTTCGCGAGGTGAACGCCGGCGTGCTCGAGTGCACCCAGTTCGATCCGGAGGCCGAGGAGGCTGCGCGTGCTGCAGGCGTCGGCCGACCCCGACTTCTCGCTCGACCCGTTCGGCACCGACGACCTGAGCTGAGTCCGCGCCATGAGCCGGATCGTGCTCGGTGTCTCGGGTGGCATCGCGGCCTACAAGGCGTGCCTGCTGCTGCGGCTGTTCACCGAGGCCGGCCACGACGTCCAGGTGGTGCCGACGCGGAACGCCCTGCAGTTCGTCGGCGAGACCACCTGGGCTGCGCTGTCCGGCAATCCGGTGCACACGCTCGGTGATGGCGCGACGCGCACCTGGTCAACCACGTCCGGCTCGGCCGCGAGGCCGACCTGGTCGTGGTCGCCCCTGCGACCGCCGACCTGCTCGCGCGGGCCGCGTCCGGACGGGCCGACGACCTGCTCACCAACGTCCTGCTGACCGCCACCTGCCCGGTGGTGCTGGCCCCGGCGATGCACACCGAGATGTGGCTGCACGCCGGCCACCCAGGCGAACGTCGCGCTGCTCCGCTCCCGCGGTGTGGTCGTGCTCGAGCCCGGCCGTGGGCCGGCTCACCGGCGCCGACTCCGGGCCCGGGCGCCTGCCCGAACCCGAGGACATCGAAGCGTCAGCCCTCGCCGTCCTCGCCGACGCGAGCGCCGCGCGGCGATGGCGTCCCGGACCTCGCCGGCCGCCGGTGCTGGTGAGCGCCGGTGGCACCCGCGAGCCGCTCGACCCGGTGCGCTTCGTCGGCAACAACTCCTCCGGGCTGATGGGCGTCGCGCTCGCGCGGGCCGCCGTCCAGCGTGGCGCGGAGGTGACCCTCGTCGGCGCGAACCTGACAGCGGACCCGCCCGCCGGCGTCGCGCGTGGTTCCGGTGGTCAGCACCGCGGACCTGGCGACGGCGATGGCCGCAGAGGCGGCATGCGGCCGACATCGTCGTGATGGCTGCGGCTCCGGCGGACTTCACCCCGGTCGAGCCCGAGCGCGACCAAGCTGAAGAAGTCCGGCGAGTGCCGGGCTGACCGTCGAGTTCACGCCAGACCACCGACGTGCTCGCCGGCCTCGTGGCCCGGCGCCCGTCGACGGCCAGGTCGTCGTCGGCTTCGCCGCCGAGACCGCGACCGACGAGGCCGACCTGGTCGCCCTCGGCACGGCGAAGCTGGCCCGCAAGGGCTGCCAGCTGCTCGTGCTGAACGACGTGTCCGGCGGGGCGGTGTTCGGGGCGCCGGACAACCAGGTGCTCCTCCTGGGCCCCGACGGCGTCCTCGGTCGCGCCGCCGGAACCAAGACCACGGTGGCCCACGCCATCCTGGACGCCGCCATCACCGTCACGGAAGGGAAGCCCGCGTGAGCAGGTTGTTCACCTCGGAGTCAGTCACCGAAGGCCACCCCGACAAGGTTGCCGACGCGATCTCCGACTCCGTCCTCGACGAGCTGCTGCGTCAGGACCCGACCTCGCGCGTGGCGGTGGAGACCCTGGTCACGACCGGGATGGTCGTCGTCGCCGGCGAGGTGACGACCGAGGCCTACGCCGACGTCGCCCAGCTCGCGCGCGACCGGATCCTCGAGATCGGCTACGACTCCTCCGAGAAGAGCTTCGACGGCCGCTCGTGCGGCGTGCTGGTGTCGCTGGGCGTGCAGTCGCCCGACATCGCCCAGGGCGTCAACCATGCGGAGGAGGAGCGCGCGGAGGGCTCGGTCGACGCCTTCGACGCGCAGGGCGCCGGCGACCAGGGCCTGATGTTCGGCTACGCCTGCTCCGACACCCCGACGCATGCTGCCGCTGCCGATCGACATCGCGCACCGGCTCGCCGAGCGGCTCGCCGCCGTCCGCAAGGCCGGCGACGTCGACTTCCTGCTGCCCGACGGCAAGACCCAGGTGACCATCGAGTACGACGGCAACACCCCGGTGCGCGTCGACACGGTCGTGGTGTCCAGCCAGCACATCGAGGCGGTCGACCCACGACACCATCGCCGCCGAGATCCGTGCCCGCGTGATCGACCCGGTGCTCGCCGGCTACGACATCTCCTCCGACGGGCTGAAGGCGCACGTCAACCCGACCGGCAAGTTCGTGATCGGCGGCCCGATGGGCGACGCCGGCGTCACCGGACGCAAGATCATCGTCGACAGCTACGGCGGCATGGCCCGTCACGGCGGCGGCGCCTTCTCCGGCAAGGACCCGTCGAAGGTCGACCGCTCGGCCGCCTACGCCATGCGCTGGGTCGCCAAGAACGTGGTCGCTGCCGGGCTGGCCGAGCGCTGCGAGGTGCAGGTGGCCTACGCCATCGGACGCGCGCACCCCGTGGGCTTCTACACCGAGTGCTTCGGCACCGAGACGGTGCCGGTGGAGCAGATCACCGAGGCCGTCCTCGCGACGTTCGACCTGCGTCCCGCAGCCATCATCGCCGCGCTCGACCTGATCCGTCCGATCTACTCCCAGGTGACCAACTACGGCCACTTCGGACGCGAGCTGGACATCATGACCTGGGAGCGCACCGACCGCGCCGAGGCACTCGCACGCGCGGTGAGAGGCTGATCAGCTTCCCGATGGAGCTCAGCTACCTCGGGCGGCTCCCCCTGGTGCACAACGACGCGCCAGGTCCCTTCAGCCTGGGCTGATCTTCCGTGCCAGAGCACATCGTGATGGCCGGGATCGTTCGGAACCACCTCGACGTCAACGCCATGGTGGACGATCACGGGATGTTCTTCCACGCGACTGGTCAGCGGGACTGGGGCTGGTTGACCTCGACGCTGTCAGGCGTGTTGGCGAGCTCCATCGAGGCAATGGTGCTGGAGGTGCCTGCGGAGACGGAGTTCTCCATCGATGGCCTGCGGGACTGCAGCGAGGACAGATGTGACGCCGGGCCGGACGTGGTGGGACGGTGTTCAAGCGCCGGACCCTCTCCCTCGCGCGACTCGACTCGGGGTCGCGTGGCAGAGTCTGTGCCCATGACCGCACCAATGATGATCCTGATCTCCGGGCCGTACATGACGGGCACGGACGGTGACGAGGACAGGATTCGACAGAACCTCGCACGCATGGAGGCCATGGCCCTGCCAGTGTTCGAGAAGGGCCACCTTGCCGTGGTCGGTGAGTGGCTCGCCTGGCCAGTGATCACCTCCGCCGGCGGCACCTCGCACCAGTCTGAGCAGTTCTCGCGCTACCAGTACCCGGTTGCCCATCGCCTGCTGGCCAAGTGCGACGCCGTACTACGGATCCCTGGCGAGTCCCGGGGAGCGGATCTGGAGTGCGACCTTGCCAGGGAATGGGGCAAGCCCGTGTACACCAGCCTCGACGCGGTTCCGGCCGCGGACGCGCCACCGACTCCTTGATCCGGAGTCCTGACGTGCAGGGTCCGGCGGCACCGGGTGTCGGCGATGCCCCCTACCATTCGAGGCATGGAACGACCGGTGGCGAAGGTGGCGGTGGACCTGCCGCTGGCCAACCTCGACCGGCCGTTCGACTACTCGGTGCCCGAGGCGCTGGACGCGGAGGCCGTCCCCGGCGCCCGGGTGAAGGTGCGGTTCGCCGGGCAACTCCGGGACGGCTTCATCCTCGAGCGCGTCGAGCCGGGGGAGCGCACCGACCTGTCGCCGCTGGCGAAGGTGGTCTCGCCCGAGCCGGTGCTCAGCGAGTCGGTGACCACCCTCGTCCGGGCGGTGGCCGACCACTACGCCGGGGGTTTCGCCGACGTGGTGCGGGCAGCCGTTCCGCCGCGGCACGCCGCGACGGAGAAGGCGCCGGCTGCCGCAGCACCCGGAACCGCGACCTGACCGATCGCTCCGGGACCGCTCGCCGGGCTATCCCGGGGCGGACCGGCTTCCTCGCAGCCCTCGCCGCCGGCGGACGGCCGCGGGCAGCCTGGACGGTGCTGCCCACGCCGGGACCGGCAGGGAACTGGGCGGAGGGCTTCGTCGAGGCCGCCGCAGCCACCCTGGCCGCCGGCAGGGGCGCGCTCCTGCTCGCCCCGGACGCCCGGCACCTGCAACTGCTCGCCGACGCAGCGACCACCCGCTTCGGCCGGGGCTCCTTCGCCGTCCTCGCCGCCGACGCCGGTCCCGGCCGCGCGGTACCGCAACTTCCTCGCCGCCCGCCGCGGCAAGCGTCCGGCTGGTGCTCGGCACGCGGGCAGCCGTGTTCGCCCCGGTCGAGCGACCTCGGCCTCGTCGCGCTGTGGGACGACGGCAACGACGCCTGGTCCGACCCGCACGCGCCCTACTGGCACGCCCGCGAGGTGGCAGCGCTGCGCGCCCACCTGGCGGGCTGCGGGCTGCTGCTCGCCGCGCACGCCCGCACCGCTGAGGTGCAGCAGCTCGTCGCCCGCGCCTGGCTGGCCACCATCCAGCTGCCGCCGGCCGACGCCCGCCGCCTGGCCGCCGCCGTCCGCAGTTCCGCGCCGGACAGCGAGCGCGACCCGCTCGCCGGGGTCGCCCGCCTGCCGCACGACACCTTCACGGTCGTCCGCGCCGGCCTCGCCGCCGGCCCGGTGCTGATCCAGGTGCCTCGCGCCGGCTACCTGCCGGTGCTGGTGTGCGCCACCTGCCGCACCGCGGCGCGCTGCCCGACCTGCGGGCAGGCGCTGACCAGCACGCGGCAGCCAGGGTCCGAGCTGCAGCTGGTGCGGGCCGCCGCTGCGACAGTGGCGTTGCCCCGAGTGCGGCGACCAGCGCCTGCGCACCCCGGTTGTCGGCGTTGCCCGCACGGCGGAGGAGTTCGGCAAGGCCTTTCCCGGGCACCCCGGTGCTGCAGGCCAGCGCCGACCACCCGCTCTCGGCCGTCGGCTCCGCCCCTGCACTCGTGCTGGCGACGCCGGGGGCCTCGCCGCCGGCTGCCGGCGGCTACGCTGCGGCCGTCCTGCTCGACGCGGAACTGATGCTCGGCCGACCCGACCTGCGGGCCGGCGAGGAGGCGCTGCGGCGCTGGCTCGCCGTCACCGCCCTGGTGCGGCCCGGCGGCCGAGGGCGGCACCGTGATGGTTGTCGCCGACGCAGGCATCCGTGAGGTGCAGGCCCTGCTGCGGCTCGACCCGGTGGGCTACGCAGAGCGGGAACTCGCCGACCGTGCCGCCGCCGGCTTCCCGCCGGCGCTCAAGCTGCTCACCGTCGAAGGCTCGCTCGACGCCGTCACGGCAGCGCTGGGCGCCCTCGACCTGCGCGAGCCCGTCCAGGTGCTCGGGCCCGTTCGAGGTGCCCGGCGACGGCGCTGAGCCCCTGGCGCGGGCCACCCTGCGGTGCCCGACCCCGGTAGGCCCAGCCCTCGTCGCGCAGGTGCGCGCGATGCTGTCGGTGCGGGCAGCAAGGAAGGACCCGCCGATCCGGGTGCGCGTCGATCCGCAGGTCCTCGGCTGACCGGAGGGCTGGTCGGCGGGCTAGATCTGCCGCCATGTCCACAGCCCGGATCGCCCTGGCCAACCTGCCTTTCCCGGCATCGCCGGACGCTGCCGTGGCGGCGGCCAGGGCTGCCATCGCTGAGGCTGCCGACCGCCGGCGCCGACCTGGTCTGCTTCCCCGAGTGCTTCGTACCGGGCTACCGCGCTCTCGGTGCACCCGTGCCGCCGGCAGACGCCGCCTGGCTCGAGGCAGCGCACGCGCAGGTTGCCGCCGCTGCCGGCGGGGCCGGGATCGCCGTCGCCCTCGGCACCGAACGGTTCGTGGACGGGGCGCTGCGCATCACCGTGCTGGTGATCGGGCCGGACGGGGCTCGCCTCGGCTGGCAGGACAAGGTGCAGCTCGACCCGTCGCGAGGATCACCTGTACGAGCCCGGCGCCGGGCGGAAGGTCTTCACCGTCGGCGACCTCAGCTTCGGGATCGTGATCTGCCATGAGGGCTGGCGCTACCCCGAGACCGTGCGGGAGGCCGTCCGCTCGGGCGCCCAGCTCGTGCTGCACCCGCACTTCTCGCCTGCGGAACCCGACGGGTTCCGGCCCGACGGCTACGCGGAGCCGGGCAACAGCTTCCACGAGGCGGCGGTGCTGTGCCGGGCAGCAGAGAACACCGCGTGGTTCGCCACGGTGAACTGTGCCGCCGACGGTGCGCCCGACCACCTCCGCGGTCGCCCGCCCCGACGGGACGCTGCTGGCGTTCCAGCCCCACGGGCTGCCGGGCCTGCTGCTCTGCGACCTCGACCTGGCGGAAGCCACCCGTGAGCTGGCGCTGCGCCTGCGGGAATCGTCGCAGGGAGACCGCGGTAAGTAAGCTGCGGCCCATGCGCCTGGTCTTCGCCGGAACTCCTCTTGTCGCGGCGAACACCCTCGCCCACCTGCTCGACGACGGCGGCCACGAGGTGGTTGCCGTCCTCACCCGCCCCGACGCGCCGCAGGGACGCAGTTCGCGCCCCGTGCCCAGCCCGGTCGCGCAGCTCGCAGCGGAGCACGGCATCGAGGTGCTGCGCCCGGCGCGGGCGTCCGACCCCGACCTCGCCGCCCGCCTGGCCGAACTCGCCCCCGACTGCTGCCCGGTCGTCGCCTACGGCGGCCTGATCCCGCGATCCCTGCTCGACCTTCCGCCGGCACGGCTGGGTGAACGTCCACTTCTCGCTGCTGCCGCGCTGGCGGGGAGCAGCCCCCGTGCAGCACGCCATCCTCGCCGGTGACGAGGTCACCGGCGTCACGGTGTTCGAGCTTGTCGAAGCCCTGGACGCAGGCCCGGTCCTCGCGTCCGCGGAGTACGCACTCGGCGGCTTCGGAGACCGCGGGGGAGGCACTCGAAGCGCTCGAGGCGCTCGGCGCGCGAGGAACTCGTGCGCACCCTCGACGCACTCGCCGCCGGCACCGTCACTGCCGTCCCGCAGCCCGACGACGGGGTGACCCTCGCGCCGAAGCTGACCGTGCAAGGGCGCGCGGATCGACTGGACCCGGCACGGCGGAGGAGATCTCCCGCCAGGTGCGGGCCAACAACCCGTCCCCGGTGGCCTGGACAGAACTCGACGGCGAGCGCTTCCGCGTCCTGCACGCCATGCCGGCCGAGGGGGAGGACCTTGCCCCGGCCGAGCTGCGGGCAGGGAAGCGCTGCGGTCCTGGTCGGTACCGGCTCCGGCCCGCTCGAACTGCTGCAGGTGCAGCCGGCGGGCAAACGTCCAACGGCTGCGGCCGACTGGGGACGCGGGCTGCGCGGCGACCGGCGGTTCACATGAGCCGCCCGACGCGTCGCAAGGACGCCGCGCGCACCATCGCCTTCACGGTGCTCCGCGAGGTCTGGGGCAACGGCGCCTACGCCAACCTCGCGCTCGGCCAACGGCGGGAGGGACTGCATGCTGCGGACGCCGCCTTCGCCACCGAACTCGTCTCGGGCACCTGCCGCGCGCTCGGCACCTACGACCTGATCATCGCGAAGGCATCCGGACGCGCCCTGAAGAGCCTGCAGCCGGCGGTCGTCGACGTCCTGCGGCTCGGCACCCACCAGCTGCTCGCCATGCGGGTGCCGACGCACGCAGCCATCTCCGCGACCGTCGACCTCGCAGCCCTGCAGATCGGCGAGCGGGTGGCGGGGACGGTGAACGCGATCCTGCGCCGGGTCGCAGCGCATGACCTGCCGGGCTGGCTCGAACTGCTCAGCGCCGGCATGGACGAGGTGGGCCGTCTCAGCCCTCACCACGCAACCACCCGCGCTGGATCGTCGACGCCTGGTCGAAGGTGCTGCCGGCGGACGAGCTGGCAGAGGCCCTGGCAGCCGACAACGTGCGCGCCAGCACCCTGCCTCGTCGTACGCCCCGGGCTGGCCGAGCGTGCGGAGCTCGGCGGCACCCCGACCCGCTGGTCGCCCTTCGGCGCAGAGCGCGACGGCGACCCGTCCGCCGTCGATGCCGTCCGCGAGGGCCGCGCCGGGGTGCAGGACGAGGGCTCCCAGCTGGTCTCACTCGCACTTGCCCGCGTCGGCGTCGCCGTCCGGACCCTGGCTCGACCTGTGCGCGGGCCCGGGTGGGAAGTCGGCACTGCTCGCCGGGCTGGCCCGTGAGGCGGGGGAGCTGCTGATCGCCTCCGAGCTGCAGCCGCATCGTGCGCGCCTGGTCGCCGACAACCTGCGCGCCTACCCCGAACCGCACCGCCCGGTGACGATCGTCGCCGACGGCACGCGTCCGGCCTGGCGCGAGGGTGCCTTCTCCCGCGTGCTGGCCGACGTTCCCTGCACCGGGCTGGGCGCACTGCGCCGGCGCCCGGAGAGCCGGTGGCGGCGCAAGCCCACCGACCTGCCGGGACTCGTTGCGCTGCAGCGGGAACTGCTGGCAGCGGCCATTCGTGCGGTGCGAGCCCGGCGGGGTCGTCGCCTACGTCACGTGCTCGCCGCACCCGGCCGAGACCGTTGAGGTGGTGGCGGGTGCTACCGGCGTCGAGGTGCTGTCCGCCCCCGAGTTCCTGCCCGAGGTCCCCGACTCGGCCGTCGGTGACTTCGTGCAGCTGTGGCCTCACCGCCACGGCACGGACGCGATGTTCCTCGCGCTGCTGCGCCGCAACGGCTAGCCGGGAACCGATGTTCCTCTAGGCTGCCTGCCGTGGGGATTCGAATCACGCCGAGCATCCTGAACGCCAACCTTGCCGCGCTCAACGAGGAGATCGCGCGCATTCCGAGCGCCGACGCCGTCCACCTGGACGTGATGGACAACCGGTTCGTGCCGAACCTCACCTTCGGGCTGCCGATGGTGCAGAGCGTCCGGGCAGGCACCGACAAGATGCTCGACGTGCACCTGATGATCGCCGAGGTCGACCGGTGGGCACCGGGCTACGCCGAGGCGGGCGCCGAGTCGGTCACCTTCCACATCGAGGCGTCCGACGCCCCGGTGAAACTGGCACGGGAGTTGCGGGCGCTCGGCGCGCGGGCGTCGATGGCGCTGCGGCCGGCGACACCGATCGAGCCCTACGCCGACCTGCTCGACGAACTCGACATGGTGCTGTTGATGACGGTGGAACCCGGCTTCGGCGGCCAGTCGTTCCTCGACGTGGTGCTGCCGAAACTGCGACGCACCCGCGCCCTGCTCGACGCCCGCGGCGGAGACATCTGGTTGCAGGTCGACGGCGGCATCAGCGCCGAGACCATCGAGCGCTGCGTCGGAGGCCGGTGCGGACACCTTCGTCGCCGGGTTCGGCGGTCTACAGCGCCGACGACCCGGACGCGATGGTGCGGGCCCTCAAGGCGACGGCCGAGAGCGCCAAGACCGGCAATTGACCAAACGCTGAATTGGTACACGGCGCCGGACCCGCGGGGACTTGACCCTGTTCTGGCCGCTGCGAGAATCGGCAACGTGAAACACCTGCTCTTCGCCGCCGCCTTCGTCGTCGAGCTCGTCGCCTGGATCGCCAGTGCGGGGTCGCTCCTCATCCGCATCGACGGCTGGCCGGGCTGGGTGGTTACCCTGGCCGTCTTCGCCGTCATCGTCGCCCTCTGGCAGGCAGCCATGTGCCGGCGCGCGCCCTGGCCGCTTCCGCTGTGGTTGTACTACGTGTGCAAGGCGATGCTGTACACCTTCGCGGCCCTCGTGCTCTGGTTCTACGCCGACTGGGCCGGGATGGCCTTCGCAGCCTCGGTGGTCGTCACCGAGCCCGCTGCTGGTCCGCTACCGGCTGCACCCGGAACGGCTGGAGGCGGAGCCTGTGCTCAGCCGCGCCGCCGGTCGCGTCGCCTGAGGTAGCGCTCGAATTCGGCTGCGATCACGTCACCGCTCGGCTGGGTGGTCGCCTCGTCCCTGCGTTCCTCCAGGGCATTGATGTAGCTGGAGATGTCCGGATCGTCGGAGACCAGTTCGTTGACCTGCTCGATCCACTGTTCTGCGTCCTTCTGCAGCTCGCCCGGATCGAGCGGGCAGGTTCAGCACGTCCTCGAGCCGCGTCAGCAGTGCGAGGGTGCCCTGCGGGTTCGGCGGTTCGGCGACGTAGTGCGGCACGGACGCCCACATCGACACCACGGGCATGCCCGCGCGGGAGCACTCGTAGGCGAGCACGCCAACGATCCCGGTGGGACCTTCGTAGTCGGAGAGCTCGAGGCCCAGTTCATCGGCGAGGGCTCTCGTGCTGGCCGTCCCGGTGACCGGCACCGGACGGGTGTGCGGGGCGTCGGTGAGCAACGCACCGAGCAGCACAACTACCTCCGGCTTCACCGTCCGCAACATCGACAGCAGGCGACTCGACGTACTCCTGCCACCGGTAGTTCGGCTCCGGGCCACCGATGAGCACCAGGTCGCGTTCGGGAAGGCTGGCAACGAGCACCTCGGTGGTCGGCCACTCGATGATCCGGTTGCCGTCGATCAGCCGGGTCGTGGGCCGGTTCACCTGGAAGTCGTAGAACTCCTCCGGGTCGACCGCGAAGGCGAGGTCGGCCTTGTACTGGTCGACCAGATGGTCGATCACGCCACTGGCCGCTTCACCGGCGTCGTTCCAGCCGCCGAACCCGGCGATGACCGCCGGATTGCGCAGCCCCCTGAGCCCACGAGCCTCTGCCATGGCGACCACTGTAGGCGGACTCGCCTATTCTGCTCCCTATGTCCCGCGATCTACGCTCGGCCCTGTGCTTCCCGTGTCCTTGTGGCTGACGGGGGCATGGGAACGATGCTCCAGGGCTACGACCTGACCCTCGGCGACTTCGAGGGACTCGAGGGCTGCAACGAGGTCCTGAACGTCACCCGACCCGACGTCGTCGGGGCGATCCACACCGCCTACCTCGACGCCGGCGCTGACTGCGTCGAGACCAACACCTTCGGTGCGAACCTCGCAGCGCTTGCCGAGTACGACGCCTCGGAGCGCATCGCCGAGCTCGCCGGGGCAGGCGCCCGGATCGCCCGTGCCGCGGCCGACGCCGCCAGCACCGCGGAGCGCCAGCGCTACGTGCTGGGCAGCGTCGGGCCCGGCACGAAGCTGCCCAGCCTCGGCCACATCTCCTACGCGCGCCTGCGCGACGCCTACCAGCTGCAGGCCGAGGCGATGATCGCCGGCGGGATCGACGGCTTCCAGATCGAGACCTGCCAGGACCTGCTGCAGGCGAAGGCCGCCGTCAACGGCGCCCGGCGGGCACGGACGGCCCTCGGCTCCGACCTGCCGATCTTCGTCAACGTCACCATCGAGACGGCCGGCACGATGCTGCTGGGCAGCGAGATCGGCGCGGCGCTCACCGCGCTCGAGCCGCTCGACATCGACGCGATCGGGCTGAACTGCGGCACCGGGCCCACCGAGATGAGCGAGCACCTGCGCCACCTGTCCCGGAACGCCGGCGTCAAGCTGGTCTGCATGCCCAACGCCGGCCTGCCCGAACTCGGCCCGAACGGCGCGGTGTACCCGATGGGGCCCGACGAGTTCGTCCGCTACGTGTCGCAGTTCACCGACGAGTTCGGGCTGAACCTCGTCGGCGGGTGCTGCGGCACCACGCCCGCGCACATCTCCCGCCTGGCCGCGGCCGTCGCCGCGCAGGCCCCGGCCCGCGCGTCATCCGGCGCACACCTCGGCGGTGTCCTCGCTGTACGCCGACGTGCCGCTGCGCCAGGACCTCACCTACCTGTCCATCGGCGAGCGCACCAACGCCAACGGCTCCCGGGCCTTCCGCGACGCGATGCTCGCCGGGAACTGGGCCGACTGCCTCGACATCGCCAAGCAGCAGAGCCGCGACGGTGCCCACATGCTCGACCTGTGCGTCGACTACGTCGGCCGGGACGGCGCAGCCGACATGGCGGAGCTCGCCTGCGCGACTCGGCACCGGCGTCGCGCTGCCGATCATGCTCGACTCGACCGAGGCGCCGGTGCTGCAGGCCGGCCTGGAGCGCCTCGGCGGACGCTGCGCGATCAACTCGGTGAACTACGAGGACGGGGACGGTCCGGACTCCCGGTTCGCGAAGGTGATGCCGCTGGTGCGCGAGCACGGCACTGCCGTGGTCGCACTGACCATCGACGAGGAGGGCCAGGCCCGCACCGCCGAGTGGAAGGTGGCCGTCGCCGACCGGCTGATCGCCGATCTCGTCGGCAACTGGGGCATGCAGATCGGCGACATCATCGTCGACTGCCTGACCTTCCCGGTCGACCACCGGGCAGGAGGAGACCCGCCGCGACGCCCTCGAGACCATCAAGGCGATCAAGCAGGTCACCACCGAAGTACCCGGGCATCCACACCACCCTCGGCATCTCCAACGTCTCCTTCGGGCTCAACCCGGCGGCCCGGCAGGTGCTGAACTCGGTGTTCCTGCACGAGTGCGTCGAGGCCGGGCTCGACTCCGGCATCGTGCCCGCCGCCCGGATCGTGCCGATCGCCCGGATCCCCGAGGAACAGCGCACGGTGGCCGAGGACCTCATCTACGACCGGCGCAGCGAGGGCTACGACCCGCTGACCCGCTTCCTCGAGCTGTTCGAGGGCGTCACCACCACCGGCACCAAGGAGGCCCGGGCCGCCGAGCTCGCGGCGCTGCCGCTCGGCGAGCGACTGCAGCGGCGGATCGTCGACGGCGAGCCGAAGGGCCTCGAGGCCGACCTGGACGAGGCGCTGGCGATCAAGCCCGGCGCTGGCAGATCATCAACGACGACCTGCTCGCCGGCATGAAGGTGGTCGGCGAGCTGTTCGGCTCCGGCCAGATGCAGCTGCCCTTCGTCCTCGCGTCCGCCGAGGTGATGAAGACGGCCGTCGCGCTACCTCGAGCCGCACCTGGACAAGGCCGACGCCGGGGGCAAGGGCACCATGGTGATCGCCACGGTCAAGGGCGACGTGCACGACATCGGCAAGAACCTCGTCGACATCATCCTCACCAACAACGGCTACACCGTGGTCAACCTCGGGCATCAAGCAGCCGGTGAGCGCGATCATCGAGGCCGCGCTTGCGCACAACGCCGACGCGATCGGCATGTCGGGCCTGCTGGTGAAGTCCACCGTCGTGATGCGCGACAACCTGCAGGAGCTCAACCAGCGCGGCCTGACCTCGTTCCCGGTGATCCTCGGCGGCGCCGCGCTCACCCGGGCCTTCGTCGAGGAGGACCTCAACGACCTCTACGCCGGCGAGGTCCGCTACGCCAAGGACGCGTTCGAGGGCCTGTCGCTGATGCAGAAGGTGATGGCGGTCAAGGCGGGCGTGCCCGGCGCGGCCCTGCCCGAGCCGCGTCGCCGCCGGGTGGCCGCGAAGGCGCGGCACCGAAGGCGGACAGTCCCCTTTCCGTTCAGGAGCCGCAACGCTCCGACGTCGCCCGGCGCGTCGACGTGCCCACGCCGCCGTTCTGGGGCACGCCGCGTGGTCAAGGGACTGAAGCTGGCCGAGGTGGCCAGCCTGGCTCGACGAGCGGGCCACGTTCATGGGCCAGTGGGGCCTGCGGTCGGTGACCGGACGGACCGAGCTACGAGGAACTCGTCGAGACCGAGGGACGCCCGCGCCTGCGCCAGCTGGCTCGACCGGATCCACACCGACGGCCTGATGGAACCCGCGGTGGTCTACGGCTACTGGCCGTGCCACTCCGAGGGCCAGACGCTGATCATCGGCGACCCGGACGACCCGTCGCGCGAGCTCACCCGGTTCACCTTCCCGCGCCAGGCGCGGGACCGGCACCTCTGCCTCGCCGACTTCTTCCGGGACGCGGAGGAGGCCGCCGAACTCGGGCCCGGACGTGATCGCCCTGCAACTGGTCACGATGGGCTCGGCGGTGTCGCGGGCCACTGCCGAGCTGTTCGCTGCCGACGCCTACCGCGACTACCTGGAACTGCACGGGTTGTCGCGTGCAGCTCACCGAGGCGCTCGCCGAGTACTGGCATGCGCGGGTCCGCTCCGAGCTGGGGCTCGACGGTGACGGCGCCGTCGACGCGATGATCCGTGACCAGGCCTACCGCGGTTCCCGGTATTCGTTCGGTTACCCGGCGTGCCCCGACCTCGCCGACCGGGCGAAACTGGTCGCACTGCTCCGTCCCGAGCGGATCGGGGTGGAATTGAGCGAGGAACTGCAGCTCCACCCCGAACAGTCCACCGACGCCATCGTCCTGCACCACCCGGAGGCCAAGTACTTCAATGCCCGCTGAGACCCGCCCCCGCCGCGCCATCCTGACAAGGCTGGCGGTGGTCCTGGCGAGCCTCGGCCTGCTCGCCGGCTGCACCCCGCCGGCGGTGCTGCCCTCCCAGACGCCGTCGCCGTCGCCGACGCCGCGTCCCTTCACCGTGCTCACGACCGGACCCGATGACGACAGCCGACCCGGCCGTCGCCACCGGGGACACCGACTCGATGCTGGTCGACCAGCCTCTACCAGCGGCTGATGGTGGTGCTGCCCGACACCGGCGACCTGAAGCCGGACGCGGCCACCGACTGCCTGTTCACCTCGAAGCTGGTCTACGAGTGCACGCTGCCGCCGGAGCTCTACCTTCCACAACGGCCACGTGCTCGACTCCTCCGACGTGCAGTTCAGCATCCAGCGCGCGCTGCGGATGGACGCCGCCGGCACGTCGATCCACCTGCTGTCGGCCCTGAAGCGCATCGAGACGCCGGACGCGCGCACGATCCGCTTCCACCTGGAGTGGGCCGACAACCAGTTCGGCTACGCCCTCGCAGGGCAGGCCGCCTCGATCGTCGACGAGGAGGTCTTCAACCCCGACCAGCCGCTGCCGCTGCTGACGCTGCCGATCGGTTCCGGGCCCGTACGCCGTCCGCACGATCGAGGCCGACCAGGCGCACGTTCGTCCGGTTCGAGAAGTACGTCGGGGCCAAGAAGGGGCTGCTGACCGACCTCACGCTCACCATCGCCGCCGACTCGGTGGCCGCAGAGGCGGCGATCGCCGACGGCACCGCGGACGTGGTCTGGCGCAGCCTCGACAACGCCGGCGCTGCAGCGGGTCACGGACGAGATCGCCGGCAGCTCGGACAAGACGACGGCGAAGGGCTTCAGCAGGTACGCGCTGCCCGGCACGCGGGTCACCCGCGTGCGTGTGGAACCCGGAGTCGAAGCTGCGCCGCAACGCCGACCTGCGCGACGGCGTCGCGAAGGCGCTGCAGGCCGACCGCACGCTGGACTCGCTCGTGCCGGTGGGGGTGCGCCGAGCACGCCACGTCGTTCGCGCTCGGTGGCCGGGTGAAGCTGCCCAAGCTCTCCGGCGACCGGATCATCCTGACCCTCGGCTACAGCCCGACCGCGCCCGGCCACGCCGACCTGGCGAACCTGCTGCGCAGCCGCATCGAGGGCCTCGACGGGGTCAGCGTCCGGCTCGTCACCGGCGGCGTCGCCGACCTGTGGCTGACCGACGCGCCCTGCGTGGGTGAACAACGCCGGCGGCTGGCTGCAGTACTACGTGGACAGCCCGCTGCCGGACAGCACGGCCAAGCTGGAGTCGCTGGACCAGCGCGCCCGCACCACCACCGGTGTCGCCCGCACGGTCGCGATCACCGAGCTGCAGCAGCAGGCCGCTGTCGACAACACCGTCCTCCCGGTCTCGCAGGGCGACGGCATCCTTTTCGTTGGCAAGGGGGTCACCCTGATCGGACAGCCGTTCGGCAGCGGGCAGGCCCTGGGATTCTGGGGGATCACGCGTGGCTGAGTTGAATGGTGTGCACACCGGCGTCCTGGTGGCGGGGGAGCGGGTCACCCTCTCCGACCCGAAGGGCAGGCGGCACTCGGTGGTGCTGACGCCCGGTGCGGTCTACCACACCACCAAGGGCGGGGTCGGCCACGACGACCTGATCGGGCAGCCGGAGGGCGTGGTGGTGCGGTCCACCGGCGGCGTCGACCACCTGGCGTTCCGTGCGCTGCTGGAGGAGTTCACGGTGACCATGCCGCGCCTCGCGGCGGTGGTCTACCCCAAGGACGCCGCGCACATCCTCGTGCAGACCGACATCTTCCCCGGTGCCCGCGTGCTCGAGGCCGGTGCCGGCTCCGGCGCCCTGAGCATCTTCCTGCTCCGCGCCATCGGCAGCGAGGGACGCCTGTACTCCTACGAGCGCCGCCCCGAGTTCGCTGCGGTGGCGAAGAAGAACGTCGAGGCGTTCTTCGGCTGCGAGCACCCGGCCTGGACGCTGCGGAACGGCGACCTCGCCACCGACATCGGCCCGGAGCCGGTGGATCGCGCGGTCCTCGACATGCTCGCCCCCTGGGAGTGCATCGACGTCGTCGCGGAGGTGCTCGAGCCCGGTGGCCTGTTGTGCTGCTACGTGGCGACCACCCCCCAGCTGGGACGCACGATGGAGACGCTGCGCGCCCACGGCGGCTTCACCGAGCCCGTCGCACGGGAGTACACCTCGCGGGAGTGGCACGCCGAGGGCCTGTCCATCCGTCCCGGTCACGGCACCAGCGGCCACACCGGCTTCCTGATCTTCACCCGCCGCCTCGCCCCGGGCGCGGTGGCGCCGATCCGTCGCCGCCGTCCTGCGCCGGGCGCGTACGGCCCCGACTACTCCGGCCCACGACCGGCCGGCGTCGGTTCCGAGCCGGACGATGCCTGAGCCGGCGGAACTCGCCCGGCAGCTCGCCGCGGCGAACGAACTGCTCGGCCGCGCGCGGCCGCGCGCTCGACCTCGCCGAGCGACGGCTCGCCGACGCCCGCACCGACGCCCGTGGGCTCGCCCAGACCAACGAGAAGCTGAACGCCACCCTCGGCACAGCGCGGGAGTCGCTGGTGGCGCTGCGGGCCGAGCTCGACGCCCTTGCCACTCCGCCGAGCTCCTTCGGCCTCGTCGTCGCCGTCGGCGACGGCACCGCCGACGTCGCCACCGGCGGACGCCTGCTGCGCTGCGCGGTCAGCCCGGAAGTCGCCGCGAGAGGAGCTGCTCGTCGGCGCGCGGGTGCTGCTGAACGAGGCGATGCTGGTGGTCGCGACCGCCGGCGACACGCCGTCCGGCGAGACGGTGCGGCTGGTCGAGGTGCTGCCCGACGGACGCCTGCTGGTGAGCGGCGCGTCCGGCGAGGAGCTGGTGCTGCTGGCCGCGGAGACGCTTGACGTGGCCTCGCTGCGGCTGGGCGTGACCCTGCTGGCCGACCGCAGGGCACTGCTCGCTCTCGGGACGGTGCCGCCGCAGCGAGGTGGCCGACCTCACGCTCGAGGAGGTGCCCGACGTCACCTACGCCGACATCGGCGGGCTGGGTGCGCAGATCGAGCAGATCCGGGACGCCGTCGAGCTGCCGTTCCGCAACCGGGAGCTGTTCACCGAGTTCGGGCTGCGCCCGCCGAAGGGCGTGCTGCTGTACGGCCCGCCCGGCTGCGGCAAGACGATGATCGCCAAGGCCGTCGCCAACTCGGCCGGCAGCCACTTCCTGAACATCAAGGGTCCCGAGCTGCTCGACAAGTACGTCGGCGAGACCGAGCGGCAGATCCGGGCCGATCTTCACCCGGGCGAAGGAGCACGCCAGCTCAGGGCGTCCCGTGATCGTGTTCTTCGACGAGATGGACGCGCTGTTCCGCACGCGCGGCAGCGGGGTCTCCTCCGATGTCGAGGCGACGATCGTGCCGCAGCTGCTCAGCGAGATCGACGGGGTCGAGGGACTGGCCAACGTGATCGTGATCGGCGCGACCAACCGGGAGGACCTGATCGATCCGGCGATCCTGCGCCCCGGCCGGCTCGACGTGAAGATCAAGCTCGACCGTCCCGACCAGGCCGGCGCCGCCGAGATCCTCGCCCGCTACCTGACCGACGACGACGCCGCTGAACAACGGCGACGTGCCGACCCGCGGACTTCCAGGCCGCAGCTCGTCGAGGCGATCGTCGGACGCCTGTACGCCCGCACGCCGGAGAACGAGTTCATCGAGGTCACCTACGCCAGCGGCGCGAAGGAGGTGCTGCACGTCGCGCGACTTCGTCTCCGGCGCGATGCTGGTCGGGGTGGTCGACCGGGCCAAGAAGGCTGCGATCAAGGAGCTCATCGGCGGCGGGCCGCGCGGCGTGCGGCTGCGAGCACGTGCTGGCAGCCTGCGCGGCGGAGATCAGCGAGAACGAGGAACTGCCCAACACCACCAACCCCGACGACTGGGCGCGGGTCTCCGGGCGCAAGGGGGAGCGGATCGTCTTCCTGCGCACCCTGTTCGGGTCGCGCGCCCGACGTGACCACTCCACGTCCCTGAGGAGCGTTCGTGAGGAACGAACGAACGCGTCACGAAGGGTCATGGGGATCGAGACCGAGTACGGCATCCTCGCCCCCGGAGCGCCCGAGCTGCACCCGGCCGTGCTGAGCGCCGCGGTGGTGGCCGCCTACCCCGGGATCGCCACCGGCACCACCCTGGAGTGGGACGACCCGATTCCCGATCGAGGACGCGCACAACCGGGTGCTGGCCAACGGTGCCCGGCTCTACGTCGACCACGCCCACCCCGAGTACAGCGGCCCGGAGGTCACCACGGCTCTGGCACGCGGTCGCCTACGACCTGGCCGGGGACGCGGCCGTCGTGGCCGCGGCACGGGTCGCCTCCGAACAGCTCGGCGTCGAGATCGGGATCTACAAGAACAACACCGACTCCCAGGGCGCCTCCTACGGCTGCCACGAGAACCACCTGCTGCCGCGATCGCTGCCCTGGGAGCGCATCCGCGCGGCACTGCCGGCGTTCCTCGTGTCGCGGGCGGTCATCACGGGCGCCGGCCGGGTCGGCATCGGCCAGCACGGTGAACGCACCGGCTTCCAGCTCACCCAGCGGGCCGACTTCTTCGAGACCGTCGAGGGCATCCAGACCACGCAGCGCCGTCCGATCCTCAACACCCGCGACGAGCCGCACGCCGCGCCGTCGCGCTACCGGCGGCTGCACGTGATCACCGGCGACGCCAACCGCAGCCAGTTCACCACCTGGCTGAAGGCCGGGACGCTGGCCAGCTTCCTCACCTGCCTCGAGGCGGCGGCGCTGCCGGACCTCGTGCTGGCCGACCCGGTGGCGGCCTTCCGCACGGTCAGCCACGACACCGGCCTCGACGCCCGCCTCGACACTCGCCGACGGGACGCCGGCTGACAGCCCTCGACCTGCAGGAGGCCTTCGCCGAGGCCGTCGCCGCCGACGCCGCCCGCCGCCCCGAGGCCTACGACGCGGACGTCAACTCGGCGTGGTCGACGGCTCCTCTGGGACCTGCGCACCGAACCGGAGAGCTGCGCCGACCGGCTCGACTGGATGGCCAAGCTGCACCTGCTGCAGGCCTACGCTGCCCGCCTCGGCCTTGATCCCGACGACGCGTGGGGCGAGCCGAGGCTGGCCCAGCTCGACCTCGCCTGGGCACGGCTCGACCGGCCCGGGCCCTTCGACGCGCTGGAGAAGGCCGGACGGGTGCGCACCGCTCGTGACTCCCGCGCAGGTGGCGAGCGCCGGCGCCGAGCCGCCGTCCGACACCCGGGCCTGGCTGCGCGGCACTCTGGTGCGCCTGGTGCCGGAGCGGGTGGTGGCAGCGTCCTGGGACTGGATGGCCGTGCGCGACACCGACGGCCGCGTCCACCGTCTCGACCTGTCCGAGCCCACCGGGCACACCGCGGCGCAGGTCGGGGCCGTCCCTGACGCCGCGGCGGTCGATGCGCTCCTGCGCCGCCTGGCATGAGTAGGCTGTCGGCGCCGAGAGAACAGGAGCACCGGTGGCCGATCGGGTACAGCGGGAACGCGCGCAGCAGCGTGCGGAAGAGGTGGTCGAGCAGACCACCCGCTCCTCGCGTGCCGTCGACTACGACGCCATCCTCGACGAGATCGACTCCGTGCTCGAATCCGACGCCGAGGAGTACGTGCGCTCCTTCGTGCAGAAGGGCGGCCAGTGAACACCCCACGGGTGAGCACGCGTGAACTCTCCCCGGCGCTGGTCATCGGCACCGGACTGGTGGGAGCATCCGTCGCCCATGCCCTGACCCGGGCCGGGCTCACCGTCCACCTGCAGGACAAGGTCTCCAGCCACGCCCACGTCGCCGCCTCGCGCGGCGCCGGCACCACCGAGGCACCCGACCCGACGGCCGTCCGCCTCGTCGTGGTGGCCGTGCCCCCGGAGGCGCTGGCGAAGGTGATCGCGAAGACGCTGCACACCTACCCGAACGCCACCGTCACCGACGTCGGCTCGGTGAAGGGGACGGTGCTGGCAGCCCTCCGCAGGACCGACGCCGACCTGTCCCGCTACGTCGGATCGCACCCGATGGCCGGCTCGCAGCACGTCGGACCGCTCACGGCGAACGCCGACCTCTTCGTCGACCGCACCTGGGTGATCACCCCGCACGACACGTCGGCCGCCCACGCCGTGCTGGACGTGCAGGAAGTGGCGGTCCTCTGCGGCGCCCGGCGGATCACCATGGGTGCCGCGCACCACGACGAGGCCGTCGCCCAGGTCTCGCACCTGCCGCACCTGGTCTCCGTGCTGGTCGCCGGCAGCCTCACCCGGGTACCGGCCGAACACCTGCGGCTGGCCGGCCAGGGCCTGCGCGACGTGACCCGGATCGCCGGCTCCGACCCCGACCTGTGGCAGCAGATCATCGGCGCCAACTCCGCGGCCGTCCGCACCGAACTGGTGGCGATCCAGGCCGACCTGGCCGAGATGATCGCAACGCCTGGACGCCGGCAGGATCTCCGAGGTGCTCGAACGCGGCAGGCAGGGCACCCGTGCGCTGCCCGGCAAGCACGGCCTGAACGCCGTCAGCTGGGCACACGTGGTCGTCGAGATCCCCGACGCCCCGGGTGCCCTCGCCCGCCTGTTCCGCGACATCGAGGCGGCCGGCGTCAACGTCGAGGACCTGTCCATCGACCACGACCTCGAGCGCGAGGTGGGCTGGCTGTCGGTGCAGGTTGCCCCTGGCAAGGCCGACGAACTCGCCGCAGCCATGACCGGTGCCGGCTGGACCGTGCGCGACCGCGAACCGCAACTGTAGGAGGAACATGTCTGCCGACCGCCTGGTGATCGCCATCGACGGGCCCAGCGGCTCCGGGAAGTCCAGCGCGTCCCGCGGCGTGGCCAAGGCCCTCGGCCTGGCCTACCTCGACACCGGCGCGATGTACCGCGCCGTCGCCTGCGCCTTCCTCGACGCCGGCGTCGACCCGTCCGACGAGGCCGGCGTGATCGCCGCCACCCTCGGGCGCGAACCTCGAGATCAGCACCGACCCCGACGACCAGTGGGTGCGGGTGAACGGCCGTGACGTCACCACGGCGATCCGTGAGCCCGAGGTGTCGACGAAGGTGAGCGCCGTCTCCACGGTCGCCGAGTGCCGGGCGAACCTGGTCGCCCGCCAGCGGGCGATCATCGAAGCGGCGCCGGGTGGCATCGTCGCCGAGGGTCGCGACATCACCACCGTCGTCGCCCCGGACGCCGACGTCCGCCTGCTGCTGACCGCCGACCCGGCGATCCGGATGGCGCGCCGCCAAGCTCGAACTCGGCGACAAGGTGGACGCTGCCCAGCTGGCCGACCAGGTGCTGCGCCGCGATTCCGACGACTCCAAGCTGGTGAACTTCACCACGGCCGCCGACGGCGTCACCCATCTCGACTGCACCTACCTCACGCTCGAGCAGACCATCCAGGCCATCATCGACCTTGCGGAGCAGACCCGCGGCTGAGGTGCGTCCCAGCGTGCGGTAACCTGATCAGTCGCACGCAAGGCAGACGAAGGGGACGACCACCATGACCGAGACCACCGCAGAGATCGATGTGGTCAAGCCCGTCGTGGCCGTTGTCGGACGCCCCAACGTCGGCAAGTCCATGCTGGTGAACCGCATCATCGGACGCCGCGAGGCTGTCGTGCAGGACCTGCCCGGCGTCACCAGGGACCGCGTCAGCTACGACGCCGACTGGAACGGCCGCGAATTCGTGATCGTCGACACCGGTGGCTGGGCCCCCGACGCCAAGGGCATGGCCGCCCAGATCGCCGAGCAGGCAGAGCTCGCCATCGCCGCCGCCGACGTCGTGCTGTTCGTCGTCGACGCCACCGTCGGCACCCAGGACATCGACCACCGGGTGGTCCAGGTGCTGCGTCGCAGCAAGAAGCCCGTCATCCTCGCCGCCAACAAGGTCGACGACCTGCGCCAGGAGGCCGACGCCGCGGCGATGTGGAACCTCGGGCTGGGGGAGCCGTACCCGGTCTCCGCCATGCACGGCCGCGGCACCGGCGACCTGCTGGACGCCCTGCTCGACGTGATGCCCGAGACCCCGCCGCTGGGCGAGCAGGAGATCGGCGGCCCCCGTCGGGTGGCGATCATCGGCCGTCCGAACGTGGGCAAGTCCTCGCTGCTGAACAAGGTGGCCAACTCCTTCCGCGCCGTCGTCGACAACGTCGCCGGCACGACGGTCGACCCGGTCGACGAGCTGGTCGAGGTCGGGGGAGTGGTCTACCGCTTCATCGACACCGCCGGGCTGCGTCGCCGCGTCAAGGAGGCTTCCGGACACGAGTACTACGCGTCGCTGCGCACCCAGGGTGCGATCGAGCGGGCCGAGGTGTGCGTCGTGGTGCTCGACGCTTCCGACTCGATCAGCGACCAGGACCTGCGGATCCTCACCATGGTCGAGGAGGCCGGCAAGGCGCTGGTCATCGCCTACAACAAGTGGGACCTGACCGACGAGGAACGTCGCCACTACCTCGCCCGCGAGGTCGAGCAGGACATCCGTGCCTTCGCCTGGGCCCCGAGCGTGAACATCTCCGCTCTCACCGGACGCAACGTCGACAAGCTGTCGAAGGCCATCGAGGAAGCCCTCGAAGGCTGGGAGACCCGGGTGTCGACCGGCAAGCTCAACGCCTTCCTCGGACGCCTCGCCGCCGCCCATCCGCACCCGGTGCGCAGCGGCAAGCAGCCCCGGATCCTGTTCGGCACCCAGGCCCACAACTGCCCGCCGACGTTCGCCCTGTTCACCTCAGGGCAGTTCGAGCCCACCTACGTGCGGTTCGTCGAGCGACGGCTGCGCGAGGACTTCGGCTTCGCCGGCTCGCCGGTGCACGGTCGAGGTGCGCGCGCGGGAGAAGCGCAAGAACCGCTAAGCGGTTCCCGAGGAGCGCTCGCGAACTGCGCCCTTCGTGACACGCAACTTCGCAAGCTCAGTTGCGTTCCGTCAGGATCCGCGAACGCGTCACGAATGGTGCGGGTACTGCGGGGGCGGCGGATAGCCCTGACCCGGGGGCTGGTAACCCTGACCCGGCTGCGGAGGTTGCCCACCGTACGGGCCGGGCTGGCCCTGCGTCCCGGGCTGGTACCCGTAGCCGTAGCCCTGTGACGGCGAGCCGTAGGGGTTCGCCGGCATCTCCGAGCGACGCACCTGGTCGACGAACATGTAGGTGACGTAGGCATGCAGGAACGGCCCGGTGATGAGCTGGACGACCATCTGCAGCCCGAAGACCAGCAGGTAGACCGGCACGAGGGCGGCCAGCTGGGCCATGACCTGCGCACTGCTCGACGAGCCATCGAAGCGGGTCATCATCGGCAGCGTCATCATCTGGCCGAGGAGGCTCACCACGTAGGAAACCGCACCCACAGCCAGCGAGGCCAGCAGGTAGTAGCCGAAGGTGCGCCAGAACTCGCCCTTGGTGAGGCGCCAGGAACGCTTCATCCCTTCGATGCCACCGAGCTGCTCGATCGCAACTGCGGGAATCGTGTACAGCAGCTTGGTCTGGACGAAGATGCCCAGCGGGACGAGCAGGACAACGAAGAGGAAGATCCCGCCGATGAGCCCGAGGGCTGCAGCGCCGCCCGCCCGACCGCCCCTCGAAGCAGTCACTGCGCTTCCCACTCCAAGCGCGATCATCGCGCCGTAGATCACGACGAGCGCGCCGACGGCGATGAGGATCACCGGCGTCAGGCGCAGCAGGAAGCCACGGGTCCGCTGGAAGAGGCCGGGCAGGTCCGGCCGCGCGCCCTGGGCGATCTCGTAGGCGGCGACAGCCATCATGGCCTGGCTCTTCAACTGGATGAGCACCGTCGCAATGACACCGACGACCATGACACCGGCGCCGACAAGGATGCCGATCGGTACGGCGCCACCCCGGAAGTTCGAGGCGTACGCGACCACTCCCGCACTCACGGCAATCGCAACGCCCGCGCCGACCAGCAGGGCCGAGGCGATGAACGGCAGGAGTGCGATCAGCAGGAACAGGCCGAAGCGTTGCTTCAGGGCCTGGAAGGTTCCGGAGAACAGGCCGGAGATGTCGAGAGGGCTGGGACGGAGCATGGGCGTCGGGGTGAGCACAGGCTGAGCGTACTTCTCCAGACCCCCGAGGATTGGGTCATTCAGGGGTCTGTCAGGGAAACGCCTCAGGACACGACCCGCGGCACCTTGCCGGTCAGCTTCAGGAAGCCACACATGAACTTGTGGCCACCGTCGGCGGTCGGGTCGAACATCAGCGGGCAGCCGCCGTCGATCACGACGACACCGTGCTCGCGCCCGTAGGCGACGGCGTCGGCCGAGACGCTGCCCGCGTCCAGCGAGCGGTGCATCCAGACCTTGGTGATGCCCAGTTCGACGGCTTCCTTGACCGTGCCCAGTGCGTGTTCGGGACGGGTGCCGATGACGACGGCGTCCACGCCCCCCGGGACGGCGGTGAGGCTCGGGTAGGCCGTGACGCCGGCCAGTTCGGTGGCGTTCGGGTTGATCGGGATGGCGTCGTAGCCCCGCTCGATGAGGCGTTCGATCACGGCGTTGCTGCCGTGACCCTGTGGGTTCCGGGAGACCCCGGTGACCGCGATGCGCTTGCTCGCCAGGAAGTCCGTGGCCGCGTCTGCAAGCTTCACTGCTGCATCCTCACTTCTTGCGATAGACCCTCACCGCGTCAGTGTCGATGAACATCAACGTCGGACGGCTGCTGCCCTGGCGGATGCCGAGGTGGTGACCGCTGCCGGGGTCAGAATCACTGTAGAGCGTGCGCACTGGCTCGACAGCGGAAACGGCACCAGAGGCGCTGACGCTGAAGAGGCCGCTGACGTCGTAGGCATTGCCGGGGCTGAACTCGACGATGCCGGTGGCAAGGATCCACAGCTTGCCGTTGGCTGCCATCACGGCTTCGACGGCAGGATGCACGGCGATCGTGGGATGAGTCGGGTCGACGAGGTTGATCCGCAGGTTCACGCCGGGCCGCTTCACCGTGATGTGGTCACTGGCGGCCGTGATGCTGAAGGTGCGTCCGCCCTGGCCCTTGAAGGTCGAGACGGTGGTCATGGTGCCGGTCCGCGGCCTCACACGGACGGAGACTCCGTTCTCGTCGAAGCCGTAGAGCGAGTGGCCGTCGGTCACCATCGGGACCGAAGAAGCGGGGCAGGTTCACCTTGGTGAGCTTCTTCGCCGGCGACAGCAGCAGGAGGGCCGGCGAGACCCCGTTGCCGGTGAGCACGACGGTGCCGTCGGCAAGGGCGAACGGGTTGGCCCACTGGAAGTAGATGCCCTGCGCCAGGTACTTCTTCGGCACCTTCACCTGGCCGAGATAGGTGCCGGTGTCGCTGTAGTGCGCGAGGCGCAGCTTGGCCGCGTCCAGGTACCACCAGGACTTGTTGGGCACCTGCACGCCGTAGTCGGGGCCGATCATCAGGTTCTCGCCGCCGGGCGAGGTGCCGAGCTTCGAGGTCGCGGTGCCGTAGCCGATCCTGGCGATCCGCTTCCAGCTGCTGTTGAGGCTGCTGGGCTGACTGAGGTGCCGGGTGACGGTGACCTGCGGGACCGCGTTCGGCACGATCGCCGGAGCTGCCACGAGCCGGACTGGGGGAGAGTCCCGCCAGACAGGCAAAGGTGAGGATCGGAACCAGAGTCCTGACGAGTCGCATCATGGCGTGCCCTTCCGTGTCACAACTGAGAGCCGCGGCGGTCCGCTGGAAATACGGGGTGCGCAGGGGGCTCAGGATTCGTAGTACAGTGACCAGCCGGACCGGGCAACGAGGTCCACAACTGAAGAGCGGGCTGTAGCGCAGCTTGGTAGCGCACCTGACTGGGGGTCAGGGGGTCGCAGGTTCAAATCCTGTCAGCCCGACCATTGAATTGCCTTGTGAGAGGCACATTGATCGTCTCGAAGTGGTCCCGCGGGGAACAAGTGTGGACCAGGGCTCAACCGAAACTGCAACGTCCTCCTGTGTGACCGAAGCAGAGGCCTTTCGCGTCCAACCCCGCACGTGTGAAGGCCACACCATCCTCAGTCAGTTCCGTCGGGCGATCCGCGGCGGCGACGCGGTGGGGTGTTCCGCAGAATCGCCGGTGTGGGTAGTGTCTAGGTCAACGGCGATGGGGCTCGCCGATAACCGCGAACGCTGACGGTCCCTACTGAAATCGAGGGAGCCGTATGCGCGCACAGACGCCTCAACACCGTCCGCTCGCTCCGGCTTTTCGAGCACGAGAGGATCTGAGATGACCGACATCTACCTGTGCCGGCACGGCCGCACCCAGCTCAACGTGGCGGGCCGACTCCGGGGTCGCCTCGACCCCGACCTCGACATCGTTGGGTTCGCGGAAGCCAGGGACCTCGCCGAGGAGCTGAGCCATGTCGAACCGACTCGGGTCATCTCGAGTCCTCTCCACCGGGCCTTGGAGACGGCCAGGCCGATCGCTGAGGCCGCCGAGCTCACAGTCGAGACCGACGACCGGCTCCTTGACCGCGACTACGGCCAGTTCGACGGAACTCCCGCCGCCGACGTCCTCGATACGTATGGGTCGTTCGACGCGGCACCGGGCGTCGAGCCCGCAGCTGGCGTCGCCGCTCGCGGGGTCGAGCTCCTCACCGACCTGATCGATGGCGAGGAGGGCCCGATCGTTGTCGTCAGCCACGACGCAGTCATCCGGCTGGTCCTCGATGCGCTGGTTCCAGGCCCCAAGGCCGAGTTCCACCACATCCAGCCACGAACCGGCTGCTGGACCCTGCTACGCCACGGCGCGGACGGTTGGCGGCTGATCAAGGCCAACAGCAAGGACGACCCGGTCGAGACTGCACTCGCCCGCTGACGGCGCCCTCGCCCGAGGTGATGGGGGTGGCCGGGATCGCAGGGTCCCGACCACCCTTCTCCCTCGCCTACCTGCCCAGGCCGTAGGGCAGGCTGGGGTTCTGAGCCTGGATCTGGATGAGGCGGTTGTACTTCGCAACCCGCTCGCCGCGGGCCGGGGCGCCGGTCTTGATCTGTCCGCAGCCGGTGGCCACGGCCAGGTCGGCAATGAAGGTGTCCGGGGTCTCACCGGAACGGTGCGACACCATCTGGCCGTAGCCGGCCTCGTGGCAGATCCGCATCGCCTCGAGGGTCTCGGTGACCGTGCCGATCTGGTTGACCTTGATCAGTGCGGCGTTCGCGATCCCGTTGGCGATCGCGTCGGTGATGATCGCCGGGTTGGTGCAGAAGTTGTCGTCGCCGACCAGTTGGATCGCGGTCGCCGATGGCTGCGGTGAGCTGCTGCCAGCCGTCGCGGTCGGCCTCGCCCAGCCCGTCCTCGATGCTCCAGATCGGGTAGGCGTCGATCATCGCCGCGTAGCGGGCGATCATGTCGGTCGCTGGACAGGGTCTGACGCCGTTGACCCGGTAGGTGCCGTCGTTCTGGTGGAACTCCGACGCCGCCGGGTCCAGGGCGATGGCTACTCCAGCCTTCGCCGGTGGGGTAGCCGGCGTCGTCGATGGCGGCGACGATCAGGGCCAGGACCTCTTCCGGTTCGGCGAGGTTCGGGTGCGAAGCCGCCCTCGTCCCCGAGCCCGGTGGCGTGACCGCCGGCGATGAGCCGCTTGCGGAGCGCCTGGTAGACCTCGGCGCCGGCCCGAACTGCCTCGGCCATGGTCGGGGCGCCGACGGGGCACACCATGAACTCCTGGAAGTCCAGCGGGTTCGGGGCGTGAGCACCGCCGTTGAGCACGTTGAAGCACGGAACCGGCAACCGCGCAGGCTGGCCGAACCCGGGCAGCCACTCGTAGAGAGGTGCACCTGCGGAGGTGGCCAGCGCTCGGGCAAGTGCCATCGACGTGCCGATGAGTGCGTTCGCGCCCAGCCTGGCCTTGTTCGGTGTGCCGTCCAGATCCCGCATCGTCTGGTCGACCTCGGCCAAGGTCGTTCCACGGTCCGGCCGGACAGGCTTGCGTTGATCTCGGAGTTCACGTTGCCAACCGCAGTGTGAACGCCGCCACCGCCGAACCGCGCCGGATCGCCGTCCCGCAGTTCGACCGCCTCGCGAGTACCGGTGGAGGCGCCCGAGGGCACTCCTGCTTCGGCGACCGTGCCATCGACCAGGCTGACCGTCACGTTCAGCGTGGGTCGTCCGCGCGAGTCCAGGATCTCAACCGCCTGTACGCCCTTGATTTCGAAAGCCATCCTCGGCCCTTTCGCTCATCCGGGTCCACCTTGGAGCCCGGAGTGCGCACCCGACTGAACCGGGGGAGGGGAGAGAGCAATGAAGTCCCATCCTCCAGCCCAGCCAAAGCTGCGCATCGGATAGGGACCGTTGGTCGCGAACGCGACTGTTGGGAAAGGGCGAGCCCCACCGCCCAGCAACGACTGTACCCAACGGCCGCCGGATCCCACTCCCTTCCGTGGATGAGACGCGCCGACCTGCTCGCGTGGTCACCACCACGAGCAACTCACCTGAAGACGTACATGCGATCTCCCGATCAAACCCGATTCGAGCCAAGCAGTTCGCCGGGCCTCGACGAGGCTCCGGCCGTTACTTCGTCGCCCGGTCCATCGGTTACAGGAGTGGAAGGTGGGATGGGCATCGACGACATCACGTTCCTCCGGCGGCCGGCACGGGGGAGAGTGACCGACGTCCCGACCGTGAGGGATGCCTTCCAGAACCGTGGCGCCGGCCGGGCTCGGATGCGCCGACACCGGGTTGCCGGTGCCTCGCACCGGGAACATCATCACCATCAGGAGTGTCGCGCATCGGCTCAGCTCAGGCTTCGTCCTCTCTTCCCGTTACCGGCTCATCGAACTGGTGGCATCCGGGGGAATGGGACAGGTCTGAGCGGCCACGGACGAGTCAGGGGGCCAAGTACGCAGCCCAGCTGAGTCATCCCAACATCGTGGAGGTCTGCCACGAGTGTCGACAGTCGGACCGAGTGGCCACACGCCACTCGATCTATCCCTACAATTGCGTACTGATCAGGGATGAAGCGGGCAGCGAAGGGCGGACATGAGGGCACCAACCGCAAGGCGGCGGTCGGGCCTTGTCCACGTCATCGTTGCGCTCGGCGTCGCGCTGGGCATGCTGTGCAGCACCCTCAGCGTTGCCGCAGCCGACCCTACGCAGCCGGATGAGGCCTGGTCCGGGACCGTCTTCGGAGTGGTGACCGGTAGCGACGGCGGTCCGCTCGCCGACGTCACGGTGGGAGCCTTCGCCTGGGACGAGTCCACCGACGAGTGGAGCGACAACAGCGCGGGATCGCGGACGACGGGTACCGACGGCACCTTCAGCATCACCGGCCTTCCGTCCGGTCGCTACACGATGCAGTACATGGCGGCCTACGCCAGCGGCTACGTGGACACCTGGTGGGGACGCCAACTGTCGGAGGATGACGCCGACAGCTTCGAGATCCTCGCGGACGACCCGCCGATTGACGCGAGCATGGAACTGGTCCTGGGCGGCACCATCAGGGGACGCGTGACTTCGCTGGACGGAACCGCTATCGCTGAAGCAGAGGTCTACCTGTATCGGGACGACGAGCAGGGGTCGACCTGGTTCAAGGCCGACGAGCACGGGGAGTACGCCGCCATCGGCCTTCGCCCAGGCTCGTACACGGTCAACTTCACCGGCCCCTGGCGCTCTCCGTGGCTCGACATGTGGTGGGACGGAGCGGACCGCGAAAGCAAGGCAGCGGCACTCGACATCGAGCCCGGCGTGGTGCTGAGCGAGATCAACGCAGCACTGTCGGCGCCGTCGACGATTTCAGGCCGAGTGACCGATCCGGACGGACAACCACTCGCTGGGATAGGCGTCGGTGCCTTCGTTCGACAAGACGATGCCCCGGGTGGCTGGAACTACGCCGCGAGCCGGAACACTGACTCGAACGGAGAGTTCACCATCCGCGGGCTCAGGGCGGGCGAGTACCGACTCTCGCTCTCCCCGCCGTGGTCCGGGGACCCGAAGTATCCGTCCCAATGGTGGCGGGGCACCCTGGACGAGTCGGCAGCCGAGTTGGTCGACGTCCCGGTGGAGGGGGCCGTTCGAATCGGTGACATGGCCATGCTGAAGCTGATCCCGGTCCGGTCGAGCATGATCAGCGGAAGGCAGGTTCCCGTCGGGGTTCCCGTCGTGGGCGAGAGCCTGGAAGCCATCGTCCTTGTCGATTCCGGTGTGACCCCGCTGCGCGGCTACCAGTGGTTCCGGGATGGCGCGCCCATCAGCGGCGCGACCGACTCCAGCTATGTGGCCGACCTTGCCGACCTCGGCGCCCGCCTGTCCGTACAGGCCGTCCTCAGCGGTCCCGGCCTCCTGTTGAAGACGGTCAAGCTCCCCGAGACAGCCCCGGTCGAGGAGGGCACCTTGACCAGGACGGGTGAGCTCCGACTAGAGGGGACGCCGTCCGGTGTCGGATCAATCCTTTCGGTAGCCGGCGCGGAGTGGAGCCCGCAGCCCAGTGATCTCCACTACCAATGGCGGCGCGCGGGGCAGGACATCGGCGGCAAGACCTCATCGACGTACACCACGACCAGCGCTGACCTGGGGAGACAACTCAGCGTCGCCATCACTGCCACCAGGCCTGGCTTCGTTCGAGTGCAGGAGGTCCTGGCTGCCGGGGTTCCCTGCTACGACGATTCCGTTCTTCCGACCCCCTCTGTCCAGGGGCTGCTCGCCGTCGGCTCCACCCTGTATATCGTTGCCGGCCCGACGCCCCCGGAGATGGTTCTCGGCTACCAGTGGCTTGCCGACGGAGTTCCGTTGGCAGGCGCGACGGCGTCGGCCCTGAAACTCGGCCCTTCGCTGATGGGCAAGCGGGTCACAGCCACCGTCACCGGAGCCCTGGCCGGCTGCGCCACGATCACTCACGGTGTGGAGGGCACGCCGCCGAGGACTGCGCTCGCCGCCACCCCCACGATCAGCGGGACCGCGAAGGTCCGCGCAACGCTGAAGGTCAAGCGGGGGACGTGGACGCCCGGCACCACGTTCAGTTACCGCTGGTACGCCAACGGCAAGGCGATCTCCAAAGCCACCAAGTCATCACTCAGGCTGGGCAAGTCCCTCAGGGGCAAGCGGATCACCGTCCGCGTCACCGGCAGGAAGTCCGGGTACGCGACGGTGACGAGGACCAGTGGGACCAGGAAGGTCCGCTGAGAGCCTGCAATCCGAACTCTGCGGTGACGGCCGCCCGGGGTCGGGTAGCGCGGGACGCCGCACCTTCGAGGTTTCCCAGGGCTGGGGCGGGAACCACGCGTGGAGCCCTGCCTTCGTCCTTGCCCATCAGATCCCTGCCGGCTGGCCGCGGCCCGACTCGACCGTCCCCCTGGTCACCGACACCCCGGCCGTCCTCGGGACTCCGACCGTTGTCGCCGGCACCGGGTCACCCACCTGCGGTATCCCGTCCGCTAGCTTCGCGGACCCGTCGTCCTGATACGCCTCGGCGCGGGCGAAGATTGCCACCCCCGCCGCTGATGCCCGGGCCGGACGCCACGGCCTAGCATTGCGCCAGCCTCCCACGATGAAGGGGCCTCAGTGGCGACAGGCAATCAGGGCAGGATCTTCATCAGCTACCGGCGCCAGGAGACTGCCTGGCCGGCCCGGCAGCTGTATGAGGTGCTCGTCGACCGGTTCGGCGCCGAGTCCGTCTTCAAGGACGTCGACGACATCGAGCCCGGTGACGACTTCGTCGAGCGGATCACCGAGGCGGTGGCCTCCTGCGACGTGCTGCTCGCCCTGATCGGGAACCAGTGGCTCACCATGACCGACATCCATGGCGGCAGGCGGCTGGACAATCCGGAGGACTTCGTCCGCCTCGAACTCACGGCAGCGCTCAGCCGGGGCGTCCGGGTCGTGCCGATCCTCGTGGACGGGGCTGCCATGCCCCGACCTGAGCAGTTGCCGCCCGACCTGGTGCCGCTGACCCGGCGACAGGCCGTGGAAATCAGCGCCGTCGGCTTCAACACCGACCGTCTGCTGGTCACCCTCGCCGCCACGCTGGAGTCGCGGCAGCCGAGCCCGGTTGTGCCAGAACAGCCGGCTGAGCCTGCGTCGGTCGAACCGGTACCGGTTGAACCGGTGCCCGTCGAGGACGAGGTGCCCGTCGAGGAGGCGGCACCCGTCGCGGAGGAGGTGTCCGCTCCGGAGGAGGTGCCCGCACCTGAGGAGGTGCCCGCACCGGAGGAAGTGCCCGCTCCGCAGGAGATGCCCGCCCCGACGTCCTACGAGCCGCCCGTGTCCGTGCCTCCCCGCTCCACCCGCCACCCCGGCGATGCCGGCGATGAGCGGGACGCCAGCCGCGACCACCGCGCCCGGCACGCCGCGACCTGCGCGCCGATGGCTCGTTCCGGTCGCAGCCGCAGCCGCCCTGGTTGTTCTTGGGGGTGCGCTGCTGGTCCTGCGTCCCTGGGCGGGAACGACCCTGAGCGGAGCGGACCGACCCACCGTCCCGTCCGGCACCCCGACGGTGGCCCCAGGTCCGACCGTTGCGTCGAGCCCGACGGTCTCCACGAGCCCGCCCGTCCTCCCCGGCGCTCCGCTGATCCTTGCCCATCGCGGCGGCCTGGAGGTGCACCAGTTCGAGACCGAGCAGGCCATGGAGGCTGCCGCCGCGGCCGGCTTCTCCATCGAGACCGACGTGCGCTACACCTCCGACGGGGTCGCCGTGCTCGTGCATGACGAGCAGGCCACCAAGGGGCTCGACTGTGGCGGACGGTCGATCCGCGTGTCCGACACCTCGTGGGCCGACCTCAACCGCTTCTGCCGTTCGAAGCCGACGGCCAAGGATCCCGCGCAGTACCGGGTGCCACGGCTGGACGCCACCCTCGAAGGCATCGCCGCCGCGAGCGACCAGGTGATGGTGTTCATCGAGGTCAAGACAGACCTGAGCACCCAGCGACGGAAGGACTTCCTCGCTGCCCCCGCGACGTTCGGACTGCGCGACCGGACGGTCATCACCTCCTTCAATCTCGACTGGCTGCGCCAGATCCGCACGGCCGATCCGACGACCAAGCGGATGCTCTTCGTCTCGGGCAAGCCCGTCCCCGCGGAGAACCTCAAGAAGGAGGGCCTGTACGCCGTGGCCGTCGACCAGGGCGTCGCCTCGAAGAAGTACATCGATGACCTCAAGAAGATCGGGGTCAAGGTGATGGTGTGGACCGTGAACGATCCGCAGCAGTGGGCGACCCTCGTGGCGTTCAGCCCCGACATCCTGATGACCGACTACCCGGCGCGCTTCAAGGAGTGGCTGTCCACCCGCTGAGGCCAGCTGCCATGACCCGGTCACGAGCCAGCTCGCCGCCTCGGTCGCTGCAAGGAACGCGAGATAGGTGTGCGGGGCACCCGCTCTGGCCAGGAGCTCCCGCTTCGAGGACATCACTGCCAGGTGCGGCGAAGACGTTCCGAGATCGGTGCAGTTCGCCTCCCAGAAGGTGGCGCTCATGCAGGCCCACCAGTCC
Source organism: uncultured Actinomycetota bacterium (assembly GCA_963773595.1). Lineage (GTDB taxonomy): Bacteria > Actinomycetota > Actinomycetes > Propionibacteriales > Propionibacteriaceae > Propionicimonas. The sequence goes on from CAVZBQ010000007.1 coordinate 474,352, forward strand.
CGTGCCCGCAGGCCGATCTCGAACGCCTCCGTGGCGAGCTGTCGGCCGCTGGTCGTGTCGTCGCTCAACGATGCGGCGAACGCGGTGGCCGAGAGTGCAGCGGAGACAGCGCGGTGATCGCCCGTCGCGAGGGCCAGTTGCAGGGAGGTTCGGGCGTGCTCGATGCCGTCGGTCTTGCTGTGCCACAGCTCGGCCATGGCGAGCTCGGCCACGGCAAGGGCGTGCTCCGGGCTCGCTGTTGCCGAGGTCGACAGGCGGACGGCAGGCGAAGATCGTCCACGCCATGAAGGCCCGGCCGGTCGAGAAGAGTAGGCGATTCCGTCTCACCAGAAGTTCGGCGACTTTCCCGGGCTCCGATTCCGCCGGCGTGCGGTCAAGGAGCGCGTCCACGGCTTGCAGCTCGGCCTCATGCATCCCGGCACTCGCAGCCGCGTGCCGGATTCGCCCGAGCAGCTCATCGACGCTCTCGGTCGGGTGAACGAGCTTCGTGCAGCTCGAGAGCCCGTCGGAGCATCCGGACGGCCTCAGCGTGCGCCCCCTCGGCGTCGTGCGAGGAAGCAGCCTTGAGAGCCCAGCGGTAGGCAGCCGAGAGGTCGCCAGCGCGGAAGCGGTGCTCTGCGACAGCGCTGACGCCCGCGCCCGAGTCGTCGACCAGCTCTGCCTCCATCATGTCGGCGAACCTCAGCGTGCCACCGTTCCTGGGTGCTCGACGGCACAGCGTCACCGAGGACCTCGGCGTTGAGGGGGTGTCGGAACCAGAACGTGCCATCCGGGCCGGCATCCAGGACGCCTGCGTCCACGGCGTTGGCGAGTCGAGCTTGCAGCGCTTCAGCGTCCTCGTCCGCCACTACGGCGAGCTCTGTCGGGCGCATCGGACGGCTACCCACGGCAAGGACGGTGACCAGGTCGAGGACTCGTGGACGGCAGCCTGAACATGAGTGCAGGACGGCTGAGCGCACGTTCGAGGGGAACTCCGCCGCCGAATGGCGAGCATCCGGCGAAAGTCCAGCCGCAAGCAGTCGCGTCAGCAGGGGGTTGCCGCCGCTCCGTGTGAAGACGTCCTCTACGAGAGCCTGGTGTGGCAAGGCGCCGAGCAACTGGGCCAGCTGCTCGGCGGTCTCCAGCCGGTCGAAGGGATCGAGGGTCACTTCGGTGAAGCGGGCGAGCCGGCGCGTGTCTGCCAGCCAGCGCTGCAGCCGATGGCCGTCGCCGATCTCGTCGTGTCGCATGGTCAGGACGACAGCGAGGGGTCGCGATGCGGGCCCGGCGATGACGTACAGAAGGGCGTCCAGCGTGAACTGGTCTGCCCAGTGCAGGTATGCGCGGACGCTCGCCGACATCCCCGAGGGCAAGGCGAGGGAGGAGGGTGTCGCGATCGGTCGCCGAGCGGCCGCGGAGATTATCGAGCAGCGGGAGGGGGACGGATCGCATCAGACGCTGATCGATCCCGCCTATCCGCAAGGAACCGCGCCGGGTCAATGGCGGTTCACGGAGGGCAACGCATTCGCCTTCGCGCCCCAATGGGGCTCGGTCAAGCCGTTCGGACTGAAGACGGCGGACCAGATCCAGTCCGCGCCCCCGCACCGGTTGACCAGCTCCGCGTACGCCAGGGACTACAACGAGATCAAGCGGCTCGGTGGCGACGGCGTCACGACGCCCACGAGCCGAACTCCGAAGCAGACAGAGACCGCGCTGTTCTGGGTGGAGAGCTCGCCCTTGTCCTGGAACCGGCTGGCCCGATCGATCGCCGTACGCGGGCACCTGGACGTGTGGGAGCAGGCCCGACTCTTCGGTCTGCTCAACATTGCCCTGGCTCGCTGCAACGATTGACCATGGGATCGAAGAAGCGCCCGAAGCTCGACAACGACCTCTACGAGGCCGAACTGAATCAGGCTGCAGGCCGAGCTGGTCGAGATGCAGGAATGGATGCGCACCACGGGCTCACGCCTTGTCGTGATCTTCGAGGGCCGCGACGCCGCGGGCAAGGGCGGTGCGATCAAGCGGATCATGGAGTACCTCAACCCTCGCATCGCGCGCATCATCGCGTTGCCGGCTCCCACGGAGCGTGAGCGGACGCAGTGGTACTTCCAGCGCTACATCGAGCACCTGCCCGCTGCCGGCGAGATCCGCCTGCTCGATCGCTCCTGGTACAACCGGGCCGGCGTCGAACGGGTGATGGGGTACTGCACCGCCGCCGAGTACCAGCGGTTCCTGCGTCAGTGCCCGATCTTCGAGCAGATGCTGATGGAGGACGGCATCATGCTGCGCAAGTACTGGTTCTCGGTGTCCGGCAAGGAGCAGGAGAAGCGCTTCCGTTCGCGAATGACCGACCCGATGCGTCGCTGGAAGCTGTCGCCCACCGACCTTGAGTCACTGACCCGGTGGGAGGACTACAGCCGGGCGAAGGACGAGATGTTCGTGCACACCGACCTTCCGGACAACCGCTGGCGTGTGGTGGAGGCGGAGGACAAGAAGCGCGCCCGCCTCAACATGATCGCCGACCTGCTCGATTCCGTGCCGTACGAGAAGGTCGAGCGCCCGGACCTCAAGCTGCCGAAGCGCCCCAGGTCGACCGGCTACCGTCGAACCGAGCGTGACCTGCAGCTGTATGTCAGCGACTTCGCCGCAGCGCTCGAGGAGTCCGGCGAGCTTCGCGAGAAGTACCTCGATCCCGAGGACAACGACCTGCCCACCTTCGCAGTACCCCCGGCAGCCACCGACGACCCCGAACCTGAACCCGTCGCTGCGCCGTCGGAGGGCTCAGGCACGAGCGACTGAGGCGCCGCGCGGCGCCGGCGAGCGCCGCACCGTCGGTGATGGCCGAAAGGTTACGGCTGCCCGTGCAATTGCTCAGCACGAGGTGAAGAACCCCATTGACGGGTATTCACTGTGCAGCGATCCACTTGGGGATGCGTAATGCAGTCAAGGCGTCAATGACGCCCGTGAAGGGAGCTTTGTCATGGCAACAATTCTGTGGATCATTGCGGCGATCCTTGTCATCAGTGGCATTTTCGCCATTTTTCGAAAGCAGCTCCTGTGGGGCATCGTCCTGATCGTTGTCGGCCTTCTTGTCGGACCCGGTGGAGTGAGCATCTTCCATTGACGTTCCGGCCCCCGGTCACCGGACCGGTGACCGGGGAATCGCTTCCGTGACCTCGCCATTGGAGGGATGGGCGAGGTCACGGAGGCGGTGGACCGGCGATTGCAGCTGGGGGAGGGTCAAGCTCCCCGACCACGCCGTTCAATCAGCGCGGCTCGCGTGATGCTTCCGGTTCGGGCCCGCCGTCCGGCTCGATCGCCTTCTCCGGCGGCTGATCCGGGACCCCTCCCTTTTCGGCGATCCGGCGATCGCGCCGGTCAAGCCGCAGCAGGATCCGGTGCACGGTGATGAGCAGAGCGAGCCAGGCCAGCCCGAAGATCCAGCCGAACATCACATCGGTGATCCAGTGATGGCCGAGGTAGACCCGGCTCAGGCCCATCGCCGCCGCCCAGAGGGACGCAAGGATCGGAGCGAGCACACGCACCCAGACGGCCTTCGACAGCCACCACGCGAGGTAGGCAAGCATCAGCGCGATCACGGTGCTGTTGAGGGTGTGCCCGGAAGGGAACGAGGGGGCGTACTCATAGGGCGGCACCGCCAGCGAGAGCGGTGGCCGAGCCCTGCCGACGATCGTCTTGCCGACACTGGTGAAGATCAGCGAGCCGGACGCGGCGATTCCCATCATCAGCGGGATGGAGCGCCGCCGCCAGTGCACGTACATCGCGCTTGTGAGGGTCACGGTGATGAAGACCATCGACGCGGTGCCACCGAGATTGGTGAAGGCGGTCACCCAGTGTTCGCCGGCAGGTGTGCGCAGGGAGACGGCGAGGTCGAGCGCGGGACGGTCGAGCCCGCTCAATCCGTCCCCGTTCGCCACGGCCTCGTAGACATCCGCGCTGGCGCTGATGAGCAGGCTGAACGCCGCAGCGCCCACCGCAGCCGTGAGCAGAAGGGCAGCGTTCGTACCGACATAGCTGCGGACGCCGCGAAGGAGCTTGGCGGGAGGTTTGGCCAGTTGCGACATCCGCACGTTCACCTTTCGTCGAACGCACGGACCGTACCCATTCCCGCGCCAACGCCTCGGTGGATCGACGCGAGGCGCCGGCGGGGGACCGGGTACAGCTACAGGATCAGCACGACAGGGAGGGCAGCATGACCGCATCAGGGAAGGCAACGGGGAGAGACGCCACGTCGACCGGACGACTCTCGAGCGCTGTGGGAGACGTCACCGACCATCCGCTCGTCGATGCCGGCGCCCGTGCCGGTTACGCCGTCAACGGCGTCCTTCACCTGCTGATCGCCTGGCTCGGACTGCAGGTTGCCTTCGGCAGGGCAGCAAAGGCCGACCCTTCCGGTGCCATGGCGCTGGTGGCGGCCACCCCGCTGGGCATGATCATCCTTGTCGCGATCGTCGTCGCCTTCGTACTCCTCGCCGTGTGGCAGATCGGGGAGTGCGTGCGCGGTCACGAGACGAAGGATCGCGTCAAGGCGGGTGCGAAGGCCGTCGTCTATCTCGTGCTGGCCTGGGGCGCAGTCTCCTTCCTGATGGGCGTCGGGACGTCGGGACAGACCCAGGCGAAGGACGCAACCGCAACCCTCATGGACCTGCCGTTCGGCCAGGCGCTGGTGGTCGTCGCGGGCCTCGCCGTCGCAGCGATCGGTGGCTACCACATCTACAAGGGCTGGACCGAGAAGTTCCGGAGCGACCTGGCCAGCACCCCGAGCCGCATGACCGTCCTCGCAGGCAAGCTCGGCTACATCGCAAGGGGGATCGCCCTCATCGGTGTCGGCCTCGGTCTCCTCACGGCCGGAGTCACCCACCAGGCGTCGAAGTCGAAGGGCCTGGACGGGGCACTGCACCAGATGGTGACGCTGCCGCTGGGGCAGGTGCTGGTCACGGTGGTGGCCGCCGGGTTCGCCTGCTTCGGTGTGTACCTGTTCAGCCGTGCACGTCGGGCCCGAACCTGATCAGCCATCAGCGTCGCTTTCCGCCATGCGGTTGCGACGGAGGAAGAGCCAGGCGATGAGCCCGCAGGCGACGCCGTTGACAGCGCCCCAGACCACGTCGCTGAGGTGGTGCATCCCGAGGTAGACCCGGGACCATCCGAGCACCAACAGGTAGCTGGTTGCCAGCACGGTGACCACTGAGCGCCACAGGCGACTCGCCACGCGGTGGAACAGGAACAACACAAGGACGAGCAGTTGTGCGGTCGTTGCACCCATGTGGCCGCTCGGGAAGCTGGCCGTTGGCTGGCCGATGTCCAGGGTCTCCACCTGCGGCCTCGGTCGCGCAATGAGGGTCGACGTGGCGAGATGGACCATGACGTGGAGGGCGAGCGCCACCGCGGGCAGAGCTGCGAGCCACCACCGGCGACTGACGATCCACACCAGCGCGACGCTGAGCAGGCAGATGATCGCGTTTCCGTTCACTGACCCGATGGCCGAGGCTGTCAGGGCGATCGTGTCGAGCACGGGCGCCCGCCCCGATTGCGCAAGAACGCTGAGCTGGTCCTCTGCCGGCGATGATCCGACCGGCCCGACGAGCACCCACCCGACTCCGAGACCGACGGCGAACAGCGCCAGTGCGGGAAGGAGGGCGCGAACGATCAGGTCCCGACCCACGGCGACGATGGTCGGAGCGGTCTGGTCGTCCCGGTAGCGCGTGAGCAGGGTCATGCCGCCGCCTCAGCACTCACTCTGGTCATTGCATCCCCCCGCACCGGCGTTACTGCAATGGACTTACCCAGAGACTGCTGGACGCAAAACGTGTCCGCTGCAATGGCGGGACCAATTACCTGACAATCGGAAATCAGCTCTCCAGTGGCGTGGGAATAGGTGGTTACGGCTTCGGCGAGGCGTGACGCTGATTAAAGGAAGCCGGCGCGGGGTAATTGCTTCGGGTGAAGCGGCCCGTCCACTAGCTCGCGCGTGTCATCGGTTGTTCACACGCGTGTCTGCTGCTGCCCGGTCGGACGTCGTCCCCGGTTCACCCGTCGCGGTCAGCATGGAGCCATGAGGAACGACCCAGTCGCCGAGCGGGCCTTGCCGGAACTCCCATAACCGGGCCCCAGCCACCAACAGCAAGCGCTCCCGCCCCCCTCGGGAGCGCTTGTCGCTGCTCAGCGCGCGGACGGATGCACACCCGATGAAGGCACAGCGGCCCTGGGTCGGAGCCATCACCGCAACGCTCCTGACCGTGATCGCGATCGCGGTGTTCACCTCCGGAATCCAGACGCCGTCGCCGTGGACGGACGAGGGGGCCACCGTTACGGCGCTGTGGCGCAACTGGCCTCAACTGCTTGTGCTCCTTGCCGGCCCGGACGCGCCACTGGTGCCCTACTACGTCCTCGCCAAGGGGTGGGTGGCTGCCCTCAACGTCGTGTGGCCGGGAGTGCCGACACTGCTGGCCTTGAGGCTGTTGTCCGCCGTCGCTGCGACCGGGACGGTCGTCGTGCTGTACCTCCTCGTCGCCCGCACTGCCGGCCGGTGGGCGGGCCTTCTCTCGGGGCTGATCCTGATCGGCATCCCCGGGTTCAATCGCTTCGCGCAGGAAGCTCGCGGCTACAGCCTGCTGGCACTGGCGGCCACAGTGAGCTGGCTCGCCCTGGACTGCTGGCTGCAGCCGCGCAACGCTGCGGTCACCGTCGAGCGCGATCCAGCGTCCGGCACCCACCGGAAGAGACTGACCGGCATCGTCCGGGCGATCCCGTACACCGCAAGCCTCACCGCCGTCGCTGTCGTCCACACCTTCGGCATCTTCCAATGGCCCGCCCACCTCCTCGCCACCGCTACCCAACGAGGGCTGGCACCCCGAGCGCGTCTGCGGAGGGTCGCGGCGCTGGGCGGGATGATGGTCGTCGCAGCAGCCGTCGCCGCACAACAGGTGCTGGGCAGCTTGGGTCATGGAACAGGTCCGGTGGCCGCCGACGCCTTCCAGCGGCTCTCCGCCTTCCAGCTCCTCGACAAGCTCAACCAGGCGATCTCCTCCTCGGGGCCGCCGCTGGCGTCCTCCGTCCTGCTCGGGCTCGCCCTTGCCGGGGCAGCGCTAGGGCTCAAGGGACGCCTGGCGCCGTTCTCCCGGTCGTTGACGATCTGGCTGCTCACGCCCCTGTTCCTGGCACTGGCCGCTGCCTCGGTGAGGACGAACCTCTTCAGGATTCGCTACTGGATAGCGTTCCTCCCACCACTCGCCGCTCTTGCCGGAATCGGCACTGCTGCGCTCGTTGCCGGCGTGGTGCACCTCGTCGGGGCACGGCTCGCGCTGCCCGGTGGGCGGGCCATGTCATCGTGGGCGTCGCGGGGAGCAGCGGCCACCGTCGCTGTCGCTCTCCTCGGCATGCACTCGGCACTGACGCTGCAAGCGCAATCCGAGCTCCGGTCACCAGCTGGTCACGGCCAGAACCTCACCGGAATCCTTGCGGTCATCGCCGGTGTGCGCGCGGACAACCCGGGGATCCCGATCCTGATACCGAGCGAGAGTGGGGCCGGAATCCTCGTCAGCGCCGATCCTGCCTTCCGGTCAAACCCGATGCGTCACTTCGACCCGAAGTCCCCGACGGTGTTCACGCGGCCGACGTCCAGGGCGAAGGTGCGTCGCGAGCTCGCGGGGCAGCGGCGCATGCTGTGGGTCTACCAGGCTCGTCTCAACGCACTCCCCGCCGATCAGGTGCCACCGAATCTCGCGGGGCTGGGCCTCGTGGTCACTTCGGTCACCGAGGCCGACCTGGGTTGGAGGGCGCTCCTGCTGGAGCGCACAACCACCGGGACGTGACCAGGATCGGAACGCGTCCCTACCAGCACTGGGCTCAGCGGAGGCCGGCGAGCGCGAGCTGCGTGAACCGGATCTGTTTCCAGCCACCCGAGTAGCCGTTCTCGTAGAGGATTCCGACCGTTGCGTCATCGAGCTGGACGAGGTCGGAGTATCCGGCCGGGTCCGTCCGGGAGCCGACGCGCCGGGCTGCCTGCCAGGTGACTCCCGAGTCGGAGCTGGTGAACAACCGCATGCCTCGGCGACTGGACAGGTTCCTGGTGTTCACGGTGTCGGGTGAGGAGAACAGCAGCATGCTGCCGACGCCGAGGAGGCTTCCGAAGACGGGAACCGTCCTGACGCCGGTCATGGAGGTGAACGTCGAGACGGTCTCACCGCCGTCGCTGGAACGGGCGATCACCCGGTTCTTGCCCGGCTTGGCCGTTGACGACTTCGAGTTCTTCTCCCGATAGGTCGCCACGAGACTGCCGTCCTGCGCCTCAGCGAGGGAGCCCTCGATCAGCGCGCGTGTGCCGACGTTCTGGGTGTAGCCGACCCGCCAGGTCGTCCCGTGGTCATCGCTGAAGACCGCGTAGAGCATGTAGGTGCCCGTCGAGTCGCGTCGACTCAGGGGGACGACGATCCGGCCGGCGTGGTAGCCCTGGCTCAGCACGACGGCATGCCCGGGCCCGCAGTTGCCCATCGCTCTGCCAGCCATGCCCTCGGGGCTCACGAGTCCTGCGGAGAGGGCAGTCACGGCTGACCCGTCGGGGTTCATCCGTTGCTGGTGAAGAGTGGTGATGGTGCCGCCGGTTTTGGCGTTGTGGGCGAGGACGGTGGTGAACAGGAGCACCTGCCCTGCGCCCTGGTCGTACACCGGCACGGGATTGGACACGCGCCGTGAGCCGTTGTTGCTGACTACCCGCAGCGCCCCCCAGTGGCAGCCGTTGTCCCTGGAGACCCGCATCACGATGTCGAAGTTGCCGTCGTCGCCGGTCGCCCGGTCGCGTCGTTCTGCGAAAGCGATGACCCGGCCGCCTCCCGTGCCGACAACACTCGGCACGCGGTACCAGCGGTGCGCCTTCCTTGAACTCGTGAACGGGACGGAGGTGCACGCCTGCGAAGCCTGGGCGCTCAGCTCCAGGGCCGGCGCGACGAGGCTCGTGCCCACCAGCGCCAGTGCGGCGAGCATCAGGATCCAGCGTCGATTCGTGAATCTGGGACGGGGGACATCGGGCACGACGGGCTCCTCACAGAGGTCGACCAAGTCTCCCGTACCCAGGTGGCACGCCGCATGTCCCCGCCCGGGCTACCTGCCCACGCGTCAGCTGGTCGCCCGTCGCCACCGCCAACGATTCCGGATTGTGCAGTTCATCCTTGCCATTTCCATGCCGATTCTGTCCGGTGCGCATTCCGCTAGCATTCGATCAGCCGCATCGCGACTTCACGTCAACCATCTCACGCGATCCACTTCCCGCTCGTGCTTCCAGGGGTTCAGGGTTGTCCGGCAATGAACCGAGGCTTTCCGTGCCCTTCCAGAGCTCAGCTGTGCCTCCAGAGGCGAGCAATTCTCGTGGTAGACCGCTTTTCGTCGTCGGCCGGGGTGCGCCGCCCACCGTCGTCGTGCCGCCCTGGCTCGGGAGGCTCGCCGTCGCCGAACGCGTGACACCAGCGCTCGTGGAGCTCGTCTGCGAAGTTGCGGGTGACCAGCCGCCGAAGAACATGGCGGAGTTTCTTGCGGGACTGACGGCCGCTGGATTGTTGCGGAGCGACCCTGACGATCCAACGGGTGAGACCTTCCTCATTGATGAAGGTCCCCGTAAAGCGTTGCTGGCGGAGTTGGAGGAACTTCCTGGCGGTATCCGACAGGTTCGCGAGGATCTGATTCGACTCGGACTTGCCGGCGCACCCCATTCGCTCAGCGGCCAGCTCGCGCTCTGGGCGCACGAGAACGCCGAGTGGACTGCATTGTCAGAGGTCTGGATGCGATTTCCCCCGGCAGCCTGGAGCGACATGGCGCAGAGTGCTGTTCGCGTGTTCGCGCAGGTTCCCCCGGAAGCACGTGCCGAGAACCCGGCGTTGAGCCAGGCCGCTGCGATGACGGCTGCACTGGACCCGGACAGGGCAGGGACCTTCAGCGAGCAGGCGGTCCGCACGCTCCGTCGGGACGGGCGCCTGTTGCACTCCGGCTGGGCCGGCCACCGCAGCCTGGATGCAGCCCTGCGGGCCGGCAGCATCTGGATGATGGCGCAGCGGACGATGGACGGCCATCCCGACCCGCTCGATGACGCCTGGGCCACAAGGGAGGCCATCGCTGCGGTCATCGACCGCCAGACGCACGCCGGCAACGCGCCGCGATCCTCCGCCCAAACCCTCTTCTACGCTGCATCAGCGGTCACGGCACTGCTGAGAGGCGACCTGTTCCAGGCCCGTTCGGACTGTGAGGAGGCCGTGATGCTCGGCCGGCCGGGGGACGTCTGGGCGCTGGTCGGCGCGGGCGTGGAGGCATTGGTGTTGAGCATCGCGGGGAACCCCCGCGGGATGGAGCGCTCCGCCGAGTACTACGACGCCCAGGCTCCGGCGTGCGGAGCCTTCGCGGAGATCGCCTCTCCCTACCTGCACCTTGCACTTGCCCACAGCGCCGTCAGGGTTCTGGATCGCGAGCGGGCGGAGGAGGAGTTGCAGCTGGCTGCGGCACTCGAGGAGGGGTCGGAGTTCTGGTCGGCCTACGCCTGGATCCGGAGCATGCACGACCTCACCTGGCGGAAGCCGGACTTCGGCCTCGCCCGACTGGAGGCTGCCGTTGCCAGTAATCCGGCGGCCATCGAGTACGGGACGCTGAGCGATGCGCTCGCCATCCGTGCCCAGGCAGACCTGCTCTGCTGTGCGGGACGGATCCATGAAGCCGACAACGTGCTCAAGTCCGGTGCCCAGTCGCGGTTGAGCGACTACCTCCTGGTGTCGGAGGCGCGCATGCACCTGTGCGGCAACGATGGCGCGGAGGCCATCCGCGTCTCGGAAACGGGTATCCATGACCCGGCGATCCACGCACCGTCCCGCGCGCACCTGCACGCCATCAGGAGTGCCGGGCTCCTGCTCGTCGGTGCCGAGGACGGCGCGGTGAGGGAAGCCCTTCACGAGGCCTGCACGCTGAGCACGGAGATGGCCGATGTCCTGCCGTTCGTCTTCATCCCGGCGAAGCTCCGCTCCGACCTCCTCGAGCACCATGGCGCGCTGGAGCATGACGCGCCCTGCATCCTCGACGATGTCGTGATCCGGGAGCGCCTCAACCGCGTGCAGGGCAACCTCGACTCGGCACCGACCGTGATCCACCTGACCCGCCGCGAGGAGATCCTGCTGCCTCTCCTGGCCACCACGGAGACCATCGACACCATCGCACGGCAATTGCAGGTGTCCGTGAACACGGTACGCAAGCAGGTGGCAACGCTTCGCAACAAGTTCGGCGCAACCAGCCGCCAGGCGATGATCGCGACCGCGCACGAGCTGGGCCTGCTGGGTGGCCGCGAACACTGATCGCAAGCGAGTTAGCATTCCCCCAGATCTCTCACGGGAGGATTGCCATGCCACGCCACATCGTCACCACCGAGGGTGCCCCCGCTTCGCCGTTCTACAGCCAGGGCGTCAAGGCCGGGCCGTTCGTCTTCATCTCGGGAACCGTAGGGGCCGATCCGGCGACGGGCACGCTCGCGGGGGACACCATTCAGCTCCAGACCCGACAGGCGTTGGCGAACTGCGCGGCGATCCTCCAGGCCGGCGGAGCGGGTCTTGACGACGTCGTCGAGGTGGGGGTGCTCCTGACCGATCCCACCGACTTCGCAGGACTCAACGAGGAATATGCGCTGTGGTTCCCGACGCAGCCACCGACGCGCTACGTCGCCAAGCTCGGTGTCGACCTTCCCGGGATACGGGTGTCGATCCGCATGACGGCGTTCGTCGGCTGAGGCGATCGAGGGGCTGCGTCAGGCCCAGCGAACACCACGGCTCGGCGGCCGTCCCCGATGGCGGGTCAGGCCCTCGGTTCGTGACACTCGACAGCGAGCGTCTCGCCGTCCGGACCGAGGTGGGCGATCACCGTTGTGCCCGGGCGCAGCGCCCGGTCCGGAAGGCCGAAGGTCGCCAGCATGGTCGGCAGGACCGGGCGGTGCCCGCAGATCGCCAGCGGCGTGCCGGACTCCACGGCCTCTCTCGCCAGGCGGCGGACCAGCTTGTCGACGGCCTTCAGGTTCTGCTCGGCCTGCTCCTCGCTGAGCGTCGTCCAGCCCACCACCTCGAGACGATGGAGCTTCGCGAACGGCTGCAGGGTCTTCATGCAGCGGTTGGAGGTCGAGGAGGCGAGCGTCCCCACCCCGAACGCATCCAGCAGCGCGAGCGAGGCGCTGGCTCTGCAGACGACCACGGGACGTCAGCGGCCGGGCCTGGTCACGTCCGCTCCAGTCGGCGCGCAGCATCGCCTTGCCGTGCCGCACGATCAGCAGGGGGATCGTCTCCGGCAGCTCGACGGCCCGCTCGATCAGGCCGCGCTCCTCCTTGGACACCAGGGAGGCCGCCTCCGTTGCAGGCAGCCATGCGACCCGGTCGACGTCGTCGGTCGCGATGATGGCGACCGGCGGAGACCGCGACGGCACGCCAATAGGCGACCTGGTGCGACCGGCTTCCGTCCGTGGCACTCGACCTGTCCCAGTGGAATGCCGATCCGGATACCGACGGCCGTCTGCTCGAGGGTGCGCCGGACGGCGCAGCCGGCAGGGTACTCGTCCGGGTCGAGCGTGCCGTGCGGGAGGGACCAGCCGTCAGGGTCCGCGCGACGCACCAGCAGCACCTCGAGGCCGGGTCCCCTTCGCGCACCACGACGGCACCGGCGGCTGTCGTCTTCTTCGACGCCTTTCGATGGTCGGCCACACGAACAGCCTGCCGAAACGGCGACCTGGACGCCCAACAACGTCCAAGGCGTGGTCCCGACGCGCCGGTAACCCGGGAAGGGAACGGCAGATCGCCGCTGCGATCAGCATGTTCGCAGCTTCATCTCCTTCCGTTCACGTCGGTGTTGGCAGCTCGTTGGTCCCGACACGTCATGGTCGGACAAGGTGGTCGAGTTCACGAGGAGAGCCATGCTCAGGATCGGCCCGTCGGGCCCGGCCGGCGAGTCCCGTCAGTGCTGTGCGCGCTAGCGTCCTGGGCGTCCACGCCGGCACCGTGCTGCGTCGGACCCGCACTGGTCGCCTGGGCACCGGCGCGGCGAGTCGGCTGACGCGGTACCCGTGGCCGCACTCAGCGGACCGGACCTGCTCCGCCTTGACGAGCTGGCCCCCGTCCTGCGGGACGGGTTCGTGGTGGGCCGACTCCTCATCCACGCGCTGGTGGCCGGTCTCTTCCCCCACGCCACCGAGTGGACGATCGTCGCCGAGCCCGTGCCGCCGGTGCGGGCGGCTGCACGCCGGCGTCGAGCTCGAGGGCGTGCCGGCCCGCGCCAGCGTGTCGTATGCAGCGGACCTCGTCGTGGTGGCGGTGGCACCGACCAGCCAGGTGAGCCGGCTCGGCACTCGATGTCGAGTTCGGCGTTGCCGACATCGGACGCATCGAGGAGTTGCGCCGCATGCTCGGTGCCTCGACCGAGCCCATCCTGCGACGGTGGACGCGGGTGGGTGCCGTGCTCAAGGCCGACGGGCGGGGTCTCCTCATCGATCCGGGGTCGGTGCACCTGCGTCGCGGCGGCGCGTGGATCGCCGGGCAGGCGGCCAGCTATGCGGTGACCGAGGTGCCCGGGCCGCCCGGCTTCCTGGTCAGCCTTGCGTGGTGCAGCGTTGCGCCGATCGGCGCGGTCCCGGCGCAGATCGGTCGGAGGATGACCGGCGCCGCCGGCGCGAGGTGGACCCCTCGGCCACTGCGCTGACTCAAGTGCTCTGGCGGCGTGCACCGGCCCGGTTCGCGGCGAATCACAGCTCGTTCACCCGCAGTTCAGGAAGTGCCTGTTAGGTTCACCGCTGTCTGTCGTCGACGACGCGAACCAGGGGGTCCGATGCCGTGAAGTTGTCCCTGCCTGGACGCCGCAACCCGATGCCGGGCATCACCCGGGTCTTCCGGGTCGCTGAACCCATGCCGACACCCAGCCCGACCGAGCCATCCGACGCGGCCGACCCGCTCGGTGCGGCCATCGACTGGGCGCGGTACGTCGACGGTGTGCGGCAGCCCGGTGACGACTTCCTCGACGCGTGTGGCATGGCGAGGGTCGGGGTTGGCTTCATCTGGCTCGGGCTTTTCGAACCCTCGATCGGTCAGCTGAACGGCCTGGGGAGCATCTTCGGGCTCCATCCGCTCGAACTCGAGGATGCCAACGGGGAGCGGCAGCGCCCCAAGCTGGAGAGCCACGAGGACGGCAGCATCTTCCTGTCGCTGCGCACCATCGGCTACGTCGAAAGCGCCGTCCGCAACGAGGGCGGCGAGATCGTCGAGACCGGTTCCGCGACGGTCTTCGTCGGCGACTGGTTCGCCGTCACCGTCCGCCGTGGACGCTACGGAGCGCTGCAGCCGGTGCGGCGACACCTGGAATCGCGACCCAAGCAGCTGGCGCGCGGCCCGGTGGCCGTGTTGCACGCGGTTCTCGACAGCGTCGTCGATGACTACCTGCGGGTGGCCGACGCCGTGGAGGAGGACGTGGAGGAGATCGAGACGCATGTGTTCGCCGTGCGGGGCATCCCGCAGGTGGAGCGAATCTACGAACTCAAGCGCGACCTCATCGAGATGAAGCGCTCGATCGCACCGCTGCACCTGCCGCTGCGGATGCTCGGGGAGCGCCAACGCGACAAGGACCTTCGGCAGTACTTCCTCGACGTACACGACCATCTCGAGCAGGTGCGCGAGCAGGTGGCCAACTACGACGAGCTGATGAGCTCGATCCTGCAGGCGGCCGTGGCTCGGCTGTCGGTCTCCGAGAACGAGGACATGCGCAAGATCTCTGCCTGGGTCGCGATCGCAGCAGTCCCGACGATGATCGCCGGCATCTACGGCATGAACTTCACGTTCATGCCGGAGCTCGAGTGGCCCTGGGGCTACCCGCTGATCGCCGCGGTGATGGCAACGGCGTGCTGGCTGCTGTACCGCAACTTCCGGCGTCAGCGCTGGCTCTGAGCCGATGCACTCCATCGCGGTCGGACCGGCGAGCGTCGCCTGGGCCGCGACCAGCCCCGGCCCTGTCGGCACCCGGCCACGCCTCAACGACCTGAGCCCCCAGGACCAGGCACGGGCCGCCGGTTTCGGCGTCGATCGCCGCAGGGAGTTCGTGCGTGGGTCGATCGCTGGTGTCCGGCCTCGTCGGCGGACTGTTCCCGGACGCCTCCGGCTGGAGCATCGGCACCGGCGTCTGCGTGCGGTGCGGGCAGCGGCACGGCGCGGTGGAGCTGACGGGCGTGCCGGCCGTCGCGAGCGTGTCCTACGCCCGCGGCCTCGTCGTGGCGGCCGTCGCCCCGTCCGCCGGCGGCGGGCAGGCTCGGCGTCGACGTCGAGCTCGATGCGTCCGACACCACGCGGACGCGTGACCTGGAACGCTGCTCGGCCGCTCGCGGCAGCCGGTGCTGCGGCGCTGGACGCGGATCGAGGCCGTCCTGAAGGCCGACGGCAGGGGACTGCTCGTCGAACCCCGCGACGTGCGGCTGCGCGGGGACGCATGCCGCGATCGCGCGGTCGCACGACCGGTACCACGTGGCCGACGTGGCCGGGCCCGCCGGTTACGTGATCAGTCTTGCTTGGTGCGATGCGGGATCTTCGGCAGCTTCGTCTGGTCCAGCCACTGGCTGAACAGCGGCCCGAGCTCGGCGCCGGACACCTCCTCGGCGAGGGCGATGAACTCCGCGGTGCTCCCGGTGCCGTGCCGCTTCAGGTCGCACCAGCGGCGCAGGATCTCGAAGAACACCTCGTCGCCGACGACGCGCCGCAGGGCGTGCAGCGTGAGCGCTCCCCGCTTGTAGACCCGGTCGTCGAACATCTCGTGGGCGCCGGGGTCGGACGTCACGAGGTCCTGCGGCAGGTCGGCCAGCAGCGCGTGGTGGTGCTTGGCCTGCTGGTGGGCCGACAGCCCGCCGGACTCCTCCGACCACAGCCATTCGGCGTAGCAGCAGAAGCCCTCGTTGAGCCAGATGTCCTGCCAGCTGCGCGATGCCGACGCTGTTGCCGAACCACTGGTGGGCGAGCTCGTGGGCGACGAGGCGCTCCGAGGAGCCCGCGCCGTCGAGGTGGTTGGCCCCGAAGACGGCCATGCCCTGGGACTCCAGCGGGATCTCGAGCGCATCGGGGGTGACCACGACGTCGTAGCGCCCCATCGGGTAGGGGCCGAAGCGGCGCTCGAACAGCGCCATCATGCCCGGCAAGCCCGGCGAGGTCGGCTCAGAATCCGGCCGCGGAGCGTCCGCGGGGTAGTAGACCGTGCCGGGCACGGCCCCCAGCGCCAGTGCCTCCGACCGGTACCGCCCGATGTACAGGGCCACGAGGTAGCTGGCGGTGGGCAGGTCGTCGACGAACGTCCAGGTGGCCCTTCCCGACGACGAGACGCAGGACGCCAGTTCGCCCGGTCGCTGCGACCGTGTAGCCCTCCTCGAGGGTCAGCTCGATGCGGTAGCGCGCCTTGTCGGACGGCCGGTCGTTGCACGGGTACCAGGTGGGCGCACCCACCGGTTGCGAGGCGACGAGGATGCCGTCCTCGAGGTGCTCCCAGCCCACCTGTCCCCAGCGGGACGTGCGCGGGCCGGGCGAGCCGGAGTAGCGCACGCTCACCCGGAACTCCTGGCCGGCCGCGATGGGCGCCGGCGGGGTGACGGTGAGCCGCCGGTTGCTCTGCCGGAACGAGGTGCGCTTCTCCCCGTCCACCCGCACCCGGGCGGCCTTCAGTCCCACGAGGTCGAGCCGCAGCGAGTCCAGCTGCTTCATCGGCGACGGCGATGATCGTCGCCTCGCCGTCCAGCCGGTTGGTGAGCACGCGGTAGCGCAGGATCAGGCGGTACTCGAGGACGTGGTAGCTCGGATCACCGCTGTGCGGCGTGTAGGGGTCGACCGTCACGAAGCGTCCGCCTGGTACGCGCGCACCTTCACCGCTCGCCACGGGCCGATCGGATTGCCGCTCCAGCGGCTGCCCACCGGCACCGACTCCCCGCGCATCACGAGCGACGCCGGCCCGATCGTCGCGTAGGCGCCGATGGTCGCGCCGGGCAGGACGATGCTGTGCGGTCCCAGCGTGCCGCCGCGTTCGATCACCACAGTGTCCATGCTCATGATTCGATCATGGAAGAGGTGGGTCTGCACAACGCAACCCCGGTTGACCGTGGCGCCGTCGCCAAGGGTGACGAGGTCGGGTTCGGGCAACCAGTAGGTGTCGCACCACACGCCGCGACCGATCTTCGCGCCAAGGCTCCGCAGCCACAGGGCGAGCGCCGGGGTGCCCACATTGGCATTCGCGAACCAGGGGCCGGCGACCATCTCGGTGAAGGTGTCCGACACCTCCGTCCGCCAGACGAAGCTCGACCACAGCGGGTGCTCCCCGGCGCGGATGGGACCGACGACGATCCACTTCACGGCCGTCGAGATGGCGGCGGCCATCAACCCGGCAACGACAAGCACGACGCCGGAGAGGATCGCCGTCCAGAAGAGCCCGACCCGCTCGTCGAGCCAGGCGAGGGCGAGGACGACCCACAGGCCGATGGCGCAGGTGGTGACGACGGCCAGCAGCCGGCACGCCTCCCAGAGCGCGCGCGACCAGCGCAGGGCAAGGGTGGGACGGTAGGTGCGCTCGAGGTCGCCGGTGACGGCCAGGCGGCGCAGCCGGACGGCGGGGGAGCCCAGCCACGACGAGCCGGGCTTCGACTTCAGCGGGCGTCACCGACAGCACGGCCACCAGGCCGTCCTTCGGCACGGAGTGGCCGCCGCCGGCCAGCCCGGAGTTGCCGAGGAAGGCACGCTTGCCGATCGTGACGCTGCCGATGCGGAGCCAGCCGTTGTGCAGGTCGTAGGAGGCGACCATCGTGTCGTCGGCGAGGAAGGCTCCGTCCTCGATCGTCGTCACCGACGGCAGGAGCACCACCGTGGACGCCTCGACGTCCTTGCCCGACCTCGGCGCCCAGCAGGCGCAGCCACAGCGGGGTGATCAGGCTCGCGTACAGCGGGAACAGCAGGGTGCGGGCCGAGTCGAGCAGCCGCTCGGTGCACCACGCCTGCCAGCCGATCCGGCTGCGCACCGGGTAGGTGCCGGGAACGAGCCCGATCGCGAGCAGCCGGGTGGCGACGAGGATGGCGCCGGCGAGGGTTGCGCCGGTGACGAGCACCCCGGGCACGAGGCAGGGGCAGGGCACGCAGGCCGGCGCTCGCCACGTCGGGCGCTCCGCGCATCCCTTGTGCGACGACCAGCGCGCCGAGGGCGAAGGCGACGATCGGCAACAGACCCCAGCACGATGGACGCCGCCCCGTAGGCAACCACCCACCGCCGGCTGTTGAGCGGCCGGTCCTCCGGCCAGCCCTTGCTGGGCTCTGCGGCGCGGACGGCGGGGGAGCCGGCCCACAACTGGCCCGACTTCACCCGTCCGAAGACGGCGGAGCCCGGGGCAACCTCCGCGCCCGGGTCGATCCGGGTGCCCGGGGCGAGGGTGCTGCGGGCGCCGACGGTCGCGTGGTCGCCGATCCGGATGCCCCCGATGCGCACGGTGTCGCCGTCGATCCAGTAGCCGGCAAGGTCGACCTCCGGCTCGATCGCCGCGCCGTCGCCGATCCGCAGCAGCCCGGTCACCGGCGGAAGGGTGTGCAGGTCGACGTCGTTGCCGATCCGGGCGCCGAGGGCGCGGGCGTAGAAGACGACCCAGGGTGCGCCGGCCAGCCCGACCGCGTCCACCTGGTGCGCGACCTGTTCTGCCAGCCACAGCCTCATGTGCACCTGACCACCGCGCGGGTAGTCGCCGGGCCTCAGCTTGTACAGCAGCAGCGCGGGCGGACGCTGCGGCGATCGCCATGCGGCCGAACGGCGAGGCGAACACCGCGAGTCCCGCCAGCAGCAGCCAGCCGTTCACCAGTGGGAGGAAGCCGAAGCCGGTGGTCGTGTGCCGGAGCAGCCAGCTCGCGGTGAGCAGGTACACCAGCCAGCGGACACCGGAGAAGATGAACAGCGGCACCGACAGCACGGTCTGTGCCCAGCGGGTGGCCAGCGGGGTCGGCCGAGGCTTGCTGAACGTCGCGCGCCAGTCGGTGTCGGTCGCGGTCTCCGCGATGGCCGTCGACATGGCGTCGAGGCGTGGGTGGTCGTAGACGTCGGCGACGCTGAACTCCGGCGCCCGGGTCCGGATGCGCGACACCAGCTGGGCGGCTGCGAGGGAACCGCCGCCGATGTCGAAGAAGTCGGCCTTGCGGTCCAGCACGGGGATGCCGAGGACAGCCAGCCATTGCTGCGCGAGCCAGCCCTCCTCGCCACGGAAGAGGGTGAGGGCTTCGGTGACCTCGGGCAACGGCCAGGGCAGTGCGTCCCGGTCGACCTTGCCCGACGTGCGGACGGGCAGGTCGTCCACCTGCGCCAGCATCGGGATCATCGGCGCCGGGAGGTGCCTGGCCAGCCGCTCGCGTGCCGCCTTGCGGTCGAAGCCGGGGGCGGCGATCAGGTAGCCGACAAGGATCGGAACGCCGGCTTCGGTCCGGCGGACGGCGACGGCCGCCGCGTCCACCCCGGGGAGCGCGGACAGCGCGGCCTCGACCTCGCCGAGCTCGATCCGCCGCCCGCCGACCTTCACCTGGTCGTCCGCCCGCCCGTGGAACATGAGCCCTGCATCGGCTCGAGGGACACC
This sequence comes from uncultured Actinomycetota bacterium, assembly GCA_963773595.1. Classification (GTDB taxonomy): domain Bacteria; phylum Actinomycetota; class Actinomycetes; order Propionibacteriales; family Propionibacteriaceae; genus Propionicimonas. The sequence goes on from CAVZBQ010000007.1 coordinate 493,964, forward strand.
AGGTCGCCGGAGCGGTAGGCCCGTCCCCAGCCGAGCGATGGCAGCGGCGCGTACTGCTCGGCGTCCCGGACGGGGTCGAGGTAGCGGGCCAGCCCGACGCCACCGATGACCAGTTCTCCGGTGACGCCGCGCTGCACCGGCTCGTCCGTCACCGTCGACGACGGCGATCGACCAGCCGGCCAGCGGCAGCCCGATGCTGACGGGCGAGTGCCCGTCGAGCAGGAAGGCCGTGGCCACGACGGTGGCCTCCGTCGGGCCGTAGGTGTTCCAGACCTCGCGGCCCTCTGCCACCAGCCGGGCGGCGAGTTCCGGCGGGCAGGCCTCGCCGCCGAAGATCAGCAGCCGCACCTGCTCCAGGGCCTCGACCGGCCACAGCGCTGCGAGGGTCGGCACCGTCGAGACGACGGTGATCCGGTGACGAACGAGCCAGCCGCCGAGGTCCTCGCCGCTGCGCACGACGGAACGGGGCGCCGGCACGAGACAGGCGCCGTAGCGCCAGGCCAGCCACATCTCCTCGCACGAGGCGTCGAACGCGACGGAAAGGCCGGCAAGTACCCGGTCGCCGGGGCCGAGGGGGGCATCGGTGAGGAAGAGCTGTGCCTCCGCGTCGACGAAGGCTGCCGCCGAGCGGTGGCTGACGGCGACACCCTTGGGCAGCCCGGTCGAGCCGGAGGTGAAGATGATCCAGGCGTCGTCGGCAGGTGTCGGCTCCTGCGGTCCGGCGTCGAACCTGGACAGGTTGCTGACCGTGGGACGGAAGCCGTCCGGGGTCATCACCCCGATGACGGCGGCCTCGCCGAACACCAGGTCGGCCCGCTCCTGCGGGTCGTCGGCATCGACCGGAACGTACGCTGCGCCGGCAGCGAGCACGCTCAGGATCGCCACGTACAACCCGCGTGAGCCCGGAGGGCAGGCGCACGCCCACCCGGTCGCCGCTGCGCACCCCGGCTGCGATGAGCCGGCGGGCAGCGGTCTCGACCTCCGTGAGCAGCTCGCTGTAGACGATGGTGCCGGCGGGGTCCTCGATGGCTGCGGAGTCGGGGTTCCGGGCCGCGGTCTCACGGAAGATGTCGAGCAGCGTCCGCGGCTGTGCCTGTTCGGCCGTGCGGTCGACCACCGCCAGCTGCGTCCGGGCGTCCCGCGAGCCTTGCGGTGTTGTCACGTCGTCAGACTCGCTCACGCCTTGACGCTATGGCATGGCCGTCAGAAAGCGGCATCGCCCGAATGACGTCCCGGCAAACAGAGGGCGAACAATTCGTGCCCGTGGGCCGACGTCCGAGGGTCGGACGCGCTTGCCAACCGGGCCGGACCGGGATGAGCATGGGACATGGCTGGAGTTCCGGACGACAGGATCGTCGAAGAAGTTGTGGGGCGGCTCGCGACGAAGTTCCCGGGCGTGAACAAGGACTTCCTCGCCAGGCGGGTGTGGCAGAGCCTCAAGTCCTTCGTCAATCCCGCGATCCGCGACTTCCTCCCGGTGCTGGTGGAGCGCCGCGTCACGCACGAACTGAAGGTCGCCTCCTTCTAGCTGCCGGTCGTTCACCCGATCGTTGCCTGGTGCGGCCATAGTGCCGCCGGGAGCTCTCACCGCCGCTTCCGCGAGGGGGATCCCATGCACCACCTGTTCCACTTCGACCTCAAGCCGAAGGGCAACTACGGCGACGCCATCCTCTTCGAGCTGGTCCGCCAGGTGTTCAACGGTTACGGCGGACGGGAGAAGTTCCTCGTCACCGGCAGCACCAACCTGCGACAGCCGGTCGGGCCCCGCAAGCTCGCCTGGGTGAACGGCGACTTCGATGCTGCCCTGCTGGGCGGTGGCGGCCTGATGCTGCGCAGCACGAACGCGAACACCAACGCCGGCTGGCAATGGAACATGCCCCTGTCCGCGCTGGAGGCGCTCGAGGTGCCGCTCCTCGTCTTCGCCATCGGCTACAACCGGTTCGAGGGTGAGGCCGAGTTCGACCCGGTCTTCACCTCCCACATCAACGCAACGGTCGAGAAGTCGGCGTTCTTCGGCCTGCGCAATCACGGTTCGATCCGACAGCTGCAGCGCTACCTCCATCCAGAGCTCGCCGAGCGGGTCAGGTACCAGCCGTGCCCCACCACCGTGGCTTCCTACCTTGTCCCCGACCTCCACGTCGAGGACCTCGAGCCGGAGAAGCGCGTGGGGCTCCAGGTCACCTTCGAGGCGCGCAACGAGCTGGCCGGCTACCGGCAGGAGCAGGTCCACAGCCAACTCCTCATCGTCGCGAAGGAACTGCGGCGCCAGGGCTACGAGCTGGACGTGATCAGCCATGGCATGGCCGACGACAGCTACCACGGCTTCCTCGCAGAGAACGGCGTCGCTGCCCGGCTGGTCAGCCTCGACGGCGTGAACCGGGGCCTCTACGACGGACTGGCCTACTACGGCCGGCTACCCCTGACGATCGGCATGCGCGGGCACGCGCAGATGATCCCGTTCGGCATGGGCAACGGGATCATCTCGGTGGCCGCAAGGGACAAGCTCCGCTACTTCACCGACGACATCGGGCATCCCGAACTCGCCGTGGACCCCCGCGAAGGTGACTGGTCCACCCAGGTCCTCGACCTTGTCGATGCCTGGTTCGGCGACTTCGCAGCTTCCAGGGCTGAGTTCGCAACGATCCGCGAACAGCTGTGGAGCACGACCCTCGACAATCTCGCAGCGATCAGCACCAGCATCACCGGCGACACCGGGGACCGGGACCGGTTCGTGCCACTGAGCCCGTTCGAGCGGGAGCTGTCGATGAACACCTACACGAGCTCAGCGCTGTACGACGCCGAAGCCGAACACTCGGCGAACCTGCGCAGCGAACTCAAGGCCGCCCGCCGCCAACTCGCCCGCACGGAGACAACGCTGAAGGACCGCGAGGCGACGCTGGCGCGCGGCGGGCTGTACGTCACCTACCGCAACCTGCGCAGCCGGGCAGCGAAGCTCCTGCGCCGCTGAGCCAACGATCCCTGAGCCTGACGATAGCGTCAGTCGCCGACGGTGTCGCGGGCTCGCGTGACGATCAGCGGGTCGGGCACGCCCACGACGCCGTGGTCCTTGCCCTCGTAGTCGAACTGGTTGAGGAAGTAGCGCATCGCGTTCAGGCGGGCCCGCTTCTTGTCGTTGCTGCGGACGGTGATCCACGGGGCGTGGTCGGTGTCGGTGTGGGCGATCATCGCCTCCTTCGCAGCGGTGTAGTCCTCCCAGCGTCCCAGTGACTCCAGGTCCATCGGCGACAGCTTCCAGCGCCGCACCGGGTCGATCTGGCGGATCGCGAACCGGGTCCGCTGCTCGCGCTGGGTCACGGAGAACCAGAACTTGGTGAGGTGGATGCCGGCGTCGACGATCAGCCGCTCGAACTCGGGTGTCTGCTTCATGAAGGTCTCGTACTGCGTCCTGGGTGCAGAAGCCCATCACGCGCTCGACGCCGGCCCGGTTGTACCAGGACCGGTCGAACAGCACGATCTCGCCGTCGGTGGGGAAGTGCTGCACGTAGCGCTGGAAGTACCACTGGCCCCGTTCGCGATCGGTCGGCGTGTTGAGCGCGACCACCCGGGCTGCGCGCGGGTTGAGGTGCTCGGTGAACCGCTTGATGGTGCCGCCCTTGCCGGCGGCGTCGCGTCCCTCGAAGACGATGATGTGGCGCACGTCGTTGTCCTGGCCCCAGTACTGCAGCTTCAGCAGCTCGATCTGCAGCAGGTACTTCTCCTGCTCGTAGGTGTCGCGATCGAGCAGTTCGTCGTAGGGGTAGTCCTCGCGCCAGGTCTCGACGGCACGGCCACCCGGGTCGATCAGTTGCGGGTCGGGGCCCTCGCCGTCAGTGACGGTGTAGCCCTGCGCGATCAGTCGGTCGATGAACTCCCGCAGGTTGTCGTCAGCATCCGGCTGGATGTCGTCCAGATCGGTGGAACTGTCCACGTCCGGCCTTTCTCGTCTGGCAGCCACCGAGCCGGCAGCACTCTCACCTTATCGACCGTCCGGGTTCCTGAGCCTGACAAAGGCCTCGCCGGGCTGAGCCTGGCTACTGGCTCTGGCCCGATTCGACCTGGCGAAGGATCGCGGCCACCTGGTGCAGGTTCTCGGACAACTCGGACGCCTGTCCGGCACCGTCGATCAGGACGAAGTCGGCCTGGGTGGGATGCATCTCCACACGCGATGAACCATCGTGGGAGACCCATTCGGTGGCGGACATCGTGAAGCCGCCCACCCGACGGCGGTGAGTGCGTGCCCACGCCCCACTTCTGCGGTCGAGCTGCCAGGCGTGTCCGTCGGACGCAGCGGTGCACCACCAGGGGCACGTGGGTAGCGCTGTCATCACTGGACGTGGGGTGGTGATCGTGCTCATGGTTTCCTCGCCTTCGTTGGCCAAGACTCCACGGGTTGCCCCTGGGGGTGGGTAGGCGCGGCCCGTGACGATGTGCCACCCATCCTCGTCCGGCTGGGTGACTACAGGGTGAACGCCTCAACCAGCGACGATGAACGAAACACGTCCACTGAATGCCGGGTATTTCCTCATTGCTTGTCACTTCGGACGCACAAATTCATCGACCTCCGTTCGAAATGGGCTGAGAACTCACGGGAAGAAATTCTTCACCAGCATTGTCGGGGATTAGTCAGCGAGCCGTGGGACACAGCGGTTTCAAACCCCTAGTCAGAGGCTACGGCAGCGCATCATGGCATGTGCCAGGGAACCCCTGGAGGACTGTCCGTATTCACCTCTCGTTCACATTCCGGCGGGCTGAGAGCTTCCTTGGGATATTCACAGGATTGTCTTCATCCGTTCATCTGGAAACAGGTTCAGATTCGGGTTGTCCAGTCCAAGATAAGCAACGTCGCGTACCGACCGGACGTGCGAACTCGGGGGGGTTTGAATGGCAAGCAGACTCATGCTGCCGGGTCGCTCAACCTCAACCCCCGACGCCGGTCAGACCCCCGAGGGACCAGCAGCGGACCAGGACGTGAAGCGTGCCATCGTCAGCCGCGATCCGGTCAGCGACATCGTCTTCCGCCGCACGGCTTTCGGCGCCGGCATCATCACCGTCGGCATCATGCTGGCTGTCGGCCTGTTCCTCTCGCTGCGGGCCTCCGACGCACTCAGGACCGCAGGCTGGTCCTTCCTCTACGTGCAGAACTGGGCACCGGAGAAGCTCGACTTCGGGGTGGCAGCGATCCTGTTCGGGACGGTCACCATCGCGCTGATCGCCCTGACGGTCAGCTTCCCCCTCTCGCTGGGCACGGCGCTGCTGCTGTCCGAGGCGGTGGACGGCAAGCTGCGAGGCTTTCTCGTCTCCCTCGTCGACCTGATGGCAGCCGTGCCCAGCATCGTCTTCGGCCTGTGGGGGGTCTACTTCCTGCAGGGCGCCATCATCCCGGTGTCGCACTGGATCTCGATCTGGTTCGGCTGGGTGCCGATCTTCGCTGTCACCGACGCGGCGGGCCTGCCGTTCACCGAGGCCAGTGCCTTCACCTCGTCCGCGTTCATCGCAGGGATCGTCGTCGGCTTCATGGTGGTGCCCACCCAGACCTCGATCATGCGCGAAGCGTTCACCCGGGCACCGATGGGGGAGCGCGAAGGCGCCTACGCCCTCGGCGCGACCAGGTGGGGCATGATCCGCGCCGTCGTCCTCCCGTTCGGCAAGGGCGGCATCATCGGCGGCACCATGCTCGGCCTCGGCCGGGCGCTGGGGGAGACGATCGCGGTCTACATGATCATCTCCCCGATCTTCACCATCAACTGGCAGGTGCTGAAGACCGGCACCAACTCGGTGTCCGCCCTCATCGCGTTGCGCTACGGCGAGGCGAGCGAGTTCGGGCTCTCCGCCCTGATGGCCGCCGGCCTCGTCCTGTTCCTGCTCACCCTGGTGATCAACTTCACCGCCTCGTCGATCGTCGCCCGGTCCAGGTCGGGAGCGGAGAGCGATGACTGAGCTCGCAGAGCGCACTCAGCTCACCTCCACGGGGCGGACGCGACATCAACTCGATGGCTGACGGGCCCGACGGCCACCGACGCGATGTCCGCGGCATGACCTCACGCCAGCGGTTCGAGCTGGTCGGCGGTGCTGCGGCTGCCATCGCGCTCGCGAGCCTGCTGTTCGGCTGGTTCGCCCCGCTGTCCGGCCCGATCGGCTGGGTGGCCGTGGCGTTCCTCGGGTTCCTCGGGCTGTATGTCCTGCTGGTCTCGCTCGACGCCGACAGCCAGGAGGCCACCGACCGGCTGGCCACGGTCCTCTTCGCCAGCGCAGGCGTCCTGCTGTTCGGCGCGCTGGTGTTCATCGTGGTCTACACCCTCGGTCGTGGGTTGGAGTCGCTGACCCACCTCAACTTCTTCACCCAGACCATGGAGTTCAGCGGGCCGCTGGACCCACTGACCGTCGGCGGCATCAGCCATGCCATCGTCGGCACGCTCATCCAGATCTCGATCGCCCTTGCCATCGCGATCCCGCTCGGCATCGGGACGGCCGTCTTCCTCAACGAGGTCGGCGGGAAGTTCGCCCGGTTCGTCCGCACCGTCTCCGACGCGATGACGGCCCTGCCGTCGATCGTCGCAGGCCTCTTCGTCTACGCCGCGATCATCCAGGGGGTCACCCACGAGCGCTCGGGGTTCGCAGCCGGCATCGCGATCACGGTGATGATGCTGCCGATCATCATCCGGTCCGCGGACGTCGTGCTGCGGCTGGTACCGAAGAACTTGCGTGAGGCGTCCTACGCACTCGGCACGTCCCGGTGGCGGACGGTGTGGCACGTCGTCCTGCCGACTGCACGGTCGGGCCTTGTCACGTCGGTGATCCTCGGCACCGCCCGCGGCATCGGCGAGACCAGCCCGGTGCTCCTGACGTCGGGGATCACCGCCGCCATGAACACCAATCCGCTCTCGGGGCCGATGATCTCGCTGCCGCTGCAGGTGTTCGACTTCGTCCGCTCTCCCGAGCCCACCATGGTGGCCCGCGGGTTCGGGACGGCAGCCGTCCTCCTCGTGCTGGTGCTCACCCTCTTCATGATCGCCCGCGCCCTCGGCGGGCGGCGCCCGGGCGACCTCTCCAACCGCCAGCGCCGGGCCACGCGCGCCGCGTCCGTCCGTGACGAGCAGCGCTTCACGGCTCGAGCCGGCGGAGCCCCCACCTCATCGTCGAAGGCCCGCCGTGCGCATGCGCCGGCGCCGGCCCGTCCCCAACCCGACAGGGAGTCAGCATGATCCGTCGACCGCTCGCCGGCGTGCTCGCCGCGGCAACAGCATGGCCTGACCTTGGCGCTCACGCCAGCATGGGCGCCGTTCCGGCCGACTGCCGCCGACGCTACTTCCCGATCAGCGGCACCGGCTCCACCTGGTCGCAGAACGCGCTCGACCAGTGGCGCAGCAACGTGGCCAAGAACTACGCGATGACCATCAACTACACCGGCGCGGGCTCGACCTCGGGTCGTCGCGACTTCATCGACGGCACGGTCGACTTCGCGATCTCGCGAGATCCCGTTCCAGTCCAGCCCCGAGGACGGTTCCGCGCCGGAGAAGCCGACCGCATGGCTACGCGTACATGCCGATCGTCGCCGGTGGCACCAGCTTCATGTACAACCTCAAGATCAGCGGCAAGCGGGTGACGAACCTGCGGCTCAGCGGCGACACCATCACCAAGATCTTCACCGGCGGCATCACCAACTGGAACGACGCAGCCATCCAGGCCGACAACCCGGCCCTGGCGATGCCGAACAAGAAGATCGTGCCGGTGATCCGCTCGGACGGCTCCGGAACCACTGCTCAGTTCACGCTGTGGATGTCGAAGCAGTACCCGTCGATCTGGACAGACCGGCATGACGTCGCAGTTCCCGAGCTTCGGCAACTCCAAGGCCCAGAAGGGTTCGGACGGCGTCGCCGGCTACGTCTCGCAGAGCTACGGCGAGGGCGCCATCACCTACGTCGAGTACTCGTACGCCAAGAAGGCCGGCTTCCCGGTGGCGAAGGTGCTGAACAAGTCCGGCTACTACGTCGAGCCGACCGCGCTACTCGGTCGCCGTGGCGATGTCGAGCGCCAAGATCAACACCGACACCTCGTCGACTTCCTACCTCACCCAGATCCTCGACGGCGTCTACAACAGCACCGACAAGCGGGCCTACCCGCTGTCCAGCTACTCCTACGCGATCGTGCCCACAGAGGTGGCGGGCATCTTCAACACCAACAAGGGCAACACCCTCGCGCGCGTTCATGCGGTACGTCCTGTGTGAGGGCCAGCAGCAGGCGGACACGCTCGGCTACTCGCCGTTGCCGATGAACCTCGTGCTGGCCGGCTCCGACCAGATCAAGCGGATCCCGGGCTCCGGCGGCAAGGGCGTTGACACCGCCAGGTGCAACAACCCGACGTTCAAGGCCGGCGACTCGCCGTCGAAGAACCAGCTTGCCATCATCGCGCCACAGCCGGCGGCCTGCGACAAGAAGGGCACCAGCCAGTGCAGCACCGGCACTGCGGGTGCGACGCAGAACCACCCCCGTGACCGGCACCGGCACCGGCGGTGCAGGCAACAGGACGGGCACCTCGGTCCAGAACGGCGGCACCACGGGCACCGCCGGCACATCCGGCACCACGGGAACCCCACCAGTACGACGAGAACGGCAATGTGGTCACGGGATCCGCGGACCGGCGAGGCCGCGACCTCCAGCCCGTTCACCCTTCCGGATCAGGGCATGGGCTCATCACAGTGGCTGATGGTGGTCTCCGCCCTGCTGCTCGTGGCAGTCGTCGTCGTGCCACCACTGGTGTCCCGGCGCTTGCGGACAGGGGCCGGCGATGCCAGCTGACCGGACCGCGCGCCGTCGCGCTCTCGCTCTCGCCGTGGTGGCAGCTGGCGACACTGGCTCCGCTGGGCGCGCTCGGCGCCCTCACGCAACACCCGCGCACGCCGAGGCGACCTCATCGGCGAAGACGGTCAGTGCGAAGCGACTACGACCCGACGCTGCGAACTCCCCGTTCCCCGACCTGAAGGTCACGGTGTCCCAGACCGACGGCCTGATCCAGCAGGGCATCAAGCGTGAGCTGGACCGGCGGCAAGAAGTCGCAGGTGCCGAACCAGCAGACCGGCGGCGAGAACTTCCTCCAGGTCGCGCAGTGCTGGGGCGACGAGGCCGGCAGCAACGGCACCCGGCCCGACCGCACCACCTGCCAGTACGGCGGCTTCAACCTGCCCGGCGCCACGCGCTACTCCAACCGGGGCTACTGACACGATGCCTCCGGCCGAGGACTCAGCCTACACCGCCGTGGGCACGAGCTTCTTCGAGCCGACCATGACGGCGATTCCGTTCAAGTCGGCCACCGGGGTCACGATCGCCAGCGTCGTCGACGGCAAGCGGGTGCCGACGCCGCCCGACCTTGACAACAACGAGTTCTTCACCAAGTACACGACCAACGAGGTCACCTGGGCAGGCTCGGGCGCCGACGGCTCCGGCTCGGTCAGCTTCGAGCTGCAGACCGTGCAGCAGGCCCCGGGTCTCGGCTGCGGGACCCCGGTGACCATCGGGCACCACGGTTACTGGCAAGCCGTGCTGGCTCGTGGTCATCCCGCGCGGCCCGACCGACGCGAGCGGTGCCGGCAACACCCAGTCCGGGCTGCTTCTGGGAGACCTGGAAGCACCACGTTGCCGTTCAAGCTGGACTTCAAGCCCACGGCGTGCACTGCGCGATCGGTGCGGCCGAGCGCCAACTCTCCGGCAGCGAGCTGATCTCCGGCGCAGTCGGCCAATGGCAGCCGAAGCTGTGCAACGAGCGCCAACGGCGCCGTGTACTCCCTGCTCACCGGCCCCGAATCGGATGCAGCACTCGCCGCCAACGGCACCACGACCAGCACCGATGGCCATCACGTCGCGGGCGCTGTCGGTCACGGACGTCACCGACAACCTGCGCTACGCGCCGGTCGCGCTCTCCGGGGTGTCGATTGCGTTCGCCATCGACCGTCAGGCACGCGTCTCGGCGGCGCTGTCCCGGACGACGTCCAGGCACGGGAGCGGCAGGCCTTCACGTCGCTGAAGCTGACACCGCGGTTGCTGGCCAAGCTGCTCACGGCGTCCTACATCGACGCTCTGCCGCAAGTCGGCCGATGTCACGTACCTGACCGGCGTGCCGGCAACATCACAAGGGACCCGGACTTCCTGGCCGTCAATGACCCGGAGTGGGCCTACATGAGCATCACGTCCGTCGGCGTCAGCGACGTCCTCGACGCCGCTGGGCCGCTCGGACGCTGCCGTCGCGGTCTGGACCTACATCATGGCCGACGCCGATGCAAGGAACTTCCTGGCGGGCAAGGCCGACCCGTGGGGTATGAAGGTCAACCCCTACTACTCGACCAGCAAGAGCCGTGAACCCCACCGGCACCGCGCTCACGCTGCCGCGGGACGACTTCCCCAAGGCCGATCCGATCGAGTATCCCGGACACCGAGGCCAACAACCACGCGCGACGCGGTGAACCTGGTCACCTGGCGTCCGTACACCTCGAGCCTCGACATCAGCGGCTACCTGGTGCTGCGCGGTGATGCCGCTGAAGCTTGGCATCTGGGACGTCAACTCCACCCCGCCGAAGTTCACCAAGGGTGACCGCGCGGTCGTCGGGCTCCAGGCCGTGATGGGGCTCACCGACACCGCTGCGGCTGCGAAGTACCAGGTGGTGCAGGCATCCCTGCGGAACCCGGCCGGCAAGTTCGTCGCGCCGACCGAGCAGCGCCCTGACCGCAGCGGTGCCGGCCATGACGAAGGACCCCGACCAGAGCCAGGTGGTCGGCTTCGACCCCACCTCGTCTGCGGCGAAGAAGGCCACCGCGGCCTACCCGCTGGCGATGCCGGTCTACGCGGCCGTCAATCCCGCCATGGCCGACGCGGCCGTGCGCGCCGACTACGCCACCTTCATCACCTCCGCGGTCACCACCGGCCAGACGCCCGGCACCGGTGACGGCCAGCTGCCCGCCGGCTACGCGCCGCTGCCCGCGGCGTGGAAGAAGCAGGCGCTGGCCTCAGCCGAGGTCATCAAGGCCGGGGCAGTGACCACGCCGACCCCGACCCCGACGCCCGACCTCCGGCCTCGACGACCGGACGTTCCACCTCGGGCGGCGTGGGCACGACCACTCCGGGCGGCACGACGTCGAATCCCGCGCCCGCGGCGATCCGGCCGGCTCGCTGACCGGGGCCAACACCGCAGCCGACCCCGCTGTCGGAGTCTTCGCAGCGGTGGTTCCCACCGGCGCAGCGCTCGGGCTGGTCGCCGCGCTCGGGGTTCCTCTGATGTCCCGCTTCCGGCGGAGACAGACGTGACAGGCCACCTGTCACCCACATGCAACCGGACGGGGGTCGCCTTGGAACGACACCCCCGCCCGGAGGGGTCACCGCAATCCGCGGGACCTGGTAACTGCAAGGAAAGGATCTCACATGAAGATCAAGAAGCCATTGGCTCTCGGCCTCGTGGCGGGCATTGCGCTCTCCACTTTCGCCGTCGCCGGCCCGGCTTTCGCTGATCCGGTCTCCGGCAGCTACGTCGCCGTCGGCTCGGACACCCTCGACGCGTCGATCAACGCGCTCGCCAACGGCACCACCGTCACAGGCTCCACCGTTCGGATCACAGGCCAACGGCTCGGCGATCGGCAGCTTCGACGCCTTCGGCTCCGCCACCATCCAGGCCAAGTCCGGTGGCCCGTACTTCACGCGCCCCAACGGCTCCGGCGCAGGGCGTCAACGCCCTGATCGCTTCGGTCAAGGGCGCCGCGCTTCGGCTGCGCCCTACAAGGGCGTGAACATCACCGGCCAGGTGGACATCGCCCGTTCGTCCAGCGGCCCGGCTCCAACGCCAGCGCCACCGGCAAGCTGACCTACGTTCCCTACGCCCGCGACGCCGTCGCCTACGCCTACTACGGCCCGGCCGCCGATCTCGGCAACCTGACCACGGCACAGCTCAAGGACCTCTACACCAATGGCCCCACCACCATCGGCGGCACGCTGGTCACCCCGCTCATCCCGCAGGCTTCCTCCGGCACCCGCAAGTTCTTCCTGAGCGCCATCGGCGTCTCCAACGATGCCACCTGCAGCATGTCCACCTGCGGCACGAGCACGCTGCCCGAGAATGACGCCAGCGTGCTCACCGGCCGGCACCATCATTCCCGTTCTCTGCAGCCAACTGGATCGCCCAGTCCAACCAGGTCGCCCAGAGCACCATCCCGGCATCCGGCAACGTCTCCCTCGGCGCCCCGAACGGCGTTGCTGCCTTCACCGGCACCGGCACCAGCCTGGTCCCGAACGCCACCTTCTACAACGCCGCGCCCTACGGCCGCGACACCTACCTGGTGGTCGAGTACGCCCGCGTCGACCCGACGTCCGCCACCTACGACGCCACGCTCGCCGGCCTCGTCAACGCCACCTCGACCAAGTCGCTGACCAACTTCACCGCCAGCCTGCCCAGCCAGCCCGGTTCGGTGAAGAAGAAGTTCGGCTTCCTCGCCCCGTCCACGACGACGCCGCACGCGCGCCTACACGTCGGTGACCCAGCACTCCATCCCTGAACTCCTCATAAACAGAGAGACGAACTGATGAAGAAATCCGTAGTACCGCGTGGCGGCAGCAGCCGCTGTCGCGGGCCTGTTCGCCAGCGTGGCGCCGCTGTCGGCGTTCGCGGCCACCGACGCCCGTCTACGACCCCACGACCGACGCCCCCATCTACCTCATGAACGACAACACGGCCGAACGGTACGCCCCGGGCACCCAGCTCGACTGGACCCGGCGAGCCGGCTGTCCTCGTCATCCTCACCGCAGTCCCCGTCGACCTGCCGACCATCACGCCGGAGCAGATGCGTTTCCCCGCTCCGACCGGCGGCGCGCTCACCACCATCGCCTTCATCTCCGCACCGGGCAGCGAGCGGACCAAGTCCGCCTGGAAGGCCTACGGCGACTCCGTCGCCGCTCGACGGCGTCGGGCGTCCTGCTGCCGTCCGTGTGGCCCGAGCTACCTCGGCAACGGCACCCCGACGCCGTCAAGGCCGCCGGTGGCACCTACAGCATGGGCGTCGCCTACACTGACGAACAGACGACCTGACCGTCGTCAAGGCGTACTACACCACGATCAACGTCGACGCGGGCACCGGCACCTGGACCTTCGCGAGCCCGGCCAGTGCCTGCGCGCCGTCGCGACCGACGTCACGACCACCACCACCCTCGCGGCGCTGCCGACCTCGGTTGAAGCCGGCCAGACCACCGTTCTGACCGCCACGGTCAGCGCGAGCAAGGCCGTCACCGGCAACGTGCAGTTCTTCGAGGGCGCCACCAGTCCTCGGGACCGTCGGCCTCGCCGCCGGCTCCGCCACCAAGACCGTGATTGTCGGCTCCGCCGGCGACCCACACCTACACGGCGAAGTTCGTGGAGAACACGGTGGCTCCGACAAGTTCCTGGCCTCGACCTCGGCGGACGTCACCGTGACGGCTACCGTTCCGGCTGTCGCTCTGCCCCCGAACGCTCCGTCGGAGAACGCGCTGAACGTCAACACCGCCAACGGTGCAACCGCCACCTATGACGCGGCCACCCACAAGGCCACGCTGACCCTGGATCCCGACTAACGACGGCGCCGACGTCAACGTCTTCGTCTACTCCACGCCGTTCTTCGCTCGGTGTGCAGACCGTTCGCCGGCGGCAAGATCACCGTGGACGTCTCCACCCTTCCGGCTCGGCGTGCACAAGATCGCCGTCGTCCAGCCGGCCGGATCGACATGGGTGACGTCATCGCATGGGCGAGCCTTCACCAAGTCCGACGCCGCGATCAGCCCGAGCATCTCCAAGGCGATCAACGCCGATGTCGCCAACAGCACGACCCCGGCCGACGGTGAGTTCTCGCTGACCAACCTCAGCGGCGCCACCGTCAACCTCACCAACCCGACCCTGGTCAACGGCGCGTCCGTTGTCTCCGGCAAGCTCGGCACCTTCAAGGTCACCGACCTTCGCCAGGTGTCCAAGCCGGGTTGGACCCTGAAGACCGATGTTGCACAGATTCGCCAAGGGCACCGACACCATCGCGGCCTCCGCGCTGGGCATCGACCCGAAGATCGTCAGCCAGGCCGGGACGGGCGCCACGGCTCCCACCCTCGGTGCGGCGACGACCTCCGGTAGCGCGAGCTACCCGTGGAACTTCGCAACCCTGGCGGCCTCGAAGTTCTCCGGTGTCAGCACCTACAACGCCGACCTGGTCTTCACCGCACCCGCGGGCAAGCCGGCAGGTACCTACACCTCGACGCTGACCCTCACGCTGATCTCCAACTGACCTCGGTCGGGTGGGGCCGCCACGAACCTGTGGCGGCCCCACCCGACAGAGATCGGCACTGCTTGACAGGTCGTCCGTGCCCGGGCTTGCCCCGGGCACGGACTACCGCCATCGGCTCCCGGAGACTCCGGGCATCGTGACCGAACACGGGAATCGATGTGACGAAGACCACGCTCGGCAGGTCTGCCACTGCTGCCGTCAGCACCCTGTTCGTGGCGATCGCCACGGCGCTGTCGGCCTGTTCGGTTGCGCCCACCGCATGCGCAGGGGCGACGGACGCCCCGATCTACCTCATGGACAACACCACGGCGACGGCAGATCGCGCCCGGGCGCGAGACTCGACTGGAACACGAGCGACGGCGTCGTCCTGGCTGCCCACGCCGTGCCGGTCAGACCTAGGAGACCTCGCCTGGGCCTCGTTCGCCCCCGTCTGCCGGGGCGTCAAGCGTCGTCGCCTTTCTCGCGGCACCCGGGTCGGAGCGAACACCGGGCGCCTGGAAGCAGTGGGGGGACGTGACCAGCATCGACACCGGCGTGCTCCTTCCCGCGGTGTGGCCGGGCTACCTCGGCAACGGCGCCCCGAGCGAGGTGAAATCCGCAGGGGGCACCTACAGCATGGGCATCGCCTACCTCGACGGCACTAGCCGTTGCGTCGGCCCACGTGGTCGCGGCCTACTTCACGACGATCACCGTCGACACCGACGGCACTGGCAGCCTGGACCTTCACCAACCCGGCTGTGTGCGCGGCCACTCCGGTGGCGCACGAGCAGCAGCGTCGCTGGCTGTCGATCGGATGGCGTGCCGGCTTCCGCGCGCACCGCCTGCGTCGACACCGCCCAACACCTGCGTGACTCCGCGGGCTCATCTGAGACTCCCCAACAGAGAAGAGATCGAAACGATGAACAAGTCCGTACTCCGCGTGGCAGCAGCAGTCGCTGTCGCCGGCCTGATCGCCACCATGGCGCCACTGTCGGCCTTGGCGGCCACCGAGCCCCCGCTACGACACCACGACCGACGCCCCTATCTACCTGATGAACAACGACACGGGCCGAGCGGTCATGCGCCGGGCACCCAGCTGGGCTGGAACGTCGCCACGGGCGTGATCCTGTCGCCGCCCCGATGCCCGTAGACCGCTGCCACCGACGTCGCGGAGCGATGCGTTTCCCCGCACCGACCGGCGGGCGTGGTCAACTTCGTCGCGTTCATCTCGCTGCCGGGCTGCGAGCGGACGAAGTCGGCCTGGAAGTCGTGGGGCGACTCCTGCGACCGCTCGACGGCTCGGGCGTCCTGCTCCCGGCGGTTGGCCCGAGCAACCTCGGCAACGGCGCCCCCGACGCTGTGAAGGCCGCCGGTGGCACCTACAGCATGGGCATCGCCTACCTGTCGCACGGGCGACCTGCACTGTGGTCAAGGCTTACTACACCACCATCAACGTCGACGCCGGCGTCGGCACCTGGACCTTCGCCAATGGGCACCGACCACCGAGGCGACCACCACGAACCTGTCGTCGGACAAGACCTCGCTCACCGTCGGCGGAAGTCGTGAAGCTGACCGCAACGGTCACGCCGACCGCCGCGGCCGGCACCGTTGAGTTCTTCGACGGCACCACGTCGCTGGGCACGTCGGTGGTGTCCAGCGGGTACGGCGATCAAGTCGGTCGTACGGCCACATCGGTAAAGAGCCACCCGTACACCGCGACCTTCACTTCGAGCAGCAGCTGCCTACAGCGCCTCCACGTCGTCGGTCGTCACGGTAACGAGCCGTCGCGAAGAAGACCTTCACCACGACCAACAAGCCGACGATCTCTGGCACGGCCAAGGTGGGCAAGAAGCTCACCGCGAAGGTGAAGGCCTGGAACCCGGTCGCCACGTTCACCTACCAGTGGTACGCGAATGGCACCGCCATCAAGGGCGCGACCAAGTCCACGTGGAAACTGGCAAAGAGCCAGAAGGGCAAGAAGATCACGGTCAAGGTCACGGGATCGCGTGCGGACTACACCACGGTCAGCCTGACCTCCAAGGCAACCGGCAAGGTCAAGAAGTAGGCATCGTCCTCGCGGCGAGCCGACTGGCACCGCCAAATCCCTGTCACCAAGGGGTTCGTTCGATGTTCACCCGCAACACCCCACACGGCAACCAAAGACCGCAATCAGGACAAGAGAGTAGAGACATGACTTTTGCGCCCGTCCCGCGCCACCTTTGCGCGCTGCTGACCATGGTTCTGCTCGCTGTTGGCAGCCTGGCGACTACCGCTGGTGCTGCCAGCGCGGACGACACCGTGGGGATCGCAATCTCTCCGGCCAACACGAAGGGCAAGCCGGATGGGCGTACCCGATTCACCTACAAGGCAGATCCGGGCCAGACCATCACTGATCACGTGCGGGTGACCAACGCCGGCACGACCACCCTGGTCGTGACGGTGTTCGCCGCGGACGCCTACAACGACGAGAACGGCGACTTCGCCCTGCGGCCGACCGACGAGAAGCGGACCGGTGCCGCCACCTGGGTGAAGTTCGACGGCAAGGACCAGGTGAAGCTCACCCTCAAGCGCGGCGAGACCCGGACGGTCCCGTTCACCGTGGCCATTCCGTCCAACGCCACCCCCGGGGACCACCCCGCCGGTGTGCTCGCCGCCGCGACGTCATCCGGGCAGGTGAAGGTGGATCGGCGCATCGCCAACCGCATGTACGTGCGCGTCTCCGGCAAGCTGCAGCCTCTCCTCACGATCAGCAGCTTCTCCGGCACGTATCACCCGAGCCTCAACCCCCTGGACGGGTCGATCACCGTTTCCGCGACCATCACCAACAGCGGCAATGTCGCCCTTGAGGGCTCGAGCACCCTCTCCACGACGACCTGGTTCGGCATCAACGTCGGGCAGACGGTCCGCGTCGACCAGCCCGAGATTCTTCCTGGCAACACCTCAACGGTGACCTTCGAGGTTCCCGGGGTGCCGCAGGTGGGCTACGGCATTGCCAGCATGCTCGTGCAGGGCGGCATCTCCGGCGACGCGCCCGACCCCGGCCCCCTGCCGGTCATCCAGCGTGATGCCTTCGTGATCGCCATTCCCTGGCTCCTGCTCGTCGCCATCGTTGCGGGGGCCGGGGTGTGGTTCCTGCTGCGCTGGCGCAGGAAGCGCGACGAGCAGTACGCCGCCGAGTGGACGGCGCAGGACGGGGCGGACGCCGCGAAGGAGAGCCAGGAGGTCGGTTCCCGGTGAGCGTTGCACGACCGCTCCGCGCACAGACCGCACCGCTCGTCCTCATCGGGGCGGTGCTGGCGTCCCTCCTGATCGGAGCGGCCGCCGTTTCGGTTGCCCGGGCCGACGATGGAACGGAGATCGGCACAGGGCTGAGCGTCGAGGTGATCTCCACCAGCCCCACTCCATCGCCCTCGACGACGGTCGGCGGGATCAGCACCACGGAGAGCGGCACAGCAACCAGTGGCACTGTCGGCAGCACCGACGGCGGCACGACGTCGGGCGGTACGACCACGTCCGGTGGGACCACGACCACGCCCTCGGACTCCGGCGTGGCCGGCGTGCTGTACGTCAGCGGGCTCTCCTGGACCTATGTTCCCTCGCTGAATCCTCTGGACGGTTCGCTGAACCTCCGCTTCACCGTCCGCAACGTCTTCCGCGAGACCCTTAGCCCCACCGCCACCTTGTGGATCAACCAGATCTTCGGTGGACCGGTGGACGCGCCCGTCATCGTGGCCGGTCGACAAGCTCAAGGCCGGCGAGACCCGCACCGTGGAGGCGACGTTCCACGGTCTTGCGCAGTGGACCGTACTGAGCGGGCACGCCACCCTCTCCGTCCCCGGCACCGGCGCGGTCGAGCTCGCGCCGATCTCGCGCGACGCGATGATCTGGTTCCTGCCCTGGTTCATCGTCCTGCTCGCGTGCGCTGGGCGCCGCCTTCATCCTCTGGCGCCGGCTTCGGCCTCGCGGTGCATCGGTGGCGGAGCCTGACGAAGCCGACGAAGCCCTTCGTCAGGGAACACCCCTGGGGACGGGGGCCCCATGACGGAAGCCGTCCGCCAGGCCCCGGCCGGAGTGATCCACCCCCCGCACCACGAGATCTCCGAGCATGCTGTGAAGCCCCAGAAGGCCGGGGGAGTACGCGTTCCGTCCGTCTGGAAGCGGGCCGGCGCTTCGGCAGTGGCGGCTCCGAAGCGTCGGCCTCCACGCCGTCCGCCTCGGCCGGCAGCTCCACTGGTGCCGTTGAGCCGCAGCCAGTTGCTCGTGCAGGGCAGCCTCACCATGTTCGCCGTCGTGCTGTTCGGGTTCCTGCTCAACCTGACCCTGCTCAGCCAGCTGCAGCACGTTGTGAGCCAGCAGCAGCTGCGGGCACAGCTGGCCGAGCAGCTCGCAGCGGGCTCCGCTCCGGTGAGTGAGGGCACCTTCGACAACGTGCTGCTGTCCGACGGCGACCCGGTTGCGCGGTTGGAGATCCCCAGTCTCGGCGTCGACCAGATCGTCGTGGAAGGCACGTCTTCCGCTGCACTGACGAAGGGTCCGGGCCACCGCCGCGACACCTTCCTGCCCGGCCAGGCAGGGGTGAGCGTCCTGATGGGCCGCGCGACTGCCTACGGTGGTCCGTTCGGACGCATCCAGGAACTGCCGCCGGGAGAGACCATCAGCGTGATCACCGGTCAGGGTGAGCACATCTACCGGGTGCTCGGCGTCCGCTACGCCGGCGACCCGTCACCAGCCTTCAAACCCGGGACTTCGCGGCTCGTCCTCGAGACGGCCCGCGGCGGCCCCTACATGCCCTCCGGCGTGGTGCGGGTGGACGCGGAGCTGGTGTCCGGCGTGAAGGCCGACGGGCCTCGCCGTACCACCTTCGCAACGCTGAACCCCGCGGACAAGGAACTGGCCAGCGACTTCGGCATGGTGTGGGCGCTGGTGTTCGCCTGCCAGTTCCTCCTGCTGGCGGAGGTCGCCTGCGTGTGGTCGCTGCGCCGCTTCGGCCGTGCCAAGACCTGGGTGGTGTTCGTGCCGGTGCTCCTGCTTGAGCGGCCTGCTCGTCGCCGACCAGGTGACCCGACTGCTGCCCAACCTGATGTGAGTGACGTGGCCTGGCGGGAGACCGCCCAGACGATAGTGAGGACCAACGAGTGAGCATCGACCAGATGACTTCCGGACCGACAGAACTGGTGCCACTGCCCGCGGGTGGCAGCCATACCGCGCAACCGGACGACTACCTCCCCGGCGGCCTCGGCTGGGAGCAGGACGCAGCGGCAACGCCGACCGGGTCCACCCTCGCCGGGCTGTCGGCGCGGAACATCTCCGCCTGGTTCGGCGACCACAAGGTGCTCGACCGGGTGTCGCTCGACATGCCGCCGGGCCAGATCACGTCGCTGATCGGGCCGTCGGGCTGCGGCAAGTCGACGTTCCTGCGGATCCTCAACCGGATGCACGAGCTGGTGCCGTCGGCGTCCCTCGCCGGCGAGGTGCTGCTGGACGGCGACGACATCTACGACCGCAGCCACCGCCTCGTCGACGCACGCAAGCACATCGGCATGGTGTTCCAGAAGCCCAACCCGTTCCCGGCGATGTCGATCTACGACAACGTCGTCGCCGGACTGCTGCTCACCGGCGTCAAGACCAGCCGCGACCACAAGGACGAACTGGTGGAGTCGAGCCTTGTCCGCGCCGGCCTCTGGAACGAGGTGAAGGGACCGGCTCCGGGCACCCGGCGGCGGACTTTCCGGTGGCCAGCAGCAGCGCCTGTGCATCGCCCGCTCGCTGGCGGTGCGGCCCAAGGTGCTGCTGATGGACGAGCCGTGCTCGGCGCTCGACCCGACCTCGACCCGGGTGATCGAGGAGACCATGATCGAGCTGCGCACCGAGGTGACCATCGTGATCGTCACCCACAACATGCAGCAGGCCCAGCGGGTCTCGCAGCAGTGCGCGTTCTTCCTCGCCAGCCAGGGCAAGCCCGGCGTGATCGTCGAGCACGGCGACACCGACGCGATGTTCGACCAGCCGCAGGACCCGCGCACCTACGACTACGTGAACGGACGGTTCGGCTGAGCCATGGCGTTCACAGAGCTTGCCGACATCGACGATCTGCCTCCGCGGCGGACGTTGCGCGAAATCCTGCCCCTTCTCGGTTCCCTTCTTGGAGCCTTCGGACTGGTCGGGGTGCTGGTCGGCGTGATGTCGATCGGCGCGGTGCAGCGCTCATCGCCGGCGTTCGCCGTGCCGTCGGCGGAAGGGGTCGTGATCGCGACGGACGATTCGGTGGCCGACCAGCCGGCCGCCAGCGGCGACGAACTCCGCCCGGCCTGCGAACGACAGTGCCGCTGTGGCCGCCTCGCCCACTCGGCGTGTCGATCCCGCGTGGGCCAGTCGCACGGCTGCTGCGACCGGCATCCCTCTCCGCGCCGTGCTGGCGTACGGATCGGCGACGCTCACCGTCGGCGCCCAGCAGCCGGGCTGCCACATCGCCTGGAACACCCTGGCGGGAATCGGGGCAGTCGAGTCCGCGCACGGCACCCACAGTGGTGCGCGCCTGCTCGCGTCCGGCACGACTGTGCCGGCCATCCGCGGGCCAGCGCTCAACGGCAAGGGTGTGGGCACGATCCGCGACAGTGACAACGGCAGCTGGGACGGCGACCGCTCCTGGGACCGCGCTGTCGGGCCGATGCAGTTCATCCCCGGCACCTGGCGGCGGTGGGGTACCGACGGGAGCGGGGACGGGGTCGCCGACCCGAACCAGATCGACGACGCTGCGCTCACCGCAGCCCGCTACCTGTGCGCATCCGGGTCGATGGCATCCGGCGACGGGTGGCGCGCAGCGATCCTCAGCTACAACCACTCCGACGCCTACGTGAACAGTGTCGCTGCGATGGCCAACCGGTACGCGGCAGCGACCCGCGGATGAGCTCCGACCCGCTCGGACCGCTCGGCACCCTGTTCGGCGGGCGGTACCGGCTGCGTGGCCTGCTCGGTGTCGGCGGATCCGCAGCGGTGTACGAGGCCGACGACCTGCAGCAGGGCGGCGAAGGCCCGCTGCGGGTGGCGGTGAAGATCCTGCACCCCCACCTGTGCGCAACAGCGGAGGCCCGGGCAGCGTTCCTTCGGGAGGCCCAACGCGCCGGGCAGTTGCGTCACCCCAACATCGTCGCCGTGCGGGCGTCGGGCTTGCACGACGCGGGCGGCATGACCATGGCCTGGATCGCCCTCGACTACGTCGAGGGTCCCACTCTCGCGGAATGGGTCGAGGGCGCGGGTCCTCTGCCCCCGGTAGCTGCTGCCGCCGTGGTGCGCGGGATCCTCGCAGGCCTCGCTGCGGCGCACAGTGCCGGGATCGTGCACCGCGACGTGTCGCCGAGGAACGTGATCCTCGAGGGCGCAGGCGTCCCGAGGGCGAGGAGCCTTGAGCCCGGAATGGCGCGGATCCTCGACTTCGGGCTGGCCGACCTCGCCGGGCGCACGACGGTCGGTACGGACGTCCTGCTGTCCGATGGCGACGAGGCCGGCGTGGCAGGCGTCGTCGGCAACCCGGAGTACATCTCCCCGGAGCAGGCGCGGGGGCGAGCGGTGTCGTCGGCCGGCGACCTCTACCAGGTGGGGGCCCTGCTGTACTTCCTGCTCACCGGGCAGGCGCCCTTCCCGCGGGCGAGCGCAGCGCAGGTGCTCGAAGCGCACATCACCGCGCCGCCGCCCGTTCCTTCCGCGCTGGTTGCTGCCGCGCGTCCGCTCGACCGGGTCGTGACACGGGCCATGGCCAAGGAGCCGGAGGACCGCTTTCCCGACGTCGCAGGATTCCTCGAGGCCATCGACGCGGCGCTCGCCCGCGGCGGCCTGACCCACATGCGCCCCGGCGCAACCTACAACCCGACCCGGGTGATGGCCCTCGCCGCACGACCGGAGCTGCCCGGGAGCCTGCACGCCGAACAACACGGGATCCCGCTGACGCGGTCGCCGGAGCCGATGCTCCGCTCGGCGGCTCCTCGAACAGTCGGGTCGGCCGGCCCGACGGTGCCTGCTCCGCCCCCGCAGAACACCGCCGGGATCGTGGCGGTTGTCGCGATCGTCGGGCTCGCTCTCCTGGCAGTGGTGAGCACCTTCGCTGCGCCAGCACTGTCGGCGCACCCGTTGCCGACTGCGGAACCGACAATTGCCCGACCGTCCTCGCCCGCTGCAGCACCCACACCCACGCCGGTCGTCACCAGCGCGAGTCCCTCGGACACCATCAAGGTCCCGAAACTCCGGGGGAACCTGGACGCGGCCAGGCACCAGTTGCTCGCTGCCGGACTGGCCGTGGGTCAGATCAGCGGATGGCTGTCCCCGAAGCCCGACGGGACGGTGCTGAGCCAGGTCCCGAAGTCCGGCCAGTTCGTTCCTCGCGGGACAGCGGTCGCGATCCATGTGGCCGCAGGAATGAACAAGGTTCCCTCCACCGCTGGCCTCACAGTGGAAGCCGCAACGGCGGCCCTGGAGGCTGCCGGATTCATCGCGGCAACCAATCCTTCTGTCGCGGACTCCACTGCGACCGTCCTCAGGTCCGAGCCCCGGCTGGGCATGGTGTGGCACGTGGGTGACACCGTGACGCTGATCCTCGAAGACGCCACGCCGACTCCCACGCCGACCCCCACGTCATCTCCCTCGCCGTCAGCTCCCTGAGGCGCCGGTGGCGTAGCTGAGCACCACGTTGCCCGATCCGCCCCAGGTGCGCACTCCGATCAGCCGCAGGTCGGTCTCCGGCATGCCGGCAAAGACCGGGTGATCGCCAGCCACGATCTTGCCCATAGGACCCTTCTACCGCCGAACCGGGAAGCGAAGGTGCAGCACACCTGTGCCCTGGATGACGACTTCGGGATCGCCGAGCATCACTGGCGCTTCCAGCAGCGCTCCGAAGTACGCCTTGCCATGGCCGAAGACGACCGGGACGACGTCGATCGCCACGGAGTCGATCAGGCCGAGAGCCAGCGCCTGCCCGCCGACGTCGCCTGCAGTCACGGCGATCTCGCCGCCGCCGGCCACCTCGTAGGCGCGCGCGACCGCGGCATCGATCGAGGTCTCGAAGTCGTAGGGCGCCTCCGGATGCCAGCCGTCGGGTCGTGGCCGGTGGGACACGACGACGACATGCTCGGCTGCAGCGGGCTTGCCCTCCCAACCGTTGGTGAGGTCGAAGAGGTGCCGCCCGATCACGAGAACCTTCTGGCGAGACCACATGCCGCGCACGTAGTCCGCGGAGGCTGCAGAAACCCGGAACGGTGCACCGTGGATCTCCGCGTGGTCCTCGTCCACCAGCGGATGGTCGCCGTTGAAGTACCAGTCGTGGAGCGGCCCGACGTCGTCGTCCTCATGTGCGATGTAGCCGTCCAGCGATGCCACGGCGTGCAGGTAGGTCGTTCCCATTCGCTGCCCCTTCGATCGACTCCCACCAACCCTGCGTCCGAACCACCCGACCGTCAACGCCTCGCACCTCGGCCGAGCCCTAGACTCCGTGCCTGTGAAGCGACCCTTGCTCAATCGGCTGATCCTGCCGATCGGCGTCCTGCTGGCCTACTTCGTCATGCCGGAGAACACGGAGAGCGGTCCTGTCGGCGTCCTCCTTGGGGCGATCCTCGCCATCGTCGGGCTCGGAGCTGTGATGTGGGTGATCGTCGACGAGATCCAGCGGGCGGAGAAGCGGCTCCAGTTGATCCACCTGCTGCTTGTCCTCGAATTGGTGGTTGTGATCTTCGCGTTCGCCTACTACGGGGTCGCCGTGAATCGGCCCGGCGAGTTCGTCGGTCTGGCGACCAGACTGGACGCCTTGTACTTCTCGCTCACGACCGTCGCAACGGTCGGCTATGGCGACATCAGCGCAGCCGGCCAGCTGGCCCGGCTGATCGTGTCGGTGCAACTGGTGTTCAACCTGGTCTTCGTCGCAGCCCTGGTCGGCCTCGTCCAGGGCAGGGTGCGCAGCGGGGCGAAGCAATCCTGAGGCCCTGCAGCTGGTGAACCGCCGTGCGGTGAGCACGGCACTGGCGGGTATGGATCAGGTGCGGGCAGAGTGTCCCAGCAGCAGACGCTGAACCCCGTCCGCACTCCAGCCTGAACCGAGGGAGCTTCAGATGGCCACCGAAGCAGAGCCGATCACGCCATCCGACGGCAACGCGCAGCCGCACAACGCACCCAAGGCCGGACTGGCGCTTGCAGCACTGGGCATCGTGTTCGGCGACATCGGCACCAGCCCGCTCTACGCCCTCCAGACGGTGTTCAGCGCCGACCACAACGCTGTCGAGGCCAGCCGCGCCGACGTGTTCGGAGTGGTCTCGATGGTGTTCTGGTCGATCACGATCGTGGTCTGCTACGGCTACGCGTTCCTGATGCTGCGCGCGGACAACGACGGCGAGGGCGGCATCCTCTCCCTGGTCGCGCTGCTTCGGTCCAAGCTGGCCGACCGGCCCAAGCTGGTCTTCGCGTCGCTCGTGATGGGCATCGTCGGGGCGTCGCTGTTCTACGGCGACAGCGTCATCACCCCCGCGATCTCCGTGATGTCGGCCATCGAAGGCATGACGGTGGTCAATCCGAGCTTCGAACCGCTGGTCCTGCCGATCTCGTTGCTGATCCTCACCGGGCTGTTCGCCGTCCAGAAGCTCGGGACGGGGGCCGTCGGACGGTTGTTCGGGCCGGTCATGGCCGTCTGGTTCGTGATGCTGGCCGTCCTCGGGCTGCCGCACATCTTCGACCACCCCGAGATCATCGGCGCCCTCTCGCCCCACCATGCGATCGCCTTCATGGTCGAACGCCCCGGCATCGCCTTCATTGCGATGGGAGCCGTCGTCCTCACCGTCACCGGCGTCGAGGCGCTGTACGCGGACATGGGCCACTTCGGGCGGGCGCCGATCCGGATGGCGTGGTTCGGCCTGGTGTTCCCCGCCCTCACGATCGCCTACCTCGGCATGGGCGCGATGATCCTGAAGGACCCGGCGACCGTCGCCAACCCGTTCTTCAACCTCGCGCCACAATGGGCCCGCGTGCCGCTGGTGATCTTCGCAGCGCTCGCCACCATCATCGCTTCGCAGGCCGTCATCTCAGGAGCGTTCTCCGTCTCCCGCCAGGCCAACCGCACCGGCCTGTTGCCGCGGCTGAACGTCGTGCACACCTCGAAGGAGGAGGGCGGCCAGATCTACGTCGGCTCCATCAACTGGATCCTCTACGTGGGCGTCGTGCTGCTGATCGGGGTGTTCCAGTCGTCCCAGGGCCTGGCCAGTGCCTACGGGCTCGCGGTCACCGGCACCCTGCTGCTGGAGATCACGGTCTTCCTTTTCCTCGCCCACTTCGTCTGGCGGGTCGCGCCGTGGAAGATCGTGCTGGCGGTCGCCCTCATCGTCAGCATCGAGCTGGTGTTCTTCGTCGCGAACCTCGCCAAGATCCTCACCGGAGGCTGGCTGCCCCTGCTGATCGCCGGCGCCGCCGTGACGCTCATGTGGACGTGGCGCCAGGGGCAGGCGTCGGTCGACATCAAGCGACGCCAGATCGAGGGGCCGCTCAGCGACTTCATCGAAATGGTGCACACACGGAAGATCCAGCGGGTGCCCGGCCTTGCCGTGTTCCCGCACCCCAATGACGAGACCACTCCGCTGGCGCTGCGGCACACCGTGGACTTCTACCACGTGCTGCACGAGCACGTCGCGATCGTCAGCATCGTCAACGAGAACGTGCCGCACATCCGGCACGTCGACCGGGCCAGCGTCGACGACCTCGGTCATCTCGACGACGGGATCATCCACATCAGCTATCGCGTGGGGTTCAACGACAGCCAGCTGGTCCCGGCGGCTCTGGAATGGGCGAACGACGAGGGGCCGGAGATGAAGCTCGATCCAGCGGCCGCCCACTACTTCCTGTCATCGCTACGCCTCACGCCGGGTGACGTGCCGTCCCTGTCGCCATGGCGACGCAGGATCTTCCTGTGGCTGTCGTCCAACGCGGCCAACCGCACCACCGTCTTCCACCTGCCGCCGGACCGGACGGTGGTGGTGGGCGCAACCCTGGAGATCTAGCTGGAGGCGGAGGGTCCGGTGCGCCCTTCGTCCCGTTCAGTACCGTCGGTCAAGACCCGATGAGCATGCGGCGCGGAGGCACCAGAGCCAACTCGGCGAACATCCGTCGTGGGGTTGTGGCTTCACTGTCAGGGAACATCCGTCGCGGGCGCACCGCGTCGATCTCAGGGAGCATTCGTCGCGGGCGCACTTCTTCGATCTCGGGGATCATGCGGCGCGGGCGAACCTCGTCCACTTCGGGAAGCATGCGGCGCGGCTGACGGTGACCCGTCCTTGCTGAGACCGACCACCCCTTCCTGCCGGGTTCTTCGTCCCACGCAGGCAACGCGCGGCGCGGAAGTCCACCATCGATCTCGGGGAGCATCCGGCGCGGCGGGGGCTCTTCCCACTCGGTGAGCATCCGACGCGGCTGCTCGACGTCATGCTCAGGGATCAACCGGCGCGGCGGCACACCGTCAAGGTCGGTGAGCAGACGGCGGGGGAGCCATCGGGTGAGTTCGGGAAAGATGCCACGGGGTCGGCGCTGGCTGGCCCCGCTGGAGGGGGCCCCCGTGCCGAATCGTGAGGGGGCTTCGTTGCGAGCGGTGGCGGTCATGCGACCGGGACCTTGACGTGTAGCGGCACGTTGGCCTCGTTCTTGTTGCGAGGATGGTGTGCGGCCAGCAAGAACACCGGCCGCCCCCGGGGGTGAGGGCCATCTGCAACAACGCTAACAGCAGGTCCGCGATGCCGGAATCCCTTTGGCCAGACCAATCGGGAAACCAATTGGTGTACCAAGACGAACGACGCGGCGACGAACGACGCGGCGCCTCAGGCCGTACGACGTTTCCTCGACATCGCGACGTACGGTTGGCGTATGAAGACCAATCCAGCGGTGCTCTTGCTGATCGGCGGGATCCTCCTGATCGCGGTCGGCGCGGTCTGGACGCTGCAGGGTGTGGGCATCCTCGCCGGCAGCGTCATGTCCGGCTCGACGATGTGGGCCATCATCGGCCCGATCGTCGCCATCGTCGGCATCTACCTCATCATCAGGTGGTGGCGAGGGCGCACGAAGACCGCCTGACACGGGCTTCGTCAGGCTCAGCCCTCGTCAAGAGGTCCTAGAAGCCGTGCTTGGCGCGGCTGGCCTGCTCCTGGGCGCGGAAGAGGCCGAAGCGGGGCAGGAACTTGTCCCAGTCGATGCTGTGGGC
Organism: uncultured Actinomycetota bacterium; assembly: GCA_963773595.1. GTDB lineage: Bacteria > Actinomycetota > Actinomycetes > Propionibacteriales > Propionibacteriaceae > Propionicimonas. The sequence continues at coordinate 521,433 of CAVZBQ010000007.1, forward strand.
GTCGATCTCCGGGCCGTCGATGCAGGCGTGCTTGCGCACGAGCTTGCCGTCCTCGGTGACCGGCACCATGCAGGCTCCGCACATGCCGGTGGCGTCCACCATGATCGAGTTCAGGCTGGCCACGCAGGGCACGTCGTACGGCCGGGTGAGGTCGGAGACCGAGCGCATCATCATCGGCGGGCCGATCGTCACCACCTCGGCGACGCGGCCGGCCCTCGACCGTCCGCGGCGGCGTTCAGCAGGTGCCTCCAGCGGCGTCGGTGACGAAGCCCTGCACGCCGACCGAGCCGTCGTTGGTGGCGTAGATCACGTCGAGCTGGTCGCCGAACTCGGCCTTGATCCGTCCGATGCGCTCGTCGGAGTCCGTCCCAGAACATCAGGTCGGCGCTGCGGAAGCCGGAGATCAGCGTGACGTGGTTACCCAGGCGCAGGTGCTCGCGCATGATCGGGTAGACCGGCGGCAAGCCCGAGCCCGCCGGCGGTGAAGACCACCGTCTGGCCTCGTCGGGGTAGCGGTGCAGCTCACTGGGACGGCCCAGCGGCCCGGCGACGCCGGCGAAGCGCGTCCCCGACCCGCATGGCGTTGATGCCGAGGGTGCTGGTGCCCATGTTCTGCACCACCAGCGTGATCGTGCCGGCGTGCGCGTCCCAGTCGGCGAGGGTCAGCGGGATCAGCTCGCCGTCTGGCGACGGGCAGGACCCGCACGAACTGCCCGGCCTGTGCCGATCGCGCGATCACCGGCGCGCGGACCGTGAACTCCTCGATGCCGACGCTCAGGTGCTGCTTGGCGACGATGACCGGGCAGCTCGCCGGCCAGTCTCGGTGTAGGCGAGTGCACGGGCGACCCGGTCGGTGACCTCGGCCGGCTCGAACGGCTCGATCGTGCCGACGATCTCCCGCGCAGCGGACTGGCCGTCACCGGCCGCGCGGATGGCGGTCGAGCCGCCGCGGGCAGCGTCGCCGCCGGTGAAGACGCCGGGCAGGGTGGTCTCCTTCGAGTCGCCTCACCGACCTGCTCGATGGTGCCGAACGGCGAGACCGAGAGCCGCGGCTCGGAGTCCTTGATGATCGGGTTCGCCGTGTTGCCCAGCGCCATGATCACCAGGTCGGCGGGCATCTCGCGCCGTGCGTCCGGTGGGCATCGGGCGGCGACGCCCGGACGCGTCCGGCTCGCCGAGGCCCATGATCTCGACCGTCGCGCCGTGGTGACGAAGCCGGTGGCTCGTCGCCGGAGAACTCGATCGGGGAGCGCAGCACGGCCAGCTCGATGCCCTCCTCGAGGGCGTGCTCGAGCTCCTCGACGCGGGCCGGCATCTCCGCCCGCGTGCGCCGGTAGACGATGGTCACCTGGCCGCCGAGCCGACGCGCGGTGCGGGCAGCGTCCATCGCGGTGTTGCCACCGCCGATGATCAGCACCTGCTTGCCGTCGGTCATCGGCAGGGGAGTCTCGTGGTCGCTCCTTGTGCGCCTGCATCAGGTTCACCCGGGTGAGGAACTCGTTGGCCGACATCACGTTCAGCAGGTGCTCGCCGGGCACGTTGAGGAAGCGCGGCAGGCCGGCGCCGCTGCCGACGAAGCGCGCGGACGAAGCCGGCTTCGCGCAGCTGCTCGAGGGTTGCCGTCTTGCCGACGACGAAGTTGGTGACGAACCGTCCGCCGAGGCCGCCGGATCTTGGCCACCACGTCGTCGATCAGCTCGTTGGGCAGGCGGAACTCGGGGATGCCGTAGCGCAGCACGCCGCCGAGTTCGTGGAACGCCTCGAAGACGGTGACCGGGAAGCCCTCCGCCGCCAGCAGGTAGGCCGTGATCAGGCCGGACGGGCCGGAGCCGACGATCGCGATCGGCGGCCGCGTCGCCAGTCGCCACGGGTCGGGGATGCCGGCGAAGCGGGTGCGTGCGGCCTCGGGATGGGCCAGCTTGTCCCACTCGGGCAGGAACCACTCCAGCTGGCCGATGGTCATCGACTGCTTGTGGATGCACATGCCCTGGCACTGCAGCTCCTGCGGGCAGACCCGTCCGGTCACGTTCGGCAGCGGGTTGCACGACTCCAGCATCTCCAGCGCCTCGCGGAAGCGGCCGGTGCCGATCAGCTCGAACATCTGCGGGATGTGGATCTGCACCGGGCAGCCGCCCTGCGGCTCGCGGTGACCGGCCAGCAGCACGCCCAGCTCGCACGGCGCCTCCGCGCACTGCTTGTCGCGCAGCGCCTCCAGCCAGACGAACAGCTCGACGTCGCGGCGGGTGTAGCCGAGGTCCATGTAGCCGAGGAATCCCTTGTTGACCAGCTCGAAGTCCTCGCTGCGCGCCGACGGCTCTGCGGATGTAGGGCGCGAATCGCGTTGCCGGCCGGCCAGTTGGTGGCGAGCCCGGCGAACATCGGGTAGCGCTCCGACAGGTGCTCGTCGAGGGCGCGGATGAACATGCGCTTCTTGCCCAGCGGCAGGTGCCACAGGAACCGCATCAGCACCTTGCTGGCAGTCGTCGTCGCGCAGCAGCGCCGTCCCACAGCTGCCAGGTGAACGTCGGCGCTCAGCTCGGCCTGCCGGAACTCCCAGGCCACGGCCTCCATGCCGTCGGCGGTGAACAGCTCACGGAACGCCCGCGGGTCGGCGACCAGCCGACGCTCGAGCAGGCCCAGCTGGTTGGCGAACTCCGGCGCGGTCACTGGATGATCTCCGCGTCGCAGGTGGCCTTGACCCGGATGATCCGGGCCGCCAGCTCCGCGGTGACCTCCAGGTCGACCAGCGCGTCGGGACGCATCCTGCCGACCGTTCTGCGGCTCCCCGTCGACGACGATGGTGGCCTTCTCGAACAGCTGCGGCAGTTCCTGGTAGCAGGTGGCGCAGTCGTTGCAGCGGGGCAGGTCCGTCGGCGTCCAGCCAGATCGGACGCTCGGTGCGTCGCGCGGCTTCGTCGGGCTCAGCCGCGGTGCCGACCGGGAGTCGGGCCGGTGAGCCGCAAGCCCGAGCTGCAGCGGGCCTCCCGGCCGGTGCACCGCTGGACAGTGGCCAGGTCGGCCATCGCCTTGGCGATCACGTCGAGCGCCGACTCGCGGGCATCGATCGCCTCGCCGTAGCGGGCGGTCCACTCGCTGGAGCTCGACACGGTGCTGCGCGGAGAGCGACGCCTCGGACTGGCCGGAGAGGAACTGCAGCGTGCTGCCAGTACCTGCTTGCCGTTCCTCGACGAGGCGCGACGATGCGTCTGCGAGCAGGCCATCTTCACCAGCTGCTGCCTGCGGTCGGTGGTGTAGACGAACGGCGACGCGGCCGGCGCGCTGGTGCAGGGGCAGCTCGACGTACTCGGCGATCGGGACGGCTGCCAGCCTCCTCGTAGGTGGCCAGCCAGCGGAACTGCTGGGCGAAGCGCACCTCGCCGATCGCGAAGTCGGCCGGCGTCAGCGGCAGGGTGAGCAGCTGCAGCCGACCCTGCTCGTCGCGGTAGGTGAGCGTCGTCGTCGTCCACAGGTCCTCGGGCTCGGGGTTGCCCTCGAGGCTGAACCGCTCGGCGAGGGTCTCGCCCTTGCGCGGGTCGTGCACGAACAGCGGGCTCATCCGGCTCTCGACGGCAAGCCGCGAGCGGGCGTTGGCCAGGTCCTCCGGCATGCCGTTCTCGGTGTCGCACGGGGTGTGGGTCGATCATCAGGGCAGCGCCGTAGTTGAAGTCCGAGCATGTCCGCGGTCGCCCGCAGGAAGTGCCCGTGGTACGACGGTCGCGGTCGCGCAGACGTAGATGCCGGGGTGGAAGGCGGCCAGCAGGCCGAGTTCCTTGCGGGTCTCCTGCTTGCCGGAGTGGGAGGCGCCGAACCGGGCGAGGTCGGCGTCCTGGCCGGCGAAGCTGGCCGTCGAGGCCTGCCCGCCGGTGTTGGAGTAGCCGCCGGTGTCGAGGACGAGGGACTTGATCGGCGTGCCGCCGACGAGGACGCGCGACATCGCGCCGAAGCCGATGTCGAACGCCGCGCCGTCGCCGCTGATGGTCAGGACCACCGGCACCAGGGCGAGCTCCTCCGGGGTGAAGTCGCGCCAGGAGAGGGTGGACAGGGCTGCGTCGTGCACGGCCGGGTCGTACGCGTCCGGCGAGTTCCAGGGCTGCGGTCCGCAGTGCCCGCACTTCGGCGACCAGGCCGGAGACGAGACCCTCGTAGATGCCGACGGCCAGCGGCTGGGCGTCCTGGAACAGCCCGTTGACCCACGGGTCGAGGTAGGGCGTGAACGGGACGGTGGAGGCGTACACGCTGGAGCAGCCGGTGGAGTTCGCGATCACCGTCGGCGCGGGGCCGTTGCCGGTGGGTCCGGACTCGTACAGGTACAGCCGGTGCTCCAGCTCCGCCACCGAAGCCTCGATCCGTTCCCGGCGCGGGCTGTCGGCCGGCAGCGTCTGCAGCAGCGTCGCGAGCCTTGCGAGCTGGTCGTCGAGGCGGCGCAGGTGCGCCGTGCCGGCGGTTGTCGCCGATGCGGTGGGTGAGCGCGCTGACCAGGTGGATGGCCGTGACCTCGCCGCAGCCGCGGCAGGCGCCGTGGCCACCGGTCATCGAGTAGTAGTCGCTGCGGTTCAGCAGGATGCGCTTGATGTCGCCACCCGGCGCCGTGGCGTCTGCCGTGACGCGCTCGGGGGTGTCCGGGAGCTTGGTCAGACGCTCGAAGCGGGTCTCCAGCATGCCCAGCAGATCGTCGGACTGTTCCGCAGAGGTGAGCGCCTTCGGCCCGCACACCTCGATGCACTGCAGGCAGCCGGTGCACTTCCACGGGTCGACGACGGCGGAGAACATGCACGCCGGTGCCGCCCTCTGCCTTCTCCGCCGCGTCGAACAGCGGACGCGTCCGCGAGGTCGGGAAGACGGCAAGGGCCGCGAGGACCGCTTCGATGTTGGCTGAGCCGGCATGGTGCGAGCCTGACGAAGCCCCTTCATCGCGGCCTTCGTCGAGCTCAGGGACCACGAGGGCCGCCACTGCTGCGAGGTCGGTCTCTCCGGAGTGCTCGCGCAGGTGGCGGCGGATCCCGTCAGCCCAGGCCGGCGCGAGGTTGTACAACGCCGAACGGTCGCGCTCGTCGAGCCCTGTGGCGTCGATCGCAGCCATCAGCAGGTCACCGAGCTCGTGCCCGGTGTTGGGAATCGCGTTGTCGGGACAGGCGAGCGCGCACTCCATGCAGGCCGTGCAGGCTGCCGCGTCGAAGACCGGCAGGGTGCGGCGGAAGATGCCCTTGTTCTTCGTCGCTCCGGTGCCGACCGGCATGAACAGGCCCGGTCCCGGGCACGATCGGCGCATCGTCGAGGGTGCCCTCGCGCAGCGGCCGGCCGAGGATCTCCTCGAAGTAGCCCGGGTCGAACAGCCCGCTGTTGCGCTCCTGGGTCACGGAAGGCGTCATCGCGACCGACAAGGCTGCCCGCACGTTCGCGAGGATCGGATCGGCCTCGACGGCCGCGAAGGCCGGGTCGGTGTAGTCGACGCGAATGGCCGCATGCCGTCGCGGATGACGGCGACGTTGGCCTCGACGACGCGTTCGCCGCGGCGTCCGAACTTCTTGGTGAGCTCGGCCCGCACCTCTGCCTCGATCTCCTCAGCAGTGCCGCCGCGGACCGCGCCGTCCACGTGGCCGATGATCGCGCCGATGAAGGCGATGCCCATCATCCGGGTCTCCAGCTCCGGGTTGGGAGCGTGCGCGCGGGCAACGGCGAAGGCGTCCAGCACCAGGAACCGGATGCCGCGTTCTGCGATCGTGCGCCGTGCGAAGGCCGGCAGTTCCCGCCAGACGTCGATGGGCTGACGGTCGGACTGCATGATCAGCGTGCCGCCGGCCACGAGGCCCTTCAGCGGGTTGGTGTGGGAGAACACCTGGTGGTCGGGTGCGACCACGACCTCGACGTCCTCGAGCTCGGCGTTGGTGATCAGCACCGGCTCGGGCGAGAGGGTGATGTAGTAGTTCGTCGAGGCACCGGACTTCTCCGAGCCGTACTTGGGCGCCGACTTCGAGTGCATGCCCATCAGCGAGCTCAGCAGGTCGGTGAGCAGCTTTCCGGTCGCGACCGTGCCGTAACCGCCGACGGAGTGGAAGCGGATGCGCAGCGCACCGGCCGGCAGAACCTGCGGGTTCTTCTCCGTGACGAGCGCCATGGCCTCGGTCTCCGGGTACGCCGGCGCGGAGCTTCTCCTGGATGGCTGCGATCGCCGGGGTCGGGCTGTCGGTGAAGAACTGCGAGCCCAGGTACACCAGCGGCGCCCCGTCGCCGGCCGCCATGTGCGCGCACGGCTGCGACGAGGTGGCGGGGCTGGACGTCGTGGCCGCCGAGGCCGAAGATCGCTGTCGTCATGCGCGGGATCGCGCCGAGGGTGGGGACCTCCGGATAGGGCAGCCCGCCGGAGGCGTCGGCGTTGGCGCGGGCATGGAACAGCGCCTGTGTGACGAGCCTTGTGAGGGCGGTGTCGTCGGACCTCTCGAGGACGGTGACGGCGCGGGCAGCTCCGATCGCCTCCACGAGCTCCGCCTCGGGGAACGGCTGCAGGAGCTTCACGGAGATGACGCGCACGGACAGGCCGAGGCTTGCGAAGTGGGGGAGCAGTGCCTGGGCGTCGTCGGTGATCGAGCCCATGCCGATGAGGACCAGCTCCGCGTCCGCAGGCCCGTAGGCCTGCACGGGCGCGTACGTCCGTCCGCTGAGTTCCGCGTACTCGGCCATCGCCTGACGCACAAGGGCGGGAACGGCGTTGGCGAAGTGGGTGCGGTGGTCGGCCGAACCGGCCTGGAAGTCGGGTTGGTTCTGCACCGGGCCGGTGAGGCCGGGGTTGTGCGGATCGACGAGGGCCGGCACCAGTTGCCGGGTTCCCTTCGCCGCGGCGTGCAGCCACTGCCGGCGCCACTGCGGATGCAGGTCCTCAGGTACCCAGGCGAGGGTCGTTGCGATCAGGTCGCTGGTGTCGTCCGCTTCCGCGGCGTCGCCCAGGGATCCGAGGTGCGCGCGGAGCGCTGCGAGGTCGCCGGCAGCGAAGTCGTCGGCGTGACGGTCGAGGTAGCGCTGCAGCTGGAACACCCGGCCCTTGGAGCCGAAGAGCATCTCCTGGGCGACGGTCGGTGACGGGATGCGCCCCTGGGGGTCACCGAGGTAGGCGCGCAGCAGTTCTGGCTCCGGCAGGAGGACTTCGCTCATCACGTGGCTGGTGGCGAAGCCGTCCATGGCGTTCGCGACCGGCACCAGCGAGAGCGCGGAGGCCCGGTAGGAGATCGCAGCGAGGTCGGCCGCCTCCTGCGGGTTGGAGCCGAAGAGGACCGTGTAGCCGGTGGGCAGCAGGGAGTAGATGTCGTCGTGCCCGGCCATGACGTTGAGCGAGTGCTTGGTCACGACACGGGCAGCAACCTGCAGCACGAAGCCACCGATCTTCTTGCCGACGCTGACGTAGTGCGACTCGAGGCCGTACAGGATGCCCTGGCTGGAGGAGGCGTTGGAGATGAAGTTGCCGCCGGTCAGGGCTGCGCCAAGGGCGCCACTCTGGGCGGAGTGCTCACCCTCGGTCTCCACGAAGAAGGGGTGCTTGCCCCACACGTTGAGCTGGCCCTCGGCGCGGGCGGCCTCGAACAGTTCGGAGATCTCCGTCGACGGGGTGATCGGGTAGCCGATCACGCCGCCACACACGTGCTTCATCACGTGGGCGACGGCACCGTTGCCGTTGATGACCTCGGGGATACCCGGGAAGGCAGTATGGGCAGACATCATGAAGTTCCTCAGTGATTCACGTTGCTTGCACCCGCGCCGCCTCGACACTGAGCCGGCGTGGGAGCGGCCACATCACGCGGCCTATCTGCATTCTGCTCCCGCGACCGGCGCTCTCGTGGGGAAACAGGGAAATGCCCGGCGGGGTATGTGGAAGCCGCAGAAGGCGACTCAGTCGAGCGGGGCGGAGGACGGCCCGGCGCCGGTGTTCATGCTAGCCATGATCGTCGCGACGCAGCCCTCGAAGCCGAGGCGGGCACTGTTCAGGCAGAGGTCGTACTCGCGGGGATCACCGAACGTGGTCTGGGTGAAGAATTGTTGATAACGGGCGCGGGTCTTGTCCATCCTGGCGATGTGACTCTCCGCGTGGCGGCGATCGATGCCGTCGACATCGACGGCCCGTGCGATCTTGCGCTCGGTGTCCGTGCTGTAGATGAACACGCTGCGGATCCGGACCCGGGCTTCCCGCAGGATGCGATCAGCGCACCGTCCGATGAACACAGCAGGGGCCTTGCCGGCGGCACCGGTGATGACCTCCGCGATCGCCCCGTACATCCGGAAGGGCAACGAGAAGGTGCCCGAATCGGCGCCGGTGATGATCGACAGGTCGAAGAGCTGACCGGCGACCACCCGCTCGTCGAAGGTCGCAAGAAGGTCGGACGGCAGCCCGCGGGCAGCAGCCGCCTCCGCGAGGATGCGGGTGTCGTAGAACTCCATGCCGTTTCGCTCGGCGATCCGGCGCCCGATCTCGCGTCCGCCGCTGCCGTACTCGCGGTTGATCACGATCGATTGGAGCTGGGTTCCGCCTGATTCCGTCATGCCGATCCGCCCTTTCCGGCCGCTGCGGCCGCGCCACGGCGATCCACGAGTTCGATCACCAGGGGCGAGCCCCTCTGGTCGAAGCCTTTCACCGACGCGGACCGGACGGAGGAACGCGGACAAATCCCGATGACCGGCGCGGCACCCTGAGCACGCCGGCCAATTCCTTCACGAACCTCCTGCCCATCACCACAGCCATCACGGTGGTTGCCGCCCTGCTGGCGCCAACCCTGCCTCTGGACCGGCCGCTCGCCTGCCGGCAGGGTCTGCTGCAGCCATCGACTGATCCGAATCGGGCATTGGTCCTACCAAATTTGGTCATCTCCTGTCGGTCGCTCGCGCCGAGTGCTAGCACGGGAGCTAAGTACGACTCGAGTACTTGCGGCCAGAAAGGTGTGCTCAGACAGTGGAGACCTACCAGCAATTCATCAACGGCGCCCTCGTCGACTCCCATTCCACGGACTGGATCGAGGTCGAGAATCCCTACACGAACGAGGTCATCGCCCGTGCGCCGAAGGGCGACGAGGAGGACGTCAACCGCGCCGTCGAGGCTGCGAAGGCAGCCCAGCCCGCGTGGGGGAAGCAGGCGCCGGTCGCCCGGGCCACCTACCTGAAGCAGTTCGCCCAGGCGATCCGGGACAACCGTGTCGAACTGGCGAGGACGCTCGCGAGCGAACAGGCCAAGATCCTGCCGCTGGCGCAGGTGGAGATCGACGTGACAGCCGAGTACTTCGACTACTACGCCGGCTGGGCCCGCATCTACGAGGGCGAGATCATCAACTCCGATGACCCCCAGGAGAACATCCTGCTGTTCCAGAAGCCGATCGGCGTCGTCGCCGGCATCTGCCCGTGGAACTTCCCGTTCTTCGTGATGGCGCGCAAGGTGGCACCGTCCCTGCTGGCCGGCTGCACAACGATCATCAAGCCGTCGAGCAACACCCCGGCGACCACGTTCGCCTTCGCACGGCTCGTCGCTGCGCTCGACCTGCCCAAGGGCGTCCTGAACTTCATCTCCGGCGGCGGCGCGACCATGGGCAAGGCCCTCGTCAGGCACCCGGACATCGACATGGTGTCGCTCACCGGGTCGGTGGAGGCCGGCCAGGAGATCCTGCGTGACGCAGCGGAGAAGGTCATGAAGACCTCCCTCGAGCTCGGCGGCAAGGCTCCGGCGATCGTGTTCCCGGATGCCGACATCGACCTCGCCGTCAAGGCGGTCACCGACTCCCGGCTGATCTACTCCGGCCAGGTCTGCAACTGCTGCGAGCGGGTCTACGTCCATGCCAGCGTGTACGACGAGTTCGTCGCCAAGCTGAAGGAATCCTTCGAGGCCACCTGCATCGGTGACCCGTTCGCCGATCCCACCCCGGCCTACAGCTCCCAGATCGACGCAGCCCAGCTCGAGAAGATCGACGCCATGGTGCAGCGCGCCGTCGCAGCAGGGGCAGAGGTCCTGACCGGCGGCAAGCGCGCCGACCGTGGCACCGGCTACTTCTACGAGCCCACCCTGATCACCGGGGCCACCCAGGACTCCGAGATCGTGCAGAAGGAGGTCTTCGGGCCCGTCCTGCCGATCGTGAAGTGGGACGACTACGACCAGGTGATCGCCGACGCCAACGACGTCGAGTACGGCCTGACGTCCTCGATCTTCACCACGAACGTGAACACCGTGATGCAGTCCATCAAGGACCTCAACTTCGGTGAGACCTACGTGAACCGTGAGCACTTCGAGGGCATCCAGGGCTTCCACGCCGGCTGGCGGAAGTCGGGCATCGGCGGCGCGGACGGCAAGCACGGCCTGCACGAGTACCTGCAGTCCCAGGTGGTGTACATCCGCTACTGAGAACGGCGGGGACGGTTCCTCTGGGTTCAGGTGAACCAATGGAACCGTCCCCGTTGTTCAGGGGTCGCGGCCATAGGGTGGTTGGCATGCCCATTCCCCATGACCCGCGTCATCACAGCGAACCGACCCCCGAGGACCCGACGAGGTTCTGGGAGCGGCGCTACGCCGAATCGCAACAGGTCTGGTCAGGGCGGGTCAACCCCGTCCTCGCCGAGCTGGTGGCCGGGTTCACCCCGGGCCGAGCGCTCGACCTCGGCTGTGGCGAGGGCGGCGACTCCCTCTGGCTGGCACAGCAGGGCTGGGACGTCACTGCCGTCGACATCTCGACCGTCGCGATCGCGCGCGGGCAGGCCGCTGCGACGCAGGCAGGCATCGAACCGGAGCGACTCCACTGGGTTGCCGCCGACCTGACCGACTGGACGCCGTCCTCGGACTACGAACTCGTCAGCGCCTTCTTCCTGCAGTCCCCGGTGGAGCTGGACCGCAGCAGGATCCTGCGTGCGGCCGCGAGCCGCGATCGTGCCGGGCGGGCACCTGGCTGATCGTTTCCCATGCTGCTCCGCCGCCGTGGGCCAGCGGGCTGTCGGGCCACGACCACCACCGCGTCTTCTTCAGCCCGCAACAGGAGGTCGAGGCACTCGGGGCCCAGGAGCGCGACTGGGAGCGGCTGGTCGTGGAGACCCGGCAGCGCACGGCTACGGGCCCGGACGGCCAGGTCGGGGTGCTGGATGACGCCGTCGTCCTGTTGCGGAGGAACTGAGCAGGTCATGCGTGCGATCGTCTACTCCGCCGTCGGGGTCACCCCGGAGCTCACGCGAGGTCCCGGAACCGCGACTGCCCGGACGACGGGGCCGTGATCGCGGTCAGGGCCACCGGCATCTGCCGCTCGGACTGGCACGCCTGGCGCGGCCACGACCCGGTGCCGCTGCCCAACATTCCCGGGCACGAGTTCGCCGGCGTGGTCAGCCGGATCGGCGCCGAAGGTGACCGGGTTCGCCGTGGGCGACCGGGTCACCGTCCCGTTCGTGAACGGCTGCGGACGCTGCGAGTGGTGTGCCGCCGGGCAGGCGCAGGTGTGCCCGGAGCAGACCCAGCCCGGGTTCACCCACCCCGGTTCGTTCGCCGAGCTGGTGGCCGTGCGTGCTGCCGACTTCAACCTCGTCCGCCTGCCCGACGACGTCGACTTCGTCACGGCGGCATCGCTGGGCTGCCGGTTCGCCACCGCGTACCACGCCCTCACCGCCCAGGGACGCCTGCAGGCCGGGGAGTGGCTCGCCGTGCTCGGGTGCGGTGGGGTGGGCCTGTCCGCGGTCATGGTCGGCGTCGCGCTCGGCGCCCACGTCGTCGCCGTCGACCCCTCGCCGTCGGCCCGGCAGCGAGCCACCGAGCTGGGCGCCGAGGTGGTGCTCGGGGACGCCGACGGCATCGTCGAGGCCACGGCAGGCGGCGCCCACGTCTCCGTGGACGCGCTCGGCTCAGCTGCGACCGCGGCGGCGTCCATCCTCGGACTGCGCCGGCGCGGCCGTCATGTGCAGGTCGGGCTGATGCTGGCCGACAACGCGAGCGCGCCACTGCCGTGGGGCGCTGTCGTCTCCCGCGAGCTCGAGGTGATCGGCAGCCACGGGATGGCCGCCGTCGACTACCCGGGCCTGCTGGCCATGATCAGCGCCGGCCGGCTGGCTCCCGGTGACCTGGTCGGACGCACCGTCGGGCTCGAGCAGGCCGGCGAGGAACTCGTCGCCATGGACTCACCCGTCCCGTCCGCCGCCGGCCTCGTGGTCGCCGTGCTGCCACCTGATGCCGGCTGAGCCTGACGAAGCCCGGCAGCTGGCCGTTGGTCAGGTCGCTCCGCTACGAGCTCCCAGGGAGCGTGCCAGCGTCAGGCGGTCTTCTTGGCCTTCTGCGAGTAGATGTAGACCTTCGCGCCGATCGGGGTGTGCTTGAAGATCCACATCGCTTCACTGAGCTTGCCGATGTTCACGCAGCCGTGGCTGGAGGTCGCGTACCCCACGGAGTGGAAACCGGGGGAGTAGTGCACGTACATGTCGGGGTAGAAGATCGTCGCGTAGGGCATGGCGCCACTGCCGTACTGCTCCGACGGCGGGTCCACGTTCTTGTCGTAGACCTTCCAGGTGCCGTTGGCTGTGGCGAACACCTTCCACTTCTTGCTCTTGACGTAGTAGTTCCAGCCGCCAACCCGGATCTTGAAGGTCTTGACGACCTTGCCGTTCTTGATCCAGAACAGCTTGCGGTGCGCCTGGTCGACGCAGAGGATGACACCCTTCGTCGTGGTGCACTTCTTCGGCAGCACGGTCGGGCAGCACCCGCGCCTTGGTCGCCAGCGCGATCCAGGTGGCCTTCTTCACGATGCCGGTGGCCGTCAGGCCGCGGGACCGCTGGTAGTTGAGGATCGCGTTGACGCCGGCGGTGTTGACCCGGCTGGAGATGCCCCACGGGTAGTAGTGCACGCTCTTCAAGGTCTTCTGCACGAGCCGCGCGCAGGTACCGCCGCTGCCGGGACCGACGGACTTCGTGAGGCACGGCTTGAAGGCCTTGCGGGTCTTCGCGCTGACGCCGGCGAGCGGGTCGACGGGCTTCGGCGGCGGGGTCGGCGTCGGCGTGACGGTGGGGGTCGGCGTGGGACTCGGCTCGCTCGGCAGCGGCACAGTGAACGGGGTGCTCGAGCTCGTTGACGGCGCGAACGAAGGCAGGTCGGCTGCCGCGACCGGGGAATTCCTGGCACACCCTGCCACAAGGATGAGTGCGGCGAGCATGGCGACTCCGCGCAGTGACGTCGACGCAGAGCGTCCGCCCAGCGACCGGCCCATCAGCACCTCCCGCGACGATTTCGACCGAGCGTACCCGGTGATGATTAACGAAGCCTGAAGTTTCAGTGTCCAACGCGCTCAGGAAACTGTGGAAATCTCAGATGGCGTCAATGCTCGGCGACTCGGCCTGCACGGCGTGGCCGCCGAACTGGTTGCGCATCGCCGCAACGAGCTTCATCGCGGGCGACTCGTCCTGGCGGGAGACGAACCGCGCGAACAGGGCTGCGGTCAGGGCCGGCACCGGCACGCCGAGGTCGATCGCAGCGTCCACCGTCCAGCGGCCCTCGCCGGAGTCGTCGGCGTAGCCACGGATCTTGGACAGCTCCGGGTCCTGCGGCGAGTGCGATCGCGATCAGGTCGAGCAGCCAGGAGCGGATCACGGTGCCTTCGCGCCAGCTGTCGAAGACGGCCGGCACGTCGGTGACCAGGTCGGCCTTCTCCAGCAGCTCCCAGCCCTCGGCGTAGGCCTGCATCATCGAGTACTCGATGCCGTTGTGGACCATCTTCGCGAAGTGCCCGGCGCCGTGCCCGCCGGCGTGGGCGAACCCGTGGTCGCCGGGCGGCTTCAGGGCGTCGAAGATCGGCTGCACCACCGCGACGTCCGCGGCGTCGCCGCCGCACATCAGCGCGTAGCCGTACTCCTTGCCCCAGACGCCGCCGGAGACCCCGCAGTCGATGAAGTGCACGCCTCGCTTGCCGAGCTTCTCCGCGCGCGCCGGCATCACCGGTCCACTTGGTGTTGCCGCCGTCGATGACGATGTCGCCGTCGGTGAGCAGGGGAGCGAGGTCGTCCAGCACGCCGTCGAGGAACTGCACCGGCACCATCACCCACACCACCCGCGGGGAAGCAGTGAGCCCGGCCACGAGGTCGGCGAGGCTCGTGACCTCGGAGACGTCCGGGTTGGCGTCGTAGCCGACCACCGTGTGCCCCGCGGCGCGAAGGCGGGCAACCATGTTGCCGCCCATCCTGCCAAGGCCGACCATGCCGAGTTCCATCCGGACCCCCAGTGCTGCGTTGTTGTGCTCTGTCGTCAGGCTACGTGCCCCGGCAATGCCGGCGGCAACACCGTCAGGACGGCTGCGAGCTTCGCGTCCTGCCGCGGGATGAAGACGGTGTTGACGATCATCAGCAGGGACGCGGTCACCGGCACGGCGACCAGCGCACCGAGCAGGCCCAGCAGCGTGCCACCCACCAGGGCGCCGATCAGCACGAGCGAGCCGGGGATGTCGACCGCCTTGTTCATCACCTTCGGGGTCATCACGTACGCCTCGACCTGCATGTAGGCGAAGTACACCGCGGCGAAGATCAGCGCCGACAGCGGCGAGGTGAAGCAGGATGACCACGGTGGCCAGCAGCCAGAACAGCACCGGTCCGACCATCGGGATCATGGTGATCAGCAGGGCGAGGAACGCGAGCAGGGCGGCGAACGGCACGTTGAGGATCAGCATCAGGATGAAGGCGAAGACCGCGTTGGCGAACGCGAGGATCGCCATGCCGGAGACGTAGCCGCCGACCGACTCGGTGATCTGCTCGGTGATCTCCGCCGAGCTGCGGACGGGCGTGGGCGGGGGCCAGCCGCTCGAGCGCCGACGTCATGCTGCGCAGGGAGGCGAGGAAGTACAGCGTGAGCACGAGGACGATGAGCGTGCCGGAGATCGCGTTGACGAGGCCGGTACCGACGGCGAGCGCGCCGCCGCCGATCGCCAGCAGGTTGGCGGGGTCGGAGAGCCAGGCCTGCGCCTGGCCGAGGAGGTTGGCGAACATGTCGCTCGCAGCCGGAGAGCGCCACCAGGCTCTTGAACCAGTCGGCGTTCTGCATGTCGGTGATGTAGCCGGGGACGGCCCTCGCGAAGGCTGTGATCTGGACGACGGCCGTCGGCACGACGAGTGCGAGCACCCCGCCAAGGATCACCGCGAAGCCGGCGAAGACGACTCCGATGCTGATGCCCGCGACCCATGCCGTGCCTCTCCAGCCAGCGCACCAGCGGGTCGAGCGCGAGCGCGACGAAGAGTGCGACGCCGATGGAGACCAGCACGGTGGACAGCGAGGAGATCGCGCCGGCGAGGGAGAGCGCGACCAGGGCACCGACGGTGGCTGTGAAGCCCCACCCGAAGGGGTGCCCGAGGTCGATCATGATCCGCCGGTGCGGGGCGCGCTGGGCGGCCGCGGGTTCCACGGCCGGGACAGGCGTGACGACCGGCGTGGATGCCGCTGCGGGCGCGGTGGCCTCGTCAGCGGGCGAGAGCGACAGTTCAGAGGCGGGCGGCGCGGTCTCGGACATGGCAGAACACTAAGGCCACGAAGTGTTCGCGCGCCTCAACGTCGCCGGAGCGGGCTGCGACCGGGAACCGACGATGACCGAGCACCAGCAGGCAGCCGCCGAGCAGCAGCAGGACGCCGACGAACTGGCCGAAGGAGATGCGACTCGCGCAGGAAGACGATGCCGAGGAAGACCGCGACGATGGTCGCCCCCGAGCGTGCGCTGCTGGCGAACGGAGCCCCGACGCTCTCGCGGAGGCCGAGTTCCATCGTGTAGCCGACCCCGCCGAGCACGACACCCAGCAGGACCAGTCCCGCCCAGTGGAGCAGGTCGGCGTTGCCCGGACCGCGGAAGAGGAGAGCAAGGGGAGCCGTCAGTACACCTGCCACCAGGAAGGTCGCGGAGACCAGTTCCGCAGGCCCGCTGGCGGACAGCCGTGCCACCGCGTAGCGCGAGGACATCGCGCCGGCGATGGCGCTCAGCAAGCCGGCGAACATGCCGATGATGAAGTCCCAGCTGATGCCGCCGGCAGGGAAGAGCAGGACGACGACGATGCCGACGAACCCCGTCACCAGCCCGGCGGCCGCCGTGCCGGTGATGCGTTCGAGTCCCCACATCTGCCCGATCACGGCTGCGAACAGCGGGACGGTGCCCACGGCCGCTGCCGCGAGGGCAGTGCCGAGATGGGCGACGGCGATCGTCGAGCCCGATCAGCTGTACGGCGATGCCGGCCCCCATGAGGAGGAGGCGCTTCCAGCGCAGCCGGTAGCGCAGCGTTGCGCCCTTGAGGACGGCAAGCACGGCGACCGTTGCGCCGATCAGCAGGCAGCTCAGCGACACGGCGGGAGCCCAGCCGAAGCCGCCGACGACGGCGCTCACCAGGAGGAAGGAGAGACCCCACAGCACGGTCAGGCCGACGTAGGCCGGCGAGCTCCTGTGCTGCATGACTGCTGTCTCCCCAGAGAGTCGGATGTCATACGCTCTCATACGGGAACGTAGCTTCGTGCGAAGACGGCCATTCGTGCACGCGACAAGGCCGGATCCGCACGTCATGGCGTCCGGGGGCGCGCTTACGCCAACGTCGCTTCCACGGCGCCGGCGACGACGGCCGCAACCCCGTCGACGGCCCAGAAGCGTTGCTCCTCCGCACCGCTGCCACGGTTGAGCAGCCGCTGCCAGGCCGCAGTCACCGTCGACTCCTCTCCGGTCTCGAGCGAGCACGGGACGCACGTGGTCGATCAGGGCTCCCACCGCCTCCCCAGCGGGCACCTGGGTCAGGCGGAGCGGATGCACCAGCGGACCCCTCAACCCTGCACGCCCCGCGCGCCAGCCGGCGCCGCGCAGCACCTCTGGCCGCACCGTCCGGCACCCCGACGCCGTCGGCGGCCTCCCGGGCAGATGTCTCCACCAGCGCACGGGCCAGCGCGCCGATGAGCACCGTGTCCTCAGCCCGCAGGCAGACGTCCGCCACCCGGATCTCCAGGGTGGGGTAGCGCTCGGACAGCCGGGCGTCGAAGTAGATCATCGCCCGGTCGAGCGCAGAGCCGGTGGCGACGAGGTCGTCGATCACCTGCTGGTAGGCGGCGGCGGAGCCGAAGGTGCCGGTGGGCCCGGCCGTCGGCCAGCGCTGCCAGACCTGCGATCGGTAGGAGGCATAGCCGGAGTCGACGCCGTTCCAGAACGGGGAGTTGGCACTCATCGCCAACAGGACGGGCAGCCACGGCCCGATCCGGTCGAGCACGGCAACCCCCTCCTCGTCGTCTGCCACCTGGACGTGCACATGGCAGCCGCAGGTGAGTTGCTCGCGCGCGGTCAGCCCGTACTCCGCAGCGATCCGGCGGTACCGGAACGCTGCGGTGACGTTGCTGGTGACCGGAAGGGGAGAGGTGGCGAGTGCTGCGAGCCGGGCTCCGGCCGACTCCGCTGCCGTCGCTGCGACCCGGCGCTGCTTCCGCACGTCCGCGTCGAGTTCGTCCAGCGTGAGGCACGGGTCGGTGCCGGTCTCCAGCATCTCTTCCTTGAGCTCGAGCTGGACGCCGCCGCCGGCAGCCTCCTGGGCGAGCCCGACCGGCGCACCGACGTCGTCGACCAGCAGGAACTCCTCCTCGACACCAACCGTCCGCACGGGACTCCTTCCACGCGGGACAGCTTCCGGGTCCCGAAGGGGAACTCTTACCCGGCGCAGGAGGCTCCGAACCCGCCTACCCTGAGCCGGTGACCGATACCGCCCGTCGGGTCGTCAGCGCACCTACCTGGTGCTCACGGTCCTGACCACTCTCGCCGCGTCCTTCATCTGGGGTGTGAACACACTCTTCCTGCTCGACGCGGGCCTGGACAACACCCAGGCCTTCGCCGCCAACGCCTTCTTCACCCTCGGCATGGTCCTGTTCGAGATCCCCACCGGCGTGGTCGCCGACACGAGGGGCCGCCGCTTCTCGTTCCTGCTCGGCACGTTCAGCCTGCTGGCCTCGACCGTCCTGTACTGGGTGATGTGGGCGACCAAGGCGCCGTTCTGGGGCTGGGCGATCGCCTCGGTCCTGATCGGGCTCGGCTTCACGTTCTTCTCCGGCGCAACCGAGGCCTGGCTCGTCGACGCCCTTGCCGCCGCCGGGTTCACCGGGCAGCCTCGAGACGGTGTTCGGGCGCGCGCAGGTGGCCACCGGCGTGGCGATGCTCGGCGGTTCCGTCCTCGGCGGGGTGGTCGCCCAGCTGACCGACCTCGGCATGCCCTACCTGCTGCGGGCAGGCCTGCTGCTGGTCACGGCCTTCGTCGCGTGGCGGTGGATGCACGACCTCGGCTTCAGCCCCGACCGGACGGCCCGGCCGCTGAAGGCCGTGCGCGCCGTGCTCGCCGGAGCGGTCGACGGCGGCCTGCGGAACCGGCCGGTGCGCTGGCTGATGATCGCCGCGCCCTTCACCGCCGGCACCGGCATCTACATCTTCTACGCCCTCCAGCCCTACCTGCTGCAGCTGTGGGGCGACCCGAACGCGTACAGCATCGCCGGTCTCGCGGCCGCGCTCGTCGCCGGGGTCGCAGGTGATCGGCGGCCTGCTGGTGGCCCGGGTGCGTCACCTGTTCCGGCGCCGCACCGACGCACTCCTGCTCGGCGGCGTGCGTCGGCGTCGGCCTGCTGGTGGCGATCGGGCTGGCCGGAGGCTTCTGGCTCGCCCTCGCGCTCGTTGCGGTGTGGTCGATGCTGAGCGCGATGGTCAGCCCGCTGCGCCAGTCGTTCATCAACGGCGTCATCCCGTCCGCGCAACGGGCCACCGTGCTCTCGTTCGACTCGCTGATGGGGTCGGCCGGTGGCGTCGTCGTGCAGCCGGTGCTCGGCCGGGTCGCCGACGTGTCGGGCTACCCGATGTCCTACCTGGTGTCGGCCGGCATCCAGGCCATCGCGCTGCCGTTCGTGCTGCTGGCCCGGCGCGAGCACGCGTCCAGCGATCCGATCACGGCCGACACCGACAGCTGCGCCGGGATCTCCGACGTGACCCAGCGACTCTTCGTCGCCGTGGTGCCACCGGCGCCCGTCCGCGACGCCTGGGACGCCTTCCTCGAGCCGCGTCGTGACGCCGGTGCGGAGTTGCGCTGGGTGCTGCCGGAGTCCTGGCACGTCACCTGCGCCTTCATGGGACGGGTTGCCGACGCTCGCGCCGACGCCCTCGACGAGGCGCTCGCGGCGGTGGCGGCGCGCACGGCCCCGTTCACGGTCGCCGTCGAGGGCGGCGGCGCCTTCCCGAACCCGGACGCCGCGAAGGTGCTCTGGCTCGGCGTCACGGCCGGCGCGCAGGAGTTGGGTGAGCTGGCCGTGCGGTGCCGCAACGCCGCAACCGGCTGCGGCATCGAGGTGGACGGTGGCAGGTTCCGTCCGCACGTGACCATCGCACGGGCCGACGGCCAGCGGGTCCTGCGCTGGCTGCAGGTGCTGGACGCGATCGGCCGGCAGACCTGGCCGGTGACCGGATTCCGGCTGGTCCGGTCACAGCTGCTGCCCGGCGGGGCCGGCTACCGGACGGTGGGGGAGTACCCACTCACCGGCAGCTGACCGCTGCGAAATGAGGTAGCTGTGAGGCGCGGATAGGGCATCTGCCCGATGGCTGGGCCTACCTCAGAAACGGAGGCTTGGGTCATCGAGAAAGGAACTCAGATGACCAGCTTCTACCCAGCAGATGTCCAGTACGAGATCCTGGCGCGCTACCCGGGGATCCATGTGACCTCCGTTTCGCGAGGCCGTTCCGCACTGCGGATCAACCTCGACGTGTGGCGGGCGCGCCGCGCCGAGCACCGGGGACGATAATCGACTGCATGCCGAAGACTGCCCGCGGCCCTGGTCGGCCGAGCCGGTGAACTCGCCGGGCTGACCGAGGCCGTGGGGCTGCCGCAGGCGGTTCACGGGCTCGCGATCCTCTCCGGCGATGCCGGCATCGGGAAGACCCGGCTCCTGCGTGACCTCGTGACCACAGCCGAGCGCGCAGGGCGTCCTCGTCGTCGTCGGCCACTGCGCCGGCCAGGCGGGGGCCGGCGTCCCCTACCTCCCGTTCACCGAGATCCTCTCGCTGCTCTGGTCGCAGGCGCCGGACCAGGTGGCGGAGGCAGCCGCCCGGCACCCTGCACTCGGCCTCCTCCTGCCCGCCGTCGAGGCCTCGGCAGCGGAGATCGGGGTCACCGGACCCGGCCGGATCGCCGAGGCCGTGCACGACTGCCTGGAGACGGTGGCCCGGTCCCGTCCGCTGCTGGTGGTGCTGGAGGACGTCCACTGGGCCGACGACTCGTCGCGCGATGTGCTCACCCTGCTGCTGACCCGCGGCTTCGATGCGCCGCTGGGCCTTGTGGTCAGCTATCGCTCCGACGACCTGCACCGGCGCCACCCGCTGCAGCCCACCCTCGCGGTGTGGGCCCGGTTGCCCGAGGTCACCCGGCTCCACCTGGACCCGCTGCCCGAGGAGGCCATGCGGGAGCTGATCCGGGCACTCACGCCCGCGGGCGAGGAGACGGTCGCAGCGATCGCCGCCCGGGCCGGGGGCAACGCCTTCTTCGCAGAGGAGCTGGTGGCCAGCGGCTCTGCTGTGGGCGCCGACCTCGCCCGGGTGCTCCAGGCCCGGTTCGAGCAACTGGACGGCCCCGCCCGTCACATCGTGCGGGTCGTCGCCGTGGCGGGGACCAGCATCCGCCACGACCTCCTCGCCGCCGTCTCCGGGCTGGACGGCGAGGAGCTGGACGCTGCCCTGCGCACGGCACTCGACCACCACATGCTGGAACTGGACCCGCCGGACGGGTACGGCTTCCGCCACGCGCTGGTCGGTGAGGCCGTGCTGGACGACATGCTTCCCGGGGAACGCACCCGGGTGCATCGTGCCTTCGCCGAGGCCCTCGCCGGCCATCCCGAGTGGGCGAAGGCCTCCCAGCGGGCCCGCCATGCCGCGGCGAGCGGCGACGTCGCCGGCGCCGTGGCGGCAAGCCTCGAGGCCGGGGGCTCCGCCTTCACCATGGGCGGCTACCGGGAGGCGGTGACGCTCTACGAGCGCGTCCTCGGCTGGCTTGACGACGCCGATGCCCGGCGCAGCGAGATCACCGTCCTTGCTGCTCGCGCGTCCGCCGCGGCCGGCGATGTGCACCGTGCCACGGCCCTGCTCGACGACCGGATCCGCCACTCGACAGCAGACGCCCCTGGCCGTCCCGGGCTTGCTCTCTGCTTACGTCACCCTCGCCCGTCTTGTCTACGAGGACGTCCCCGACGCCCTGGAGCGGGCGGAGGAGGCCGTCCGCCTGACCGAGGGACAGCGGGGCCGGGCCAGGGCTGAGGCCCTGACAGCTCTCGTGCAGGTGCTGGCCGACCTCCGGCGCGACCGGGAAGCCACCGACGTCAGCGAGGATGCCCTTTCGCTGGCGGAAGAGGCCGGGGCTGCCGATCTGGTCACGGAGCTGCGGACCATCCTGCTCTCGCTCGAGGGAGGGCAGCTGGCCGTTGAACTCGAGGCGACCCTCCTCGCAGCGGTCCGTTCCGACGCCATGCCAAGCCCCGCCCTGGTCCGGGCGTACCACCGGCTCGGCGGCATCGCCCAGAGCCGCGGCGAGCTGGACGTGGCACGGGAGCGGTTCACGGCGGGCGCGGCCATGGCTGCCCGGATCAACCGGCCGTGGGGGCCCTTCGAGAGTGCCTGCGCCGTGCGGGCGGCGGCGATCAGCTACGAGCTGGGCGACTGGGACGCAGCCCTTGCGCAACTCGCCCTTCCTGGTCCGCCGTACCCGCAACCGGGTTATGCCATCCAGCAGGCCCACCGGCTGCTCGTGCTGACCGCGCGAGACCTGCACGTCGAGCCCGGGCTGTTCGAGCAGGCCAAGCCGTACTGGACCATGGACCCGTACGTCGCGGTGGTCTCGGTGGCCCCCCAGATGGAGCTCCTCGGCCGCGATGGCGACCTCGAGGCGGCCATCGAGCTGCTGGCGGAGGCGGTCGCCGTCGTCGACCGGCAGTGGTCGCCGCGGGAACAGGCAACGATCCGGCTGACAGCCGTGCTCATCGGCGTGCTGGCCGACCACGCCTCGACACTCGACGAGACGACGCGTGACCGGTACCTGGCTCTGGCCGACCACTACGTCCAGCGGGCAGAGGACACGACGAAGGACCCCGAGCACCCGCCCGGCATCGAGAGCCAGACGTGGTTGCGCAGGCTCGCTGCGGAGCGGTTGCGACTGGCCTGGCGGGCGGCCGAGCCGGTGGCCCTTGCCGAGCTCCGCTCGGCCTGGCAGGCGAGCGTCGAAGCCTTCGACGCGCTACGGGCACCACTACGAAGGGCCCCGCAGCAGGGCGCGGCTCGCCGAGGTTCTTGCTGCGGCCGGGGACGACGCCGCAGCCCAGGAGCACGTCCGCCTGGTGCGGGAGGCCGCCGACCGGCTCGGGTCCGCACCGCTGCGTGCGATGGTCGCCGGTCCCGTGCCTCAGCCGCGTGCCAGCGGGACGGAGGAGCTCACCACGCGCGAGAGGGAGATCCTCGGCCTGCTCGCCCTCGGACGCAGCAACGGCCAGATCGGAGCCCAGCTGTTCATCTCGGTGAAGACCGCCAGCGTGCACGTCTCGCACATCCTTGCCAAGCTCGGTGCCCGCACCCGGGGCGAAGCTGTCGCGCTGGCGCGGGCGCACGGACTGTTGTGACCCATCGACCGGCCCTCGCCTAAGCTTCCGGGCAATGGCTGGCATCAGGGGACTCTTCGCGGACACGGCGCCGCTGGCCAACCCCCACTTCCGCCGGCTCTGGCGGGCCAACATCGTCACCGTCATCGGCGCCCAGCTCACCGTTGTCGCCGTGCCGGCGCAGATCTACGCGATCACCGGGGACTCCGGCTACGTCGGCCTTACCGGGCTGTTCGGACTTGTGCCGCTCGTGGTGTTCGGGCTGTGGGGCGGAGCGCTCGCCGACCACTTCGACCGCCGGAGCCTCCTGCTGGTCAGCACGTTCGGGTTGATCGGCACCAGCGCCCTGTTCTGGCTGCAGGCGGCGTTCGACCTGCGCAACGTGTGGCTGCTGCTCGTTCATCTTCGCGATCCAGCAGGCGTTCTTCGGGCTCAACCAGCCGGCCCGCAGCGCGATCCTGCCGCGGCTGCTGCCGGCGGCGCAGCTGCCGGCAGCCTCGGCGCTGACCATGACGGTGAGCATGGCCGGCGCCATCGCCGGCCCGATGGTCGGCGGCGTGCTGATCCCGCTGGGCTACTCCTGGTTGTACCTGATCGACACCGTGACCCTGCTGGCGACGCTGTCGGCTGTGTGGCGGCTGCCGTCCCTTCCGATCGAGAACCGTGTCGGCTCGCCGGGGTTCCGCTCCATCGTCGACGGGCTGGCCTACCTCAAGGGCCATCCGGTGTTGCTCACGTCCTTCCTGCTCGACCTGATCGCGATGATCTTCGGCATGCCACGGGCGCTGTTCCCCGAGATCGCGCACCTCGCGTTCGGTGGCCCGATCGCCGGTGGCAACGAGCTCGCCCTCCTGTTCGCGGCGATCCCCGTCGGCGCCGTGCTGGGCGGGGTGTTCTCCGGCTGGGTGTCGGGGGTGAGCCGCCAGGGCCGCGCCGTGGTGTGGTGCATCCTGCTGTGGGGCGTCGCCATGGCCGGCTTCGGGCTGGCCGTCGGCCTTGCACCGCAGTGGCGGGTGCCGATGCTGGTGGTGGCCCTCGCGATGCTCGTCGGCGGCGGTGCTGCGGACATGGCCTCGTCAGCGTTCCGCAACGCCATGCTGTTGTCCGCTGCCGACGACGCCGTCCGTGGGCGCCTGCAGGGTGTCTTCATCGTTGTCGTCGTCGGCGGGCCGCGGATCGCGGACACGCTGCACGGTTACGCAGCTGGTGTTGTCGGGAACGGCGTGGGCGAGCGGGGGCGGCGGACTGCTGGTGATCGTCTTCACAGTCCTCGTCGCCGTGCTCGTCCCGGCGTTCTGGCGGTACGTGCCCCGCGCGGAGGCCAGCTGAGGGCAAGTGTGTCCCTCGCGTCCGCTGCCACGGCAACCTAAGCTCCAGACATGGCTGTGCAACGGCTGTTGTGGGTCGACGGGGAGACGAAGACGGTCACCCGCCGCACCGAGGCTGAACTCCCGACCCTGCTGGCCGATCCGATCGGGCTGGCTGTGGCTCGACATCCCCGAGCCGGACGAGCAGAGCGCTGCGCTGCTGGGCGACGGTGTTCGGTGCCCATCCGGCCGCCATCGAGGACGTGCTGGAGCGCAACCACGTCCCGCGGCTGCACGTGTACGGGCGAGACGCTGTTCCTCGTGCTGCACCGGCCGCAGGTGGGGGAGGGTGGCCACGTCCACTACCTCGAGCTCGACCAGTTCATCGGCCCGAACTACCTGATCACCACCCACGGACCGCGCAACCTCGCCGTGCCCCTGGAGATGCTGCTGGGGGAGACCGACGAGCTGGCCGACAAGATGCTGCGCGGTCGCTACGTGCCGACCGGGCCCTGGGCCGCCTCACGACGGCTGGTCGGCGGGCTGGCGATCGCGGAGGAGCGCTTCGTCAACAAGCTGGCGAGGGAGGTCGGAGAGCTGGAGAAGCAGGTCATGGCGCACGCCGGCGACTCCGACCCGCAGCGGTTCCTCGAAGTGCTGTTCACCACCCGGCACGCCCTGTTGACCGTCCGCACGATGACGAGCCAGTCGGCAGAGATCTACGGGCGGGCGCTCCGCCTGCTGAGCGACCAGGACAAGCTGATCCAGAAGGGGCTGCGGGACAACAAGGACGCCTACGACCGGCTGAGCCGCATCACCCACAGCCAGCTCGACTTCCTCACCGGTATCACCGAGTACTACCGCGCGCGCACCGACACCAAGATGACCATCGCCGCCGAACGGCTGGCCGTGATCGCAGCCATCACCCTGCCGGTGACGGCCATCAGCTCGGTGATGGGCATGAACGTCATCGTCAACGACGCCACCCAGTGGCCGGCGGCTGATCGTCCTGCTCGTGCTGATGATCGGGCTGTCGCTGGTCCTGCTGCGCTGGGCGAAGCGCCAGGGCTGGTGGTGACCAGCGCCCCCGGTGGTGGGGTGGGCCTCAGGCGAGGGCTGCCTTCACCTTGGCCGCGACCTTGGCGCCCTCTGCGCGGCCGGCTGCGCGGGCGTTGACGGCCTTGATCACCAGGCCCATCTGCTTCATGGTCGGCGCGCCGCCGATGCTGGCCGCTGCTGCGGACACCTCTTCCGCGACGATCGCGTCCAGTTCGTCGTCGCGTGAGCGCAGTCGGGAGGTAGCGCTGCAGCACCTCGACCTCCGGCAGTTCCTTCGCCGCGAGCTCGGGACGGTTGCCGGCGGTGTAGGCCTCAGCGGAGTCGCGGCGCTTGGCGACCTCACGGTTCAGCACCCCCACGACCTCCGCCTCGCTGAGCACCCGGGCCTCCTTGCCGGCCACCTGCTCGTTCTTGATGGCGGCGATGGCCATGCGCAAGCGTCGAGAGCGTTGCGGCGTCCCTGGCCTTCATCGCTGTCACCATGTCGGTCTGGAGGCGGTCGGAGAGTTCGCTCATCGGTGTCCTTTCACTGCGTCCCGGCCATTCTCCCACGGGCGGGACGGCCGCCTTCGGCGGTTATAGTGAAGCCCGCTTCAGCTGGAAAGAGGTAGTGCATGCCTGGGACGCCCGAGGCCGGTTCGGTCGGCGTGGTGAGCACCCAGACGGTCCGCCTGTTCACGGCAGAGCGACCCGCTGCAGCTCGAGCAGGGCGGCACGCTCGGCCCGGTCGACGTGGCCTACGAGACCTACGGCACGCTGTCGGAGTCCGCGGACAACGCCGTCTTCGTCTGCCACGCGCTCACCGGAGACGCCCACGCCGCCGGCTGGCACGACGGCGACGCGCGCCCGGGCTGGTGGGACAACCTGATCGGTCCGGGCAAGCCCCTGGACACCGACCGCTTCTTCGTGATCTGCGCCAACCTGATCGGCGGCTGCCAGGGCAGCACCGGGCCGTCCTCGACCAACCCGGCGACCGGGCAGGCCTACGGGCTGGACTTCCCGGTGCTGATGACGCGCGACCTCGTCGCCGTCCACCGCGCCCTCGTGCAGCACCTGGGGATCACCCGGCTGCTGGCCGCGATCGGCGGCTCGCTCGGCGGCATGCAGGTACTGCAGTGGGGCCTCGACCACCCCGAGGACGTCGCGAACGCGCTCGTGATCGCTGCGTCGAGCCGGCTGACCGCGCAGAACATCGCGTTCTCCGCCGTCGCGCGGCGGGCGATCATGTCCGACCCGAACTTCGAGGCCGGGAGCTACGCGGCAGCCGGGGTGAACCCCGACGTCGGCCTGTCGATCGCGCGGATGATGGCCCACATCACCTACCTCTCCGAGGATGCGCTCACCGAGAAGTTCGGACGCCAGGTCGACCCCAACCGGCTGCAGCCGGGCTTCGGCATCGACTTCACCGTGGAGAGCTACCTCGCCCACCAGGGCCAGGTGTTCCTCGAGCGGTTCGACGCGCTCAGCTACCTCTACCTGACCCGGGTCATGGACTACTTCGACCCGTTCGCCGACCCGAAGGCGCTGGACGCGGTGACGGTCCACCCCGGTGAACTGGCTGGTGCTGTCGTTCGCGACCGACTGGCGCTTCGGGACCAACCACTCGCGCCGGATCGTGCGCACCCTCGAGCACGCGGGGCAGCCGGTGACCTTCCGCGAGATCCCGTCCAACTACGGGCACGACTCCTTCCTGCTGGTCATCGAGCCGTACCACGACACGCTGCGTCGCCTACTTCGACCGGGCGCTTGTCGGAGGTGTCGCGATGACCCTTCGTCCCGACCTCGAACTGGTCGCGAGCCTCATCCCGTCCGGCAGCCGCGTGCTCGACCTCGGCTGTGGCTCCGGCGCGCTGTTGTCGGACCTGATGCACTCGCGCGAACTGCCGCGGCACCGGGAGTGGAGATCGATCCCGAATCGGTCGTCGAGGCGATCCGGCTCGGCGTCCCGGTGATCGAGCTCGACATCGACGCGGAACTCGACGACTTCGCCGACCACTCCTACGACGTCGTGGTGCTGTCGCGCACCGTCCAGACCCTGCACCGTCCGTACGAGGTGCTGCAGCACATGGGACGGATCGCCGACCGGCTGATCGTCTCGGTGCCGAACTTCGGCTACTGGCGCCACCGCCTGCGGCTGCTGCGCGGGCGCATGCCGATGTCGCGGGAACTGCCGCACGCCTGGTACGACACCCCGAACCTGCGGCACACCACCCTCGTCGAGCTCGAGGAGCTGTTCGCGCGGCTCGGCCTGACCGATCGAGCAGCGGATCGTGCTGAGCCCTGCCGGCGTCCCGCTGAAGTCGGGGGACCGGCTGGCCAACGTCGTGGCCGGCGCGGCCGTGTACGTCCTGCGCGCCTGACGACTGAACCTGGCGAACGCCCCGGTAGGTACAGCTGGCAATGGCGGTATCAAATCCGCATCTGGACACGCTCCCAACCAGGACGAGCTGGGACCGTGTCCAGGTCGCACCGGACGGGAGCCGATCATGGACAATCCCAGCGCTGAACTGGAGACCTACCGGACCTTGAGGCTCGGCATGGCTGGCAGGCGGCCTGCTCCTCGGCACCGGTGTGATCGGCCACATCATTTCCATCGGCGGCCAGATTCCCCAGTCGGTGAGCGCCACCTTCTACACGCCCATCCAGACGATCTTCACCGGCACGCTGATCCTCGTCGGGCTCGCCCTCGTCGCGGTGAAGGGCAGGCCGGGCTGGGAGAACACCCTGCTCGACGTCGCCGGGCGTCCTGATCCCGATGGTCGCCTTCGTCCCCACGCCCATCCAGGACGCCACCTGCGTCCCGGCGGGCAAGGACTGCGTGCCGCTGCCGCTCGTGGAGGGCGTGGGACTGAACGTCGGCGCCTACCTGACCCTCGGCCTGGTCGCCCTCGGCTACCTCTGGCTGCGACGCCTGCTCGAGGGCCGAGAACGAGGAGTGGGACGGGCCGACGACCCGGGGTGTGGCGGCGCTCACTGCGTGTCTGGCTGCTGATCGTTGCGGTCTTCTTCCTTGCCCGGCCGCACTTCCTCCAGTTCGCCCACTACGCGAGCGCGATCTCGTTCTTCGTGATCCTCGGAGCGGTCGTCTTCATCAATGCCAGCTACTCGGCGCCCGTCGATCCGGCGATCGACAAGCCGGCGAGCTGGTACCGGGGCTGGTACCGGGTGATCGCCTGGCTGATGGTCGGCTTCGCCGTGTTCGGCGTCGTGGTGTTCGCCGTCACGGGCACCCAGAACTACGTCTACACCGGGGCACCGTCACCGTTCCCGGTGATCTTCTGGGTGGAAGTGGTGCTGCTGACCCTCTTCATCCTCTACTGGATCCTCCAGACCTCGGAGCTGTGGAACCAGACGGTTCCTGGCAGCACTCCCAAGGCTGAGGCCGCTGGCCAGGGCTGACCGGCCTCACCGTCGGGCGAGCGCTGCAACGATGCGGTCGGCAGCGCCGCCGAGCTTCAGCTCTGTGGTGAGCCGCGCGAACGCCTCCGGATCGGCCGGCGCACTCGGGAGCGTCAGGTCGAGCGGCCCGAGCTCCACGTCGCGCCGGACGGCGACCACCTCGCCGGCGGCGGCGAGGTAGTCGATGGACGCGGCGATCCGCGCCGTGATGGTGGGGGAGAGCCGTCCCGCCATGGCGGCAGCCGAGGATGCCCTCCATGCCGCCGTAGTCGGCGACGAGCCGGGCAGCGGTCTTCTCCCCGATGCCCGCCACCCCGGGCAGCCCGTCGGACGGGTCGCCGCGCAGCACGGCGAAGTCGACGTAGCCGGGCGCCGTCGATGTCGTACCTGGCCCGCAGCCAGGCCGTGTCGACCCGGTCGTGGTTGGCGACGCCCTTGCCGCAGTACAGCACCCGCACCTGCGTGCTCGTCGTCGACCAGCTGGAACAGGTCGCGGTCGCCGGTGACCACATCGGTGGGCATCCCGGCCGTGGTCGCGAGCGTCCCCATGATGTCGTCGGCCTCGAACCCGTCCGACGCCCACCACCGGCAGCCCGAGGGCTGCCAGCACCTCCCGGATCAGCGGCACCTGCGCGACGAGTTCCTCCGGCACCAGCTCGACGTCGTCGTACGCCACCCGGTGCGCCTTGTAGCTCGGGATCAGGGCCACCCGCCACGCCGGCCGCCAGCTGTTGTCCCAGCAGCACGCCACCTCGGTGGGGGAGTAGTCGGTGATGAAGCGGGCGAGGAAGTCCAGCAGGCCCGCGCACGGCGTTGACCGGACGACCGTCCTCCGCCCGCAAGCGTCGCCGGGATTCCGTGGAAGGCGCGGAAGTACAGCGAAGCGGTGTCGAACAGCAGCAACCGTGGCTCTGGCATCGCCCCATGCTGCCACCCGCGCCCCGCCTGGGGCGCTTACCAGCACCGTTGTGAACCGAACACGGTCGGAATTGGTGCAGGTTGATCGCCGACTAGGCTGAGCAAGCTGTCTGAAGGGGGATTTGTGATCGATTGGCTCGCCGCGAGGCACTGGGGTGTGCGGGCGGCCATCGCGATCCTCTCCGGGGTGCTCACTGCACTCGGGTTCCAGCCCTTCGGCTGGTGGGCGCTGCTGCCGTTCGGGGTCGCCGGGCTCACTCTCGCCGTCCTCGGCGCCCGCCGCGTGCGCGGTGCAGCCGGCCTCGGTTTCGCCTACGGCATCGGCTTCCTGCTGCTCGGCATCGGCTGGATGCAGGTCATCTTCGTCCAGGCCATGTTCGGACTTGTCGGCGTCGAGGCCCTCTTCTACGCGCTGCTGGGTGCCCTCCTCAAGGTCGCGACCCGCAGCCGGTGGTGGCCGGTGCTGGCAGCTGCGTGCTGGACGGGGGTCGAGTTCACCTACGCCCGGTTCCCGTTCAACGGCTTCGGCTGGATGCGTCTGGGTTTCGCGATGGTCGACTCGCCGCTGGCCTGGGTGCTTCCGCTGGTCGGGGTCGGTGGCCTGAGCTTCGTCACAGCGCTGGTCGGGCAGGGCATCGCAGCCCTCGCCGTCGCGCCGGTCCGCCGGACGTCGGTCGTCGCCGGCGGCGTGCTCGTCGGGATCCTCGCCCTCGCGCGGCGCGGGGACGCTGGTACCGGTCGGCCAGCAGGTCGGCACCGTCAACGCCGGCTACGTGCAGGGCGGAGCACCCGGCGGCGGGGTGTACGGACTCGGGGAGCCGCGCACGATCACCCGCAACCACGTGGCTGAGACCTACCGCCTCGCCGAGCGGATCGACGCCGGCGAGGTGGCCAAGCCCGACTTCGTCGTCCTGCCGGAGAACTCCACCGACATGGACCCGTACAAGGACGCCATCACCGGCCAGCTGGTCGCGCTCCGCGGTCCAGCGGATCGGCGTGCCCGCGCTGGTCGGTGTCATCCTCGCCGGGCCGGGGGTGGACGAGCGCCAGACCGCATCCCTGTGGTGGGACCCGGTGGCCGGCGAGATCTCCCGCTACATCAAGCGCGGCATCGTCCCGTTCGGCGAATGGGTGCCGCTGCGCTCCCTGCTGCTGCCGATCATCCCCGAACTGCAGTACGTCGGGGAGCAGTCCGTCCCCGGCACCACCCCGGGCGCGATGCCCGTGACACTGCCCGACGGACGCACGACGACGCTGGGGATCATGGTCTGCTACGACCTCGTCTACGACGACTTCGCCTACGACACCGTCACCCACGGCGGCCAGGTGATCGTCGTGCAGTCCAGCAACGCCATGTACCAGGGCACCGGCCAGATCGAGCAGCAGTTCGCGATCACGCGGGCGCGGGCCATGGAGCTGCGCCGCGAGATCCTCGTCGTCACGACCAGTGGCGTCTCCGGCCTGATCAACGCCGACGGATCGATCGCTTTCACCGCGCCGGACCACGTGGGTGCCTCCGGTGTCGTGACCCTGCCGCAGCGCACCGGCCTCACGCCCGCCACCTGGCTGGCGACGTGGCTCGAACTGGCAATATCGCTCGCTGCGCTCGTTTGGCTGGCCGTGACGGTCTCATACGGCAGAATGAAACAGATGGCCCCGGACACCGGAAAGAAGCACATGACCGACCTGACCGCCTCGCTGGAGCGAGTGCTCGTGATCATCCCGACCTACAACGAGTCGGAGAACGTCCGACCGATCACAGCCCGCATCCGCAAGGCCGTTCCCTCGGCGCACATCCTCGTCGCCGACGACAACTCACCCGACGGCACCGGCGCGCTCGCCGACGAGCCTCGCTGCGGCCGACGACCACATCCACGTGCTGCACCGCAAGGGCAAGGAAGGCCTCGGCGCCGCCTACATCGCCGGCTTCCGCTGGGGTCTCGAGCAGGGCTACGACGTGCTCGTCGAGCACGACGCGGACGGCTCCCACCAGCCGGAGTACCTGCCCGGAATGCTGGAGCGGCTCAAGACGGCCGACGTCGTCAAGGGCTCGCGCTACGTCAAGGGCGGCTCGACCAAGGGCTGGCCGTTCCACCGCGAACTGCTCTCCCGCGGCGGGAACCTCTGGACGCGGCTGATGCTCGGCCTGAGCGTGAAGGACGCCACCGGCGGCTTCGCCGCCTGGCGCGCGACGACCCTGCGCGGCATCGACCTGGCCGGGGTCGAGGCGGCCGGCTACGGGTTCCAGGTGGACCTGATCTGGCGCGCCCTGCGCAACGGTTTCATCGTCGCAGAGGTGCCGATCGAGTTCATCGAACGCGAGTACGGCGACGTCCAAGATGAGCGGCAAGATCGTCGCAGAGGCCATGCTCCTGACCACGCGCTGGGGCCTGAAGCACCGGCTCGGACAGCTCTCCGGTCTCGTGAAGGGAAGGCAGGAACCCGAAGACCGGCGACCGCCCGTGACCACCAACGCACCGATGCGGCGGCGACTCCTGCTCCCGCTGCTGGTTGTCGGGTTCATCGTCATCTCCGTGGCGGAGGTCTGGCTGCTGACGGCTGTCGGCTCCGTCATCGGCGTCCCCTGGACGCTCGTGATCCTCGTCGCGGAGGCCCTCGTCGGTGCCTGGCTGATGCGCCGCGAGGGTCGCAAGGCCTGGGCGGCCCTCACCGACGCCTACTCGACCGGGAGGATGCCCACCGGCCAGCTCGCGGACGCAGCGCTCGTGCTCGTCGGCGGGATCATGCTGATCCTGCCCGGCTTCTTCACCGACGTCATCGGCCTGTTCTGCCTGCTGCCGTTCACCCGGCCGCTGGCCCGACGGTTCATCGGCCTCATCGTTGCCCGCCACGTCTCCAAGCAGGGACTCGACATCGACGTGATGCGGGCGCGCTTCGCCCCGGACACGGTGATCAAGGGCGAAACCGTCGACACCCCGCCGACCGAACCCGACGAACGACCCGCAGGTCATCAAGGGCGAGATCGAGGACTGATCCCTCAGTGCTCCTCGCCGCGGATCTCGTCCAGCCGCTCGGCCAGCAGGTCCTCGAGTTCCTCGATGGAGCGTCGCTCCCGCAGCATGTCCCAGTGGGTGCGGGCGACCTTGGTCTCCTTCGGCTCCGAGGTCGACACCATCGGAGCGCTTGCCCGTCTCGCCGCAGCGCGGGCACTCCCACTCGGTGGGCAGGTCCGCCTCCTCTGCGAAGACCACTGCGAAGTGGTGGCCCTTCGGGCAGTCGAACCCGATCTCCTGACGTGGCGCCAGTTCGACCCCACTCGGGTCGGCGTGGCTCTTCGGCACCCAGTCCGGATCCCTTCAACGCGCGATTCTCAGCCATTGCACTCCCTCCGCTCCCAGCTAACCAGCTATGGTCAAACTCAGAGCACCTTTGGCAACGCGTTCCCGGCGTCAGTGATTCCCTTGCGCATGTCGACCCGGGTCAGCAGGACGCCGCCGACGACGAAGAAGACCGCAAGGGCGACCAGTGCCAGCCGGTAGGACTGGGTGAATTGGAAGACCAGTCCGAAGGTGAGGGTGCCCAGCCAGCTCGTACCCCGCTCCATGGCCTGGTAAAAGCTGAAGTACTCCGATTCGCGTCCCAGCGGCACCAGCTGGCTGTACATCGAGCGGGCCAGCGCCTGGGTGCCGCCCATCACCAGGCCGATCGCAGCGCCGAGGCCGAGCAGTGCCGCGAAGCTGCCCGACGGGCAGGACGAACCCGACCACGACGACCACCAGCCAGATCCCGATCCCGCCGATCACGGTCCGCTTGGCTCCGACGATGCCCGCGATCCTTCCGAACAGCAGCGCGCCACCGATGGCGACGACCTGGGTGAGCAGGAAGGTGATCAGCACCTGCTGGGTCTCCATCCCGAGTTCCGCGGACGCGTACAGGCTCGACTGCACGATCACGGTCTGGATGCCGTCGTTGAAGAACAGGAACGCCAGCAGGAAGAGCAGGGTCTGCGGGTAGTTGCGCATGTCCCTGAAGGTCTGGACCAGCTGCGCGACCGGGTTCTTCGACCGGATCTCGGTCGGCACCGGCTCGAGGCAGCTTTCGCAGCCCGAGAACGGGAATGATGGTGAACGCGCCCCACCAGAGGCCGGCAGAGAGCAGGCTGATCCGGACGGCCAGTTCGCTGTCGATGCCGAGCCGTTCGGCGAAGGTCAGCAGACCGAAGTTCAGCGCCAGCAACAGCCCACCGCCGGCATACCCCCAGGCCCAGCCCCTGCTGGAGACCCGGTCCCGGTCGTCCGGCCCTGCGATCCGCACAAGGATGGCGTCGTAGACGACGAAGGACGAGCCGGCGGCGAAGCTGGCGATGATCATCAGCCAGGCGCCCAACTGCCAGTTGTCGCCCTGCAGGAAGAACATCAGGCTCGCCGCGACGGCACCGATGGCAGGCGGTACCGCCCAGCCACCGGTGCGGGTGGGCGGACCGGTCGGCTGCCGCACCGACGAAGATCAGCAGCACGGCGGACACCAGGGTGGCGATGGTGCCAAGGAAGGGGTGGAGGGCCCCGGGCAGCACCGGGAAGAGTCCCAGCAGCATGACCGGGGTCTGGCAGGTCGCGCCGTCGGCGAGGTCGGGGCAGGCAGCGTTGGTGGCGAGGTTCGTCAGGTACGGACCGATGAGGACGGTGGCCGTCGTCGTGATGTAGGCGGAGTTCGCCCAGTCGTACCAGTACCAGGCGCGCTGCTCGCTTGGTGCTCTTCATCGTTCGCCCTCCCACAGCCCACGCTCGAGCAGGACCCGCTTGAGCGTCGTGATGTCGTCACTGACAAGGCCGTCAATGCCGAGGTCGATCAATCGGTGCATCTCCGCCTCGTCGTTGACCGTCCAGACGTGCACGACCCGCCCGGTCTTGTGGCTGAGCTTCACCACATCCGGGCGGACGAGCGTGAGTGGAGCCCCCGGATCGCGCTGCGGGATCTGCAGGGCCGCTCCGGCGTCGACGAACAGCCGACGCAGTCCGAAGGCATGAGTGGCCCACGCCACCGCCCGCGGCGTCGTTGAGGTGGGCACGTCCGGCAGCGAGCCGGCGGAAGGCCTTGAGGCGCGCACCGGAGAAGGAGCCGACGCAGACGCGGTCCTCTGCATGCAGTCGCCTGCAGGGCGTCGACCAGGGGCTGCACGGCCCCGGGCGGCCTTGATGTCGATGTTGAAGCGGGTGTGGGGGAACTCCTCGAGCAGGTCCTCGAAGCGGGGGATCGGGTCGATCCCGGCGATCCGGACGCCGGCCAGGTCGGCCCACGACCAGGCTTCCAGTCGGTCCGGTGGCGTCGGTGACCCGGTCGAGCACCTCGTCATGGAAGGCGAGCAGCACGCCGTCGGCGGTGGTGTGGACGTCGGTCTCCAGGTAGCGGTAGCCGAGCTCGACGGCCCGCCGGAAGGCGTAGGCGGTGTTCTCCCGTGGCGCGTCCTCGGGGGTCAGCCAGCCGCCGCGGTGGGCCATCGCGACGAAACGATGGTCGAGGTAGGCGTAGTCGCGAGCCGGCACGGGTGAACTCTATGACCCCCGCTGCCGGACCTGGTCGCCGGGTGGCGTGTCGGCCGTGGAGAATGACCGGGTGACCACGATCCTCTCCATCCAGTCCTCGGTCGCCTACGGCCACGTCGGCAACAGCGCTGCGACGTTCCCGCTGATGCGTCTCGGGGTGGAGGTGTGGCCCGTGCTCACCGTCCACTTCTCGAACCACACCGGCTACGGCGCGTGGCGCGGACCGCTGCTGTCGGCCGGAGACGTCGCCGACGTGATCCTCGGCATCGACGAGCGCGACGTGCTGCACAAGGTGGACGCGGTGCTGTCCGGCTACCAGGGCGCGAAGGAGGTCGGCGCGGAGGTGCTGCGGGCCGTCGACCTGGTGAAGCAGCGCAACCCGAACGCGATCTACTGCTGCGACCCGGTGATCGGCGACGTCGGCCGTGGCGTCTTCGTGCGGCCGGGGATCCCCGAGTTCATGCGCGACAGCGTCGTACCCGCCGCCCAGATCGTCACCCCGAACCACTTCGAGCTCGACTTCCTCACCGGACGCCACAGCGAGACGGTCGCCGAGATCGTCGAGGCCGCCGACGAACTGCGCAGCAGCGGGACCGGAGCTCGTGCTGGTGACCTCTGCCGTCGCGCAGGCCGACTCCCTGACCATGCTCGCCGTGTCCTCCGCCGGCGCCTGGCAGGTGACCACGCCGCTGCTGGACCGCACGTTCACCGGCTCCGGCGACCTCACCGTCCGCCATGTTCCTCGCCGCACTACCTCGAGACCCGGCGACCCAGGGCTGGCCGTCGGCCGGACCGCCGACATCGTCTACTCGGTGCTCAAGGCCACCACGGACGCCGGCTCCTCAGAGCTGCTGCTGGTCGGCGCCCAGGACGAGATCGTGCACCCCAGCCACCACTTCGAGGTCCAGCAGCATCCGCTGACCCCGGTCTTTCAGTCGTGGAAGACGTCGATCCTTGCGCCGAGGGCGTTGAGGCGGTTCGGCAGGTCCTCGTAGCCGCGGTTGATCACGTAGACGTCGCGCAGCACGCTGGTCCCGCGGGCCGCGAGGGCAGCCAGCAACAGGCACACCGCCGGACGCAGGGCCTGCGGGCAGATCAGCTCCTGGCCGCGCCAGCGGGTCGGCCCGGTGACGACGATGCGGTGCGGGTCGAGCAACTGCACGTCCGCGCCGAGCTTGTTCAGCTCGACGAGGTGGATCGCCCGGTTCTCGTAGACCCAGTCGTGGATCATCGTGCGACCCTCAGCGACAGCGGCGATCACGGCGAAGAACGGCAGGTTGTCGATGTTCAGCCCGGGGAACGGCATCGGGTGGATCTTGTCGGCGGCGTGGTGCAGCACCGACGGCCGGACGGTGATGTCCACCAGCCGGGTCTGGCCGTTGTACGAGCGGTACTCCGGGGTCAGCGAGTAGTCGAGGCCCATCTCGAACGAGGATCGCCAGCTCGATGTCGAGGAACTCGATCGGGGCCCGCTGGATGGTCAGCTCCGAGCCGGTCACGATCGCGGCGGTGAGCAGGCTCATCGCCTCGATCGGGTCCTCCGAGGGCGCGAACGACACGTCGGCGTCGATCCGCTCCAGCCCGTGGACGGTGCAGCGTCGTCGTGCCGATGCCGTCGATCCTCACGCCCGAGCTCGCCGAGGAAGAAGCAGAGGTCCTGCACCATGTAGTTGCTGGAGGCGTTGCGGATCTCGGTGCGGCCCGGGAACTGGGCGGCGGCCATCAGCACGTTCTCGGTGACCGTGTCGCCACGCTCGGTCAGGGTGAGCTTGCGGTCGCACTCGGCCGTCGGGTGCACCTCCGCGTGGTAGAGGCCCTGGGTGGTGCGCACGCTCAGTCCGAAGTGCCGCAGCGCCTGCAGGTGCGGGCGTGACCGTGCGCTCTCCGAGGTTGCAGCCCCCGGCGTAGGGCAGGTCGAAGGTGTCCTCGGAATGCAGCAGCGGGCCGAGGAACATGATGATCGAGCGGGTCCGGCGCGCAGCGGTGACGTTCATGTTCGCCAGGTCGAGCTCTGCCGGACGGATCAGCTCCAGCTCGGACTTGTCGGCGGACCAGGAGGCGCGCACCCCGATGCTGGTCAGCACCTCGAGGATGCGGTTGACCTCCTCGATCTGCGCGATGCCGGTGAGCACCGTCCGTCCGTGGTTGATCAGGGAAGCGCACAGCAGGGCAACCGCTGCGTTCTTCGACGAGCGCACGGCGATCGAGCCGCTCAGCGTGACCGGCCCATGGATGCGCAGGTGCGTGGGGCCGCCGGCCCCTGCCGTGATCAGCGGGGAATCGAGCGCGCCCGCGATCCGGTTGATCATCTCAAGGCTCAGGTTCTGGCCGCCGGACTCGATCCGGTGCACGGCGCTCTGCGAGGTGCCGAGCACGTCGGCCAGCTCCTGCTGGGTGAGGCCGCGCTGCTTGCGAGCGTCCCGGATGAGGGTTCCGATGCTGCTGGGAAGAAGGTCTGCCACGTCGTGCACCTTATCTCATATGGGATATGAACTCCCAGCCCGCGTGCATGGGGGGGTCATCGTAGAGTTGCGCCCATGACCCAACACTTCGATGTCGTCGTCCTCGGCGCCGGTCCCGGAGGCTACGTCGCCGCCATTCGCGCAGCCCAGCTCGGCAAGAGCGTGGCAGTGATCGAGAAGCAGTGGTGGGGCGGGGTGTGCCTCAACGTCGGCTGCATCCCGACCAAGGCCCTGCTGCGCAACGCTGAACTCGCGCACATCTTCACTCGTGAGGCCGACACGTTCGGCATCGAGGGGGAGGTCACCTTCAACTACAAGTCGGCCTTCGACCGCAGCCGCAGCGTCTCCGACCGCATGGTCAAGGGCGTCCACTTCCTGATGCGCAAGAACAAGATCACCGAGCTCAACGGCTGGGGCACCTTCGTCGACGCGAAGACCATCCGCCTCGAGACCGACAACGGCACCGACGACATCACCTTCGAGTCCTGCATCATCGCCGTCGGCGCGACGACCAAGATGCTGCCCGGCACCCAGCGCAGCGCGCGGGTGTTCACCTACGAGGAGCAGATCCTCTCCGACCAGCTGCCCAGTTCGATCGTGATCTGCGGCGCAGGCGCGATCGGCACCGAGTTCGCCTACGTGCTGGCCAACTACGGCGTGCGAGGTCACCATGGTGGAGTACTTCGACCGCATGGTGCCCAACGAGGATCCCGAGGTCGCCGCCGAGCTGCTGAAGGCGTACAAGAAGCTCGGCGTGAAGGTGCTCACCAGCACCAAGGTGGACGCCATCGAGGAGCACGCCGACGGCGTCCGGGTGCAGTGTCAGCCCTGCCGGTGGGGGAGAGGGGCAGGTGCTCGAGGCCGACCGCGTCCTGCAGTCCCTCGGCTTCCAGCCGCGCACCACCGGCTACGGCCTGGAGAAC
This sequence comes from uncultured Actinomycetota bacterium, assembly GCA_963773595.1. GTDB lineage: Bacteria > Actinomycetota > Actinomycetes > Propionibacteriales > Propionibacteriaceae > Propionicimonas. The sequence goes on from CAVZBQ010000007.1 coordinate 559,591, forward strand.
ACCGGGGTCGAGCTCACCGACCGCGGCGCGATCGCCATCGACGACTTCATGCACACCAACGTTCCCGGCATCTACGCCATCGGCGACGTCACCGGCAAGCTGATGCTGGCCCACACGGCCGAGGCCCAGGGCGTGGTGGCTGCCGAGACGCATCGCCGGCGCGGAGACCATGCCGATCAACTACGACATGATTCCGCGGGCGACCTACTGCCAGCCCCAGATCGGCTCCTTCGGCTACACCGAGGCGCAGGCCAAGGACCGTGGCTACGAGGTGAAGGTGGCCAAGTTCCCGTTCAGCGCCAACGGCAAGGCCCACGGCCTCGGCGACGCCACCGGCTTCGTCAAGATCGTCGCCGACGCCCGCTACAACGAGCTGCTCGGTGCCCACCTGATCGGCCCGGACGTCTCCGAGCTGCTGCCCGAGCTCACCCTCGCCCAGCAGTGGGATCTCACCGCCGACGAGGTCGGCCGCAACATCCACGCGCACCCGAGCCTCTCCGAAGCGCTCAAGGAGGCCGTCGAGGGCATCGCCGGGCACATGATCAACCTCTGACGGGATCGTGCCCGAGCGCTCGACCGGCAGGCCTGCCAAGGGCTCTCACGCGCTGAGGCCTGCGCTGACGGCCTTCGGGGAGGAGACGCTGCGGCTGGCAACGGCCGCGACCGGGGTCTGGCTGCGGCTGTTGCCACGGCTGATCGCGCTGACCCTGCTGGGATGGGTGGCCTACCACGGCGCGGTGTTCCTCGGCGCAGAGCTGGCCCAGTACTCGGTCTGGCTGCTGATCCCTGCGCTGTCGATGGGTGTCGTGCTCCGGCTGGCGACCGTCGTGATCGCACTGCGCTCGGTGGCAACCGAGCTCGGCGCTCCTGCGCTGCTGCGGCAGGTTGCGCCGGAGGAAGCCGTCGACGACGATCGCGACCGCTCGCTGAGCCGGCTGCTGGGCATCACCCTGCTGCCGTTCCTCGCCGTCTACGCAGCCTTCGGCTACGTCGACTCCTTCGCGCGCGACGTCGTGCTGCTCTCGACCTACCGGTTCGGGCCGGGGGAGTTGTTGCGGGGCCTGAACCCCCTTGACTCCGCAACGACGGCCGCCATCACCATCGCCCTCATCGTGGTGCTGTACGTCGCCCGCCGCCTTCTCGAACGCTGGCAGGAACGCACCGGCGGGCTCCTTCCGGCCCTCCTCGCAGCCCTCGTCGAGGCCAGTGGACTCTTCGTCGTGCTCCTCAGCGCCTTCCGGCTCGTTGAGGGCGCCAAGCTCTGGCTGGGGGACCGACGGGTGGCGCAGTGGTGGCAGGCGTCACTGGACTGGGCGACCGGTTGGCTCCGCTTCGACCTGCCCGACCTCGTCGCAACGCACGTGGGCCTTCCTCTCCAGCACCATCTGGCCGGTGCTGTGGGACGTGCTGAGCCAGCCGTTGGCCTGGCTGACGCTGGCTGCGCTCGTCTTCGGCTCGCGGGTGTTGACGCTGGGCGACGTGCTGCACACCGGGCCGGCGTCGGACAGCACGGGTGCTGTCGGCCGGGCGGAACGGTTGCGGCTCGCGATCGCCCGCGCCGAGGGACCGCGCCGTGGGCTGCTGCGGCTCCAGCAGACCTTCGTCGGCGATGTGGACGACAAGTACCTGCCCACCTGGAGGTCGCTGCGCCTCGTGCTGCACGCCGGCTGGGGTTTCCTTGGTGCCTACGTCCTGTTGTTCAGCCTCGTCGGCTTCCTGGGCGAGTGGTCGGTGGACGCCGTCAAGACAGCCATCGGCGGGCAGCCGGTGTCACTGTGGATCAACGTCATCCCCTTCCTCACCCTGCTGCCCGACGTCCTGGCGATGAGTCTCCAGCTGGCCCTGCTGGGGGCTGCCTTCGTCCGCATCCTGCAGCTGCGCATGCCAGGGGCAGAACCGGTGCGGCCGGCAGCGTCCAGCGGCCGAAGGAGCCGCCTGGCTGAGGTGGCCGTCGTCGCCGGCCTGGTGGCCGCCTTCGTCGCCATGGTGGCGCTGCGACCGAACCCGGATGCCGCCGTCCGTACCGCCGCGGTGGGGGAGCGGGCCCGCTACGCCGGCGGCGCCGTCCAGGTGGACACGGTCCAGCTCGGCACCAAGGTCCTGTTGCTGCCGTCGAAGGAGGTCGAGTCCTCGCCGGTGATGTTCGTCGCCGTGCATGCGACGGTGACGCGCTCGGGGGCGACGACGGTGATGGTGCAGCCGCGGCTCGTGAACGGATCGCGCGCGTACGACGCGCAGAGCTGGGGCTCCTCGGTCCTCGCGCCGGAGCCGGGCTTCAGCGAGGGCACCGACTTCGTGTTCGAGGTGCTGCCCGCAGACGTGGACGACGGCCTGCACCTGGAGTTCCAGACCCGGCAGCTGCTGGTGTACTACCCGGACGTGGTCAGCGTGCCGCTCCGGCTCAGCCCCGCGGCCGCAACGGCAGCCGCCCACCAGAGCGTCATCGTGACGTCCGGGACACAGAAGGCAGTGGCATGAGGGACCGCCGGCTGCTGATCGCCGCCGTCACGCTCGCGCTGGTCTTCTCGGGCGCGTGGCTGTGGCGCGCTGCCGGGGACGGGACGAGCCCTCGGAACCCTGTCGCGGCGGGGCAGACCGGGCGCCTGGACGCCGTCACCTACCGCCTGGCCTCACTGCAGTCCCTCGAGCGCGCCACCACGCGGTACGACAACCCTGTCGTGCCGGCGCGGGGTGCCGTGCTGGTGCTGGCACGCATCGACTACGACGCCGTCGGCACCCGCACGTACTTCCCCTGCACCTTCGAGCTCGTGGCGGGGGAGACCACCTGGCGCTCCGAGTTCGGCTACTTCCCGCCGGAGCCGGACGCCGGCAGCTGCGAACGCAACACAGCGGGAACCGTCGCGGTGCTGTTCGAAATCCCGGCGCGCTACCTCGAACAGGTGCAGGGCGTCGGCGTCACGAATCCCGGAGGCACGGAACCACTTCTTCTCGGCCGGACCGCCTGAGGCTAGCGGGGCACGTCCGGCAGGCGGGTGAGGGGGAGTTGCACAAGGCTGACGGCAGCAAAGGAGTCGAGGTTCCACACCAGTTCGCCGTCGCCGAGGCCCAGCACGGTATTGGCGGTGTGCTCCATTGGTGCTACGGCTATTTCGATCCCTGCCTGCGGTGTGTAATCGGCCGGCAGCGTGAAATCGATGGTCAAAGGCATGGTGGTGTTGCCCGGTGGGACAAGGTAGCGCCGGCTGGATTCACCCAGAGTCACCGTTTCGGGCTCGGCGGTGAGACCCGAGGAGGCGTCGTGGAGGATGAAATTCCCGCTGGGGCCCAGTACCGGTGCGAGCGCCTCCTCGTTGGGATTTCGCACGATCCCGGCCACCTCGACCTTCCATTCCGTTGCACCGTCGAGCCCAGGCGTGGCCTGCAGGGTCGCGCCGGTAAGGGTGAAGACGAGGTTGTGGCTGTCGATTTCCGCACCGAGCGCAGCAGGCCGCAACGTGTCGGTGCGCCGGGCGAACCCGCCGAGCCCGACCACAAGGCCGACCACCAGCAGGGCGGCGAGCCATGGCCAGAGCCGCAGTGCACGGCGCAGGCTTGCACGTGGTGACATGGCGCTCAATCTACGTCCTGCGTGTCGCCGCACGCGGTCGGCCGGCTGGGCCTACGGTCATCCTTAAGGGGGACAACACCTATTCGGTGCAGTCATCCTTGAGGGGGACACAAATCGAGATAGGTCGCCCAAAAGGGGGACAAATGCACGACAAAATGACCTGGAAATACCTGATTTCGGACTTTCACCCCGCACAGAAATGCATTAGTATCGTGAACATGCAGCGAGCCCAGGAGCGTGGAGCGACAGCCGTCGAGTACGGCTTGTTCGTCGCACTGATCGCCGCGGTGATCGTCGTTGGCGTCGCCGCGTTGGGCCAGGGCACCATCGGATTGTTCCAGCCCGTCTCCAACTTCTTCGCCAGCCTCCCGCACTGAGGAATGGCGACCTTGTACGGGTACCAGGACAGCAGGACGGGCAGGGTTGCGCCCCTCGCCGTCCGGTCGGACGGCAGGGTCGTGCAGGTTCCCTCCACAGTCCTTGCGGATTGGCCGATAAGGTACATTATGACATTCGAGCGTCGGAGCCATCCCCTCATGTCAGCGTTCGCGGCCCTCTTCGGAGCAGGCCGATGAGCATCACTGCCGGACTCTCCCGCTGGATGAACCGGATCATCGACGCCGACGAGCGTTACATCTGCGGCTGTTGCGACGACAGGTTCCCCGGGCGCGCAGAAGGCGTCGCCCATGTGGTCGCCTGTCATCCCGAGTTCGCCGGCGCTTTCGCCAACGAGCCCTTCGACCATGACTGGAAGCCGGTCAGCGAGCCGGTGCCTGCGCGCCCGCTCAGCACGCCGCGCCCGTTCATGCCTGTCTGGGGCTGAGCGACCACTGCAGAATGGTCGCGTGAACCAAGGACGCGTCCCGATGGCTGCTGCCGTCCTCGACCGCGCCGGAGTCTCCTACCGGCTGCACCACCATCCCCCCGTCCGTACCGAGGCGGACCTCCATCTGACCGGGCTCGACGTCGAGACCTCTGCGAAGACGCTCGCGTTCAGCCTTCCTGACGACCGGCTGGTGCTGGCGGCGATTCCCGGCCCCGCACGCCTGCGCTACGGCAACCTCGCGAGGGTCCTCGGCGTCCCGCGCTCGGCGCTGCGTCCCGCTGCGCCCGAACGGCTCGCAGCCCTGGGCATGGAACCGGGCGGCGTCGGCCCCGTGTGTGACGACCCGGGCGTCCAGCTCGTGCTGGACTCGGGCCTTGCGGGAACCCTCTTCTGTGGCAGCGGGCTCCCTGAGGTGTCCGTGGAGCTGCTTGCCGCCGATCTTGCGCGGGTCTCCCCCACAGCTCTCGTGGGAGATCTTTGCGGCGATGACGGTCATTAGCTCATTGGCTGAATTCTCAGTGATTTAGCCAAATGACTTCACAAATTGCACCAACGCGCGGCGCCGACCGCGCCCGGCGAACGCTTGTGAGAACTCCTCAGCCCGCGGCCACTCATTCACCTCTCGATGACTAACATGATCGCCGGGACACCCTCCATCCCCCCGAGGAGCAGAACCGTGATGAACCCCGTCAGCGCGGTGCGGGACTTCTTCACTGCCGCCCTGGTGGACCCGGTGCCTCGCGACCACTCCGAGACGCCGGAACAATTGGTGCAGCGACGGTGGGTCTCCGCCGTGACGCTGGCCATCGCGTCCTTCCTGATGGCGTGGACACTCCGGATCAGCCCCGGCGACCCTGCGATCTACGCCGCGGCGCTCGCCCTCGGCACGACCTGGGTCGTGGGAGCCCTCATGTCGGGCAGGCTCTACCTCGGTGCGGCCACCCGGCGCGGCGAACAGGTGTCCCGCACGATCATCCAGTCGCTCCTGCTCGGGCTGCTGCTGGTGGGGCTGTTCCTCGCCGGCGCCGTGGTCGTTGCAGCCTTTCCCACCCTGAGGGACCCACTCCTCGACATGATGATCCACGCGCGAATGGGCATCCTTCCGGTGATCGTCGGACTGCTCTTCCTCAACGCCGTTGCCGCGGAGCTCTTCTTCCGCGGCGGCCTGTACGCCGCCACCGGCGGCCAGCACGCCGTGCTCATCACGACCTTCGTCTTCGCGCTGTCCACCGTCCCCACCGGCATGCCTGCCCTCGTCGTCGGTGCCGCAGTCCTCGGGCTCGTCGTCGGACTGCAGCGCCGCGTGACCGGCGGCGTGCTGGCGCCGATCATCACCCATCTCACCTGGCTGACCGGGATGGTGTTCCTGCTGCCGGCAGCGCTGACGATCTGGAGCTGAGTCTCGGCGCCTCAGCTCAGGCCCTGCCGAAGCCCCTCGACGATGGCCTGCACGGCGAGCACGTCAGGAATCCCCTGGAAGCCGATCGCCGCCCCCGTGCGCTGGCTGCTTGCGAGCGAGAAGGCCAACTTCTGCACCTGCGGTGGCAGCTTTCCGATCTGGGCAAGCTGGTCGGACTCCCCGGTGAAGAAGAGGTCGCCGGACCCGTCCGGCCGCACGGTCACGCGGGTCTCCGTGATGTGGCGGACGTCGTTCGCCTGCAGCGTCTCCCCCGTGAGCGTGAGCAGCCGCTGGTCGGTGACCGCGTAGACCGTGCGTCGCAGCCGGATGCCGCGGCTCACGATCCCGCCGAACGCAGTGGAGACGCCGATCAGGAGGAAGACGAAGAAGAACACCTTCACCATCAACGGGGACTCCGCCCGTGTGGCCGCCAACATCGCCGTCAGCACGATCGTCGTCCAGAGGGCTCCGAAACCCAGGGCGGGAAGGTCGACGATCCTCACCAGCCGGGCCGAGCTGGGCCGACCCGCCCACAGGACCCGCTCCCCCGCCCTCAGCTGACGGACCACGAGCTCAGGCAGCGGAAACCCTGCGAAGGGCACCGCGCCGGAGCCGTAGCCGATGGGGTCGGTGGGTGGGTTCGTCCAGCTCATGCGGGGATTCTAGGGCTCTTGACGCGTGCAGTCTTGTGACTTAACTTGATCAATGTGAAGCCTTTGTCCTTAAGCTACGTCCTGATCGCCGATCAGGTGGGCAGCCGCACAGCCGATGACCGCGTGCCGGCGGCCCTTGAAGCGCTCGGCGACCTCGCGGTTGCCCTGCCCTTCGAACGGACGGCCGGCGACGAGATCCAGGGGCTGCTCGACGACCCTCGGTCCGTGGTGACGGCCATCACCCGCCTCACACGTCTCGGCGGCTGGCGCATCGGGCTCGGCGCCGGAACGGTGGATACGCCGGTCCCGACGTCCACCCGGGCGGCCCGCGGGCCCGCCTATCTCGCGGCCCGCGCGGCCATCGACACCGCGCGCACTGCTCCGGCAGAACTTGCCCTCGCCCTTCCGGCAGGCGTCAGTGGCGCAGCCTATGGTGAGGTCAGCGACGCAGCGAAGGACGCGGAGGCCGCGCTCTGGCTGCTCCGCACGGTGCTCGCCCGGCGCAGCGAGGAGGGATGGGAGCTGATGGACCTGCTCGACAAGGGGCTGACCAATGCCCGTGCAGCAGAGAGCCTCGGCATCTCCCCGTCCGCGGTCAGCCAGCGGCTGTCGCGCGCTTCCCGCATCGAGGTCGATCGCGGCTCGCAACTCGCTGCCCGGCTGCTCGGCCGGCTGCAGGAACTGGCGGTGGCGCCGTGAACCCGGTTCTTGCGATCGCGCTCAAGGTGGCGGTGGTTGCGGTGCTGGCGATCGTCGCGATCCTCGCGGGGAGCCCTGTGGTGACCGCCGTGTTCGGCCGCGCCGATCCCCCGCGCCCGCCAACGACAACCAGCGAACAGGCGGCCGTCGCCGACCAGGCCGATGCCCCGGGGATCCGCGCCGCAGCGGCGACCCTGCGGGGTGGCCGCTGGATCGGGATGCTCGAACGCCTGGCCGTGTTCGCGACGATCCTCGCCGGTTTCGGCGAGGGCATCGCCGTCGTGCTGGCCATCAAGGCACTCGCCCGCTACCCGGAACTGAAGGCCACCAGCTCGGGGGCTGCCGAACGGTTCATCATCGGCACCTTCACCAGCGTCCTCTTCGCCGCTGCCTGCGCAGGCCTGGCATGGTGGCTGATCGGGCTGTGGTGATCCCGGCCCTGCACCAGCGGTGGGAGTCCGTGCTGCCCGGCAGGACCCGGCTCGGTGCAGAGCTGATCGCCCGGTGGAGCGAGCCACACCGGCACTACCACGACCTCGGGCATCTCTCGCACGCCCTCGCTGCCCTCGACCTGCTCGGTCCCGCCAGCCGGTCGGAGGAGATCGCGCTCTGGTTCCACGACGCCGTCCACACCAGCTCCCCAGGACACGACGAGCAGCTCTCTGCAGCGCTCGCAGCACAGGAGCTTCCCGCCGTGGGCGTGGAGGCAGCGGAAGTGGCTGAGGTCGTCCGCCTCGTCCTCGTCACCATCGACCACAGCCCATCTCCCGGGGACGCCGCCGGCGCGCGGGTGAGCGACGCCGACCTTGCCATCCTCGGGGCTGAGCCCGAGCGCTACCGGGTCTCTGTGCAGTCCCTGCGGGCGGAGGCTGCTGCGATGGACGAGGTGACCTGGCGGGCCTCCCGGAGGGCTGCCCTCGCAGCGTTTGCAGCGACAAGGCCGTTGTTCCACACGGCACTGGGTAACTCAACCTGGGAAGGCCCGGCCCGGGCCAACCTCGCAGCAGAGGGCGAGGACTACCGAACGGAGTGACCTGATGGATCGCAGCGGCACCTACGCCCTTGTCACCGGCGCCGGCTCGGGCATCGGAGAGGCGACGGCCCTGAAGCTGGCAGCGGAGGGAGCGAAGGTGGCCGTCGTCGGCCACAGCCGCGACAGTGCCGAGCGGACGGCTGCGAGGATCACCGAAGCCGGTGGCAGTGCCTTCCCCCTCGCAGCGGAACTGGCCGATCCCCGGCAGGTGGCGGCGCTGTTCGATGGCGTCGCCCGGCGATGGCCGCGGCTCGACGTGCTGGTGGCCAACGCCGGCATCAACGGGGTCTGGGCGCCGCTCGACGAGTTGAGCGTCGAGGAGTGGAACCGACACGATCGAGGTGAACCTGACCGGCACCTTCCTCACGGTCAAGTACGCACTCCCCCTGCTGCGGGTCGCCGGCGGCGCCGTGGTGATCACGTCGTCGGTGAACGGCACCCGCGTCTTCAGCAACTCCGGCGCTTCCGCCTACAGCGCCAGCAAGGCCGGCCAGGTCGCGTTCGCCAAGATGATCGCCGTCGAGCTGGCGCGCGACCGGATCAGGGTGAACGTGGTCTGCCCCGGCTCGATCGACACCGAGATCGGCGACAACACCGAGCAACGCAACACCGACCGGATCCGGATCCCCGTCGACTACCCCGCCGGCCAGATTCCGCTCACCGGCGACACGCCGGGCACCTCAGCGCAGGTGGCCGACCTGATCGGTTTCCTCACCTCCGATGCAGCGGAGCACATCACCGGGACGGAGGTGTGGATCGACGGGGCGCAATCGCTGCTCACCGGCTGAGCGTCGATGACCACCGGTTGGGCAGTCGCTGCCCACCCACTGGGCCTTCGCCCCAACCGCCCGTGCCGACTCGCCCGATACGGCACGATGAACCCATGTCGCCGCTCGCCCTGGGCCTGGACATAGGCTCCACAACGGTCAAGGCCGTTGTGCTGCGCGGAGACGACATCGTCTTCAGCGACTACCGGCGCCACAACGCCGACGTGCGCGGTGAGCTGCGCTCGCTGCTGACCACCCTCGCGGAGAGCTTCCCCGACGTCGAACTGCGGACGTCGGTGACCGGTTCCGGCGGGCGTCCACGTGGCGGAGCTGATGGGCGTCGCCTTCGTCCAGGAGGTCATCGCCGGCACGGAGGCCGTCCAGCGCTTCCTCCCCGATGCCGACGTCGTGATCGAACTCGGCGGCGAGGACGCCAAGATCACCTACCTCCACCCGGTGCCAGAGCAGCGGATGAACGGCACCTGCGCCGGCGGCACGGGCGCGTTCATCGACCAGATGGCCGTGCTGCTGCAGACCGACGCCGCCGGCCTCGACGACCTCGCCGCCCAGTACCGGAACCTCTACCCCATCGCCTCGCGCTGCGGGGTGTTCGCCAAGTCCGACCTGCAGCCGCTGCTCAACCAGGGCGCTGCGCACTCCGACCTGGCGGCCTCGGTGTTCCAGGCGGTCGCCCTGCAGACGATCTCGGGGTTGGCTGCGGCCACCCGATCCGCGGGAACGTCGTGCTTCCTCGGCGGCCCGCTGCACTTCCTGCCGCAACTGCGCGAGGCCTACCGGCGTGCGCTGCCGGGCATGTGACCAGCTTCACCACACCGGCGAACGCGCAGCTGTACGTGGCGATCGGCGCAGCACTGCTCGCCGCGGGAACGGCCCACACTGCAGCGGAGCTCCGCGCCCGCGCTGGGCCGCGTCGTCCCGCTGGCCCAGGTCGGCTCTGCCCTGCGACCCCTGTTCGCCGACGAGGCCGAGCGGGCCGACTTCCTCGAGCGGCACGCCCGGGTCACGGTGCCGACAGCGGATCTCGCCGAGGCCACCGGGGCCTGCTTCCTCGGCATCGACGCCGGCTCCACCACCATCAAGGCCGTCCTGCTGGACGCCGACGAGCGCATCCGCTTCGCCCACTACGCGTCCAATCGTGGCGATCCCGTCACCGCGGCCGTCGACATCGTCCGCGCCCTCCGGGAGTCCCTTCCGCCCGCAGCGCACCTCGCCCGCGCCTGCGTCACCGGGTACGGCGAGGGCCTGATCCGTGCCGCGCTGCACATCGACGAGGGCGAAGTCGAGACCATGGCGCACTACCGGGCCGCCGAGTACGTCTCCCCCGGCGTGACCGCCGTGATCGACATCGGCGGACAGGACATGAAGTACCTGAAGATCCGCAACGGCGCCGTCGACTCGATCGCCGTCAACGAGGCGTGCTCCTCCGGCTGCGGCTCCTTCCTGCAGACCTTCGCAGAGACGATGGGCACCGACGTGGCCAGCTTCGCCGCGGCGGCGACGCAGCGCCGACCGCCCGGTCGACCTCGGCAGCCGCTGCACGGTCTTCATGAACTCCTCGGTGAAGCAGGCGCAGAAGGACGGGGCCGACGTCGGCGACATCTCGGCCGGTCTGTCCTACTCCGTAGTACGCAACGCCCTCTACAAGGTGATCAAGCTCAAGGACGCCAGCCAGCTCGGCGACAACGTCGTCGTCCAGGGCGGCACCTTCCTCAACGACGCCGTGCTGCGCGCCTTCGAGCTGCTCACCGGGGCGCGCGTCACGCGTCCGGACATCGCCGGGCTGATGGGAGCCTTCGGTGCAGCCCTGACCGCGCAGCGGCACTGGCAGCCGGGCGGAGTGTCATCGACGATGGCGCTCGCCGAGCTCGACACGTTCACCGTCGACGCGGCGCTGGAGGTCTGCCGGCTGTGCCAGAACCACTGCCAGCTCACCATTTCCACGCTTCGGTGACGGCACCCGGCACGTGTCCGGCAACCGCTGCGAGCGTGGCGCCAGCACGGAACGGTCCCCGCGGAAGTCCGAGCTGCCGAACCTCTACGACTACAAGTACCGCCGCATCTTCGGCTACCGGCGACTGACCGAGGCGGCCACCACCCGCGGCGACATCGGCATTCCGCGCGTGCTGAACATGTACGAGAACTATCCGTTCTGGTTCACGGTGCTGTCCCGGCTGGGCTTCCGGGTGATCCTCTCCGGCCGCACCTCTGCCGACACCCTTGCCGCCGGCGCGGAGTCCATCCCGTCGGAGAACGTCTGCTACCCGGCGAAGCTCGCGCACGGCCACCTCGAGAACCTGCTCGATCGCGGCCTGCGCACGATCTTCTACCCGTGCGTCCCGTACGAGCAGCAGGCCTACGCCGAAGCCGACAACCACTTCAACTGCCCGATCGTCGCCTTCTACCCGCAGGTGCTCGAGAAGAACGTCCCGCGCCTGCGTGAGCCCGGCATCCGCTACCTCGACCCGTTCCTCAACCTCGCGGAGCCCGACCACCTCGCACGGCGCCTCGTCGAGGTCTTCGAGGACTTCGACGTGACCATCGACGAGGCAGTCGCCGCTGTCACGGAGGGGTACGCGGAGGATGCACGGGTGAAGGCCGACATCCGCGAGGAGGGACGGAAGGCACTGGCCTGGATGGCGGCGCACGGCACGCGGGGCATCGTCCTCGCCGGCCGGCCGTACCACGTCGACCCGCAGATCAACCACGGCATCCCCGAGCTGATCACAGGGCTGGGCCTTGCGGTGTTCACCGAGGACAGCATCATCGACGCCCCGTTGGTCCAGCGGCCGCTCCGGGTCCGTGACCAGTGGGCGTACCACACTCGGCTGTACGAGGCCGCTGCCGCGAGCACCCGGGAGCCGCACCTCGAGGTCGTCCAGCTGAACTCCTTCGGCTGCGGGGTGGACGCGATCACCACCGACCAGGTGCAGGAGATCCTCGAGGCCGCAGGCAACGTGTACACCGTGCTGAAGATCGACGAGGTGTCGAACCTCGGGGCTGCCCGGATCCGGCTGCGGTCGCTGCAGGCTGCGACGGCCGAGCGACGGCCCAGCGCCGAGATCGTCGCCTACGCGGAACCGGGCCGGCGTCCGGTGTTCACCGCGGCGTCGCGGCGCACCCACACGGTCTACATCCCGCAGATGGCACCGATCCATTTCCGCCTCGCCAGCGCAGTGCTGAACCGGCTCGGCTACCACGTCGAGCTGCTCGAGCACGCCTCGGCAGCCGACGTCGAGGTGGGCCTGAAGTACGTCAACAACGACGCCTGCTACCCGGCGATCATGGTGATCGGCCAATTGGTGAACAAGTTCCTCACCGGAGGTGCCGATCCGGCCAACTCCAGTGTCGCCATCACCCAGACCGGCGGCATGTGCCGGGCGACGAACTACGCGGGCATGCTGCGCAAGGGTCTTGCCGACGCCGGCTTCAGCCAGGTGCCGGTCGTCGCGGTCAGCGCCCAGGGGTTCGAGGAGAACCCCGGCTTCACGCTCAGCCCGACGCTCGCGCACCGCGGCATCCAGGCCCTCGTCCTCGGCGACCTGCTGCAGACGGTGCTGTTGCGGGTACGCCCGTACGAGCGGGAACCCGGCAGTGCGGAGGCGCTGTACCGACGCTGGGACGCGATCTGCCAGGAGTTCTTCTCCCACGGTGGCCACTCCCCCACTCTCGGCCGACGGATCGGCTACTCGTGGCTGATCGACCACGTGGTGGCCGCTTTCGACGCGCTGCCACTGCGGGACGGTCCCCGGCGTCCGCGCATCGGCCTCGTCGGCGAGATCCTGGTCAAGTTCCACCCGGACGCGAACAACAACGCCGTCCAGGTGATCGAGGACGAGGGCTGCGAAGCCGTGCTGCCCGGCCTGCTCGAGTTCTTCGGGCAGATGCTCTACACCGGCGACTGGAAGTGGGAGCACCTCGGCATCGGGGAGAAGTCCCGTCACGCCAAGAAGATCGGGCTGTGGCTGATCGAGCAGTACCAGGCGCCGGCGAACCGCGCGCTCGCCCGCTGCGGTGGCAAGTTCACCGTCCAGGCGAGCCTCGACACGATGGCCCAGCGGGCACAGAACGTTGTCTCGCTCGGCACGACGGCCGGCGAGGGCTGGCTACTGACCGCAGAGATGATGGAGCTCATCGAGTCCGGGACGCCGAACATCATCTGCGCCCAGCCGTTCGCCTGCCTGCCCAACCACGTGGTCGGCAAGGGCATGTTCCGGGAGCTGCGCCGCCTGTACCCGCAGGCCAACATCACCTCGATCGACTACGACCCGGGAGCCAGCGAGGTGAACCAGCTGAACCGCATCAAGCTGGTGGTCGCCGGTGCGCACAAGGCGGTCGCCGCCACCAGGTCGCTCGCGGTACCGAGCTCGGACGACGCCGTCGTCGCACCCTGATCCACCGCCCGAACCTCGGACCGGTTACTCCTCGAAGGGCGTCGGGTCGCCCGCTCCGTAGCGGGTGATCTCCATCTCGCCGTCCTCGGAGAGGTCGACGATGGTGGTGGGCTCCAGCCCGCAGTCACCGGAGTCGAGGACAGCGTCCAGCAGGTTGCCGAGCTCGTCGTTGACCTGCCAGCCGTCGGTCATCGGGTGTTCCTCGCCGGGCAGGATCAGCGTCGTCGACATCAGCGGCTCGCCGAGGGTGTGCAGCAGGGCAAGGGCTGTGGTGTGCGTCGGCACGCGGACGCCGACGGTCTTCTTCTTGGGCTGCAGCATCACCTTCGGCGCGTCCCGGGTGGCCCGCAGGATGAACGTGTACGCGCCGGGCGTGGCAGCCTTCACCGCGCGGAACACGTCGTTGTCCATCTGCACGTACTGGCCGAGCTGGGCGAACTCGCTGCACACCAGCGTGAAGTGGTGCTTGTCACCGAGCTTGCGGATCGCGCGGATGCGCTCGAGGCCGTCCCGGTTGCCGAGCCGGCAGCCGAGCGCGTAGCCGGAGTCGGTCGGGTAGGCGACGAGTCCGCCGCCGGTGATGATCTCCGCCACCTGGGCGAGCGCTCGCGGCTGCGGGTTGTCGGGATGCACATCGAAGTAGCGGGCCATATTCGGAGCATACGCACGCGCGTTCACCTCCGCGCAAGCGGTCGGACGAACGGCTCCAGATCGCCTAAGGTGCAGCGCATGGCCCTGTTCTCCCTTTCCATCGATGAGCTCCGCGCCCGGCAGAGCCTCAAGTGGCGCACGTACGACCCCGACGTCCTGCCGCTGTGGGTCGCGGAGATGGACACGACGCATGCCCGAACCCGCGCAAGGCTGCGCTGCTGGACGCCGTCGACCGCGGCGACACCGGCTACCCGCACGGCACCGCCTACGCCGAGGCCTTCGCCGCGCATGGCTGCCGACCGCTGGGACTGGCAGCTGGACGCGGCAGCGCCAGGTGCGTCGCGCCGGGGACGTGATGAACTCGGTCCTCGCCGTGCTCGAGGCCACCAGCGAGCCCGGTGACGCCGTCGTGATCAACCCGCCGGTGTACCCGCCGTTCCGGCAGGTCATCGCCGGCTACCGCCGGAGCATCGTCGAGGCCCCGCTCGACCCGGCCGGACGGCTCGACCTCGCCAGCCTCGAGGCGGCCTTCGCCGGACCCGAGCAGCCCGAAGACCTACCTGCTGTGCTCGCCGCACAACCCGACCGGCGCCGTGCACACCGAGGCGGAACTGACGGCCGTGATGGCCCTCGCCGGACGCTACGGCGTCCGCGTTGTCGTCGACGAGATCCACGCCTGCCTCGTCGATCCCGGCGACCACGTTCGTCGCCGCTGCTCACCGTCCCGGGCGGGGAGCAGGCGATCAGCGTGACCAGCGCAGGGAAGGCCTGGAACCTTGCCGGGTTCAAGGCCGGCCTGATCATCGCCGGCGTCGCCGTCACCGGGGTGCTCGCCGACCTGCCGCCGCTGGCGCAGCAGTCCAGCGGCCACCTGGCGAACCTGGTGCACACCGCCGCGATCACCGATGCGCAGGACTGGATCGACGAGCTGGTGGTCGAGATCGCCGCCAACAAGGCACTGCTGGCCGCCGAAGCTGGCCCGCGAGCGTGCCCGCGGCCGGCTACTCCCCCGCAGAGGGCACCTACCTCGCCTGGGTGGACTGCTCGAACCTGGGTCTTGCCAATCCGGCGCGCGACTTCCTCGAGACGTCGGACGGGTCGCCTTCTCCCCCGGCGTGAACTTCGGCGTCGAGCACCGCGACTGGGTGCGGATCAACCTCGCCTGCTCCCCGGACGTGATCGTCGAGGCCGTCGCGCGAATGGCCGAAGACGCTCAGACGGTTAGCCACCAGGCTCGGCCTCCGCCGAGCCGGTTCCGGTGAGGCGGGTGATGCCGATCAGGCTGAGGAAGACGGTGTCCACGCCGGAGGTGGTGGTGACCTGCACCCGTCCGCCGACGAGGCGCACCTCGCCGGTCACGTCGCGGGAGTCGGTGAGCACCTGCTGGGCTGCGGCGATCGCCGCGACCACCACCGGACGCTGCCCGGCCAGCCGTGCGGCCGCGGTCTCGTCCGCAGCCGCCCGTGCCGCGGCCGCTGCGACAAGTTCGCGCCCGGCGCGCGGCAACGGCCTGGGCACCACCGTCCACCACCAGCCCGGCGACCAGGAGCAGTGCGAGGACGGCAACCGCGACGAACACCGACAGCGACATGCCCCGCTGGTCCCGCATCGTCGACCACCCCCGATCGCAGAGCCTTCATTGTGCCCCCGTGGCCGGTCGTTCCACGCAGGTTGTGCACAGCCGAATCCGTGCGCGCACTCGATAGGCTGGGACTGCTCCAGACTCAAGAACGATTGGAATCCAACGATGGTCCAGAAAGTCGCCCTGCTCACCGCCGGCGGTTTCGCCCCCTGCCTCTCGTCCGCCATCGGCGGGCTGATCGAGCGCTACACCGCAGCTCGCCCCCGAGGTCGAGATCATCGCCTACAAGAACGGCTACCAGGGCCTGCTGACCGGCGACTTCCTCACCGTCACCGACGAGGTCCGCGCCAAGGCCGGCCCTGCTGCACCAGTTACGGCGGCTCCCCGATCGGCAACTCCCGGGTGAAGCTGACCAACGCCAAGGACCTCGTCAAGCGCGGTCTGGTCGCCGAGGGCGAGGACCCGCTGAAGGTCGCCGCCGACCGCCTCGTCGCCGACGGCGTCGACGTGCTGCACACCATCGGCGGCGACGACACCAACACCACGGCCGCCGACCTGGCCGCCTACCTCGCCGAGCACGACTACGGCCTGACCGTGGTCGGCCTGCCGAAGACGATCGACAACGACGTCATCCCGATCCGTCAGTCCCTCGGCGCCGACACCGCAGCCGAGATGGGCGCCCGGTTCGCCAAGAACGTCGTGGCCGAGCACAACGCCGGCACCCGCATCCTGATCATCCACGAGGTCATGGGCCGCAACTGCGGCTGGCTGACCGCCGCGACCGCCCGCAAGTACCACGAGTGGGTGGACAGCGTGGAGTGGCTGCCCGAGATCGGCCTGTCGCAAGGCCGCCTGGGACGTGCACGCGATCTTCGTCCCCGAGGCCGTCATCGACCTCGAGGCCGAGGCCGCCCGCCTGCAGAAGGTGATGGACGAGGTCGGCTGCGTCGAACATCTTCCTCTCCGAGGGCGCCGGGCATCGACGACATCGTCGCCGAGATGGAGAAGGCCGGGCCAGGAGGTGGCCCGCGACGCGTTCGGCCACATCCGCCTCGAGCGGATCAACCCCGGCGCCTGGTTCGGCAAGCAGTTCGCCGCACATGCTGAAGCGCCGAGAAGGTGCTGGTGCAGAAGTCGCGGCTACTACTCCCGCTCGGCCGCTGCCAACCAGTTCGACCTCGACCTGATCAGGTCGATGACCGACCTGGCCGTCGACTCCGCCCTGCGCGGGCAAGCCGGGCGTCATCGGCCACGACGAGGAGAACGGCGACGTCCTCAGCGTCATCGCCTTCGACCGCATCAAGGGCGGCAAGCCGTTCGACATCACCCAGGACTGGTACCTCGAGCTGCTCGCCGAGATCGGCCAGCCGGCCCCGGTCGCCGCACCGCCCGCCGAGCACTGACCCGGCGCAGATCGAGGACGTTCCTTCGACCTTGACGTGCGTCAGTCGCTGGAACTGAGCCGTCCGTTGCGCGGCCAGCGGCGCGTCAGCGTCTGAGCGCGGCCGGAGGGTCAGGCGAGGTAGGCGGCGAGGCGGTCGACGGCCTCGTCGAGCTCCTCGGTGCTGCCGCAGAAGCTGAGCCGCATCATCCGGCCGCCGCCGACCAGGTCGAAGTCGATGCCCGGCGCCAGCGCGACGCCGGTCGCCGCCAGCACCTCGGCGCACCACGCCTGGCTGTCGGCGGTGAGGTGCCCGATGTCGCACCAGGCGTAGAAGGCCCCGTCCGGCGGGGCGAAGGTGGTGATGCCCGAGCTCCGGCAGCCGACGCAGGAGCAGTTCGCGGTTGCGGGCGTAGCGGGCCACGTGCGCGTCCAGTTCCGTCGGCGGCCTCCGGGCCGAACGCCGCCAGCGCCGCCGCCTGCGACACCGCCGGCGCGCAGATCGCGAGGTTGCTCTGCAGCAGCTCGACCGGACGCCGCAGCGCCGCGCGGCAACAGCAGCCAGCCCAGCCGCCAGCCGGTCATCGAGTGGTACTTGCTCACCGAACCGACGACGACGGCTTCGGTGCCGAACTCCCGGGCGCTCGCGCAGGGGCGTCCGTAGCTGATGCCGTGGTAGATCTCGTCGCTGATCAGCAGGCAGTCGTTCGCGGCGCACCAGGCGGCCAGCTCGGCGAGCTCGCCGGCGTCGATGATCGTGCCCGGTCGGGTTGGACGGCGATGCCAGCACCAGCCCCGCCGGCACGCGCGGCAACGCCTCCAGCATGGCGACCGTCGGCTGGTAGCGGGTCTCCGGTCCGACGTCGAGGTCCACGCACCTCGCAGCCGAGCGCCTGCAGCGTGTTGCGGTACGCCGGGTACCCCGGACGGGTCATGGCCACCAGGTCGCCGGCCTCGAAGGCGGCGAGGATCGTCAGCTGGAAGCCGGCGGACGATCCGGTGGTGATCACGACCTCGTCGGCGTCCACCGGCACGCCGTAGCGCGGCGGCGTACTCTGCGGCGATCTTCCAGCGCAGTTCGCGGGATGCCTTGGTGACGGTGTAGCCGAGCACCTCGTCCGTGACCGCCGCCGACAGCTGCGTGCGCGCACCGCTGCCGGCGCCGGCGTGGCCGGCTGGCCGACGCACAGCAGGATCGCGTCACCGTGGCTCACCTGGCGCGCGGCTGCCGCCTTGGCCACCTCCATCACGTGGAACGGCTCCACCCGTCCGCGCTGCGACAGCCTCATTCCTTGCGCCGCGGGAAGACAGCGCGGAGCGCGGAGATCAGCAGCGCGCCGATCCCGAGACCGGTGGCCGCGCCGATGGTGTAGCCGGTGCCCAGCCCGATGCCGAGCGAGCGCCGGGCGACGTCACTGGAGACGTACAACTCCCCCGGCCTGGTCTCGACCGGCTCGGACGGCGGGCTCCGGGACCGGTTCGGGTTCCGGCTCGATCGCCGGCTGCTCGGACGTGGCCAGCCAGGCTGCGATGTAGAGGATCAGGGTGGCGAACAGGTTCAGGAACAGCATCAGCACGATCGTCGAACCGAACACCGCGGCGCCGAGGTTCCGGGAGAAGGCCCCGAACAGGTAGGCGGCGAGGGCCTGCAGCACCAGCAGCCCCGCGGCGCCGATGCCGGCACCGACCCAGGCCAGGTGGCTGGGCACGTAGGTGGGGCTGAACCAGCCGAGCAGCAACCGGAAGCCGGCCGCGCCGATCGCGAGCGACACCACAGCTGCCGACGAGCCGGATGAGCGCGGTCCAGCCGAGGCTGCCGCCGACGCCCAGCCACTCGCCGACCGTGCCGCCGAGGGTGGTCGCCACCGTCGACGCGGCGAAGGTCGCCACCACCCCGACCAGGATCCCGATCAGGCCGCCGAAGTTCGCCAGCACGTCGAGCGGCATGATGACCTGCTTGCCGGGATTGTCGACGTCGACGCGCATCAGCAGCCGGACGGCCCGCTTGAGGTTGCCGACCCAGCCGGAGCCGACCCACATGGTGATCAGCAGGCCGACGCCGAAGAACGACGCCCAGTTGGTCGAGCACGTCGAGCACCGTGTCGTGGAGGCCCCTGCCGAGGTGCGGACGTCCGTCGGGATGTTCGTGTTGATCCAGTCCTCGATCGTGCCCAGCAGTTCCGGACGGAACACCGTCGTCGTGAACCCGAGCACGGAGAAGACCATCATCAGGATCGGCACCAGCGACAGCACCGAGAAGTAGGTGATCGCAGCGGCCAGCTGCACTCCCCCGCGCACGTTGAACCGCTCGACCGCCCGCAGCAGGTGCGCGACGAAGGGACGCTGGGAGAACCGCTTCCACCACTCCAGCAATCGGCTGCACCCTCGTCCCTCTCTCAGTCTGCGTAGGCAGCAACCGGTGCGCAGGTGCACACGAGGTTGCGGTCACCGTAGGCCCCGTCGATGCGCGCCACCGGCGGCCAGTACTTGTCCGCGGCCGCCGGAACCCACCGGCCCGGGACGCTGCCCGGCGGGGAAGCGCCGCGAGCTCCCGGTCGTAGGGTGTACCCAGTCGTCGGCGACCATCCGCGACGACGGGTGCGGCGCGTTGTGCAGCGGGTTGTCGTCGGCCGGCCAGACGCCGGCGGCCACCTGGTCCATCTCCGCCCGGATCGCGATCATCGCGTCGCAGAAGCGGTCGATCTCCGCCGAGCGACTCCGACTCGGTGGGCTCGATCATCAGCGTCCCCGACACCGGGAAGCTCATCGTCGGGGCGTGGAAGCCGTAGTCGACGAGCCGCTTGGCCACGTCGTCGACGGTGATGCCGGTGCGCGTGGTGATGTCCCGCAGGTCGACGATGCACTCGTGCGCGACCAGCCCGGCCGCCCCCGTGTACAGCACCGGGAAGGTGTCATCGAGACGGTGCGCGACGTAGTTGGCGGCGAGGATGCGCGGTCTGCGAGGCCAGCCGCAGCCCGTCGGCGCCCATCAGGGCGATGAACGCCCAGCTGATCGGCAGCACGCCCGCGGAGCCGTACGGTGCGGAGCTGACCGGCCGTAGCTGGACGCCGGCCCGCGCCGTCGACCAGCGGGTGGTTCGGCAGGAACGGCGCGAGGTGCTCGCGCACGGCCACCGGACCGACACCCGGGACCACCGCCGCCGTGCGGGATGGCGAACGTCTTGTGCAGGTTGAGGTGGCTGACGTCGGCCCCGAACCGGCCCGGACGGGCGAGGCCCAGCATGCGCGTTGAGGTTCGCGCCGTCGACGTACACCTGACCGCCGGCCTCGTGCACCGACGTCGCAGATCTCGGTGATCGTGTCCTCGAAGACGCCGTGCGTGGACGGGTAGGTGACCATGATCGCTGCCAGCTCGGCGGCGTGCGGCGCGATCTTCGCGTGGAGGTCGTCGAGGTCGACCGAGCCGTCGGCAGCCGTGGCCACCACGACCACCCGCATGCCGGCCATGACGGCGGAGGCAGCGTTCGTGCCGTGCGCCGAGGCCGGGATCAGGCAGACCGTCCGGTCGGTGTCGCCGTTGGCGAGGTGGTAGCGAGCGGATCGCCATCAGGCCCGGCGAACTCGCCCTGGCTGCCGGCGTTGGGCTGCAGGCTCACCCGGTCGTAGCCGGTGATCTCGGCGCAGCCAGTCGCACAGCTGGCCGATCAGCTCCGCGTAGCCGGTGGCGTCCGCGGCGGGCACGAACGGGTGCAGCCCGGCGAAGCCCGGGTAGCTGATCGGCTCCATGGCCGCGGCGGGGTTCAGCTTCAGCGTGCAGGAGCCGAGCGGGATCATGCCCCGGTCGAGCGCGAAGTCGCGGTCGGCGAGGGTGCGCAGGTAGCGCATCAGCTCGGTCTCGCTGCGGTAGGCGCTGAACACCGGGTGCGTGAGGTAGTCGATCTCGCGGTGGTGGTCGCCCAGCCCGCCGGCGACGGCATCGGTGAGCGCGACCCCGAAGGCCGACAGCGACGGCGGCGAGGGCGTCCTCCTGCGCGTCCTCCCCGACGCTGATGCCCACGTGGTCGGCGTCGACGAGGCGCAGGTGCACCTCCGCTGCGCGCGCGGCGGCGACGATCTCGCCGCGCGACCCGGGGCGTCGACGGTGACGGTGTCGAAGAAGCGTGCTCCCCCGCCAGCTCGAAGCCCGCGGCGAGCAGTGCGGCGGCCAGCCGCCGGGCCCGGACGGTGCACGGCACCGGCGATCCCGGCGAGGCCCTGCGGCCCGTGGTGGACCGCGTAGCAGCTCGCGGCGACGGCCAGCAGCACCTGGGCCGTGCAGATGTTCGACGTCGCCTTCTCGCGGCGGATGTGCTGCTCGCGGGTCTGCAGGGCGAGCCGGAACGCCGGCACCCCGTCGGCGTCCTTGGACAGCCCGACGACGCGTCCGGGCAGCTGACGCTCGAGACCGGCGCGGACGGCGATGTAACCGGCGTGCGGACCGCCGTAGAACAGCGGCACGCCGAAGCGCTGCGCCGAGCCGACGGCGATGTCCGCGCCCCACTCCGCGGCCGACCCGATCAGGGTGAGCGCGAGCAGGTCGCACGCGGCGATCAGCAGGGCGCCGTTGTCGTGGGCCAGTTCGGCGAGCTCGCGCAGCTCGGCGCGCCGACGGCAGGACGCCGTCCGCGCCGGGCACCTGCACCACGACGGCGAACGCCTGGTTGGCGCGGACGGCGTCGGCGAGGTCGTCGGTGGCGACGACCACCTCGACG
The DNA here is from genome assembly GCA_963773595.1 of uncultured Actinomycetota bacterium. Taxonomy (GTDB): domain Bacteria; phylum Actinomycetota; class Actinomycetes; order Propionibacteriales; family Propionibacteriaceae; genus Propionicimonas. The sequence continues at coordinate 581,274 of CAVZBQ010000007.1, forward strand.
CCGGTGGCGAGGCACCGGGTGCGCAGCACGGCGAGGCTCTGCGGCAGGAGGTCGGCGTCGACGACGACGACCCCGCCCTTGCGGGAGACGCGGTGCGCGACGCGCGACGGCCTCGGCGACGGCCGTGCCCTCGTCGAGCAGGCTCGCGCCGGCCACCGGCAGCCCGGTGAGGTCGGAGATCATGGTCTGGAAGTTGGCCAGCGCCTCGAGCCTGCCCTGGCTGATCTCGGGCTGGTAGGGCGTGTAGGCGGTGTACCAGGCGGGGTTCTCCAGCACGGTGCGCCGGATCACCGGCGGCGTGATGGTGCCGTGGTAGCCGAGCCCGATCATGGCCGTGCCGGGCACGTTGCGTCCGGCGAGCGCGGCGAGCTGGCGCTGCACCTCGAACTCGCTGCGCGCGGGCGGCAGCCGCAGCGGCTCGGTCAACCGGATCGCCGCGGGAACGGCGGCATCGGTCAGCTCGTCGAGGCTGGTGTACCCCAGCGCGGCGAGCATCGTGGTCTGGTCGGGCGTCGAGGCGCCCAGATGGCGTTGGGTGAAGTCGTCCATGGCAGGCACAAACCTACTGCCGGTCGACACCGTGCCGCGGATCACCGCACGGGGTTCCAGACTCCGACGTGCCCGGACTCGCGGCATCAGCCGGCGACGCGGGCCCTGCGACGCAGCGACAACTCGTCGTTGGTGACGGGCGCGTGCTCCTCGGCCCGCTCGGACGGGAGCTGCTGCAGCGTGCCTTCGATGTCGCGCCAGACGCCGCCGAGGGCGATGCCGAACATGCCCTGGCCGCCGCGCGAGCAGGTCGACGACCTGGTCGTCGGTGGTGCACTCGTAGACGGAGACGCCGTCGCTCATCAGCGTGACCTCGGTGAGGTCCTCGACGCCGCGGGCCCGCAGGTGGTCGATCGCCGTGCGGATCTGCTGCAGCGAGATGCCGGCGTCGATCAGGCGCTTGATGACCTTGAGGATCAGCAGGTCGCGGAAGCTGTACAGCCGCTGCGTGCCGGAACCGCCGGCGGTCGCGGATCTCGGGGACGACCAGCCCGGTGCGGGCCCAGTAGTCGAGCTGGCGGTAGGTGATGTCGGCGGCGCGGCAGGCGATCGGGCCGCGGAAGCCGAGGTCGTCGGGCAGCGGGGAGAAGTCGCCGTCGAAGAGCAGGTCCTGGGCCGGGGGCACCTGGTGCTCAGCGTTCATGTCGTCCTCGTTTCGCTGCGACGAATCACTTCGTTGGGATTACGAAAGTAACCCTCCGCTCACACGGGGGTCAACGACACGCCGGGTCAGGTTTCTGCTGGCACCGGAGTCTCAAGCAAGACCTCAGGGTTTGCCTTCGTCGCCGGTGAAGTCCTCGGGCGTGACCGTGTCGAGGAATTCCCGGAAGCGTTCCACCTCGTCCTCGGCGGGCGCCACGGGCGCGACGATCGCCTCCTGCGCGCTCACCCCGGCTTCGTCGAGGACCACCTCGGCGCACTGGATGGGGCAGCCGATCCGCAGCGCGAGGGCGATCGCGTCGCTCACCCGCGACGGGAGCGTGCGCTCGCCGAGCACGAGTTCGGCGTAGAACTGCCCGTCGCTCGTAGCTGGTGATCCGCACCTCCTCGACCGGGTCGGTGGCAGCCTCGGCGAGCCGCCAGGCCAGGTCGTGGATGTTCGGGACGCTCGTCGTCGGGCTCCTCGGTCGCGCTGAAGATCGCGGACGCGCCGCCGTGGCTCATCCAGACCGGCAGCAGCCGTCCGGGGGCCTCGACCTCTGCGAGCACGACCAGCGGCGGGGCGTCCCCGGTGGAGACGCGGATCTCGACCACCTTCACCTCACGCACGGCAACCTCACTGGCACTCATTGGGGTAGCTGGGAACGCATGATCGCGGCGTGGGCGTGCAGCACGAGCTGCATCACCTCTGCCGGCAGGGTGCGGGCTGCCGGGTTGCGGCGCAGGTGCGGCGCGATCGCCTGCTCGATGAGCCCGACCTCGCGCTCGGCAGCCTGCTTCACCACCCGCATGTGCCGGGCGTCCATGCCGAAGGCAGCGAGCTTGCGGGAGATGACGGCGACGGTGAGCGCGTCGCGTCCGTAGTAGATGGTGCCGCGGCGCGGGACGACGAGCTGGTGCTTCTCCAGTTCGCTGAGCGCCGGCTCGTTGAGGCCGCTGAGCTCGAGCAGTTCGCGACGGGTGATGCGGATGGCCCGCTTCGGCGGGTGCGGCTGCGGGGACAGCGCCTGTGCGGTCTCGACGTTCTCCGCGGAGCCGGTGGGACGCGGCGTGCTGAGCGGCGGCGGCTCCTGACCGCGGTCCATCATGTCGAGGTGCTCGCGGATCACCTTCAGGGGCAGGTAGTGGTTCTTCTGCACCTCGAGGATGTAGCGCAGCCGCTCGATGTCGGACTCGGCGTAGCGCCGGTAGCCGGAAGGGGCCCGTTCCGGCGAGATCAGGCCCTCGGACTCGAGGAACCTGATCTTGGAGATGGAGACGTCGTCGAACTCGGGTTTCAGGATGGCCAGCACCTGGCCGATGCTGCGAAGCCCGAGCGCCATCAGTCCTGCCCGGCGAAGAACACCATGCGGAACTTGCCGATCTGCACCTCGTCGCCGCGCCGCAGGGCGACCTCGCCGTCGATCAGGGTCTTGTTCACGTAGGTGCCGTTCAGGCTGTTCTCGTCGCTGACCCAGACCTGCCCGTCGCGCCGGGTGAAGCGGGCATGGTGCCGGGAGACGGTGATGTCGTCGAGGAAGATGTCGCAGCGCGGGTGCCGTCCGGCGGTGATCACGTCGCTGTCGATCAGGTAGCGCGCACCGGCCTGGGTGCCCTTGAGCACGAGCAGGAGCGCCGATCCCGGCGGCAGCGCCTCGATGGCCGCAGCGTCGGCGGCGTCCAGGTCCTCGACCTGGAACTCCTCGACGACGGCCGGGATGACCCGGGTGGTGTCCCCGGAGAGTTTGGCGAGGCTCGCGCCGCAGTGCGGGCAGAAGTTGGCCGCGGCCTCTGTCAGTTCATGACCGCATGCTGGGCAGTTCATCATCCACCGGCACCTTTCGCTCCTGGCTACGAGCCGGTCTCGACCCGAGGCTCAACGACAGGTTGACCTTCAGCCTAGCCCGAGACCAGCTCTTCGTAGGCGTCGGAATCGAGAAGGTCCTCAACCTCACCCGCCTCGGAAAGCTCGAGTTCGAAGATCCAACCATCACCGTAAGGGTCAGAGTTGATGGTTTCCGGCGATCGAGTTCGAGCAGCTCGTTCACTGCGGTCACCACCCCGGTGGCCGGGGAGTAGACGTCAGAGACGCTCTTGGTGGATTCGACCTCGGCGCAGGCGTCGTCGACCGCCACCTCTTCGCCGATCTGCGGCAGCGACACGTACACCACGTCACCGAGAGCCTCGGCGGCGTAGTCGGTGATGCCCACCCGCACGGTGCTGCCTGCGCCCTGACGGACCCATTCATGCTTGCTGGTGTAGCGGAGATCATCGGGGAACACGCAACGCACTCCTTCTGGCAGCGGGCTGCCGGTCAAGTCGGCACCAACACTATCGCCCGGGCGGGATGCTCAGAGCGAGTGTCTACCGACCGCGCGGCGAGATTCCAGCGGGAACCGCCGTATGACCTCGACGCCCTGGCCGATGTAGAGCAGGCCCGACCACCAGTAGAGGCCCGCGCCCCAGATGACGGAAGCCCACCCGATCACCCGCACGACGATGTGCCACGGGTCGTTCCCGGTGCCGAGCAGCACCAGCGGGAAGCCGTAGAGCAGGGCGAACGTCGCAGCCTTGCCGAGGAAGTGGACGGGGAGGCTTGCGAACCCGCGGCGGCGCAGCGCCGGCCAGATCGTGCTGGCCATCAGCCCGTCACGGGCGGCGAGCAGGACGACGAGCCACCACGGGACGATGCCGCGGATGGCGAAGCCGATCAGGGTGGCGAGGATGTAGAGCCGGTCGGCCAGCGGGTCGAGCACCTGGCCGAGCCGTGACCGCTGGTGCCAGGACGCGGGCGAGGTACCCGTCGAGCCAGTCGGTGGCGCCGCCGATGATGAGGACGACGACGGCCCAGATCTCCGACTGCCGTTCCAGCAGGAGCCAGAGGAACAGCGGCACGCCCAGCAGCCGGATGAAGCTGAGGATGTTGGGGACCGTGAGGATGCGTTCGGTGTCGTACGGCTCGCCGGCCACGCCGGTCATCACCCGTTCGGTGTCGTACGGTTCCCCAGCCACGAGCGTCATATTAAGCGGTGGGTGGTCACAACTTGGCCCACGCGGCCGCCAGCTGTTGCCGGGAATCCTCAAGGAGCACCGGCAGGGCCTTGGTCTGCGCGATCACCGGCAGGAAGTTGGCGTCGCCCAGCCAGCGCGGCACGACGTGCTGGTGCAGGTGCGCGGTGATCCCCGCGCCGGCCACCTGGCCCTGGTTGATGCCGAGGTTGAAGCCGGCGGGTGCGACGACCTCGCGCAGCACCGTCATCGCCTGCGCCGGTGAACGCGGAGAGCTCGGCCGCCTCCGTCGAGCGTCAGCTCGGTGAAGTCGCTGATGTGGCGGTAGGGGCACAGCAGCAGGTGCCCCGGCGAGTACGGGTACAGGTTCATCACCGCGTAGCACGTGCTCGCCGCGGTGCACGATCAGGCCGTCGGCGTCGTCGCGTCCGGGCGCAGTGCAGAACGGGCAGTTGCCCTCCGTCGCGTCGGCCGGCTTGTTCTCGCCGGCGATGTAGACCATCCGGTGCGGTGTCCACAGACGCTGGAACGCGTCCGGCACGCCGGCCAGCGTCCCGCCGTCCTCGATGGACACCGCGTCGTCGGTCATCGCTGGGCGGCCTGGTGGAGGCGATGATCTCGTCGATCGCCGCCTGGATGGTCACGCCGTTGTTCTGGGTGCCGTCGCGGTAGCGGAAGGAGACGTGCGCCGGCTGCGGCGTCGGTCTCCCCCGCGATCAGCATGAACGGGATCTTCTGGGTCTGGGCGTTGCGGATCTTCTTGCCGAACCGGTCGTCGGAGTGGTCGACCTCGACCCGGATGTCGGCCTCGAGCAGCTTGGCCGCCACCTCGGCGAGGTACGGCTCGTACTCCTCGGCGACCGGGATGCAGATCACCTGGACGGGCGCCAGCCACGCCGGGAAGGCGCCCGCGTAGTGCTCGGTGAGCACGCCGATGAACCGCTCGATCGAGCCGAACTTGGCCGAGTGGATCATGACCGGCTCTGCCGGGTGCCCGTCCGGGCGCGGTGTAGGTGAGGCCGAAGCGGGCCGGCTGGTTGAAGTCGTACTGGATGGTCGACATCTGCCAGGTACGTCCGATCGCGTCCTTGGCCTGCACGGAGATCTTCGGGCCGTAGAAGGCGGCGCCACCCGGGTCGGGCACCAGCTCCAGCCCGGACTCGCGTCCGACCTGCTCGAGGACGGCGGTGGCGATCTCCCACTGCTCGTCGGAGCCGATGAACTTGGTCGACTTCGCACCCTCGGTGTCGCGGGTGGACAGCTCGAGGTAGTAGTCGTCCAGGCCGAAGTCCTCGCAGCAGGTTGGTGACGAAGGTCAGCAGGTGCTTGACCTCGTCGGCGGCGTGCTCGGCCATCACGTAGGAGTGGGAGTCGTCCTGGGTGATGCTGCGCACCCGGGTGAGGCCCTGCAGCACGCCGGACTTCTCGTTGCGGTAGACGGTGCCGAACTCGAACAGGCGCAGCGGCAGCTCACGGTAGGACCGCCCGCGCGACTTGAAGATCAGGTTGTGCATCGGGCAGTTCATGGCCTTGAGGTAGTAGTTCTGCCCGTCGTCGTCCATGGGCGGGAACATGCCGTCGGCGTAGTACGGCAGGTGCCCGGAGGTGTGGAACAGGCCCTCCTTGGAGATGTGCGGGGTGCCGACGTACTGGAAGCCGGCGTCGGATGTGCGCGGTGCGGACGTAGTCCTCCATGACCCGCTTGATCACGCCGCCCTTGGGATGGAAGACCGGCAGGCCGGCGCCCGAGCTCCTCGGGGAAGCTGAACAGGTCGAGTTCGACGCCGAGCTTGCGGTGGTCGCGCCGGGCGGCCTCCTCCAGGCGGGTGTGGTAGGCCACCAGGTCGTCCTTGGACGCCCAGGCGGTGCCGTAGAGGCGCTGCAGCTGGGCGTTCTTCTGGTCGCCGCGCCAGTAGGCGGCGGAGCTGCGGGTGAGGGCGTAGCCGTTGCCAGGTAGCCGGTGTGCGGCACGTGCGGGCCGCGGCAGAGGTCCTTCCAGGCCACCGCGCCGTCGCGGCGGACGTTGTCGTAGATGGTCAGTTCGCCGGCGCCGACCTCGACGGAGGCCGCCTTCGGTCGTCGAGCCGACCCCTTCAGCCCGATCAGCTCGAGCTTGTACGGCTCGGCGGCGAGCTCGGCCGCGGCGTCGTCGTCGGTGACCGACGCGGCGCACGAACGCTGGCGCTCCTTGACGATCGAGCCCATCTCCTTCTCGATGGCCTTCAGGTCCTCGGGGGTGAACGGGGTGGCCACGTCGAAGTCGTAGTAGAAGCCGTCGGTGATGGGCGGGCCGATGCCGAGCTTGGCGTCGGCGTGCAGCCGCTGGACGGCCTGGGCGGCCACGTGGGCGCAGGAGTGGCGCAGGATCGCGAGGCCCTCGTCGCTGGTGGCAGCCACCGGCTCGACCTCGTCGCCGTCGGCGAGCTCGGTGGCCAGGTCGACGACCTTGCCGTTCACCCGCGCGGCCACGGTGGCACGGTCGTTGCCGAACAGCTCGAGCGCGGTCGTGGCCTCAGTGACCACCTGCTCGCTGGTCTGCGACGAAAGATCGTGCACGGTGATGGTCTTCGACACGGGTGTGGTTTCCTTCCTGGACTGCGGCCTCCTAGTCTGCCGCACATTCACAGGTGGTGGTTCGCTGTGGCCGGACGTCAGGCGTCCGCAGGTCGGCGATGCTGGTCATGTCCGGACATTCCATGGCACGGTTTCCCCATGGCAACCGACAGCGAGCGGCTGTTTCCGGGCAAGTTCTTCATCAGCTCTGCTCTCGAGGCGCTGGAGACCAAGACAGCGATGTCGAAGGAGCTCAGCGTCCGGTACCTGCAGCGGGCCGGGATCGCCGGCGTGCTGATCGCCATCTTCTACGGCGCGTACTTCAGCGTCATCGCCACCTTCAGCGCGATCGGCGTCGGCGGGACGCCGCTGACCGGGGTGGGCAAGCTGGTCGGCGCCCTCGTCTTCGGCTGGGCGCTGGTGTTCATCTACTTCACGAAGTCGGAGCTGCTGACCTCGAACATGATGGTGGCGGCGATCGGCGTCTACTACCGCCGGGTGCGCTGGACGCGGGCCCTGCGCATGCTGGCCCTCTGCCTGCTCGGCAACTTCCTCGGTGGCCTGCTGGTGGCAGCCCTCGCGAAGTTCAGCACGCTTGCCAGCGGTCCGGTGCTGATCGAGATGGAGCACGCCGTCGGCATCAAGCTGGGCTACATCACCGCGGGACCGTTGGGCTGGTCCGACCTGCTCGTCCGCGCGATCTTGTGCAACCTGATGATCAACGTTGCGATGCTGCTCGTGTACAACGGCTACATCTCCGACGACCTCACCAAGAGCCTCGCGATGATCATGTCGGTCTTCATCTTCGCCTTCCTCGGCCTCGAGCACTCCGTGGCCAACACCATCCTTTTCACCATCGTCGGGTTCAAGAGCGGCATCGACGTCGGGCTCGCTGCGGCCAATGTGGCGATCGCCCTCGTCGGGAACTTCATCGGCGGCGGGGTGCTGATCGGCCTGTACTACGCCTACGTCAACGACGACACGAGGTACCGGGATGAAGGAGGCACGGGCGCTACGCCTCTCGGTCTACGCATCGCTGGTTGTCGGGGCGGTCGGCATCGTGTGGGGACTCGTCGCCGACTCCCGGATCGTCCTGTTCGACGGCGTCTTCACGATCTTCGGGACAGCACTGTCGGGCCTGTCGTTGCTGGCCTCCTGGACGGCAGGCCTCGAAGCCGATGAGCGCTACCCGTTCGGCCGGGGGGCTGTCATCCCGGTGGCCATCCTCGTCCAGGGCGCTGCCCTCATGGCCACCCTCGCGTACGCGGCCTTCGACTCGGTGTCCCTGATCATTTCCGGCGGTTCAGAGGGCGCCCCGCTCAGCGTGGTCGGCTACGGCCTTGTGACCCTTGTGATCGCCATCGGGATCACGATCGCCCTGCCGCGGGTGGCACCCGGTTCCGAACTCGCGGACGCAGAGGCCGCCGCGTGGCGGGCTGGTGCCGTGCTCAGCGGCATCATCGCCGTCGGTGCCGCTGCGGCAGCGGGCGCTGACGCTGCCGGGTGGCATCAGGTCGTTGCGTACGCCGACCCGGCTCTGGTGCTGGTGGCGGTCGCCGTGCTCGCCCCGGTGCCGTGGCGGCTGCTGCGTTCCGGGTGGCGCGAGATCCTCGAGGCAGCTCCGCCGCCGGAGGTCCGCAGCGCCATCGACGCCGCGGCCGAGCGCACCCGGGCCGAGTTCGGCCTCGGGGTTCCGCTCATCCGCGCGACGAAGCTGGGACGCCGGCTGTACGTCGAGGTGGACTTCGAGGTGAAGGCCGGGGAGTGGGATGTCGCGGAGGAGGATCGGGTGCGTCGCTCGCTGATCGGCGGTTTGTCCTCGCTCGAGCTCGAGATTTGGGCCAATGTTGAGCTGACCACGGATCCAGACCTTGCACGGTGAGGAGCAGGAACATGTCCGAGTCCACGCACTGGTGGCTGAAGCGCCCGGCGCTGAACTGGGCCGAGTTGATCGGCATCGCCGTTGCGCTCGCCCTCGCCGGCGGCGCCCTCGGTGCTGTCGCTGCCATCAAGCTCTCCCCCACTGCCGGCTCGTGTGATGCTGCCCGGCTCTCGACAGCCGTGCTGCCGTCGGTCGTCACGATCTTCGTCACCGGTCCCGGTGGGTCCGGCTCCGGCAGCGGCGCCGTCATCCGGGCGGACGGGGTGGTGCTCACCAACGACCACGTGATCGCAGCGGGCGCGACGTCCGGCACGATCGAGGTGATGATGAACAGCGGCGAGCGCGTGCCCGCCAAGCTCGTGGGCACCGACCCGATCACCGACCTCGCCGTCCTGAAGGTCGACCGCAACAAGCTGCCGACGCTGCTGCTCGCGCCGCGTGAGCGTCTCCAGGTGGGCCAGCCGGTCGTCGCGCTCGGCGCGCCGCTGGGACTCTCGGGGACGGTCACCGCCGGCATCGTCAGCGCCCTCAACCGCAACGTGCCCGCGCCGAAGGCCGGCGGCGGCACGACCGTGCTCGTCGGGGCGATCCAGACCGACGCCGTCGATCAACCCCGGCAACTCCGGCGGTCCCCTCGTCGACGTGCGAGGGCCGCCTGATCGGGGTGAACACCGCCATCTCGACCGTCCCGAACGCCCAGGGTGTCTCGGGTGGCGGCAGCGTCGGGATCGGCTTCGCCGTGCCGGCGACGACGGCCCAGCGGGTCGTCGACGAACTCCTCAGCACCGGCCGGACCACCCACCCGTGGATCGGGGCGACCATGACGGAGCTGAGCCAGGACATGGCCGACCGCTTCGGTGCGCGGGCGGGGCTCCTGGTGGAGTCGGTGACGACCGGCGGTCCTGCGGCGACGGCGGGGCTCCAGGCCGGCGACGTGATCACGAGCCTTGCCGGCAGCCCCGCCACCGGCGCCGGCCTTGGCTGGTTGCTGGCAACGGGCAAGGTCGGTGACGTGGTCCCTGTCGAGTTCTCTCGCGCAGGGGCCGTGCGCCAGACGCAACTCACCCTTGCGGAGCAGCCGGCAGGCTAGACGGCCGGATCGGGCACGAGGTACCGGCTGCGCGCGAGGCTGACCGCGACGAGGCGGTCGTGCACGCCGAGCTTGTCGTAGATGTTGCCGAGGTGCTTGTGCACCGTGCGCGGCGACAGGGACAGCCGGGAAGCGATCGAGGTGGCGAGCAGTCCCTGGGCCAGCAGTTCCAGCACCTCGAGCTCGCGGGCGGTCAGCCCGAACTCCCCCGCAGCCTGATGGCCGGCTGCCTCGCGCTGGCGGCGCTGGCTGGCAGCGATCACGTGCGGCAGGAGCGCAACGAGGACGGGAACAGCTTCGCGGAGCAGGGCCACGTCGGCCTCCGCGAAGCCGCCGTTGCTGGCGAAGGCCACTCCTCGGGAGCCCACCACGCCGGGTGGCGGCTCGATGGCCGGGCGCGGTACCAGCACCAGCACCTGCCCGAGGGCGGCATCGTGCGTCAGCACGGGGGCATCGTCAGGGACGCCGTCGACGACTTCGGGAAGCCTGTCGATCAGGTCGGCTGCGATGGCTCCGCGGGGATGCGTCGTGATCGGCTCAGGGCCGCCGTCGGGCTGCGGAGCGAAGCACACCCCCACGTCGGCGCCAAGGGCGCCGGTCAGGTACACGCACAGGACGTGTTCGACGTCCGCGTCCTCCTCCAGCGCCTTTGCGGCGCTGCTGAGCATGGACAGGATGGCAATCGCTCGCTGACCTCGGTCCATCCGAACCCCCGCCTGACGGCGCGGCGCACTGCGTCACCGCGAATCGAAAGCAATAACGGTACAAATACCCCGCAGTATTCCCGCCCATTCACGGTTTGGGGTCGCGATCTGTTCCGGCGTCAGGAACAGGCCCTACCCTCAGCTGTCGCTGAGCCCGGTGCCCGCAGAACCAAGTCCATGGGAGAGCGGGTCGGGCTTGCCACCCTTCGGGGCGAGGTTCTCGTCCCGGGAGCCCGTGCCGGCGAGCCCGTGCTCCAACTTGTTCTGACGGCCACCTTCGGCGTAGTCCTCGCCTCCGTGGTCGTCGTGGTCGGCTTCCGCGCCGCCCAGGCCGTGGGCCAGCGGGTCCTTCCTCGGGTCGTGCGGCACAGGCGCGCCACTCTGTGTTCCCGGTGCACCCAGGCCGTATTCGTTGACGTTGTCCGACATCGTCGTCCTCCTCGTTCGGTCAACCTTCAACGGTACCCGGATGAGCGAGAGCCAAACCTGGCGGTGCCGGTCAGTCCAGCGTGATCTCGATGGCTGCGGCTGCTTCCCGTGCCCGCCGGCGGGCCTGCTCGACGTCCGCGCCCCGCGCGAGGGTGACGGCGACGCGCCGATGACCGGCCACCTTCGGCTTGCCGAACAGCCGCACCTGCGCTGTCGGGACGGCGAGGGCGGCATCGACGCCGCCGAACCGCGGGACGCCGAAGCCATGGGCAAGCACCGCACACGAGGCCGCAGCCGGCTCTCTCGTTCCGCCCAGCCGCTCCGCCCCACCGGCCGGAAGGCCGAGGACCGCACGTGCATGCAGGGCGAACTCGGACAGGTCCTGCGACACCATCGTCACCATGCCGGTGTCGTGCGGACGGGGACTCACCTCGGAGAACAGCACGTCGTCGCCGACGATGAAGAGCTCCACGCCGAACAGTCCCCAGCCGCCGAGGGCGTCGGTCACCTTCGCTGCAACGGCCTGGGCCGCTGCCAGCGCTGCCGCCGACAGCACTGCGGGTTGCCACGACTCGCGGTAGTCGCCGTCGACCTGGATGTGGCCGACCGGGTCGAGGAAGGACGTGCCGCCGGCGTGGCGGACGGTGAGCAGGGTGATCTCGGAGTCGAACTCGACGAAGCCTTCGACGATGCAGCGGCCGCCGCCTGCCCGTCCACCTTCCTGGGCGTACCGCCAGGCCGGGGCGAGCTCTTCTGGACCGTGCAGCACCGACTGCCCCTTGCCCGAGGAGGACATCACGGGCTTCAGCACGCACGGGAAGCCGAGCTCTGCCGTGGCCGCAGCCAGCTCCTCAGCGGTGTCGACGAAGCGGAACGGGGAGGTGGGCAGTCCGAGCTCCTCCGCTGCGAGACGGCGGATGCCCTCGCGGTTCATGGTCAGCTGGGTCGCGCGTGCCGTCGGCACGACCCGGACGCCGTCGGCCTCGACGTCGGCGAGGACGGCTGTCGCGATCGCCTCCACCTCGGGTACGACCACATGCGGCCGTTCGAGGTCGATGACCGCCCGCAGTTCGACGGGGTCGAGCATGTCGACAACGTGGAAGCGGTGCGCGACCTGCATCGCCGGGGCGTTGGCGTAGCTGTCGACGGCCACCACCTCAGCGCCGAGGCGCTGGAGTTCGATCGCCACCTCCTTGCCGAGCTCGCCGGAGCCGAGCAGGAGCACCCGCGTGGCGGACGCGGACAGCGGGGTACCGAGCTGGACGCTCATCGCCTGCCTCCTTCGAGGGAATCCAGCGGTGAACAGGGACGGCTGACAGCTTCGAGGTGCGGCACGGGGCTATCCAAGCACCACGATCGGGTCGGGCGTTCCCCCGCCCACCGGCGAGGGCCGGTGAAGGCCGGCGGGCCGGGAATGCCTCGGAATCCCGAAGGGGTGGCAGGGTTCTCCCGTGAGCACCAGCCAACCGGAACAGACGAACGACGCCCTGCCGACCATCCCGGCCCAGCCGACCATCCAGGTCAGCGCAGTGGTGCTGCGTGACGACAACGGCCGGGTGCTGACCGTCCGCAAGCGCGGCACGTCGCGGTTCATGTTCCCCGGCGGGAAGCGCGAGCCCGGCGAGAGCTTCGAGCAGGCGGCCGTGCGCGAGGCTGCAGAGGAGGTCGGCATCGTGCTCGACCCGGAGCAGCTGGTGCCGCTGGGGACGTTCACCACAGCTGCTGCGAATGAGGACGGCCACCAGGTGCAGGCCTGGGTGTTCGAGCACCCGCGGGTGCAGGCGGAGGCACCGGGTGCCGAGATCGAGGAACTGCGGTGGCAGGATCCGGCACTCCCCTACCCCGAAGACCTGGCTCCGCTGCTCGCCGAGGCGGTCTTCCCTGCGCTGAACCGGGGCACGATCGGGTGGGTGACGGTGTTCGCCGGATCGTCGCCCGGCGTCGACCCGGCCTACGCGACGGCAGCGTCCGAGCTGGCAGCCCACCTGGCGTCTGCCGGTATCGGTGTCGTGTACGGCGGCGGTGGCACGGGGCTCATGGGCGCTGCAGCTGACGGGGCCCTCGCCAACGGCGGTGCCGTCGTCGGCGTGATCCCGCAGGCGCTGATGGACCGCGAGCTGGGGCATCAGGGCGTGACCCGGCTGGAGGTGGTGGCGGACATGCACGAGCGGAAGCGTCGGATGGCGGTGCTCGGTGATGCCTTCGTCGCGCTGCCCGGCGGCATCGGCACCCTCGAGGAGCTCTTCGAGGTCTGGACCTGGCAACAGCTCGGCTTCCACGCCAAGCCGGTCGCGCTGTACGACGTCGGCGGGTTCTGGCAGCCGCTCGTCGCGATGGTGGAGCACATGGTCGCAGCCGGGTTCCTCGGGGCGTCCCACCGCGACCTCCTGATCGTCCGCGACACCCCGGACGGTCTCGTCGAGGCACTGCAGGCCTGGCGTCCCCACGCCGGCTGAGCCTGACGAAGCCCGACGAAGCCTCCGAAGGGAGGTGGGGAATTACCAGTGGTGAAATTCCCGCAGGGCTAGTTGGGTATGAAGCGGCAGGAATCGAGGCGTCGGGGGGAGCACGCCGTGTCGCACTCACAGCAGCACAGGCACACCCGCTGGATCATCCCGGCGGTGGTCATCGTTGCGTTTCTCGCTGTCGGCATCTGGGGCGCCCTCCGGGTGCTGAGATTCGAGCAGCTCACCTCCGCTGGACGGGTGTCCGCGCTGTGGGGGCTCCAGAACCTTGCAGACCACGATCCGGTGGCCGCGGACAGTTCGCTGCGGGTGGCCAGGGGCCAGTTCTCCGATGCGCGCAGTTCCCTCGGCCCTCAATGGCTGCGCCAGGTGCCCTGGTTGGGTCGGCAGCTCGGGGCAGCGAGCGACCTGTGCACCATTGCGATGGAGGCCTCCACGGCAGGGATCGAGGTTGCCCGACTCATGGGCCGTGCCTCCAGCGCGCAGCAGGAAGGACGGCTGTCCACGCTGCTCCAGCTCGCCCCCACCCACCTGGATCCGGCGTTGGCGTCACTGTCCCGGGTGGCCGACCTCTCCGACAACCTGACGTCGGACGGCCTGATGCCACAGCTGGCTGAGGCTGTCGCCGCCGTGAAGCGCCCCCTCGCCGAGGTGCCGCTGCTGCGACGCAGCCATGACCTCCTCGACCTCGAGCGCCACCTGTTCTCGCGGCAGCACCGGTTCCTCGTCGTCACCCAGGACAGTGCGGAACTGCAACCCACCGGCGGTTCGATGGAGACGTACGGGCTGGTCACCTTCGGTCCACAGGGCTTCGCCCTCACGACGTCCGCCGACATCGCGTCCCTCCCGAAGGACACGCTCAACCTCTCGAGTCCTCCCGGAAGACGGGCCCGCGACGGGCAACTCTCCTTCAGTGACGCGAACTGGTGGATGGACTTCCCGACCAGCGCCAGCAAGATGGCGCAGTTCTGGAAGAACCTCGGGCAGCCGCAGATCGACGGCATCGTCGCCGTGGACGTCCCGATGATCCAGGACCTGCTGGACATCTACGGTCCCCTGGTGATCCCGGAGGCGAAGGCTCCGCTGACGGCGTCGAACCTGATGGAGCAGCTGACGGACGTCGTCCCGCACAAGGGGGTGACGATCGAGCAGCAGCGGAAGAAGGCCGTGATCTCGCTGACGACGGAACTTGTGAATCGGGTCACGGACCTCAGCACCGACCAGTTGCTGCCGACCATCGAATCGTTCATGAAGGCTGCCGACGAGAAGCACCTGCAGGTCTACCTGCTGGATCCCACAGCGCAAGCCGACATGGTGGCTGTCGGGTGGGCCGGCGCGCTTGACCCGCCGGACGGCACCACTGACCTCGTCGGGGTGAGCAACAGCGATGTCGAGCCCAGCAAGGCCAACCTCGGGGTCAGCAAGTCACTGGACTACACGGTGGAGGTGAAGCCGGACGGAGGGGCGGCGTCCACGCTCAAGCTCGGCTACAAGAGGAGCGGACGCAAGCTTCCCGACATCCCGGACGCGAAGTGGGCGAACTACCTGCGGGCCCACCGGCTTGCCGGCACCCAACTCGCGCCGGCGTCGAAGGCGGCGTTCACGTCGCTGGACGATCCCACGGGTGTGCCCACCTTCGGGCACTACTTCCAGCTGCGACGCGGATCGCGGAACGTTGTCCTGCAGACAACCATCCCGCAGGCCCTGCGACCGGTTCCGACCGGTGACGGGGAAGGACCGTTGTGGCAGTACCGGCTGCTCGTGGCCAAGCAGGCCGACCTGCTCGACACCCGGGCGACGGTCTCCCTCAGCGTCCCGCCGGGCTGGCGGGTGACCGACGCCGAAGCATCCTTCCGCGTGACCGGAGAGCGGGTGGCGACCACGACCGGAATGACAACCGTCAGCCTTGCCACCTACCTGTCCGAGGATCTCCTTGTCGACGTCACCATCGCGCCGGACAAGGCGCCTAGGTGACGGCGCGCTTGATGAGGTCGGCGACCTGGGTTTCGACCGTCGTTGTCCACTTCAGGATCGCGAACGCCGTCGGCCAGATGTCACCGTCGTCGAGGTGGGCGACGTCCTGGAAGCCGATGTGGCCGTAGCGGGTCTTGAACTTCGCTGCGAGCTGGTAGAAGAAGACGGTCTTGCCGTCCTTGACGTAGGCCGGGTAGCCGTACCAGGTCTTGCAGGCGAGTTCGGGGAACTCGCGCTTGACGAGGGCGTGCAGGCCTTCGGCGACCGGCTTGTCCTGCTCGTTCATCCCGGCGATGGCAGCGAGCAGCTCGGCTTCGCCGGCCTTGCCCTCCTGCTCACGCTTGCGCTCCGCAGCCGCCTGCCTGATCGCAGCCTTCTCCTCAGCGGAGAGGCTCCCACTCTTGTCTGCCATGCCGCGATCCTGCCACGGGCCCACAGTCAGGGCCATCCCGGTGTTGCGAGTGGAGCCTCAGCTGGCGCGGGAATGCAGCGCGCGGGCGTAGCGCACGTCGTCGGGACGCTTGCGCACGGCCTCAACGATCGTCAGCGACTCCCCCGTCGCGACCAGTCGCGCGGCCTGCGACGGCGTCCACTCTGCCGCGGCGAGAGCCGCTGCGATGTGTGGTTCGTCGGCGGCAACGCCTGCCGTCATCCATTGCGCCAGCTCGGCCGGCCCGAAGCCGTAGTTCCTCCAGCCTGACGCGAGCGCTTCGATCTCTCGAAGGCCGAACTCGCGGAGCATCCGTTCAAGCTCGGCAAAACCGTCAATCCCCATGCCACTACCCCCCGATAGCCATGTCCCCGAGGCACAGCTTGGTGGTTGTCGGCCGTTCACGGCAACTAGCGCGCGGCGTGTCGTTCCGCGGCGCGAAGAACGATGGGTCAGGTGTCCTCGGTCACGAGTGCTGCACCCCCCAATTCCCGGCCGTGGATGACGAGCCTGAGCACGCCCACGAAAACAACTCGCGGAATAGCACCTCCATTCACCGCGCTTCTCACTAGGGTCTTCACCATGAGCGCGGTCGCAGGCCCCCACTACCGCTGGGTGGTCCTCGCGGTCTCCGTGCTGGTCAACATCACGATCCAGTTGCAGTGGATCGCGCTCTCCCCCGTCAGCGCCACCGCTGCCGCCTTCTACGGGGTCTCGACCACCTACATCGGCTACTTCTCGATCGTCTTCATGGTCGTCTTCATCCCCCTTTCCATCCCGGCGGCCTGGCTGGTCGACCGGTACGGGATCCGGTTCGCCGTCGGCCTCGGGTCCGTCGCCGTCGCCGTCGGCGGCATCCTGCGCGGCCTCGCCGGACACTCCTACTGGTGGGCGATGGCGGCCACCGTCCTCGTTGCTGCTGCGCAACCACTGATGTTCAACGCCTGGACGACCGTCGCCGGCAAGTGGTTCCCGCGCGACCGCAGGGCAACGGTGGTCTCGATCCTCACCCTTGCGATGATGGTCGGAGTCGGGCTCGGCACAGTCCTCAGCCCGGCCCTGCTGGAGGCCGGCCTCGCGCTCGACCAGGTGCTGCTCGTCTACGGCGCAGCGGCCGCCGTCGCCGCCGTCGCCTACTGCGTCCTCGCCCGCGATGCCGACCACAGCATCGCCGACACCGCCGGCGCGCGTGCCCTCGAGCTCACCGGACTGCGCCACGCCATGAGCCTTGGCCCCTTCCGGGTCTTCCTCGTAGCCCTGTTCGTCGCCCTCGGCGTGTTCAACGGGCTGTCCACCTGGGCCGTGCAGATCGTCACCGCCATGCACCTGCCCGAGTCGGCAGCGGAGATCCTGCTCGAGACCCTGCTGATCGGCGGCGTCGTCGGCGCACTGGCGCTGGGCGCCGCGTCGGACCGCAGCGGTCGCCGCGTGCCCTGGACCGCCATCCCGATGATCGTGGCGGCGCCCTTGATGCTCGTCTTCGTGATCCCCCAGGAGTCGATGCTGGTCCTCGGCATCGGCGCGTTCGTGGTCGGCTTCCTGCTCACGGGCGCGATGCCGGTGGGCATGCAGTATGCCTCCGAGATCGCCGCACCCACACCCGAAGGCGCGTCCTCAGGCCTGTTCCAGTTGTGCGGACAGGCGTCCTTCGTCGTCGTCCTCTTCATGGACGCCGCGCGCACGGGCGAGGGCGGCTTCTGGATCAGCTTCGGGATTCTTGGAGTGCTGCTGGCCGTGATCGGGGTGTGGATGGCACGGCAGCCAGAACCCGTGCTCGACGTCCCGATTCCCGGTGACCTGGTGCGCTGAGCCCCGTCAGGGCCGCTTGGCGATCTTCCGGTACAGCGGGGCAAGGCGCCGGTGCAGGTCGACGAAGGTGTCGAAAGCGTCGTCATAGACGGCCTGGGCCGCGGGGTCGGGCTCATGCACATCCGCGATGCTGACCAGCTGCGGCACGTCGGCGGCGGTGATCGCCCCCACCCCGATCGCGCCGATGAGGCCTGCGCCACGGGCGTTCGCAGCAACCGGCTGGCTGACCCGGTGCACGGGCACGCCCAGCACGTCCGCGAGGATCTGCGTCCAGGAGTCCGAGCGCGCCCCGCCACCGATCAGGCGCAGCGATTCCACCGGCTTGCCGAGGAAGCGGTTCACCGGACCGAGCATCCAGCGGGTGTTGAGGGCGATGCCCTCGAACACGGCGCGGAGCAGGTCGGCGCGGGTGTTGCGCAGCGAGACGTTGAACAGGCCGGCGCGCAGGGAGTGGTCGTCCACCGGTACCCGCTCGCCGAAGATCCACGGCGTGTAGAGCACCCCGTTCGCGCCGGGCGGCACGGTGGGAACGATCTGGTCGCTGAGGCGCGAAGAACTCGCCGCGGAAGTCGGCGGCGACCAGCGGGTCGCCGCTGCCGACGACGTTGTCGCGCAGCCAGTTCAGGTTCCCGGCCGCCGTTGCCTGCAGTGCCGTCATCAGGTAGCGATCGGGCAGGGCGCACGGGATCGAGGCGATCCCGTGCCGGATGTCGGTCTTCTTGGTCGCGAAGTGTCCGGCGATCCAGGAGGACGTGCCCAGGTAGAGGTGGCAGTCGCCGTAGTCGACGGTGCCTGACCCGATCGCGGCGGCGGTGTTGTCGATCGCGCCGGCCACGACCTGCACCGATACCGGCAGCCCGAGGTGCTCGGCTGAGCGTGCGGTGAGGGTCCCGATCACCTCGGTGCACGGGACGATCTCCGGCAGCTTGTCCGCGTCGATGCCGCAGCCGGCAACCAGTGTTGCGTCGTACCGGATCCGGCCCGGATCGCGGTTGTCGGTGACCCAGCTGGTGAGGATGGAGTCGACGGTGGCGACGGTGCGTCCGGTGAGCCGCAGGTTGAGGTAGTCCAGCACGTTCAGGAACGTCGCCGTGCGCTGATAGACCGCGGGCAGCTCGTCCCGCACCCAGAGCATGTGCGCGGCCGGGTCCTTTCCTGTCGGTGAGGGTGCACCGCCGGTCATCCGGATCCAGCGCGCATGCCTGGCGGCGGAGAGTCCGTTGAGCGACGGACGCCCGCCGAAGTGCCGCTTGAGGTTCGGCGCCCCGCGCATGTCCATCCACAGGATGCAGTTGGTCAGGGCCTCGCCGGTGGCACTCACCGGGATCGTGCCCTCACCCTGGGTCGAGCAGCAGACCGTTGTGACGGCGGAGTAATGGGCGGGGTGACGAGCCGCCAGCCTCGCGGCACAGCGTCCGAAGGCGTCCCACCAGTCCTGCGGTACCTGCTCCGCCCCGCCACCGGGAAGGATCACGAGCTCGACCGGCTCGCTCTCCCAGCCCACCACCTGACCGTCGTAGCCCACAAGGGCGAGCTTCATCCCTGACGTGCCGAGGTCGGCGGCGAGGACCTGCGGCGGGACGGCTGCCATCAGCGGAAGTGCCTGCGACCAGCGGGAACCATGCTCAGACCCCTTCGACCAGTGCGAACGAGGCGTCGAAGCGCTCCAGCGCGTCGTCGATCACAGCATCGGTGCAGGCCATGGACGTGTACAGCCGGGATCCGGCAAGGGTGATCAGGCCGTGGGCGGCGTAGACCGCGCCCATCTGCTCCATCACCCGCTTGCGCACCGGGTTCTCCTTCAGCAACTTGGCCGGGTTCCGCATCGAGAGCATCAGGACACCGGTCGATTCCAGGTGCACGATCGAGCCCTGGTTGTAGGCAACATACGGCAAGCCGTGCTTGGCGATCAGACGGCGGAGGCCTTCGGTGAGGCGGTCGCCCGCCCGGCCGGCGATCACCGGAGCGTTGGTGCGGGCCATCTCCTCGATCGCGAAGACCCCTGCGGCACATGAGAGCGGGTTGGCGGAAAGGGTTCCGCCGACCTGGACGTGCGCGCCGGCCTTCCCGTCCAGCCCCGAGCCGAAGACCGCCATGATGTCCGCGCGGCCACCGACTCCCCCGGCCATCGGGTAGCCGCCGGACACGGCCTTGCCGAGCACCGTCAGGTCGGGTGTCACGCCGAAGTACCCCTGCGCACCGCCCATCCCCAGCCGGAAGCCGGTCACGACCTCGTCGAAGATCAGCAGGGCGCCGAAGTCGTCGCACAGCTCACGGATCTTCTGGTTGTAGTCCTGCGGGACCGGACGCGTGCCGCTCTCGGGCCCGACCGGCTCGACGATGACCGCAGCTGTGCCGCCACGGACCCGGTTCTCGATCAGCTTGCGCTTGAGTTCACCCAGCGACTCGGGGAAGACCTCGCGGGTGTCGGCGGTGGCGCCGAGCGGGATGCCCTTGGCGTTCATCCGCCAGGTGCCGGGGACGCGCAGCCCGACAACCATGGTGTCGGACCAGCCGTGGTAGGCCCCGCCCATCTTGATCACCATCGGCTTGCCGCTGAAGGCGCGAGCGCCGCGGACGGCGGCCATCACGGCCTCCGTGCCCGAGCCCAGCGCCCGGTAGACCTCGATGCTGGGCAGGTAGTGGTTGACCAGTTCGGCCAGCCGGAGCTCGTACTCGTGGAACAACCCGGTCACGGGGCCGCTCTCGCGCACCACCTCGTTGACCCGGTCGCGCACCGGCGCATAGTTGCTGCCGAGGATCGTCGGACCGCCGGCCTGAAGGAAGTCGATGTAGGTGTTGCCGTCGAGGTCGGTGAGGTGGGCGCCCTCTGCCTTGGTGATGGCCAGCGGGAACGGGTAGTTGAACGCGAGGTTGTGCTGGACGCCGCCGGGGATGAGCTTCTTGGCCCGGGTGGTGATCTCCTTGCTGCGCGCGCAGTTGGTCTCGAAGTAGTCGAGCACGCCCAGCATCGCGTCGTGGCGCGGGCCGCGGACGGGCTGGTCGACCAGTGCGTCGAGCCGGCGGTAGACGTCGTCGACGTCCGGGTAGGTGGAGATGGCGTAGCCCAGGCGGGCGGCGTCGGCGCCGACCACGACAGCCGGTTCCGCGGGGACGGGGCCTGCCTCGGCCGCGTCCGAGCCGTGCGGCGTCGAACGTCGCGGCGAACGCGTCCGCGCTGGGCAGGGGTTCCTCCTCGAACTGCTCGAGGGGCACCGAGGCCGTGACCCGGGCCGCGATGCGCTTCTGCTCGGAGCGGAGCTTGCCGATCGCGATCTCGCGGATCGGCGCGGGCACCGTGTAGATCTTGTCCGGCTCGGTCACCAGGGCCATCAGGTAGGCGATCGAGACCTTCTCGAGCAGGCCCATGGCGAACACGGCCCGCTCGGGGTCGGAGCCGAGCACCACGACTCCGTGATTGGCAAGGATGAAGGCGTTGCCGCCGGTGGCGAGCTTCTTGCCCATGTTCTTCGCAAGGAAGCTGGTGCCGGCCGGCGCGTAGTCGACGATCGGCACCTCGCCGCCGAGGAAGCGGCTCTGCTCGTCGGACAGGGCCGGGATCGGACGCCGCAGGTAGGCGAGCGCGGAGGCGAAGGGCTGGTGGGTGTGGACGATGGCGTTGACGTCGGGGCGTTCGCGGTAGATCGTCGCGTGCATGCCGGCCTCGACCGACGGCGCGAGCTCGGAGGCCCCTTCGAACTTCACCGTCTTTCCGTCGAAGTCCATCAGGCAGATGTCGTCGGGCCGCATCTTCTCGTAGCCGTAGTTGCTCGGCGTGACCGCGTAGAGCTGACGACCGGGCACCCGCACCGAGACGTTGCCTTCTGTGGCCTTCAGGAAACCCTGCTCCAACATCGTGCGGCACATACTGACGACATGTTCGCGACTGGCTGCGTACTCCATGAGGCCATTGTTCATCATCATGAGCTGCTAGTTCTCTAGCCTGGCTGACCAATCATGATGCGCCGTATTATCTTCTGGTGATAACACCGGACGGCACTGCTCCCTGGGCGAGGCTGCCACCACAACTCGCGGTCGTCATGGCACCGCACGTGGGACGGATCCAGGCCGAGATTCTGGAACTGATCGACGCCGAACGGGCCTGGACCGAGCGGATGACCAGCCCGAAGGTGCGGGCCGACCTGATCGCAGCCACCGGCTCGGTGGTGTCGAGATTCGTGGCGCTGATCGGCACGGAGGCCCCGACCTTCAGCGAGCCCGACCGTGCGCGGTTCCGCGGACTTGGCGCTGGCGAGGCCAGGGAGGGGCGAGGTCTGGAAGACCTGCTGGCGGCCTACCGGGTGGGCACGCGCGTGCTGTACACGGAGGTTGCTGAGGCACTCAGCGGGCTGGACAGCTCGCCGGCCGCCCAGGTTGCACTCGGCGAGTCGGTCTTTGCGCTGGTCGACGCCCTCCAGGCTGAGAGCGCCGAAGGGTACGCCGACGAGGTCTCGACCCACGCCGGCGAACGCGATCGGCGGCTGCGTCGCCTGCTCGAGGCACTGCTCACCGGGGACGAGGACGAGGTGCGAGGGGTGGCGTCCCAGGTCGGCTGGACCGTGCCGGCTTCAGTGGCCGTCGTGGTTGCCCCGATGGAGGTCATCTCGGAGGTGCGCAGCGGGGTCCACCCTGGCTTCGTCGTGGAGCGGGAGGGAGCGGCGGTCGCCGTGCTGCCGGCCGACAAGGGCCTGGAAGCGGCGGTCGATCGCCTCGCCCGGCTCGTCCGCGCTGTCGGGAGCGATGCACCGGGCCTGAGGGTTGGCCCCGCAGTGCCACTCCTGCAGGCACGGCGGTCGTGGGTCGCGGCGCACCTGCTCGCGGAGAGCCCCGGAGGTGCGTCGCTGTGGGCAGCGGACTGGCTGCCTGAACTGCTGATCCGAGGGGCGCCCGAGGTGTCGACGACACTCAGCGAGAGCGTGCTGTCGCCACTGGATGCCCTCAAGCAGCCTCAGCGCGATCGGCTGGCGACGACGCTGGGCGCCTGGCTGCGGCACTGGGGGCAGCGCTCGACGATCGCCGCGGAGCTGGGGATCCATCCACAAACCGTGGCCTACCGCGTGAACCAGCTCCGTGAGGTCTTCGGCGACGACCTCGATAATCCTCGGTGGCGGCTGTCGGCGGAGTTGGCCCTGTTGAGCAGGTCAGGCCACCTGGCTCTCAGCTGAGGCGTTGTCCGTGACGGGCACGACGACCTCGTTGTGGCGCAGGAACCACGGCGTCCAGGGTGGGTCGAAGCGGGCGAAGCGGGGCTTTCCGGTGAGCTCCAGCCCCGCCTCGGCCACGCCTCTCGTGAGTGCCGCCAACTGGTCGGTGTAGATCCGCTCCGACCACCGACCTGTGAAGGATCTCGCAGCCGCCAGCTCGGGCGGGACCTCGCGGATGGTGATGCGGGAGTCCTGCGGAGTGGGGAGCGTTTCCAGGGTGTACTCCGCCGGCATGACGAAGCCGACCTGCTGCCGGCCTGACTCGGCACCGGACTGGATGACGGGCGAGGTCATCGCGATCCGTGCCGAGGCTGCCTGCTGCACGACCGGCGCGGTCATCGCGACCTTGCCTCCGCTGCTGTTGCGACCCGAGATGAAGGCGACCAGGACGCCAAAGGCCTGGCTTCCGGCATCTGTGAACGAGGCGTCGACCTCGACCTCGGCGACCAGGTGGGCGGCATAGCGTCGCAGCTCGAAGTCAGGGAAGTGCGAAACAACGTCGTAGTGCTGCCGTTCGGTCATGTCCTCAGCTTTACACCCTGGAGCCAACGCGGACTCGGATGCTTGACTCGGTATATGACCATCGATGAGATCAGCGATTTCGTTCAGTCACTCGGCGATGTGCTCACCTTGAGTCCCGAGGAAGGGGACGGCACCCCGGAGATCGCGTGGGGAGACCGGTTCTTCTACTACGCCCCCGATGGCGTGGTGCCCCCTGGCCAGCCCTTCGCCACCATCGTGACCAAGGACTATCCGGGCGAACCGCCGGCTGGGCTGGGCGACGGCGTCTTCCGGGTCAACATCGACGCGGGTCGCCGGGATCAGGCATCCGCCGAGGATCCGTCCCTGCGCGACACGGTGATGCCCCATCCCGTCTACGGACACCTGGGCTGGGTGTGCATCGTCCAGCCAGGGGAACGGACGACTCCCCTACTGCACGACCTGCTCAGCCAGGCCCACGACGCAGCCAAGCGCCGCTGGGCCCGGCGTCACGACTGACGCCCTCCTTGAAGGAAAGGGCGACAGCTCAGCGCTTCTCGCAGGCGATCCCATCCTTGTCGCGGTCAAGGCCGGAACGGAAGTTGATGATCTTCTTGTAGAGCGCAGTGTTCTTCTTGAACGTCGTCACCTTGTGCCCGGAGGTGTGATCCTTGGCGCCCTTCTTGCCGACCCCGTGCGGGTACACCTTGTTCATCGCCGTGCAGTTCTTGAACTTGTACTTCGCTGTGGACTTCTCCACCAGGCCCGGAGCCGTCGCAGCGGCAGCAGCGGTTGCGGGCGCAGCCAGTGCGGGCGCGGGTGGGCTGAACGGCACAGCCAGGGCGATGGTCAGTGCGGCTGCACCGACGAGCCGACGAATCTTCAACGGAGTCTCCATCCATAGGGCGAGTGATCGCAGGATAGGGCTCCAGACATGACCGCAAGCACCGAACCGAGAAATTCAGTCAACAATGAATAGTTGATTCCCAATGCCACACCGGGCCTCCCGTTCAGAAGCCATCGCGACGAGAGTGCTCCGGGGACAAAAGAAAGGCCCCCAGTCATTTCTGACCAGGGGCCTTGCTGTGGGCGACACTGGGATCGAACCAGTGACCTCTTCCGTGTCAGGGAAGCGCGCTACCGCTGCGCCAGCCGCCCGAGGTGGAGACGGGATTTGAACCCGTGTACACGGATTTGCAGTCCGTTGCCTCGCCTCTCGGCCACTCCACCGGCAAGAGCCGGTCTCGCTGCTGAATCTTGAGACCTTCTCCGAGCGGACGACGGGATTCGAACCCGCGACCCTCACCTTGGCAAGGTGATGCTCTACCAACTGAGCCACGTCCGCGTGCGCTTTTGCCGTTCCCGGCGTAAGTGCGAGTGCAACCATACCCAGCACCGGACCCACCCGCAAAACGAGCGCGCCAGATGCGTCCAGCGAAGTCAGGTGACCGCTGGACGACGGCCCCCGTGCAGCAACAGGACCCCCAGCAACAGCGGTAGCGGTACGAGGAAGGCCAGACGCAGGTCGACCACTCCGGCGAGCAGTGCAAGGACCGTTGGTGCGACGGTGATCGCCACCCCTGAACCGAGCACACCGAACGATGCACCGAGTTCCGGCCGCAGGCCTGGAGTGGCCATCAGTCGGGCGACGGTGATCGGATACAGCGTTGCGATGCCGAATCCCGCAACCAATTGGCCGACGCCGACAACCTGCCAGGACGTGCCCAGAACGACCATCAGTGTCCCGAGCGCCCCCACTCCGGTGCCCACGGTGACCATCGGGAACCGGGCGATGAAGGCTGGCCCGACCACCCGACCCAGTGCCATCCCGACCTGGAACGAGGACGCGACCACCGCGGCGGACCCCGCGTCGAGGCCGGTGCCGGTCAGTCGCACCACGCCCCAGACGATGAAGCAGAACTCAGCGGAGACCGAGCACACCAGCGCCAGCCAGTTCCGCAGGGTCTTCCCCCGGTCGACCCGCGGGGCATCGCCCGCGTCGACGATGCGAGGAGACGGCGGCTCGGGCGCCGACCGGAGTGCGGCGAACAGGAGCAAGCCCATGCAGGCCGCCATGAGGAGCAGCGGCAGCCGGCCACCCAGCCCGGTGAGGGTGGCCACACCCAGCAGCAGCGGCGCGGCGACACCGGACAGGCTCGCGGCGGCGTTGGCGCGGGTGAGTTTGGCCTCAGCTCCCGGGCCGTGAAGGAACTTGGGAGTAACCAGCGCCAACCCCGCGGCACCCAGGCCCATGAGGATTGCTCCCACGTAGGCGGGCATCGCCCCGAGCGGAAGGCCCAGCAGGACGCTGCCGACACCGAGGGCGCCCGCCGAGAGGGCGAGCACGCGGTTCACGCCCAGTTGGAGCAGCGCCGGGCCCGCCAGGGCCATGACCAGCAAGCCATAGCCGAAGATCGATCCGACCCAGGCCACCTGCCCGACCTCAAGGTGCAGGTCCGGCGCGAGCAGCACGACCACCACGCCGATGCTGGCCACATAGAAGCCGAGATTGGCCATACCCAGCCCGACCTTGAAGCCCACCGAGGTCAGCCCTGAATCAGCTACGGGAGCGTCCGGGGGATGCCCCTTCGGGCTATCACCAACCGCTGGGTCCACCTAGGCCTCCTCATCACCTGCGGCCGACCCTAGACCAACGGAAGGCGCGATGTGACGGGCTCGGCAGCTCTCGGCTATGGTTGGTCACCGCGGGCGATTGGCGCAGTGGTAGCGCGCTTCGTTCACACCGAAGAGGTCACTGGTTCGAACCCAGTATCGCCCACCACCCGCGCCCTCGGTCCCGGATCCCGGAATCCGAATTCTCATGATGTGAGATGAATTCCCCTCTCAGGGTGGCGTTTTGGGCCCTCGTAACGTCGCGGTAACCCGGTATCCCACTATCTGGACACGCGTCTCATGATGCGGTAAGCAGAATTGCGTCACGAGTTGATAACGACAAGAGTTGTCACTACAAACGCACGGCAACGGAGCCGGCTCCTTCGGCAGGAAGGCACGCCCATGACCGCCCCAGCACTTGTGATGGTGGCTCGAGGCAGCTCCGACCCATTGGTCGCCCAGGTGACCCATGAACTGGCACGCGGACTGCAGGACCTACGCCCCGAGATGGATGTCTACGGCGCGTTCCTCCAGCAGAACCCGCCGACCGCCAAGCAGGTCATCGACCAGATCGCCGACGTCCGGCAACACCGAGGTGGTCCTGGTTCCGCTCCAGCTCACCCACGCCGTCGAGTGCGACCCGGCCATGACCGACCTCCTGCACCGCTCCCGCGCCGACTACCCCGACCTCCGCTTCACGCTCTCCCGCCCCATCGGCCCGGAGATCAGCCTGCTCACCATCCTCGACCAGCGCCTGCGCAGCGCCCTCAGCCAGGCCCGCTGCCTCGAGCTGGACGGCCTGGTGCTCTCGGCGTCCTGCGCCGGCGACCCCCGCGGCAGCGCGCTGCTCGCCCGTCGCGCCCGTCAGTGGTCCACCCACCACCGGCTCCCCTGCCTCACCGCGGTTGCCGACGATTCGGGTCCCTCGGTCGCCCACGCGATCATGGGCCTGCGTGCACAGGGACGCCGTCACATCGCCGTCGGCTCGTTCTTCCTGAGCGCCGACGAGTCGTACCACACCCAGTCCGACCTGGCCTACCGCTACGGCGCCGTCTCTGTCAGCGAGCCGATCGGTGCAGCCCGCGAGGTCCTCGACCTCGTGCTGGCCCGCTACGCCTTCGCAGCCATGGACCTGCTCGACTTCGGTGCAGACGAGATGGCCGAGCCGGTTCGCCACCTCAGCGTGGTTGGCGCCTGAGCAGCACTGAGACCTACACACGCTGAAGCTCCCGGGATTCCGGGAGCTTCAGCTGTTTTCGGGTCAGCTCGCTGCGACTCGCGCCTTCTCCACCTCGACGTCGAACTCGGCGGCAGGCCAGGACAGCGGCATGCCTGCCAGCGTCTCGCGGAGCAGTTCGGCGACCGCCCAGTTGCGGTACCACTTGCGGTCGGCCGGAATCACGTACCAGGGCGCTGCGTCGGTGTTGCACTTCTCCAGCAGGGCCTCGTACGCCTCCATGTAGTCCGGCCACTTCTTGCGGGCGTCCACATCGCGCGGGGTTGTACTTCCAGTACTTGGTCGGATCCTCGAGGCGCTCGGCCAGCCTGGCCTTCTGCTCCTCGGACGAGACGTTCAGCATGCACTTGATGATCCGCGTCCCACCCGCGACGAGTTCCGCCTCGAACTGGTTGATCTCGTCGTACCGCTTGCTCCACACGTCCTCGGGGACGAGGCTCTCCACCCGCACCACCAGCACGTCCTCATAGTGGGAGCGGTCGAAGATGCCGATCTTGCCTGCACCGGGCAGCGCGTTGCGGATCCGCCAGAGGTAGTCGTGCTTGCGCTCCTCCTCCGTCGGCGCCTTGAACGCGGTCAGGTCGATGCCCTGCGGATCGACCAGTCCCATCGCGTGCCGGATGACGCCGCCCTTGCCGGACGTGT
The DNA here is from genome assembly GCA_963773595.1 of uncultured Actinomycetota bacterium. Lineage (GTDB taxonomy): Bacteria > Actinomycetota > Actinomycetes > Propionibacteriales > Propionibacteriaceae > Propionicimonas. Next base: position 608,986 of record CAVZBQ010000007.1, read on the forward strand.
CCATGCCCTGCAGCACCACGAGCACCCGCGGCGCGGTCTCCGGATTGCTGCGTCCGGCGGCGTACAGCATCTCCTGCAGGTCGGAGACCTGCGGTCCGAGCGCCTCGGTGAGCGCCGGTGCGTCCTCCTTGCCCTTGCCCGGGTAGCCGGGGGTGGCGGACGGGTCCAGGTCGGCCATGGACACGGGTCCGTGCGGCAGCCGGAGCGCCTGCGAGATCGGCTTCGACGGCCCCTTCGCCTTCTTGTTCGATGAACTCATTGGCACAGTCTCCACCGAGGTCCAACGCATTGGTGCCAAGATGGGCGAATGTCGCTGCCACTGCGCCCACCGTTGGAGCCGATGCTGGCCAAGTCCCAGGCCGCGATCCCGCCCGGAATGGCGTACGAGCCGAAGTGGGACGGATTCCGCTGCCTCGTCTTCCGCGACAACGACGACGTCCAGCTGATCTCCCGCAACGGCAGGGACCTGTCGCTCTACTTCCCGGAGATGGTGCGCGCCGTCCTCGAGAACACCCCGCCGCGCTGCGTCCTCGATGGCGAGCTCATCGTCGTCACGGGCGACCGGCTCGACTTCGGCAAGCTGTCGGAGCGCATCCACCCGGCGCAGAAGCGCATCGACCTGCTGTCGGCCACCACGCCGGCGTCCCTCGTCTGCTGGGACATCCTCGCGCTGGACGACCAGTCGCTGATGGAACTCCCCTTCGAGCGACGCCGTGAGCTGCTCGAGCAGGCGCTGCACAACGCTGACCCGCCCCTTCACCTGACCCCGATCACCCGCGACCTCGAGCTGGCGAAGAAGTGGTTCACCCAGTTCGAGGGTGCCGGCCTCGACGGCGTCGTCGCCAAGCGCATCGACGGGCCTTACCTGCCTGGGCAGCGGGCCATGATCAAGGTCAAGCACGCCCGCGAGGCCGATGTGGTGGTCGCCGGCTACCGCCTGCACAAGAACTCGACTCCCGAGCGGCCCTTGCTCGGCTCGTTGCAGCTGGGACTGTACGAGGGTGACGTCCTGCACTTCGTCGGCGTCGCGGCGGCCTTCCCGGAAGCCCGCCGCGCAGAGCTCGCCGCCCAGTTCCTGCCGGTCACGCTGCCAGCCGAGCCCTCGGAGCACCCGTGGTCGCACTTCGAGGTGGTCGAGGGACGCCGTCCAGGGATGATCAGCCGCTGGAGCACAGAGCTCAAGGAGACCCACCTGATCTGGCCGATGCTGGTGTGCGAGGTTGGCTACGAGCACATGGAGGGCACCCGCTTCCGGCACACCGCGCAGTTCCGGCGGTGGCGTCCCGACCGTGATCCGGACTCCTGCACCTTCACGCAGCTGGAAGAGGTCGTGGGCTACGACCTGGCGGAGATCCTCGGCGACACTCCCTGAGAGGTCGGCGACGACCGATTCGCACCTCTGTTCGATTAGTGTCAGTGGCGGGTGTTTGACTTGTTCCATGGAGCTTCAGACGTCCCCGGCGAGGCGGGTGTTGGACGGGATCAAGGGCAGCCTTGACGCGTTTGATGCCGACCTGGTTGGCCGTGGTGAGCGGTTGGAGTGTGCCCAGTTGGCACGGGGTTTGGCTTCACGGTTGACGGCGCTGTCGGCGGTGCTGCTGGCGAAGGCGGATGCGACCCAGGAGTCGCTGCAGCAGGCCGGGACACCGACCACGTCGTGGCTGACGGTGCAGGGCGGCCTGTCGAAGCGGGAAGCCGCCGGCATGCTGCACCAGGCCAAGGAGCTCGCCGAGCATCCCGACGTGGCGCAGGCCGCGGCGGCCGGCCAGATCAGCGTCAACCAGGCCACGGGCGATCGGCACGCGTGCTCGGCGGGTCTGGACGAGCTGGACGAGACCCAGCAGGCCCAGGCGGAAGCAGTTGCTGCTCGACATGGCGGGCAGCCTGGACTCCGACCGGTTGGCGAAGGCCACCGCCGCAGGTGTTGGCGCAGGTCGCACCGGCGCAGGCCGACGAAACGCTGGAGCGGCGCCTGCAGCGCCAGGCCGAAGCGGCGCAGCGGAACCGGTCGTTGGTGTTCCGCCGGGACGGGAACGGCTCGATCCTGTTCACCGGCAGCCTGCCTTTGGTGGATGGGGAAGCGTGGATCGCCCAGCTGGATGCCTACACCGAATCGAAGCGCCGCACCGCTCTGGAGGAACGCGACCCGGCCGGTACCGGGCTGACCCCCGAACAACGCCGGGCCGATGCTTTGGTCGCGATGATCCTGCACCACACCCAAGGCCGCCGCGCTCCGAAGGTGGGTGGTGACCGGCCACGGATCGTGGTCACCGTCGACTACAGCAAACTGCTCGCCGACGCGACCGGCTGCCGGGCTGATCGGGGACGGGGAACCGCTCAGCGCCGGGGACCTGCGCCGGGTGTGCTGCGACGCCGACCTGCTCCCCGCCGTCCTCGGCGGGCCCAGCACCGTGCTCGATGTCGGCCGGGACCACCGGCTGGTACCGCCGGACCTGCGCGCAGCGCTGGTGCTGCGGGATGGTGGGTGTGTGTTCCCCGGCTGCCACGCCCGCCCCACCGAATGCGAAGCCCACCACATCATTCCGTGGTGGCACGGCGGCGTGACCGCCCTGTCGAACCTGGTCTTGTTGTGTCACCACCACCACGGCCTGCTCGAACCGGCCCGCTACAGCGTCCGGGACCAGTGGCAGATCCGGATCGCCGCCGACGGGATCCCCGAAACCATCCCGCCCCGACGCTGCGACCCCCACCAACAACCGTTACGCCACGCCAGACACCACACCGGCCAAGACCCCGGCACCGCCCGAGGCCAACCCAGCCGACCAACTCGCCAGCTGACGCCTCGGGGAGGTTGGCCAGGCCTGAATGTGGCGGCTGAGCCTGACGAAGCCCCCGGGATCTGATGGCTGAGCCCGACGAAGCCCCCGGGATCTGATGGCTGAGCCAGACGAAGCCCACGGAGCGGTGGCTGACCCTGACGAAGCCGTGACGGCGGCCCTTCGTGACGCTTCGTTCGTTCCTCACGAAGCTCCTCAGGGACCGTTTGGCGCGCGCTTCGTCAAGCTCGGGGACCGCTTCTTGGCGCGCGCTTCGTCAAGCTCCGGCGACCGCGTTTGGCGCGCCCTTCGTCAAGCTCAGGGACCGTTCTCGGTGCGCCGTCCGTCAAGCTCAGCGACCGCTTTGGCGCACTTCGTCAGGCTCAGGGAGCAAGGCTCCTGGCTGAGCCATCACTCCCAGTTGGCTGCGTTCTTCTTGCTGGGCTGCACGCGCGGGGGCTCTCCGGGCATCTTGGGGTACTCCGGCGGGTAGGGCATCTCGCCCTCGCCGTTGGCGGCGTCGCGGTCGAACCACTCCAGGGCCGTCTGCAGCGAGCCGGGCTCGAGGTCGTCCATGCCCGCCCACTTGTCCCCCACCGACGCGAAGCGTTCCGGCATGGTCAGCAGCGTGAAGTCGGACGGCTGGACATCGGGCAGCTCGGACCAGTCCAGCGGCGCGGACACCAGGCCGCGCGGCGTCGGGCGGATCGAGTAGGCCGAGGTCATCAGCCGGTCGCGTGCCATCTGGTTGAAGTCGACGAAGACGCGCTCGCCGCGCTCCTCCTTCCACCAGTTCACGGTGACCTGCTCGGGAAGTCGCCGCGCCAGCTCCCTGCCGATCGGCGATGGCAGCGTGCCGTGCCTCGATGAAGTCGGCGCCGACGATCGGGGCGAAGACGTGCACGCCCACGTCCGCCGCTGCGTCTTGCAGAAGCCGGTCAGGCCCGCCTCGGTGAGCACCTCCCGCAGCTCCAGCGCAGCCGTCACCGCCATGCCGAAGTCGACGCCGGCCTGCGGGTCGAGGTCGATGCGCAGCTGGTCGACGGCGTCCGTGTTCGCTGCCCGCACCGGCCACGGGTGGAACCGGACGGTGCCGAGGTTGGCCATCCACACGATGGTCGCCAGGTCGGCCGGCGCCACCTCTGTCGCCGTCCGGCCGGACGGGAAGGTGACTTCGGCCGTCTGCACCCAGTCCGGCGTGTTCGCCGGCGCCCGCTTCTGGTAGAACGCCTCGCCCTTGCCGTCGGCGCGGGTGGCGACGATGACGTCCTCCCGCACCCCTCCCGGCCAGCGCTCCATGGCGGTCGGGCGATCACGCAGCGCCGTGAGGATGCCGCTGCCCACGCCGACGGAAGTACTCGACGACGTCGAGTTTCGTGAGGCCCAGGTCGGCGAAGTACGGCTTCTCCGGGCTCGAGACCCGGACCTCGCGACCGTCGATCTCCAGTGCTATCGCTGGTGCAGCCATGCAGGACAGGGTAGCTGCCGGTTTGTGAGGCTGGCCTAAGCTGAGGAGTCGAGCAGGAGGAGATCACATGGAACTCAAGATCATCAAGACTCCCGAGGAGTGGCGGGCGCAGCTCACCCCGCTGGAGTACCGCGTGCTGCGTGAGGCGGGCACCGAGGCGCCGTTCACCGGTGAGTACACCGACACCACAGCAGCGGGGATCTACCGCTGCCGCGCCTGCGGAACCGAACTCTTCCGCAGCGAGCACAAGTTCGCGTCGCACTGCGGCTGGCCGTCGTTCTACACCGCTGCCGCCGCCGACCGCGTCCGCCTCGTCGACGGACAAGAGCCTGTTCACGACCCGCACCGAGGTGCGGTGCGCGGCGTGCGACTCGCACCTCGGCCACGTCTTCGAGGGTGAGGGTTACGACGTACCCACCGACCAGCGCTGGTGCATCAACTCGGTCTCGCTGGATTTCGAGCCTGTCTAGTGATCCGGCCCCGGCGCGCCCAATGGGGCGTTGACCACGGGCGACAGTAGGCTCCAATGGTGGTCGCCGGTCGGGAACAGAGCACGCCACCGCTGTTTGACATAGCGGTGCAGGCGATCCTCAACATGTCGTGGCGCCCTGAGCTGAAGGTCGAGGAGATTCCGGCCCCTGCCAAGATCGCGCCGTTCGCTGTCGCGATCAGTGCAGAGGTGGAACTCAACGACGAAGAACTGGGCAGTGGCAGGCTCGTTCTCCTTCACGATCCCGCAGGCAGCGCCTCGTGGGACGGCGACTTCCGCTGCGTCACCTACGCACGGGCCGACGTCGATCCCGAGATGGTCACCGACCCACTGCTCACGGAAGTGGGCTGGTCGTGGCTGATCGATGCCCTCGAACGCAACCAGGCCGAGTACTCCTCGCCCAGTGGCACCGTGACGGCCGTCTCCAGCCGCTCCTTCGGCGGCATCGCCGACGACCCGCCCCGCGCTGAGGTCGAGCTGCGAGCCTCCTGGACGCCAATAGTCACCTCCGCTGCCGACATGGTCCGCAACCTGCAGGCCTGGTCGGAACTGTTGTGCCTCACCGCCGGGTTGCCGCCACTGCCCGATGGCGTCGTGCCGATCGCACCGCGCCGTTCGGGGACGTGGCTGCGATGACGACGATCATCGACGAACCCACAGACGAACCGATCGAACCGACGGCAGAGCCCATCAAGACTCAGAGGCGACCATCGAGCCGGGTCGAGCGCCATCGAAGAGCCGGTCGAGCGGTACCCGATCCTTGCCCTTCCGGTGGACGGCATCCCCGATGTCATCGAGACCCCGGAGGCCCTGGCCGCCGCCCGTGCCGCGCTCAACGCCGGCACCGGGCCGCTCGCGATCGACACCGAACGCGCCCACGGCTACCGGTACACCGCCAAGGCCTACCTGATCCAGATCCGCAGGGAGGGCTCGGGCACGCACCTGATCGACCCGACGGCCTTCGAGGACGGCCAGCCCGCGCGCCGACTTCAGCGACTGGGCGACAGAACTCGCCGACGCCGAATGGATCCTGCACGCGGCCAGCCAGGACCTGCCCTGCCTCGCAGAGGTGAAGTTCCTGCCCAAGAAGCTCTTCGACAGCGAGCTCGCCGCCCGCCTGCTCGGCCTGCCGAAGGTGAACCTCGGCGCGCTGATGGAGCAGGCTCTCGGCCTGACGCCTGCTCAAGGAGCACTCGCGCCGCCGACTGGTCGCGCCGGCCCATCCCCGAGGACTGGCTGGCGTACGCAGCCCTCGACGTGGAGCGGCTCAACGACCTGCGCACCTGGCTGATCGAACGGCTCACCGAGGCAGGCAAGCTCGACTGGGCCCACCAGGAGTTCAGCTACCTCGTCGCCCACGCCGCCGACGCCCCGACTCCCCGGGTCGACCCGTGGCGTCGGGTCTCCGGCCTGCACAGCCTGCGGACGCCCGCGGCGCTGGCCGTCGTCCGCGAGCTCTGGCAGGTGCGCGAGCAGCTGGCTGCAGAGGAGGACCGCGCGCCCGGACGCATCGTGCCCGACCGTGCCCTCGCAGAGCTCGCCGCCCGGATGGAGAAGGAAGGGAAGACCCGCCTGGTGCGGGCCGACCTGCGCTCCGTGCGTGGCTTCACCAACCGCCTGGCCAACCGCCACGAAGCCCTCTGGCTGGCAGCGCTCGACCGCGCAGCTGCCCTCACCCGCGCTGAGCTGCCGCCGCGGCACTCGACGCCGGAGGGCCCGCCGCAGCCCCGATCCTGGGAACGCCGCTGGCCGGCGTCCTTCGAGCGCTTCAACCGGGTCCGTCCGGCGCTGATCGAACGCGCGGAGGAACTGCAGCTACCGGTGGAGAACCTGCTGTCGCCCGACCACCTGCGTCGGCTGCTGTGGGATTCACCCGACACCACGGACGCGGCCACCGTCGAGGCACGTCTTGCCGACCTGGGCGCGCGCCCCTGGCAGCGCGAACTGGTCGTGCCGGTGATCATCCAGCTGTGGTGACCTGCTCGTGTCTCCTGAGCTGCGATCAGCTCGGTGGCGAAGCGTGCGATCTGCTGTGCGGTGAGCCCGAGTTCCTCGAGCAGCTGAGACCTGTTGCCCTGCGGCAGGAACTCCTGCGGGATGCCGAACTCACGCACCCTGGTGTCGATGCCTGCGGCCCGCGCCTCCTGCGACAGCCGGGAACCCAGCCCGCCGGCAACGCCGTTGTCCTCGATGGTCAGCACCAGTTCGTGTTCTGCGACCAGCGTGAGCAGGTCGGCCGACACCGGCAGTGACCACACCGGGTCGACGACCGTGGCTCCGATGCCCTGCTGGGAGAGCCGCTCCCCCACCTGCACGGCGATCGAGCACAGCTGGCCGTACCCGACGACGAGCACACGCGGACGCGGGCACTCCAGCAGCACGTCGACGTCGCCCCGGGTCGCGACAGCCGGGAGTCGGGTCGGGCAGCCGTTCCTTGGAGTAGCGCAGCACCGTCGGCGCGTCGTCGATCGTGACCGCCAGCTGCAGCGCTGCCACCAGCCGCGGCTCGTCGCGGGGGGCGGTCAGCCGCAGGCCCGGGAACCAGGCCGAGCAGGGACGCGTCCCACATGCCGTTGTGGCTGGGCCCGTCCGGCCCGGTGACGCCGGCGCGGTCGAGCACGAACGTGACGCCGAGGCGGTGCAGGGCGACGTCCATCAGCACCTGGTCGAAGGCGCGGTTGAGGAAGGTGGCGTAGACGGCGAACACCGGGTGCATGCCTCCGGTGGCGAGACCGGCTGCCGAGGTGACGGCGTGCTGCTCGGCGATGCCGACGTCGAAGGTGCGCTCGGGGAAGTGGCGGGCGAACTGGTCGAGCCCCGTCGGGTGCAGCATGGCTGCGGTGATGGCCACCACCTTCGAGTTGGTCGCGCCGATGCGGGCCAGCTCGTCACCGAACGCGTCGGTCCAGGTGCGGATGCCGAGCTCTGCGAGGGACTCGCCGGTGACCTCGTCGATCTTGCCGACGGCGTGGAACCGGTCCTGCTCGTGCTCCTCGGCAGCCTTGAAGCCGCGGCCCTTCTGGGTGATGCAGTGCACGAGCACCGGACCGCCGAAGCCGCGCGCCTGGTGCAGGGCCAGCTCGACGGCTTCGATGTCGTGGCCGTCGATCGGGCCGACGTACTTGATGCCGAGGTCGGAGAACATCCCCTGCGGCGCCAGCACGTCCTTCACGCCCATCTTGAAGCCGTGCATCAGCCCGTAGACCATCTGGCCGATCAGCGGCGCGTTGCGGACCATCTCCTTGATGCGCTGCAGCGTCCGCTCGTAGCGGCGGTCGGTACGGATGGCCGACAGCTGCTTGCCCAGCACCGAGAGCTGGGTGGCGATGCCCCCCACCGTCGGGGTGTACGAACGGCCGTTGTCGTTGACGACAACCACCAGTCGCTCCTCGTTCGGCGACGGCGATGTTGTTCAGGGCCTCCCAGGCCATGCCGCCGGTGAGGGCGCCGTCACCGATGACGGCGACGACGAACTGGTCGCTGCCCAGCAGCCGGTTGGCCTTCGCCATGCCGTCGGCCCAGGACAGCGAGGTGGACGCGTGGGAGTTCTCGACCCAGTCGTGCGGGGACTCGGCGCGGCTGGGGTACCCCGAGAGGCCGCCGGGCTGCCGCAGCGTCGGGAACATGTCCCTGCGGCCGGTGAGGATCTTGTGGACGTAGCTCTGGTGCCCGGTGTCGAAGACGATCGCGTCCCGCGGGGAGTCGAAGACCCGGTGCAGGGCGATGGTGAGTTCGACGACGCCGAGATTCGGTCCGAGATGGCCGCCGGTGCGGCTCACGTTGGTGACGAGGAAGGCCCGGATCTCCTCGGCCAGCTGCCGCAACTGCCCGGGGGTCAGGTCGCTCAGGTCGCTGGGACCATTGATCTCGTCGAGCAGGGGCACTGGTCGAGTCTATGTCAGAGCTTGCGGACGAACACCTTGCCACGCAAGCGCCTCCTCGACCAGGCCCACCTCGCGACGCAGCCGCACCAGCCGGGCACCCTGCTCGGCCCACGCCTCTGCCGCCGACTGCACCACCTCCGGCGCGACGTGGTCCGCGAGGCTCGTTCGCACGCCGGCAAGGCCGTCAGCGCTGGCGCGCACCTGCGACTCGACGAACTCGGCTGCGAACCGTGCCAGCACCACCGGGTGCCGACGCAGCACCGGGTAGGCCCGGTAGTCCGAGGGACAGCAGTCCAGCAGGAAGGCCGCAGCCGTCGCCTCCCAGTCGGGCGTGTTCGGCGGACGCACCCGCGCCGGCCAGCCCGGCGGGGTGTAGGCCTGCGTCGGCTCGCTGCGGCTGCTGCGTTCGGCGAGATTGGCCACCGCCCCACCTCCAGATTATCGAATGTTTGTTCGATTCTAGGCTCAGCGCGGCGGCTTCGTCCAGCCGGCATGGCGCGCCCGATTCGGCTCTTCACCGCCCGGCTGGTAGGGTCGAATCGTTGTTTGGTGCGAATCTTCGTTTACTTGTTTGGTTAAACCGCCGGTTCACCGGCGCAGGTAGTCCTTTCGGGAAGCGTTCATTGCAACTGCATCACCAGAGCTTCGCAACCGCGTCGCTCCACTTCCCTCACAAAGGAAACAATCATGGCAACTGGCACCGTCAAGTGGTTCAACGCTGACAAGGGCTTCGGCTTCATCGCTCCGGAGGACGGCTCCGCCGACGTGTTCGCGCACTTCTCCGCGATCAACAGCAACGGTTTCCGTTCGCTGAACGAGGGCGACAAGGTCTCCTTCGACACCCAGCAGGGCCAGCGTGGCCTGCAGGCCGCGAACATCAGCGTCCTCTGATCTAGACCAAAGAAGGGCCCGGCTTCGGCCGGGCCCTTTTGCTGTCCCCGAGCGACGTCAGGTGTTGAAGTACCACCACACCAGGGCAGCGATCGCCCCGGCGTCGAGCACGAGCAGCGCGATCAGCTGCCACCGCCGGACGAGCGGCCCTCTCCCCCAGTCGGCGCTGGCCAGCGCGGCAGCAGCAGGAATCAGCGCTGCGGCCAGCCACCACCACCACTCCGTGGTCCGGTCGACGGCAACGAGGAAGCCCGCGCCGGCCGCCATCGCCGCCCAGAGCCACCAGTCGAGCTTCAGCAGCAGCACGGCGGGGATGAGGCAGAGCAGGAAGCCCGCCATCGTGCTCCAGATCAGGTAGCCCACCTCGCAGGTGGCCTGCAGGTCGCCGGTGGTGTCATCGGCGATGGGCGGGCAGATCACAGCGACCCAGCGTCTGGTGGGCCACCACCACGACCAACCCGGTGGCGAACACGGCGAGGACGACAGCGAGGTAGGTCCACGCCACCCGCGCCGAGACCGGAAGGTAGTCCGGTACCGCCGCGGGCCGGCTCCGCCACCTGCGCCCTGCGCCGAGCCATTACTTGAGCAGCGAGCGCAGCACGTACTGCATGATGCCGCCGTGCCGGTAGTAGTCGGCCTCACCGGGGGTGTCGATGCGCACGACGGCGTCGAAGACGATCGGCGCACCATCGCCGGTGGCCTCCACGCGCACCGTCGACGGCGTGGTGCCGTCGTTGAGCGCCGTGATGCCCGGTGACGGTGAACGTCTCCGTGCCGGTCAGCCCGAGGGACTCGGGGTTCTGGCCTTCGGGGAACTGCAGCGGGAGGACACCCATGCCGATCAGGTTCGACCGGTGGATGCGCTCGTAGCTCTCTGCGATGACGACCTTGACCCCGAGCAGCGCCGTGCCCTTGGCGGCCCAGTCACGCGAGGATCCCGAGCCGTACTCCTTGCCTGCCAGCACCACCAGCGGCGTCCCCGCTGCGGCGTAGGCCTGGGCGGCGTCGTAGACCGTCGCCACCGGGCCGTCGGCGACGGTGAAGTCACGGGTGAACCCGCCCTCGGTGCCCGGCGCCAGCTGGTTGCGCAGCCGGATGTTGGCGAAGGTGCCGCGGATCATCACCTCGTGGTTGCCGCGACGCGAGCCGTAGGAGTTGAAGTCCCTGCGCTCGACGCCGTGCTCGGTGAGGTACTTGCCCGCCGGGCTGTCGCGCCTTGATCGAGCCGGCCGGCGAGATGTGGTCGGTGGTCACCGAGTCACCCAGCTTCAGCAGCACGCGCGCGTCCGTCACGTCGACGACGGGCACCGGGTCGGCCGGCATGTTGTCGAAGTACGGGGGCTTGCGGACGTAGGTGGACTCGCCGTCCCACGCGAAGGTCTCGCCGGTCGGGGTCGGCAGCGACCGCCAGGTCTCGTCGCCGGCGAACACGTCGGCGTAGCGGGAGGTGAACATGTCGGCGGAGATCGAGGAGTTCACGACCTCGTCCACCTCGGCCTGCGTCGGCCAGATGTCGGCGAGGTAGACCGGCTGGCCATCGGTGCCGGTGCCCAGCGACTCGGTGGTGATGTCGATGTCCATCGTGCCGGCCAGGGCGTAGGCCACCACCAGCGGCGGGCTGGCCAGGTAGTTCATCTTCACGTCCGGGTTGATCCGGCCCTCGAAGTTCCGGTTGCCGGACAGGACGGACGTGACGGCGAGGTCGGCGTCGTTGACCGCCTTGGAGACCTCGGGGATCAGCGGGCCGGAGTTGCCGATGCAGGTGGTGCAGCCGTAGCCGACCAGGTCGAAGTCCAGCGCGTTCAGGTACTTGGTGAGGCCCGACTTCTCGTAGTAGTCGGTGACGACCTTGGAGCCGGGGGCCAGCGAGGTCTTCACCCACGGCTTGCGGGTGAGGCCCTGCCTCGACGGCCTTCTTGGCGACCAGGGCCGCGCCGATCATCACGCTCGGGTTCGACGTGTTGGTGCAGGACGTGATCGCTGCGATCGTGACCGCACCGTGGTCGATCGTGAAGGTGGTGCCGTCGGCGAGGGTGACCTCGGTGGGCTTGGACGGGCGCCCCGGTGCTGGGGACACGGTCTCGCCGTAGGCGTGCGGCTCTGCCGAGCCGTTGCGGCTGGAGTGCGCGGGCACGTCAGAGGCGGGGAAGGACTCGTCCACCGACTCGTCGTAGCCAACTGGTGCGTCGTCGACATAGTCCTTCAGTGCCTCGATGAAGCCCTGCTTGGCGTGGGCGAGGATCACGCGGTCCTGCGGACGCTTCGGCCCGGCGATGCTGGGCACGATGGTGGACAGGTCGAGCTCGAGGTACTCGGAGTAGCGCGGCTCGTGGTCGGCGTCGTGCCACAGGCCCTGGGTCTTCGCGTACGCCTCGACCAGTTCGAGCTGCTCTGCCGACCGTCCGGTCATCCGCAGGTAGTCGATGGTCTTGTCGTCGATCGGGAAGATGGCGATCGTCGAGCCGTACTCGGGGCTCATGTTGCCGATCGTGGCGCGGTTGGCCAGCGGGACCTCGGCGACGCCGGGTCCGTAGAACTCGACGAACTTGCCGACGACCTTGTGCTGCCGCAGCTGCTCGGTGATGGTCAGCACCAGGTCGGTTGCGGTGGTGCCCTCCGGCAGCTTGCCGCTGAGCTTGAAGCCGACGACGCGCGGGATCAGCATGCTACACCGGCTGGCCGAGCATGGCGGCCTCGGCCTCGATGCCGCCGACGCCCCAGCCGACCACGCCGAGGCCGTTGACCATGGTGGTGTGGGAGTCGGTGCCGACGCAGGTGTCGGGGTAGGCCTGCAGGACGCCGTTGACCGTCCGCGGGAAGACCACACGGGCGAGGTGCTCGATGTTGACCTGGTGGACGATGCCGGTGCCCGGCGGCACGACGACGAAGTCGTCGAAGGCGGTCTGGCCCCAGCGCAGGAACTGGTAGCGCTCGCGGTTGCGCTGGTACTCGAGCTCGACGTTGCGGGCGAAGGCGTTCGGGGTGCCGAACAGGTCGGCGACCACCGAGTGGTCGATCACCATCTCCGCCGGCGACAGCGGGTTGACCTTGGTCGCGTCCCCGCCGAGCTCGGCGATCGCCTCGCGCATGGTGGCCAGGTCGACGACGCACGGGACGCCGGTGAAGTCCTGCATGATCACGCGGGCCGGCGTGAACTGGATCTCGCGGTTCGGCTCGGCCTCAGGGTCCCAGGCGCCGAGCGCAGCGATGTCGGCAGCGGTGATGTTGGCGCCGTCCTCGGTGCGCAGCAGGTTCTCCAGCAGCACCTTCAGGCTGAACGGCAGGGTCGCCGACCCCTCGACAGCGTCGATGCGGAAGATCTGGTAGGTCTTCCCGGCAACGTTCAACTGGTCGGATGCGGAGTAGCTGTCGATGCTCATGGGGCCTCCCGTGGTCGCCGAGATATCTTGATGTCGAGATATTATCCCACCCGACCCGACGAGGCTACCGGCGGCGACGTCGGCGACGTTCGCCCCATTCCGCCCGAAGGTCCGGGTCGGACATCACCAGGTAGACCAGGCCGCAGTCCTGCGGGCCGGTGACGTCGAGCTGGCAGAGGTTGCACATGTCACCGGGACGCAGCGGACACTGCGCCTCCGGACGGGTGCGGGGCCTGGTCTGAGGGAGGGTCATCTCGGGGCAAGGATAGCCACGCACTCGACGTGGTGGGTCAGCGGGAACAGGTCGTAGGCGCGCACCGGACACCGGCTCGTAGCCCAGTTCCGCGGCGATCTTGCAGGTCCCGTCCGAGCGCTGCGGGGTCGCAGGCCACGTAGGCGATCGCCCGCGGCCGCCGCGCCGCGACGGCGGCCGAGCACGCCGCGATCCGGCGCCGGCCCGCGGCGGGTCGAGCACCACGAGGTCGGCTGCGCCTGGGCAGCCCGACGAGGCGCCGGCCGACGTCGCCGGCGGTGAAGGTCGCTCCGGGGACGTTGGTCCGCGGCGAGTTCCACGGCCCGCCGGTCGCCCTCGATGCCCCAGACCTGCGCACCGGCGGCGGCGAGCGCACCGGCGAACAGCCCGACCCCGCAGAAGAGGTCGAAGGCCACCTCGCCGGGCTGCGGGGCGAGCCCGCCGATCACGGCGTCGGTCAGCACCACCGGGCGGCGGCGTGCGCCTGCCAGAATCCGTCGATGGCCACCTGGAAGGTCTGCTCCCCCGACCTGCTCCGTGACGGTCGCCACGCTCGGGGCCGCGGTGCGACGAACAGCGGCGGGACGCCGGCGACGGCCAGCAGTTCCCCGCCGGGACGTCCGGCGTCGGCCGGTGGGACGGCGATGCCGGGATCGGCGATCCGGCAGCCACCCTCGGGCAGCAGGACGAGGTCTCGGCGGACCGGTGGCCGCGCAGCCCCGGCCGTCCGGTCGTCGTCGAGGTGGTAGCGCATCCGCCGGCGCCAGCCCAGCGGCGCGGGCTCGCACCTCCTGCACCTCGCCGGTGAAGCTCGTAGCCGGCCAGGTGGCCCAGCAGCTCGGCGACCACCTGACGCTTCAGCTCGCGGCTGTGGCCGGGCTCGACGTGCTGGAAGTCGCACCCGCCGCAGCGTCCCGCGATCGGGCAGGGCGGCGTGACGCCGGTGCGGGCTCGCCCGGTGCACTGCGACGACGTCGCCCGGGCGAACCGCTTGCTGACCTCGGTGACGCGCACGTCCACCAACTCGCCGGTGAGCGGCGTGCCGGACGAAGATCACCCGGCCCTCGTGACGGGCGACGAAGTGGCCGCCGTGGGCGACCGGCGCCGATCTCGAGGCCGGCTCGACGACCTGTCCTACGGTGATGTCGATGCTCACTCCGCTTCTGTGGCTCGTCTCGGGGACGGTCACCCATGCGCACCTGGCCCGGTGCCCGGGACGCCGCCAGGCAGCAGCGATGTTCCGCTGGGCGCGATCGATGGCGTACTTGGAGGAGGCCAGCTGGTAGGGCACGGAGGTGACCATGACGCCCTGCATGAAGTTCAGGCGGGTCTTCAGGATCAGGCCGGTCTGGTTGTGCAGCAGCTGCTCCCACCAGTGGCCGACGATGTACTCGGGGATGTAGACGCAGACCACGTCGCGCGGGTTGTCCGAACGCAGGCCCTTGACGTAGTTGAGGAAGGGCCCGGTGACCTCCCGGTACGGCGAGGCGATCACCTTCAGCGGCACCTCGCAGCTCCTGGGCGTCCCAGCTCGCGACGATCGCCTTGGTCTCCGCGTCGTCGATGGAGACGGTGACCGCCTCGATGCTGCTGGCGCGGGTGGCCCGGGCGAAGTTCACGGCCCGCATGGTCGGCTTGTTGACCTCCTGCACCATGATCACCGCGCGCACCCGGCTGGGCAGCAGCCGCGGCGTCCATCGGGCCGACGGCGGTCTCGCGCGCCACCTTGTCGTAGTGGTTGCGGATGCCGCGCATCAGCAGGAAGACCGCCGCCATCGCGATCACGGCGAGGTAGGCGCCGTAGATGAACTTGGCGGCCAGCACGATGAGCAGCACGACGCCGGTGCCGGTGAGGCCGATCGCGTTGATCACGCGGGAGCGCATCATCGTCGCCCGTACCTTCGGGTCCTTCTCGGTCTTCAGGTGCCGGGTCCAGTGCCGCATCATGCCGAACTGGCTGACGGTGAACGAGACGAAGACGCCGACCACGTAGAGCTGGATCAGCGCGGTGACGCTGGCGTTGTAGATCAGCACCAGCGCGATCGCCGCCGCGGCCAGCATCAGGATGCCGTTGGAGTAGGCCAGACGGTCGCCGCGGGTGTGCAGCGCCCGCGGCAGGAAGCCGTCCCTGGCGAGGATCGAGCCCAGCACCGGGAAGCCGTTGAACGCGGTGTTCGCGGCGAGGAACAGGATGATCATCGTCATCGCGATCACGAAGTAGAAGCCGAACGGGAACGGTGTCGAAGATCGTCTCGGCGAGCTGGCCCATGGCCGTGTCGTGTGGCACGTCGACCCGCACCGCCGTTCTGGGTGCGAAGTGGGAGTGCCCGTCGGGGTCGATCAGCTTCAGCCCGGTCAGGTTGGCGAGCGACGATGATGCCGCCGAGCATCGTGATCGCGATGCCGCCGAGCAGGGCGAGGGTGGTGGCTGCGTTCTTGCTCTTCGGCTCCTTGAACGCCGGCACACCGTTGGAGATCGCCTCGACGCCGGTCAGGGCCGCACAGCCGGAGGAGAAGGCCCGGGCCAGCAGGACCACCATCGCGATCCCGATCAGCGGCGTCGTAGAACGGCGACCCGACGACGCCGTAGTCGGCGGTCGGCGCCTGCAGCGTGCTCGCCCAGCCCGAGGATCCGGAACAGGCCCCAGACGGTCATGCCGAGCACGCCGATCATGAAGCCGTAGGTCGGGATCGGCGAAGACCGAACCGGATTCGCGCACGCCCCGCAGGTTCATCGCCATCAGCACCACGATCAGGCCCGGCGGCCCACGACGCCCTCGTGGCCGGCGATGAACGGGAAGATCGCCTTCGCGTTCTGGACGCCGGAGGAGACCGAGACGGCGACGGTGAGGACGTAGTCGACCAGCAGGGCGCTGGCCACCGTCAGGCCGGCGCTCGGCCCGAGGTTCACCGTGGCCACCTCGTAGTCGCCACCGCCGGACGGGTAGGCGTGCACCGTCTGCCGGTAGGACAGCACGACGATCACCATGACGACGGCCGACGGCCAGCGCGATCTGCCAGGAGAACAGCGAAGCCGGCCATGCCGGCAAGGGAAAGGGTGAGCAGGATCTCGTCAGGGGCGTAGGCGACCGAGCTCAGGGCGTCGGACGCGAAGACCGGCAGCGCGATCCGCTTGGGAAGGAGTGTCTCCCCCAGCTGGGCACTCGACAGCTTGCGCCCCACCAGCAGTCGCTTCACGAAGTCGGTGGCGTTCACGAATGGTCACCCTATGCCACGATGCGCGTGTGTCGGCCGATACTCCGGTGTAGCGTCGGTTTCGTCCGGCCCGGCAAGGCCGGATAAGGTCGATCCGGCTGCACGTCCGAGCGAGCAGGAAGTGGAGGCAGGCGGTGCACATCGTCATCATGGGTTGCGGGCGCGTCGGCGCGTCCCTGGCCCGGGCTCTCGAGCACCGTGGCCATTCGGTGGCCGTCATCGACATCGTCCAGGACGCCTTCCGGCGCCTCGGCCCCGAGTTCCAGGGCAAGACGGTCAAGGGCGTCGGCTTCGACCGGCAGGTGCTGCAGCGCGCCGGGATCGAGCGTGCCGACGGCTTCGCCGCCGTCTCCAGCGGCGACAACTCCAACATCCTCGCCGCCCGCGTCGTGCGCGAGACGTTCGAGGTCCACAACGTCGTCGCCCGGATCTACGACCAGGGCCGCGCCGAGGTCTACGAGCGCCTGGGCATCCCCAGCGTCGCCACCGTCCGCTGGGCCGCCGACCAGGTCCTGCGCCGCCTGCTGCCCTCGGGCTCCGAGCCGCAGTGGCGCGACCCGTCCGGCAGCGTCCGGCTGATCGAGGTGCACGTGAACTCCGGCTGGGTGGGCACCAGCATCTCCGGCATGGAGACGGCCGCCCGCACCCGCATCCCGTTCCTGATGCGCTTCGGCACCGGGATCGTGCCCAACGCAGAGCACGGTGTTCCAGGACGGCGACCTGATCTACGCCGCCGTCACCAACGAGCAGGTGGCCGAGGTCGAGGACATCCTCGGCAACCCGCCGGTCGAGCACTGAGAGAGGAGCGAACGTGCGTGTAGCCATCGCCGGTGCCGGAAATGTCGGCCGCTCGATCGCACGGGAGCTGATCGCCAACGGCCACCAGATCCTGCTGATCGACCGCGACCCCAATGCGATCAAGCCCGAGAGCGTCCCCGAGGCCGAATGGCTGCTGGCGGACGCCTGCGAGCTGGCCAGCCTCGAGGAGGCCAGCTTCGAGACCTGCGACGTCGCCATCGCCGCCACCGGCGACGACAAGTCCAACCTCGTGCACTCCCTGCTGGCGAAGACCGAGTTCGGCGTGCCGCGCACGGTGGGCCGGGTGAACCACCCCAGCAACGAGTGGATGTTCGACGACCTGTGGGGCGTCGACGTCGCCGTCTCCACCCCGCGCCTGATGTGCGCGCTGGTGGAGGAGGCCGTCACCGTCGGCGACCTGGTGCGGCTGTTCAGCTTCCGCGGCGGCCACGCGAACCTCGTCGAGATGACCCTTCCGGACGGCTCGCCGCGGGTCGGCACGCGGGTCGCCGACCTGAACCTGCCCGGCGACGCGGTGCTGGTCACCATCATCAGGGACGGCGCGGCGCGGGCCCCCGAGCGGGACGCTGCGCTGGAGGGCAGCGACGAGCTGCTGTTCGTCGCCGACCCGAGCTACGAGGCCGAACTGGCCCAGTACCTGGTGCCGCGGAGCACGCGCACCGCGGACATCGGCTGACCGCGGATCGCTCAGCCGGCGACCAGCTCGTAGAGCGGGTTGTACAGGCGGCGCTGGCCGTCGACGTAGGACACCCGGCCGCTGCACGGTGAGTTCCCTGCCGGCGGTGATGCCGGGGATGGAGCGACGCCCCATCCAGATCAGGGTGACCGTGCCCGAGCCGTCGTTGAACTCGGCCTCCAGCCACGGGCGTCCCGCTGCGGGGCTTCATGGTGAGCACGGTGATGGTGCCGCGCAGCTTCGCCCACTGACGATCGCTGAGGTCGCCGATCAGGATGGCACCGGTCGACTCGACGACCTTCTGGCGCGCCTCCGACTCCAGTTCTGCGTTGCGACGCACCGAAGCGTCGCAACGCCCGAAGAACGGGATTCGTGTTCGCCATCAGCCCTCCCCGGCACCGTCCGGCAGCTTCATCGGGATCAGTTCACCCGGAACCATCGGCTTGTCGCCGCGGCGCACCACCAGATTACGGAACAACTCGACGAACGGGGCGACCACCGGGCGCATCCGCCTCGCCGAGCGCCGCCTCACCGAGCAGGGTGCCGCGCAGCAGCCAGCGCGGGCCCTCGGCGAACCAGATGCGGGAGACGTGGAACATCTGCTCCCCGCCCGGGCCCTCCTGGGGAAGCACGCGGCGCACCTCGGAGCCGAACGGCCCGTCAGCGAGGGTCGCGGTGCCACCGGCCTGCTCGGCCTCGTCGACGGCGTCCTCACGCAGTTCCTCGGCGAGACCACCGCTGGCGGGCGCTGCGAACAGGGTCGATCTCGAGGCCGGAGTTCTTCCAGACGGCCGTGACGGCCTGCACCTGGCGGGTCGGCCTCGTTCACCTGGAGCTGGAGCCCGAGCCCCTCCCAGGGGGTGACGATCACCGCGCCCAGGTCGATCCGGGTCACCTGGTCGTCGGTCGAGGTCGACCTCTTCGGAGTCGAAGGGACCGTCCGCGCGCCAGTCGACGTCGTCGCCGGCGTCGTCGGAGACGGCCTCCTCCGCGGCCTCCAGCGCAGCCTCGTCGTCGACCTCGTCATAGTCACCCGTCGGCCTCCGCGTCGACGTCGACGTCGACCTCGTGCTCACCGGCGTCGTCGCCGACGATCTCGAGCGACTCCTCCTCGGTGTCGATCGGGTCGGTCGTCGCCGACTTGCGCTTGCGCCCAAAGATCACTTGTCCACCTCTGTCATTGTCTGTGCCGGCCGGTTGTGCGGCCCACTCCGCGACTCCACCTGTGGAGCCGTGGCCTCGGTCGCCCCGGACACTCCCGGGCAACTCGTCGAGCAGTTCGAATTCGGCCCGACCCACCCGCTGGACGACCAGCTGGGCGATCAGGTCCCCGCGCGCGCAGCCGGATCGGCCGTCGTGGTGTCGGTGTTCAGCAGGCATACCCGGATCTCGCCGCGGTAGCCGGCGTCGACGGTGCCGGGTGCGTTCACGATGGTGAGCCCCGACCGTGCGGCGAGCCCGGAGCGGGGATGGACGAAGCCGGCCCAGCCCTCGGGCAGCGCGATCGCGACCCCGGTGCCGACGAGGCGACGCTCCCCCGGTGCCAGTTCGCAGTCCTCGGCGATGGCCAGGTCGGCACCCGCGTCGCCGGGGTGCGCGTAGCCGGGTGCCGGCATTCCCGGGTCGAGCCTGGTCAGGCCGACCCGCACCCGTTCCGGATTGGCCGAAGTCATTGCGGCAGTCTAGCCGTGGCCCCGGTCAGTCCCCGGACGGCGAGATGGCACCGGCACTCCGCGATGGCCTGTGCAAGGCCTTCCGGGTTGCGCGTGGACACCAGCCAGTACGGATGGGGGTCCGCCGGGTCGTCGACCGCGACCTCGACGGAGCCGGGAACGAATCCGCGGACCAGCAGCCAGGCTGCGTGGTCGGCGCCGGCACCGAGCCGCGAGCGGGTGGACGCGCCGGTCGTGGACCCTGCACCTCACCGGCGTAGGGCCACTCCAGCACGGCGCGCCCGGCGTGCAGGCCGGCCGCGTCCACCCGGAGCCGGACCCCGCCGTACCAGAGCAGCGCAGCAGCGACTCCCGCAGCCGTGACGACGCCGGCCACGACGGCCACCATCGGCCCGGCGTAGAAGCCGACGGCCGTGACGAACGTCAGGGCGAAGAACATCCCGACCACCCACCACATGGCCGGGCACCCGGAGCCGCTCGTCGTAGTTCATTGCCCAAAGCTAGCCGTGGTTGGCAGGATGGCCGCAGGAGGACATCGTGAACACATCCCAGAAGCTGCTCTGGAACCTGTACGCCGGTGCGGTCGGCGCCCTGACCACCGTGCTGGCGGCGAAGGCCGTCGAACGCTGTCTGGGAGCTGGCCACCGGCGACGCACCCCCGGAGCCCAACGACCCGGACGTGCCGCTGCGCCGCGCGCTCACCTGGGCGATCGCCAGCGGCATCGGCATCGGCCTGTCCCAGCTGCTGGTGAACCGGTTCGCCGCAGGCCAGTGGACGCAGGTCATGGGTACGCCGGCGCCGACGGTTCAACAAGACGACGCTGCGCATCTGAGCCTGGCAGTTCGCTGGTCGCGCGCGAGCGGCACGACAGGGGACTGTCCCCGTTCGTGCGGCGCGCGCGGGGTCAGCCGGCGCAGTCCACGCAGTAGGTGAGGCCGTTCTTGACCTCTGCGATCTGGCTGCGGTGCTTCACGAGGAAGCACGAGGCGCAGGTGAACTCGTCTGCCTGGCGCGGGAGCACCCGGACGGTGAGTTCCTCGTGCGACAGGTCGGCCCCGGGCAGCTCGAAGGTCTCCGCAGCCTCGACCTCGTCCTCGTCGACCTTTCCGGAGTTCTTGTCGTTCCGCCGGGTCTTCAGTTCCTCGATCGAGTCTTCGCTCTCCTCGTCGGTCTTGCGAGGGGCGTCGTAGTCGGTTGCCATGGGTTAAGTTCCATCTCCGTTCCGCGGTGCCCGTGTTTGGCGGGTAGTAGGGCATCTGGTGCGAGGAATCTATATCACATCCCGCGCAACACATCCCTTGCCACCACGTGGGAGGGCCGCGGACGGCGGCCCGGCTGACGCGGTGTTCGGGCATCGGCTTGGTAGGTTACCTCCAGACACAAACTTGGAAGTGAGACCATGACTCACCGAGACCACGGCCATGCAGCTACGGGGTCCGGTACGCCACCAGCCGCAGACCACCCATCTGGAGATACAAATGGACAGCGCCTTGACCCCCCGGGAGATCCAGGCACGCATCCGCGCGGGTGAACCGCTCTCCGACGTCGCGCGCGCTGCAGGCATGGCAGTCGGACTGGGTCGAGCCCTTCGCCGGCGCCGGTGTTCGCCGAGCGTGAGTTCATCGCGCGGCAGGCACAGTCGCATCCGGTGCGTCGTGGCGCGGAGACGATCGCGCACCGCACGCTCGGCCAGGTCGTCGAGGACCGGCTGGCTTCCCGCCGGGTCGACGCCGACACCGTCATCTGGGACGCCTGGAAGATCGAGGCGCGTCGCTGGCTGGTGCGGGTCGACTACGACTCGGGCAAGTCGCATCGCGAGGCCCGCTTCATCTACGACGCGAGCGGACGGTTCTCCATCGGCCGACAACGACGACGCGCGCTGGCTGCTCGGCCTGCACTCGGCGTCCCACGGCCCGCAGCCGGGTCGCCGCCGCCGCGACGAGGAGGCCGAGCCGACCGTCGAGCTCAACGACGAGCTCGCGCTGGTCCGCGTCGTCCAGCCACGCGTGGACGAGCCGGCCGACCCCGACGACACCGTGCCGCTGGAAGAGCTTGACGAGGTCGACGACGCCTACGCCGAGGGCGAGCTCGCCGAGGTGGACGGCGTCTACGACATCGTGCCCGACCGCCGATTCCGGGCTCGACGTGCTCTACGACATGCTCTCCAGCTTCGACGAGGACTCCGTCCAGATCTACGCCGGGCTGATCCGCCCCGCGGACGCGCCCGTCGCCCGTCCCGTCCTCGACGAGGCGCCGGACGAGCGAGCCGACGCCGAAGAGCCTCGAGCCGGAGGCCGAGCTGTCGCCGCTGGAGCAGGATCGAACCGGAGCCGGACGTCGCCGAGCCGGAGCAGCCGGCCCTGGTCGAGGAGCCGGTCGCCCAGGCCCAAGCGCAAGCGCGCCCACGTGCCGAGCTGGGACGAGATCATGTTCGGCTCGCCGAAGAACCCGCAGAAGCGCTGAACTCAGCTCGAAGGGCAGCGGCTCCGGGCTGAGGGTCACCGCGGCCACCTGCGCGGTCACGTGGCGGCGATGGTGGCGGCGGCACAGCACCTGGTAGGCGACCTCTGCGTCGCCGATGTCCCCCACCACCACCTGGCTGCCCTCCGTGACCATCACGCCGTTGACGGTGCGGGCGTTGTGGGTGGCCGGCTCGCCGCACCAGCAGCGGGGACGCACCTGCAGCATCTCCATCCGGTCGCACAGCTCGACCAGGCGCCGCGACGCGGGGAAGAGCTCGGTGCGGAAGTCGGTGAGGATCCCGAAGCAGAACACGTCGATCTGCAGCTCGTCGACGATCCGGGCGAGCTGGTCGATGTGCGCGGGCGTGTAGAACTGCGCCTCGTCGCACACCAGGAAGTCGACCCGCCGGCCACCGGTGAGCTCGGAGACCACGTACTTCCAGAGGTCGAGGTCGCTCGGTCACCTCCAGGGCAGGCGGACGTCAGGCCGATCCGGGAGGTGATCGCCGCCTCGCCGGAGCGGTCCAGCATGGTGAACAGCCGACCCTGCCGTGCCCGCGGTGGATTCGGTGTACGCCACCTGCAGGGCCAGCGTCGACTTGCCGCAGTCCATCGGCCCGGTGAAGTAGGTCAGTTCAGCCACGGCGCGACATTCTCGCCCACAGCCGGGTTGAGCACCTAAAGCGGGCGAGCGGACCGAATTGGCGGACGGTTCCAAACTCGGTCCGCGTAGCGAGCGGACCGAGTTTGGAACCGTCCCCAATTCGGTCCAAGTTCGGTCCTGGCGGTGTGGCGGCGGACGTCAGGCGACGAGCAGCGGAACGGCGAGCTCCGCCGGCGTCAGCGAGCCGTGCATGCCCACCAGGTCGAGTTCCGCGGGCAGCGTGCGGCGTCAGCACCGCGCCGTCGTCGGCCATCGCCACCAGCACGTCGCCGAACCGGTCGGCCAGCCGCGGGTTCACGTCGCCGAACCAGCCCTCCGTCGATCGCCTCGCGCCCGGGTCCGCACCCAGGCGCCGTCGCCGAGCCGGTCCTGCCAGCGCGCGGCGACGGCCTCCGGCACCGGGGTCATCAGCTGGCGGAACCTGCCCTCGCCGGCGAAGCGCGGTCACGTCGGCCATCAGGCCGGGCTCGTCCTCGACCATGAGCCGGCGATCCGTGCGGCACGTTGACCATGCCGTGGTCGCCGGTGATCACGCAGGCGCACGTCGTCGGGCAGGGCCGCCCGCAGGCTGCCCGACCAGCGCGTCCGGCCGCAGCGAGCTCGGCCAGCCACTGCGGGCTGCCGAGGCCGTGGACGTGCCCGGCGTGGTCGAGCTGGCGCTCGTAGAAGTAGGAGAAGGTCCGCTCCCCCGCTGCCGACGGCCTGCACGGCCAGCTCGACCCGGCGCCGCTGGTCCCGCTCGTCCGTCACCGGCAGGAAGGCCGGCCCGCGCAGTGCTGCCGTGGTCAGCCCGCTGCCCGGCGAAGTGGGCGGGTGCGATCGTCGAGGTCCGGACGCCGGCCCCGGCCAGCCGTTCGAAGTAGGTGAGCTGCGGCTGCACGTCCAGGCCGCTCAGGTCGGCCGGCCAGCGCAGCGTGTTCAGCACCGTGCGGGCCGGCGGGTACCAGAAGGAGTAGCCGGCGATGCCGTGGCCGCCGGGCGGCAGCCCCGTGCCCGATGCTCGTGATCGAGGTGGCCGTCGTGCTCGGGCACGCCGGAGGTGATCCAGCGCGCCGGCGAGCGCTGCCAGGTACGGCGCGTGCCCGGCGTGGTCGTTGAGCTGGTGCCAGCCGAGCCCGTCGATCAGCACCAGCACGTAGCGCTGCGGCGTCGGGCAGCCCGAGGACGTCGCTCGCTCCGGGCACACCGAGGTGTGCTCCGATGCTGGGCAGCAGGTCGGCGAGGGTGGAGACGCCGTAGTCGGGGACTGCCGGGCGGGTCATCCGAAGCTGCCGGTGGCGAGCTGCAGCGCGGTGCCGAAGGCGACCAGCTGCTGCACCTTGGCCTCCCCGTCGCCGGCAGCGCTGATCCGCACCGTCAGGTCGTCTCCGGCGATCATGCCGGTGAGGCCGTGGTCGGCCTCGCAGTTGGGGTCGGCGCAGGTGGCCGGCTCCAGGTCGACCCGGCGCATGGTGCCCCAGGTGATGGTCAGCCACGTCTCGGCGACCGCGGCCCGGCCGGAGCCGTAGCGCTCGGGGTGCGAAACGACCTGGCTGAGGGCGACCGAGTTGATGCGCCGCAGCGGCACCGACTCGGTGGTGGTCAGGGCCTGTCCCGGTTCGCCGGGGGTCTCGTTCTCGTCGGTGTGGGCGACGATCAGCCGGGAAGCGGTGAGCACGAGCACGGACAGGTGGCGCTGGATCTCGTCGCGGTTGAAGGTGGCCTCGTGGTGCACGAGGTGGGCAACCGGTTCCTCGGTGCCGAGGGAGAGCGAGACGGCGTCCGCCACCAGTTCGGGGAAATACCCGCAGTCGTGGATCTCGGTGTTGAGGACCGGCGGCAGGCGCAGCGCAGGGCGTGACGTCATTGAGCCATCTTCCCACGCCGCGCAGCGGTCGACCCCAATTCGAGGTCGCTCCACCATTAGGGTGTGGGCCGTGAGCACCCGTCCATTCATCGCCGCCCGCGTCGAGGAGTTCATCGACCGGCGCGTGGAAGGCGTTCCTGCGCGCCCTCGGCTGGCGCGAGAAGGTGATCTGCTACACCGGCTACGGCACCCGCGACAGCATCCGGGTGCTCGGCCGCGTCGTCCTCGTGCCCAAGCGCGCCCGTTCCGAGCTCGGCAAGGCCACCGAGGAGCTGATCAAGCGGCGCGGCTTCCGCAACTTCGTCAGCGCCGCCTGCGTCCGGGCGACGGTGACGATCAGCGTCGGCGACGAGGTCGTCACCACGACCACCGACCGCGGCGGCTACATCGACCAGCGCGTCCGCAACCACGGCCTGCAGCCCGGCTGGCGCACGGTGGAGGTGCGCAGCACCACGTCGCGCACGGCGCATGCCGACGTGCACGTGATCGCGGACGACATCGAGTTCGGCCTGGTCTCCGACATCGACGACACGATCATCTCGACCATGCTCCCCCGTCCGATGATCGCCGCCTGGAACTCGTTCATCCGCGACGAGTCGGCCCGCCAGTCGGTGCCGGGCATGGCACGGATGTACGCCGACCTGCTGGCCGACCACCCCGGATCCCCGGTGATCTACATCTCCACCGGCGCCTGGAACACCCACGGCTTCCTCTCCCGCTTCCTGAAGCGCCACGGCTACCCCGCCGGCCCGATGCTGCTCACCGACTGGGGCCCGACCAACACCGGCTGGTTCCGCTCCGGGATGGCGCACAAGACCGAGACGCTGCTGCAGCTCACCCGGGACCTCCCGAACATCTCCTGGCTGCTGGTCGGCGACGACGGCCAGCACGACCCGGTGATCTACGCCGACTTCGCCCACGTCGCGCCCGGAGCGGGTGCGGGCGATCGCGATCCGCCAGCTGACGCCGGCCGAGCAGGTACTCGCGCACGGCACCACGACGGTGCTGCCGGAGGAGCAGGACAGCCGCAGCAGACACCCCGTGGGTCGTCGCCCCCGACGGACGCGGGCTGCTGTCCGGGCTGCGCGCCTGCTCGACACCCGAGTGATGAAAGAAAGAAGCACGACCTGATGGTTGCCAAGCCACCGCTCGATGAGGAAGCCACCGAGCTGATCGTCGACGTCGACGTGTCGGCCGAGATGGAGACCAGCTTCCTCGAGTACGCCTATTCGGTGATCTACTCCCGCGCCCTGCCCGACGCGAGGGACGGGCTGAAGCCGGTGCAGCGCCGCATCCTGTACACGATGGACCAGATGCGGATCCGTCCCGACACCTCCCACGTGAAGTGCTCCCGCGTTGTCGGCCAGGTCATGGGCCTCTACCACCCGCACGGCGACACCGCCATCTACGACGCCCTCGTGCGCCAGGCCCAGCCGTGGGCCATGCGCCTGCCGACCGTCGACGGCCACGGCAACTTCGGCTCGCTCGACTCCGGCCCTGCAGCCATGCGGTACACCGAGTGCCGCATGTCGCCTGCAGCGGTGGCGATGACCGCCGACATCGCGTCCGACACCGTCGACTTCCGGCCCAACTACGACGGCAAGGAGACCGAGCCGGTCGTCCTGCCCGTCGGCGTTCCCCAACCTGCTGGTCAACGGCAGCACCGGGATCGCCGTCGGCATGGCCACCAACATCCCGCCGCACAACCTCGTCGAGGTCGTCCAGGCGCTCAAGCACCTGATGTGGCACCCGGACGCCGACGTCGACGACCTGATGCGGTTCGTCCCGGGCCCCGACTTCCCCGAGGGCGGCAAGATCATCGGCCTTGAAGGCATCCGCGAGGCCTACGCCACCGGTCGCGGGCAGCTTCCGCGTCCGGTCGTCCGCCCGGATCGAGCAGGTGCACCCGCGCCGCAAGGGCATCGTCGTCACCGAACTGCCCTACCAGGTGGGCCCGGAGCGGATCATCGAGCAGGTCAAGACCCTGGTTGCGGCCAAGCGGCTCACCGGCATCGCCGACATCAAGGACCTCACCGACCTCGCCAACGGCATGCGCCTGGTGATCGAGGTGAAGAACGGGATCAACCCGGACGCACTCGCAGACGAGCTGTACCGGCTCACCAAGCTCGAGGACTCGTTCGCGATCAACAGCGTCGCTCTCGTCGACGGCCAGCCCAGCACGCTCAGCCTCAAGCAGATGCTCGAGGTCTACCTCGCCCACCGCCTGCAGGTGATCCGGCGCCGCACCGCCTTCCTGCTCGGCAAGGCGCGCGACCGGCTGCACCTGGTGGAGGGCCTGCTGCTCGCGATCGTCGACATCGACGACGTGATCGCCATCATCCGCTCGTCCGAGGACTCGACACAGGCCGGACGCGCCTGATGGACGCCTTCGAGCTCAGCGAGATCCAGGCCACCTACATCCTGGACATGCAGCTGCGCCGGCTCACCAAGATGTCGACGATCGAACTGGAGTCCGAGCGCGACAAGCTCTGGCTGACGATCACCGACCTTTCGGGGATCCTCGAGTCCGACGAGCGGCTGCGCGAGGTGACCGCGACGGAGCTCGACGAGGTCGCACGGACCCACGGCACGCCGCGGCGCACGATCCTGCTGGCCTCCGGCGGCGGTCAGGTGACCGCTGCGCGCGCACCCAAGGGCGGCGCTGTGCTCGAGATCGCCGACGACCCGTGCTGGGTGATGCTGTCCTCCACCGGCCTGCTGGCCCGCACCGACAACGACGAGCCGCTGCCGACCTCCGGCCCGCGGGCGACGCACGACGTGATCGTCTCCGCCGTCCGGGCCACGGCCCGCGGGGAGTTCTGCGCCCTCACCAGCCAGGGACGACTGCTGCGCGGCCAGGCCATCGACGTGCCGTCGGTGCCGGTGACCGCTGCCGCGCCGAACCTCCAGGGCGGCTCGCCGGCGACGGAGCTGCTGCCGCTGCAGCCGGGCGAGCGGATCCTCGGCCTCGGCACGCTCGGTGACAGCACCTTCGGCTGGGCACTGGGCACCCAGCGGGGCGTGGTGAAGCGGGTGAACCCCGAGATCATCGGCAAGGACGCGTGGGAGATCATCCGGCTCGACGAGGGCGACGAGGTGGTCGGCGCGGTCGAGCTCACCCACGACCTGGTCGAACTGGTGTTCATCACCTCCGACGCACAACTGCTGCACTTCCCCGCGAGCGGGGTGCGACCGCAGGGCCGCACCGGCGGTGGCATGGCGGGCATCAAGCTCGACCGTGGCGCCAAGGTGGTGTTCTTCGGTGCGACCCCGACGGCCGACTCGTCGGTCGTGACGGTGGCCGGCTCGTCCGCTGCCCTGCCGGGCACCGATGTCGGGAGCGTCAAGGTCACTCCGCTGGCGGAGTACCCGGCCAAGGGCCGGGCAACCGGCGGCGTTCGCTGCCAGCGGTTCCTGAAGGGCGAGGACAGCCTGCAGCTGGCCTGGGCCGGACCGGACCCGGCCATCGCCGCAGCAGGCAGCGGAACGCCGATCGACCTGCCCGCGCCGGACGTGCGCAGGGACGCCTCCGGCGTGCCGGCAGCCCAGCCGATCGCAGCAGTGGGCTCCCGCTACCACGCCTGAGCGACCCGTACTCAGTAGTTCGGCTCCGGTCGGGGAAGGGTCCAGAACTCGCTCGGTCCGCGATACTGGCCGTAGTGGCGCGCCCCCCGCCACCCACCGGAAGCCGAGGCTGCCGGATCTCCGAGAGGGGTGTGCGATGGAGCTGCCAGGTCTTGGTCACTCGCTCGAGGATTCCGCTGCCTTCGCCCGGGATGTCGCAGAAGGCGAAGGCGAGGCCGAACGACTCGCCCTTGGGGTAGCCCTTGTCGTGTCACTTGTCGACGGCTGTGACCACGCGGGGGTCACGCGAGTGGGACGTCAGGGCGCTGCGACCGCAGCAGCAAGCTCCGAGAAGGCACGGCTGTGCGACCAACTCCAGCACGATCTCAACGAGGGTCCCTGCCTGTACACCGTGAGGTCACACCAGACCGTGGTCAGCAACAACATCGGGGCGGACCCCCGGTGGCCCCATTGGGGGCCAGAAGTCGCAGGGCGCTACGGGATCGGCTCGACGATCTCGCTGCTGCTGTACACCCACGGTGACTCCTACGGTGCGCTCAACCTGTACGCCGACCGGCCTGAGGCGTACTCCAGCGATGACCTTGTCGTCGCATCCACCCTTGCCGCGCACCTGGCCGTCGCGGTGGCCGGGGGCCGCGAGATCGACCACCGCAGCGTCGCCATGGTGAACCGTACGGTGATCGGCCAGGCCGAGGGCATTCTCATGGAGCGCTTCAAGATCACCGCCGACGACGCCTTCGAGCTCTTGCGCGAGGCCTCCGTGAAGACCGGCACGCGCCTGGTGCGCATCGCCGAGGAGCTCAACAGCACCGGCCACTGGACCACGAGCAACGCCGAGGCCACTCCGCAGCACCCCGATCCCGCCATGCCGCCACGGGCCGCCAGCAGACTCGCCCGACCCTTCGGGGTAGCCGGTCGTCGAGCTCGCGGCACGCGCTGGTGCCGGTCTTGCGTCGCCGTCGGACCGTGGCTACGGGCGACCGCCCGGCGATGCGCCGTGCGCTCTCCAGGTGCGCACCCCCGGTAACCGGCCAGGCGCTTCCCCGGGACGACGTTCACGGGCCCGGAGGATCGCCGCCTCCGGCAGGTGCCCGTCCGCTGCGACGTCGATGGCCACACCCAACAGCCCACGGCGAAGGTCACGACTCGCCTCCACGAGCATGTCAAAGGCGTCCGTGGAGTTCACCTGGTAGAGACCGATGATCGTGCCGACCGCCACCGCGACCCGGCTGCAGCCCCTCGGCCCGGCAGCCAGAAGAGCCTCGCCGAATTCCTCGATCTGGCGGCGCACCATCGGGCCGGCGACCCGGGAGAGCCACAGCGCCCCGTCCAGGTCCAGATGGTCGAAGGCATGAGGTTCGCTGGAGTAGAAGTTCAGTCTCGCCCGATCCGGCGGGGTTACCGGTATCTGGATACTCACAAGGCTGCACACGTTCAGGACTGCGTCGCAGGTCTTGCCGAACTCGGGCCATCGCGGGTCGGCGGCCAGGTCCCTGGACACCAGCGTCTCGCCTGCGTCGGCGGCCACGCATGGTCCCTGGCGCAGTTCATGCTGCAGCCAGTCGACGAGGACCGGGACATCATCGGTTGCGGCGACGGTTTCGGGCGCTCGCCCGGCGACGACGATCGACAGCCCGCAGTGGATGTCGTCATCCGAATTGCAGAGTCCGAGTCCGGCGATTGTCACCTGTTGTGGACCGAGTGGGCTGTCGCTCCACGCGAGGCCCTTGTCCGTGAGTGGGGCGCCCGGGTCCACGTCCTCAGAGAAGTCTCCGAGTTCCCATCGAGAGTCTTTGATGATCGCAACGCTTCCGCAGCACGACCTGGAGTGCCCCGCTTCTTGGAGCCTCCAGGCCGAGCTAGCAACGTACACCAGCGCGTCCGAATTCCTCATGGTTCCCTGCGTGCTGTTTCCCATCCTGGGACGCAGCCTGCCGGGTGCAGCCTCCCGCCACCACCCCGGGCCAAGGCGGCGGGGGTTCAGCCCTGGTCGGGGTCGTCCGGTGATCCCGCTGCGTTGGCGCGCTGAACGGCGTCCCAGTGGTGGGCGGCCAGGTTGTCGAGGCTGTTCAAGGCCATGCTGATGCCGACCAGCAGGGTGACGAGACCGACAAGGGCAAGGAGGCCGCCGATCAACAGGCCGGGGACGCCGGCGAAGCGGCTCACCACGTAGCCGATCACCAGCAGCAGGATTCCGGTGATGGTCGGTGCGGCGGAACGTTCAGGCTTGGGGTACGACATGTGATCTCCTTGGGAGTGGTCACGTCGATCATGCCGTCAATGGCGCTGCCGCGCCGGTCAAGACGCGAGTTGAGGGAGGGCGAGCCGTGGCATGGCTACCAGAGGAATTCGAGCATCCGTTGCATGTTCCGGTCGGTGCCCACCATCACCTGCGGCCCATCCGGGCCTCCGATGTGGAGCTGGACCTGCCCGCCGTGATGGGCTCGCAGCAGCGGCTGTGGTCCATCTTCGGAAAGGCCTGGGGCTGGCCGCCGGCGACGATGACGATCGAACAGGACCGCGAGGACCTGGTGCACCACGAGAGCGAGATCGCAGCTCATCTCTCCTTCAACTACGCGCTGTTCGATGATGCAGAGACCGAACTGCTGGGGTGCGTCTACATCGACCCCCCGGAGAAGGTGGACGCCGACGCAGAGGTCTCCTGGTGGGTGCGGGACGAGTATCTCGGCAGCGACGTCGAGGAGGTGCTGAACCAGGTGGTGCCGCGATGGCTGGCCTCTTCCTGGCCCTTCACGGCCGTGCGCTACATCGGCCGCGACCTGACCTGGGACGAGTGGCTCGCACTGCCCGATGTCACAAGGCCCGTCTGACGCCGTCCGGGGCCCGCGGCGTCAGGCGGCCAGGTGGAACGTGCTCGCGAAGCGGTCAAGGAGTTGCCCCTGCCCGCGCAGTACTTCGACCACGCCGGTCGCGATCGCGCGCTCTGGCGATAGCTCGCCGGAGATGAGCCGGCGGATGGCCGGACCCGCGGAGAAGGCGAGGTCGACCGGCCCGATCCCGCGCGTCACGTCAAGGGTGGAGCCGTCCACGCGGACGAGCAGCTCTGCGGGACCGAGCAGTGCGCCGTAGGCAGTCGCCGGCAGGCTCGCGGCCACCTGCGGCCGGAAGGCTGTGCGGAGGGCCATGGTCATCGAGTCGGGAGTGATGATCTGTTCCTCCCGCGGCTCCCCCATCGCCTTGAAGCCCCACGCGCCGAGGGCCAGCACGACCGGCTCGAGTTCGCGGCCGTACGGCGTCAGCTCGTAGACGATGACCCGCGACCGCGGCACCCTCCTGATGAGGCCTTCTGCCTGCAACTCCTTGAGCCGCGCCGCCAGGATGTTGCTCGGGATCCGCGGCAGCCCCGCGGCGAGCTCCCCGTAGCGGCGCGGCCCGACGAGCAGGTCGCGGACGATCAGCAGCGCCCAGCGCTCGCCGACGAGCTCGAGGGCCCGGGTGACGCCGCAGTACTGCCCGTAGTCGCGCGCGGCCATCGACCTCAACCCTGCTGCGTCGCGAAGGCCTCAGGGCCCTGCGCTGCAGCGACCGGGTCCATGTAGCCGAACTCGAGGATGTTGCCGTCGGGGTCGGTGAGCTGCCGCTGGTACATGAAGCCGTAGTCCGAGGGGGCCTGCGCCTCCGAACCGCCCGCGGACAGGCCATCCGCCATGGCCCTGTCCACTGCCTCCCGGCCGTCGACGAAGATCGCCACCGATACGGCGGGGCTCACCGCCGGGTCGCCGAGCGGCAGGTCCGTGAAGGTCTGGAAGTACTCGCGCACCAGGATCATGAAGTAGCTGTGGTCCTCCTCGACGACGACGCAGGCAGCGTTGTGATCGGTGAAGAGCGGGTTGATGCTGAAGCCGATCGCCGTGTAGAACGCCTTCGCGCGCTCCAGGTCGGTCACCGGCAGGTTGACGAACATCGCGGTCATCGTGGTCTCCCTCTCGTTGGCTGATGCCACGACACTTGCAAAAAACAAGTGGAGGGTCAAGGTGGTAAGAGTGCACCTGCAACTCAGTCGAGGTACAGCTCCCACACTGCCGCGAGGCCGTAGACCGCGATCCACTGCACGACAACGAGCCAGAACAACCACACCAGTTCTGCCGGCCTCCGGTTGCGCAGGAGCCGTCTGGTCAACACCAGCCCCACCAGCAGTCCGGCGACAGCCGCGACGGGTGCCGCCAGGTAGCCGAACGAGGCGTAGAGGCCTACCGGCGAGTACGGGCCGAGGTGCTCCGCGGTCGCTGTCGCACTGAAGTCCAGTGACCACCAGACCGCCCCGGCCAGCGCCGCAACCAGGAGGACGACCAGGACTTGCCGTGCCAGACCACCGTCCTCGCGAGAGACCGGTTGTGTCCGTGAGCGAATTCCAGCCTGCATTCCCAGGCCCCCGTTCCCGATTCACAATGACTGCCTCCTCGAAGCGTACGGCGCTGCCGATGCCGGGCGAAAGGCTCGCGAACTCCTCAAAGAAGCAGAGCATCGAGCCATTCTTCCTGTCGCCCGCCCGGGGTCTTGGGCGCCGTCGGTTGATGGTCGAAGATGACGCTGTGACTTTCGATGACCTGATCAACAAGAGCCGTAGTGAGCGGGAGGCAGCCAAAGGCGCGGAGGGCAGTTCTGAGGCGGGTCTTGCTCGCGCCCGGGCTACCCTGGATGCCGCTCTCGGCCAGACCGGGCTTTCGGCGGCGATGGCCCTTGCCTCTCATGGTGTACCGGCCGTTCCCGTCGGCCAGATCAAGCAGCGTTTCGGATTCGAATATCCCGAACAAACCAGCAGGGCCTGGCAGTTCCCCCGACACCTTTACCTGTTGAGGGACGGCACCTGGTGGAATGCCAGCAGCACGTCTGCCGACATCAACAATGCACCCCCACCCGTGGTGCGCTGGGCGATGGGCGACGACCGCGAATCCCCTGGCAGCATCCTCGCCCTTGGCGCACAGTTGACCGGAGCCGTACTCACGTCCGCAGACACCGGCGCGGGCGGCGCGCCGCACGGTCGCTTCGTCAGCGGAGGGGACGGAGGCGAGGACGGGACCCTCGACTTCTGGGTGACCGACGGGGCCGCACGCGTCTGCGAAGGTGCAGCGCTCGAGGACTCACTCCCGTTCGAGGAATGGGCGGCTTCACAGGTAGCCACCCTGATCGACGCCCGCTCGCTGTAGCGAGCAGCGCACCCTGGGTCGCTCCGGCTTCGGGCCGCTGATTAGGGTTGGGCCCGTGAACTCCGAATTCGAAGACCTGCTGGCCGTCAACCGCCGGTACGCCACCTCGGCCCCGAAGAACTTCGACGGCATCGCCCACGCCGGGATCGCCGTGGTCACCTGCATGGACTCCCGACTCCAGCCGTTGGAGATGCTGGGCCTCTTCGTGGGTGAGGCGAAGATCCTGCGCACCCCCGGTGGCCACGTCACCCCTGACGCCCTTGTCGGCTGCGTGCTGGGGGTCAACCTGCTGCAGGTGAACCGGATCCTCGTGATCAGCCACAGCCGCTGCGCGATGGCCTCCGGCGATGATGCGGAGATCAGGGCCCGCGTCGCCGAGGCCAGCGGACGCGACGCGTCCTCGCTCACCGTCGACGCCGACCCCGACCAGGTCGGCCGGCTGCGCGCCGATGTCGAGACCCTTGCCAACCACCCGCTGATCAGCGGCCTCGCTGTGGTCGGCGGCTTCCACTACGACGTCGACACGGGCCTCCTCGCGCAGGTCTGCTGAACGCGGGTGCTGGTGGCCGCCGTGCTCGGTCGGCCGCCGTCCTCACCGGTGGGCTGACCCTTCGTCCGGTTCAGGGAGTCAGGCGTCGATGCGCTGGGCATCCAGCGCGTAGGCGCCCTCGATGATGAACTCCTTGCGGGGCGCGACGTCGTTGCCCATCAGCTTCTCGA
Source organism: uncultured Actinomycetota bacterium (assembly GCA_963773595.1). Classification (GTDB taxonomy): domain Bacteria; phylum Actinomycetota; class Actinomycetes; order Propionibacteriales; family Propionibacteriaceae; genus Propionicimonas. Next base: position 642,959 of record CAVZBQ010000007.1, read on the forward strand.
ACGTGCCCTCGGCCGCCAGCGCGTCGTCGACGGTCAGCCGGCGCAGCGTCCGGTGCCGCAGGCTCATCGTGGTGTCGGCCAGCTCGTGGGCGTCCATCTCGCCGAGGCCCTTGTAGCGCTGCGGCTCCTTGAACGCCTGGCCCTTCTTGGTGAGCTCGGCGAGCTTCCTGCGGTACTCGGCGTCGTTGTAGGTGTAGATGTACTTCTCCTGGCCCTTGCGCGGGCTGATCAGCTCGAACCGGTGCAGCGGCGGGACGGCGGTGTACACCCGGCCGGCCTCGACCAGCGGGCGCATGTACTTGAAGAACAGCGTCGCCAGCAGGCGTGCGGATGTGGGCGCCGTCGGAGTCGGCGTCCGCCATGAAGATCACCTTGGAGTACCGGGCGGCCTCGAGGTCGAACGTGCGCCCCGAGCCGGCCCCCACCACCTGGATGATCGAGGCGCACTCGGCGTTCTTCAGCATGTCGCCGACCGAGGCCTTCTGCACGTTCAGGATCTTGCCGCGGATCGGCAGCAGCGCCTGGAACTCCGAGTCCCGCGCCAGCTTCGCGGTGCCGAGCGCGGAGTCGCCCTCGACGATGAACAGTTCGGTGCGGTCGAGGTCGGTGCTGCGGCAGTCGGCGAGCTTCGCCGGCAGGGTGCTCGATTCGAGCGCGTTCTTGCGGCGCTGCGCCTCCTTGTGGGCACGGGCCTGCAGCGCGGGTCCGGGACGCGGCGACGACCTTCTCCATGACGGCGCGCGCCTGCGTGCGGGCGGCCGCCTTCGTCGAGGTGAGGAAGTCGGTGAGCTCCGCCTCGACGATCCGGGTGACGAGGCGGGTCACCGGCGGCGTGCCCAGCACCTCCTTGGTCTGGCCCTCGAACTGCGGCTCGGCCAGCCGGACGGTGACCACGGCCGTCAGGCCCTCGAGGGCGTCGTCCTTGATGATCTCCTCGCCGGCCTTCAGCAGCCGGGTGCCGTCGAGGCCGCGCAGGAAGGCGCGGGTGAGGCCGCGTTCGAAGCCGGCGAGGTGGGTGCCGCCCTTCGGGGTGGCGATGATGTTCACGAACGACTGCACGTGGGTGTCGTAGCCGGTGCCCCAGCGCAGGGCGATGTCCACGTCGAGGGTGCGTTCCACGTCGGTGGCGGTCATCGACCCCGCGTCGTCCAGCATCGGCACGGTCTCGGTGAACTTGTCGGTGCCCTGCAGCCGGATCACCTCGGTCACCGGCGGGTCGGCGGCGAGGTAGTCGCAGAACTCGGAGATGCCACCGTCGTGCTTGAACACCTCGGTGACCGGCTCAGCCTCGCGCGCGTCGGTGACGACGAGTTCGAGCCCCGGCACCAGGAAGCTGGTCTGCCGGGCACGGGCCAGCAGCTGGGTGCGCGACAGCTCGGCGTGCGCGAGGAAGATCTGCCGGTCGGGCCAGTAGCGCACCCGGGTGCCGTGGACGCCCTTGGCCACCCGGCCGGTCTTCCGCAGGCCGCCGCCGGGAGTGAACGGTGCGTCCGGGCCGTCGCCGTCGAAGACGCCGGGGACGCCGCGGCGGAAGCTCATCGACCAGGTGGCGCCGTCGCGGTCGACGTCCACGTCGAGCCGGACGCTCAGCGCGTTCACCACGGACGCGCCGACGCCGTGCAGGCCGCCGGTGGCGTTGTAGCTGCCGGCACCGAACTTGCCGCCGGCGTGCAGCTTGGTGAAGACGACCTCGACGCCGCTGAGCTTGGTGCGCGGCTCGATGTCGACGGGGATGCCGCGGGCACGGTCGACGACGTAGATGCTGCCGTCGGCCTCGAGGCGCACGTCGATCTTCGTCGCCGAACCCGGAGAGCGCCTCGTCGACGGAGTTGTCGATGATCTCCCACAGGCAGTGCATCAGCCCGCGGGTGTCGGTGGAGCCGATGTACATGGCCGGGCGCTTGCGGACGGCTTCGAGGCCCTCCAGCACCAGGAGGTGCCGGGCTTCGTAGTCGCGGCCTTCTGCGGCGGTCTTGGTCGTGGTCACCGCCTGAGATTATCTCGGCCGCGTAACACTTCTTTGCATTCGCGTGACGGTGTCGGACCTGGCGTGGCTTTGTCGGAACCGCTGCATACACTGAACACCAGACCGGGAACAACGCAGCAGTCGTTGCTGTTGGAAACGGTACGACCCCAGATCGTGATCGACCCGAGGTCGTGAGCGTGGGTGATAAGAGAGCGAGGACCACTGATGAGCGTAACCGTTACCGAGACCTTGACCGCAGCCGATCGTTGCGACCGCTGCGGCGCACAGGCATACCTCCGAGTCACCCTCAACTCCGGCGGCGAGCTGCTCTTCTGCGGCCACCACGGCAAGGCCCACTCCGACAAGCTCAGCCAGGTAGCCCTCAAGATCCAGGACGAAACCAGCAAACTCGCCTGAAGCTTCAGCGAGGGCCCCGGGGTTCGTCCCCGGGGCCCTTCGCTTTCCCCGGCTGGGATACTGCCGGACATGGGTGTTGACGCGATCCTCGGTGACCTGACCCTCGAGCCTGCCGACGCGCTGGTGAATGCAGCCAACTCCAGCCTGCTCGGCGGCGGTGGGGTGGACGGCGCGCTGCACGCGGCCGCCGGACCGCAGCTCCTCGCCGAGTGCCGCAGGGTGCGTGCCGGACCAGTACCCCGACGGCCTTCCCGTCGGGCAGTCCGTCGCCACCGGCGCCGGTCGCCTGCCCGCCCGCTGGGTGATCCACACCGTCGGTCCGAACCGGAACGCCGGCCAGACCGACGAGTCGTTGCTGGCTGCCTGCTACACCACGTCACTCGACATCGCCTGCGGGCTGGGTGCGAGGACCGTTGCCTTCCCGGCCATCGGCGCCGGCGTCTACGGCTGGGACGCGACGACCGCTGCCCGCGTGGCGGTGGATGCCGTGCTCGCCCACCCGCGAACCGGGATCGAGCGGGTGCGCTTCGTGCTGTTCAGCGCACGCCTGCTGCAGTCGTTCACCGCAGCGCTCGACGCCGCCGGCCGCGCCTGACCCGTCGGCAAGCTGCCGGCGACGGGCCTAGAGTGCAGGAATGCGCATCGTCCCCTACGGCGCCTGGCCCTCCCCGATCGCCGCCACCGACCTGACCTCTGCAGTGGTCGGGCTCGACCGCGGAGTGATCGACGGCGACCGCGTGCTGTGGACCGAGTCCCACCCGGAGCAGGGCGGCCGGGTGAGCCTGTGGGCCAGCGAATCCGGGGGCGAGCCCGTAGAGCTGACGCCCGACCACAACGTCCGCAACGCCATCAACGAGTACGGCGGCGGGGCGTGGGCTGCAGCGCAGGGCTGGGTGGTCTACAGCACGGCTCCCTCCGGCGAGCTGTACGTCCGGGGCCCGCGCGGCGGGCGGCGCCTGCTGGCACCCGGCGGTGATCGCCGCTACGGCTGCCTCGTCCTGCTCCCCCGCCAACGGCTCGTGCTGGCCGTGCGCGAGGACCATGCACGGCGACGACGTCACCCAGTGCCTCGTCAGCCTCGACCTGAACACCATGAACCCCGACGGCGGCACGGTGCTGGCCAGCGGCGCCGACTTCTACGCCTCGCCGGCGCTGCGTGCCGACGGGATGCTGGCCTGGGTCGAGTGGCAGCTCCCCGCCATGCCGTGGGACGCCACCCGCCTGATGGTCGCGCCGCTCGACGGGCCTGCCGAGCCCGTGCTGGTGGCCGGTGGGCCGGACGAGTCGGCCGTGTTCCCCTCCTGGGCCCCGGACGGGTCGCTGGTCTACCTCTCCGACGCCAAGGGGCACTGGAACTTCCACCGCTGGGACGGCGAGGGGACCCGGCGGCTGCACCGCCACGCCTGGGACTTCTGCGAGCCGATGTGGGTGCCCGATCCCGCCCCGTACACGATCCTCGCCGACGGCAGGATCGGTTGCTCCTGGCTCGAGGACGGCGTCGCGCGGCTCGGCCTGCTGGTCCCCGGCGGACCGTGCGGGTGACTGGCTGCTGGAACCCATCGAGACCGGCGCCGTGAGCTGCACGCTGACCGGCACCGGTGCCCGCGTGGTCGCCCTGCTGGGCTACGCCGAACGCCCGGCGGAGCTCCACCTGCTCGACCTCGTCCGTGGCGACGACCGGGTGCTGCCGCCGCACCGCCGCCCGCGTGCTCCCCGAGTCGCTGGTGTCCCGGGCGCAGCCGCTCAGCTGGGACTCGGCAGACGGCCCCGTCCACGCCTGGTACTACCCGCCGACCAACCGCGATTGCTACGCCCCCGCCGGTGAACTGCCGCCCGTGCAGGTGTGGAGCCACGGCGGTCCCACCGACTTCTCCGACGCATCGTTCGCCCTGCGCACCCAGTTCTGGACCAGCCGCGGCATCGGCATCCTCGACGTCAACTACTCGGGTTCCTCTGGCTATGGCAGGGCCTACCGGCAGCGGCTCCAGGGCCGCTGGGGCATCGTCGACGTGCGGGACTGCGTCGACGGGGCCCAGGCCCTCGTCGAGGCCGGCCTCGCCGACCCTGCCCGGCTGAGCATCCGGGGCGGTTCGGCCGGTGGCTACACCACGCTGGCGGCGCTGACCTTCACCGACGTGTTCGCCGCAGGCATCAGCCTGTACGGCATCGGCGACCTCGAGGCGCTGGTCGCAGACACCCACAAGTTCGAGTCGGGCTACACCGAGGGCCTGATCGCACCCTGGCCGGAGGGTCGCGAGACCTACCGCGAACGCTCCCCCATCAACCACCTCGACCTCCTCAGCTGCCCGATGCTGATCCTGCAGGGTCGGCGCGACAAGGTCGTGCCGCCCAACCAGGCCGAGGCGATGGCGGCAGCCGTCCGCGCGAAGGGCCTTCCGGTGGAGCTGGTCTGGTTCGACGAGGAGGGTCACGGGTTCCGCAGGGCGGAGAGCATCATCGCCACCGCACGCGCTGCGCTCGCCTTCCTCGGCCGCGTGCACGGCTTCGTGCCGGCCTCACCCGCCTAGGGACGCCGGCGTTCGTGTGGCATCAGGGTCTTGGGCACGTCGGGCTCTGCGGCCTTCTCCGGCACGAACCCCGCGGTGACCAGCTGCGGAGTGATGCCACGGGTGTCGCGTGCGGAGCCGCCGCTCCACCGTCCCTGCCAGCCGGGTGAGGCCGGAGTTGATGCCGATGTACATCACGGCCAGCACGATCATCGTGGGAATCAGGTTCGCGAACGCCGTGGACAGGTTCGTGCCAGCGCGCAGCAGCTCGCTGTAGGCGATCATCGAGCCGAGCGCCGAGTCCTTCAGGATCACGACCAGTTGGCTCAGCATGGACGGCAGCATGGCCGTGATCGCCTGCGGCAGCAGGATCGTGGTGAGCGTCTGCAGCGGCGTCAGCCCGACCGCAAGGCCGGCCTCGCGCTGGCCGCGCGGCAGCGAGTACACCCCCGAGCGCACCAGCTCGGCCAGCACGCAGGAGTTGTAGACCGTGAGCCCCACCACCACTCCGAAGAGCGGCAGGAAGGAGCCACCGAGGTGCAGCGTGTAGATGCCGGCGTAGTAGGCGAACAGCATCATGGTGAGCACCGGCACCGACCGGAAGAACTCGACGAAGACTCCGCAGCCCCAGCGGATCCAGCGGTGCCGCACCAGCCGCCCGATGCCCAGCAGCAGCCCGAAGACGATCGCGAGCGCGACGGAGATCACCGCGGCAACAAGGGTGCCGAGCAGGCCCGGCAGCAGGTAGTTCGTCCAGGCGGACGCGGTGAAGAAGGGCAGCCACTTCGCTGCCGTGAGCTGGTTGTTGGCCGGGTCGGCCAGCCGGAACAGCACGAACGCGACCAGTCCGAGGAGGATCACCCAGGCGCCGACAGCCATCGCCCGGTGACGCACCAGGGCACGCGGCCCCGGGGCGTCGAACAGGACGGCCGGCGCACTCATCGCTGCACCGACAGCCGGTTGGACAGCCAGGTGAACAGCACGCCCGACCGGCAGGGTGAGCACGACGAAGCCGGTGGCGATGATCGCGAACACCCAGTACAGCTGGGACGGGTTGAACTCGATCATGTTGCGCATCAGGTAGGCAGCCTCCGCCACCCCGACGGTCGCTGCGACGGTGGTGTTCTTCGTCAGGGCGATCAGGGTGTTGCCCAGCGGCGCGACCGCGCCCCGGAAGGCCTGCGGCAGCACCACGTGCGCAAGGGTGGGAGCGAACGACAGCCCGATCGAGCGAGCGGCCTCCGCCTGCCCGATCGGCACCGTGTTGATCCCGCTGCGCAACGCCTCGGCAACGAAGGTCGCGTGGTAGACGGCCAGCCCGACGACGCCCCACCGGAAGCCGTTGTCCACGATGAACGTCGGCGAGTCCCCTGGTGCCAGCGTGATCCGCAGGGTGTTGGAGATGCCCAGTGAGCACAACGCGACGATCAGGGTCAGCGGGGTGTTGCGCAGCGCAGTGACGTACCCGGCCCCGAACTTCTGCAGGACGGCCACCGGCGACACCCGGCAGATGGCGACGACCGTGCCGATCACGAGGGCCCCGACGCCTCCCCACAGCGTGAGCTGGATCGTGACCCAGAACGCGCCGAGGACGTTGTACTGCGCGAGCAGTGCTGCAAGATCATTCACGGCGGTCCCTGCGATTCTGACCGGCTGGTCAGGCGCAGGCGTCCGGCTTGGGAGGATTCACGGCGGTGTCAGGCTTGAAGCCGGACTTGCCGACCGTCGCGTCCAGGGCCTTCTGCCAGGACCCGTCGGAGACCATCTTCGCCAGCGAGGTGTTGATCGGCGTTGCAGAGCTTGGTGTCACCCATCTTGATGCCCACGCCGTACCGCTCGGTGCTGAAGGTCTTGCCGACCACCTTCAGCTTGCCGGCGTACTGGGCCTGGGCATGCGAAGCCGGCGAGGATCACGTTGTCGGTGGTGACAGCGTCGATCGACCCCGGAAGCGAGCGCGTCCACGCACTTGGAGTAGGTGTCGTACTCCTGCAGCTGCACCTGGTTGGCGAACTGGTCCTGGATCTTCTTCGCCGACGTCGATCCGGCCACCGAGCACAGCTTCTTGCCGTTCAGCGCCTCCGGGCCGGTGATGTCGGTGTTGGCCGCCGCGACAAGGAGGTCCTGGCCGGCCTGGAAGTACGGACCGCCGAAGGAGACCTTCTTCTTGCGGTCGTCGGTGATCGAGTAGGTGGCGAAGATCATCTTCACCTGGTCGCTGGCCAGCAGCGTCTCGCGCTGGGCGGACGGTGTCTCCTTGAACTCGACGTCGGTGTAGCCGAGGTCCTTCGCCACGTACTTGGCCACCTCGACGTCGAAGCCGGTGTAGCCGTCGCCCTCCTTCAGCCCGAGGCCGGGCTGGTCGAACTTGATGCCGATGATCACCTTGCCACCGGTTCCGGGGTCACCGCCGGCGGGGCTACCTGCGCAGGCAGTCAGGCTCAGGCCCAGGACTACCGCCGATGCTGTGGCCGCGATGGCCTTGAGGTACGTCATGTCTACTCCTTGAGTTGGCGGTTGCGGGGAGTCAGTGGGTCAGGATCTTGCTCAGGAAGTCCTTTGCTCTCGGCGTGGACGGGTTGGTGAAGAACTCCTCGGGGGTGTTCTCCTCCATGATCAGGCCGTCGGACATGAACACCACCCGGTCGGCTGCCTTGCGCGCGAAGCCCATCTCGTGGGTGACGACGACCATGGTCATGCCCGCGCGGGCAAGGGTGACCATGACGTCGAGCACCTCGTTGACCATCTCCGGGTCGAGGGCGGAGGTGGGTTCGTCGAACAGGATGACCTTGGGCTCCATGGCCAGCGCGCGAGCGATCGCCACGCGCTGCTGCTGGCCACCGGACAGCTGTGCGGGGTACTTGCCGGCCTGGTCTGCCACGCCAACCCGCTCGAGCAGTTCGAGGCCGCGCTTCTCTGCGACGTCCGGTTTCAGACCGCGCACCTTGGTCGGGCCGAGCGTGACGTTCGCCAGCACGGTCTTGTGGGCGAAGAGGTTGAAGGACTGGAACACCATGCCGACGTCGGCGCGCAGCCGGGCGAGCTCCTTGCCCTCCTCGGGCAGCGGTACACCGTCGATGGTGATGCTGCCGGAGCCGATGGTCTCCAGGCGGTTGATCGCCCGGCACAGCGTCGACTTCCCGGAGCCGGAAGGGCCGAGCACGACGACCACCTCACCCTTGTGGACGGTGAGGTTGATGTCGTTGAGGACGTGCAGCTCCCCGAAGTGCTTGTTGACATCGCTGAGCACGACGAGGGGGTCTCCCACCGACGTCTCCGGTGGTGCGGCCGGGGCTGTCATCTACCGAACGTAGCGGCAGCCCCCGCCGATGGCGAGGGCTGCCGCACGTATCAGAATTACGCCCCGAGGGGCGGGTTTGCCATCAGTCCAGGTAGTCGCGCAGTACCTGCGAGCGGGACGGGTGACGCAGCTTGCTCATCGTCTTGGACTCGATCTGGCGGATCCGCTCACGCGTGACGCCGTAGACCTTGCCGATCTCGTCGAGCGTCTTGGGCTGGCCGTCGGTGAGGCCGAACCGCATGCTCACCACGCCGGCTTCGCGCTCGCTGAGGGTGTCCAGCACGTCGTGCAGCTGCTCCTGCAGCAGCGTGAAGTTGACCGCCTCCGCCGGCACGACCGCCTCGGAGTCCTCGATCAGGTCGCCGAACTCGGAGTCGCCGTCCTCGCCCAGCGGGGTGTGCAGCGAGATCGGCTCGCGGCCGTACTTCTGCACCTCGACGACCTTCTCCGGGGTCATGTCGAGTTCCTTGGCCAGTTCCTCCGGCGTTGGCTCCCGGCCGAGGTCCTGCAGCATCTGGCGCTGCACGCGGGCCAGCTTGTTGATGACCTCGACCATGTGCACCGGGATGCGGATCGTGCGGGCCTGGTCGGCCATGGCGCGGGTGATCGCCTGCTTGATCCACCAGGTCGCGTACGTGGAGAACTTGTAGCCCTTGGTGTAGTCGAACTTCTCGACCGCGCGGATCAGGCCGAGGTTGCCCTCCTGGATCAGGTCGAGGAAGAGCATGCCGCGGCCGGTGTAGCGCTTGGCGAGCGAGACGACCAGTCGCAGGTTGGCCTCGAGCAGGTGGTTCTTCGCGCGGCGTCCGTCCTCGGCGATCCACTCCAGGTCGACGACGGCCTCCGCGGAGGCGTTGCCCTCGTTGACGGTCTCCTCTGCGAACAGCCCGGCTTCGATCCGCTTCGCGAGCTGGACCTCCATCTCGGCGTTCAGCAGGGCGACCTTGCCGATCTGCTTGAGGTAGTCCTTCACCGGGTCTGCGGTCGCACCTGCGACCATGACCTGCTGCTCGGGCTCGTCGGCGTCGTCGGCGTCGGACAGGCTGAAGCCGCCGTCCTCGACGAGTTCCTGCTCGGTCTTGACCGCCTCGGCCGGCTCGAACCCGGAGTCGTCGACGTCGTCGAGGGTGCGCTTCTTGCCGCCGACGGTGAGCACGACGTCATCACCCTCGCGCTGGAACTTCACGTTCTCGACGTTGTTGCCGGGCACGATCACTTCCTCCAGCGTGACGTCCTCGAGCACGATCTCTTCCTCGACCAGGATGTCGGGCGTGGGCTCGAGGTCCTCGTCCGGGGTGACCGGCGAGGTGGGGTCGACGGCCGGAACCGCCTTCACCGGAGACGCGGCCGCCTTCTTCGTCCGCCGCGCGGGGCGCAGCTACGGCGGCCTCTTCGGAGCGGGAAACGGCGGCGGCGTTGGAGCGTGGGGACACAGGCAAACCTCTCAACGAAAGCGTTTCAGGGCGCACAACAACCGGGTGCTGTCAATACATCGCAGGTCCATTGTGCCACGGTAAGCGGCGAACACCCAAGCCGGGCCCCGGCTCTAGGCTGTGCAGCATGCCTGCAGCCGACCGACCACCGGTGGCCCCCCGCCGTCCCTCTACCCGTACCCACCACGGTGACTCCTTCACCGACCCCTACGCCTGGATGCGGGACAAGGCCGATCCGGAGTTCCTCGCCTACCTGACGGCGGAGAACGCCTACACCGAGGCGGTCACTGCGCCACTGGCAGAACTGCGGCAGGAGATCTACGACGACATCTCCGCACGCACCAAGCAGACCGACCTCAGCGTGCCCGAGTTCGTCCGGCATCCCGGCCTCGGCGAGTTCTGGTACTACGCCCGCTCCACCGAGGGGCTCGACTACCCCAGCTACCACCGCTGCCCCGCGCAGGGACGCGACTCCCTGCCCGACCCCGGCAAGGGTGCGCCCGAAGGCGAGCAGTTGCTGCTGGACGCCCAGGCGCTCGCAGCAGGGCACGGACTTCTTCGCCCTGGGCTGCTTCGACGTCTCCCCCAACGGCCGGCTTGCCGCCTACTCGGTGGACACCAGCGGCGACGAGCGCTACCGCCTGTCACTTCTTCGACCTGATCACCGGGCAGGCGCTTCCCGACGAGGTGGCGGAGGTGGCCTCCGGCGGCTGCTGGGCCGGCGACGAGCGCGTTCTGCTACCTGACCGTCGACGACGCCTGGCGTCCCGACCGGCTGTGGCGCCACCGCCTCGGCGCGACACCGGCGACGACGAACTGCTCTACACCGAGGCCGACGAGCGGTTCTGGCTCGGCGTCGACTGCTCACGCGACAACCGCTGGGTGCAGCTCGGCGCTGCCAGCAAGACCAGCACGGAGACCTGGCTGCTCGACGCCACCGACCCCGCGGCCACGCCTGCGCTCGGTCGCGCCCCGCCGCGACGACATCGAGTACGACGTCGAGGTCGCCGGCGACCGGCTGTTCATCGTGCACAACGACGGCGCCCCCGACTTCGCGCTGGCCAGGCGCCGCTGACCTCCACCGACCCGGCCGACTGGACGACGATCTGGCCGGGCGAGCCCGGGCGTCCGGCTGCTCGGCGTCGTCGTCCTACGACCAGGTGCTGGTGCAGAGCCTGCGCCGCGACGGCCTGCAGGTCGTCACCCTGCGCCATCGGGACGCGGCCGGCGACGTCGGCGAGGAGGTCGGCATCGCGTTCGACGAGCCGATCTACACCGTCGACGCCGACGGCGGCGACGAGGCGGACACCGACCGGATCCGGCTGCACTACCAGTCGATGGTCACCCCCGACGAGGTGATCGACTACCACCTCGCCGACGGCAGCCGCACCGTGCTGCGCCGCCGGCCGGTGCTCGACCACCCCGCCCACGGCCCGTACCGGCCCGACCGACTACGTGCAGCACCGGGAGTGGGCGACCGCAGCGGACGGCACCAGCGTCCCGATCTCGCTGGTCTACCGGGCCGACACCCCGCTGGACGGCACGCGCCGGCTGCCTGCTCTACGGCTACGGCGCCTACGAGATCAGCGTCGACCCCCACTTCTCGATCGCCCGCCTCAGCCTGCTCGACCGCGGCTACGTCTACGCGATCGCCCACGTCCGCGGCGGCGGCGAGCTGGGCCGCGCCTGGTACGACGGCGGCAAGCTCGCGGCCAAGGAGAACACCTTCACCGACTTCGTCGCCTGCGCCCGCCACCTGGTCGCGGCCGGCTACACCAGCGCCGAACGGCTGGCCGCCGAGGGCGGCAGCGCCGGCGGCCTGCTGATCGGCGCGGCGCTCAACCTGGCCCCGGACGCGTTCGCCGCCGTCCACGCCGCCGTGCCGTTCGTCGACGCCCTCACCACGATCCTCGACCCCGACCTGCCGCTGACGGTGATGGAGTGGGAGGAGTGGGGCGACCCGCTGCACGACCCGGAGGTCTACGCCACGGATGCGGCGCTACTCCCCGTACGAGAACGTCCGGCCGCGCAGCTACCCGGCGATCCTCGTCGACGACCAGCCTCAACGACACCCGGGTCGAGGTCACGCGAGCCGGCCAAGTGGGTCGCCGCGCTGCGGCCACGACTCCGGGTCCCTGCGCCCGATCCTGCTCAAGACCGAGATGGTCGGCCGGCCACGGCGGCAGTTCCGGCCGCTACCAGGCCTGGCGGGACGCGGCGTTCGAGCTCGCCTGGCTGATCGCTGCGACCCCGCACTCCTCCAAAGGGCTGACCCCGGCGGCCCACTCCGTGGTCGTGAGGTTGCGTACGACCACGGTCTTAATCTGCATCATCGGGGTGCCCTCGGGGTAATCCACACGGTGTCGGGGGCAGAAATCCGGCCCCCTCGCGCGTTGTACTGATGACGAGCGAAAGGGACTCACAGTGATCGCCACGGCACATCGTATCCGCAGCACCGACGGCATCGACGGCAAGGATGCGGTCGGCCTCTACCTCGACGGGATCGCCAAGACCCCGCTGCTGACCGCAGAGGAAGAGGTCGAGCTGGCCAAGCTGATCGAGGCCGGGCGCTACGCCCACGCGATCCTCGACGGCACCCTCGACGCGTCCGAAGGCCGCGCGTCCACAAGGTCAAGGCCACCACGGCGGAACTCGAGCCAGGTCGCCGAGGAGGGCGACGCGGCCATGCAGCGCTTCATCACCGCCAACCTGCGGCTGGTCGTCTCGGTCGCCCGCAAGTACGGCCGCGCCCAGATGCCGCTGCTCGACCTGGTGCAGGAGGGCAACACCGGCCTGATCCGCGCGGTCGAGAAGTTCGACTACACCAAGGGCTTCAAGTTCTCCACCTACGCCACCTGGTGGGTCCGCCAGTCGATCTCCCGCGGCATCGCGCAGCAGGCCCGCGATCGTCCGGCTCCCCGTGCACGTCGTCGAGCAGGTCAACCAGGTCTCGCGCCGTCCGCCGCACCCTCGAGCGCCGCTTCGGCCGCGAGCCGGAGCTGCGTCGAGATCGCCACCGAGCTCGGCGTGACCGAGGAGCAGATCATCGACCTGCTGCGCCTCTCGCCGCGACCACGTCAGCCTCGACGCCCCCGTCGAGGAGGACGGCGACACCGCCCTCGGCGACCTGCTGGCCCGGGAGATGTCGCCCGGCCCCGACGAGGTCGTGCTGGACGCCGAGGACCGCGCCCGCCTCGACGCCATGCTGGCCAGCCTCGACGAGCGCTCCGCCGACGTCGTCCGTCGCCGCTACGGCCTGCGTCGACGGTCGCCAGGCCAAGCTCGCCGACATCGCCGCCATCTGGGGCATCACCGCCGAGCGGGTGCGCCAGATCGAACGGCACGCCATCACCAAGCTGCGAGGGGACTCCGAGGCCGCCTGACGCCTCGGCCCAACATCACCCCCGAAGCCGGAGGATCCCAGGTTTGCGATGTGACCTGGGATCTTTTGGCGTCCGGGCCCGGATGGCTGACTCGTCCGCGCTCAGGCCGGGTCGACCAGGCGGATCAGGCCCTCCTGGGCGCAGGAGGCGACCAGCCGCCCGTCGGCGAACAGCCGACCGAAGCTGAAGCCCAGCCCGACGACGCCGACGGTGAGACCTGGTCGTAGAGCAGCCACTCGTCGGCACGGGCCGGACGGTGGAACCACATCGAGTGGTCGATCGAGGCCACCTGCATGCCGGGGCCACCGAACTCCACCGGGTGCGGCACGGTGCTCACCGCGAGCAGGGTGAGGTCGCTGGCGTAGGCGAGGACGGCCTGGTGCAGCTTCGGGTCGTCGGGAAGGGAGCTCTCCGCCCGCACCCACAGCTTCATCGCCGCGTCCGGCCGGCCGTCGGCGTCGATGCTGGAGGTGTCGCTGGCGAACCGGGTCTCGAGCACACCGAACTCCTGCCGCCACGCCTCCGCGGCCCGGCGTGAACGGGCCCCGAGCACCTCGGACAGCGGCGGGCAGTCCTCCGGCGGCAGCACGCCGACCGGGATCGCGTCGGCGTGGTCGAGGCCCGACTCGAGCTCGTGGAACGAACAGACCATGCTGAAGATCACGCGGCCGCCCTGGTCGGCGACCACCCGGCGGGCGGAGAAGCTGCCACCGTCGCGGGTGGTCTCGACCGTGTAGCTGATCGGCGATCCCGGGGACGCCTGCGCGCAGGAAGTAGGCGCCGAGCGAGTGGGCGACCCGGGCGTCCGGCACGGTCCGGTAGGCGGCGGTCAGCGCCTGGGCGAGCACCTGGCCACCGAAGACGCGCTGGCGCGCCGAGCCGGCGTCCTGCCCGACGAAGACGTTCTCATCGGATTGGCGAAGGTCGAGGATCGCCGATCAGTTCGTCGACGGTCTCCGGCACCGGTTACCGCCGGAAGTCCGACGGCGGGTCCTGCTCGGCGAGGAACTGCTCGACGGCCGCGCCGAGTCTCCTCCGCGCTGGGCACCGAAGCCGCCCCGCTGCTGCTGAGCCGGTCGTACTGCTCCTCCAGGGCCTGCGACCACCGCGGGGAAGTCGGCGTCTTCTGCGGTCTCGGAGTCGATCGAGGCGAGGTTGGCTGCTGCCCGCTCGGACAGCTCGCCCATCGGGATCACCAGGCCGGCGGCCTGCGCGAGCCGCGCGATCACCGCCTGCGGTCGCCTGCGGGAACCCGGCCTGCGCGAGGTAGTGCGGCACGTGCGCGACGAAGCCCTGGCCGAGCAGGCCGGCCTGGCCGGCACGGTACTCGAGCACGTGGGAGAAGCTGCCGGGGATCTGCACCCGGTCGATCCACATCGGGTTGCCGCTGACCGTCTCCGGCTCGGTGGCGTGCGCGGTCACCAGCGTGGGACGGGTGTGCGGGACGGCCATCGGCACGCCAGAGACGGTGATCAGGCTGGACACGTCCAGCTCGCTCGGCGATGCCGAGCACGGCTGCGGCCGCCCGGTTCCACTGGGTGTCCGGCTCCGGGCCGGTGAACAGCAGGAACGGCTTGCCGGTGGCGTCGAGCAGGCGGTGGATCACCAGCGCGTAGTCGGTCATGCCCGACCCACTGGTTGGTGTCGAACACCATCTGGGGGCGGCGGGAGCGGTAGTCGTGCAGCTGGTCGTGGTCGAACTCGGCCAGCACCTCGTGCTCGCAGGACTCCAGCAGGTAGCGCCCGGTGGCGTGGGTCACCGAGCCGGCGTCGATGTAGCCGTCGAGCAGGTGGATCAGGGCAGGTCTCGTCCCCCGAACCGACTCCCAGAGGTCCGGGTCGAAGGTGTACAGCAGCCGCGGGTCCAGCACGCGGCCACTGTACCCCGGACCACCGGCCGACCCCGCGCATTGCGCTCTGGGCTGACGCTGCGGCCGGCGCCGCGCGAGGGCTACGCGATGCGACCCATGTGCCCGGGCGGGAGCACCTCGCCCAGGTGTCCGCCGAGCTCCTGGAGGAGCTGGATCGTGCGTTCCGTTGCGGGGTTGGTCCGTGCGCTGTCGCGTACCAGCGCGACGATCCGGCGGTTGGGGCTGGGGTTGGTGGGATGGACGTAGGCCACCTCGAACCCGGACCAGCCCAGCGCGAGCTGTGGCACGAGGGCGATCCCGACCCCGGCAGCGACGAAGGCGAGGCCGGTGACGTGGTCCTGCGCCCGCGCCACGTACCGGGGCGTGAACCCTGCGCCGGCGCAGGCGTGGGCCGCCAGCCGGGTGGCGATCTCGTCGCGGAAGTCGTACTGCACCCAGTCGTCCTCCGCGAACTCGTTGAGGTCCATCGTTCCCGCCTCTGCGAGCGGGTGGTCGTGCGGCAGGGCGACGAGGAAGTCGTCGGTGCCCAGTTCGAAGCGCCGGTAGGCCGGCGGCACCCGTGGGTCGTCGTAGGGCAGCTCCGTGTGCACCTCGATGTCGGCCTGCCCGGCCGTCTCCGCGCTGTCGGACTCGTTGATCGACAACTCGAGGGTGAGGCCGGGGAACTCCTGCCGCAGTGCTCGGGCGACGGTCGGCATCCAGGTGTAGGCGGCAGAGGCGAAGGTCCGCATCGTGAGGCGCTCGGTCGCACCCTCCCTGAGGTCGCGGGCCAGCACGTCGAGGTCGGCCATCGCATGCAGGGCTTCAGCGCTCGCCCGTGGACAGCTCGATGGCCGCAGGGGTCGGGCGGATCCCACGTCCCACTCGTTCCACGAGGAGGAAGCCGACCTCGCGCTCGAGGGTGTGCACGTGCTGGCTGACGGTCGAGGGCGTGAGCCCGAGACGGTGGGCGGTGTCGTTCACCGAACCGCTGGCGACGACGGCGCGAAGGATACGGAGACGGTTGAGATCGAGCATGAACCAATCATACGGCCATACCGAACGATTGTTCGGCATTGTGAGCTTGTGGCGAACATACGTAAGCGTCAGAATTGACTCATGATGAGCTACGCAGTAGTCGACCGGGATCGCGCCCGTGTCGTTGAAGAACTCGACCTGGCCCGCCAGATCGAGCCCACCCCTGTCTACCGTCGCAAGGTCGATTCCCGCCACTGGTTCCTCAGCTCGCTGGTCGGCCGCGAGGCAATCCGCACGCACCTCTCCAGCTTCTGACACAGGGGGCGCAACGGCACCGACCAACGGGAAGCGGGCGCACGTCGTCCGCACCGTCCTGGCTCTGGGAGCGACGGGCGTGGGCATTGGCGCCGCACGCTTCGCCAGCCGCCTGCGTGCCTTCTACGAAGTCAACGCCGAACTCCGCGTAGCCGGGGTTCGGCGTCGCTATCTCCTCCGGATACCCGACGGACACGACCCGCACAGCCCCGCCCCCCTGGTCGTCGTGATCCACGGCTTCATGCAGTCCCCCACCCACCAGCGCACCATGAGCCGCTGGGACGAGCTCGCAGCCACCCATGGCTTCCTCACCGTCTACCCCCTGGGGACGGGTGTCCCGCCGCACTGGGAGCCCCACGGCGCACCGCAACGACGCGGCCCCGACCAGGTGGGTTTCATCGCAGAACTCGTTCGCGAGCTCGGCACCAGCTACCCGATCGACCCCGACCGCGTGTACGCGTCGGGCATGTCCAACGGCGGGGGCCTCGCCAGCATGCTCGCCATCGCACTGCCCGACACGTTCGCAGCCGTCGGCTCGGTCGCCGGGCTGTACTCCCAACCCCCCGGCGAGCCGACCCCTGCGCGTGCCGTGCCGCTGATCGCGTTCCACGGCGGCCTCGACCGGATCGTGCCCATCGACGGCGGAGTGCGCCGCCTGGGCTCGCCCCTGCCTCCGGTCGCGGAATGGATGGCGTCCTACGCGCGGTTCTGCGGCTGCAACAGCCGCACGGACGACGACCTGTCCGACGCGATCACCCGGGTGCGGTACACCGGGGGACGCAACGGCGCGGAGGTGGTCTGGTACCGGATCGCCGACGCCGGCCACACCTGGCCCGGCGGCGTGCCGCTGCCTGAGGTCGTCACCGGGCCGACGTCGGCAGAACTCGACGCCACGGCGCTGACCTGGGACTTCTTCCGCGATCACCCACTGACGGCTGGAGCACCGCTCAGCGCAGGCTCATCAGCTCTCCAAGGGTGATCGACGGGCTCCGCCGTCCCCGCCCGCAAGGCCTTCAGCATGAACTCGTGGCAGTCCCTGATCACGGCGACGGGCAGGTGGTGCACCTGCCGCTCCCAGTAGCAGCGCAGGCCGCCGGAGCAGTCGTCATCCATGATGGTGAGGTAGCTGAGCAGGCTGAACGCACCATTGCAGTGCCAGTCGGTGGAGCAGGTGAGGCCGTGACCGACGGCCATCGGCACCGGCTGGAAGGTCAGCAGCGCGTCGAAGTAGCCGGTGCCCGGCCGTGACCCCTGGTCCGCGAAGAACCGGTGCGGGATCCACAGCATCTCCATGCTGGAGAAGTCCGCGTGCCGGAAGAGCTGGTTCTGCTTCTCCAGCAGCTGTTCCAGCGCCTCGAGGAAGGTGAGGCTCTCCGGCATGATCGTGCGCAGTGCGAGGTTCTGGACCCGTGACCCACCCGAGTTCTTCTCGGCGATCGTTGCGCGACGCGCGACGTTCACGCCGAGGTTGACGTCTTCCGTACGACCGTTGACACGGGCAAGGTAGAGCCGCAGGGCGAGCGCGAACAGCGCCTGCATCGACGACAGGCGGTGGGCTTCGAGGAACGCCTGGAACCGGGTGACGTCCTCGGGGCTCACCTTCAGCACGACGTGGTCGGCCTTGGTCCGCAGATGCTGCACCCAGCACTGGCGGGCTTCGGGACGTCGGCTGAACCGGCGGTAGGCCTCGAGCACACCGGAACCCTTGAGGCTTGTGAACAGCGCCTGGGACGACCCCAGCTCCTTCTCCCAGAACTCACGGTCGGCCTTGCTGCGTTCCGAGCGGTGGTACTCGAGCTCCCTGATGAGCACCGGCTCGTAGTCGCTGGGTGGCTTGGGCAACGCATCGCCGTTCGACAGCGCCCAGTAGACGTCGATCACGTCCTTGTAGAACATCGCGATCGCCCAGGAGTCCATGATCAGGTGGCAGATCACGCTGTAGATGCCCGTGGACCCATCGGGGGTGGTGAACACGACGAACCCGGCCTGCGGCGACTCAACCAGCGGGATGCGGTGCGCTGCGCGCCGGCTGAAGAAGCGTTGCATCGTCTGCTCGTCGGAGAACTCCTTCTGCTCGACGTACAGGCACTCACGGTCACCGAAGTACTGCTGGAAGGCCTTGCCCTCCTTGACCAGGCGGATGCCGAAGGCGTCCCAGCGGAGGACGGCGAGGCGGACGGCCTCGGCGAGGAGGTTACGGTCCAGGCGATCGTGGATGGTGATCGACGTCGCGATGTTCACGATCGCCTTGTGGAACGTCCAGTGCCGGTTCAGCAGGGACAACTCCTGGGATGGCGTGAGTGCGTACAGCACAGGCTTGGGCACGGCTCTCCTATTCCACCGACTTGAGCGACTCGACCATCTGCACTCCGGTCAGCTTGCGGTACGTGAAGGCGCTCACCACGAGGCCGAAGACGAGCGGTGAGGCCGAAGGCGATGAGGAAGCTCCATCCCGAGAGGTAGTTGCCGAACATCACGTTCTCCTGCTCGATCGACGCCATGATCGCCCGGTGCAGGCCGACGCCGACCCCCAGGCCCACCAGCGCCCCGATGGCGGTCAGGAGCATGACCTCCCGGTAGATGTAGGTCGACACCTCGCGGTTGAAGAAGCCCAGCACCTTGATGGTGGCGATCTCCCTGCTTCGCTCGCTGAGGTTGATGATCGTGAGGTTGTACAGGACGACGAAGGCCAGCAGCCCGGCGGAGACGATCATCGCCCACACGATCGTGTCGAGGCTCTTGATCGGTGTCGGCGAACTTGGCCGACGGCGTCGGAGTAGTAGGTCACGGATGCGACCTGCCCGAACGCCATCAGGCGGGTGCCCAGGGCCGCCTCGGCCGTCCGGTCTGCCGTGGACAGCTTGAGGAGGACCCCGTTGCTCTCCGGACTGAACCCGAACACCTCACGGAAGGCGCTCGGCCCCATGTAGATGTAGTGGAAGATGTAGTTCTCGGCGATGCCCGGAGACGACAGCCTGGCGGTACACGCCGGTGCCCGCGGTCGATCGAGATCATGTCGCCGACGCGGACCCCGAGTTCGCTCGGCCAGCTTCTCGGTGATCACCGCCCCGGATTCCGGCAGCACGAGCGGGGTCTGACCCTCGCGGGTGCGCAGCGAGACGAACTCGGTGAAGTGGCTCGCGTCCAGCGGTGACACAAGGCTCACGGCGATGTCGTCCTTCGGCCCCTTGACGGTGGAGTTGGCGTCGCTGACCTGCAGCGTCGCCTTCACGTCGGGTTCGGCGGCGAGGTCGGCCATCACGGCGCCCTGCCGTCGACGGTCGATCGTCGGCGTGAGACCGCAGGGCGATGTCCTGTGCCTGGATGTCGCCGTACTGCCGGTGCACGATGCTGCCCGATCGAGTCCTTCAGGCCGAGGCCGGCAAGCAGGAGCGCAGCAGCAGCCGGCCACACCGATGACCGTCATGAAGAACCGCTTCTTGTAGCGGAAGAGGTTGCGCATCGTCACCTTCTGGCTGAAGCGACAGCCGGCTCCACAGCGCGGGGAGGCGTTCCAGCAGGATGACCTTGCCGGCGGTCGGCGCCTTGGGTCGCATCAGGGTCGCCGGCACGGCAGCCAGTTCCTTGCGCACGGAGAGGTAGGCGGTCGCGCTCGTGAGCAGCACGCTGCGACCACGACCGTTCCGAGGAGCAGGGGCAGCTGCGCCGACCTGCTCCATCGGGGGCAGCTCGTACATCATCGCCCAGGAGTCGAAGATGACCTTGGGGAAGACATTGATGCCGGCCGCCACGCCGATCGCCCCGCCGACGAGGCTCGCGATCGCAGCGTAGGTGACGTACTTGAAGGCGATGGCCGCGCTCGCCGTAGCCCAAGGGCCTTGTACGCGCCGATCGACGTGCGCTGCTCGTCGATCATCCGGGTCATGGTGGTGAGGCAGACCAGGGCAGCGACGGCGAAGAAGAAGACGGGGAAGAGCAGCGGCGATCGCGTCCATGCGGTCGGCGGTGGCCGCGTACTCGGCGTAGCTGTCGAGCTTCGACCGGTCGAGCACGTACCAGATCGGCGCGCTCAGGCGGTCGATCTCGTCCTGTGCAGCGGCGATCTGCGCCTGCACCGTCGGCCAGGTCCTTCGCCCCCGCCGCCTTCTTGGCGTCCAGCTCGGCCTTACCGAGCTCGTAGGCGGTCTGCGCCGCGTCGAGGCGCGCTTCTGCTGCCGCGAATTCCGTTGCGCCGTGGCCTTCGCCGCGGCCAGCTTGGCCTTCGCGTTGTTCAGCTGGGCGCGGGCGGCCGCGAGCTGGGCGCGGGCGGCGTTGAGCTGGGCCTTCGCCTTGTTCAGCTGCTTGCTGGCGGCGGAGACGACCGTGGAACTGGCACTGATCGCCTGCCGCGCGTTCTTCTCGATGACCTTCTGCTGGTCGAGGATGCCGCGCAGGGCCGCGCGCTGCTCGTCTGTGAGGTTGTCGGCCTGCAGCATGCGTCTCGACCGACGCCATCGTCGCGAGCGCACTGTCGAGGGCCTCCTGCCCCTGCTTCTTGATCTGCTTCGCCTCGGAGATGATCGTCGATGCCTGCGACAGCAGCCTGCCGGTAGCTGGCCGTGCTGGTCGTGAAGACCGCCTGGGCGCGGCGGAGCTGGGCGTCGAACTGCCCGATCATCGACTCCGAAGCGCTGACCTGGGTGGCGAACGCCTTGCGCTGGGCGGCCAGCGAAGCCCGTCCCGGAGACGATCTGGTCCTCGGCGTCGGCGAGCTTCTTCTCCGCTGCAGCGATCTCCCGGTCGTAGCGCGCCCGCTCCGCTGCGAGGTCCGCCTTGGCCTGGTCGAGCTTCGCCTGGGCGTCCCGCTTGATGGCATGCCAGACGCAGGGGCGCGCGCTCCTCGCCGAGGTTGGCGAGGCGGCCGGCGACGCGGCTGACGAGGGAGCGGTACTCGCGAGCTGTAGGAGTCGAGCTGCTTCGCGCCCAGCACGGTGACGAGCGCCTCGGTGTAGACCGGGTAGCGGAACTCGCTGGAGCCGACGAGCATGAACAGGTTGATGCGGCCGCCACCGATGCTCGATTCTCCGTGGTCGAAGGTCAGGTAGAGCGGCGAGACGACCTTCCCGACGATCTGGTAGCGGCTGTGCGCAAGGGTCTCCGAGATGTCCGTCGTCGTCCCGGAGGCGACGGGGATGGTGTCCCCGATGGAGAGCGGGAACGGCACGTTGCGGTTGGACTCGATCACGCACTCGTCCGGGCTGGTCGGCAGCCTGCCCTCGACCAGCTTGGGCTGGTTGAGCGCTGTCAGGTTGCCGTCGCCGCCCACCGACGAGGGCAGCGAGTGCGTGCGCAGGACGTATTCGACGCCGTTGATGCTCGTTGTGACATCGACGAAGTAGGCGGCCTGGACCGACTGCACCCCCTCGGTGGCGGTGATGGCGCTGATGTCGTCCCCGTCGAGCCCGAGGGTGGAGACGATGCGGATGTCCATCATGTTCTGCTGGTCGTAGTAGCGATCGGCGGTGTACTTCATGTCCGGCGCCGCGGCCTTGATGCCCACGAACAGGCCGGCGCCGATCGCGACGATCGCGAGGATGGAGAAGAACCGCGCCGGGGACCTGCGCACCTCCCTGAGCGCGTCCGTCGATCAACGCACGGCTGAGCATCACCACTCCAGACTGTCGACGCTGACCGTCTCCGGCGTTGTCGATGACCTCGTCGATCAGCCCGCTCTTCACCTTGATCACCCGGTCCCCCATCGGCATCAGCGCGAGGATTGTGGGTGATCACGACGACGGTGATCTTGCGGTTGCGGCAGGTCTCCTGCAGCAGGCGAGGATCGAGCGGCCCGTGTCGTAGTCGAGGGCGCCGGTCGGCTCGTCGCACAGGAGCAGCTTCGGATTCTTCGCAACGGCGCGCGCGATCGCCACCCGCTGCTGCTCGCCGCCCGAGAGCTGGGACGGGAAGTTCGGCATCCGGTCGCCGAGTCCGACGCTCGCCATCACCTCGTCGATGTCCAGCGGTTCCCTGCTGACCTGCGAGGCGAGCTCGACGTTCTCCCTCGCCGTGAGGTTCGGGATGAGGTTGTAGAACTGGAAGACGAAGCCGACGTCGTAGCGCCGGTACTCGACCATCTGCTTCTGCGGAGTAGGCGCTCACCTCTGCGCCGTCGAAGAAGGTCTTGCCCGACGTGGGCAGGTCCATCCCGCCGAGGATGTTGAGGATCGTGCTCTTGCCGGCCCCGAGGCGCCGGCGATGATGACGAACTGGCCCTCGCTCGATGCCGAAGCTCACTCCGGCGAGCGCCTCGATGTCGTAGTCGCCCATCCGGTAGGTCTTCTTCACTCCGTCGAACTCGACATAGCTCCCCATGCCAGCTTCCTCACAGCCTCGTCAGTTCCATGCGCTCGAGCGCGACGTCGGTGTCCCCCGGGCCGCCCTCGAGGCAGCAGAACGCCAGCACGTAGCCCTCGAAGCGCTCCTCAAGGCCCACCCACGCCTGCGGCCGGCTGACGCTCGCCGTCCCGTCCGGCGCAACGTCGACGTCCAGCTCCTTCAGCGCGTAGCCGAGGCCCGTCCCGATCGCCTTCAGGTAGCTCTCCTTGAGCGTCCAGTAGCGGAAGAACTCGCGGTCCGGATCCGGAGAGCGAAGCACCCGGTCGATCTCCCCGAGGTTCAGCATCCGCACGAGCGCGAAGTGGTCGAGCGGACGGAGCCACTCGACGTCCACCCCGATCGGTGCCGACGACGCAGCCACCAGCACCGCTCCGTCACAGTGGGAGATGCTCACGTGGACCTCGGGGTGGGCGGCTACGGACGGCCGCCCGCAACTGTCGTGAACCAGGCCAGTGCCGGCGCCGGGCAGGCCGAAGCCGTTGCCGAGGGCGTGCTGCAGGAGCCGCTCGGCCGCGGCGTGCTGCCCCTGGTGCGCGCGCAGCAGCGGATCCAGGCACACGGCAGCCCGGATCATGTCTGCAGCTTCGCCTTGATGTAGTCGTCGAGGTCACCGAGCGTGACCAGTCGGCGGACATCGCGCTCGGCGATCTCGACCCCGAGGTCGGACTCCAGCCGCCCGATGATGCTCATCATGTCGTAGGAGTTCAGGTGCAGGTCGCGCACCGGGTCAGTTGCCCTTGTCAGCTGGTCGTCCTCGACGTCGGCGTAGTCCTTCACGAGGTTGGTGATGGCACCGAGCAGATTCATACGAGTACCCCCTCAATTCGATGGCGCATGATCTTGCGTGTGGCGGTCTTCTCGAACTCCTGCTCCCTGAGCCGGGTCAGGCAGATGCGCTTGTAGCTCGCGAGGCGCAGGTTCACCGTCGCGACGTCGGCGTCGAACCGCACCCGAGCCCCGTCAGCGCCCAGCGCGCTCACCCACTCCGGGTCGAGGTAGGCGGACGCAGCGATCCGCGGGGACCCGCTGGGGTCACGCAGTTCGTGGACGACGACCTCCTTCAGGTAGCCGATGCCGCACAGGAGGGCCTCCTCGATCTCCTCCGGCTGGACGTTCTTGCCGTTCGGAAGGATGATCAGGTTCTTCTCCCGCCCTGTGATGAACAGGGCGCCGCCGCGGCCCAGCCGCCCCAGGTCGCCGGTCCTGAACCAGCCGTCGTCGGTGAAGGCTGCAGCGGTGGCCGACGGATCCTTGTAGTAGCCGAGCATCACGTGGGGCCCGCGTACCTGGATTTCTCCATTGCCCTCGGCATCCTTCTCTGCGATCCGCACCTCGATCTCCGGGCACGGAACCCCGACAGAACCGGGCACACGACGCAGGGTGCAGTTGGAGGAGATCAGTGGAGCGCACTCCGTGATCCCGTAGCCGTTGTACACATCGATCCCCAGTGACGTGAGCCCCGCCACCGTCTCGGCAGCAAGGGGCGCCCCTCCGCAGACGATCACCCGCAGGCGTCCACCGAAATGCTCGAGAATGGGACGGAAGAACGAGCGCCGCAGGTCTATCCCCACATGTCTCAGCGCATTTGACAGGCCGATCGCGTAGCGCAGATAGCCGGTCATGTGATTCTTCTCGGCCTCTTTCCAGATGCCCTTGTGGAGCGCGTCTACGATCATCGGCACCATCAGTGACATTTCCGGCTTGAATCGCTCGAGATTCTCGCGGACATGCATGATGCTGTCGTTGAAACTGATCGTGATTCCATCGAAGAGGCAGCCGAGGATGTTGAGGTTGAACTCGTAGGCGTGGTTGATCGGCAGAACGGACATGCCGGTGCGCGGGAACCGGAACATCGTGAAGGCCGAGTGGATCACGGCGACGATGTTCCGCTGCGACAGCATGACGCCCTTGCTCGGACCGGTGGTGCCCGACGTGAACAGGATCGCAGCGAGGGCCTCCGGATCTGCGATGACGCCGTGGTAGCGGTCGTCACCCCTGTCCAGGAGGGCCTGACCGGCCGCCAGGAATTCATCGAATCCTGCATTCTCGGAATCGGTGGGATATCGGGTGATATTGAGCGTGAAACCGACGGCAGGGCACGTGGCGAGGATCGCGGGGAGATCCGCGGCGAGGGTGTCGCTGTACATCAGCGCAGTCGCTCCGCAGCGCACGATGAGGTCGGCCAACTCACCGTTGGTCAGTTCCTTGTCCAGCGGGACGATCACACCACCGCTGCCCACCACCGCCAGGTAACAGATCACGTAGCTGTAGCTGTTGTCCCCGACGATGGCGACGTGCGCCCCGGCCAGACCCTCATCGAAGAGGGCCGTCCCGATGGCAGCGACCTCGTCGCGGACCTGGTTGTAGGTGTACTCGTGCACACCCTTGCTGCCGTCCAGTTCCCGAAAGGCTATTCGGTTACCGAAGGTCTCCGCGCTCCTGCTGACAAGCTCCGCCAGGTCCCTCAGACAGGGAACTTCATAGAAACCGGACCATCACTGCCATCCCCCGAGACATTGTGACGTACAGGTTTAGCGTAGACCTGCACGACCACTCACGTGCGAAGTTGTGGAATTGCCGGAAATTGGGCGGACCGGCGGTGAAAGGCCTACTCAGGTCGTGATGGAAACCGCTGCCATCGCTGTCCGTACGCGTTTCGCCGACACCGGTACTGCGGTCCCGAGTGCCTGGGCGAACAGGCTGACGCGCAGTTCCTCCAGCAGCCAACCGACCTCCGACACGGGCACGGGCAGCGGCCCGGCCGGGAAGCGCCGGCACAGGGCCGCGTACTCGTCCTCGAGGTCACCGATCAGGTCCAGGCCCTCTGCCTCGCGGCGGGGATTGGCGTGCGCTGCCTCCAGTCGTCGCACGATGGCGCGCAGGTACGTGGCAAGCCGGCGGAAGGCCGACGGCGGCGTCGCGGCGATGAAGCCCGGGTAGACCAGTCCGCCGAGCTGTTCGGTGACGTCCGTCCTCGTCGCCGGCGGGGCGGACGGCAGCAGTCGTTGCACCTCGCCGGCGAGCTGGACGATCTCCCCCGCCGTCGTGACGGCCTGTTGCATCGCGGCTGCGGCATCCGTCCGCACCGTGTCGGCAAGGGCCGTGAACGCAGCAGCGTCCCGCACCTGCCACAGCCCGCCCCGGGCGTCCGCGAGCTCGCCGGTGACCTTGAGCCGTGCGTCGGCGAGCAGCGCAGGGACGCTCGCGTAGGGCGAGGTGGCCAGGGCAAGCTTGGTGGCGTTGGACATGCGGCTGATCACCCAGCGGGTGGGATCGACCGTTGTGAGGGTGATGAGCCGTCGCAGCCCGTTACGGTGGGCCCGCGCTGCCGCGTCGGACTCGGCGAACACCTGGACACCCACCTTGGTGACGCGATCGACGAGGGCTGGATAGCCGGGCATCGGTTCGCTCAGTTCGCGTCGGAACCGTGCCGAAGTCCCAGCTGGTCGCGCCTTCGTGGGTCAGGTGTGACGCAGCGGCGTTGAGCGTCCGGCTGACCTTCGGCGCCAGTTGCTGGGACAGCTCGGCGAGGTCACGCCCGACGACCGGCTCTGCGCCGTCTGCCTGCACCCGGAACCGCACCCGCAGGTGGTCGGGGACGGCGGCCGGCTGCCACGCATCCGGCGGCACCTGGACGCCGGTGAGGGCGAGGATCCCGCGGCCCAGGGCCGTCCACAGCGGCTCCGACGCCGGGCCCGGATGGTCGTCCAGCCAGGCGAGTGCCCTGCGCGCGGTGTCGGGGGCAGGCACCAGCTGGGTGCGCAGCGCCTTCGGCAGCCCCCGCACCAGTTCTGCTGCCACCTCGGCGCGAAGTCCGGGAACCTGCCAGGTGAACACCGCCGGGTCCAGCCGGGTGAGGCTCGCCAGCGGGATGGTCACTGTGACGCCGTCGTGGCCGCTACCCGGGTCGAACGCGTAGTCAACGTCGAGTTGTTCACCGGAGGACACCCAGTGGTCGGGGTAGGAGTCGTTGTCGAGGTCGGCGTCGGGCTGCACGAGGTCGGCGAGGGTCAGGTCGAGCAGGTGCTCGTCCGTGCGTCGCGCATCACGCCACCAGCGGTCGAAGTGGGCGACGCTGACGATGTCGGCGGGGATGCGCTCGTTGTAGAACGCGGCGATGGTCACGTCGTCGACCAGCAGGTCGCGACGCCGGTTCCTGTCCGCCAGCTGCTCCGCCTCCGCCCGGGTGGCCTGGTTGCGCGGCCAGAAGTGGTGCCGGGTGCGCCACTGCCCCTCGACCAGCGCCGACTGGATGAACACCTCGCGGGCGACCACCGGATCGATGCGTGCGTAGCTGACCAGTCGCTGCGGCGATGATCGGGACGCCGAGAAGGGTGACCCGTTCGTAGGCGACGCACTGCCCACCGGAGGCCGACCAGTGCGGCTCGGAGTAGTTGCGCTTCAGCAGGTGGCCACCGACGGCTTCCACCCATTCGGCCTCGATCGGCGCCACCATGCGTGCCCAGAGCCGCGAGGTCTCCACCAGCTCGACCGCCATCACCAGCGGCGGGTTGGTGCGGGCAGAACTCGAACCGGGATTGATCGCGAACCGGGCTCCCCGCGCGCCGAGGTACTCGGCAGGCCCGCGCCGCTTGCCGCGCTCCGGCTTCGCCTGGGAGGTCACGTCGAGCAGGCCCACATGGGAGAGCAGGCCGGCGAGGACGGCGGTGTGCACCCGGTCGAGGCCGGCAGGGACGTCGTTGCGGCGCAGGCCCATCTCCGTGCAGGCCTCGCGCAGCTGGGTATGGAGGTCCTGCCACTCACGGACGCGCAGGAAGTTCAGGTACTCGCTGCGGCACAGGCGGCGGAAGGCGTTGCCGGACAGCTCGCGCCTGCGCTCCCGCAGGTAGGCCCACAGCCGCAGCAGCGCAGCGATGTCGGAGCCGTCGGGGGTCGGCTCCGCTGCGCCGTCGAGGGGCGCCCAGAAGCGCTTGTGAGCGGCGTCCGCTGCAGCGGTGTCCTCCGCGGGTCGTTCCCTGACGTCGGGGATGGCGATGCCCGCGACGATCGGCAGCACCTCGCGCAGGCATCCCTGCTGGTGCGGCCTCCACGATCATGCGTCCCAGCCGCGGGTCTACCGGCAGGCGGGCGAGCTGGCGTCCCACCGGGGTCAGGCGGACGGTGCCACGGTCGTGCCCGCCGGTCTCGACGGCGCCGAGCTCGCTCAGCAGCCGCAGGCCGTCACGCACCTGGCTGGCGTCGGGCGCCTCGACGAACGGGAAGCGGGTGATGTCGCCCAGCCCGGCG
Source organism: uncultured Actinomycetota bacterium (assembly GCA_963773595.1). Taxonomy (GTDB): domain Bacteria; phylum Actinomycetota; class Actinomycetes; order Propionibacteriales; family Propionibacteriaceae; genus Propionicimonas. The sequence continues at coordinate 670,690 of CAVZBQ010000007.1, forward strand.
TCGGCCATCTGCAGGATGACGGCAGCGAGGTTGGTCCGCAGGATCTCCGGCTGGGTGAACTCCGGACGGGAGGCGTAGTCCTCCTCGTCGTAGAGGCGGATGCAGATTCCCGGCCCGAGCCGTCCACAGCGTCCGGCTCGCTGGTTGGCCGAGGCCTGCGAGATGGGCTCGATCGGGAGCCGCTGCACCTTCGTGCGGGCCGAGTAGCGGGAGATCCGCGCCATGCCGGGGTCGACGACGAAGCGGATCCCCGGCACCGTCAGTGACGTCTCCGCCACGTTCGTCGCCAGCACGATGCGCCGCCCGGTGTGCGAGCTGAACACGCGGTGCTGCTCCTCTGCTGACAGCCGCGCGTACAGCGGCACCACCTCCGTGAAGCGCAGCTGCAGGCCGGCGATCGCCTCTGCGGTGTCCCGGATCTCGCGCTCGCCGGAGAGGAAGACGAGGATGTCGCCGTCCAGCCGGGCCGACAGTTCCTTCACCGCGTCGCAGATCGCGTCCAGCTGGTCGCGGTCGCGGTCGTCGGCGGTACCTGCGATCGGGCGGTAGCGGATCTCCACCGGGTAGGTGCGGCCGGACACCTCGATCACCGGTGCGTCGTTGAAGTGCTCGCTGAACCGGGCGGTGTCGATGGTTGCCGACGTGATCACCAGCCGCAGGTCCGGCCGCTTCGGCAGCAGCTGCTTCAGGTAGCCCAGCAGGAAGTCGATGTTGAGGGAGCGCTCGTGCGCCTCGTCGATGATGATCGTGTCGTAGCGGCGAAGCTCGCGGTCGTGCGCGATCTCGGCGAGCAGGATGCCGTCGGTCATCACCTTGACCCGTGTCTCGCGGCTGCGCTTGCTGGAGAAGCGCACCTGGAAGCCGACGGTGTGGCCGAGTTCCTCGCCCAGTTCCTCCGCCATCCGGGCAGCAACGCTGCGGGCGGCGATCCGGCGTGGCTGGGTGTGGCCGATGTTCTTCCGGCCGGCGAGCAGGCAGATCTTGGGCAACTGGGTGGTCTTGCCCGAGCCGGTCTCCCCCGCGACGACGATCACCTGGTTGGCGATCAGGGCCGCGCGGATCTCGTCGACGTGGGCGCTGATGGGCAGCGCCGCGTCGAAGGTGAGCACGGGCGGGTCGGCGGTCATAGCCGGCCCACATGGTACCCGAGGTCAGGAACCGTGGCTGTCCTTCGGACGGATCACGCCGATCGGGCACCGGCCATGGCTGAGCAGGCCGCGGATCGTGCCACCGACCGAATAGGTCGGGAAGGAGGCGTGCACCTCGAGCACCAGCATGTCGAGGTCCTCCGTGCGTGCCGTGAGCAGGTCCAGCGGGCTGCCGTAGGGCACCTCGAGGGTCACGTCGACACCGACGAAGTCCTCGGTGATCTCCGAGATCATCTCCGTCATCCGGGCGCGGGTCACCTCGACCGCAGCGTCCTGCTGTTCCTGGGTGGGCTGGCCGCCGCTGAACCAGCGTCCCTGCGGTGCGCGGCAGACGCTGATCACGACGACCTTGCCGCCGTGGTCCTGGCACTCGCTCAGTGCCCACTCCAGCGCAACGGCGCCACGGGCGGACGTGTCGACGGCAACGCCGATCAGGCCGGTGCGCTGCTCGCGGACGATGTCGTTGTCCGAGACCACGATGACAGGGCAATGGGCCGTTCCGACCACGCCGACGGAGGTGGAGCCCACGTACTGGCGCTCGCCGCTGTCGTTGGACCGCCGTCCCACGACGATGAGCGATGCCTGGGCGCTGAGCCGGGTGAGCGCTGCTGCCGGGTTGCCGAGCACGATCTCGGTGCGGACGCGGTTGCGGGCCATTCCGGCTTCGACAGCGTCGTCGACGCCCTTTGCCAGCATCGCTGCGGCACCCTGCTTGATCTCCTCGGGGTCGAACACGACCCCCCAGGCACTGTTGAGGACGGTGTCGTCGACGGCGTGGACGAGGACGAGTTCCGCCTCGCGCGCCTTCGCCTCAGCGATCGCGTGCTGGAGCGCGCGGTGTGCGTCCTCGGAACCGTCGAAGCCGACCACGACCCGTGCCGGTCCCTCATAGGGCTTGAGCATCGTTCAACTCCTCGGGTGGGCGGCGGAGACGGCGCGCCCAGAGCATGCGGAAGGGGTGATGACCACCGTGAGCGCCCGCTCGCCCGGCGCCCAGGCGTCGGGGATCCGCAGGTCGCTCGTCGAATCGTCGTGGGCCCGCGCCTCACCCTGGACGAGGACGCTCCAGCCGGTGGCGGTGCTCACGTCGATGTCGTCCACCTCGAAGGCGACGTCGATCGGACCGGCCAACTCCCCCATCACCGAGTCGGGGTTGGTGCGGAAGTAGAGCAACCCGCCGCTGGCCACGTAGCTGACAGGCAGGACCTGAAGGCCCCTGCTGGAGGCCCAACTGACCCTGCCGACGCTGTGACCACGGAGCAGATGACCGCATTCGTCACCTGAGAGGCGGGTGAAGTGGCCGGTGTCCATCGCGGGAATGCTAGTCCTTCCACCGAGCCGGGACGGCGAGAACCGCCGAAGTCAGCGGCCCATCTTAACCCGCGGGCTCAGCGCAGCCAGGTGGAGGCTGCGACGATCACCGGGATCGACGCGATCGTGGAGATGAAGATCGCGTCGCGGGCCAGCAGGGTGCGGACGTGGTACCGGCCGGAGATCAGGTAGATGTTCTGCGCCGTCGGCAGGGCAGCGATGACGGTGACGGCGAGGACCTGTGGCAACGGCAACCCGAAGACCCAGGTGGCAAGGCCGTACGCGAGCGCGGGGTGCAGGAGCACCTTGATCGGCGTCACCAGCGCCAGCTCCCTTGCGTGCGGGCCGATTCCTGGCAACGGGTCGAGCCGCAGGGAGATGCCGAACGCCAGCAGCATTGCCGGGACGGCGACCTGGGCGACCATCTCGATCGGGGGCCACAGCACCTCCGGCACCGGCACGTGCAGTGCGTTCACCAGCAGGCCTGCGATCGAGCCCAGCGTGAGCGGATTGCGGAACGGGAGGCGTCAGGTAGCGCAGCGGGCTGAGTCGCGTCCCCCGACCGCGGGCAGCAGCGAGGTCGAGCAGGGCGAGCGCCGTCGGCTGTAGTACGCCCACCTGGATCAGCAGGATCGGCGCCATCCAGGTCATGTCGCCGAGCACGTACGCGGCGACCGGCAGCCCGAGGTTCCCTGCGTTGGTGTAGATCGAGCACAACGTGCCGACCACCCGGCCGGCGAGGTCACCGGGGCCGAAGAAGACGCGGGCGGCCACGAGGTAGACCAGTCCGCCGATCACGATGGCCAGCGCCGAGACGATGATCGTCGTGCTGAACACATGACTGAGATCGGCGCGGGAGAGCAGGGAGAACAGCAGGACCGGCGAGGCGACGGTGAACGCCACCCTCGACAGCATCCGGCGGTGCTGTTCGTTGAGCACCCGGAAGTGCGCGACCAGCCAGCCGACCCCGATCACGGACCAGATGGTGATGTATCCGCTGAGGGCCGCCTGCACTGCGTCAGCGTACGGCGCCCGGGCCCTACGATGTCCCGGTGCCCGAACGCAACCACCTGATCGACCTTGCCCGCATCGGGTCGATGGTGATCGTCGTGGTGTTCCATTCGCTGCTCTGGCAGGTGCTGCTGGTGGACGGGAAGCTGGTGGTGGTGCCGTGGGCGCCCGGTCCGGTGTTCTGGGCGATCAGCTGGGTCGCGACCATCATTCCCGTGTTCTTCGTCGCGGCCGGCTATGCGAACGCCGTCGTCGTCGACAAGTGGCGGGCGTCCGGGGCGCCCTACGCCGACTTCCTCACGCTGCGCGGGAGCCGCCTCCTCGGGCCCATGTCGCTGTTCCTGATCGTCTTCACCGTGATCGGCACCGTCGCTGCCTGGGCGGGCTGGCTGCCGCAGGCCGCCGCGCTGAGCCGCCAGTTCGCCCAGCTGCTCTGGTTCGCCGTGGTCTACCAGCTGCTGCTGGCTGCTGCCCCGGTGGCTGTGTGGCTGCACGAGAGGGCCGGCGCCTGGGTGATGCTGCCGCTGCTCGCCGGAGTGATCGGGGTGGACGTCGCCGTCCGGCTCACCGGGGACCAGGGGCTGCAATGGGTCAACCTCGCCTTCGCCTGGTCGCTGGCCCACCAATGGGGCATCGCCTACCACCGCGGCTGGTTCCGCACCTGGTCGACGGGACGCCTGCTGGCAGCGATCGCAGCCGGGGCGGCCGTCATCGTCGCCCTTGTCGTGTGGCTGGGCTACCCGCCGGCAGCAGTTGCCTGGGCCGACGTGCTGGTCGCCAACCTGCTGCCGCCGACCCTCGCGATCACCGTCCTCGGGTTCATCCAGACCTGCGTGCTCGGCCTGCTCGATCGCGCAGGCGTCGCCGCCCGTCTCGGCGAGCGCGCCGGCGGGCTGGTGCGGCTTGCCAACGCGCTCCTGTTGACGGCCTACCTGTGGCACATCCCCGCGATCGTCGTGTCCGCGGGCCTGCTGCTCGGGTTGTCGCTCCTGATGCCCGCAGCCGCCCCTGTGCTGATGAACCCGGTGCTCCTGATGCTCCTCGTCCTCGTGGTGGTTGTGCTGGTGGTGCCGCTGATCGCCCGCGTCGAGGTGCGCTTCATCCCGAAGCCCGGGCCCGGACGGGCACCCCGGGCACTCACCCTGATCGGGTACGCGCTGTTCACCGCCGGCACCTGGGCTGTGTGGCAACTCGGCGCCGTGCTGCATCCCGGTGACCTGCCGGCGGTGGTCGCCGTCGCCGCTTCCGCTGCCGGGATACTCGCCCTGCACCGGGCCACCACCCGCACGTCAACGTAGACTGACGTTCCCGAACACCGTCAGCGAAGGCAGCATGGATCCCACCACCTGGAACCTGCCGTTCCCGGCCCTTGTGGCCGCGCTGTTCGTGATCGTGATGCTGCGGGCCAACGGCACCTACTGGTTGGGCCGCCTGGGTTCTGCAGGCGCACGGCGCACCCGGCTGGCACGACTGCTCGACTCCCCCGGCTACCTGCGTGCGACCGAACGCATCGACCGCTACGGCCCGCCCGTCGTTGCACTGTCGTTCCTCACCATCGGCTTCCAGACGGTGGCGAACCTGGCAGCAGGCGTCACCGTGATGCGGCTGCGGCACTACCTGCCGGCCGTCGTCATCGGCTCTGCGGCATGGGCGCTGCTCTACGCCACCCTCGGCACGGTCGGGCTCGACCTGTTCAGCCGGCTCTACGCTTTCTCGCCCGTCGCTGCGATCGGTCTTGTGGTAGCGGCCGTCCTCGCCGTCGCGACGTACGTTGTCTTCGAGATCCGCCAGCAGCCTCCAGCCGCAGCGGAACCCACGGCCAGCATGGATCAGACAGGCACCGGCTCAGGGCCAGCCTGACCAGCGCGCCCGGGACTATCGTGCAGGCATGGCCGAAATCCGAAAGCACGACCCGTCGGCGGGCTCCGCGATCCAGCAGGCCCTGCGCGCAGCCATGGGTGAGGGCATCCGTCCACGCGTACCGGGCGAGGCCAGTCCGGCCAAGCCCGCCACCGCCACTCCGGCAACCGCGACGACCTGGGTCAGCCTGACGGTGCAGCCTGCCGCGCCGGAACCGGAACGCAGAAGACGACGAAACCGCCGGGCCGTAACGGCCCGGCGGTTTCCTCTGCGTCCGATCAGCTGCAGCCGCTGGTGGAGCCGCAACCCTCGCAGATGTAGCAGGAGCCCGAGCGACGCATCTTCGTCCCGCAGGTGAGGCACAGCGGGGCGTCGACGCTCAGGCCGGACAACTTCTCCAGCACCTCTGCGGTGGAGCGGGCCGTCATCTCCACCAGGGCTGGCTGGATCGGGTCCGTCCTCGTGCACCCGGACGTCGTCGCCCGCGTCGTTCTTCAGCGACTCCGACTCGATCATGTCGGCCTCGTCCTCCTCGGAGAGGTACGTTGCCGGTCTCCACGTACCGTGCCCGCTCCGAAGCGGTGTAGATGCCGAGCTCTGCCCGCTCGTCGAAGGACAGGTAGTCCAGCGCCAGCCTGCGGAAGATGTAGTCCATGATCGACTGCGCGATCCGCACGTCCGGGTCGTCGGTCATGCCGGCCGGCTCGAACTTCAGGTTGGTGAACTTCTGGACGAACTGCTCCAGCGGCACGCCGTACTGCAGGCCGATCGAGACCGCGATGCTGAAGGCGTCCATCACGCCGGAGAGCGTCGAACCCTGCTTGCCGAGCTTGAGGAAGACCTCACCGAGGTGTCCGTCGTCGTACTGGCCGGAGGTCATGTACCCCTCGGCGCCGGCGACGGAGAACGACGTGGTGCGGCTCACCCGCGACTTGGGCAGGCGGTTGCGGCGCGGCCGGTACTCGATCCGCACCTCGGGCTCGGCCTTCGCAGCGGCCTTCTCCTCCGGCTTCTTGCCGTCGCTCAGCGGCTGGCCGACCTTGCAGTTGTCGCGGTAGACGGCGAGCGCCTTGAGGCCGAGCTTCCAGCCCTGCAGGTAGACATCGGCGATCTCCTCGACCGTCGCGGACTCCGGCAGGTTGACCGTCTTGCGTGATCGCACCGGAGAGGAACGGCTGCACCGCAGCCATCATCCGGACGTGACCCATCGGCTTGATCGAGCGCTGGCCCATCGCGGTGTCGAAGATCTCGTAGTGCTCGGGCTTCAGGCCGGGGGCGTTGACGACGTGGCCGTTCTCGGCGATGTACTCGATGATCGCCTCGACGGTCTCCGCCGTGTAGCCCAGACGGTTCAGCGCCCGCGGGATCGTCTGGTTGACGATCTGCATCGAGCCGCCACCGACCAGCTTCTTGAACTTCACCAGCGAGAAGTCGGGCTCGATGCCGGTGGTGTCGCAGTCCATCATGAAGCCGATGGTGCCGGTCGGCGCGAGCACGGAGGCCTGCGCGTTGCGGAAGCCGTTCTTCGCACCGAGCGCGACCACCTGGGCCCACTCGAGGGCTGCGGCGTCGTGCACCGGCTTGTCGAGGATGTCGACGCTGCGGGAGTCGTCGTTGGCCGACTGGTGCTTGCGCATCACCCGCTGGTGGGCGGAGGCGTTGCGGGCGTAGCCGTTGTACGGGCCGACGACGGCCGCCAGCTCCGCGGAGCGACGGTAGGACACGCCGGTCATCAGCGAGGTGATGGCCGCGGCCATCGACCGTCCGCCGTCGGAGTCGTAGGCAAGGCCGACAGCCATCAGCAGCGCGCCGAGGTTGGCGTAGCCGATGCCGAGCTGGCGGAAGTCCCGCGTGGTCTGGCCGATCGACTCGGTCGGGAAGTCGGCGAAGCAGATCGAGATGTCCATCGCGGTGATGATCGAGCTCGACAGCCTTCACGAACGGACTCGACGTCGAAGGTGTCGTCGTCGCGCAGGAACTTCATCAGGTTCAGGCTGGCCAGGTTGCAGGAGCTGTTGTCCAGGCTCATGTACTCCGAGCACGGGTTGGACGCGGTGATCCGGCCCGACTCGGGGTTGGTGTGCCAGGCGTTGATCGTGTCGTCGTACTGCAGGCCGGGATCGGCGCACGCCCAGGCGGCCTGGGAGATCTTGGCGAACAGGTCGCGGGCATCGACGGTCTCGATGACCTCACCGGTCATCCGGCCACGCAGGCCGAACTCGGTGCCGTCCTCGACGGCGCGCATGAACTCGTCGGTGACCCGCACCGAGTTGTTGGCGTTCTGGTACTGGACGCTGACGATGTCCTTGCCGCTCAGGTCCATGTCGAAGCCGGCGTCGCGCAGCGCACGGATCTTGTCCTCCTCGTGCGCCTTGGTCTCCACGAACTCGTAGATGTCGGGGTGGTCGACGTCGAGCACGACCATCTTGGCCGCCCGGCGGGTGGCGCCACCGGACTTGATGGTGCCCGCGGAGGCGTCCGCGCCGCGCATGAACGAGACCGGGCCGGACGCGGTGCCGCCGGAGGACAGCAGCTCCTTGCTCGAGCGGATGCGGGAGAGGTTCAGGCCGGCACCGGAGCCGCCCTTGAAGATGAAGCCCTCTTCCTTGTACCAGTTGAGGATCGACTCCATCGAGTCGTCGACGCTGAGGATGAAGCAGGCGCTGACCTGCTGCGGGCTGGTGGTGCCGACGTTGAACCAGACCGGGGAGTTGAAGCTGAAGTACTGGTTCAGCAGCATCCAGGTGAGCTCGTGCTCGAAGATCTCCGCGTCCTCGTCCGCTGCGAAGTAGCCGTTGTCCTCGCCGCCCTTGCGGTAGGTCTTCACGACACGGTCGATCAGCGCCTTCAGGCTGGTCTCGCGCTGCGGGGTGCCGACGGCGCCGCGGAAGTACTTGGTGGTGACGATGGTGGAGGCGTTCAGGCTCCAGAAGTCCGGGAACTCCACGCCACGCTGCTCGAAGACGACCTCATTGGTCTTCCAGTTCTGCTGCACCACGTCCCGCAACTCCCAGGTGACCTGGTCGTACGGGTGCACCCCGGCCGTGGTGAAGACCCGATTGATCTTCAGCCCCGGCGACTTCCGGCCTCCACGGGTGGTGGCCTTCGCGGTCTCGGTCATGGTTCGACTGCCTTTCGGTTTATCTGGGGGTAGAGGGTGATCAGTTCGTGACCAGCGCGACACGACGCAACTGGTCGATCTCGGCTTCGAAGTCTTCGACCGAGTCGTAATGCTTGTAGACGGACGCGAACCGCAGGTAGGCGACCGGGTCCAGCTCGCTGAGCGGCCCGAGGATCGCAAGGCCGACCTCGTCGGCCGGGATCTCCGCCTGGCCGCTGGCCCGCAGGGTCTCCTCGACCCGCTGGCCGAGCCGGGCGAGGTCCGCCTCGGACACCGGACGGCCCTTGCAGGCCTTCGCGACGCCGGTGATCGACCTTCTCGCGGGAGAACGGCTCGACGACGCCGGATCGCTTCACGACGACCAGCTGCATCTGCTCGAGCGTGGTGAAGCGGCGCTCGCACATCGGGCACTGGCGGCGCCGGCGAATGCTGGTGCCGTCCTCGGCGACCCGGCTGTCCAGGACCCTGGTGTCGGTGTGACGGCAGAACGGGCAGTGCACTTCCCTGGCTCCTTCCTGGGGACCGGGCCGGTGGATCCAGCTGTGGACAGTGTGTGGATCACGAACACTATCTGTGGATGAACGACAACGCTGTAACTACTACATGTAGAGGTTACGCACGCTTTGGGCGACTCGCAAGGCCAAGCGTGTGCGCGTGTCGCGGGAGGAGTGGAATTGCGCACGCCGACTGGTCGATTGCCCGACCAGCCGGCGTGCGGCTCCGGCTTTCAGCCCTGCAGTGCCACCAGGGCCGGCGCGTCGCCGCGCGCCGGGATCGGGTCGTTGCTGACGCTCAGGAAGCTCGTGACGAGCACGACGGCAGCCGTGGCGATCAGCGCGAGGAAGAACACGACGATCACGGCGATCCCCCGGTCGGTGAGGCGCAGGGGCGCGGCCTGGCGGGAGGCGCGGACGGCGGACCGGCGCAGCCTCGGTGACGAGGTGCGGCCGTGGCCGCGCTGCGGGCTCGACGTTCTCGACGTGCCGCCAGCCGGTGGCCGCCGGACGCGTCGGCAGCGGGACGATCAGGTCGTCTACCAGCAGAGCGCTCATACCCATCTCCTTCATTACCGAACAGGTGTTCGATACCTGTTCTACCCCAGAACGCCGCCCGGATCAAGGATGATTCGAACATTTGTTCGCCCGCGTGTCGGGCCATGCATCATCCAAACAGCCGCCACTGACAGAAGTTCGCGGCAAGTGCGCGACACGTCGAACATGTGTTTGATTCCGGCCTCCGCCGGGGCTAGCTTGCTGTGCATGCCAAGCAAGCCAGAACCCGTAAGCCGCAAGCGCGGTCGCCCGCGCAAGGAGGACATCGCCGCCCAGCTGGGCACCAAGGTCAGCCAGTTGCCCGACGGGCCCGCAGACGCCGAGGGGCTCACCGCGCGGCAGCGCCGCATCCTCGAGGTCATCCGCGACGCCCTCGTCGATCGCGGCTACCCGCCGAGCATCCGCGAGATCGCCGACCGCGTCGGGCTCGCCTCGTCGTCCTCTGCAGCGCACCAGCTGAAGGTGCTGCAGGCCAAGGGCTTCCTCTTCCGCGACCCGCACCGTCCGCGGGCGCTGGAGGTCCGGCTGCCCGAGTCGATGTCGGCCCCTGACGAGGTCGTCGACCTTCGACCCCGACGCTGCAGCAGAACGCGCCCGTCGGTGAGCGTGCCGGTGCTCGGCCGGATCGCCGCCGGCGGCCCGATCCTCGCCGAGCAGGCCGTCGAGGACGTCTTCGCCCTCCCCCGCCAGCTCGTCGGCGAGGGCACCCTCTTCCTGCTGGAGGTCAAGGGCGACTCGATGATCGAGGCAGCGATCTGCGACGGCGACTACGTCGTGGTGCGGCAGCAGCCCGACGCCATCAACGGCGACATCGTCGCGGCCCTCATCGGCGAGGAGGCGACCGTCAAGACGTTCAAGCGCACGCCGGGCCAGGTGTGGCTGCTGCCGCACAACCCGGCCTACGAGCCGATCGACGGCAACGACGCCTCCATCCTCGGCAAGGTCGTCGCGGTCCTGCGTCGGGTCTAGCCATCCGCTTCGAGATCCGGGTGAAGCCCGGCGCCGGACGCACGAGGGTCGGCGGACGCTACGGCGACGCCGCCCTCGTGGTCGCCGTCCAGGCACCGGCCGTCGACGGACGGGCGACAGCGGCCGCCCTCGCACGCGCTCGGCGAAGGCGCTGGGGTGCCCGGCGCGTGACGTGACGCTCGTCAGTGGCGCGACCAGCCGCACCAAGGTCGTCGAGGTCCCGGACGGGCTCGCCGCGGCCGTGGCAGCGCTGCTCCTTGAGGCCTGAACCGGCACCTCAGGGCTTGTCCTCACCGAGCCGTCGCAGCGAGGCGATCGCCGTCTCCGGGTCGGTGGTCATCCAGAAGTCCGGCATCGAGGCCCGCAGGTAGTTCCCGTAGCGGGCGGTGACGAGGCGCGGATCCAGCACGGCGACCACCCCGCGGTCGGTCGAGCGTGCGGATCAGGCGTCCGGAGCCCTGCGCCAGCAGCAGTCCGGCGTGGGTGGCTGCGACCGCCATGAAGCCATTTCCGCCGGACTCGGCGACGGCGCGTTGCCGCGCCTGCATCAGCGGGTCGTCGGGACGCGGGAACGGGATCTTGTCGATGATGCACCAGGCGGCAGGTGTCCCCGGGGACGTCGATGCCCTGCCACAGCGACAGCGTGCCGAACAGGCTGGCCTCGTCGTCGGCGATGAAGGCCTTCGTCAGCTCGGCGAGGTGGGCGTCGCCCTGGCACAGGATCGTCCGGCCGGGGATGTTGATGCGGCAGTGCACGGCAGCGGTCTCCGCGGCGCGCTGGGAAGCGAACAGCCCCAGCGTGCGACCGCCGGCCGCCCACACCAGCTCCGCGATCTCTGCCAGCACCTCCGTGCCGATGCCGTCGCGGTGGGGCGGCGGCAGGTGCTTGGCGACGTACAGGATGCCCTGGCGCCGGTAGTCGAAGGGCGACCCGACGTCGATGCCGCGCCACGGGGCCGGGTCCTTGCCCTCGAGGCCGACGGAGGCAGCCACCGCGGCGAAGTCGCCGCCCACGCGCAACGTTGCGGAGGTGAGCACCACCGGGTGCTCGTCGAAGATCAGGCTGCGCAGCAGGCCGGCGACCGACAGCGGGGCGCAGTTCGCCTGCCGCCCGAAGCGTTCGCGCTCCGACACCCAGACCACGTCGAACTCGGAGAGCCCGGCCATGCGCTCTGCGATGTCGAAGACCTCCTGCGCTGCGGCCTGCGCCTGGCGCCGGGCCGGCGTCGTCCTCGCCCCCGCCCAGACCGGACACGGCCTTCCGCGCTGCGTCCCGCACCGAACGGAAGGCTGCGACGATCGCGGCGTCAGGGTCGAGTACCCGCCCGACCTCCGCGTCGTCGAGGCCGAGCTGCAGGGTGTCTGCAGCATCGAGGAACGCCAGCCCGGTCTCGTCCGTCAGCCAGGTGAGGCACCGCTTGGCCACCCGCTCGACCTGCTGGGGACTCAGTTCGACGCTGGCGGCCCCGGTGACCCGCGACACCAGCTCGTGCGCCTCGTCGATCACGGCAGCGTCGTACTCCGGCAGGGCCGTGCCGCCGTGCAGCGCGTCGATGGCCAGCAGCGCGTGGTTGGTGACCACCAGCTGGCTGTGCCGTGCCCGTTCCCGCGACGTCTCGACGAAGCACTCCGTGCCGAACGGGCAGCGCTGGGCGCCCAGGCACTCGCGCACCGGGATCGACACCTGCGCCCACGACTGCGGGCCGTGGCTGGGTGCGTCGTCACGATCGGCCAACCCACCCTCGATCGCCTGCTGCTCGGCCCAGCCGCGCAGCGCGACGACCTCGGCGCCGGCCGCTGTCGTCGCCGCGGCGTCCGGGACGAGCGCGTCCTGCTCGACGCCCGCCACCCTCACGGACGCGCAGCAGGCAGGCGTAGTTGCTGCGGCCCTTCACCACGGCGTGCCGGATGACCTTGCCGGTCACCTTCTCGCAGGCCGCAACGGCGGCGGGGATGTCCTTGTTCGCCAGCTGGGCCTGGAGGGCGAGCGTCGCCGTGGCGATCACGACCCGTCCCTCGGGGTTCTCGCTGAGCGCAGCCAGCGCCGGCGCGAGGTAGCCCAGTGACTTGCCCGTCCCGGTGCCCGCCTGGACGAGCAGGTGCTCGCCGCTGTCGATGGTGCGGGCCACCTCTGCGGCCATCTCCGTCTGGCCGGGACGCTCGTCGCCCTCGATCGCCTCGATGGCAGCGGTGAGGATCCGGCCGGTCAGCTCAGGAGTCGGCATCGATCGCGTAGCGGGCCAGTTCGCCGGCAAGGTCGGCGTTCACACGGGCGACGACACGGGTGCCGTGCTCGGTGTGGTCGCTGGAGACGAACTCGCCGCTGGTGTGGATCTTGTTGATCAGGTCGCCGCGGTCGTACGGGACGAGGGCGTGCACCTCGACCTCCGGACGGGGCAGGCGCTCCTCCATCCGTGCCCGCAGCTCGTCCATCCCCTCCCCGGTGCGCGCGGAGATGAACAGCGCTTCCGGGAACCGTCCACGGAGCGCGAGCAGCATGTCGGGATCGGCGGTGTCGATCTTGTTGACAACGAGCTGTTCGGGAACCTGGGCTGCGCCGATGTCGTTCAGCACCGTGCGAACAGCGCTCACCTGGCCGAACGGGTCAGGATCGGAGCCGTCGACGACGTGCAGCAGGAGGTCGGCGAGGACCGACTCCTCCAGCGTCGAACGGAACGCCTCGACGAGGTCGTGCGGCAGGTGCCGGATGAACCCGACGGTGTCGGTGAGGGTGAACACCCGGCCGTCGGTGGTCTGCGAGCGACGCGTGGTCGGGTCGAGGGTCGCGAACAGCGCATCCTCCACCAGCACGCCGGCACCCGGTGAGCCGGTTCAGCAGGGAGCTCTTGCCGGCGTTGGTGTAGCCGACGATCGCTGCGCTGGGAATCCGGTTGCGTGCCCGCTGGGACCGGGTGGTCTCGCGAACGGCGTCCAGGTCCCGCAGCCGGCGCCGCAGGATGGCGATGCGGGTCTTGATCCGCCGGCGGTCGGTCTCGATCTTGGTCTCGCCGGGGCCACGGCCACCGATGCCGGCACCGGCAGCAGCGCGTCCGCCCGCCTGGCGCGACAGGTTGCCGCCCCAGCCGCGCAGGCGCTGGCGCAGGTACTGCAGCTGGGCCATCTCGACCTGGGCCTTGCCCTCGGAACTCCTGGCGTGCTGGGCGAAGATGTCGAGGATCAGCGCCGTGCGGTCGATGACCTTCACGCCGACCTTGTCCTCGAGGTTGCGCAACTGGGCCGGTTCGAGCTCGCCGTCGCAGATCACGGTGTCCGCTCCGGTGGCGATCACGACCTGGCGCACCTCGTCGACCTTGCCGCGGCCGATGAAGGTGGCGGGGTCGGGCGCCTTCCGCTTCTGCACAAGGCCTTCGAGCACCTCTGACCCGGCGGTTTCGGCGAGCAGCTTCAGCTCTGCCATGGCGTAGTCGATGTCGTGGTCGTTGCTGCCGGTCCAGACCCCGACGAGCACCACCCGCTCGAGCTGGAGATCGCGGTACTCGACCTCGGAGATGTCGGCGAGCTGGGTGGACATGCCGGCGACGCGGCGCAGCGACAGCCGGTCGGCAAGGTCCTGCTGGTCGCCGTCCACCTCTTCGGGATCGGGCTCTTCATAGAACGGTTCAGTCATTGTCTTCTCAGGTTGGCAGTAGGCAGGTGCCGCGCGCCACGACGACAGCAGGGCCGATCAGGATGGCCTCGGGACCGGTCAGGTCAACCTCCAGCGTGCCACCGATGACCTCGACCGTGCAGTGGTCAGACTGCCCGGCCGCTGCGGCTGCGGCAACAACGCCAGTGCCGCAGGACTCGGTTTCGCCCACGCCACGCTCGTGGACGCGGAGTCGGAGGCGGCCGGGGGCTTCGCGGACGACGAACTCAGCGTTGACACCGTTCGGGAACGCATCGGCCGGCCCCCAGGTGGGGGCAACGGTGAGATCGAGGGCATCGAGCTGCGCGTCGGTGTCGAGTTCTGCGACCGCGTGGGGGTTGCCGACGTCGACGGAACGTGGCCGGCCAGCTCTCACCGCCGACGGTGAGCCGCACATCGGCACCGCGGGTTACCGGGCCCATCGTGACAGCGATCCGGCCGTCGGCGAGGAAGCGCCCGGTGCGCAGGCCCGCGCGGGTGGCGACGCTGACGTGCTCGCCGGTCACGAGTCCCTCTTCCTCCAGGTAGCGCAGGAAGACCCGGATGCCGTTGCCGCACATCTCCGCGATGGAGCCGTCGGCGTTGCGGTAGTCCATGAACCACACGTCGCGGACACCGGTCCATTCGGGTACCTGGTTCGCGCGGACGGCGCGCAGGATGCCGTCGCCGCCGACGCCGCCGCGGCGGTCGCAGAGGAAGGTGACCTGCTCAGCGGTCAGGTCGAGCAGGTTGTCGGGGTCGGCGAAGACGACGAAGTCGTTGCGGGTACCGTGCCCCTTCGCGAAATCCAGCAGCATGCCGAGAGCCTCCTACGATCCGAGGAGCACCCTACCCCGCACGGCCGACGCCATCGTCGCAGCAGCCGCGTCGTCAGCGGGCAGCCACACGATCCGCGGGTCGCGCCGGAACCAGCCCATCTGCTTGCGCGAGAACCGGCGGGTGCCGGCGATGGTTGCCTGCAGCGCCTCGGCCTCGGTGAGCTCACCGTCGAGGAAGGCCAGCACCTGCCGGTAGCCCAGTGCGCGCCAGGCCGTCCGGCCCTCGCGGAGCCCGCGGTCCACCAGCCCGCGGACCTCGTCGACGAAGCCGTCATCCCACATCTGGTGCACCCGGGCCTCGATGCGGGCGTCCAGCACGTCCCGCGGGACTTCGAGGCCGTACTGGAGCACGTCGCCGAGGGCGTAGTTCCACCCCGGGAGGCTTGAGGTGTAGCTGCCGGTCAGTTCGATGACCTCGAGGGCCCGGACGGTACGGCGCGCGTTGCCAGGCAGGATGCCTGCAGCAGCCTGTGGGTCGAGTGCAGTGAGCCGCTCGTGCAGCGCAGCAGGTCCGATCTCCGCCAGCTCCGCCTCCAGGCGGGCCCGCAGGGCTGCGTCCGTGCCGGGGAAGTCGATCTCGTCGAGGATGGCGTGCACGTACAGCGCCGACCCACCGGCGAGGATCGGCACCACCCCGGCGGCCCTCAGCTCTGCGATCGTTGCGCGGGCGAGGGCCTGGAAGTCGGCGACGGTGGCGCCCTGGGTGACCTCCATGATGTCGACGAGGTGGTGCGGCACTCCCCCGCGCTCGGCGAGCGTCGGCTTGGCTGTGCCGATGTCCATGCCGCGGTAGACCAGCATCGAGTCGGCGTTGACGATCTCCGCCCTGATCCCCTCGGGCTCGAGCAGCCGGGCAACAGCGACGGCCATCGCGGTCTTGCCGCTGGCCGTCTGTCCGTTGATGGCCAGCACCGGGAGACTCACCCGTCCATTCTGCAGTTCTTTCCGCGGGAGTGCTTGGCAGGTGGCAATCGGTGACACACAATGGACGGCGAAGCCGAGAGCAGCTCGGCCCCGGAGCAGAAAGGAGGTCGCATGGACATCGTCGAACAGATCAAGGGTGTTGCTGCTGGCCACGAGACTGAGATCGCTGACGGCATCGAGAAGATCGGTGACCTCGTCGACGAGAAGACCGGAGGCCAGTACGTTGCACAGGTGGACCAGGCCCAGTCGTTCCTCAAGGATCAATTGGGTGGAGCTGCTGACACAGCCCAGTAATCGCTGGATTCACTGATCTGGCGCGGGAACACTTCCCGCAACACGACGAACCCGAGGGGTCGGCCTGAAATGGCCGGCCCCTTGGTCAATTTCTGGCGAGGGTCAGATTCCTGGCGAGCGTCGGCATGCCGAGGATCGTGCCGGCCGGGACGGACTGCGGTGCGGACTGGCGCGACGCCCAGGCGTCGCCGCCACGGGTGCGTCGCAGGTCGAGCAGGCCGCCGTCTGCGTTCAGGTGGTGGGGCGCTGCGTAGCTGATCACCACATCGGCAAGGTCACCGGGGCGGGGTCGGTCCTCTGCAGCCTCGGGGACGGCCACGTGCACGAGCCGGTTGTCCCTGGCCCGGCCCGACATCCGGTGCGTCGCAGCGTCCTTGCGGCCCTCACCGTTGGCGAAGAGCACCTCGACCCGCTGGCCCTCGAGCTTCTGGTTCTCGGCCCAGGCGAGTCTCGCCCACCAGGTCGACGAGTCGCTCGTAGCGCTCCTGCACGACCTGCTTCGGCACCTGGTCGGGCATGGTGGCTGCCGGCGTACCGGGACGGATCGAGTACTGGAAGGTGAAGGCTGCAGAGAAGCGCGACGCGCGCACCACGTCGAGGGTCGCCGCGAAGTCGTCCTCGGTCTCGCCGGGGAAGCCGACGATGATGTCGGTGGTGATGGCTGCGTGCGGGATCGCCGCCCGCACCCGGTCGATGATGCCGAGGAACTTCTCGCTGCGATACGACCGCCGCATGGCCTTGAGGACGGTGTCGGAACCGGACTGGAGCGGCATGTGCAGCGACGGCATCACGTTCGGGGTCTCCGCCATGGCTGCGATCACGTCGTCGGTGAACGATGCGGGATGGGGTGAGGTGAAGCGCACCCGCTCGAGGCCCTCGATACCGCCACAGGCACGCAGCAGCTTCGCGAAGGCTCCGCGGTCGCCGAACTCGACGCCGTAGCTGTTCACGTTCTGGCCCAGCAGGGTGATTTCCTGCACGCCTTCGTCGACGAGGGCGCGCACCTCGGCGAGGATGTCGCCGGGCCTGCGGTCGGACTCCTTGCCACGCAGGGCCGGGACGATGCAGAACGTGCAGGTGTTGTTGCAGCCGACGCTCACCGACACCCAGGCTGCGTAGGCGGAGTCGCGCCGGGTGGGCAACGTGGACGGGAACCGCTCGAGGGATTCCAGGATCTCCACCTGGGCCTCGGACTCGACACGGGCACGCTCCAGCAGGACCGGCAGGGATCCCAGGTTGTTGGTGCCGAACACGACGTCCACCCACGGCGCCTTGTCCACGACGACCTGGCGATCCTTCTGTGCCATGCAGCCGCCGACGGCGATCTGCATGCCCGGGTGGGACAGCTTCACCGGGGCGAGGTGGCCGAGGTTGCCGTACAGGCGGTTGTCGGCGTTCTCCCGCACGGCACAGGTGTTGAACACCACAACGTCGGCCTGCGCACCCGGCTCTGCCGGCGCGTAGCCGGCGTCGGTGAGCACCCCGGCGATGCGCTCGGAGTCGTGCACGTTCATCTGGCACCCGTAGGTGATCACTTCGTAGGTGCGCATGAGCGATCTACCTAGACGCTGCGGCGCGTCAGCGACGCGGGGAGTCCTGACGAGCAGTGAGGAACGAACTGCGAGGACGTCATTTGGCCAAGGCGATGGCCCGGGACTCGCGCACGACGGTCACCTTGATGTTGCCGGGGTAGGTGAGCTCCTCCTCCACCCGCTTGGCGATCTCACGGGCGATCACGGCCGACTGGGCGTCGTTGACGAGTTCCGGGACCACCATCACCCGGATCTCGCGACCGGCCTGCATGGCGAACACCTTGTCGACGCCCTCGTGCTCCTTGGCGATGTCCTCGAGCCGCTGCAGGCGCTTCACGTACATCTCGAGGCTCTCCCTGCGCGCGCCGGGACGGCTGCCGCTGATGGCGTCCGCTGCCTGGGTGAGGACGGCCTCGACCGTGCGCGGCTCGACCTCGTTGTGGTGCGCCTCGATGGCGTGGACGATGTCGGGGTGCTCGCCGTGGCGACGGGCGAGGTCGGCACCCACCTTGGCGTGCGAGCCCTCCGCCTCGTGGGTGAGGGCCTTGCCGATGTCGTGCAGGAACGCCGCGCGGCGGCAGAGCTCCGGGTCGAGCCCCAGTTCCGACTGCCAGCATGGCTGCGATGTGCCCGCACTCGATCAGGTGCTTGAGCACGTTCTGCCCGTAGGAGGTGCGGTACTGCAGGGCGCCGAGGATCGGCAGCAGCCCGGGGGCGAGGTCGGTGATGCCCATCTCGATGAGGGCGTCCTCGGCTGCGCGGATGCAGAGCTCCTCGCACGCGACGCTGGCTGCGCTCGTGCACCTCCTCGATGCGGGCGGGATGGATCCGGCCGTCGGCGACGAGTTCGGTGAGGGTCAGGCGCGCGGTCTCGCGCCGGACGGGGTCGAAGCAGGACAGCAGGACGCTCTCCGGGGTGTCGTCGATGAGCACGTTCACGCCGGTGATCTGCTCGAAGGCCCGGATGTTGCGGCCCTCCCTGCCGATGATCCGGCCCTTCATCTCGTCGCCGGGCAGCGGCACGGCTGCCACGACCGACTCGGTGGTCTGCTCCGCAGCGATGCGCTGGATGCTGGTGACGATGATCGCCCGCGCCTTCGCTTCGGCGTTCTGCTTGGCCTCGGTCTCGATCTCGCGGGTCAGCTGCGCAGCATGGAGCCGGGCGTCCTTCTCCACGTGGGCCATCAGCTCGACGCGGGCCTCCTCGGCGGAGAGTCCGGCGACCGTCGACAGCGCCTCCGTCTGCTGCGCCTCGGCCTCGTCCAGCAGGGCTTCGCGCCGGTCGAGTCCTTCGGCGATCGTGTCGAGATGGGCCTCGCGGTTGTGCAACTCGGTGAGGTAGCGGTTCAGCCGGTCCTCGCGCTCGGCGAGGAGTTCCTCGCGACGGTCGGCGGCCTGGCGGCGGGACCGGAGTTCCTCGTCCGTGCTGCCGGGGGGACGGTTGCGGCGGAGGCCGGGGCGAGCCGGCGCGAGCCTCGATCGGGGCGCCCGGCCGGTTGCGGGGCCTGCGGGCCACGGCGGGCCGGTGCCCTGCCCTTGCCCACCTGCTGGCCTCGCACGAGGACCACCAGCAGGACCACAACAGCAAGGGTTACCAGCGCGAGAACACCTACAGCGATCCCCAACATGACCGTCGTGTCCATGGCGTCCTCCTTTGGCGGGTGCGGGGACGCCAAGGGCCCGGAACTCAAGCGAACGCAGCAGTGCCGATGGCACTGCCAAGCACAACCGGCGAAGCCGGCTCAGTTATCAGCGGGGTTTCAGCCCCAGGGAATAGTCAAATCGCTCAAGAGTCGGGTCCGCAGGCGTACCCAAGGGCAGGCTAGGGCTACCCACGGCCAATCGCAAGCATTCCGTCCAGCGACCTCAGTCGAAGTCCTCGGACTCCCGGAGATCGGCCAGCGCCTCCCGTGTCACCTGGGCGACGACCGAGGCAGGAAAGCCGCGGCGGGCAAGCGCCCCGGCCAGCCGGCGGTACCTCACGTCGGGCTCGAGACCCGCAAGAGCCGTGGCCTTGCGTGCTGCGAAGCCTCTGGCAACTTCGTAGTCGCGCTCGGCCTCGAGCTCGCCGGCGGCCTCGTCGATCAGCTCTCTGTCGACACCCTTCTCCGCCAGCTCGCCCAGCAGCACGCGGCGGCTCTTCTGGCGCCGCCCGCCGGCGGCGAGCCAGTCGCGGGCGAACACGGCGTCGTCGATGAGGCCCACCTCGGTGAGCCGGTCGAGCACGCTCTCCGCGACGTCCTCCGGCACCTGCTTGCGAGCCAGCGCCCGGGCCAGTTCGACCCGGGTGCGGGCGCGCACCGTCAGTTGCCGCAGCGCGATCTCGCGCGCGACCTCGTAGGGATCAGAGCCGGGTCCGTCGGGGACCTCGACCTCGTCGTCCTCCATGGCTGGACTCAGAACTCGACCTCGCCGGTCACCGGGTCGATCCCGTCCGGCACACCTTCTGCCACCACGCCGACGCCGAGCTTGGTGAGGATCCGCTTCTCGATCTCGTCGGCCATCTTCGGGTTGTTCTTCAGGTAGGTGCGGGCGTTCTCCTTGCCCTGGCCCAGCTGGTCGGCCTCGTAGGTGAACCAGGCGCCGGCCTTGCGGACGATGCCGTTCTCCACACCCATGTCGATCAGGCTGCCCTCACGGCTGATGCCCTGGCCGTAGATGATGTCGAACTCGGCCTGCTTGAACGGCGGGGCCACCTTGTTCTTCACGACCTTCACCCGGGTGCGGTTGCCGACCATCTCGGCACCGTCCTTCAGGGTCTCGATGCGGCGCACGTCGAGCCGGATCGAGGAGTAGAACTTCAGCGCCCGGCCACCGGTGGTGGTCTCGGGCGAGCCGAACATGACGCCGATCTTCTCGCGCAGCTGGTTGATGAAGATCGCCGTGGTGTTCGACGTGGACAGGGCTCCGGTCATCTTCCGCAGGGCCTGGCTCATCAGGCGGGCCTGGAGGCCGACGTGGCTGTCGCCCATCTCGCCCTCGATCTCTGCCCGCGGGGTGAGCGCTGCCACCGAGTCGATGACGACGAGCGCGATCGCACCCGAGCGCACCAGGGTGTCGGCGATCTCGAGTGCCTGCTCGCCGTTGTCCGGCTGGCTGACCAGCAGCGAATCGGTGTCGACCCCCAGCTTGGCCGCGTAGTCGGGGTCGAGCGCGTGCTCCGCGTCGATGAAGGCACAGATGCCGCCGAGCGGCCTGGGCGTTGGCGATGGCGTGCAGTGCCACCGTCGTCTTGCCGCTGGACTCCGGTCCGTAGATCTCCACCACCCGGCCGCGCGGCAGTCCGCCGATGCCCAGAGCCACGTCGAGGGCGATCGATCCCGTGGGGATGACCTCCATCGGCAGCCTGATCTCGTCACCGAGCCGCATCACCGAACCCTTGCCGTGCTGCTTCTCGATCTGCGCCAACGCCGCAGCGAGCGCCTTCTCCCGGTCCGCAATCGCCATCTGCTGCGTCCTTCCCATCCTGGATGTACCTACCCGTCACCAACACCCTAGGCACCGCCTCTGACAAATCGATCAGAGAGCTAAGGGGCTGTGGAAAAGCCACGGCTTGCCGGGTGTTGATCCACAGCCTAGGCGAACAGGTGTTCGAAATGAACGCACGACACACCGAGGCGGTCAGCGTTCCCGCAGGGGTAGTTCGAGGGCCTCCCAGGCCGCCAGCCAGATCTGCTTGCACGGCACCCCGTCGGCGAGCGCCTGGGTCACCGTCCGTTGGCCGAGTGCGCCGAGCACGACGGTGTCGGACCACATCAGGGAATAGCCGCTACCGAGGTGGGTCTCCAGCCGGGCGCGCAGGTCAGCCTCGCGCATTCCGTTCGGCTCAGGCCGCCACGCGGTGGCTGCGCACCGGGAGCTGGGTGACGCCGGAGTGCGCGTCGACCTTGTCCGAGACCGTCCGCAGGACGTTGGACAGCGGTACGTCGAGGGCGCCACAGATGGCGTTCAGCAGTTCCGAGGACGCTTCCTTCTGGCCGCGTTCGATCTCGGAGAGGTAGCCGAGGCTCACCCGTGCCCGACCGGACACCTCGCGAAGGGTAAGGCTCGAGGACGTGCGCAACTCCCTGAGGGACTCGCCGAGGAGCTCCCGCATCAACAGCGGTCGCTCACGCACTTCCTGGATCATGGGCTTGACTCTACCTGTTCCGTCCTCGTCGCTCACTGACGCTCCCTCAACGCCACGCGGGAAGTCGTTGTTCCCTCGGGGTCATTCGGCGGCCAGCGCACCGGCCAGCAGCGCGAGCGCGGCCTGCACGGTGGCTGCCCGCACTGCCGCCCGGTCGCCGGTGAAGTCGTAGCGGACCGCCCTTGCCGGCACCCCGGGTCCGACGATCCCGACCCAGACCTCGCCCGGCTCGTGGCCGTCCTGCGAGGTGGGTCCTGCGACACCGGTCGTTGCGACGGCCCAGTCGGCGTCGGTCGCCTCCCGTACCCCTGCTGCGAGCGCCATCGCCGTCCGCTCGGAGACGGGCCCCTGCGACGCAAGGAGTTCGGCGTCCACGCCGGCGAGGCGGTGCTTCATGGGCGTGGCGTAGGCGACGACGCCTCCGAGGTAGGCAGCGGAGGCGCCGGGAACGGCGGTGATGGCTGCCCCGAGCAGGCCTCCGGTCAGCGACTCGGCGGTTGCCAGAAACTGGCCCCGCGCCGTGAGCGCCGCGACCACGTCCGGCAGCGGGGTCAGGCCTGCCCACTCTTTGCCTTGATCGCCTCGGCGCGCAGGCGCCACGCGTCACGCACGTACATGCCGCCGGTGACCACCGTGAGCACGAAGGCGGCACCCATCACGAGCCAGGACAGCACGAACCAGAACGGCAGGATCGTCTGCAGGGGCGGCATGGGGTACGGCAGGAACATGATGAGGGCGATGGCTTGCAGCACCGTCTTCAGCTTGCCGCCGGCGGCCGCAGCCATCACCTCGTACTTGAGCATGGCCACCCGCATCCAGGTGATCCCCCACTCGCGGACGAGGATGATGATCGTCACCCACCAGGGCAGTTCGCCGAGGATGCTGAGCGAGATGAACGCCGCGCCGGTCAGTGCCTTGTCTGCGATCGGGTCCCAGATCTTGCCGAAGTCGCTGACCAGGCCGTAGCGCCGGGCGATCTTGCCGTCGAAGAGATCGGTGAGGATGGCGACGATGAAGGCGGCGGTGGCGCCGAGACGCCAGGTGAACTCCGTCGGGTGCAGGAAGAGCAGGAAGAGGAAGACCGGCACCAGCACGAGACGGAGGACGGTCAGCGCGTTGGGGAGCCAGTGGGGCACCCCCGAGCCGATCGGCCGCTGCGTCATTGCCCCTCCAGCTCTACGACGAGATCGACCCCGTCCGTGGCCGTGACACTACCCCAGACCATGACCCCTGGAGCCAAAGGGTCACCGACACTGCTGATGGTCGTACTGCCGTCGGTTTCCGGTCCCTGGTGCGCTGCGCGTCCCAGCGGTGCGCCGTCGTCGGTCGAGCCCTCGACCAGCACGCGGACGCGCTCGCCGGTGCGCTCCTCCGCGCGTTGCGCTGAGGCCTCGTCGCACAGGCTTGCGAGGCGGTCGACGCGGTCGCCGATCACGTCGTCGGTGAGCTTGCCGTCGAGCGTCGCGCCCTCCGTGCCCTCCTCGTCGGAGTAGCCGAAGACCCCGACGGCGTCCAGCCGGGCGGCGGCGAGGAAGTCGGCGAGGATCTCGACGTCCTCCTCGGTCTCGCCGGGGAAGCCGACGATGACGTTGCTGCGGACGCCGGCCTCGGGCCGGACGGTGCGGATGCGCTCGAGCAGGTCGAGGAAGGAGTCGGCGTCGCCGAAGCGTCGCATCCGTCGCAGGACCGCAGCAGAGGCGTGCTGGAAGGGCAGGTCGAAGTACGGCACGACGTTCGGCAGCGACAGCATGGCGTCCAGCAGGGTGGGGCGGACCTCCGCCGGCTGCAGGTAGGACACCCGGATCCAGTCGAGCCCGTCGACCTTGGCAAGGCCGACCAGCAGGCGTTCGAGGTTCGTGCCCAGGTCCTTGCCGTAGGCGCTGGAGTTCTCGCTGACCAGCACGACCTCACGGACGCCGCTCTCGACGAGCCACTGCGCCTCTGCGACGACCTCTGCCACGGGCCGGGAGAGGTAGGAGCCGCGGAAGGAAGGGATGGCGCAGAACGCGCACCGCCGGTCACAGCCCGAGGCGATCTTCAGCGACGCCGTCGCGCCGCCACCGAGACGGTGACGCAGCACGCGCGGACCGCTGGCCGGGGCCAGTCCGTCCGGCAGGTCGGCGTGGCCGTGGCCGGGGACGGAGAGCCCGACCGCGCCGGCATGACGGGAAACCGGGGTCACCGGCAGCAGGCTGCGCCGGTCCTTCGGCGCGTGGGCCTCGTGGTGGCCGCCGGCGAGGATCCAGGTCAGGCGTTCGGCGATGTCGGGGTAGTCGTCGAAGCCGAGGACGGCGTCGGCCTCCGGCAGCGAAGCCGGCCAGCTCCTCGCCGTAGCGCTCGGCGAGGCAGCCCGACGGCGATGACGGCCCTTGTGCGTGCCGTTGCCCTTGTGGTCGGCGGCGTCGAGCAGGGTGTCGATCGAGTCCTTCTTGGCTGCGTCGATGAAGCCGCAGGTGTTCACCACGATCGCGGCTGCGTCGTCCGGATCGGCGACGAGGGTGAACCCGCCGGCCGCGAGACGCCCGGCCAACTCCTCGGAGTCCACCTCGTTGCGGGCGCAGCCGAGGCTCACCACGTGCACTGGCGTTGCGCCCTTCGACCCTGAACTCACCCGGGCCACGCTACCTCAGCCAGCGCGCAACGCCGCCAGTACCTCATCGAGGTCGTCGGGCTTGACCAGCACCTCGCGGGGCTTCGAACCCTCGGACGGGCCCACCACTCCCCTGGTTTCGAGGATGTCCATCAGGCGTCCGGCCTTGGCGAAACCGACCCGCAGCTTGCGCTGCAGCATCGAGGTCGAGCCCAGTTGCAGGTTGATGATCAGCTGCGCAGCCTCGAGGACGAGTTCGAGGTCGTCGCCGATGTCCTCCGCGACCGAGCGGCCGGAATCGGTGTGGACGACGAGGTCCTCGCGGTACTCGGGCGCCATCTGCTCGGTGACCTGCTTGACCACCGCGCGGATCTCGGCCTCGGTCACCCAGGAGCCCTGCACGCGCAGCGGCTTGGACTGGCCCATCGGCAGGAAGAGTGCATCGCCCTGGCCGACGAGCTTCTCCGCACCGGGGGTGTCGAGGATGACGCGGGAGTCGACCATCGAGCTGGTGGCGAAGGCCAGCCGGGAGGGCACGTTGGCCTTGATCAGGCCGGTGACAACGTCGGTGGAGGGACGCTGGGTGGCGAGCACGAGGTGGATGCCGGCGGCCCGGGCGAGCTGGGTGATGCGGACGATCGAGTCCTCGACGTCGCGCGGGGCCACCATCATCAGGTCGGCCAGCTCGTCGACGATCACCAGCAGGTACGGGTAGGGCGCCAGCACACGCTCGGAGCCCGGCGGCAGCTTCACCTGGCCGCCACGGACGGCCTTGTTGAAGTCGTCGACGTGCCGGAAGCCGAAGGCTGCGAGGTCGTCGTAGCGGGCGTCCATCTCGCGGACGACCCACTGCAGGGCCTCCGCGGCCTTCTTCGCGCTGGTGATGATCGGCGTGACCAGGTGCGGGATGCCCTCGTAGTGGGTGAGCTCGACCCGCTTGGGGTCGACCAGCAGCATCCGGACCTCTTCCGGCGTCGCCCGCATCAGCACGGAGGTGATCAGCGAGTTCACGAAGCTGGACTTGCCCGAGCCGGTGGCGCCGGCCACGAGCAGGTGCGGCATCTTGGCCATGTTGGCCACGACGTAGCCGCCCTCGACGTCCTTGCCGAGGCCGACGGTCATCGGGTGGTGGTCGTTGCGGGCGCGGTTCGAGCGCAGCACGTCGCCGAGGGAGACGATCTCCTTGTCGGCGTTGGGGATCTCGATGCCGATCGCCGACTTGCCGGGGATCGGGGAGAGGATCCGGACGTCGGCGGAGGCGACGGCGTAGGAGATGTTCTTGCTGAGCGCAGTGACCTTCTCGACCTTGACGGCGTTGCCGAGCTCCACCTCGTAGCGGGTGACGGTCGGGCCGCGGGTGTAGCCGGTGACGGTCGCGTCGATCTCGAACTGGCGCAGCACCTCGGTGAGCCGCTGGACGACCTGGTCGTTGGCCTGGCTGCGGGCCTTGGGCACCGAGCCGGGCTTGAGGATGGCCGGATCGGGCAGGTTGTAGACGAGGTCGCCGGAGATCGGCGGCTGCTCGGCGCGCAGCGGGCCCGCCGACATCACCGGCACCTCCAGCGGCGGCTGCACCGGCTTGATCCTGCCCTTGCCCGGCAGCGGCTTGCTGGCGATCAGCTCGGTGACCTCTTCCGCCGGGTCGAGCTCTGGCTCGGGCTCGTCGACGATCGGGGTGTCGTAGGCCCGGTGCTGGGCGCCGTACTCGATCTCGTCCTTCGGGCGGACGGCGGAAGCGTTCGCGCAGCTGCGCCCATCCGGTGACCCAGTTCGCTCATCGGGATGCCGGCGATCACGAGCACGCCGAAGCCGGTCAGCAGCGCCAGCACGGGGACGGCGCCCCAGACGGTCAGCAGCCGGACGGTGAGCGAGGAGGAGATGTAGCCGAGGAAGCCGCCACCGTCACGGACGAGCGCCGGCTCTGCGAACTTCGGGACGCCCGCGGTGATCTGGATCAGTCCGAGGATGCCGAACAGCGCGGACAGCCAGCCGACCAGCTGGCGTCCGGCGGTGCCGTGGCGTTCGGGGTGGCGCAGGGTGCGCCAGGCCATGCCGAAGCAGAGCACGGGGACCGCGTAGGAGAACGATCCGAAGATGGTGGTGATGGCGATCTTGACCCAGTTGCCTGCCGTGCCGGGCAGCCCGATCCAGAACTCGCCGGCGACGAGGAGCCCCGACAGCAGCAGGAGCGAGACCGGTGCCGTCGTGGCGCTGCTCGACGGGCAGGTCGCGGGCGCCGTGCCCGATCGCACGCGCGGAGTTGCCGACCAGCGTGGCGAAGCCCGCGCCAGGTGACGGCGAGGCCGCGCCCGATGGCCGGAGAACATCCGGCTGAGCCCCGACTGCTGGGGCTGCTTGCGCGCAGGAGTGCGCGACGGTGGTTTCTTGCTTCCGGTGCTTCTGGAGGCGCTTGGGCGCGAGGTCGCGCTCGTACGGCTCCGCGAAGGGGAAGACGCGCGGGTCGCCATGAGACGAAGGGTAGGCGATGGGTGCGACGATTCCGAGCTTCCACGCCGGGTGACGCGTCAGGAACGGCCCTCCCGTCCGGCTGCAGCCGGCGCGTCAGCACCATCAGCGGCGAACCGCACGACCGGGTCGCAGGCGATCAGCAGCATCAGCAGCCAGCCGGCGATGTAGCTGGCACGCACGAACAACTGGAGCGGCATCGGGGGCTGGGGCGAGAACGGCGGGTAGAACATCTCGAACGCCACCGCTGCATCACTGGCGAAGATCACCGTCGCGCCGACCGCTGCCCACCAGCGCACCCGAGGGACGAAGTACGTCCGCACGAGGGTGGTCGTCGCCGACCAGGCCATCATCGTGATCACCAGCAGGAAGATCGGGACGGCCAGCAGGAACACACCGGTGAGGTAGTCCTTGAGGACCCACACCACCACCGTCCCGGAACCGAGGAACGGGATCACGAGCAGTGCCTCCCATGGCCCGGGACGTCCGCGCAGCAGGGCAGCCGTCAGCACGATGTAGGCGGCGAGGAAGCAGGCCATGCCGGCCATGCTCGCCGCGCCGCCGGGAGCAGGCAGGATCCGGCTCAGGAAGAGGTCGCCCAGCGCGGAGACTCCCAGCGCGGCCATGATCAGGCGTTGCTCCCTGTGCGGCATCCTCACCGAGGCGGCGATGACGAAGAGCGTTGCGGAATTGATGGCGTCGAAGATCCTCACGACATCGGTCGGGACCCCTGCGACGAGTGCGCCCAGCGCGAGAACGGTCAGTGCGCAGACACCGACCACCACGATCCGCTGGGTGCGGCCCACGCCATAATTCTAGTGCCGGAGCATTCCGCTCACCGGGAAAAGTGCTGCCAGCCCACGGTCTCGCCGGTCCAGGCAGCACCGTCCACCAGCACGTCGGGTTCGCCAGCGAGGACGCGCCCGATCACCCGCCAACCGGCAGGCACGACACCGGGGTCGAAGCTGCCGACCAGGGCGTGGTCGTCGCCGCCGGTGAGCTGGAAGACCAGCGGGTCTCCCCCGCCGATGGCCGCTGCGACGGCCTTCTGCGGCTCTGCGATCTCGAAGCTCGAGGTGTCGACGTCCAGCAGCACGCCGGAGTCCCGTGCGATGTGGCCGAGGTCGGCGAGCAGGCCGTCGGAGACATCGATGAGGGCTGTGGCGCCGGCCTCCGCCGCGACCCGTCCCTGCCCGTAGGGCACTTCCGGCACCCGGTGCGCGAGCACGACGGCCCGCGGGGAGCGGAAGCCGCGCCCCAGCACGGCAACGCCGGCAGCTGCCCAGCCGAGCCGTCCGACCATGGCGAGCACCTGACCGGGGCGGGCGCCCGAGCGGCGCACCGGCGGGCACGCCTGCGAGGTCGGCGAGGACGGTTGCCGTGATGACGATCTGCGCCGCGGAGGTCGTGTCGCCGCCGACCAGCTGCACGCCGGCCAGCTCGCACTCCTCACGGACACCGGCGGAGAACCCGTCCACCCACTCGGTGGGTGTGCTGGCGGGCGCGGCAAGGCTGACGACGAGCCCGATCGGCGCTGCGCCCATGGCCTCGGCGTCGGCGACGCAGGCGGCGACGGCCTTGCGGCCGACATCGGTGGCAGACGACCAGTCCGTGCGGAAGTGGACGTTCTCGACCATGGTGTCCGTGGAGACGGCCAGGTCGCCGGCGAGCCGGAGGACGGCGCAGTCGTCGCCCACCCCGAGCACGACCGGCCCGGACGCGGAGAGCCCTGCCGTGATCCGTCCGATCAGGGCGAACTCGCCGAGCTCACCGACGGTCAACGCAGCCCCATCGGGCGGGCCAGCGCGAGGTCGACGAGGGTGGCGATGAGTTCCGGGTACTGCAGCCCGCTGGCTGCCCACATCATCGGGAACATCGAGGTGCGGGTGAAGCCGGGCATCGTGTTCAGCTCGTTCACCCACGGCACGCCGTCGGCATCGACGAAGAGGTCGACGCGCGCGAGGCCCTCCACAGCCATCGCGCAGAACGTGCGCCCGGCGAGTTCCTGGACGGCGGCCAGGAGCTCGGGGGTGAGGTCGGCCGGCACCTGCAGGGTGACCTGCTCCTCCGGCAGGTACTTGGCGTCGAAGTCGTAGAACGCGTCGGCGGTGTGCATCAGCACCTCGCCGGGCAGCGAGACGCGGGGCGGACCTTCGAGGTTCTCGAGCACGCTCACCTCGATCTCGCGGACGCCGACGAAGCCCTGCTCGACGACGACCTTGGGATCGAACCGCTGGGCCTCGACGATCGCTGCCTCGAGGCCGGACGGGTCGTCGACCCGGACGATGCCGATGCTCGAGCCGCCGCGGGCCGGCTTCACGAAGACGGGGAAGGTCAGCTCGCCGACGCGGGCGATGCTGCCGGCGCGGTCGTCGCGCCACTGGGCGGGTGTGATCGCGACCCACGGCCCCACCGGCAGGCCGGCGGCAGCCATGGCCCGCTTCATCAGGTCCTTGTCCATGCCGATCGCGCTCGCGGCGACGCCGGCGCCGACGTACCGGACGCCGAGCATCTCGAACAGGCCCTGGATGGTGCCGTCCTCGCCCCACGGGCCGTGCAGGAGGGCGAAGGCAGCGTCGATGCCGGTGATGTCGCGGAGCTGGTCGCCGACGCGGGTGGCGACCTCCGCGCCGTTCGGCACCACGCAGCAGGACGGCTTCCGGGCCGGTCGGCCGCGACCCGCGGGAGCCGTGCCGTCGACGACCTCGTAGGAGGCGAGCTCCTCCGGCGCGATGCGCACCCAGGTGCCGTCAGCGGTGATGCCGATCCCGATGACCTCGAAACGCTCGGCGTCGATGGCTCGGCTGGCGCTGCCGGCGGTGAGGCAGCTGATCTCGTGCTCGGAACTGACCCCGCCGAACACCAGTGCTACCCGTACTCGCTTCGGGTGGTTGCTCATCGGGCCTCCGGTCGCTGGATCGGCGCCCACCTTATCGGCCCTGCGGTGCCGGTCCTCGCCGACCCGTCCGAACGTCGTAGCGGTCGGACGGCGGCTCCTCGCCCCGGATTTCACCGACGAGCAGGGTGATGGCGGCCATGATCCGCGCGCTGGCCTCTGTCACGGAGATGGCGTCCACGCGTCCGTACAGGTCGGAGAGGTCGACGGCTTCGCCGATCGCGGAAATGCATCGTTCGGCGCGGGATGAACCGCGGCCAGGTGAGCTTCTTGCCCGGCATGACGTCCTGTGCGCCCCACTGGCCAACGGGGATCACCGGCACACCGGTGCGGAGCGCGAGCCGCGCGGCACCGGGACGTGCCGTCATCGGCCACAGGTCGGGATCGGTGGTGCGGGTCCCCTCGGGGTAGATCAGCACGCATTCGCCGGCCTCGAGGGCCTCCTCTGCGTGGATCAGCGAGTTGCTCGCGCGCGACGTGTTCCGCTCGACAGGGATCTGGCCGCAGGCCGTGGCGAGCCGTCCCAGCAACGGCACGTCCCAGATCTCGCTCTTGCCGAGGGCGCGCGGCCAGCGTCCGTTCCAGGCGAGGAACTGCGCGATGACGGCAGGGTCGAAGTTCGAGATGTGGTTGGCGACGACGATGATGCCGCCGGTCTTCGGCAGGTGCTCCCCGCTCCCCCAGTCCTGCTTGGTCACCCGCCGCAGCAGCCAGCCGCCGATCTTGGCGAGGCGGCGGTAGGCGGGCTGGACCGGGCTGGGGTTGGCGACCCCGATCGGCAGACGGGGGTCGACACCTACGTGGTCAGCGGAAGAGGTCACCCTGCAATCTTGGCAGGAATCGTGCGGGGCAGGAACGACGGCCGGGTTGCCTCGTAGGCCGTGATCGCATCGGCGTGCTGCAGGGTCACCGCGATGTCGTCGAGACCCTCGAGCAGGCGCTGGCGGGTGTAGTCGTCGATCGTGAAGCCGAACACGTTGTCCGCTGCCTCGATCGTGCAGTGGTGCAGGTCGACGGTGAACTCGATGCCCGGCTCGCTCTCGGCGATCTCCCACAGCTTCTCGACCACGTCGGTGTCGACGCTCGCGACCACCAGTCCGGCCTTGCCGGAGTTGCCGCGGAAGATGTCACCGAAGCGGGAGCCGATGACCACCTTGAAGCCGTAGTTCTGCAGCGCCCAGACGGCGTGCTCGCGGGACGAGCCGGTGCCGAAGTCCGGGCCGGCGATCAGGATCGAGCCGGCGGCGTACGCCGGGCTGGTTGAGCACGAAGGTCTCGTCGTTGCGCCACGCTGCGAACAGGCCGTCCTCGAACCCGGTGCGGGTGACCCGCTTCAGGTAGACCGCGGGGATGATCTGGTCGGTGTCGACGTTGCTGCGCCGCAGCGGGACGGCGACCCCGGTGTGAGTGCTGAACTTGTCCATTGCTGCTTCCTTACAGGTCGGCCGGGGAGCTGAGGGTGCCGCGGATCGCGGTGGCTGCCGCCACCGGCGGCGAGACCAGGTGGGTGCGTCCGCCCTTGCCCTGGCGGCCCTCGAAGTTGCGGTTGGAGGTGGACGCGCTGCGCTCACCGGGAGCCAGCTGGTCGGGGTTCATGCCCAGGCACATCGAGCAGCCGGCCTCGCGCCACTCGGCGCCGGCGTCGGTGAACACCTTGTCCAGGCCCTCCGCCATCGCCTGCAGGCGGACGCGGGCCGAACCGGGAACGACGAGCATCCGGACGCCGTCGGCGACCTTGTGGCCGGCGATCACCGACGCGGCGAGGCGCAGGTCCTCGATCCGTCCGTTGGTGCAGGAGCCGAGGAAGACGGTGTCCACCTTGATGTCGCGCATCGGGGTGCCTGCCGCCAGGTCCATGTAGGTCAGGGCCCGCTCGGCGGCCGAGCGGTCGACCGGGTCGGTGAACTCCTCCGGCGACGGGACGGCTGCGCTCAGCGGGACGCCCTGGCCCGGGTTGGTGCCCCAGGTCACGAACGGGGCCAGCTGGGTGGCGTCGATGTCGACCTCTGCGTCGAAGACGGCGTCGGCGTCGCTGTAGAGGGTCTTCCAGTAGGCGACGGCCTCGTCCCACTCGGCACCCTCGGGGGCGTGCGGGCGCCCCTTGAGGTAGGCGAAGGTGGTCTCGTCCGGCGCCATCATGCCTGCCTTGGCGCCCCACTCGATGCTCATGTTGCAGATGGTCATGCGACCCTCCATCGAGAGGTTCTCGATGGTCGTGCCGCGGTACTCGACGATGTAGCCCTGGCCGCCGCCGGTGCCGACCTTCGCGATCAGGGTCAGCACGATGTCCTTGGCGGTCACGCCGTGCGGGCAGCTCGCCGTTGATGTTCACTGCCATGGTCTTCGGTCGGGCCTGCGTCAGCGTCTGGGTGGCGAGCACGTGCTCGACCTCAGAGGTGCCGATGCCGAAGGCCAGGGCGCCGAAAGCGCCGTGGGTGGAGGTGTGGGAGTCGCCGCAGACGACGGTCAGGCCGGGCTGGGTGAGGCCCAGCTGCGGGCCGATGATGTGCACGACGCCCTGGTCGAGGTCGCCGAGGCTGTGGATCCGGACGCCGAACTCGGCAGCGTTGCCGCGCAGCGTGTCCACCTGCACCTTCGACACCGGGTCGGCGATCGGGGCGAGGATGTTGATCGTCGGGGTGTTGTGGTCCTCGGTCGCCAGCGTCAGGTCGGTGCGCCGCACCGGGCGTCCGGCGAGGCGCAGGCCGTCGAAGGCCTGCGGGCTGGTCACCTCATGCACGAGGTGCAGGTCGATGTAGAGCAGGTCCGGCTCTCCGGCGGCTGTGCGGACGACGTGGTTGTCCCATACCTTGTCACTCAGGGTTTTGCCCATCGGATCTCCATTGTTACAGCTGCGGTCAACGTAGGTTTGTTCAGGGTACAGCTTGCATATCATGATGCGAGACGGCAATCTTATCCTATGGACAACTCAAGTGGCGTCGGCGTCCTCGACAAGGCAGCGCTCGTGCTCACAGCACTCGGAGCAGGGCCCCACCACACTCGCCGGACTGGTGACAGCGACCGGACTCGCCCGGCCGACAGCCCACCGCCTGGCCGTCGCCCTGGAGCATCACCGCCTGGTCAGCCGTGACCTGCAGGGCCGGTTCGTGCTCGGCCCGCGGCTCACGGAACTGGCCTCGGCCGCCGGCGAGGACCGCCTGCTGGCAACCGCCGGCCCCGTGCTGGCGCGCCTGCGCGACATCACCGGCGAGTCCGCCCAGCTGTACCGCCGCCAGGGCGACATGCGGGTGTGCGCAGCCGCAGCCGAGCGTCCCGTCCGGGCTTGCGCGACACGATCCCGGTGGGTGCACAGCTGACGATGGGCGCCGGCTCGGCGGCCCAGGTGCTGCTGGCCTGGGAGGATCCGGAGCGGATCCAGCGCGGGCTGCAGAGCTCTTCGTTCTCCGCCGTTGCCCTCGCCACGGTCCGCCGCCGCGGCTGGGCCCAGTCGGTCGCCGAGCGCGAGCCCGGCGTGGCGTCGGTGTCAGCGCCGGTGCGCTCCCCCAGCGGCAAGGTGATCGCAGCCGTGAGCGTCTCCGGCCCGATCGAGCGGCTCTCCCGCCAGCCGGGACGCCTGCACGCGCCGGCGGTGATCGCAGCCGCCGAGCGCCTCAGCGAAGTGCTGCGGCGCAACGGCGGCGAGGGCTGAGCCCCTCTCGATCAGCGGGTGGTGTCGTCGCGGTGCTCGACGACGTTGGTGCGCTTGGTCGCCTGGGCATTGGCGACCAGCGAGAGGATGAGGGCGAGCGCGCCTGCTCCCATGCAGATGTAGCCGATCACTGACAGGTCGACGCCGGGAACGGAGTCCCTGACGGCGAAACTGAGGATGGCGCCGACGACCAGCAGCGCGATTCCGATACCCATGCTCATGCGTTCTCCGATCAACGGTCCCGACTTTTCCGGGTCCTGGAAGCTGTACCCGCAACGTGCCGGGCGAAGCGTCAGAGCCGGTGCAGCCAGTAACCGTGCTCGTGGCAGCGGGCAAGGCTGGTGTCCGTGCGCACGCCGTCCCGCCAGGTCGTGACGCCGAGGATCGTGCCGTCGCATGCCTGCAAGGGCTGGCGCCACCGGCAGGACACCGACCTGGGGTGGCGCCTCTGCCCACACCCAGGACAGGTCCCGTCCGGCGCCGAGGCGTTCGAGTTCTGCGACGAAGGCCCGCTGCCGTTCCGCGTCCAGGTAGCACAGCACCCAGCTCGTCGTCACGACCGGATGCCCACGCCCGTCCAGGTGATCAAGGGCCCTGGCGAGGTCGTCGACGATGTCGCCCTGCCAGAGCTCGACCGGGTGCCGCCCCATCAGCTCGATGGCCGCCTCGAGGCGCCGGAAGCGGTCGGCCTGGTCGGGCCAGACGCAGGCCTTCAACCAGCGCAGGCCGGCTGCGTCGGCCGGGTCGACGGGTGCGACGTCGAGTCCCAGCCGCCCACCGATCTCGGGCAGGCTCCGCGCCAGCTGGTGCGGCTCGCCGCGCACCGAGCACTCCAGGACCACCTCGGACGCGCCGAGCTGGCCGCCGTCGACGTCGCGGTAGGCGAGCCTGTCGACCATGAGGTTCAGGCCGGCGCTCGCGCCGAGGTCGAGGTGCGCCTTCGGCCCCGGCTCGAGGTGGTCGAACCCGACGAGGAACAGCGCGGAGCGCCCGATCTCGTTCGTCTGCGGGAACCGGGTGGCCAGCGAGGCCTGGAGCTGTGGCTTGCGAGCTGAGCAGAACGCGAGGAACTCCGGCATGGGGTCGCCGCCGTCCGGAACCCGGGTGAGGTTCGGGTAGTACCGGGCCAGCCGGTCGGACCGGTCGGCGAGCAGCAGGTCATGCACGGCTGCGAACAGGTTCACCGGCACGCGGGCGCGCTCGGGAGCCGTGAGCATCAGGTTGAGCAGCAGCGGCGCGTCGGCGATCCGGGAGCTGATGCTCGAGTACAGCGGCGCCCTGCGCCGGGTGGTGGCGGAGAAGGCCCGGAAGTCGGCGATGATCTTCGCTGCGGCGTCGGTGGTCATCGACCGCTCCCTGCCTCCGCGTGGGATAGGCGACGCATTCCAGCAGCGGGCGCATCCGTGTCGGCAGTTGCTCCACAAGCGAGATCGAGGTGCTGCTGCGCTGCACGCCGGGGAGGGCGAGCATCGCCGTGGTCAGCGCGTAGAGGTGCGCGGTGTCCCTCGCGACCACCTTCACCAGCATGTCGGCGTCGCCCGTGGTCGCGTGGATCTCGATCACCTCGGGGATGCGGCTGAGGTCGTCGGCTGCCGCGTCACCGGCGGACTGGCTGATCGACAGCGAGACGAAGGCGACCAGCGGATAGCCGAGGGCTGCCGGGTCGACCCGCTGCCCGAAGGAACGCAGCGCGCCGGCCTCGAGGCGCTTGAGGCGGGCCTGGACGGTGTTGCGGGCGATGCCGAGGCTGCGCGCAAGGGAGAGGATGGTGGCGTCGGGGTCGTCGTCGAGGGCGAGCAGGATCCTGGCGTCCAGTGGGTCGATGGGACTCATGCTGATCATCATGCTTCATCGAGCGCTCGCAGATTGCGACAATCTGCCCAACTCGCAGGAGGCCCGTTTGCGCAGAGTGGGCAGGCTTCGGGACCATGGCAGCGCAGAAGGATCTGGAGGAAACGTGTCGACACTGCCCCAACAACGCCCGGCCGTGGCCGGGTCTGCCGGCCTACGTCGCCGGTCGCAAGGCCACCGGCGAGCAGGTCGCAGCGCTCGCGTCCAACGAGAGCCACTATCCCCCGCTGCCGAAGGTGCTGGCTGCGATCGCTGCAGCGTCCGCCCGCGTCAACCGGTACCCCGACATGGCCACCGCGACGCTGCGCGACCGGATCGCCGAGTTCGCCGGCGTGTCACCGGCGATGCCGTTGCGGTCGGGCCGGGCAGCGTCGGCGTCCTCGCCCAGCTGATCGCGGCGGTGTGCGACCCGGGCGATGAGGTGGTCTTCGCCTGGCGCTCCTTCGAGGCCTACCCGATCCTGTGCCAGATCGCCGGCGCCGAGGCCGTCCGCGTGCCCACTGGCTGGCGGAGCGCCACGACCTGCCGGCCATGGCTGCAGCGGTCACCGACCGGACGCGGGTGGTGCTGCTCTGCTCGCCGAACAACCCGACCGGCACGTCGCATCTCCAGCGCAGAACTCGTCGACTTCCTCGACCGGGTGCCCGGCCGCGTCCTCGTCGTGCTCGACGAGGCCTACCGGGAGTTCGTGGGCGGCGAGTCGCCCGACGCGGTGAGCCTGCTCGGCTCGCGACTACCCGAACCTCTGCGTGCTGCGGACCTTCTCCAAGGCCTACGGCCTTGCCGGACTGCGGGTGGGCTACGCCATCGCCCACCCCGACATCGCGGACGGCCTGCGCAAGACCCAGATCCCGTTCTCCGTCAGCAACGTCGCGGAGGCTGCAGCGCTGGCAGCCCTCGACTCCGCCGACGAGGTGGCCGACCGGGTCGCCGCCGTCGTCGCCGAGCGCCCACGGGTGGAGGCCGGCGCGCGGGCGTCCGGCTGGGACGTGCCCGAGGGCGCAGCCAACTTCGTCTGGCTCCGCGCGGACGACGCGACGCGCGAGCGCCTGGTGGCAGCCTTCGATGCCGCCGGCGTCATGGTGCGCGGATACCCGGGCGATGGGGTCCGGGTGACCCTTGCCGATCCGGCGAGCAACGACCGGGTGCTGGCCGTCCTGGCGGCCTTCGAGCGGGAAGCGTGATGACCGCGCGTCCGCTCGATGCCGTTGCGCCGCCAGAGCCGGCCCTGCGGCACAGCCTGTTCGAGGACGCGTTCGGACTCCTCAGCGGCACCTTCGTCGCCTCGCTCGGCATCTACCTGCTGAAGACGGCGCACGCCGTCACCGGCGGCACGGCAGGGCTGGCCCTGCTGCTCAGCTACGGCACCGGGTGGGCGTTCGGCCTGCTGTTCTTCCTCGTCAACCTGCCGTTCTTCGTGCTCGCACTGAAGACGAAGGGTCTCGACTTCTCGGTGCGGACGCTGATCTCGATCACGCTGGTGTCGGGCTTCGCCTACCTGCACCCGGTGATGCTGCCGACCCCGAACCTCAACCCGATCTACGCGACGCTCGTCGGCAACCTGCTGGCCGGCATGGGCATGCTGATGCTGTTCCGGCACCGCTCCAGCCTCGGCGGGCTGAACACGCTGGCGCTGATCGTCCAGGACCGCGTCGGGTGGCGCGCCGGCTACGTGCAGATGGCCTTCGACGTGACGATCATCGCCGCGGCACTGTTCGTCGTGCCGCCGGCCAACGTGCTGCTGTCTGCCGCCGGTGCTGTCGTGCTGAACATCGTGCTGGCCCTGAACCACCGTCCGGGGCGCTACCTCGGCCACTAGCCTGAGGACCGTGCGCACGACAACCGAACAACTGCCCGGACTCACCCTCACCAGCATCACGCTCGACGCCCCGCTCGACAGCGCAGACTCCGCTGCCGGCACGATCGAGGTGTTCGCCCGGGTGGTCACCGCTGACGGCGGCGAAGCCCTCCCCTACCTGGTCTTCCTCCAGGGCGGACCGGGGCACGAGGCCGGACGGCCGACCCCCACCAACCCGCCCTGGCTGGCCCGGGCGCTCCAGGACTTCCAGGTCGTGCTGCTCGACCAGCGCGGAACCGGTCGCTCCACACCGGTCTCCTCGCCGGCGACGGCGCCACTGGCAGGGCTGAGCGCAGCCGACAGGCCACCTACCTCACGCACTTCCGCGCGGACGAGATCGTCAACGACTGCGAACTGTTCCGCGAGTTCCTCGGAGCGAGGCAGTGGACGGTGCTGGGCCAGTCCTTCGGTGGCTTCACCACCCTGCACTACCTCTCCACGCACGCCTCGTCGCTCGCCGGCGCGATCATCACCGGCGGTCTGAGCGCGGTCCGCCGCCCGGTCGACGACGTCTACGCGGCCACCTGGCAGATCATGATCGGGAAGTCGGAGACCTACTACCGGCGTTTCCCGGGCGACCGCGCCCGCGTCCGCGAGCTCAGCGAGCTCTGCGCCAAGGGCGAGGTCACCCTGCCGAACGGCGACGTGGTCTCCCCCGCCCGGTTCCGCACGCTCGGCAGCAACCTCGGCGTGCAGGGCGGGCCCGAAGTGCTGCACTACCTGCTGGAGCTCGACCACCGCAGCTCCGGGTTCGCCCACGACCTCGCGAACGCCCTGCCGTTCGCCGGACGCAATCCGCTGTACGCCGTCCTGCACGAATCGAGCTACGCCGACGGGGTCGCCACCCGCTGGTCGGCAGAGCGGACGATGCCCGACCGGGTGCGCGATGACGTCACCCTGCTCGGCGGTGAGCACCTGCACCGGTCGGTGTTCGCCGAGGACAGCGAGCTGAAGCCGTTCGCCGAGGCAGCCGACCTGCTCGCCGACCACGAGTGGAACCAGCTGTACTTCCCCGAGCGCCTCGCTGAGGCCGACCTGCCGGTGGCCGCTTCGGTGTACTACGCCGACGCGTTCGTGCCGAGGGAGTTCTCGATGGAGACGGCCGCACTGCTGCCCGACTGCCGTCCCTGGGTGACCAGCGAGTACGAGCACAACGGCCTGCGTGCCGACACCGCTGTGCTCGACCACCTGATCGGCCTGCTCAAGGGACGCCGCTGGCTGTAGCCGGGTAGCCAACAGTGCGCACTCCCCTTGCCCGGCCGGCCGGGCCCAACAATCATGGCGAGATGAACGCACAGCCCAGCCGATGGACGAGGGCGACCGTCTACCCGGACATGTGGGTCGATCCCGATGACGATCCCCGCAACAGCGATGGCGTGAGCCCTGACGGCGAGCTGGCCACCCTGCTCGACTACCTGTCCGACTACCGGACCACACTCCTGATGAAGTGCGAGGGCCTGGACGCTGAACAGCTGGCGCGCCGCTCGGTGCCGCCGTCCACGATGTCGCTGCTCGGCCTGCTCCGACACCTCGCAGAGGTGGAGCGCGACTGGCGGAGCTGGATCGTCCCGGGTGACCCGCTGCCGAAGCTGTACGGGGCGAGGGACGCCGACTTCGACGGAGCCGTGGGCGAACAGGTCGTCGTGGATGCCGCGTATGCGGATCTGGCGCGGGAGCAGGCTGCGACGGACGCGCTCCTTGCCGGGCATACCGACCTCGGCGAACGGCTGGGAGCAGACGGCATCGCCGTCAGGGAGCTGCTCGTCCACCGCGTCGAGGAGTATGCCCGGCACTGCGGGCACGCCGATCTGCTGCGCGAATGCATCGACGGCCGCGTCGGTCAGTGACCGGACGCGCCTGTCACTGGGCCGTCGGGCGTGGCCGCTTCACTGCATCCAGCTTGAGGCGCATCACGGTGCCGATCGTGCTCACATCCTCGCTGGTACGCGCTTCGAGGCTCACCGGGACGGACTTCCCGACGGGGGCGACGACCGCGACCCGCTCGCGGACCTCTGCAGGAAGGTCGCGATCGTCCGCGATCCCGGCACGATCGCGCTCGGCGAAGTAGCAGGTGGCCCTCACGCACCCGGGAGCGACGTTCACCCAGGCCACCGTCCTGCTGCCCCTGGTGACCTTGGCGAGCCAGCCGCCGTCGCGGTAGTACCGCCACGCGATCGCCATCCCTGATTCCCCGACCAGCTCGACGAGCAGGTCCCACGCCTCGGCTGCTGCACCGAGCGCAGCGTGGATCCTCTCCGTCGTCGGTGCGATGGCAGGGTCCCGGAACGCCGTGGTCACAAGCGAACGCTAGCCGGGAACCTGCGCCCTCGCTGCCCGCTGGAGCAGGTAGCGCCGCTCGGGGTCGCTCGAGGTGAGCCGGGCGGCCTCGAGGTAGTCCAGCCGGGCGTCGTCGAGGCCGTCCGGCGCGTTCCAGCAGGTGCGCCCGGATGGCCGGGATCCGGTGGTGCCCGACCAGCGCCGGATCGACGGCGCACAGCGCAAGCTCGGCGAGCGCGACCTCCGGCCCCACCGCCATGGCCAGCGCGACCACCCGGTTGAGCGTGACCATCGGACCGGGCGACACCATCGCGAGCAGGTCGTAGAGGGCGAGGATCTCCCGCCAGTCCGTGTCTGCTGCGCTGGCAGCCTCCGCGTGCACGGCCGCGATGGCCGCCTGCAACTGGTAGGGCCCGACCGGCCCCTCCCGCAGTGCGGCCTCGACCAGCGCGACGCCCTCGTCGATCATCGCGCGGTCCCACAGCGTCCGGTCCTGCTCGTCGAGGGGCACCAGTGCGCCGGTGGCGTCGACACGGGCGGACCAGCGCGAGGCGGTCAGCAGCATCAGGGCAAGGAGTGCACTCACCTCGTCCAGTACGGGGACAAGCGCCGGCTCCGCCCTCACCCGCGCCAGCAACATCCGGGTCAGCCGGACGGCTTCGACGGCGAGGTCACCGCGCTGCAGCTGCGCACCGGAGCTCGCCGTGTGGCCCTCGGTGAAGATCAGGTAGAGCACGGCTGCGACGGACTGCACCCTTGTCACCAGGTCGTCCCCGGCGGGGAGCTCGAAGGTGGCCCCTGCCTTCCTGATGCCGCTCTTGGCCCGGCTGATCCGTTGGGCGATCGTGGCTTCCGGCACGAGGAACGATCGGGCGATCTCCGCTGTCGTCAGGCCCCCGACCGCTCGCAGCGTGAGCGCGACCTGGGACGGGGCACTGAGCGCCGGGTGGCAGCACAGCAGCAGGAGCTCCAGGGAGTCGTCAGCGACCTGCTCCTCGTCCACCCCTGCCTCGGGGACGGCGAGGGACCTCTCGTCGCGAGCCCGGCGCGCGGTCTCGCTCCGCCAGTGGTCGATCAGCCGGCGCTGGGCGACCGTGATCAACCAGGCCCGTGGCTCGCGTGGAGTGCCGCCGCTTGCCCAGGTCGCCGTGGCCTCGATCAGGGCCTCCTGGACGGCGTCCTCCGCGTCGGCGAAGTTGCCGCCGTAGCGTCGCAGGAGGATGCCGAGGACCTGCGGCGCAAGGCTGCGCAGCAGGTCCTCCAGCTCCGGTTCGGACAAGCTCAGGCCATCGCAGCCGTGTCCATGACCGCCCGCACCTCGACATCGCCGGCGCCGGCCTGCACCTCAGGGATCTGGGCTGCGATCTCCAGCGCCCGGTCGAGCGATGTGACGTCCACGAGGTAGAAGCCGGCGAGCATCTCCTTGGACTCGGCGAACGGGCCGTCGGAGGTGACGACGGAGCCGCTCTTCAGGCTGACAACGGTGGCCGTGCTGTCGTCGCTGAGCGCCTCTGCGCTGACCATCTCGCCGGTGCGGGTCAGCTCGGCGTTCAGGTCGTAGTAGGCCTGCATGCCGGCAGCCTGCACCTCGGGCGGGAAGCTGGCGAACTGTTCGCGTGCGCCACGGTTCTGGTGGATGAGGATGAGGTACTTCATGTCGTTCTCCTTCGATCCTGGCCGCCGGTCGGCGTCCTCTCACCCCTGGGTCGGAGCTCACCCGGCGATCTCGACATCCTCGGGCCTGGAACTCGCGAACGCCATCCGTAGAATCCGGTCATGGAGACCTGGCGGAGTTGCGCCACCTGTGGCGTGGAGAATGACCTGGACGACGACCTGTGCGCCATCTGCGCTGACGAGCGGCAGTACCTGCCTCCCGGCGGGCAGCGCTGGACGACCTCCGCGGAGCGCGCCGGCGAGGGATGCCGCATCAAGATCGAGGAACTCGAACCCGACCTGTACGGGCTGACCGCACACCCAAGGGCCGACATCGGCCAGACGGCCCTGCTGGTGCGCACGGTCGGCGGCAACCTGCTGTGGGACGTGCCGGGCTACCTCGATGAGGCTGCCGTCGCCGCCGTCGGCGAGCTTGGCGGGGTTGCGGCGAT
Organism: uncultured Actinomycetota bacterium; assembly: GCA_963773595.1. GTDB lineage: Bacteria > Actinomycetota > Actinomycetes > Propionibacteriales > Propionibacteriaceae > Propionicimonas. The sequence continues at coordinate 712,197 of CAVZBQ010000007.1, forward strand.
CATGGCCAGCCACCCCCACATGTACGGCGCCCAGCTGGAGTGGGCGCGAGCCTTCGGCGCGCCGGTCTGGATCTCGGAGAAGGACCGCGGGTGGGTGCGGCGCGAGGGTCAAGAGCTGCGCACCTGGAGCGAGGCGTTCGAGGTGTTGCCGGGCATCCACGCCAGCCAACCCGGCGGACACTTCCCTGGCAGCGCGCTCGCCCTCTGGGCTGCCGGCGCAGGCGGCCGCGGCGTGTTGCTGACCGGCGACACGATCGCAGCCGTCCCTGCGCAGGGATGGGTGAGCTTCCAGAGGTCGTACCCGAACAGGATCCCGCTGTCCGCTGCGGTCGTCGAACGCGTCGCGGGCGCCGCCACGGCACTGTCGTTCGACCGGCTGTACGACAACTTCCATGGAGTGGTGCTGGTGGACGCCAACGCCGCGGTCCGGCGATCGGCGGAGCGTTACATCAGTTGGGTGAGTGGCGAGCACGATTCCGAGACCTGAGGGCTAGCATCCGCGCATGGGGATCTTCGGCGACGGCGGCTCACGCGATGACTACCTGCAACTCGAGGCCCGGGTGGCCGGCCTTGAGACCTTGGTCGCCCAGCTCGCCGGGACGGTGGCCGGGCTCAGTGCCACGGGGCAGACGCCCGTTGCCGGCGCTCCGTCAGCGCCCGTAGCCGCCCAACGCTGGGAGCTCGAGGCGCGTGTCCTGAAGCAGGCAGGCAAACTCATCGACGCCATCAAGCTCGTGCGCGAGGCGACCGGTTGGGGCCTGAAGGAGGCCAAGGACTTCGTCGACCGCCTGTAACCGGCGCCCAGGCCCCCGGGCGCCGCCGTCCGTGGCGTGCAGGTCGGCTCCGCCTCCGTCTGCGACCCGGGAGTCCGGTCCTCGGCGGGCTGCATCCGCAACTCGGGACTGGCGCCCGGCCGGCGGCGAGACCCTCACTATGCTGCGCGCATGCTGATTATCGCTGTGATCCTTTTCGGTGCGCTCGTGGGCGCAGGGGCCCAACTTCTCCTTGGTCGTTCGCGCAAGGGCATCGACTGGGCAATGGCGTTCGTGAGCGGACTCGCCGGGTCCTTCGTCGGCGGCCTGATCATCAGCCTCCTCGCAGGCGATGGCCTCGAACTCCGTCCGTCTGGCCTGATCGGTTCGCTGGTCGGAGCCGTCATCGTCACAGCGGTGTGGCAGTGGTGGAGCCGACGGGCCAAGCGCACCGCCTGAGCCGGGACTGCTTTCCTCTAGGACGCCCACGCGGGCGGACGCACACGCCCGGAGCCGGCCGCGACGGATGTCGGCCGGATTCTGAAGTTTCGATGTAGATCTGCGTCGTGGGCAGCGCCGAGGGAATGACCTGTCGCGCGGACGGGTTTCCCGGGATACCCCCCATGGGTATCGCAGGAGGTAGAGCAATGACCGAGCATGAGCAGATGGTCGTCCCGGCTGAGAAGCACGCAATGTCGGGTCACGAGGCGCACGAACATGCCAGGCCATGGCGGTGGCGGTCACAGTCATGGCGGCCATGTGCAGCGGTTCCGGCGGCTCTTCTGGCTGATGCTGTTGCTGGCGGTGCCGGTGGTCGGCCTTTCCCCGTCCTTCGGGATGCTCCTCGGCTACGAGGTGCCGGCAGGTGGCGTCCTCACCTGGGTGCCGCCGGTGCTGGGAACCGTGTTGTACGTGTGGGGCGGCTCACCGTTCCTCACCGGCGCCGTTGCCGAACTTCGGTCGCGCCGCCCGGGAATGATGCTGCTCATCGGCCTGGCCATCACGGTGGCCTTCGTTGCCAGTTGGGGAGCGACTCTCGGGCTGTTGAGCCACACGCTGGAGTTCTGGTGGGAGCTCGCACTCCTCGTCGTGATCATGCTGCTGGGGCACTGGCTCGAGATGCGTTCGCTCGCCCAGACCACCAGCGCCCTCGATTCGCTCGCCGCACTGCTGCCCGACGTCGCTGAGGTCGTGAGGGGCGATGACGTCGTGCCCGTGAGTCCCTCCGAGCTGGTGGTGGGTGACGTAGTCCTTGTGCGTCCGGGTGCTGCCGTTCCTGCGGACGGACGGATCGTTGCCGGCGTTGCGGAGATGGACGAGTCGATGGTGACCGGCGAGTCCCGTACCGTGAGCCGTCGCTCCGGTGACCCGGTCACAGCGGGAACGGTGTCGACCGATTCCGGGATCCGGGTCGAGGTGACGGCGACCGGCGAGAACACAGCCCTTGCCGGCATCCAGCGGCTGGTCGCGGAAGCCCAGAGCTCCTCCTCCCGGGCACAGCGCCTTGCGGATCGCGCGGCAGCACTTCTGTTCTGGTTCGCGCTGGGCTCGGCTGCCGTGACCGCCGTCGTGTGGTCGGTGCTCGGGCAGCCGGACCAGGCCGTCGCCCGGACCATCACCGTGCTGGTGATCGCCTGCCCCCACGCTCTGGGACTTGCGATCCCGCTCGTGGTGGCGATCTCCACCGAACGTGCGGCCCGCGGCGGCGTCCTCGTGAAGGACCGCCTCGCCCTTGAGCGGATGCGGACCATCACGACCGTCGTGTTCGACAAGACCGGAACGCTGACGAAGGGGCAGCCGGCACTCACCCGGGTTGAGGCGTCGCCGACCTCCGGGATGTCGCGGGATCAGGTGCTGGCCCTCGCCGCCGCCGTCGAGTCCGACAGTGAGCACCCGCTGGCACGGGCGATCGTCCACGCAGCCAGCGAGCGGCACCTTCGGGTTCCGGGAGCGACGGGCTTCCGCTCCGAGCCGGCACTCGGCGTCACCGCGCAGGTCGAGGGGGCGCAGGTGCGCGTGGGCGGGCCCCGCCTCCTCGCCGAACTCGGGATGGCCGAACCCGCCTCGGCCGATGAGGGCGCAACCCGGCTCCACGTGATCCGCGACGGTGCCGTGCTGGGCAGCCTTGTGCTGGCCGACGAGATTCGCCCCGAGTCCGCTCAGGCCGTCACGTCCCTGCAGGCCCTCGGCATCAGGGTCGCCATGATCACCGGCGATGCCCGCTCGGTGGCGGAAGCCGTCGGCGCACAGCTGGGACTCGACACGGTGCTGGCAGAGGTCCGGCCGGAGGACAAGGCCGCCCGGGTGGCTGCCCTGCAGGCGGACGGCCAGCGGGTGGCGATGGTCGGTGACGGCGTGAACGATGCCCCAGCCCTTGCCCAGGCCGATGTCGGGCTGGCCATCGGCGCAGGTACCGACGTCGCGATCGCCTCGGCCGGGGTCATCCTGGCCGGCGACGACCCGCGGTCGGTCGTGTCGGTGATCAGGCTGTCGAAGGCCAGCTACCGCAAGATGGTGCAGAACCTGTGGTGGGCAGCCGGTTACAACCTGATCTCGGTGCCGCTCGCCGCAGGGGTGCTCGCGCCGATCGGGGTGAACCTTCCGATGGAACTGGGCGCGGTCCTGATGTCGATCTCCACCATCGTGGTCGCGGCCAACGCCCAGTGGCTGCGGCGCCTCGACCTGCGCCCCGGCCGGACGAGCTAGTCAGATCGGCGTGGACGGTGAGGCCATGCAGCCAGGACTGCCAGGCCGGCTCCTCGCGCTGCACGTAGTCCGCAGCGTCCGCGGAGAACAGGTACGCCCGCACGCCCGCTGCGGCCGTGCCTTCGCCGTCGGCATGCGCGGAGACGGTGAGCATCCCTGGCACCGGCGCCGTGAGCCGGATCAGCGCCTGGCGCTCACCGAGACGCTCCACCGTGCCGGTGCTGCCCCTCACGTCGATGGTCTCGCCCTCGTCGCCAAGCCCGAGCGAGTCTCGCAGGGCCGACCAGAGCGCCTCTTCGTCACCGGGGTGGGAGGCACTGACCTCCAGCTGGGTGGCCTCCTGACCAGGGAAGTGCGCAAGGTACAGGCGCAGGTTGTCGAAGAACGGCAGCCAGCTTGTGCCCATGTCGTCCCAGAACTCCGACTCCCAGTCGGCGCCGGTCCCGAAGCCGCTGCTGGTGACTCGGACGACGCACGTACCGCCGGACTTGGCCTCGACGAGGAATTCCGATGTCAGCGGGCTGAGCGCATCCGGCTCCTGCCCCATGAGGGCTGCCCAGTCCTCCTCGTAGACGATCCGGCGCGGCGGGTCCCAGGCGGTGATGTGGCCGTCCGAGCCCATCTCGGGGCCCATGGCGAAGTGCAGGGAGCCGCCCTCGCGCTCCTCCAGTTCGGTCGGCAGGAACCAGGCGCTCATGCCCTTGGCTGTCGCGACGGCCTGCCAGACCTGCTCGGGGGTGCCGGGAACCTCGACGCTGAACTCGAGGCGGTACGGGACGGTCGGTGTCGTGCTCATACTTGCTCCTCTGGAAGTGGGTGGGCTGCGACGACCAGCCGGTGCGGCCGCCCGTCGTCGTGGTGGTAGCGAGCGGCCAGTTCGAGCACCGCTGCGGTCAGGTCGTCGGCGAAGGCGGCCCGGTCGGCGGCCGACCGGAAGCCGATCTTCGTGTCGATGGTCAGCGTCGGCAGGCTCTTGCCGGACGCGCCGGCCCTGCGGGCAAGGGCGCCGACCTCGCGAACCAGCCGGCTGGCCAGCGCAACGAGGTAAGCAGCGGACAAGTGGTCCGGGTTGGCATCCGGGTCAGCTGCCGACGCACTGACTGCCGCCGGCGAAACGACGTACGACACAGCGGACGCCTGCAGCACCCGCTCGGTGATACCCCCGTGCTGGCGCGCTTCGGTCAGCTCCACCAGGCCATGCGCCTCAAGAGCGTTCAGGTGGTAGTTGACCTTCTGTCGCGTGATGCCAACCCGGGCAGCAAGCCCGGCCGCGGAGGCGGGAACAGCCAACTCGCTGAGCAGCCGGGCCCGGACCGGATCCAGCGCGACGGCGGCTGCCGCTGCGCTCTCGATGACTTCGACATCCTGCATGTCGCAAGCCTGCCCTTGACAACAAATCTTGTCAAGAGTTCACCAGCCAAGGCCTACGCCGGAGACGTGGCGCCCGACAAGAAGCAGGCCCGACCACCCATCCGGCGTGACGCGTGCCAGGTCACACGCCGATCGAGACACGGCCGCGGACGATGTCGTGGACGGCCGAGACCGCCCGGTCGACGTCGGACTCGGTGTTGTAGAACGCGAAGCTGAGCCGGCAGCTGGCGGGCGGGTCGAGGCCGAGGTCATGATGGGCGAGCGTTGCGCAGTGGCATCCGGCGCGGGACTCGACCCCGCGATCGTTGAGGGCTTCGGCCAGAACGAATGGCGACCTCCCCGCGACGTTGAAGGCGACCAGCGGTGCACGCGGAGTCCCGTGGGGTGGACCGTAGATGCGGATCCCGGGAACGGTCGACAGTTCCGCCATGGCAGCATCGGTGAGCGCTGCGCTGTGCCCGGAGATCCGGGCGACCGCGTCAGTCACGACCGTGCGGGGAACCGGGTCCTCCGTGCCGAAGAAGCGCGGGGCGGCCGGGTCTGCCAGGTCGGCGACGAACCGGAGGGTCTGCGCGCTCGCGATCACCCCGAGGATGTTCGGCGTCCCGGCAGAGAACTTCCACGGCAGTTCGTTGTAGCCGACCGCAGACGGCGTCACCTGCCCCTCAGCGATCATGTCGCCGCCGTAGAGGAACGGTAGTGACGTGTGTCGGATCGACTCCTTCGCGTAGAGCACGCCCACGCCGAACGGGGCGAACAGCTTGTGGAAGGAGAACGCCAGATAGTCGGCATCGAGGGCCTGGACGTCGACGGCGGTGGTCGGCACGAGCTGTGCCCCGTCCACCAGAAGGAGCGAGCGGGACTCACCCCACGGCTGGACGTACCCGCTGGCGTCGGCGATGGCGCGAACCTCAGCCAGGGGTGGCTTCGTTCCCGAGGAAGTTGGACGCGCCGGTGCACGCGACCAGCTTGGTCCGGTCGTCGACCAGCGAGGCGAGGTGCTCCAGGTCGAGTTCCCCGGTCTCATGGTCGAAACGCGCCAGCCGGCACTCCACTCGCACGCCGAAACGTGGCAGGATCTCGCGACAGAGTCCGTACCACGGCACGTAGTTCGAGTTGTGCTCCATCAGGGTCGTGACCACGTTGTCGCCGTCACGGAACTCGGTGAGCAGCGTGTACATCACCGAATTGATCGCCTCCGTGGTGTTGCGATGCACCGAGATCGTGCCCCGCCCGGGCGCTCCCAGCCACGCAGCGATCGTGTCGAAGGCCGCCTCGAACCGCTCCGTGGTAGTCCGCGAGGCATCCGACTGGCCACGGTGGACGTTCTCGTAGGTCCGAACCAGGTCTCGATAGAGCGCAAGCACCTTGATCGGTGGCTGGGTACTTGCTGCGTTGTTGGTGACCACCCGGTCGCCGAAGTCGAACTGTGCCCGGATATCGTCGGTGTCGAGACTCTCGGAACCCATGCCCGCTCCCCTCGTCGACCATCCTGCCTCTGCATGAGGAGTCTGGAAACGGGGCTCTGATACCTAGCCGGCGCGCAGCTGCACGCGTTCGTCCCTACGAATGAGTGGTGGATTCACGTCCGGGAGCGCGGCGAGGTCAGTCGTGCGCGGCGTCAGGCGTGATCAGGATGACGACCTTCCCCCGTGCGTGCCGCGAACCCACGTAGGTCATGGCTTCGGGGGTCTGGTCCAGTCGATAGGTCCGGTCGATGACGGTCGTCAGTTTCCCGGCTTCGATCAGGGCAGCCAGCGACAGCAGGTCCTCGCGATTCGCGGTGTAGAAGAACCGCACATCCTTCTGCGGAGTGAACAGCGATCGGATCATCCCCGCCAGCATGCCGCCAAGGCTTGCCTTGCCGATTGGGACAACGATCCCGGTCGGGGCGAGCGCCCGCCGGAGTTGACTGAACGAGTGGTTGCCCACAGTGTCGAAGATCAGGTCGTAGGTCTCGGTCCCGCTGGTGAAGTCCTCGGTGGTGTAGTCGATGACCCGGTCGGCACCGAGACCGCGCACCATGTCGACGTTGGCGGAACCGCAGACCCCGATCACGGTGGCCCCGAGCGCCTTGGCGATCTGGACCGCATGGATTCCAACGCCTCCTGAGGCTCCATTGATCAGCACCCTTTGGCCGGGTTTCACCTTGGCCGCGTCGCGCAGGCCGTGTTGTGCGGTGAGGGCCGACGTCGGCATGGCGGCTGCCTGGGCGAACGTCAGCCGGGTCGGCTTGGCAACGAGGGTCGCCTCGGTGCCCAAGGCGAAATCTCCGCAGGCGCCCTTGCATTCGCCGAACACCTCATCGCCCGGCTTCAACGCTGGTCACGTTGGCGCCGACGGCTTCGACGACTCCCGACACCGATTGCCCCGCAACGAAGTTGCTCCTTGGCTTGGGCCAGCCCGCCAGGAACCTGGCCGGGTACGGGGAGCCATGCAGGAGGATCAGGTCGCCGGCGTGCAGGGAGGCTGCGTGGACGCGGACCAACACGCCGTTCGCATCGGGAACCGGCCGGTCGATCTCCGCGAGCGACAGAGCCCCTGCGTCCCCGTAGGCGGTCTGGGTGATCGCCATCATCCGTGGCGTGCGTGCTGCTGGCCGTTCGGCCTGCGGTCGAGCAGTGCGGCTCGAGATTCGCGTTCCTTGCTGTGTCATCGTCGTGCCCTCCTGTGGTGTTCGTTTGATGTCGGCGGCGGAAGCGGGCGGCCGTCGAGGTGAGTCCTACGGTGCACCGATTCCTGCCCGCTCGCCCCGGCACAATGGCCGGGATCGCACGGCGAACGGCCCGTCGCGGCGGTGGGACGGGCTAATTGTGAGCAGCCCCGGCGCTGGTACGGGGCCCGGGGCACGCAGTACCTTCGCGACGTGCTGTACGGACGGGAGGTCGAGCGCCTGCAACTGGCCGCGACCGTCGCCTCGGCGCGTGCGGGACGCGCGGGGGTGCTGGTCGTCCTCGGCGACCCGGGTGCCGGCAAGTCGGCGCTGCTGGCCGACCTGGTCTCGACCGTCGAGGCGGATCTGCAGGATCCCGCCGTCCGTATCCTGGCGACGACGGGCGTGGCATCAGAGTCACCTCTGCCGTTTGCCGCGCTGCACAGGCTGTTGCGTCCCGTTCTTGCCTGGGACCGGCTGCCTGCCCCTCAGGCGCGGGCACTACGTATCGCCTTCGGCCACGAGGACGGTGCCGGGGTCTCGGTCGAGCCGTTCCTTGTGGGCGTTGCCACCCTCTCGGTCCTTGTCGAGGCAGCCGAGCAGCGGCCCGTGCTGTGCCTCGTGGATGACGCTCACTGGCTGGATCAGGCCTCCGCTGATGCGCTCCTCTTCGCGTCGCGCCAGCTGCAGGAGGACAACGTCGCCGTCGTCTTCGCTGCACGCGCGGGGGAAGGTGACACGGGGACGTTCACACCGGAGTCCCTGCCTGTGCTGCATCTTGACGGCCTGGATCCGGAGTCGGCGAGAAGCCTGCTCGCGCAACGCTCAGGATTCGCGCCTGCAGAGGACGTGGTCAACCGGCTGCTGGCCGAGTCCGGCGGCAACCCACTCGCACTGCTCGAGTTGCCGACGGAACTCGCACCCGATCAACTGAGCGGCACCACTCCCCTGCCGGCCAGGATGGCCTTGACTGCGCGGGTGGAACGGGCCTTCCTTGACCGGATCAGGCGTTCGAGCACCGAGGTGCAGACGCTGCTGCTCGTGGCGGCCGCCGACGACACCGGCCAGTTCAGCGTCGTGCACGCGGCGGCCCGTGCTGTGGGAGCAGGCCCGGCGGCGTGGGATGACGCCGAACGCTTCGGCTTGCTGACAGTCACAGGCGACCGCGTTGTTGTGCGGCACCCTCTGGTCAGATCGGCGGTGTACCAGGCCGCAACCAGCCTGGAGCGGCGCCATGCGCATGCCGCGCTGGCGCAGGCGCTCTCTGACGATCCCGACCGCCAGACCTGGCATCGGGCGGCAGCGAGTGGTGGCCCCGATCCGGCAGTCGCTGATGCCTTGCACAAGGTGGCCGAGAGGGCCGAGCAACGTGGGGCCTACCGTGCCGCGGCGGATGCCTTCGACCGCGCGGCAGCGATGACGGTGCTGCAGCACGACCGGGCACGGCGGTTGCATGCCGCTGCGCGCAACGCGTGGGCAACGGGCGATTCGGTGCGTGCGACGGGCGCTGTGCGTTTCGGCGGGAGCGCTGGCGGAGGACAGCCTGCTCCAGGCTGACATCGACCGGCTGCGTGGACGTATCGAGGTCAACGTCGGCTCTGCGCTCGACGCCCACCGCATCTTCACGCAGGCTGCCGAGCGGGTCGCCCGTCGAGATCAGGTCCGTGCCGTGGAGATGGCCGTGGCCGCAGCTGTCGCTCAGGGCCACGGCGTCGACAGCGGGGCGCGACTCTCCGACGACGTGATCGATGTCGTCCCCTCACCCCGGGACACCGCCCGGACGCGCTGCCTGAAGCAACTCCTCGTCAGCACCCGGCACGACATCGCTGAGGACCGCGACGCGGCACTGGCGGGCCTGCACTGTGCCATCGAGACCGCTCTCGGCTCCGAAGACTCCCGTTCCGACCTCGACCTGCTGGGGAACCTCGGCAACGCGGCCCTTCATCTGGGCGATGACGACGCGCACCGCCACCTGTACGGCTTGATGTTGTCGACGGCACGGGCGAACGGTGACGGGATGGCCGTCCTGTATGCCCTCCAGCGTCTCTCGTTCGGCCAGTTCCAGGGCGGGCAGTGGGCCGCCCTGCGGGACTCCTCGGAGGAGGCGGTGGCCCTGGCGATCAGCGTCGGGCAGCGAGGCCTGACTGCAGCTCCTGCGGCGTGGCTCACTCTGCTGTCTGCCCTCCAGGGGCTCCCGGACTACGCGGAACGCCTCACCGCACTGGAGGAGACTCCTCACTGCGCACCCGTTGGTGGGCATCTTCGCCCAGCCGGTGGCGGACCTCACGCGCTGGGCCAGGGGCGTCCATGCCGCCATGGCGGGTTCACCGATCGAAGCGCTCGCACCAGTTCCGCCACATGCAACGTCCCACGTTGACGTTGATAGCGGCCCAGGACACCATCGACGCGGCTGTCCAGAGCGGCGATGCCGCACAGGCCCAGGTGTGGGTCGACCAGCTGGAAGGATTCGCGGCCGGGACCGGCCTTGCCTGGGCGCGGGCTGCAGCGACCTTCGGCAAGGCGATCACTGCCGCGCATGACGACGCCGCCGACGAGGACACGGTCACAGCGTTGTTCGAGCGGTCCCTCGCCCACCATGGCGTTGCCAACCGCCCTTACGACCGGGCCCGCGTCCAGCTTGCCTACGGCCAGTTCCTGCGTCGCAGCCAACGGCGCGTTGACGCAAGGGTTCACCTGCGAGCGGCGCTGGCGACGTTCGAGGACCTGCACGCCGATCCCTTCGCCGAGCGGGCCGCTCAGGAACTGCGCGCGACCGGCGAGACGGCCAGGAAACGGGACCCGTCGACGCTGCCGGCCTTGACGCCGATGGAGCGCAAGATCGCCGAGCTGGTGCGGCAGGGGCTGTCGAACAAGGACGTCGCCGCCCAATGCTGGGTGTCGCCGCGCACGGTCGCCTTCCACCTTCGGAACGTGTTCACGAAGCTCGGCATCTCCTCCCGTGGGGAACTCGCCCCTCTCGAGCTCACCTGAGTGTGCTTGGCGGTGGCCGTCACTCGGGGAACGGTGCCAGCCGGATGGCCGCGGTGAACGCGCCGTAGCGCCGCAGCAGACGGGCCCTTCCCAGCGGCACACGAGCCGCTTCGTCCTTCCAGGCACGTGCGAAGTACTCCTTGAAGGCGTCCCGAGGGTGGTCATGGACGGCGGTGGCCAGGATGCCGGATGGCAGCTCCCAGCTGCGGAGCCCGACGACGTCCACTCCTGCTCCCGCCGACAACAGGTAGGGAACCGTCCCGGCAGCACGGGTGACCCGCGGGTTGTGGTGCATGGTGATCGCCGTCTGCAGGGTCCCGGCCGCGCTGGTGGAAAGGCCCACGCGTTCGGCAACAACGGCGGCGAGGCGGGCAGAGGCAAGGGTGAAGTCGTCGGGACCGCTGGCTGAGCGTGAGGCCGGTGTCGTGCAGCATCGCTGCGGCGAAGAGCAGCTCGGCGTCCACGTCCAGTTGTTCCAGCTCTCCGAGGGCCATTCCGAACGTGTAGGTGCGGTAGCTGTGGTTGAGCAGCGTCGTCGGCAGCTGGCGGATGGCGATGTCCTCGGCCGCGGAGGTCAGGGCCGAGTCTGGCGGTAGCAGCCGCTCCGGCACCATCCGGGCGTGCCGCCCGCTGTTGAGGTGCACGAGCATGCTGAGCCGGCCCGCGGCGTTCCCGAGGTGGACGCTGACGAGATCGGCGATCAGGCGGCGCCGCTCGCGGGCCTCGAGGCGCCCACCGGTGCGCAGGCTCCACTCGATGGAGCCGAGTTCGGGTGCAGAGTGCATGGTTTCTCCTTGCTTCGTCGTCGGGGTCGAGCTGTCAGGCGCGCACGGGTTCATGCGAACGGAACGCAGCGACGACGTCGTTGATGGCGTCCACCGAAAGGGCAGCGCCCGCGGCGTCGTCAAGGAAGGCCATGTGGTCGAGGTCGGCCACGGTGTGCCGGCTGTTGGTCGAGAGCTGGGCGAGCTGGTCCTGGGCAACTGCCCAGCCCGGCTTCCTGCTCGACGTTGTCCCTGGCCGTGAGCACCACCAGTGGTATGTCGCCGAGGGTGGTGAGCGCCTGTGCCTGCGCGAACGAGTCGGGCAGGGCTTCCTGCTCGGCGCGCAGGTTCCGCATGCCGCGCGGGCTGTTCGCGAACGCCGAGGACTGGGCACGTCGCCGTTCCGGGAATCGAAGGGGAGATCGCCAGGGTGGCTTGACCGATACCGAACCGGAACAGCGTCGGCAACACGGCAAGCACACGGCGCATCACTTCGTACTCGCCGGTGAACGACGTCACGAGGTCCACCTGATGGGGGCTTGCGCTGTCAAGGAGCACGACACCCGCGACGTCCGTCGGGAACGTCGCAGCGTAGGCGAGGGCATGGACCCCTCCGAGGGAGTGCCCGGCCAGCACGAACGGTCCGATCTCACCTGCACCGCCGAGCAGGCGGTGCAGGTCGGTGATGGCGCTGGTCGTGTCCGCGCGGTGGGCTGAGTCGTCGCTCCAACCCTGTCCGGCGCGGTCGTACACGCAGACCCGGGTGGTCCGGGCGATCGTCGGAGTTGACGCGCTCCCACTGCGGGGACGTCTCGCCGAGGCCGTTCAGCAACACCACCGTTGGCGAGCCAGTGCCGCTGCAGCTCAGGTGCAGGCGGTAGCCACCGACGTCGACCAGCCGGCCCGGCATGGTGCCGGCAGCGGTCTCGGGAGACGGCGTCGATGGCCTGGTAGAGGCCACCTGCAGCCAGCCAGCATCATCGCGATCGCTGCGGGGTACACGATCATCGGCTCGCCCTGCCGGGAACGTCTCTGTCGGGCTTCGCAGTGCCACGAACAGGCCGAGCGCCACCAGCGCTGGCGCCCACACCCAGGCAAGTTGGGTCATGGTCGGCTCACCGGGTCGGGCGACCATCAGGACGACACCGGCCACGGCAAGGCTGGCAGCGGGGACGAGGGCCCACGGCTGCGGGAAGGCCGTCGAGCGTGCCGTCAGCCAGGCCAGCATCGCCCACCCGAGCGCGAAGGCGATGAGGGCGGCGCCGACGATGGTCGATTCCGCCGCAGAGGGCAGGACACCGAAGACGACAACAGCTGCCGAGCCTGCGCCGGTGGCCAGCGATGCGGCGATCACGCGTCCGACCGGTAGGTGCTTCGCCGCCGCGACGGCTGGGCCCTCGGTGCGGATTCGGGTTGGCGCGGTCATCGCTGGACTCCTTGGTGTGCGAACATCTGGGTGGCGAGGTGGGCAGCGTCGCGCTGGACGAAGCCGAGCAGGGATGAGCCGCGGCTACGCTGCCAGGGCAGCCCGAGGAACCACAAACCGGCGGCTGCGAGGCTGCGGCCCTCGGTGTGGCGCGGCTGCCCGTCCGCCTCGGTGGCGCCGGGGATGTCGATCCAGGAGAAGTGGGGCCGGTAGCCGGTGGCCCAGATGACGGAATCCACTCGCTGCTCGGATCCATCGGCGAACCGTGCCACGACCCTGCCGCTGCAACGAGCCGGGGCCGGAACTCGACCCCGCGCTGGGTGAGCTCGCTCAGGGTGGCCCCGATGACGACGTCGCCCCTTGCCCTCAGCCGCCGGGCGAGTACCGATCGGGGTCCAAGGTCCATCAGTCCGAGCCGGCTGAACCACCAGAAGAGGTCCCGACCGGCAATCCGCTGCGGGACGGCCGGGGGGCGTGTGCCGACGGCGATGGAGACCTGGTGGGTGTCGGCGAGGTCGGCGGCGATCTGGAGTCCGGAGTTGGCTGCTCCAACGATCAGCACGCGGCCGGCCGGGACGTCGCTGGGCCTGTGGTAGTCGTCGGAGTGCAGTTGCTGCACTCCGTCGAGGTCGGCGGCCATCGCCGGGGTGAAGGGCCGGTGACACGCGCCGGAAGCGACGACGACCTGGCGGCCCCGCACGGTACCCGCCGTGGTGTGGAGCTCGAAGATCGAGCCGGACCTGGTCATCACGGGTCACGGTCGTGCCGCTGAGGATCGGGAAGGCGTTCCGCTCGGCGTAGTCGGAGAGGAAGTCGGCGACGTCGTCCTTGCCCGGGTAGGTGTCGGCCGCCGCGGGGAACGCTGCACCGGGCAGGCCGTCGTACTGGGCCGGGACTGAAGAGCCGGAGGGAGTCGTAGCGCCTGCGCCAGGACGTGCCGATCTCGTGGTTGGCATCGATGAGCAGATAGCGGACGCCGCGACGGGCGAGGTACCAGGCCATCGAGAGGCCGGACTGACCGGCGCCGATCACGACGACGTCGAACAACTGGCTGGCAATGGTGGCTGCAGCGGCTGTCGGGGTGCTGTCCTGCAGCGTGGTGTTGGTCGAGTGCATGGCTCGACGCTATGGACCGGAGGCGGCGCTCGCGCCGGCACATTGGCCGGGATCGTTGCTCCGCCGGCGCTCGCTGCCCGCCCCCCGAAGCACCCGTCGCGGCGGGATCACCCTCTTGCCCGCGCACCGGCGCTGGTCGTGCTCGCAGGTGCGGATCCCGGCCATTGTGCCGGGGTGACGACCCCTGTCGACGCGGCATCGTCGAATCACACCGACCAGGTGCACGACCGACAACCGACAGGAGCACAGATGTCCACCACCACCTACACCGTCGACGGGATGACCTGCAGTCACTGCGCGCATGCCGTCACCACCGAGGTCTCGAAGACTGCCCGGCGTCCAGGCCGTCCAGGTCGACCTTGCCGCGGACACCGTCCGCGTCGAGTGGTCGCAAGCCCCTCAGCGAGTCCGACGTCCGCGTCGCGATCGAAGAAGCCGGCTACAGCCTGCGCTGAGCGCGAGGCCAGCCCTCCCCCACCACCAGACAGACGGAGTATCCCGATGAGTACTCACAGCGATCGACACCCTGACCAGGGCGACCTGAACGACAGCCAGGCCGAGGAATCCTGCGTCCTCGACATCGGCGGCATGACCTGTGCCGCCTGCGTGAACCGCATCGAGAAGGCCCTCTCCAGGGTCGACGGCGTGGCGGGGCCACGGTCAACCTCGCCGCCGAGACGGCGACCGTCGACTTCGACCGGGAGCGGGTCACGGTCGAGGCACTCCGCGAAGCCGTCGCGTCCGCCGGCTACAGCGCCACCGTCCGCGCAAGCGCCGAGCGAGAGCCGGACGCCGGAGGACCCGACCGATGGCGAGAAGAGCGGCGCGCGACCAAGAAGCGCGGAGCTGGCTACCCTCGCCCGACGCTGGCAGGTGTCGCTCGCGACGGGCCTGGCGATGATGGCCGTGATGTACGTGCCGATCTACCCGGACACGATGGACTGGCTGATGCCGCTCCTGTTCGCGGTCGGGACGATCGTGCAGTTCTGGGCCGGGGCTCCGGTGTACCAGGCGGCGTGGGCCGCTGCACGGCACCGCACGACGAACATGAACACCCTTGTCGCGCTCGGCACCGGCGTCGCCTACGGCTACAGCGCGTTCGTCACGCTGTGGCCGGGCCAGGCCGAACAGTGGGGCCTGCCGCTGCACGTGTACTTCGAGACCGCGCTCATCGTGATCGCGCTGGTGCTGATGGGGCGCTGGCTGGAACAACGTGCCCGCGGCCGCACAGCCGACGCGATCAGGGCCCTGATCGGCCTGGCGCCCAAGACGGCGCGCGTCGTGCGCGACGGCGCAGAGAGCGACATCCCGATCGAGGACGTCCGCCAGGGCGACCGCGTACGCATCCGGCCGGGTGAGAAGATCCCCGTCGACGGGCTGGTCGTCGAGGGCCTGTCGACGGTCGACGAGTCGATGCTGACCGGAGAGGCCCTGCCGGTCGCCAAGACCACCGGCGACACCGTCATCGGGGCGACCGTGAACCGGACCGGCACCATGCTCGTCGAAGCGACGGCCGTCGGCGCCGACAGCACCCTCTCCCAGATCGTGCGCCTGGTCGACACCGCCCAGTCCGGCAAGGTCCCGATGCAGAAGCTGGCCGACCGCGTGTCCTCGATCTTCGTGCCCGTCGTCCTGCTGATCGCTGCAGGCACCTTCACGCTGTGGGCCCTGTTCGGACCCACCCAGACCCACCTGACCATGGCCATCACCACCACCGTCGCGGTCCTGATCATCGCCTGCCCATGTGCCCTCGGCCTCGCAACCCCGACAGCTGTCATGGTCGGGACCGGGCGGGCGGCAGAGCTCGGCATCCTGATCAGCAACCCCGAAGCCCTGGAGACCGCCCACCGCATCGACACGATCCTGCTCGACAAGACCGGCACCATCACCAATGGCAAGCCCGGGCTCGCCGGCGTCATCGCCCTCGACCGCACCCCTGATGAACTTGTTGCCCTCGTCGCCGCTGCAGAGGTCGGCAGCGAGCATCCCGTCGGCGAGGCACTCGTGGCGGCGGCGAGGGACCGCAGTCTCACGCTCGCCGACCTGAGGGATTTCCAGGCAACCCCGGGCCACGGCATCAGCGCTCACGTGGCAGGGCACCCGGTGCTGGTGGGCAACACAGCCCACCTGGGCTCCCACGGCATCGACACTCACGCGCTGCGGGCAGAGGCCGAGGCGAGCGCCCTGCGCGGCGAGACGCCGATGTACGTCGCCATCGACGGCCGGCTCTCCGGGCTGGTGAGCGTCGCAGACACGGTCAAGCCGCACGCTGCCGAGGCGATCGCGCAACTCAAGGCCCTCGGGCTGGAGGTGTGGATGGTCACCGGCGACAACGCCACCACAGCGAAGGCGATCGCCGACCAGGTCGGGGTGGACCACGTGATCGCCGAGGTGCTCCCGGCCGACAAGGCCGCCACGTCGCTCGCCTCCGTGAAGCCGGCAAGCTCGTCGCGATGGTCGGTGACGGCATCAACGACGCCCCGGCGCTGGCGACCGCCGACCTGGGCATCGCGATCGGCACCGGCACCGACGTCGCCATCGCCGCGTCCGACATCACCCTTGTCGGCGGCGACCTGCGCGCCATCGTGTCCGCCATCGCGCTCTCCCGGCGCACCGTGACCACCATCCGGCAAGGCCTGGGCTGGGCATTCGCCTACAACGTCCTGCTCATCCCCGTCGCCGCCGGCGCCCTCTACGGCGTCGACGGGCTCCTCCTCGACCCGATCCTCGCCTCGGCGGCCATGGCGATGAGCTCCGTCTCCGTGGTGACCAACGCGCTGCGCCTCCGCCGCTTCGAGCGGCCGGAGACCGTCCGGGAGATCGAACACCCGGCACTGGGACGACGGGTCGCCGGCTGGGCGTACCTGACGGCGGTCGCCACGGTCGCCCTCGCACTCGGCTCGGCCTTCACGGTGGCCAGCCGCAGCGAGGCCGCCAGCCACGGCATGAACGGACTCCTCGCCTGGACCCAGGGCATGGGCATGCCGATGCGACCGTCGATGAGCGTGATGGACAGCATGGACGTTGCGCCGCTCGACGCAGAGGACGCCGGTGTCACCGCAACCCTCAGCACCGGCGGCCCGATCACCCCCGGCATCCCCGTCACGCTGACCGTCCAGGTGCGCGACGCCATCACCGGCTGCGCCGGTCGACGACCTCGTCCGCACCCACCAGAGGTGGGCGCACCTGATCATCACGCGCGACGACCAGTCCACGCTTCTCCCACATCCACCTCGAGCCGACCTCAACACCGGGCCAGCTCACCGTGACCACGACGTTCCCCACGGCGGGCACCTACGCTGCCCACATCGAGTTCCGGCGCCTTGGCCAGATGCAGGACATCCTCGCCAGCAGCGCGATCGACGTGGCCGGGCCCGGCCACGACCAGCACTCCCCCGCACCCACTGGCGAAGTCCGCGAGGCCACCGTCGACGGCGTCCGGATCGAACTGGACGGAACGGCTGTCGCCGGCAAGCGAAGTGACCTCCAGTTCCGGTTCTCCGATGCCGGCACGGGCCAGCCGTTCGCGGGCTTGCGCCCCTACCTTGCGGCCGCCGGCCACGTCGTCATCATCAAGGCGGACGGCACCGGCTTCCAGCACCGGCATGCCGAGACGACCGACGCTCAGGGGCGACCGAAGTTCGCGGTGCCGGGCAGCACCTTCGGCCCGGAACTCGACCTCCACGCGCACCTCGACACCGCGGGCACCTACCGGGTCTGGGCCCAGTTCCAGCTCCCCGACGACCGCGTGATCACCGCACCGTTCATCGTCCAGGCCGCGGGCTGAGCCACCACCCGCACAACGACCTACAGAACAGGAATCGACCATGTCACCGACCACAGCCCGTCCAGCAACTCCGGCGGCTCCGAGTCCCTCGCTCGCGCGCCGGATCGGGCGCTCCGCCTTGCGGCGACGCTCGGCATCGCCACCTTCGCAGCACTCACCGTCGCCGGGCTCTCGGTCTCCAGGGCCGAGGCGTCACCCGCGTCCCTCCCGGCACCACGGGTCCACGTCCGGCACCGGCGACAGGGCCATGGTCGTGGCGGTCGTCCTCGGTCGCTCCGGATCGGACACGGCCGACGCCTTCGCCCCGTTCGAGGTGTTCAGCAGCTCGCCGGCGTTCTCCGTCTACACCGTCGCCGACAGCCTCGAGCCGGCCCCGATGGACGGCGGACCGTCCGTGGTGCCGTCCTACACCTTCGCCGATGTTGCCGCCGGCACGGCGCCCGCGCCGGATGTGATCGTCGTGCCGCAGTCAACGACCCCGACGGCCCCGAGGAACGGGGCGCCCGCGACTTCGTGACCAGCCAGTACCGCGCCGGCGGCCGTGTCCTCGGCATCTGTGCCGGATCACGACTGCTGGCCGCGTCCGGGATCCTCGACGGCCTCCGTGCGACCTCGCACTGGTCCCGGATCAGCGCGCTGGAGGCGTCCAGCCCCGCCGTCACCTGGATCAGGGGTCAGCGCTACGTCCAGGACGGGCGGGTCACCACCACGGGCGGCGTCACCTCCAGCATCGCCGGCAGCCTGAAGGTCATGGCCGACCTCGCCGGCGCGGCGGAGGCGGCGCGGGTCGGCACGCTGATCAACTACCCGGGTTGGTCGCTGGATGCCCCCTCGGCGATGCCCGCGCAGTCGTTCGCCGTCGGCGACGTGCCGGTCCTTGCCAACGCCGCCTTCCCGTGGGGCCGCCCGACGATCGACGTCCAGCTCGAGGACGGCGTCGGCGAGATCGACGCCGCCGCCCTGTTCGAGGTCTACAGCTACTCCCAGGCGGCGGCAGCAACCTCGCTCTCGAAGACCGGGGTGATCACCACCCGCCACGGCCTGGTGATCAGGACAGCCACCTCCGGATCGCCGACCCACCAGGTGGTCGTACCCGGCACTTGACCAGCCGTGCCGGCCTCCATGGGTTCGACGCAGCCTTCGAACAACTCGGCAGGACCACCAGCCCGACGGTGGTGACGTCCATCGCGAAGATGCTCGAGTACCCGCTCGACCGGGTGGTCATCGAGTACGCACCCGCCACGGTGCGCGCGCGACCCGGCGTGATGACCGGCCTGGGCCTGTTGGTAGCTCTCGCTGCGGCAGCCGTTCCCTCGATCATCCGGCGGGCACGCCGCCGCTGACTCCCGGCGTTCGGAACCCGTGCGAGGTGACCTGGCTGGACGACCTAGGTGAGTCGTGCCCGCAGCAGGCAGAACTCGTTGCCCTCAGGATCGAGCAGGACGTGCCACGGCTCCTCACCGGTCTGCCCGATGTCGGCCGGGCGCGCGCCGATCGCCAGGAGACGCTCGAGTTCAGCATCCTGGTCGCGATCGGTGGGGTTGATGTCGATGTGGAGCCGCAACTTGCCGACCTTGGGCTCGGTGGTGGGGCTGAAGATCAGGGTCGGCTGCAGTCCTCCGAACCCTCCGCCTGGTCCGACCTCGATCGCTCCGTCCTCGGCGTCGAGGATCACGAAGCCGAGCACTTCGCACCAGAAGTCCGCCAGCAGCTGCGGGTCGTTGCAGTCGATCACCAACTCGGAGAATCGAGAAGCCATGACCGCAACGATAGGGGCCCCACATCAGCGACCGACGCGTCCTTCGCGACGGGATTGGTGTCAAGGAAGGGGTCAGCGCACACGCGCCCAACGCTCGCCACGGGTCCTGACGTAGCGCTTCCACACGTCCCACGGGGCGTCACCTTCGAGCGGTGGACGGGGACCAACCCGCGATTCCTGCTCTCTGTCGGCGAGGGCGCCGGCTGAGCAACGGTCGTCCGCGGCGCCTCAGCCCGGGCTGCCGGTCAGCCTCGCGTAACGGGCGAACTGGGCGGTGGCGTCAGCCATCTCGGCATCGGTCAGGAGCACGGGAGGCCCCAGCATCCGGCTCCGCCAGTACTGCTCGCTGAGCATCTCGAGCTGCACCGCCAGGAGAAGCGCATGGTCGAGGTCGCGTCCGTGGACGAGCATGCCGTGGTTGGCGAGCAGGCACGCCCGCCGTCCCTTGAGGGCGGCCACCGCGGCGTCCGAGAGCTCCTGGGTGCCGAAGGTGGCGTAGTCGGCGCAGCGGATGGTGCTGCCGCCGAACAGCGCGAGCAGGTAGTGGAACGGCGGGATCTCGGCGCGCTGGCACGCCAGGGCGGTGGCGAAGGCCGAGTGGGCATGCAGCACGGCGCCGGCATCCGGGAAGGCGGCGTAGACGTCGAGGTGCAGCCGCCATTCCGAGGAAGGCTCGAGGGCGCCCTCGGCGCGCCCGTCGTCCCTGATCACGACCAGGTCGTCCGGCCTGAGCGTCTCGGGCGGCCGCCCACTGGGGGTGACCAGGAAGCCGGGAGGCACGCCGTCGGGAAGCCGGACACTGGCGTTCCCCGAGGTGCCCTTGTTCAGCCCCGCGTCCGCCATGGCGCGGAGCGTCCTGACAAGGTCAGCGCGCAGGTCGATGCTGGTCAAGGAGTGCCTCCGTCGAAGACGTTGCGGAGGGCGGCCGGCTCGACCAGCCCCCGCTCGGTGATGAAGCTGGTGATCAGATGTGCCGGTGTGATGTCGAACGCCGGGTTGGCCACGCGCGTTCCGGCAGGCACCAGCCGGACGTCCACCACCCGTCCCGCTGGGTCGAGGCCACGGACCGTGCACACCTCGTCAGCGCCGCGGTCCTCGATGGGGATCTGGCTGCCGTCGGGGCAGTCCAGGTCGAGTGTGGACGACGGGGCGGCGATATGGAACGGCACCCCTGCCTCGCGTGCCGCGAGCGCCTTCAGGAACGTGCCGACCTTGTTGGCGGCGTCGCCGTTGGCAGCGATCCGGTCGGCGCCGGTGATCACCACGTCAACCTGGCCCGTGGCCAGCAAGAGGCCAGCGGCGTTGTCGGCAATCAGCTTGTGCGGGACTCCCGCCTCCCGGAGTTCCCACTCCGTGAGGAGCCCCTGGTTGCGCGGACGGGTCTCGCTCACGATCACCTCCACCGGCACACCTCGCGACCACGCGGTGTAGACGGGCGCGAGCGCCGTCCCGATACCGCAGGCAGCGAGCCATCCGGCGTTGCAATGGGTCAGCACCCTCACCGGACCGTCACGCCGGTCGGCGAGCGCCTCCAGGAGACGGGCGCCGTGCTCACCGATCGCGGCGCAGAGCGTTGCGTCCTCGGCCGCTATCGCCTCGGCCTCGAGCCATGCCGCCGCCGGACGCTCCGAGGGCGGCAGCGTGCGGACGTGGTTGCCCATCCGGTCGAGTGCCCAGTGCAGGTTCACCGCGGTCGGACGGGTGGCGCCCAGGCACCTCAGCGCCGCGTCGAGATCGGCGTCCTCAGGGCTCCGACTCATCGCGATGGCGATGCCGAACGCCGCGGTGGCGCCGATGAGGGGTGCCCCGCGCACACGCATCGCGCGGATCGCCTCGGCCACGTCCTCGACGCTGCCCAGCTGTCGGTGAACGACCTCGAAGGGCAACCGGGACTGGTCGAGGATCGTGACTCCGTCCGCCCCGCGCCAGATCGTTCGGGGGCGCGCAGATGCCGGCGTGGCACGCCGGGACACGGGGTCCATGCATCGCACTCTAGCCAGCCGGGCGGCCCAGGGACGGGGTCGCCAGAACCTCGGTGGACGAGGTTCGGAACCAACTCGTCCTGCCTGTTCGACAGGGGCAGGGGTCAACGGGCCAGGACCGCTCTCGCGATCGGACCTGTTTCACGACCGTCGCGGCCGACCCACGACCTGAAACCCGTGCGCAACGAGCGCGAAGTGGACCACTATTGGACCCATCAAGAAAGTGCCCCGCACGTGGCTGCCCCTCGCAGCAGGCCTGCAGGGGACCCGCCGAGAGAGGGTGCGTGCTGTGAACTTCTGGGACTTCTTCTGGCTCATGGTCTGGGGATTCTTCTTCGTCCTCTACCTGATGGTGCTCTTCCAGATCGTGGTCGACATCTTCCGCGACTCGACCATGAACGGGTGGGCAAAGGCGGTCTGGCTGCTGGCGCTGTTCCTCGTACCTGCCGTCACGGCCCTGGTCTACGTCATCATCCGCGGCAAGAGCATGACGCAGCGGGAGACCGCGGCCCGCTCGGCATCCCGAGGGGCAACGGAGGACTACATCCGGTCCGTCGCGGGCGGACCTGACCCGGCAACGCAGATCAGCAACGCGAAGGCGCTCCTCGACTCCGGCGCCATCAACCAGGCCGAGTACGAGCAGCTCAAGGCAAAGGCGCTCGCCTGACGGCCGCCGACCGGGGAGTGCATTGCCGGTGGGCAAGTCATCGGCGCGAGGAGCGCACGTGGAACTCCTGCTCGATCCACCAGGCGCCCCAGGCTGAACCGTCCGACTGAAAGGTCGACGCGCTGTTCCGCGCCATCTGGAACGTCCCCGTCATGGAGCAGGTGTTCCGCGAGCGGTTCCGGTGCACCTGCGCGCCGGACCGCCCGAGGTGTTCGCCAGGGAAGGATGCGGGGGCCGTGACAGTTGTGGTCGGCGGAGGCTTCGTCTCCCGGTCGGCCTTGAAAGGAAGCTCATGGGCTACGACACCCTCGACAACCCGGTCTGGGCATCACTCACCGGTACCCACAGCGGGCTCGCGCTCAGGAACGGGCGCGCCGCACGCTACCCGGGGGACGTCTCGCCCTTCATGGGGGTGCCCAACGAGGTGCGTCCCGAAGACTGGCGCCAGCTTGCCGACCTGGCCGGCGCAGACCCGGTGGTCCTGGTGAACCCGCCCGCGACGCTGCCGGCCAACTGGTCCCTGCTCAGGGAGATCAAGGGCCTCCAGATGCTCGCTCCCGAGGTCGCCCATCCTTCTGAGCCGGCCACGGGTGACTGGCAGGTGGATCAGTTGGGCCCCGCCGACGCCGCCGACATGCTCGCGCTGGCCATCGCCACCGAACCCGGGCCGTTCGCAGCACGCACCGGGATGCTCGGCGTCTACCTCGGCATCCGCGATCGAGGAAAGCTGGTCGCGATGGCGGGCGAGCGCCTTCAACCGGACGGGTGGACCGAGATCAGCGGAGTGTGCACCGACCCGGTGTACCGCGGACGGGGATTGGCACGGCTACTCATGGAAATGGTCGCCGCCGGCATCCGGCAGCGTGCCCAGCGTCCCTTCCTGCACGTGATCGCCACCAATGCCGGCGCGATCCGGCTCTACGAGTCGATGGGCTACGTGACCCGCCGCGCTGTGGATGTCAACGCCTACCGCCCAGGCTGAGCCCTCCTCCTGACCCAGCACGGTGGTTCGGCCCGGCGGGATTGCCCACCAGGTGGGGAAGGCCAGTCACGAGCAAGGAGGGAGCCGGTGACCGCGAGGAGTTCCGCCCGTCCGAGGGGTTCCTGGATCGAGATTCCTCCCCGGGGCCAATGGGCTGGAGCGCTCGTCCGGATCAGCTTCAGCTCACTGCCAGCGTCGATGGCTCAGGCTGGTGGCAGGTGCAGGAAGGGCCGCACTGACAGTCAGAGCACAGGCACGCTCCGCCGGTGCGGCAGGCGCAAAGACTGACGTCGACGCTGTTCACGATGCGCTCACCGAGTGTTGGCTGAATCATCGGCAAGGTTCGCAGACCGGTGTTCACGACAGTCGCGTTGTCGAGCCAGGCCGAACACGACGTGCACTCGGACAGGTGCTGCATGAGATCGCCCACAGCGATCGGGGACTCCTCGCCGTCCAGGAGAGCGGACAAGGCGGCACGCCACGTGTCTTCTGCTGGGTCAGCCTTGTCCATTGGCAAAGGGTACCTGCGGGGGCCGGGTTCGGCTGCGGGCCGAATTGCGCCGTCCGGGAACTTTGGACGCGCCGCAACCGACTCCCTTGGTGGGCGCAGTGCACGTGTCGTCCCCGAGCCCTCCGCTCGGCGCCCAGGGAGAGGTAGTCATGTTCTCGATCGCAGATACGCCGGTGAAGTTCGTTGGCCTGCTGTTGTTGTTCGCCTGGTGCACACTCTGGAGCGTCTACGAGTTGACCCGACCCCAGGATTCCCGGCAGCGGATCTCGAACGCCCTCCATCTGGTCATGGCTGTGGTGATGCTGCTGATGGTGGCCCCCATGACCTGGGCCGGTCTTGTTGCGATCGTTCCCACCTTCGGACTGGTGGCACTGTTCGCCCTGAGCGTCGGCTGGTTCCTCTGGCTGGCGGTCGACGCCATGCGGAGGTCGGATCGTCGCGGCGGTCTGCACTTCTTCGGCCACGCCGCCATGTTCGCAGCCATGACCTGGCACCTGTCGGCGATGGCCGTCATGGAAGCCGCCATGTCCCCCGGCATGGGCGACATGGGCTCCGGCTCGGACATGGGTTCCGGTTCGGACATGGGCGGCATGGACATGGGTCAGTGGAGGATGACGCAGAGCATGCCGGGGGGAACCCTGTGGCTCCTCGCGCTCGTCGGGCTTCCGCTGATGGCCTACCTTCTGGTGTCGAGCCTCCGCTCCCTGTGGCAGGCGGCGCAGTCGGCAACGGCCGTCGCCGCGGGCAACTGCGCCTGCGGTCCCGACTGCACCTGCGGGCCCGAGTGCTCCTGCTTCGTGAACCACGTCGACTCAACCCTGCCTGAAAGGGAGCTGGTGGCCTCAGCCAGCGCTGCGCCGCTGCGGCTCCCCGTTGTCACGCGAGCCGCTGTCACTCACAGCTGTCATGAGGTCCGCCCTGTCGGTACCACCAAGTACCGGCTCGAGGCCCTTTCGGCCTTCGCGATGAACTTCGGCATGTTCTGGATGAGCACAGGGCTGCTCGTCCCCATCCTTCCGTTCTTCGCGGTGCTCGCCTTCTGAACGAAGGGTCAGGAGACTCTCGCCTGTTGCGCATGGCGCTCGAGGATCGCTACGAGTTCCGTTCGTGCCCGTGCCACCCGTGACCGGATCGTCCCGACTGCACATCCACAAATCTCGGCCGCCTCGGCATAGCTGAAACCCATGAGCTGGGTGAGCACCAGCGCGTCACGCCTGTCAGGCTGGAGCACGCTGAGCAGCTCCCCCACCTCCAGGTCGCTGGAGGGGTGGACAGATGCGCGCAGCGAATCCGTGACGTCCAGCCAGTGTTCGCCCCCGGCCAAGCGTGGACGTGCGCCGTCATGACGGATCCGGTCCACCACCACCCGCCGCGCAATGGTCAGCAGCCACGCCCGCGCACTCGAACGTCCCTCGAAGGCAGGCAGCGCCGACAGAACCCGCAGATAGGTCTCCTGCGTCAGGTCGTCGGCGAGGCCGGGCTGGGAGAGCCGCGAGACAAAGCGCCACACATCGACCTGCGTCCTACGGATGAACTCAGAAAGAGCCGCACGGTCACCCCGAGACGCCGCCAGCGCCAACTCGGTGACTTCGTCCCGGCCCCCCATGCCGTCACCCTAGCCGGGTCCGCGCAACGGACCGGCGAGCCTGCCTCCGCCGTGCCGCATCAGTGGCCAACTCGCACGGACCGTTCTGGACTCGCAGAGACCCGTTGCCAGAAGTCGGTCGGATGCAGTGCCGAGGGTCGATCGGGGGCGAAACGACGCCGACTCGACACGATTCCGGGAGAAACCCGTGAGAACGAGAACCTGAGACAGACAGAAACCCCCTGCCAGAGTTGCCTCCGACAAGGGGTCTCACCTTGTAGCCCCGACGGGATTCGAACCCGCGCTACCGCCTTGAGAGGGCGGCGTGCTAGGCCGCTACACAACGGGGCCCCTAGCTGTCGCTCCAGCGACGTCCAGCGAACATTACCAAACCACTTGCACTTTCCAGCGGCGGCGACTGATCGCTGCGCTGGGGTACTAGGACTCGAACCTAGACTGACGGAACCAGAATCCGGCGGGCTGCCAATTACCCCATACCCCATCGTCCATCAGTGGCTGGGCGACCTGCTGGTTCGCAGCTGATCGTGTCCACTCACAGACTTGCCGGCCCGGTAAGGCCGGCGAGGAGTGACTTTACTAGACCTCGGCCGGGCCACCAAACCGGGCTCCCGGCGTGGTGATCGCCACCTGCATCCGGCGTGCGATCCAGACCGCTGCTGCGGCGAAAGCACCGAAGCCGGCAAGGCTCCACGCCAGTTCCACCCAGCCGATCTCCGTGACGGAATGCGTCGCGACGACCGTCCCGGACAGCACCGCGTACCCGTACGCGACCACGTTGTTGACGACGTGCGCTGCGATGCCCGCTTCCAGTCCGCCGGTCTTCACCACCAGCACGCCGGCGAGGATGCCGAAGGCGAACCGGTACAGGAAAAGGGGCAGGTTCTGCGTCCCGTGGAACAGGGCGAACACGGCTGCTGAGCCGACCACGCCGAACCAGGGACTGCTCGACGACGTGGTGTGCAGCGCCTGGATCAGGTAGCCGCGGAAGAAGTACTCCTCCGCCGCAGCCTGCAGCGGGGACGTGAGCAGGACGATCAGCAGGTACCAGCCCCACTGCTGCTCGGGCGCGAACACCCACGGCTGGCCGATGCGCGACACCACCCACAGCCCGCCGAGGACGACGACGCCGGCCAGCAGGCAGGCCAGCATGAACCGCCACCGGAAGCCCGGCTGCACCGAGTGCAACCAGCGGGGACGGAACCGGTGGACGAACAGCACCAGCCCGACGCTGATCGGGATCAGCAGGGCGAGGCCGAGGTTGGTTGCGAGCATGCCGATCGGCAGCTCGAAGTTCGCGGCTGCCGTGCCGTAGACCTGCAGGGTGCCGGGGCTGCCGGACGCCAGCCAGCCGAGCCAGACGACGAACAGGATCAGCGCCCGGGTGAACACGAAGAACGAGATGATGCCGAGCAGGCTGCCGCCGACGCCCAGGGCGATCACTCGCCAGCGGGACGCCAGCGGGGCGTCGACCATCATGACCTCGGGGTAGGTCACCCCTGGCAGCGGTTCGTGCTTGACCAGGGCGGAGAAGCGCGTGCGGACGACCTTGGCGAGTTCCGACACCTCAGGCGTCCTCTGCCACGACGGTGTTCGTCAGCGTGCCGATGCCGCTGATGGTCACGCTGATGCGGTCGCCGGGCACCATGCGTCCGACGCCGGCAGGGGTGCCGGTGAGCACGACGTCACCGGGCAGCAGGGTCGTGAAGGAGCTGATGTAGCTGATCAGCTCGGGAATACCGCGCACCATCTGGCTGGTGCTGGCCGCCTGCACCGGCTCGTCGTTGAGGCTGGTCAGCAGGTCGAGCCGGCCGGCCTCCTCGATGCTGATGTGGGTGGCGATCCACGGCCCGAGCGGGCAGAAGCTGTCGAAACCCTTGGCCCGCGTCCACTGGCCGTCCGCGTTCTGCAGGTCACGGCAGGTGACGTCGTTGGCCACGGTGTAGCCGAACACCACGTCGGTCACGCGCTCCGGCGGGACGCGGCGGCAGATCCGTCCGATCACGACGGCGAGCTCGCCCTCGAAGTGGAGGTTCTCGGTCTCGGGCGGATGCACGATCGGCTCGAAGGGGCCGATCACGGCGGTGTTGGGCTTGAAGAACAGCAGCGGGTTGTCCGGCACCTCGTTGCCCAGTTCCGCTGCGTGCTCGGAGTAGTTGCGTCCGACACCGATGATCTTGCTGCGCGGAATGACCGGCGAGACCAGCCGGACGTCTGCCAGCGGTAGCCGCTCCCCGGTGTAATGGACGGGACCGGCAAGCGGATCCCCGGACACGACGGCGATGGTGTCGGGGTTCGGCCCCTGGTCCTCGGCCAGCTCGACGACCCCGTACGTGGGGTCGCCCTGGGCGACGAATCGTGCAATGCGCATGGCGGTCAGCTTACGGGCACCGCTGTGACGGCCCCGTGTCAGGCCACGACGTTGAGCAGCGGCTCCCCCGCGGCGAACCGGACCAGCTGGCCGCGCACCATCCGCTCCATCCGCGGCCAGAACGCGCTGCTCTGGCCTCCGACGTGCGGACTGATCAGGACCCCGGCCGTACGCCACAGCTCGTGGTCGGATGGCAGCGGCTCGGGATCGGTCACGTCGAGCGCCGCAGAGATCCGTCCGGTGCGGGTTTCCGCCAGCAGGGCTTCGGTGTCGACCACCCTGCCGCGGGCCGTGTTCACCACCAGCGCGCCGTCGGGCAACAGTGCGAGCTCTGCAGCCCCGATCAGATGCTCGGTGGCCGGCGTCAGCGGCGTGATGACGAACACCACCTCGGCCTGCGGCAGCAGCGAGTGCAGCTCCTCGATCGGGTGGACGACCACTTCCCCGGTCCGGGCGCGCCGGGCGACCCGGGTGATCGATCCCGGCTCGAAACCGGCGAGGCGCTGCTCGATGGCAGCCCCGATCCGTCCATAGCCGACGATCAGGACGTGGCGGTCGGCCAGCGATGTGGTGAAGTCGTTGCGCCAGCTGCCGGTGGTCATGTTGCGGGCGTAGATGTCGAGGTGGCGGGTGCTGGCCAGCGCCAGCCCGACGGCGAGTTCAGCCGTGCTGGCATCGTGCACCCCGGCCGCGTTGCACAACTGGACGCCCTCGGGCAGGAACGGCAGGAAATTGTCGTAGCCGGCGCTGAGCAGCTGGACGGCCTTGAGGCTCGTCATCTCCCCGACGCGTTCCATCACCTTCGGCGCAGGGAACATGTACGGCGCAACCAGCAGCTCGACGTCCGCGATCGAGTCGGGCCAGGTGCCGTCCGCCATGAAACCGTCCACCACGAGCCCCTCAGGGATCGGGCCGAGGGCAGCGCCCGCGGCGGCAGCGTCGGGATAGGGCAACCAGATGCGTCGGGCCATGTCCCTACCCTAGGGTGCGAGGCATGAGTGAACACCGCCGCACGTTCGACGCAGTGGAGCTGATCCGGACCAAGCGGGACGGAGGTCGGCTCGGCGACGAGGCCATCGACTGGCTGATCCGGGCCTACACCGACGGTGTCGTCACAGACGAGCAGATGTCGGCGATGGCCATGGCGATCTTCTTCCGCGGCCTGGACGGCGCGGAACTCACCCGCTGGACCAACGCCATGATCGACACCGGCGAGCGCATGGACTTCTCCAGCCTGAGCCGCCCGACGGTCGACAAGCACTCCACCGGTGGCGTGGGCGACAAGATCACGCTGCCGCTGGCACCGCTGGTCGCTGCCTGTGGCGCAGCCGTCCCGCAGTTGTCCGGACGCGGCCTCGGCCACACCGGCGGCACCCTCGACAAGCTGGAAGCCATCCCCGGGTGGCGCGCCAGCCTCACCAACGCAGAGATGCTCGCGCAGCTCGAATCGGTGGGCGCCGTGATCTGCGCCGCCGGAGCAGGGCTCGCCCCGGCGGACAAGAAGCTCTACGCGCTGCGCGACGTCACAGCGACGATCGAGTCCATCCCGATGATCTCCGCCTCGATCATGAGCAAGAAGATCGCTGAGGGCACAGCTGCCCTTGTGCTGGACGTCAAGACCGGCGCCGGCGCCTTCATGAAGACCCTCGAGCAGTCACGCGCCCTGGCGACGACCATGGTGGGCATCGGCAAGGCGGCAGGGGTGAACACGGTCGCCCTGATCACCAACATGGACACCCCGCTCGGACGGACCGCCGGCAACGGCCTCGAGGTCGCCGAGTCGGTGGACGTCCTCGCCGGTGGCGGGCCTGCCGATGTCGTCGAACTCACGCTCGCACTTGCCCGCGAGATGCTGGCCTGTGCCGGCATCGACGCCGACCCGGCAGAGGCTCTCGCCTCCGGCAAGGCGATGGACGCGTGGAAGGCCATGATCCGCGCGCAGGGCGGCGACCCCGAGGCACCACTGCCCGTCGCGAAGCACACAGAAGTGGTGGCGGCAGAGGCCGACGGCTACCTGTCACGGATGGACGCGATGGCTGTCGGGCTCGCTGCGTGGCGGCTGGGCGCGGGCCGCGCCGTCCAGGGCGAGCAGGTGCAGGCCGCAGCCGGTGTCACCTGGCACGCGGCCGTCGGCGAGCAGGTGCGCGCCGGGCAGCCCCTGTTCACGCTGCACACCGACACCCCCGAACGCATCGGCCGCGCGAAGGAAGCGCTGGTCGGCGCTGTCGACTACACAGCCACCGCGCCCGAGCTACGTCCGGTCGTGCTGGAGCGGATCAGCTGACCCCACCCACCGACTTGTCAGAACCAGGGCCATAGCCCCCCTGAGGTTCTGACAACTCGGGATCGGGGTCAGTGCTTGGGGTCGGCCTCGTGGGTGAGGCCCCAGAGGTAGCCGTCATGCAGGGCCTCCCAGGAGGCCTCGATGACGTTGGTGCCGACGCCGACCGTCGTCCACGTGCGCTCACCGTCGGTCATGTCGATCAGCGTGCGGACGATCGCGTCCGTGCCGTGGCCCTGGTCGAGGATACGCACCTTGTAGTCGGTGAGCTCGAAGTCGTCAACGTGCGGGTAGGCGGCGTTCAGGGCCGACCGCAGCGCGACGTCCAGTGCGTTCAGCGGACCGTGGCCCTCGCCGACGAGGTTCTGGGTGATCCCCTTCGCCCGCACCTTCACCATGGCTTCGGAGTCGCCTTCCGGCTTCACCTCGTGGCCGGTCAGCACCCGCCAGCTGAGCACCTCGAAGAAGTCCTCGAGGATGCCGAGTTCCTCGCGCAACAACAGCTCGAACGACGCGTCGGCCGACTCGTAGGAGTAGCCGTCCATCTCGCGGGCCTTCACCTTGTCGGTGATCCTTGCGGCGAGCTCGCGATCGGACAGGTCGTAGCCCAGCTCCGAGCCCTTGATCTGCACGTTCGCGCGCCCGGCCATGTCCGAGACGAGCATGCGCATGTCGTTGCCGACCAGCTTCGGGTCGATGTGCTGGTACAGGTTGGCGTCCACCTTGATCGCGGAAGCGTGCAGGCCTGCCTTGTGCGCGAAGGCCGAGGCCCCGACGTAGGGCTGGCGGTTGTTCATCGCGACATTGGTCACGCCGGCGATGGCATGGCTGATCCGGGTGGCCTCTGCCAGCGCAGCGGCAGGCACCAGCGGCCAGCCGTACTTCAGCTGGAGGTTGGCGACGACCGTGATCAGGTTGGCGTTGCCGGTGCGCTCGCCGTGGCCGTTCATCGTCCCCTGCACGTGCATCACGCCGGCCTCGACGGCGGCGAGCGTGTTGGCGACGGCGCAGCCGGTGTCGTTGTGGCAGTGGATGCCGAGGTCGACGCCGATCTGGGCGGCGGCCGAGACGATGTCGCCCATCCAGGACGGCAGCATGCCGCCGTTGGTGTCGCACAGCACCACGACCTCCGCCCCGGCCTCCGCTGCAGTGCGGACGACCTCAAGGGCGTACTCGGGGTTGGCGCGGTAGCCGTCGAAGAAATGCTCACAGTCGACGAAGACGCGGCGACCGTTGGCGACGAGGTGGCTCACCGTGTCTGCCACCATCGCGAGGTTCTCCTCGAGAGTGGTGTGCAGCGCGCGGAAGACGTGCTCGTCGTGGCTCTTCGCAACGATGCAGATCACCTCGGTGGACGCGTCCAGCAGCGCCTGCACCTGCGGGTCCTCCGCAGCGCTGGCACCCACCTTGCGGGTGGCGCCGAAGGCGACGAGCTTGGCGTTCTTCAGCTTCAGTTCGCCGCTCGCCGCGGCGGCGAAGAAGGCCGTGTCGTTGGGGTTCGCGCCCGGCCAGCCACCCTCGATGAACCCGAGTCCCAGCTCGTCGAGGTGGCGCGCGATCTTCAGCTTGTCGCTGACACTCAGCTGCAGTCCCTCCTGTTGGGCACCGTCACGCAGGGTGGTGTCGAAGACGTGGAAGACGTCGGGGGCTGCTGGCAACGTTGTCATTCGGGCACCTCAGTCGTCGTGCGCGGGATCATCGGGCGAGTCTGCCTTCCTCGGCTCCTGTTACGGCTTCGTTTCACCGCGTGAGACTACCGTCTCGCGGAACGGTTGATTTCAGCCGCCGGAACTTGTAGACAGTCCCCTATGGCAACACTGCTCCACCGAGGCGTCACCGTCCATAGCGCCGGCGAACTGCCGCCGCTCGGCAAGAAGCTCCGACCGTTCATCCTCACCGGCGCCGACATGACCGACTTCGGCGCGGAGGTCGCCGCCGGCCGTCGGCTCGTGCTGAACATCTTCCCCAGCCTCGACACGGGCACGTGCGCGATGAGCGTCCGCCGGTTCAACGAGCTCGCGGCCGGCCTCACCGACACGCTCGTGCTGTGCGTCTCGGCCGACCTTCCCTACGCCCACAAGCGGTTCTGCGTCGCCGAGGGCATCGAGAACGTCTCCACCGGTTCGACGTTCCGCTCCGGCTTCGGCCTCGACTTCGGGCTGACGCTCGTGGACGGACCGATGCGAGGACTGCTGTCGCGGGCCGTGATCGTCGCCGATCGCGACCTCACCATCCTGTACACCGAGCAGGTGCCGAACATCAGCCAGGAGCCCGACTACGACGCTGCCCTAGCCGCGCTCGCCTGACAGCCCCGGACCGAATTGGGGACGGTTCCTAACTCGGTCCAACCATCCCGCGACGGGAGAGTTGGACCGAAATAGGAACCGTCCCCAATTCGGTCCGGATCAGCAAACCTGCTGCAGCCACCCATGCGTGTCGGGCACGCGCCCGTACTGGATGTCGAGGATGGCGTTGCGCAGCGCGAGGGTCTGGGGCGAGCCGTTCTCCGGCAGGCGCCACTCCCCCTTGTTGGACTTGAACGCGCCGATCGGCGTCACGACAGCTGCCGTCCCGCAGGAGAACGCCTCCACCGTCGTGCCGTCGGCGATGCCGTCGAAGAGGTCCTCCGGGGCGATCCGGCGCTCCTCGGGGGTCAGGCCAAGGTCGGCCGCCACAGCGAGGATCGTGTCGCGGGTGATGCCCTCGAGGATGGTGCCGGTCAGTGCCGGCGTCACCAGCCGGCCGTCGGCGGTGACGAGGAAGACGTTCATGCCGCCCAGCTCCTCCACCCGGTCCTTGTCGGCCGCCTCGATGAACAGCACCTGGGAGCAGCCGTGCTCGTAGCCCTCGTACTGCGCGATCAGGGACGCGGCGTAGTTGCCGCCGCACTTGGCAGCACCCGTACCGCCGACGCCGGCCCGCGCGTAGGTGTCGGTCACCCAGATGTCGACCGGCTTCACGCCGCCCTTGAAGTAGGGACCTGCCGGGGAAGCGATCACGCTGAACGTGACGCGCTGGGCGGCCCGCACGCCGAGGAAGACCTCCGAGGCGAACATGAACGGCCGCAGGTAGAGGCTGCGTTCGCCCGTCGCCTCCGGCACCCAGCGGGCGTCGGCCTTCACCAGCTCGGCGACGGCCGTGACGAAGTCGTCGACGGCAAGTTCCGGCAGCATCAGCCGGGCAGCGGACGCCTGGAACCGGCGGGCGTTGGCCTCCGGCCGGAACAGGTGGATCGAGCCGTCGGCGTGCCGGTAGGCCTTCATGCCCTCGAAGACCTCCTGCGCGTAGTGCAGGACGGCAGCAGCGGGATCCAGCAGGAAAGGACCGTACGGCTTGACCTCCGCCTCACCCCAGCCACCCTCGCTGGTCCAGGTGGCCACGGTCATGTGGTCGGTGAAGTAATCACCGAAACCGGGATCGGCAAGGACCCGGGCGACATCGTCGCGGCTGGCCGGAGCGGGATTGGCGTGCAGCGGAAAGCTCAGGGACATGGGCGCATGTTACCGCCTTTGGTCCGACTTTCCGTGAGACGGAATTGTCCGATTGGTGGGCGGCAAGTAGCCTCGCGCGGGTGAGCCCAGCAGACACCAGCACGCCCGTCATCTCCGTCATCGCCGGCGACGGCATCGGCCCGGAGGTGGTCGCTGAGGGCCTGAAGGTCCTCACCACCGTCGTCGGTGACCACGCCTTCGACTTCGTGCACCACGACCTGGGTGCCGAACGCTGGCTGCGCACCGGCGAGGTCCTGCCCGATGCCGTGATGGCAGAGCTCGCGAAGAGCCAGGCCATCATCCTCGGCGCCGTCGGTGCCGCGCCCGGCTCCACGTCGATCCCCAGCGGCCTCCTGGAGCGCGGGCTGCTGCTGAAGCTGCGCTTCGCCTTCGACCACTACGTGAACCTGCGCCCGTCCAAGCTCTACCCGGGTGTGGCGACTCCCCTCGCCCCCGAGGTCACCGAGCGCGGCCCGATCGACTTCGTCGTCGTCCGCGAGGGCACCGAAGGCCTCTACTGCGGCAACGGTGGCGCCTTCCGCGCCGGAACGCCGTACGAGGTCGCCACCGAGGTCAGCATCAACACGGCCCACGGTGTCGAGCGTGTCATCAGGGACGCCTTCGTCCGCGCGGAGGGCCGGCGCCGCCACGTCACGCTGGTACACAAGCACAACGTGCTCGTGAACGCCGGCGGCCTCTGGAACCGGCTGTTCCAGGTCGTCGCTGCCGAGCACCCGGACGTGACCACCGACTACCTGCACGTGGACGCTGCGACGATCGCCCTCGTCCAGGACCCGCAGCGCTTCGACGTCATGGTCACCGACAACCTGTTCGGCGACATCCTCACCGACCTCGCTGCTGCGGTCACGGGCGGCATCGGCCTCGCCGCCAGCGCCAACATCAACCCCGAGGGTGCGTTCCCGTCCATGTTCGAGCCGGTGCACGGTTCTGCCCCCGACATCGCGGGCAAGCAGTTGGCCGACCCGACGGCGACGATCCTCTCGATGGCCCTGCTGCTCGACCACCTGGGACGCGGCGAGGACGCCCGCCGCATCGAGGCTGCCGTCGACGCCGACATCGTCGAGCGAGGCACGGCACAGCGACCGACTTCCGTTGTGGGAGACGACATCGCCGCGCGCCTGCGGTAGCGGATCGGCTATCCTGTTCCATCGGATCGGGCCTGGTCGTCCGGCACCCCCGCCGGTCCGTCGAGCCTGACACTTCTGCCTCACCGCCACCGAAGGAACGCCGTGCCGCCGGAACACAGCACCGCACCGTCGCGCAACCGGATCCTGGTGCGTGCGCATCAGGGACCGTTCGACAACTACAGCATCGTTCAGACGGCCGCCCGGCAGAACCTGGGCGCCAACGTCGGCAACCTGCTGTTCTCCCACTCCATCTACCGGCTGCTGGGCACAGCTGAGGCGTCGCTGGAGGTCGACAGGTTCAAGAACACCGACCCTGCCTGGGTGAACGACAACTTCGACGTGGTTGTGCTCCCGTTGGCCAACGCCTTCCGGATGAACTACGTCGAAGAGCTCGACAAGATGTCATCGATCATTGAGCGGCTGCGCATCCCCGTGGTCGTCGCCGGCGTCAACGCACAACTCGGGCTGAAGGCCACCCAACCCAAGGGCGGCATCGGCGCTCCGGTGACCCGGTTCGTGCGTGCGGTCCTGCGCAACAGCCCGAACATCGGCGTCCGTGGCGAACGGACGGCGACATACCTGCGAGGCCTGGGGTTCGCCGACGACGAATTGGTCGTCGTCGGGTGCCCGTCGATGTACACCTACGGGCCGGACCTGCCCGCACCGCGGCTGCCGGAAGCGATCACGACCGACTCGCGGCTGTCACTGAACCTCTCGCCGTACGTCCCGGGGATCGGCGATCTCGCCCTCGCCCAGGCCGAGAAGTACCCGCACCTGGTCTACACGGCGCAGGACCTGCCCACCCTTGGACTGTTGCTCACGGGTCGTTACCGGACGCACCTGCCGGTCCGTGCGGGCTTCCCTGCCAGCCTCGATCATCCCCTGGTGAGCTCCGGCCGCATCGTGATGCCGGTGAACGTCCCCAGCTGGCTGGAGCACCTGGCAGGCTTCGACTTCTCGTACGGCACGCGGATCCATGGGAACATCGCCGCGATCCTTGCCGGGACGCCGGCCTACGTGCTCGCCCACGATGCCCGCACCTCGGAGCTTGCCGACTATCACGCCATCCCCCACCGGACGGTGGGCAAGGACGTCGCCACCCTCGACGCAGCCGAGCTCTATGCGGCGGCCGACTACACCGCCATGCTCACCCGGCACCGGGAGACCTGGTCCGGGTTCGCCAGCTTCCTGGAGGTGCACCACCTTCGCAGCATCTACAGCCCGGAGGCGAAGCCCGGCAACTTCGATGAACGGATCAGCCTGATCCGTTACCCCCCTGTCGCCACCCTCCAACCACATCGACGGGCACAGGTGTTGGTGACAAGGGTGCGCCGTCATCATCGAACGACTGTTCAAGACCGTGCGGTACTACACCCTGAAGCTTCTTGGCAGGCTGACCAAGTAGGCGCTAGTCGCGGGCTTCTGCTCGTGACCACAGGCTCCGGCGCTGATCGGTGAACCGGCCGGAGAACCACCAGATCAGCTCGATGAGCACCGCTGCCATCAGGCCCGCCCACAGGCCGGTGGTCATCAGGGCCGCGTTGCTCGGGTCGAGCTGCGGGTCGAACCGGGCAAGGAACGGCCAGGCAGCGATCCAGCCCGGCACCTGGTAGGGCAGCCAGAAGATCGTCAGGAACGCGAGCAGACCGCAGGCTGCGATCATCACGAGCTTCCACCACTCGTACGGACGGGCTGCGACGATCATCACCCAGGCACCGGCGATCATCAGGGTCAGGAGCGTCGCGGTGCTGGCCTGCGTCGTCCGTACGGAATCGGCGCCCGCAGGTGCGAGCACGAGCAGGTAGGCGACGAACGTCGCGACGGACACCACCACGCCGGACGGCAGCGAGAACGTCATCACCCGTCGCAGGAAGCCGGGACGCGCGCGCTCGGCGTTGGGCGCGAGCGCAAGGATCGACGCGGGAATGCCGATGGTGAACCAGCCGACGAAGGAGATGTGGATCGGCACGAACGGGAACGGCAGCTGCCACACGGCCACCAGCAGGGCAAGGATGATCGAGTACATCGTCTTGGTGAGGAAGAAGTTGGCCACCCGCTCGATGTTGCCGATGACCCGGCGGCCTTCTGCGACGACGTGGGGCAGGGTGGCGAAACTGTCGTCGAGGAGCACCAGCTGGGCGACCGCGCGGGTGGCTGCGGCGCCGGAGCCCATCGCCACGCCGAGGTCGGAGTCCTTGATCGCGAGCACGTCGTTGACGCCGTCACCGGTCATGGCGACGTTGCGTCCCTGCGACTGCAGTGCTGCCACCATCTGCCGCTTCTGGTGGGGAGTCACGCGTCCGAAGACCCCGGCCTCCCCCACGCGCCGGGCGAACTCCACCGGGTCGTCCGGGAGCGTCCGGGCGTCCACCACCTCGCCGGTATCGAGCCCGAGGGAACCGGTCACGGCACCGACCGACGTGGCGTTGTCGCCGGAGATCACCTTGACCGCGACGCCCTGCTCGGCGAAGTAGGCCAGCGTGTCCGCGGGCTTCCGGGCGCACCTTCTGCTCCAGCACGACGAGCGCTCGCGGGACGACCCGGCCGGGTGCGTCCGGCGGCGTCCACAGCCTCGTCGGCCTCGCCGAGCAGCAGGACGCGGCGCCCGGTGGACCCCACGACCTCCGCACGCTCCGCTGCGGACCCACCGGGCGTGCCCAGCACGTCGGGGGCACCGAGCACCCAGTTGCCCGTTGTCGCCGAAGGAGATGCCCGACCACTTCTTCGCGGAGGTGAACGGGGCCATGGCTGTGACGTCCCAGCCCGGTCCGTCCAGCGGCAGCTCATGCGCGAGGGCCTGCACCGATGCGTTCGGACGGGGGTCGGCGGCGGCCAGCTGGGCGAGGGCGACGCGGATGCGCGCCTCGTCGCCGTCCAGGACTTCGAGCTCGCCGAACCGCAGGCCGTTCTCTGTCAGGGTGCCGGTCTTGTCCGCACACACCACGTCGACGCGCGCCAGGCCCTCGATGGCCGGCAGTTCCTGCACGAGGACGTTGCGCTGGCCGAGCCGGACGACGCCGACGGCGAAGGCGAGCGAGGTGAGCAGGACGAGGCCCTCGGGAACCATGGGCACAAGGGCGCCGCCGATGGCGAGGATGCGGTCCTGCCAGGTGCCCTGGTTCTGGGTCCACTGCACCCAGACCGTGGCGAGGCCGACCGGGATCAGCAGCCACGTGATCAGCCGAAGGATCTGGTTGATGCCGGTCTGCAGTTCCGACTTCACGAGCGAGAACTTGCTGGCCTCAGCGGTGAGCTGGGCAGCGAAGGATTCTGCACCCACGCGCGTGGCCCGGAAAGCCCCGACGCCGGCGACGA
This sequence comes from uncultured Actinomycetota bacterium, assembly GCA_963773595.1. Classification (GTDB taxonomy): domain Bacteria; phylum Actinomycetota; class Actinomycetes; order Propionibacteriales; family Propionibacteriaceae; genus Propionicimonas. The sequence goes on from CAVZBQ010000007.1 coordinate 749,873, forward strand.
CGAAGCTGCCGGACATCACCTGCGAGCCGGCCTCCTTCAGCATGCGGGTCGGACTCGCCGGTGAGCAGCGACTCGTCCACCTCGAGGTAGCTGGCCTCGATGACCTCACCGTCGACGATCACCTGGTCGCCCGGGCCGATCTCGATCAGGTCGCCCAGGACGACGGCCTCACGGGCCAGCTCGACCGACGACCCCGTCGCGGCGGACCATCGGCTTGCCCTCACCGACGACGGCGAGGTTGTCCAGCGTCCGCTTGGCGCGGAGCTCCTGCACGATGCCGATACCGGCGTTGAAGATGATCAGGAAGCCGAACAGTGCGTTCACGATCGAGCCGGTGCTCAGGACGAGGATGAACAGCGCCATCAGCAGGAAGTTGATGCGGGTGAACACGTTGGCCCGCACGATGTCCCACGTGGTGCGCCCCGAGCGCGGCGGCAGGTTGTTCACCTGCCCGGCCTTGACCCGTTCGGCGACTTCGGCCGCGGTGAGGCCCGGGTTGGTCTGAGCGGCGATCGTCATGCGCGCTAGCTTGCCAGACGGCCCAACCCCGCTCCCAGTCCTGCCACGGTGTTGGAGGAGCGTGGGTGTCAGGCCTTGGCCAGGGCCTCGCGGACCTGGGTCAGCGCCTCCCTGGTGGGAAGAGCCATCATCGCAGCGGAGAACTCGGTGACCGTGTTGCCGTAACGGATGAAGATGTCGGTCATGGGCGTGCCGGCCATCACCCCCGACACCACGAGGTAGTCGGGACGGTCCTCGTCCAGGGCTGCCACCACCGACGGGCCGTCGGGGACGGTGGTGTAGGCGTAGCTGCATGGCTCCTGCATCATCGCCCGGATCGCAGCCAGCTTGCCGGCTGCGCGTGCCGGATCGGGAAAGACATAGGTCTGGAGCCCGTACCACTCGAAGTAATTGACGTAGGCGTACGGCGTCCCGGGATCAAGGAGGACGCTGCTGGGCCTTGCCGCCATTCCGGGGTCGGCCTGCGCCTTCCCCGTGCTGACGCCCCGGCTCTTGCCGGCCTCACTGGAACGCCAGGCGCGGGCGACGCGGTTCACGGTGAGGGTCGGCCCGTCGGCCCCGGCGACCCTTGCTGGCACGCCGGAGGGCAGCGCACAGGGCGGCTCGCTCGGCATGGCGTAGGTGTGCCGCCCGCTGGCATCCGTGCCCACCCCGGCGGGGAACGACCGGCTCGGCTCCGCGCTGGACGGCGTCGCCGGTCGCTGACGGCGTCGATGCTGGCGATGGTGCTGCCGGGCCGGACGCCGTCACCGGCGCCGTCGGGACGCCGGTCGGTCAGCAACCCGCAGGCTGCGAGGACAGGGAGGAGGATCAGGCCACAGAGCAGACGGGGCCACGCGCAGGCGAGGGAGATCCGGCGCCCCGGGGGTGGCTGCATGGTCGCGAAGCTACACCTGTGCAGCGCTCTGAGCTGCCGGAAATGCCACAACGCCCCGTCCATTCCGGACGGGGCGTCGTTGCAGTGATCAGCGGGCGGCGTTGCCCTCGACGTAGTCGTCGTCGTGGGACTTCACCCAGGCCATCAGGCCGCGCAGCTTGCGGCCGGTCTCCTCGATCGGGTGCGCCTCACCGGCGGCGCGCAGGCGCTTGAACTCCGGCGCGCCGGCGTCCTGGTCGTCGATGAAGCGCTTGGCGAACGCACCGGACTGGATGTCGGCGAGGACGTCCTTCATCCGCGCCTTCACCGAGGCGTCGATGACCCGCGGGCCGGAGACGTAGTCGCCGAACTCGGCGGTGTCGGAGACGCTCCAGCGCTGCTTGGCGATGCCGCCCTCGTACATCAGGTCGACGATCAGCTTCAGCTCGTGCAGGCACTCGAAGTAGGCGACCTCCGGCTGGTAGCCGGCCTCGGTCAGCACCTCGAAACCGGCGGTGACCAGCGCGGACGCGCCACCACACAGCACGGCCTGCTCACCGAACAGGTCGGTCTCGGTCTCCTCGGTGAAGGTGGTCTTGATGCCACCGGCACGCAGGCCGCCGATCGCCTTGGCGTAGGAGAGGGCCAGCGGCCAGGCGTTGCCGGTCTCGTCCTTCTCGACGGCGACGATCACCGGGACGCCACGGCCCTCGGTGTACTCGCGGCGCACCAGGTGGCCGGGGCCCTTGGGTGCGACCATGCACACGTCGACGCCGGGCGGCGGGGTGATGTAGCCGAAGCGGATGTTGAAGCCGTGGGCGAAGAACAGGGCGTCGCCGGCGACGAGGTTCGGCTCGATCGATTCCTTGTAGACGTGGCGCTGCACCTGGTCGGGCGCGAGCACCATGATCAGGTCGGCCTCCTCGACGGCCTGGGCCGGGGTGACCACCCGCAGGCCCTCGGCCTCGGCCTTCGCCCAGCTCTTGGAGCCCTCACGCAGGCCGACGCGGACGTCGACCCCGGAGTCGCGCAGGGACAGCGCGTGCGCGTGGCCCTGGCTGCCGTAGCCGATCACGGCGACGTTGCGACCCTGGATGATCGACAGGTCGGCGTCGGTGTCGTAGAACATCTGTGCCATTGGTTCGTTGCTTCCTTACTTAGTTGGCCAGCCGCATGGCGGCGGGACGGGTCTTCTCGATCTTGGCACGATCAGACAGCGATCGGCTGCCCCGCCCGAGCGCGACCAGGCCGGACTGGACCAGTTCGCGCACGCCGTAGGGCTTCAGCATCTCCAACAGGGCTTCCAGTTTGTCAGGCGAACCGGTGGCCTCGATGGTCATCGAGTCGTTGTGGACGTCGACGGTCTTGCCCCGGAACAGCTGGACGATCTCGATGATCTGGCTGCGGGAGGCCGGGTCGGCCTTGATCTTGATCAGCATCAGTTCGCGGCTGACGGACGCGGCCGGCTCGAGCTCGACGATCTTGAGCACCTCGATCAGCTTGTTGAGCTGCTTCACGATCTGCTCCAGCACCTGCTGGCTGTCGACCGCCACCTGGACGGTGATCCGGGACAGGTCCTCGTTCTCGGTCGGTCCGACGGCCAGCGACTCGATGTTGTAGCCGCGGCGGGCGAACAGGCCGGCGATGCGGGCCAGCACGCCGGGCTTGTTCTCCACCAGCACGCTCAGGGTGTGCTTGTTCACAGGTCCTCCCCCTCCCACGCGGGAGCCATGTCCCGGGCGATCTTGATGTCGTCGTTGCTGGTGCCGGCAGCGACCATCGGCCAGATCATCGCGTCCTTGTGGACGACGAACTCCACCACCACGGGACGGTCGTTGATCGCCATCGCCTGCTTGATCACGTCGTCGACCTCTTCCGGGGTCTCGGCGCGCAGGCCGACCGCACCCATGGCCTCGGCCAGCTTCGGGAAGTCGGGCACGCGGTGCGACTGCAGGTTGGTGTTGGAGTAGCGCTCGCCGTAGAACAGGGTCTGCCACTGCCGCACCATGCCCAGGCTGCGGTTGTTGATGACCGCGATCTTGATCGGGATGCCCTCCAGCGAGCAGGTGACCAGCTCCTGGTTGGTCATCTGGAAGCAGCCGTCGCCGTCGATGCCCCACACCACAGTGCCGGGAAGACCGACCTGGGCGCCCATCGCGGCCGGGACGCAGTAGCCCATCGTTCCCGCGCCGCCGGAGTTGAGGAACCGGTTGGGCAGCTCGTGCGGCAGCAGGTGGGCCGACCACATCTGGTGCTGGCCGACGCCGGCGACGTAGGTGGCCTCCGGCCCGGCGATCTCACCGATCCGCTTGATCACGTACTCCGGGCTGAGCAGCCCCTCGGACATCGGCTCGAACTCCGTGATGACGTACCGCTTGCGCATGGCCTGGAGGCGGCTCACCCACGGGCCGTAGTCGGGAAGGTCGACGTCGCGCAGCGCGAGGTTCAGGTCGCTGATCACCTCGGCGAGGTCGCCGACGATCGGGACGTCCGCCACCCGGTTCTTGGAGATCTCCGCCGGGTCGATGTCGGCGTGGATCACCTTGGCGTCGGGCGCGAACGAGTCGAGCTTGCCGGTCACCCGGTCGTCGAAGCGGGCGCCGAGCGTGATCAGCAGGTCGGAGCGCTGCAGGGCGCCGACGGCTGCCACCGAACCGTGCATGCCGGGCATCCCCATGTTCAGCTCGTGGCTGTCCGGGATGGCGCCGCGGGCCATCAGCGTGGTGACCACCGGGATGCCGGTGAGCTTCACCAGCTCGGCAAGGCCGTCCCACGCACGTGCGCGGTTCACGCCGCCACCGACGTACAGGACGGGACGCTCGGCCGCGGCGATCAGCCGTGCGGCTTCGCGGATCTGCTTGCTGTGCGGCTTCTCCACCGGGTGGTAGCCGGGCAGGTCGAGCTCGTCGGGCCAGACGAACTCGGTCATCGCGGAGAGCGCGTCCTTGGCGATGTCCACCAGCACGGGGCCGGGACGACCCGACCGGGCAAGGTGGAACGCCGCGGCGATCGCGTGCGGGATCTCCAGCGGATCGGTGATCAGGAAGCTGTGCTTGGTGATCGGGAAGGTGATGCCGCGGATGTCGGCCTCCTGGAAGGCGTCCGTGCCGATGGACTTGCTGGCCACCTGCCCGGTGATGGCGACGATCGGCACCGAGTCCATGTAGGCGTCCGCGATCGCGGTCACGAGGTTCGTCGCACCCGGACCGGACGTGGCCATGCAGACCCCGACCCCGCCGGTGACGTGGGCGTAGCCCTCGGCCGCGTGCCCGGCGCCCTGCTCGTGGCGCACCAGGATGTGCCGGATCTTGGAGTCGTACAGCGGGTCGTAGGCGGGCAGGATGGCCCCACCCGGGATGCCGAAGATGACCTCGACCCCGACGCGCTCGAGTGACTCCACCAGGGACTGGGCCCCGGTCATGATTCTCGGTGACTCCCCGGGCATCTTTACCTCTCTTCGTTGAAATACTGGGCGTACGGAAGCAGAAAAAAACCCCCGCTGCGAAGGCAGGCGAGGGAGCGTGTCGGTGTTGAGAATGATCTCAGCCGACACGCTGGCTAACTACGAGGATGGTGTTCCGCACCCGACAAGCGTCCCGCCAGTCCTGCGTCCATGTCAATACATGACCACGCCATTTCACATGCTGGTCATCCAGGCGGCGAAAGCTCAACCACTCCCTTCGACTGGCGGTGAATCTCAGGCCCCCGAAGTGGAGCCGGGCGCCACTGCGGGGTGACCATGGCAGGAGCCGTAGTAAACGAAGGGACCCCCCATGCTCATCCACCCTGCGCCGACGGCACTCCGACGGGCAGCGACCGCAGCCCTCGGCGTCGTCGCGCTGACTGCTGGAGCCTTCGGCTCCGCCGTCCCTGCACATGCAGACGCAGCAGTGTCACCGAAGAGTTCTGCCATCACGATCGTCGGAGCCGGGTGGGGGCACGGCAAGGGCATGTCGCAGTACGGCGCGTACGGCGCAGCGACCAAGGGCCTCGAGCTACGCGGAGATCATCGACTTCTACTACCCCGGCACCAAGCTGGACTCGCTGCCCGACGGGAACACCATCCGGGTCTGGATCACTGCGGACAACGACAAGTCCCTCGCACGTCCGTCCGGTCGCCGGCCAGAAGGTGGTCGACTCCGCCGGTCACAGCGTGACCCTGCCCACCGGCACCAAGTACAACAAGTGGCGCATCAGCCGCTCCGGCTGCGAAGCGGGTGCTCGCCTACCGCAACACCAAGGGCAAGTACACGACGTACAAGACCAAGCTCGAGCAGGGCCGCGTCTGGTACGTCCAGAACACGCAAGACCGGCACGGTCAAGCTGGCCATGCCCAACGGCGACACCAAGACCTACCGCGGCAAGCTCGCGCTGCGCTTCTCCGGCAGCGGCGCCCGGACGGTCAACTACGTCTCGATGGAGACCTACCTGCGCGGCGTCGTCCCCGCAGAGATGCCCGCCTCGTGGTCGGCCGAGGCCGTCAAGGCCCAGGCCGTCGCAGCCCGCACCTACGCAGCCAAGCTGCGCGCGGGCGTCAGCTCCGGCTCGATCTACGACCTGTGCGACACCACCTCCTGCCAGGTCTACCGCGGTGTCGCCGTCGAGACACCCGGCCAGCGACAAGGCGATCAGCGGCACAGCGAACAAGGTTGTCGAGTACAAGGGCAAGCTCGCGCTGACGATGTTCTCCTCGTCCAACGGCGGCTGGTCCGCCTCCGGTGGCGCCGACTACCCGTACCTGAAGGCGAAGAAGGATCCCTACGACGGCGTGAAGCGCGACCAGACCTGGTCGGTCACGCTGAGCTCGTCGAAGATCCAGAAGGCCTACTCCAGCGTCGGCACCCTGAAGTCGGTGCAGATCACCGACCGCGATGGTGACGGCACCTACGGCGGCCGCGTCGACAAGGTCAAGATCACCGGGAGCAAGGGCTCCGTGACCGTGACCGGCGGGTCGTTCAAGAGCAAGTTCGGCCTCAAGGAGCGCCTGTTCAAGCTCGTCGGCGGCACCGATCCGGCGACGACGACGGCCAACTACCTGCACTGGCAGGCCCTCGGCGGCAGCGCCAGCAACCTCGGCACCCCGACCGGTGCGGAGAAGGTCGTCGCCGGCGGGTCCGTGCTCGCCTTCCCCGATGCCGACCTGTGGTGGTCACCGGCAACGGGCAGCCACCTGCTCACCGGGGCGGTCCGCAAGGCCTACAACGACCTGGGCGGGGCGACGTCGAAGCTCGGCTTCCCGAAGACCGACATCGTCACCTCCGAGACCGGGACGTCCGCCGACTTCGAGCTCGGACGGATCGCCTGCCCCACCGTCCGGCGACTGCGTCGTCAGTTACGGCTGATCGCCGACGATCTGCCGGTGCACCCGGTCGAGGTCGACGTTGGCCTCGTGCACGAACAGCTCCCGCAGTCCCGGGCGGTGCGCGAACCTCGGCACCAGGTGGACGTGCAGGTGGAAGACCTCCTGGCCTGCCGCTGCCCCCGTGCTGCTGACGAGGTTGAGCCCGTCGGCAGCGAGCCGGTCCACCAGCAGGCGGGACGTGGCGGTGATCGCCGGCGCGATCTCGGTGAAGCGCCTCCGGCTCGCCGAGCAGGTCGTCGACGTGGCGACGCGGCACCACCAGCGTGTGACCGACGTGCCACGGGGCGATGTCGAGGAAGGCGATGGCGTGTTCGTCGGCGTACACCTGCCGGGACGGGATGTCACCGGCGACGATCGCGCAGAACAGGCAGCTCATGGCCGTCAGCGTACGGCGAACCCGGCCTCCGCGAGGCCTGCTTTGACGTCTGCGATGGTCAGCGTGCCGTAGTGGAACACGCTGGCTGCGAGGACGGCGTCGGCCCCGGCGTTGGCTGCGGCGACGAAGTCGGCGACAGAGCCAGCACCGCCGGAGGCGATCACCGGAACGTCGACGACAGCCTTCACGGCCTCGATCATCTCGGTGTCGAAGCCGGTGGTCGTGCCGTCGGCGTCCATCGAGTTCAGCAGTACCTCACCGGCTCCGCGGTCGACCGCCTCGCGGACCCACTCGATGGCGTCGAGGCCGGCGGACGTCCGCCCGCCGTGCGTGGTCACGCCGAAGCCGGAGGGATGCCCGGGCTCGCGCCGCGCGTCCAGCGAGAGCACCAGCACCTGGTTGCCGAACCGCTGGGCGATCTCGTCGATGGCCTGCGGGACGGGTGATCGCACCGGTGTTGATGCCCGACCTTGTCCGCGCCGGTGCGCAGCAGGGTGTCGACGTCGGCGACGCTCCGCACTCCCCCGCCGACGCACAGCGGGATGAACACGGTCTCCGCCGTGCGACGCACCATGTCGAAGGTTGTCGCCCGGCCCTCCGCGGAGGCGGAGATGTCGAGGAACACCAGCTCGTCCGCACCCTCTGCCCCGTAGGCAGCCGCGAGGGCGACGGGGTCGCCGGCGTCGCGCAGGTTGCGGAAGTTGACCCCCTTCACCACCCGTCCGTCGTGGACGTCAAGGCAGGGGATCACACGGATGGCCAGCGACATGGCCCCAGATTAGACGACGAGCTTTCGAGGCGCGCCAGCGGCTCGAGAGCGAGGAGTCCGGACGAGGTCGGCGCCAGCCGACCGAGGAGTAACGAAGGATCAGTCCTCGAGCGGAGCCGCGTCCACCACGCCGCGGCGGACGCCGACGATCAGCTCGCGGCACACCGTCCGAAGCTCGCCCGGACCGACGGCCTGCGCGAGTTGCCCGGCTGCGTCCACCACCTGGCGGGCCCAACGGACGAAGTCGCCGGCGGTCAGGGACGAGCGGTAGAGCACCTCGGCGAGGTCGGCACCCGCTGTCCACTCGTGGATCGCCTCCGCGAAGCCGATGTCGGGCTCGGCGTGGCTCGGCAGACGGTGGTCGCGTTCGGCGAGCGACACCTGCCGCCAGATCCCGCGCAGGGCCATCTGGGCGTTCTCGGACCGGCGATCCGGCATGCGGGCCGGACCCCGACGGTCTCCGCGCGACTCGAAGACGAGGCTGGAGATCACAGCGGCCAGCTGGGGGGCTGTCAACCCGTCGAAGATGCCGTCGGTCACAGCTTCGGCCGTGACCAGGTCGAGCTCGGAGTAGATCCGCGAGAGCATGCGTCCTGCGTCCGTGACGGCCGTGCCACCGTCGGCGCTGAGGTAGCCCATCGACTCCAGCACGGCGCAGATCCGGTCGAAGCGGACAGCGATGGTGTTGGTACGCCGGTCGGCCTGGCGTTGCAGGGTCGCCGTGTCGCGTTCGAGGCGCAGCGCAGCCTCTGCGTGCCGGGCGTGCTCCTCGCGGTCGGGGCAGGCGTGGACCGGATGGTCCCGCACCTCCTGACGTAGCTCTGCGACACGCGCCATGGCGTCGGCGTCGGCGCCGTCTGCGAAGCCGGGCGCATCGATCGGCTCACTGCGCAGCTTGGCGTCCAGCGCTGCGGCGAGGTTGCGCCGGAAGGCTGCGGAGCGGCTGTCGAAGTGCTTGGGCACCTTCATCCGCAGGGCGACGACGGGTGGTTGCGGGAAGTCGTAGGACGTCAGGCGCTTCAGCTGCCGGTCGGCGGTGAGGACGGTGGGTTGCGGGCCGTCCGGGCCGATGCCCGGGTCGACGACGACGGCCCAGGAGCGGTGCCTGCGGCCGGGGACGTCGATGATGTCACCGGGACGCAGGGCGCGCAGCGCTTCGATGGCTTCCGCCCTGCGGTCGGAGCGACGGTCGCGGGCGGCTTCCGCCTCTGCTGCGGAGATACGCGCACGCAGCCGGAAGTACTCCTCCGCGTCACCGTGCGTGCAGGCTGCCTTGGCCCAGTCGGTGGCGATCCGCTCGTGGTTGGCAGCGATGCCGCGGGAGAGTCCGACGACGGACCGGTCGGACTGGAACTGGGCGAACGACTGCTCCAGCAGTCCCCTTGCCCGCTCCCTGCCCACGGTTGCCACGAGGTTGACGGCCATGTTGTAGGTGGGCTGGAAGGAGGATCGCAGCGGGTAGGTGCGGCGGGAGGCCAGACCTGCCAGTGCCCGCGGGTCAAGTCCCGGCTGCCAGCAGACGACGGCGTGGCCCTCCACGTCGATGCCACGTCGCCCCGCGCGACCGGTCAGCTGGGTGTACTCCCCGGCCGTGATGTCGGCGTGGGTCTCGCCGTTGTACTTCACGAGCTTCTCGAGTACGACGCTGCGGGCCGGCATGTTGATGCCGAGGGCAAGGGTCTCGGTGGCGAAGACCACCTTCACCAGCCCTGCGGTGAACGCTTCCTCCACCGCCTCCTTGAAGGCGGGCAGCAGCCCGGCGTGGTGCGCTGCGATGCCGTTGCCGAAGGCTGCGGCGAAGGAGTCGAACTCCAGCGCCGCCAGGTCCTCGCGGCTCAGCCCTGCTGTGTGACGATCGGCGATCTCCGCGAGCGCCGCGCGTTCGGTGGCCGTCGTCAGCCGCAGGCCCGAGTTCATCAGCTGCGACACGGCCGTGTCGCAGCCCTGCCGGGAGAAGATGAAGAAGATCGCGGGCAGCAGCCGTTCCGCCTCGAGCCGTTCGACCGTCGCGTCCCTGCGCGGGACCAGCTTCGGGCCCGCGTCAGCATGCTGCCGTGCAGCGCCCCCGCCGTAGCGTCCCGATCCGTACGCTGCCGTGCGGCGTCCATTCCCGTTGCGTCCGCGCGGGCGGCGGCTGTCGTCGCGCTGGCCGCGGGACTCCTCCTTGGCCATCCGCAGCAGCTCCGGGTTCACGTCGATGCCGTCGAACAGCTCCAGCAGCCGGCGGCCCACCATCACGTGCTGGTAGAGCGGGACGGGACGGCGTTCGGTCACGACCACCTCGACGCCGCCACGCACCTCGGAGAGCCAGTCGCCGAACTCCTCGGCGTTGCTGACCGTCGCGGACAGTGAGACCAGCTGCACCGATTCGGCGAGCGAGATGATGACTTCCTCCCACACCGCCCCCCGGAACCGGTCCGCGAGGTAGTGCACCTCGTCCATCACGACGAAGCCGAGGTTGGCCAGCGTCGAGGAGCCCGCGTACAGCATGTTGCGCAGCACCTCTGTGGTCATCACCACCACCTGCGCCTCGCCGTTGATGGTGGTGTCACCGGTGAGCAGGCCCACCTTGTCCTCGCCGTGGCGCTCGACCAGGTCGCGGAACTTCTGGTTGCTCAGCGCCTTGATCGGCGTGGTGTAGAAGCACTTGCGCCCGGTCTGGAGCGCGAGGAACACCGCGAACTCGCCCACGACGGTCTTGCCTGCGCCGGTCGGTGCGGCGACGAGCACGCCGCGCCCCTCCGCCACGTGGTTACAGGCCGTCACCTGGTAGTCGTCGAGCGCGAACGGGTAGCCTGCGGCGAACTCGGCCACCGTGGCCTCCGTGCTCATGCCGCGGGATCCGGTGCGTAGATGGTCAGGCAGTCCCCGACGGCCCGCAGGGTGAGCGGGCACGTTGCCGAGTTCCTCGCCGTCAGCCATGGCGTAGAGCCCGTCGCCGTCGACGACAACCTCTCTTGCGCGCAACAACTCGACGGCCGGGTCGCGGACGAACTTCCCGGTGTAGATGGCGGGCATCAGGCGCAGGAGGGTCGCCCGGCTCACGGGGTGGATGACGGTCAGGTCGAGCAGGCCGTCGGTGACGTCTGCGTCCGGGCAGCCCTGCATCCCGCCACCGAACCAGCCGGCGTTGCCGACGGCCACGAACATCGCTGTCTGGTTGCGCTGCTCACCGTCGATCAGCAGCCGGTACGGCAGCGGATCGAACCTGCTGAGCTCCGCAAGGGCCGACCACGCGTAGGCCATGCCTCCGAAGCTCCAACGCAAGTGGTTGGTGCGGTAGTTCACCCTTCCGTCGTACCCCGTGGAGACGATCGAACCAACCCATCGGTGCTCGGCGCCGCCGGCCAGCTTCCCGGTGGCGGACATCAGGTCGATCCGCCGGGTGTGTCCGGCCACGATCGTGCGGACGGCGGCAGCAGCGCTCGTCGGCGTCCCGACGCCGCGGCAGAAGTCGTTGCCGGTACCTGCAGGGATCAGTCCCAGCGGCACCTGCGACGTGGCGCAGGCGTTGAGGCCGAGGTGCATCATCCCGTCCCCGCCCATCACGAGCAGGGAGTCGGTCATCCGGTCCGGCAGCGCCGGCCGTGCCTGCTCGACGGCAGCGATGCAGCGGAGCCGGGCCTCCGCGTACGTGCTGGTCTGGAACACCCGAAGGCTCGCCCCCGGCAGGCCGGTGAGCAGCCCACTGGTCACCTTCGGCAGCAGTCGCTTCGCTCGGCCACCACCGGCTGACGGGTTCACCACGAGTGTCAGGGTGGGCCCGTTGTAGTGCAGGGGCATCAGACCGCCTCGAGCGCAGCAGCTTTCGCCTTGCGGCGGTCGTTGACGCGACAGACCTGCTCAGCCGCGAGGTAGAGCAGGGACATCGGCAACGCCAGCGCCAGCATCGAGAACGGGTCGGTGGACGGCGTCGCAGCGGCACCGAAGACGAAGGTGCCGAAGATCACGAACGTGCGGGCCTTGGCCAGCTGCGCGGAACTGACAAGCCCGATCAGGTTGATGCCCACGACGACCACCGGCATCAGGAAGCCGAGGCCGAAGATGACCATCAGCTGCAGCTGCAGCTTGAGGAAGTCGTTGACCTCCAGCAGGTTGGTGATCGGGATGCTGGACGGCGTGAACGACAGCATCACGGAAATGCCCTGCGGCATGATCAGGTAACCGACGAGGACGCCGAAGAGGAACAGCGGGATGGCAGCGCCGAGGAAGTACATCGCGTACTTCTTCTCGTTGGCCATCAGGGCCGGGACGATGAAGGCCCACAGCTGGTACAGCCAGATCGGTGAGGCGAGGATCAGCCCGGCTACGACGCACACCTGGAGGGCCAGCATGATCGGGGTGCCGACACCGCTGATCACGGTGGAGGCGGTCAGGTTCGGGTTGCTCGCCTTCAGCATCTCCATGGCGATGAGGTAGGGCCGCATCACCACCAGGTACAGCTGGTTGTACCAGATCGCAGCGAGGCTGCTCAGCACGATGATGGCAGCGGCAGCGACGATGAACCGGTACCGCAGCTCGCGCAGGTGGTCGGCGAGCGACATCACCCCGCCGGGAGCACCCTTCGGGGGCCTCAGCCAGGAGAAGCGACCCTTACCTTTGGCCACTGAAAGTTCAGGACTTGGTCTCGGTGTCGGTGTCGGGCTCAGGCTCCACCGGGGACGTCGACTGCACGGCCGGCTGCACGGCAGGCTGTGCACTCGGCTGCGGCGGTCACCGGCGGAACCGGCTCGTCTGTGACGGAGGACCGCAGCGTCGCGGTCTCCTCCTTGAACTCGCGGATCGCCTTGCCTGCGTTCTTGCCGATCCCGGCCAGCCGCGAGCCACCGAACAGCAGCAGTGCGATCAGGGCCAGAATCACCCATTCCCAGCCGCCCATACTCGGCATGCCAGTCTCCTTCGTAGTCGGACGTTCCGGGCTACCTTAGCTCTCCTGACGGGCAGGGAGTTCCGGCTTCACCTGTTCCAGCAGCGCGGCGAGTTCTTCCGCCCTCTTGCCGAGCATCTCGAGCTCGGAGAAGAGGTCGGAGGCCTTGTGCCACAGCCACACGCCGTAGCTCGCCACCATCACCAGGCCGGCGAGCGCGATGCCGCCGAAGACCAGGACCCAGACCATGGAGAAACCCTACCCCGCGCCGTAGGCGGCGAGCGCCTCGGCTGCCGCCTCACGGGCGCCCGCTGCCGCCTCCGCCGGCACGACGGCCCGCACCGACCGGCCCAGCCGCAGCAGCAGGCTGCGCAACCACGCAGCGTCAGCCACCAGCAGGTCGACCTCGATGGCCCCCCGCACATGCCGCAGCGCGCGGATGGGGTGGTACTCGGCGATCCAGGCGGCCTCAGGGGCCAGTCGCAGGGTCACCTCTGCCGCGTCCGGACGCTGCTCGAGCCAGCCGGGACCGAACGCCGGCGGGCTCACCGATGTCGCCGACCGGCTCGCCGGTGACGCGCACGTCACTGATCCGGTCGAGGCGGTAGGTGCGCCACGCCCCGCGCTCGAGGCTCCACGCCTGCAGGTAGCCGAAGCCGTCGCGGACGATCAGCTGGGCCGGCGCCACCCGGGGGCTGGACGGGGCGAGGCCTGCGCCGGTGTAGTCGAGCTCGACGACCACCTTCGCGGCCACGGCATCGGCAAGGCGTTCGCGGATCTCCTCCGAGCCGCCGGCGACGGCGACGTGCGGGCTCGGTGCGCCGGTGGCGCGTTCCAGCTTCGCAAGGGCCGAGTCGATGCCCTCGCCGACGTGCCCGCCCGGCCAGCTCCCGCACCGCACGCAGCGCGACGACGAGGCTCATCGCCTCGTCCGGGGTGAAGCGCATCGGCCGGGCGAGGTACTCGGCGTTCGACAGCCGGATCTTCCCCGACGCCGCGACGGTGTCCATGTCGATCTCGATCAGGTCACCGGGCATGCCGCCGGGCAGCCCGCAGTACCAGAGCACGTTGAGGTCCTCGAGCAGTTGCTCGGTGGAGACACCGAAGACGTCCGCCGTCGTGCCGAGTTCCGCGTCGGGGTGGGACTGCAGGTAGGGCACCAGCGCCAGCAGCCGGGCGACCTGTTCGGCGGAGGTCATGCCAGGCTCCCTGCGACGGCCTTCAGTTCCGTGATGACGGACTGCCGGATGCGCGCCGGGGACAGCACCAGCGGCGTCCGCGCCGTGGGCGCACAGCTCCCCCACCAGGTCGGCGACGCGGGCGTAGCCGACGGCGTACACCTCGTAGCCGGCAGGGACGGTGCCCGTGTGCTCCACCGGACGGCCGCGGCGCCGCAGCTCGGCGGCCCGGCCGGGGCGGATCGCGACGATCGCCTCGGTGTCGGCCTGCCGCGGCTCCAGCCGGCCCCACGCAGCGTCCAGGTCGACGTCGGGAACCTGGTAGCTGCCGGGCTTGCCGATCTCCTGCGCAGGGGCGTCCACCCGGGCGACCTTGAACATCCGCGGCGCCTCGCGATCCCGGTCCCTGCCGAGCAGGTACCACGCGCCGCGGCGATACGTCATGGCCCACGGCTCCACCTGCCGCTGCTGCCCCTTGTAGCTGAACCGGATCGGGGTGTGGTCGACCGGTGGCCGCCCAGATGCTGGCGAAGGCCGGTTCGCGGGCGCCGATCGACGGCGCGAGGCCGGCGAGCCGGCCCGGGTCGGGGTCGACGCCGGCGGCGCGCAGCTTGGCGAGCGCGGAGACGGCCTGCTCGGCCTGCGTTGCCGACTCCCAGACGGTGGCGGCCAGCCCGAGGGCAGCGGTCTCGGCGGAGTCGAACTCGATCGCCGGCAGCTCGAAGTCCTTGCGCCGCACGCGGTAGCCGACCTCGTCGGGGAACAGCGGGTTGTTGCTGCCGGTCTCCACCGGCACCCCCATCACCCGCAGCTCGTCCTTGTCCCGCTCGAAGGTGCGCTCGAAGGCTGCGTCGGAGAGGTCGTGGTAGCCCTCGACGACCTGGCGGATCTGGCTCTTCTCGATGAACCGTCGGGCCATGAGAAGGCAGATCGCCAGGTTCATGATCCGTTCGGATTTGCGGGGCGACACGTCGTTGACGTTACCGGATCTGCTTGGATGAAACGCGGAGGTTCGCGGTGGGCACAAGGAGGGATCATGAGCGGACGGTTCGCGCCGAGCCCCACCGCTGCGCTGCACCTCGGCAACCTGCGCACCGCCGTGCTGGCGCTGGCTGTTCGCCCGCAGCACCGGACGGGAGTTCCGGCTCCGCATCGAGGACCTCGACACCAGGCGCGTCGCTGCCGCCGGTGAGGTCGCCTGCGCAGCAGGTGCGGGACCTGGCAACGCTCGGCCTGGACTTCGACGGCGAGGTGGTGTGGCAGTCGGCCCGCCTCGACGCCTACGCGGCAGCTGTCGCCCAGCTGGACACCTACGAGTGCTACTGCACCCGCAAGCGAGATCGCGGACGCACCCTCTGCGCCGCACGCTGACGGGTACCGCCCGTACACCGGGATCTGCCTGCGGCTGACGGCGCGCGCAGCGCGCGGAGCTGGCGTCCACCCGGCGCCCCGCGCTGCGGGTGCGGGCCAACGGTGAGCGGTTCACCGTGACCGACTCGCTGGCCGGTGAGTTCACCGGGGTGGTCGACGACTTCGTCCTCGTGCGCAACGACGGCGTGCCGGCCTACAACCTTGCCGTCGTCGTCGACGACCTGGCGATGGGCGTCGACCAGGTGGTGCGCGGGGACGACCTGCTGTCGTCCTCACCGCGGCAGGCGTGGCTCGCCACCAGGCTCGGCGGCGTGCCACCCACCTACGCCCATGTGCCGCTGGCCCTGAATCGCGACGGCGTCCGCCTCGCCAAGCGGGACGGCGCGGTCACGCCTCGCCGACCTCGCTGCGCTGGGCATGGACACCGACCGCATCCTGGCCGTGCTGGCCCGGTCGCTGGGGCTCGCAGCGCCCGGCGAGACCGTGACGCTACCCCAGCTCCTTGCGCGGTTCGATCCGCTCCGGCTGCCGCGCGAACCCTGGGTCGTCGACCCGACGGACTACGCGGACGCGGACGTGAACAGGATGTCGATCACGTAGACGACGGTGTCGCCGGCCTCGACCGGCGGGTTGTTGCTGCCCTTGGGGAAGCCGTCGGCCGGCGGCAGCACCAGCAGCACGCGGGAGCCGACCTTCTTGCCGAGCAGGCCGGTCTGCCAGCCGGGGATCAGGTCGGTCAGCTTGCCGGAGGTCGGGGTGTCGAAGCCGTCGTCGATCAGCTTGCCGGTCTTCCACGAGTAGCCGACGTAGCGGGCCATGATCGAGTCGGTCTTCGCGACCTTGTCCCCTGTGCCCTCGGTGAGGGGCTGGGCGACCATCGTCGTGGGCGGGTTGCCGGAAGGAATGGTGATCGTCGGCTTGTCGCCTCCGCTGACGGTCGGCAGCCCTGCGGCAGGCGTGACGGCCTTGCCGGTCGGGCCGGCGACGGAGACGGAGATGATGTCGACGACGAACACGAGGGTGTCGCCGACCTCGTAGCCGGTGGGCCCGCCGGTGGGGCTGGCGTCATAGGCGTCCGCGCCGGGCATGGCGATCAGCACACGGCTGCCGGCCTGCTGGCCGGTGAGGCCGGTCTTGAAGCCGGCGATGACCTGCCCGAGCGGGAAGGTGGCAGGGGCCCCGCCGGTGAAGGACTCCTCGAACTTCTTGCCGGTGCGTCCGAACGCACCGTAGTAGTTCACGGTCACGTAGCCGTCGCCGATCGCCTTGTCGCCGGTGCCCTTCTCGCAGCACCTGCACGCGGGTCTTGTCGATCGCGAACGGCGCCTTGATCGTGACCGTCGGCAGCTTCCCCTTCGCTCCGGTCACCTTGATCGCGTCCAGCGAGTTCGGAGACGGCGACGCTCGCCGTCGGCGTCGCCGACGGCAGAAGGCGTCGCCGAGGCGCTGGGGCTGGCCGTGACGGTGGGCGAGGCGGACGGGCTGCCGCAGGCGGCGAGCGCGAGCACGCAGGCCAGGGCCGGGATCAGGCGGGAGTAGGACACCGGGAGAGAATACCGAACCTCACTGTGCCCCGCGTCCAACCGGAGGCGGACGGAAGCCACGCCGTCGCGCGGACGCGCGGCTGGGCAGCCATCGCTGCGATCAGCTCGTCCAGCTCTTCGGAGACCGTTGCGAGGGGGTCGCCGAGCACGACGCTCCGGTCGACCGGCCCACCGTCCGGTCCCGGCGAGGTCGTGGACGGTGCAGGTCTGCCAGTCGACGGTGTGGTCGCGTCCGTTGCCGGCGGCAGCAGCGAGGAAGGCGGACCTCGCTTCCGCCCGCGTACCGCTCGGCGGCCGGCGGACCGCGGCCTCCACGTCTGCCGGGTCGGTGATCCTCGCGACAGCCCCCCTCGCCTCCAGCAGGCCGAACAGTCCACCCAGCTCGTGGAACGCCAGGTCGAGCTGCGCGAGCCGGGGATCGTCGTCGGCCAGCCGGTTCCTGCGCTGGTAGCCGTCCAGAAGCCTGCGCTTGGCGACCCATTCCACCTCGCCTGCGACCCGCTCGGGGACGCCGTCAGCCAGCGCGTCCAGCACCCGCGACCACAACGCGACGAGCTCCGGCTCGGCATGGACGGCCGCCAGCTCGAGGTGGGCGCGCTGCAGCTCGATCGCACTCAGGCGGCGTCCGTCAGCCAGCTCGAGGCGGACGCCGGGATCACGGGCCACCAGCTTCAGGGCTGCGCCCGGGTCGGCGAGCCGCAGCCGCGCGAGCCGGGGGTCGGGGCCATCGGGAGTGTCCAGCAGCTCGAGGACGGCCGCGAGGGTGCCGACCTTCAGCCAGGCGGACGGCTCGAGCAGGTTGGAGTCACCGGCGAGCACGTGCAGCCGGCGGAACCTGCTGGCGTCGGCGAGCGGCTCGTCCCTCGTGTTCAGCAGCGGTCGGGCCCTCGTCGTGAGCGCGGACAGCTGGTCGTGCAGGTGGTCGGCACGCTGGCTGATGGTGAACTCGCCGCGGTGCAGCCGTCCGGTGCCGCAGATCACCTGCCGGGTCACGAGGAAGGTCGCGAGCAGGTCGGCTGCCACCTCGAGGTCGAGGTCGCGGCTCACCAGGTAGTTCTCGTGGCAGCCGTAGGAGTTGCCGAAGCTGTCGACGTTGTTCTTGAAGAGCCGGAAGTGCACCGGCTGGCCGGCCTCCGCCGCCAGCTCGGACGCGCGGGCTGCGAGCCGGGCGACGATCTCGTCGCCTGCACGTTCAGCGACCAGCAACTGGCGGGCCGTGCGGCACTCCGGGGTGGCGTACTCGGGATGGGCGCCGACGTCGAGGTACAGCCGTCCGCCGTTGACGAGGAAGACGTTGGCCGACCGGTGCTCCGCGACCACCGGACGGAACAGGGTCTCGGCCGCCTCGGGAGCGCTCAGGCGTCCGGAGTCGGTACGGGCACTGAGCCCGTACTCGGTCTCGACCCCGAGGACGCGCTCCACCTACAGCTGCACCAGGTCGAGCAGCGCGCCGAGCTCCTCACGGGTCAGCTCGCGGAGCGACCCGGGCTTCAGCTCGCCGAGGCGCACCGGGCCGATCGCGATCCGGGACAGCTGGCGCACCGGCTGGCCGATCTCGTCGAACATGCGGCGCACGATGCGGTTGCGTCCCTCGTGCAGGGTGACCCGCACGAGGCTCCGGTCGGTGCCGCGCTGCAGCAGCTCAACCTTGTCGGGCTTCACCGGGCCGTCGTCCAGCTCGATGCCCTTGCGCAGGTTCTTCAGCGACGCCTCCGTGATCACGCCGTTGATCTCCGCGACGTAGACCTTCGGGCACCTCGAAGGACGGGTGCATCATCCGCTGGGAGAAGTCGCCGTCGTTGGTGAGGATCAGCAGGCCCTCGGTCTCCGCGTCCAGCCGTCCGACGTGGAAGAGGCGCTCAGGGGTGAACGTGCGCACGATCTCCGCCAGCGCCGGACGCCCGTGCGGGTCCTCCATCGTCGACACCACGCCGCGAGGCTTGTTCAGCACGACGTACAGGTGTGCGGCCTGCGGCGGGATGCGCTTGCCGTCCACCCGGATCACGTCGTTGACCGGGTCGACGCGGCGGCCCTGCTCGGTGACCACCTCACCGTTGACCTCGACGCGGCGGCGGAAGATCAGGTCCTCCGCTGCCCTGCGGGACGCCACCCCTGCCTGGGCGAGGACCTTCTGCAAGCGGATGCCCTCGTGCAGTTCAGGGCCGTCGGTGTGAGTTCATTCGGATTCTCTCTCTGCTGAGCCGGCGGGGCCGGCATCGGTCAGCCCGGCGTCGGCCAGCCCGATCAGTTCTGCTTCCAGCGCCGCGGCGTCGGGAAGATGGGGTGCCAGCGGCGGCAGCTGGTCGAGGCTGGTGAGGCCCATCCGCTCGAGGAAGTAGCTGGTCGTCGCGAACAGGCGTGCCCCGGTCTCCGGGTCGCGGCCGACCTCCTCGATCAGGTCGCGGGTGGCCAGCGTGCGGATCACCCCGTCGACGTTCACCCCGCGCACGGCGGAGACGCGGCCACGGGAGATCGGCTGCAGGTACGCCACCACGGCCAGCGTCTCCAGCGCAGCCTGGCTCAGCGTGCCGCGCTGGCCCTCCAGCAGCCAGCGCCCGATCACGTCGGCGTGCTCGTCACGGGTGTAGTAGCGCCAGCCGGCACCCACCTGGCGCAGCTCGAAGCCGCGACCGGTGCTGTCGTAGAACGCGGCGAGGCCGGCGAGGCACTCCTCCACCTCTGCCACGGGCACGTCCACCGCCTCGGCGAGTTCCATGGCCGGGACCGGTTCGGTCGCCATCAGCAGCAGGGCTTCCACCGCGCCGGAGATCTCACTCATTCGTTCTCCTGTGGTTGGGGGGTCTCATCGAATTCTGCGCCGATCCGGTCGGTGTCCACGTCGCCACCGAGCCAGCGGATGGTGAGCTCACCGAGCGGGGTGAGCTGCTCGAAGTTCACCGCACCGTCCCGGAACAGTTCCAGCAGCGCGAGGAAGCGGGCAACGACAACAAGGCGGTCCCCTGCGTCCGCCGTCAGGGAGCGGAAGGACAGCGAGCTGTGCGCCTTCAGGCGATTCACGATCAGGTCGGCCTGCTCGCGCACGCTCACCAGCGGCGCGTGCAGGTGCGCCAGCGACACCTGCGGCTCGCCGCGCGGGGTGAGCGCGCGTCCGGCCATGATCGCGATCACGTCGGTGAAGCCGTCGAGGATCACGTCGGGAAGGAGCTTCGCGAAGCGCTCCTCCAGCCCGCCGGGACGGGGGTGGCGCCGCGCCTGGGTGTTGAGGGTCTCCGACAGCCATCCGCTGACCAGCTTGAACGCGCGGTACTGCAGGAGGCGGGCGAACAGCAGGTCGCGGGCCTCCAGCAGCGCCAGGTCCTCCAGGTCGTCCACCTCACCCTGCGGCAGCAGGCGCGCGGCCTTCAGGTCGAGCAGCGTCGATGCGACGACGATGAAGGAGCTCTGCTGGTCGAGGTCCCACCAGCCGGGGCCGTTGGCTGCGGTCGCCAGCTTGATGTGGGCGACGAAGTCATCGGTGACCTGCGAGAGCGCGACCTCCGTGACGTCCAGCTTGTGCTTGGAGATCAGTTGCAGCAGCAGGTCGAACGGGCCGGTGAAGTTGCTGAGGTGGACGTTGAACTCTGCGGTCTCTGCTCCGGGGAGCGGGCTCACGGCTCGCCGAGTCCGCGGACCAGGTCGGAGTCCGCCCCTCGGGCCTCGAAGTCGGCCATGGCCAGCGCGATCGCCGTCCGCACGATCCGGCCACGGTCGACGGCCATACGGTGGTGGGCGCGCAGCGTGAGCCGGGCCTGCTCGAGCGCCAGCAGTTCGTCGCTGCTGACGTAGACCGTGATCTTCTCCTCGTGCCGGATCCGGCCCGTGGTGCGGGGTCCGGAACCGTCGACGTCGCCGTCGTTGTCGCCGTCGCGAACGAAGTCAGGACCGGAGGTCTCCCGGAACAGCTCGGACGCGCCGGGAAGACCTACGCGCCTGGGCATCGGAAGAGCACCTCCCGTGCAAGGAGCCGGTAGGACGCCGTGCCGGCGGAGGACGGGGCGTAGGTGGTGATCGGCTCGCCGGCCACCTGGGTCTCCGGGAACTTGATCGTGCGGCGGATCACCGAGTGGAAGACCGTCTCCCCGAAGGCCTCGACCACCCGCTCGAGCACCTCCCTGCTGTGCAGGGTGCGCGCGTCGTACATGGTGCCGACGATCCCGAGCACCTCCAGTTCGGGGTTCAGCCGGTCCTGCACCTTCTCGATGGTGTCGGTCAGCAGGGCCACCCCGCGCAGCGCGAAGAACTCGCACTCCAGCGGCACGAGCACCTTGTCTGCAGCGGTGAGCGCGTTGATGGTCAGCAGGCCGAGGGAAGGGGCACAGTCGATCAGGATGATGTCGTAGCTGTGGCGCACCTTGGTGAGCACGCGGCGCAGCGTCTGCTCCCGTGCCACCTCGGAGACCAGCTGCACCTCGGCGGCTGCGAGGTCGATGTTGGAGGGCAGCAGGTCGAGGCCCGGAACGACGGTGTGGGTGATCACGTCCTCTGCCGCCGTGCTCTTGTTGAGCAGCAGGTCGTAGATGCTGGTCTCGAGGTTGTGCGGGTTGACGCCGAGTCCGACAGACAGCGAGCCCTGCGGGTCGAAGTCGACCAGCAGCACCTTGCGTCCGGTCTCCGCGAGCGCTGCGCCGAGGTTGATGGTCGTCGTGGTCTTCCCGACGCCGCCCTTCTGGTTGCACATGGCGATGATCAGCGCGCGCTTGGGATGCGTCGGGTCCGGGAGCGTCGGCGCAGGCAGGTCGGGCATCGGCCGTCCCGTCGGCCCCATCTCTCCCGCCCCCACCATCGGCTCGGGTTCGATCAGGGCTGGCGCGTCAGTGTTGGTCACCGGGACAACCTACGCCCAATTGTCGACAAGTCTGCACGGACGCGCCGTTTCAGGTGGCCGGCACGGCGAGGTCGACCAGCACGGGGCAGTGGTCGGAGGGCACCGGCCCTTCGGCGAAGTAGGGCTGGCCGCCGACCCGGTGAACGCCCGGCCCCGTGACCACCTGATAGCCGGCGACCGATGCTTCCCCGCCGACGAACACGTAGTCGATGCGCAGGTGGCTCCTGCTGATCGCCCGGTACCGCCACGTGCCGTCCACCTTCGCGCCGAAGGCGTTCAGGGTTGCAGCGTGGGCAACCGCGCTGGTGTCACGGGCTGTGACGCGCAGCGAGTCCCTGAGGCCTGCACGGGCCAGCAGGTCGAGGGGCGCCGGCTCCGCCGTACGCAGCCCGGTCGAGTGGATGTTGAGGTCCCCCGTCAGGACAGCAGGGGTGCGGCGTTGTGGGTCGAGTACGTCGAGCACCTTCACGATCGCTGCCACCTCCGCCAAGCGGGCGGCGGCCAGGTCTGCCCGCTGGAACGGGTCGAGGTGGGTGTTGGCGACCAGCAGTTCGCGCCCGGTCCTGCGATGCACCAGCCAGGCCCAGGCGACCCGGCGGTCCCAGAACCCCTGGCCGATGTCGAGGGAGTCCGCTTCTGCCACCTCGTAGGCAGCCGTCCGCACGAGCAGGGGCACCTCAAGGTCGGGCAGCACCGCTGTGTAGTCGGGCAGCAGGGGTGCCAGCGCAGCGAGCGGGAGCCGCGTGGGCGCTGTGGCCTCGTTCTCCTGCAGCCCGATCACGTCCGGATCGGCATCCTTGATCCAGGCAGCGATCACGGGAAGCCGGTGGGCGAAGTCGATCTCGGAAGCGACGACGGCCGGGTTGAAGTCGGCTGCCGTCCGGTTGCTGGTGAGCAGGTTGAAGCTCATCACGGACGTCCGGAACCCGGGACCGCCGGGACCGGGCGGGCGCGCTGTCGGGGGCCGCGGACCGGACGCCGGCTCGTGTGGTGCGGCACCGCAGGCTGCGAGGAGCAGGCCCGTGCCGCCCAGCAACAGGCCTCTGCGGGTGGGTGCTGGCACGAGCCGAGCGTAGCCGCGTCAGCTCAGGGGAATCCCGACCTTCGCGAGGATCGGGCAGTGGTCGGACGGGATCGGTCCGCCGGCGAAGAACGGGAAGCCGTCGATCTCCCGTGTCCGCGGGCCGGTGAAGACCTGCCAGTCACGGACGGTGATACCCGGCCCGCACCACACGTAGTCGAGGGTGAAGCCGTCATGGCGCAGCGCGCGGTACCTCCAGTGACCGTCCACCTCTGTGCCGAAGCTGTTCATGGTGGCTGCGCCGGCGACGGCTGTGGAGTCGCGGGCGCTGATCGTCCAGCTGTTCACGAGGTTGAGCCAGGTCAGCGGCTCGAACACGTGCGGCAGGCCCTCCCCCACGCGCCGGTGGGTGATGGTGTTGAAGTCACCCAGCAGCAGCAGCGGCAGCGTGGCGTCCGGGTTGACCTCCTCGACCACCTTGGCGAGGGCAACCAGCGAGGCGCGGCGGATCCGGTTCATCCGCTTGTTCTCGCCGGAATCCAGGTGGGTGTTCGCCACCAGCAGGTCGGCCCCCGAGCGCTTGCTGGTGAGGATCACCCACGTGCAGACCCGGTGGAAGTGCGCTCTGGAGATCGTCGAGACGCCACTGTCCTTCAGGGTGAACCGGCTCGGCCGGTACAGGATGGGCGCATCGGTGTCGGCGTGGACGGCGCGCAGGTCCGGAAGGTGGGGCATCAACCCGTTGACCGGGCGGTGCCACGGGGCACCCATCCGCTCGTTCTCCTGCAGCCCGAGGACGTCGGGGTCGGCCTCCGTGATCCACTCCACCAGCACGGGGATCCTGCTCGCGAACCGGAGGTCCGAGGACGGGATGCGGCGACGGAACGATCCCGCCCCGCGCGCGCCGGTCAGGGTGTTCCAGGTCATCACCGCCACGTCCTCCTGCGGCGCGACGGTGGGCGTGGTCGTTGGTGTCGGGGTCGGCGTGGGCGTGGGGGTCGACGGTGTCGGGGTCGGCATCGGGCTCGGGACCGGCGCACTGCAGCCGGCGAGGACGGCGAGGCCCCCGGCCAGCAACGTGCGACGATCCAGACCCGGCATGATCAGACTCTAGGCTCAGCGCGCGCGGGGGTGCGCGGACAGGAACACCTCGCGGAGGTGTTCGACGGTGACCAGCGTGTAGATCTGCGTTGTCGTGACCGAGGCGTGGCCAAGGAGCTCCTGCACCACCCGCACGTCGGCGCCGCCGTCGAGCAGGTGGGTGGCGAAACTGTGGCGAAGGGTGTGCGGCGAGATCTCGACACCGAGGTGGGCGGCCTCTGCGGCCTTCTGCAG
This sequence comes from uncultured Actinomycetota bacterium, assembly GCA_963773595.1. Classification (GTDB taxonomy): domain Bacteria; phylum Actinomycetota; class Actinomycetes; order Propionibacteriales; family Propionibacteriaceae; genus Propionicimonas. The sequence goes on from CAVZBQ010000007.1 coordinate 773,896, forward strand.
CAGGCCGTAGGCACTCTGCCGGCTGAGCCGCTGGCCCTTGCCGTTGAGCAGCAGTGCAGGGCTGGGCCGCACCGCAGCCCCGGCGAACGCGGGTCGTCCCCGCACCAGCCACGCCTCCAGCGCCCTCCGCGCGTACGAGCCGACGGGGACCAGCCGTTCCTTGCGTCCCTTGCCGAACAGCCGCAGCCCGGCGTCGGGTTCTGCGAGGACGGCGGTGACGTCGTCCACGTCGAGGTCGAGGATCTCCGAGATCCGTCCGCCGGTGCCGTACAGCAGCTCGAGCAACGCCGCGTCGCGCAGGCCGGCAGGCGTGTCGGTGTCGGGGGTGTCGAGCAGTGACTGCACCTGGGCGATGTCGAGGGCCTTCGGCAGCCGCCGTCCGGCCTTGGGCGGGCGTACGCCGATGGCGGGATTCTCGGCGGTGCGGCCCTCCGCTGCTGCGAACGAGTGCAGCGAACGGACGGCGACGAGGGAACGGGTGGCGCTGGTCACCGAAAGGGGCTTGCCTTCCACGGGCGACTGCAACGCAGCGAGGAACGCTGCCACGTCCGCCTCGGTCACCGCCGCCGGGTCATCGATGCCCCGTCCGTCGAGGAAGGCGACGTACTTCGCCAGGTCGCGCCGGTAGGCGGCAACGGTGTGGGGTGAGGCGCCGCGCTCGACGGTCAGGTGGTCCAGGTAGCCACGGACCAGCTTCTCAACCGGCGAGGCCATCGAGGCTGGCGATTGCGGCGTTGTGGACCTCGCGGACGGCGCGGGCCGGCCACGGCGCATCTGCACCGCGCAGGTCGTCGAGGCGACCGGAGAGCCGGGCAACCTCAAGGGCGAGGACGCCGGAGACCATGGTCGGGTTCTGCAGCTGGCCGGCCAGCACGGCGTCGACCAGGTCGGCTCGGGCTGCCCAGCAGACCTCCATGTCGGCCTCCTCGTGGTCGGCGACGAAGCCGTCCGGTGCAGCGGTGTCCGTGAGCCCGCGGGCGAGGTAGATGCGCAAGGACTCCTGGTTGGCGCCGGGGGTGGTGAACAGGTCCACCAGCACGTCCCACCGTTCGGCGCTGAGCCCGGCCTCCTCGGCGAGCTCGCGCTGCGCTGCGGACAGCCAGCTCTCCCCGTCGGCGTCGAGCAGGCCCGCCGGCGGCTCGGTGAGCTGGAAGCCGACCGGGTGCCGGTACTGGCGCACCACGGCGATCCGGTCGTTCTCGTCCCACGCGATCACGCCGACGGCACCGGGGTGCAGCAGGTACTGGCGGTCCATCCGGCCACCGTCGGGCGTGACGACGGTGTCGTTGACGAAGTCCGAGACCTGCCCGTGCCCGAGGACGACGTGGCCGGCGAGCTGCCACACCACGGGTGAGTCAGCAACCTCGGAACGGGCCAGTTGCCGGGCCACGGCGATCAGGCCTCGACGTCAGGCAGCAGCGCCGACAGCTTCCGCTTCACGGCAGCCTCGATCAGGCCGACGAACAGCGGGTGCGGCTGGGTGGGCCGCGACTTCAGCTCGGGGTGGGCCTGGGTGCCGACGTAGTACGGGTGCAGCGCACGGTCGAGTTCGACGAACTCGACGAGGTTGCCGTCGGGACTGGTGCCCGAGATGTGCAGGCCCTGCGCTGCGAGGTCGTCGCGGTAGGCGTTGTTGACCTCGTAGCGATGGCGGTGGCGCTCGCTGACCCGGGTGCAGCCGTAGCGCTGGGCAACCAGCGAGCCGGGCACGAGGTCGGCAGGGTACGCGCCGAGGCGCATGCTCGCGCCCATGTCGCCCTTGCCGGAAACGATGGCCACCTGTTCTGCCATGGTCGCGATCACCGGGGCGTGGGTCTCCGGTTCGAACTCGGTGGACGCAGCATCCTCAAGGCCCAGCAGGTTGCGGGCAGCCTCGATCACCATGCACTGCAGGCCGAGGCAGAGTCCGAGGGTCGGCACCTGGTTCTCGCGGGCGTAGCGGAGGGCGCCGAGCTTGCCCTCCACGCCGCGGATGCCGAAGCCGCCGGGCACGCAGATGCCGTCGACGTCGCCAAGCGCTGCGATCGCGCCGGCCGGTGTCTCGCAGCTGTCGGAGGCCACCCAGCGGATGTTCACCTTCGCCCAATTGGCGAAGCCGCCGGCGCGCAGTGCCTCGGAGACCGAGAGGTAGGCATCCGGCAGGTCGATGTACTTGCCGACAAGGGCGATCGTCACGTGTTCCTTGGGGCTGTGCACCCGCTCCAGCAGGTCGTCCCACTTCGCCCAGTTCACGTCACGGAAGGAGACGCCGAGCCGGCGCACGACGTAGGCGTCCAGGCCCTCGGCGTGGATGACCTTGGGGATGTCGTAGATGGACGGGGCGTCCGGGCAGGAGATGACAGCCTCTTCGTCCACGTCGCACATCAGCGCGATCTTGCGCTTGACCCCGGTGGGGATGTCCATGCTGGCGCGGCAGACGATGGCGTCCGGCTGGATGCCGACCTGGCGGAGCGCAGCGACCGAGTGCTGCGTGGGCTTGGTCTTCAGCTCGCCGCTGGGGCCGATGTAGGGCACGAGGGAGACGTGCAGGAAGAAGGCGTTCTCGCGACCCACCTCGCGACGCACCTGACGGGCAGCCTCGAGGAACGGCAGGGACTCGATGTCACCGACGGTGCCGCCGATCTCGTGGATCACGACGTCGACATCGGGGCCGGCCATGGCCAGCATGTCGTCCTTGATCTCGTTCGTGATGTGCGGGATGACCTGCACCGTGTCGCCGAGGAAGTCGCCGCGGCGCTCCTTGGCGATCACCCGGGAGTACACCTTGCCGGTGGTGACGTTGGCCTCGGCGTTCAGCGAAACGTTGAGGAAGCGCTCGTAGTGGCCGATGTCCAGGTCCATCTCCGCGCCGTCCTCCGTCACGAAGACTTCGCCGTGCTGGAACGGGTTCATGGTGCCCGGATCGACGTTGAGATACGGATCCAGCTTCTGCATGGTGACCCGCAGGCCCCTTGCCACAAGGAGGCTGCCGAGGCTTGACGCCGTCAGACCCTTGCCTAGAGAGGAGACGACTCCCCCGGTTACGAATACGTGCTTGGTCTTAGTCGAGGTCCCCACGGGATTCCAACCTATCGTTGATCAGGCGCCTCCGGCCAACGCGACGCTCCGCTGGACACTTCGGCGATGTGGGCAGCACTCAACCGGCGACGGAGGCCAGCAGGTCGCGGGCGTGGGCGAGGGCCGAATCGCTCGAGTCGAGCCCGCCCATCATCCGGGCAAGAACCTCGATGCGCTCGTCGGCCTCGACCAGCCGGACCCCGCTGGTGGTGACCGACCCGTCGTCGGCCTTGCTCACCACGTAGTGCCGGTCGGCGAACACCGCGACCTGGGCGAGGTGGGTCACGACGATCACCTGGCACCGTTCGGAGAGCCGGGCCAGCCGCCGTCCGATCTCGAGCGCCACCGCTCCGCCGACACCGGCGTCCACCTCGTCGAAGACGAACGTCTCGCCGCTGGTATCTGTGGCGAGGACCACCTCGAGGGCCAGCCGTACGCGGCTGAGCTCGCCGCCGGAGGCCACCTTGCCGAGGGGGCCCGGGGAGCTGCCCGGGTTCGCGGAGAACAGCAGGTTCACCTGGTCTGCGCCGTTCGGGCCGAGTTCGGCCGACGGGGTGAGCTCGAAGACCAGCCGTGAGCGCGGCATGGCCAGTGCCACGAGTTCTCCCGCGACGAGGTCGGCGAGTTCTGTCGCTGCGGCAGCCCGCAGGATCGTGATGCGGCCGGCGGCGGCGGTGAGCCGCACGTCGAGGGCAGCGACCTGGGCCCGCAGGTCCTCGATGCGGGTGTCGCCGGCGTCCAGGACCATGACGCGCGTGACCGCTTCCGCAGCCCAGGCCAGCACCTCGTCGACGGTGTCGCCGTACTTGCGGGTGAGGTGTCCCAGCTCGGCCCTGCGGCCGGCGATCCATTCCAGCCGCAGCGGGTCGGCGTCCAGCCCTGCGGCGTAGGAGGCGATACCGGAGGCGACATCGGCCAGCGCCGCGGCTGCCCCTTCGAGCTGCTCGGCAAGGGGCGCGAGCGTCGGGTCCTTCTCGACGGCCGGCCCGAGGGCCTTGCGGGCCGCGCCGACGAGGCCGAGCGCGTCGGGTGTCTCGTAGTCGTCCTCGTCGCCCGCGAGGGCCGTCAGGGCTGCGTGGGCTGCCAGCCGCAGGTCGTCCACGGCCTGGAGGCGCACGGTCTCGGTGGCAAGGGCCACGTCCTCAGCCGGCTGCGGATCGGTCTTCGCGATCTCGTCCAGCCCGAAGCGCAGCAGGTCCAGTTCCCTCGCGCGCGCCTGCGACTGGGTCGTGAGCTCGGAGAGTTCCGCTGCAGCTGCCTTCCTTGCCGCGTACTCCACGCGGTAGTCGGCGAGCTCCGCTGCCAGCGCAGGGCCGGCATAGCGGTCGAGCACCTCGAGCTGGCGCTCCGGCGACCCGAGCCGCAGCTGTTCGGACTGGCCGTGGATGGTCGCCCATTCGCCGACGACGGCGGAGCCGGTGCCGAGCGGGACCTGCGCGCCACCGACGGTCATCCGTGACCGGTTCGCCCCGATCTGGCGGCTCACCAGCACTTCGCCGTCCTCGGTCTCCGCACCGAGTTCTGCCAGTTCTGCCGCCGTCTCCGGACCCACCTGCCAACGGCCCTCGACGAGGGCGCGGGACGCGCCGTTGCGCACCAGCTTCGGGTCGGCCTTCGCTCCGGCCAGCAGTGCGAGACCCGTGACGATCATGGTCTTGCCCGCACCGGTCTCGCCGGTGACGGCCGTGAAGCCGGGGCCGGGCTCGATGGTGGCCTCGCCGATCACGCCGAGATCGGCGATCCGCAGCTCAGCGAGCATGGGTGGCGTCCCTCTCGGCCGCGCCCCGCCAGCCGTCGACGGGCAGCCCGAACTTGCGCACAAGGCGGTTGACGAAGGGCTGCTCGGCCGTGCGCGCGAGCCGGAGCTTCTGGGCCCCCACACGGGCCTCGATCTCCATGCCGCCGGTGACGTCCGTGCTGCGCCGGCCGTCGCACCACACGACCCCGCCCGGGCTTCCGCCGGGAAGTACCTCGATGGAGACGACCGTGCGGTCGCTGAGCACGAGGGGACGGGCGAACAGGGCGTGCGCGCTCAGCGGCACAAGGAGCAGAGCACTCAGTTCCGGCCAGATGACCGGCCCGTGCGCGGAGAACGCGTACGCGGTGGAGCCGGTGGGGGTTGCGACGAGCAGCCCGTCGGTCGCCCACCGGGAGAGCGGCAGGCCGTCGATGCGCACCAGCACCTCGATCATCCGCTCGCGGGCGAGCTTCTCCACCGACACCTCGTTGATGGCGAACGAGCTCCACAGCTCCTTGCCCCCACGTTCGTCGCGGACCACCGTGTCGATGGTCATGCGTTCCTCGACCTCGTAGGCGCCGCGCGCCACGTGCTCGATCAGCGAGCCCACCTGGGACGACTCGAGCTCGGCGAGGAAGCCGACGTGGCCGAGGTTCACTCCGAGGACGGGGACGTGGCGGGGCAGGCACCACTCCGCAGCACGAAGGATGTTGCCGTCGCCGCCGAAGACCACCATCAGTTCGCAGTCCTGGCCGTCCTGCACCTGGAGATCGGCATCGGGAACGCGGGATTCCAGTGCTGCGAGGTCCTCCGCGGAGGCAAGGCAGGTGATGCCGCGGGCGTTGATTCCGGTGATGAACTCCGCCGCGGCCTCGAGCGCTGCAGGGCGCAGGGGGTGGACGGTGACGGCCACTTGCCGACGCTGGGGGTTCACGGGAGAAACACTAACCGGCCGTGACGACAACCGGTGCGGCGGGCACCAAGTGAAGGAAGTACTCCACGTTTCCCGACTCACCCGCAAGGCCGCTCTCACCCTGCCAGGCCACCCGCCGGCCGAGGGCGGCTGCAGCAGCTGCCACCTCTGCGACGGCGCGGACCCGCCGGGCCTCGTCGCGCACAACGCCCCTGCTGTCGAGGCCCTTGCGGCCCACCTCGAACTGCGGCTTGACCAGCAGGAGCGCCGAGCCGGTCGGCGACAGCACACCGAACAGCGGCTCCAGCAGCATGCGCAGCGAGATGAAGGAGACGTCGCCGACCACGAGGTCGACGGGCTCACCGTCGGTGTCGTCGAGGGTGAGGTCGCGCAGGTTCAACCCCTCATGGACGACGACCCGCGGATCCGCACGCAGCTCCGGCACGAGCTGGCCGTGACCGACATCGACTGCGTACACGACCTGTGCGCCCGCCTCCAGCAGCACCTGGGTGAAGCCCCCTGTCGACGCGCCCGCGTCCAGTACTCGCGCGGGCACGGCGACAGCCGCGCCGGCAAGGGCGCCGGCGAGCTTGTGGGCAGCGCGGGAGACGTAGTGGTCACCGCGGAAGATGTCGATGAGGTCGTCGGGACCAGTCGGGCTCGCTGCCTTGGTTGCCACCTGCCCGTTGACCGTGACCCGGCCGTCCCTGATCGCGTCGATTGCCTGGCCACGCGACCTGGCCAGTCCACGCTCGACCAGTTCGCGGTCGAGGCGGGCAGTCACTGCTGCGGGGTACGAAGGGCCTGCTGCAGCGCCTCGACGGCGGCAGAAAGCTGCTGGTGGTGGTCGGCGACCGGCCCGTCAAGGTTCACGCGGGCAAGCGCCTCATCGATCTCCGGAACCCCGGTGGTTGGCGGTGCTGCAGGCTCGGTCACGGGCCCTACTCTACGACTCGCCCAGTCCGCGAGCCGCAAGGGCAGCGCCGGTCGCCTGCGCCTGGCCCACAGCGCGCACCACCACGGGTGTCACCAGCAGGAACAGGTTGCGCTCACGTCCACGCGCGCGTGCGGCCTGGCGCACCTGGTCGAACGAGTCGAGGAGCAGGGGGACGGAGCGGACCATGATCGCGACGGCCAGCCCCACCAGGTCGGGCTTCGACCCCGAACCTCTCGAGAGGCCGCAGGGCGGCGACGAGAGCGTCGATCAGCGCAGGGCCGGGTGTGGTGAGGGTGAGGATCCTGCTCGCGTACACCGCTGTGACGAGGTTGGCGCCGACGACGAAGCCGAGGTCGGGACGTCCGACCAGCACCTGGTAACCGGCGAGGAAGGCAACGAGCACCCAGAGTGCGAGCGGCAGCGTCCAGGCGTGGCGCAGGCCGGTGCGGCAGCTCGCCAGCAACGCCAGGCTGAGGACGAGCGCGACAAGGCTCACCACCGGGTTCCCCACCAGCAGGGCCGGCACCGTGAGGATCAGGAGCAGCAGGTACTTGTAGCCGATCGGCAAGCCGGTGCAGCGGGCTGGTGCCCGGCACGTACAGGCTGAACAGGTTCATGGCCGGACGAGCCGCAGGTAGGCGTCGATCGCTTCGGCCGGCTCGCCGTCCGCGATCACCGTGCCGGCCTCGATCACCAGCACGCGGTCGGCCTCCGCAGCGAGATCGAGGTCGTGGGTGGCGAGGATCACCTGCTGCTCGAGGGCTGCGATGGCCAGGCGGACGCGGTCACGGTTGCGCAGGTCGAGAAGCGTTGTCGGCTCGTCCGCCACGACGATGGTGGGCGCAGCTGCGAGGACGGAGGTGAGCGCGACCAGCTGCCGCTCACCGCCGGAGAGGTCGTACACGCTCTGGTCGGCGACCTCGCCGAGGCCCCGCTCGGTGAGCAGCCGCAGAGCCTCCGCGCGGCGGGCTTCCCGATTGCGGATCAGTGGACGCAGTGACAGCTCGATGTCGTCGGCGGCCGTGGCCAGCACCAGCTGGGCCATCGGGTCGGTGAAGACGAAGCCCACCTTGCGGCGGACCTCACGACCCTGGCGCCGGGTGTCGAGACCGTCGACGAGCACGTCGCCGGTCGACGGCAGCACAAGGCCGTTCAGCAGGCGCAACAGCGTCGACTTGCCCGAGCCGTTGGCCCCGATGACCGCGACGCGCCGCTCGTTCAGCTCCAGCGTCGTCGGGTGCAGGAGCACCCGCCGGCGAACCTGGCCCGAGGCCGGGATGCTGACGGTGACAGAAGCGCCGCGGAGCTGGATCAACTCAGGCGACGGCCGGTTGCCGGCGCACCAGGAGGGCAGGGAACGCCTTGTGCACTGCGACGGCGATCGCCGCTGCGACGAACATCTTGGCGAGGTCGCCCGGCCAGAAGGTCAGGTCGAGGAGGAAGGCTGCGCTGAAGCTCAGCTTCGCCACCAGCATCAGGCCGAGGATGCCTGCCGCGTGGATCACGATGGACGCGCCGAGGCCGGCGAGGAAGAAGCCCAGGTACTGCTTGGCACCACGCCAGGACGAGAAGAGCCGGGCAAGGTAGCCGGCGACAGCCGCGCCGATCGGGAAGGCCAGCAGGTAGCCGACGGACGGCTTGCCCAGCACGGCCAGGCCGGCAGCACCGCCGGCGAAGACGGGCAGCCCTGCGAAGCCGACGGCAAGGTACAGCAGGGTGGCGAGGAAGCCGCGCCACGGGCCGAGCACCAGTCCGGCCAGCACGACAGCAAGGGTCTGCAGGGTGATCGGCACGCCGATCCCGATCGGGATCGCCGGCGTGAGCGAGAAGGCTGCGATCAGGGCGGCGAAGACCGCGATGAGGGCGAGGTCGGTCGCCGGCGTCGTCGTGGCGGAATCGGACACGTTGTCTCCTAGTGTTCGGTGGCTCCGGAAGGATACCGGTCCGGGGACCGGGTTCAGCCGACCAGTTCGAGGCTGGCCAGTGCTGCGCTGCAGTCGAGGGCCGGGTCGTCCCACACCAGCTGCGTGATCGCCCACAGGGCGTCCAGCTGGGTGTCCAGCGTTGTGGGAACCGATTCCAGCGTCACGATGCCGGCGTCGACCCGTGCGACCTGGCCGCGACAGGTGGCCAGTGCCGGCTCCACGTCGACGGTGCGGGGCGGTTCCAGCAGGGCGCGGACGTCCGCACCGATATGGGTGGGTCGCTCCCCCGGTCCGGTCGCGACGAGATCGGCCTTGCCGTGCGCACCGGTGAAGACCATCAGCGAATCCATGCCGGCGTTCACAGCGCCGACGATGTCGGTGTCGATCCGGTCGCCGACGAAGATCGGGTGCTCAGCCCCGGTCCGTCGCACGGCCTCGGCCAGCATCGGACGGAACGGCTTGCCGAAGATGGTCGGCTGGCCGCCGACGGTGCCTGCGATCACGGCGATCGCCCCACCCGCGCCGGGCACGAGCCCGCGCTCCGTGGGTCGGGACGCGTCGTCGTTCGTGGCATACCAGCGTGCGCCGGCCTGGATGGCGAGTGCTGCCTCGTCGAGCCGGGGCCAGGTCATGTCAGGGTCGTAGCCCTGCACGACGGCGTCCGGCTCGTCCGCTGCGGTCTGCACGGGCACGAGGCCGGCCTCTTCCACCAGTTGTGCGAGGCTCGCACTACCGCTGACAAGGACCTTCGCCCCCTGCGGCAGCTCGCCGGCGATGTGCGCCACGGCCACCTGGGCGCTGGTGAGCACGGTGTGGTCGTCGGCCTGGAAGCCGAGGCTGTTCAGCTGGTCGATCACCACCTGCGCAGAGCGGGCGGCGTTGTTGGTGACGAACATCACCTTCTTGTCCAGCTCGTGCAACCCGACGAGCGCGCCGGTGGCGCCGCCGACAGCGAGCGGACCGAGGTAGATCACCCCGTCCAGGTCGAAGAAGGCGGCGTCATAGGCGTCGATCAGGCGGCTCACTGCTCGTCGGTGTCCTCGACCTCGCCCAGCTCCGACTCGTCGATGGCGACAGCGTCGTTGAGGTCGACGAACTCGATCTCCGTCACGGCCTCCTCCGGCTGGTCGGCATCGTCGGGTTCGCTTGACTCGTCCTCGGCGGCTTCGACCTCTGCCTCGGCGACGACCTCGTCGACGACGTCTTCGGCTTCAGCGATGACCTCGTCGTCCTCGTCGTCGTCCTCGCCTTCGTCGAAGAACTCCTCGTCCTCGTCGACGTACTCGATGACGATGCCGCGCAGGGCTGCGACGCGGTCGGCGGCGTCCGTTGTCTCGTCGGGGTCGAGGCGGATGACCGCGTCGAACCACCGTTCGGCCTGTTCACCGTCACCGGTGCGCTCGAGCAGGTCGGCGTAGCCGTAGCGCAGGCGCGCCCGTGCCAGCTTGGTGCCGCGGGTACCCAGTTCCTCGATCTCGCTCTTCAGCAGGCGCAGGGCCTCGTCGACCTGACCGGTCTGCGACCGGATCCCGGCTTCGACGAGCCGCAGCTCGATCCGCGTCACGACCTCGGGGTTCTTGGCCAGACCCTCCTTCACGAGCCGGAGGGCGCCCTGGTAACGGCCGAGGGCGCGCTCGCAGTCGGCCATCGCCGCCAGGTAGTCGTCGCGACCGGTCATCCGGCGCAGCGCACGGAACTCGTTCAGCGCCGTGCCGAAGTTGCCGGCGGCATAGGCGGTCTCGCCGGCAGCCTCGCGGGTGATCGGCAGTCGCGCTGCGCGCCGACGTGCTGCCTCGGCGTGCGCGTAGGCAAGCTCGGGGTCGGTGTCGATCAGCTGGCCGGCCATCAGCAGGTGGGCACCGACGATCTCGGCGTGCTCGGAGGTCAGGCCACGGAGCTCGGCGCGGACGCCGCGGGGCAGCTGACGCAGGTCGAGGCCCTTCGGGGTTGCCGGCTCGTTGGCCTTGGCGGCCAGAGCCGGGACGCGGGGCTTCGCGGGGCGGACGCGCGTCGGAGTACCGGGACGGACGTCCGGCCAACTTCTCCGGACGTGCATTGACACCCTTGTAGCCCGCGCTCGAGGAACGCTTCGGGCCGCCGGCGGAGTCCGGCCGGCCACCGGCGCGGGCAGCAGGACGGTCCGAGCGATAGCCACCGGAGTCGGGACGCGAATCCCCACCGCGGCTGGGACGCGAATCACCATCAGGCTTGCGAGTAACGGCTCGGACGCGAATCACCGGCAGGCTTGTCGTAACGGCCGGACGCGAGTCACCAGCAGGCTTGTCGTAACGGCTCGGACGCGAGTCACCGGCAGGCTTGTCGTAACGGCCCGGACGCGAATCGCCGGCAGGCTTGTCGTAACGGCCGGACGCGAGTCACCAGCAGGCTTGTCGTAACGGCTCGGACGCGAGTCACCGGCAGGCTTGTCGTAACGGCCGGACGCGAATCACCAGCAGGCTTGTCATAACGGCCCGGACGCGAATCACCGGCGGGCTTGTCGTAACGGCCCGGACGCGAATCACCAGCAGGCTTGTCGTAACGGCCGGGACGCGAGTCACCAGCAGGCTTGTCGTAACGACCGCGGACGCGAATCACCAGCAGGCTTGTCATAACGACCCGGACGCGAATCACCAGCAGGCTTGTCGTAACGGCCCGGACGCGAGTCACCAGCAGGCTTGTCGTAACGGCCCGGACGCGAATCACCAGCAGGCTTGTCATAACGACCCGGACGGGAATCGCCGGCAGGCTTGTCATAACGAGGACGCGAGTCACCAGAGCGCGGGCTGTCGCCACGCGGCGGTCGACGATCGCCACCGGTGCCGGCGGCGGACTTTCCTGGACGTCCTTCTGCAGGACGGTAGCTCCGGCGGTCACCTGCGGCTGAATCGCCGCGGTCCGACCAGGAGCTGCTGGTGGAGGGACGGCTGCTGCCGCTGCGGCCGGAGGCAGTGCTGCCTCGTCCTGCGCCGGCGCTGCCCGTCCTGGGCTTTCCGCTGTTCGAGCGGTCGCCACTCGACTTGCGCGGACCCTTCGAGCCCGATCGATCTGGGGTGGGCTTGTTCACCGCACCATCCTGCCCTTCTGCGCTGCTCGAGCGCAAAGACTTGTACCTGAAAACCACAACACCCCGTGGAACCGAAGCTCCACGGGGTGTTTTGTATGTCCGGCGATGTCCTACTCTCCCACAGGTTCCCACCTGCAGTACCATCGGCGCTGAAAGGCTTAGCTTCCGGGTTCGGAATGGAGCCGGGCGTTTCCCTTTCGCCATGATCACCGAAACTCTATGGAGTTATCGACGGGCCTCACCCTCACGAAGGAGGAGACTCCCGACCGTTACTCGAGAACCGCACAGTGGACGCGTAACATCTTTGTAGGAAAACAAGCCCTCGGCCTATTAGTATCGGTCAGCTCCATGCATTGCTGCACTTCCACGTCCGACCTATCAACCCGGTGGTCTTCCGGGGGCCTTACCAGATTATTCTGTGGGAACCCTCATCTTGAGACGTGCTTCCCGCTTAGATGCTTTCAGCGGTTATCACTTCCAAACGTAGCCAACCAGCCGTGCTCTTGGCAGAACAACTGGCACACCAGAGGTTTGTCCGTCCCGGTCCTCTCGTACTAAGGACAGCCTCTCTCAAGATTCCTACGCGCGCAGCGGATAGGGACCGAACTGTCTCACGACGTTCTAAACCCAGCTCGCGTGCCGCTTTAATGGGCGAACAGCCCAACCCTTGGGACCGACTCCAGCCCCAGGATGCGACGAGCCGACATCGAGGTGCCAAACCATGCCGTCGCTATGGACGCTCGGGCAAGATCAGCCTGTTATCCCCGGGGTACCTTTTATCCGTTGAGTGACGGCGCTTCCACATGCCACCGTCAGATCACTAGTCCCGACTTTCGTCCCTGTTCGAGGTGTCCCTCTCACAGTCAAGCTCCCTTGTGCACTTACACTCAAAACCTGATTGCCAACCAGGCTGAGGGAACCTTTGGGCGCCTCCGTTACATTTTGGGAGGCGACCGCCCCAGTCAAACTACCCATCAGGCACTGTCCCTGATCCAGATAATGGACCTAGGTTAGATATCCAGAACAGCCAGAGTGGTATTTCAACGTTGACTCCACACGAACTGGCGTCCATGCTTCAAAGTCTCCCACCTATCCTACACAAGCTGTACCGAACACCAATACCAAACTATAGTAAAGGTCCCGGGGTCTTTCCGTCCTGCTGCGCGTAATGAGCATCTTTACTCATAGTGCAATTTCGCCGAGTTCATGGTGGAGACAGCGCCCAAATCGTTACTCCATTCGTGCAGGTCGGAACTTACCCGACAAGGAATTTCGCTACCTTAGGATGGTTATAGTTACCACCGCCGTTTACTGGGGCTTAAGTTCGGTGCTTCGCTTGCGCTGACACTTCCCCTTAACCTTCCAGCACCGGGCAGGAGTCAGTCCGTATACATCGTCTTTCAACTTGGCACGGACCTGTGTTTTTAGTAAACAGTCGCTTGGGCCTGGTCTCTGCGACCCTCAATGCTCAGGCAGCAAGTGCCTTCACAAATTAGGTCCCCCTTATCCCGAAGTTACGGGGGTATTTTGCCGAGTTCCTTCACCATGATTCTCTCGATCGCCTTGGTATTCTCTACCTATCCACCTGTGTCGGTTTAGGGTACGGGCCGCTAATAACTCGCTCACGAAGATTTTCTAGGCAGCATAGGATCACCCACTTCAGAAGTCAGAGACTTCCTCGCCGTCATGTCTCAGGATATGTGAGGTGCGGATTTGCCTACACCTCTCCCTACGCACTTAGCCCGGGACTACCATCGCCCGGGTTGGGCTACCTTCCTGCGTCCCTCCGCAGCTTGCCTAATACGAAATCGGGTCACAGACTCAGTAACTGCTCGGACCGAAGTCCTCCGCAGTCTCTTGCGTGTTTAGCATCATTCGATTCAGCACGGTCGTTATTTCGCGGGTACGGGAATATCAACCCGTTGTCCATCGACTACGCCTGTCGGCCTCGCCTTAGGTCCCGACTTACCCAGGGCAGATTAGCTTGACCCTGGAACCCTTGGATATTCGGCGGACGGGTTTCTCACCCGTCATTCGCTACTCATGCCTGCATTCTCACTCGTGTGCTCTCCACGGCTGGGTTACCCCGCCGCTTCACAGCGCACACGACGCTCCCCTACCGATCCGTGCACCTGGACCACGAAGGCCTGGTTATAACACGAATCCCACAGCTTCGGCGGATTGCTTGAGCCCCGCTAAATTGTCGGCGCAAAATCACTTGACCAGTGAGCTATTACGCACTCTTTCAAGGGTGGCTGCTTCCAAGCCAACCTCCTGGTTGTCTATGCAACTTCACATCCTTTTCCACTTAGCAATCTCTTAGGGGCCTTAGCTGGTGATCTGGGCTGTTTCCCTCTCGACTATGAAGCTTATCCCCCACAGTCTCACTGCCGCGCTCTCACTTACCGGCATTCGGAGTTTGGCTGAATTCGGTAAGCTTGTAGGCCCCCTAGTCCATCCAGTGCTCTACCTCCGGTAAGAAACACGCGACGCTGCACCTATATGCATTTCGGGGAGAACCAGCTATCACGTAGTTTGATTGGCCTTTCACCCCTATCCACAGCTCATCCCCTCGGTTTTCAACCCAAGTGGGTTCGGGCCTCCACGACGTCTTACCGTCGCTTCACCCTGGCCATGGATAGATCACTACGCTTCGGGTCTAGAGCATGCGACTAAATCGCCCTATTCGGACTTGCTTTCGCTACGGCTTCCCCACACGGGTTAACCTCGCCACATACCACTAACTCGCAGGCTCATTCTTCAAAAGGCACGCCGTCACCCTTGCAGGCTCCGACGGATTGTAGGCAATCGGTTTCAGGTACTATTTCACTCCCCTCCCGGGGTACTTTTCACCTTTCCCTCACGGTACTTGTCCGCTATCGGTCATCAAGGAGTATTTAGGCTTAACGGGTGGTCCCGCCAGATTCATGCGGAATTTCAGGGGTTCCGCATTACTTGGGGTGACGCTCGAGAGAGATCAACTTACATCTACGGGGGTGTTACCCTCTTTGCCGGAACTTCCCAGAGTCCTTCGACTTCATTGATCTTTTCTTACTCTCTGACCGGTTGACAGCACGGTCTGAACGGCCCCACAACACCCAGCATGCAACGCCTGTCAGCTATCACACATGCTAGGTTTGGCCTCTTCCGCGTTCGCTCGCCACTACTTACGGAATCACGGTTGTTTTCTTTTCCTGTGGGTACTGAGATGTTTCACTTCCCCACGTTCCCTCCAGCTACCCTATATATTCAGGTAGAGGTCGCCGGACATTACTCCGGTTTCTTTCGAGGTTTCCCTATTCGGAGATCCCCGGATCGAAGCTCGTTTACCAGCTCCCCGGGGCTTATCGCAGGTTACAACGTCCTTCATCGGCTCTTGATGCCTAGGCATCCACCGATTGCCCTTAGTAGCTTGTTATTTCACTACAAAGATGCTCGCGTCCACTGTGCAGTTCTCAAGAAACGGGCGGGCCCAGGTCATACCCCACGTGTTGCGAGGCTGTGGTCTGGTCCGCTTGAAGAGCTGTTGCCGTAGCAACCGACCCTTCAGGACCCAACAGTGTGCTTTGGGCCGTCACTCCCTGGCTCGAGGTTCCACTCCGCCGGCGAACCGGCGGTTGTACTGACGAGCCAGGTGGCTCGACTTAATGGTCAATGTTCCACTTCGGTGCCTGCCCCGGTCATCGACGTACGCGATGAAACCAGGAGCTGGACAGGTTGATTAAGCCTGCCAATGGGCTCCTTAGAAAGGAGGTGATCCAGCCGCACCTTCCGGTACGGCTACCTTGTTACGACTTAGTCCTAATTACCGGTCCCACCTTCGACGGCTCCCTCCACAAGGGTTAGGCCACCGGCTTCGGGTGTTACCGACTTTCATGACTTGACGGGCGGTGTGTACAAGGCCCGGGAACGTATTCACCGCAGCGTTGCTGATCTGCGATTACTAGCGACTCCGACTTCATGGGGTCGAGTTGCAGACCCCAATCCGAACTGAGACTGGCTTTATGGGATTCGCTCCACCTTGCGGTATCGCAGCCCTTTGTACCAGCCATTGTAGCATGCGTGAAGCCCTGGACATAAGGGGCATGATGACTTGACGTCATCCCCACCTTCCTCCGAGTTGACCCCGGCAGTCTCCTATGAGTTCCCGGCATTACCCGCTGGCAACATAGAACGAGGGTTGCGCTCGTTGCGGGACTTAACCCAACATCTCACGACACGAGCTGACGACAGCCATGCACCACCTGTATACCGACCTTGCGGGGCACCTATCTCTAGGTGTTTCCGGCATATGTCAAACCCAGGTAAGGTTCTTCGCGTTGCATCGAATTAATCCGCATGCTCCGCCGCTTGTGCGGGCCCCCGTCAATTCCTTTGAGTTTTAGCCTTGCGGCCGTACTCCCCAGGCGGGGCACTTAATGCGTTAGCTTCGGCACGGAATCCGTGGAATGGAACCCACACCTAGTGCCCACCGTTTACGGCGTGGACTACCAGGGTATCTAAGCCTGTTTGCTCCCCACGCTTTCGCTTCTCAGCGTCAGGAAATGTCCAGAGAACCGCCTTCGCCACTGGTGTTCCTCCTGATATCTGCGCATTCCACCGCTCCACCAGGAATTCCGTTCTCCCCTACATCCCTCAAGTCTGCCCGTATCGAAAGCAGGCTCAGGGTTAAGCCCTGAGTTTTCACTTCCGACGCAACAGACCGCCTACAAGCTCTTTACGCCCAATAATTCCGGACAACGCTCGCACCCTACGTATCACCGCGGCTGCTGGCACGTAGTTAGCCGGTGCTTCTTCTGCAGGTACCGTCAAGGTGACCCTTCGTCCCTGCTGAAAGCGGTTTACAACCCGAAGGCCGTCATCCCGCACGCGGCGTTGCTGCGTCAGGCTTTCGCCCATTGCGCAATATTCCCCACTGCTGCCTCCCGTAGGAGTCTGGGCCGTATCTCAGTCCCAGTGTGGCCGGTCGCCCTCTCAGGCCGGCTACCCGTCGACGCCTTGGTGAGCCGTTACCTCACCAACAAGCTGATAGGCCGCGAGCCCATCCTTGACCGTCAAGAGCTTTCCACCCCGGCAGATGCCTGCCAGGGTCATATCCGGTATTAGCAGCTGTTTCCAACTGTTATCCCAGAGTCAAGGGTAGGTTGCTCACGTGTTACTCACCCGTTCGCCACTGATCCGGAGAGCAAGCTCTCCTTCACCGTTCGACTTGCATGTGTTAAGCACGCCGCCAGCGTTCGTCCTGAGCCAGGATCAAACTCTCCGTTGAAATTTATCAGCCGGACCGTTAAGTCCGTATTGCTGTCAACTTTAGTTTGACACTGACAGGATCCATTGCTGGATCTATCAATAATCAAAGGAATCCGAACCAAGATTGTGATCTGCGAAAAGCTTCACACGCCCCTGGTACGGGGTTTTTTGCACTCTTACGAGTGCGTTGTGCATTGACTTTTAAAGCACACTGTTGAGTTCTCAAGTTTCGGGTGCGCACCTCGTTTTGGCCTTTCGACCTCCGCTTGGGGCAACTCGGACTACTTTACTTGGCTCGTTCCCGGTGTCAAACCGGGGTTTTGATGCCCCTGTCAAACCGGGGTAACTCTCCGTTCCCCCACCCTCAACGCGCCTGGACTTGATGGGCTCTAGCGTGAGCGAACATCGCATCCGTGCTTGTCAGTGGTGGTTTGGCGCCCTGGCTCGTCCGTCCCGGACACTAGGTCCGTTCCGTCCGTTTCACCGGAGGCACTCTCACTACTTTACTTGGTTCGTTTCCCCGGCGTCAAACCGGGGTAACTCTCCGTTCCCCCACCCGCGACGCGGCTCGGATTTGATGGGCTCTGGCATGAGCGCACATCGTATCCGTGCTTGTCAGTGGTGGTTTGGCGCCCTGGCTCGTCCGTCCCAGACCTTGTCTGTTCCGTCCGTTTCACCGGCGGCGCTTGATGAACATTACGCAGTCGGTGGGCGGGGGTCAAATCAGCCGAGGCGCCCGCGCGTGTCGTCAGTTCTCGACAGCGAGAGCCCCCACTGTCTTGCGTCCCCGACGCACGACGACGTACTTGCCGTGCAACAGATCGGAGGCAACGAGACGGGCGTCAGGGTCGGTCACCTTTGCATTGTTGAGGTAGGCCCCACCCTCCTCGATGGCACGCCGGCCCGCGGATTTCGACGCAACGACACCAGCGGCGACGAGCACCTCCACAACAGTCGGCAGTTCGTCGCCCACCCGCACCGGCGGCGTACCCAGCTCGGCCACAACGGCACGCACGGTCGCTTCCGGCAGCGCGCCCAGGTCATCCCGCCCGAAGATGGCTGCGGCGGCCGCAGCGGCCGCCCTGCGTTCCGCGGGCGAGTGCACGAGGTCGGTGATGTCGTCGGCCAGCGCGCGTTGCGCTGCGCGCAGGTGTGGTGATTCCGTGGTCTGGCGCTCCAGGTCGGCGATCTCCTCGGCGCTCCGCCGGGTGAAGATCTTCAGGTACTCCACGACCTTCGTGTCCTCAGCGTTCAGGAAGAACTGGTGGAACGCGTACGGACTCGTCATGTTCGGGTCGAGCCAGACGGTGCCGGACTCGGTCTTGCCGAACTTCGTCCCGTCGGCCTTCGTCAGCAGCGGGCGTGGCGAGCGCGTGCACCTTCGCGCCCTCTGCCCGCCGGATCAGCTCCACCCCCGCCGTGATGTTCCCCCACTGGTCGGAGCCGCCGGTCTGCAGGGTGACCCCGTGCCGGCGGAACAGCTCCCGGTAGTCGAGCGACTGCAGCAGGACGTAGGAGAACTCGGTGTAGGAGATGCCCGACTCGAGCCGGGCCTTGATCACTTCGCGGTCGAGCATCCGGTTGACGCTGAAGTGCTTGCCGATGTCGCGCAGGAAGTCCAGCGTGGACAACTCGCTGGTCCAGTCGTAGTTGTTGACCACCACGGCGCCAGCAGGGCCGTCGAAGTCGACGAAGTGGCTCACCTGGGCGCGGATGCGCTCGACCCACTCGCCGACGATGTCCTTGGGGTTGAGGTTCCGCTCCGAGCTCCCCTTCGGGTCACCGATCAGGCCTGTCGAGCCGCCCACCAGCAGGTGGGGCCGGTGCCCGCCGTCCTGCATGATCCTCACCAGCATCATCTGCACGAGGTTGCCCATGTGGATGCTGGGGGCTGTGGGGTCGAACCCGACGTAGAAGCTCACCTGCCCGGCATCGAAGGCGGCGCCAAGGGCGTCGAGGTCGGTGGAGTGGGCGACGAAGCCCCGCCAGGTCAGTTCTTCAAGGACGGCATTCACAGTCCCTGAGCCTAATGGAGGCCCGACGCTGCACTCGCAGCGCTCAGCCGACCGCAGCCCGCAGCTCTCCGAGCTGTGCGACGACCTGGGACGGAGCGGTACCCCCACGGCCGTTGCGGGAGGCAACCGAGCCCTCGGCGGTCAGCACCGACAGCACGTCGACGGTGAGGTCGCCCGAGATCTCCGCCAGCTGGTCGGCTGTCAGGTCGGACAGTTCCTGCCCGCGCGCCTCGCAGTAGCGCACGCAGGCGCCGGCGATCTCGTGGGCACGCGCGAACGGCACACGGCGCCGCACCAGCCAGTCCGCGACGTCGGTGGCCAGCGAGAAGCCCCTGGGTGCGAGCTCCGCCATCCGGGCGTGGTGGAAGGTGAGGGTTGCGACCATGCCGGTGAGCGCCGGCAGCAGCACTCCCAGCTGGTCGAGGCCGTCGAAGACCGGCTCCTTGTCCTCCTGGAGGTCCCGGTTGTAGGCCAGCGGCAGACCCTTGCAGGTGGCCAGCAGGCCGGCCAGGTTGCCGATCAGCCGCCCAGCCTTGCCGCGCGCCAGCTCCGCGACGTCGGGGTTCTTCTTCTGCGGCATGATCGACGACCCGGTGGACCAGGCGTCGTCGAGGGTCGCGAACCCGAACTCGTGCGTGCACCACAGGATGACGTCCTCCGCCAGCCGGGAGAGGTCGACCCCGATCTGGGCGAGGACGTAGGCCTCCTCTGCGACGAGGTCGCGGGAGGCCGTGCCGTCGATGCTGTTGGGGACGGAGCCGGCGAAGCCGAGGTCTGCGGCGACGAGTTCCGGATCGAGGCCCAGCGACGTTCCGGCGAGCGCACCGGAGCCGTACGGGCTGATCGCCAGCCGGGCGTCGAGGTCGCGGAGCCGCTGGAGGTCGCGCACCAGCGGCCAGGCGTGCGCGAGCAGGTGGTGGCTGAGCAGCACCGGTTGCGCGGACTGCAGGTGGGTTCGCCCCGGCATGACAGCACCGAGGTTGGCCTCTGCCTGGCCGGCCAGCGCACCGATGAGCGCGCGGACGTCGGCAGCGAGCATCCGGTTCGCGTCGCGGAGGTAGGACCGGATCAGGGTCGCGATCTGGTCGTTGCGGGAACGGCCGGCGCGCAGGCGCCCACCCAGCTCCGGCCCGACCCGCTCGATCAGGCCGCGCTCGAGGGCGCCGTGCACGTCCTCATCGGTGTCGGCGGCTGTGAAGGCACCCGAGGCGACATCGGCGTCCAGCAGTTCCAGCCCTGCGGTCATCTGCGCGAGCTCCTCTGCCGTGAGCAGCCCGGCAGCATTCAGGGCGCGCGCGTGCGCGCGCGAGCCTGCGAGGTCGTGCCGGGCGAGGCGCCAGTCGAAGTGGGTGGACCGGCTGAGCGCGAACATCGCCTCGGCAGGGCCGCCGGCGAACCGGCCGCCCCACAGGCGTCCGGCTTCCGTGGGATCGGTCATCGATTCCCTTTCAACTGGTGTGCAGGTTGAGGAACGCTTCGGCCATCGCTGACCCTCCGACGGGGTCCCTCGTGACGATGACGACCGTGTCGTCCCCGGCGATGGTACCGAGCACGGAGTCCCACGCGACCTTGTCGATGGCTGAGGCGAAGAACTGGGCGGCGCCCGGTGGCGTACGCAGCACGGTCAGGTTGGCCGAGCCCTCCGCTGACAGCAGGAGCTCACCGCACAGCCGGGTGAGCCGGGCCAGCGTTGCCGGGGCGCCCGGAGCGTGCTCGCCGGCGAGCAGTGCGTAGGCGAGTTCACCGGTGGCTGTGCGGACGCGGACGGCGCCCAGCTCGAGGAGGTCCTTGCTGAGCGTCCCCTGGGAGACGGCGATGCCGTCGGCGACCAGCCGCGCTGCGAGCTCCGTCTGGCTGCGGATGGCCTCGCGTTCGATCAGCTCTGCGATCCGTGACTGCCGGGCGTTCTTCGTCACCGGCGTGCGGAACTCGGTCACCGCTGCTCCAGCAGGCCGGGAAGCGCAGCGACGAACGTGTCGAGTTGCGCGTCGGTGACGATCAGGGGCGGTGCGAGCCGCAGTACGTGCGGACGTGGAGCGTTGATCACGAAGCCGGCGTCGAGCGCTGCCTCAGCGACAGCCGGCGCGATCGGGTCGGCAAGGACGATGCCACGCAGCAGTCCCCTGCCGCGGACAGCCGTCACCTGGGGAAGCTGGAGCGCGAGGATCTCCGCTGCCAGCCGGTCACCGGCAGCGGTGGCCCGATCGAGCAGGCCGTCGCGTTCGATGATCCCGATCACGGCGAGGCCTGCAGCTGCTGCCACCGGGTTGCCGCCGAAAGTGGTGCCGTGCGAGCCAGGGCCCAGCAGGGACGCGGCCGCTCCGGTGGCGACGCAGGCACCGATCGGGAAACCGTTGCCCAGTCCCTTGGCGAACGTGACGATGTCGGCGGTGACGCCGGAGGCAGCGCTGGCCAGCCAGGCTCCGCACCGTCCGATGCCGGTCTGCACCTCGTCGACCCACAGCAGGGCACCGACCGCTGTGGTCAGCTCGCGGGCTGCGCGAAGGTAGTCCGTCGGTGGCTCGACGACACCGTTCTCGCCCTGGATCGGTTCGAGGATCACCGCTGCGACCGTGTCGTCCAGCACGGCGGCGAGGGCTTCGGCATCCCCGTAGGGCACGAACGTCACATCGCCCGGGCAGCGGCTCGAAGGGCTTCCGGTAGGCAGGATTGGCCGTCAGCGCGAGCGCGCCGAGGCTGCGGCCGTGGAACGCGCCCTCCATGGCGATCAGGCGGGTCCGTCCGGTCCGGCGGGTGATCTTGAAGCCCGCCTCGTTGGCCTCGGTGCCGGAGTTGGTGAAGAACACCCGCGCCTCGAGGCCGGGAGCGTTCGCGGTGGCGAAGCCGGCGAGGCGCTCGGCGAGGGCGATCTGGGTGGGCGTGGCGAAGAAGTTCGACACGTGGCCGAGGGTGGACAGCTGCGCGGAGATCGCACCCAGCACCTGCGGGTGGGCGTGGCCGAGGGCGTTGACCGCAAGCCCGGCCAGCAGGTCGAGGTAACGGTTGCCGTCGGCGTCCCACAGGTAGGCACCCTCACCCCTGACGAACACGCGCTTCGGCGCACCGAAGGTGTTCATCAGCGCGTGGCCGTACCGCTCGGTGAGCTCCGCCTGGCTGCCGGCAGCTGTTGCGAGGCTCATGACACCAGCTCGCTGATCGCAGAGTCGTTGAGCACCATCGTGCCGATGCCCTCGTCGGTGAAGATCTCCAGCAGCAGCGAGTGCGGCACCCTGCCGTCGATCACCGTCGCCTTCGGCACCCCGGCCTCGACGGCTGCGAGGCAGGCCTCCATCTTCGGGATCATGCCCGCGGCCAGCGTCGGCAGCATGGCTGCGAGGTCGGCTGCCCTGATCTGGCGGATCACTTCTGTGGAGTTCGGCCAGTCTGCGTAGAGGCCTGCGACGTCGGTGAGCACGATCAGGCGCTCGGCACCCAGCGCTGCGGCGATGGCTCCGGCTGCTGTGTCAGCGTTCACGTTGTGCACGAGGCCGTCCTCGTCGGGAGCGACGGTTGCCACGACGGGAATGCGTCCGGCGTTGATCAGGTCGAGCACTGCCTCGGGACGCACCTCCGTGACCTCGCCGACGAGGCCGAGGTCGATCTCCTCCCCGTCCAGCTCGAGGCCCTTGCGCTCGGCGGTGAGCAGGCCGGCGTCCTCGCCGGACAGCCCGACGGCCAGCGGCCCGTGGGCGTTCAGCAGACCGACCAGCTCGCGGTTCACCTGGCCCATCAGGACCATCCGGACGACGTCCATGGCCTCGGGGGTGGTCACCCTCAGCCCGCCACGGAACTCGCTGGCGATGCCGAGGCGCTGCAGCATGGAGGAGATCTGCGGACCGCCACCGTGCACGACGACCGGTTTCACGCCCACCGTCCGCAGGAACACGATGTCCTGGGCGAAGGCCGCCTTGAGCGAGTCGTCGATCATGGCGTTGCCGCCGTACTTGATCACCATCGTCTTGCCGACGTAGCGCTCCAGCCACGGCAGGGCTTCGATCATGATGGCCGCCTTGCTGGCCGCATCGATCATGTTGAGTACTCCGCGTTCTCTTTGACGTAGTCATAGGTGAGGTCGTTGGTCCAGATCGCCGCGGCAGCGTCGCCGGCGTGCAGGTTGACCTCGACGAGCACCTCCCGACCCGTCTTCAGGTCGACCTCGGAGCGGTCGGCCCCGAGCTGGCCGTCGACGAACACCCGGACGCCGTTGAAGGCGACGTCCACGTGCTCGGGGTCGTAGTCGGCCGGCACCGTCCCTGCCGAGGCGAGGACCCTGCCCCAGTTCGGGTCGTTGCCGAAGATCGCGCACTTGAAGAGGTTGCTGCGGGCGATCGCACGCGCGACGGCGAGGGCGTCCGCCTCCGTGGCAGCGCCCTCAACACGCACCTCGATGTCGTGGGCCGAACCTTCAGCGTCGGCGAGCAGCTGCCTGGCGAGGCTCGCGCACACCCCGGTGAGCGCCTCGGAGAACACCGCGGCGTCGGGCGCGACCCCGGAGGCGCCGGAGGACAGCACCAGCACCGTGTCGTTGGTGGACATGCAGCCGTCGGAGTCGGTGCGGTCGAACGTGAAGCCCGTCGCTGTGCGCAGCGCCTCGTCGAGTTGCGCGGAGTCGACGACGGCGTCGGTCGTGATCACGACCAGCATCGTCGCCAGCGCCGGGGCAAGCATGCCCGCGCCCTTGGCCATGCCGCCGATGGTCCAGCCGTCCGGGGAGGTGTGCACCTCCACCTTCGTGACGGTGTCCGTGGTCAGGATCGCCTCGGCGGCGGAGGGGCCGCCGGTGTGGGCCAGGTCCTGGGCCGCCAACTCGATGCCGGTGAGCACGGCGTCCATCGGGAGCCGCACGCCGATCAGGCCTGTGGAGCAGACCGCCACGTCCTCGGTGGCACAGCCCACCTCAGCCCCGGTCCATTCGGCCATCTTCTTCGCGTCATCGAACCCCGCCGAACCCGTGCAGGCGTTGGCGCCACCCGAGTTCAGCACGACGGCAGCCAGCCGTCCGTCGGCGACCGCCTGCCTGCTCCAGGTGACCGGCGCAGCCTGGAAGCGGTTGGACGTGAACACGCCCGCAGCGTGCGCGTCGGGCCCGGAGTTCACGACAAGGGCCAGGTCGGGACGCCCTGACGCCTTCAGCCCTGCGATGACGCCAGCGGCCACGAAGCCTTTCGCTGCAGTGACACTCATGGAGCTACTCCGATCGTGGTGAGGCCGAGGCCCTCGGGAAGGCCGAGGGCGATGTTCATCGACTGGATGGCACCACCGGCGGTGCCCTTGGTGAGGTTGTCGAGGGCAACGACGGCGACGAGCCGGCCCGCGTCCGCATCAACGGCGACCTGGACGTGGACGGCGTTGGACCCGATCACCGACTGCGTCTGTGGCCAGAGGCCCTCCGGCAGCAGGTGGACGAACGGCTCGGCTCCGTAGGCCGCGTCGTAGGTCTCCCGGACCACCGTGGAGGGCACCGGCGAGGCCAGCGGCGCCGTGACGGTGGCGAGGATGCCGCGCGACATCGGCACGAGGACCGGCGTGAACGAAAGGGTGGGCGCTGCCGCGCCGAGCAGGGTGAAGTTCTGCAGCATCTCCGGGACGTGACGGTGCACTCCCCCAACGCCATAAGCGCTGGCGGAGCCCATCACCTCCGAACCGAGCAGGTTCGCCTTCAGCGCCTTGCCGGCACCGGAGGTTCCGCTCGCGGCTACGGCAACCACGTCCTTGCCCGTGACCAGGCCACCGACGATCGCCGGCAGCAGGGCCAGCGTCACCGATGTGGGGTAGCAGCCGGGAACGGCGATCCGGCGGGTGGCCGCGAGGACATCGCGCTGGCCAGGGAGTTCTGGCAGCCCGTAGGGCCACGTGCCGGCGTGCTCGCTGCCGTAGAACTTGCGCCACTGAGCCGCATCGACCAGGCGATGGTCAGCACCGGCGTCGACAACGAGCACGTCCGGTCCGAGCTCTGCTGCGACGGCTGCCGACGTGCCGTGCGGCAGTGCGAGGAACACCACGTCGTGGCCGGCGAGGTTCGCAGCAGTGGTCTCCACGACCGTGCGGTCGGCCAGCGGCAGGAGGTGCTGGTGGTGGGACAACAGAGCGGTGCCGGCGCTCGAGCCGGCGGTGAGGGCACCGATCTCCACCTCAGGGTGGGCCAGCAGCAACCGCAGCAGCTCACCGCCCGCATATCCGGTGGCGCCGGCCACCGCGACCTTGATCGTCATACGCATGACTATGCCACCCGTGGAATGAATATTCCAACTCATGACGGGAACTTGAGATGAGCTTGAGCTCAACTGGGTTATCCTCCTGATCGTGCCGCTCACCGCCATTGGCATCAGCCATCACCTTGTTCCCCTCGACGACCTGGCAGGACTCACCCGGGTCGCCGAACAGGTGACCGCGGCGATCGACGCCGATCCTTCGCTTCTCGGCCACGTCATGCTCAACACCTGCAACCGGTTCGAGATCTACTTCGAGGCTGACTCCTTCCACGGCGCGCTGGAGCACGTGCTCGCGCGCCGTGAGGGCTGCCCTTCCTGCAGCAGACAGCCGCCTGGTCGACCAATTCGAGGTCTACCCCGAACAGGCCGCCGTCCAGCACCTGCTCGAGGTCACCGCAGGGCTGGACGCGATGGTGATCGGCGAGGCCGAGATCATCGGCCAGGTCCGCGAGGCCCTTGCCGCGGCCGGCAGCCTCGCCGGTCCTTCGCTCACCCGGCTCTTCCACGCGGCACTCACAACGGCAAAGGCCGTGACGGCGCAGACCGACCTGGGTGCCGCCGGTCGCTCGATCGCCACCGTCGGGCTCGAGCTCGTCGAGAAGCGACACTTCCCGTTGGCCGGACGCAGCGCACTCCTCGTCGGGACCGGGAGCTACGCGAGGGTCGTCACCGCAGCACTGGTGCGACGTGGGTGCACCGACGTCACCGTCTACTCCCCCACCGGACGCGCTGAGCAGTTCGCAGCCACCCACCCGGTCCAGCCGGTCGGCGAGGACGGGCTGGCAGAGGCGATCGCAGCGACCGATCTGCTGGTGGCCTGCAGCGGCGGGGCCGCGACGACCGGAAGCCTGATCGGCACAGGACTCCTCGCCGGAGCGCGCGCCGGAGTGCTCGCCGTGCTCCCCGTGCTCGACCTCTCCCTCACCGGCGACGTCGATCCCGAGTCAGCCCACCTCCTCGGCGTCGACCTGATCGACCTCGAGGAGATCGGTGCCCACGCCCCCGCGGAGCAGGCGGCAGCAGTGCTCGCAGCGCGCGACCTCGTGACCCGCGGGGTGGACACCTACCTCCACCTCGAGCAGGGCAGGGCGGCGACACCGGCCGTCACGGCGATGCGGGCCCACGTGAGCCAGTTCATCGAACGCGAGATCGAGTCGGCCAACCGTCGCTACGACGCCGAGACAGCAGCTGCCGTTGCGCGCTCGCTGCGCCGGGTGTCCAACGCTCTCCTGCACACCCCTTCCCTGCGGGCAGCCGAACTCGCCCGCAGCGGGGAGCTCGCGGACTACTCCCACGCGCTGCAGACCCTGTTCGGCATCGAGATCGAGGCCGAGGCGTGACGGCTGTCGGCACGACCGCCCCACTGCTGGCCGCCTATCGCGGCGAGCCCGTGACCCGGCATCCGGTCTGGTTCATGCGGCAGGCGGGGCGCTCCCTTCCCGAGTACCGCAAGCTCCGCGAGGGCACGGCGATGCTCGACGCCTGCCTCAACCCCGAGATGGCAGCGGAGATCACCGTCCAGCCGGTGCGCCGGCACGATGTGGACGCTGCCATCTTCTTCTCCGACATCGTCGTCCCGCTGCGCCTCGCCGGCGTGGACGTCGACATCGCGCCCGGCGTCGGACCGGTACTGGCCCACCCGGTGCGCAGCGCTGCCGACGTCGACCGCCTGCCGCACCTCGACCCTGCGGCGCTCGCACCGGTGACCGAAGGTGTCGCCGCAGCCGTGGCGCTGCTCGGCGACGTGCCGCTGATCGGCTTCGCCGGCGCGCCGTTCACGCTCGCCTCCTACCTCGTCGAGGGCCGACCCAACCGCGAGCTGCCCGCGACGAGCGCGCTGCTGGCCGAGGATCCGGCAACATGGCACCGGCTGCTGGACTGGGTGGCCGACCTCACCGCGTCCTTCCTTCGCGCGCAGGCGGAGGCGGGGGCCTCAGCCCTCCAGCTCTTCGACTCCTGGGTCGGCAGGCTCTCGCCGGAGACCTACGCCCACGCCGTCCAGCCGCACTCCGCTGCTGTCTTCGCTGCGGTCGCCGACCTCGGCCTGCCGCGGGTGCACTTCGGCACGGCGACGCGGCAACTGCTGCCGGCCATGCTCGAGGCCGGAGCAGACGTGGTCGGCGTGGCCAGCGACATCGGGCTCGACGAGGCCAGCGCGCTGCTCGGACACCGTGTCCCGCTGCAGGGCAACCTCGACCCGGCCCTGCTGTCCGCCGAGTGGGCGAGCCTCGAGGCCGCCACCCGTGACATCGTGCGGCGCGGCGCGGCTGCGCCCGGCCACGTGTTCAACCTCGGCCACGGCGTGCCGCCCGACACCGACCCCACAGTTCTCACCCGGCTCGTCGAGCTGGTTCATTCCATTCCCACAGGACAGGTCGACTGACATGGCACACCCGGCAGGCATCGGCGCAGTCAAACCCGATGGTTGGGCCTACCAGCGATCGCCGATGATCGTCTACTGGGAACTGACCAACGCCTGCGGCCTTGCCTGCCGCCACTGCCGCGCCACGGCCATGCCGGACGCTGCCCCCGGCGAGCTCACCACCGCACAGGCGATCGCCCTGCTCGACGACATCACCGGCTTCGGCGATGCAACCCTCGGTGAGGCCCTGCCGCACGTGGTGATGACCGGTGGCGACCCGCTGCGCCGTCCCG
The DNA here is from genome assembly GCA_963773595.1 of uncultured Actinomycetota bacterium. Classification (GTDB taxonomy): domain Bacteria; phylum Actinomycetota; class Actinomycetes; order Propionibacteriales; family Propionibacteriaceae; genus Propionicimonas. The sequence continues at coordinate 801,662 of CAVZBQ010000007.1, forward strand.
ACCTCGCGGAACTCATCGCAGAGGCCCAGGCCCGGGGCATCGGAGTCTCCCTGGCGCCGGCGGTGACTCCCCTCCTCACCCGCGAGAAGATCTTCTGGATGAAGGAGATCGGCATCCAGGCCATCTCCTTGTCCCTCGACGGCTCGGACGCAGCGCGCCACGACGGCGTCCGGATGGTGCCCGGGACGTTCGACGCCACCCTCGAGGCCCTGGACACCGCGGCGGAGGCAGGGTTGCCCGTGCAGGTGAACACGCTCGTCACGGCAGCGACGGCCGCCGACCTGCCCGCGATCCACGAGCTGCTCAGCGCGCACACCCTGCAGCAGTGGAGCCTGTTCTTCCTGATCTCCATCGGACGGGGAACCGAGCTCACGGAGCTCTCGCCCGGCGAGGCCGAGCGTGTGCTCATCTGGGCGCAGCAGGTGGGACGCGGCTCGGCGTTCCGCGTGAAGACGACCGAAGCGATGCACTACCGCCGGCTCGGCGCAGCAGCCCTGTTGCGCGCGGGCAAGACCAAGGAGGACGTCGAGGCGCACCCGATGTCGCGCGCGTTCGGCATCCGCGACGGCAACGGCATCGTCTTCGTCTCCAACACCGGCGACGTCACCCCCTCGGGCTTCCTGCCCCTTGCTGTCGGCAACGTCAAGGAATCCTCGCTGGTCAGCCTGTACCGCAACGACCCGGTGCTGCGGTCGCTCCGTGACCCCGACCAGTTCAAGGGACGCTGCGGCACCTGCGAGTACCACGACTGGTGCGGCGGCTCCCGTGCCCGCGCCTACGCCTGGACCGGGGACCCGCTGGAATCCGATCCGCTGTGCCCCTACGTCCCCAAGGGCGGCAGCCTGTGAGGCTGCTCGTCGTCGGTGGCGGGATCACCGGGCTGGCAGCGGCCTGGGAGGCCGTCCGCAGCTCGGCCGGACCGGTGGAGGTGCTGCTCGTTGAGGCATCCGGACGGTTCGGCGGCAAGATTCACACCGAGCGCACCGAAGGGCTGCTCATCGAGCACGGCCCCGACTCGTTCGTCGCCTACCGCCCGGCCGCACTGCAGCTCGCGGAGGAACTCGGGCTCTCCGGCGACGTGATCTCCACCAGCGGGACCCGCACCGTGCACCTTCGGGCCCGCGGACGGCTGCAGCCCATGCCGGCCGGAATGGGCATGGTGCTGCCGAGCCGGTTGTGGCCGTTCGTGACCACCGGCATCCTCTCTCCAGCGGACAAGCTCCGCGCCGGCGTCGACCTTGTCCTGCCGCGGCGACTCGTCGCCGGCGAGGACACCTCGATCGGCGCGTTCCTGCGCGCCCGGCTGGGGGCCGGCATCGTCCGCCGCTTCGCCGACCCGATGATCGGCGGCATCTACGGCGCCGGCGTCGACGAGCTCAGCCTCGACGCCGTCCTGCCGTCGCTGCGTGCGGACGAGACGGCCCACCGCAGCCTGATGCTGGCCGCGATCGCGCAGGGTCGCAAGGCGCAGCACGCCAGGACAAGGGCCGGCGGGCGCGGACCGGGATCACCGTTCCGTACGTTCGCCGGGGGTCTTGGCAGCCTCGTGGACGCGCTCGTCGACCGGCTGGTCTCTGCCGGGGCCGACCTGCGGCTCAACACGCGAGTGACGGACCTGCGGCCCGCCGGGGACGGCGCTGTTGCCGTGCTGGACGACGGCAGCACCGAGCCCGTCGACGCGGTCATCCTCGCCGGCGGCGTGACCAGCTCCACCGGGCTCCTTGCCGAAGCTGCACCGGAATCGTCGGCAGCCCTGTCCCGGATACCGCTGGCGACCTCCACCGTCGTGACCCTCGCCTATCCGGCAGCTGCCTTCCGCACGCCGGTCACGTCCCACGGTTGGCTGGAGGCCGACCCCGCCCCGATCAGCGGCATCACCGTCAGCTCGGCCAAGTGGGCCGGGCGTGCGGGGGCAGACACTGTGCTGATCCGCGCGTTCGTGCCGGAGCGCCTCGGGCCGATCGCGATGGCGAGCGATGCGGACCTGCTCGCAGCCGTCACCGGCCATCTCGCCGACGTCCTCGGCGCAACGGAGCAGCCGGGCGTCGTGCGCATCGCCCGCTGGCCGGCGATGATGCCCAAGTACATCGTCGGTCATCTCGACACGGTTGCCGCAGCCGATGCGGGGCTGGCCCACCTGCCGAACTGGCGGCTGGCCGGCTCGGCTGTGCGCGGCGTCGGGGTCCCCGACTGCATCACGGACGGCAGGCGGCAGGCAGCGCTCGCACTCTCCGGCGCGGCTAGGGTCGGAGCATGACCACCGCACCGCCAGAGACTCTCAGCTATACCTGCTACGCCGTGTTCAGCCGCCAACAGGCGGCGTCCGACACTGTCGTCGCAGATACCACGACCCTGCTGGACGACTTGTCGGCTGGCGGCATCACCGTCCGCGGTCTGTACGACGTCGCGGGCATGCCGTCCTCCGCCGACCTGCTGGTGTGGATGCACGGGCCCTCCGCCGCAGCGCTGCAGGAGGCGATCCGCAGCTTCGAACGCGACGCGTTCGCCGGCAGCGCCGACCTGGTGTGGTCGGGCTTCGGCGTGCACCGCCAGGCCGAGTTCAGTCGTGAGCACGCTCCGGCGTTCATGCTCGGCATCGAGCCGAAGACCTGGCTCACCGTCTACCCCTTCGTCCGCTCCTACGAGTGGTACCTGCTGCCCGAGGACGAACGGCGCGCCATGCTGGCGGAGCACGGGCTGATGGGTCGCGACTATCCGCAGGTCTCCGCCAACACCGTCGCCGCGTTCGCGCTCGGCGACTACGAGTGGTTGCTGGCTCTGGAGGCCGACGAGCTCACAGATCTCGTCGACCTGATGCGACACCTGCGCGCGTCCGATGCCCGCCGGCACGTCCGGCTGGAAGTGCCCTTCTACACCGGCCACCGGGTCACGCCCGCCGACCTGCCGCGGGTCCTGCGATGACGACGGACATCGACACCACGGCAAGTACTACCTTGAAGTACGACGCCGTCCTGTTGCTGGGCTTCGGCGGCCCGGAGGGCGAGGACGAGGTACTCCCGTTCCTCGAACGCGTCACCGCCGGCCGTGGGATCCCCACCGAACGCCTCCGCGAGGTGGGCCAGCACTACTTCACCCTCGGCGGCGTCAGCCCGATCAACGCGCAGAACCGTGCCCTGCTCGCTGCGCTGCAGGCCGCCCTTGAGGCGGAAGGAGTCGCGATCGAGACCGTGCTGGCCAACCGCAACTCTCCGCCGTTCGTCACCGACGTGGTCGCAGAGCTCGCCTCCCGTGGGCACCACCGTGTCCTCGCCGTCGCCACCGCCGCCTACTCCGGCTACTCCAGCTGCCGCCAGTACCGGGAAGACCTCGGGCTGGCGCTGGCGAGCTCCGGGGTCGAGCTCGAGCTGCGCAAGCTCCCCTCGTTCTATGACCTGCCGGGTTTCGCAGGCACCATCACGGAGCTGGTGCTGGCAGCGCTGCCAGCAGACCTCGACCTTGCCGCCGATTCCACCCGACTGGTCTTCACCACCCACTCGGTGCCGACCAGCGCTGCACGGGCAGCCGGCCCACAGGGCGACGCCTACGTCGACCAGCATCTCTGGGTCGCCGGACGGGTGGCTGCCGGCATCCGCACTGCGACGGGCATCGACAAGCCGTGGGACCTCGTCTACCAGTCGCGGAGCGGGCCGCCGTCCGTGCCGTGGCTGGAACCCGACGTCAATGACGCCATCGCCGGGCTCGCTGCAGACGGCGCAACAGCTGTCGTGCTGGTGCCGATCGGGTTCCTCTCCGACCACATGGAGGTGATCTGGGACCTGGACACCCAGGCCACCCAGACCGCTGCAGAACTCGGCATCCAGCTGGTGCGCACGCCGACCGTCGGCACCCATCCGGGGTTCGTCGACGGCCTCGCCGCACGGATCGCAGAAGAGCTGCGCACCGGATCCCCCGATCCCCTGCCCGGCCAGCGCTGCTTCGGCGGGTGCTGCGCCAATCCGCGCAGCAACGCCCCCGTCGTGCCCGGCCTGGCCATCGACCCACTGCCGTGAAGCTCCGTCTCGCCACCCGTGGGTCAGCGCTCGCCTGGACGCAGTCCGGGCACGTCGCCGACGCGCTGCGCGCCCGCGGCCACGAGGTGGAGCTGGTCCGCATCACCACGCACGGCGACATCTCCGACGCCCCGCTGGCCAGCCTCGGCGGCGCCGGGGTCTTCGTCGGCGCCGTCCGTGCAGCCGTCGTCTCTGGCGACTGCGACATCGCCGTCCACTCCTTCAAGGACCTGCCCACCGCCCCAGCTCCCGGACTGCAGCTCGGCGCCGTCCCGCTCCGCGAGGACCCGGCGGACGCCCTGTGCGGCCGCGACGGCCTCACGCTGGCCCGGCTGCCCGTTGGCGCCAGGGTCGGCACCGGTTCGCCACGCAGGGCTGCGCAGCTGCTGGCCCTGCGTCCCGACCTGACCGTCGTGGAGATCCGGGGCAATGTCGAGACCCGGTTGCGCCGCGCGGGCGAGGACCTGGACGCCGTCATGCTCGCTGCTGCAGGGCTCCGGCGACTCGGGCTGGAGGATCGGATCACCGAGTTGTTCGACGTGGCGACCTTCCTCCCTGCGCCGGCCCAGGGTGCCCTCGCCGTGGAGTGCCGTGACGATGCGCCGGCAGCGCTGCTGGAGGCCCTCTCCGATCTCGACGACCCGGCCACCCGGCTGGCTGCCCTCGCCGAACGGGCAGTGCTCGCCCGGCTCGAGGCCGGGTGCGCGGCACCGGTCGCCGCACACGCCCACCTGGTGGACGGCCGGCTCTCGCTGACGGCGACGGTCATAGCCCTCGACGGCTCACGTCGACTGACCGAACACGCAACTTCAGCAGCGGACGGCGACGCAGCAGCGGCCCTCGGGGAACTCGTCGCCGACCGGCTCCTCGCCGCAGGCGCCGCCGCCATCGCAGAACTGGGTGCCGCCAAGGCACGGCCACTGACCGGTCGCCGGATCCTCCTTCCGGAGCGCTCACCGGCAGGGACAGCAGAGGCCCTCGAGGCCGCCGGCGCCCTTGTCGTGCAGGCGACGTTCACCACCCAGCGTGCCGCTCCCCACCACCGAACTCGAGGCCACGCTCGCCGAGGGTTCGGACTGGCTCGTTGTCACCTCCGTCGAAGACCGTCACCCTGCTCGGCCAGCAGGGATTCGACCTGGCGTCGCGGTTGGCGGAGGGGACGAGGGTCGCAGCGGTGGGGCCGGCAACGGCTGCCGTCCTGCGTGCGGCCGGGATCAACGTCGACCTTGTGGCGAACCCGGGCGGTGGGGCCGCCCTTGTCTCGGCGTTCCCCCACGGCCGCGGCCACATCCTGCTGCCCGGCGCGGAGCAGTCCTCACCGGAGCCGGCAGCGGGACTTCGGGCGCTGGGCTGGACCGTCCGCCTCGTCCCGGTCTACCGCACCGTCGTCGCACCGCAGCCGCCGGACGTGCTCGCGGACTGGCTGGGCTTCGACGCCTTCGTCGTGACCGCGGGATCGGTGGCGCGGGCAGCGATCGAGGCGGGTGGGCTGCCGGGCCCGAAGGTTGTGGCCATCGGAGCCAGCGCCGGCGATGCTGCACGGGCCGTGGGCTTCGACGTGATCGCTGTGGCGAACCGTCCCGACGCGGAAGGGATCGCTGCAGCGGTCCGTGCGGGTCTGGCCTGAGGGCCGAGAGCAAAGGCACCATGATCGGGTGGATGACGATCGCGGGGCGCGCGGCCGGGCGGCGCTGCAATCAGTGCTGTTCCTCGTTGTCGCGCCGGGAACGGTCGCAGGACTGCTGCCCTGGCTGATCACGGGGTGGACCGGGTCGTCATGGCACGGCTGGCGGGGCGTCGGCGCCGCAGTGGGCTGGCTCCTCATCGCCACAGGGAGCGCTGTCCTCGTCCACGCCTTCGCGCTCTTCGTCCTGCAGGGCCTCGGCACTCCTGCGCCGATCGCCCCGACGAGGACCCTCGTCGTGACCGGCACCTACCGCTGGGTGCGCAACCCGATGTACCTGGCAGTGACAGCGGTCATCGTTGGGCAGGCGCTGCTGTTCGCCAGCGTTGCGCTGGGCATCTACGCCGTCGTCGTCGCCACAGCCTTCGTGACGTTCGTGAACCTCTACGAGCAGCCGACACTCACCCGGCAGTTCGGTGCCGAGTACAAGGCCTACCTCCGCACGGTGCCCGGCTGGTGGCCGCGCCGGCCACGCTCCTAGAGCATCGGCACCAGGTCGGCCACCGAGTCGAGCACGAGGCTCGGACGGTAGGGGTAGGTCTCGATCTCCTCGGCCTTGGTGACCCCGGACAGCACCAGCACGGTCAACAGGCCTGCTTCCATGCCGGCGACGATGTCGGTGTCCATCCGGTCACCGATCATCGCTGTCGTCTCGGAATGGGCCTCGATCCGGTTCATCGCTGAGCGGAACATCATCGGGTTCGGCTTGCCGACGACGTAGGGCTGCCGGTTGGTCGCTGCGGTGATCATCGCAGCCACGGCCCCGGTGGCCGGCAGGAGGCCGGTCGGCGAAGGTCCGACGGTGTCCGGGTTGGTCACGATGAAGCGGGCCCCAGCGCTGATCAGCCGGATGGCGTTGGTGATCGCCTCGAAGGAGTAGTTGCGGGTCTCACCGAGGACGACGAAGGCCGGATCGGTCTCCGTGAGCACGAACCCCGCCTCGTGCAGGGCCATGGTCAGGCCGGCCTCGCCGATCACGAAGGCTGTCTTGTGGCCGGGCTGCCCCGCGAGGAAGGCGCCGGTGGCCATCGCAGAGGTCCACAGGTTCTCCTCCGGGACCGGCAGCCCCGAGCGGGCAAGCCGTGCAGCCAGGTCGCGTGGGGTGTAGGTGGAGTTGTTGGTGAGGACGAGGAAGCGGCGGGAGGTGTCCACCCAGCGCTGCAGGAGTTCGACGGCGCCGGGTACCGGCTGCTCGTCGTGGACGAGAACCCCGTCCATGTCAGTGAGGAAGCATTCGATGTCGCGCACATTACGCATGCAGCAAGCATCCCATTCCTCGCGCTCCCGACACGAACCGGTGCCGGTTCCCGAGGTCCTCCGGACATGAGCGAGAATGGCCTGAGACCCCAGCGAAGGAGCACGATGACCACGCTCGCGAGGCGTCCCCGACGCCTGCGCACCACCCCGGCGATCCGACGGCTGGTCGCGGAGACCCGGGTGCATCCCGCCCAGTTGCTGCTGCCGGTGTTCGTCGCCGACGGCCTCAGCGAGCCGCGGCCGATCGGCTCAATGCCGGGCGTGGTTCAGCACACGCTCGACTCCGTCCGCGCTGAGGCGACGGCAGCCGTCGCGGCGGGGATCGGCGGGATCGTGGTCTTCGGGGTCCCCGAGGCTGATGACAAGGACGCCACCGGCTCTGCCGGCTACTCGGCCGACGGCATCCTCAACCGGACCATCGCAGCACTGCGCGCAGAGGTCGGCGACGACCTGCCGATCATCGCCGACACCTGCCTCGACGAGTTCACCGACCACGGTCATTGCGGCGTGCTGGACGCCAAGGGGTGGGTCGACAATGACGCCACCGTCGAGCTGTACGTGCGCCAGGCCGTGTCGCAGGCAGAGGCCGGAGCCCATTTCGTCTCCCCCTCCGGGATGATGGACGGCCAGGTCGCAGCCATCCGCGCAGGGCTTGACGTCGCCGGGTTCACCGAGGTCGGCATCCTCGCCTACGCCGTCAAGTACGCCTCAGCCTTCTACGGACCGTTCCGGGAGGCCGTCGGCTCATCCCTCGTCGGGGACCGCAGGACCTACCAGCAGGATCCGGCCAACCGTCGGGAGGGCCGCCTCGAGGCAGCCATCGACGAGCTGGAGGGCGCGGACATGGTCATGGTGAAACCCGCGTCCCACTACCTCGACGTGCTGGCCGATGTCGCAGCGTGGTCGCGGGTGCCCGTCGCCGCCTACCAGGTGTCCGGTGAGTACGCGATGATCGCCGCAGCAGCGGAACGGGGCTGGATCGACCGCCAGGCGGCGCTCACGGAGGCCGTCACCTGCCATCGTCCGCGCGGGTGCGGACATCGTGCTCACGTATGCGGCCATCGAGCTGGCCGGCTGGGTGCAAGTGAGCGGCAACGACGCTGCGTTCGCCAGGGCCAGCCGGATCATCCCGGGCGGGGTGTCCTCCCCGGTCCGGGCGTTCGGCTCGGTGGGCGGCAGCCCGGTGTTCATCGCGCGAGCCGCCGGCCCGTACCTCTACGACGTGGACGGGCGCGAGTACGTCGACCTCGTCGGCTCCTGGGGCCCCGCGCTGCTCGGCCATGCCCATCCCGAGGTGGTCGCCGCCGTCCAGGCGGCCGCAGCCCGCGGACTGTCGTTCGGCGCACCGACCCTTGCGGAGGCGGAACTCGCGGAAGCCGTGAGTGCCCGCGTGCCGCTCGCCCAGAAGGTGCGCCTTGTCTCCACCGGCACCGAGGCGTGCATGACGGCCGTCCGGCTCGCTCGGGGAGCAACCGGACGCGACCTGCTGGTGAAGTTCGCCGGCTGCTACCACGGGCACTCCGACGCCCTTCTGGCAGCCGCCGGATCCGGCCTCGCCACCGGCGGGCTGCCCGGTTCTGCAGGAGTCACCGCTGCTGCCACGGCCCAGACGCTCGTGCTGCCGTACAACGATGCCGAAGCGATCCGCGCCCTCTTCGCGGAGCGCGGCGACGAGATCGCAGCCGTGATCACGGAGCCGGCTGCGGCCAACATGGGCATCGTGCCGCCGGAGCCGGGCTTCAACGCCGTGCTCCGCGAGGTGACCGCTGCCCACGGCGCCCTGCTCATCTACGACGAGGTGCTCACCGGGTTCCGCGTGTCCGCGTCCGGCTGGTGGGGCCTGGAGGGCGGGGTCGAGCCGGACCTGTTCACCTTCGGGAAGGTGGTGGGCGGTGGCATGCCGCTGGCCGCACTCGGCGGTCGCGCTGGGCTGATGGACCTGCTGGCACCGCTCGGCCCGGTCTACCAGGCCGGAACGCTGTCCGGGAATCCGCTGGCGACCGCCGCCGGTATCGCGACCCTGCGGCTGGCGGACGCGAGCGTCTACGCGCGGGTCGATGCTGCGGCCGGCCGCCTTGCCGACGAGGTCACCGCTGCCTTCACCGGCGCAGGGGTGCCCCACGTGCTGCAGCGGGCCGGTTCGTTGTTCTCCGTCTTCCTCGGTGTCGACTCCCCCGTCCGCGACTACGCCGCAGCGCAGCGCCAGGACACCGGCGCCTTCCGGGCGTTCTTCCACGCCATGCTGGACGCGGGCGTCGCGCTGCCACCGTCCGCCTACGAGGCGTGGTTCCTCTCCGCGACTCACGACGACCGTGTCCTCGACCGGATCGTTGCAGCGTTGCCGGCTGCCTCGGCCGCGGCCGGTGCCGCCGCCAGGGGCTGACTCAGGAGGTCTTGATACCCGTCCAGTCGCCGGTGGTCGCCGTGTTGCCGTCCAGGGTGAACTTCACGCGGTAGTAGTAGGTCGTGTTGGGCTTGAGCGAGCAGGTTCCGTTGCCAAGGGCGGTGGAGCCGGCAGCACAGCGGGCATCGGTGACGGTGCGCTGCGCCGTGGTGAAGTTGCCTGTCGTCGCGGCTCCGCCGACGCCGAGTCGGCCGTTGGTGCCGAGCCCCCAGCAGTAGATGGCTCCGTCGGAGATCGAGCAGCTGTGGGAGTTGCCCACAGCGATGTCGGTGGTGGCCGTGCCGAACGCACCCGATGGGGTCACGGGAACCGGGATCGCCGACTGAGCCGTGCCGCCGTTACCGAGCTGGCCGTTGGTGCCGATCCCCCAGCAGTACGAGGCGCCACCGGCCACCGCGCAGGTGTGCGCGTTGCCGGCCGAGATCGCGGTCACGGATCCGCTGAAGCCGCCACCGGTGTAGACCCCCATCGGCACGCTGTTGGTGCCGCCGGTCCCGCCGTTGCCGACCTGCCCGTTGCCGGACTGGCCCCAGCAGTACGCCTTGCTTGCGGCGACAACGCAGGAGTGGCTGGTGCCGGCGCTGACCTCCGTCACGGTCTGCGCGAGCAGCTGACCGGAGGTCGTCGAGACTGCGACCGCTGTGGTGCTGGGTGTGGTTTGCCCGTTGCCCAGCTGGCCGTTGGTGTTGAGGCCCCAGCAGTAGGCCCTGCTGCCGGACACTGCGCAGGTGTGCGAGCCGCCTGCAGACACCCTGGTGGCGCTGCCGTTGGTGAACACCGCGCTGTTGGCGACCTGCGTCGGGATCAGTTGCTGGGTGTTGTTGCCGTTACCGAGCTGGCCGTTGGCGTTGAGGCCCCAGCAGTAGACGACGCCACCACCGACGCCACAGCTGTGGGCCGCCCCAGCGCTCACCGCCGTCACCGTGTAACCGTCCTGGTTGGGGATGAGCTGCGGTGAGGTCTTCTGGCCGGTGGTGCCGTCACCGAGCTGGCCGTTGGTGTTCAGTCCCCAGCAGTAGGCCTTGTCGTCGGCGACAGCACAGGTGTGACTGGCTCCGGCCGAGACCATTGTCACGGTCTTGCCGACGAGACCGGTCACGAGGGTGGGCTCAAGGGCATCGGTCGTGGAACCGATACCGAGCTGGCCGTTGGTGTTGGAGCCCCAGCAGTAGAGCTGGGAACCGATGATTCCGCAGGTGTGCGCGCCCCCGGCAGAGAGCTGCGAGAAGTCGCGCGACTGGCCCACACCCCCGAAATCGGTGAACGTCCGGCTGCCGTTGACCGCCAGCGTGACGGCATTGCTGCCGTCACTGGAGGTCGAACGCTGCAGGGTGTACTCGGGGAAAGCCGAGCCCGCTTCGGAGGCGGCGTTCCACTTGAGGCTGATCGATGTCGCGGTGGTGCCGTCGGCTGACGGGTCCACGCCGGACCGCGTCTTGGTTGTTTCCTTCACCCACGCACTGTTCGGCGCCGCCCAGCTGCCGATGGAGTGCCCGAGGCGGTAGTAGTAGTCGGTGCCCTGCACCAGGGAGCACGTCGAGGACGAGGTGCGCACAGAGCCGTCCGGGCACGCCTTGTCGGTCATCACTGCATGGGCCGGTACCGGGTTGTTCGTGGTGGCACCGTCGCCGAGCTGGCCGCTCGAGCCGAAGCCCCAGCAGGAAGCCACGGAGTTGCCCGTGGCGCAGGCGAAACTACTTCCGGCACTGAGAGTCCGGGTGCTGCCGTTGAGGCTGCCCGTGACCGCCACCGGCGCGGACTGGTTGGCGGTACCACCGTTGCCGAGCGCGTTGTTCGCACCAGCACCCCAGCAGTAGACATCCCCCGACGAGACCGCACAGGTGTGGGTGTTTCCAGCTGAGACGGCGCTCACACCGGCGGTCATGGTGGTTGTGGTGACCGCGACGGGGACCTGGCTCGAGCTGCCCGAGTTGCCCAGCTGGCCGCTGGTGCCGAAGCCCCAGCAGTAGGCCTTGCCGTCGGCGATCGCGCAGGTGTGCGAGCCGCCGGCGCTGATCGCGGACACGGTCCGCCCGTTGAGCACGCCGGTGGTCGTCACTGCGACCGGAACGCGGCTGGCGGTCGTGGAGTTGTTCCCGAGACGGCCACTGCCGTTCGCGCCCCAGCAGAAGGCCAGACCGTCAGCGACCGCGCACGTGTGCGTGCCGCCCGCGCTGATCCTGCTGACCGTGCGACCGCTCAGCACGCCCGACGGGCTGGCGGCGGTGGCGGTGCTCTTCTGGACAAGGGTGTTGTCGCCGACCTGGCCGCTGCTGTTCAAGCCCCAGCAGTACGCCGCGCCGTTGGCGACAGCGCACGCATGCGAGGCGCCCGCGGAGATCGATGTGATGGTCTTGCCGGACAGGCCTCCTACTGCCACCGGCGTCGCGCTGGTGGTCCCGCCGTTGCCCAACTGGCCACTCACGCCGAGTCCCCAGCAGTACACCGTGCCGGAGGCGATCGCGCAGCTGAAGTTGGTGCCTGCCGTGACATCGGTGACGGTCTTTCCGCTGAAGCCGTTGACGATCGCCGGGGTGTTGCTCACTGTGGACCCGGTGCCCAGCCCTGCGGAGTTGGTTCCCCAGCAGTAGACGTTCCCGCGCGCGACTCCGCACGTGTGGGTGGCGCCGGCGGACACGTCGGTGAAGTTCAGGTCGGTGTCGCTCTGGCTACCGGTGCCCAGATCGTGGGTGTAGCTGGTGCCCGGCCCGGTGTAGAGCGAGCTGCCGTTCCCGCTTCCGGACGCCGACTCGTTCAAGGCGTAGGACGGCGTGGCCCAGGATCCATCGGCGGCGTTCCAGCTGACGTCGATGCTCGCCGCCTTGGCCGTGGTCGTCGGCTCGATCGCCGTCAGCGTCGCGGCCGTGAAGGTGGCCTTGCCGTACTCAGCGTCGATGAAGCTGGCAAGCGTCGCCTGCTGCTGGAAGACCAGGGAAAGCGCAGCAATCACGCCGAGGCCGACAAGGCCGAGTCGGCGACGCCCCCTTCGAGGTGCCGGGAGGTAGCGCAGACCCCTCCTCACCGCACTACCCCCCGGTCCTCGGATCCTCGCCGGCGCCGGCCGGCGAGCCGGGCCACCACCAGCCCGGAAACGATTGCAGCCCCGGCGAGTGCCAGGGTCTCGAAGGTGCCATCAGAGCCGGTGTAGGCGAGCCCGCTGTGGCCACCGCGGCCCCCGCCACCGTCGCCGTCGGACACGGCTTCGACGACTTCGCCGCCACCCCAGGCGGCGATCTTCATGGTTGCCTTGACCTCAGGAGCTTCGCGATTGAGCGTTGCGCGTACCAGGATCCAGATCGGTGTGCCGGCGGGAGTCATCGCGAACTCGTGGGTGTCTGCATGCGTGACAGGCAGGAATGCGAGGTCCAGCGGCTTTGCGGACACCCAGGTCTGCGCGACGCCGTTGCAGGTCTCCCCCTGCCACCGCTGCGGGCAGGCCATCACGTCGACGGTCAGGGCATCTGCTTCGACCATTCCGGGGGCGAGGCTGAGCCCGACGTGCAGGGCGCCTTCCTCCTCACCGCGGGTGGTGACGCCGACCTGCCAGAAGACCGGCAGGCCCGGAAGCATGGTGCTCATCTTGTCTGCGTCGGAGATGACCGTCAGCACCATGTGACGCCCGATCACCTCGTGTTCGCTCTCGACCGCCTGGGCGTCGGTCGCCCCGAGCATCGAGGTGCCGGCGACGATCGCGGCGGCAGCGACGACGCTGGCCTTGCGTGTCTGGCGCGGCCAGAACGCCCAGCTCACGAGCAGGCCGGCGAGGATGGTGAGGCCGCCCATCAGCAGCGGGTTGCGCATGCCCTGGAACAGGTTGGCGATGCCGGGGACGGATGCGATCACGAGGCGGCCCTGGGTGATCAGGTACGGATTGGGATCCTCCAGCTCGTTCGCGTCGCCGCGCATGGTGATCTCGCGGGCGTCCGGCTGGCCGTTGACCGGCTTGATGGAGGTGATGCGGTGGGTGATCGGGAGCAGGTTCTTCCGCTCGACCGTCGTGACGTCACCGACGTGGAGTTCAGTGGCCGGCATCAGGCGCACGAGCGCTGCGGAGCCGGCGGGGATGGTCGGGGTCATCGACCCCGTGGAGAACAGGACGATCGAGAAGCCCCACACGTGCGCGGCAACGGCAGCAAGAAGGCTCACGAGGCCGAGGCCACCGAGGGTCCACAGCACGCCGTCGACCAGGAACCGACGGACGGAGGCCAGGCGGCCGGACGTGGTCCGGGGCGGCGCTTCGTCGAAGGCCCGGCGGGGTGAACCTTTGGCCATTGCGATCCTGTCGTGAAAGCCCGAGCCCGGTCAGGTCCGCGCGGGAGCGGATCCTGACCGGGTGACCCGGGATGGGGGTGTTTACTGCGAGACGGCCTGGAACTGCCAGGTCACGGCACCGGTCTGGCTCTGTGCGAGGCCCGCACCAGCGGTCACCTTGAAGCACAGGTAGGCGGGCGTGCCGGCGTTGGTGACCGGTGAACCCATGCTCAGCGAGATCGGGGTTGCAGAGACCGAGGTCACTGCGGTGCCCGCGGGCACGATGACGGTACCGGTGCTGGCGGTGGTGCAGCCGGCGCCGGCGGTCTTGATGAGCTCGTAGGTGAGGTTGGTCACGGTGCCGGTGCTGGTCGCAGCGGTGAGGTTCAGCGTCGCGTTGTTGGTGGTGTTGGCGGCGAGGCGGACGGCGTACGGGGCGGCGACGACGTCGGTCGGCGTCAGGTTGTTGAACGGCGCGGTGAAGGTGAGGCCACCGGCAGCACCGGACGTGGCGTGCTCACCGAAGGTCGCCTGCGACGCATCGACGGCGCCTTCCAGGTTGAACTTGCCTGCGGTGAAGGTTGCGGAGGCGAACTCGCTGTCGTTCCAGGATGCCAGCGTGGCCATGGTGCCTACCCCAAGCACCAGCCCGCCTGCGAGGACTGCGGCGACCTTGCGACGCGCGCTGCGCTTCGAGGTCTGATCGTTCGATGTTATGGCGGTCAACGGAGTGATCCCTTTCTTGTTCCCCAAGTCGGATGAGTAACTGAAGATTAACGCTGATTCCGTTTTGCAACCAGCAGAACACGTACTTTGATGGGTCGGACAGGTCTCGAAATTGATCGTGGTTAACGATCCGCCAACCAGCAAAACCCCTTGTCACCCGGCAGAGGGTCACCCACTGGGGGTATCGGTCACTCCATCGGGGGACATTCCTTTATGCATTCTGTCCCCCATGAGAGGACGTAGCAATTATTCGCGCCGGTCACCCATATGGGGACGCCCCGGGAATCGCGCTGTCACCCATTGGGGGACGCCGCACATTTCGATGCACCGGGGAAAGCGAACAGCGCGGTCGTCGTGGGACGACCGCGCTGTCAGAGAGCTCGACCTGACTGACCAGGCGAGCGCTCGGGTTCGACTACTGGGAGACCGCCTGGAACTGGAAGGTCACAGCGCCGGTCTGGCTCTGCGCGAGGTTCGCACCGGCGGTCACCTTGAAGCACAGGTAGGCGGGAGCTCCGAAGGTGGTGGTCGGCGCGCCCATGGCGAGGCTGATCGGGACAGCGTTGGCGACAGAGGTCACGGCGGTACCCGAGGGAACGATGACGGTGCCGCCGGAAGTGGCGGTGGTGCAGCCAGCGGTCGAAGTCTTGATGACCTCGTAGGTGAGGTTGCTCACGGTGCCGGTCGTGGTTGTCGCAACCAGGTTCAGGGTGGCGTTGTTCGTGGTGTTGGCAGCGAGGCGCACCGCATACGGTGCGGCAACGACGTCGGTCGGCGTCAGGAGGCTGACCGGGGCGGTGAAGGTGAGGCCGCCGGCCGCACCGGAGGTGGCGTGCTCGGAGAAGGTCGCCTGCGACGCGTCGACGGAGCCTTCGAGGTTGAACTTGCCGGCGGTGAAGGTTGCGGAAGCGAACTCGCTGTCGTTCCACGACGCGAGGGTGGCCATGGTGCCTACCCCAAGCACCAGCCCGCCTGCGAGGACTGCGGCGACCTTGCGACGCGTGCTGCGCTTCGAGTTCTGAACGGACGATGTGTTGGCGGCCATGTCTGTGATGCCTTTCGTAAGTGTCCCCAAGTGGATGAGTAATGAAACGGTAAGGCTTGCCACGAAATAAAACCAACCTCCATACGCATTCGAGGGGTTCGGATGGCTTCTGAATTGATCGCGGTTAAGTCCGCCTCCTGCGGCACGCTCAGCGCCAAAATGCCTTGTCACCCGCACGAGCGTCACCCTCTGAGGGGGCGCGTCCCCTACCGGGTGACATTCTGGAGAATGCAATTTGTCACCCATTGGGGGACGCCAGTGTTAGCGCAGACACCTGCTGACCACATACGCCATAGGAATGCGCCTTGAATTGTGGTTGACCGCGTCCCGATCGGGAAAGTCGCGCACTGACCCACTGAGGGGAACGCGGAAGCGCGGCCGTCTGTTGACGGCCGCGCTGGGTTGGTAGGGCCGGCGGGTGGTGGTCCGCCGGGGAGCGGACACACAGAAGCGCCGTCGGCCAGTGGCCGGCGACGCTCTGGGCCGAAGGGTGCTACTGCGAAGTGGCTGTGAAGGTCCAGGTCTCGTTGGTGACCTGGCTCTGCGGCAGGTTGCTGCCCGCGATCATCTTGAAGCAGACATAGACGGGGGCAC
Source organism: uncultured Actinomycetota bacterium (assembly GCA_963773595.1). GTDB lineage: Bacteria > Actinomycetota > Actinomycetes > Propionibacteriales > Propionibacteriaceae > Propionicimonas. The sequence goes on from CAVZBQ010000007.1 coordinate 817,633, forward strand.
CGGCGACCCCGGACGTCGCCCCCTTGGTGAGCGTGGGCGTCCAGCCGCCGGCGTAGAAGGTCGAGCCGTCGAGGAACCCCATGTTGGTCGAGGGCGTGTAGGTGGCATCGCAGTCGTTGGACATCGTGTTCTGCCACACGATCACCGACGTGCCCGTGTAGCTACCGCCCATCGCGATGGTCCCGATGCGGAGCGATGCGTTGTTGGTCGTTCCGGCAGCGAGCCGGACCGGGAAGCCGGCATTGACGATGTCGCCGGGAGAGAGGTTGCTCACCGGTGCAGTGAAGGTGAGCGCACCAGCAGACGGGTTGTGCTGGCCGTAGGTGGCGCCGTTGTCCAGGCTCCCCTCCAGGTCGAACCGGCCAGCGGTGAAGGTGGCACTCGCGAACTCCGAGTCGTTCCACGACGCCAGGGTTGCCATGGAGCCGATCGAGAGTACGAGGCCGCCGGCGAGCGCGGCGGCGAGCTTGCGATGCCCGCGCAGGCCGAAGGTGGATGACGTGCGGTGATCCTGCATGAGTGTGGTCCTTTGGTGGTCACGCGACGGTGGCTCCGGACATGCCGGAAGGCACGAGCAGGCCGAGCCTGGACGTGCCGGAGTGAGATGGGCCTCAGGGTGCGGGCAGCCAACCCGTGAGCGGCATGTGCCGGGATCCGCCCCCTCCGACGGATCCCGACCTATGCCTGGCCGCGGTGAGGCTCTGAAACCTGCCACACCCGGCCAGTCCGAACAGTTCAGCTGGCTGGGATCCGACCCCTCCGACGGATCCCAGCCATGCTGTCCGGGATGAGGCTTAGTTGGAGACGGCCTGGAGCTGCCAGGTCGCGGCTGCGCCGAGGCTCTGGGCGAGCGTCGAATCCGCGGTGACCTTGATGCACAGGAACGTGGTAGCGCCCGGTGTGCTGGTTGATGCGTTCTTCGCCAGGGCGAAGGTGCCGGTGCCCACTCCGAGATCGTTGGAGGCGACGATGGTCGCGACCGGGACGGAGGCGGAGGTACAGCCGGCATTGGCCGTGGTGAACATCGTGTACTTGTAGTCCGTTGCAGCGCCGGTCGCGGTGCCGGTCACGGTGACGGTGGCGTTGTTGGTGGTGCCGGTACCGAGACGCACGGCATAGCCCGCGTACACCGAGTCGTTGGGCGTCATGTTGTTGAACGGCGTCGTGAAGCTGAGCGCGGCGGCGGTGCCCGTGCTGGCGTGGTCGGTGAACGTGGCCTGGTCGGCGCCGCCCTCGAAGATGAACTTGCCGGCGGTGAAGGTCGCAACGGCGAACTCCGAATCGTTCCACGACGCGAGCGTGGCCATGGTGCCTACCCCAAGCACCAGTCCGCCGGCGAGCACTGCAGCGATCTTGCGGCTACCGCGGCGATCGGATTTCGTTTCCGTCTGGATGGCGGTCACTGTTGATACCCCTCTTCTAGTCCCCAAATTGTGTTGGATGAGTGATTAAGACTCTACGTAGAATTGGTCAAGTTGGCGAGCGAGAGCCAACCAAATACGTGTACTTCGAGTCAGCAGTTGATCATGATCAACACAGCATCGTGCCTTGTCACCCGCATGAGGACGCGTGCCACCGCTCACCATCCCCCCTAATGGGTGACCAATTCAATCGGTATTGTCACCCTTAAGGGGACGCCGATGTTAGCGGCCATCATTTTGGACGGTGAAGCGTCGAAACGCCTTAATGTCCCCCGCACGAATGACACGGAAATGGCGATTGTCCCCCATTGGGAGGACAAATCGCAGCGACGGATCCAGACCCGGCCGAGCCCTCCGGGCTCCCGCGTCCCGCCGTTCAGGGACACAGGAAAGGCGGGCGTCCCGAAGGGGACACCCGCCTGCCTGGTGTGAGTGGTCTAGAAGCTGCGCAGCACTGCCCCGCAGCGCTCGCCAGCGAGCGCAACGGCTGCGGCGCGTGCCGCCGCCGTCTCGACGTCAGTGAGGGTACGGTCGGGAGCCCGGAAACGCAGCGCGAAGGCGAGCGACCGGTGTCCCTGCGGCACCTGTCCCCCGGTGAACACGTCGAAGAGGCTGATCGACTCGAGCAGATCCCCCGCGCCGTCGGACAGCGCGTGCTGGACGTCGGCAACGCTCACCGAGTCGGCGACAACGAGCGCGACGTCCTCCTTGACCACCGGATGTCCGGAGACCGGCAGGATCGCACCACCATCAGGGGCGAGCCGCAGGAGGGCATCCAGGTCGAGTTCAACGGCGGCAGCGCGCACCGGCAGGCCGAACGCCCGCACGACGTCAGGGTGCAATTCGCCGGCATGGCCGATCACTTCGCCACCCAGCACCAGCTCCGCGCAGCGACCCGGGTGCCAGGGCGCCGTGGACGCCTGACGGCGCTCGAGGTGCGCCCCGACCGCGCGTGCGGCCACATCGGCGAAGGCGAAAGCCTGCGGCCAGCCTGCCGGTTCCGCCGGGCCGTCCCACCCTGCGCGGCGCCACTGCCCGCACAGGACGGCAGCGAGGTACAGGGGCTGCCGTGGCAGTGCCGCCTCGATGGCAGCCAGTTCGGCTTCCGTGGGACGGTGGTCGACCGCGGGGATCGGCGCAGCCCCACCAGATCCGGCGAAGAACACCGCGCCGGATTCGTAGAGCGCGAGGTCGTCGTTCGCACGGGATGTGTTCCGGTTCACCGCGCCGAAGAGCCCCGGCAGGATCGAGGTGCGCAGGTACGGCTGGGTCTCGGCCAACGGGTTGGCAAGACGCACCAGGCCTCGGCGCAGGTCGTCGCCGGGGATGCCCATCCGGTCCAGGTCCTCTGCGGAGCCGAAGGGGAAGGTGAGCAGCTCGACGAAGCCGGAGGCCACCAGCGCAGCGTTGATCGCTCGCCGTCCGGCCTGCGTGCGGGAGAGACCCCGTCCCACCGGTGCGGCAGGGACGATCGAGGGAATCTTGTCGAAGCCGACCTTGCGACCGACCTCCTCGACGTAGTCGTACGGGTCGCGCAGGTCAAAGCGCCACGTCGGGGGGACGATCGTGAGCCGAGCTCCGTCGACCTCCACGTCGCAACCAGACTCCCGCAGGATCTCCACGACCCGTTGGGCCGGCACGTCGACGCCGAGGATGGCGGAAGGCAGGCCTTCGTCGATCACCTGGAGCGGCATTGTCGGTACGGCGCCGGCGACGGTGGCTGCCGGCGACAGCGTCCCGCCGGCAAGCTCGACCAGCAGCCGTGCAGCCCGGTGCGCGGCACTGTAGGCAGCGTTGGGATCGACGCCCCTGTGGAACCGCTTGGACGCCTCTGACGGCAGGTTGTGCCGGCGGAGGGTGTGCGCAATCGTCGTCGGGTCGAAGTTGGCTGCCTCGATCACGATGTCGGTCGTGGTCTCGCGGAGCTCGGTCGACTGACCGCCCATCACACCGGCAAGACCGATCGCGCCGGTGTCGTCCGTGATCAGGAGGTCGTCGGCCGACAGGGTGCGGGTGACGTCGTCGAGAGTGACGAGGGTCTCCCCCGCCGCGGCCTTGCGCACGACGATCGGGCCCCTCAGCAGGGACGCATCGTAGGCGTGCAACGGCTGGCCGGTCTCGAGCATCACGTAGTTGGTGATGTCGACGGCGAGCGAGATCGAGCGCATCCCTGCCATCACGAGGCGCCTGGCCAGCCACCGCGGGCTGGGCCGGGACGGGTCGATGCCGGTGACGGTGAGCGCAACGAAAAGCGGGCAGGCCGTGTCGTCCAGCCGCACAGGGTAACCGTCGGAGACGGCCGGCGGGGTGGCCTTGTCGATCACGTCCGTGAACGTCCGGCCGAGGTTCTGGCCCGCCTCGCGGGCAAGGCCGCGGATGGAGAGGCAGTAGCCGATGTCGGGGCTGACGTCGATGTCGAGCACGTCGTCGCGCAGGTGCAGCACGCCGGCCGGGTCGTCACCGGGCTCGAGTGCACGGCCTGCGTCGTCCGTGCGCGGGAGCACGATGATCCCGGTGTGGTCGTGGCCGATGCCCAGCTCGTCCTCTGCGCAGATCATGCCGTCGGAGACGTGGCCGTAGGTCTTGCGGGCTGCGATGGCGAACCCGCCGGCCAGCACCGCACCGGGCAGCGAGACGACAACGAGGTCGCCGACGGCGAAGTTGTGCGCCCCGCAGACGACGCTGCGGCAGCCCTGCGGGTAGTCGGGGTGCGGCTCGTTGTGCGCAGGGCCGACGTCGACCTGCACCCAGCGGATGGTCTTGCCGTTCTTCTGCGGCTCGTCGACGAACGTCAGGACGCGGCCGACGACGACCGGGCCGGTGATGTCGGCACCCACGGCCTCGACGGTCTCGACCTCGAGGCCGGCGCGGATCAGCACCTCGCCCAGCTCGCGGCCGGTCATGCCCGCGGGCAGGTCGACGTGCTCGGCCAGCCAGCTCAGCGGCGCCCTCATCGTGCCATCCCCTTCAGTGAGCGGCTGAACCGCACGTCGCCCTCCACCATGTCGCGCATGTCCGCGGCGTTGTTGCGGAACATCAGCGTCCGTTCGATGCCCATGCCGAACGCGAAGCCGGAGTAGACCTCCGGGTCGATCCCGCAGGCGACGCAGCACGCGCGGGTTCACCACGCCGCAGCCGCCCCACTCGATCCAGCCCTGGGACTTGCAGGTGCGACACGGTGCGTCCGGGTTGCCGACGGAGGCGCCGTGGCACACGAAGCACTGCAGGTCGACCTCCGCCGACGGCTCGGTGAACGGGAAGTAGTGCGGGCGCATGCGGGTCTCGATGTCGTCACCGAACATGGCCTTGCGCCAGGTGGTCGAGCGTGCCCTTCAGGTGGGCGAGCGAGATGCCCTTGTCGATGCACAGTCCCTCGATCTGGTGGAACACCGGGACGTGCGTCGCGTCGAACTCGTCGGCGCGGTACACCTTGCCCGGGGCACACGACGTAGATCGGCGGCTGGCGGTCGAGCATGGTGCGCACCTGCACCGGCGAGGTGTGGGTGCGCAGCACCATGTGGTGCTCGATCGGCGTCGACGAAGAGGGTGTCGCTGGTGCCGCGCGCGGGATGGTCGGGACCGAGGTTGAGGGCGTCGAAGTTCAGCCACTCCCCCTCGGCCTGCGGGCCCTCGGCGATCTCCCAGCCCATCGCGATGAACACGTCGCCCATCAGGTCGATCAGCGCAGTGATCGGGTGCGGCGCACCCTCGGGTGCGATCTCGACCGGGCAGGGTGACATCGATGCGCTCTGCCACCAGTTGCTGCTGCGAGCTCGGCAGCGCCGAGCTCCTCGGACTCGCGGCGGCGAGCTGCTCCTGCACGGCTGCGCGGGCGAGCGCCGAGCCGCTGGCCGGCGTCCTTGCGCTCGACGCCGGGAAGGGCGCCGATGGCGCGGTTGGCCAGCGCGAGCGGCGACTTCTCGCCGGTGTGGGCGAGTCGGGCGGCCTTCAGTTCCGCGCTGGACCTGGCGGCGGCGAACGCAGCCAGTGCGTCGGCGACCATCCGGTCCACGGCTGGCTGGCTGAGTTCTGCCGGTGCTTCAGGGCCGGGCATGGCGGGATCTCCTGGATGTCGGTGGAATGCTGGCGTCAGCTGGACGCCCGCTGCGCGCTGGCGCTGGCGTACAGGCAGACGGCGGCGGCAGTGGCCAGATTAAGGCTCTCTGCCTGCCCGTAGATGGGCACGGCCACGGTGTGGTCGGCGAGGGCGAGGTGTTCGACCGGAAGGCCCCAGGACTCGTTGCCCATCACCCAGGCCGTCGGCTTCTCCAGGTCGGCGTCCAGGTCGGTCAGGTCGGTGCCGGCGGCACCGTCGGTGGCGAAGATCTGCATCCCCGCTGCCCGGCAGGCCTCGATGGCCTCGGTCAGGTCGACGCCGACGACGATCGGCAGGTGGAAGATGCTGCCGACGGAGGCCCGGACGGTCTTGGGGTTGTACACCTCGACGGAGTCGGAGCTGAGGATGACGGCGTCCGCGCCGAAGGCGTCGGCGCACCGGATGACGGTGCCGGCGTTGCCGGGGTCGCGCACCTGGGCGCAGATCACGACGAGCGAGACGTCCTTGCGCCGGTGCTTCTTCTTCGGCTTCTCGACGTTCTTCGTCTTCTTGCCGAGGACGGTCTTGAGCGGCACGTCGATCGCGTTGGCGACGGCGACCACGCCCTGCGGGGTGACCGTGTCGGTCATCGTCGCGAGGTTCTGCTCACTGACGCCGTAGTAGTCGACGCCGGCGGCCTTCGCGAGGTCGAGCAGGTCGGAGTTGTCGATCGCAGCGTCCCAGCGGAAGTAGACCGCTTCGACCACCCCGGGAAGGCGCAACGCCTCCCTCACGGCCTGGCGTCCCTCGACGAGGAACTTGCCGCGAATCCTTGCGCTCCTGACGGCGCTGGAGGGCACGGGCGGCACGCAGGACAGCCTGCGACGGCTCTGGCAGTTCGATCGAAGCGACGGTCATCGTCGGCTCTTCTTTCACAGCTGATGGGTGCGGCCGGGCCCCGAACGGGCCCGGCCGGGAGTGACCCTGAGGTCAGGCGGCCTCAACCGCCTGGTTGGCCTTGGCGACCTCGACAAGCGCGGCGAAGGTCGGCGCGTCGTTGACGGCGAGCTCGGCCAGGATCTTGCGATCCACCTCGACGCCGGCGTTCTTCAGGCCGTTGATGAACCGGTTGTAGGTCATGCCCTCTGCGCGGGCAGCGGCGTTGATCCGCTGGATCCAGAGCGCGCGGAAGTCACCCTTGCGGGCGCGACGGTCACGGTAGGCGTAGGTGTAGCCGAATGCAGCAGCTGTTCCTTGGCCTTGCGGTACAGCCGCGACCGCTGACCCCGGTAGCCGGAGGCGGCTTCCAGGACTTCGCGACGCTTCTTGTGGGCGTTGACGGCACGTTTGACGCGTGCCATATCAGTTACTCCTCAGTCTTCGAGATTAGGGGTTGGACGTCGTCACTTGGGCCGGTAGCCGCCGAGGAGCTTGAGCGCCTTCTTGGCGTCGCCCTTGGCTACCACCTGCGTCGCCGTCGAGCCGGCGGGTCTGGCTGGAGGGCTTGTGCTCGTTCAGGTGCATCTTGCCCGCCTGGCGGTGCATGACCTTGCCCGTACCGGTGACCCGGAAGCGCTTCTTGGCACCCGAATGGGTCTTCATCTTCGGCATAGTGTCTGTCCTTCGTTTTCGTGTACTGCTACAGGTCGATGTCGGGGTCCATGTTGTCTGCGGGCCCCCGCTTCTTGATCTTGACCACCTGGGCGGCTGCGGCGGCGGCATTCGCCCGCAGTTCGGCCTCCTGCTGGCGTTCGGCCTCGGTCTTCGCTGCCCGGTCGGCGGCCTTGGCAGCCTTCGCGGCCTCCACCTCGACCTTCGCCTCGGTCTTCTTGCGGGTCGGCGACAGCACCATGAGCATGTTGCGGCCGTCCTGCTTCGGCGCGGACTCGATGAAGCCGTCCTCGACGACGTCGTCGGCCAGCTTCTTCAGCAGGTTGAAGCCCAGCTCGGGCCGGCTCTGCTCGCGGCCACGGAACATGATGGTGATCTTCACCTTGTCCCCGGCCTTGAGGAAGCGGACGACGTGACCCTTCTTGGTCTCGTAGTCGTGGCTGTCGATCTTGGGCCGCAGCTTCATTTCCTTGATGACCGTGTTGGTCTGGTTCCGTCGCGACTCGCGCGCCTTCTGTGCCGCTTCGTACTTGAACTTGCCGTAGTCCATCAACTTCGCAACCGGCGGGCGCGCCATCGGGGCAACCTCGACCAGGTCGAGGTCGGACTCCCGGGCAAGCCGCAGCGCGTCATCGATACGGACGATGCCCACCTGTTCGCCGGCAGGGCCGACCAGGCGCACCTCGTTGACGTGGATGCGTTCGTTGATCCGCGGTTCAGTGCTGATGTGTCCTCCAAATATCGGGATTGGTCAAGCGATCGGCTCAAACAGCGAAGGGCCCCCGCGCATGCGGAGACCCTGACAGTACGGGCAGGGCAACAGCTCTGCCACCGGCACTGACCCGTCACCTGAGGCGAGCGGGTGGGAGTTCAGGACCCCACTTTCGCGGACTGCCCTTCACGGCACAGTCGATCGACGTCGATTCTACCCTGCGGACCCGCCAGCGGACGAATCGGGCGCGGCGAACAGCCAGCCCCACCCCCCACCGTCGAGTTCGACCAGCCGCCGGCCGCCGGCGAGCTCCGCGACAAGGCCGTCCTCGATGACCAGCGGCGACGGCCCGGCGAGGTCGACGAGGACGGCGACGGCACCCGCTTCGACGGGCCGTGGCGGCGACCTCGTCCAGCCGGCACGGCACCGGCCGGGCGTCCGGGCTGCCACGCGGTGAGCGCGTCGAGGCCGGTGAAGACGGGCAGCCCGGTGCTGCCGTCACGCCGCGGTCAGCAGGACTGCGCGCATCTCGGCGTGCCGCTCGGGATCGGGGCCGTCGCCGCCGTCGTCACCGACGGCGACGATCGGCAGCAGGAAGCGTGCCGTGCACAGCGCGGCGACCGCCCGCAGGTAGTCCTCACGGCTGTTCGCCGCGACGGCGAGCAGGGCGCGGACCTCGGGGTCCGGCTCGCCCCGGTCGCCGGCATAGGCGGCGCTCGGCTGGGCGAGTCCGCTCACGAGCCGGCCTGCCGCCAGGCGGCGTTGAGGGCTGCGAAGGCAGCGTCGGCACGGTCATGGTCGGTGCGCTGCAGCCCGAGGAGGGGACGCTGGTCGGGATCGCCGTCGGTGAGGACGTAGGCCCACGGGTCGTTCTCCGTGAAGCGGAAGCCGGCCACCTGCGGCCAGTCGAGGTGGTGGGTGCGCAGCCCGTTCCGAAAGGTGAGGCCGGTGTCGTCGGCTCGCACGACGCTCAGGCCGACGCACATCATGAAGCCGATCATGACCAGGACGAAGAGGGCGAGCGTGAGCAACTGCGGCGGGGTGAACAGGTCACGCGTCTGCGCCGGCATCGCCACCCAGCCGGCGACGGTCAGGACCAGCAGCACGGCGGACAGCACCGAGGCGGTCAGCAGTGCGCGACGCGGACGAAGGACCAGCGGGGCCATCGGCTACAGCCGGCAGGCAGCGATGTTGGTGACGAGGATCGCGTCCGCGCCGGCGTCCCAGAGGTCGTCCATGATCTGCTGCGCCTCCCTGGCCGGGATCATGGCGCGGACGGCCACCCAGCCGGCCTTCGCCAGCGGGGAGACCGTCGGCGCGTCGAGGCCCGGCGTGACGAGGCAGGCGGCGTCGAGCTTCTCCTGCGGCACGTTGTAGTCGACCATCAGGTAGTTGCGCGCGGTCAGGACGCCGCTCAGCCGGCGCACCAGCAGGTCGAGGCCCTGCCGGCGCCGGGCGGTCACTGTGCTGGATCAGGATGCCCTCGGACTCGAGGATGGACTCGCCGAACAGCTCGAGACCGGCCCGCTTCAGGGTGGTGCCGGTCTCGACGACGTCGGCGATGACATCGGCGACGCCGAGGCGCACCGAGCTCTCCACTGCGCCGTCGAGGTGGATCAGCCGGGCGGTGACGCCGTGGCTCTGCAGGTAGGTGGCGACCAGCCCCGGGTAGGAGGTGGCGATGCGGCGTCCGTCGAGGTCGGCGACGGTCATCGACGAGCCGCCGGGAGCGGCGAAGCGGAACCGGGTGCCGCCGAAGCCGAGCGCCATGACCTCCGTCGGCCTCAGCGCCCGAGTCGAGCAGCATGTCGCGGCCGGTGATGCCGAGGTCGAGGGTGCCCTCCCCCACGTAGACGGCGATGTCGCGCGGACGCAGGTAGTAGAACTCGACACCGTTGGCGTCGTCGACGAGCACGAGGTCCTTGGGGTCGTGGCGCTGCCGGTACCCGGCCTCCCGGAGCATGCCGGTGGCGGCCTCGGCGAGGGAGCCCTTGTTCGGTACGGCGATCTTCAGCAATCCGTCAGCAGCCACGCGTGGTTCCCCTCCGGTCACAGGTATTCGTAGACGTCTTCGAGCTCGAGCCCGAGGGAGATCATCAACACCTGCAGGTGGTACAGCAGCTGGCTGATCTCCTCAGCGGCAGCGCTCTTGCCCTGGTACTCGGCCGCCATCCAGACCTCGGCGGCCTCCTCGACGACCTTCTTGCCGATCTCGTGGACGCCGGCGTCGAGCGCGCGGACCGTCCCCGAGCCCTCGGGGCGCGTGGCCGCGCGATTGCGCAGTTCGGCGAACAGGTCTTCAAAGGATTTGCTCACGAGCGCGCAGCCTACCGGGAGCGGGCCGACAGTGCCCCTGGGTGATCCGCGCTGGGCACGATCGGGGGCTGACGCGGACGCCGCCGCACGAAAGGGGACAGTCCCCTTTCGTGTCGGCTCGGCAGGCACCGACCCGGCGGTTCGGCTAGAGGGCGATGCCGAGCAGGGCGTCGGCCAGGTCGCGGACCTGACCGGGGGCCGCCGTGTCGTCGCCGGGCGCTGCAGCCCACTCGTCGATCGCAGCGAGCGCTGCCGGGGCGTCGAGGTCGTTGCGCAGGTGGGCACGGACGGCGTCGATGGTTGCGGTCGCGTCGGCTCCGGAGCCGGCGGCAAGCGGCCCGACGCCAGCGGTCGAGCCGAGCCTGCGCGGCCTCGAGGGCGGCAGTCGTGTACTCCCAGTCGCTGCGGTAGTGGTGCGCCAGCAGCACGAGCCGGATCGCCATCGGATCGATGCCGTCGGCGAGCAGCCGGCTGACGAACACGAGGTTGCCCAGCGACTTGCTCATCTTCTTGCCGTCGAGGGCGACCATGCCGGTGTGCAGGAACACCTTGGCGAACGGGTGACCGGTGGCCACCCGCGCCTCGGCCGCGCACATCGGGTGGTGCGGGAAGGAGAGGTCGCTCCCGCCGGCCTGCACGTCGAAGTCGCTCCCGAGGGCGTCGAGGGCGATCGCCGTGCACTCGATGTGCCAGCCCGGTCGTCCCCGGCCGAGCCAGGAGTCCCAGGCCGGCTCCCCCGGACGCTCCTGGCGCCACACCAGGCAGTCGAGGCGGTGCCGCTTGCCCGGACGCTCCGGGTCGCCACCGCGCTCGGCGAACACCTGCTCGGCCTCGAGCATCGAGATGCCGGTGCCGTCCATGAGGTTGCTGGCCTTGGTGACCGAGAAGTACCAGTCGGGGTACTCCGGGTCCGGCACCTGGTAGACGGCCTGCTCGTCGCGCAGTACGGAGATCAGGTCGGTGACGAGGTCGAGGCTCTCCACCACGCCGGTGAACGGCTCCGGCGGCAGCACGCGCAGCGCGGCCATGTCGGTGCGGTACAGCTCGATCTGCTGCTCGGCCAGCTCGCGTCCACGTCGACGCCGGTCGCCGCCGCGCGCTCCAGCAGCGGGTCGTCGACATCGGTGACGTTCTGGGCGTAGCGGACCTCCAGGCCCGCGTCCAGCCAGGCGCGGTTCAGCAGGTCGACGGCGACGTAGGTGGCCGCGTGGCCGAGATGGGTCGCGTCGTAGGGGGTGATCCCGCAGGCGTAGAGCCGGGCCACGCCCGGTGTCGGGCCCTGCGGGCTGCAGGCGACCGGACGAGGGTGTCGTGAACCAGCACCCGCCCATCGCCACGACCGGGCAGGATCGGCACGTCGACGGACATCCAGGCACGCATGCGGCGCAGCCTACCGGCAGGTGCGAGTGGTCTGAGGATAAGCTGGCCGCCGCGTCCGCAAGAGGGAAGGTCCGTAATGATCGAATGGTGGCACGCGATCCTGCTGGGGATCGTTGAAGGGGTTACCGAGTTCCTGCCCATCTCTCGAGCACCGGTCACCTGACCCTTGTGGAGGGCATCCTGGGCTTCGACGTGGCCGACCCCAGCGTCACCGCGTTCACCGCGATCATCCAGGTGGGCGCGAGGTCGGCAGCGATCGTCTACTTCTGGTCGGACATCGTCCGCTTCGCCACCGCATGGTTCCGCGGCTTGCGCTCACCGGAGCACCGCCAGGATCCGGATTACCGGATGGGCTGGGCGATCATCGTCGGCTTCGCGATCACCGCGGCGATCGCATTGCTGTTGAAGGACCTGATCGAAGGTCCCCTGCGCAGCCTGTGGGCGGTGGTCGCCGGTCTCGCTGGGTTCGAGCGTGGTGATGTTCGTCGCCGATCGGCTGGCGAAGGCCGTCCGCGACGAGCACTCGATCACCTGGCGCGATGGCGCGATCCTCGGTCTCGTGCAGGCGCATCTCCCTCGTCCCCGGGGTGTCCCGCTCGGGCGCGACCATCGCCGGGGGCCTCTTCCGCGGCCTCGACCGGGTGAGCGCCACCCGGATGAGCTTCTTCCTCGGTGTCCCGACCCTCGTCGCCTCGGGGGCCTTCCAGGCGGTCACCGAGGCCGGCAACATCGGAGCGCCCGGTGGGGTCGGGTGGGTCGCGACCACCATCGGCACCGTGGTCTCCGGAGTCGTGGCCTACGTCGTCGATCGCCTGGCTGCTGAAGTTCGTGACGAGCAACGACTTCACGGCCTTCGTCTGTACCGGGTGCTGCTGGCGGGCGTGATCATCACCCTGCTGCTGACCGGGGTGCTCCCCGCGGCATGAAGAAGCGGCCGTCGGCGTGTCCGGCCTCCAGGTCTCCCGGCTCGGGCTGGGCACGCTCACCTGGGGCAGGGAGACCCGCCTTGAGGACGCCGCCGGCCTGCTGCGCAGCTTCGTCGCCGCCGGCGGCAGCCTGGTCGACACGGCCGCTGCCTACGCAGCCGGCGACGCGGAACGCATGATCGGACGGTTGCTGCGCGCCGGCGACATCGCCCGCGACGAGCTCGTCATCGCGACGAAGGCCGGGTTCGGCATCCGCGACGGCCAGCGTGTCGTCGACACCTCCCGAGGCGCTCTGCTGGCCGACCTGCAGTCGTCCCTGCGCCGGCTCGGCACCGACCACATCGACATCTGGCAGCTGCACGCCTGGGGCCAGGCACCGCTCGAGGAGTCCCTCGCCGCCATCGACACCGCCGTGGGCAGCGGCATGGTGCGCTACGCCGGGGTGTCGAACTTCGTCGGCTGGCAGACAGCCCAGGCGGCCACCTGGCAGGCGGCCTTCCCCGGCCGGACGCCGATCACCTGCGCGCAGGTGGAGTACTCACTGCTGGCCCGCCGTGCGGAGGTGGAGGTGATCCCGGCCGTCCGCGCCTTCGGCATGGGCCTGCTGCCCTGGTCGCCGATCGGACGCGGCGTCCTCACCGGCAAGTACCGCACCGGGCGTCCGCGTGGCTCCCGCGGCGCTTCGCAGCACTTCGCGTGGTTCGTCGAGCCCTATCTCGAGGCCCGCTCGCGCGCGGTCGTCGACGCGGTGGTCACGGCTGCCGACGGCCTCGACCTGACCCCCGGCCAGGTGGCGCTGCTGTGGGTGCGGGACGCACCCGGCGTGACCGCTCCCCTGCTCGGCGCCCGCACGGCAGCCCAGCTCGAGCAGTTCCTCGCCACCGAGGACCTCGAGCTTCCCGCGGAGATCATCGCCGCCCTCGATGACATCTCCGGTGGGCCGAACGCGGGTAGGGACACCTACGAGACAGCACCGATCGGTTAGTTCAGGAGGACCAAGCATGGCCATGGCAGACGCAGAGCGCTACCAGCCCGCGACGATGGCCGACTGGCACGACTGGCTGGCAGCCAACCACGACCGTGGCGCCGGCGTGTGGGTGGTGCTCTCGAAGCCACGCTCCGGCGACACGCAGCTGAGCTACGACGAACTGATCCGCGAGGCGCTCTGCTGGGGCTGGGTGGACGGCCAGGCAAGCCCGCTGGACGAGCAGCGCTCGATGCTCTGGTTCACCAAGCGCAAGCCCAACAGCCCGTGGGCGGCAACCAACAAGGCCCGGGTCGCCGACCTCGAGCGGGAGGGTCGCCTGCAGCCGGCCGGGATCGCCGAGATCGAACGCGCCAAGGCCAACGGCATGTGGACGATCTACGACTCCGTCGAGGCCCTCGAGGAGCCGGCGGAACTGGCTGACGGCCCTCGACGCCACCCCGCCGGCGCGGACGAACTGGAACGGCTTCCCGCGCAGCGTGCGCAAGCAGGCGCTGGCCTCCATCGCGCTCGCCCACCGGCCGGAGACGAAGGCGAAGCGCATCGCGACCATCGTCGCGAAGGCGGCGGACGGCATCCGTCCGGCCTGAGCAGCTCGAGACGGGGTCAGGCGAGCGCGTCGGCCCGGTAGCAGGCACGTGTACATCGGGAACTCGAACATCCGCCTGCCCGGCGCTGTGCGGGTGGGTGGCGACGAGCTGGCGGACGTCGGCCAGCACCTGCGCCTGGGTGGCCGGCGACGCGATCAGCCAGTGGCTGCGCGAGGTCACCAGCGCCTCGACGGCGTCCGGGGTGATCATCCGGACCGACTCGAAACGCCGTCGCTCGAAGGGCGTGAACCCCGGAACGCTGGGCACCGCGTCGGCGTCCATCATCGCTTCGGCCGGCGACGGTCCCATCACCTCGGCGAGCGCTGCGACGAACGGGTGCCTGATGTCCCGGATGTTCCAGACCAGGCCGAGGCGTCCGCCCGGGGAGAGCACGCGCGCGATCTCGGCACCGGCAGCGTCGTGGTCGAACCAGTGCCAGGCCTGGCCGACGGTGACGGCGGCGACGCTGTCGTCCGGCAGCGGGATCGCCTCTGCCGTGCCGACGAGGGTGGGGACGTCAACGATCCGGCTGAGCATCTGCTCGTCGGGGTCGACGGCCACGGCCTCGAAGCCGAGGCCGGTGACGGCCCTGGTCAGCTTGCCGGAGCCGGCGGCGAGGTCGAGCACGCGGCCCTGCACCCCTTCCAGCAGCCACGCGACGTGCTCGGCCGCGTAGCCGGGCCGCCCGCGCTCGTAGGCACCGACTGCTGCGCCGAAGGACGTGGCGGGCTGCTGGCCGGTCATGTCAGGCCTGGTCGAGGAAGCGGTCGAGGACGCGACAGCCGAACTGGAGCGATTCGACCGGCACCCGCTCGTCCACGCCGTGGAAGAGGGCGACGAAGTCGAGCTCGGCAGGCAGCCGCAGCGGGGCGAAGCCGAAGCACCGGACGCCCAGCCGCGACCAGGCCTTCGCGTCGGTGCCGGCACTCATCATGAACGGCACGACGGTGGCGCCGGGATCCTCCGCTGTCAGGCTGGCGGTCATGGCGGCCACCAGGTCGCCGTCGAAGGTGGTCTCGACGGCCGGTTCGGAGATCGCGACCTCGTAGCGCACCCGGTCGCCGATCAGCTCGGTGATGGTGTCGTAGAACTCCTGCTCGTAGCCGGGGATGAAGCGTCCGTCGATGCCGGCGGATCGCGTGCCCGGGGATCACGTTCAGCTTGTAGCCGCCCTCGAGCATCGTCGGGTTGGCGGTGTTGCTCATGGTTGCCCCGACCATGCGGGCGATCGAGCCGAGGCGCGCCAGCGTCTGCTCGGCGTCGTCGGTGCGGATCTCGATGCCGAGGACCTTCTCGATGGCGTCGAGGAACTGCTGCTGCGCGGGACGGATCCGTGCCGGCCAGGTGTGGTTGCCGATCCGGCTGACCGCCTCGGCGAGGCTGGTGATCGCGTTGTCGTCGTTGCGCATCGAGCCGTGGCCGGCGCTGCCCTTCGCGATCAGGTTGAGCCAGGCCAGGCCCTTCTCCGCCGTCTGGATCAGGTAGAGCCGCTGGTCGTTCACGCTGAGGGAGAATCCGCCGACCTCGCCGATCGCCTCGGTGCAGTCGGCGATGAACTCGGGGTGCGTGCGGGCGAGCCAGGTGGCACCGAGCGGGCCGCCGGCCTCTTCGTCCGCGGTGAAGACGAGCCGGATCGGGCGTCGCGGCGCACGTCCCTCGCGGACCCGCTCGCGCACCACCGACAGCAGGATCGCGTCGAAGTCCTTCATGTCCACCGCGCCGCGGCCCCAGACGTAGCCGTCGACGATCTCGCCGGCGAAGGGGTCCACCTGCCAGTCGGACGCGACCGCGGGCACGACGTCGGTGTGACCGTGGATCAGCAGCGGCGGCAGCGAGGTGTCACAGCCCTCCGGCGCCCAGTCGGCCACCAGCGTGGTGCGGCGCGGCTCGGACTCGAACAGCTGGCTGGTGATGCCGACGTCGTCCAGTTTCGCGGCGACGTACTCGGCGGCCTCGCGCTCACCCTTGGCTCCCGACGGCCCGAAGTTGGACGTGTCGAAGCGGATCAGGTCGCTGCACAGGCCGGCGACCTCGTCGGTGGCGCTCAGGGGGGACTCCATGGGGCCATCCTGCCACCCATCCGGATCGGCTCGCCGGTGCCCATTTCGCCAACGGCGACCCCGATTCGGTATAGTGCTCTGGCTGTCCGGGGAACCGGGCACACACCCTGTCCGGGTGGCGGAATAGGTAGACGCGCTAGCTTGAGGTGCTAGTGCCCTTTATCGGGCGTGGAGGTTCAAGTCCTCTCTCGGACACTCAGCGATTGTGGCTCTGACTAGGCAACTGGTCAGGGCCACTGTCGTTCCCGGAGCCTTCCCGACCTCCTCAGCCGTCGATGACGGCGACGAGCTCGTCGAGGAAGGCCGGCAGGTCCGTGCCCTTGTGGACGAGCCGCTGGACGCTGTCCCGCTCGCTGAACACCTCGACCAGCTGCTCGAACACCGTCTGGAACGCCGCCCGGTCGCTGTCGGAGAAGGCCACCATCACCACCACCTGCACGCGGTTCTCGCCCCACGGGATGGGCCGGTCGGACATGCCGACGGCGATCGCCGTCCGCGTGGCCGTCATGCTCAAGCGCGTGCGGCACGGCCAGCGACTCGGTGAACGCCGTCGACGACATCCGTTCCCGCTCGATGCTCCGCTCGACGTAGCTGTCGTCGATGACGCCCTCGGCGACGAGGAGCGCCCCGAGCCGGCGGATGATCGCCTCCTCGCCCGCGTCCGCCTCGAGGTCGCGGACGTAGGAGCTCGGCGCGAAGTACTTCTCCAGTTCCTCGCGCAGGCGGGCCAGCCGCCGCGCCCGCCGGACGCGCATCGCAGCGGCGTGGACGCGCTCGACGTCGGCGTCGGAGAGGAACAGCGGGATCGTGACGATCCGGTCACTGTGCCGGGGCGGGGCGATCGTCGTGAGGATCAGGTCGGAGTCCATCGACGCCCAGTCGGGGTCCGACCGGGTCTCCACCCGCACGACCTCGATGGCGCGGCCGAGCGAGCGGTCGACGCTCGACCGCAGCAGGCTGTGCAGGTCGTGGTAGCCCGGGCAGACGATCGTCGCCGTCGGCGGCGCGTCGTCGGTCCGGTTGCGCTCGAGCCGTGCGCCGACGTGGATGGCGATGTAGGCGATCTCCTCGTCGATCAGCGGGACGCCGAGCAGTTCCTGCAACCGGTTGGCGATGTACACCGCCACCTCGAAGATCATCGGGTAGGACGCCTTCAGGGTGCGGGTCAGCGGATTGCGCGACCAGGCAGAATCGGCGACCCGCTCGACGAGGTTCTGCACGTGGAGGATCAGGCGCCAGGTGAAGTCCTCACCGGAGAGGTCGATCGAGGAACTCGGCCTCGGCGGCGGCACAGGCCTCGAGGACGGCCTGCTCGACGGCGGGCGACACCCGCTCCCGTGCAAGGGCCCGGACGGAGTCGAGGCGCGGGGCAACGACCCTGCTGAGCACCACCGTCGTCAGGAACTCCCTGTCGCCACCCCCGAACTGGATGCCGAGGTGACGCAGCGCAAGCTGGTCGAGCACCTCGCCGATGGCCACCTCGTCCTCGCGCAGCTGCCCCGTCCCCGTCGCGAGCGGTCGACCGCGTGCGATCCGGTCGGCAGCGATCGCGACATGCATCAGGACGTCGGCGATGGCGTACTCGTTGACGAAATAGCCGAGGCCGCCGAGCGCTTCCACCAGGTCGTTCTTGAAACGGGCGTGGGCCTCTGCCCCGACAGCCCCCTCACCCAGAACGCGCATCAGCGCGGGGAAGTCGAGCGACTCCATCTCGGTCTGCTCGTGCACGAGCCGGCTGAGCAGGCGGCGCTGCGCCATCTCCGTGCCCTGCAGCCAGACCTGCGACCCCTGCCGCTCCAGCGTGAGGCCGCTCCCGCTCAGGAAGTTGCGGACGCGCGCGAGGTCGCCCTCGATGGTTGCGGAGCTGACGAAGATCTCGTCTGCGGTGTTGTGGACGTCCAGCGGTTGCTCCGACTCCAGCAGCCGGCGGACCAGCTGGTGGAGCCGGTCCTGCGGGGTTCCCGGCTCGACGGAGCTCTCCCGGAGCGCGGCACGAGCCCCTGCGCCCGCGCGGTAGCCCTGGGCTCCGGACTCGACAACGACCTCGTCACGAACGCGCGCGTTCAGCGCGGCGACATAGCTGCGGACGGACCGGGGGGTGACGCCGAGGTAGTCGGCCAACGAGGCAGCGGTCACCCAGTCCTCGACCCTCACCAGATGGGTGAGCAGCCTGTTCTGTCGAGACCTCGACACGTTTCCGACCTCCCGAGCGGATGCATGCGGGCGTCAACGCGGCCCTGCGTGCACCACAGTCAAGCATGTTCTCCTCGGGGGAGGCACTTTCCCGGCCCTGACGGGTTGCGCAATCTTGCGCCTGCCCAGCATTCCTTCCGCCCCTGCGGAAATTGCTCTGGTTGAGGCGCCCTACGGCGACACCCATGATGGGGCCGAAGGAGGCATCGATGAGGATCCTGGTTGTGTGTGGTGCAGGGGCGTCAAGCACGTTCGTCGCACAGCGCATCAACAAGGCGGCGCGGGCCCGGAATCTGGCCTACTCCGCCACGGCGACGAACGAGGCGTCGCTGGCTGATGGCGTGGAATCCAGCGACCTCGTGCTCCTCGGCCCTCACCTCGCTGCTCGCTTCGAGCAGGTCAAGGGCCTCGCAGCCCCACATGGCGTCACCGTCATCCTGCTCGACGCTGACGTCTTCGCCGATCTCGACGGCACCAGGACAGTGGCCCGAATCGAGGCGGCGGTCCGCGACGGATCCACCTGACCAGTCAGCGATGACCAACTGACAACCTTCGCCGGACCGCACCGAAGCGGAAACCCCGGCTCGCACCAACGAGAGGAATCGACCATGACAGCAGTAACCACTTCCACGCCCACGAAGGGGGGCGGGCGGGTAGCGGTGCAGAAGTTCGGCACCTTCCTGTCCGGCATGATCATGCCCAACATTGCGGCGATCATCGCGTGGGGCATCATCACTGCGTTCTTCATTCCGGTGGGCTGGACGCCGAACGCGACCATCGCGACGATGGTGGGCCCGATCCTGACCTACCTGCTGCCGAGCTTGATCGCCTTCACCGGCGGCAAGATGGTCTACGACCACCGTGGTGGCGTTGTCGGTGCGGTCGCGACGATGGGTGTCATCCTCGGCACCTCCGACCCGACCATCCTCGGTGATCGTCCGGGTTCGACGATGTTCCTCGGCGCGATGATCATGGGCCCGCTGACGGCGTGGCTGATGAAGAAGATCGACGGCATCTGGGCCGGCAAGATTGCTCCCGGGTTCGAGATGCTGGTCGACAACTTCTCCGCCGGCATCCTCGCCGCACTGATGGCGATCGCCTCGCTGTTCCTGCTGGCTCCGGTGATGCTGGTCGATCATGGGCGCCCTCGGTGCCGGTGTGGGCGCGTTGATCAATGCGGGCCTGCTGCCGTTGGCGTCGATCCTGATCGAGCCGGCGAAGGTGTTCTTCCTGAACAACGCGATCAACCATGGTGTGTTGACCCCGCTGGGTATCGAGATGGCCAAGACCACCGGCAAGTCGGTGCTGTTCCTGCTGGAGGCCAACCCCGGTCCGGGTCTTGGCATCCTGCTGGCCTACTCGATCTTCGGCAAGGGCAACGCGAAGGCGTCCGCTCCTGGTGCGGCGATCATCCACTTCCTCGGCGGTATCCACGAGATCTACTTCCCGTTCGTGCTGATGCGCCCGATCCTGATCCTGGCCATGATCGCCGGCGGCATGACCGGCGTGTTCGTCAACGTGCGCGTTCGATGTCGGCCTGCGCGCACCGGCCGCTCCGGGTTCGATCCTTGCGGTGTACGCCCAGACCGCTCCGGACAGCTTCCTCGGTGTGACGATCTCCTGGATCGCCGCAGCAGCAGTCACCCTGGTCCTCGGCGCGATCCTGCTGCGCCTCGGCAAGGACCGTGACGACGACCTGGTCGGCGCCACCGCTGAGATGGAAGCCATGAAGGGCAAGAAGTCCTCCGTCGAGTGGCCTGCTCACTGCCGGCGTTCCCGCCGGTGCGATCAAGAACATCGTGTTCGCCTGCGACGCCGGCATGGGCTCCTCAGCAATGGGCGCCTCCGTCCTGCGGAACAAGATCAAGAATGCAGGGATCGAGGGCGTCACCGTCGTCAACAAGGCCGTCGCCAACCTCGACGGCACTGCTGACCTGGTGATCACCCAGTCCCAGCTGACCGATCGGGCGAAGCAGAAGGCACCCGAGGCGATCC
This sequence comes from uncultured Actinomycetota bacterium, assembly GCA_963773595.1. Lineage (GTDB taxonomy): Bacteria > Actinomycetota > Actinomycetes > Propionibacteriales > Propionibacteriaceae > Propionicimonas. The sequence continues at coordinate 837,858 of CAVZBQ010000007.1, forward strand.
ACGTCTCCGTCGACAACTTCATGAACTCCCCGAAGTACGACGAAGTCGTCGAGATGGTCTCCGCACAGGCGGCCGACAAGTCCTGACCGTTCGACGGCAGGGCGCGAGCAGCGCCCTGCCGTCGACCCAGACAGAAAGGCCACGCAAACTCATGGAGACCAACAACGTCCTGACACCGGAGATGGTGCGGATCCACCCCGGATCGGCCACCCGCGACCAGGCGATGCAGGAGGCCACCGACCTCCTGGTGGCTGCGGGAGCTGTGACTCCCGCCTACTACGAGGCAATGCAGGATCGTGAGCGGACAGTTTCGACGTTCATGGGGAATGGACTGGCGATCCCCCACGGCACGAATGACGCCAAGGACGCCGTGCTCGGCTCAGCGCTCACCTTCGTCCGCTATGACGGCGGCGTTGACTGGGACGGCCAGCGGGCGACATTCGTCGTCGGCATCGCTGGCAAGGGGGGCGAGCACCTGGAGATCCTTTCCCAGATCGCCATCCTCTTCTCCGACGACACAGAGGTGGAGAGGCTCAGGGCGGCTCCCACCCCCGAGCAGCTGTTCTCCCTTGTCGTAGAAGCAGGCGCCGCCTGACGCCTGCCGGGGCGAAAACGCCAGTGGCCAGAGGTGCGCAGTCACAGACTGCACGCCCCTGGCCATTGGCATGTCCGGGCGGGGCCAGGCCCTCCCGGTCGGGCGACGGGGCGCAGCGGCGGTAGAATGGGCCCTGAACCGCGGTGGCCGGGATGGCCGTCGGGGTCGTGGCGGCTTTCCGCCACCTGGTGTGGACCTCCGGCTATCGGCAAGGTGCCACCACCGGCACCAACTATCCAGGGTTGTTTCGCTGGCCATGAGCCGTCGGAATAGATCAACCGGATGCGGGCCCGAGCCTGCCGCAACTGGAGTTCCACGACCACCCGGTACGGGTATTGACCACCATGCACCGACCCGCTCCAGCGTCCCCCGGGACCAGAACGGGAGCGTCGGTGTTCCATCCCAGAGCCGGGTCCGCCAGCAATTGAAGGAGATTCCATGACAGCACAGATCCAGCCAGGAGCCGGCGCGTGGACAACTCCTCAGGGCTGCTCCCTCCCGGAGGTGAAGTAGCCATGCGCCTCGGATTCCTGAGCACCTATCCCCCCACCCAGTGCGGCCTTGCGACCTTCACACGGGCCCTTGCGACCGCGGTCGACAACCAGCCGCGGACGAGCGCCGTCGTCGTGCGGTCGGTCGAGAGCCCGGAGCGGCTCACCCTTGACCGCGTGGTCGGCGAACTCGTCGCCGGAGACCGGCTGAGCCAGCGCAGGGCGGCAGAGCTGCTGAACGGCTGCGACGCCGCGGTCATCCAGCACGAGTACGGCATCTATGGCGGCGACGACGGCTCCGAGGTGTTGACCGTGATCCGGGACCTGCGGGTGCCGGCGATCGTCGTGCTCCACACGGTGCTTGCCGAACCGACAACGGGTCAACGCGAGGTCCTCGAAGCGATCCTCACCGCGGCGAAGGCCGTCGTCACCATGACCGGCGCTGCCCGCGACCGGCTGCTGGCCAACTACCGTGTGCCCGCCCGGAAGGTCGTCGTCATCCCCCACGGTGCAGCTGCCGGACCGAAGCGACGTCGAACCGGTGCCGGGACGCGTGCTCACCTGGGGCCTGCTCGGACCGGGCAAGGGCCTGGAGTGGGGCATCGCAGCGATGGCCCAGCTCACCGACCTCGTGCCGACGCCGCACTACCTGATCGCCGGCGAGATCCACCCGAAGGTGCTGGCCCGTGACGGCGACGTCTACCGCCAGCAGTTGCGCCGCCAGGCAGAGGACCTCGGGGTGGGCCACATGGTCAGCTTCGACTCCAGCTACCGGCCGACGGAGGAGCTGACCCGCCTGATCGCCACGGCGCAGGTGGTGCTGCTGCCCTACGACTCGACGGAACAGGTCACGTCCGGCGTCCTGATCGAGGCCGTGGCCGTGGGACGCCCGGTCGTGGCGACCCGGTTCCCGCACGCCGTGGAACTGCTCACCGACGGGCTCGGGTTCACCGTCCCGCACAAGGACCCCACGGCGATGGCCGCAGCCCTTCGCCAGGTGCTCACCGACCCGGACACCGAACGCCGGGCCCGTGAGACGGCGAGGCGGGTGGGGGCGACCCTGCTCTGGCCTGCCGTCGCGCGCAGCTACCTGCAGCTCGCCGGCGAACTGCAGGCACCAGGCCGCGCTGCGGTCGGCGACGCTGTCGCCTACTCAGCCGCGGAGTCATGACGGGCACCCGTCCTGCGCTTCCCGAACCGGTCTTCGACCACCTGCGCCGGCTCACCGACTCGATCGGGCTCCACGAACACGCCCTCGGCGACGTGCCCCGTCCCGAGCACGGCTACTGCGTCGACGACGCTGCGCGAGCCCTCGTCCTGACCTGTCGCGCCGCCGATCCGGCGCTGGACGAGCTCACCGGCCGGTACCTCAACGTCGTGCTCGCAGCGATCGCGCCGGACGGCCAGTGCCACAACCGCCTCGGCCTCACCGGGAAGTGGCAGGACGCCCCCGGCCTCGGCGACTGGTGGGGTCGTGCGGTGTGGGCTCTCGGAGTGACAGCTGCACGCGGACCGGCGTGGGCGCGTCCGCAGGCGTTGGCCGGCTTCAACCAGCTGGCCCACCAGCGCTCGCCCTGGGTGCGCGCCATGGCGTACGCGTGCCTCGGTGCCGCCGAACTGATCGCCACCGCACCGCAGGCGCGGTGGCTGCTCGTCGCAGCGGTCTCCGTCGTCCGTGGCGCCGAGGCCATCAGCACCCCCGCGTCCCCGGCCGGCTGGGCCTGGCCCGAGGCCCGGCTGCGGTACGACAATGCCACGGCTCCCCGAAGCGCTCCTTGCCGCCGGGTCAGCCCTGAACCGTCCCGAGCTGGTGAAGTCGGGGCTTGACCAGCTGCGCTTCCTGCTCGCCGTCGAGACGACCGCAGGGCATCTCTCCGTGACACCGGTCGCCGGTCGCGGGCCTGGCGAACACGGTCCTGCCTTCGACCAGCAACCCATCGATGTGGCCGGCATCGCCGATGCGTGCGCGCGGGCGTGGAGCCTCACCGGCGACCAGGCCTGGCTGGCCGGCATCCGGCTCGCCTGGGCCTGGTTCGACGGTGGTAATGATGCCGAAATCACGATGTATGACCCCGACACCGGCGCCGGCTACGACGGCTTGGAGGCCGATGGCCGTAACTTCAACCGTGGAGCCGAGTCCACCATCGCAGCGCTCACCACCCTCATCCAGGCCAGAACGGCAGGAGCCGACGAGTGTCCACCACCATCACGCATCATCCGGACCAGCACCTCATCCCCGATCTCGAGCGAGTGATCGGGCGGCTGTTCCTGCCCAGCGTGGAGCCGCCCGCACGTACACCGCACCCAGGACCTGGTTCGCCGGGTCCTTGAGCTTGATGACGCCGAGGTGGCGGCGCTGCTGCCAGCCGTCCTCCGATCCTTCAGCGCAGCACCACCCCGACCTGCTCTCGCTGCTCAAGGCCAACGCCGCGGTGGCTGCGCCCACTGATGGCGCCTTGTCGGACGATCGGCTGCTGGTGCTCGGCGCCGCCTTCACCTGCGAGTACGTCCTCGAAGGTGCTGCGCTGTGCAACCCCAGCGTGATGCCCCATCCGGATCAGTCAGGGCTCGCTCCCGGCGAACTGCGGGTGGCCGTGAGCCTTCGCGCCATCGGTGAGGGCCATATCTCGGCGATGGAGTTCATCACCGCTGTGGTCACGGCCGACTCCTGGCGCTTCGATGCCCGCGACGACGTGCCGATGAGCGGGCAGGTCGGGCCCGCGTCCATCCATGTCGCATTGCTCTCCGCGCTTGCCGGTCGCGGCCAGGAGCTGGACGAGCTCAGCAAGAACCTGCTGGCAGCGCTGCCGGAGCGCGTCGAGGGCCACCATCTCGAGACGGCGCTGGACGAGGTCCACCCCGACCTGCTGCTGCACCCGGAGGCGCACCTGAGGGTCGGCGAGCTCCGGCAGATGGGCGCGCGCCGCGTACACCGTCCGGTTCGAGCAGGATTCGAAGCTGCACCAGCGGGTGCTGCTGCCGGCTGCGGAGGACGAGTCGCAAGGGGTGGAGGACGCCCGCTTCGTCCGGTTCACCGACGACGACGGCGTGGTCGACTACCGGGCGACCTACACGGCCTACGACGGGTCCCGGATCGGCAACCGGCTGCTCGTCAGCCCCGACCTGCAGACGTTCACCTCCACGCCGCTCAGCGGTCCGGGTGCGCGCAACAAGGGCATGGCTCTCTTCCCGCGCCGCGTCGGTGGTCGATTCATGGCACTCAGCCGCGCCGACGGCATGACGATCGGCGTGACGACAGCCGAGCACGGCTACGTGTGGGGGGACCCGGTCAACATCGAGGGGCCGAGTTCACCGTGGCAGATCCTCCAGGTCGGCAACGCCAGCCCCCCGATGGAGACCCCCCACGGGTGGCTGGTGGTCACGCACGGCGTGGGTCTGATGCGCACCTACAGCCTCGGGGCGATCCTGCTGGACCTCGACGATCCGACCACCGTCCTCGCCAAGCTGGAGCGGCCACTGCTGCTCGCCCGCCGTGCACGGCGGCTACGTGCCCAACGTCGTGTTCTCCTGCGGTGCGATCATCCACGACGGGCGGCTGTTCATTCCCTACGGGATCGGCGATGCCGAGATCTCGGTGGCATCGATGGACGTCGAGGAACTCATCGCCGAGATGACCCCCCGGGCCTAGCCGAGGAGCCGCTGGTAGGCCGAGAGGTACTGCTCCACCATCCGTGTCACCCCGAAGCGTGCGACTGCCCGTTCCCTGACCGCCGCGCGATCGAGCCGGGTGGCCAGTGACGACGGCTGCCACTGCTGTCGCGACGTCGTCGGCGAGGTAGCCGGTGACACCCTCGTCGACAACGGCCGGCATCGATCCCCTGCGGTAGGCGACCACCGGGGTGCCGCACGCCATCGCCTCGACGACCGCGAGCCCGAACGGCTCGTCGAAGCCGATCGGGTGCAGGAGTGCTGCCGCGCCACCGAGCACGCGGGCCCGCTCGGCCGGCCCGATCGAGCCGAGGTAGGTGACGGCCTTGTCGTCCAGGTGGGGTGCCACCTGCTCGTCGAAGTAGGCCTGGTCCTGGACGGGTCCGCAGATCACGAGCGGCCGACCGGCCGCCCGTGCGATCTCGATGGCTGTCGCCGGTGCCCTTGTCGCGGTGGATCCGCCCGAAGGCCACCAGACCCTCGCCGCCCGGGCCCGGCCGGCAGCTCGTCGAAGTCGATGCCGTGGTGGATCGTCGCCAGGTAGTCCAGGTCCGGCGAGCGGTCGGAGTCCGAGATCGAGATGAAGGCCGACCGGGAGTGCCGGTAGGCCGGCAGGATGGCGGGCCCGGAGAAGCCGTGGATCGTGGTCACCAGCGGCGCGTCACAGAAGCGGTCGAAGGCCAGCGGCAGCCAGTCGAGCTGGTTGTGGACGAGATCGAACTCTCCCGACCGCTCGAAGGCGTGCGCGACGTGCAGCGCCTCCCAGATCCGTCCGTCCATGTCCGGGTCTGCTGGCGTAGCCGTGCGGGCAGACCCCGTCCAGTTCGGCGGAGGTGACGGAGTCGAGGGTGGCGAAGAGGGTGACGTCGACCCCTGCGGCCACCAGACCCTCGGTCAGCAGGCTGGTGACCCGCTCCCAGGGTCCGTAGTGCTCCGGCGGGGTCCGCCACGCGATGGGGCCCAACATTGCGATCCGCATGTTCCTCCTCGAGCTGGAAGCCGGGCAGGACGGACGGCCGACAGCCTCAGGCTACGCGTGCAGCTCGCCGCGATGCTTCGTGTGTACCCGCGGGTAGTGATGTAGTGGGGTTGCCGAGTGGTGCGGGTTCCCGCACGAAACGGCGAAGAGAAGGGACACCTGATGAAGATCACAGACAACGGCCCCCAGCCCAACGCCTTCGACCTGGAGACCGCGACCAAGGAGAACGCCAACTACCGCACGGTCGCCTGGACCGGGAAGTACCTGCAGGTGACGCTGATGTCGATCCCGCCGGGCTCTTCGATCGGGCTCGAGGCCCACCCGGAGACCGACCAGTTCGTCCGGCTCGATGCCGGCACCGGTCGCGTGACGATGGGCCCCGCAGAGGACGACCTGCCGTTCCAGCTCGACGTCAGCGACGGCTGGAGCGTCCAGGTACCGGCCGGGACGTGGCACGACATCATCAACACCGGCGACGACGACATGCGGCTCTACGTCGTCTATGCGCCGGTGCACCACACCCCGGGCATCGTCCAGAAGACCGCTGAGGACGCAGAGGCCGACGAGGAGTCCGGGCGCGACACCCCGCCGCCGTGGTCGGTGCAGCCGCAGCACAGCGAGCCGGACAAGAAGGCCTGAGCCGCAGCGGTTTGGCACCTGTCGGGCTGGGCAAGGGTTCTTCCATGACTGATGAACCCAACGATCTGGACAAGCTCCGCGACCTCGTGCGACCCAACGACATCGGCATGCTGGCCACCCTCGACAGCGACGGGCAGCTGGAAGCACGGCCGATGGCCCTCCAGGACTTCGACGACGCCGGACGGCTCTGGTTCTTCACCGAGTTCCAGGCGCCCAAGGCCGATCAGGTCTTCTCCGACCCGCGCGCGCTGGTGACGTTCAGCGGCAAGAACTATGTCTCCATCCAGGGCAAGGCGTCAGTGGTGCAGGACCCCGAGCGACAGACCCGGCTCTGGAACAAGGGTGCGGAGGCCTGGCTGCAGTGCGAGCCGACCGACGCCAAGGTGGCCCTCCTCGTTGTCGACGCAGAGGGTGCGGAGTTCTGGGAGACGCCGGGCTTCGCCTCCGCCCTGCTGGGCATTGTCAGCGCAGCAGTGAAGGGCGAGGCGCCGGACATCGGCACCAACGAGAAGGTCGACCTGTAGGCGGCTGACCTGCAGGCACCTGCCCGCTCAGCGCGTGACCAGCACCACCACGCCCTGGGCGGGCACCCACACTCGTGCGCCGGCAGGAGCAACGCTCACCGATACCAACCGGCCGCGCCGGTCGTACGTGCGCACCTCTGCCCTCGCCTGCACCTGGTAGGCCTGACGACCCTCGACGCTGAACAGCAGGGTGACGCTGCGGTCTCCGGCGAACGTCGCGGTACTCAGGGTCGGACGCACCAGCAGGGCATCGACATCGGCTGAGCCCCTCGTGGCCGTCACTGTGACCGGCCCGCCCGCAACCACCGGCCGGGACAGGAGCTGGGGCAGCAGCGCGCCGGGAACAGCGGTGATGCCCTGCTCCCCCACACGATGGGTGAGCCGTCCGAGGCTGGAACCGCCCTGCGTCCAGCTGGTGCGTGCGGTGCCGTGCTCCGGCTGCCAGGTCACCGGCTCGACGAGCGACGGCCGGGTCGCTGCCACGGCGATGGTTGCCTGCTGGCCGGTTGCCAGGTGCAGGTACTTCCCACCACTCCAGGACGACTCCCCCGTCCAGGCGGACGCCGGCGTGCGCACCGTCGCCGGTGGTCCGGGTGGCGTCCTCAGCCTCGACCGTCCGCAGGCCATCGCGGACGGGTGCCCCGTGCAGGCTCGTTGCCAAGGCGCGCAGGCGCGGATGGGCGTCGAGCGCAAGCATGGTGAGGAGCCCATGGATCGTGGACTCCGCCCCGCTGTTGTGGTTGATCCGGCCGTCGGCCTCCAGCCCGTCGAAGGTCACGCCGGTCGCCGGTGAGTACATCGCCGTGCCTGCCCGGTTGGCGCCGAAGAACCAGGAGGCGTGCAGGGCGGCCAGCGTTCCCGCGACGTCGGTCCCTGTCGTGTCGGCGACAGCGAGCAGCGACTGCACCCGGGAATCGACGCCGTAGGCGATCTGCACCGTTTCCACGGGAGCCGGCAGCCAGCCGTTGTCCGCGCCGTCGCCGGTGAGCAGGGTCGGGTCGAAGCTCAGCGCTTCCGCGACCGCCGGCGCGGCCAGCGACCGCCGGTCCAGCGTTGCGGCCGCCCGTGCAAGGGCAGCACCCGTCTGGGAGGACCAGGCGTGCCACAGCGAGCGCGATTCGGTGAACGGCAGGATCGCGCCGGTAGGGCCACTGCTGGCGGGTGCCGGCAGCCATGTCGGCGATCCCCTCAGCGAACCGGCTCAGCGCCCGGCGCGCGGCGGTGTCGCCGGGAGCGACCCGGGAGTACGCGGACAGCCCGAGGACGGCCTCGGCTGTGGCATCGGCACCGTTGACGATCAGCCAGGCAGGCACGCGGCGCCCGTCGGCCACCTTGTAGTGGCGGTAGCGCGCGAGGACGTCGCGTTCGAGCGCGCCGACCGACAGCTGGATGCGCTGCTGCAGGAAGGCTGCGAACGCCGGGTCGGACTTCCGGAAGGCCGCGTAACCCTCGCCGAAGGCCCACAGGCTGCGGGCCTGCCAGTAGCTCGGGCCGGAGTCGGACGGGTCGGGCAGCTCCACCGGCGTGGCGCTCGGGTTCAGCGTGCCGTCACTCTGGATCCACAGCACGGTGCGCCCGCGGTTGGCTCCGGTGTCGGTCTGCAGGTAGGCGACCGAGCGGAGCAGTTCGTAGGCCTTGGTGCGGCTGTCGGCGCTCCCCGTCTGCCGCCAGTGCCGCAGGTAGACCACTGCCGCGCGTGCGATGTCGTCGGCGTTGAACGCACCCTGGCCGTAGTGTCCGGTGGCCGGATCGAGAGCCGCCGCCGCCGACCCGGGCGAACTGCCCGTTGTCGCGGGCGTCGGCATACGTCCAGGGCATCAACAGCGTCGGCTGGCTGTCGAGGCGATAGGTGTCGTGCCCCGCGACCGCAGCCGGCTGTCACCTTGTCGAGCAGGAAGTCCAGGTGAGCGAGGTTCGTCACCGTTGTCGGCGTCGCCGCGACGGCCTGTGGCGCCGCGAAGCCGGTCACGGCGAGCGCGAGCATCATGAACAGCGCAGCGAGCCTGCGAAGAAGGGTCATCTCAACTCCTGACGAGTCTGGCGACGCCGATGTTGGAGTCGGCCATGCCGTAGAACACGAAGTGGTTGCCGTCGATCTCGACGATGGCTGTGGGGAAGACGACGTTCGGCACGGTGCCGGACCGCTCGGCCTCCGTCTCCGCCTCCAGCAGCGGCTCGGCCGACCGGCTGACGATCTGCCACGGCCGCTCGGCGTCCAGGATCATGCCGCCCGCAGCGTAGTGAACGTGCTGCTGCTGGTCGGTGCCCGGTTCGATCCGCCCGGTGACGCCGTGGTGCAGCAGCAGCCAGCCCTCCGGCACCCGGATCGGCGGCGGTCCACCACCGATCTTCAGCTCCTCCCAGGCGTACTCGGGGCCCGCGACGAACCGGTGACCACGCCAGTGGGCCAGCTCGGACGGGTCGGCCGTTGCCGCAGCGACCGGGACGAAGCTCATCCACATCGACTGGTGCCCGGCCTCCCCGGTCGGCGGGATGTCACCGGGCAGGTCGCTGATCGAGGTGTCCGGATTGAGCACTCCCATCGGCCGGTGCATCACGGCGAAGCTCAACTCGCCGTCCGGCGCGGTGACCGGCTCCGGCAGGAAGACGGCGTCCTTGTTGTGGTAGAGGTTCAGGTCGACCTCGGAGACCTCGTCCCAGCGATAGGTCACCGGTCCCAGCCGTCGCCACTCCCTGAGGTCGGCGGAGATGGCGATCGCCGTCCGGGGCCCGGTGGGGCCGTAGGCGACGTAGGTCATGACGTGCAGCTGCAGCGCAGGGATCCAGGTGACCCGGGGATCCTCGACGCCGGCGTTCAACGGGCCGCTCTCCCAGGTCATCCGCGGTTCGAGCACCACGCCGAGCCGGGTGACACCGACCGGGCGTCCGCCGTCCAGCAGGACCCGGGCGAGTCCGATGCGGGAGATGTTGCCGGCAGCAACCAACCGCGGCAGCAGGTACAGCTCGTTGCCCGACCAGCCGGCTGCGGGATTGAGCACGCCCTCGACTTCCAGGGGGTCCTGCGGGTCGGGCTGCCATCAGGAGCCCTTCCCGCTCCAGGCGGTAGGGAAACGGCTGCGCGCTCATCCCTTCACCCCGGAGCCGAGGTCGCTGGCAACGAAGTAGCGCTGGAACACGACGAAGAGCACGGCTACCGGCAGGGCCAGCACGACGGCCCCGGCCAGCAGCGTGCCGAACGGGTTGGCCGTGGAGTTGGCCACGTTGCTGATGAAGTTGGCCAGGGACACTGCGAGCGGTTGCATGGATGCCTTCTTGGTGACGAGGAACGGCCAGAGGAACTCGTTCCACGGCCCGATGAAGCTGATCAGGATCACGGTCACCAGGGCGGGCCGGATGAGGGGCAGCGCCACGCGGGTGAGCACCTGCCATTCGGACGCCCCGTCGATACGGGCAGCCTCGAAGATGCCCTTCGGGAGTTGCAGGAAGTACTGGCGGAAGATGATCACCGCCGTGGAGTTGATCAGGAACGGCAACATGATGCCCAGGTAGTTGTCGGCCAGACCGTAGTCCCGGGCGATCATCACGTAGAGCGGGACCATCAGCAGCTGGAACGGCACCACCTGCACCAGCAGGGCGAGGGCGAACACCGCTCCCCTGCCCCGCCATTCGAGCACTGCGAGGGCGTAGCCCGCGATGGAGCCGAACACGGCCGTGCCGATGATCACGCCGGCGGCGAAGATCCCGGAGTTCGCGATGCCCTGCAGCAGGTTCACGCGCGCGTTGATGTCGAAGTAGTTGGCGATGGTGACGTTCGCGGGATCAGGGAACAACCCGGCCAGCGTCTGGTTCGGCTCGCGCTGCAGAGAGCCGATCACCATGTAGTAGAACGGGAAGAGGAACAGGATCACTCCCACCCCGAGCACGAGCCCACGCAGCAATACACCCTTCCTGGTCGTCATGAGTCCCGCTCCCTTCCCAGCCAGTTCTGCAGGAACGCGATGCCAAGGGTGAGTACCACCAGGAGCACGCCGATGGCTGCGGCATACCCCGGCTTTCCCTGCTGGATGCCCTGCTGGTACATGATCAGCACCGGGGACGTCGAGGCCCCGTTGGGGCCGCCACCGCCGGTGAGCAGGTAGGGCTCGGTGAACAGGTTCGCCCCGGTGATGGTCGCGAGCAGCAGCACCAGGACCGTGGCCGAGCGGACGCCGGGAACGGTCACGTTCCAGAAGGCCTGCCAGCGACTGGCACCGTCGGTTGCCGCGGCCTCATAGAGCTCCTTGCCGACATTCTGGAGCGCTGCCAGGTAGAGCAGGATGTAGAAACCCAGCCCCTTCCAGGTCACGTACAGCGCAATGCTCGGCATCGCCAGTTGCTCGTTGACCAGCCAGGAAGGGTCCGGCGCCAACGGGCCGAGCAACTGGTTGACCAGTCCTGTGCCGCTGAACAGGAACAGCCAGACCCCCACAAGGGCAACGCTGGCCGTCAGGTACGGGAGGTAGAAGGACACGCGGAGGAAGGCACGGGCGTGGACGACCTGGTTCAGCAGGGTCGCCAGTATCAGCGACAACACCACCGTGAGCGTCACGTTGATCAGCAGGAACACCAGGACGTTGAAGAACGACCGGCGCACGGCAGGGTCGGTGAGCGCCTGCACGTAGTTGCGCATCCCCACGAACGGCCGGTCGACGTTCACGCCGGGCGCCGTGAAGAAGTAGTCGTGCGCGGACATGTAGACGGCGAAACCGAGGGGGAAGGCGAAGATCACGCCGACGAACGCCAGGTACGGCGCGCTGAACAGCCAGCCAAGAACCCCTTGTCGCGCCCGATGGCGCCGCGCCTCCGATCCCCTCGCGGTGCGGGGCGCTGCCGCTGTCGCGAGGGGGGTCACTGTGGCCATCGACCGGCCTACTGGCCGGCCAGGGTTGTGACCTTGTCGGCGGCCTCGTTCAAGGCCTGCTGGAGGTCGCCCTCGCCACTGACCACGGCCTTGGTGTAGGCGTCCCGCAGGGTCTGGAGCATCTCCACGGTGTGCGGACCGCCGGGTACCTCCACCGTGCGGGCGGCCTGCTCGCCGAACTGGACGTAGGCGGGGTTCTTGGTGAAGAAGTCCGGATAGGTCTGCTGCAGGTTGGCCCGCATCGGCATCTGCCCGGTCTTGGTCAGCAGGCTGCCGTCCTGCTCCTCGTTGGTGGCGAACTTCAGCACGTCCCAGGCCGTGGCCTGGTTCTTGCAGGCGGTGTACAGGCCAACGTTCTTGGCGTCACTGAAGGTGTAGGTGTCGGTCGCCGGCTTGCCTGCCGACGTCGGCACGGGCACCGCGCCCCAGTTGATCTTGCCCTTGTACGCCGCGATGGCCCACGGGCCGACGATCGACATCGCACTGACCTTGGTTCCGAAGGCATCGCCCTGCACGGGCTCCTTGCCGGCCAGGCCCTCGGCATAGATCGTCTTCCAGAAGTTCGCGACGGCGAGACCGGAGGCATCGTTGAAGGTGGCCTTGCCGTCAGCAACGATCTGCTTGCCACCCGACTCGGCCGCGTACAGCGGCATGAAGTCGAACTGGGTCTGGAAGAACTCGCTGGTGGGGGCCGGGTTGATGGCGAACTTGGCCGCACCGGAGGACTTGATCTTCCGTGCCGCATCGAGGAACTTGTCGTACGTGCTCAGGTCGGGCTTCTCTGCGTCGAGTCCCGCCTTCTTGAACATGTCCTTGTTGTAGAAGATCATCACCGGGTTGGCCTTCCAGGGCAGCTGGTAGTACCCGCCGTCCTGTGCCTTGTACTGCTGGGCGGCCTCGCCGGTCCTGCCTTCGATGTAGCTGACGCCGTCAGGGAAGGTCGCGAGGTTCACCAGCCCGCCCTGCCGCTGGAACTGGCCGACCGCTGCGGGTGCGGTGTTGAAGACGAGGCAGGGTGCCGTGCCTGCGGTGATCGCCGCACCGATGACTTCCTCGCTGCTCTTGCCGGCGGGGATCTCCTGCCCTTCCACCTTCTCGTCGGGGTGGGCAGCGTTCCACGCCTCGACCATGGCCTTGCCCCAGGCCAGCTCCTGCTCGTTGTTGGAGTACCAGATCGTGATCGGCCCACGCGCCTGCGCCACCGAGGCCTGCGCGCTCGCCCCGCCACCGCCCGAACTGCACCCTGCCAGTACAAGACCGAAGCCGACCGCTGCAGCCAGCACCTTTGCCCGACCATTCATGAAGCTCTCCTCACGGGTTGAGGGCTCGGCCATCCACCCGGCACGCGCCGGGCTCGACCTGCCCCGGATGGCGCGCATCAGGGCTGGGCGGTCGGCATCTGCATCGGTGCCGGGGCTCGCCTCTTTGCGCACGTCTCCATGTGACCCGTACCCAGAGGGGGGCCGCCTAACCGTGCTTCCGGATAACGATCCGGTGTGGAGGAATCAGGCCTGGCGCAGCTTGGCCCGCAGCGTTGCGATGGTCGTGGCGGAGAGCTTCAGGCCCTTGGTCCAGTACTTGTGCAGGGAGCCGTACTTCGCAACAGCCTTGTCCAGCCCGGCCTCCAGGTAGGACGGACGCAGCAACTCCTGCTCGCTGACGATGGCAGCCCTTGTGGCGGAGATCTTGCGGGCTGCAGCCACCTTGCTGTCGATCAGGTCCTTGCGGTAGGTGTTCGACAGCAGGTACTCGCCCTTGATGGTCGTCCTGTTCGCGCCGGCGATCGACTGGAGCATCGCCGACAGCCACCCCGTCCGGTCCTTGCCGGCGGCGCAGTGGATGAGCACCGGGCCGTCCGCCTTGGAGATGGCGCGGAGGGCCTGGGCGATCCTGCTGCGCTGCTTGGAATCTGTGACGAATTGCCGGTTCATCGACCGCATGTAGGCGCGCGCTCCCGCTGCCGTCCTGCCCTTGTAGGAATGGCTGTGGCCTGCGAACACATCGATCCGGTGGTAGGTGACGCCGCTGGGCACCCGATCGGGCGAGGCCTTGGCCGCTGTCGCGCTGCGGAGATCGTAGATGTCGGTGATGCCGAGGCCGACCAGCGTCGCAGCGTCCGCGTCGCTCAGGCCCTTCAACTGGCCGGAGCGGTACACCACACCGGTGATCATGGTCGCCCCGTGGGACAGGGGCAGGCCGGCGCCGGCGACGTCGCGGAAGTTCCAGATGCTGGTCAGCTGCGGGGCGGGTGCCGCAACGGCCGGAGCCGCGGGGGCCTGGGCCACCGAGGGCGAGACCGGGACGCCGACGAGGGCGACGGAGAGCGTGGCCGTGGCCAGAATGCTGACGAGCTTCACCCCGGGAGGGTAGCACCGGGGCCCCGGGCGGACCGCCAGGATCGCGGTCAGCTCCCGGCGTAGGCGACAGCGATCCGCGCGCCGAGGGCAGCGTTGTTCTTCACGAGGGCGATGTTGGCCCGCAGCGACTCCCCGTCGGAGAGTTCGACGATCCTGCCCAGCAGGAAGGGAGTGATCGCCGCACCCGTGATGCCCTGCTCCTCCGCTTCGTTGACGGCGCGCGTGATCAGGAGGCTGATCTCGGCCTCCGGGATCTCGTCCGCGAGCGGGATCGGGTTCGCCACCACCATGCCGCCGGCGATGCCGAGACCCCACTTGGCGCGCATCGCTGCTGCGACCTCTGCCGGCTCGTCGAGACGCAGGGGTGAGGCGAAGCCGCTCGAGCGGGAGTAGAAGGAGGGGAAGTCATCCGAGCCGATCGTCACGACGGGGACGCCGAGCGTCTCCAGCACCTCGAGGGTGCGCCCGATGTCGAGCAGGGACTTCACACCGGCGCTCACGACGGCGACGTCGGTGAGGCTGAGTTCGGTGAGGTCCGCGGAGACGTCCATGCTCAGCTCGCCGCCGCGGTGGACGCCACCGAGGCCGCCGGTGACGAAGACCCGGATGCCGGCAAGGGCAGCAAGCCGCATGGTCGAGGCGACGGTCGTTGCGCCGTGCTCGCCGCGGGCGATGACGTGCGGCAGGTCGCGGATGCTGACCTTCCGCACGTGCGCGGTCGGAGCCGAGCAGGTCGAGCTCCGCGTCGTCGAGGCCGATCCGGGGCACGCCGTGCAGCACCGCGACGGTCGCCGGGACCGCGCCGCCGTCGCGGATGATCTGCTCCACCTCGCGAGCGGTCTGCACGTTCTTCGGGTAGGGCATGCCGTGGGAGATGATCGTCGACTCCAGCGCGACAACGGGTGTGCCGGACGCGAGCGCCTCGGCCACCTCTGCAGCGACGGCGAGCATCGGGTGGGGATCGGTCATGGTGTTGCTCCTGCGTTGGTGGGTTCGGTGGCCGGGATGTCGAGGGTGCGGAGCGCCGTCGTGAAGGCGACGCCCAGGTCTGGCGGGACGGTGTGGGTGCTCGCGACGGTGAGGGCCGCGGCAAGGTGGCCGCGCTGCGCGGCGGTGGCCGGGGTCTCGCCGCACAGCAGGCCGTACACGAAGCCGGCTGTCATGGCGTCCCCCGCACCGGTGACGTCACGCACCTCCGCTGCGATCGCATCGATGGCGACGACGCCGTCGGGGCTGGCGAGCAGGCTCCCGGCGGCTCCCCGGCTCACCCACACGTGGGTCACGCCGCGGGCATGGAGTTCTGCGGCCGCCGCTGCGATCCCGTCCACCGTGTCGGCGACGTCGTGGCCGACGAGGGCGCCGAGCTCGTCGACGTTCGGGGTGATGGCGTGGACCCTTGTCGCGGGCGTGAGCAGCGGCGCCATCCGTGCGGCCTTGGCGACGCTCACCGGCTCGAGGACGACCCGGACGCCGGCAGAGGCCGCGACGGCGAGCGCCCAGCCGGCGACCGGCAGCAGGAATGTTGCCGTCGATGACGACGACCTGGGCCCGCGCGATCAGTTCCGACGAGCGGGCGACGTCTGCGACGTCGAGGGAGTCGGTGGCTGCGAAGTCGGAGATGCCGATCACCAGCTCGCCGTCGTTGTCGAGGGCTGCGAGGTAGCTGCCGGTGGGATGCGGCGCTCGCCGCGACCTGGTCGACGTAGACGCCGGCCTCCGAGGTGCGGGCGAGGAGGTCGCGTCCGGCGGGGTCTGCGCCGACGGCCGCCACCAGGTGGACGCGTCCGCCCAGCCGCGCGATGACCTCCGCGATGTTGCGGCCCACCCCGCCGGGGGTGCGGCTGACCGTTCCCGGGTTCGACGTGTGGAGCCGTGCGGTGGCGAGGCTGCTCGCCTTGATGTCCCACGCCGCACCGCCGACGACGACGGCCCACGGCTCACCGCGAAGCACGTAGCCACGACCGATGACCTCGCCCTTCTGGGTGAGGGAGGAGAGGGCCACCGCGACGGCGCCCTTGCTCGTCCCGAGGCTGCGGGCCAGACCGGCTGCGTCCAGCATGGGCTGCGCGCGCAGCAGTGCGAGGATCTCCTTCTCGCGAGGACTCAAGGCCACATTCAGCATTATTAGCGACGCTTGATTCTCTTAGCAAGCCCGCGGGGCCGCAGCCGTCGCAGCTAGTCTCGCTGTCATGTCCGCCACGCCCGCCAGCACGGAGCCGGCTGGCGCGATCGCAGACTGGTGCCTCCGCCACCTCGGCGCCCACCCGGTGCACAGCTTCATCACCTCTGCCCCTGCTTCGCAGCTGTGGGGCTTCGAATTGTCCGACGGCAGGGTGGTGGCCGTGAAGATGCGGCCCGACTCGACGCGGATCGCCGCGTGCGACGATGCCCACCGCCTCGTGCAGGAGCACGGCATCGACTGTCCCGCGCTGCTCGCCGGCCCGGAGCCGATCGGCGACTCGCCCGGCATGGTGGTGACGGCGGAGAAGTGGCGCGCCGACGGCGCCGTCTGGCCGAACGACGATCCGGCCGGCTCCTACGGCAGGCTCCAGGCGCGGCTCATCGCAGCGTGCGCAGACCTCGAACCGTCGCGCTTCGCTCCCCCGTCGCCCTGGCTGGCCTACGACCACGGGCACCCCGGCCGGCTCTGGGCGCCGGCACCCAACCCCGCGTGGGATCCCGAGCGGGTCCTGCGCGAGCTGCCGCCCGGGCCTCGCCGCGACAGCGGAGGTCGCCAAGGAGCGACTGCTGGCCACGCCGCCTTCCCGAGGTCGTCGGCCACGGGGAGCTCAACGGCGTCCACATCCGCTGGCTCGAGGGCTCCAACGGCGTGCCGTCCGCGATCGTCCACGGCTGGGAGGAGCTCACCGGCCGACCGGAGGCCGTGCTCGTCGGTTGCCTTGCCGCCAACTTCAACGAGTTGCCGGACGAGAGCCGCATCGCGCCCGTTGCGCTCGGACGCCGGGTGCTCTCCGCCTACCAGTCCGAGAGCGGACGGGCCCTCACCGACGAGGAGGTCGAGGTGGCCTGGGCTGCCAGCGCGTGGGTCGGCTGCTACAACGCTGCGCGGGAGCACCTCCGGGGCGCTGCCGGGCAGGTCACCCACCAGATCATGATCGACGGGGCCATCAGGTTGCAGCTCGCCGGCTGCTGACCTCAGGCCTTGCTCGCCTCGTCGCACGCGGTCGCGCCAGAGCCGGTAGCCGATGGCGGCCGCCGCGACACCGAGGCTGAGCAGCGCGGGCCAGCCGGTGAGCCACAACAACACGCAGACGCAGACGAACGAGAACGCCGCGACCGCCTTCTCCCCCCGTCCGGGAAGGAGCTTGACCGCGGCCGCCGTGCCGATCACGTAGACGAGGGTCAGGCCGCCGGTCACGAGGAGCAGCAGCGTGTGCTGGGCGATCGGCAGCACTGCTCCTGCGATCGCACCGAGCACGACGATCACCAGTGAGCGTCGCACCGACCCGAACGCCCGGTACGGCAGCGCGCCCTCCTGCGCGAGGGCGAACCCGAGCCGGGAGGCCCCGGCGATGTAGGCGTTCACCGCCCCGATCGTCAGGAGCACGGAGACCAGCGCAACCACCGGACGCACCGGCCCGCCCACGCCGACGGCCAGCAGGTCGGCCAGCGGCGCCTGGCTGGTTGCGAGGTTCGGCCCGAGCACGAGCACGCTCACGAAGGCAACGGAGAGGTAGAGCACGCCGACGACGACGACGGCCAGCATGGTGGCCTTCGGCACGTCACGGCGCGGGTCGGCGTAGTCGGGCGAGAGCGACGACATCGCCTCCCAGCCGGCGAACGCCCACACCAGCAGCGCCGCCGCCGTGCCGACGGCAGGCCAGCCGTGCGGCGCGAACGGGGTGAGGTTCTCGATCCGCGCGTGCGGCAGGGCTGCGAACACGGTGGCGAGCAGCAGGGCTGCGAGGGTGGCGGTGAGGATCAGCTGCGCGCGTCCGGAGATGTGGAGTCCCAGCCAGTTCATGCCGAAGACGATGCCGACGATGACAAGGAAGGTCAGGAAGCGGGTTGTTGCGCCACCACCGAGCACGTCCGCGACGTAGCCGCCGGCGAACGAGGACGCAACCGGGGCCCCCAGCGGCACGGCTGTGAAGAAGATCCAGCCGACGGCGTCCGCGGCCCGGGTGCCGAAGGCCAGCCGCACGTAGCTGGACACCCCGCCGCCGTCAGGGAAGCGGGCGCCGAGTTCACCGAAGGTCCAGGCCAGCGGCGCGGACAGCAGGACGAGGGCGAGCCAGGCGACCAGCGCGGACGGGCCGGCGATCGCGTCGGCGAGGGCCGGCATCGAGATGATCCCGGTGCCGAGGACGGCGCCGGCACTGAGGGCCGTCCCCTGGGCCACCGTCAACTTCCGCACCGCGTCACCCTATTCCCCGGCACCGACACCCGCCGGGGCCACATTTCTGCTGATACGACGGCCGGGTCGCACGCGTTAGTTTCCCGACATGGCCAGGATCCCGCCCGCCGCAGCCCGCCATCCCGTGCGCTCGCTCGCGCTCGGCTACCTGCTCGCCTTCGCCGTGCCATGGACGGTGTGGGGCACCCTGATCGCGGAGCAGCGGGGCCTGCTCGGCTGGCACGTTCCGCAGGCCATGGCCTTCTGGATCGGCCTCCCGCTGGCCTGCATCGTCGGTGCTGCTCGCCGGCGGGGGCAAGGCGGGGCTTGCCGACCTGCTGCGTCGCGTCCGTTGCCTGGCGGGTGGGCTGGCGCTGGTTCGGCGTCGCGGTGCTGCTCGCGGCCGGGATCCCTGCCGTCGTCGCGCTCGGGGCACGGGCTGCCGCCATCCCCGACGCCCTCCGACGTCCTGCCGCTGGGCCAGGTGCCGGTGTCGCTGCTCGTCGAGATCCTCCTGTTCTGGCTGACGGAGGAAGCGATGTGGCGCGGGTTCGCGCTCCCCCGCATCCAGTTGTGGCTCGCCCCCGGCCCTGCGTCGCTCGTCGTCGGGGTGCTGTGGGCGCTGTGGCACCTGCCGCTGTTCGCCATCGTCGGTTCGTTCCAGGCCGGGTTGCCGCTGGCCGGCTTCTTCGTGCTCACCGTCGCGACAGCCATCGTCCTCGGCTGGCTGTACGAGCGCACCGGGGGCTCGGTGCCGGTCTGCGCCGTCTACCACGGGATCGTCGACGTCACCTTCGCCACCACCGGGGTGCTGACCGCAGCACCGGCGACGTTCTGGACGGTGGTGGCCCTCCAGGTCGCCGTCGCGGGCCTGCTGTGGTGGCGGGTGGCGTCCAGGAGCGCAGTCGCTACTGTTGGCTGACCATGGACTCCGCACACGATCCGCGTCCGGTCGAGCGCATGCTGTTCTTCACCGACGCCGTCGTCGCGATCGCGATGACCCTGTTGATCCTGCCGCTGCTCGAGTCGGTCACCGAGGCGGCGCGCGACGGGCTCGACACCGCCCAGTTCCTCGCTGCGAACGACGGGCAGCTCGCGAGCTTCTGTCTCAGCTTCTTCATCATCCTGTTGTTCTGGCGCGGCCACGACCGCCTGCTCGACCGGGGTGGAACACCAGGGTTCCGGGCTCTTCTGGCTCAACGGCCTGTGGATGTTCAGCATCGTCAGCCTGCCGGTCGTGACAGCCATGATCGGGGCGATGGAGACCGACCCGCTGCAGCTCGGGCTGTACATCGGCACGATGCTGGCCACCAGCCTGATCATGGCTCGGCATGCAGCTGATCCTGCTGCGCCGACCCGAACTGCTCCGCGACGGCGTGACCAAGCACCCCAGCGACATGGCGCCGGCCATCGCCAACAGCATCATGTTCGCCCTGGCCCTCGTCATTGCCCTCACCGTGCCCGGCGCCAGCTTCTGGAGCCTGTTGGCACTTTTCCTGAGGACACCGCTGGAGCACCTGCTGCGGAGGCGCCTGGGCGCCTGAATTGCCCTTCCCGATCCGCAGGACCCGCCCCTATGGTGCTGCGAATCACCCCGGAACGCGGCCTCGGCCCCGCTCGATCGCGAAGGAGCGTCGAATGCGTCGACCTGTCCTTTCCCTCCTCCTGTGCGCCGTACTGGCCAGCACCTCCCTCGTCGCAGGACCCGTCGGCACCGCTCGCGCTGCGACCACATCGGTGACCCTCGTCGGCAGCCTGCAGAGCGAACTCGGCTGCCCGGCCGACTGGGCACCGGCCTGCGCGGACACCCACCTCGTGCCAGCTGGGCACCGGCGACACCTGGGAGGCGACCTTCGACGTGCCCGCAGGCGCCTACGAGTACAAGGTCGCCCTCAACGACACCTGGGACGTCGACTACGGCGCCGGCGGGGTGCTGAAGGGCGCCAACATCCCGCTGAACCTCGTCGGACCGGCCCGCCTCGTGTTCAGCTTCGACGCCGTCACCCACCGGACCACCGTCCGTCCGGCAACGCTGCCCGTCGGCACGACGCCCGCCGACCGCCGCCTGGCCACGACTCGCTGCGCGAGCCCGCTCACCGGGGAGCGCTACTACTTCGTGATGGCCGACCGGTTCGCCAACGGCGACCCGTCCAACGACCGCGGCGGCCTCACCGGCTCACGGCTGGCCACCGGGTACGACCCGACCGACAACGGCTTCTACCACGGCGGCGACCTGAAGGGCCTGATCGGCAAGCTCGACTACATCAAGAACCTCGGCACGACCGCGATCTGGCTGACGCCGGCGTTCAAGAACCGGCCGGTGCAGGGCACCCCGGGCACCGAGAGCGCCGGGTACCACGGCTACTGGATCACCGACTTCACCCAGATCGACCCGCACCTCGGCACCAACGACGACATGAAGCAGCTGATCAGCAGGGCCCACGCCAAGGGACTCAAGGTGTTCTTCGACATCATCACCAACCACACCGCCGACGTCATCGACTACTCCGAGAAGACCTACAGCTACGTCTCCACGGCAGACAAGCCGTACCGGACGGCCTCCGGCCAGGTGTTCGACCCCAAGGCAGGTCGCCGGCTCGAAGGACTTCCCCGCCCTCGACGTCAACACGTCCTTCCCCTACCACCCGGTCTTCGACAGCACAGCGGACGCGACCGTCAAGGTCCCGGCCTGGCTGAACGACCGCACGCTCTACCACAACCGTGGCGACTCGACCTTCGCCGGGGAGTCCAGCGAGTACGGCGACTTCGTCGGCCTCGACGACCTGTTCACGGAGAACCCGAAGGTCGTCGACGGCATGATCGACGTCTACAAGGCCTGGGTCGACCTCGGCATCGACGGCTTCCGCATCGACACCGTCAAGCACGTGAACACCGAGTTCTGGCAGAAGTTCTCCCCCGCCATCCAGGCCGAGGCGAACCGCGTCGGGAACCGCGACTTCTTCATGTTCGGCGAGGTCTACGACGCCCGTCCCGAGTACATGTCCACCTTCACGACCACGGCCAAGCTGCCCGCGACGCTCGACTTCGGGTTCCAGGCGCAGGCCCAGGCGTTCGCCCAGGGCAAGGCGACGACGAACCTGCGGGACCTGTTCGTCGCAGACGACTACTACACCGACACCGACTCCAACGCCTACCAGCTGCCGACGTTCCTCGGCAACCACGACATGGGCCGGCTCAGCTACCTGCTGAAGGCCTCCAGCAGTCGAACGCCGACCTGCTGCGCCGGGTGAAGCTCGCCAACGCGCTGATGTACCTCACCCGCGGCCAGCCGATCGTCTACTACGGCGACGAGCAGGGCTTCATCGGCTCCGGCGGCGACAAGGCTGCGCGCCAGGACATGTTCGCGACGAAGACGGCGTCCTACGCGAGCGAGGACGTGCTCGGCGGCACGCCGGGCGCGAAGGACCGGTACAACACCGACGCCGTGCTCTACCGGTTCATCCGCAAGCTGTCAGCGCTGCGGGCGGCCAACCCCGGCCTCACCGACGGCGCGCAGATCCACCGCTACGCCTCGAGCGGCGCGGGCATCTACGCGTTCTCGCGCGTCGACCGGCGCAGCGGCATCGAGTACGTGGTGGCCCTCAACAACGCCGACCACGACGAAGACGGCGAACTTCGCCACCTTCAACGCCAACGAGCGCTTCACGCCGCTCTACGGGGCTGACCGGTCGCTCCGCAGCAACCGGCGAGGGCGCGCGTCACGGTGCGGGTGCCCGCCATGTCGGCCGTCGTGTACAAGGCGCACACCCGCGTCGACCGCGGGCAGCGGCCCACGACCGTCACCATGACCTCGCCGCAGCCGGGAGGAGCGCTCGCCGACCGCACCGAGATCGGCGCAACCCTGAACAGCAACACCTTCGCCCAGGCCAGCTTCTTCTTCCGCCCGGTCGGCACGTCGAAGTGGCAGCCGCTCGGCACGGACGACAGCGCCCCGTACCGGGTCTTCCAGGACGTGTCCGGCTACCCCACCGGCACGCTGCTGGAGTACCGGACGGTGGTGCGGGACGCGGCCGGACGGATCTCCGCAGACGCCACCTACGGCATCATCGGCAAGCCGGAGGCCACCGGGCGGCAACGACGGCAACGTCGGCACGGTCACCCAACCGGACAAGGTCACGCGTGCCCGGGGACCACAACAGCGAGATGGGTTGTGGCGGGGACTGGGATCCCGCCTGCGACAAGGCCAAGCTCACCTACGACCCGGCCGACCAGATCTGGAAGGGGACGTTCACCCTTCCGGCCGGCAACTACGCCTACAAGGCGGCCATCAACGGGTCCTGGGACGAGAACTACGGTGACGGCGGTGTGCCGAACGGCAGCAACATCTCCTACACCAACCCCGGCACGGTCCGGTTCTTCTACGACCACCGCACGCACTACGCCACCTCCGATGCCCAGGGCCCCCTGATCACGGCGCCGGGAACCTGGAACACCGAACTGGGGTGCGCGACGGACAAGGCACCGGCGTGCATGCGGCCGTGGCTGCAGGACCCCGACGGTGACCACACCTACAGCTGGGCGACCAGCCTGCTGCCGCCCGGCGACTACACCTTCAAGATCGCGGAGGACTTCGCGACCGACGAGGCCGGCTGGTACCCGCAGGGCGCCAACAGTGAGGTGAAGGTCACCGTGCCGGCCGCAGGGATGCTGGTGCGGGTCACCTACAACCGGACCACCCACGAGGTGACCACGACGGTGACGCGGCCCACCACAGCCCCTGCCCTCGACGAAGGATCGCGGCGTCTGGGTTACGCCCGGCCTGATCGCCTGGCCGGCCGACGCGCTGGGAGACCTCGAGCCGCGGCTCGCCGGAGTTCCGGCTGTACTGGGGCGAGAAGGGCGCGCTGGCGGTCGACGCAGAAGCCATCACCGGCGGACGGTCGGTGCGGTTGACCCTCGATCCGGCGGGATTGCCGGCCTCCGTCGTGCAGGCCCATCCAGGCCTGGCGGGGTACCTCGCGCTCCGGGTCGACCGCAGTGTCGCCTGGCGGCTGCCGGGCATCACGTCCGGTGACGTGGCGGTCGGTGTGTTCTCCGGCACGAGGCTGGTCGACGCAGGGCTGCTGGACACCACCGGCGTCGACTGAGCAGGGCCTCCGGCGGAACGAAGAAGCTGCGGACGGGCCATGGCCCGTCCGCAGCTATTCACGTCTGCTGCGATCTGGTAATCCTCAGGTCAGTCGCTGCCAGCCTCTCGGCCTCGCAACCAGTAGCGCCTGCTCCCCCCTGCAAGGGAAATCCTAGGCAATCGGGTGCCCGCGCGTCTGTCCCCCCGGAGGGTGACATCACTCGGCGGCCTCGG
This sequence comes from uncultured Actinomycetota bacterium, assembly GCA_963773595.1. Classification (GTDB taxonomy): domain Bacteria; phylum Actinomycetota; class Actinomycetes; order Propionibacteriales; family Propionibacteriaceae; genus Propionicimonas. The sequence goes on from CAVZBQ010000007.1 coordinate 861,653, forward strand.
TGGGGGTGGGCTTCGAGGCCTCCGCAACCGGAGCGACGGTCACCGGGACGCGGCGCAGGCGACGCCGCCAGACGCACGACGGGGACGCCGATCAGGGTCACCAGCAGCAGGAACGGCAGCAGTGCTCCGACGATGGTGAGCAGGACCCGGCTGCTGGACACCAGGGCGTTCCAGCCGGCGACCAGCCCGGAGAGGAAGCCGGGTGTCTCGGGCTCGACGACGGCAGGCGGCGGGGTCTGCAGCGTGACGGTGATGGGCGACTGCGCCACGCGTCCGGCCAGCGACTTCTGCTGGGCGACCAGGGAGTCGCGCTCCTCGATGCGGGTGGTCAGCTGCGATTCGAGCTCTGTGAGCTGACTGATGCTCCCGGCCTTCTTCGAGAGATCGTTGAGCCGGGCGATGGAGCCCTCGAGGGCACTGGACCCGCGAAGCCACGTCGGCGACCTGCGTGGTCACGTCCTCGCTGGAGATCACCCGGCTGGTGATGGTGCCGAGGGACTTCAGCTGCTCGAGGGTGCTGTCCAGGGTGTCCGCCGGCACCGAGATCACCATGGTCGAGGTGGGGGTGGTGATGCCCTTCGCGTCGACGCGGGTGACCAGGTTCTCCGTTGTCACCACGCCACCAACGGCGGTGGCGAGCGCGCGGAGCCTGGATGCCGCGATCTCGACGTCGGTGCACGGTGATGGCTGCGCTCGCGTTGCGGGCGATCTTCACCTGCACGGTGCCGGCGAAACCGCCACCGCCCTCAGCGGGCTTGGCCTCCGGTACGGAGGCGTCCTGGATCCGGTCGCCGCGGCATGCGCTGGACCGTCGGCCGTGCCGCCGCGGAGCCGGCTGCAGGGCTGGCGCTGGCGGCGGAGCATCCGCCGACGACAAGGACGAAGGGAACGAGGGCCGCGAGGCCGAGTGTGCGCAAGGTGCTCATGCCCTACCCACGGCTGCCCCGGCGCATGCGTTGCGGGAATTGCCGCTGGAGCGCCAACTGTTGCCGGATTGTGACCTCCGCGACACTGGGGCCATGACTGCACAGACCTATGACGTTGTTGTGATCGGGGCAGGGCCGGCCGGGGAGAACGCCGCCGACTACGCGACCAGGGGTTCGTCGCGCACCGCGCTGATGGTGGAGCGCGAACTCGTGGGCGGCGAATGCTCCTACTACGCGTGCATGCCGAGCAAGGCGATGCTGCGTCCGATCGAGGTGCGAGCCAGCGCCCGAGAACCTCGGCGGGCTGCCCGACGACATCCCGCTGGACGTCCCCGCGCTGCTGGCGCGACGCGACTACTGGGTGTCCGACTACAGCGACGCGGGACAGGAGAAGTGGGCCGCGGGCGCAGGCATCGACATCGCCCGCGGCACCGGCAAGCTGGTCGGCGAGCGGCGCGTGCTGATCACCTCCAGTGAAGGGACGCGCGAGGTCGAGGCGCGGCTCGCCGTCGTGGTCGCCACGGGGTCGAGCCCGGTGGTGCCCGAAGTCTTCGCTGCCGTGAAGCCGTGGGGCTCCCGCGACGCCACCGGCATCAAGGAAGTGCCCGCGTCGATCGCCGTGATCGGCGGCGGGGTCGTGTCGGTGGAGGCCTGCCACTGGCTCGCTGCCCTCGGCGCGAAGGTGACGCTGCTGGTGCGCGGCGAGCGGCTGCTCGACCGGTTCGAGCCGTTCGCCGCCGACCTCGTCGCGGAGGGCCTGCGGACGGCCGGCGTCGACCTGCGCTTCGGAGCCCAGGTCACCGCTGCCAGGCGGGAGGGTGCGGCGGACACCGGGCTCGGCAGGGTGCACGGCGGACCCGTGACGCTGACCGTCGACGGCACGCAGGAGGAGTTCGCCGAGGTGCTGGTGGCAACCGGCCGCAAGCCTGCGACAAGGGAGCTCGGCCTGGACAGCATCGGCCTGAGCGCTGCCGACTTCGCCGATCCGGGCGCCCGGCCGGCCTGGCTGCACGTCGTCGGCGACGTCGGCGGGCAGGCGCCGCTCACCCACTGGGGCAAGTACAAGGCCCGCATCGTCGGTGACCTGATCGCTGCGCGTGCCGACGGTCTGCCGGATCCGGAGGTGCCCGATGACGTACCGGTGCCGCAGGTGGTCTTCACCGACCCGCAGGTGGCCTCCGTCGGCATCACGGAAGCCGAGGCTGCTGTGCAGGACATCGACGTGGAGTGCGTCGAGGTCGAGCTCACCAGCGCGTCCGGCACGGCACTGCTGCGCGACGACGCGGGCGGCAAGGCCAAGCTCGTGTTCGCTGCCGGTGGTGGCGGCCTGCTCGGCGCAACGTTCGCCGGCACGGAGGTGGCCGAGCTGCTGCACGCTGCGACGGTGGCGATCGTCGGGCACCTGACGCCCGACCAGCTGTGGCACGCCGTCCCGTCCTACCCGACGGCCAGCGAGGTGTGGCTGCGCCTGCTGGAGGCCTACCGCGCACGCTGACCGCGGGGAGGTAGCTGCCACTGCCCGAGCACGTTCTGCACCAGGAAGCCCTGGTCGGCCAGCTGGTCGAGCAGGGCGAGGCAGGTCGGGAGCGCGACGCCTGCCTTGCAGCGCGAGGTCACCGGCACCGAGGCTGCCCCTGCCGGGGACGGCCTCGAACACCCGCAGCTCGTCGGCGCTGAGCTGGTCGGTCGGCCGGCGCTCCGACGGCGGGCGCGGGTTGGCGCGGCCCAGCGGGGAGAGCAGCTCGAGGACATCGCCGGCCCGTGCGACGAGGATCGCCTCCGACTCCCTGATCAGCAGGTGGGGCGTCACCGACGTCGCGCTGGTCACCGGTCCCGGCACGGCCATCACGATGCGCCCGAGCACGTTCGCCCAGGTGACCGTGTTCCGGGCACCGGAGCGGGCGGCAGCCTCCACCAGCACGGTGCCCGGCGTCAGCGCTGCGATCAGGCGGTTCCGCGCGAGGAACCGCACCCGGGTGGGGTGCTCGCCGGGAGCGAGTTCGCTGACCAGCACGCCCCGCTCGGCGATCCGGTCGAACAGCGGACGGTGTCCCGTCGGGTACGGCTGGTCGAGCCCGCCAGCCATGACGGCGACCGTCGGGGTGCGTCCGGCGAGGCAGCCGCGGTGGGCTGCGGCGTCGATGCCGTAGGCGCCACCGGAGAGCACGGAGCGCCCGGACTCCGAGAGTTCTGCTGCCAGCTCGGAGGCGACCGTGTCGCCGTACGGCGTGGAGGCGCGCGAACCGACGACGGCCACCGACTGCGCAGCGAGTTCGGCCAGGTCGCCCCCGCCGGCCAGCCAGAGCCCCAGCGGTTCGCCGGAGAGCTGGTTGACCGGCTCGCACCCCGCGAGGTCGGACAACGGGGCTGGCCACTCGGCGTCACCGGGGATCACGAACCGCAACCGCTCCGCGCGGGTGCGGTCGCGCAACTCCTCCGGCTTCAGCGCGCGGGCGCGCAGGCCCAGCGGCAGCTCCGAGCCCGGACGGGTCAGGCTGGCCCACACCTGCGCGGCGCCGTACTCAGCGACGGCCTCCGCGACAGCCGGATGCCCGGGCTCCACGACGGCAGCCAGGCACATCCGGGCGTCCCTCTCCTCGATCACAGCGCCACCTCCTCCCCGCGTCGCATGGCGAGCGCCGTGTGCAACTGCTCGCGGGTGGGGCGGGAGTCCCCGGCGAGGTCGCAGATCGTCCAGGCCAGCCGCAGCACCTTGTCGACGCCACGGGCCGACAGCCGCCCGCGGGCAACGGCCGCGTCCAGCAGCTCGGAGCCGTCGGGCAGGGGAAGGCGCTTGCGCAGGGCCGGGCCGGGCACTTCGCCATTGGTCCGCCAACCGCTGGGCGCGAGGCGGTGGCGCTGCCGGTCCCTCGCTGCGAGGACCCGCTCGGCAACGACGCCGCTCGCCTCGCCGGGCGCGTGGTTGCCACCGAGCAGGGCCGCACGCACCTGGCGCAGCTGCTGGTGGATGTCGATCCGGTCGAGGATCGGCCCGGAGATCCGGGTGGCGTAGCGGCGCACAGCCATCGGGGCGCAGCGGCAGTTGCCGTCCGGGACGCCGGCCTGCCCGCAGGGGCACGGGTTCGCAGCGAGGATCAGCTGGAAGCTGGCCGGGTACGTCGCGGTGGCGACGGCCCTGCCGAGGACGATCCGGCCCGACTCCAGAGGAACCCGCAGCGCTTCCATCACCCGTGGCGAGAATTCCGGCGCCTCATCAAGGAAGAGGACCCCGCGGTGCGCGCGCGACACGGCGCCCGGCAGGGCGATCCGAGCCCCTCCGCCGACGAGGCTGGCCACGGACGCCGAGTGGTGCGGGTCGGCGTAGGGCGGGCGCCGCACCAGCCCGCCGTCGAGGTTGAGCCCAGCGATGGAGTGCACGGCGGACACCTCCAGCGCCTCCGACGGTTCGAGGTCGGGCAGCAGTCCCGGCAGCCGTTCGGCCAGCAGGGTCTTGCCGACGCCCGGCGGGCCGTGCAGGAACAGGTGGTGGCGGCCCGCCGCGGCCACCTCGAGGGCCCACTTGCCCTCCACCTGGCCGACCACGTCGGCGAGGTCCAGCGGCGGCCCTGCGTCCTCCGCCGGCGCCGATGGCGGCGGCGCGACAGCGCCCGGACCGCCGCGCAGGATGTCGAACAGGTCGGCGAGGTCGGCAGCACCGGCGATGCCAAGCCCGTCGACGAGCGCTGCCTCGCGGAGCTGGCCAGCAGGGACGATCACCCGCCCGAAGCCCCGCCGTGCCACCGTGAGAAGGGCCGGCAGCAACCCCCGCACCGTCCGGACGCGGCCGTCGAGCCCCAGCTCGCCGAACAGGGCCGTGCCCTCCAGCGCTGCCGGGTCGAACCTCCGTCCGGCAGCGGCGACCGCCGCGGCGATCGCCAGGTCGTAGTGGGAGCCCGCCTTCGGCAGGGTGGCCGGCGAGAGGTTGATCGTGACCGGGTCGGACGGCCAGCCGAACCGGGCTGAGGCCATCGCAGCGCGGCACCGGTCGCGCGCCTCGTAGAGGGCTGCGTCCGGCAGGCCGACCATGATGGTCTTCGGCAGCCCGCTGCTGATCGCCGCCTCGACCTCGACCATCGTGCCCTCGACGCCGACGAGGGCGACCGACCATGCCCGCGCCTGGCTCACCGGCCGATCCCCGGGACGTGGGTGATGATCGGGGGCGCCTCGCGGGACAGCAGGACGCCCACCCCGTCGAACCGGATGTGCGCGACCGGCTCCTTCTGGGCCCGCAGCCAGTGCAGTGCCACCTCGCGCAGCTTGGCAACCTTCGCTGCCGTGATGGCCTCCAGCGGAGGGCCGAAGCCGAGCCCTGTGCGGCACTTGACCTCGCAGAAGACCACCACCGGCTCCGGCACCGGGTCGATGGCGACGATGTCGAGTTCTCCGGCCGGGCAACGCCAGTTGCGTTCGAGGACCCGCCAGCCGAGCCCTGTCAGGTACCGCGCAGCCAGCTCCTCCCCGACGTGCCACACCTCGGCCCTGCCCATGGCCACCACCTCCACCGGTGACTATCGGCAGGGCAACGGCGCGCGCGTCAGCGCTCCTCGCGTCCTGTGGACGAAGGAGCGGTGATCCACAGGTCAGAGGTTGTCGGGGACCTTCAGGTCGCTGTGTGCGATCTCCTCGATGGAGACGTCACGGAAGGTGAGCACCTTGGCGCTCTTCACGAACCGCGCCGGGCGGTACATGTCCCACACCCAGGCGTCGCCCATGGACACCTCGTAGTACACGTCACCACCCTCGGTGCGGACCTTCAGGTCGACCGCGTTGCACAGGTAGAAGCGCCGCTCGGTCTCCACCGCGTACGTGAAGATGCCGACGACGTCCTTGTACTCCTTGTACAACTGCAGTTCGAGTTCGGACTCGTACTGTTCAAGGTCTTCGGCGCTCATGACGGAAGCAGCCTAGCCGACGAGTCGCCAGTGGTCGTGCTGCCGACCCACCGAACACCCGACCAACCTTCCGGGCGGGCCGTGCGGCGGACGTTCTCGAAGCACCAGCGGTGGATGTGGCTGGGCCCGTGCACCTCGAGGCGCTCCTGGTGCAGCGGCGTGCAGTAGCCCTTGTGGATGTCGAAGGCGTAGTCGGGCAGCTCCTCGTGCCAGCCACCCATCAGGCGGTCCCTCGTCACCTTCGCGATGACGGAGGCTGCCGCGACGCAGGCTGCGACCCGGTCGCCCTTCCAGATGGCGAGGTTCGGCATGCCGAGCCCGTCCACCCCGAAGCCGTCGGTGAGGGCGAAGGCGGCGGTGGGCTGCAGCCGCAGCAGCGCCCGGCGCAGCGCGGCGAGATTGGCCTGGTGCATGCCGAGGGTGTCGCACTCTCCCGGGTCGATGCTCACCACCGACCAGGCGAGGGCCCGCTTCAGGATGTGGTCGTAGACCCGGTCGCGGGCCAGCGGCGTGAGCAGCTTGGAATCGGCGAGGCCGGGGATCTCGCCCGACTTGCCGGGCCGCAGGATCACTGCGCCGGCGACGAGGGGGCCGGCGCACGCTCCGCGTCCGGCCTCGTCAGCGCCGGCGATCAGGTCGAAGCCCGCGCGACGCAGCGAGGCCTCGTAGGCGTAGATGCCGGCTTCCCGGCGGACGACGATCGCCACTGCCCGCCCTAACAGACGACTTCTGGGCCGTTCAGCACGGGGGCGGCTGGCGGGGTCTGTCCGGCAGGGAGGTTCTCGAACGTCAGCGGACGGCTGAGTCCCTGGAACCGGCTGAACGGGTAGACGACGGCAACGGCCGTGCCGACGATGTTGCCGGTGGGGATGAAGGCCTTGCTGCCTGCCGGCCCGCCGTCGGTGTCGTCGGCGAGGTGGCAGCGGGAGTCCTGGGAGTCGTTGCGGTGGTCACCCATCACGAAGACGGTACCCGCCGGAACCACCAGATCGAAGGCAGCTGCCGACGGGTCGACCTGCTTGCCCGTGCCCTTGTCCGTGTACAGGTAGGCGGACTCGTTGAGCGCCGTCCCGTTCACGACGATGCGTCCCCGTGCATCACAGCAGGTGACGTGGTCGCCGGCGAGGCCGATGACCCGCTTGATCAGGTGGTTGGAGCTCTCGTCCGGCGCAAGGCCGACGAAGATGAGGGCCTTCTTCACCGGGTCGTCCTCGACCTTCGCGGGAGCGAGCCAGCCTTCGGTGTCCCGGAAGACGATGATGTCGCCACGCTGGAACGGGACGAGCTTCTGCACGGCGACCCGGTCGCGCACCTGCAGGGTGTTCTCCATCGACCCGGAAGGGATCACGAACATCTGCACGATGAAGAGACGAAGCAGGGTGGATGCGATGAGCGCGCCGATCACGACGATCGCGATCTCACGCAGCCAGCCACCCGCTATCCGCAGTCCGGAGTCTTCCTTGCTCCCGGTATCAACGGTGGGATCGCTCACGGCTCTCCCTTCTTCGACGCTCGCGCGCTCCGGCATGTTACCGGTGCTCAGCGGTCGCGCTTCTCCTTGATCTTGGCAGCCTTGCCGCGCAGACCACGGAGGTAGTACAGCTTGGCGCGTCGCACGTCGCCCATGCGCTCGACCTCGATCTTCTCGATGATCGGGCTGTGCAGCGGGAAGGTGCGCTCGACACCGGTGCCGAAGCTGACCTTGCGGACGGTGAAGGCTGCGCCGATTCCGGAACCTGCCCGGGAGATCACGGCGCCGGCGAAGACCTGAATGCGGGAGCGGTTACCTTCGATGACGCGGACGTGCACCTTGACCTGGTCGCCGGGGCGGAAGTCGGGGTGGTCGGAGCGCAGTGCATCGTTACCGATCTGCTCTACCAGCTTGTTCATGGTTTCCTCGCCAGTGCCACAGGACACTTCGTGTAGTCATTTCAGTGGGTCCGAGAGGGCCTTCCCCCTGTGGCAGGAGCGCGCTCGGCACAACGACTCCCAAGTTTGCCATACCGGCAGCGGAGCAGCGAATCGGCGACCGCCGAGCGCGTCAGCGCGCGAAGGGGGAGTCTTGCGCGTCAGCGGCCCGAGATCAATCCACCGGGTCGGCACGACGTCCACCGACGCCCGGAACGAGGCCGAGCTTCTGCCAGATCTTGCGCGCCATGCCGTTGGTGAGGTTCTCGATGTCGCTGATGGTGGCCAGCACGGCAGGGTCGGTGCTGCGCTCCGCGTAGACCGCGGCGGTCTTCGAGACCAGCGAGAGCAACTCCGAGCAGTAGTCGAGGTAGTTGGCCATCTCGATGGGGCTGAGGGTCACCTGGACGGTCTGGGAGGTCTTCTGGAAGGAAGGTGCGTACCGCTCGGGATCCTTGGTGAGCTGGTGCATGTCGATGACGTGGGCCAGCGACCGGAGCCGGTGCAGCTCGCCGAGGATGCGGCGCCGTTCCAGGTGGGACGGCAGCACCCAGAGGAAGACCACGGCGATCCCGGCATAGACCACGTCGTTCACGATCGTCTCGACCGCGGCCAGCCACGCCAGCGTCGATCCTGCGCTGCGCACCAGTTCGACGATGGCGGCAACCAGTGACGCGGCCGACAGCGCGACGATGACGACGATCAGCACCGACCCGACGACCCGCAGCACCTTGACCCACGTCGATCGTGCAGCCGCACGCTCCACGTCCGACGCCACGTCGACGAGACGCTCGGCGACCCGTCCGAGGTTGCGGTCCGGGAAACGCGCGTGGATCCGCGCCTGCAGTCGTTCCGCCGTCGCCAGTACGGCGTCAGCCTCGAGCTTCTCGTAGGCCATCCACGCTCCCTCCGCCGGCGCCTGTGCCCGATCCTTGCCAGATCGCGACGTTCCCGCCACCGAAACGTGCGGTTGCTCCCGAAATTTCGGGAGCGAGGGCGCGTTTCGGGAGCAAGGCGGCGGGTCGGAACGGCGAAGGCCCCCGGAGCGTGAGCTCCGGGGGCCGTCGTCAGGAACTGCGGTTACTTGCCGTCCTTCTTGAAGAGGCTCGCGATCAGGTCGCGGTTGAGCTGGCTGATCGTGTCGAACGGGATCTGCTTGGGACAGACCTCCGCGCACTCACCGATGTTCGTGCAGCCGCCGAAGCCTTCGGCGTCGTGCGTGGCGATCATCGTCTTGATCCGGCTGTACCGCTCCGGCTGGCCCTGCGGGAGCATGGCCAGGTGGGTGATCTTCGCGGCGGTGAACAGCATCGCCGAGGAGTTCGGGCAGGCCGCAACACAGGCGCCACAACCGATGCAGGTGGCTGCGTCGAAGGCACGGTCTGCCTGCAACTTGCCCACCGGCGCCGCGTGGGCCTCCGGTGCTGCTCCGGTGTTGGCGGAGATGAAGCCGCCGGCCTGGATGATCCGGTCGAACGCCGACCGGTCGACGGCCAGGTCCTTGATCACCGGGAACGGGCCCGCCCGCCACGGCTCGACGTCGATGGTCGCGCCATCTTCGAAGGACCGCATGTGCAGCTGGCAGGTGGTGGTCGGAACCGGGGACTCGCCCCGGCCGTGGGCGGTGCCGTTGATGACGACACCACACATGCCACAGATGCCTTCACGGCAGTCGTGGTCGAAGGCCACCGGCTCCTCGCCCTTGATGGTGAGGTCCTCGTTGAGCAGGTCGAGCATCTCCAGGAACGACATGTCCGGGGAGACGTCCTGCACCTGATAGGTGACCATGCGCCCCTCAGCCTGGGCGTTTGCTTGGCGCCATACGCGCAGGGTGATGTTCACTTGTAACTCCGTTGCTTCAGCTCGATGAACTCATACTCCAACGGCTCCTTGTGCAGGATCGGGGCCTGCGCGGTGCCGGTGTACTCCCAGGCTGCGACGTAGGCGTACTCGTCGTCGTGACGCAGCGCCTCGCCGTCCTCGGTCTGGCTCTCTGCCCGGAAGTGGCCACCGCAGGATTCGCGGCGGTGCAGGGCGTCGACGCACATCAGTTCGCCGAGTTCCATGAAGTCCACCACGCGTCCGGCCCGCTCCAGGGTCTGGTTGAAGTCCTCGTTCACGCCGGAGACCTTCACGTCCTTCCAGAAGCTCTCGCGGAGCTTCCGGATGAGGCCGATCGCCTTGATCAGGCCGGCCTCGGTGCGGTACATGCCGCAGTACTCCCACATGATGTTGCCGAGTTCCTTGTGGAAGGAGTCGACGGTGCGGGTGCCGTTGACGGCCAGCAGCTTGTCGATCCGCTCCTTCACCGACTCCAGCGCCTCGACGGCGGCCGGGTGGCTCTCGTCGACCTTCGGGAGCGCCGACGCGCCGGCGAGGTAGTCGTTGATGGTGTTCGGCAGCACGAAGTAGCCGTCGGCCAGGCCCTGCATCAGGGCGGAGGCACCGAGCCGGTTCGCACCGTGATCGGAGAAGTTCGCCTCGCCGGTCACGTAGAGGCCGGGCACGTTGGAGGACAGGTCGTAGTCCACCCACAGGCCACCCATGGTGTAGTGCACCGCGGGGTAGATCCGCATCGGGGTCGCGTACGGGTCCTCACCGGTGATCTGGGCGTACATGTCGAAGAGGTTGCCGTAGCGGGCAGCCACCCCGTCCTTGCCCAGCCGGCCGATCGCCTCGGCGAAGTCGAGGTAGACGCCGCGACGCACGAAGCGCTCGTTGCCGTCCTCGTCGAACTCCTTGACCGCCGGGCCGACGCCGCGACCCTCGTCGCACATGTTCTTGGCCTGACGGGACGCGATGTCACGCGGCACCAGGTTGCCGAACGCCGGGTAGATCCGCTCCAGGTAGTAGTCGCGGTCCTCCTCTGCGATCTGGCGCGGGTCCTTCTCGCAGTCCGCGGCGTTCTTCGGCACCCAGATGCGTCCGTCGTTGCGCAGCGACTCAGACATCAGCGTGAGCTTCGACTGGGTCTCGCCGTGCACCGGGATGCAGGTGGGGTGGATCTGCGTGTAGCAGGGGTTGCCGAAGTAGGCGCCCTTGCGGTGTGCCCGCCAGTTGGCGGTCACGTTGCAGCCCATCGCGTTCGTCGAGAGGAAGAACACGTTGCCGTAGCCGCCGGTGGCGAGCACCACAGCGTCGGCGAAGTGGGTCTCGATGGCACCGGTCACCATGTCGCGGGTGATGATGCCGCGGGCCCGACCGTCGACGATGATGATCTCCAGCATCTCGTGCCGGGTGTGCATCTTCACCGTGCCGGCAGCCACCTGGCGCTCGAGCGCCTGGTAGGCACCGATCAGCAGCTGCTGGCCGGTCTGGCCGCGGGCGTAGAAGGTGCGCTGCACCTGGACGCCACCGAAGGAACGGTTGTCCAGCAGGCCGCCGTACTCGCGGGCGAACGGGACGCCCTGTGCGACGCACTGGTCGATGATGTTCGCGCTGACCTCTGCGAGGCGGTAGACGTTGGTCTCCCGGGCGCGGTAGTCACCACCCTTGACGGTGTCGTAGAACAGCCGGAACGTCGAGTCGTTGTCGTTGCGGTAGTTCTTGGCTGCGTTGATGCCGCCCTGCGCTGCGATCGAGTGCGCCCGGCGGGGGCTGTCCTGGTAACAGAAGTTCAGGACGTTGTAGCCGGCCTCACCGAGGCTGGCAGCAGCGGCGCCACCGGCAAGGCCGGTGCCGACGATGATCACGGTCAGCTTGCGGCGGTTGGACGGGTTGACCAGCTTGGCCTCGAACTTGCGCTTCGACCACTTCTGCTCGATCGGCGCCGGCGGGCGCCTTGGCGTCCTTGATCTCTGCGCCGACCTCGAAGAAGTCGGTGCTCGCGGTCTTCGCCGTCTTGGGGGCGGCGGGAGTCGTCGTCGTGGTCATCAGTGAATCCATCCGAAGAGAACAGCCACCGGCATGATCATGAAGCCGATGTAGAGCAGGAGGGCCACTGCCCAGGCGCAGCCGTTGAGCACGGTGCGGGCCTTGGCGCTGGTGTTGGCGCCCAGGGTGGCGAAGGCACTCCAGAGACCGTGGCGCACGTGCATGCAGACCGTCAGGATCCACAGGGCGTAGACCAGCACCATCCACCAGATGCTGAACTCACCGATCACCATGTCGTAGGGCGTCGCGGTCGCCGGCCCGTTGACAAGGGTCGCCTTCACGGTGAACTGCGCGAGATGGAAGATCAGCAGGCCGGCCAGGATGACGCCACCCCAGCGCATGGTGCGCGCGGAGTAGGTCTGGGCCAGCTTCTTCTTGGCCGCGTACGCCGTCGGGTTGGCGGCGACCGCGCGACGCCACAGCGTCACAGCGGACTAGATGTGCAGCAGCGATGGCTGCGACCATGAACGCCCGGAAGAGCCAGATGAACCAGCCCTTGGGGATCAGCGGGTAGAGGATGTCCCCCTTCAGCCACTCTGCGTAGTGATCGAAGGATTCGGCACCGAGGAACATCTTGAGGTTGCCGTACATGTGCACCAGAAGGAAGCCGATCAGGATCAACCCGGTGACGGCCATCAAGGCCTTCATCGCGACGGTTGATCGGACAGCTCTCTGATGAGGAGTAAGAGTCGTTGTCGCCACGGGGCCACACTAACGAGTTATGCGGACTGTTTCGCGCAGTCAGGGGGTTTCCGGGCGGGCCGATCTCAGAGTGCGGACACGGGCTGGACGAACTGCCTCAAATGGTGGTTTCGGCAATAACCGCGTGTCCTAATTCCGGCCTTCGAGGAGATCCGGACGTCGATCCGTCGGTGCGCTGCCGGGACTGCTCCAGCCGCCAGGAGGCCACCTGCCCGTGGTGGCCGGAGAGCAGCACGGCAGGCACCTCGAGGCCCCGCCAGGACGCCGGCTTCGTGTAGACGGGATACTCCAGCAGCCCGTCGAGTTCGGCGCCGTGGGACTCCTCCACCAGCGACTCCGGGTTGCCGAGGACGCCGGGCAGCAGGCGCACGACGGCCTCGGTGATCGCCAGCGCCGCCACCTCTCCCCCGTTCAGGACGTAGTCACCGAGGCTCACCTCGAGGACGTCCATCCGGGTCGCGGCGTAGCTCGACCACGCGGGCGTCGATGCCCTCGTAGCGTCCGCAGGCGAACAGCAGCCAGTCCCGTCCGGCCAGCTCGTGCGGCCAGCGCCTGGGTGAAGGGCACGCCGGCCGGGGTGGGCACGACCAGCAGCGGCCGCGGACCGCTCGTCGGGCACGAGCGTCGTCGAGCGCCTCGCCCCACGGTTCGGGCTTCATCACCATGCCGGCGCCACCGCCGTACGGGGTGTCGTCGACGGTGCGGTGCCGGTCGTGGGTCCATTCCCGCAGGTCGTGGACGCCGAGGGTGAGGAGGCCGGTCTCGACGGCCTTGCCCACGAGCGAGAGGCTCAGCGGGGCGAAGTAGTCGGGGAAGATGCTGACCAGGTCAATCCGCATCGGGCACCTCGGTGAGCAGTCCGGGGATCGGGTTGACGACGAGGCGTCCGCCCGGGACGTCGACCTCCGGCACCAGTTCCATGACGAACGGCACCAGGCGCTCCCCCGCGTCCGTGTGTGCAGCACCAGCAGGTCCTGTGACGGGTTGTGGTGCACGCGCGGTGACCTCGCCGAGACGGTCGCCGGCCGGGTCGACGGCGACGAGGCCGATCAGTTCGCTGTCGTGGTACTCGTCCTCACCGATCGAGTCGGGGACGCCTTCGGCGGTCAGGTCAAGGCCCCGCAAGCGCCTCTGCCGCAGAGCGGTCGGTGACCTCGGCGAACGCGACGGTGAGCCGGCCCTGCTGCAGGTTGAAGCTCGCGACGGTGAGCGCGCGGGCACCCGCCTGCAGGACGGCGCCGGGAGCGAAGCGCTCCTCGATGCTGTCCGTGCGCGGACGGACGCTCACCTGGCCGCGGATCCCGTGGGCGCGGCCGATGGTGCCGACGATCAGTTGCTCAGACACCAGGTCTCCAAACGCCATCCGCCCCGCCGCTACTGCGACGGGGCGGACGGATATGAGTTGGGATTCAGTTGCGACGGCGCGGCCGGCGGTCGACGTCGACGAAGTCGACGCGCACCGACTCACGGCCTGCCAGCGCTGCGATCACCGTACGCAGGGCACCAGCGGTGCGGCCCTGACGTCCGATGACCTTGCCGATGTCCTCCGGGTGGACCCGCACCTCGAGGGTGCGGGTCCGGCCACGGTCGGCTTCGCGCACCCGGACATCGTCCGGGTTCGGAACCAGGCCACGGACCAGGTGTTCCAGCGCGTCGGCGAGCATGCTCAGGCCTCTTCGGCCTCGGCCGGTGCGGCCTCGGCGTCAGCTTCGACCTCTGCGGCCTTCTTCTTCGGCTTGGAGATCGCGGAGGTGACGGGCTCGCTGTCGGCCTCGGCGAGGGCGGCGTTGAACAGTGCCACCTTGTCGCGGGGAGCCGGCTGCGGGTCGACACCGGACGGGCTGGTGTCGCCGCTGAAGGCCTGCCAGTCACCGGTGCGCTTGAAGATCGCAACAACGGCCTCGGTGGGCTGTGCGCCCACGGACAGCCAGTACTGCGCGCGCTCGGAGTTGACCCGGATCACCGAAGGATCGTTCTTCGGGTGGTAGAGGCCGATCTCCTCGATGGCCCGGCCGTCCCGCTTGGTGCGGGCGTCCATGACGACGATGCGGTAGTGCGGGGAGCGGATCTTGCCGAGCCGCTTGAGTCGAATCTTGACAGCCACGTGTGTGGTTCTCCTGTTGGAACTTGGACCGATGACGCCATCGGACCGGATGGGTGAGCCGAGGCGATCGATGTGGGGCAACGCCCGCCTGGTTCGGGTGGATCCGCGAAAGCCGGGTTCAGAGGGCGCCGGCAGGCACAGATGCGGGAGCCATTCTGCCAGACCACACCCGGAACGGCGAACCGGGCCGTGTAGCCTGCCAGCCATCAGGAACGCAGGTGGCACACGAGCCGGCCGCACCCGCGCGGTGACCGCCGGCACGATGGCCATGCTCGGACCCGCCTTCGTGGCGAGCGTCGCCTACGTCGACCCGGGAAACGTCGCAGCCAACCTGAGCGCAGGAGCAACCTACGGTTACACGCTGGTGTGGGTGCTGGCAACGGCGTCCCTGATGGCGATGGTCATCCAGTACCAGTCCGCGAAGCTCGGCCTGGTCACCGGCCAGACGCTGCCGCAGGCCATGGCCGACCGGTTCGCCGCCGCCGCAACCCGCAGGCGCTGACCTTCGCCTACGGCCTGCAGGCGTTCGTGATCGCCATCGCCACCGACCTCGCCGAGGTGGTCGGCGGCGCGCTGGGCCTGAACCTGCTGTTCGGCCTGCCGTTGTGGGCAGGCAGCATCGTCGTCGGCGGGTGGCGATCCTGCTGCTGTGGGTCCTGCGGCGGCGCAGCGAACGCGTGTTCGAGGCCGGCATCGGGGCGCTCCTGCTGGTGGTCGCCCTCGGCTTCATCGGTGCCCTGTTCTTCCGTCCGCCCGACTGGGGGGCGACCTTCTCCGGGCTGGTGCCCTCTGTCCCGCCGAACGAGGCCTGGACCCTGATCGCTGCCATGCTCGGCGCGACGGTGATGCCACACGCCATCTACCTGCATTCGGCGCTGGCGATCGACCGGCACCGTCCCGACGGCACACTGACCGGGCCGATCAGCCACCTGCTGCGGATCCAGCGGCTGGATGTCGCCCTCGCGCTGGTGTTCTCGGGTTCGGTGAACATCAGCATGCTGCTGCTGGGCGCCGTCGCCCTGCAGGGTCACGGCGGCGACACCATCCAGGCGGCGCACGCCACCTTCGGGGTCGAACTCGGCCCGGTCGCGGCAGCCATCTTCGCCATCGGCCTGCTGGCCTCCGGCATCGGCTCAGCCGTCGTCGGCACCCACGCCGGCTCCCGCATCCTGAAGGACCTGCACGTGTGGCAGGTCTCCCCCACGCTGCGGCGGCTGATCACCATCGGCCCGGCCGTCCTGCTGCTGCTCACCGGCGTCTCTGCGACGGAGGTGCTGATCTGGAGCCAGGTGGTGCTGAGCTTCGGGGTCGCCCTCGCAGCCGCGCCGCTGGCCCTCGTCACCGCCGACCGGGCGCTGATGGGCGAGCACGCGGACCGGCGCTGGCAGCAGGTCCTCAACTGGGTGGTCGTGTCGCCTGATCGTCTGCCTGAACGTCATCGTGCTCTGGGTGGGCTTCGCCGGATAGGCATGGCGCTGAGCCGTCCCGCGCGAGCTCAGCTGACGACGCGACCGCGCAGGATCACCAGGCGCGGGTGCCGGGTGACCTCCGGGTCGAGGCGCGGGTCGGTGTCGTAGACGACCAGGTCCGCCCAGGCGCCGTCGGCGACCGGCGGGGCGCCGAGCCATTCCCGGGCACGCCACGACGCGGCGCCGAGCGCGAACTCCGCTCCGCCGAGCCTGGCCAGCAGTCCGATCTCGGTGCCGACGAGCCCGTGACTGATGGTGCCGCCGGCGTCGGTGCCGGCGTACACCGGCACCCCGGCCTCGATGGCTGCGGTGATGGTGGCGAACCGGCGGGCGTGCAGGGCGCGCATGTGGCGGGCGTACGCGGGGAACTTGGCCTCGCCCGCGTCGGCGAAGCCCGGGAAGTTCTCCAGGTTGATCAGGGTCGGGACGAGCGCGACGCGGCGCTCGGCCATCAGGGCGATCGTCCCGGCGTCCAGGCCGGTGCCGTGCTCGATGCCGTCGATGCCGGCCCGCACCAGTTCGTGCACCGACTCCTCGCCGAAGCAGTGGGCGGTCACCCGGGCGCCCAGCTCGTGGGCCCGCGCGATCGCTGCTGCAGCGATGTCGGCCGGCCACAGCGGTGCCAGGTCGCCGGCGTCACGATCGATCCAGTCGCCGACGAGCTTCACCCAGCCGTCCCCGCGGACGGCCTGGCGCGCGACCTCGTCGACGAGCGCCTCCGGCTCGACCTCTTCCGCGTAGTTGCGGATGTAGCGGAACGGCCGCGCGACGTGCCGTCCGGCCCGGATGATCCGTGGCAGGTCGGCCCGGTCGTCGATCCAGTGGGTGTCGACCGGCGATCCGGCGTCACGGATCAGCAGGGTGCCCGCGTCCCGGTCGGCCATGGCCTGCGACTCGGCCACGTCCGCCGGCACGGCGCCGTGCGGCCCGAGGCCGACGTGGCAGTGGGCGTCGACGAGGCCCGGCATGATCCAGGCGCCGGTGCACACCGTCACCGCGTCGGCGACCGGCTCGGTGCGCAGCAGCCCGTCCACCACCCACAGGTCGGTGACCTCGCCCCCGGGCAGCAGCACACCGTTCAGGTGCAGCCGCTGGCCCTCCGGAGCACCCCCGGCTGCAGCCGCTGCCGTGGTCGTGTGCGAAGAACGACGCCTCACCCAGGCCGGGCGGCGCGTGGTGGTGGCTCATCGACTCCGTGCTCAGCGCGGTCCGGTGTTCTTCGGGTTGAACAGCTGCTGCAGCTCTGCGGGCAGCTGGAAGTCGCCGACGGCCTTCGCCAGCTCGGCCTCGGTCGGCTGCGGCCGCCCGAACGCTGACGCCGGGGCTGCGGGCTCGACGGCCTTCGCCGCCGGTGCGCCGGTGCGCTTGGCCGGGTTGCCGGAGACCTTGTTGCCCTTCTTCTTCTTCGGCGCCTGGTTCACGGCGGGACGGCGCACGCCCGGCATGCCCGGGATGCCGCCACCGGCGAGGCTCTGCATCATCTTGCGGGCCTCGAAGAACCGGTTCACCAGGGAGTTCACGTCGGAGACCTGCGTGCCGGAGCCCTTGGCGATCCGGGCACGGCGGGAGCCGTCCAGCACCTTGGGGTTGGTGCGCTCGGCCGGCGTCATCGAGTAGATGATCGCTTCGATGCGGTCGATCTCGCGCTCGTCGATGCCGGCGATCTGGTCCTTCATCTGGCCCATGCCGGGCATCATGCCCAGGATCTTGGACAGCGGGCCCATCCGGCGCACGGCCTGCATCTGCTGCAGGAAGTCGTCGAGGCCGAACTCGCCCTTGCCGTTGATGAGCTTCTGGGCAGCCTTCTGCGACTGCTCGGCGTCGAAGGTCTTCTCTGCGGTCTCGATCAGGGTGAGGATGTCGCCCATGCCGAGGATGCGGCTGGCCATCCGGTCGGGGTAGAACGCGTCGAAGTCGCCGAGACCCTCGCCGTTGGAGGCGAACATGATCGGCTTGCCCGTGACGCGGGCGATGGAGAGCGCAGCGCCGCCGCGGGCGTCGCCGTCCAGCTTGGAGAGCACGACACCGTCGAAGCCGACGCCGTCGGCGAACGCCCGGGCGGTGTTGACCGCGTCCTGGCCGATCATCGCGTCGACGACGAACAGGATCTCCGTGGGCTTCACGGCGTCGCGGATGTCGGACGCCTGCTGCATCAGTTCTGCGTCGACGCCCAGGCGACCGGCGGTGTCGACGATCACCACGTCGTAGAGCTTGCTCATCGCCTGCAGGATCGACTGCCGCGCGACCTGGACCGGGTCGCCGACGCCGTTGCCCGGCTCGGGAGCGAACACGTGGACGCCGGCGCGCTCACCCACCACCTGCAGCTGCGTGACGGCGTTGGGGCGCTGCAGGTCGGCGGCGACCAGCAGGGGCGAGTGGCCCTGGTCCTTCAGCCACTTGCCGAGCTTGCCTGCCAGCGTCGTCTTGCCGGAGCCCTGGAGGCCGGCGAGCATGATCACGGTCGGCGGCCGCTTGGCGAAGCGCAGCGGACGGGCCTGGCCGCCGAGGATCGTGACCAGTTCGTCGTTGACGATCTTGATGACGGCCTGGCCGGGATTCAGCGCGCCGGTGAGTTCCGCGCCGTGGGCGCGCTCCTTCACGGCTGCGATGAAGTCCTTGACGACGGCAAGGTTGACGTCCGCCTCGAGCAGCGCCAGCCGGATCTCGCGCGCGGTGGCGTCGATGTCGGCGTCGGTCAGCCGGGTCTTGCCGCGAAGGGTGCGGAATGCGCCGGACAGGCGATCGGACAGGGTGTCGAACAAGGGACTACCTCACGGTTCGGGAACTCGCGCCATCCTACCCATCGCCGCCCCACCCCGGAGTTCGGGTCAGCCGAGGGCGAGCGCCGTCCAGGAGACGGGCGGCAGCTCCACGGTCACCACACCGTCCGAGATGGACGCTGTCGTCGTGGGCTGCAGCTGGACGCGGTCGGGCTGCTCACGGGTGTTGGTGGCGTATGGGTCGGCGTCGGCAAGGGTGAGCGCCTCGCGGACGCACCGACGCCCGAGGTCGCTGACGTCGATGCGGACGGTCGTGGCCTCGCGGGAACGGTTGACGAGGAAGACAGCGGCCGACCCGGTCGTCGGCGTCGTGGGTTGCGACGGCGTCCACCAGCGGCGCTTCGCCGTGACGGGCGGTGGCGTAGGTCCCGGTCTCGACCCGCGGCTGCAGCACCTCGCCCGCAGCGAGCCGTGCCGTCGTCGCGAAGGGGAAGAACGTCGTCTGGCGCCACGCCGGCCCGCCGGGCTCGGTCATGATCGGGCCGATCACGTTCACCAGCTGCGCGAGCGAAGCGCTGCGCACCCGGTCGCTGTTGCTTCAGCAGGGTGATCAGCAGGCTGCCGACGACGACGGCGTCGGCCACGGTGTACACGTCCTCCAGCAGCCGGCGGCGCCACCGGCCAGCCCTCCGTGACCTTCCCCGACTCCTCGAACCTGCTCATGTACCAGACGTTCCACTCGTCGAAGGAGATCGTCGATCGGCGGTCCTTGCGCAGCTTGCGCCGCACGTGGTCGGCCGTCGCGACGACGGTCTCGATGAAGTACTCCATGTCGAGGCTCGAGGCGAGGAAGCTGTCCAGGTCGCCGTCGTGCTCCTGGTAGTAGGCGTGGCAGGAGATGTAGTCGACGTGGTCGTAGGCGGCCTCGAGCACCACCCGCTCCCACTCGCCGAACGTCGGCATCCCCGAACCCGACGAGCCGCACGCAACGAGCTCGAGGGTCGGGTCGACCATCTTCATGGCCGCCGCCGTCCGCGCAGCGAGCGCGCCGTACTCGGCGGCGGACATGTGCCCGACCTGCCAGGGGCCGTCCATCTCGTTGCCGAGGCACCACATCCGGATGTCGTGCGGGTCGGCCGAGCCGTTGGCAACGCGCTGGTCGGACAACGCCGTCCCGCCGGGGTGGTTGGCGTACTCCAGCACGTCCAGTGCCTCCTGGACGCCGCGGGTACCGAGGTTCACGGCCAGCATCGGCTCGCACCCGGCGAGCCGGCACCAGCGGGCGAACTCGTCGAGGCCCACCTCGTTGGTCTCGAGGCTGTGCCAGGCAAGGTCGAGCCGGCGCGGACGCTGGGCCAGCGGGCCGACGCCGTCCTCCCAGCGGTAGCCGGAGACGAAGTTCCCGCCCGGGTAGCGGACCGTGCTGACGCCCAGCTCGCGGACGAGGGCGAGGACGTCCCCGCGGAAGCCGTGCTCGTCGGCCGTCGGGTGGCCCGGCTCGTAGATGCCGGTGTAGACGCAGCGGCCGAGGTGTTCGACGAAGGAACCGAAGATACGGCGCTCCACCGGCGCGACGCCCTGGCTGCGGTCGAGGATGACGTTCGCTGTGGCCACTGCGGATCTCCTGTCGGTCGGACGGTCAGAGGATGAGTTGCAGGAGCACGAGGTCGAGCCAGCGGTCGAACTTCCTGCCGACCTCGGGCAGTCGTCCGACCTCGACGAAACCGAGCGAGCGGTGCAGGGCCAGCGAGACGTCGTTGTCGGCAGCTGAGCCCGCCGATCAGGGCGTGCACGCCGTTGGCACGCGCCGCCTCGATGATCGCGACCAGCAGGGTGCGTCCGATCCCCTTGCCCTGGCTGGACGGGCGGACGTACACGCTGTGCTCCATCGTCGCTGCGTAGCCGGCCTTCGCCCGGAACGGCCCGTAGGCGGCGTAGCCGAGGATCTCGCCGTCCTCGTCTGCGACGAGGATCGGGTGCCGGTGCTCAGCCTTCGTCGCGTACCACTCGGCGTGCTCGACCGGCGTCCAGGGCAGCAGGTCCCAGCTGGCCGTGGTGTGCACGACAGCGTCGTTGTAGATCTCCAGCAGTGCCGGCAGGTCGGCAGGGTGGGCCGGGCGGATCCGCATCAGGACTCGCCCAGCAGCGCGTCGACGAACCCCTCCGCCTCGAAGGGCGCCAGGTCGTCCGCGCCCTCCCCGAGCCCGATCAGCTTCACCGGCACGCCGAGTTCGCGCTGCACCGGCACGACGATGCCGCCCTTGGCCGAGCCGTCCAGCTTCGACAACACGATGCCGGTGACATCGACGACCTCGGCGAACACCCGCGCCTGGGCGAGGCCGTTCTGGCCGGTGGTGGCGTCGATCACGAGCAGCACCTCCGTGACCGGGGCGAGCCGGTCGATGACCCGCTTGATCTTGCCCAGCTCGTCCATCAGGCCGGTCTTGGTGTGCAGCCGTCCCGGCGGTGTCGACGACGACGACGTCGACGCCTTCCTCGATGCCCGGCGGCGACGGCGTCGTGGGCGACAGAGGCCGGGTCGCCGCCCTCCGGCCCCGCGGATGACGCGGACGCCGACCCGCGAGCCCCAGGTCTGCAACTGGTCGGCCGCCGCGGCGCGGAAGGTGTCGGCCGCCGCCAGCAGCACGGTGTGGCCCTCGGCAACCAGCACCCGCGACAGCTTGCCGATGGTGGTGGTCTTGCCGGTGCCGTTGACACCGACGACGAGGATGACGCCGGGCTTGCCGTCCGCCCCGGTGACCTTCAGCGACCGGTCGGTGTCGGTGCCGATCAGCTTCAGCAGCTCGGCGCGCAGCACCTCGCGGGCCTTGGCCGGGTCGGCGACGCCGTCGATGGCGACCTCGCGGCGCAGCGCCGTGATCAGCTCGTCGGTGGGCCCGACGCCGAGGTCGGAGGTGATCAGGGTTGCTTCCAGGTCCTCCCAGGCCTCCGCGTCCAGCTTGTCGGCCGCCAGCAGGCCGAGCAGGCCGCGGGCGAAGGGGTTGTTGCTGGCGGAAAGGCGACGGCGCAGGCGGCTCAGCCGTGAGGCGGGCGGTTCCGGGGTCTCGAGCTGGGCGACCTCCGGCTCAGCCGCCTCGGCCTCCGGCGCTGCTGCAGGCTCGGCGGCCTCCGCAGAGGGCTCGGCGGGCAGTGCGGGTGCCGGCGGGGCCGGGGGCAGCGCGCGACGGCGACCGACGACGATGGTGACGGCAGCCACCGCGAGTACCAGCCCGACGGCGGCGATGATGATCCAGAAGATGTCCACGCGGTCACTTTAGGCAACGCGTGAGGGGCCGGGCGACCAGGCTTCAGCGCTTGGGCGACTCGGCGGCCGAGTCCGCGGACTTCGGCCGGATGTCGGGGATCTCCTCGAAGAAGTCGACGAGACCCTGCGGCGGCTCGGCGTCACCGTTGAGGTGACGGGCGGTGTTGGCCATGATGTTGGCGAAGTCGGGGGCCTTTTCGGACAGGCTTCCCCGCATGCCGACGGCGACGATGGCGATCACACAGAGCGCGATCGCAACGATCGCAATCGTGATGATCCAGTACGTCACTGGTGCCGCCTTCCGCCAAGGTCACTTTCCATTATGCCGTACGGGATCAGCGGCTCCGGACGGCCGATTCTCAGGCCTCGCGCAGGCGCTGGCTGATCACGGCTGACACGCCGTCGGAGCGCATCGTCACGCCGTAGAGGGCGTCGGCGATCTCCATGGTGCGCTTCTGGTGGGTGATCACAAGGAGCTGGCTGGTGGCACGCAGCTCTTCGTAGATCTCCAGCAGCCGGCCGAGGTTGGTGTCGTCCAGCGCAGCCTCGACCTCGTCGAGGATGTAGAACGGGCTCGGACGGGCCTTGAACAGCGCGACGAGGAAGGCGACGGCGACCAGCGACCGCTCGCCACCGGACAGCAGCGAGAGCCGCTTGACCTTCTTGCCCGCCGGGCGGGCCTCGACCTCGACGCCGGTGGTGAGCCACTCCCCCGGCTCGGTGAGCACGAGACGGCCCTCGCCGCCGGGGAACAGCCGGGCGAAGGACTCCTCGAACGCCTTCTCCACGTCGGCGTAGGCGGCGGCGAAGACCTCCTGCACCCGGGTGTCGACGTCGGCGATGATGTCCTTCAGGTCGTCGCGGGTCTTGCGCAGGTCGGCCAGCTGCTCTGCGAGGAACGTGTGCCGCTCGCTCAGCGCGTCGAACTCCTCCAGCGCCAGCGGGTTCACCTTGCCGAGCACGGCGAGGTCGCGTTCGGCCTGCCGCAACCGCTTCTCCTGCTCGGCACGCACGTAGGGCACCGGATCGGGCGTCGGGTCGTCGTCTGTCACCGGGCGGCCGTCGGGCGTGAGCAGCACCGGGACCAGGCACTGCGGGCCGTACTCCGCTGCCAGCGCTTCGGTGTCAAGGCCCAGCTCGGTCAGCGCCTTCTCGGCGAGGGCGTCGATCTTCATCTGCTGCTGGGCGCGGGCCAGCTCGTCCTTGTGGACGGTGTCGACGAGCCCCTCGAAGGCGCGGGCGAGCTCGCGTCCCCGCTGCCGGACGGCCGTCAGTTCTGCCTCTGCCTCGTTGCGGAGCTGCTGCGCCTTGGTGCGCTCCTCCTCCGCGAGCACCCGGGACGCTGCGACGCGCTCGGCCAGCCAGTCGGCGGCGAGCTGGACGGCCGCTGCCACCTCCGCCTCGCGGCGCAGTTGCTCGCGGCGTGCTGCGGCCTTGGCGCGGGCCGCGCGCTCGGCCTCTGCTGCCCGGGTGAGGCTCTCCGCCCTTCCGGCGAGGGCGCGGGCGCGCTCCTCGACGGTGCGCAGGGCCAGCCGGGCGTCCATCTCGGCCGAGCGGGCGGCACGGGCGCGGTCGCCGGAGTGGTCGCGCTCTGTCGGGTCGGCCTCGCTGAGCTCTGTCTGGGCGGAGGCCAGTTCGAGGCGGGCCTCCAGCTCGCCGAGGCTGGCGATGGCCTGGTCGCGGGCCGTCGCTGCCGTCTGCGCCGCTGCGGCGAGCCGTCCGGCCTCCGCCTGGGCCGAGCGGACGGTCTGGTTCAGCTCGCCGGCCTCCTCGGCCAGCGCAGCGTGGGCGGCGTCGGACTCGTGGAGTCGTGCCAGTGCAGCGTCCGAACGTTCCCGTGCGGCAGCGAGCACGTGCTCGGCCTCCGCGAGCGCGAACCGCAGTCGCTCGGTCTCCGCCTGGGCGGCTGCCGAGCCGGGTCGTTGGCCTCGTCGAGCGCAGCCTGCACCTCCAGCAGCGACGGCTTCGGACGACGAGCCGCCGGCGGCGAACCACGCGCTCAGCACGTCGCCGTCGGCGGTGACGGCGGTGATGTCGGGAAGCTGCGAGACGAGCTCACGCCCGCGTGGCAGGTCTTCGACGACGGCGACCTTGAACAACAGCCGTTCGATCGCCGGACGCAGGTTGGGCGTGCACTCGACCAGCTCACCGGCGTAGATGGCGCCTGCCGGCAGTTGCGGCCAGCCGGAGGTGTCGGGACCGGCGACGCCACCGAGCAGCATCCCTGCCCTGCCGAGGTCCTCGGCCTTGAGGTGGCCGAAGGCGTTGACCGCTGCGTCGAGGCCCGTGACGGCGACGGCGTCCGCTGCTGCGCCGAGCGCTGCGGCGATGGCAACCTCCGAGCCAGGGCGGACGCTGATCAGCGCGGCCACCGACCCCAGGAGCCCGTCGAGGCGGTCGCCGGCGGCCAGCAGGGCAGCCGACCCGTCGCGGCGCTCCAGGCCGAGGGCGAGTGCTTCGGCGCGGGCAGCTGCTGCGCCGCGCTCGGCCGCGGCCGCGCGTTCGGCGGCCTGCAGGTCGGCGAAGGCAGCTTCGGCAGCGGCAACCTCGGCCTCGGCGTGCTCGTAGGCCTCGTCGAGGCCCGACTCGCCGGCCCCGAGCCCGGAGAGCCGTGTCTCCAGCGCAGCGAACTTGTGGCGTGCAGCCTCTGCCCGCTCCTCGGCCTCCGCCCTGGCTGCGGTGAGCCGTTCGATCTCCGACCCGGCGGCCTCCGAACGGCTGCGCAGGGTGTTCACCTCGCCGGCGAGGCGGGCGAGGCCCTCGCGACGGTCGGCGATCGCACGCTGCTGGGCCGAGTACTGCTTCTCCGCCTCCGCGTGCGCGAGCTTCTGCCGCGCTGCCGGGCCTCGGTCGCCGCGGCGAGCGCTGCGGTCCGTTCGGCCACCTCCGCCTGCAGCTCGGTCTCTGCCCTGCGGACGTCGGCTGCCTCACGCTCGATCGCCTCCGGGTCGCGGCCGGGACGGTCCTCCGTGCCGACGCTGGAGGCGTTGCGCAGGCGTTCGCCGGCGATGGAAGCCGTGCTGGCCACCCGTTCGGCGAGTCCCGGCGAGGGCGTACCAGGTCTCCTGGGCCGCGGTCAGCTGCGGCAGGGAGTCCCTGGCAGCGGCCTCGGCAACCTGCTCGGCCTGCCGGGCCTGGGTGAGTTCGTCCTCGAGGCGGAGCCTGCGCTGCTTCAGCTCGGCCTCCGCTGCGAGCTCGGACTCCAGCGCGCCGCTGGCGGCCACCAGTTCGTCTGCCAGCAGGCGCGCCTTCGCGTCCCGCAGCTCCGACTGGATCACAACGGCCTTGCGGGCCACCTCCGCCTGGCGGCCGAGGGGCTTCAGCTGGCGACGGATCTCGCCGAGCAGGTCACTGAGCCGGTTGAGGTTGGCAGCGGTGGCGTCCAGCTTCCGCTCGGCCTTCTCCTTGCGCTTGCGGTGCTTGAGGACGCCGGCAGCCTCCTCGATGAAGCCGCGCCGGATCTCCGGGGTGGCCTGGAGGATCGAGTCGAGCTGGCCCTGGCCGACGATGACGTGCATCTCGCGACCGATGCCGGAGTCGCTGAGCAGGTCCTGCACGTCGAGCAGGCGGGCCGGCGAGCCGTTGATCGCGTACTCGGATCCGCCGCTGCGGAACATGGTGCGGCTGATCGTCACCTCGGTGTAGTCGATCGGCAGCGCACCGTCGGAGTTGTCGATGGTCAGCACGACCTCCGCGCGTCCCAGCGGGGAGCGTCCGGACGTGCCGGCGAAGATGACGTCCTCCATCTTGCCGCCGCGCAGGGTCTTGGCACCCTGCTCGCCCATCACCCACGCGAGCGCGTCGACGACGTTCGACTTGCCCGAGCCGTTGGGACCGACAACGCAGGTGATCCCGGGCTCGAAGACGAGGCTGGTGGTGGAAGCGAACGACTTGAAGCCGCGCAGGGTGAGGCTCTTGAGGTACATGGGGCTTAGCCGTCGACCGAACTGAAGTGCTTGTTGCGGATGTGGCGGAAGGTCCAGAGCTTGTTGACGATGAAGTTGATCGGCATCGTGATCACGATGGTGAGCAGCTGCGACCAGTACTCCCGCGACTGGAGCCCGGCGTTCTCGTGGAACCACGGCTCGGGCAGGTACAGCGGCGAGTTCGGGTTGGTCATGGCGATCTTGATGAAGAGCCCGATCACCGCGGCAGCGCTGCCGACGGCGAGGAAGGGCCAGAACTCGGTGAACCACGGCGCGTGCCGCGTGCCCCGGAAGGTCCAGGACCGGTTCAGCTGGAAGTTGAACACGTTCGCGACCAGGAAGCCCACGATCCACACCAGCGAGGTGAACCGGAAGTTGAACGGGGTGCGCCGGGATCGCGAACAGGATGTTCTGGGCGTTGATCGTGCCGCCGTTGAGCTTGTTCATCGCGATGGCCACCAGCATGTTCACGACCACGCCCGCGCCGCCGACGAGGCCGAACTTCAGGAACTGCCGCAGGACGTGCCGGTAGCGGGTGTAGAGGGTGGCTGAGGTCACAAACGCTTAGGTTACCGGTTCGGCGCCCCTGAGCGCGGCAGGGCTCAGCGCGCCGAGGGTGCGCGCCGGGGACGCTTCTGGCAGGAGGGGCACAGGTAGGACGAGCGGTTCATGAACGCTTCGCGCACGATCGGGGTGCCGCAGCGCAGGCACGGCTGGTCCTCCCTGCCGTACACGGACAGCGAACGCCCGAAGTAGCCCGAGGAGCCGTTGACGTTCACGTAGAGGGCGTCGAAGGAGGTGCCGCCCGCAGCCAGTGCCCCGGCCATCACCTCGCGTCGCCGCCGCGAGCAGCTCCCGCACCCGCGGACGGGTCAGCCGGTCGGCCGGACGTCTCGTAGTGCAGCCTGCGCCAGCCACAGCGACTCGTCGGCGTAGATGTTGCCGATGCCGGAGACGATGGTCTGGTTGAGGAGCACGCGCTTGATGCCGCTGTGCCTCCTGCGGATATCGGTGACGAGCGCCTCGATGTCCAGCAACGGGTCGAACAGGTCCCGCGCGATGTGGGCGACCTCGACCGGAAGCTCGGCGCCGCCCGGGCTGAGCCACAGGCCGCCGAACATGCGCTGGTCGGCGAACCGGAGTTCCGGACCGCCGTCGGTGAAGGTGAACTCCACCCGGCACTGCGGTGGCGGCGGGCTGCCCGGTGCATCGAGGCGGAACTGGCCGCTCATGCCCAGGTGCGCCATCAGGGCGTCCCCGTCGGTGAACGGCAGCCAGAGGAACTTGCCCCTGCGGCGAGGTTCCGTGAACGTGCGGCCGACAAGGCCCGTTGCGAAATCGTCCGGTCCCCCGGTGTGCCGCCGGACCGGTCGCGGGTGGTGGACGGTGACGCCGGCGACGGTGCGGCCGGGCAGCGCTGCTGCCAGCCCGGTCCGGACGACCTCTACTTCAGGCAGTTCCGGCATCGGCGACGGCCTCTTCGAGGGCGAGGAACGCGTTCTCCGCCGCCCGCTGCTCGGCCTGCTTCTTCGACGTGCCTGCGCCCGGCTCGTACGCGCGGTTGCCGACGATGGCAACTGCCGCGAAGCGCTTGTCGTGGTCGGGCCCGGTTTCCGTGACCCGGTAGCTGGGGGCGCCGAGGTCGTTGTTGGCTGCGTACTCCTGCAGGCTGGTCTTCCAGTCGAGGCCGGCGCCGAGCTCTGCGGCCTGCACGACCAGCGGATCGAACAGGGTGTGGACGAGCAGGTCGGCACCGTCCCTGCCCGCGGAGATCAGGACGGCACCCAGCAGGGCCTCGAGCGTGTCGGCGAGGATCGAGGACTTGTCGTGCCCGCCGGTGGTGAGCTCGCCCTTGCCGAGGAGGATCTGGCTGCCCAGGTCGAGGGAGCGCGCGACGTCAGCGAGGCTGTGGGCGTTCACGACGGCAGCCCGCAGCTTCGCCAGCCGGCCCTCGGGAAGGTCGGGGTAGCTGCGGTAGAGGAACTCGGTGACGACGACGCCCAGCACCGAGTCGCCCAGGAATTCCAGGCGCTCGTTGTGCGGCAGGCCGCCGTTCTCGTACGCGAAGGACCGGTGCGTCAGGGCAAGGCGATACAGCTGGGGATCCATCTGGATCCCCAGCTGTTCGATCAGCTCGAGGGCGCGGCTCGGCACCGCTGCGGTATCGGACGTGGTCCGAGCCCGGCTCAGGGCTCGAGGATCTGCCGGCGAGCGGCGCGCGGACCGTACTGGCCGCACGTGGGGCAGGCGGTGTGCGGCAGGTGCTTCGCACCGCAGGCCGCATTGGCGCAGGTCACCAGGGTCGGCGCGAGGGTCTTCCACTGCGAACGGCGGGCCCGCGTGTTGCTGCGGGACATTTTCCGCTTGGGAACGGCCACGGCGTTACTCCTTGTTCTTCGGTTCGTTCATCGGTCCCGTCCACTCCCCCAGGCCGGCCCATCGGGGATCGATGGGCTCTGCATGGCTGTGGTCCGGGGTTCGGTTCAGGTTGGCTCCACATTCGGGGCACAACCCGGCGCAATCCGGACGACACAGGGGCGTGAACGGCAGGTCGAGTACCACCGCGTCCCTGAGGACGGGTTCGAGGTCGATCAGTTCGTCCTCGATACGCAAGGCCTCCGGATCGTCTGTCTCCTTGCCCGGGTAACAGAACAGCTCCTGGATGTCGATCTCCTCTTCCGAGGAGATGTCGTCAAGGCAGCGTGCGCAGTTCCCCTGCAGCCGGACCACAGCGGTTCCGGTGACCAGGACCCCTTCCACCACAGACTCCAACCGAAGGTCGAGGTCGATGGGTGAGCCGGGTGGCACCCCGATTACTTCGATGCCGAGATCTTCTGGCGCTTCCGCGACCCGACTGACCTCCTTCAGCACTCCAGCCCGCCGGGAGAGTTCGTGTGTTTCGAGCACGAGCCCTGAGCGGTGGTCTGGCAAGCGGGGAGGCACGACGGATCCCTTCAATGCACAAATCGACAGCGTCATAACCAACGCAGGACTCTACCGTGACCGGCGACGCCACGGCAAAACGTCGGTGTCTAGGCCTGCAGCCGGGGCAGTGCCTGGGTGGAGGTGTCGTCGAGCGCCGACCGCGTGGCCAGGCGGTCGCGCATGGTGCGCACCTGCGACATCGTCTTCTGCAGGCCGGCCTCGAAGGAGGCGATCCGGGCGTCGACGTAGGAGTCGGCCTCCCGCCGCAGGGCCTCGACGTCGGCCAGCGCCTTCGCCTCGAGTTGGGCGGCCTTGCTGCGGGCGGCCTCCATCACCGGCGTCTGGCTGGTGAGGTAGATGGCCTTCTCCTCCGCGGACGCGATGATCTGCGCTGCCTCGGCCTGGGCCCTCTCGAGGGTCTCCAGGGAGGTGGCCGTCACCCGCTGGGCCTCGCCGACGTCGGCCTGCAACGCGTCGGCTGCCTGCTCGATCAGGGCGAGCACCTCTGCCCGGTTGACCATGCAGGAGGCTGACATCGGGCACGGCCTTCGCCCCGGCGACCAGTCGGTGGAGCTGCTTCAGCACCTCGTTCGTGCGCTCAACCATCAGCGTGCTCCATTCCTTTGGACTTCCGGCGGATCTGCCGGGCGACGACGTCCGGCACGAAGGCGGCGACGTCGCCACCGTAGCTGGCAACTTCCCGAATCATGGTCGAGGACAGCGTTGCCCATTGTGAGGACGCAGGCAACATCACGGTCTCGACCGAGCCGACGACGGCGTTGATGTGGGCCATCTGCAGCTCGAAGTCGAAGTCGGAGGCGAACCGGAGTCCCTTCACCAGCACCCCTGCACCCCTGGCGCGGGCGAAGTCCACGAGCAGCCCGTCGAGGGCCTCGACGCTTGACGTTGGGCCACTCCGCTGTCACCTCGCGCACCAGGTCGAGGCGCTCCTCGAGCGTGAACAGGTAGTTCTTGGCCGAGTTCCGGCCGACAGCGACGATGACCTCGTCGAACAACGCGGCGGCGCGCCGGATGACGTCGAGGTGCCCGTGCGTGACGGGGTCGAAGGATCCCGGACAGATGGCGAGCATTCACCGCCCTTTCGTGGCGAAGTACAACGTGGTCTCACCGTAACGCCGCTCCCAGCTGTCGGTCACGCTCGGAGGCCACACCGGGGGCTCATCTCTGGATGCGCGCTCGAGGACCAGCAGGCCGTCCGCGGCCATCCAGCGCTCCGCTGCAGCGGCGAGGACGGGGGCGAGTCGCTCGCCGGAGAGGGCGTAGGGAGGGTCGGCCCAGACCACGTCGAACCGTGCCTGCGGGTCGCCGGCGAGGGCCTTCTCGACCGTGGAGGCGAGCACCGTGACGGGCAGTCCGATCGCCTGGGCGTTGCCGCGGGCGATCCGGGCGGTCGCCTGGTCGCTCTCCACGGCGACGACGGGCGCCGCACCGCGGCTGGCCGCCTCGAGCGCAACGGCACCCGAGCCGGCGTACAGGTCGATGAAGCTGAGGCCGGCCAGCATCTGCTCTGCGCCGGACCCCGCGGTTCCCGCCCAGTCGGCGATGAGGGAGAAGGTGGCCTCGCGCACCCGGTCGGTGGTCGGGCGGGTGGCCGAGTGCGCCGGCGTCCGGAGGCGGTGGCCCTTGCGGGAGCCGGCGATGATCCTGGTCACCGGGCCAGACTAACGAGCAACGCCCAACTCAGTTGCGTTCGAGCCAGTCGCCGGAGGCGAGCAGCTCGGTGGCCCGGACGGCGTCGGCGAAGCCGGGCGTGGCCATTTCGGGGTCGCGGGCGACGCAGGTCGGCGGCCAGCTCCCGCGCCTGTGCGATCAGGTCGGCGTGCTCCAGCACCCGCAGCAGGCGCAGGCTGGAGCGGCTGCCGGCCTGGCTGGCGCCCAGCACGTCGCCCTCCCTGCGCTGCTCGAGGTCGAGCTCTGCCAGCACGAAGCCGTCCCGCGTCGAGGCGACGGCGTCGAGCCGGTCCCGGGCCGGTTCGCCGGCCGGGACGCTGCTGATCAGCAGGCAGACGCCGGGGTGGCCGCCGCGTCCGATCCGTCCGCGCAACTGGTGGAGCTGGGAGATGCCGAACCGGTCGGCGTCCCAGACCACCATCATCGAGGCGTTGGGCACGTCGACGCCGACCTCGATCACGGTGGTGGCGACGAGGACGTCGAGGTCGCCGGCGGCGAAGTCGGCCATCACCTGGTCCTTGGTGTCGCTGGGGAGCTGCCCGTGCAGGACGCCGAGGCGGACGTCGGCCAGCGGTCCGGAGCGGAGCTCTTCGGCGAGCTCGACGACGCCCTTGCCCTCGCCGCCGTCACCGCGACCGCCGATCCGCGGGCAGACCACGAACACCTGCCGGCCGGTGGCCACCTCCTCGCGCACCCTCCCCCAGGCCCGGTCGACCCACGCTGGGCGGCTCGCGGCGTCGACGACGACGGTGGAGACGTCCGCGCGTCCGGCGGGCAGTTCGGCGAGCGTGGAGACGTCCAGGTCGCCGAAGATCGTCATGGCCACCGACCGCGGGATCGGCGTGGCTGTGAGCACGAGCACGTGGGGACGGCTGCTGGCCTTGTCCGCGAGCACCGCCCGCTGCTCGACGCCGAAGCGGTGCTGCTCGTCGACGACGATGAGCCCGAGGTCGGCGAACTGGACGCGGTCGGCGAGCAGCGCGTGCGTGCCGATCACGATGCCGGCCTCGCCGCTGGCCGCGCGCAGCAGTGCCGACTTCTTGGTGCCGGCGGGCAGCGAGCCGGTCAGCAGCACGACGTCGGTGGCAACGTCGGGAGTGCCGAGCATGCGGCCACCGCCGAGGTCGCCGAGGAGCGCCTTGATGGTCTGGAAGTGCTGGTGGGCGAGCACCTCGGTCGGGGCGAGCAGCGCGGCCTGGCCGCCGGCGTCAACGACGGCCAGCATCGCCCGCAGCGCGACGACGGTCTTGCCCGATCCCACCTCGCCCTGGAGCAGCCGCTGCATGGGTCGCGCAAGGGCCAGGTCGTCGAGGATCGCCGCACTGACCTCGGTCTGCCCGTCGGTGAGCTGGAACGGCAGCCGGGCGTCGAAGGCCGTCAGCAGCCCGTCAGGGAGCGCACGGCGGGGCTGGGCGGTGTGGCTGGCTGCGTCCGCACGCCGGTAGGCCATGGTCAGCTGGGTGGCGAGGGCCTCGTCGAAGCGCAACCGGTCGGCACCCCGTGCTGCCTCCGCAAGGCTCACTGGGTGGTGGACCGCCGCGAAGGCGTCGGCGAGGCGCAGGACGCCAGCGCTCTCCCTGAGCCAGTCGGGCCAGGGGTCCTCGACGGCCGAGAGCGCCGAAAGGGCGAGGCGGGCGCACTCGGCCACCTTCCACGTCGGGAGCTTGGCCGTGGCCGGGTACATGCCGACGAGTCCGCCGGTGGCGAGCGCTGCGATGCGCTCCTTCTCCTCGGAGGTGGCGACGATGCGACCACTGGCGTCGAGCATCGCGAAGACGGGGTGGCTCATCTGGAGCTGGTCACGGAAGCTGCCGACCTTGCCGATGAACACGCCGGCCACACCCTCGCCGAGCTGACGCTCCCACCAGCCGAGCAGGTGCGCCTTGCCGAAGAAGGTGGCCGTCAGCCTGCCGTTGCCGTCGCTGAGCAGGACCTCGAGCCTGCCCGGACGCGTTTCGCGCCGGCCAGGCTGGTTACGGCCCTCGAACCGGGAGATCTTGGCCACCTTGGCGATCACGGCGACGTGCTCGCCCTCGACGAGGGTGCCGAGGTCGGTCAGCTCCGTGCCGGAGAGGTAGCGGCGGGGGATGAACCGGAGGAGGTCACCAACGGTCTCGATGCGGAGGGTTGCGAACTCCTTGGCCGTGCGGTCCCCCAGCACCTGGCCGAGGGGTGCTGCCAGCTCGGCGTACATCGCCGTGCGCCATCCGCTCAGACCCTGCTCCACGCTGCCTGAGCCTATGCGCAGGCGCCGACATCGAGGCAGCCGACACGGGCGGCGGGCCCTATCGCCGGCGGAGGGCCCAGGCGAGCCGACCCAGCAGCGCCGTCAGGACGCCGAAGACTCCCAGCATCACGGGCGAGGAGTTGGGGCCGGTGGTGGCCATCGTGAGGGCCGTGAAGAAGGTGAGCACCAGCATGACGGCTGCTGCGACGAGCGCAGGCACCCGCAGCCTCGAGGCCAGCGGGACGCTCCGCCGTTGCGGCAGCGTGGAGGTCGGTGGAGCCGGCCGGGTGGGCGGTCGCGCCGGGGCTGACCGGGGCGCCGGAGTCCGGGACGGTGGCGGCGGAGCGGCCGCGACGGGCCGGTGCGGCGGCGGTGGGCGCTGGGGGCGTCGCTGGGGCGTCCCAGTGCCCGTGGTCAGGGGCCCAGCCCAGGAAGTCGTAGGAGTCGCCGGTGTGGCTCACGCAATCATGCTGGCACATGCCCAGCGCCCGGACATGCAAAGAGACCCGCTCGAGAGCGGGTCTCTTGCAACGCGATGGGTCAGCGGGTGACGCGACCGGCCTTCATGCAGGAGGTGCACACGTTGAGGCGCTTGTGGGTGCCCTCGACGACAGCGCGGACACGCTGGATGTTCGGGTTCCAGCGACGGTTGGTCTTCTTCTTCGACCAAGGCACGTTGTGCCCGAAACCCGGACCCTTGGCGCAGATGTCACAGACGGCAGCCACTGGAGTACTCCTTGTTGTCTCGCAAGATCAGGCACATCAGAGCGCCCAGAAAGTATCGGCCCCCGAGCGGGGACCTGCCTACGATACCCGAATCGACGCCACGCCCGCCAATCGTCAGGTGGCGACGACGATCGGCAGGATCATCGGGCGGCGACGGAAGTTGTTGTTCACCCAGCGCCCGAGCGTGCGGCGCACCTGCTGCTGCAGCTGGAAGGTGTCCTCCACCCCGTCGGCCAGTGCCTTCTCGATCACGGCCACGAGTTCCGGCCGGACGACGTCGAAGACCGTGTCGTCGTCGGCGAAGCCGCGGGCGTGGATGTCGGGACCGCTGACCAGCTTGCCGGAGTGCAGGTTCACCACGGCGACGACGGAGATGAAGCCCTCCTCGCCGAGGATCTTGCGGTCGGTGAGCTCGGTGTCGCCGATCTCGCCCTCGGTGAGCCCG
The DNA here is from genome assembly GCA_963773595.1 of uncultured Actinomycetota bacterium. Taxonomy (GTDB): domain Bacteria; phylum Actinomycetota; class Actinomycetes; order Propionibacteriales; family Propionibacteriaceae; genus Propionicimonas. The sequence goes on from CAVZBQ010000007.1 coordinate 895,453, forward strand.
TCGACGAAGATGTAGCCGCATTCGAGCTGGCCGACCACCTTGGCCTTGCCCTTGGCGAGGTCGATCACGGCACCGTCCTCGACGACCAGCGCGCGCTTCTCCGGCACGCCGGTGGCGACGGCCAGCTTGGCGTTGGCGATCAGGTGGCGGATCTCGCCGTGGATGGGCAGCGCGTTCTTCGGCTTCAGCAGGTTGTAGCAGTAGAGCAGCTCACCGGCGCTCGCGTGGCCGGAGACGTGCACCATCGCGTTCCCCTTGTGCACGACGTTGACGCCGTTGCGGGCAAGGCCGTTGATCACCCGGTACACCGAGTTCTCGTTGCCGGGGATCAGCGAGGACGCCAGCAGGACGACGTCGCCGGGGCCGGCCGTGACCACGGGGTGCTCGTGGTTGGAGATCCGCGACAGCGCGCTGAGCGGCTCGCCCTGCGAACCGGTGGAGATGATCAGCACCTCGTCGTCGCGGTAGTTGTCGATCTGCTTGAGGTCGATCAGGGTGTTCTCGGGCACCCGCAGGAAACCGAGCTCCCTTGCCACGCCCATGTTCCGCACCATCGATCGGCCGACGTAGACCACCTTGCGCTTGTGCCGGACGGCTGCGTCCATCACCTGCTGCACGCGGTGCACGTGCGAGGCGAAACAGGCGACGATCAGCTTCTGCTTTGCGTTCGCGAAGACCCGTTCGAGGGCCGGTTCGATGTCGCGCTCGTGGGCGGTGAAGCCGGGGCTCTCCGCGTTCGTGGAGTCGGCCATGAACAGGTCGAGGCCCTCATCACCCAGGCGGGCGAAGCCGTTCAGGTCGGTGAGCCGTCCGTCGAGGGGCAACTGGTCCATCTTGAAGTCACCGGTGTGCAGCACCGTGCCGGCCGGCGTGCGCATGATGACGGCAAGGGCGTCGGGAATGGAGTGGTTGACCGCGAGGAACTCGAGGTCGAACTCGCCGACGGTGATCAGGTCACCCTCAGCCACCTCACGGAAGTCGACGTCGCGGATGCGGTGCTCGCGCAGCTTCTCGCGCACGAAGGCGAGCGTCAGCTTCGAGCCGTAGACGGGGATGTTGCTGCGACGACGCAGCAGGTAGGGCACCGCCCCGATGTGGTCCTCGTGGCCGTGGGTGAGGACGAGCGCCTTCACCTCATTGAGCCGATCCTCCACGAGATGGAGGCCGGGAAGGATCAGGTCGACACCGGGTTGGTCGTCGGACGGGAACAGCACCCCGCAGTCGATGAACATCAGGTCGTCGTTGATTTCGAAGGAGGTCATATTGCGTCCGACGTCTCCAAGGCCGCCCAGCGGAGTGATCCGCAGCGTGTCCCTGGCCAGAGCCGGCGGGGTCTTCAGGCTTTCTCGCACGCGCCCAACCTATAACGATCTTCAGCCTTGTCCCGGCCAGTGGCTGCCGCGACCGTGGGTACAGTGGCGCGGTGATCGCCGATTCCGTCCGCCTTGCCCTGCCAGCAGAAGCCGCGAGCATCGCAGCTGTGCAGCGCAGGGGCTGGACCCAGACCATGCCCGCCGACGTCGCAGGCGAGGTGCTCTCGAGCGTCGACCTCGACACCATGACCGAGCGCTGGGAGCAGGCCATCCTGCGTCCCCCGCTCGCGCAGTTCCGGGTACTCGTCGCCATCGGGGATGAACGGGTGGTGGGGTTCGCGGCCGTCGGTCCTTCCGACGACCCGGATGCGGAGGCCGGCGAGGACGGGGTGGTCGCCGAGTTCGTCGTCGACCCCCAGGCCCAGCGCAGGGGCCACGGCTCACGCCTGCTCAACGCCTGCGTCGACACCCTGAAGGCTGACGCGTTCGTCCGCGCGACCTGGTGGGTGCACGCGACCGACGACGTCCTGCGCAGTTTCCTGACCGGTGCAGGGTGGGCTGCCGACGGCGCCCACACCGAGGTGGCTGTCAGCGAGGGCGGTCCGAGCCTCAAGCTGGTGCGGCTGCACACAGCCATCGGCTGACCGGCGCGTACGTCAGGGGATGGGCACCGTGAGGTTGGTGCCTTCCACGCCGACAGCGACGCCGTCCTCCCGCGGGGTGATGCTGGTCAGCCGCAGGCCGTGGTCGAGCTTCACCGGGATGGGCTTGACGATCGCGTCCAGCTGGTCCTGGGTCGAGGCCGATGTCGACCGGGTTGCCGTTGACGTCGAGCTTCGGATCGGTGAGCCGGATCACCTGCGCCTCGACGTCGACCTCGGGCAGCGGCGGAGATGGCGAAGCTCAGCTTGCTGCCGAACACGTCCATGGTGTAGCGGAGCTGCAGCCGTCCGTCCTCTGCGTAGGTGATCGGCACGCCGGCGATCTTGGACAGGTCGGCGTAGCTGAGCACGGCCGAGCCGGTGAGGGAAGCGACGCTCACCTCCTTGTCGCCCGAGCGTGATCTCCCCGGTGTCCGCGACGACGTCGGTCAGGTGGACCTGTTGCCGGAGATCTCCAGCGGCAACGATGTCGACGTCGACGTGGGCCTCGGGCACGGAGCGGGTGATCAGCGCGAGCGACGAACGGGATCCCGCCCAGCCGACAGATGGTGGCACCTGCCATCACCGAGGTGCTGGTCGACGGCTTCGGCAGCGCGGTCCTGTGCGTAGCCGCGCAGCCAGTTGTCACCGAAGTAGCCGCCCACGCCAAGGACGAGCAGAACAACGAGCGTCCAGACCAACCCCTTGCGCATGATCAGATGCCGAGCAGGTCGTCGATGCCAAGGGTCAGGCCGGGCCGAGAGGCGATGTTGCGGACGCCCAGCAGCACGCCCGGCATGAAGGATGCGCGGTCGAGCGAGTCGTGACGGATGGTGAGGGTCTCCCCCTCCGCGCCGAACAGGACCTCCTGGTGGGCGATCAGACCGCGCAGGCGGACGCTGTGCACGTGGATGCCCTGGACGTCGGCGCCGCGGGCACCCGGCAGGCCGGTCGCTGTGGCGTCAGGGACGGGACCGAGTCCGGCGTCCGCGCGTGCGGCTGCGATGCGTCCCGCGGTCGCCTGGGCTGTGCCTGAGGGCGCGTCCACCTTGTTGGGGTGGTGGAGTTCGATGATCTCCGCGGACTCGTAGAAGCGGGCGGCCTGCTCTGCGAAGTGCATCATCAGGATGGCCCCGATGGAGAAGTTGGCCGCGATCACGACTCCCACCTCGGGCTTGGCTGCGAGCTGCTCGCGGACACTCGCCAGGCGTTCGTAGGTGAACCCCGTTGTGCCGACGACGGCGTGGATGCCTCTCTCGATGCACCAGGCGAGGTTGTCCATCACGGCGTCCGGCGTTGTGAAGTCGACGACGACTTCTGCGTTCTGCTCGACGGTGGTGCGGTCGTCACCGGCGTCCACGGCTGCCACCAGCTCCAGGTCCGCTGCTGCCTCGACAGCTGCGCACACCTCGGCACCCATCCGGCCCTTGGCCCCGAACACCGCAACCCGCATCGCGCTCCCCTTCCGGTTGTCCGCCCATCCTAGGGCTGCGGCCGGACGCACAACCGGCGCCCCGCACAAGGCGGGACGCCGGCTGGCGATCAGATTGCTCAGGCTTCGGCCGGAGCAGCTTCCTTCTCCTCGACGACCGGGATCAGGGACAGCTTGCCCTTCTCATCGATCTCGGAGATCTCCACCTGGATCTTCTGGCCGACGCTGACGACGTCCTCCACGTTCTCCACGCGGGCGCCGCCGGCGAGCGGACGCAGCTTGGAGATGTGCAGGAGGCCATCCTTGCCGGGCATCAGGGAGATGAACGCACCGAACGGCATGATCTTCACGACCGTGCCCAGGTAGCGCTCGCCCTTCTCCGGCATCATCGGGTTGGCGATGGCGTTGATGATCGCGCGGGCAGCCTCGGCCGATTCGCCGTTGTCTGCACCGATGTAGATCGTGCCGTCGTCCTCGATGGAGATGTTCGCGCCGGTGTCGTCCTGGATCTGGTTGATCATCTTGCCCTTCGGGCCGATGATCTCGCCGATCTTGTCGACAGGGATCCGGATGCTGATGATCCGCGGGGCGTACGGGCTCATCTCGTCGGGGATGTCGATGGCCTCGGCCATCACCTCGAGGATGGTGTGCCGTGCGTCACGTGCCTGGAGCAGTGCACCGGCCAGCACCTCGGCAGGAATGCCGGTGAGCTTGGTGTCCAGCTGCAGGGCGGTCACGAAGTCCTTCGTGCCTGCGACCTTGAAGTCCATGTCGCCGAGGGCGTCCTCGGCTCCAAGGATGTCGGTGAGGGCGACGTACTTGGTCTCCCCATCGATGTCTTCGCTCATCAGGCCCATTGCGATACCGGCGACCGGGGACTTCAGCGGCACGCCCGAGTTCAGCAGGGAAAGGGTCGATGCGCACACCGAACCCATCGACGTGGAACCGTTGGAGCCGAGAGCCTCGGACACCTGGCGGATCGCGTAGGGGAACTCGTCCCGCTTCGGCAGCACCGGCAGCAGGGCGCGCTCAGCGAGTGCACCGTGGCCGATCTCGCGCCGCTTCGGCGAACCCACCCGACCGGTCTCACCGGTGGAGTAGGGCGGGAAGTTGTAGTTGTGCATGTACCGCTTGGTCGTCTGCGGGTCGAGCGTGTCCAGCTTCTGCTCCATGTCGAGCATGTTCAGCGTGGTCACCCCAAGGATCTGGGTCTCGCCACGCTGGAACAGCGCGGAACCGTGCACCCGCGGCAGCACGCCGACCTCTGCGGAGAGCGTGCGGATGTCCGCAACGCCACGGCCGTCGATGCGGATGTGCTCGGTGATCGTCTTGTGACGGACGACCTTCTTGGTCAGCGCGCGGAACGCACCGGTGATCTCCTTGTCACGCTCGGGGAACCGGTCGCCGAGTTCGGCCTTCAGGTCCGCGAGCAGGGACTCGGTGGTGGTCTCACGCTCTGCCTTGCCGGAGATGCTCATGACCGACTTGAGGCGCTCGGTGCCGGCCTCGGCGACAGCCTCGAACACGTCGGGCTGGTAGTCGAGGAACACCGGGAACTGCGAGACGGCCTTCGGCAGCATCGCTGCCAGCTCGGCCTGAGCGTCACACAGTGCCTTGATGAAGGGCTTCGAAGCCTCGATGCCCTGGGCAACGACCTCTTCGGTCGGTGCGGTACGGCCCGAGCGGACGAGGTCCCAGGTGTTCTCGGTGGACTCGGCCTCGACCATCATGATCGCGACGTCGCCGTCGGGCATGACGCGACCGGCGATGGCGATCTCGAAGGTGGCACCGGCGGACTGCTCGACCGTCGGGAAGGCAACCCACGCATCCCCGATCAGGGAGATCCGGACGGCACCGACCGGGCCGGTGAACGGCAGGCCGGCCAGCGTGGTGGACGCGGAGCCGGCGTTGATCGCCAGCACGTCGTAGCGGACGTTCGGGTTGAGGGCCATCACGGTGATGACGACCTGCACCTCGTTGCGCAGACCCTTCACGAAGCAGGGACGCAGCGGACGGTCGGTGAGGCGGGCAGCGAGGATGGCGCCCTCGGACGGGCGGCCTTCGCGGCGGAAGAACGAACCGGGGATGCGGCCGGCGGCGTACATCCGCTCCTCCACGTCCACGGTGAGCGGGAAGAAGTCGATGGCGTCACGCGGGTTCTTGGCCGCGGTCGTTGCGGCGAGGAGCATGGTGTCGCCGTCGAGGTAGACAGCAGCGCTGCCGTTGGCCTGCTTTGCCAGCAGACCGGACTCGAAGCGGACGACGTGCTTGCCATGGGTGCCGTTGTCAATCACGGCTTCGGTGAAACGAAGGTCAGGACCTTCCATTCGGATTCCTTTCGGGTTTCCGCCCCGTGTCCGCACCTTGCCCGGTCTTCGATCGAGGCTCGCGGGCGGCCGGCGTCCGGCTTCCCGAAAGTCACTACCGAGGACCAAACCCGGTCCCGGTGGGGCTTTTTACTTGGGTTGAAAGCACGACTAGCCGGTGACGGGGATCCCGTCACCGGCTGGTCATGAAGCTGAAATCACCGACGCAGGCCGAGGCGTGCGATCAGCGAACGGTAGTGCTCAACGTCGTTCTTCATCACGTAGTTGAGCAGGCGGCGGCGCTGGCCGACCATGAGGAGCAGGCCGCGGCGGCTGTGGTGGTCGCCCTTGTGCTCCTTGAGGTGTTCGGTCAGGTGCGAGATGCGCTTGGTGAGGAGCGCGATCTGGACATCCGGCGAACCCGTGTCGCCCGGAACGGTCGCGTAGTCTTCGATGATCTTCTTCTTGATGTCAGCGTCCATCTGTCGCTGCTCTCCTCTCGGTTTCCCGTTGCGCGGCGCTCCCCATAGCCATATGGCACGAATCCCGGATCGGGAGACGCTGGGAGCTCTTGGGCTTCCGCGGCCGTCTTGACGGCGCCACTACTCTACCGGCAGCCCTCCCACTCGGCGAATTGCCCCTGTTTGCGCCCGTGATTACGCACTTGGCAAGGCACGACGGCGCAGCATTCGTGGATTATGCGCAGTCCTACCCATTCGAATGAGAGGATGACCACGCCCCGCGGCCGCAAGGCCGCCTGGGGCCGACCCAGCATCCGACGTTCACTAAGGAGTGAACCATGGCGGTAGTCATCGGCATCCCGACGAGCGCAGATCCGGCCGAACGCCGGACGACGATCGTGCCCGATGTGGTGAAAAAGCTCCGGGCAGCCGGCGCGGAGATCGTTGTACAGCGGGGAGCCACAGACGGCGCCTATCTGGACGAGAGCAGCCTCGGCGAGGTCTCGTGGGTGGACAGCACCGATGACGTGCTGGCAGCTGCCGACGTCGTGTGGGTGATCGGCCCGCCCGACGATGCGACGCTCGCCAAGCTCCGGCCCGGCACCGTCCTGATGGGCATGCTGCAGCCCTATTCCTCCGCAGAACGGGTGAAGCTGTTCTGCGACCGGCAGATCACGGCGTTCGCGATGGAACTGCGTGCCCCGTATCTCCCGTGCGCAGAGCATGGACATCCTGAGCTCGCAGGGCGCGGCGTCCGGCTACCAGTGCGTACTGATCGCAGCGGCGCGGGCACCGAAGTTCTTCCCGATGCTCACCTACGCCGCCGGCACGATCCGCCCGTCGCGGGTGCTCGTGATCGGCGCAGGGGTCGCCGGCCTGCAGGCGATCGCCACGGCCAAGCGGCTGGGTGCGATCGTCGAGGCCTACGACGTCCGCCCCGACACCAAGGAGCAGATCGAGTCGCTCGGCGCCAAGTTCGTCGACACCGGGGTCAGCGCAGCTGGCGCCGGCGGGTATGCCCGTGAACTCACCGATGAGGAGAAGGCAGCGCAGGCCGAGAAGCTCGGCAAGGCCGTCGCAGCCTGCGACGTGCTCATCACCACCGCTGCGGTGCCGGGCAAGAAGGCCCCGCTGATCATCACCGAGACCATGGTCGCTGCCATGAAGCCCGGAGCGATCGTCGTCGACATGGCGGCGGAGACCGGCGGCAACGTCGCGGGGACGGTGGCAGGCAAGGAGACAAGGGTCGGTCCGGCGCATGTGGTCGGGCCGGTCAACCTGCCGAGCCGCATGCCCGTCCACACCTCGGAGATGTTCAGCAAGAACCTGTTCAACTTCCTCGCCCCGATGCTGTCCGAGGGACTCCTCAAGCTGGACTGGGACGACGAGGTCATCGCCGGGACGGCGCTCACCCACGCCGGTGAGGTCAAGCACCCGGTCGTCAAGCAAGTCCTCGGACTCTGAGCCAGAAGGAAAAAGCGAAATGCAAGACCTGTTGTTCGTATACATCTTCGTCCTGGCGGCGTTCACCGGCTATGAGGTGATCTCCCGGGTCCCGGTCATCCTGCACACCCCGCTGATGTCCGGCTCCAACTTCGTCCACGGCGTCGTGCTCGTCGGTGCCATGTACGCCCTCGGCCAGGCCGAGGGTCCCTTCCAGCTCACCCTTGGCTTCCTCGCCGTGCTGCTCGGCGCAGCGAACGCCGCCGGTGGCTACGTCGTCACCGAACGGATGCTGGCCATGTTCACAGCCAAGGCCAAGCCGGCCGTCACCACCGGCAAGGAGGCCTGAGCACCATGACGTTCGTCGTGAACGCCGTCTACCTCGCGGTAGCCATTCTCTTCATCCTCGGCCTGAAGGCCATGTCGTCGCCGGTCACCGCCCGCAAGGGCATCATGCAGGCCGGCCTCGGCATGATCCTCGCAACGGTGATCACCTTCCTCTACCCGGGCAACGACGGCGCAGGCCTGCTGTTCTTCAGCTCGGGCAAGACCATCAACCTGATCCTCACCGTTGTCGCCATCGCCATCGGCGGCGGCATTGCCTGGTGGCTGGGCAAGGTCGTCAAGATGACCGACATGCCCCAGATGGTCGCTGTCTACAACGGCATGGGTGGCGGAGCGGCAGCGCTGATCGCAGCCGTCGAGTTCGCCCGCGCGTCCTCGAGCGGCGCCGAGCCACTGACGATCCTCGTGCGGACGCTGGCCGTGCTCGGTGCCCTGATCGGTTCCGTGGCCTTCGCCGGCTCGATCGTCGCGTTCCTGAAGCTCCAGGGCATCATGAAGAAGACGTGGCGGCTCCCTGCGCAGAACATGGTCAACATCGTGCTGGCGCTCGTCGCCGTCGTGCTCGGTGGATCGATCGTCGTGCTGGGCGGCAACCCGGGGATGCCGATCATGCTCGTGGCGTTCTTCACACTGTCGCTCTTCCTCGGCGTGATCCTCACCAGCCCCATCGGCGGCGCGGACATGCCCGTCGTGATCTCGCTGCTGAACGCGTTCACCGGCCTCGCCGTCGGCTTCGAGGGCTACGTGCTGGGTAACCCGGCCCTCGTCATCGCCGGCATCGTCGTCGGCGCGTCCGGCACCTTGCTGACCCAGCTGATGGCCAAGGCCATGAACCGGCCGATCAGCAACGTGATCTTCACCCCGATCACCGGCGAGGCCCAGGTCGGTGGTGGCGAGATCGCCGGTTCCATGAAGGAACTCAGCGGCATGGATGCAGCTGCGATGATGCGCTACGCAGAGAAGGTCATCATCATCCCCGGCTACGGCATGGCCGTCGCCGGCGCCCAGCACAAGGTCTGGGAGCTCACCAAGCTCCTCGAAGAGGCCGGGGTGCAGGTGAAGTTCGCCATCCACCCGGTGGCCGGACGCATGCCGGGGCACATGAACGTCCTGCTCGCAGAGGCCGGTGTGCCCTACGACATGATCTTCGACCTCGAGGAGATCAACGACGAGTTCCCCACGACGGACGTTGCGCTCGTCATCGGCGCCAACGACGTGGTGAACCCCGTTGCCCGCACCGACAAGGGCTCGCCGATCTACGGCATGCCGATCCTGAACGCCGACAAGGCGCAGAGCTGCATCGTGATCAAGCGTGGCAAGGGCGCCGGGTACTCCGGCATCGAGAACGCCCTGTTCTACGCGGAGAACACCTCGATGCTCTACGGCAGCGCCCAGCAGGCCGTCGCCGACATCATCACTGCGGTCAAGACCCTGGTCTGACGAGGGATTCGCCACCGCCGGCGCCGGCTTCCGGCGCCGGCGGTGCTGCGTCCACAACGTTGTCCGGCCCGTCATGCAAGACGTGTTTACAGGCATTTGGGCGAGCAGCCACACTGGGAAGCCAAGATGCCCACCACCCTGGCGGAGGATGCATGACTGCTGAGCCGATCACCGTGCGCCTGTGCACAGCCGAGGACCTGCCCGCTCTGCACGCCAAGGAGCCGCATCCCGCGGCCACGATCGCCCAGCGCCACTTCGACCGCCAGGCGGCGGGTGGCTACTTCTTCGCCGTGGCCCTGCGCGGCACAGAACCGCTGGGCACCAGCGTCCTTGACTGCGACCCGAAGAACCGGCTGTGCCCGGAGCTGAAGAACCTGTGGGTCTATCCGGAGGCCCGGCGACAGGGCGCTGCACGCGAGCTCACCCGGTTCCTCGAGGACCAGGCCGCGGCACTGGGGTTCGTCGAGGTGTTCCTGCGCGTGAACCCCGACAACGAGGCAGCCATCCCGATGTACATCAGCCTCGACTACTCCCCCACCGGCGACCACTCGATGACGCCGTACGAGACCTTCGACGCCAGCGGCGTCAGCACCACCTACGAACAGCTGGACGCCGTCTACCGCAAGTCACTGCTCATCCGCTGACCTCAGCCGCCGTGGGCCACCCCGACGGCCGTCACGTCGATGAGGCGTCCACCACCACTGGTCAGCGTCAGCACCACCCGATCGGCCGTGCAGGCGAAGCTCTCCAGCCTCACGTGGTGCTGCAGCGCGTGCACGGCGAGCATCCCGAGGTCACCGGTCTGAGCACCCCGCACGAGCAGCACGGTGGCGTCGGCGAAGTTGAGGTTCGCGAAGCCGAGGGCACCGCCGGCGGTCAGCGACGTCACGGGGACGCGCCGGTTCAGCAGGCGCGTGAGGTTCGCGGAGATGACGGCGGGGGAACTCATCCCGTACTCGGCAGAGACCGTGCGTGCGATATCGGCGAGTTCTTCCATGTCGGAGCCGAGCAGGTTCATGCCGGCAACCGGATCGGCAGCCGGCTCGGTGCGGGCGATCCAGCGCCCGAACGGCCCGAGCCCGAACATGAACCAATTCTGCTCCTGTTGGAGCCCCTTGGGAACCTCTCGGTGAATCAGGCAGAAGCGAGGAGCTCGTGGCAGCGGGCGACGTCGTCGGCCATCTTCACGATCAGCTCGTTGATGTCGGTGAAGCGCACCTGGCCACGGATCCGGGCGATGAACTCCACGGCGATCGGCGCGTCGTACAGCTCGAGGTCATCGCGGTCGAGGACATAGGACTCGACCCGACGAGACACCCCGTCGAAGGTGGGGTTGGTGCCGACAGAGATGGCTGCCGGCCAGCGTTCTGGCTCGCCACCTGCAGGGAGGGCTTCGCCGTGCGCGTCCAGCCCGTCACGCCGTGTCACCCAGCCCGCGTACACGCCGTCCGCTGGGCAGGCGAGGTTCTCCGGCACCGGCAGGTTGGCCGTCGGGTAGCCGAGCGTCCGGCCGCGCATGTCCCCGTGCGTGACCACACCGCGAAAGCAGAACGGGCGACCGAGGTGCTCCGCGGCGTGCGCCACGTCGCCGGCGGCGAGGGCCTCACGGATGCGGGTGGAGCAGGTCTCCTCGTTCTCGAAGCGGACCAGCGCGAGCGCGTCGACCTCGAACCGGCCTGCCGCGAGTTCGCGGAGGGTGTCGACGGTGCCTGCAGCGAGGTGTCCGAAGCGGAAGTTCTCGCCGACGACGACCGTTGCCGGTTCCAGCGGGACCAGCACGCGCTCCACGAAGTCCGAGGGCGACCAGGAGGCGAACTCGCGGGTGAAGTCGATGACCTCGACGCGGTCGGCGCCGGCCTGCGTGAGGAGCTCGATACGGGCTTCCAGGGAGGTCAGGAGCATCGGCCCCACCTCCGGGCGCAGCACCGACACCGGGTGCGGCCAGAAGGTGACAACGACCAGCGGCAACCCGGGCTGGCGGCGCCGGGCCTCTGCGAGCACCTCGCGATGGCCGGGGTGCACCCCGTCGAAGTTGCCGATGACGACTACTGCTGCGCTCACTTCCACCTCTCCAGGCACGCTCGCCGTGCGCCGAATCACCTTACGCCACACGCTCAGGCGAGCACGGCCAGCGGGACCGCCGTGCCGTCTGCCCCGGGACGGTACAGGGCGAGCAGCCGGTCGGCATGCACCAGGGCCGTCGGGTCGGTGGGCACGGTGAGGTCGAGGGCCCGTCCGAACCCGATGTCGCTGGCCTGGTCCGCGTCCACCTCGACGACGTCGAACGCACGGCGGGCGACCTCGGCCATGCCCATCAGTGGTGGCGCGCCCTCCCCGGCGAGGCCGTCGGCGTCCAGCGCGACGAGGTCGAGGCCGAACGCCCCGACGCGGGTACGGCGCAGGGCGGTCAGGTGGCCACCACAGCCGAGCGTTGCCCCGAGGTCGCGGGCGAGTGCCCGGATGTAGGTGCCGGACGTGCAGTCGATGATCACGTCCACGTCGAGCACCGTGAGGGCTTCGTCAGGCCCAGCCAGCACGACAGGGCGGACGGCGAGGACCTCGAACCGGCTCACGGTGACTTCGCGTGCCTTGAGGTCGACCTCTCCCCCGGCCCGCACCACGGCGTAGGCCCGCTTGCCCGCCACCTTGATGGCCGACACCGAGGACGGCACCTGGCTGATCAAGCCGGTGAACGCGGGAAGCTCCGCCTCGACAGCGGCACGGGTGATGCCGGCGGCGCCCGTGGCGGAGACCACGTCGCCCTCGGCATCGTCGGTGACGGTCGCCTGGCCCAGCCTGATCGTGGCCGTGTAGGTCTTGTCGTGCCCGGCGAGGTGACCCAGCAGGCGGGTGGCCCGGTTCACCCCGACCAGCAGCACGCCGGTGGCCATCGGGTCGAGGGTGCCGGCGTGGCCGACCTTCTTGGTGCCGAACAGGCGGCGGCAACGACCGACGACCTGGTGCGACGTCCAGCCCTGCGGCTTGTCGACGACGACCAGCCCGTCACCGCACAAGCTGTGAGTCCGCCGTCATCGGCGGCTAACTCACAGCTTGCGGGGAGGGGCGTCAGTCATCGGGTTCGTCTTCCTCCGCGTGCTTGTACGGGTCGGCGTCACCGGCGTAGGTGGCTCCGACGGCGCGGGCAGCGACGGCCTCGTCGATGGCGCGGGCCCGTGCGAGCGCGTCCTCGATCTGTGCGGCGTCCTCCTCGACGGCGTCCAGCACGAAGGCCAGCGTCGGGGTGAACTTCATGCCGAGCTGCTTGCCGACGGTCGACCGCAGCAGGCCGGTGGCCGAGTGCAGCGCCAGCGCGGTCTCGTCGCGGGCGTCGGCGTCCCCGAGCACGGTGTAGAAGACGGTTGCTTCGCGGCCGTCACCCGTGACGCGGACGTCGGTGACGGTGACGAACCCGAGGCGCGGGTCCTTGATCCGTCGCTCCAGCATCTGGGCGACGACCACCTTGATCTGTTCAGCCACCTTGGCGTAGCGCGGACTGGCCATGTTCATTCCTCTCAACGAATTCCGACGCGGGCCCCGGTCGCCCGGGACCCGCGTCGGGAAATCACCTGCTTCAGTCGCGCGGCTTCTCCACCATCTCGAAGGTCTCGATGATGTCGCCGACCCGGATGTCGGAGAAGTTCGACAACGTCATGCCGCACTCGAAGCCCTCGCGGACCTCGGTGGCGTCGTCCTTCTCCCGACGGAGGGAGGCGATGGAGGTGTCTGCCACCACCACCCCGTCCCGCAGGAGCCGGGCCTTGGCGTTGCGGCGGATCGTGCCGTCGATGACCATGCAGCCGGCGATGACGCCGAACTTGGAGCTCCGGAAGATGTCCCGGATCTCCGCCTGGCCACGGACCTTCTCCTCGAAGATCGGCTTCAGCATGCCCTTCAGGGCTGCCTCGACCTCGTCGATGGCTGCGTAGATGACCGTGTAGTACCGGACGTCCACACCCTCGGCGTCTGCCAGCTGGGTCGCCTTGCCCTGCGCACGGACGTTGAAGCCGATGATGACGGCATCCGACGCGGCAGCGAGGCTGACGTTGGTCTCGGTGATCGCACCGACACCGCGGTCGATGACCCGCAGGTCGACCTCTTCGCCGACGTCGATCTGCAGCAGCGCGTCCTCCAGGGCCTCGACAGCACCGGCCGAATCGCCCTTGAGGATGAGTCGCAGCTCCTGCGCCTCGCCCCGTGGCGAGCTGTTCGAACAGCTGGTCGAGCGTCTTGCGGCGCGTGGTCTTGGCCAGCATGGCTGCCCGCTGACGGGCCTCCCGCTTCTCGGCGATCTGGCGAGCCATCCGGTCGTCCTCGACGACAAGGAAGTTGTCGCCCGCCCCGGGAACCGAGGTGAGGCCGAGCACCTGGACCGGCATCGACGGCGGAGCCTCGTCCACGGTCTCGCCCTGATCGTTGATCAGTGCGCGAACGCGACCATAGGCAGAGCCGGCGACGATCGAGTCACCGGTGCGCAGCGTGCCGCGGTGCACAAGGACCGTGGCAACGGGGCCGCGTCCCTTGTCGAGGTGACCCTCGATGGCAACACCCTGGGCTTCCATGTCGGGGTTCGCCCGAAGGTCGAGCGAAGCGTCAGCGGTGAGCAGGATCGCCTCGAGCAGCTCGGCGAGACCGGTCTTGGCTGTCGCGGAGACGTCGACGAACATCGTGTCGCCGCCGTACTCCTCCGGCACCAGGCCGTACTCGGTGAGCTGGCCACGGACCTTGACCGGGTCTGCGGCTTCCTTGTCCATCTTGTTCACTGCGACAACGATCGGCACGTCAGCCGCGCGGGCGTGGTTGAGCGCCTCGATCGTCTGCGGCATCACACCGTCGTCGGCAGCCACCACCAGCACGGCGATGTCGGTCGACTTCGCACCACGGGCACGCATGGCGGTGAACGCCTCGTGGCCCGGGGTGTCGATGAAGGTGATCTTCCGCTCGACGCCGTCCAGCGCTGTCGTGACCTGGTAGGCACCGATGGCCTGCGTGATGCCACCGTGCTCGCCGGCCACGACGTTCGCGTTGCGCAGCGCGTCCAGCAGCTTGGTCTTGCCATGGTCGACGTGACCCATGACGGTGACGGCCGGCGGGCGTGCCACCAGGTCGTCCTCGTCGCCGGCGTTCTCGCCGAACTCGATGTCGAAGCTCTCCAGCAGCTCGCGGTCCTCGTCCTCAGGCGAGACGACCTCGATGTTGTAGTTGAGCTCGGCACCCAGCACCTGCAGCGTCTCGTCGGCCACCGACTGGGTGGCGTTGACCATCTCGCCCAGGTGGAACAGCACCTGCACCAGGGACGCCGGCTCGACACCGATCTTCTCTGCGAAGTCGGTCAGCGAGGAACCACGACGCAACCGGACGGTCGCACCGTCGCCCTGGCGGACGCGTACGCCACCAATGCTCGGAGCTTCCATCTGGTCGAATTCCTGACGGCGCTGCTTCTTGGACTTCCGTCCACGCCTGGCCTGGCCGCCGGGACGCCCGAAGGCACCCTGGGTACCGGAACCGCCACGACCACCACGGCCACCACGGCCACCGCCACCGGGGGGACCACCGGTTGCTCCGGGAGGACCACCGGTACCACCCGGACGGCCTGGTGCACCGCCGGGACGACCGCCGGGGCCACCGCGTCCGGGCGCACCACCGGTGCGTGCACCGGCGCCGCCGGGACGACCAGGAGCGCCACCGAGACCCGGGTTCGCCGACTTGGGCATCATGGCCGGGTTCGGCCGTGGCATACCGGCCACGCCGCCACCGGGCCGCGGCATGCGGTCCCCGGCCGGACGCGGGCCGCCGGGACGGTCACTGCTGAAGGAGGGACGCTCGCCGGGACGGCCGGTGGGGGCCGCCGGTGCACCTTCGGGACGGGGACGCTGGACGCCCATGCCCTGGCGCGAGGCGAACGGGTTGTTGCCCGGACGCGGTGCGCCGGGCTTGCGGACGCCGCCGGGCAGGCCACCGGTGCCACCGGGACGGGGCACCGGACGCGGACGGGAGGCCTCGCCGGCATCCTCGGCCTGCGGCCGTGCGGCCGGGGACGGAGCGGGTGCAGCGGACGGGGCCGGGGCGGCCGGGCGGGGTGCGGCCGGGGCCGGACGGCTTGCCGAAGGAGCCGGGGCCGGAGCCGGGGCTGCAGCGGCGGGAGCTGCGGGAGCGGCCACCGGAGCGGCCGGAGCCGCGGCGACCGGAGCTGACGGGGCGGAGCGGGAGCGGCAGCGGCCTTGGCGACCGGTGCAGCCGGAGCCTCGACCGGAGCGGACGGGGCAGGAGCGGGAGCAGGCGTCGGCACTGCTGCCGGTGCCTGGGGACGACGTGCCGGGGCCGCCGGGACAGGCGCGGAGCCGGTGGCTGCAGCCTTTTCCTTGAGGCGGCGCACAACGGGCGCCTCGATGGTCGACGATGCCGACCGGACGAATTCCCCCATGTTATTGAGGGTTTGCAGAAGTTCCTTGCTTTCGAGTCCGAGCTCCTTTGCGAGCTCGTAGACGCGGACCTTGGCCACTAATTCTCCTTCAGGTCCACGCGGGCGCGTCGACCTCTAGTTGTAAACAGTGCTCATTTCGAGATTTTCATCGAGTGGTCATGAGCGTTAGCCCACTTTCTGGATGTGCTCGCCACTGGACGGCGAACGCGCAGGGTCGATTCTATCTCCGCAGGGCGTGAATCGCCTAAGCGGGGCGCTCGGCGGCCGTTGCGCCCAGCGCAGCCAGCAGCGCTGCGGCCTGCTCGCCGTCGACCTGGCGGCGCAGCGCGCGGCCCAGCAGCTTTCTCCTGGCCACCTGGTCGGCGCACCCGGGATGGACGTAACAGCCACGGCCCGGCAGCACCTGGGCGACATCGACAACGACGACACCGCCGGCGTTGTTCCAGGCGAGCCTCACCAGCTCGGACTTCGCCACACGTCCGCGGCAGCCGAGGCAGGTGCGGATGGGTGGGGTCACGCCCCGATCCTAGGCCCCGACGGCGCTCTCCCCCGCTGCCGGATCCACAGCCGACACCCAGCTTCACCGGTGGGGGGCCACAGTCGGCACGGCTTGGCTGGGGTTCACGACTGACAACACTGGAGGAGCCACGTGGACACCAAGGCGAAGATCGGACTCGGAGTAGGTGGCGCGGTGCTCGCGCTGGGAGCGGCGGTCGGCGTCGGGGCGCTGGCTGCCAACATCGGTGGCACCGACACCGCAACGACCCAGACCGGTGACGGGCAGGACGGCACGTCCGGGCAACAGGGGCACTGGTGCCCGCGGCGGCATGGACACCGCAGCACTCGCCAAGACGCTGGCGACCAAGCTCGGCGTCGACGAGACCACCATGGCTTCAGCCCTGAAGGAGGTCATGGCAGCAAGCCGGCCCTCCGGCGCACCGTCGGGCGCAGCCCAGTGGCCAGCCCAGTGGAGCACCGTCCGGTCAGCCGACCGGTGCGCCGTCCGGCAAGGCGGACGGCAAGGGACCTGGCGGCTCTGCCTACGTCGAGACGATGGCAAAGGCGCTGGCGACCAAGCTGAACCTCGACGAGGCGAAGGTGCTCGCAGCACTGCAGGAGGCCATGACAGCCCAGCGCTGATGCTCAGCCGACCTCGGGAACGTCGTCCGCGGCAGCGGTGTCGGAACGGATGTCGATCCGCCAGCCGGTGAGCCGCGCGGCGAGGCGGGCGTTCTGGCCCTTCCCGCCCGATCGCGAGCGACAGCTGGTAGTCGGGAACGACCACACGGGCAGAACGGGCGGCCAGGTCGGTCACGGTGACGGAGGTCACCTTGGCCGGGCTGAGCGCCTGGGCGACGAAGTTGGCCGGATCGTCGGAGTAGTCGATGATGTCGATCTTCTCCTCGTTCAGCTCGTGCATCACCGCGCGCACCCGCTGGCCCATCGGGCCGATGCAGGCACCCTTCGCCGACACGTCGGCGTTGTGGCTCCTGACGGCCATCTTCGTGCGGTGCCCGGCTTCGCGGGCGATCGCCATGATCTCGACGATGCCGTGCTCGATCTCCGGCACCTCCATCTTGAACAGCTTCGCGACGAGGTTCGGGTGGGTGCGGGAGACGACCACCGTCGGACCGCGCATCTCGCGACGCGCGCTGACCACGTAGACGCGCAGCCGCTTGCCGTGGCTGTAGTCCTCGCCGGGCGACTGCTCCGCCTGCGGCATGATCGCCTCGATGCTGCCGAGGTCGACCCGGACGGTGCGGGAGTCGCGGTCCTGCTGGACGACGCCCATCAGGATGTCGCCCTCGACGCCGGCGAAGTGCCCGTACTTCTGTTCGTCCTCCGCCTCGCGGAGGCGCTGGAAGATGACCTGGCGGGCGGTCGCCGCCGCGACCCGTCCGAAGCCCTCCGGGGTGTGGTCGTACTCGCCGATCTTGTTGCCCTCTTCGTCGAGCTCAGGGGCGAGGACACTGACCTTGCCGCTGCGGCGGTCCACCTCGACGCGGGCGCCGTCGACGGCTCCCGGGGTCTTCTGGTAGGCGTTCAGCAGTGCATCGGTGAGGGCGTCGATCAGCACCTCCATGCTGATTTCCTTGTCACGTTCCAGCGCCTTCAGTGCGCTCATGTCGACGTCCATGTCAGTCCTCCTCTTCCTCTTCCTCGTCCTCTGCCGCATCTTCTGCTGCGAGTTCATCTGCTTCGAGCGGGCGGTTCAGTTCGATCTGCACGACGGCCCGGGTGATGGTGTCCAGGGGGATGCTGCGCGACTGGCCGTCGACGTCCACCTCGACGGCGGTCTCGTCGACGCTCAGCACGCGTCCGGTCAGCTGCTCGCCCGGCTGCGTCGATCGCGACGAGGCGACCGGTGTTGCGCCGGAAGTGCTTGGCTTCGGTGAGGGGACGGGTCACGCCACGCGAGGAGACCTCGAGCGTGTAGGGGCGTCCGCGGGTGACGTCGGCGTCGTCGAAGGCCGCCGAGATGGCACGCGTCGTCGAGGCGATGTCGTCGAGGGAGGGACCGCGGCCCTTGGGGCCGTCACCGTCGAGGAAGATCCGCACGACGGAGCGCTTCCCCGCGGTCAGCACCTCGATCCGGTCCACCTCGAGGGAGTGCGCTGCGGCCACCGGTGCGACCAGTGACTCGATGTCAGCGGTGTTCATGACCTGATCCTCGATCCGATTGTGAGTTGCGATTGTGTGAAGCGCGGACGCGCAAGCACCGTGCGACCTGCCAATCCTAGGCGAGGTCCGCGTCCTTTCCGTACGACTCAGGCGGTGACCAGTGCGACCAGGTGCCCGACGGCTTCCGTCAGCTGCACCTCGACCCGGTCGCCGGACGTGCCCGGTCGCGCACCTCGACGAGGCCGTCGACGAGGCCTCGCCCGACGACGACCGAGGTGGGCATGCCCATGATCTCGGCGTCGGCGAACTTCACCCCGGGGCTGGCCTTGCGGTCATCCAGCAGCACCCGGAGGCCGGCGGCATCGAGGTCGAGCGCGAGCTGTTCGGCAGCTGCCGCGATCTCCTCGCCCTTGCCGGTGGCCAGCACCTGCACGTCGAAGGGGGCCAGCGCCCGCGGCCAGGCGAGGCCGTGGTCGTCGCAGGTTGCCTCCGCCACGGCTGCGACGGCGCGGGAGACGCCCACGCCGTAGGAGCCCATGGTGACGGTGACGAGCTTGCCGTTCTGGTCGAGCACCTTCAGCCCGAGGGCTTCTGCGTACTTGCGGCCGAGCTGGAAGATGTGGCCCATCTCGATGCCGCGGGCGAGGCTCAGCGGACCGGAGCCGTCAGGGGCGGGGTCGCCCGTCGCGGATCTCGGCGACGTCGAGGACGCCGTCGGCCGTGAAGTCGCGGCCGGCAACGACGTCGACGAGGTGGGTGTCGACGACGTTGGCCCCGGTGATCCAGGCGGTGCCGGGAACGACCCGCGGGTCGGTGAGGTAGCGGACCTTGAGCGGACCCTCTGCACCGAGGTGCTGGACGGCAGCCCCGTCGACGAGCGACACCGGGCCGATGTAGCCCTTGACGAGGGCCGGGTTGGCGGCGAAGTCCTCGTCGGCGACCGGCGCAGCCTCTGCGGGGCTGACCGCGGCCTCGAGGCGCTTGGCGTCGATGTCCCGGTCACCGGGCACGCCGACGATCAGCAGCTCGCTGCTGCCGTCGGGGTGGATGAGCTTGAAGACGACGTTCTTGAGGGTGTCGGCTGCCGTCCAGGGACGGTCGGCGCGCGGGAACGCTGCGTTGGCCGCAGCGACGAGCTCGACGATCGTGCCGGTGCCGGGGGTGTCGACCGCCCGGGCAGCGGGCAGGTCGCTGGCATCGACCGACGGCGGGGCAGCGATGCTGACGGCCTCGACGTTGGCTGCGTAGCCACCGGGTGAGCGGACGAAGGTGTCCTCACCGCTCGGCCGAGATGGCGAGGAACTCCTCGGAGGCCGAGCCACCCATGGCGCCGGACATGGCCTTGACGATCACGTAGTCGAGGCCGAGGCGGTCGAAGATCCGGATGTAGGCCTGGCGGTGCGCCTCGTAGGAGGCATCGAGGCCGGCGTCGTCGACGTCGAAGGAGTAGGAGTCCTTCATCACGAACTCGCGGCCCGCGCAGCAGGCCTGCGCGCGGACGGGCCTCGTCGCGGTACTTGGTCTGGATCTGGTAGATCGACAGCGGCAGGTCCTTGTAGGAGGAGTACAGGTCCTTGACCAGGAGGGTGAACATCTCCTCGTGGGTCGGGCCCAGCAGGTAGTCGCCGCCCTTGCGGTCCTTGAGCCGGAAGAGGTTCTGCCCGTACTCGGTCCAGCGGTGCGTTGCCTCGTAGGGCTCGCGGGGAAGCAGCGCGGGGAAGCGCACTTCCTGGGCGCCCATGGCGTCCATCTCCTCGCGGACGATCTCCTCGACCAGCTTCAGCACCCGCAGGCCCAGCGGCAGCCAGGTGTAGATGCCGGGAGCGGTGCGGCGGATGTAGCCGGCACGGACGAGCCAGCGGTGGCTCGCGACCTCCGCGTCGGCGGGGTCTTCGCGAAGGGTGCGGACGAACAGCTGGGAAAGGCGGGTGATCACGCCCGCAACAATATCGGCGCGCGATCGGTGTGCCGAACCGGGGATGCCGTCAACGGCCCGTCACGGGAGGGAGGCGGCTCAGTCCTGCCGCCAGTAGCCCTTCACGATGACGGCCTCCGTGGGGATGGCCCAGCGCTCGCCGAGAAGCTCGCGGGCGACCGGGACGACGCTGGACTCGGCAGCGACGAAGGCGAGGACGTTGCCGGCCGGACGGTCGCCGGCCGTCATGCCGGCCAGCACCTCTGCGAGGTTCTCGCCGGGCCGCACGAGGACGGTGAGGGTGGTGGCGTCGTCGATCGGGAGCGGCACCTGCACGTTGTCCGCGGACACCTCGACGACAACGCGGGCAGGTGTCCCCGGCCGGCGCTGGCGCAGGAAGCGGGTGATGGCGGGGATGGCGGTCTCGTCCCCGGCGAGGAACAGCGCGTCCGGTTCACCGGCGACGGCGTTGCTGCGGCGCGGGCCCGGCGATCGCGCACACCGAACCGATCCGGGCGTTCGCAGCCCACTCCGAGCCCGTCCCGCTGGCGTGCACGAGGACGTCGAAGTCGACCCAGCCGGCCTCGGCATCGTTGTCCACCGGCGTGTACTCGCGGCTGTCGAACTCCCGCCACTGCTCCGGCGTCGGCGGGGCCGCCGATCCGGGCGGGGCGAGGAAGAGGCGCACGTGGTCGTCCGCGCCGGGAGCGTTGAAGCCTCGCAGTTCCGGTCCCGTCAGCCTGCACCCGCACGTAGGCAGGCGTCAGCCAGGTGCGTGACAACAGGCTCGCCGAGCGCAGCGTCGACTCCAGTGGCACGGTCTGGAAGCCGACGGTGGCGGTGGCTGTCATGGCACTCCTGTGCTTGTGGCGTGTGGTCGAGGACTCGCATCGAGGGTAGCCTCCCCGGCCCGGCAGCCCGCCGTGGAGTTCCTGTGAACCGGCGGGGGCTTCGTGAGTAGTTCTGCTCGTCACTGGCAGGATGGCGGGGTGACTCAGACTCCACTCCCCGACGGCGCCGTGCGCGTGGCAGCCCGGCTGGCAGAACTCGGCCACCCCCACGACGTGGTGATGCTGCCGGTCACCGGACGCACGGCGGCCGATGCAGCTTCGGCACTCGGCGTCGAACTCGGCCAGATCGCCAAGAGCATCGTGTTCCGTCGCACGTCCGACGACGCGGCCGTGCTCGTGGTGACCTCCGGCGACCTGCGGGTGGACGAGAAGAAGGTGGCAGCGCTGGTGGGCACGCTGGGCCGGGCCGACGCCGACTTCGTCAAGGCCTCCACCGGCTTCTCGATCGGCGGGGTGTCACCGGTCGCCCACTCCACAGCACCGGTGATCCTGATCGACGCCCAGCTGTTCCGCTTCGACCAGGTCTGGGCTGCGGCCGGCCACCCCTACGCCGTGTTCCCGCTCTCCCCCGACGAGCTGGTGCAGCTCACCGGCGCACCGGTCGCGGAGATCTCCTAGACGTCGATCCAGAGACAGAAGGGATGCCCTGCCGGGTCGAGGCAGACGCGCACGTCCTCCTGGGGCTGGAAGCCGGCCAGCGTCGCACCGCAGGCCAGCGCGTGCGCCACTCCCGCCTCGAGGTCGTCCACCCGGATCTCCAGGTGCACCTGCATCTGCTGGTCGTCGGCGTTCTGCGGCCAGGCCGGCCGGACGTGGGTGGGTTCATCCTGGAACGCCAGCCCGATGCCACCGTCGGGGTTCCGCAGTGCCAGCCAGTCGTCGTCGACAGCTGTCGGAGGGTCCCAGCCGAGCAGCCGGGCGTAGAAGGTGGCGAGCCCGAACACGTCGGGCGTCCCGAGGGTGATGGTGGTCAGCGTGCAGCCGGTGTCCATGGGGTCCCCTTACCCGCGAACCAGGACAGAAGTGAATCAGAACAGAACAGGATGGTGGCGAACTCCCCCACCTGGTCGTACCCGACCCGCTCGTAGCAGCGGATCGCACGGGTGTTGAAGTCGTTCACGTACAGGCAGGCGATCGGGTAGTCGGCGAGCACGTACTCGGTCACGCCAGCCATGGCCGGCTCGGAGAGCCCGCGTCCGCGCAGGGCGGGGTCGAGCCAGACGCCCTGGATCTGCGCGGCCGAGCCGCTGGCTGCGCCGATGTCGCTCTTGAAGATCACCCTGCCGCCCTCGACGATGCCGAACGCGCGGCCCTGGTCGACGAGCCAGCGGCAGTAGCTGCGGTAGCCCGTGTCGCCGCCGGCCAGCGGATCGGCCCCCACCTCTTCGGTGTACATCGCCACAGAGGCCGCGAAGTAGCTCTCGAACTCCGCAGAGGTGATCGGCCGGACCCGTGGGTCGGCGGGTATGCGTGGCGCGTCCCCGATGGCCAGCACCGGCTGCCGGGCACGCACTTCGCGCACCTGGGAGTAGCTCTTGCCCCACCGCTCCCCCAGCGCCCGCCAGAACGGCAGGACGAACCAGGACGGTCCGACGATCGACTGGCTGTTGCGGCGGCGCCCGGCTGCCTCGACGAAGGCCGGGAGCGCCCCGGCGTCGTTCACCACCGGCACCAGGTTGGCGCCGATGTGCAGCAGGGCTTCCGGATCGGTTGCCGGCCAGCCCCACAGCACGCCGGGCGCGCCGTGGTTGAGGATGCCCGCGTCGATCCGGGAGCCGACGAAGACGTTGGTGACCGGGTCCTCAGCGACCAGTCGCCGGGCCACGGGCGCGTCCCAGCTGGTGAGGATCCGGGCGGTCATGGCCCTAGCCGACCGAGACCTGGACCGGCCCGGATTCGACAGCCGGCATCGATGCTGCCAGCCGGTTGGCCTCCTCGATCAGGGTGGCGACGATCTCCGACTCGGGGACGGTCTTGATGATCTCGCCGCGGACGAAGATCTGGCCCTTGCCGTTGCCGGACGCGACGCCGAGGTCGGCCTCGCGGGCCTCGCCGGGACCGTTGACGACACAGCCCATCACGGCGACCCGCAGCGGCACCTCCATGCCGGTGAGTCCTTCCGTGACCTCTTCCGCCAGCTTGTAGACGTCCACCTGGGCGCGTCCGCAGGACGGGCAGGAGACGATCTCGAGGTGGCGCGGACGCAGGTTCAGCGACTCGAGGATCTTGATGCCGACCTTGACCTCTTCGACCGGGGGCGCGGAGAGGGAGACCCGGATCGTGTCGCCGATGCCCTTGCCGAGCAGGGCGCCGAACGCAACGGAGCTCTTGATGGTGCCCTGGAACGCGGGCCCGGCTTCGGTGACGCCGAGGTGCAGCGGGTAGTCGCAGGCATCGCTGAGCTGTTCGTAGGCGCGCACCATGACCACCGGGTCGTGGTGCTTCACCGAGATCTTGAAGTCGCGGAAGCCGTGCTCCTCGAAGAGGCTGGCCTCCCAGAGTGCGGATTCGACGAGCGCCTCGGCGGTCGGGGCGCCGTACTTCACCAGCAACCGCTTGTCGAGGGAGCCGGCGTTGACGCCGATCCGGATCGAGACGCCGGCATCGGTGGCCGCCTGGGCGATCTGCTTGATCTGGTCGTCGAAGGCCCGGATGTTGCCGGGGTTGACGCGGACGGCAGCGCAGCCGGCGTCGATCGCTGCGAACACGTACTTCGGCTGGAAGTGGATGTCGGCGATCACGGGGATCTGGCTCTTCTTGGCGATGATGTGCAGCACGTCGGCGTCGTCCTGGCTGGGGACGGCAACGCGCACGATGTCGCACCCGGTCGCGGTGAGCTCTGCGATCTGCTGCAGGGTGCCGTTGATGTCTGTGGTCTTCGTCGTGGTCATCGACTGCACCGAGATCGGGGCGCCACCACCGACGAGCACCTTGCCGACCTTGATCTGCCGGGTTGGCCGGCGCGGAGTGAGGACGGGCGGCGGTACGGCGGGCATCCCCAGGTTGATGGTCATGGACTCCTCGTTCGCGCAGCTTGTTGTGGCCGTTACCGACCACCGGCTGACAGCCTACCCATCGGTCCCATGCCGTCCGGACGACGCAACGCCCTGTCGCAGTTCTGCGAACCGGGCGACCGGGAGCCGACGAGGGCCACGATGGTCATGGAACGTTTCCGCCACGTCGTGCGTATGAGTTGGTGAGAGGGGGGTCGATGGCCTGGGGCTCACGAAGGGACGCGGAGTTCGCCGCGTTCGTCGCCGACGCCTCGAAGACCCTCGGCCGGACGGCCTGGCTGCTGACCGGGAACCAGGACGCCGCAGCGGAACTCCTGCAGGCGACGCTGGTGAAGACCTACGTCGCCTGGCCGCGGGTGCGACCGGGTGAGGCAACCGCCTACGCGCGCCGGATCATGGTCAACACCAGCATCGACGGGTGGCGCCGGCACCACGAGACCCCCGGCCTGCCGGAGGCCGAGCCGGGCCGGCCCTCGGAGGAGGCGGCGTTCGATGAGCGCGAGCGGCTCGGACGCGTGCTGGCCGACCTGCCGCTGCAGCAGCGCCGGGTGATCGTGCTGCGGTTCCTGCACGACCTGTCCGAGAAGGCTGTCGCGGACGAACTGGGCCTGCCGGTGGGCACGGTCAAGTCCAGTGCAGCCCGCGGCCTCGCAACCCTCCGCAACGCTCTTGTCGAGAAGGGGAGCCACTGAGATGAACGAGGACTTCGAGGACCAGCTGCGCCTGGCGATCCGCCATGACGAGGTCGAGATTGCAGCGGACACCGATGCCGCCATCCGCGACGGCCGGCGGATCGTCCGCGGTCGCCGCCTCGGCTGGGGCGTCGCGGCCTGCACGGTGGTGGCAGCGGCAGCGCTCCTCCTTCCCGCCCTTGCGCAACGGGGCGTCCCTGCCGTGCCGGTGCAGCCGGGTGCCACGACCAGCGCCTCCCCCGCGCCCGGCGTACTTGCCGGCACGGAGTGGAACGCCGTGAAGCTCGAGGGAGCGGCGCTACGGCCCGGCACGTCGATCACGCTGAGCTTCCGGGATGGCTGGGTGGAGGGCTTCGGCGGCTGCAACAACTTCGGGTACTCCACCACCAACGGCGAGATCGAAGCCGGCGCCTACCACCAGGACGGGGACCGGCTCACCATCGCTCCTGTGGCGACGACGGAGAAGGGCTGCGCGAACGGCGTCTCCGACCAGGAGGGCAGGTTCCTGCAGGCCCTGCCGCGGGTTGACCACTTCCTGATCAGCAGCGGTGGGCTCGTCCTCCAGCTGTTCGGCGCGGACGGAGGGCTCCTCGTCCAGTTCGAGCCCGCAGCGCCGAAGCTCGAGCGCACCGGTTGGACGGTGACCGCCATCAAGGGTGCTCCCCCGGTGCCAGGCACCCGGCCGCCGAGCCTGGTCTTCCTCAACGGATGCACTGTCCGGCTACGACGGCTGCAACGCGATCACCGGCAACTTCTCCGCGACGGGCGCGATCACCGTGACCGCCAGCACCTTGAAGCTGTGCAGCGACGAGGCGATCAGCACCCAGGCCGACAACGTCAAGGCAGCGCTCGAGGGGGCGTCGCGCGTCATGGTGCAGGGCGACCAGCTCAGCCTGCTCGGCAGGGCTGGGACGCCGTTGCTCCAGGCCACCTCGGACCCGACCCTCATGCTCGCAACCGAAGGCTTCACCTGGCGGCTGGACAACAAGGATGGCCGCTGGGGGCAGGGGAAGGACTCGCCGATCACCATTCGAGTCGAGAGTGACACGCTGTCTGGAAACAGCGGCTGCGGCGACTACACGGCCCGATTCACCCACCTCGGTGACAGCTGGACGGTCGAGGAACCTGACGTCGTGCCCGTGCCCTGCCCCAGCAATGCCGGGCATCCTGCCTCGGTCTTCCTGAGCCTGCTCGCCAGGGTGAGGCAGGTCGACACAACGGAGGGGCAGTTACGCCTGATCACGCCGGACGAGACCCTGTCCTTCACGCTGAAGTAAGTCGACCGAGAATCAGAAGATCTGCACCGGGCTGATGATGTCGGCGAGGATCAGGGCTACGCCGCTGATCAGCAGCAGGGCCCCGACGGCGTAGGCGATCGGCAGGAGCCGTGCGGTGTCGAAGAACCCGTACGGACGACGCTTGAACAGCTTCGCGCCCTGGCGGCGAATGCCCTCATAGATCGCCCCTGCGATGTGCCCGCCGTCCAGCGGGGGCAGGGGGACGAAGTTGAACAGGGCGAGGAACAGGTTCACGGAAGCGAGCAGTGAGGCGAAGGTGACGAACTTCTCCGAAAGGTTCACCTGGTCGGAGGCGACCACCTGGCCGGCGACGGTGCTGGCGCCCAGGATGCTGATCGGGTCGTAGAGACTGCGGGGCTGTCCGGTGACCATCCCCACCACCACGTGCCACACCTTGACCGGGAACTGGACGAGGGCGACGACGCTCTGCTGGGTCATCGTCCACATGTCGCCGAGCACCTGCACGGGTCCACCCTTGACCAGTTCGAACTGTGGGCTGACGCCCATCCAGCCGGCGGAGATGCGGTGTCCGGGATCGAGGTTGTCGGCGACGCCGTTGATGACGGTGTGCACGGGGGTGAGTTCGACGGTCGCGCCGTTCCGCTCGACAACGAGGCGGGCCTCGCCGTCGAGGTTCGCACGGATCAGCGCGCTGAGTTCTGCGTAGGTGTCGACGGCCACCCCGTTGAAGCTGGTCACACGGTCGCCGACCTGCAGGCCGGCGAGGGCAGCGGGCGACTTCGGGTCGGCGGCTGTGCACTCGGTGCGGGTGGCGTCGGTGAGGATGCACGGCTGGACGAAGGCGATGGTCGTCTGCGGCCGCTGGACGCCGTAGAGGCCGGTGACCAGGAGCAGGAGCACGAAGGCGATCAGCAGGTTCATCGCAGGGCCGCCGGCCATCACGATCAGCTTCTGCCACGTCTTCTTCTGGTAGAACAGCCGGTTGTCCGCGACGTCGGTGGGGGTGATCTCCTCCCACTCCGCTGCGCGGGCGGAGTCGGCGAACTCGGCCAACCGGGTGCGTCGGGCCGGCTTGCCCTCCGCCGGCGGCGGGTACATGCCGAGCAGGCGGACGTAGCCGCCGAGCGGGAACCACTTGACGCCGTACTCGGTCTCGCCACGGGTGGTCGACCAGATCGTGGGGCCGAAGCCGACGAAGTACTTGGGCACCCGGACGCCGAACAGCTTCGCCGGCACCATGTGCCCGATCTCGTGCAGCCCCACCGAGACCATGATCAGCGCGAAGAACGCGATCGCGAACCCGATGACGGTGACGGTTTCCATTCAGTACTCCTGGTCGATCCGATGGGCTGCCTCGGCGCGTGCCCAGGAGTCCGCTGCGAGGACGGTTGCCACGCTGAGTGGCCGGTCCTCCGACAGTGCGAGGTGGGTGTCCACCACGTCGGCTATCACGTCAACGATGCCAGGGAAGTCCAACCGTCCGGCGCAGAAGGCGTCCACGCAGGTCTCGTTGGCGGCGTTGTACACCGCAGGTGCCAGTCCCCCGGCCTGCCCGCAGCGCCGCGCCAGCTCGACGGCCGGGAAGGCGACGTCGTCCAGCGGCTCGAAGGTCCAGCTCGCAGCCTTCGTCCAGTCGCAGGCTGCTGCGGCGTCGGGGAGCCGGTCCGGCCAGGTGAGGCCGAGCGCGATCGGCAGCCGCATGTCGGGCGGGGAGCACTGGGCGATGGTGGAGCCGTCCCAGAACTCGACCATGGAGTGCACGATCGACTGCGGGTGCACGACCACCTGGATGGCTGCGAGGTCGACGCCGTAGAGCAGGCCGGCTTCGAGGAGCTCGAGGCCCTTGTTCACAAGGGTGGCGGAGTTGATCGTGATGACCCGGCCCATCGCCCAGGTCGGGTGCGCCATGGCCTGGTCGGGCGTGACGTCGCGGAGCTGGTCGCGGGTGCGTCCGCGGAACGGCCCGCCGGAGGCGGTCAGGATGAGCCGGCGCACTTCTTCCGCCCTGCCGCAACGGAGGGCCTGGGCGAACGCCGAGTGCTCGGAGTCGACGGCGACGATCTGGCCGGGGGCTGCGGCGTCGGTGACCAGACGCCCGCCGATCACCAGCGACTCCTTGTTGGCGAGGGCGAGCGTTGTGCCCGCGGCGAGCGTTGCGAGGGTGGGCTCGAGGCCGGCAGCGCCGGTGATGCCGTTGAGGACCACGTCCGCGTCCATGGCCGCGAGCCGGGTGGCGGCATCCGGCCCGGCCCAGACCTCGATGCCGGGCAGCTGGGCAGCGACGCGGTCGGCGGCGTCCGGGTCACTCACCGCGACGACGCGGGGGTGCAGGGCGCGCGCCTGCTTGACGAGCAGGTCGACGGAGGAGCCGCCCGCTGCGAGGCCGGTGACCTCGAACAGCTCCGGACGGGTGGTGATCACATCGATCGCCTGTGTGCCGATCGAGCCAGTACTGCCCAGAATCACCACCTGACGCATGCCGGCCCAACCTCTCGCTCACAACCCACCATGGCAGCCTATCCGGCCGGGCCCAGGTGGCTATTGTGCGAGGGAGACGCGACAACAACGAAGGGGCGAGATGCCGGAGATCGAGTCGCTGGCGTCCCTCGACGCGCAGCTGGCGACGGCAGGGACACTCGCCGAGTGCTACGTGCAGTCGCTCGACCTCACCGGACGCAGCGACCGGCTCCTCGCCGCCGACGTGACGCATGCCGTCTTCCTCGGCTGCAGGTTCGCACCAGGCGTGGAATCGGCTCTCGAAGAGAGTGGCGCCCTGGTCTTCCCGAGCCTGCCCGACCTGCCGTTCAACCCGTACCGGTCGGGCCTTTACACCGCAGACGAGCTCTACGCCGGGCTGGAACGCGGCCACCGCTACACCCTTGACGCGCGCGTGTACCGCTGGTGGCGCCACGTCGGCCAGCACCGGAGCCTGACCAGCGCGCTGGCAATGACCCTGCACGACCACGCGATCACCGAGGCCCTCGACGACCTCGTCCTCACCGGGGCTGTCGGTGTGATGGGCGGGCACCAGCTGGTCCGTGGCTCCTCGGGCTACTCCGACGCCGCCGTCCTCGGACGGGCGCTGGCCGCCACCGGGCGGACGGTGCTCAGCGGCGGCGGGCCGGGGGCGATGGAGGCCGTGAACCTCGGGGCAGCGCTCGTGGGTCCGGACTCCGACCTTGCCAGCGCACTGCAGCTGCTGGCCGAACGCCCACGGTTCGCCGACGACGTCGCGTCCTGGGTGGGAACAGGGCTGGCCGTTCGCGACCGGTTCGACCTTTCGGGACGCAGCTACGGCATCCCCACCTGGCTCTACGGCCACGAGCCCCCGAACGTGTTCAGCGCAGGGATCGCGAAGTTGTTCTCCAACGCCATCAGGGAGGACGTGCTGTTGCGCCACGCTTCCGGCGGCCTCGTCTGCCTGCCGGGGGCTGCCGGCACCGTCCAGGAGGTGTTCCAGGCCGTCACCCCGAGGTTCTACGTCGGTGACGCCCAGCCGGTGCCACCGCTGGTGCTGGTGGGAGTCGACTACTGGACGCGGGTGCAGCCGGCCTGGCCGCTCCTGACCAGCCTCGCGCAGGGACGCCCGATGGCTGCAGCGATCCATCTGGTCGACGCGGTCACGGAGGTTCCGGCGCTCCTGGGCTGAGCCCCGGCCGGCCCGATCAGCTGATCAGGCCGTGGCGCAGAAAGGACAGCCGGATCCCGTCCTCGTCGACGGCAGCTGTCACCTCGTCGGCGATGGCCTTGACCGCTTCGGGGGCGTCGCCCATCGCCACACCGACAGCAACATGCTCGAGCATCTCCAGGTCGTTGTAGCTGTCGCCGATGGCGATGGTGTCTGCACGATCCACGCCGACATGGGCGAGGAGCACATCGATGCCGGTGGCCTTGTTGACCCCGGGGAGCATCATCTCGCCGCTGGTGGGACCGAAGAGCGGCACAGAGGACGGGATGACGTCGAAGCTGTCAGCGAACTCCGCGCGAAGCTCGTCGAGTGTGACGTCGGAGAACAGGTAGATGACCTTGGTGATCGAGGGCAGGTAGGGGTCGACGCCGACCTTGATCGCATCGACGAAGCCGAAGAGCCCGCTCTCGAGTTCAGCAAGGACGTCGACATCCGTGACGGAGCCGGAGATCAGCCGGCGCAGCAGCTCACGGACGTCGCTGGTGGCATAGATGCCGTCGTTGGCCTGGAAGTAGAAGTTGATGTGGTGTGCGTCGAAGAAGCCAAGGACGTGCTCGACCTCGGAGCGGGTGAGGCAACGGTGCAGCAACACATCGGGGCCCACCTCCACGAACGCACCGGACGCTGCGATGAGCCCGTCGAAGCCGATGTCGGTGAGCTCCGGCCACAGTTCGGCCGGGGATCGCCCGGTGCACAGGAACACCCGATGGCCGTTGGCCCTGGCTTCGCGCACAGCCCGTCGTGCGCTGTCGGGCACGAGTCCGCGGTCGTTGACGAGGGTGCCGTCGACGTCGAGGAAGACAGCCCTTGTGCCACCCATGTCGCCCGCCCTTCGCCGAACCCGCTCCCCGATCGTCTCGCATCAATCAGCAAAGGCGGCAATAGTGACCATCGTTGACGCGGGCAGGACGGGTCGTGCTAACCTCGTTGACGAGCGAACGCTCAATAGGGTTGTTACCCACATTGGGGCAAGACCTGAGACGCACCTTGGTGCCTCTCGGGTCTTTTTTGTTTTCTGGCCCAGGTGGGTGCACGCGGGGAAGGATTGACAATGACGTCCACAACACAACCAAGCACCGCAGAGGACATCGTCGACAAGGTCGGCGGACCGGGCAACATCCTGGGACTCACCCACTGCGCAACGCGGCTCCGCTTCGAGCTCAAGGACGCGAGCCAGATCGACCAGAAGGCCGTCGAGTCGATCAAGGGCGTCATGGGCGCCGTGCCGCAGAGCGGTGACCGGTACCAGGTGGTCATCGGCGGCGCGGTGCAGACCACGTTCCAGCGAGATCATGAACCTGCCCACGATGTCGGGGGTTGGCAAGGGTGTGACCGACGCCGACGTCAAGGCGCGCGAACGGGCCAAGGCCCGCGGCAAGGTGGCCTGGCTGGACGCCTTCTTCGAGTACCTGTCCGACTCGTTCCGTCCGCTCCTCGGCGTCCTGCTCGGCGCCTCGCTGATCATCGCGTTCGCCGCTGTGCTGGACGCCCTCGGCGTCGTCGACTTCCGCGCTGCCGACAAGGCGGCCGGCTGGGTGTTCGTCGACGCGATGTGGCGGGCGGTGCTCTACTTCCTGCCGATCATGGTCGCCTACAACGCGTCCAAGAAGCTGAACGTCGATCCCTGGGTGGGCGCGACGATCATGGCCGCGCTGTTCACGCCGGAGTTCATCAGTCTCGGGGCAAAGAAGTACGTCGAGACCGCCGCGGGCAGCGGCCTGTACCAACAGGTCCAGGGCTTCGCCGACACGGTCTGCACCACCAACCCGACGCTGGGCACGGAGTCGTGCGTCGCCAACATCTTCGGCCTGCCGATGCAGCTCAACGGCTACGGCGGCCAGGTGTTCGTGCCGCTGATGATGGTCGCGCGTGCTCGCGCTGGTCTACAAGTTCCTGAAGCGGGTCTTCCCCGAGAACATCCAGATGGTGTTCGTGCCGTTCTTCTCCATGCTGATCATGATTCCGGTGACGGCTTTCCTTATCGGCCCGCTCGGTATCTGGATGGGTACCGGCATCGGTTCCGGACTGGCGTGGCTGAATGGCAACGCGCCGATCCTGTTCGCGATCCTCATTCCGATGATCTATCCGTTCCTCGTGCCCCTGGGCCTGCACTGGCCGCTGAACGCCTTGATGCTGGCCAACATCGGCAGCGCTGCCACGGGCCACATGGACTTCATCCAGGGCCCGATGGGTTCGTGGAACTTCGCGTGCTTCGGCGCCACCGCCGGCGTCCTCGTGATCGCGATGCGAAACCGGAACACGGAAATGAAGAGCGTCGCGACCGGCGCCCTCGCTGCCGGCCTGCTCGGTGGCATCTCGGAGCCGTCCCTGTACGGCATCCACCTGCGGTTCAAGCGGATCTACCCGCGGATGCTCGTCGGCTGTGCGGTCGGCGGCATCCTCACCGGCCTGCTGGGCTGGTCGAGCGGCGGCGTCAAGACCAGCGTGTTCGCCTTCACCTCACTGCTCACCATTCCGGTGTTCACCCCGATGTGGGTGTACGTGATCTCGATCACCGCAGCCTTCTTCACCTCGATGATCCTGATCCTGATCTCCGACTACCGCACGCCCGAGCAGAAGGCAGAGGAAGCGGCCGACCGCGCGCAGGCCGACGCCGACCTGGCGATGGAGAAGGCCCGCAAGTCCGGCACCGCTTCCGTCGCCGCTGCAGCACCGGCTGCTGCAGCGGTCATCGGCGGCGGCGGAGTCGCAACCCTCGTGAAGACCGACGTTGTGCTCGCCCCGGTTGCGGGCAAGGTCGTCACGCTGGCTGACGTGGCGGACAAGGTGTTCGCTTCGAAGGCTCTCGGCGAGGGCCTCGGGATCGTTCCCTCGGACGGGCACATCGTTGCTCCGGTCGCGGGTGTGATGGTGACGGTGGCCGATACCGGCCATGCGTTCGGCATCAAGACCGACGACGGCGTGGAGGTGCTGGTTCACGTCGGCATCGACACCGTCCGCCTGGACGGCAAGGGCTTCCAGGTGGACGTGAGCAAGGACCAGCGCGTCGAGGCCGGCGACCTGCTGGCCAAGGTCGACCTGGACGCCGTCAAGGCCGCCGGCTACGACACCACAACGGTCGTCACGGTGATCAACACCATGGCGATGTCGTCGGTCGCTCCCCGGACGTCCGCCGAGGTCGTGGCCGGCGATCCGATCATCGACGTCGCCCGCTGAGGGGCTGCCTTGATCGTGAGGTCCAACGGCGCGACACTGGCCTGAAATGGAGCTGCTGCGCGTCTTCAACAACAACCTCGTCCTTGCACTGGACGAGGCTGGACGTGAGGTCATCCTGACCGGCCGTGGCCTGGGATTCCAGGCCCGGCCGGGTCAGGAGATCGACCCGGCGAGGATCGTCCGGGTGTTCGTGCCGTCCGACGGCCGCGACCCCGACCACCTGGCCCAGCTCCTTTCCGGCATCCCGCCCGAGCACATCCTGCTGGTGGGCCTCGCCCTCGCAGACGTCGGGCTGGACAAGCTGTCCCGCAACCCGGCGCTGGTCATCGCACTGGCCGACCACGTCAGCTTCGCGCTGCGGCGGATCTCGATGGGCATGGACCTGGAGTACCCGCTCCTGGCAGAGGTGCAGAACCTGTACGCCGAGGAGTACGCCGAGGCCAAGGCCCTGCTGGGTGCGATCAACTCCCGGAGCAAGGTCCAGCTTCCCGCGGCCGAGGCGGTCGGGCTCGCTCTGCACCTGGTCAACGCCGGCTTCGCCACCGGTGACCTGTCCTACACGTACACGATGACCGGCGTCATCCAGCAGATGGTTGCCGTGATCGAACAGTCCTACGGCCTCGACCTCGACTCGGGCAGCGTCAGCGTCGGGCGGTTCATCACGCACCTGCGCTACCTGTTCGTCCGGATCCACCAGCACAAGCAGCTCGACCAGAAGCACTCGACGATCGGCATCGCCATCCGTGACGCCTACCCCAGCGAGGTCGAGTGCGCGCAGCGGCTTGCAGCGCTCCTCGAACTACGCCTCGGCTCGAATCTCACCGAGGACGAGGTCTCCTATCTCGCCCTGCACATCGCCCGTGTTGCGGCAGACCAGACAGACCCGGAGGGCGCTCCGGAGAGTGCCCCCCGGGTGTCCGGCTAGCGGTGGGTTGACTGCTTCAGCCCGAGGAGCCGCCTGATGGTGGTGTTCAGGTCGGTCTGGTCGGTGAGGCCGACGATGTTGGCAGCACCGGGACCGTAACCGGCGATCCGCAACTGGGTGCCGGTGTGCTGCATCGACGAGCCCTTGGCAGCAGTGGCGTAGTTGATCGTCATCGGGGCGTCGTCAGCTGTCAGCAGGTTGACGGTGATGCCCGGGGTGACCGAACCGGCCTCGACGATCTGGCTGGTGTGCGCGTGGTCGGCGGTGACGAACACCGTGGTGTCCCCGTCCCGCTTCGCGAACGCAAGGGCCACCTTCACGGCCTCGTCGAGGTCGACGGTCTCACCGATCTGGCCGCAGGCGTTGGCTGCGTGGTCCTGCTTGTCGATGCTCGCGCCCTCGACCTGCAGGAAGAAGCCCTTGTCATTGCGACGACTGCTGAGCAGCTCGATGGCCTTGCTGGTCATGTCGGAGAGACTGGGCTGAGTGGCAGTGCGGTCCGGGTTCGGCGTGCACTTCGCCGCGGGCTGCTTGCCACCGTCCGCTGTGGCCTCGGGACCGACCCAGCGCACCGCCATGTTGCCCGGTGCGAAGAGGCCGAGCAGGGGCTTGTTCTGGTCAGCCCTGTTCACGGCCTTGAGCCCTGCGAGGTCGGACACCAACTGGTAGCCGCGCTCGGTGGCCTGCTGCTTGAGGGTCTTGCCCGCGTACGCACCGGCCTTCGCGGTCTCGTCGAAGGTGGTCGCGCCGCCGCCGAGGGTGACGTCGGCGCGGGTGTTGATGATCTGCTCTGTGATCGAGCCGGCGCCGCCGTTCTCGAGGGCGTTGGTCGGGCACGTCGTCGACGTCGCCTTGGGGCCGTAGCACGATCGGGCCGTGACGTGAGCGGCCTGGACGGCGGGGGTGGCGTCCTGGATCTCGGCAGTGGTCACGTTGCCGGTGCGCAGTCCGCGCGCCCTCGCCAGCTCCAGCAAGGTCGGCTGGGCCTTACCCCTGATGTCGACGGAGATTGCGCCGTCGTAGGTCTTCGTCCCGGTCGCCCACGCCGAGCCGGTGGAGGCTGAGTCAGGGTCGTAGTCGGGCAAGCCAGCCTTGGTGAGCGAGTAGGTGGTGTACTGCCCGGTCAGCGGGAGGGCGTCGATGCCCGCGAAGCGTCCGGCAGCACCCTTGACGTAGTTGCGGGCGATGGTGATCTCGGAGTCGCCCATGCCGTCGCCGATCAGCAGGATGACATTGTGTGCGCGTCCACCCTCTGTGGCCTTCTCGATGGCGCGGGTCTGATCGCCGGAAAGGCGGTTGGCTGCGCCGGGGAGGCTGAGGTCAAGTGCGGTGGTCGCTGAGGCGATCGTCGTGGCTGCGACGGCGATGGCAACGGTGGCCATCGACACGCGGGCGAGGCGTTGCCGTGTACGGGGTTCCATGGGGTTCCCTTCCTCGGTGTGGGGGCGGAACCATCACAACAGCGCCGTACGACCACGACGCGGCCGGACGGTGAACGCAGCGTGACGTTCGCAGGGCGATCGCAGACGGTGGCCGCCTGTGCGATCGGACGATCAGCAGGTTTGCCCGAGCGGGCACTCTGGACGGCAGGAGATGGTTCAGGGTGAGGTGTCCGAGTTGGCAAGGGCATCGTCGTCGGAACGGGAGTTGATCGTGAGTGAACCCAGCGTGAGTGACAACCCCTCGGCCCATCGGTTCGAGGCCCACGTCGACGGCCGGCTGGCGGGGTTCGCCGAGTACCAGCTGACCGACGAGCTGGTCGTCTTCACCCACACCGAGGTCGAGCCGGCGTTCGAGGGCCAGGGCATCGGCTCGGCCATCGCCCGCTTCGCCCTCGATCAGCTCAGGACCGACGGAACCCGCAAGGCACTGCCGGTCTGTCCCTTCATCAAGGGCTGGATCGAGCGGCACCCGGACTACCTCGACGTCACCTACGGAGCACGCCCGTCGCGGGCCGACTGAGGCTGAAGCGGGCATGCCAAAGGGCCGGTTCCGGGCTGGAACCGGTCGGGCTTGGTTCTGTGGTGACCGAATGAGTTGCTGGTGCGGCCGTCGAGGAGCTGACCGTGGCAGGGTCTAGGGCCGGAGTCGGAGTTGGGGTCGCGCACCGGTCTGCCGGGTGGGTCGGTGGCCTGAGGAGCGGGTCCGTTTCCGGCGTGTACGGGTTGTTGGTGGGTCGGGCAGGAGTGGTCCGCCGAGGGGGTTGTCCCAGGGTTGGGTGCCGGGGGCGTGTTGGTAGTTGTTGGTGAGTCCGGCGGGGGTGACGAGGTAGCGGCGGCCGAGCGGGCTGGTCCAGGTGAAGGTGCCGGGTTCGGGTTGGGCCAGGCGCCAGCCGGCGTGGGTTTTCGCGCGGTGCGACTTGCGGCGCAGTGGTCCGAGGTTGTCGGGGTCGGTTTGGCCGGGTCGTCCAGGTCGTCGCCCCACCGGTAGGGCTTGGTGTGGTCCAGGTCAAGGCTGGCGGTGGTGCGGGCGCCGTAGGGGAAGACTTCGTACCGGTGGCGTTGCAGCACCGCGCGCCGCATCGGGGCCGGGATCTCGTAATCATCGACGCCGATGATGCCGTCAGGGTTGAACACGGGCCGGACCTCGACCCGGGAGTGGCCCACCAGCTGGGTGATCTGGTTGATGGTGATCGGTCCGAGTTGTTCACACCGGCCCACCCCGACCCCGCTGGTCAGGCTGTCATCAGACAGGTGGATG
This sequence comes from uncultured Actinomycetota bacterium, assembly GCA_963773595.1. Classification (GTDB taxonomy): domain Bacteria; phylum Actinomycetota; class Actinomycetes; order Propionibacteriales; family Propionibacteriaceae; genus Propionicimonas. Next base: position 932,098 of record CAVZBQ010000007.1, read on the forward strand.
ATCAGGGTGGCTTTGGGCAGCAGCCGCTCGGTAGGGACGGTGATCCTGCCACAGGCGTGCCCGGCACACCCGAACGGAGAGCGTGGCCCGTGGCTGTCGTCAGGCTCGGGCCCTTCGTCAGGATCAGGGAGCATCACGGTCCCGGCGTCGGTGAGGGTGGGTTGGGTGAGCGAGTGCTGGATCAGGGCCAGGGCGCGGGCCGGGGTGGCCAGGATGCCCAGGGCGGTGGCGCGACGCTCGGCGGCGGTCTCGGTCGAGCCGTGACCAGCCAGGATGGTCGAGAGTTGTTCCAGGGCAGCATCCAGATAGGTGGCATCCGCAGCGGTCAGCCAGCCATAGATGTCACGCAGCCCGTCACGGCCCATCACCCCGATCTCAACCCTGGCCGAGTTGCGGGCCGTCCAGCGGGCTTCGGCGGCTGCCGGATCGGCCTGCACCACCAAGGCCTCCACGAACTTCAACAGCCGTCCCGGAGCCAGCCGTGTGACGAACGGGACGATCGTGGCATCCACCCACAAGGCGCTGCCGCAGCGACAAGTCCCCGGTCACCCGGGCGATCCGGCGGGCCAGCCACACCGGTACCCCGCACGCGATCGTGATCTCCCACAACCGGGGCAGCCGAACCTCCAGGTTCACCAACTCGATCACCTGCGGGGTCACACTGTCCACACTCCGATGCAGCGCTGCGGCGAGCTCAAGGCAGGCGAAATCGTCCACCAACCCGGTACCCTCCCCACCCAACCGGACCTTGTCAGTCGGGACCTGATGCCGATAGGCGTGCACCACCCGCAGGATCGCGAGCGCTTCCTGCACCTCCGCCCGCCGCTTCAACACCTGCGCCTGCTCCACCACACCCAGCGCAGCACCCGCATCCAGCCCCGACACATCCACATAGTCGAACATGTGTACTATTCTGACAGGCCCCACCGACAGTCCCTCGGTAGCGGCGATGACAGCAACTCCCTGCCAGACTGGCCAGCGAATGGACGGGAGCTCACGCATGGATCACGACTGCAGCTTCGACGAGGACGGCCGGTGGTTCCGGTACCGCGCGGCCGCGATCATCCTGCACGCCGGCAAGGTGCTGATGGCACGCAACGAGGCAGAGCCCTACTTCTACTCGATCGGTGGTGGGGTCCACCACATGGAGACCGCAGAAGCCGCCGTCCGTCGGGAGGTCCGCGAGGAGATCGGCGTCGACCTGCAGGTGGACCGCCTGGCATTCGTCCACGAGAACTTCTTCGACGGGTCGACAACGTCAGGGTTGGGCGGTCGCGAGTGCCACGAGCTGGCCTTCTACTTCCTGATGGAGTTCGACCAGTCCCTGGAGGTGCGCCTCAACGGCTCCAGCCGAACCAGCGATGGTCTCGCTGAATGGTTCGAGTGGGTCGACCTCGCCACCTACGGACGCGAGCGGGACGCGTACCCCACCTTCTTCGCGACCGAACTGGCGCAGCTCGGCAGTCAGCCGAAGTGGATCACGACCCGGGGTTGAGGTCCGCCTCCGTCGCGGCCAGCTGACCGCAGGCGCCGTCGATCTCGCGTCCGCGGGTGTCGCGGACGGTGGTCGGCACTCCCCTGGCCTCGAGCCGGCGGACGAACTCCTGCTCGTCCTCCCGACGGGACGCGGTCCACTTCGACCCCGGCGTCGGGTTCAGCGGGATCAGGTTCACGTGCACCCAGCCCCACCCGTACCGGGTGAGCAGGTTGGCCAGCGCATCTGCCCGCCAGCCCTGGTCGTTGATGTCCCTGATCAGCGCGTACTCGATCGAGACCCGCCGTCCGGTCTTCTCGAAGTACCGGTGCGCCGCACCGACCACCTCCGCCACCGGCCACCGGGTGTTGATCGGGCACAGGGTGTCGCGCAGCTCGTCGTCCGGCGCGTGCAGGCTGACCGCAAGGGTCACCGGCAGCCCCTCTTCCGTCAGCCGCTGGATCTGCGGCACCAGGCCGACGGTCGACACGGTCACCCCGCGCGCGGAGATCCCCAGTCCCTCGGGTGCAGGCCCGACGATGCCGCGAACGGCGCGCAGCACGGCCGTGTAGTTGGCCATCGGCTCGCCCATGCCCATGAACACGATGTTGTTGATCCGTCCCGGCCCGCCGGGAATCTCGCCGTCACGCAGGCGGCGGGCCGCGTCGATCACCTGGGCGAGGATCTCGGCGGTGCTCAGGTTCCGCTGCAGGCCACCCTGGCCGGTCGCGCAGAACGGGCAGGCCATGCCGCAGCCGGCCTGGGACGAGATGCAGACGGTCGCCCGCTCCCTGCCCTTGCCGCTGGCCCGCAGCCCGGGCACGCCGTAGCGCATCAGCACGCTCTCGACGAGCGACCCGTCGTACAGCCGCCACAGCGTCTTCACCGTCGTGCCGGCGTCGGCCGACAGGTCACGGACCCGGTCGAGCAGCGGCGGCACGAAGCGCTCGGCCAGCAGCTCCCGCTCGGCCTTGGGGATGTCGGTCCACGCCTCCGGGTCATCGCTCAGCCGGTCGAACAGGTGCCGGGTCAGCTGGCCGGCGCGGAACTTCGGCAGTCCCAGCTCCGCGATCGCCTCCGCCCGCTGGCCGGCGTCCAGGTCGGCCCAGTGCAGCGGCGGCTTGCCGCGGCGCGGCGCGCCGCAGGGCCAGCGGCACCGTCCGTCCGGCCTGCGCGGCCGCGACGGTCTCCGCGTAGCTCGCCTCTTCTTCCGGGGTCAGTCCGGTCATTGCGCCACCCCCAGCAGCGTGAACAGCAGCCAGGCGGCGGGTGCCGCGACCAGCGTCGAGTCGAGACGGTCCATCACGCCGCCGTGGCCGGGCAGGAACGAGCTCATGTCCTTGATGCCCACGTCCCGCTTGATCATCGACTCGATCAGGTCGCCGGCAGTGCCGAAGATCACGACGACGATCGCCAGCAGCACCCCGAGCCACCACGGCTGGTTCATGACGAACACGAACTGCAGCACGCTCACCACCGAGGCCAGCACGATCGAGCCGGCCAGCCCCTCCCAGGTCTTCTTCGGGCTGATCGTCGGCACCATCGGGTGCCTGCCCGAGGCTCGCCCCGGCGGCGTAGCCGCCGGTGTCGCTGCCGGTGATGCACAGGAACACGGCCACCACCTTCGCCACACCGTGCGGCTGGGCGAGGATCAGTCCGACGAAGGACGCGAGCAGCGGGATGTAGCCGATGATGAACAGGCTGGCGGCGCTGTCGCGGGCGAAGCCCTCCGCACCCTTGAACATGCGCCACATCAGCGCGAGCAGCACGCTGCCACCGATCGTCCCCAGCAGCACCACGTGCCAGGGGATCTGGGTGACCGGCTGCAGCACGGCCGCGGCGTACGAACCGCCGATGATGATGATGTTGCCGAGCACGACGGGGAGCACGACCGACGTCATCCCGACCCGCTGCAGCGCGTGGTGCACCTCGACGGCACCGAGGCTGGTCAGCACGACGAGCAGCACGATGAAGCCCGGTGGCCACCACACGAGGGTGGCCACCACGATTCCGAACAGGGCGAGGCCCACCGCGATCGCGGCGGGCAGGTCCCTGCCCGCCCGCGACGTCTTCGGGGCCGGCTGTTCGCTGTCGGCCATTCAGACCTCCAGCAGTTCGGCTTCCTTCACCTTCAGCAACTCGTCGACGGAGTCGATGTGCTTCTTGGTGGCGGCTTCCAGCTGCTTCTCCGCCCCGCGGGAGTCGTCTTCGCTGACTTCCTTGTCCTTGACGAGCTTGTGCACGCTCTCGAGGGCATGCCGCCGGGTGTTGCGGACGGCGACCCGGGCCTCTTCGGCCTTGTGCTTGGCGAGCTTGATGTACTCCTTGCGGCGCTCCTCGGTGAGCTGCGGCATCACGAGGCGGATCACGTTGCCGTCGTTGGCGGGGTTCACGCCCAGGTCGGAGTCACGGATGGTCTTCTCGATGTTGTGCATCGCGCCCCGGTCGAACGGGGTGATCAGCACGGTGCGCGCCTCCGGCACCTGGAAGGTGGCCAGCTGCTGCAGCGGGGTCGGCGCGCCGTAGTAGTCGACCATCAGCTTGTTGAACATGGCCGGGTGTGCGCGCCCCGTACGGATGGCGGCAAACTCCTCGCGAGCATGCTCGACGGCGCTGGCCATCTTGTGCTCGGCGTCCTTGATGATCTCCGGGATCACGAAGTCTCTTCCCTTCTCGTTCGCCCGCAGCGCCGACTAGGCGTGCAGGGTGGTACCGATCTTCTCACCTGCGACGACCCGGGCGATGTTGCCGGGGACACCCATGTCGAAGAAGACCATCGGCAGGCTGTAGTCCCGGGCCAGGCTGACCGCGGTGGCGTCGGCCACCTTCAGGTCGCCTGCGAGGAACTCATCGTAGGTGAGGTCGACGAACTTCTTGGCATCGGGGTTGGTGCGGGGGTCGGAGTCGTAGACGCCGTCGGTGCCCTGCTTGGCCATCAGCAGCACGTCGCAGTGGATCTCGAGGGCACGCTGGGCGGACACGGTGTCGGTGGAGAAGTACGGCATCCCCGAGCCGGCGCCGAAGATCACGACGCGCCCCTTCTCCATGTGACGGATGGCGCGCAGCGGCACGTAGGGCTCGGCGACCTGGCCCATGGCGATCGCGGTCTGGACGCGGCTGGGCGCGCCGGCCTTCTCCAGGAAGTCCTGCAGGGCGAGGGCGTTCATGACGGTGCCCAGCATGCCCATGTAGTCGGCGCGGGCGCGGTCCATGCCCCGGGTCTGCAGCTCGGCCCCGCGGAAGAAGTTGCCGCCGCCGGTCACGACCGCCACCTGGACGCCGGTGGTCGAGACCACGCTCGCTGATCTCTGCTGCGATCCCGGAGATGATGTCCGGGTCGACGCCGAGCTTGCCGCCACCGAAGGCTTCACCGGAGAGCTTGAGCAGGACGCGACGGTAGGGGCTGGTCATCTGGTTTCCTCTAAGCGTTCGAGCAACGGCAACGGGCGGGGTTCTTCGATTCGCGTCACCACACTAACGGCAAATCGCACCCGCGGGAGAATGCAGAACGACCGCCCAGCGGAAGCTGGACGGCCGTTCAGTTGGCTTGCTCAGGCGCCGGCTGCGAACCGGACGAAGCGCTTGACCTCGACGCCGTTCTTCTTCAGCAGCTGGCCGACGGTCAGCTTGTCGTCGGAGACGCTGGGCTGCTCGACGAGGCAGACCTCCTTGAAGAAGCCACCGAGGCGACCCTCGACGATGCGCGGGATGATCGCCTCGGGCTTGCCCTCTTCCTTGGCGGTGAGCTCCGCGATCTTGCGCTCGTTCTCGAGCACGTGATCGGGGACCTCTTCGCGGGTGACGTAGGCCGGGGACATGGCCGCGATCTGCATCGCGATGCCCCGCACGAAGTCCTCGTCGCCACCGTCGTACTCGACCATGACAGCCACCTGCGGGGGCAGGTCCTGGGACCGCTTGTGCAGGTAGATGCTGACCGGGCCGTCGAAGCGTGGCAGCCGCGGCGAGTTCGAGCTTCTCGCCGATCTTGACGCTGAGCTCGGACACGGCCTCGGCCACGGTCTTGCCGGACGGGCAGGACGACGGCGTTCGCAGCCTCGACGCCATGGGCGCCGGCGGCGGCCACGGCAGCGGCGATCTCGTCGGCGAGAGCGATGAAGTCGCCGCTCTTGGCCACGAAGTCGGTCTCTGCACCGAGCTGGATGACGGTCTTGCCCGCCGAAGCGACCAGGCCGTTGCTGGCCTCACGGTCGGAGCGGTTGGCCATCTTCGCCAGGCCGGTGACCCGCAGGATCTCGATGGCGGCGTCGAAGTCGCCCTCAGCCTCGGTGAGGGCCTTCTTGGCGTCCATCATCCCGGCGCCGGTGGCGTCGCGGAGCTTCTTGACGTCCGCGGCAGTGATCGTTGCCATTCCTGTCTTCCTTACTTGGTCTTCTTGGCGGGCTTCGGGGTGGCCTTCTCGGCCACGACCTCGGCGACGGGCTCTTCGGCGGCAACCTCGGCGACCGGCTCCTCAGCGACCGGCTCCTCGGCGACGACCTCGGCGACCGGCTCCTCGGCGACAACCTCGGCAACCGGCTCTACGACGGCTCCTCGGCGACGACCTCAGCGACGGGCTCCTCGGCCACGACCTCGGCAACCGGCTCCTCGGCGACAACCTCGGCGACGGGCACCTCGGTCGACGCCCTCCTCGACGGCGATCTCCTCGGCGACGGCCTCGGACACGGGCTCGACGACGACGATCGTCCTCGACGACCGGCTCAGCGACGGCCTCGGCCGGAGCGCCGGCCAGCAGGTCACGTTCCCAGTCGGGCATCGGCTCGGGCTCTTCGCCCGTGGCGGCACCGGCGGAGCGGGCCAGCAGGCCCTCGGCGACGGCGTCGGCCAGCACGCGGGTCAGCAGTGCGACGGAACGGATCGCGTCATCGTTGCCCGGGATCGGGAAGTCGACGTGGTCGGGGTCGCAGTTGGTGTCGAGGATGCCGACGATCGGGATGTGCAGCTTGCGGGCCTCGTCGATGGCGAGGTGCTCCTTGTTGGTGTCGACAACCCAGATGGCCTGCGGCACGCGGTGCATGTCGCGGATGCCGCCAAGGGTCTTGGCGAGCTTGTCCATCTTGCGCTTCTGCTGGAGGAGTTCCTTCTTGGTCAGCCCGGAGGCAGCGACGTCGTTGTAGTCGAGGCCCTCGAGCTCCTTCATCTTCGCGATGCGCTTGCTGATGGTGCCGAAGTTGGTGAGCATGCCGCCCAGCCAGCGCTGGTTCACGAAGGGCATGCCGACGCGGGTCGCCTGCTCGGCGATCGCTTCCTGGGCCTGCTTCTTGGTGCCGATGAACAGGATCTGGCCGCCCTTGGCGACGGTCTCCTTGACGAAGGCGTAGGCGCTGTCGATGTAGCCCAGCGACTGCTGCAGGTCGATGATGTAGATGCCGTTGCGCTCGGTGAAGATGAACTTCTTCATCTTCGGGTTCCAACGACGGGTCTGGTGCCCGAAGTGGACGCCACTGTCCAGCAACTGGCGCGTGGTGACGACGGCCATGGCCGTTCCTCTCTGCGCGGGTCCGGACGGTGCCGTTACCCGCTTTGGGTTTTCCGGACCGAGCTTTTCGGTCCGCCTGACGCAGTCGCCGGATACCCACCTCACGAGGAGGACCACGGGTCCGGCCCGCCGTACGGCGGTCAGATTGCGTGCGAAGTCGACCCGGATCGGCCGGGTCGCTGGCGCGATTCTACGCTCCCGCCCGCCTGCGCCGCCAACCGGCGTTGTCCACAGGCCGCGAGCCGTCGTCCACAGGCCGCGGACGCGGCTGACGCCGCCCGCGCGACGGCTGCCGAAGATGAGGGTATGGCGAAGCTGCGCGTGCTGGTGGCAGGGGTGGTGGCGTGGTGCCTGTGGTGGGGGACGGCACCGCCGGCGGCCGCGACGGCGACGGCGGTCCCGCCGCTTGCCGGACCGGTGGTGCGCGGCTTCGACCCGCCCGACCAGCCCTGGCTGGCAGGCCATCGAGGGGTTGACCTGCTCGGCGCCGTCGGCTCCGACGTGGTGGCGGCCATGGCTGGTCGGGTCGTCTTCGCCGGCACGCTGGCCGGGCGCGGGGTGGTCGTGGTGTCACACGGCGCGCTGCGCACCACCTACCTGCCGGTCGACCCCGCTGGTGAGCGTCGGCGCAGCAGGTCGGCACCGGCCAGGTGATCGGGCGGCTGACCGGCGGCCACGGCTGTCCCGGCGGCACCTGCCTGCACTGGGGCCTCAAGCGGGGCGACACCTACCTCGACCCGCTCAGCCTGCTGGACACCGGTCCGGTGCGCCTGCTGCCGGGCGACGGCCGTCGGCCTGGTCGACGACCTGGTGGCCGACCGGGCGCCAGGCCTTCGCCGGCGGAGCCGGACTGCCCGGGCTCCTGACCCGGCCGGTGCCCGGCGCCGGTCGGCTCGCCGTTCGGCATGCGGCTGCACCCGATCTTCCATGAGTGGCGGCTGCACAACGGCGTCGACCTCTCCGCCGGCTGCGGCACCCCGATCCGTGCGGCCGCCGACGCCCGGGTCGCCTCGGTCAGCGGAGGACCCGGCCAGCGGCAACCGCCTCGAGCTCGACCACGGGGAGGTGGGCGGCCACCGGCTGGTCACGATCTACCTGCACGCCAGCGGCTACTCGGTGCGTGCCGGGCGCGGTCGTCCGACGCGGGCCAGGTGGTCGGCCAGGTCGGGCTCGACCGGCTGGAGCACCGGTGCCACCTGCACTTCACGGTGAAGGTCGACGGCCGCTACGCCGATCCGGAGCGCTTCCTGTGACAGGCCGCCGGACGCAGCCGGTCAGGCGCGCGGGTGGGCCTGCTGGTAGGCCTTGCGCAGCCGGTCGCCGGACACGTGGGTGTACAGCTGCGTCGTCGCCAGTGAGGAGTGCCCGAGGATCTCCTGCACCGAACGCAGGTCGGCCCCGCCCTCCAGCAGGTGGGTGGCCATCGCGTGGCGCAGCCCGTGCGGGCCCAGGTCGGGAGCGTCCGGCACCATGGCGAGCGCGCGATGCACCAGCCGGCGCACCACCCGTGGGTCGATGCGCGCGCCACGATCGCCGACGAACAGCGCCTGGCCGGCGCCGGGCAGCGGCCAGTACCGACCGCACCCGCCAGCCAGGCGTCCAGCGCCCGGACGGCCGGGCCGCCGAGCGGCACCGTCCGCTGCTTGCCGCCCTTGCCGAGCACGCGCAGCAGGCCGCGCTGGTCGTCGATGTCCCCGAGGTCGAGACCGCACGAGTTCGGAGACCCGGATCCCGGAGGCGTACAGCACCTCGACGATGGCGAGGTCACGGCGCCGCGCCGCGACCTCCGCCGGCTCGCCGGCCTCCGCCACCCGGGCGGCCAGCCCGTCGAGCAGGGCTGCGCGCCTGGTCGACCTCGACCGTCGGCGGCAAGCCGTCGGTCCACCTTCGGTGAGCGCAGCGCCTGTGCCGGGTCGGACGCGATCCGGTCGGTACGGCGAGCCCACGCGAAGAACGTGCGGGCCGCCGCCGAGCGGCGCTGCAGGGTGGCCCGATCGGCACCGCCGGCGTGCTGGTTGGCCAGCCAGGTGCGCAGGTCGGCCAGCGTCACGTCGCCCGGATCGCCCTCCCCCACCCGGCCAAGGTGGGCGAACAGGTTGGTCAGGTCCCCGGTGTAGGCACGGACGGTGTGCGGCGACAGCCCGCGCTCCAGCCGCAGGTGCTCGGCGAACGCGCCCAGCAGCACCTGCGCCTCCCGCGTGAGGGAATCGGCCGACTGCTCCACCCGGCCAGCGTCGCCCGCCGCACGCATCGGCGCAAGGCTGGCACGCGGTGGCCCATAAGATGGCGGGCGTCGAGACGAGGATGGGACAGGCATGGGTATCGAGGAGTTGACCACCGGCGGCACCGTGCTGCCGATCACCCGTTGGGGTGAATCGGTGATGCACGCACAGACCCGCCAGGTGACAGCTTTCGACGAGGAACTCCGCACGCTGGTGCGCAACATGTTCGCCACCATGGCTGCGGCCCACGGTGTCGGCCTCGCCGCCACCCAGGTGGGCGTCGACCTCGCCCTGTTCGTCTACGACTGCCCCGACGAGGACGACATCCACCGCGTCGGCGCCATCTGCAACCCGGTGGTCACGCTCCCCGAAGGCGACGCACGGACCTTCGAGTCGACCGAGGAGGGGTGCCTCTCCCTGCCCGGCGGCTACCAGCCGCTGGCCCGGCCCGACCACTCCAGCTGCACCGGCCTCGATCCCTGGGGCCAGCCCGGTCACCGTGCTCGGCACGGGCACGCTCGCCCGCTGCCTGCAGCACGAGACCGACCACCTCAACGGCATCGTCTTCGGCGACCGCTTGTCGAACCGGATGCGGCGCAAGCTGTACGCCCAGCACGAGGAACTCGCCCACCTCTACCCCGCCGACTGGCCGGTGAGCGCGCGCCGTACCTCAGCGGACGGCTGAACCGGGACTCACGCCAGGGCGTAGCCGGCGATCGCGCTGGCAGCAGCCACGTTCAGCGAGTCCACCCCTGCCCGCATCGGGATCTCGCACGACGGCGTCGGCGGCAGCCACCCAGTCCGGCGGTGAGGCCGTGTCCCTCCGTGCCGAGGAGGACAGCCAGCCGGTCCCCGGGCGCGAGCGAGGCGGCGAACTCCCCCATCGGCACCGCGTCAGGGCTCAGCGCCAGCGCAGCCACCCGGAAGCCGGCGCCGTGCAGCAGGGCGCCGATGTCGGTGCCCTCCGGGAGGCGGGCCCACGGCAGCGAGAACACCGTGCCCATCGAGACCTTGATCGACCGGCGGTACAGCGGGTCGGCGCAGCGGGCGCTGACCAGCATCCCGTCCCAGCCGAGGCCCGCGGCGTTGCGGATGATCGCCCCGACGTTGGTGTGGTCAACGAGGTCCTGCAGCACCATCACCCGCCGTCCGGCGAGCACGTCGCCCACATCGTGCCGCGCGGTGCGGTGCAGGGACGCGAGCGCGCCGCGGTGCACGTGGAACCCGGTGACCCGCTCGGCCAGGTCCTCCGTGACGAGGTAGACCGGAGCGTCCAGCGGGTCGAGGACGTCGGCGAGCTCACCCAGCCAGCGCTCGGCCAGCAGGAACGACCGCGGTGCGTAGCCGGCCTCCAGGGCCCGGCGGATCACCTTGCTGCCCTCGGCGATGAACACGCCGCGCTCGGTCTCCAGCAGGTGGCGCAGCGTCGCCTCACGCAGCCCGACGTAGTCGGCCAGCCGCGGATCCTCGGAGTTGTCGATACTGATCACGGTGGCCACGCCCCTAGTATGACGAGCAATGTCCTGGCTCTCCCGAATCCCCGTCGACCGGTTCCTGCTCGCGATCATCAGCGCTGCGGTGCTGGCCTCGATCTTCCCCGCGACCGGGGTCTGGGTGACGGTGCTGGAGTGGGCGACGACGACGGCGATCGCGCTCCTCTTCTTCCTCTACGGCGCCCGGCTGAGCCCCAGCGAGACGCTCGCCGGCCTGAAGCACTGGCGGCTGCACGTCACGATCCTCTCGTTCACCTACGTGCTCTTCCCGGTGCTCGGCCTCGCCGTGGTCTGGCTCGTCGGGCCGATGCTCGCGCCAGGGCTCCAGTCCGGGCTGCTCTACCTGACGCTCGTGCCCTCGACCGTGCAGTCCTCGATCGCCTTCACCTCGATTGCGAAGGGCAACGTCGCCGGCGCCGTGGTGAGCGCTTCCGCCTCCAACATCCTCGGCGTGTTCCTCACCCCGCTGCTGTGCTGGTTGCTGATGAGCAGCACGGGCAAGATCGCGTTCACCACCTCGACGATCTTCGAGATCGTCCTCCAGCTGTTCGTGCCCTTCCTGCTGGGCCAGCTGTCGCGTCGCTGGACGGCGCGGCTTCGTGAACGCCCACCCCCGGCTGAAGCTGGTGGATCGCGGCTCCATCGTGCTGGTGGTCTATGCAGCGTTCTCCGCCGGCATGCGCGAAGGCATGTGGTCGTCGACCTCGTGGAGCGACCTTGCGATCGTGTGTGGCCGTCTGCGTCGTGCTCCTCGCCGTGATGCTCGCCCTCACCTGGTGGACGGCCCGGAGGCTCGGCTTCGACCGCGCCGACGCGATCGCCATCCAGTTCTGTGGCACCAAGAAGTCGCTGGCCAGTGGCCTGCCGATGGCAGGGGTGCTGTTCGTCGGCCAGCCGCTGGGCCTGCTCGTCCTGCCGCTGGTGCTGTTCCACCAGGCCCAGTTGATGGCCTGCTCCGCCCTCGCCGGACGCTACGCGCGACAGCGACACGCGGCGACCACCGGGGTGACGGACTCTCTACGATGTCGCCATGCCCCGGCCCGCCAGATATGCCAAGGGCCTCGCCAAGCGCGAGGAGATCCTGACCACAGCTCTCGATGTCATCGCCCGCACCGGTTACCGCGGCACGTCGGTGAGGGAGCTCGCCAACGCCGTCGGCCTCAGCCAGGCCGGCCTGCTGCACTACTTCGCCTCCAAGGAGGAGCTCTTCGCCGAGATCCTCGCCAAGCGGGACGCGGTCAACGAGGACGCATCCGCTGAACGCGGCGAGTCCGGTACTCGAAGGACTGGTCTCCATCGTCCGCCACAACGCCGACGTGCCCGGCCTCGTGCAGCTGTACGCCCAGTTCTCCGTCGAGGCCAGCGATCCGGGGCACCCGGCGCACGACGTCTTCGTCGAGCGCTACGCCCGCGTCCGGGACGATGCTGGCGGCCGACATCGTCGCCCGGCAGGCTGCCGGGCACCCTGCCCCCGGACCATCGACCCCGCCGTCGACGGCCGGCCTGCTGATCGCCGCAGCCGACGGCCTGCAGACCCAGTGGCTGCTCGACCCGGAGGTGGACATGGCTGCCCACCTCTCGAGCCTCGTCAGCCTGCTGTGTTCGGCTCCTGCCCCGGCTCCGGCGTCGGCTCGGCACCGGCTGAGCTAGCCGGCGCTCGGCTCACCCATCGTGAGCGCGTTGGCCCGCTCGTGGTCCAGCCGGGCCACCCGTCGACCTTCGAGCGCCTCGGCCTCGGCGATGGCCTGCTGCACCGACTTCTGCGCCTGCTCGGCGTCCTCGCCCTTCTGCGCCTCGATCTCGGCGAACACGTCCACCTTGGTCGGCGCGCTGAACTCGCCCTCCTCGACGTCGTCGGCCGCCGCCTGCGCGCGTCCCGGCGATGTTGCCGAGGCCCTTCAGGGCGTCGTTGAGTTCGCTCGGGATGATCCAGACCTTGTTCGACTCGCCCTTGGCGAGGTTCGGCAGCATCCGCAGGTACTGGTAGGCCAGCAGCGACTGGGTCGGCTTGCCGGCGTGGATGGCGTTGAACGTCGTGGTGATGGCCTGCGCCTCGCCCTCTGCCCGCAGCATGGACGCCTGCCGGTCGGCCTGTGCCCGGAGCACCGCCGACTCCCGCTCGCCCTGCGCACGCAGGATGGAGGCCTCGCGGTCACCGGAGGCGGAGAGGATCATCGACTGGCGCTGGCCCTCGGCGGTGAGGATCGCCGCACGCTTGTCGCGCTCTGCGCGGGCGCCCTTCTCCATCGCGTCGCGGATCGTTGCCGGCGGCTCGATCGCACGCAGCTCCACGCGGTTGACCTTGATGCCCCACTTGCCGGTGGCCTCGTCGAGCACGGCCCGCAGCTTCTGGTTGATCTCCTCGCGGCTGGTCAGGGTCTGCTCGAGGTCGAGGCCGCCGATGATGTTGCGCAGCGTGGTCATGGTCAGCTGCTCGATGGCCTGGATGTAGTTCTGGGCCTCGTAGGCCGCGCGTACCGGGTCGACGACCTGGTAGTAGATCACCGAGTCGATGCCCACCATCAGGTTGTCCTCGGTGATCACGCCCTGCGGCGGGAACGGCACGACGGCCTCACGCATGTCCATCGTGTAGCGGACCGAGTCGATGATCGGCACCAGGAGGTGGGGACCGGGTTCCAGGGTTCGACGGAACTTGCCGAGCCGCTCGACGACGCCCACCTGCTGCTGCCGGATCACCCGCACCGACCGCAGCAGGATGGTGACCACGACGATGGCGATCAGCAGTCCAATGATGGCGCTGACGTAGTTCAGGCATTTCTCTCCTTGGTTCAGGGCAGTGCTAGGTGTCTGGGGTAGACGATGGCGATCGCTCCGTCGATGCGGTAGACCTCGACCTCGGTGCCGGCGTCGATGCTGCCCTCGAGGCTGTGGGCCGACCACACCTCGCCGGCGACCTTCACCTCGCCGCCGTTGGCCGTGATCTCGGTCAGTGCGACGCCGGGGCTGCCGACCATCTTGTCGACGCTGGAGCGGTAGCCGGGCAGCGCACGGATCTTGCGCAGCAGGGTCGGACGCAGCAGGCCGAGCATCGCGACGGCGACGACGACGGCAACGAGCATCTGCAGCCACAGCAGCCCGGGGAAGGCGAGGGCGACCATGCCGCCGGCCAGCAGCACCGACGGCGAGCATCAACAGCGTGAAGTCGAGGGTGAGCATCTCCGCGACGGCCAGCAGCGTGGCCAGGATCAGCCAGGCCGCCCACAGGTGTTCAGCCATCCACTGCATCATCGCGAGTCCGCTCTCATGCCCCCCATCATGCCAACCGGGCGGGAAGCCGGTGGCCTGCACGCGAAGCTGCGCGCGCCGACCAGCGCCCGTCGGTCACCGAAACCTCGAGCAGGATGTCGAAGGTTGCGCTCATCTTCGGGCCGGTGAGGGTCTCTGCGATCGGCCCGGCGGCGACGATGCGGCCGTGCTTGAGCAGCAGCGCGTGGGTGATGCCGCGCGGGAATCTCCTCGACGTGGTGGGTGACCAGCACGGTGGCCGGGGCGTACGGGTCGCTGCAGATGTCGGAGAGGGTGGTCACCAGCGCCTCACGCCCGGTGAGGTCGAGCCCGGCGGCCGGCTCGTCGAGCAGCAGCAGCTCCGGGTCGGTCATCAGCGCCCGGGCGATCTGCACCCGCTTGCGCTCGCCCTCGCTGAGGGTGCCGAAGGTGCGGTCGCCGAGGTGGTCCACCTGCAGCTGCTGCATCAGCAGCCGCGCCCGCTCGTGGTCGAGGTCGTCGTAGTCCTCGCGCCAGCGTCCCATCACGGCGTAGGCGGCGGAGACCACGACGTCGGAGACGCGCTCCGACTTCGGGATCCGGTCGGCCAGCGCAGCAGACGTCACGCCGATCCGCGGACGCAGCTCGAACACGTCCACGGCGCCCAGGGTCTCGCCGAGGATCGTCGCCGTGCCCCTGGACGGGTGCCACTGCGCGCCGAGGATCTGCAGCATGGTGGTCTTGCCGGCGCCGTTGGGGCCGATCACCACCCAGCGCTCGTCCTCCTCGACCGTCCAGTTGACGTCGGCCAGCAGGGTGGCTCCGGATCGGATGATCGAGACACCCTCGAGTTGGACAACGCTCATGCGGCCAACTTACCGACCCTCACGCCCCCGTGGAGTGCAGCCCGCCGTCGACGTGGACCATTTCACCGGTTGTGGAGGGGAACCAGTCGCTCAGCAGCGCGACAACGGCCTTCGCTGTCGGCGTCAGGTCCTTGGAGTCCCAGCCGAGCGGCGCGCGTCCGCCCCAGATGTTGTTGAACTCCTCCGAGCCGGGGATGGCCTTCTTCGCGATGGTCTCCAGCGGACCGGCAGCCACGAGGTTGACGCGGACGCCGTCCGGGCCGAGGTAGCGGGCGAGGTAGCGCGACAGCGCTCTCCAGGGCGGCCTTGGAGACGCCCATCCAGTCGTAGATCGGCCAGGAGAGGGTCGCGTCGAAGGTCAGGCCGACCACTGCTGCCGTCGGCGCGAACAGCGGCTTGCAGGCCATCGTGAGGCTGACCAGCGAGTAGGCCGACACCTGCACCGACGTGCTGACGTCACTGAACGGGGTGGTGAGGAACTTCCCGCCGAGCGCCGTCTCCGGGTTGGCGAAGGCGATCGAGTGCACCACACCGTCGAGGTGGTCGAAGTGCTCACCCAGTCGGTCGGCGAGGCGTGTCCAGGTGCTCGGAGTTGGAGACGTCCAGCTCGAGGAGCGGCGGCACCGGTGTCGAGGCGCTTGAGGACGCGCTCGGTGAGGCTCATCGCCCTGCCGAAGTTCGACACGACGACGTTGGCGCCCTCGGCCTGCGCGAGCTCGACCACCCGGTAGCCGATCGAGGTGTTCATGGTCACGCCGGCGACCAGGATGTTCTTGCCTTCAAGGATTCCCATGTCGAGCCTCTCAGTGACCCATGCCGAGGCCGCCATCAACGGGGATGACGGCGCCGCTGATGAAACCGGCTTCTTCGGAGGCGAGGAAGGCGACCGCTGCGGCCACCTCCGACGGCTGGCCCAGCCGGTTGGCCGGGATCGAGGCGAGGTACCGCGCGATGACGTCCTCGGAGAGCACGGCGGTCATGTCGGTCTCGATGAAACCGGGAGCGACGACGTTGGCCGTCACGCCACGGGAGCCGACCTCGCGGGTGAGCGACCGGGCGACACCGACGAGGGCAGCCTTGGACGCGGAGTAGTTCACCTGGCCGGGCGAGCCGTAGAGGCCGACGACGGAACCGGTGAAGATGATCCGGCCCCAGCGGCCGCGGATCATGCTCTTGGTCGCGCGCTTCGCGCAGCGGAAGGCGCCGGTCAGGTTCACGTTGATGACCGCGTCCCACTCGGCGTCGCCCATGCGCAGGATGAGGGTGTCCTTGGTGATGCCGGCGTTGGCAACGAGGATCTCGACGGGGCCGTTGGCCTCCTCGGCCGCGGCGAAGGCTGCGTCCACCTGCGCGGCGTCGGTCACGTTGCAGGCGAAGCCGAGAGCGCCCTCCGGGGGCTCGCCGCCCATGTCGAGGCTGGCAACCTTGTGCCCTGCCGGCGACGAACCGTTCGACGATGGCCCGGCCGATCCCCCGGTTGCCACCGGTCACGATCACGCTGCGGGCGGCGTGCATTTGTTGAGATTTCAGTCACGGCGCAACGGTAGACGACAACCGGGGCGGCGCGATAGCGACGCCCCGGGCGGAGTCTCGACAAGGGGCGCGGAGCAGCCGAGGAGCAGCGGACGGCGTCGTCGTGTCCGCGACCTAGGCTGGGTGCCGTGAGTCCGGCGAGTGCACCCAAACCAACGCTGATCACCAGCGCCAGGAAGCGCCGCTCGCTCGACAACGACGAACGACGCAGCACGCTACCTGTGGACGATGGCGGTGCGTGTGGCGTGCTTCCTCGCCGCCACCGTCACCCCGCTGCCGTGGAACCTGATCCTGCTCGTGGCCGCGGCCGTGCTGCCGACGATCGCCGTGATGCTGGCCAACGCGATCGACCTGCGCCGCGAGCCGGAGCCGGAACTGGACAACCAGCCGAGCCGCTCGACCCGCCGGCGCTTGCCGAGTGCCGAGATCGTCGGTGGCTCGGTGGTGGAAGAGCCCCGATGAAGCTGCTCGACACGCCGATGGGCACCACCCCCACCGGCCGCCGGCCCTGGCTGCGCTGGCTCGCGCTCGCCGTCTTCGTCGTCGCGCTCGCGATCGCCTTCGTCAACCTCGGCCGCTGGCAGCTCGACCGGCTCGACCAGCGGCGCGAGTGCAACAGCTCGGTCGTCAGCCACGAGAACACCCCGGTCGCCGACTTCGCAACGATCTTCACCCGCACCCATCGTCGAGGCCGACCAGTGGCAACGGGTGACGGTGCGCGGCACCTTCGACCCCGACCACCAGTTCATGGTGCGCTACCGCTCCCTCGGTCCGGCGAGCGGCTACGAGGTGCTGACCCCACTGCACACGACCACCGGGGCCTGGGTGCTGGTTGACCGCGGCTTCGGCACCAAGCGCAACGACGAGGACTATCCGTCGACGCTGCCGGCTCCCCCTACCGGCGAGGTGGACATCCTCGGCTACGTCCGCCGTGACGAGCAGGGCAGCACAGAGGCGATCACGCCGGTCGCGCCCGGCAACACCGTCCGCCTGGTCAACTCGGCGGCCATCGCCGGCACCCTGCCGTACCCGCTCGTGAACGGGTTCGTCTCGGTCATCGAGATCACCCCTGCCCAGGCCGGCGACCCTGACACCGGTCACGCCGCCGGAGCTGACAGAGGGCAACCACTTCTCATATGCGCTTCAATGGTTCGCGTTCGCAGGAATGGCTGGTCTCGGGTTGGTGCTGCTGATCCGTTCGGACGTGCGGGCGATGCGCCGCGCCGCCCAGGCGCCGGCAACCGGACGCGAGGAGGCGCCGTGAGGAAGTACTGGATCGTGACCGTCGGGCTGATCGCGACGCTGGCCGCCTGCGCGGCACCCACGCCGGCCGGCCCAGCACCCCAGCTCGACCGGGACGAACTGGTCGGTGACGGCCATCAGCGGCCAGCGCGACCATCGCCGGCCACGCGCCGACGATGAACTTCGCAGCCGACCAGGTCTCGGGAACAACAGGGTGCAACTCCTATAGCGCCGGCTACACCCTCACCGGCACGGCGCTCACCTTCAAGCCGGCGGCCCAGACGGCGATGGCCTGCGAGGACGCGGCCGTGATGACGCAGGAGCAGACCTTCGGGACGGCACTGGCAACGGTCGCGGCCGTGCGCACGGCCGGCACCGGACTGGAACTCGCTCGACGCCGCGGCAGAAGGTGGTGTTCACCCTCGCCGCGCGCCGAGCCAACCAAGCCACTCGAGGGGACCACCTGGCAGCTGTCCGCCATCATCTCCAAGGCAGCGGCCGCCTCGCCGGTCGCCGGCAGCATTGTCACGATGCAGATCAGCGGCGACCAGCTGTCCGGGAAGGCCTGCAACACCTTCCGGGGCCAGTTGAGCGATCGACGGCAGCAGCTTCAAGGCGGGCCCGCTGATGAGCACGAAGATGGCGTGCGCGCAATCCCGACGAGAGCGCGCAGGAGACCGCCGTCCTCACCGGGATCGAAGCGGCGACCAGCTACGCGCATCGTCGGCGAACACGCTCACCCTGAAGGCCGCCGACGGCACCGGCCTGGAGTTCCGGGCAGCGTAGTGGCCATCGACGTGGCCACCGACCTGCTGGCCTGCCCGGTCTGCCGGTCGGCCCTCGGCGTTGCCGACGGCGGCGCTGCACTGCGTGAACGGCCACAGCTTCGACCTGGCACGCCAGGGCTACGCTCAACCTCCTCGGCGGCGCGGAGCCCGCCAACGCCGACACCGCCGCCATGCTGGCTGCGCGCGGCCGGGTGCACGCTGCCGGCATCTTCGAACCGCTCGCTGCACAGGTCGCCACCCAGCGTCAGCGGCCGGATGACGATGCTCGAGGTGGGCTCCGGCACCGCGTACTACCTGGCCAGTGCCCTCGGCGACGATCCCGTGGCCGTGGGGGTGGCACTGGACGTGTCGAAGGCCGCGGCAAGGGTCGCCGCGCAGGCCGACCCACGGATCGCTGCCGTCGTCGCCGACGTGTGGCGGCCGCTGCCGGTGCGCGACCGCTGCCTCGACGCCGTCCTGTGCGTGTTCGCTCCCCGCAACCTGCCCGAGTTCGCCCGAGTGCTGCGTCCCGACGGCCTGCTGGTCGTTGCGACGCCGCGCCCCGGGCACCTCGCCGGGTTGCGGGACCGGCACGGCCTGCTGGAGGTGCCGGCGGACAAGGCCGACCAGCTCGCCGCCGCGGCCTCGGAGTTCTTCGAGCTGCACGACACCACGGCTGCTGCGGCGACAGGTGACGGTGTCGGCGGAGCTTGCCGCAGACCTGATCGCGATGGGCCCGAACGCCTTCCACCGGGTGCCGGAGGACGTCGCCGGCGGTGCGGTGACGATCGACATCACCGTCCAGACCTTCCGACCGCTGTCCTCCTGACCCCCACCGCTGGGAAGATGGGCTCATGGTGACCCCCTGGCCGGATCCGGCAGCGACGACACTGCTGGCGCAACTGGTGGAGCACCTCGACCAGGACCTCGTCCACGCCCGCGCCCTGCGCAGGGAGTTGCACCGCCACCCCGACCTGAGCGGCGCCGAGCGGCCGACGGCCGAGCGCCTGCGCCACGCCCTGCCCAACCTGCGCGCCACCCGCGTCGCCGACACCGGCTTCATGGTCCGCGTCGGCCCGCCCGGCCCGGCGGTGGCGATCCGTGCGGAACTGGACGCCCTCCCGCTGGTCGAACACACCGGCGTGGAGTGGGCTTCGACGAACGGCGCGATGCACGCGTGCGGCCATGACGTGCACCTCGCAGCGCTGTGGCTGCTGCTGCAGGCCGCGCGCCGCGTCGACAAGCTGCCGGTCGGGCTCGTCGCCCTGTTCCAGCCGCGCGAGGAGACCCAGCCGTCCGGCGCTGAGGACGTGGTCACGTCCCAGCTCCTCTCCGAGCAGCGAGGTGTGCGCCGTGATCGGCGGCCACGTGCAGCCGCAGGTGCCCGGCGGGGTGATCAGCACCGGCGTCGGAGCTGTCAACGCTGCGGCCGACCAGTTCGACATCGTCGTGCACGGCGAACCGGCGCACGGCGCCTACCCGCACGTCGCGATCGACCCGATCCCGATCCTCGCCACCATCGTCACCGGACTCCAGGAGCTGGTGAGCCGGACCATCGACCCGATCCACCCCGCGGTGATCACGGTGGGACGCATGGAGGCCGGCACGGCGCACAACATCATTCCCGCGAGCGGGTCGCTGCACGGCGTGATCCGCACCATGTACGAGTCCGACCGCACCCACCTGCACGCAGCGATCCGGCGCCTCGCAGAGCACACCGCCGCCGCGCGCGGCGCACGCGCAGAGGTGAACCTGATCGTCGGCGACCCGGTGCTGAACAACGACCGCCGCCTGGTGCACGCTGGTCGACCCGCTGCTGACCCACCTGGGCATGCCGGTGGCGCACGAACCCTTCCGTTCCTGTGGCGCGGACGACTTCTCGCACTACTCCCGGATCGCGCCGATCCTGATGATGTTCGTCGGCACGGGCGCCCCGGCCAGCGGCGCGCGGCACCGCGTGGGACTGCACCATCCGACGTTCCTGCCGCCGGAGGAGTCGATCAGGCACCTGGCCCTCGGGCTGGCCGCCGGCTACGTTGGCGGCGTCCAGCTCGCACAGCGTAACTGAGACTCACGCCGTTGCTTCCGCGAACGCCTCCGCAAGGATGTCGAGGGCTTCTGCGAGCAGGCTGAACTCGATCACCAGCGGCGGCAGCAGGCGGATCACGTTGCCGTAGGTGCCACAGCCGAGGGCGACCACACCACGCCGCGCGCAGCCGGCGAGGACCGCCTTGGTGAGGACGGCGTCAGGGGTCTTCGACCCGTCGGGACGGACCAGTCTCCATCGCCATCATCGCCCCGCGTCCGCGGATGTCGCCGATCTGCGGGTACTGCGCCGACAGCTCGCGCGAGGCGGTGCTCCGATCTCCGCCGCCGATGCGCCGGGCGCGATCGACGAGACCGTCGTGGGTCATGGTCTCGATCGCTGCGAGCGCCGCTGCGCAGGACACCGGGTTGCCGCCGTAGGTGCCGCCGAGCCCGCCGACGACCGGGGCGTCCATGATCTCGGCCCTGCCGGTGACGGCAGCGATCGGCAGGCCGCCGCCGAGGGCCTTCGCCGTGGTGATCAGGTCGGGCACGATGCCCTCGTGCTCGCAGGCGAACCAGTCGCCGGTGCGGCAGAAGCCGGTCTGGATCTCGTCGGCGATGAACACGATGCCGTTGCTCGGTGCACCACTGCGCCACCCGGGCGAGGAACCCGGGCGCAGGCACGATGAAGCCGCCCTCGCCCTGGATCGGCTCCACGAGCACGGCTGCGACGTTCTCCTCCCCCACCTGGACGTGCACCTGGGAGGTGAACTCGGCGAACGCCTCGTCCGCGCAGTTCTCCGGCCCGGTCGGCCAGCGGTAGGGATAGGCCATCGGCACCCGGTAGATCTCGGGGGCGAACGGGCCGAAGCCCGCCTTGTACGGCATGCACCTTCGCCGTCAGCGCCATCGTCAGGTTGGTGCGGCCGTGGTAGGCGTGGTCGAAGGCGATCACAGCCGTGCGTCCGGTGTGGGCGCGGGCGATCTTGACCGCGTTCTCCACGGCCTCGGCGCCCGAGTTGAACAGGGCGGACCGCTTCTCGTGCGTGCCGGGCGTGAGCTCGGCCAGCTTCTCGCAGAGCTCCACGTAGCCCGGGTACGGCGTGACCATGAAGCAGGTGTGGGTGAACCGGGCGACCTGCTCGGTGACGGCGGCGACGACACGCGGGTCGGCGTGGCCGACGGAGGCGACGGCGATGCCCGAGCCGAGGTCGATCAGGTGGTTGCCGTCGACGTCGACGAGGATCGCGCCCTCTGCCCTGTCGATGTAGACCTCCATGCCAACGCTCACCGCGCATGCGAGACCGCGGCCTTGCGGCGCTCGGCCAGCGCCCGCGACTTCGGTCCGGGGAGCTCGGTGACGATGCGCCGGGCCTGCTCGATCGTGCCGACGGTCATCGTTCCTCCATGCCCCAGGCCGAGCCGAAGCCCGCGGGCTGCGGGCCGGCGAGCAGGTCGAGGAACGGAACGGCGTCGAACGACTCCGGCCCGCGGACGCCGGTGCCCGACCAGACGCCGGTCGCCAGCAGCTCGAGGGCCACCACCGGGTTGATCGCCGTCTGCCACACCACGCACTGGGCACCGAACTCCGCCATCGACCACTCGTTGTCGACCACGTGGTACAGGTAGGTCCTGCGCGGGTTGCCGTCCTTGCCGGTGCCGGTGACGTAGAGGCCGGCGCACGTCTTGCCGGTCATCCGCGGCCCGATGCGTCGCCGGGTCGGGCAGCACTGCTGCCACGACGTCGCGGGGCGAGACCTCGACGCCCTTGACCCGCACCGGGGTCGGTCTTGTCCAGGCCGAGCGCGTGCAGTGTCTTCAGCACGCCGATGAACTCGTCGCCGAGGCCGTACTTGAAGGTGACGCGCTTCGCGTCCACCCAGCGCGGCATCAGCAGCACCTCCTCGTGCTCGACGTTCACGCACTCGACCGGGCCGATGCCTTCGGGGAAGTCGAACACCTCCGGCTCGCTGAACGGCGGCGTGGTGTACCAGCCCAGGTCCCTCTCCCAGATCACCGGCGGGTTCAGGCACTCCTCGATGGTGGTCCAGATCGAGAAGCTGGGCGCGAAGATCTCCTCGCCGTTCTCGTCGCGCACCACGAGGTTCGCGCCGTCGCGCGTGCCGAGCTCGTCGATCTCGCTGAACAGGTGGTCGGCGGCGTACCGCGCGAACACGTCGGAGAGGCCCGGCTCGACGCCGATCCCGACGAGGGCGAGGCGTCCGGCCTGCTCCCAGGCCTCCGCCTGGGCGAACTGCTCGTCGCCGAGCTTCACCCCGACCTCGCTGTACGGCTTGTCCGGGTGCGGGTGGGAGAGGCTCATCGCCATGTCCAGGTAGTCGGCGCCGGCGGCGAAGGCGCCGGTGAAGACGCTCATCACGAACCGGGGGTCGACGGCGTTGAGGACGTGGGTGATCCCGTGCTCGCGCACCAGGGCGCTCACCGAGTCGGCGTCGGAGGCGTCCACCCTCGCTGCGACGAAGCGTCCGCCACCACCGCCGGCCTCCGCTGCTGCGACGGCCTTCTCCGCGCGGGCGAGGTCGTAGTCGGCCATCACCATCGTCTCGAAGAACCCCCGCCGGGCGGCGATCCGGGCGACGGCGTCGCCGACCCCGCCGGAACCAACTACGAGTACGCGCATCAGAGCGCTTCCTTCCTTCTTGATCCGAGGCGCACCTGCGCGCCGATGAGTTGCCCGAGGCCGACGATGGCCAGGGCGCCGAAGAACATGACGGTGCCGACGACGTTGACCTGCACGGGCGCCCCGCGCTGCGATGCACCCCAGACGAACATCGGGAAGGTGACCGTGTTGGCCCCTGCGTTGAAGTTGGTGACGATGTAGTCGTCGAAGCTGAGCGCGAACGCCAGCAGGGCGCCGGCAGCGATACCCGGGGCGACCAGCGGGAAGGTCACCCGCCAGAACGCCTGGGCCGGGGTGGCGTACAGGTCGGCGGCAGCCTGCTCGAGCGCAGGGTCGAGGGAGGCGACACGTGCCTTGACGGTGGTGATGACGAAGGACACCGTGAACAGGATGTGCGCGATCAGGATGGTCAGCTGGCCCGATGGCAGGCCCATCGCGATGAAGAGGGTGAGCAGCGACGAGCCCATGACCACCTCGGGCGTCGCCATCGGGAAGAACACAAGGAGGTTCGTCGCCGAGCGCCCGCGGAAGCGGTACCGCCCGAGGGCGAAGGCTGCCATGGTTCCGATCACGGTGGAGACGAGGGCCGCCACCACTGCCACCCAGAGGCTGAGCCCCAGCGACTCGCACAGGCCGGCGCTCGCGCACGGGTTGAGCCACGCGTCGAGCGAGAACTCGTTCCACTGGTAGTTGTAGCGGCCACCCGGCTTGTTGAACGAGAACACCGTGACCACGAGGTTGGGGATCAGGATGTAGACCATCACGAGCACGCCGACGATGACAACGAGATTGCGTCGCAGCCAGGTCATCACACCAGCTCCTCTGTGCCGGCCGCACGGACGTAGCCGGCGACGAGGACGATGATCGCGATCATCAGGATGAAGGAGAGCGCCGCTGCGATCGGGTAGTCGAGCACCCGAAGGAACTGGGAGTCGATGACCTGGCCGATCATCACCGTCTGGGTGTTGCCCAGCAGCTTGGAGTTGATGTAGTCGCCGGCCGCGGGGATGAACGTGAGGAGGGTGCCGGAGACGACGCCCGGCAGTGACAGCGGCCAGATCACCTTCCAGAAGGTGTGCCAGCCGTTGGCGTACAGGTCGCCGGCAGCATCGAGCAGTCGGGTGTCCAGCCGCTCGAGGATCGTGTACAGCGGCAGCACCATGAAGGGCAGGAAGTTGTAGACCAGGCCGCAGATCACGGCGAACTGGGAGTTGAGCAGGGAGTCGTTCTCGGTGAGGCCGAGCGCCTGCAGCACGGAGGTCAGCCCCGTCGCCCGGAAGAAGCCGGCCACCGGACCGGCGTCGGTGAGGATGATCTGCCAGGCGAGTGTCCGGATCAGGAAGTTGGTGAAGAAGGGCGCAACCACGAGCACCAGCAGCAGGTTCTTGTAGCGCCCGGACCGGTGGGCGATGAACCAGGCCAGCGGATAGGCCAGCAGGAGGGTGCCGATCGTCGCGGTCGCCGGCATAGATGAACGACCGCAGGAACTGCGGCCAGTACCTCGCCAACGCCTCCGCGTAGGTGGCGAAGTTCCAGGTGAGGGTGTAGCCGTTGTCGATGTCACCGGTCTGCAGGGACTGGGAGGCGAGCGAGATGGTGGGCAGGATGAAGAACACCACCAGCCACAGCAGGGCGGGCGCGAGGAGCAGCAGCGGGGCGAGGTTGCCCCTTCTGCGAGGACGGGCGGGCGGGGCCACCCCACCGACCGCTGCCGTCAACGCCGCCATCAGTCCGCCTCCGCCAGCACGAACGCCTGATGGGGATTCCAGCCGAGGGTGACGACGTCACCCCGGTTCGCACGGGCCGACCCGTCGTTGGGCTGGGTCACGGTGAGCTCCTGGCCCCACGGCATGGCGACGAGGTACGTGGTGGCGACGCCGTTGAAGGAGGCGTCCGTCACCGAGCCGGGCAGCCGGTTGGCGCTCGGCGGGCTGTCGTGGCCGAGGATCTGCAGCTTCTCCGGACGGATGCCGAGTCGCACCGGGGTGTCGGTCGCCGTCAACGCGGGGCCGACGACAAGACCGGCCGGGAGTTGCGCGCGCTCCACGACGAGGCCGATGCCGTGCGCATGGGCTGTGACGAACTCGCCACCGGGATCGCTGAAGCCCTCCAGCGGGAGGAGGTTGGACTGGCCGAGGAAGTTCGCGACGAACGTGGTGGCCGGGTGGTCGTAGAGATCTGCCGGCGCACCGATCTGCTCGAGGTGGCCGGCCCGCATGACGGCAACGGTGTCGGCCATTGTCATGGCCTCCTCCTGGTCATGCGTGACATGGATGAAGGTGATGCCCACCTCCTGCTGGATCCGCTTGAGCTCGATCTGCATCTCCCTGCGCAGCTTGAGGTCGAGCGCGCCGAGGGGCTCGTCGAGCAGCAGGACGTCGGGTTCGTTGACGATGGCGCGGGCAAGGGCGACCCGCTGCTGCATGCCGCCGGACAGCTGCCGCGGACGCTGCTTCGCGCGGTCCCCCAGCTTCACCAGCTCGAGGGCCTCCATCGCCTTGCGCTTCCAGTCGGCGACCTTGCGCTGGCGGAGGCCGAAGCCGACGTTGTCCAGCACGCTGAGGTGCGGGAACAGCGCGTAGCTCTGGAAGACGGTGTTCACCTTGCGCTGGTAGGCGCGGGTGGACGTGATGTCGTCCGCACCGAGGAAGATCTGGCCCGAGGTGGGCTCCTCCAGCCCTGCGACCATCCGCAGGGTGGTGGTCTTGCCGCAGCCCGAAGGGCCGAGGAGCGCGAAGAACGAGCCGCCCGGCACCACGAGGTCGAGGCCGGCGACAGCGATGAAGTCGTCGAAATGCCGAGCCAACTGCACGAGCCGGAGGTCCCCGGGAGCCTTGGTGGTTGCCATGACTAGCCGGTTACCACGGCCTGGAACTGACGGTTGAACGAGGTTTCCTCTTCCGCGGTGAGACCCCGGAAGGTCTGGGTCTTCGCCAGGACCTCCTGGCTGGGGAAGATGAGCTCGTTGTTGGCGACGCTCGGGTCGTTCTTCACCAGGATGGCCTTGGCGCCGGCGACCGGCGAGATGTAGTTGACGTAGTCCGTGACGCCGGCCATCACCTCGGGGTCGTAGTAGTGGTTGATCAGCTTCTCCGCGTTCGCCTTGTGCTGCGCGAGGTTCGGGATCACGAAGTTGTCCGAGAACATCGGGATGCCCTTCTCCCCCAGGGAGTAGCCGAGTTCGGGGTTGTCCGCCCGCAGCTGGACGACGTCTCCGGTCCAGGCCACGCAGGCCGCGGTGTCGCCGGAGGCGAGCGGCTTGGTGTACTCGTTGCCGGTGAAGCCCTTGATCTGTCCAGCGTCCTTGGCAGCCTGGATCACGGCGAGCGCTGCCGTGAAGTCCTCGGCCGTGACCGTGCCGAGGTTCTTGCCCTGCTCGATCAGCACAAGTCCGACGGTGTCGCGCATCTCGGTGAGCATGCTGACCTTGCCCTTGAGTGCGGGGTCGTGCAAGCAGCTGGTCGACGCTGGTGACCTTGCGACCGCCGGTCGCCTTCGGGTTGTAGGCGATGCCGACGAAGCCGATCTGCCAGGGCAGCGAGTACACCCGTCCCGGGATCGAACGGTGCGTCCTTCAGCGACGGCTCGAGGTTGGTGAGGTTCGGGATGTTGGCGTAGTCGAGCGGCTGGACGTAGCCGAGCCGGATCAGCCGCGCGACCATCCAGTCGGTGCTGACCCAGGTGTCGCGGCCGGTGTCCTGGCCCGCCTCGAGCAGGGGGCGCACCTTGGCGAAGAACTCGTCGTTGTCGTTGTAGTCCTCGTTGTACTTGACCTTGATGCCGCTCGACTTCGTGAAGGCGTCGATGCTGGGGTGATTGCCCTTGGAGTCCACGTCGATGTACTCCGGCCAGTTCGACCAGTTGACCACCTTCTCGGTCGCGGACTTGTCGACCGCTGCTTTCGGTGTTGGGCTCGCCGAACCGGAAGCGCTGGCGTTACGCCCGGGCGAACCGCAGGCGGCGAGCAGCCCGGTGGCGGCGACCCCAGCCAGCCCGGCGAAGGCCGAGCGGCGTGAGAGGGCGGCCCGGGAAAGGGACGTGTAAGGCGACCGGTCGACCATTGCTGCGTACTCCTCAGGTCAGTTTCGATGTGAGTTTCAGGATTCGATGTTTGCCATGACGTGCTTGATGCGGGTGTAGTCCTCGAACCCGTACATCGACAGGTCCTTGCCGTACCCACTGCGCTTGAAGCCACCGTGCGGCATCTCTGCGACCAGCGGGATGTGGGTGTTGATCCAGACGCAGCCGAAGTCGAGCTCCTTGCTCACCCGCATGGCGCGCCCGAAGTCCCTGGTCCAGACGCTGGACGCAAGGCCGTAGTCGACACCGTTCGCCCAGGTCAGGGCCTGCTGCTCGTCGCTGAAGGACTGGATGGTGATGACCGGGCCGAAGATCTCCGACTGGATCGCCTCGTCGTCCTGCGTGAGGCCCGAGATCACGGTGGGGGCGTAGAAGTAGCCGTCACCCAGCGCTGCGAGGCGCTGACCGCCGGCTGCAAGGTTGGCGTGATCGGGCAACCGGTCGATGAACCCGGCCACCCGTGCGAGCTGGGCGGCGTTGTTCACCGGGCCGAAGTCGGCGCCGTCCGTCGCGGGCGGTCCGACGACCTGGCCTGCGGCGAACTCGGCGAGGGCCGCCGTGAAGTCGTCGTGGATGCGCTCGTGCACCAGCAACCGTGTCGCCGCCGTGCAGTCCTGCCCGGCGTTGAAGAAGCCGGCGATGCCGAGGCCCTCGACTGCTGCCTCGATGTCGGCGTCGTCGAACACGATGCAGGGGGCCTTGCCCCCGAGTTCCAGGTGGACCCGCTTCAGCGAGCCCGCAGCGCTGGCGGCGACCTCCGCGCCTGCGCGGACCGAGCCGGTGATGGCGACCAGGGCTGGGGTGCGGTGCTCGACGACCAGCCGGCCGGTCTCGCGGTCGCCGGTGACGACGTTCAGGGTGCCGGGCGGCAGGAACTCAGCGGCAACCTCTGCGAGCAGCAGCGTTGTCAGTGGTGTGGTCTCCGCCGGCTTGAGGACGATCGTGTTGCCGGCGGCGAGCGCAGGCCCGATCTTCCAGGCCGCCATCATCAACGGGTAGTTCCAGGGCGTCACCTGGCCGACGACACCGATCGGCTCGCGCCGGATCCAGGACGTGTGGCCGGCCATGTACTCGGCGGCGGCCCTTCCCTCGAGCACGCGGGCCGCGCCGGCGAAGAAGCGCAGGTGGTCGACCATCGGTGGCAGTTCCTCCGAGGCCGTCAGCGCGAGCGGCTTGCCCGTCTGCTGGGCCTCGAGGGCGACGAACTCCTCGGCCCGCGCCTCGACGGCGTCGGCGATCCGCAGCAGCGCGAGCTGGCGTTCTGCGGGAGTGGTGCGTCCCCAGGTGGTGCGGAAGGCTGTGTCGGCCGCGGCGTAGGCAGCGTCCACCTCTGCAGCGCCGGAGATCGGCGCACGGGCGATCACCTGTGCCGTTGCGGGATCCACCACCTCACCGAACGCAGCGGTGGACGGCTCGGCGTAGTCGCCTCCTACGAAATTCCGCAGGCTGGTCACCTCGGTCATCGGTTGCCCCCTCCAAATTCTACGGATCGATCCCAACTCGTGGAGCGAAGATATCCGTTGACACCAACCAACATAATCCGCATTTGTTACACGTCGGTTACCACGAATACCGCAGCGTACGGGTTTGCCAACTCCGACAATCGTAGGGCAGGATCTTCTCATGGCACAACAGCGCGGCGCCTCAGCCGCCGATCAGACGCCCGCGGGGAACGGCCGCCCGGCCCTGACCGACGCTGTCGGCAAACAGATCATCGAGCTGTTGCAGCGCGACGGACGCCGGCCCTTCGTGAGCATCGCGGCGGAAGTGGGCTTGTCAGAAGGCGCTGTCCGGCAGCGGGTCCAACGCCTGATCGACACCGGCGTGATGCAGATCGTCGCTGTCACCGACCCGCTTGTCGTCGGCTTCACCCGGCAGGCGATGATCGGTATCAAGACCCAGGGAGACGTCGGTCCCGTCGCGGACCAGCTGTGCGAGATCCCGCAGATCGACTACGTGGTCACCACCGCCGGCAGCTTCGACCTGCTGGTCGAGGTGGTCTGCGAGGGCGATGCGGAACTCCTCGACGTGCTGATGACCCAGATCCGGACCATCCCTGAGGTCACCCACACCGAGACCTTCGTGTACCTGAAACTCAACAAGCAGCACTACGACTGGGGCACCAGATGAGCATCGACACCTCCTCGACCACCACCACGCGCAACGGCACACCGCTCGCGGCAGCCGCGCGCGACCACCTGTGGGGTCACTTCACCCGCCACTCGGTGTACGAGTCGACCGACACCGGTGGACTCGGGCGCCGACATCCCGATCATCGTCCGCGGCAAGGGCCACCGGATCTGGGACGACAAGGGTCGCTCCTACTTCGACGGTCTCGCCGGGCTGTTCACCGTCCAGGTGGGACACGGTCGTGTCGAACTCGCAGAGGCGGCGGCGAAGCAGGCGTCGGAGCTGGCCTACTTCCCGCTGTGGAGCTACGCGCACCCCGCGGCCATCGAGCTGGCTGAGCGCCTCGCCGGCTACGCCCCCGGCGACCTGAACCGGGTGTTCTTCACCACCGGTGGCGGCGAAGCCGTCGAGTCGGCGTGGAAGCTCGCCAAGCAGTACTTCAAGCTCACCGGACGCCCCACCAAGACCAAGGTGATCTCGCGCGCCGTCGCCTACCACGGGACGCCGCACGGCGCCCTGTCGATCACAGGCATCCCTTCCGCCAAGGCGCCGTTCGAGCCGCTGGTGCCGGGCGCGATCAAGGTGCCGCACACCGGCTTCTACCGTGCGCCCGATCACCTGCGCGACGACGAGTACGCCTTCGGTCAGTGGGCCGCCAACCGCATCGCTGAGGCGATCGAGTTCGAGGGCGCCGACACGGTCGCTGCTGTCTTCCTCGAGCCCGTGCAGAACTCCGGCGGCTGCTTCCCGCCGCCGCCCGGCTACTTCGAGCGCGTTCGCCAGATCTGCGACGAGTACGACGTGCTGCTGGTCTCCGACGAGACGATCTGCGCCTTCGGACGGATCGGTTCGATGTTCGCCTGCGACGACTTCGACTACGTGCCCGACATCATCACCTGCGCGAAGGGGATGAGCAGCGGCTACGCCCCGATCGGGGCGATGATCGCCTCCGAGCGCCTCTTCGAGCCGTTCCGGCACGGCACCACGTCCTTCGCCCACGGCTTCACCTTCGGCGGCCACCCGGTGTCCGCAGCCGTCGCGATGGCCAACCTCGACCTGATCGAGGGCGAGGGACTGAACCAGCGGGTCGCCACCCTTGCCCCGGCGTTCCGGGCACAGCTGGACGGCCTGCGTGACCTGCCGATCGTCGGCGACGTCCGCGGCGCCGGCTACTTCTACGGCATCGAGCTGGTCAAGGACAAGGCAACCCGCGAGAGCTTCAACGAGGCCGAGTCGGAGCGCCTGCTGCGCGGCTTCCTGTCCAAGGCCCTCTTCGAGGCCGGGCTCTACTGCCGCGCCGACGACCGGGGAGACCCCGTCATCCAGCTCGCTCCCCCGCTGACCATCGGCGAGCCGGAGTTCGCAGAGATCGCCGGCATGCTGCGCGACGTGCTGACGAGGGCGTCCGAACTGATGTGATCGCGTTCGGGCTCGCTCGGACCGGTAACTCCTGGCTGCGCCGTGAGTGTCCTGGTGTGGGCACTCATGCAAGGCTGGTGGCATGGCTCGGCTTCTGCCTCCACCGTCGGAGCGTTTCGATCCGGTCACCGCGCGCTGGGTGACTCCGGGTGGGCCGCTCCACGACCCACAGCGCGACAGTTTCGACCCCGATCATCGCGAGCCGCTGAAGCTGGTCGGCCCGATCCCTCCAGAACTCGCCGGACCGGACGGGCCGGAGATGAGTGACCCACACCGCGGCGCCAGACGGTGGCGGCGCCGTCGCTGGATGCTCCTCGGCTTCGTTGCGTTCGGCATTGCTGCCCTGCTGATCGGTGGATACCTGATCGTCTAGTCGCGACCAGGCTCAGGAATTGAGTTCGAGACATCCACAGATCGGCATGATCGTGTGTTCAACCGACCAGCTCGACCCTCGTTGCCGAGTTCAGGCGAGGCTGATCAGGTCGGCGTAGTCGGGGTTCCAGAGGTCCTCGTCGCCGTCGGGCAGCAGCAGCACCCGGTCGGGCTCGAGGGCATGGACGGCGCCCTCGTCGTGGGTGACGAGGACGACGGCCCCGGCGTAGTCGCGGAGGGCGTTCAGCACCTCGCCGCGTGAGGCCGGGTCGAGGTTGTTGGTCGGCTCGTCGAGCAGCAGCACGTTGGCGGCGGAGACCACCAGCATCGCGAGCGCGAGGCGGGTCTTCTCGCCACCGGACAGCACGCGTGCAGGCTTCTCCACGTCGTCGCCGGTGAACAGGAACGAGCCGAGGATCTTGCGCACCTCGGTCTCGTTCAGCTCCGGCGAGGCCGTGACCATGTTCTCCAGCACGCTGCGCGACACGTCCAGCGTCTCGTGCTCCTGGGCGTAGTAGCCCAGCCGCAGGCCGTGCCCGGGAAGCACCTTGCCGGTGTCGGAGGACTCGATGCCGGCGAGGATGCGCAGCAGCGTCGTCTTGCCGGCGCCGTTCAGGCCGAGGACGACGACCTTCGACCCGCGGTCGATCGCGAGGTCGACGTCGGTGAAGACCTCAAGCGAGCCGTAGGACTTGCTCAGCTCCTTGGCCGTCAGCGGGGTCTTGCCGCTGGGTGCCGGCTTGGGCAGGCGGATCCGCGCGACGCGGTCGACCGCACGCGTCTCCTCGAGGCCGGCGAGCAGCTTTCCTGCACGCTTGGCCATGTTCTGCGCAGCGACGGCCTTGGTTGCCTTCGCGCGCATCTTGTCGGCCTGCGCCATCAGCGTCTCCGCCTTGCGCTCGGCGTTGGCCCGCTCACGCTTGCGCCGCTTCTCGTCGGTCTCGCGCTGCAGCAGGTACCGCTTCCAGTCCATCGCGTAGATGTCGAGCTCTGCGCGGTTGGCGTCGAGGTGGAAGACCTTGTTGACCGTCGTCTCGAGCAGGCCGACGTCGTGGGAGATCACCATCAGCCCGCCGGAGTAGGCGGCGAGGTAAGCTGCGCAGCCAGACGATCGAGTCGGCGTCCAGGTGGTTGGTCGGCTCGTCGAGCAGCAGGTTGTCCGCGCCGGAGAACAGGATGCGGGCGAGCTCGACGCGGCGGCGCTGGCCGCCGGAGAGCGTGCCGATCTCCTGGTGGAGGACGCGGTCGGGCAGGCCGAGGTTCGCTGCGATCCGGGCGGCCTCCGACTCGGCGGCGTAGCCGCCGGCGGCGGTGAGTTCCGCCTCGGCGCGGGAGTAGGAGGCCATCGCCTTGTCCTGCTCCTCGCCGACGGTTTCCGACATCGCCATGGTGTGGGTGTTGAGCCGGCGCAGGATCTGGTCGAGGCCGCGGGCGGAGAGGATCCGGTCCTTCGCGAGCTGGGTCACGTCGCCGGTGCGCGGGTCCTGCGGCAGGTAGCCGATCTGGCCGGTGCGGGTCACGGTGCCGGCTGCGGGGAGCGATTCGCCGGCGAGAATGCGGGTCAGGGTGGTCTTGCCGGCGCCGTTGCGTCCGACCAGACCGATCTTGTCGCCGGCCGCCACCTGGAACGACGCCGGGGACAACAACAGCCGGGCTCCTGCCCGTACTTCAACTTCCCTGGCCACCAACATCGCCCCGCAAGGCTACCCTGTCGCGATGGCCGAGATTCCCGCAGCAGAGGTGCGCATCGACGCCGCAGCTGGTGTCCCGGCTCCTCGCGGAGCAGTGCCCGCACCACGCCGACCCCCATGTCGAGGCCTTCGGGCACGGCTGGGACAACGACATCTTCGCCCTCGGTCCGGACCTGCTGGTGCGCCTTCCGCGGCGCAGGGCTGCCGCCATCCTGATCGAGCACGAGATCGCCTTCCTGCCCCGCCTCGCCCCGCGGCTCCCCGTCCCCGGTGCCCGTGCCGGTCTTCGCCGGGCGTCCGGGCGCCGGGTACCCGTGGCGCTGGACGGTGGTCCCGCGGCTGCCGGGCCACAGCGCTGCGGACGTGCCGGTGGACGGTCGGGCAGGCGCCGCGACCGGGACTCGCTGCGTTCCTCACAGCCCTGCACGTGCCCGCCGACGCAGACGCCCCCGTGAACCCCTTCCGCGGCGTCCCGCTCGCAGCCAGGGCCGAGGGCTGGGTGCCGAGGATCCGCGCCGTCGCCGGCGAGGCTGCCCTCGCCGACTGGCAGCGCGCTGCCGCCGTCCCGGCCTGGGCAGGGCCGCCGCTGTGGCTGCACGGCGATCCGCACCCGATGAACCTCCTGCTCGGCACGGACGGTGGCCTGACCGGCGTGCTCGACTTCGGCGACGTCTGCGCCGGCGACCCGGCCAGCGACCTCGCCGTCGCGTGGCTGGCGTTCGACGCCCCAGCCCGGGCCCGGTTCCGGGCTCGGTGCAGCCTCTCCGGCATCTACGACGCTGCCACCTGGACGAGGGCGTGGGCCTGGGCGCTCGGCCTCGCAGCGGTGTTCGCCCAGTCCAGCGACAACATGCCGGCCCTCGCGGGGATCGCCCGCCACGGCCTCGCCGAGACCCTCGCGGACCCGGAGTTCACCAGAGGGCTGTGAGCGTGCTCTGGTCGTCCAGCACGAAGTCGTCGACAACGGCCGTCACCTCGAGCGCGTCCAGCTCGACGTAGTCCCCGAAGCTGGAGAGGAAGGCCGTGTCTGCGGCGTCCCGTCCGGTGGCGACCCGCACGAGGCTCCGCCGCGGGGCCAGCCGGGTGGCGTCCACCGCCCACCACTGGTCGTCGATGAGGGCCTCCGCGACGGCGTGGAACTCCATCGGGCTGAGGCCAGGGGCGTAGACGGCAGCCAGCCGCGAAGGCACGCCGAGCGCGCGCAGCAGGGCGATCACGAGGTGGGCGAAGTCACGGCAGACACCCTGGCGCGCCAGCAGGGTGTCCAGGGCACTGTCGGTGCCGGTGCTCGAGCCGGAGACGTAGGCGATCCGCTGGTGCACCCATTCGGCCACCGACACCAGCAGCTCTGGACCGGTGAGCCCGGCGAACTCGGCGAAGGCTGTCGGTGCGAGGGAGTCGGCCTCGCAGTAGCGGCTCTGGCGCAGGTAGCGGAGCCGGTCGACGTCGGTCACCGCGGCGGGCTCGGCGACGCCGTCGATGGTTGCCATGTAGTCGAGCACGACGGGGCCGGCATCGGCGCGCACGAGGTGCAGGCGGGTGCCGTGGTCGTCCAGCACCTCCCTCGGCGTGACCTGCTGACCGGATGCACTCACGACGAGGGACTCGGCGGCCAGCGGGAGCCCGCGGGCAGCGCTCACGGAGAACACGAGCTCCGACGGGCCGGAGAGCGTGAGTTCGAGATGGCAGCCGACGTTTCTGATCACGGGCCCATCCTGCCCTGCTTCGCCCCTTGTCAAACCCTAAGCTGGCCTCTGGACGAGGAGGAGAGCGGTGAACTTCCGGAACGTGCAGGCACCGACGGCAGTGGTGATGGTGCGCCCGCACCGTTTCGCCGTGAACCCGCAGACGCTCGCGGACAACGCGTTCCAGGCTCCCCCGCGACTGTCCACGAGCGAAGCCGTCGCGAGCGCTGCCCGGCGCGAGTTCGACGGCTGTGTCGACGCCCTGGTCGCCGCCGGGGTGCGGGTGCACGTCTTCGACGACTTCGGGCAGCTCGACACGCCCGACTCGGTGTTCCCCAACAACTGGTTCTCCACCCACCACGGCGGCCGGATCGCGATCTACCCGATGTATGCGCCCAACCGGCGCAGGGAGCGCCGCAGCGACGTGATCGACCTGCTGAAGAGCAGCTACCGGGTGCAGGAGGTCATCGACTACTCCGGTCTCGAGTACGACGACCTGTTCCTCGAGGGCACCGGCGCGATGGTGTTCGACCACCTCGAGCGGGTCGCCTACGTCGCCAGCTCGCACCGGGCCGACCCGGTGATCCTCGAGCGGTTCTGCACCGCCTTCGGCTACGAGCCGATGGCCTTCCCCACGGCCGGCGCCGACGGCCGTCCGATCTACCACACCAACGTGCTGCTCACGATCGCCACCGAGTACGCCCTGGTCTGCCTCGCTGCGATCAGCGACCCCGACCGTCGCGCCGAGGTCGCCGCGCGCCTCGCGGAGAGCGGACGGACGGTGCTCGACCTCAGCTTCGCCCAGGTGGCCGACTTCGCAGGCAACGCCATGGAGCTCACCGGGAGCGAAGGGCACCTGCTGGCGCTGTCGTCCCGCGCGGCAGCCGCCCTGACGGCCGAGCAGCGGGCCACCATCGAGCGGTCCGCGCGACTGCTGCCGCTGTCGATCCCGACGATCGAGCTGGCCGGCGGATCCGTCCGCTGCATGCTGGCAGGGATCAACCTCACGCCCCGCTAGGACGTGGTCGGGCGTCCCCTTCTGGGAATCGGACCTGCGTCCCGCGGTGTCCGTCCGGCCTTCGCGAGTGACTGGCGCAGCAGGAGTTCGATGTGCGCGTTGAGGGAACGCAGGTCGTCGGCCGCCCACTGGGCCAGCGCCTCGTGGACGGCAGGGTCGAGCCGCAGCAGGACGGACTTGCGCTCCCGCTGCTGGCCCGACCCGGTCGGCTCCGCCATGCTCAGGTGTACAGCGATCCGGTGTTGATGACGGGCGTGGCCTGCGAGGAGCTGCAGAGCACGACCAGCAGGTTCGAGACCATGGCGGCCTTCCGCTCCTCGTCCATGGCGACCACGTCATTGGCCTCGAGCTGACGCAAGGCGCCCTGCACCATCGTGACCGCACCCTCGACGATCATCTCCCGTGCAGCGATCACGGCAGCAGCCTGCTGCCGCTGGAGCATCGCGTGGGCGATCTCCGGGGCGTAGGAGAGGCTGGAGATCCTTGCCTCGACCACCTCGAGGCCGGCGATCGCGATGCGGGCAGCCACCTCTGTCGCGAGTTCCTGCGCAACCAGCTCGGTGGACCCGCGCAGGGTCTCCTTGCCGGGCGCGGCGTTGTCGTAGGGGTGGCTCGTCGCGACGTGCCGCAGTGCCGACTCCGACTGCACCCGCACGAAGTCGTCGTACCGCTCAACGGCGAAGACAGCCTTGGCCGTGTCGGCGACCTGCCAGACGATGATCGCTGCGATGTTCACAGGGTTGCCGTCGGCGTCGTTGACCTTCAGCTCGTTGGTCTCGAAGTTGCGCACCTTCACGGAGACCTTGCGACCCCTCGCGAAGGGAGTCACCATGATCAGCCCTGGGCGGCGGACGGTGCCGATGTAGCGCCCGAAGAACTGCAGCACCTTGGTGTCACCGGGCGAGACCATCGTGATCGACACGGCAGCGAGACCCATGACGATGATCAGCAGGGCCGCCAGCCATCCCCACAGTCCGGAGCCCCGCACCGGCCTCGTCGAGTTCTGCCATCGCGATGAAGCAGCGCATCGCGCCGGCGAAGCACGCCACCCCGACCACGAGCGGGATGAAGCCGTTGCCGGCCCACGCCGAACGCTCCTCCACACCGACCCTTGCCCCTTCGTGACCCACCGGCACACCGGCCGGTTCACCACCCGCGGCAGCCTGGTCGTCGAACCGAGCATCTTCGGACATCGGGACTCACTCCTTCACTGGAAATCTGATATCTAAGTGATATCACTTTTCCAGCGGAGGACGTGAGCAGGCGCCGAGCGCCTACAGGTTGTAGCCGATCGAGCGGAGCTGCTCCCTGCCGTCCTCTGTGATCATCTCCAGGCTCCACGGCGGCAGCCACACCCAGTTCAGGGTCACGGAGCTGACCAGTCCCTCGAGCGCCAGCTGGGTGTCGTACTCCAGCCGGTCGGTCAGCGGGCAGGTCGGCGAGGTGAGCGTCATGTCGATGGTGGCGTTGTTGTCGTCGTCGATCGTGATGCCGTAGACGAGGCCGAGGTCGACGACGTTGACCATCAGTTCCGGGTCGACGACATCCTTCATCGCCTCGAGCACGTCCTCCTCGGACGGCTTGGCGCCGCCGACCTGGTCGGGGAACATGTCCTGCACGAGGTCGGACGGACGGATGTTCTGGGTCATTGCTGTTCCTCCCCTGCGCCGTTGGCGCCAGCGCCTGCGCGGCCGCGTCCTTGAACGCCGACCACCCCAGCAGGGCGCACTTCACCCGTGCCGGGAATTGGGCCACGCCGACGAACGCGACAGCGTCCTCCAGGCGGTCCTCGTCGGGCTCGGCGGAGCCCATCGAATGCATCATCTCCGTGAACTCCGCGTGCAGCGCGAGCGCCTCTTCCACGGTCTTGCCGATCACCAGGTCGCTCATCACCGAGGTGGACGCCTGGGAGATCGAGCAGCCGACGCCCTCGTAGGAGACGTCGGTGACCCGGTCACCGTCCAGCGCCACCCGCAGCAGCACCTCGTCGCCGCAGGTGGGGTTCACGTGGGCGACCTGGGCCTGGTACGGCTCCCGCAGCCCGCTGTGATGCTTGGCCTTGTAGTGCTCCAGGATGATGTCCTGGTACATCGCCTCGACACTCATCGCTTCCCCCCGAAGAAGTCACGGACGTAGACAAGGCCGTCGGCGAGCGCGTCGATCTCGGCCAGCGTGGTGTACAGGTACCCCGAAGCCCTGCTGGACGCACCGATGCCCACCCGGTCGTGCAGCGGACGCGCGCAGTGGTGCCCGCCCCGCACGGCGATGCCGTGGGAGTCGAGCAGCTGCATCACGTCGTGCGGGTGCACCTCGAGGCCGTCTGCCGTCGCCAGCGTGAAGGAGATCGCGCCGCCGCGGTCGACGGCCTCGTTCGGCCCGATGATCCCGACGCCGTCGATGGCGGACAGCCGGGAGAGGGCGTAGGCGGTGATCCGCTGCTCGTGGGCGGCGACGTTCTCCATGCCCACGCCGTTCAGGTAGTCGATGGCAGCGCCGAGTCCGACAGCCTGCGCGATCGGCGGCGTCCCGGCCTCGAAGCGACGCGGCGGTGGCGCGAACGTCGACCCGGACAGCCGGACGACCTCGATCATCTCGCCACCGGCCAGGAACGGCGGCAGCGTGTCGAGCAGCTCGTAGCGGCCCCACAGGACGCCGATGCCGGTGGGCCCCAGCATCTTGTGACCGGTGAAGGCCATCAGGTCGGCACCGAGCGCTGCCACGTCCGTCGGCAGCTGCGGCACGCCCTGCGACCCGTCGACGACGACATGCGCGCCCACCCGGTGCGCCATGGCGGCGATCTCCGGGATCGGGTTCACCGTGCCGAGCACGTTCGAGACCCAGGCGACCGACACGATGCGGGTGCGCTCGTTGATCAGGTGGTGCGCTGCGGCAGCCTCCAGGTCGAGCCGGCCGTCGGGAGTGATGTCGAACCAGCGCAGGACGGCGCCGGTGCGCTGCGCCAGCAGCTGCCACGGCACGATGTTGGAGTGGTGCTCCAGCACGGAGATGACGATCTCGTCACCGGCGGACAGTCGCCCGCCGAGGCTGTGCGCCACCAGGTTCAGGGCCTCGGTCGCGTTCTTGGTGAACACGATCTCCTGCGGGCCGGCGGCACCGATGAAGTCGGCGACCTTGGTCCGGGCACCCTCGAAGGCCTCCGTGGCTTCGCCACCGAGGGTGTGCATCGCCCGGGCGACGTTCGCGTTGTGCTGCAGGTAGTGCTCCTCGAGCGCGTCCACCACCTGCACCGGCTTCTGCGAGGTGTTCGCGGAATCCAGGTAGACCAGCGGCCACCTGCCCACGGTGCGACGCAGGATCGGGAAGTCCTCCCGGATCCGTTCGACGTCGTAGCCGTCCGTGACCGGAGCCACCGGGGGCTCGGTCAGCTTGAGGGCCCGCAGCGGCTCAGGCATCGACCTTGGCGGCCTTCACGAACCGGTCGTAGCCGTCGACCTCGAGGCGGTCGGCCAGTTCGGGGCCGCCCTCCGCAACGATGTGGCCGTCGACGAAGACGTGGACGAAGTCGGGCTTGATGTAGTTCAGGATCCGCGTGTAGTGCGTGATCAGCAGCAGGCCGCGGTCGCCCTGGGCCATGTAGCGGTTGACGCCCTCGGAGACGATCCGCAGCGCGTCGATGTCGAGGCCGGAGTCGGTCTCGTCGAGGATCGCGAACTTCGGGTTCAGCAGCTCCAGCTGCGCGATCTCGTTGCGCTTCTTCTCGCCACCGGAGAAGCCCTCGTTCAGCGAACGGGCGGCGAAGGTGCCGTCGAGGCCGATCCGCTCGAGCGCGGCGTTGACCTCCTTGACCCAGGTGCGCACCTTGGGAGCCTCGCCGGAGAGGGCGGTCTTGGCCGTGCGCAGGAAGTTGGCGACGGAGACGCCGGGCACCTCGATCGGGTACTGCATGGCGAGGAAGAGCCCGGCCTTGGCGCGCTCGTCCACCTTCAGGTGGGTGAGCTCGACGCCGTCGAGGGTCACCGAGCCGGAGGTGATCTTGTACTTCGGGTGACCGGCGATCGAGTAGGCAAGGGTCGACTTGCCGGAGCCGTTCGGACCCATGATCGCGTGGACCTCACCGCTGCCGACCGTCAGGTTGACCCCCTTGAGGATCTCCTTCGGCCCGCTCTCGGTCAGGACGTCGACGTGCAGGTCGCTGATGCGGAGTTCTGACATTGGTTACTGCTCCTGGGTCGTGATCGGGTTGTCGGGGTCTACGAAGACGGATTCGCCGTCCAGGCGTACCGGGTAGACCGGGACGGGCATGGTGGCGGGGAGCTCCAGCGGGAGGCCGGTGCGAAGGTCGAAGCGGGAGCCGTGCATGTAGCACTCGAGGGTGCAGCCGTCGATGTCGCCATCGCTCAGCGGCACCTCGCCGTGCGAGCACACGTCCCGGATGGCGAAGAAGCCGTCGGCGGTGTTCACCACGGCGATGTCGGCGTCACCACCGAGGTCGACGCCGATGGCTGTGCCGACCGGCACCTCGGCGACGGTGCAGGCGAGGACGAAGCTCACTGCACCTCCAGCGGAATGTTGACGATGATCTCGAGCTCCTTCTCCACCGCAACGAGCAGCCGCTTCTCGACCTCGGGGACGCCGATCCGGCGGATGATGTCGGCGAAGAAGCCGTGCACGACGAGGCGACGGGCCTCGTCCTCGGGGATGCCGCGGGAGCGCAGGTAGAACAGCTGCTCGTCGTCGAACCGGCCGGTGGTCGAGGAGTGCCCGGCACCCTCGATCTCGCCGGTCTCGATCTCGAGGTTCGGCACCGAGTCGGCGCGGCACCCGTCGGTGAGCACGAGGTTCTTGTTGGACTCGTAGGTGTTGATGCCCTCTGCCACCTTGCGGATCAGCACGTCGCCGACCCACACCGAGTGCGCGCCCTGGCCCTGCAGCGCACCGCGGTAGTCGACGCGGCTGCGGGTGTGCGGCTCGTTGTGGTCGACGAACAGCCGGTGCTCGATGTGCTGGCCGGCGTTCACGAAGTACAGGCCGAACTGCTCCAGCTCGCCGCCGGGACCGTCGTACTCGGTGGTCTCGGTGAGGCGCACCAGGTCGCCGCCGAGGCTGGCCGTGACGGTGCGGACGCGGGCGTCGCGCCCGATCTTCAGCCCGACGTGCCCGACCTGGACGGCGTCGTCGGCCCAGTCCTGCAGCCCGACGAAGTTCAGGTGCGCGCCCTCCTCCGACCAGCAGCGAGACGCTGGAGAGGTAGCGGGCGGAGCCGGTGTGGCGCAGCACGATGGTGGCCTTTGCGTTGGCACCGACCTTGAAGACCACCTGGCCGTACACGAGCTTGTCCGCGTCGTCACCATGCAGCTCGATGACGAGCGGTTCGGTGAGTTCCCTGCCCGCCGCCACCTCGAACAGCACCGCACCGCCGGCGTTCGCGACAGCCAGCGCTGAGGTGCGGTCGACCGGAGGCGGGCACCCCGAGGGCGATCGCCTCTGCCGTTGTCACCTCGCGCCGGGTGACGCCGTCAACGGCGTTCGCCTGCCAGCTCGAGGTGGGCATCGCTGGGAGCGCCGTCGAACAGCCCGCGCAGGCGGCGCAGCGGGGTGAACCGCCACACCTCCTCGCGTCCGTTGGGCACCGGGTGGTCGGCGAGGTCGAAGGAAGCCACCGGGTGCAGGTGGGAGGCGACAGTCGCCTCCACGGCTTCGGCCAGGTTGGGCACAGCAGTCGTCACAGTCATCTTCTCTATTGTCGATTCGCCGCCGGCCTCAGCCCACGGCCCCTTCCATCTGCAGTTCGATCAGCCGGTTGAGCTCGAGGGCGTACTCCATCGGCAGCTCACGGGCGATCGGCTCGACGAATCCGCGCACGATCATCGCCATCGCCTCGTCCTCGCCCATGCCACGGCTCATCAGGTAGAACAGCTGGTCGTCGCTCACCTTCGACACCGTCGCCTCGTGGGCCATCGACACGTCGTCCTCACGCACGTCGACGTAGGGATAGGTGTCGGAGCGGGAGATCGTGTCGACCAGCAGCGCGTCGCACTTCACCGAGCGACGCCGAGTGGTGCGCACCCTCCTGCACCTGCACCAGCCCGCGGTAGGACGCACGGCCACCGCCACGCGCCACCGACTTGGAGATGATCGAGCTGGACGTGTGCGGCGCGGCGTGCACCATCTTCGAGCCGGCGTCCTGGTGCTGGCCCTCGCCGGCGAAGGCGATCGAGAGGGTCTCGCCGCGGGAGTGCTCGCCGAGCAGGTAGACGGCCGGGTACTTCATGGTGACCTTGGACCCGATGTTGCCGTCGATCCACTCCATGGTCGCGCCCTCGTCGCACGTGGCGCGCTTGGTGACGAGGTTGTACACGTTGGTCGACCAGTTCTGGATGGTCGTGTACCGCACCCGGGCGTTCTTCTTCACGATGATCTCGACAACGGCCGAGTGCAGCGAGTCGGAGGAGTAGATCGGGGCGGTGCAGCCCTCGACGTAGTGCACGTAGGAGCCCTCGTCGGCGATGATCAGCGTGCGCTCGAACTGGCCCATGTTCTCGGTGTTGATCCGGAAGTAGGCCTGCAGCGGGATCGCGACGTGGACGCCCTTGGGGACGTAGATGAACGAGCCACCCGACCAGACGGCGCTGTTCAGGGAGGCGAACTTGTTGTCGCCGACCGGGATCACGGAGCCGAAGTACTCCTCGAAGAGCTCGGGGTACTCCTTCAGGCCGGTGTCGGTGTCGAGGAAGATGACGCCCTGGCGCTCGAGCTCCTCGTTGATCTTGTGGTAGACCACCTCGGACTCGTACTGGGCGGCAACGCCGGAGACCAGCCGCATCTTCTCCGCCTCGGGGATGCCCAGGCGGTCGTAGGTGCGCTTGATGTCCTCGGGGAGGTCCTCCCAGGTATTGGCCTGCTTCTCGGTGGAGCGCACGAAGTACTTGATGTTGTCGAAGTCGATCCCGCTGAGGTCGGCGCCCCACGCCGGCATCGGCTTGCGCTGGTAGAGCTTCAGCGCCTTGAGCCGCAGGTTGAGCATCCACTCCGGCTCGCTCTTCAGTGCGGAGATGTTCCGCACGACGTCCTCGTCAACGCCGCGGCGCGCCAGCTTGCCGACAGCGTCGGAGTCGTGCCAGCCGTACTGGTAGGCGCCGAGTGCCTCAAGGTGTTCTTCCTGGGTAGAACCCAGGCCGGGTGCCACAGGAGCTGTTGACGTCATCTATCGGCCCTTCGTTGAATGTTGCGGATGCATCGTTGCGACCACCGGACGCGGTACGTGGGTGGTACACACCCCGTCACCGTGCGCGATCGTCGCCAGGCGCTGCACATGGGATCCCAACAGCTGCCCGAAGGCCCTGGTTTCGGCCTCGCACAGTTGCGGGAACTCGGCCGCCACATGGGCGACCGGGCAGTGGTACTGGCACAGCTGGACGCCGGAGGCCACCGGTTGCAGTGACGCGACGAAACCTTCTGCGGTCAATGCCTCAACCAACGCCTCGGCAGAGGTCGGATATTCCGCCTCGAGTTCGTGGAAGCGGTCCGTGATCGACTCGGTGACCTTCGCGGCGAAGGCCTCGACCGCGTCCTCGCCGGCCACCTGCTGCGAGGTATCCGAGGGCGCTGATCGCGAGCTGGTCGTAGGCCTGGTAGAACTCGCCGCGCCCGGTGTCGGTGAGGGTGAACACCTTGGCGGGACGACCCCGTCCGCGGTGTCCGTAGACGCGCTGCTCGCGGCTGGTGACCTGTCCGATGCTGTCCAGCACGGTGAGGTGACGGCGGACCGCTGCAGGTGTCAGGCCCAGCCGCTTGGCCAGGTCGTTGGCTGTCGACGGACCGTGCTGGAGGATGGAACGTGCCACCCGACTACGGGTGGAAGCATCCGCTGCCCGCTGTTCGGCCTCGGTCACCGCCTCGTCCCGTTCGGGCTCCACGCTTTTCACAACACCATTCTTACCTAATTAGCCAAAAGCCTCAACCGCCTGACCAGCCAGTGGCACATCTTCCGATGCGAGATGACCCCATCCACGAAGTGGCGGGTTGCGGTCACTACGACACGGAGTCGTAGAGTGCTGGCGGTGACTTTGTCTTGTCAAAGGTGACAGGTCATCAATGAATATTCAGTTACCTTCCAAAAGGACGCATCGTGACGACTCACTCGCTCGATAGGCAACCAGTAACAGGACGGCGGCACAGTCTCGTGCGCGCGGGTCTGTTCGTGGTGTTCGGGCTCCTCGCTCTCTCCCTCGCCGCCTGCTCGGGTGGCGCTCCCGCGACGCCCGGTGAGGGCGCGCACAAGTCGGAATTCGACCTTCCGCTCCCCGACCTGCACGCGGTCACCTTCTTCGGTGGCATCAGCGGCTGGTGGCTCCTGCTGATCGGCATGCTGATCTGCGTCGCCGGCTTCGCCTTCGGCATCCTCAGCTACATGAAGCTGAAGAACCTGCCGGTGCACCAGTCGATGCGCGACGTCTCCGAGCTGATCTACGAGACCTGCAAGGCCTACCTCGTCCAGCAGGGCAAGTTCCTGCTGCTGCTGTTCGCCTTCATCGGCTCCGTGATCTTCGTGTACTTCGGCTTCCTGAACACCACGGGCGGCTGGGGACGCGTGTTCATCGTCCTGCTGTTCGCGATCATCGGCATGGCCGGCTCCTACGGCATCGCCTGGTACGGCATCCGGCTGAACACCTTCGCCAACTCCCGCACCTCCTTCGCGGCGCTCGAGGGCAAGCCGTTCAAGGTCTACGACATCCCGATGCGTTCGGGCATGAGCGTCGGCATGGTGCTGATCTCGACCGAGCTGATCATGATGCTCGCGATCCTGATGTTCCTTCCCGCCGACATCGCCACCGCCTGCTTCCTCGGCTTCGCGATCGGTGAGTCGCCTCGGCGCCTCCGCACTGCGCATCGCCGGCGGCATCTTCACCA
This sequence comes from uncultured Actinomycetota bacterium, assembly GCA_963773595.1. Classification (GTDB taxonomy): domain Bacteria; phylum Actinomycetota; class Actinomycetes; order Propionibacteriales; family Propionibacteriaceae; genus Propionicimonas. The sequence goes on from CAVZBQ010000007.1 coordinate 976,352, forward strand.
AGATCGCCGACATCGGTTCGGACCTGATGAAGATCGTCTTCAAGATCGACGAGGACGACCCCCGCAACCCCGGCACCATCGCCGACTGCACCGGCGACAACGCCGGCGACTCGGTCGGCCCGTCGGCTGACGGCTTCGAGACCTACGGCGTCACCGGCGTCGCCCTGATCACCTTCATCCTGCTGGGTGTCCAGGCCGACCTCCAGGCGCACTTCCTGGTCTGGATCTTCTTCATCCGCGCGATCATGCTGGTCGCCTCCGGCCTGTCCTACTTCGGCAACGCCATGTGGGCGAAGGCGAAGTTCGAGGACGCCGACGAGATGGAGTTCGAGACCCCGCTGACCTCGCTGGTGTGGATCACCTCGATCGTCTCGATGGTCCTCACCTTCATCATGTCGTTCCTGATGCTGTCCGACATTCGCCGGCCAGCCGAACCTGTGGTGGATCCTTTCGCTGATCATCAGCTTCGGCACCCTCGCCGGCGCGGTCATCCCCGAACTGGTCAAGGTGTTCACCGGCGTCAAGGCCAAGCACGTCGAGGAGGTCGTGAAGTCGGCCAACAAGGGCGGCGCGTCCCTCGACATCCTCTCCGGCCTGGTTGCGGGCAACTTCTCCGCCTACTGGCTCGGCACGGCGATCGTCGCCCTGATGGCCGGCGCCTACGGCGTGTCCACGATGATCACCCCGGCAGCCATGGTCGACGGCGTCATCAGCGGCGGCATCATGCTGGCCCCGGGCGTCTTCGCCCTCGGCCTGGTCGCCTTCGGCTTCCTCGGCATGGGCCCGGTCACCATCGCGGTCGACTCCTACGGCCCGGTCACCGACAACGCGCAGAGCGTCTACGAGCTGTCCCAGATCGAGCAGATCCCCGGCATCGCCGAGGAGCTCGAGCGCGACTACGGCATCAAGCCCAAGTTCGAGCGGGCCAAGCACCTGCTCGAGGCCAACGACGGCGCCGGCAACACGTTCAAGGCAACGGCCAAGCCGGTGCTGATCGGTACGGCAGCCGTCGGTGCGACCACGATGATCTTCTCGATCATCATGAACCTCACCTCCGGGCTGACGACCAACGTGAACAACCTGTCCCTGCTCCACGTGCCGTTCCTGCTGGGCCTGCTCACCGGTGGCGCGATCATCTACTGGTTCACCGGCGCTTCCATGCAGGCCGTCACCACGGGCGCGTTCCGCGCGGTCGAGTTCATCAAGGAGAACATCGACCTCGAGGGCACGACCAAGGCCTCGGTGGAGACCTCCCGCAAGGTCGTGGAGATCTGCACCCAGTACGCGCAGAAGGGGATGTTCAACATCTTCCTCGGCATCTTCTTCGCCACGCTGGCGTTCGCGTTCGTCGAGCCGTACTTCTTCATCGGCTACCTGATCTCGATCGCCATCTTCGGGCTCTACCAGGCCATCTTCATGGCCAACGCCGGTGGCGCCTGGGACAACGCGAAGAAGATCGTCGAGGTCGACCTGCAAGGCCAAGGGCACCGAGTTGCACGACGCCTCGATCGTCGGCGACACCGTCGGCGACCCGTTCAAGGACACCTCCTCGGTGGCCCTGAACCCGGTCATCAAGTTCACCACCCTGTTCGGCATGCTGGCGATCGAGCTCTCGCTCATCATCAGCAACCCGGCCATCAACGCTGTCCTCGCCGTCGTCTTCGGCCTGGCCAGCGTCTTCATGGTGTGGCGTTCCTTCTACGGCATGCGGATCGACCAGCCCATGCTGACCGCGGCCGACTTCGCGCTACCTCGAGGACGGCGACTCGGCTCCCGCAGCAGAGGCGCCCGTCAAGGAGACCGTCGAAGCCTGATCGACCGCGTGACCGGAGCCCCGGACCGCCTTCGCGGTCCGGGGCTCCGGCGTTTGCACGACCGGCCGGCCCTGGAGCCAGCCCTAGACTGAGCTGGTGCCCGCCGCCCTCTCCCTCGCCGACGTCCGGCTGAGCCTCGGGGGCCACGTCGTGCTCGATTCGCTGAGCCTCAGCGCCGCCGCTGGCGCTGTCACCGCGGTGCTCGGACCGAACGGCGCGGGCAAGACGACGATGATCCGCTGCTGCACCGGCATCCTCGTGCCCGACAGCGGACGGATCGAGGTGCTGGGAGCACCGGCCGGCTCCCCTGCCGCCAACGACCGCGTCGGCCTGATGCCGCAGGCCACCGGCGCATGGTCGGGCGTGCGGCCCCGCGAACTGCTCGAGTACCTCGCCGGCCTCTACGCCACTCCCCTGCCTCCGCTGCAGGCTGGCAGCGGCGCTCGGCATCGACGCGTTCGCCGGCACCCCGTACCGCCGGCTCTCCGGCGGGCAGCAGCAACTGGTCAACCTCGCCGGCGCGATCATCGGACGCCCCGAGCTGGTCTTCCTCGACGAGCCGACGGCCGGGCTCGACCCGCACGTCCGCCGGCAGGTGTGGACGCTGATCCGCGACCTGCGCTCCGCCGGTGTCGCCGTCGTCCTGACCACGCACGCGATGGACGAGGCCGAGCAGCTCGCCGACCAGGTGGTGCTGCTCGACCACGGGCGCCCGGTCGCCGCCGGGACGGTGGCGGAGCTCACCGCCGGCCGCAGCCTCGAACAGGTCTTCCTCGAGCTCACAGCCCCGGACTCTCGGCGGGAGGTGCGGCATGAGCGGTCTCGACCTGACCCCCGCAGCCGTCCCCGCCCCGCGCGCCGTCCGCATCCGGCGCCACGCGCTGATCGAGACCCGGCTCATCGTCCGCAACGGCGAGCAGCTGCTCCTCGCCCTGGTGATCCCGCTCGGCCTGATCGTCGCCAACGCTGCCGTCGGCGCGCGGATCGGGATCGCGCGGGAACCGTTCATCGCCTCCGTGATCGCACTGGGCCTCTGGTCCAGCGGGTTCACCTCGCCGGCCATCACCACGGCCTTCGAACGCCGCTACGGCGTGCTGGAGCGGCTGGTCGCCACTCCGCTGCGTCGTGCCGACCTGTTGCTGGGCAAGGCCGGCGATGGTCGCGATCGTCGCGCTCGGCCAGGCCGTCGTGCTCGGTGTGGCCGGACTGCTCGCCGGCTGGTCGCCGCAACCCCGGGTGCGGCAGCAGCCTGGTCGCCGTTGCCACCGTCATCCTCGGGCTGGTCGCGTTCACGGGCCTCGCCCTGATCCTCGCCGGGACGGCGTCGGCTGAGCTCACCCTCGGCCTCGCCAACCTGGTCTACCTGCTCGGCGCTGCCGGCGGCCTGCTGGTACCGCTGGCGGCCTTCCCGGCCTGGAGCCAGCCGCTGCTCGCCGCGCTCCCCACCACGGCCGTCGCAGAGGCGCTGCGCGCCTGGTCCGGTCAGGTCGCGGCCGGACCGTTCGCCGGCTGGACCATCGTGGTCACCCTCGTCTGGGCCGTCATCGTCGTCGTCATTGCAAGGAAGGTGTTCAGATGGACCTCGTAGGCTCCCCCGTCGCGCTGCGGCGCTGGGCCGTCGCTTCGCTGGTCGCCAACCTGGCGATCGTCGTCACCGGTGGCCTCGTGCGCGTGACCTCCTCCGGCCTCGGGCTGCTCGACCTGGCCGCAGTGCGAGCCGGGCTCCTACGTGCCCCACCCGGACGCCGGCATCCACGCCTACATCGAGTTCGGCAACCGCCTGCTCACCTTCGTGCTGGTGATCGTCGCCATCGGCACCCTGCTGGCGGCCTGGCGCGCACGGGACGCGGCCGGCGCGCCGCGTCCGCTGGTTCGCGGGCTGGCGATCGCGATCATCGCGGGCATCGTCGCCCAGGCGGTCATCGGCGGCATCTCCGTGCTCGTCCAGCTGAACCCGTGGGTCGTCGGCGCGCACCTGCTGCCGTCGATCGCGCTGATCGTCGCCTGCGTCCTGCTCGTGCACGAGGCCTACGACCGCCGGCCGGTCCCGGTGGCGACCGTCGGTGCGCCGGGTGGTGCGGGCGCTGGTCTTCTTCGGGGCCGTCGCCATGCTGCTCGGCGTCGTCGTGACCGGCGCCGGGCCCAACTCGGGTGCCGGCGGCGCGTCCGCGCAACGGCCTCGACCTGCTGGCGACGGCCCGGGTGCACTCGCTGTCGGTGTGGGTGGTGGTCGCCCTGACCATCGGCCTCGTCGATCGCCAACCGGGCCAACCCTGCAGCCCGCCGCGCCGTGGTGCTGCGTGCTCGGCGTCGAGCTGTTCCAGGGTGCCGTCGGCTACGCCCAGTACTTCCTCGCCCTGCCGCCGTGGCTCGTGACGCTGCACATGGTGGGCACGGCCCTGTTCACCGCGACCCTCGCCAACCTCTGGTGGCTCACCCGAGCCCCCCACCCCGAGTTGTCAGAAACTCACGAAGCCAGGGCTCAGCGAGATTCCGACAAGTCGGTGAGTTGAGGGCGGATCAGAAGAGCAGCGGGTCGATCGCAGCAGCGATGAACACGATCGCCAGGTAGCTGTTCGAGAGGTGGAACAAGCGCATCGGCTTCAGTTCCGCATCGACGAGTCCCCGCTTCGCCCGGACGAGCAGCGCAACCGCCTCGGCGAGCATCGCGAGGCCGGCGACAAGGGCGACGACCGGGTACAGCCAGCCGGTGTTGGCCACCGGCCACAGCAGCAGGCTGACGGCGACCGTGAGGACGCTGTAGGCGAGGATGCGCCACGCGACGGTCACCGGCGGGGCGACGACGGGCAGCATCGGGATATGGGCGTTCTGGTAGTCCTCCCGGTACCGCAGGGCCAGCGCCCAGGTGTGCGGCGGGGTCCAGGCGAACACGATCGCGAACAGCACCAGCGGGGCCAAGGCCACCTGGCCGGTGACGGCCGTCCAGCCGATCAGCGGGGGGAAGCAGCCGGCGATACCGCCCCAGACGATGTTCTGCGACGTCCGGCGCTTGAGCGCCATCGTGTAGACGAAGACGTAGTAGAGGTTGGCGACCAGCGCCAGTGCCGCCGACAGCCAGTTGGCGCCGAAGCCGAGGATGACGGTCGCCAGCACACCGAGGACGGCTCCGAAGGCGATCGCCTTCGCGGGGCTGACGAGGTCGCGGGCCATCGGACGCCGCCGCGTGCGGCGCATCCGTGCGTCGATGTCGGCATCAAGGACGGAGTTGAAGACGTTGGCGCTGCCGGCAGCAGCAGTACCACCAAGGAGCGTCCACACGCACGAGCTGCCATTCGGGGAAGCCGCCCGCGGCAAGGAACATCGCAGGGATCGTCGTCACCAGCAGCAGCTCGATGATGCGCGGCTTGGCAAGGGCGAGGTACGCGAGGCCCGTCGCGCGCCAGTCATCGAGCGCGCACGGCATCCAGCGTCGCGGACTCTTCGGCTGGTCTCATTCCACCCCTCTCCCAAGGTTGAGCAGTGTAGACGACAGCGTCGGCGGCAGCGGTGGCCGCGGAGTCGACGAGCAGTGAGGACGAACTGCGAGGACAGCCACGGCTGACCGCGACGAGGTGCTTGTACAGTCTTCAACGTGAATCCGCTCCGTGACCAGCGCGACCCGCGGCTGCCTCGCATGGCCGGACCGTCAGCCCTCGTGCTCTTCGGCGTGACCGGCGACCTGGCCCGCAAGAAGCTCCTGCCCGCCGTCTACGACCTCGCCAACCGTGGCCTGCTGCCACCCGGCTTCGGGCTGGTCGGCTTCGCCCGCCGCGACTGGGCTGCAGAGCACTTCGCAGAGCTCGTCGCGGAGTCGGTGAAGCAGCATGCCCGGACGGAGTTCCGCGACGACGTGTGGAAGCAGCTGCTGGAGGGCATCCGGTTCGTGCCCGGCGACCTCGACGACAACGAGGCCTTCGAGCGGCTCAAGACCACCCTCACCGACCTCGACGAGAGCCAGGGCACCGGCGGCAACCACGCGTTCTACCTCTCCGTACCGCCCGGCGCTTTCGACATCGCCGTCGCGCAGCTGCGTCGCCACGGCCTCGCCAACCGGCCCAAGGGGTCCTGGCGCCGCGTGGTGATCGAGAAGCCGTTCGGTCACGACCTGGCCAGTGCACGCCAGCTGGAGAAGAAGCTGGGCCGCGCCTTCGAGCCGTCCAGCATCTTCCGGATCGACCACTACCTGGGCAAGGAGACGGTCCAGAACCTGCTGGCCTTCCGGTTCGCCAACACCATGTTCGAGCCCATCTGGAACCGCACCTACATCGACCATGTGCAGATCACCATGGCGGAGGACATCGGCATCGAGGGCAGGGCCGGCTACTACGACGGCATCGGCGCGACCCGCGACGTCATCCAGAACCACCTCGTCCAGCTGCTCGCCCTGACGGCGATGGAGGAACCCACCTCCTTCGGTGCCGACAACCTGAGCGCGGAGAAGCGCAAGGTGCTGGCAGCAGCGCGGACGCCGTCCGACCTGGACGCCCACACCGTCCACGGCCAGTACGGCGCCGGCTGGGCCGGCGGCAGGGAGGTCCCCGGCTACCTGGAGGAACAGGGCATCCCTGCCGGACTCGCGGACCGACACCTACGGTGCGATCCGGGTCGACATCGACAACCGTCGCTGGGCCGGCGTGCCGTTCTACCTGCGCACGGGCAAGCGACTCCCCCGTCGTGTCACGGAGGTCGCCCTCAACCTGCGCAAGGCCCCGCACCTGCCCTTCAACGGCACCGACGTCCGTGCGCTCGGCAGCAACGCCGTCGTGCTGCGCATCCAGCCGGACGAGGGCATCACCCTGCGGTTCGGGGCGAAGGTGCCGGCGACGCCGATGGAGTTGCGCGACGTGAACATGGACTTCGGCTACGACTCCTCCTTCGCCGAGTCCAGTCCCGAGGCCTACGAGCGGCTGCTGCTCGACGTGCTGCTGGGCTCGGAGCCGCTCTTCCCGCAGCCCGAGGAGGTGGAGCTGTCCTGGGAGCTGCTCGACCCGGTGCTCGAGCGCTGGGCCAACCGCGACAGCAGCCCCCGACCACTACGTCTCCGGCACCTGGGGTCCACAGTCCGCCGCCGACATGCTGGCCAGGGATGGCTTCAGCTGGCGACGGCCGTAGGAGGAGCAACGATGATCATCAACCTCACGGACACCGGCACGGCCGCGGTGCAGCAGGCCATGAGCAAGGCCCGGCGCAACGTCGGCGGCGCCTCCGGGCTCGTCTTCACCCTCGTCGTCGTCGACGGAACTCAGCGAGTACGACCGGGCGCTCGAGGCCTGCCTCGAGGCCGGCACGCGAGCACCCGTCCCGCATCCTGCTGGTGACCAACGGCAGGGCACGCACCGACCGGCTCGACGCGACCGTCCGCGCCGGCGAGGACGCTCCCGGCGAGATCGTCTCGCTGAAGTTCCACGGCGCGCTGCAACAGCACCGCGACAGTGTCGTGCTGCCGCTGCTGCTGCCCGACCTGCCGGTGATCGTGCTGGTGGCCCGGCCGCTCCCCGAAGGCCCCCGGCCAGGACCCGGTGGGACGCCTCGGCACCCGCCGCATCACCGACGCGATGGGCGACCCCGATCCGCTCGGCGCGCTCGAGGTGCGGGCACGCAACTACTGCGACGGGCGACACCGACCTCACCTGGACCCGCCTCACCCGCTGGCGCGGCCTGCTCGCTGCGGCGCTCGACGCCTACCCGATGGACGTGACGAGGGCCACGGTGTCGGCTGCACCGGAGAACGCTGCCGGCACCCTGCTCGCAGCGTGGCTCAGCGACCGCCTCGACATCCCGGTGACGCTCGACCGCCAGCAGCCCGGAATCGGGATCACCGGGGTCGTCCCTCAGCTCGGGTGACGACACCATCACCGTGGTGCGGACCGACGGCAACCTCGCCAGGTTCTCGGCGCCCGGGCTGCCCCAGCGACTGGTCGCACTGCCCCGCCGCGACCTGAACACGCTCCTCGCCGAGGAACTGCGGCGGTTGAGCGACGATCCCGTCTACGCTGAGGCCATGTCAGCACTTGTCCGTCGCCTCGATCGTGCAGCCGAACGGACGCAGGGACGCCGAGCATGAGTTCTGGTCAGCCCCAGGTCGTCCAGCACCGTGACGCAGACGACCTCGCCGACCGCGGCGCCGTACGCCTGCTGGCGAAGCTGATCGACCTGCAGGCCGACGGACGCGTCGCGCAGTTGTGCCTCACCGGCGGCCGGATCGCGTTGTCGCTGTACGCCCGCCTCGGTGAGCTGGTCGCCGGTTCAGAGCTGGACCCGACCCGCCTCGAGCTGTGGTGGGGCGATGAGCGCTTCCTGCCCACGGACGATCCCGAGCGCAACGCCGGCCCGACACTGGCGCTGCTGGCCGGCCACTTCACGCTCGACTCCGGGCGCACCCACCCGATGCCCAGCGCCGACGGCGTCGTCGATGCGCGGCGCCTCGGCCGCCACCTACGCGAAGGAACTCGGCGAGACCCGCTTCGACCTCTGCCTGCTCGGCATGGGGCCGGACGGCCACGTGGCGTCGATCTTCCCCAACCACGTGTCCAGTGAGATCGACCACCCAGTCGGTGATCGGGGTGAGTGACGCGCCCAAGCCCCCGGCAGAGCGGATCAGCCTCACCATCCAGGCGCTCAGCAACTCCGAGGAGGTGTGGTTCCTCGTGAGTGGTCGTGAGAAGGCTTCGGCCCTGGCAAGGGCACTCGCCGGCGACACCGACCTTCCCGCAGGCCGGGTGACAGCGCAGGGACGCACGCTGTGGCTCGTTGACCAGGAATCAGCGGCAGAACTGCCCTACTTCGACTGCGCGATGTGAGCCGAGGCTCAGGCCGGCCGGGCGGGTCAGTAGATGACTTCGCCGGCGGCCCTGCGGGCGCGCAGCGAGTCCAGCGCTTCCTTCAGGATCGCGACGGCCTCAGCGTCGGAGCGGCGCTCCTTCACGTAGGCCAGGTGGGTCTTGTACGGCTGGATCTTCGGCGGCGGCGGAGGGTTCTCCGAGTCGAGGTTCGCCGGCAGCCCGCAGCGCGGGCAGTCCCACGACTCCGGAACGACCGCATCGGCCGCGAAGGCCGGACGGGTCTCGTGGCCATTGGCGCAGAAGTAGGACACGTACAGCCGCGGCGCGGCATCGCCCCGCTCAGCCTCGCCCATCGGCCCGGCGCCTACCCGGCTACCCCTAATCGCACTGCCACCAACCACGCGGATCCACTCCTAGCTGCAAAGAAAGAACGGGCCTCAGCCCATGGCCCCGATCGTCGGGGAAGAACCGGTAGAGCACGAGCAGGCCGATGATCGCGAAGAGCCACACCAGGCCGACCGTGATGGTGAGCCTGTCGAGGTTGCGCTCGGCAACGGAGGACCCGCCCATCCCCGTCGACATGCCGCCGCCGAAGAGGTCGGACATACCGCCGCCACGGCTCTTGTGCAGAAGGATGAAAAGGGCCAGAACGATGCTGGTGAGGATCAACACCACGGAAAGAGTAATGATCGGCCAGGTCATCGCGAGGGGCAACAAAGTCACGCCGAGCATCTTAACTCAGCAGTCCCGCACAAACTAAACGCCGGCCGAGGTTGGTCCCGGCCGGCGTTCGTAGCTGAGTCAGCCTGACGACGATCAGCTGACAGAGTAGAACATGATGATCTTGGCGAACTCCTCGGCGTTCAGGGCTGCGCCACCGACGAGCGCGCCGTCGACATCCGGCTTGGCCATGATCTCGACGATGTTGCTGGCCTTCACCGAGCCGCCGTACTGGATGCGGACGGCTTCCGCTGCGGGTGCACCGAAGGCCTCGTTGACGTAGCCGCGGATCGCGCCACAGACCTCCTGTGCGTCCTCAGGGGTGGCCACCTCGCCGGTGCCGATCGCCCAGACCGGCTCGTAGGCGATCACCATGGCCGCGACCTGCTCGGGGGTGAGGCCCTCGAGGCACTCCTTCACCTGGTCGAGCACGTAGGCGACGTGGGTGCCCTCCTTGCGGATCTCGAGCACCTCGCCACAACAGACGATCGGCGTCATGCCGGCCTCGAAGACCACCTTGGCCTTCTCGCCGATCAGGGCGTCGTTCTCGCCGTGGTACTCGCGGCGCTCGGAGTGGCCGACCACGACGTAGGCGCAGTTCAGCTTGGCCAGCATGTCGGCGGAGATCTCACCGGTGTAGGCGCCGGAGGAGTGGATGGAGACGTCCTGGGCGCCGAACTTCAGCGGGAGACGATCGCCCTCGACCAGCGTCTGCACGGTGCGGATGTCGGTGAACGGCACGATGACCGCTGCCTCCGACTTCTCGGGGTCGTACTTGGCGTCAGCCAGCGTCCACGCCAGCTTCTGCACCAGGCCGGTGGCCTCGACGTGGTTGAGGTTCATCTTCCAGTTGCCAGCCATCAGCGGCTTGCGTGACATCAGTTCTCTCCTTCAAGGACAGCAAGACCCGGGAGCACTTTGCCCTCCAGGTATTCAAGGGACGCGCCGCCGCCGGTCGAGATGTGACCGAACTGCTCGTCGGCGAAACCGAGGTTGCGGACGGCGGCTGCGGAGTCGCCACCACCGACGACGGAGAAGCCCTCCGAGGCGGCGAGCGCCTTCGCGACGGCGTCGGTACCTTCGGCGAGGGCCGGGATCTCTGCGACACCCATCGGCCCGTTCCAGAAGATCGTCGCGGCACCGAGGATGGCCTCTGCGAACAGTGCCTCCGACGCCGGGCCCGATGTCGGCGCCCTCCTGGTCGGCAGGAATGGCGTCCGCGTCGACGATGGTGACCGGCGTCGAGGTGCGGGCCTTGATGTCGAAGTCCTCGACGACCCGGACGTCGATCGGCAGCAGGATCTGCTTGCCGGCAGCGGTGGCCTGCTCGAGGTAGCCGGCGCAGGTGTCGACCTTCTCCGCGTCCAGCAGGGAACGCGCCGATCTCGTAGCCCTTGCCCTTCAGGAAGGTGTAGGCCATGCCGCCGCCGATGATCAGGGTGTCTGCGACCTTCAGCAGGTTGTCGATGACAGCGAGCTTGTCGGCCACCTTGGCGCCGCCGAGGACGACGACGTACGGGTGGACGGCGTGCTCGGTGAGCTTCTTGAGGACGTCGACCTCCTTCGCGACCAGTGGTCCGGCGGCGTTCGGGAGCAGCTTGGCGACGTCGTAGACGGAGGCCTGCTTGCGGTGCACGACACCGAAGCCGTCGGAGACGAACACGTCGCCGAGGGCTGCGTACTTCGCCGCGAGCTCCTCGCGCTCCGCGTCCACCTTGGATTCCTCTGCGGGCTCGTAGCGGACGTTCTCCAGCAGGGCGATCTCGCCGTCCTGGCAGGCCGGCGACCGAGCGCCTGCGCGCCCGGCGCCGACGACGTCGCCGGCAAGCTTGACCTCGGTGCCGAGGAGCTCGCCGAGACGGGCGGCTGCCGGGGCGAGGGAGTAGGTCGGGTCGACCTTGCCCTTGGGGCGGCCCAGGTGCGCCATGACGACCACCTTCGCGCCGGCGTCCTTGAGCTGGGTGAGGGTCGGCAGTGCTGCGCGGATGCGGCCATCGTCGGTGATGGTGGTGCCATCCAGCGGCACATTGAAATCGCAGCGGATCAGAACCCGCTTACCCCGGAGGTCACCGAGGTCGGAAACGGACTTCACGTCTTGCCTTTCTTCTTGAATCGGTGCGTTCATGCAACGGGCCGACCCGCGCCGTGAGACGCGAGCCGGCCCAGATGCCTGTGTTGGTCAGATCAGAGCTTGGAGCCGACCAGCGCGGTCAGGTCGACCAGCCGGTTGGAGTAGCCCCACTCGTTGTCGTACCAGGCGACGACCTTGACCTGGTTGCCGATGACCTTGGTGAGCGGCGCATCGAAGATGCTGGACAGCGGGTAGCCCTCGATGTCCTTGCTCACGATCGGGTCGGTGCTGTACTCGAGGATGCCCTTGAGCGGGCCCTCTGCTGCAGCCTTGACGATCGCGTTGATCTCGTCGACGGTGGTCTCGCGGGAGGCCTCGAAGGTGAGGTCGGTCACGGAACCCGTGGGTACCGGCACGCGCAGTGCGTAGCCGTCGAGCTTGCCCTTGAGCTCCGGGAGCACCAGGGCGACGGCCTTGGCCGCACCGGTGGTGGTCGGGACGATGTTCAGGGCAGCTGCGCGGGCGCGACGCGGGTCGGAGTGCGGCGCATCCTGCAGGTTCTGGTCCTGGGTGTAGGCGTGGATGGTGGTCATCAGGCCCTTGACGATGCCGATGCCGTCATTCAGCGCCTTGGCCAGGGGGGCCAGGCAGTTCGTGGTGCAGGAAGCGTTGGAGATGATGTTGTGGAGCGCCGGGTCGTACAGGTCGTCGTTGACGCCCATGACGATGGTGATGTCCTCGTTCTTCGCCGGGGCGGAGATCAGGACCTTCTTGGCGCCGGCGTCGATGTGGGCCTTGGCCTTGGCTGCGTCGGTGAAGAAGCCGGTGGACTCGATCACGATGTCGACGCCCAGCTCGCCCCACGGCAGGTTGGCGGGATCGCGCTCGGCGAACGCCTTGATCTCCTTGCCGTTGACGTACAGCGCGGTCTCGTCGGAGGTCACCTCACCGGGGAAGCGGCCGAGGATCGAGTCGTACTTGAGCAGCTGAGCGAGGCTCTTGTTGTCGGTGAGGTCGTTGACCGCGACCACGTCGATATCGGCGCCGGAGGCGACCAGGGCGCGGAAGTAGTTACGGCCGATCCGGCCGAAGCCGTTGATGCCAACCTTGACGGTCATTTTGTGAGGGTCTCCTTTGCAACGATGTACCGCGGCGGGATTCAGCCCGACCGTGTGTTCAAGACCACCCTAGCGGTTCAGGATGCGGCCGGTCAGCCGCGCATCCGGATGCGGACGAGCGTGCAGATCAATCGCGATCGTCTGCTCCGAACACCGCTGGCGCGCTGTTCGTCGAGACTCCTCCGCTGAACCGGCTGACGCCGGTTCACGCGTCGTCGTCTAGCATTTCCGGGCTCAGACCGGCCTCGGTGTTCGGGATGCCGAGCTCGGAGGCGCGCTTGTCCGCCGTGGCCAGCAGCCGACGGATCCGGCCGGCGACGGCGTCCTTCGTCAGCGGCGGCACGTGGAGCTGTCCGAGCTCCTCGAGGCTGGCCTGCTTGTGCTCGAGGCGCAGCCGTCCGGCCTCCAGCAGGTGGTCGGGGATGTCCTCGCCGAGGATCTCGAGGGCGCGCTTGACCCGTGCGCCGGCGGCGACGGCTGCCCGCGCGGAGCGGCGCAGGTTGGCGTCGTCGAAGTTGGCGAGGCGGTTGGCGGAGGCGCGCACCTCGCGGCGCATCCTGCGGTCCTCCCAGGCGAGGACGGTCTCGTGGGCGCCGAGCCGGGTGAGCATGGCGGAGATGGCGTCGCCGTCCCGGATCACGACCCGGTCGATGCCGCGCACCTCGCGGGCCTTCGCGGAGATGCCCATGCGACGGGCCGCGCCGACGAGGGCGAGCGCAGCCTCCGAGCCGGGGCAGGTGACCTCGAGGGCCATCGACCGTCCGGGCTCGGTGAGCGAGCCGTGCGCGAGGAAGGCGCCACGCCAGGCCGCGACGGAGACGTCGACGCCGCCGCTGACGACCTGGATCGGCAGTCCGCGGACGGGACGACCGCGCGGGTCGATCAGCCCGGTCTGGCGGGCCAGCGACTCGCCGTCGCGGATCAGGCGGACGACGTAGCGGGTGCCGCGGCGCAGGCCGCTGCCGGTGATGACGACGAACTCGCAGGTGAACCCGAACAGGTCGGCGATCGCCGTCCGCAGCCTGCGCGCTGCTGCGCCGGTGTCGAGTTCGGCCTCGACGACGATGCGACCGCCGGCGATGTGGAGGCCGTTGGCGAACCGGAGCAGGGCGGCCACCTCGGCCTTGCGGAGCTCAGGCTTGGCCACCTCGAGGGTGGCCAGCTCGGACTTCACCTGCTGGGTCATTGCCATCTTGTCGCTGTACTGCCTTTCGAACTGCGAGCGCGCGGGTGGGGTAAGACTACAGACCCATGATCCCGGCATACACCGCGGCCAGCAGGTGGGGGTCGTGCCTGCGGTGTCCCGTCGCGTATGCGGACGGGGGCGAGAACGAGCTTCGCCCCCAGTGAGGCCACATATGCGGCCAGGTGCTGGTCGCCGACGGCGAACGACGGATCTGCGACGACCACGTCCAGCCGGAGGGCCGGGGCGTGCTCGGCAAGCACCTCGAGGTGACGTGCGGCGGTGTAGGCGGGCGTCTCGTCGTCGGTCGGGGCGAGGTTCAGGGTGAGGATGCGCTTGCCGTGCGCCGTGCAGATGGCGCGCGCGAGTTCCGGCACCAGCAGGTGCGGGATCACCGACGAGTACCAGGAGCCGGGCCCGAGCACCAGGTAGTCGGCCTCGCGGATCGCCTGGATCGCTTCCGGGACCGCTGGCGGGTCGGCCGGCACGAGCCGGATGTCGCCTGATGTCACCGGTCGCCAGCGCGACGGCCTCCTGGCCGACGACCGTCCTGATCTCGTCGGGAGCGCCGGGGTCGGCCCCGATCACGTCCGCCTCGATCACCAGCGGCACGGCAGCCATCGGCAGGACGCGACCCTCGACGTGCAGCATCGCACCCACCATGTCCAGGCCCGGCCACCGGGTCGGACAGCTGCTGCCACAGGCCGGCGATCAGCAGGTTGCCGATGCTGTGGCCACCGAGCGGGCCGTCGCCGGGGAACCGCGACTGCAGCACCTCCGCCCACGCGCGTCCCACCTGGTCGTCGCCGCAGAGTGCAGCCAGCGCCATCCGGAGGTCACCGGGCGGCAGGATCGGGAACTCGGCGCGGAGACGACCCGAGGACCCGCCGTCGTCCGCGACGGTCACGACGGCGGTGAGCCGGTGGGTCAGCTGGCGCAGCGCGCTGAGGCTGGCCGCAAGCCCGTGGCCACCGCCGAACGCGACGACGGCACGGCGGCTGGGCGAAGGCGTTCACTCGGGGTCCCCGCGGAGTTGTTCGGGGGAGCGTAGCGGAGGAGAAGAACTCCGTGGGGGTGTTCACTCCTTGCCCAGGTCCCGGTGCACGATGTCGGTGGTCACGCCACGCTCACCGCAGGCGTCGGGCCAGCTCCTCGACGATCGCCGTCGACCGGTGCTTGCCGCCGGTGCACCCGATCGCGATGGTCGCGTTGCGCTTGCCCTCACGGATGTAGCCGGGAGTGATCAGCTCCACCAGCGCGACGGCGTGCTGCAGGAACGGCTCCGCGTCCGCCTGGCCGAGCACGTAGGCGGCGACCGGCTGGGACAGCCCGCTCTGCGGGCGCAGGGCCGGCACCCAGTGCGGGATTGGGCAGGAAGCGCATGTCGAACACCATGTCGGCGTCCATCGGGATGCCGTTCTTGAAGCCGAAGGACATCAGGGTCAGCTGCAGGACGAGGTCGTCGCTACCGCCGTAGGCCTGGGTCACCCGGGCTGCGAGCTCGTGGACGTTGATGGACGAGGTGTCGATCACCAGGTCGGCGCTGGCGCGGATGCCGGCCAGCATCTGGCGTTCCTTGCTGGATGCCGTCCAGCAGGCCCCCGGAACCCTGCAGCGGCAGCGGGCGACGCACCGACTCCTGCCGGCGCACGATCGCCTCGTCACTGGCGTCGAGGAACAGGATCTGCGGCACGATACCGGCCTGGCCGAGATCGGCGAACGCCGCGGGGATCTGGGCGAACTCCGATCGCGTCCGCACGTCGAGCACGACGGCAACCCGGTTGAACTGCCGCTGCCGGCTGGTCTCGATCAGCTCCGGCAGCAGGCTCGGCGGCAGGTTGTCGACGACGAACCAGCCGAGGTCTTCCAGGGTGTGGCCGGCGGTCCTTCGACCCGCGCCGGACAACCCGGTGATGACGAGGAGCCGGACCGGCACAGGCGTGTCGTTCATGGGCCCCATTATTCGCCCTCTGGCGGCTCAGTCCTCCAGCACCTCGCCGGTGGTCAGGTTGACCGATACCGGCGCTTCCTGCCCGGCGAGAGCTTCCTTGACGGCGAGCGGCCGTGCGCGGACCGATGCCGGGGACCTCCGCGATCTGCTCGACGGTGGCCACCCGCAGCTTGCGCAGCGAGCCGAAGTACTTCAGCAGCGCCTTGCGGCGGATCTCCCCGAGCCCGGGCACGTCGTCGAGCAGCGACTCGACCATGGAGGCGCTGCGCCGGCTGCGGTGGTGGGTGATCGCGAACCGGTGGGCCTCGTCGCGCACCCGCTGCAGCAGGTAGAGGCCCTCGCTGGTGCGCGGCAGGATCAGCGGGAACTCCTCCCCCGGCAGCCACACCTCCTCCAGGCGCTTCGCGAGGCCGCACAGGGCGACGTCGACCACGCCGAGGTCGGCGAGCGCGCGCTCGGCAGCCGCGACCTGCGGGGCGCCGCCGTCCACGACGACCAGCGACGGCGTGTAGGCGAACTTGCGCGGCACGCCGGTGGTCGGGTCGACCAGCAGCGGGCCCCTCGCCCGCATCCTCTGCCCGCTGCCGCTCCTCCAGCAGCCGGGTGAAGCGACGGGTGATCACCTCGCGCATCGCCCCGACGTCGTTGCTGCCCTCGACGGTCTTGATGATGAACCGGCGGTACTCGCTCTTGCGCGGCAGGCCGTCCTCGAACACCACCATCGAGGCGACCACCTCCGTGCCCATGGTGTGGGAGATGTCGTAGCACTCGATCCGCAGGGGGGCCTGCGGCAGGTCGAGCGCCTGCTGGAGTTCCTCGAGGGCGAGGTTGCGGGTGGAGAGGTCGCTGGCCCGCCGCACCTTGTGCAGGGCGAGGGAGTCGGCGGCGTTCCGGGCAGCGGTCTGCAGCAGCGCGGCCTTGTCGCCGCGCTGGGGCACCCGCAGCTGCACCCGGGCGCCCCGCTGCTCGGTGAACAGCTGGGCGAGCAGGTCGGCGCGGTTGCCGGGAGCGCCGGCAGCAGGACCTCGGGCGGGATCGCCGACTCGTCCTCCGCGTAGAGCTGCAGCAGGAAGCGTTCCAGCAGCTGGCCGGTGTCGCCGTCCTCGCTGCGTTCGGCCACCCAGCCCCGCTCACCGCGGATCCGGCCGTCGCGGACGTGGAAGACCTGGACGGCGACCTCCAGCGGGTCCTCGGCCAGCGCGACCACGTCGGCGTCCGTGCCGTCACCCAGCACGATGGCGTTGCGCTCGGTCGCCTGGCGCAGGGCGGACAGCTGGTCGCGCACGACGGCCGCCCGTTCGTACTCCTGGTTCATGGACGCCTGCGACATCTGGGTCTCGAGACGGCGGATGAGCGCGCCGGTGCGCCCGGCGAGGAAGTCGCACACGTCCTGGACGAGCTCACGGTGGGGTCCGCGGATCGATCTTGCCGACGCAGGGCGCTGCGCACTTGCCGATGTAGCCCATCAGGCAGGGACGCCCGGTGCGTGCGGGCGCTGTTGAACACACCCTTGGTGCACGAGCGCATCGGGAACACCCGCAGCAGCGAGTCGATGGTGTCGCGGATCGCCCAGGCCTGCGCGTACGGGCCGAAGTACCGGTTGCCCTTGCGCTTGCTGCCCCGGCCGACGAAGACCCGCGGGAACTCCTCCTCCCACGTGATCGCCACCCACGGGTAGGACTTGTCGTCGCGGTACTTCACGTTGAAGCGCGGGTCGTACTGCTTGATCCAGGTGTACTCGAGCTGGAGCGCCTCGAGCTCGTTGCGGACCAGGGTCCACTCGACCTTGGCCGCGGTGCGCACCATCGTCTGGGTGCGGAAGTGCAGGGCCGCCGGGTCGGCGAAGTAGGAGTTGAGCCGCTGGCGCAGGTTGATCGCCTTGCCGACGTAGATCACGCGCCCGTCGCGGTCGCTGAACCGGTAGACGCCCGGGCCGGTGGGGATGGTGCCTGTTGCCGGCCGATAGCTCGCCGGGTCAGCCATGGCCTCGTCCTCTCCTCACCCGAGCCAGCATAGGCATCGGCGCTGACGGCCGGGCGCGGAGATCCGCGGGCCCGGATTCACAGCGCAAACACAGCATCGGATTGATTGAGCGTTCTACCATTCGATCAGCCAACAAGGAGGCCCGATGACTGCTCATCCCGTTCCGTCCCGCCGCGTCGTGCTCAACGGGGCCGGTCTGGCCGCGATCACGCTCTGCCTGGGCGGTTGCGCAGCCGCGCCAGGTTCCGCGCCGGCATCCAGCTCCGGGCCCACCACCGTCAAGGCGTCCGAGGTACCCGTCGGCAGCGGCACGATCGTCGGCCAGTTCGTCGTCACGCAGCCCAAGGCCGGCACCTACGAGGCCTTCAGCTACCTGTGCACCCACCAGAACCTGCCTGTGCAGCAGGTCAGCGACGCAGCCATCGTCTGCGGACGGCACGGCAGCACCTACTCCCTCGCCGACGGCAGCGTGATCACCGGGCCGGCGCAGAAGCCGCTCACCAAGGCAACAGTGAAGGTCGACGGCGACACCCTCACCATCAGCTGAGCGCGCTCAGCCCACCTCGGCGAGCAGGGTCGGCTCGTCGCCGGCCACCGGCACGCGGTGGCCGGCGAGGATCGGCTTGAGGAACGCGCCGGTGTAGGAGTCCGGACTGTCGGCGATCTCCTCCGGGGTGCCTTCCGCGATCACGAGTCCACCGCGGGAGCCACCTTCCGGACCGAGGTCGATCACCCAGTCGGACGCCTTGATCACGTCGAGGTTGTGCTCGATCACGATCACCGTGTTGCCCTTCTCGACCAGCGACTGCAACACCCCGAGCAGCTTGCGGATGTCCTCGAAGTGCAGTCCGGTGGTCGGCTCGTCGAGCACGTAGATGGTGCGACCGGTGGACCGCTTCTGCAGTTCGGAGGCCAGCTTCACCCGCTGCGCCTCGCCTCCGGAAAGGGTGGTCGCCGGCTGTCCCAGCCGCACGTAGCCGAGACCCACCTCGACCAGCGTCCTCATGTGCCGGGCGATCGAAGGGATCGCTGCGAAGAACTCCGCTGCCTCCTCGATCGGCATGTTCAGCACCTCGGCGATCGTCTTGCCCTTGTAGTGCACCTCGAGCGTCTCCCGGTTGTACCGGGCGCCGTGGCAGACCTCGCAGGGCACGTAGACGTCCGGCAGGAAGTTCATCTCGATCTTGATCGTGCCGTCGCCGGCGCAGTTCTCGCAGCGCCCGCCCTTGACGTTGAACGAGAAGCGGCCGGGCTGGTACCCGCGGACCTTCGCCTCCGGGGTGTCGGCGAACAGCTTGCGGATGTGGTCGAACACCCCGGTGTAGGTGGCCGGGTTCGAGCGCGGCGTGCGGCCGATCGGCGACTGGTCGACGTGGATGCTCTTGTCGATGTGCTCGATGCCGGTGATCGAGCGGTGCCGGCCCGGGACCGTCCGGGCGTTGTAGAGCTTCTTGGCCAGCGCCGTGTACAGGATGCTGTTGACCAGCGAGGACTTGCCCGAGCCGGAGACTCCGGTCACGGAGATCAGCTTGCCCGAGCGGGAAGTCGACGGTCACGTTGCGCAGGTTGTGCTCGGTGGCGTCGTGGACGGTCAACACCTTGCCCGAGCCCGGTCGCCGGGTGCTGGGCATCGGGATCGTCCGCCGACCGGAGAGGTAGGCGCCGGTCAGCGACGTCGGGTGGTTGAGCAGCTCGCTGACCGGGCCCGACACGAGCACCTCGCCCCCGTGCTCGCCCGCGCCGGGGCCGATGTCGACGGCCCAGTCGGCCGTGCGGATCGTGTCCTCGTCGTGCTCGACAACGATCAGGGTGTTGCCGAGCGCGCGGAGCCGCAGCAGGGTGTCGATCAGCCGGCGGTTGTCGCGCTGGTGCAGCCCGATGGACGGCTCGTCGAGCACGTAGAGGACGCCGACCAGGCCGGAGCCGATCTGGGTCGCCAGGCGGATGCGCTGCGCCTCGCCGCCGGAGAGGCTGCCGGCAGGACGGGACAGCGAGAGGTAGTCGAGGCCGACGTCGAGCAGGAACCGGAGCCGCTCGTTGATCTCCTTCACCACCCGCTCGGCGATCTGGGCCTCACGGTCGTTGAGCTCGAGGTTGCGCATGAAGCCGGACACCTCGTCGATCGACATCGCCGAGACCTCTGCGATGTTCTTCCCGCTGACGGTGACGGCGAGCGAGCTCGGCTTCAGCCGGGCGCCGTTGCAGGTGAGGCACGGCACCTCGCGCATGTAGCCGGCGTACCGCTCACGGGCGGTGTCGGACTCGGCCTCGGCGTGCCGGCGACGGATGTAGGGCACGGCACCCTCGTACTTGGCGCGGTAGGTGTGCTCCCGGCCGTGGCGGGTCCTGCTGTGCACGGTGATCGCGTGCGGCAGCCCCATCAGCAGCACGGCCTGCGCCTTGCTCGAGCAGCGACTCCCAGGGGGTGTCGACGGAGAAGCCCTCCTGCTCGGCGATCGCGACGAAGAGGTTCTGGAAGTAGCTGGCGAGGTAGGGCGTCTGCCACACGGAGATCGCGCCGTCGGAGAGGCTGCTCGTCGTGTCGGGGACCACCAGGTCGACGTCGACCTCCATGCGGGTGCCGATGCCCGAGCAGGCCGGGCAGGCACCCCACGGGCCGTTGAAGGAGAACTGGCGCGGCTCGAGCTCCTCGACGGAGATGTCGTGGTCGTTGGGGCAGGCGAGGCGCTCGGAGTAGCGGCGCTCGCGCTTCGGGTCCTTCTCGGGGAGGTCGACGAAGTCGATCGAGACGACTCCCCCGGCCAGGCCGAGGGCCGTCTCCACCGAGTCGGTGAGCCGCTGCTTGATGCTGGCCTTGGCGGCCAGCCGGTCGACGATCACGTCGATGGAGTGCTTCTTCTGCTTCTCCAGCGTCGGCGGGTTGAGCAGCTGGTGCACCTCGCCGTCCACCCGGACGCGGGCGAGGCCCTGCCCGGACAGCTGGCGGAACAGGTCGACGTACTCGCCCTTGCGGCCACGGACCACCGGTGCGAGCACCTGGAAGCGGGTGCCCTCGGGCAGCGCCAGCAGCCGGTCGACGATCTGCTGCGGCGACTGCCGGCTGATCGGCTCGCCGCACTCCGGGCAGTGCGGACGCCCGGCGCGGGCGTACAGCAGGCGCAGGTAGTCGTAGATCTCGGTGATCGTGCCGACCGTCGAGCGCGGGTTGCGGCTGGTCGACTTCTGGTCGATCGACACCGCCGGGGACAGCCCCTCGATGAAGTCGACGTCCGGCTTGTCCATCTGCCCGAGGAACTGGCGGGCGTAGGCGGAGAGGCTCTCGACGTAGCGCCGCTGGCCCTCGGCGAAGATCGTGTCGAAGGCGAGGCTGGACTTCCCGGAACCCGACAACCCGGTGAACACGATCAGGGCGTCCCGGGGTAGGTCGAGATTGATGTTGCGCAGGTTGTGCTCGCGCGCCCCTCGGATGATCAGCCGGTCAGTCACGCCGATCATCGTAGGTGCTGCCACCGACAAAGCCGTCGGCGGTCGTCGGCTGCTGGCCCGCGACGCCCCGTGGGCCATAGGTTTGTGCCATGACCCACTACACCGGATCGGTACCGGTGGAGGACTTGCACCGGTGGAAGCCGGAGGCCACCCAGCGACTGCTGGGCTACACCATCGGAATCAGCGATGAGGAGTGGCACAAGCCGAGCCCGTTGCCGGGCTGGTCCCGCGCGCACCTGGCGACACACCTGGCCCGCAACGCCGACCACCTCCGCATCATCGCGACGGCAGTGGACGCGGGCCTGGAGCAGCCCGTAGCCCCGTCACGGGCCGAGCGGCTCGCAGAACTCGAGCGTGGCGCCGACCGTGGCGGCCTCGAACTCCAGATCGACCTGGACACCTCTGCCGGCGCGCTGCAGCAGACGATCGAACGGCTCACCCGACTGGGACGCGAAGGTGCGCCTGCGGGGCAAGGACTGGCCGCTGGGCGTGATTCCGCTCGCCCGGCTGCACGAGGTCTGCATCCACCACATCGACCTGGACTGCGAGTTCGGCCCGGACGCCGTCGACCCCGCTGCGGCAGCCTGGCTGCTGCGCTGGGTGCTCGACCTGCTTGCCGACGCGGAGCTCCCGTCGCTGCGGATCGAGGCGGACTCGCTCGTTGCGGAACTCGGCAGGGGTGGCGAGCTGCGCACGGTCAGCGGCAGTGATGCCCGGCTCTGGGCCTGGCTCAGCGGTCGCCTCCCTGCGGACGGCGTGGCCGGTGCCGAAGGGCTGCAACCCCCGCTACTGGCCTAGTCCTGGCCCAGGCCGGCGTCGCTGCGGGACTTCAGCAGGCTCAGCGACCGTCGTGATGGCCAGCGTGCCGAGGATCACCAGCAGGGAGAGCCAGATCGGGATCTCGCCGTTGAAGCCGAGCCGCGCGTCCAGCCCGTACTCGTGCATGGCGTGCAGCACCAGCTTCACCCCGATGAAGGCAAGGATGATCGACAGGCCAACGGACAGGTAGACCAGGCGCTGCAGCAGTCCGCCGATCAGGAAGTACAGCTGGCGCAGCCCCATCAGCGCGAACACGTTGGCTGTGAAGACCAGGTACGGCTCCTGCGTCAGGCCGTAGATCGCCGGGATCGAGTCGAGGGCGAACAGCAGGTCCGTGGTGCCGAGGGCGACGACGACGAACAGCATCGGCGTGATCAGTCGTCCGCCCGTCCTCCCGGACCACCAGCTTGGTGCCGTGGAACTCGGTGGTGGAACGGGAAGCCTCCGCCGCACGAAGCGCATGCACGGCGTTCTCGGTGCCTCGTCGTCGTCGTCGGGCTGGCGGTAGTCGAGGTAGAGCCTCACGGCCGTGTAGATCAGGAACGCGCCGAAGAGGAAGAAGATCCAGCTGAAGCGCTCGATCGCCGCTGCGCCGAGGGCGATGAAGATCCCGCGGAACACCAGGGCGAGGATGATGCCGAACATCAGGGCGAACTGCTGCAGCTTCCGCGGCACCCTCAGGTTGGCCATGATCAGCACGAAGATGAACAGGTTGTCGACGCTCAGGCTGTACTCGGTGAGCCAGCCGGCGAAGAACTCCCCCGCGTAGCGCGCATCGGCGACCCACCAGACGCCCAGCCCGAACACGATGGCCAGCCCGATGAAGACCCCGATCGTGATGCCGGCTTCGCGCATGGACGGCTCGTGCGGACGCCGCCCGATCACCCA
The DNA here is from genome assembly GCA_963773595.1 of uncultured Actinomycetota bacterium. Lineage (GTDB taxonomy): Bacteria > Actinomycetota > Actinomycetes > Propionibacteriales > Propionibacteriaceae > Propionicimonas. The sequence continues at coordinate 999,128 of CAVZBQ010000007.1, forward strand.
CAGGTCGACGATGAACACGACCGCCATCAGGGCGATCGTGATCAGCCATACGTCGAGCGTCACGTTCATGCAGGGAGTCTCCCGTGCAGTCGGTTTCGGCCGGAGCCGCCGGAGAAGGTAGGACCTGATTGTCTCAGTGCCGTCGCCACCAAGCCAAAGCGGGTGGCTTTCAGGGTCAGCGGGTCGCTTCCAGCATCTGGCGCAGGGACTTCTTCAGGTCGGAGATCTCGTCGCGCAGTCGGGCGGCGAGTTCGAACTGGAGATCGGCTGCAGCGGAGTGCATCTGGTCGCTGAGCTCGCTGATCAGCCCGGCGAGCTCGCTGGTCGGCATCGCACCGAGGTCGCGGTTGCGCTCGGAGGACAGCGGCACCGGGCTCACCGGACGGCGTCCGCCTGCCCGGGTGACCAGACCTTCGGTGTCGGCGTCCTCGCGGGACAGCAGGTCGGTGAGGTCGGCGATCTTCTTGCGCAACGGCTGCGGGTCGACTCCGCGCTCGAGGTTGTAGGCCACCTGCTTGGCGCGGCGCCGGTTGGTCTCGTCGATCGCCTGGGCCATCGACGGCGTGATCTTGTCCGCGTACATGTGCACCTGGCCGTCCACGTTGCGGGCGGCACGGCCGATGGTCTGGATCAGCGACCGCGCGCTGCGCAGGAAGCCCTCCTTGTCGGCGTCGAGGATCGAGACGAGGCTGACCTCCGGCAGGTCGAGGCCCTCGCGCAGCAGGTTGATGCCGACGAGCACGTCGTAGGTACCGAGCCGCAACTCCCGCAGCAGCTCGATGCGGCGCAGGGTGTCCACCTCGGAGTGCAGGTACCGCGTGCGGACACCGTTCTCCATCAGGTAGTCGGTGAGGTCCTCCGACATCTTCTTGGTCAGGGTGGTCACCAGCACGCGCTCGTTCTTCTCCGTGCGCTGCCGGATCTCCGCCATCAGGTCGTCGATCTGGCCCTTGGTGGGCTTGAGCACGATCTCGGGGTCGATCAGGCCGGTGGGCCGGATCAGCTGCTCGACGAAGCCGTCCGACTTGGCCATCTCGTACGGCCCGGGGGTCGCGGAGAGGTAGACGGTCTGGCCGATCCGGTCGACGAACTCCTCCCAGCGCAGCGGCCGGTTGTCCATCGCGGACGGCAGCCGGAAGCCGTGCTCCACGAGCGTGCGCTTGCGGGACATGTCGCCCTCGTACATGCCGCCGATCTGCGGGACGGAGACGTGGGACTCGTCGATGACGAGCAGGAAGTCCTCGGGGAAGTAGTCGAGCAGGCAGTTGGGCGCGCTGCCCTGGCTGCGGCCGTCGATGTGCCGCGAGTAGTTCTCGATGCCGGAGCAGGTGCCGATCTGGCGCATCATCTCGATGTCGTAGCCGGTGCGCATGCGCAGCCGCTGGGCCTCGAGGAGCTGGCCGTTGGCCTCGAGCTCTGCGAGCCGGATGCCCAGCTCGATCTCGATCTCACCGATGGCGCGCTCCATGCGCTCGGGACCGGCGACGTAGTGCGAGGCGGGGAAGACGTAGACCTCCGTGTCGGTGCTCAGCACCTCGCCGGTGAGCGGGTGCAGCGTGGAGAGGGCCTCGATCTCGTCGCCGAAGAACTCCACCCGGACGGCATGCTCCTCGTACATCGGGAACACCTCGATGGTGTCGCCCCGCACCCGGAAGGTGCCGCGGGTCGCTGCCAGGTCGTTGCGGACGTACTGGATGTCGACCAGCCGCCGCAGCAGGGCGTCACGGTCCATCGACTCACCGGTGCGCAGGCGGACCATCCGGTCGACGTACTCCTGCGGCGTGCCCAGGCCGTAGATGGCGGACACGGTGGCGACGACGATGACGTCACGCCTGGTCAGCAGCGAGTTGGTGGCCGAGTGCCGCAGCCGCTCGACCTCCTCGTTGAGCGAGGAGTCCTTCTCGATGTAGGTGTCGGTCTGCGGGACGTACGCCTCGGGCTGGTAGTAGTCGTAGTAGGAGACGAAGTACTCGACGGCGTTCTCGGGGAAGAACTGCCGCAGCTCGTTGGCGAACTGCGCGGCCAGCGTCTTGTTGGGCTGCATCACCAGCATCGGCCGCTGCACGCGCTCCGCCAGCCAGGCGATGGTCGCCGTCTTGCCGGTGCCCGTGGCGCCGAGCAGCACGACGTTCTGCTCGCCGGCGTTGATGCGCCGTTCGAGCTCGTCGATGGCGGCCGGCTGGTCGCCGGCAGGTTCGAAATCCGCCACCACCTTGAAGGGGGCGAGCTTGCGCTGCACATCGGTCACTGGTCGCACGATGACGAGCATAGGCCGACCCTCGGACAGTCGATCCGCGGGTGCAGCTGCGACGGCCCGGGAACCCCGGGCCGTCGCGTCAGCTCAGCCTTCTGCCTGTGTGCCCAGCACGACTCCCAGCATCTTGTCGATGTCGGCGAACGTCTCGTCCGGGGTGTCCTTGGTGAAGAGCATCGTCGAGATCGTGGAGAGCCCGTCCGTGGTGCGCACGGCGGCGAAGCTGACCACCAGCATCTGCTGGCTCTTGCCGTTCGAGCTGGAAACGAACGCAGCAGGGCAGCTGGCCAGTTCGAGGTTCTTCAACGAGGTCTGCTGGTCCTTCGGGTCACCGAACTTGGCCCCCGGTGCCTCCGCGAGGACCTGCCGGTTGAAGGCGTCGCAGAGCTGGCCCGGGTTGGTGCCCTTCTTCTGCTGGACGACCCTCGTGACGAGCACGGCCTTGCCGTTGCTCACCGAGATCGCGCCGGCAGCCTGCTCCTGGATCTCCCACCCGTCGGCCGGCAGGAAGAGCACGCCGTTGCCCAGGTCGATCGCCCCGCCGGACGGGGTGGTCGGTGCCGTTGTCGGAGCAGTGGTCGGCGCCGTGGTGGGATCGGTGGTGTCCGTGGGCACGGTGGGCTGGACGCTTGCCGTCGCGGTGGGCACCGGTCCGGGCGAGGGCTTCACCGGGTCGATCGTCGGGGTCGAACGGTTCGACATCATCATCAGGACGCCGCCGGCGATGAGCAGGAGGACCACGGCACCGACAACGATCAGCAGGATCTTCGACGACGACGCACGGCCCGACGGAGGTGTCGGCTGCGCGGGATAGCCACCGGCCGCAGGTCCCTGCGGGCGGTACGGCTGCTGGCCCTGGTACGCCGGCTGTCCCGGGTAGGGCTGCTGGCCCTGGAAGGCTGGCTGGCCCGGGTACGGCTGCTGCGGCTGCCCCTGGTAAGGCTGCTGCTGCCCCTGGTAGACCGGCTGCCCGGGGTAGGGCTGCTGCGGGTAGGGCTGCTGCGCCGGCTGCTGCGGGTAGCCGGCCGGCGGCTGGCCGAAGCCCTGGCCGGGATAGGGCTGCTGCGGTGCCGGTGGCTGCTGGGGGTAGCCCTGCGGAGCGCCCGGAGCCGCCTGCGGGGGCACGGGAGGCTGCTGTGGGACCTGCGGCTGTCCGCCGGGAACCTGCGGGCCGGTGGGTGGCGTCTGGCTCATTTCTCCTCCTCCGCGTCCGACTCGTCCGCCGGCGGTGGAGTCTGCTCCTCGTCGGGCTCTGGAGGTGGTGCATCACCGGTGCCCGTCGACGCCGTGGCTGCCGTGGCCGCCGTAGCGAGAACCGGCTCCTTTGCTCGTGCACGCATGGAGACGCCGCAGGCGCTGCAGAAGGCGGAACCGGGAAGCAGCGGCATCTCGCAGCGCACGCAGAAGCCCATCTCCGTCTCATCCGGCTGGTCGGCTCTTGCCGCCGCCTCGAGGGCACCTTCCATGAGGCCGGTGTGCAACACCGTGCGCAGCCTGATGATCAGCCCGCCGAGGATCAGCAGTCCCCACATCACCTGCAGGGGCAGCGCGACATTCGGGCTGCCGACGTAGCCGAGCAGGTAGATGCCGGTCGCGTAGAGGACGTTCGCGCCGACAGCGAGGCCGACACCGCCGAAGTAGCGCGGCGTGAACCCGTCGTAGCCCTTGCCGAGCCCGGAGAACTCCGCGACGGCGAGGCCGGTGGCCGTGCCCATCACGAGGGGCTTCACGAAGCCCTCGAGGAAGACGAGGGACGCGAACTGCGCGGGCTGGGGCGCGACGAGGCCGCCGGTCAGCAGCGCCCAGTGCCGCACGAGGGTGTCGAGGCAGGCGTAGGCGACGCCGCTGACCACACCGAAGGTCACCCCGTCCATCAGGTCGTCGAACGCCGGACGGCTGGCCAGGAGAACCGGCCCGACCTGCCGGATCAGCTCACCGACCACCGGCACGAGGATCGCGAGGATCAGGAAGGTTCCCCACTGGGGGCCGCCCAGCAGGTCGCCGTCGGGACCGCGCAAGGTGGTCGTCAGTGGCAGCAGCCCGGTCCACAGCAGGGTGAAGAGCGCGGCAGCGAGACCGGTCAGCCCGAAGGCCAACCCGGTGACGGCCAGGGGCTCGTCCTCCCACAGGTTCACGTCGTAGAGATAGGTGATGTACACGATCGGGATCGCGAACGCTGCGACAAGGACAGCGATCGGCATCGCACCGAAGATCGCCGCGACGAGGGCGACGACGAGGGTGATCGTGAAGGCCGTGCGGTAGGTCTGCGGGTGGCGTCCGGCTTCGCGCGGCATGATCGAACTGATCAGGGCGAAGGACGCGACCGGTTCATCGGGCTGGAGGGCGAAGCGGCGACGGCCCCGTTCGTCTCCGGGGACCAGGTCCTGACCGCAGTGGTGACAGAAATGTGCTACCTCGGGTACCGGGGATTGGCAGCGTGAACAATGCATGAAAGGCCTCCTGCGTTGCCGTTGCGCACAGCATAGGGGCCATTGGGTCGCCCACGTCCATACCTGCGGAGTGAGTGATTTCCGGCTACGCGCCGACGCTTTCCCATTCGGCCCACAATCGGTCGACGGCTGCGGCAAGGTCATCACGCGTCCCGTTGTTCCGGAGCACAACGTGCGCGGCAGCGAGCCGCGCCTCCCGACTGGCCTGGGCGCGGAGCCTCGCCTGCGCTTCCGCCTCGCTCAGGCCGTCGCGCCGCACGATCCGCGACAGCTGCACCTCCGGGTCGACATCGACGACGACGACCTGGTCGAAGTTGCCCTGCTGGCCGGTCTCGACCAGCAACGGGATCACCTGGACGACCACTGCACCCTCGGGCGCGAGCAGCCGTGAGCGCCGCCGCCCGCGCGCGGACGGCGGGGTGGATGATCGCCTCGAGGTCGCGCCGGGCGAGCGGGTCACCGAAGACGATCCTGCCGAGCGCGCCACGGTCGAGCGAGCCGTCCGATCGCAGGACGCCCGCGCCGAATCGCTCGCGGACCGCTGCCAGCCCGGGTGTTCCCGGGGCGACAACTTCGCGGGCGAGGACGTCGGCGTCGATGATGGTTGCGCCGTGCGCGGCCAGCAATTCAGCTACAAGGGATTTGCCTGATCCGATTCCGCCAGTAAGACCGACCAGCATCAGAAATCCCCGCTCAATTCCTCAAGCATTTCCTGTGCCTGTACCGAGATGACCGATGCCACCTTTGCGGTCAGGATGCGGACGACAAGGAGCCCGCTGCCCTCTTCGTCGATCCAGAGCTCGCTCATCAGGCGGGCAGCCTTCCCGGTGAACTTCCCCATGCCGTCCATGGTGGCGAGGTCCTCCCCCGGCGTCGCGCTGTCGTCCGGCGGGTAGTTCTCGTACCGGACGGGCGGCTGGGTCACGGGCGTTTCTCCTTGGGGGTGCCAGTGGCTCCCAGCATGGCAGAGCGGCCGCAGGAACCGCCGACGTGGCTGAGGAACTCGAGCAACGTCGATGGTCAGCTCGTCGACCATTTCCTGCGCCTGGTCCGAGATGTCCGGAACTGCGCGTCGGCTTCGGCCGTGATGGTGCGGGTGGTCAGGAGGGCGAAGACCGGTCGAGTCGATCCACAGTTCGCTCAACAGTCGTGCGGGCTGGTCCTGGAACTTCCCTGTCCCGGCGACACTGGCGCGCTTGACGTCGGCAGAGGACCGATCGACAGGTTCGGCGAAGGTGCCGGCGAAACCCTCGGCGTGGCTCTTGGAGCGCCGCGATCTCGTCGACCGCCAGCGCATCCTTCGGCATGGTGACGATCACGACCGTCAGGCGGTTCGCCCCGTTGGTCACCACGACCCCGCCCTTGCCGTCGTCGACGCTCTTCCAGCCGTCGGCAACCGTGGCCGAGTAGTCACCGACGGCGATCTCGAAGCCCGGCGTGGACTCGTCCGCCGGTTCGGTGTCCAGCGGGTCCTCTGCTTCGTCGGCGCTCGTCGGAGCGTCCTCGGGATCTTCGAGAGCAGTGCAGCCCATCAGGCCCGCCGCGCCGACGGCGAACAGCGAGCCGACCAGGACGCGGCGGTCCAGAGCCCGGCGTCTGTCGGACGGGAAGCCATGTGCGATCTCCTCACGGTGCGCGGTGGATCCAGCATGGCAGAACCCCGAGCCAGACCTCAGTTCGGGTACGCGAGGAAGAACTCGCGAAGCATGGCAATCGCACCACGTTCAGCTTCCGACCCTGACATCGCCGTCAGGATCTCGACAACCAGGAGCGCGTCGCCGTACAGCGAGTCGATCCACAGGTAGGAATCCATGCGGGCCTTCTTCCCGCCCACGGTCCCGTCGGAGCCGAGGGTGGCGAAGCGATACTCGTCGATCGTCACGTAGTGGTCGTCGAGGTGGATCCTGCCCTTGAACGCCCCGAGTCGGGTTCTGGTCAACGGACCGATCAGGTCCTCCGCCTTGTCCGTGTCTGCAGCGAAGAACTGATAGGCGACGACGCGGTTGGTCCCGTTGCTGAGACCCGCCTCGTCCGCCCTGTTGTCGTAGATCGTCCAGCCCTTGGGGACGGTCGCGGTATGTCCGCCGACGTTCACCCGGTTCGCCGAAGGAGTCCATGACTCGGAGGGGGTCGGGCTTTCGTCCTCAGGTATCGGGATCGTCGGTGCGCTCGCTGTGGGAGTGGTCACCGGCTCTGCAGCCGCGGTGGCCTCTGCGGAAGGTGACGGAGGTGACGTCCGGTTGATCGCGGCGAGGCCCAGCAGCCAACACCGGGACACCGATCAGGAGCCCGATCGCCACGCGCCGCCCGACGTGCGAATCGGGCGGGGGCGGCAGCACAGCCCTGCGAGGAAGGTCATCGCTCGGCTCGTCGAAACCCTCAGCCCTGGGTCGGCCTCGGGCGGGTAGTTGTCGAACCGGGTGGGCTCCTGGCTGGTCACGGGTTGCTCCTGTGGGCAATGTCCGTCCAGCATTGCAGAACGCCGGCAAACGCAACGTGCCCCCCAGAAGAACTGGGGGGCACGTCCGTCTTGCGCTACCGGTCAGCGACCGCCGGTGAGCTTCTCCCGCAGCGCCTGCAGCGCCTCGTCGGAAGCCAGCGAACCCTCGGGGGCAGTGTCATCCACTGCGCTCCCGGAGGAGTAGGCGGCGGTGTTGGCCTCGGTGACCGCAGCCTGCACGTCGGCAGCCTCGGCCTCCTCGACCTGCTTCTTGTGGGCTTCCCAGCGGGACTGCGCCTCGGCGTACTGCTGCTCCCACGCGCGCTGCTGGGTCTCGAAGCCCGGCTTCCACTCCTGGGTCTCCGGATCGAAGCCCTCGGGGTAGATGTAGTTGCCTGCATCGTCGTAGGAAGCCGACATGCCGTACAGGGCCGGGTCGAAGTCGTCCGCAGCGATGTCGACACCCTCGTTGGCCTGCTTGAGGCTCAGCGAGATGCGGCGACGCTCGAGGTCGATGTCGATGATCTTGACCATGACCTCGTCGTTGACGGTGACGACCTGCTCCGGGATCTCCACGTGGCGCTCGGCCAGTTCGGAGACGTGGACCAGGCCTTCGATGCCCTCTTCGACCCGCACGAACGCACCGAACGGAACCAGCTTGGTGACCTTGCCGGGCACGATCTGGCCGATCTGGTGGGTCCGGGCGAAGGTCTGCCACGGGTCTTCCTGGGTCGCCTTCAGCGACAGCGAGACACGCTCGCGGTCCATGTCGACGTCCAGCACCTCGACCGTGACCTCGTCGCCGACCTCGACGACCTCGGACGGGTGGTCGATGTGCTTCCAGGACAGCTCGGAGACGTGCACGAGGCCGTCAACGCCGCCAAGGTCGACGAACGCGCCGAAGTTGACGATGGAGGAGACGACACCCTTGCGGATCTGGCCCTTGGTGAGCTGGTTGAGGAACGTGTGACGAACCTCGGACTGCGTCTGCTCGAGCCACGCACGACGGGAAAGGACCACGTTGTTGCGGTTCTTGTCGAGCTCGATGATCTTGGCCTCGAGCTCCATGCCGACGTAGGGCTGCAGGTCGCGCACCCGGCGCATCTCCACCAGCGATGCCGGCAGGAAGCCGCGCAGGCCGATGTCGATGATCAGGCCGCCCTTGACAACCTCGATGACGCGGCCGGTGACCACGCCGTCCTCTTCCTTGACCTTCTCGATGGTGCCCCAGGCGCGCTCGTACTGTGCGCGCTTCTTGGACAGGATCAGACGGCCTTCCTTGTCCTCCTTGGTCTGGACCAGGGCCTCGATCACGTCGCCGACGCTGACCACATCAAAGGGGTCTACGTCATGCTTGATGGAGAGTTCCTTGGAGGGGATCACGCCTTCGGTCTTGTAGCCGATGTCGAGCAGGACCTCGTCCCGATCGACCTTGACTACGGTTCCGGTGACGATGTCGCCGTCATTGAAGTACTTGATGGTCGCGTCGACTGCTGCAAGGAAAGCCTCGGCTGAGTCGAAATCGTCGAACGCGACGGTAGCTGCCTCGGGAGAAGAGGTCATGTAGTAGGGCTCCGATGGGTTGATGAATAGAGTTTGGACGCACGCCGACCGCCACTTCATCGACAGGGGAACCAGGCTGACGTCTGGGAAACCGCCAAGAAAGCATGCCGACCACTAGGTCTGAGGTCAGGCCGGTCGTAGTGCAACCGTCAGCCTAGCTTTTGCCTTGATCGAGGGTCAATCTGAGCCCCGCTTCAGGGATAGGCTATGGACCCGACCCTGAGGAGGACCATGAGCGGCACCGCCGAGATCCACGACGCAACCCTTACTCCGAGCAAGCTCGAGTTGCTTGCCGGTTGGCTACCGGCACAGGAGTGGTTCGTCGGCGACTCCGAGGACCTGGCGCGAGTGGCCTCGTACCGGTTCGTCGATCCCGACGGCGATGTCGGCATCGAGACGATCCTCGTGAGCTCGCAGGGCGTCACCTACCAGGTGCCACTCACCTACCGCTCGGAGCCACTCGTCGACGAGGCCGACTCCCTGATCGGGACGCTGGAGCACTCCGTCCTCGGCACCCGCTACGTCTACGACGCCGTGGGCGACCCGGTGTACATGGTCGAGCTGATGCGCGTGATCCACGAGGGCGACACCGAGGCCGACCTGTCGCGCGGCGAGAAGTCGATGACGGTGCTCGGTTCCGGCATCGTGCCGGTCTCGAACGCCGCCGGCGAGTCGATGCGCGTGGTGCGCGTCCTGGACGGCCAGCACGTCCCCGGCGCACGGACGCCGCTGGGCACTCTCGTCGGCACCTGGACCGTCGACGGCGCAGAGGTCGAGCAGATCCTCGCCGTCCTGCGCTGAGCGCAGGGCCCACGGGGCCAACAGAACTGACCGAGCGGTGGAGTGCCTGCACTCCACCGCTCGTTCATTGTCGGCACGGGCGTTGTCAGTGGGGCTCTCTAGAATAGAACACATGAACGAATCGGGGCGGGATGCCCGAGCCAGGCTTCGCGTGCCGGTGTCGAGGCGCAGACGCGCGGCGAGGTGGAGCAGGCTGTTGCGATCGCCGATCTGGCCGAGGCGTGCGAGTGGACGCGAGGATGCGACGTTCGATGTGGTCGGTACCCGTCCGGTGCGGATCGGTGCCGACGGCACCGCCGTTGGTGGATGAGTTCCTGCCGTTGGAGGTCGCCACGCTGAAGGGCATCTCGGTCGCGGCGGCGACGTGGTTGATCCGTGACGTGGTGAACCTGAAGGCGCGGCATCCGCTGCTGTGGTTCCAGGCGACCAAGGGGCTCGTGCCGATGTGGCGGGCCTGCCAGCTGGCTGCGGAGGTGGCCCGGTTCGACCTGACCGTGGAGCAGGCGCAGGCAGCTGGATGAGCGGTTGGCGCCGAAGGTGCCCACCCTGCCGTGGCGCCGGGTGCTGCAGCTGGCCCGCGGCCTGATCACCGAACTGGCCGCCGAGAAGGTGACCGCCTTGCAGGAGGCGGCGCGCGACGGCCCGGTTCGTGCGGAAGCTGCCGACCGATGATCCGGGCGTCGCCTACCTGTCGGCCCGGGTCGACACCCCGGATGCGATCTTCTTCGACGCCATGGTCGACCGGATCGCCGACATCCTCGGCGACCGCGGCGACACCGACCTCAAGGACATCCGCCGCGCCAAGGCGATCGGAGTGCTCGGCCACCCCGCGCCGCGGCGCCACAGCTGATGCTGGCCGAGGCGCGCCGGCACAGGACGGTCCCGGTCCGACTCGACCGATCCGCGGCTGCTGCCCGCAGGCGCAGCGTGTACGTCCACGTCGCCGAGGAGACCCTGCTGCACGGCGCCGGACCGGCCCGGGTCGAAGGGGTCGGTGCGCTGCCGGCGACCATGCTGAAGTACCTGCTGGGCCACACCCGGGTCCGGCTCACCCCGGTGATCCGGCCCTACGCCGAGATCGCCGTCGACTCCTACGAGATCCCCGAACCGATCCGCCGCCAGGTGCTCCTGCGCGACACGCTACGAGGTGTTCCCCTACTCCTCCCGCTCCGCCGCGGGCGGCCGACCTCGACCACACCGATGCCCTACCGTCCCGGCGGAAACGGCCAGACCCGGGCCTCGCAACCTCGGTCCGCTGTCCCGAAGACCCCACCGCGCCAAGACCCACGGCGGCTGGGACCTGGAACAACCCACGCCGGGCATCTTCTGGTGGACCACTCCGGCCGGCGACCGCTACCGGGTCGGCCCCAACGGCACCAGCCGGCACTTCACGAACCCCCGGTACCGCGTGTTCGACGAAGCACTCTGGACCTCCGACCACGAGGCCGGGCCGACTACGCCTCCGTGAGCCGGAAGCCGACAACCGGCTCGGCTTCCCACTCGTCGAACGGGTCGTCGGCGACGGCCTCGCGCGCGAGGTGGACGGAGGCCTGGAACGCCTCTTCCGACTCCCAGATCGCCAAGCCCATCAGCACGTCCTGCTCGGCGTCGTGCAGGGTGTTGACGGAGACGAGCCCGGGAGCGCCGGTGATGGCGGCACCGTAGCGGTGCATGGACGCGATCAGCTCGTCGCGCTTGCCCGGCGCCGGGTGGTGGATGGAAACGCTGTAGTACACAACCCCTCCTAGTCGATCAGTGCGCAGCCTCGTGCCAGGCTTCGCCCGACACCCACCGAGACCTCAAGGGGCACGGTCATCTCGACGGCGTGGCCCATCTTGTCGCGCACCAGTTCCTCGAACTGCGTCCCGCTCCCCCGGCGCCACCTCGAAGACGAGTTCGTCGTGCACCTGCAGCAGCATGCGGCTGCGCAGGCCACGCTGGGCGATCGCGGTCTCGACGTCGAGCATGGCCACCTTGATGATGTCGGCGGCCGATCCCTGGATCGGGGCGTTCAGCGCTGCCCGCTCGGCCATCTCGCGGCGCTGCCGGTTCGACGAGTTCAGGTCGGGCAGGTAGCGGCGGCGGCCCAGCACGGTCTCGGTGAAGCCGGTGCGCCGCGCGGTGGCGACGATGTCCTGCAGGAAGTCGCGCACGTGGCCGAACCGCTCGAAGTACTCCTCCATCAGGCCGCGCGCCTCGGACACCTCGATCTTGAGCTGCTGGCTGAGCCCGAAGGCGCTCAGGCCGTACGCGAGGCCGTAGTTCATGGCCTTGATCTTCGCCCGCTGGGCGCCGGTGCACCTCGCCCGCCGCGACTCCGAACACCCGGGACGCCATGATCGTGTGGAAGTCCTGCGCCGGAGAAGAAGGCCTCGGTGAGTCCGGCGTCCTCGGACTGGTCGGCCATGATCCGCATCTCGATCTGGGAGTAGTCGGCGGTCAGCAGCGTCTCGTAGCCGGCGCCGACGACGAACGCCTCGCGGATCCGGCGGCCGGCCTCGGTGCGGATCGGGATGTTCTGCAGGTTCGGGTCGGTGGACGACAGCCGTCCGGTGGCGGCGATGGTCTGCACGTAGGTGGTGTGGATGCGGCCGTCGTCGGCGACCGACTTGAGCAGGCCGTCGACGGTCTGCCGCAGCCGGATCTGGTCGCGGTGGCGCAACAGGTGGGCGAGGAAGGGGTGCTCGGTCTTCGCGTACAGCGTCTCGAGCGACTCGGCGTCGGTCGTCCAGCCGGTCTGGGTGCGCCGGGTCTTCGGCATGCCGAGTTCGTCGAACAGCACGGTCTGCAGCTGCTTCGGGCGAGCCCAGGTTGATCGGCTTGCCGAGGACGGCGAACGCGTCGGCCTCCGCGGCGACGCACGGCGGCGTCGAAGTCGGCGTAGAGCCGGTTCAGGTAGTCGATGTCGACGGCGACCCCGACCCGCTCCATCGTTGCGAGCGTGCGGGTGAGCGGCAGTTCCACCTCGCGGAGCAGGCGTCGCGCCACCCTGCGCGTCCAGCTCGGCCTCGAGGGCTGCGGCCAGGTCGATCACCGCGCGGGCCCGCACCATCGCGTCGTGGCTGTCGGTGTCGTCGAAGCTGAACGCCGCCTGGTCGCCGGTCTCCGCGCCGCTGCCGGCGACGGCGAGGTCGCGCTTCAGGTGGCGGGCGGTGAGGTCGCCGAGGTCGTAGACCCGCTGGTCGGGACGCAGCAGGTAGGCGGCCAGCTGGGTGTCGCTGACCAGGCCGGCCAGGTCCCAGCCGCGCGACCAGATGGCCAGCAGCGGTCCCTTGGCGTCGTGCATCGCCTTCGGTGCCGACTCGTCGGCCAGCCAGTCGGCCAGCGCCTTGTCGTCGTCGGGCGACAGCCCGGTCACGTCGAGCCAGGCCGCGGCGCCGTCGGCGGCGGCGAGCGCCAGGCCGGTGATGTCGCCGGCACCGGACCGCCAGCGTCCGGTCACGTCGATGACCGACGACGCCGGAGCGGGCGTGGGCGTCCAGCCAGGCGCGGACGGCGCCGGTGGCCGAGCGTCTCCCCGGTGACGTCGAAGCCGCCCTGGGACTCGGCGTCCTCGGCGGGAAGGGTCTCCAGCAGGCGGTCGCGCAGCACCCGGAACTCGAGGCCGTCGAACAGCGAGTGCACGGCTTCCCGGTCCCAGTCGCGCCGCAGCGAGGTCGGACGGGCCGACCGGCAGCTCGAGGTCGCCGATCAGGGCGTTCAGGTGCCGGTTGCGGATCACGCCGTCGAGGTGTTCGCGCAGCGAGTCGCCCACCTTGCCGGGGATCTCGTCGGCGTGGCGCAGCAGGTTCTCCAGCCCGTCGTAGGCCGCCAGCCACTTGGCTGCCGTCTTCGGGCCCACCCCGGGCACGCCGGGCAGGTTGTCGCTGGACTCCCCCACCAGCGCGGCGAGTTCCGGGTAGCGGTCGGGCGTGACCAGGTACTTCTCCACGACCGTGGCCGGGTCGAGCCGGGCCAGGTCGGAGACGCCCTTGCGGGGGTAGAGCACGGTGACCTGGTCGTTCACCAGCTGCAGGGTGTCGCGGTCGCCGGTGCAGATCAGCACGTTCAGTCCGGCAGCCGCGCCCTGCTTGGCAAGGGTGGCGATGATGTCGTCCGCCTCGAAGCCGTCCAGCTCGATGTGCACGATGTTGAGGGCGTCGAGCACCTCCTTGATCAGCCCGATCTGGCCGGTGAACTCCGCCGGGGACGCCGACCGGTTGGCCTTGTACTCGGCGTACTCGCGCGCTGCGGAACGTCTTGCGGGACACGTCGAAGGCGACGCAGAGGTGCGTCGGCTTCTCGTCGCGGAGCACGTTGATCAGCATCGAGGTGAACCCGTAGACCGCGTTGGTGTGCTGCCCCGTCGTCGTGGAGAAGTTCTCCACCGGCAGGGCGAAGAAGGCGCGGTAGGCCACCGAGTGGCCGTCGATCAGGAGCAGGGTTTCTGGCTCAGCCTGCGGTGGGTTCGCCGGGTTCGTCACAATCCGGAACCTTACCGGTCGGCACAGCACGGCACCCGCCGGGATGTGCCAAGGTTGGCGCCATGAACGTGCCCGATTGGTTCACCGGCCTGCGCAGCCCTCTCGACGACAAGCTCGGGGTGGAGTTGCTCGAGGTCACCCCCACCCGCGCGGTCTGCCGTTGCCCGGTGGAGGGCAACACCCAGCCGTTCGGGCTGTGGCACGGCGGCGCGTCCTGCGTGCTGGCCGAGAGCCTCGCCTCCCTCGCCGCAGCAGCGGAGGTCGGCCCGGACGGCGCGGTGACCGGCGTGGACATCAACGCCACCCACCTGCGCTCGGCCCGCGCCGGCTGGGTCACCGGCGTGGCCACGGCGATCCGGATCGGCGGCACCCTGGCCACCTACGACGTCACGATCACCGACGACGCGGGCGAGCAGGTGTGCGCTGCCCGGATCACGGTCTACCTGCGCCGCGCGCCGAGAGCGACCTACTTCTGAGCGGACGCGGCTTGCCGCCGGCCTTGGCGTGGTCGATCACGCCTTCTGCGACCTCGCGCATCGACTTGCGCAGGTCCATGGCGGTCTTCTGGATCCAGCGGAAGGCTTCCGGCTCGCTGAGCCCCAGCCCTTCCTGCAGCAGGCCCTTGGCCTGGTCGACGGCCTTGCGGGAAGCGAAGCGCTCCTCCAGGTCGGCGACCTCTGCCTCGACGGCGCGGATCTCTGCGAAGCGGGCCATCGCGATCTCGATCGCCGGCACCACGTCGGAGGCGTCGAACGGCTTGACCACGTAGGCCATCGCTCCGGCGTCGCGTGCGCGCTCCACGAGCTCGCGCTGGCTGAAGGCCGTCAGCATGACGACGGGGGCGATGCGCTCCTCAGCGATCATCGCCGCGGCGGAGATCCCGTCCATCTTGGGCATCTTCACGTCCATCACGACGAGGTCGGGCTGCAGCTTGCGCGCCAGTTCGAGGGCTTCCTCGCCGTCGCCGGCCTCGGCGATCACGTTGTAGCCCTCGTCGGTGAGCAGCTCGACCAGGTCCATCCGGATCAGTGCCTCATCCTCGGCCACGAGCACTCGCAGTGCAGCACCTTCAGGGCGGTTTTCCTCAGTGTTCACCATGGTCGCTTCCTGGCTTCGTCGTCTTCGGTGTCCGGGTGGGTAGGTCGAGGTTACCGCGATCGGATTACAGGCCCGCAACATGTGGCACAATCCTTGGGCACCTGCCGGGGTGGCGGAATGGCATACGCGGACGGCTCAAACCCGTCTGCCCGCAAGGGCGTAGGGGTTCGACTCCCCTTCCCGGCACCGAAGATTGACCTGCGCTGGCACTTCTCCTTCACTGATCCGAGGTTCGTTGGCATGACCAGAAGGCGTTTCCCCGATTCGGTCTACAGCCGCGGCACGGAGCCGGACGCGCGGTTCAGCCTTGCCAACGAGCGCACCTTCCTCGCCTGGGTCAGTGTCGGGCTGGCCCTTGTCTCCGTCGGCGTTGGCCTGCAGGCCCTCGCCGTGAACGTGCAGCCGGGGTTGCGGCTGGCTGCCTCCGTGCTGTTGGTCCTCGGCGGCACTGCATGCCCCGTCCAGGCCTGGTTCGGCTGGGCGCAGGTCGAGACGGCCATGCGTGAGCGGCGGCCGCTTCCGTCCGTGGGCATGGTGCCCCTTCTCCCGGTGCTCCTCGGCATCGTCGGAGTCCTGATCGTGCTCGGCCTGCTGATCACATGACGGCAGGTGACGACGACCAGGTCTGGAGCGAGGGACTCCAGCTCGAACGGACGTCGCTGGCCTGGCGCAGGCTGGCCCTTGTCCTGCTGGGCCTCGCACTCGCTGTCCCGAGACTCGGCTGGCCCGCCATCGGCATCTGGACGCTGGTGCCCGCCGGCGTCGTTGCCGCCGGGGCCACAACGCTCCTTGTCGCGTCCCACAGCCGCTACGTCAGCACGCACCGCTCGCTGACCTCCGGGACGGTCCTGCCCCTGCCGGACGGCAGAATGATCGTGCTGACCGTGATGAGCGCGCTGACCCTTGCCGCGATGGCAGTGGTGATCGTCGCAGCTCAGTTCACCTGAGCGCCATCTCCACGACCGCACGTCCGGACACGCAGCCCTTGTGCAGCATGCGGTAGGTCGCCTCCGCCTCGGACAGCGGCACCCTCCTCGACACCACCCCGCGGTAGTCGAGCAGTCCGCGCGCGGCCAGGTCGATCACCGTCGGCAGGTCGGTGCGGGTCCGTGCGCCGTAGGAGCCGCTGATCTGCTGTCCTCGCCGCACAAGGCGGTTGATCTCGACGGCCGCCGTCGTGGTGCCGGCCGCGAGGCCGACCGGGACCATGCGGCCGCCGTCAGCGAGCAGTGTCAGGGCCTGCTCGAAGGTCGCGGGGATGCCGAGTGCCTCGATGGCCACGTCCACGCCGCGTCCGCCGGTGATCTCGAAGACACGCTCCCGCGCATCCACCGAGCGGCTGTTGATCGTCTCCGTTGCGCCCAGTCGTTCCGCAGCAGCGAGCTTCTCGTCGTCGACGTCGATCGCGATGATGTGCCGCGCGCCCAACTCCTTCGCCACCTGCACGATGTTGGAGCCGACCCCGCCGATGCCGATGATCGCAACCGTCTCGCCGTACTGCAGGTCCGCTCCGCGACGCACCGCTCCGTAGGCCGTCATGGCGGCGCAGCCGATGATCGAAGCGGCCACCGGGTCCATGCCCTCTGCCATCTTCGCCACAGCCGTCACCGGGATGACGCAGTACTCGGCGAGGCCGCCCATCGAGTACTGGGCGATCACGGTGCCGTCGAGGTCGGCGAGCCTGCTGGTGCCGTCGAAGAGTTGCCCCTTCAGCCGGTTGAACTCGAAGAACGGCGCGCACAGGTCGTCGCGCCCCCGGGCGCACTCCGGGCACTGGCCGCAGGGCATCAGGAAGGCGCCGCACACCTGGTCGCCGACAGCGAGGCCGCTGTGGCGGGTGTGGGGGCCCATCTCGACGATCGTCCCCGACACCTCGTGCCCGAGCACGGCCGGCAGCGGGAACGGAATCTTGCCGGCCATCACGTGCAGGTCGGAGTGGCACAGCCCGCACGCGATCACCTTGACCAGCACCTCGCCGGCCTGCGGGCGTGGGGTGCGGATCTCCCGCACCTCCAGCGGTTCCGACGCGGCGACCAGCACGGCCGCCCGCATCGTCTCGGGAATGGGCATCGCGTCCATCGTCTCGCCTCGCTGCTGGCTGTCCGCCCGTCGTTCGGGCACACCAGGAACCTACGTGTCAGAGTTTGTCCTGTCAATAGCACAAACAATCTGGTCACGGATCGCAGAACGCCGCCGGTGGCATCCGGCGGCGTTCGTGGGCGTTGCTGTGGGCGGGACGGGTGATCAGTCCATCTCGTAGACGCGCAGCGAGTTGGTCTGCCGGGACTGCCGTCCCGGGTTGCCGGCGACGATGACCACCCGGTCGCCGTGCGCGACGAAGCCGGTCTCGGTGAGCCCGGTCTGCACCGACTCCACCATGGCGTCGGTGTTGGTGTACTCGGGCGTCACGTAGGACTGGACTCCCCAGCACAGGGTCAGCTCCTGCGCGGTCTTCGGCAGCGGGGTGAACGCCATGATCGGCACCTCCGAACGCAACCGGGCCAGCCGGTGCGGGGTGTCGCCGGAGATCGTGAAGGTCGCCAGGTACTTGGCCTCCACCCGCTCCGCAACGTCGACAGCAGCCTTGGAGATCACGCCGGAGGTGGTGTGCGGGTTCCAGGCGAGGGCCCGGATCTTGTCCAGTCCCTCCGCCTCTGTGCGGGTGATGATCCGCGCCATCACCTCGACGGCCACGATCGGGTAGTCACCCACAGCGGTCTCGCCGGACAGCATGACCGCGTCCGCGCCGTCCAGGATGGCGTTGGCGACGTCGGACACCTCCGCGCGTGTCGGACGGTGGGCTGTGATCATCGACTCCAGCATCTGGGTGGCGACGATCACCGGCTTGGCCCACGCACGGGCTGCGTCGATGATCTTCTTCTGCACGGACGGCACGTCCTCCAGCGGCAGCTCGACGCCCAGGTCGCCACGGGCGACCATGAACGCGTCGAACGCGTCGACGATCGCGTACAGGTTGTCGATGGCCTGCGGCTTCTCCAGCTTCGCGATCACGGGGACGTGACGGTCCTCCGAATCCATGACCGCGCGCACCCCCTCGACGTCGCTGGCGTTGCGGACGAAGGAAAGGGCGATCATGTCCACGCCGTGGCGCAGGGCCCAGCGCAGGTCGCGCTCGTCCTTCTCGCTCAGGGCGGGCACGCTCACCGGGACGCCGGGGAGGTTGATGCCCTTGTGGTCGGAGACGCGCCCGCCGACGATGACCTCGGTGATCACGTCGGTGGCGGTCACCTCGACGGCACGGAGCTCGATGGCACCGTCGTTGATCAGGATCTGGTCGCCGGGGCTCACGTCGTCGGTGAGGGTGTGCAGGGTGGTGGACGCCCGCTCGGCTGTCCCGGGGACGTCCTCCGTCGTGATCACGAACCGGTCGCCCGGCACGAGGAAGGCTTCACCGTCGATGAACTCGCCCAGACGGATCTTGGGACCCTGCAGGTCGGCGAGGATGCCGATCGGCCGGTTGGCGGCTCGGGCGGCGTCACGGATCCAGCCCACGCGCTTGGCGTGGAGGATGTGGTCGCCGTGGCTCATGTTGAGTCGGGCTACGTTCATGCCCGCGTTGACAAGGTTGACGATGGCTTCGGCGGAATCAGTAGCCGGGCCGATCGTGCAGACAATCTTTGCTCTACGCACACGAGCACCCTAGCCGACCTTGGGCGGGGCGCTCAGGCAGCCGTCAGGAGCGGACGAGCCGCAATGCCTCCGCCAGATCTGCGGGGTAGTCGGAGGTGAAGCGCACCTCGTCACCGGTCCGCGGATGGATGAAGGCCAGTTCGACGGCATGCAGCCACTGCCGCTCGAGGCCGAGCCTTGCGGCAAGCACCGGGTCGCCACCGTAGGTGGGGTCGCCGACGCAGGGATGCTTGATCGCCTGCATGTGCACCCTGATCTGGTGGGTGCGGCCGGTCTCCAGGTGCACCTCGAGCAGCGTGACGGCGCGGAAGGCCTCCAGCACCTTGTAGTGGGTGACGCTGTGGCGTCCGCCGGCCACGATGGCCATCTTCCAGTCGTTGCCGGGGTGCGCGCCCGATCGGTGCCTCGATGGTGCCCTCGAACGGGTCGGGATGGCCCTGCACGAGCGTGTGGTAGGTCTTCTCGACCTCACGCGTGCGGAAGGCCTGCTTGAGGAAGGTGTAGGCCGGCTCGCTCTTCGCAACGACCATGAGCCCCGACGTGCCGACGTCGAGGCGTTGCACGATGCCCTGCCGCTCGGCAGCCCCGGAGGTGCTGATCCGGAACCCGGCAGCAGCGAGGTGCTCGACGACCGAAGGACCGTCCCAGCCGAGGCTGGGGTGGGCGGCGACGCCGGCCGGCTTGTCGACGACGACGATGTCGGCGTCGTCGTAGACGATCGCGATGCCGGCCACCTCCGACGGCGTGACGGAGACGGTGCGTGCCGTGGTGATCTCGACCTCGAGCATGTCGCCGGCACGGACGCGGTGGGACTTGCCGACGACGACGGAGTTGACCAGCACTCCCCCGGCTTCGGCGAGGTCCTCGATCCGGCTGCGGGACAGCCCGGTCATGCGGGCCGCAGCCGCATCGACGCGGTCGCCGTCCAGCCCGTCCGGCACCAGCCAGACGCTAGCACATCGGAGGCCTCGACCGGTCTCCTTCAGTCGGGTGCCGTCGAAACTCACCTGCGTGATCATGGACAGCCAGATGCCGATCACGGCCGCTGCGGTGATGAACATGTCGGCGACGTTGAAGATGGCGAAGTTGGGCAGCTGGATGAAGTCGACGACGTGCCCGCGGAACGGCCCGGGCTCGCGGAACAGACGGTCGGTGAGGTTGCCGGCGATGCCGGCCAGCAGGCAGCCCGATGGTCACAGCCCAGCCGACGTGCCGGAGGCGCGGCACGATGAAGACCAGCACGGCGATCAGCGCAGCGATGGCGATGATCGTGAGCAGCGACGGTGAAGTTCTCCCCCATGCTGAAGGCTGCGCCAGGGTTGCGGATCAGCTGCAGCGTCACGAGACCGCCGAGCAGCGGGATCGGGTGCTGCGGGTCGAGGTTCGCGATGACGACGTTCTTGACGACGAGGTCGAGCAGCGAAACCGGCGAAGCCGATGCCGAGGCAGAGCCAGCGGTACGGGGCGACGCGGGTGTGCGACGGCGTGTGCGCCGGTTATCGCCGTTCCTCCCGCTGCTTGCAGGTGACGCACATGGTCGCCCGCGGGAACACCTGGAGGCGGTCCTTGCCGATCGGCTGGCCGCAGGTCTCACACGTGCCGTACTCGCCGGACTCGAACATGCGGTAGGCCAGCTGGGCCTGCTCGAGCATGTCGCGTGCGTTCTGGGCCAGCGACATCTCCTGGTCGCGCTCGAAGTTGGAGGAACCGACGTCGGCGGGGTCGCGACCGGCACCGTCGGTGCCCTCCTCGAACAGGTCAGCGAGGCCGGCCTCTGCCACCTCGATCGCCCGCTCCATGCGCGCGATGTCAGCCAGCAGTTCCTGGCGGATCTCCTCGACCTCTTCGTCGGTCCAGGGATCGTCGCCCTCCGCCACAGGGATCGTGATGCGCCGTGGCCTTGGGGTCGTCCTTGGTGCGTGTCGACGCCATCAAAAGCTCCTCCTGCTGATACCTGAGCAGGGAGAGTACCACCGAACACAGAGCTCCCCGGGCGAATCGCCCGGGGAGCCCTGTGTGTGCCGTTGCTTGTGGAGCCGGTGTCAGTTGCCTTCGCTGAGCAGTGCGTCGAGCCGCGGGGTCGCGGACTCCGGCGCCGGTTCGCTCAGGATCGCCGGGGTGTCCGACGGCTCGAGGGTCGCCTCCGTCAGCGCCTTGATCTGGCTCTGCAGGTGGTTCGCCAGGTTGGTGCGGAAGGTGGACTCGAAGCTGCGCAGGTGGTCGACCTTGCCCCGCAGGAGATCGCGCTCCTGCTCGAGCGCGGTGAACAGCTCCGCACGACGGGCGTCCGCCTGGCCGTTGACAGCGTCGGCGCGACGCTGGGCGTCGTTGGTGACCTTGTCAGCGTTGACCCGGGCCTCGGACTCGATGCGGTCCGCACGGGTGCGGGCATCGGTGAGCGACTCGTGGGCCTTCTTGTTGGCGGTGTCGATGACGTTCTCCGCCTCGGCGCGGGCGCCGGCGATGACGCGCTGGGCCTCTGCCGCGGACTCGCCGACGAGGCGCTCCGCCTGCTCGGTGGCCATCTGCAGCAGGCGGGTGACGGCCGGGGAGGCCTCCGCGGAGCTGGTGACGACGATGTTCTCGACCTTGCCGACCGGCCCTTCGGCAGCAGCGGCCTCGACCTGCTGCGGTGCGGCCTTTGCCTGCTCAGCAGCCTGACGCAGCTTCTCGGTCTCGGCCTGCGTCGACTCGAGCTGGGCCTTGACCCCGTCGAGTTCCGCACGTGCCTGGTCGAGTTCCTGCTGGCGCTGCCCGAGTTCCTCAGTCTTCCTTGCGAGCTCGCCCCGGAGCCCTTCCAGCTCGGACTGCGAACCCTGCAGGTCGGACTTCAGCTTGTCCGAGTCGACCGGGTCACCCGGCACGAAGATGCTGGACGGCTCGCTCGAGCTGAGCGCGTCGATCTGCTGCTTGAGGGTGCTGTTCTCCTCGGACAGTTGGGTGAGCGTGGCCTCGACCTTGTCGACGAAGTTGTCGACGTCGACCGGTTCGTAGCCGTTCCGCCGGGCCAGATGAAAGCGGGTCTGGCGGACCTGCTCCAGTGTCAGGGTCATTGCTCACCTCACGTGAATAGTTACGAGGCCCGGTTCGCACCGGGTCCCGAGGGCGTTCTCAGGCTAATGCAGGCGGTTTGCGTAGTCCAAGAACCCGCTTGGGCGCGCCGACAGGAGTAAACCCGAGGTCAAGACATTCTAAAACGGCAGCCAGCGCAGCAGCAGGGACAGCCCCAGGTACAACACGATGAAGGGCAGGTCGATGGCGACGTCCCCGAGCCGCGGCGTCGGCAGGAAACGGCGGAGGAAGCGCAACGGCGGGTCGGTCACGGTGTAGGTGAACTCCGCGATCACGAGCAGCACCCCACGTGGTTCCCACTGCCGCACGAGCAGCGGCAGGAGCGACAGCACCATGCGGACGGTGAGGATTGCCAGGTACCCCCAGAGGACCCCGTGGATCAGCGCAGCGATCAGGGCCATCCGGGCCGCCTTTCAGGACTGGTTGAAGAACCCGCCTGCCAGGCGTTCCTTGTCCTCCACGGAGACGGTCACGTTGTGCGGCGACAGCAGGAACACCTTGCTGGTGATGCGTTCAATGCTGCCACGCAGGCCAAAGATCAGGCCGGCGGAGAAGTCGACGAGCCGCTTGGCGTCGGAGTCCTCCATGTCGGAGAGGTTCATGATCACGGGGACGCCGTCGCGGAAGTTCTCGCCGATCGTCCGGGCCTCGTTGTAGGTGCGCGGGTGCACGGTGATGATGCGGCTGATGTCGGCCACCCTCTGGTGGTCCTTCGCCGGACGCCGGGTCTCGAGTTCCGTCACCGTCGCAGAAGCAGGACGGGCTGGGGACCTCCCCGCTGTCGATCACCTGCTCGGTCACGTCGTCCGTGCCGGGCTCGGGCTCGACGTAGTCGTTGTCTGACACCAGGCCGAGCCACACGGCGGCCTTCTTCAAACGATCAGCCATATCTGAGTCCCTACTCTCGACCAGTCCACAAAGACCATAACTTGCGCCCGCGGCAGGTCGGTGGAGGCCATGGCCGACACGCACCAACTGGGTCAGGGCAGCCAGGCGAGGGCAGCCTGGCGGCCGGACGCCGCGCCGTCACGGCGGTAGGAGTGCAGGGTCGGGGTGGTGCGGGTGCACGGGTCGACCCGGACGACGGTGCAGCCAAGCCCCGCCAGCTGCGCAGCGGCAGCCGCACCGAGGTCGAGGCTCGGGGTGCCCCAGCTGGTGGTGGCGAGGGCCGCAGGGTGCAGCAGGCCGTACTCGGCCTGCAGTGCTGCCGGCACCTCGTAGCACTCGCCGCAGATGTGCGGGCCGATCCAGGCTGTGATGCGGCCTGCCCCGAGCTCCGCCATGCGGGCGACCGTTGCGGGCAGCACGCCGGCGCCGAGACCCACCCGTCCGGCGTGCGCTGCCGCGACGACGCCGGCGTCCGGGTCGGCGAAGAGCACGGGCACGCAGTCGGCGACCCGCACGGCGACGGCCAGCCTCCGGTCCGTGGTCACGAGGGCGTCGGCCTGCTCGCGCGCGATGGCCCGCCGGTCGCTGCCGGCGTCCACGGTGAGCACCCGCGTGCCGTGCACCTGGTAGGCGTTGACCGCCGTGACGCTCGAGGTCGGCCTCGACGACGTCCCACTGCGCCGCGCGCCAGCCGTCGCTCACTCCGAGGGTCAGGTCGAGGCGTCCGCCGTCGGGAGCGACGGCGTCACAGCACACGACCCCGGCGCCATCGGCACCGGGGTCATTGCGAAAGCTGTACAGGACGGCCTACTTCAGGAAGTCCGGGACGTCGAGGTCGTCGTCATCGGGTTGGGGACGACGTCACGACCGGAGCTGCGGGACGTTCCTCGGGCTCGGCGAAGTCGGAGCCGGTCTCGACCGGCGAAGGAACGTGGACGGGCCGCAGTGCCGGCAGTTCTGGCCGGCGAACCTCGGGCCGTGCCGAGGCCTTCTTCGGCATGATGTTGCCGTCGAAGCCGGCAGCGATCACGGTGACCTTGACCTCGTCGCCGAGGGCGTCGTCGATGACCGTTCCGAAGATGATGTTGGCGTCCTCGTGGGCTGCGGCCTCGATCAGGTTGGCTGCTGCCGAGACCTCGAAGAGGCCGAGGTCCGAACCGCCGGCGATCGACAGCAGGACGCCGTGGGCGCCCTCGATGCTGGCCTCGAGCAGCGGCGAGCTGACGGCCATCTCTGCTGCGGCGCGGGCGCGGTCCTCACCGCGGGCGGAGCCGATGCCCATCAGGGCCGAGCCGGCGTTCGACATGACAGCCTTCACGTCGGCGAAGTCGAGGTTGATCAGGCCGGGGGTCGTGATCAGGTCGGTGATGCCGGAGACGCCCGACATGAGCACCTGGTCGGCCTGGCGGAACGCGTCGAGGATCGCGACGTGGTGGTCGGTCATCTCCAGCAGCTTGTCGTTGGGGATGACGATCAGGGTGTCGACCTCTTCGCGGAGGCCGGAGATGCCGTCCTCCGCCTGGCTGGCCCTGCGGCGTCCCTCGAAGCTGAACGGGCGGGTGACGACGCCGATGGTCAGTGCGCCGAGCGAGCGGGCGATGCGGGCGACGACGGGCGCGCCGCCGGTGCCGGTGCCGCCACCCTCACCTGCGGTGACGAAGACCATGTCCGCGCCCTTGAGCACCTCTTCGATCTCGTCAGCGTGGTCCTCGGCAGCCTGCTTGCCCTTCGCCGGGTCGGCGCCTGCGCCGAGCCCGCGGGTGAGGTCGCGACCGATGTCGAGCTTCACGTCTGCGTCGCTCATCAGCAGTGCCTGGGCATCGGTGTTGACTGCGATGAACTCGACGCCGCGCAGGCCGGATTCGATCATCCGGTTCACGGCGTTGACGCCACCGCCGCCGACCCCGACCACCTTGATGATCGCGAGGTAGTTCTGGGACGCACTTGCCACGGAAGTCACCCTTACTGGAGCTCTGGAGAAGTTGTTAACGCACTGGTTCGACGAAGCAGGACGAACCGGGGAAGGGCAACAGCTTCGGCGTCCTCCAAGGCTAGGCAACGCGTTTGACCTTGTCCAAGAAAGGGGGGCGGCTCGGCGAGTCCCTCAAGTAGGGGTTCAGGGTTGTCGTCGAACCCTCAACGACGGGTGGGGAACCCGGGTGCCGACACGTTGAACACGGTCCCGCCCAGCGGCAGCAGTGCGTCCAGCACCTGGCTCTTGAGGGCGGAGTCCTCAGCGCTCCCCCACACCACGCGCGACCCGTCCCGTAGCCGCAGCACGATTCCGTCCCGCGTCGGCGCCTCGAGCCGGGACACCTTCTCCGCCGTTGCGACGCTCAGTGCCGAGAACACGGTGCCGACGTCGACGAGCACCTGCTGGCTGGTCGGGTCGGCCTCGACGACGACGAGTCCGGACGGTGCGTTCTCGACGGCCTGGAACACCACGCCCGGACGCGTCAGCGAGCAGGTAACCCCCGCCGGCCGGGATCGCAAGGCGCGGCTTCCGCTCGGTGACGGCGATGTGCACCTGGTCGGGCCAGTCGCGGGACACGGTCACCTCTGCCACGGCTGGCAGGCCGGAGACGCGTTCTGCCACCGTTCCCGGGTCGACCCAGCACCAGCGGCGTGCCCGGCCTTCACGCCGGCGGCGTCCAGCACCTCGTTCTTGCTCAGCACCTTGGCACCGTTGACGGTGACAGCGCGCGCGGCGAGCGCCGGCGAGAAGCCGATGACGTAACCGGCGCCGATGAGGAGCACCAGCGCGATGGCGCCGACGATCCAGGAGCGGGCGCGGCGCCGGCGCTCGTCGCGACGGCGCAGCTGCAGCCGGGAGGTGGCGTCGCTGACCTGGCTCATCGGGCGGCCTGCCCCAGCAGGGCTGCGAGGGCAGGGCCCACGCGTGTCACGTCGCCGGCGCCGAGGGTGACAACGAGGTCGCCGGGTCGCACGAGCGCAGCGAGGGCCGGAGCCGCCTCTGCGAGTGTCTCGACGTAGTGCACCCGTCCGGGGGCAGCGCCGGACGGCCGCGTCGGCGACGAGGTGGCCGGTGACGCCCGGTAGCGGGTCCTCCCGCGACGGGTAGATGCCGAGCACGAGGATCTCGTCTGCCAGCGCGAGCGCCTGGCCGAACTCGGTGGCGAAGTCACGGGTCCGGGTGAACAGGTGCGGCTGGAAGCAGGCGACGAGCCGCCCGCCGGCGGCGAGGCCGCGGGCAGCGGTGAGCGTTGCCGCCACCTCGGTCGGGTGGTGGGCGTAGTCGTCGAAGATCCGGACGCCGGCGAGCTCCGCCACCGCCTGGAAACGCCGCTCGGTGCCGTGGAACTGGCCCGCGGCGGCCCGGAGCCGCTCCCCGGCCAGTCCGATCGCCCGCCCGACGGCGTACGCAGCCGCCGCGTTCTGCAGGTTGTAGGCGCCCGGCACCGCCAGCACCAGCTCCCCGCTGTCATCGGCCGTTGTCAGGGTTGCCCGCGCGCCGGCGGGCGGGAAGCCCGCCGCGGAGATGCGCACGTCGGCGTCGTCGGCTGTGCCGAAGGTGACGACGCGCTTGCCTGCAGCGCGGATCGGCAGGGGTGATCGCGACGGCGCCGGGGTCGTCCGCGCTGATCACGACGACCTGCACGGGTTCGGCGACGGCGAGGGTGACGAAGCCTGCGGCGTAGGCCTCCGCCGTCCCCCAGTTGTCGAGGTGGTCGGCCTCGACGTTGGTGATCACGACGACCTGCGCCGGGTACTGCCGGAAGGAGCCGTCGCTCTCGTCGGCCTCGATGACGAAGGGGTCGCCAGTCGCCGAGGTGGTAGGCCTTGCCGGTGTCGGCCAGCGGCGAGCCGACGACATAGCTGGGGTCGGCGCCCGCGCCGGACAGCAGGACAGCCGTCATCGCCGTCGTCGTGGTCTTGCCGTGGGTGCCGGTGATGGCGATGCCGGTGCGGCCGAGCATGAGGGCTGCCAGCGCTGCGCTGCGGTGCCAGACACGCAGGCCACGGCTGCGCGCCTCGGCGAGTTCGGGGTTGGTCTCCCGCACCGCTGAGGAGACCACGACGGTGCTCGCAGTACCGAGGTGTGCCGGGTCGTGGCCGACGAAGGTGCGGATGCCGAGGCCGGCGAGCGCTGTGAGCGTCGCGCTGTCGGCCTGGTCGCTGCCGCTGACCCGCACGCCGCTGGCGGCGAACATGGCAGCGACCCCGCTCATCCCTGCGCCGCCGATGGCGATGAAGTGCACGTCGCCGAGGTCTGCGACCGGCACGAGGGCGACGGGTTCGATCAACGGCATGGGTTCAGTCTCGCCGCTGCGGCCACGTCGAGGACCAGTTGGGCGAGCGCAGCGGAGGCGTCTGCCGGCACGAGGCTGCGACAGGTGGCAGCCATCGCCTCGAGCCGGCCGGGAGCGGCCAGCAGGCCGGTCACCTCTGCGACAAGGCGGTCGCCGTCCAGCTCGGCGTCGGGCACGAGCACCCCTGCGTCCGCTGCGATCAGGAAGCCGGCGTTGCGGGCCTGCTCGCCGTTGCCGTGCGGCAGCGGGACGAAGATCGTCGGCAGTCCGGTCATCGCCGTCTCCATCACGGTCCCCGCGCCGGAGCGGCCGAGCATCAGGTCGGCTGCCGCGTAGGCGTCGCCCATGTCGTCGACGTAGGCGACCGGACGGTACGCGGCACCGGTGGTCGCGTCCGTGATGTCGGTGATGTCCTCGGTCAGGTTGGCCGACCCGAGCACGTGCAGGACGGAGATCCCCGCGGCCAGCAGGCGCGTGACAGCGTCCGCGGTCGCGAGGTTGAGGCTGCGGGCGCCCTGTGAACCGCCGCTGACCAGCAGCACCGGACCGCCGGCGGGCAGGCCGAAGGCCTCGCCGTGCTGCCGGACGGCGGGCGACGCGGTCGAGGCCCGCGATCTGTTCGCGCACCGGCAGCCCGAGGTGCCGCGCGTGCGGCAGCCGGGTCTCGGGGAAGGTGGTGACCACGTGCGGGGTGAACCGGGCGGCGATCCGGTTGGCGAGACCCGGCACGGCGTTGCCCTCGTGGATCACCAGCGGCACCTTCGCCAGGCGCGCTGCGAGGTAGACCGGCAGGGAGACGTAGCCCCCGAACCCGACGGCGACCTGGGCGTTGTGGGCGACGAGGATCCGGCGGGCCTGGCCGACCGCACGCCACAGCCGGGACGGCACGGCCAGCAGTTCCGGGGTGAGCCGGCGCGGCAGCGGCACCGGCGGGATCAGTTCGAGGCGCAGCCCGGCCTCGGGGATGACGCGGGTCTCGAGGCCCTTCGCCGTCCCGACGCACACCAGGTCGACGTCGGCGCGGGCCCGGAGGGCTTCCGCCGTCGCGATCAGGGGCGAGGTGTGGCCGGCCGTCCCACCGCCGGCGAGCACGATGGAGACGGCGCTCATCCGCGCCCGGCCGCCGTCGTGACGAGGGCGCGGTCCTTCTTGCGGCTGCTGCGCCGTCGCAGGAACGCGCGGTAGGCGGGCTCCTGGCGCGCGCAGGCCAGCAGCACGCCGATGCCCATCAGGTTCACCAGCAGCGACGACCCGCCGTAGGAGACCAGCGGCAGCGGCACGCCGAGCACGGGGACCATGCGCAGGACGACGGCGATGTTCACCAGCGCCTGGATCATGAACCAGCTGGTGATGCCGGCGGCGGTGTAGCGACAGAACCGGATGTCGGAGCGCATGGCGATCCGGAATCCCGCGTAGCCGAGGATCAGGAAGAGCGACGAGCACCAGCAGGGTGCCGACGAGGCCGAGTTCCTCGCCGATCACGGCGAGCACGTAGTCGGTGTGGGATTCGACGAGGCCGCCCCACTTCTGCCGGCTGGCGCCGAGGCCGAGGCCCCACCAGCCGCCGGAGGCGAGCGCGAAGATCGCCCGGATCGGCTGGTGGTTGACGCCGAGCGGGTCGAGGTCCTGGTTGAAGAAGCCGAGGATGCGGTTCATCCGGTAGGTGGAGGTGACCACCAGCAGCCCGATCACGGCGCCGACCCCGCCGACGATGCCGGCGAGCAGCTTCCAGGAGGCGCCGACGTACCAGAGCACGGCGAGCACGAGCGCGCCCATGATCATGCCGGTGCCGAGGTCGGCCTGCAGCACGACGAGGCCGATCAGGATGCCGGAGACCGGGACGAACGGGACGAGGAGGTGCCGCGGGTCGGACAGCAGCTTGTGCTTGCGGGCGAAGATGTCCGCGCCCCAGACGACGATGGCCATCTTGGCCAGCTCGGACGGCTGGATGCGGAAGAACGACGTGCCGAACTGCACCCAGTTGGTGTTGCCGTTCTTGGTGAAGCCGAGCGGGGTGAAGGTGAGCAGCTGCAGCCCGACGGCTGCGATGACGAGCGCCCAGCCGAGGATCTTCAGGTGCTGCGGCGAGCGCCGCGCGAGGATCGCTGCAGCGACGCCGCCGAGCGCGAGGAACACGACCTGGCGCTTCACGAAGTAGTAGGCGTCGCCGAACTGGACGAAGCCGTAGACGCTGGATGCCGACAGCACCATCATCATGCCCAGCGCGAGCAGCAGGACGGCCGGCACGAGCACCAGGTAGAAGCTCGCCTGGGGATGCGCCAGCAACTCGACCACGAGACTCCGCCGTCGTCCCTGTTCGGGAACGTTCGGCTCGGTTCCGCGGCGATCCACGGCGGGGGAAGTCAGGATCGCCACCTCGAGATCCTCCTATCCGGTGAGGGCCTTCGCGGCAGCGGCGAAGGCATCGCCCCTCGCCGCGTAGTCGGTGTACATGTCCTTGCTGGCGCAACCGGGCGCGAGGAGGACGACGTCGCCAGGCTGTGCCTGCGTCGCTGCCCACTCCACGGCCTGTTGCATCGCTCCATGATCCATGGAATCAATGACGTTGACGGGTACCTCGGGTGCGTGTCGGGCCAGCGCGTCGGCGATCACCGCGCGGTCGACGCCGATCACGACGGCCGCCCGGAGCTGGGGTGCGACCCGCGCGACGAGGTCGTCGAACGTCGTGCCCTTGGCCTGGCCGCCGGCGATCCACACCACGTGGTCGAAGGCGGACAGCGATGCCTCCGCTGCGTGCGGGTTGGTGGCCTTGGAGTCGTCGACGTAGCGGACGCCGCCGGCTTCGGCGATCGTCTGGATGCGGTGGTCGCCGATCCGCAGGCGCTGCAAGCCCTTGGCCACGGCGGTCGGGGGCACGCCGAACGAGCGGGCGAGCGCTGCCGCGGCCAGGGCGTTCGCGACGTTGTGCGGCGCGAACGGCACCACGTCGGACACCTTGGCGAGCTCGATGGCCGAGTCGCGGCGCTGCTCGATGAAGGCGCGGTCCACCAGCAGGTCGTCGACGACGCCCAGCATCGAGGGGCCGGGGATGCCGAGGGTGAACCCGATCGCGCGGGCCCCTTCGACGACCTCCGCCTCCTCGACCATGCGCTCGGTGGCGGCGTCCTGCGACGTTGTAGACGCAGGCCTGCTGGACGCCGTTGTAGATCCGTGCCTTGTCCGCGGCGTAGGCAGCCATCGGGTCCGTGGCGCCGGGCGGCCAGCCGGCGGCGTCCGCGTACCACTCGAGGTGGTCGGGAGCGACGTTGAGGACGGCGGCGGAGTGCAGCGAGAGGCTGTTGGTCCAGTGCAGCTGGAAGCTGGACAGCTCGACGGCGAGGACGTCGTAGCTGACCTCGTCGAGGACGGCCTCGACGATCGGCCGGCCGACGTTGCCGACGGCGCTGGTCTTCAGCCCGGCTGCCGTCAGCATCGACTCCAGCATGCCGACGGTCGTGGTCTTGCCGTTCGTGCCGGTGACCGCCAGCCAGGGCACCTGCCGGTCGGGAAGGCTCATCCGCCAGGCGAGCTCGACCTCTCCCCACACCGGGATGCCGCGCAGCGCTGCCTGTGCCAGCAGCGGCGCGGACGGGCCGCCAGCCGGGCGAGGTGACCACGAGGTCGACGTCGTCGGGCAGCTGGGCCGTGGCGCCGGGTCCGAGGCGGACCTCGACGTCCAGCATCTCGAGGACCGTCGCCTTCTCCGCGGTTCGCCTGCCGTGTCGGCGTCGTCGAGCACGAGCACCCGCGCGCCGAGGTCCATCAGCCCGTCGGCAGCTGCGAAGCCGGACGTGCCGAGTCCGGCGACGACGACGCGTGCCTGCGGCCAGGGTGAGAGCCGGTCGGCCGTCGCGATCCAGGGCTTCACTGGCCCACGATCCACTCGGCGTAGAACAGGCCGAGCCCTGCGACGACGAACAGGCCGCAGATGATCCAGAACCGGATCGTGATCGTGACCTCTGCCCAGCCGAGAAGCTCGAAGTGGTGCTGCAGCGGGGCCATCTTGAACAGGCGTTTGCCCTTGCTGAGCTTGAACCAGCCGATCTGCAGCACGACGGAGGCCGTGATGATCACGAACAGGCCGGCGACGACCACCATCAGGAGTTCCGTGCGGGTGAGCACGGACAGGGCGGCCAGCGCGCCGCCGATGGACAGCGAGCCGGTGTCGCCCATGAAGATCTTCGCCGGGCTGGCGTTCCACCACAGGAAACCGAAGCAGGCGCCGGCGAGGGCGAGGGAGATCAGGGCGAGGTCGTGCGGATTGCGCACCTCGTAGCACTGCGGCCCGGCGTCGGCCCACGCGCAGGACTGGTTGTACTGCCAGATGTTCACGATGCCGTACGCGGCGAACACCATCGCCGCGGCACCGGTGGCGAGGCCGTCGAGGCCGTCGGTGAGGTTGGCAGCGTTCGACCAGGCGGCAACCAGCAGGACGATCCAGATCACAGCGCCCCAGAGGCCGAGCTGCAGCCACGGGAGGTCGCGGAGGAAGGAGATGTAGGTGCTCGCCGGGGTGAGGCCGCGGCTGTCGGGGAACTGGAAGGACGCGATGGCGAAGGCGATCGGCGACGACGGTCTGCAGGGCGAACTTCACCCAGGCGTGCAGGCCGAGCGAGCGGGCCTTGCTGATCTTGATCCAGTCGTCGGCGAAGCCGACCGCGCCGAGGCCGGCGAACAGCCCGAGGGCCAGCATGGCGCTGGCGGTCGGCGAGGTCCAGGTGACCAGGTGCGCGACCGTGTAGGCCAGCAGCACGCTGACGATGATGACGATGCCGCCCATGGTGGGCGTGCCACGCTTGGTGTGGTGGCTGGTGGGACCGTCGTCGCGGATGAACTGGCCGTAGCCCTGCTTCACGAGGAACCGGATGGCGTAGCGGGTGCCGAGCAGGGTGCCAAGGAGGCCGATGCCACCGGCGAGCAGGATGCTTCTCACTCTCGCTCCCCCTCCGGCGCCATTGACAGCTGTTCGGCCACGGACTCCAAAGCTAAACCCCGCGAGGCCTTCACCAGCACAACGTCCGCGGGTCGCAGCCACGCGGCGGCGGCTGCGGTCGGCGGCGTCCCTGTCGACGGCGATCGGTCGCGTCGACGCTCCGGCCGGCACCGCCGACGAGGTCGGCAGCGTGGCCACCGACGGCGATCAGCCGGTCGACGCCGAGTGCTGCGGCCAGCTCACCGACCTCGCTGGTGGGCCGTCGGCGCATCGGGACCGAGCTCGAGCATGTCGCCGAGCACGGCCAGCAGCCGTCCGTCCGGGCGCCGCAGGGACGCGACGGTGCGCAGCGCGGCCGCCATGGAGTCGGGGTTCGCGTTGTAGGCGTCGTTGACAACGAGGACGCCGTCCGCGCGCTCGTGGAGCTCCATGCGCCAGTGCGACTGCAGCGTCGCGCGACCGAGGGCTGCCGCGACGTCCGCGACGCTCATGCCCTGGGTAAGGGCGACCGCTGCGGCGGCGAGGGCGTTGCCGACCTGGTGCGCGCCGGTGACCTGGAGGTTGACCGTTGCCGCACCCTCGACGGCCCCGGCGGCGCGCAGGTCGAACGTCGGGCGCTGCAGCCCGTCGTAGCCGACCTCTTCCGCCCAGACCCGGAGGTCACCGCTCGCCGGCTCTGCGCCGACGGCGAAGGTGGCGATCCGCGCAACGGTGCGCGTGGCCATGGCGGAGACCAGCGGGTCGTCGGCGTTGAGCACAGCCCAGCCGTCGGCGGGCAGCGCCTCGACGAGTTCGCCCTTGGCCTGTGCGATCGCCTCGACCGAGCCGAACTCGCCGAGATGGGCGTGACCGACGTTGACGACGACTCCCACCCGTGGCTGCGCGATCCCGCACAGGAAGGTGATGTGGCCGCTGGCCCCGTGCGCCCATCTCGCTGACAAGGAAGCGGGTGCTCGCCGGTGATGCGCGTCGCGGTGAGCGGCACGCCGATCTCGTTGTTGAAGGAGCCGACCGGCGCGACCGTCGGCCCGGCCTCCGCGAGCACCTGGGCCAGCAGGTCCTTGGTGCTGGTCTTGCCCGACGACCCGGTGATGCCGATGGTCACCAGACCCCCGGGGAGCGCCTCTGCCACGAGGGCTGTCGCAAGGGCGGCCAGACGCGGCGAGCGTGTCGTCGACGACCAGCTGCGGGACGTCGAGGTCGAGCTCGGAGCTGACGAGCACGGCGCCCGCTCCTGCTGCGACGGCTGTCGCTGCGAAGTCGTGGCCGTCGACCCGCTCCCCGGGCAGCGCGACGAACAGCTGCTCCGGGCGTGACGGCGCGGGAGTCGATGACGACGTCGGGGCCGACGACGACACCCGGGTCACCGACCAGCCGTGCCCCGGCCAGCGCTGCGAGAGCTCCGGCGGTCAGTTCACGCATCGTGCACCCCTCGAGATTCGCGCCCATTCGGCCTTCACGACTTCGACGTCGTCGAAAGCAACCGTACGGTCTGCCAGGTGCTGGCCGGTCTCGTGACCCTTGCCGAGCACGGCGACCCAGGCACCCGGCCCGGCCAGGCGCAGCGCCGTCGCGATCGCTTCCGACCGTCCGCCACCGTCGATCACCTCTGCGCCCGTTCGGGTGGCCGCCTCCCGCGCGCCGGCCAGCACGGCGGCGCGGATCGCTGCGGGCTCCTCGCTGCGGGGATTGTCGTCGGTCACGACCACGACGTCGGCACCCTCTGCGGCTGCCGCGCCCATCGGGCCGCGCTTGGCGTGGTCACGGTCGCCACCACAGCCGAGGACGGCGATGCGCCGACCCTCGGGGAGGGCGGCGAGGGCAGCTGCGACCGACTCCGGCGTGTGCGCGAAGTCGACGACGACGCCGGGAGCGCCCGGACCGAGGTCGACCCGCTGCATCCGCCCCGGCACGAACGCATCGGCGAAGCCGGGCAGGGCCGCTGCCAGGTCGATGCCGGCGAGGTCGAGCATGGCCGTCGCTGTCGTGGCGTTGCGGACGTTGAAGTCGCCCGAGCAGCCCGAGCGTGAAGGCCACCTCCCCGGTCGGGGTGGCGAGCCGCACGTGGGTCCTGCCGTCCGCCCCCGGCTCGCTGGCGATCGCGTGGTAGTCGGCTCCGTCGGTGCCGCCGGTGGTGACGCAGGCGGATCGCCGCGTCCGCTGCGACCTCAGCAGCCAGCCGGCGTCCGTACTCGTCGTCGATGTTGACCACGGCGGCCCGGCAGCGGCCGTCCCGGAACAGTGCCGCCTTGGCCTGGAAGTAGCTCTCCTGGTCGGTGTGGAAGTCGAGGTGGTCGCGGCCGAGGTTGGTGAAGGCTGCGACGTCGAAGACCAGCCCGTCCACCCGGTGCAGCGCGAGGGCGTGGGAGGAGACCTCCATCGCGACCGCGTCCGCGCCCGTCCTCTGCGAGCAGGCCCAGCAGCGCCTGCAGGTCGGGCGACTCCGGGTGTCGTGACGGTGGTGCGCGGGCGAAGCCAGCTGGCGCCCGGCGAGGGTGAACCCGATGGTGCCGATGGTGCCGACGGTGTGCCCGGCAGCGGTCAGCGCCGCTGCCAGCAGGAAGGTGGTGCTGGTCTTGCCGGTGGTGCCGGTGATGCCGAACATCGACAGCCGCTCCCCCGGCCGGCCGTAGACCTCGACGGCCAGGCGCGCCATCTCGGTGCGCGGGTCCTGCACGACGACCACCGGCACGCCCGCGTCCGGCAGCAGTTCTGCTCCGGCCGCGTCGGTCACGACGGCGACGGCACCGTTGCCGATCGCCTGTCCGGCGAAGCGGGCACCGTGGGTCGCCTGCCCGGCAACGGCGACGTAGAGGTCACCGGGCCGGACGCTGCGCGAGTCGAGGCTGACGCCGGTCACGGTCACGTCAGCAGCGCCCGGGAACAGGGTGCCGAGGGGCAACCCGGTGTTCACGGTCGGACGCAGGGCCGCCGGCGATGTGGTCATGAAGGGCTACCTTACGAGCGCTCAGGGCTCGATGGGCAATGTGGGCGACTTGGTCTTCGACGGGGTGACGCCGTAGCGGGGCAGCGCCAGCGACATGATGTCCTGGAAGGCCGGGCCGGCGACGGAGCGAGCCGGACGAGCCGCGCTGCGGGTTGTCGACCACCACGTAGACCAGCATCTGCGGGTCCTCGACCGGCGCGACGCCGATGGTGGAGGTGACCAGTCCCTTGAAGCAGTTGCAGCCGGGGTCGAGCTTCTTCGAGGTGCCGGTCTTCGCCCCGATGCGGTAGCCGTCGACGCTGAAGGTGTGTGGTCGCCGACTGCATCACCACGGCCTCCATCATCGACACGACCTCCTTGGAGGTGTGTTCGGAGATGACGCGGCGCGGGGCTGCCGTCGGCAGCTGCTCCTGCTTGCCGTCAGCCGTGGCGCGGGAGGCGATCAGCTGCGGAGCGTTGTAGACGCCGCCGTTGGCGATGGCACCCACCGCCGCGGCCTCCTGGACCAGGGTGACGGCGAGGCCGCTGCCACCGAAGGCGATGCCGTCGCGGGTGTAGTCGGGCATGTCCGCTGCCGGCAGGATGCCGTGGGACTCACCCGGGCAGGCCGAGGCCGGTCTTGGCGCCGAGCCCGAAGGCGACCAGGTAGTCGTGCAGCGACTGCTTGGTCATCTTGCGGGACAACATGATGGTGCCGATGTTGGAGGACTTGGCGACGATGCCGCGGGCGAGCAGCTTGATCGTGCCGTGGTTCCAGGCGTCGCTGACGTAGTTGTCGCCCGATTTGATCTTGCCCGGGATCTCGACGACGTCGGTCGCCTTCACGAGGCCCTGGTCGATCAGGCTGCGAAGGTGAGGGTCTTCTGGACGCTGCCCGGGCGTGTAGGGATCGGTGATCGCACGGAGGCGCAGCGAATCCTTGTCTGCCTTCGCCGACGTTGGTCGGGTCGAAGGTGGGCACGTTGGCGAGGGCGAGGATCTCGCCGGTCTTGACGTTGGTCACGATGGCCATCCCGGCGTCGGCCTTCGTCTGGCGGACGCGCTCGGCGAGGATCTGCTCCACCTGCCACTGCAGTGCCGGCGTCGAGGGTCAGCTGGTAGCCGAGGCCGTTCTGGGCGGGGATCAGCACGTCGTGCCGAGCGGGATCTTGCCGTTGGGCGAGTTCTCGTACACCTCCTTGCCGGCCTTGCCGGCAAGGGTGGAGTTGAGGGCGTACTCGAGGCCGCCGGCACCGACGCCGCTGCTCGTTGATGTAGCCGAGCACGTTGGCTGCGAGGCTTCCGTTCGGGCAGCACCCGGGTCGGGGCGCTCAGCGATGACAGTCCGACGAGGTTCGCGTCGCTCATCGCCTGGGCGAGCTCGCGGAAGGTTGCTGCAGGCACCTTGGCCTTGATCAGGCCGGCCTGCGAGCCGGGCCCGGTGGCGGTCAGCTTCGGGCAGGTAGTCGTCCGGCGATGCCGCCGAGGAAGCGGACCAGCAGGTCGGCGATGCGCCGCGGGCGCTGTCGCTGCGACCTCCTTGTCCTTGGTGGTCATCTCGCCGTTCATGCGGCCGTTCGTCGCGATCATCTTCGCGTCGACCATCACCTTGACGGTGTCGGCCGTCATGGCCAGCACCTCACCGTTGCGGTCGACGATCTCGCCGCGGAACGCCGGCAGGTCACGGGTGACGGTGATCTGGTCGGCAGCCTCCTGCGCAACGGTCGTCGCGTCGATGGCCTGCACCTGCACTGCGCGGCCGGCTGCGAGGGAGAACACCACGGCGACAACGATCAGCAGCGCGCGGACGCGACGGACCGAGCGGGCCAGTGGCATCCGGACGCGCCGACGCTTGCGGGCGGGCGCCTTGCGGTTCGGGTCGAAGAAGCGGTCGAGCGGACGGCTCATGGACGGCCACCCTTCTTGGCCTTCGCAGCGCTGCCTCGGCCTCGGCCTTGAACTGCGCCTCAGCCTTCGCCTTCGCCTTCGCCTCTGCCTTCGCCTTGGCCTTGGCCTTGGCCTCTGCGCGTGCTGCCTTCGCCTTCGCCTTGCGCTCTGCCTCTGCCCTGTCGAGCGCACGGCACCTGGGCCTGCGCCTGCTCAGGGGTCAGGTAGCGGACGGTCGGCACCTCACCGCCGAACACGACCTTCGGGTCGCCGATCACGGCGCCGTCGGTGATCCGGATCTGGGCGCCGTAGGGATTGGGCCGCATGCCCAGGTGCTGGGCTGCGACGGAGAGGTTCTGGATGGAGCGGGCCGTCGGCGATCTGGTCCTGCAGCGCCGACAGCCGGATGGCGAGGGTGTTCGCCTCGCGCTGGGTGCGCTGCACGCCGAACGCCTGCTCCTGGAGTGCGGTCGTCAGCACAAGCAGGCCCACCATGCCGAGGGCGAGGACGACGGCGACCACCATCACGAACGGGACGGTCGCCATGCGCCGTCGCGTGCCGGGAACCGGCCGCAAGCGCGGCCGCTCGATCGTCTGCCTGCCTGGGCGGGGGTCCCATAGGGCTGTCATCTGGATTCCTCCTGGTTACGGGCGATGGCGCGCAAACGCGCCGAGGCAGCCCTTGGATTCGCCTCCACCTCCGCGGGGTCGGGCCTTTCGGCACCGCGGGTGAGCAGGCTGTACTGCGCCTGGTAGCCGGCCGGCACCGCCGGCACGCCCACAGGGACGTGGTCCGTCGTCGCTGCGGCGAACGCGCGCTTCACCAGCGGTCCTCGCCGGAGTGGTAGGCGAGCACGGCAAGCCGTCCGCCTCTCGCCAGCGCTGCCAGCGCTGCGGGCAGCACGCCGGCAAGGGACTCGAGTTCTGCGTTGACGACGATCCGCAGCGCCTGGAACGTGCGCTTCGCCGGGTGTCCGCCGGTGTTGCGGGCTGCAGCGGGGATGGCGTCGGCGATCACGGAGACGAGCCGGGCCGAGCTGGTGAACGGTTCCTGCTCGCGGGCCGCTGACGATGCGCCGTGCGATGCGGTCGGCGAAGCGCTCCTCGCCGTGGATGCGCAGCGCCCGCGAGATCTCGATGGCCGGCCAGGTGTTCACGATGGTCTGCGCCGTGAGTTCGGAGTCGGGATCCATCCGCATGTCCAGCGGCGCGTCGACGGAGTAGGCGAAGCCGCGCTCGCGCCGGTCGATCTGCAGCGAGGAGAGTCCCAGGTCGAGGCAGATGCCCTGCACCTTGCGGACGCCCGGCTTCCGCGAGGACCTCCGGCAGTTCGTGGTAGACGGCCCGGTACAGCCGCACGCGGTCGCCGAACCGGGCGAGGCGCTCGCCTGCGACGTCGAGTGCTGCCGGGTCACGGTCGATGCCGATGAGGCTGGCCTGCGGGCAGGCGTCGAGGATGAGGCCGGCGTGCCCGCCGAGGCCGAGGGTGCCGTCGACATAGATCGGCGCCGGGCTGGTCGAGCGCAGGGGCGAGCAGTTCGACGATGCGTGCGGCCAGCACCGGCACGTGGGTGTCGTGTGCCCCGTCGCCAGCTTCGACCATGCTCGACCCTGTCTGCTTCGGTTCCGCTTCGTGCGCCGTGGTTCCAAGCCGCGTGCCGCCGGTACCTGGCACCGGGGAAGGTGAGCCAGGGAGCCGGACGAGCGCGGATTGGAGCCGCACCGCGCGATTCGGTGCGAGCGGTGGGTCAGCCCACCGCCGGTGCTCCTTCGTCCAAGGCCGCAAAGGCCTCCTCCTGCGCTGCCGAGTACTCCGCCCAGTTCGCCGCATCCCACACCTCGAGGCGGTTGAAGGCCCCGATCACGACGATCTCTTTCGACAGGCCCGCGTAGGCCCGCAGCGGCACCGGGACGGTCACCCGTCCCTGGCTGTCCGGCAGTTCGTCCGAGGCGCCCGAGGCCACCATGCGCTGGTAGTCCCGCACCCCACGGACTGTGGAGGGCCCGGTCGCAGCGTTCGCGACGTCGGCCAGGAAGGCCTCGGTCGGCCAGATCGCCAGACAGCGATCCTGCGCCCGGGTGATGACAAGGCCCGATGCCAGCTGCTCACGGAATTTCGCGGGCAGGAAGAACCGTCCCTTGTCGTCGAGCTTGGGGGTGTAGGTGCCAAGGAACATGCTCCACTCCCCTTCCGCTCGGCTCCACTTTGCGCCACCATACTCCACTTTCCTCCACTGAACAGCCCCTTTTCCTCGCATTCGCTCCATCCCGTACACCGCATTACGGCGACCCGGTACCGGGTGCCACCTAAGGTGGAGCCCGCAGGAGGGAGGCGACGTGGACGTCGATCGCGAACGGGAACTGGCTGATGTGCTGGAACTCGCCCAGGCGGTGCGCCAGGCGATGGGTCAGGTCATCGAGGGGAAGCCGGAGGTTCTCGACCTCGTCATCACGGCGCTGCTCGCCGAGGGCCACCTGCTGATCGAGGACGTGCCGGGCGTCGGAAAGACGATGCTGGCCAAGTCGCTGGCCAAGGCCATCGACTGCTCGGCACGCCGCGTGCAGTTCACGCCCGACCTGCTGCCGAGCGACATCACCGGCGTCTCGGTCTACAACCAGGTCACAACGGACTTCGAGTTCAAGCCGGGCGGGGTGTTCGCCAACCTCGTCATCGGTGACGAGATCAACCGCGCCTCACCCAAGACCCAGTCGGCCCTGCTGGAGGCCATGGAGGAGCGCCGGGTCAGCGTCGACGGCACCACGCACTCGCTCCCCCGCCCCTTCATGGTGATCGCCACCCAGAACCCGATCGAGATGGAGGGCACCTACCCCCTGCCCGAAGCCCAGCGCGACCGGTTCCTGATGCGGATCTCGATGGGCTACCCGAGCGCAGAGGCCGAGGTGGCCATGCTCGAGCACCACGGCGAGGTGGACCCGATCGATCCGCTGCAGCCGGTGACCGACGCGGCAGCTGTGATGCGCTGCGTCGCGATTGTGCGGAGGGTGTTCGTCCACCCGGCGGTGAAGGATTACCTCGTGGCGATCCTGCACCGCACCCGCACCCTCACCGACGTCCGCCTCGGGGCGTCCCCGCGCGCCGGCCTGCAGCTGATGCGGGCGGCCAAGGCACGGGCGGCCATGGCAGGACGCGGCTACGTCATCCCCGACGACATCACCGACCTCGCCGGGCCGGCGCTCGCCCACCGCGTCCTGCTCAGCACACAGGCCCAGCTGGCCGGGCGCAGCGTCACCGACCTGCTGGCGGCCGCCGTCCGGGAGGTCCCCGTCCCGACCGGACGCCGGTGAGATGAGGGCCGGCACCGGGCTGACAGCTCGCGGCTGGACGATCCTCGGCACCGGGGTCGCCTGGTGCATCGTCGCCTGCGTTCGTCGGCCAGCGCGACCTCTGGTGGCCGGGGCTCTTCCTTGTCCTCCTGCCGCTCGGCAGCCTCGTGCTGCTCCTGCCGGGAGCGCACCGGGTGCGGGTCAGCCGCCGGCTCGACCCACCGCGCGTCCCCGCGGGCCAGGTGGTCCGCGTCGACCTGCTGATCGACCCGCAGACGGTCAGCGTCGCCGGACCGGTCCGCGCCCGCGACCGGCTCGGCCCCGGCCTCGGCGAGCCCCGCTGGCACGACACCCCGACCCGGCTGGGTCGCTGGCAGCAGCGCTTCAGCTACGAACTGCGTCCCGCCTGGCGGGGGCGCCACAAGGTGGGACCGGCCGAGCGCAGCGTTGCCGACGGCCTCGGTCTCGCGATCACCCGCACGGTCGTGCCGGGCACCACAGAACTGCTCGTCACACCGGCCATCGAAGCCGCTGCCGAACCTGCGCGGCGCCTCCGGGCTGGGCGTGGCGACCGACACCTCCCTGCTGCGCACCGGGCACGGCTCCGCCGATGACGTCCTGATCCGCGAGTACCAGCACGGCGACGACGTCCGCCGGGTGCACTGGCGCTCGACGGCTCGCACCGGGGCGCTGATGGTGCGGCGCGAGGAGCGGTCGTGGGACCCCAGCGCCACCGTCCTGATCGACAACCGGGCCTCCGCCTACTCCCGCCACACGCCCGACGACCGACTGGAATGGGTGGTCTCCGCTGCCGCGTCGATCGCCATCCACCTGCTCGCTGACGGCTTCGACGTCAACATCGTCGAGGCGGACGGCACCGTGCTCAGCCCGCACCGGGCGATGTCGGGACGCGAGTCGCTGGTGCTCGAGCAGCTGGCCGACCTGAAGACCAGCACGGTGCCGACACTGGGCGAGGCCTTCGCTGCCAGCGCCCGCGGCGCAGAGGGACAGTTGCTGATCGCCATCCTCGGGCGCGTCGACGAGGGTGACGCCGCGTGCCTTCACCCGGGCCCGCCGCCAGGGACGCTCCTGCTGGGCACTGCTCGCCGGGGCGACGCCGCAACTGGCGCTCAACGGCGCCGACCTGGTGCGCGCCACCGGCTGGCGCTGCGCCATCGGCGGTCCGGGCGTGCCCGTCGCAGAAGCCTGGCGGACGTTCAACGGTGGTGACCTCCGATGAACGGCGCCGGAACGCATCAGCCTCGCTGGCCTCGCCGCGACGCTCGCAGCCGGCGTGCCGATGTTCACCGTGACCCAGGACCGCAGCTACCTGTTCCTCGGCCTGCTGCTGATGGCCGCCAGCGTCGCCATCGGCGCTGTGGTCCGCCGCGTCGGCGCCGGAGAGATCACGACGAGGTTCGCGCAGTTCCTGCCCGTGCTGCTGCTGCCCTGGCTGGTGCCCGCGCTGCGGAACCCGTGGAAGCTGGCCGCAGAGACCATCGACTACGTGCAGCAGGCCTTCGCCCCGATGCCGTACCAGGAGGGCTTCGCCGTGTTCACGGCGACGATGCTCTGGGTGGTCTTCCTCGTCGTGGAGACCCTGACGAACGGGCTGCGGTCGCCGGGCTGGACGTTCCCCGTCCTCGTGATGCCGTACGCGGTCTGCGCACTCGCGATCTACACCGAGACCAACCCGTTCCTCTTCGCCTTCCCCGCCATCGGGTTCATCGCCGTGCTCGGTACCAGCGTCCGCAACGACGCCCTCGCAGCACTGCCGGAGGCACAGGCGAACCTGCCCCACTGGCGCACGGGCGTCACCCGGGCAGCCGCGACGGCCGGCGGGCTCGCGCTGGTCGCCAGCGTGCTGCTGTCGGTGCCGATCGCGGAACGCTCGGCCAACGCAGCCAACCCCTCGGGCTCCGGCGCCGTCCTGCTGGGCGACCCGAGCCTCGACCTGATCCGCAACGTGACGGCCGCCAGCGACCAGAAGGTGATCAGCTACACCACGACGGACACCGGTGGGCAGTACCTGCGGCTGGCCGCGCTGCCGGCCTTCGACGACAGGGGCTTCCACCTCACCGCGGACGGAGCTGATCCAGCTCCCGCTGCGCGACGACCCGCCGGAGGTGGTCGGCGCCACCTCGGTGAAGACGTCGGTGAAGGTCGACAACCTGGCCAGCGAGTACCTGCCGATGCCCTGGGTGCCGACCCAGGCCGACCTCGCGGACAACTGGCGCTACGACCCCGCGACGATGGCCGTGGTCGCCATCGGCGACAACCGCCGCGGCGGCTTCCCGGAACCTCGAGTACACGGTGACCAGCGCGCGCGTTCCCGACGTCGAGAACTGGCTGCCCGGCAGTGGCCGACGCCGGGACGGCCCAGCGACGACGGCATGACCCTCGACCTGCCGGACGAGATCTCCCCCGCGATCCGCCAGCTCGCGGAGCAGGTCGACTGCAGGCTCGGCCACCGCAGGCGAGCCAAGGCGCTCGCGCTGCGCAACTTCCTGCGCTCCGACGCCTTCACCTACAGCACGACGGTCACCCCTGGCACGACCCTGCAGACCCTCGACGACTTCCTGCTCGGCAGCCGGCTCGGCTACTGCGAGCAGTACGCGGGCGGCATGGCCGTGATGGCGCGCATGGTCGGGCATCCCTTCGCGGGTGGTGATCGGCTTCCTGCCCGGCAAGAAGGTGGCACAGCACTGGGAGATCACCACACGGAACATGCACGCCTGGACCGAGCTGTACTTCGGCGACGACATCGGCTGGGTGCTGATGGACGCGACGCCGCCCGCTGCTGTCGGCGGCCCGACGCCGTCGGTCAGCGCCACGTCACGGCCCAGCTCCGCCAGTGCCGAGCCCACCGTGAAGCAGCCGACGACGGCCCCCGTCGAGGCGCCGCCGGTGCCGCTGAACCCGACGTCCGTCGAGACGCCGACGTGGATCCTGCCCAGCGCTGCCGGGGGGCTCGCCGGCCTGCTGCTGGTGGGCGCAGCGGCCGCTGCTCGTGCGGCGCGGCGCTCCGCTGGCGGCGCCTGTCGATCCGGGAGGACCAGCAGCGGATGGTGGAGGATGCCTGGGCAGAGGTGCGGGCCGTCGCGATCGACCGCGGCGCCGACTGGCCGAAGGGCACGACCCGCCAGGTCGCAGCGGCCCTCGCTCCGGAACTGGACGAGCGGGCCGGCCGGCAGCTGACCGATCTTGCGCTGCTCGTCGAGCGGTCGCGCTACTCCGGCGAGGAGGTGCCGGCCGGCGAGCTCGCCATGGCTGTCGGCATCGTCACCGGGGCAATCGAAAGGCGGTGGGCGAGGCCCACCGCCTGGGTGCGGCGCTGGTGGCCGCGGTCACTGTGGCCTCAGAGGCCGTCGTCCTGACGCCGGCGCCAGCGGTCCTCCATGCGACCCATGAAGTCGCGCTCCGAGCTGCCTGAGGACCGTCCACCGTTCGCCGGGCCGTCGCCGGCGAGACCGGACTGCTGCCAGGCGCTGACGCCGACAACCGTTGCTGCGAGCATGATCACGAAGCCGATGACGCTCACGGCCGGGTGCACCTGCATGCCGGCGATGAGGCAGGTGATGCCGGCGATGAAGCCGATCCCCGCGAGGACCGCGCGGCGTCGGTGCCAGCGTCGGGTCGTGCCGCGAAGGGTGTTGGCGAGCTTCGGATCCTCGGCCGCCAGGGCGGCTTCCATCTGCTCGAGGAGCCGTTGCTCGTCCTCAGAGAGCGCCATGGCCGCCTCCCGTTTCCCGTAGTGGCCGAAGAATAATCCAAGTCTAGGCGCCCACACCGCATTACGGAACCAGAGCCAAGTGTCTCGATCGGGTCACGGCCGATCCTTCTTGGTCAGCACCGCCCTGCGCACCGCTTTCGGGCCGAATCGTTGAATCACCTTGTCGGCTGCCTTTTCGGCGTCGCGCCACCCGTGCTCGGGGGTGTCGAGGGTTGGCTGGAGGTAGGCGGTGGAGCGATCGACGAGTCCGGTGACCCGCACCCCGACCCTGCGGATGCGTGCCCGCTGCAAACCGAGTCTGGCAAGCGCAGCGAGTGCGGCCTCGTACACCTCATCGGTGATATCCGTCGGGCTGGTGAGCGTGACGGCCCGCGAAATGGTGGTGAAGTCGGCGAACCGGAGGTTGAGCGTCACCGTCCGCCCCAGCACCCCCGCAGCCCGCATCCGGGAGGCAACTTTCACGCTCACCCGTAGCAATTCTGCGTGGACGGTCGCCCGGTCGTCGGTGTCCCTCGCGAAGGTCTCCTGGCACCCGACGCCCCGCTCGCCGGGCCGGGCGATCACCCGGCTCGAGTCGCGGCCCCACGCCAGCTCTGACAGCAGGGCGCCCGCGTGCGGCCCGAACGCCCGCTGCAGCGTCGTGCGCGGCAGGTAGGCGAGCTCGGCGATGGTCGTGATGCCCGAGACGGTGCAGCGATGCTGCCGTGCTGTCCCCCACCCCGATCAGGTGCTCCACCGGCTGGGGGTGCAGGAAGCCGATCACCGCCTCCGGCGGCACCTCGAGCAACCCGTCGGGCTTCGCCGCGTTGGAGGCCATCTTCGCGATCAGCTTGTTGGGCCCGATGCCGACCGAGCAGGTGATCTGCTGCTCGTCGGCCACCATCGCCCGC
The DNA here is from genome assembly GCA_963773595.1 of uncultured Actinomycetota bacterium. Lineage (GTDB taxonomy): Bacteria > Actinomycetota > Actinomycetes > Propionibacteriales > Propionibacteriaceae > Propionicimonas. The sequence continues at coordinate 1,043,733 of CAVZBQ010000007.1, forward strand.
AGCCGCTCGCCGATCGCGAGCTGCCGAGCCTGTCGCTGTGCACGGCCCCGGTGAGGTCGAGGTAGGCCTCGTCGATCGATGCGCTCTCGACCTGGGCCGTGAACGTCTCGAAGATCGCGACGACCCCGGCGGAGATCTCGCTGTAGGTGTCGAAGTCCGGCGGGAGGCTGACAGCCGTCGGGCAGAGCCGGCGGGCCTGCGTCGACGACATGCCGCCGCGGACACCGAAGGTGCGCGCCGGGTAGTTGGCCGACAGCACCACCCCGCGTTCCGCGCCGCCCACCCACATCGGCACGTCCCGCAGTTCCGGGCGGCGCCGCATCTCCACCGAGGCGTAGAAGGCGTCCATGTCGACGTGCGTCACCACCCTCATCTGCCGGCGCTCCCCGGGCTGGAGTGCCACAGCTTCCGCGGCGCTGCCGCCACCGACCCGCCGGCGGGCTGCACGTCGGCGTAGGGCGACTGGCGGAAGCCGCTGGCGTGCACGAGCACGGGACGGCGGCCGTCGGCGTCCCCGACCCCGAAGCCGTCGGGCACCACGTCCATCGCTGCCCGCACGCGCTCGAGGGCCTCCGTCTCGCTGCCGGTCTCCGCGAGCGCCTGCGTGAACAGCCCGTGCAGGTGGGTGAGCTCCCAGCAGCCGGTGGCCCGCACGCTGACCCCGCGCGGCCCGGCCCGGCGCAGCTCGCCGCGCACCACCAGCTGCCAGGAGTTGAAGACGGTCGCGGCGTAGGGGCCCTGGACGTCCTCGAAGAAGGTCGCGTCGGCCGGCCCGGTGGTGTCGTCGAGGGTGAGGAAGACCACCCGGCGCCCGGAGCGGATCGGCGGGGTCTGGGTGGCCACCTTCACCCCTGCGATCAGCACGTCCTTGCGGTTGCGCCGGGTGAGCAGGTCGCGGGAGAACGTGACCCCGAGCGCTGCGAGGAAGTCGAGGTGGCCCGACAGCACGTGGCGGCTGGCGTCCAGCCCGATGATGTCGAGCTCTGCGGCCAGCCGCTCGGTCGCCGTCAGCTCCGGCAGGCCGGTGGCCACAACGTCGCCGATGTCGGCCGGCCCGGCGAGGTCGAGGGGCAACTGCACCTCCGCCGAGCGGTCGTGGGCTGCGCGCAGCCCACGCGCCCTGCCGCCGCGACGGTCGACGCGGTCGGCCCGTTCGAGGTCGGCGACGCTGAGCAGCAGGTCGCGGCGGGTGATGCGTCCCCGCCGCAGCATCGGGGCGTCGACGATGCCGTACAGCTCGTCGAAGGCCCCGGCGAGCACGAGCCCCTCCAGCACCGGGGTGGCCACCCCGGCGCGCCGCCAGAAGTCGGTCAGCGAAGCGTAGGGCCGCGCCTGCACGATCCGCTCGAGCTCGTCGTCGTTGATGCCCTTCACGTCGGCGAGGGCGAGCCGGATGCCGTAACCGCGTCCGTCGGGCAGCCTCGGGCCGTCCCGGCTCCGGGCGGCGGCCCGTCCAGCTTCTCCACCCGGTAGCAGGCGTCGCTGCGGTTGACGTCGAGGCCCAGCACGAGCACCCCCAGCCGGCGGGCCTCCTCGAGCATCAGCCGCTTGGGGTACATGCCGGGGTCGTGGGTGAGCACGCCGGCGAGGAAGTGGGCAGGGTAGTGCGTCTTCAGCCAGGCCGACTGGTAGGTGGGCAGGGCGAAGGCCGCGGCGTGGGCCTTGCAGAAGCCGAACGATGCGAACGACTCGAGCACGAACCAGATGCGGCCGATGGTGGCATCGTCGTAGCCCTTCCGGCGTGCAGCGGGGACGAACCAGCGCTTCACGTCGGCCTGCCCCTGTGGCGTGCCGAGCGCCCGGCGGGCCTCGTCGCCCTGGGCGAGGGTGCAGCCGGTGACGATCGGCGATGATCCGGATGATCTGCTCGTGGAACACCACGACGCCGCCGGTCTCTGCCAGCACCGGCTCCAGCGACGGGTGCAGGTACTTGGCGCGCTGCCAGCCCTGCCGCGTGGAGAGGAACGGGATCACCATGTCGGACTTCACCGGGCCGGGGCGGAACAGCGAGATGTCGATGATGATGTCGGCGAAGTCGACCGGGCCGAACTTGCCGAGCAGCTCGCGCTGGCCCGGGCGACTCGATCTGGAAGCAGCCGAGGGTTGCTGCCCTTGCGATCAGGTCGTAGGTGTCGGGGTCGTCGAAGGGGGCGAGCACGTCGAGGTCGACCCGCACGCCCTCCACGCGTTCGATCTCGGTGAGGGCATGGGCGATCGACGACTGCATCCGGATGCCGAGCACGTCCAGCTTCAGCAGGCCGAGGTCCTCGACGTCGTCCTTGTCGAACTGGCTCATCGGGTAGCCGCCGAAGCTGGCCTCGGTCGGGGTGCGGTCGCCGAGCGTCGCGTCCGACAGCAGCACCCCGCACGGGTGCAGCGCGAGGTGGCGGGGCAGCCCGTCGAGGGACTCGACGAGGCCGAACAGCACGTCGAGGCGCCGCTCCCCCAGCCCGGCCGCCCGCAGCTCCGGCAGGTCGCGCAGGGCCGCGCGGGCGTCGGCGGCGCGGATGTGCGGGAACGCCGTCGCGATCGCGTCGATCTCCTTCGGCGGGAGGCTCAGGGCTGCCCCGACGTCGCGGACGGCGTGGCGCACCCGGTAGGTGTCGAAGGAGGCCACGCAGGCCACCCGGTCGTTGCCGAAGGTGCGCAGGATCAGGTCGTACACCTCCGTGCGTCGCGCGGACTCGACGTCGAGGTCGATGTCGGGCAGGGCCGCCCGCAGCGGGGAGAGGAAGCGCTCCATCAGCAGGCCGTGCCGGATCGGGTCGACGCCGGAGATGCCGAGCAGGTAGTTCACGAGGCTGCCGGCACCGGACCCCCGCGCTGCCGACCGGACGCCGAGGTCGCGCACCAGGTCGGTGATGTCGGCGACGGTGAGGAAGTAGGGCGCGAACCCGAGGGCTTCGATCACGGCGAGTTCCGCCGCCAGCCGGTCGTGGACGGCTGGGCCGGGGTTCGGGATAGCGGGCAGCCAGGCCGACCTGGCAGCGGTGCCGCAGTTCGCCGGGAGCGTCGGTGGCACTCGACCTTCAGCACGTCGAACTCGGGCAGGTGGATCTCGCCGAGGCCGATGTCGGCGCGCGGGTCGAGCCGGGAGCGGATCGCCACCGTCCGGGTGTCGGCGAGCAGTTGCTCGGCGTCGGCCCTTCCGGCCAGCCGGGACACCTCCTCGGCCAGCGGCAGCATCTCCTTGCCGGCCTTGAGGTAGCCCTCGGCGTTGCGGCGGTCGACGTTGTGCGCAGCCAGCGGCACAAGCCGGCGGGAGGCGTCCAGCACGTCGAGGGTCGGGCCGAGGTGCTTGCCGGCCATGCGCACCTCGTTGGTGAGCACGCCGACGAGGCGGTGGGCGTCGGCGAAGGCCAGCATCCTTCCGGCGTGCGCTGCCGTGCCCGACGCCGGTGCCGGCGAGCTGCTGGTGGGCAACGGCCGAGCACCAGCTGGTAGCGGCTCCACCACCTCGAGCCAGCTCGCGAGCACCTGTTCCGCGACGTCGGGACGGCCGGCTGCCAGCGCGAGGCCCAGCTCGGAATCGGGCCCCAGCATCACCAGCAGGTCGCGCCCGTTGGCGCCGACGAGGCTGGTGGTGCAGACCGGCTCGCCACGCTCGCCGGCGGCGTGGACGGCCGTGGTCAGCCGGCACAGCGACGCCCAGCCGGCCCGCGAGGTCGCGAGCGTCACCACCCGCGGCAGGCGCGCGTCACGCAGCTCGCCGCCCTTGGCCGGCGTGACCGCCCGCGTCGAGCGGGGACGGGCGGCGACCGACGGCGCGACGGCGAAGTCGACCCCGACGACCGGGGCGATGCCGGCAGCGGCGCAGGCCTTGGCGAACCGGACGGCACCGTAGAGGCCGTCCCGGTCGGTGATCGCGAGGGTGTCCATCTCGTGCCCGGCCGCGGCGGCGACCAGCGCGGACGGGGCGGAGGCGCCGTAGCGCAGCGAGTAGCCGGAGGCCACCCGCAGGTGCACGAAGGGGTCGCTCATCCCGTCCGCCTGGCCGCCCGCGCGGGACGGGCCAGCCGACGGGCGACGGCGTCGTGGAAGGCCTGGGCGTCGCGCAGCAGGTCGTCGGCCTCGCGCACGGTGACGATGGCGATGGCTCCCGCCGCGACGGCCTCGCGCTTGCCCTGGGTGGCTGCGAAGAACCCCGCCCACTCCGAGAACTCCGGGGCCACCTCGCCGACCACCTGCCAGACGTTGCGCAGCCGCGCCCCCGACGCCGCGCGCGCCCGCGCAGCGAGGATCGTCGCTGCCACCCGCAGCGCTGCGAGCTGGGCCTGCAGGTAGCGCTCGGCCGGGGTGTCGGCGAGTTCCGCACCCACCAGCGCAGCCCGCGCCAGATCGAGGCCGTCGTCGGCAGCGCTCGACCTGAGCCGTGACGAAGGGCCCATCAGTCCATCACCGCCCGCAGGCGCCAGCGGCCGCTCGCCCCAGCTGTGCGCCAGCTCGTACACCCCTGACCGGGCTGCTGCGCCCGGGCTGGCGACCACGCGCCAGATCTCCTCCTCGCCCAGCAGGTCGCCGGCGTCGGCCACCTCCGGGCCGTCGCCGCGCGCAGCCTCCACCTGCGCGCTGCGCCACCAGTCGGCGGTCTCGAGCCAGCGGGTCTGCACCTGGCTGACCCGCCAGATGCGGCGGCGCCAGCTGAAGTGGGCCGGGCCCTCCTGGGTGCCGATCAGGCCGGTACGAACCTCGATCTCCTCGTCGTAGCGACGCATGGTCCCTTCCCGGTGGCCCTGATGTACTGACACTGAGGGAACTGACCGACCCCGGCACGGACGGTTCTCCGGCGAGCCTCGGGTGGGGGTCGAGACCACCAGACGAACTGCCGGGAAACCGTCCACACCGGGGCCGGGACGGGCACGCTGTGCGCGACCCGAGCGAGCTTCCCCAACTCGCGTTATCGAACGTGTATTCGATTGATCACCATCATAGGACCTGCCTCCGACAGTGCGTCAAGCCCCGGGCACAGGCGCGGTGGCTACGCTTTCGCCATGGATGTCGTCGCACTCACCTTCGCCAGTGGCTGGGCCAGCGGCATCAACGCCTACGCGACGGTCTTCCTGCTCGGCATGATCGGGCGGTTCGGCGCCGTTCGCCGGCATCCCGGAGGGCTTCCAGCGCACCGACGTGCTGGTGATCATGGGCATCCTCGCCCTCGCCGAGTTCGTCGCGGACAAGATCCCCTACCTCGACTCGGCCTGGGACGCCATCTCCACCTTCATCCGTCCGGTCGCCGGCGCCCTGATCGGCGCCCTGCTCGCCGGAGCCAGCGGCGACCTGCTGCCGATGACGATGGGCGCGCTCGGCGGGGTCACAGCGCTGGTCAGCCACGTCGCCAAGTCCGGGCGTCCGCCTCGCCGTGAACACCTCCCCTGAGCCGCTGAGCAACATCGGCGCCTCGCTCGCCGGGGACGCGGCCCTCGTCACGGTCATCGCGCTCGCCATCGCCTACCCGGTGCAGGCCGCGATCCTCGCCGCCGTCCTGCTGATCGGCACGATCGCCCTCGCCGTGCTGCTGCTCACCCAGATCCGTCGCGGGGTCACGGCCTTCCGCGCCTGGCTGGCTGCGCGTTGATCGCTGTCGTCGGCGGCGGGCTGGCCGGACTCGCCGCCGCCGCCCGCCTCGCCAAGGTCGGGCACGAGGTCGTCGTGCTCGAACGTGAGCCGGAACTCGGCGCGGGCATCGACGTCGCCGGCGAGCCGGACGAGACCGTCATCACCCTGCCCGCGGCCTGGCGCGACCTGTTCCGCAAGTCCGGCAGGACGCTCGACGCGGAGTTCGACCGCGCCGGGCTCGCGCTGCGTCCCCGCGCCTGCCCGCGAGCCACCGCTTCGCCGACGGCTCCGGCCTCGCCCTGCCCACGGACAGGGGCGAGCAGTGGGCGACGCTCAGCGACGCCTTCGGCGAGCCGGCAGCGATCGCCTGGCGCGACCTGCTCGACCGGCTCGACGGCACCTGGCAGGCGCTGCGGCGACTCGGGCTCGAGTCCGAGTTCACCGGCAGGGAGCAACTGACCGCCGACGTGCGCGCCCGGCTGCGTCCGCGGGAGAGCATCGCCCGGCTCGCGGCCGGCCTGCCCGCAGCACAGCTCACGGAACTCGTGCTCGACGTGGCCGCCCGGCTCGGCCAGGACCCGCGGCGCCTTCCCGGTTGGCACGCCGTGCGGCTGAGCGTCGAACGCACCTTCGGCCGCTGGCAGGTCGACCGACGCCGCCGGCGTCCCGCAGCCGGCGCGACGTGCTCGTCGGGATGCTGGTCGAGCGGCTCGCCACCAGGGGCGTGCGGGTGCTCACCGGCGTCGAGGTGGTGCGGATCCGCAAGGGTGCGGAAGGGCCACGCATCGAGACGACCGACGGGCGCCTCGACGTCGCGGCGGCCATCAGCACGCTGAACCCGATCGGCCACGCCGACCTCACCCGCGACAAGGCCGACTTCCGGACGCGCGAGGGCTGTGCGCCCGGCAGCGGTCACGGGACCGCTGTGGGCGTCCTGGCACACCCTGCTCGACCTCCCGCGGCTGCAGACGGCCGTGCCCGGCGTGCTCGTCGCCTCCGCCTGGTCACCGGCCGGCCCGGATGCGTGGGCCCAGCTGCTCACCGGTGCCCTCGCCGCCTACCGGGTGCACGGCGACCTGACCGGGGAGGACATCCGTCCGACCAACAAGGACTACCGACCGGGCAGCTCCCGCCGCTGACCCCTCGCGACCGTCAGGCGAGGACGGTCATCTCGACCTCGACGAACAGGTCCGAGGACTGCGAGCCGGAGTAGACGCCCTTCAACGGGGTGACGTCGAAGTAGTCCCGTGCCGACGCCGACCTCCACGTGGGTAGTCGCCGGGAGCGGTGTTGTTGGTGGGGTCGAGGCCCACCCAGGCGCCGTCCCAGAACTGGAGCCAGGCGTGCGACTCCCCCGTCGTCGGCTGGCCGACGATCGGGTTGGCGTTCGGCATGACGTAGCCGGAGACGTAGCGGGTGGGGATGCCGACGCTGCGCAGCGCGCCGAGGCCGAGGTGCACGAGGTCCTGGCAGACGCCGGCCCGAGCCTCCCAGACGGCTGTGGCCCGCGTGCTCACCTCCGTCGAGCCGGGCACGTACTCCACCCGGTCGAGGATGCGGCGGATGATCGTCTGCACCGCTTCCACCGGACGCGTGGCCTTCTTCGCCGCGTCGTGCGCGATGCGCCGCAGCTCACTACCGGGATCGACGTGCTCGGTGACCCCGAGGTACTCCACCTGCTGGTCGCACAGCCGCGGGTCGCGCAGGTCCTCCCAGCTGATGCCTGGCCCCGACGCTCAGCCGGTCGCCGACGTCGACGGTGCTGGTGGCCACGACGTCCAGCCGGCTGTGCGGCTCGGCGATCTCGAAGGCGGTCACCGGCGTGCCCCAGTAGTCGATGAAGGCGTGCGACCAGGCCACCGGCGTGATCTCCAGCCGGGTCGCGAGGACGTACTGCTCCCGCGTCGCGCGCGGCGTCATCCGTGCTTCATTGTGGGACGCGCTGATCAGGCCGTGGTACCGGTAGCCGGTGCGGTGGACGATGCGTAGCTGCCGGCCCATCAGTTGCCTCCGCTCCAGGTCGCTGCTGTCGCGCCTGTGAAGTACCTCGTGGTGACCGCCTCGCTGACCAGGTTGCAGGTGCGCTGCAGGTCGGTCATCCGCTGCGGCAGGTCCTCGAGCATCCGTCCCGGCGCCCGGTACTCCAGCGCAGCGCGGGCGGTGCCCAGCAGCCGCTGCGCCTCGTCGTCGAACCCGACCCGGCGGCCGCCGGCGAGCGCGAGGTCGGAGAGCGAGCTCTCCGCCGACTGCAGGCTGTGCACCACCGAACGCGGGAACAACCGGTCGAGCAGCAGGAACTCCGCTGCATCCTTGTCCGTCGTCACACCGCCGTAGGTGCGGACGAAGGCGTGGTGCGCGCCACAGCCGCGCAGCACGTTGTTCCACGCGCTCTGGGTGCCGGAGGTCAGGTGCGCCGTCGAGATCAGCCGGGCGGTCATGTCGACCCGCTCGAGGCTGCGGCCGAGGGTGAGGAAGTGCCAGCCCTCGTCGTGGCTCATCGTCTGGTCTGCAGTGCCGGAGATGACCGCGCACCGCTCGCGGACGTGACGGAAGGCAGAGGCCGGACGCATCCGCTGCAGGCGCGCGCCCTTCACCGAGTTCCAGGTGGTGTTGATCGCCTCCCACATCTCGATCGACACCGTCTCGCGGGCACGCCGTGCCGCCTCCCGCGCTCCCCCGAGGGCCGCGGCGATCGAGCACGCCGACGCCGTGTCGTAGCACAGGGCGCGCAGCACTTCGCTGGTGTCTGCGACCTCCACCGGCGCCGCGCCCATGACGGCCAGCAGCGAGTGGGCAGCATCGTCCTGGTCGACGGAGGGGTCGTCCAGCAGCAACTGCAGGTGCACCTCGACGATGCGGGTGGTGTTCTCCGCCCGCTCGAGGTAGCGCCCGATCCAGAACAGGGATTCGGCGATCCGGCTCAGCACGGTGCACCCCCGATCCCGACCCGTGTTGCTGCTGCTGTTGCTGCGCCTGCTGCTGTTGCACCTTCTCCTCGCCGAGTTCACCCAGCGGCACGCCTTCGACCACCTCGCGGGGACGGCGCCGGCGACGCTTCCCGCGGACGCCGTCGCGGGCGAGCACCCAGGTGTCCTTGGAGCCGCCGCCCTGGCTGGAGTTCACGATCAGTTCGCCCTCGGGCAGCGCCACCCGGGTCAGGCCGCCGGGCAGCACGTAGACCTCGTCGCCGGAGTTCACGGCGAACGGCCGCAGGTCGACGTGGCGGGGCGCCATCTTGCCGTCGATCATCGTCGGGACGGTGGACAGCTGCACCACCGGCTGCGCGATCCAGCCGCGCGGGTCCTTGATGATGCGGGCGCGCAGCGCGTCCAGCTGCTTGGCGGTCGCCCGCGGACCGATCACGATGCCCTTGCCGCCGGAGCCGTCCACCGGCTTGAGCACGAGCTCGGCGAGCCGGTCGAGCACCTCCTCGCGGTGCGCCGGCTCCTCGAGCCGCCAGGTGTCGACGCTGGCCAGCAGCGGTTCCTCGGCGAGGTAGTAGCGGATCAGGTCGGGAATGTAGGTGTAGACCAGCTTGTCGTCGGCGACGCCGTTGCCGATCGCGTTGGCCAGCGTGACGTTGCCGGCGCGGGCAGCGGTGATCAGCCCTGCGCAGCCGAGCATCGAGTCCGAACGGAACTGGGCCGGGTCGAGGAACTCGTCGTCGACCCGCCGGTAGATCACGTGCACGGGCTTGAGGCCCTGGGTGGTGCGGATCGAGACGCGTCCGTTGTGGCACAGCAGGTCGCGGCCCTCGACGAGCTCGACGCCCATCATCCGGGCCAGCAGCGCGTGCTCGAAGTAGGCGGAGTTGTACACGCCGGGGGTCAGCACGACGACCGTCGGGTCGCTGACGCCGCTGGGCGCAGCGGCCCGCAGCGCGGCCAGCAGGTGCAGCGGGTAGCCCTCCACCGGACGGATCCGGTGCCGGCTGGTGACCTCGGGCAGCGCGGAGAACATGGCGCGCCGGTTCGTCATCACGTAGGACACCCCGGACGGCACCCGGACGTTGTCCTCGAGCACCCGGAAGCGGCCCACCTCGTCGCGGACCAGGTCGATGCCGGCGACGTGGCAGCGCACGCCGTTCGGTGGACGCACCCCGGCCATCACCCGGTGGTAGTGCGGCGAGGTGACGATGACCTTGCGCGGGATGACGCCGTCGCGGAACACCCGGCCCTCGCCGTAGACGTCGGCGAGGAAGGCCTCGAGGGCGCGCACCCGCTGGGCGACGCCGGCCTCGACCTCTGCCCACTCGTCCGCCAGCAGCACGCGGGGCACGATGTCGAGCGGGAAGGGCCGCTCCTCGCCGCCGATGTCGAAGGTGACACCCTGGTCGAGGTAGGTCGACTTCAGGTACTCGGCCCGTGCACGGACCTCGTCGCCGTCGAGCTTGGCGAGTTGCCTCAGGACCGACCCGTACGCGACCCGGACGCCCTCGGCACCCACGACCTCGTCGAAGGCCTTCGGGGTGCCGGCATAGTCACGAAACAGGACGCTCACCTTGCTCAGGTTAGGTGAACCGTGTTTCACGGGAGGTGTCTTTCGTTTCGGGGAGGTTTCGAAACCGGGATGTTACCGACCGGCGCGCGGTGCGCCGCCCTTGCCCTTGCGGTTACCCGCAGACCGGTCGCTGCCGTCGCGGGCAGGCTTGCCCCACGCCCCGGTACCGAGCTGTGCACGCGCCTTGGTCGCGCCCCGGGCGTTGCCGAAGGGGCGGCCGCCGCGCTGGCCCTGCGCGTGGCGGGGACGCTTCGGGTCGAAGCGGTGGTCGACCACCGGCTCGGGGACGTAGGCCTGCGGCGCTGCGCGCTCGCCGCGCACCTCTGCGATCAGGTCGTCGCCGGGAGCGACCACCTCGCGGCGTGCGTTGCCGATGCCGGCCGCGGCCATCATCGCCCGCACCTTGCGGTTCTGGTCCTGCTGGCAGAGCGTGACGACGATGCCGCTCGCGCCGGCGCGCGCCGTCCGTCCGGAGCGGTGCAGGAACGCCTTGGCCTCTGCCGGCGGATCGGAGTGCACGACGAGGGCGACGTCGTCGACGTGGATGCCGCGGGCGGCGATGTCGGTGGCGACGAGCACCCGACGCGGCCCTCGGAGAAGGCTGCGAGGTTGCGCTGGCGCATCGACTGGTTGAGGTCGCCGTGCAGCTCGAGCGCGGGGACGCCGGCCCTCGACAGGTCACTCGCCAGCTTGGCGACACCGCGCTTGGTGCGCGCGAAGACAAGGCTGCGGCCGGCGCCACTGAGCAGGTCGACGAGCACCGCCTGCCGGTTCTCCCTCGTGATGAGGAAGACGATGTGCTCAGCCGGGCGCTCCTTCGGCGGCTCGACGGAGTGGGTGACCGGCTTGTCCAGGTACTTCGTGACCAGCTTGTCGACGTCGCCGTCGAGGGTCGCGGAGAACAGCAGCCGCTGCCCCGGCGGGGTGAGGTCGAGGATCCGGCGCACCGGCGGCAGGAAGCCCATGTCGGCCATCAGGTCGGCCTCGTCGAGCACCGTCACCTGCACGTCCGACAGGTCGCAGGCGCCACGTTCGATCAGGTCCTCGAGCCGGCCGGGCGTGGCGATCACGATGTCGACGCCGGCAGCGAGGTTCTTCAGCTGGCCGGGGTAGCCGACACCGCCGTAGACGGTCATGGTGCGCAGGCCGACGGCCTTGGCGAGGAAGTGGACGGTGCGTTCCACCTGCACGGCCAGTTCGCGCGTCGGCACCAGCACGAGGCCGGCGGGACGCCCACGGCGCCGCGTCCGGTTGCGCGCGGCGAGCCGTGTCACCAGCGGCAGGGCGAAGGCGACGGTCTTGCCGGAACCGGTCGGGCCGCGTCCGAGCACGTCGCGCCCGGCGAGGGAGTCCGGCAGCGTCGCTGTCTGGATCCCGAACGGCTCGACGATGTCGTGGCGGGCGAGGACGGTGACCAGCTCAGGTTTCACACCAAGATCGGCGAAGGTCGTCAAGGCGCTCCTCAGCTGCGCCGGGTGCGGGGCTTGTGGAACGTGCCGCCGTCGGTCACCGGCGGTTGCCGGTGCGGCTGAGCTCGATCAGCTTGCCCGAGATCCGGGTGGAGGCCAGCGCCTCCCAGGCTCCCTGCGGCAGCTTGGCGGGCAGCTCGACCAGCGAGTGGTCGGCGCGGATGTCGATGTGGCCGAAGTCGTCACGGCCGAGGCCGCCCTCGTTGGCCAGCGCGCCGACGATCTGGCGCGGCTCGACCCGGTGCCTGCGGCCGACGTTGATGCGGTAGGTCGCCAGTTCCACCTGGCCGCGGGAACGCGGTTCGCGCGGCGGCCGGTCGCCACGATCGCCGCGGTCGCCCCGCTCGCCCCGGTCCGGACGCTCGCGATCGTTGCGGGAGAACTGCTCGGGACGGTCCTCCAGCAGCAGCGGGACGTCGCCCTGCAGCACGATCGCAAGGGCAGCGGCCACGTCCACCTCCGGGCACGTCGTGCTCGCGGACGTAGTGGGCGACGATGTCGCGGAACGTGTCGACGGAGTCCGACTCGAGCGCGTCGGTGATGGCGCTGTCGAACTTGGTGAGCCGGTTGCTGTTGACGTCGTCGATGGTCGGCAGCGGCATCAGGGTGAGCTCCTGGCGGGTGGCCTTCTCGATCAGGCGCAGCAGGTAGAACTCCTTCGGCGTGATGAACGAGATCGCGTCACCGGTGCGTCCGGCGCGGCCGGTGCGGCCGATCCGGTGCACGTAGGACTCGGTGTCGGTGGGGATGTCGTAGTTCACGACGTGGCTGATCCGGTCGACGTCGAGGCCGCGGGCGGCGACGTCGGTGGCAACGAGGATGTCGAGCTTGCCGGACTTCAGCTGGTTGACGATCCGCTCGCGCTGGGCCTGGGCGATGTCGCCGTTCAGGGCCGTCGCTGCGAAGCCGCGGGCGCGCAGCCGTTCGGCGAGCTGCTCGGTCTCCTGCTTGGTGCGGGCGAAGATCAGCATCGCCTCGAAGTTCTCCACCTCGAGGATGCGGGTGAGCGCGTCCAGCTTCTGCGCCGGCGCCACCCGCAGGTAGCGCTGGGTGGTGGTGGCGACGGTGGTGGTCTTGGTCTTGATGGTGATCTCGATCGGGATCGTTCAGGTACTTCTTGGCGATCTTGCGGATCTGCGGCGGCATGGTGGCGGAGAACAGGGCCACCTGCTTGTCCGCCGGGGTGCCGGCGAGGATCGTCTCGACGTCCTCGGCGAACCCCATCTTCAGCATCTCGTCGGCCTCGTCGAGCACGAGGAAACGCAGCTGGCTGAGGTCGAGGGTGCCCTTCTCGAGGTGGTCCATGATCCGGCCGGGGGTACCGACGACCACCTGGACGCCGCGGCGCAGGGCGCTCAGCTGGACGCCGTAGGCCTGGCCGCCGTAGACCGGCAGTACGTGCAGGCCGGCCAGGTGGGAGCCGTAGCTGGCGAAGGCCTCGCAGACCTGGATCGCGAGCTCACGGGTCGGGCACAGCACGAGCGCTTCCGGCGCCTTCTGGGTGTTGTCGAGCCGGGAGAGGATGGGCAGCGCGAAGGCTGCGGTCTTGCCGGTGCCGGTCTGCGCCCGGCCGACGACGTCGCGGCCCTCGAGGAGCGGCGGGATGGTCGCTGCCTGGATCGCGGTCGGCAGTTCGTAGCCGAGATCCCGGATCGCTTTCAACACACGGTCGTCGAGTCCGAGTTCGCTGAAACGGGGAATCGGGAATTCTTCTTGGGGCTGCTCCACCTGCGAAGTGTAGTGAACACCCGGTCCTTCGGCGAACCGCGACCAGCCCTCAGGCGAACCGGCGGCCCGGCTCGGTGCTGATCACCATGGTCCCGGCCAGGTGGTCGTAGATGGTGCGGCCGTCGCCGAGGAACAGCGAGACGACGTAGGCGATCGGGCACGGCCATCGAGAGCGATGCGCCCCGATCTGGGCGTCGATCCCGCCGCCGGCGGCCGACGGCGATCACGGCCAGGTGGCCCAGCGTCCAGGGCAGCCCGAGCTTGAGCAGGTTGCGCAGCAGCGAGCGGCGCCCAGCTGATCCGCTCCCCCGTCGGGTCGCGACGCACCCGCAGGCCGAACTTGAGCTTGCCCGGGGTCGCCTCGTACCGTCCGCACTCCAGAAGCGGTCAGCCCGATCGTGACGGGCAGCACCACCAGCGCCGATCCCGACGAGGTTCAGTGCCAGCGGACCCATGCCCGAGGTGCCGGCCCGCGTGAGAGTAGAGCGGCGACCCCGACGCGGCCACGAGCAGCGCCCACGCCAGCACCAGCCCCAGGTCGATCAGGCCCGCGAGCAGGCGGCTCCGCGTGGTGCTGGTCACGCGAGTCAGGATAGGCCCGCTCGAGCACGGGGCTGCGCAGGCGCGAGCCGGCGGGTTATCCTGCGTCGATGCCCCAGTTCCACATCGTCGAGGCCCGACCGCGCACCGACTGGGTGTACGACGGCCTGCACGCGCTGGAAGTGGCCGTCACGACCGAACTCCTCGGCGAGGACCAGTCGGTCGGTGCGGACTGGTCGCGGGCGAACTACTCCAGCGAGGTCACGAGCATCAAGGGCCTGCTGCTCGCCCTGCCCGGCGCCGGCACCCGCGGACGCCGTCGCCGGCCGGTTCGGCCTTCCCGAGGCACCGGAGTCCCCGGGCGAGGTGCTGGGCGCCGTCGGAGTTCGCCATGCCGACGCGGGACAACCTGCACCTGATGGACGACGTGTACGTCCAGGTGGCGCGGACGGCACGCCGCGCAGGGCATCGGCACGGCCCTGTGGCGGGAGGTGCCGCCGGATCGCCGGCGAGCAGGGACGCACGGCGACGATCGCGTGGAGCCACCACCTCGCCGACGGCGATCAGCGCGCCGGAACGGGTCGAGCCGCGCACGGGTGTCGGCCACCTGCCGGTGGACCGCCGGATCCCTGTTCGCCCAGTCGCTCGGGCTCTCGCTCGCCCAGGTGGAGCGGGAGTCCCGGCTGCCGCTGCCGGTGGACCCGGACCTGCTGGCAGACGCTGCGTGCGGAGGCCGAGGCGAGGGCCCTGCCCGGCCTACCAGGTGGTGTCGTGGGTCGGGCCGGTGCCCGAGGAACACCTCGACCGGGTCGCGGAGATGAACCGGACGCTGTCGGTCGACGCCCCGACCGGCGACCTGGACTGGGAGGAGGAGGTCTGGGACGCCGAGCGCGTGCGCCACTCCGACGAGCGTCGTCGCACCGCACCGGGCACTCGGTGACCACGCTCGCCATCCACGCCGCGACCGGGGAGTCGGCCGGGTTCACCCTGATCCACGTCCACAACGCCTACCCGCACCGTCCCGAGCAGTGGAACACGGTAGTGGCCGCCGCGCACCGTGGGCACCGGCTCGGGCCTGCTGATCAAGGCGGTGAACCTGCAGCAGCTGGCGCGACCACTCCGGAGGCGCGCTACGTGAGACCTGGAACGCCGGCGAGAACGACCACATGCTCGGCGATCAACACCCGGCTCGGGTTCCGGCTGCACTCGGTCCACGGGGCCTGGAAGCGATCCTGAGCGGCAGCGCCTCAGGACGGCCTCTGCCCCCTTGAGCAGGCCGTACAGGGTGGCGTTCACCGGCACGGGCACCCCGGTGCGCCGTGCCGAGCTCGACCACGGCGCCGGCGAAGATGTCCACCTCCGTCGGCCGTCCGGCCAGGGCGTCCTGCGCCATGGACGTGTAGTTGTCGGGGCCGAGCCCGTCGAGGACGTCCAGCCACCGCTGGATGTCGGACTCGTCGAGCGCGATGCCGCGAGGCGTTGGCCACGGCGATGACCTCGTGCTGGGCAGCGATCATCACCTGGCGTGCCGGCTGGTCGCGGTCCTGCAGCACCCGGTAGGGCGCCTGGGCCAGACGCGGAGACCTGGTTGGCCCCGACGTTGATCAGGAACTTCCACCAGAGCTCGTGCAGCATGTCGGCCGGCACGACGTGCGGGATGCCGGCCTGCGGCGAGCAGTCCGGCGACCCGGCTGACTGCGGCGGTGGGCGGATCGGGGTTGGTCGCCTCGCCGAACATGATGCGACCCAGCGAGGTGTACCGCACGTCCCGTCCCGTGCGGACGGCGTCGATGCCGACGCGTGATGGCGTACGGCACGTGGCGCACCCGGCAGGCCTGCCCGCAGCCGGTCCTCACTGCCGATCCCGTTGAGCAGGCTGAGCACGACGGTGTCCCTGCCGACGCCGGGCCGGAGCAGTTCGATCGCCTCCCCCAGCTGGGGATGCTTGACAGCGACGATCACCAGGTCGGCCGGGATGTCGTCGTCGAGGAGGGCGAAGCGGTAGGGCCGCCCGTTCACCACGGTGGGCTCCGCGCGGTAGCGCTCGCGCCCGGGCCGGGTCGACGACCACCCGCAGGTCGGCGCCGGCTTCGACGAACCGGCTGGCGTACGCAGCGCCCACAGCTCCGAGACCCACGACGTGGATTCGCGACATCTACAACTCCTCAGCGATCTCGCGAATCGTAGCGAGACGGCGATCCCAGGCTGCACCGATCGCCTCGAGGCGGCGTGCGGTGGCGCTGAGTTGGGCCCCGACGACCCGGTAGCGCACCTCGCGGCCCACCCGGACGGCCTCGACGAGCCCTGTCCCTTCAAGGACGGCGAGGTGCCGTGCGATCGCCTGCCGGGTCACCGGCAGCCGCCCGGCGAGGGCTGACGCCGAGGCGTCGCCCTCACCGAGCATCGTCAGGATGCTCCATCGCGTCTCGTCGGCCAGACGCTGCGAACATCGGCGCGAGCGTGGTGGTCAAGGGCGGGACTCCAGGAGCGCGACCAGCTTGTCCAGTTCGGACGTCCAGCCCTGCTGGTGGCGGGCCAGGTTCTCTGCCGCGTCCGAGGTGACCTCGAACCCGGTCTCGACGACAGTGAGCTGGGTACCGCCGTCAACCGGCTCGAGGGTGAAGGTGAACATCGTCGAACTCCCCGCTTCGAATGCTTCGGGGAAGGTGCCACTGGCGTCGTCGTTGTTCCAGCGATACGCGACCATGCGCTCGGGATCGATGGCCTCGACCCGCAGCGGGATGGCGTCGCGTCCGGGCCAGCTCATCGTGCCGGTCGCGCCGACCGCCTGCCCTGCGAGCTGCGTGTGCCCGAACCAACGGGAGATGTGCTCGGGAACGGTGACCGCTTCCCAGACCTTGCTGACGGTTGCGGCGATCCGGATCGAGCGGTGGACGGAGAAGGTGCCCTCGTCGATGACGGCGGGCTGGTTGGTGGTGATGGTCATATTTTCGATCCTCTCTGGGGAGGCGAGCGTCCCCGGGCGATTAGTGCAACTCTAGAGTTGCACTTCACTCGACGAATTGCAACCCTTCGATTGCACTTCGTCGGAGGAGCTTCAGTCCCCCAGCGGTCCGAACTTCACCCCGCGGGCGGCGAGTTCCGCCTCCCCGCCGTCCTCTGCCGTCAGCACCCAGGCGCCCGCGCCGGGTGAGCGCGACGGTGTGCTCCCAGTGCGCGGCCGGGGAGCCGTCCCGCGTCACGACCGTCCATTCGTCGTCGAGGGTCGCCGTGACGGCCGATCCCGCGGTGATCATGGGCTCGATGGCCAGGCACATGCCCTTGACCAGCAGCTCGCCCCGTCCGGGACGGCCGAGGTTGGGCACGTCGGGCGGCTGGTGCATCTCGCTGCCGATGCCGTGGCCGGTGTACTCGGACACGATCCCGTAGCCGGCCTTGCTCGCCCGGACCGAGCGTCTCGACCGCGTGGGCGATGTCGCCGATCCGGGCGCCGATCGCGCGCTGCGGCGATGCCGGCCCACATGGCCTTCCGGGTGGCCTCGCTGAGCGCGGCGGCCTCCGGTGAGAGCTCGCCGATCCCGAAGGTGATGGCCGAGTCACCGTGCCAGCCGTCCTTCGAGACACCGAAGTCGACGCTGACCAGGTCGCCGTCGGCGAGGACCCGCTCCCCCGGGATGCCGTGCACGATCGTCTCGTTCACGGAGATGCAGGTGACGGCAGGGAACGGCGGCAGCCCGAAGCCACCGCCGTAGCCGAGGAACGACGACGTCGCCCCGGCCGCGGCGATGTGCTCGCGGGCGACCTGGTCGAGTTCTGCCGTGGTGATGCCCGCCCGCGCGGCGTCACGCACCGCTGCGAGCGTCCGGCCGACGATCAGTCCGGCCACCCGCATCCTGCGGATCTGGTCAGCGGACTTGATCTCGATCCCCGGCCGGCGACGCATCCTCAGCCGAGCTTGGCGTCCAGCGCGGAGGTGATCCGGCCGGCCACTTCGTCGATGGCGCCGATGCCGTCCACCTCGACCAGCAGGCCGCGGTCGCGGTAGGTGGCCAGCAGCGGGTCGGTGGCATCGGTGTAGATGACCATCCGGTTGCGGATGGTCTCGGCGTTGTCGTCGGCGCGGCCCTCGAGCTCGGCGCGCTTCAGCAGCCGGGCGACCAGGATCTCGGTGTCGGCGACGAGCGAGATGACGGCGTCGATGCCCTTGCCGGTCTTTTCCAGCACGTCGTCGAGCGCAGCGACCTGGCCGGCGGTGCGCGGGTAGCCGTCGAGCAGCCAGCCGGCGGCGGCGTCGTCGTGGGTCAGGCGGTCGGCAACGATCGCGTTGGTGACCTCGTCGGGCACATAGCCGCCTTCGGCCATGATGCGCGAGACCTCCTTGCCCAGCTCGGTCTGGTTCTTGACGTTGGCACGGAAGATGTCACCGGTGGAGATCGCCGGCACGCCGTAGTGCGCTGCAATGCCCAACGGCCTGGGTTCCCTTCCCGACGCCGGGAGGGCCCATGATCAACAGTCTCATCTGAGGAATCCTTCATAGTTTCGTTGCTGCAACTGGCTCTGGATCTGCTTCACGGTGTCCAGACCGACTCCGACGATGATCAGGATCGAGGTACCGCCGAAGGGGAACTTGTTCTGCGTGCCGAGGCTGATGAACGCGATCGCGGGGATCAGGGCGATGATGCCCAGGTACAGGGCACCGGGCGCCGTCAGCCGCGAGAGCACGTGCGCGAGGTAGCGCTCGGTCGGCCCGCCGGCGCGGACGCCGGGAATGAAGCCGCCGTACTTCTTCATGTTGTCGCTGACCTCGACCGGGTCGAAGGTGATCGAGACGTAGAAGTAGGCGAAGAAGATGATCAGCAGGAAGAAGATCAGCTCGTAGACCCAGCTGCCCGTGGTCAGGTTGGACGCGATCCAGTTGGAGATCGGGTTCGGGGCGTCGGCCGTGCCCGGCTGGAACTGGGCGTACAGCACCGGCAGGTAGAGCATCGAGGAGGCGAAGATGACCGGGATGACGCCGGCCTGGTTCACCTTGATCGGGATGTAGGTGCTGGTGCCGCCGAGGAGACGGCGTCCGACCATGCGCTTGGCGTACTGGACGGGGATCCGGCGCTGCGCCTGCTCCATGAAGATGACGCCGGCCATCACGGCGAGGCCGATCACCATCACGACGGAGAAGATGAACCAGCCCGGCCGCGCCTTCGCGGCTCTCCTTGATGGACCACAGGGACGCCGGGAACTGCGCGGCGATCTGGGTGAAGATCATGACCGACATGCCGTTGCCGACGCCACGGTCGGTGATCAGTTCGCCCAGCCACATGATCACGCCGGTACCGGCGGTCATGGTGAGGATCATGGTGAGGATCGGGAAGACGCCCTTGTCGTAGACCAGGTCGAGCGAGCAGCCCTGGAACAGCTGGCCGTTGATCGGCGAGCGTCACGAAGGCCGTCGAGTTGAGGACGGCCAGCACGAGCGTGAGGTAACGGGTGTACTGGGTGATCTTCGCGGTACCGGATGCGCCTTCCTTCTTCAGCGCCTCCAACCGCGGGATGACCACGGTGAGCAGCTGAAGGATGATGCTGGCGGTGATGTAGGGCATGATCCCCAGCGCGAAGATCGCCAGCTGCAGCAGCGCACCGCCGGAGAACAGCTGGATCATCTGGTACAGGCCGGCGGCGTCACCCGAGGTCGCCTGCGCACGGCACTGGTTCACGTTGACGATGTTCACGTTCGGGGTCGGGATGACCGAGCCGAGCCGGAAGACCGCGAGGATGAAGAGCGTGAACAGGATCTTCTTGCGCAGGTCAGGCGTCCGGAGCGCATTCGCGAAGGCGGAAAGCATGAAGAGGACCTACTCCTTACTCTGCGTCAGCACTGCATGACCGCAGCACCGGGGGCCGCCGCAGCGCAGAGCGCGTGGCAACCCGGCAAACTCTATCAAGGCAAACCCCGGAAACGCGCATCGGCTGCAAGCGGCATCGGCCACTCCCCCGCGCCCTCCGGCACTCCCGCTCCCGAAACGCGCGTTTGCTCCCGACTTTTCGGGAGCGATGGCTCGGATCGGGAGCGGGAACGGCCCGATTGCGCCTCGGGGGGCGCTACCCGCCCGCGGATCTTGGCCGGGCGGGCCTGTTCGAAGGCTGCCTCTATCCTTCGGCGCAGCGCGGTTGGGTCGCCGAGGTCAACCCAGTCCCACCGGACCACACCCCACCCCGCTTCGCGCAGCCTTCGGGAGCGGGAAGTGCCTGGGTGCGTCGGCGGGGGGTGTTGGGGGACGCAGAAGGCCCCCGGCAGTTGCCGGGGGCCTTGCTTGCTCAGTGAGCGATCAGAGCTCGGTGACGCTACCGCCAGCCTTCTCGATCTTGGCCTTCGCGGTCGCGGAGAACGCGTTCGCTGTGACCGTCACGGCCACGGCGAGTCGCCGTTGCCGAGGATCTTGACCAGTTCGCCGTCGCGGACGGCGCCCTTGGCCACGAGGTCGGCCGGAGTTACCGCACCGCCATCGGGGTACAGCTCAGCGAGCCGCGCCACGTTGACGATCTGGTACTCGACCCGGAAGGGGTTCTTGAAGCCGCGGAGCTTCGGAAGCCGCATGTGCAGCGGCATCTGACCACCCTCGAAGTTCTCGGGAGTGTTCTTCCGTGCTCCGGTGCCCTTGGTGCCCCGGCCAGCGGTCTTGCCCTTGGAGCCCTGACCGCGACCCACACGGGTCTTGGCGGTCTTGGCGCCCGGAGCGGGACGCAGGTGATGAACTTTCAGTGCCATGTCACTCGACCTCCTCGACGGCGACCAGGTGGGGAATCGTGAGGACCATGCCCCGGATCTCCGGACGGTCCTCCTTCACCACGACGTCGCCGATGCGCTTCAGACCCAGCGAACGCAGGGTGTCGCGCTGATTCTGCTTACCACCGATGCCGGAACGCACCTGGGTGACCTTCAAACGTGCCATCAGTGCCGACCCTCCTCACGAGCCCGAAGGATCGCAGCGGGGGTGACGTCCTCGACCGAAAGGCCGCGGCGCTTGGCCACCTGCTCCGGCTCCTCGAGGCTCTTCAGTGCTGCCACCGTGGCGTGAACCACGTTGATCGCGTTGTCCGAACCAAGAGACTTCGCCAGCACGTCATGCACGCCGGCGCACTCCAGGACGGCGCGAGCCGAACCACCGGCGATGACGCCGGTACCCGGCGAAGCCGGACGCAGCATCACGACACCGGCAGCCTTCTCGCCCTGGACGGGGTGGGGAATCGTCCCCTGGATCCGGGGCACGCGGAAGAAGCTCTTCTTGGCCTCTTCGACACCCTTGGCGATTGCCGCGGGCACCTCCTTGGCCTTTCCGTAGCCGACGCCGACCATGCCGTCACCGTCGCCCACCACGACGAGCGCGGTGAAGCTGAATCGGCGACCACCCTTGACGACCTTCGCGACGCGGTTGATCGCGACGACCCGCTCGAGGTACTGGCTCTTTTCCTTCTCTGCGGCCGAGTCACGTCCACGACGGTCTTCGCGGCCGCGACGCTCCACCACCGCCGGCTGCGGAACCGGTACCGGATCCGCGGCGCTGCTGGGTTGTATTCATCGCTATCTACCTTCCGCTTCCGTCAGAATCCGAGGCCGGCCTCGCGAGCGCTGTCAGCCAGCGCCGCGATCCGTCCGTGGTACTTGTTGCCGGCGCGATCGAAGACAACGTCAACGACACCGGCCTTCTTGGCGCGCTCGGCCACGAGCTTGCCGACCTCCTTGGCCTTGGCCGACTTGTCGCCGGCCGCAGACCGCAGTTCCAGGGAGGACGCGGCAGCAAGGGTCACACCGGCGGTGTCGTCGACCACCTGGGCTGCGATGTGCCGGCTGGACCGGAACACAACGAGCCGCGGACGATCCGGCGTACCGGCGATCTTCTTGCGACCACGCGCCTGGCGGCGCAGTCGGGCAGCAGCCTTGTCGGCCATGCCCTTGTTCGTCGAAAGTGAAATGGCCATCACTTACCCGCCTTTCCAACCTTGCGGCGAACCCGCTCGCCGGCGTAGCGCACGCCCTTGCCCTTGTACGGCTCAGGCTTGCGGATCTTGCGGATGTTGGCGGCAACTTCGCCCACAGCCTGCTTGTCGATCCCGTAGACGGTGAACTTGGTGTTGCTCTCCACCGAGAAGGTGATGCCCTCCGGTGCGTTCACGATGACCGGGTGTGAGAAGCCGAGCGCGAACTCGAGCTGCTCGGGGGACTTGAAGATCACCCGGTAGCCGACGCCCACGATCTCGAGCTTCTTCTCATAGCCGGTGGTGACGCCAACGACCATGTTGGACACGAGGGTCCGGGTCAGGCCGTGCAGCGAGCGGCTTTCGCGCTCGTCGTCCGGACGCGTGACCTCAAGCTGGCCCTCTTCATTGCGTGCGACCCTGATCGGCTCAGACACGATGTGCTGCAGCGAGCCCTTGGGGCCCTTCACCGCAACCGTCTGACCGTCGAGGTTGACTTCGACTCCGGCCGGAATGGCGATCGGAAGCCTGCCAATTCGTGACATCTATATGCTCCTTTCGCTCACCAGACGAAGGCGAGGACTTCTCCGCCGACGCTTCGAGAGTTGGCCTCTTTGTCGGTCAGCAGACCTTGGGAGGTGGAAATGATCGCGATGCCCATGCCGCCCAGCACCTTGGGGAGCGCGGTGGACTTCGCGTAGACCCGCAGGCCCGGCTTCGAGATGCGACGCACTCCGGCAAGGGAGCGTTCGCGGTTCGTGCCGTACTTGAGGGTGAGCGTGAGGGTCTTGCCGACTTCGCCGGCGGTGGGGTCGAGGACCTCGAAGCCGCTGATGTAGCCCTGCGCCTTGAGGATCTCGGCGATACCCACCTTGATCTTGCTGTGCGGCATGCTGGTCGTCTCGTGGTACGCCTGGTTGGCGTTCCGCAAGCGGGTCAGCATGTCCGCGATCGGATCGGTCATTGTCATGACGTGTGGTTCTTCTTTCTCGCCACGGTTTCCGCGAGTGTCGCGGACCTTCAGCGGGTTGTGATTGGTTCCGGTGATACTCACCAGGAGGACTTGGTGACGCCCGGCAGCTCGCCCTTGTGGGCCATCTCGCGGACGCAGATCCGGCACAGGCCGAACTTGCGGAACACGGCCTTCGGCCGGCCGCACCTCGTGCAGCGGGTGTAGGCGCGGACGGCGAACTTCGGCGTGCGGGCCTGCTTCACCTTCAGAGCGGTTTTAGCCATGTCAGCTCACTTCTTCTTCTTGCCGGTGAACGCCGGACGCTTCTTCGTGACCTTCGGCGGCTCGTCGGCCTCGGCCTTGAACGGGAAGCCGAGCGCCTTGAGCAGCGCGCGACCTTCGTCGTCATTGGCAGCCGTGGTCACGAACGTGATGTCCATGCCGCGCAGCTTGTCGATGCGGTCCTGGTCGATCTCGTGGAACATGACCTGCTCGGTCAGACCGAAGGTGTAGTTGCCCTTGCCGTCGAACTGACGGGCCGAGAGGCCGCGGAAGTCACGGATACGGGGCAGCGCAAGGGTGAGCAGCCGGTCGGCGAACTCCCACATGCGGTCGCCGCGCAGGGTGACGTGGCAGCCGATCGGCATGCCCTCGCGAAGCTTGAACTGCGCGATGGACTTGCGGGCCTTGGTGACCGTCGGCTTCTGGCCGGTGATCGCGGTGAGGTCGCGCACTGCTGCGTCGATCACCTTCGAGTCACGCGCGGCCTCGCCGACACCCATGTTCACGACGATCTTCACGAGACCGGGGATCTGCATGGCGTTGGCGTAGCCGAACTCGGTGTTCAGGGCCGGAGCAATCTCGGAGCGGTAACGCTCCTTCAGCCGCGGCAGGGTCTTGGTAGCGGTGTCCGCCATCAGATTTCCTTCCCGGTCTTGCGGGCGATCCGGACGCTGCGCTCGGCGGTGTACTCGCTACCGTCAGCGCGGCGCTTGGTCACCTCGACGCGGTCGTAGCCCACGCGGGTCACGACGTCCTTGCCATCAACCTTGACCACCAGCTGCACGTTGGACGCGTCGATGGGGGCTTCGGTGGTGATGATCCCGGAAGCGTTGTTCTGCCGGGTCTGGGTGTTCGGGGTCTCGCGACGGTGCTTCTTGACCAGGTTCACGCCCTGGACGATCACGCGGCCGGCCTTGGGGTCGACGGAGATGATCTCGCCGATGCGCCCCTTGTCCTTGCCCGCGATGACCTTGACGCGGTCACCCTTCTTGACGTGGACGCCATGCGTCTTGTCGATGGTCTTACCCATTGCTCACAACACCTCCGGCGCGAGCGAGATGATTCGCATGTACTTCTTCTCGCGCAGCTCACGGCCGACCGGGCCGAAGATGCGGGTGCCGCGGGGCTCCCCGTCGTTCTTCAGCAGCACGGCGGCATTCTCATCGAACTTGATGTAGGAGCCGTCGGCACGACGGGTCTCCTTCACCGTACGGACGATGACCGCCTTGACGACCTCGCCCTTCTTCACTGCGCCGCCGGGGATGGCGTCCTTGACCGTCGCAACGATCTTGTCGCCAAGGCCCGCGTAGCGTCGCTTGGAGCCACCGAGAACACGGATGCAAAGGAGTTCCTTCGCACCGGTGTTGTCGGCGACCTTCATTCGCGATTCCTGCTGAAGCATCTCAATATCTCCTGGTCACTTGGCCTTTTCGAGGACCTCGACCAGGCGCCACCGCTTGGTGGCCGAGCTGGGTCGAGTCTCCATCACCCGAACACGGTCGCCGACGCCGGCCTCATTGGCCTCGTCGTGCGCCTTGAGACGCTCCGACTTCGTCATGACCTTGCCGTACAGCGGGTGCTTGACCCGCATCTCGACGGCCACGACGACGGTCTTGTCCATCTTGTCGGACACGACAACGCCCTCACGGACCTTGCGCGCTGCGCGCTTCTCGTCGCTATCGCTCATTTGACTCACTTGTCCTCATCCGGGTCGGGCACGATGCCGAGGGTGCGTTCCTGGATCACCGTGTAGATGCGGGCGATGTCCTTGCGGGCCTCGCGCAGCCGACCGTGCGATTCGAGCTGGCCCGTGGCAGCGGCGAACCGCAGCCCGAACAGCTCTTCCTTCAGCTCGACGACCTTGGCGTTGAGCTCCTCACGGGACAACCCGCGCAGCTCGTGGGCCGTAACGATGTTGGCCATCAGATCTCACCTGCTTCCCGCTTGATGAAGCGAGCCTTGAACGGCAGCTTGTGGATGGCGAGACGCATGGCCTCGCGGGCCACGTCCTCGTCGACGCCGGACAGCTCGAAGAGCACGCGTCCGGGCTTGATGTTGGCGACCCACCACTCCGGGGAACCCTTGCCGGAACCCATGCGGGTTTCGGCCGGCTTCTTCGTCAGCGGACGGTCGGGGAAGACGTTGATCCACACCTTGCCGCCACGCTTGATGTGACGGGTCATGGCGATACGGGCGCTCTCGATCTGACGGTTGGTCAGGTAAGAGCCCTCGAGGGCCTGGATACCGAACTCGCCGAAGGCAAGCTTGGTTCCGCCCTTGGCAGCACCCGTCCGGTTCGGGTGGTGCTGCTTACGGTGCTTGAGTCTGCGGGGAATCAACATGGTCAGGCTCCTACGTTCTCGACTGCCTCGGGCGCAGCTGCGCTCTGCCCAGCTGCGTCGGGGGCGACACCTTCTGCGCGACGGCGTCCGCCACGCTCCGGACGGTCCCCACGGGGGGCGCCGGCACCGGCGCCATCGCGACGGGGGCCACCACGGGCCGGACGACGCTGGCCGCCGGCAGCCTGGCGGGCAGCCCGCTGGGCAGCCCGGTCTGCGCGGTTGCCGGACACGTCGCCCTTGTAGATCCAGACCTTCACGCCGATGCGGCCGAAGGTCGTGCGCGCCTCGTAGAAGCCGTAGTCGATGTCCGCGCGAAGGGTGTGCAGCGGCACGCGACCCTCACGGTAGAACTCCGAACGGCTCATCTCGGCGCCGCCGAGACGACCGGAGCACTGGATCCGGATGCCGAGGGCACCGGCCCGCATCGCGCTCTGCTGCGCCTTGCGCATCGCGCGGCGGAAGGCCACGCGGGCACCGAGCTGCTCTGCGACGCCCTGGGCGACCAGCTGCGCATCGGTCTCGGGGTTCTTGACCTCGAGGATGTTCAGCTGCACCTGCTTGCCGGAGAGCTTCTCCAGCTCTGCGCGGACACGCTCGGCCTCTGCACCGTTACGACCGATGACGATGCCCGGACGCGCTGCGTAGAGGAAGATCGTCACCCGCTCGCTGCGACGCTCGATCTCGACGCTGGAGATGCCGGCGCGCTCGAGGGTCTTGGCGAGGAAACGACGGATCTTGACGTCTTCGGCGACGAGATCGGCGTAGTTCTTGTCGGCGTACCAACGGGTCTTGTGGTCGGTGGTGATCCCGAGGCGGAAGCCATTGGGGTTGATCTTTTGGCCCATGCTCAGGCTCCCTTCTCGATCTTCGGTTCAACGACGACGGTGATGTGGCTGGCTCGCTTGAGGATGCGGCTGGCAGAACCCTTGGCGCGCGGACGGATCCGGCGAAGGGTCATGCCCTCATCCACGAAGGCAGCGGAGACGAACAGCTCCTCGGCCCGGAGGCCTTCGGTGCTCTCGGCATTGGCGGTCGCGCTGGCAACCACCTTGTAGACCGGCTCGGACGCTGCCTGCGGGGCGAACTTGAGCACGTTCAGGGCATCGGTGACGCTCAGGCCGCGGACCAGGTCGACGACGCGACGGACCTTCAGCGGAGACATCCGGACGTGACGCGCGATCGCGTACGAGCCAGGACGATCCCCGAGCAGGGCTGCGCGACGGGTGGGTCGCTCGTTTTTGCTCATGATGTGAATCAGTTCCTCTTCTCGCCCGCCTAGCGGCGGCGTGCCTTCTTGTCGTCCTTCACGTGCCCGCGGTAGGTGCGGGTGGGGGCGAACTCGCCCAGCTTGTGTCCGATCATCGAGTCGGTCACGAACACCGGCACGTGCTTGCGGCCGTCGTGCACCGCGATCGTGTGGCCGATCATGTCCGGGATGATCATGGAGCGCCGGGACCAGGTCTTGATGACCTGCTTGGTGCCCTTTTCGTTCTGTACGTCTACCTTCTTCGACAGGTGATCGTCGACGAAGGGACCCTTCTTCAGGCTGCGTGGCATGTGTTATTCCACCTGTCCAATCAACGCTTCTTGCCGGACTTGCGGCGACGGATGATCAGGCGAGAACTCGCCTTGTTCTTGTCCCGGGTGCGGCCTTCCGGCTTGCCCCAGGGGGTGACCGGGTGACGACCACCGGAGGTCTTGCCCTCGCCACCACCGTGCGGGTGGTCGATCGGGTTCATGGCCACACCGCGGACGGTCGGGCGGATGCCCTTCCAGCGGTTACGGCCGGCCTTGCCCCAGTTGATGTTCGACTGCTCGGCGTTGCCGACCTCGCCGACGGTCGCGCGGCAACGCACGTCCACCAGGCGCATTTCGCCGGACGGCAGGCGGAGCGTTGCCATCTTGCCCTCGCGGGCGACCAGCTGGATCTTGGCGCCGGCCGAGCGGCCCATCTTCGCGCCGCCACCGGGCCGCAGCTCGACGGCGTGAACCGTCGTGCCAACGGGGATGAAGCGGAGCGGCAGGTTGTTGCCGGGCTTGATGTCGGCGGCCTCGCCGGCTTCGACGATCGCACCCTGCGTCAGGCCGTTCGGCGCGATGATGTAGCGCTTCTCGCCGTCGGCGTAGTGCAGCAGCGCGATGCGGGCTGTGCGGTTCGGGTCGTACTCGATGTGCGCGACCTTGGCCGGCACGCCGTCCTTGTCGTAGCGACGGAAGTCGACCAGGCGGTAGGCCTGCTTGTGGCCGCCACCGATGTGCCGGGTGGTGATACGGCCGGAGCTGTTACGGCCACCGGTCTTCGGCTTCGGGGCGAGCAGGGACTTCTCCGGAGTGGAGCGAGTCAGTTCGACGAAGTCGGCCACAGACGAGCCACGACGGCCCGGTGTGGTCGGCTTGTACTTACGGATACCCATGAGTTCGTTTTCCTATCTCGGCTCAGGCTCAGGCGAGGGGGCCGGAGAAGATGTCGATGCGCTGGCCCTCGGCAATGCTCACCACGGCCCGCTTGGTGTCGGGACGCTTGCCCCAGCCGGCCTTGGTGCGCTTGCGCTTGCCGTTCCGGTTGATGGTGTTCACGCCGGTCACCTTGACGCCGAAGACGGCCTCGACAGCGATCTTGATTTCGGTCTTGTTGGCCGCGGGCGAGACGAGGAACGTGTACTTGTTCTCGTCGAGCAGTCCGTAGCTCTTCTCGCTGACCACGGGGGCCAGCAGGATGTCGCGGTGGTCGCGGATCTTGAGATCGCTCACTTCGCGTCCTCCTCGGTCTCGGTCTCGTCGGTCGTCGGCCTCGGCTCAGTCAGCGTGACCTTGCCCTTGAGCGGGCCACCGACGAAGCCGGCAAGCGCCGCCGTGGTGAACACCACGTCGTCGTTGACCAGAACGTCGTAGGCGTTCAGCTGGTCGTAGGCGAGCGCGTGGACGCCGGCGACGTTGCGCAGGCTCAGCCAGGCCACGTCCTCGTCGCGGTCGAGCACGACGAGCAGCTTGGTGCTGCCGATGGCTGCGATCGACAGCAGCGCTGCCTTCGTGTTCGGGGTCTCACCGGTCACGATGGCCGTCGAGCACATGCACGCGGCCGTCGCGGGCCCGGTCGGAGAGCGCTCCGCGCAGGGCGGCGGCGATCATCTTCTTGGGCGTCCGCTGGGCGTAGCTGCGGGGGTGCGGGCCGTGGGCGATACCGCCACCGGCCCACTGCGGGGAGCGGCGCGAACCCTGACGGGCGCGGCCGGTGCCCTTCTGGCGCCACGGCTTCGCGCCACCACCGGAGACATCGCCCCGGGTCTTGGTGGAGTGCGTGCCCTGGCGGGCTGCGGCGAGCTGGGCCACGACAACCTGGTGGATCAGCGGGATGTTGGCCTGCACGTCGAACAGCTCTGCGGGCAGCTCTGCGGTGTCGGACTTGGTGCCGAGCACCTTGACGGTCCGGGTCTCGCTCATGCCTGGACTCCCTTCTTGGCAGCCGAGCGCACGACGATCAGGGTGCCCTTGGGGCCGGGCACGGAGCCCTTGACCAGGATCAGCCCGCGCTCGGCGTCAACGGCATGGATGGTGAGGTTCTGCACGGTCACCTTCTCGACGCCCATGCGGCCGGCCATCTTGGTGCCCTTGAACACGTGGCCGGGAGTGGCGCAGGCGCCGATCGAACCCGGGGAACGGTGCTTGCGGTGCACACCGTGGCTGGCGCGCAGGCCGTGGAAACCGTGGCGCTTCATGACGCCCGCGGTGCCCTTGCCCTTGGTGACGCCGGTCACGTCGACGATGTCGGCAGCTGCGAACACCTCTGCGGTCAGTTCCTGACCGAGGGTGTACTCGCTGGCGTCACCGGTGCGCAGCTCGACGAGGTGCTTGCGCGGGGTGACCCCTGCGCGCTCGAAGTGGCCGGCATCCGGCTTGGTGACGTTCTTCGCCTTGACCGCGCCGAAGCCCAGCTGCACGGCGGAGTAGCCGTCGGCATCCGGGGTCCGGACCTGGGTGACCACACACGGGCCGGCCAGGATCACGGTGACGGGGACGACCTTGTTGGCCTCGTCCCAGACCTGGGTCATGCCGAGCTTGGTGCCCAGCAGTCCCTTCACGTTTCGTTCGCTCATCGCAGGTGACCTCACGGAAGCTTGATCTCGATGTCGACACCGGCCGGAAGGTCGAGTCGCATCAGCGAGTCGACGGTCTTCGGCGTCGGGTCGAGGATGTCAATGAGCCGCTTGTGCGTGCGCATTTCGAAGTGCTCGCGGCTGTCCTTGTACTTGTGGGGAGAACGGATCACGCAGAACACGTTCTTCTCGGTCGGCAGCGGCACAGGGCCCGCCACCTTGGCGCCGGTACGGGTCACAGTGTCGACGATCTTCTTCGCCGAAGAGTCAATGACCTCGTGGTCGTAGGCCCGGAGTCGGATCCGGATCTTCTGTCC
This sequence comes from uncultured Actinomycetota bacterium, assembly GCA_963773595.1. Classification (GTDB taxonomy): domain Bacteria; phylum Actinomycetota; class Actinomycetes; order Propionibacteriales; family Propionibacteriaceae; genus Propionicimonas. The sequence goes on from CAVZBQ010000007.1 coordinate 1,073,445, forward strand.
CGCCACTGGTTCGTCCTTCTTCTCGTCGGGCTCCTCCGGTGCATCTCCGGTGGAGCTGTTACTCCGACCCCCGGGGTCGGGCGTGTCGGACCGTTCTGGGCCGCGCATGACCAATCATTTGACGGATCGTGGTAGGGCCCGGCTTCGATCACCAGACTTGCCGGGGGGCCGCCTAGGTAGGCGTCCCCGTCGGAGCAACCTGTCGATTCTTTCATGGTGGGCGCCGGGTTGCCAAATCACCGACCTGAGGCAGCATTGCCCGGGTGACCACATCCGCCGAGCGGCGCCGCCGAACCCGTCCAGCCTAGCCGCGCGGGGCTCGGCGTCCTGCTCGGGCTGGCCGCCTCGCTGGCCTTCGCGACGTCGGGAACATTCGTCCGTCCGCTGTTCGACGCGGGCTGGTCGCCGGGGGCAGCCGTGCTGTGGCGGGTGACCTGCGCGGCCGTCCTGCTGCTGCCCGTCGGGCTGTGGGTGATGCGCGGGACGGCTGCGTGTCGTGCTGGCGGAATGGCGCATCATCGCTCGCCTTCGGCGCGCTGGCCGTCGCCACCGCCCAGCTGATGTACTTCGCAGCCGTCTCCCGGATGAGCGTGAGCATCGCGCTGCTGATCGAGTACATGGCCCCGGTGCTGCTGGTGCTGCTGGCCTGGGTGCGGACGCGGCACGCGCCGTCCCGCCTCGTGATCGCCGGGACGCTGGCCAGCGTGCTCGGGCTGCTCTGCGTCCTCGACCTCACCGGTGCACGGCCCGGACGCGCTCGGCGTGGTGTTCGGCTTCGGCGCGATGATCGGCGCGGCCGCCTACTTCGTCCTCGGCGCCCGGCCGACGCAGCTGCACCCGCTGGCGCTGCCGGCGCTTCGGGCTACCGGTGGGCGCGGTGGTGCTGGGCCTGGCGACGCTGGTGGGCGCACTCCCCTACTCCGCGCCGCTCGTCGACGTGCGAACTGATGGGCGCGACGGTGCCGTGGTGGGTGCCGCTGGGCGTCGTCGTGCTGGCGGCCACCGCGCTCGCCTACGCGCTCGGCGTGGCGGGGATCGGCCTGATGGGCGAGCGGCTGTCGTCGTTCGTGAGCCTCTCCGAGGTGCTGTTCGCCGCGCTGATCGCCGCGGTCGTGCTGGGCGAGATCCCCAGCCCGATCCAGGTCCTCGGCGGAGCGCTGATCGTCGCCGGCGTCGTGCTGATCCGCTTCGCCAGCGGCAACTCGCCCGCCGGCCTGCCTACGCTTCCCGACGAGGTGGAAGCCGCTGCAGGCGGAGGGCCAGACGGGGGCAGCCGGCGACGGTACGCCTGGCAGCGGGGAGAAGCTCGGCGGGGACCTCACCGGCGATGATCGGATAGCCCCACTGGTCGAGCGAGATCAGCTCGGGGAGCAGCTCGTGACACAGTCCCCGCGCCTGGCACGCGGGCCAGTCAACCCGTAGGCGCGAGTTCGCCATATCCACACTCCTGTCGTTGGTGGACCCGCAACTCGTCGCCGAACCAGCGCTGCAGCGATGCGACGAGGCGCACCGTGCCATCGGGATGCGCACACGCGCCACGTCCGTTCACCACTCCGGCGAGTTCGTGGATGCGTTCGACGGGGCCGTCGCCGCGATCCGCGTCGTCAACGGCCAGCGCGAGCGCGGGCAGCCCGAACCGGCAGGGACCGCACCGGCCGGCCGACTGGCCCGGCGAGGTACGAGACGATCCGGGCGGTCTCGTGGACCGGGCACGACCCCGGTGGCAGTGGCAGCACGACGCCCGCACCGAGGCGGGCACCAAGATCCGCGAGGTCCTCGGCGGCGATGCGGCGACCCTCGAGCGCCCCACCCGGGACCCAGACACCGTGGTACCCGCCCAGCAGCACGGGGCGGTCGAGCTCGGACGGGCTCAGCACGGTGCTCCACGACGCCCGAGCGCCACCTCGACGACCTTCGCCGCCGGGGTGTCGCCGGCGCGGGTGATGAGCATCGTCGCCGGGTCCGGGCCGTGGGCCCAGATGCTGGCGAGCTGGGCGAAGGTCTCTGCGTTCGAGAGCAGCGTCGGACGTCCGCGATGGCCCGACACCGCCTCCGGCGTCCAGGCGGTCACCGGGAGGTTGGCACGCCCCGACATCAGTTCGATCACGGCGCGGGCCTGGCCGCTGACGAAGCCGGCGTCGGCGGTGTCGATCCGCCACTCGACCTTGTCGGCGCCCTCGCGCTCCGCGAGTGCCACGGTCATGCGGGTGCTGACCAGCGGCTTGTCGCCGGGCAGGACCAGATGGATCCGGCGCGCACCGAGCGCCCGGGCGGCAAGGACCGCACCGTCGAGGATCAGGTGCGGGCGACGCATCGCCAGCACCTCGTCCTTGTGGCTGGCCGGCTCACCTTCGCTGAGGTTCACCACCACGACGGCGCCGCGACGGGCAGCGGTGCGCAGCTTGGTCGCGAAGGGGAAGCCGGCGCCACCACGTCCGCGCAGGTCCGCAGCTTCGGCCGCCCTGGCCAGCTGTTCCACCGTCACCCGGGCGGGGGCGGGGTGGCGGAGCCGGTGCCGGGCGAGGCCGGGGCCGTCGGCCAGGTGCGCCAGGAGGCGCGGGCCCTCGTCGACCGACGCCCTCATGCGCGCACCGCCTTCCGCACGGTCCCACCGATCCGCACGGCGAGCGCCAGCACGACGGCCACGCCGCAGCCCGGCGGTGATCATGACCGACCAGGTCGCGTCGCTGTCCGTGCCGATCCCGATCCCGTGGACAACGGCGATCCCCCAGGCGAGGTAGCTCGCCCAGTGCACGAGCCGCCACGCGGCGTGGGGCAGGCGGGTACGCAGCAGGCTCGTCACCGTGATGGCCACCAGCAGGTCGAGGGCCAGGGCGCCCAGTCCGAGCCAGACGGGCTGGTAGAGGCCTCCCCAGGGAACCACGCGCGTCCCACCACCGGATGTCGACGTAGGAGTCGACCACGGCGGAGCCCACATGGACGGCCAGCAGCGCGACGGCGAGCAGCGAGACGTTGCGGTGCATCACGTTGCGGACGAAGCCCGGTGTGCCGCGGCCGGCCCGCGATCGCGCACTGAGGATGCCCAGCACCACCGAGAGGGTCATCAACAACAACAAGACGATGCCGGTTCCCCGGTTGAGGAACCACAGCAGGGGCCCGTTCATCGGTCCGCTCCCTTCTCCGGCCATCCGGGTGTCAGCGTGACGGTGCCGTCCTCGGCGACGAGTCGGGCGGCCACCTCACGTTCGGTGAGCCAGCGCACCGCGTCGTCACCGAGCACGACCGCTGCCGTGGTGGCGATGTTCGCGGCGGTCGCCGACGGCCCGGTGGCACTGACCGTCCGCCAGCAGGTCCGTGCAGAGTGCCCCGGTCCGCGGGTCGACCAGGTGATGATGGGTGACACCCGCCACCGTCCAGCGCCGCAGGCGGGTCGATGATGTCGCCAGCCCGCCCCGGGTCAGGGCGACCTCGGCGCTCGCCTCACCCTCGGGGTGCTCACGGATCGCGATCGGCCACCACGTCGGGCTCCGGTCGCCACGGGCGATGGCCACATCGCCGCCGAGGCTGAGCAGGACGTTGGCACGTTCCTCCTCGGCGATCGTCCGACTGATCACGTCGCCGGCCCACGCCTTGGCCGTCGCTCCGAGGTCGAGGGCTGTGCCTGCCGGAATCCTGATCGCCCCGGCTTCCCACTCGATGGACCGCCAGGCACCCAACGGTGGCGGCTCGATGCGAGCTTCCAGAGACGTGCCGGGCTGCAGCTCGGCGAACGTCCGGTCGTAGCCCAGGCCGATCATCACCTTCCCGAGCAGCGGGTGCACGATGCCATCGGTGTGCTCGGCAGCCTCGACCGCCGCGACCGTTGCGGCCACCAGCAGCGGGTCCACCCGGACCCAGGTTCCCGCACCGGCGTTGACGCGGTGCAGTTCCGAGTCCTCGCGGAAGCGACTGCAGGCCCAGTCGACGGCGGCCAGCAGGGCGCGAGCCCGGCGTTCGGCCGCCGCGACCTTGTCCGGATCGGAGACGCTGAGCTGCACGTAGGTACCCAGCGACTGCCAACGCACCTGTTCGACGAGGGTGCCCGTCACGATCCGGAGGACGTGGCGGGGGGCTTGGGCTTGGGCCTGCGCGGAACTGGATCCGGTCCTCGCCCTTCCGGCTGCCCGGCTGCTGACCACCCGGATCCTCGGGCCCTTGCCGGGCTTGGTCACGGTCTTGATCCTGGTGACCTTGGCGGTGGGCCGGGCGACCTCGATGATCATGGGCTGGGCGTTCAGTTCCCGCTCCCGTGCCGCGGCCTTGTCATGCTCGCTCTGGGCGTTCGCTGCCGCGGCCGTCCCCATCACCGCGCCGGTACCCGCCAGACACACGGCAGCCACCGCCCCGGTGGTGGCTGAGGCCACGACGCGGTAGCGATCCCGGTTGCGGGCTGAGTAGGTCATTGGGGGTGGTCCCTTCTTCGGCTCAGTCCAACCGTGCCCCACCCAAAGATAAGGAATTCCTCATGCTTTTCTTAAGTCTGCCTTGATTGGCGTGACGCGACCCGCGAGCGCCCGGAAGATGGTGGTGACCCAAGGAGATCCTCATGCATCTGTTGAACGCAGCCGTGGCCGTGGCCTCGGCGCTCGCCGGCACCGTCGGCGCCACCGCGGCCTACGGCGCCCTGAACACCGCGCCCGTCGGCCACACCGAACCGGTGCTGGAGCCGGTGACGCTCACCCACTACCTTCCCTGCGATCCGCCGTCCACCCTCAAGGACGACGTCTGCGTGACCACGGTGGTCAAGACGGTCGTGAAGACGGCAGAGCCCATCGTGATCACGACGGTGCAGAAGAGCCGCTCGACGAAGGGCAAGGCCAGCACCACAGCCAAGGCCCCCGTCCGGGACGATGACGACCACGAGGATGACCACGACGGCGACGAGGACGGCGGCGACGACCACGAGGACGGCGAGGACTGAGCGGCTCACCGGCACAGCGACGACAGCTGATCGGGCGGGACTCACCGCGTGGCGGCTCGCCGCTCCCGCGGGAGCAGGACCTCGACGCTCGCCCCCGGTTGTCCGACGGGGGACGTGAGGAGCTGACCGCTCCACGTGGCAACGGTTCGCCGGGCGATGTCGAGCCCCAGGCCCGTCGATCCCGTCCGCCTGGCAGCGGTCGCGGCGAAACCGGGTCCGCTGTCGTAGACCAGCAGGTGCACGTCGCGCTCGCTGAGCCGCACAGAGACCCCGAAGTCGACGGCTTCGCCGGTGTGCGCGAAGACGTTGTCGATCAGGATGTCGACCACGTCCTCGGCATCCAGCCGGCTCAGCTCGACCGGCACGGCCCCGGACGGAAGGTCGACCTGCACGTGCGCGATCCTGATCCTCAGCGAGCGCCCGCCAGTACTCGACCCGCTCGCGGACGACCTCGGCGAGATCGCAGCCCTTCAGGCAGATCCTCCCGGACCTCCCGGCGGGCCTCCTTCACGATGACGTCGATGGCCCGCTGCAGGGCGGTCACCCTTTCCTGGAGCCTGCCGGCCAGCTCCGGTTCGCGCACCGCGTCGAGGTCGAGCTTCAGGGCCGTCACCGGCGTGCGGAGGCGGTGGGCCAGTTCGCCGACGTCCGCCCGGGCCTCGACCAGCAGCCCGCTGATCCGGTCCGCCAGCCCGTTGAGGGCTGCGGCCACCTCCCTGGTCTCGGAGGGCCCGGACTCCTCGCGCCCGCGCGGCGAGGTCGCCGTCGCGGAGACGGTGCGCCGTCGATGCGACCTCGAGCAGCGGCTCGCTGATCCGACGGGACGCCTGGGCCGCGATGAGCAGCGACACCGCGAGGAGGGCCGTCCCCGGTGGCGCCGATGGTCCACCACGCTTCGGCGACCCCCGCGTAGAGGTCCTCGACGGGGATGCTCGCCACGACCACGCTGGTCCCGGCGTCAAGGGCGATCGGCACGTAGACCCGGCCGCCCTCGGCATCGATGACCGAGAAGGCCTCCCCGCCGCGCGCTCGGGCCACTTCGGCCTCATCGAGCGTGGTCGATGGTCCCCAGTCGCTCGCCCGACCGGGGGAGATCACGCCGGCGGCCACGCCCGATGTCGCCACCGCCACGTCCACCAGCGACGCGAGCTGGGAGGGCTCGCTGATCCCCGACACCAGGATCCCCACGTTGCGGGCCGTCTGGTCGATCATCGCCATCCCCGGTCCTCGGCGAGGGTCCTGACAAGGAGCGCGAGCGGGACGAGGAAGGAGATGAGGAACGCCGGTCGAGATCAGCGCGACGAGAACGGTGATGCGTCGCCTCAAGGGACACCCTCCAGCGGGGTTCACCAACCGTACGCCGACGCCCCGGACGCTCTGCAGGTAGCGCGGCTCGGCGGCCGTCTCGCCGAGCTTTCGGCGCAGCCAGCTCAGGTGGACATCGACCGTCCGGTCGGCACCACCGTAGGGCTGCCGCCAGACCTCGGTCAGCAGCTCGCGCTTGGTGACGACGACACCGACCCGGTTCGCGAGCACGAGCAGGACGTCGAACTCCTTGCGGGAGAGTCCCAACCGGGTTCCCGGCAAGCGTGACCTCACGACTACGGGGGTCGATGACGAGGTCGCCGATCACGAGCGCGGGGTCCTCCTCGTCCGGCTCGCGCCGGGAACGTCGCAGGACCGCGCGCATCCTTGCGGCCACCTGATCGGCGCCGAACGGTTTGGTCACGTAGTCGTCGGCGCCGGCGTCGAGTGCCCGGATCGTGGAGCGGTCGTCGTCCTGCGCCGTGATGACGATCACCGGGACCTCGCTGACCGCTCGCAGCATCCCGAGGACGCCGAAGCCGTCCAGGTCGGGAAGCCCGAGGTCGAGCAGGACGATGTCGGGTTGCTCCCGCATCAGGATCGTCATCCCCTCCATTCCGGTCCCGGCAACGGCCACGACATCCCCGCGGTCGGTGAGGACCCGCTTCAGTGCAGAACGGATGGCCAGGTCATCCTCGATGATCAGGACTCTGGCCATGGGCATGACCCTACGCCACCGGAATCCTCGGGACAGGTGCGGCATGATGGCCCGATGAGGCGTCGGCTTCCCGTGGTGGTCTGGGCTGTGGTCTGGACCGTCGTTGTCGCGCTGGCGACCGTGAGCGTGTGGTCGGCGATTTCGCGAGCCGGCGCCCATGCGACCAGTCTGGCCGCCCCGAAGGTGCCCAGCGGCAACACCGTCAGCGCCACGCCGCCCCGCCCACCTCGCGACCCACTCCTGAAGCCATCTGCCCGGCCGACGCCGCGACCCAGTTCCCGGCCCACCGCCCGCCCCACCTCCCGACCCACCTCCCGAGCCACTCGCGAGCAGGCACCAGCGACCAGCAGGCCCGCGCCCGCCGCGGTGCAGGGTTCATGGAGTGGACAGGCCGGTCGGGTCACGGCGACGTGCCGGGCGCAGCGGATCAGGCTGGACGCTGCCGTGCCCGGCCGACGGGTTCACCGTCGAGGTCGGGAACCGGGGACCGGAGACCCTCGAGGTCGAGTTCAAGCAGAACCAGGACGATCAGGAGTTCACGGTCAAGGGCTCGTGCCGCAGCGACGGGCCGAGATTCACCGTCGAGCAGGATTGAGCCCGGCGCGGCCGGTGCACCGCAGCCGACCGCGGGGACGGGGTTCTGCGCGTGAGCGTTTGTATGAAGCTGGATGAGATGTCTGGGTCGAGCGTCTTTCGCTCCCTCGGGCTTCAGGCCGGGGCTAGCGTCGATCTCGAGGGTTGAGCACGACCCCCTGCCGGACCACGGAGGCCCTGATGCGACGATTCCTGACCACCTTGCTGGGTGCGCTGCTCATCGCCGCGGGGCTGTCCATCGCCCCCGGCGTGCGGCGGCGGCCCCGGGCGGCACGCCGTGCACGACCGGCACCCCGGTCCCGGGTGACTACGACGGCGACGGTCGGGCCGACCGGCTCGTCGGTGCGACCGCGTCCGACGCCGACCAGTCCGTCTCCTCGTTCAGGGTCGCCTACCAGGTGGTGCCCGCTGACGGTGGCGCCCCGTACTGGATCGAGCGCCCCGAACGCTCGAGCGTCGTCAACGCCGACCTGAACGGCGACCTGTGCGCCGATGTGGTCATCGACGTGACAACGCTGCTGCTCGGCAGCCCCGCCGGCCTCGATGCCGCCCACCCACGCACGATCGATGTCCCACAGGTGTCTCCCGATCCGCCCCTGTACCGGCGGGTGCTTCGGTCCGAGCCTTTGCGGCACGACGGAATCAGCCAGGTTGTCGTGGCCGGCTGGTTCGTCGACACTGACGACATGTGCTGCGAGAAGGGGCACTTCCTCGACGTCTACACCCTGGACGCGGCGGGCGTTCCCGGCACTCCTGACGTGATCGACCTGGCTGCACGGGGCGCCTCGGGTGATCTCGTCCTCGCCGGCTCGGGGCGCAGCCTTGCGGTCGGTGACGGCGAGCTCAGCGTCAAGGGTCACGGTGATGCCGGCGCCAGCGTCTTCATGTTCAGTTCCAGTGCCGGCGATACGACCACCCTGAGGTTCCGCACACTGCTCACCCAGAAGAGCACCAGGGGATCCCCGACGTTGCCGAGGAGAACGACTGGTTCGGTGCCGGCCTCAGTTTCCGGGACGGGAGACTGGCCATCGGTGCACTGGGCGAACAGTTCGGCAGGATCATGGACGCCGGACTGGTGCAGCCGATCCGGTGGCACGAGGCCACGTCCACCTACACCGCCTACCGCGCGATCCATCAGGGCACGCGAGGCGTTGTCGGGACCAATGAGGCTGGTGACTACTTCGGCTCACACGTCGTGGTCACCCGCGGTCTCACCGCCACCGGCTCCTACGACATCGCCATCGGCGCCTCCGAAGTCGTTGGCAAGGCCTACGACGCGGGTTCGGTGACCGTCGCCAACTTCACCCGGCCGATCTACCGCACCTTCACCCAGAACTCCAGGGGTGTGCCAGGAACAGCGGAGCCCTACGACGAGTTCGGCGGCGCCCTCGGCGTCGTGCGCACCTCCGCCACCACGGACACCCTGCTGATCGGGGCCAGCGGAGAGGACTCCGGATCCGGGGCGCCCGGACGAGCGGCTACGTCGTCCGCTCTGACGGCCGCAAGCTGACGTCCACCACGAAGTTGGCCTCCATCCCACGCCCCGCGAACACCGCCAGCACCACCTATGGGGGATGGGGGCTCGTCTTTGCGACCTGAACGGACCGGTTCCGGTCCCCTCCCCTGGGTTTGGCTCCGGGACGGCGCGCCGCAGACTAACGTCAACCCATCGGCCCGACCAAGGAGTGAAGCGCGCAAGACCCGGATCGTCGTCGCGTTCGCCGTGATCGCGGGCCTGGGGCTTGCGCCGTCGTCCGCGGAGGCTATCGCTGCGCGTCGGGAACTCGGCCTGCCCTGCCTCCCGGCGTCCCGCTCCCTGGCGACTACGACGGAGACTCCTACCCCGACCAGCTGGTCAGCGTCGTCGGGCTGGGCGATTCCCACAGCTGGAGCCGGTGCCAGGTGACACCGGGCAGCGGTGGGCTCCGGACGTGGCTCTACCTCGGCGCTGGTTTCGCCAGCGCCGACCTCAACGGTGACCTCTGCGCCGACGCGCTCGACGGCGCGGGCATGCTGCTCGGGGGCCCGGATGGGCTCGACCCGGCCAGTGTCACGACGCTCACGCTCCCCCATCCCGCCGGCCTCGACCCCGATGACATCAAGCAGGTGGTCGTCTCCGACGTCGTCGCCATACGGAGCGACGGGATACGAACCGGGCGACGGCGAACATGGCGCGAAGCTGCCACGGGATCCAGAGCTCGACGCCGTGTCCGGCCCGGATGCGCTCGACCACCGCGTCGGCGACCTGGTCGGGCGTGGACGAGAACGGTGCCGGGTCCATGCCCGCGGTCATCCGGCCGATCACGAAACCGGGCCGGGCGATGATGAGGTGGACGCCGGTGCCGTGCAGGGCGTCCGCCATGCCGGAGGCGAAGCCGTCCAGCCCGGCCTTGGCCGAGCCGTAGACGTAGTTGGCGCGCCGGACGCGCTGGCCCGCCACAGACGAGAACGCCGACCAGCGTGCCCCGCCCCCGTGCGCGCATGCGCTCGGCGAGCACGGTCAGCAGCGACGCCTGCGCGATGAAGTCGGTGTGCAGGATCGCGGCCGCCGCCACCGGGTCGTGCTCGGCCACCGACTGGTCGCCCAGCACCCCGAAGGCCAGTACGGCGACGTCGATCGGACCCGACGCGCTCCTCGATCGAGGCGACCAGCTCCTGCATGGGCGGGGACGTCGTCGGCGTCGAACTCGACAACCTCCACCCGCGCCGCACCGGCCGCACGGCAGGCGGCGACGGCCTCCTCCATGGACCCGGGACGCGCCGCCAGCACGACGGTCGCGCCGGACGCGAGCCGGGTGGCCACCGCCAGCCCGATCTCGCTGCGGCCCCCGAAGATCGCGACAACCGTCACAGCAGTCCGCCCAGCTTCCGGAGCCGGGCCGAGGCTGGACTCGCGTCCCAGCAGCTCCATCGACTCGAACAGCGGCGGCGACACGTTCGATCCGGTGACGCCGAGGCGCACCGGGCCGAACGCGAACTTCGGCTTGATGCCCGAGCCCGTCGACCAGCGCGGCGCGCAGGGCTGCCTGGATCGAGTCGGTGGTCCATTCCCCCAGCCCCTCGAGCGCGGCGAGCGCCGCCGAGACGACGGACGGCGGCCTCCGGCCCCGCCTTGGCGAGCGCGTCGGCGTCGACCACCAGGTCGTCGTCCGGAGTGAACAGGTAGGCCAGCTTCGGCAGCGCCTCGCTGAGCAGGACGAGCCGCTCCTGGATCAGCGGGACGGCCTCGCCCGAGCAGCTGCGACCTGCGCGTCGGTCGGGTCGGTCCACTGGCCCTCCGGACGGCGAACTCGACGATGCGCTCGGCCAGCTCGTCGGGGCGCGAGCGCGCGGATGTAGTGCCCGTTCAGCCAGTCGAGCTTGGTGAGGTCGAAGATCGGGCCGACGGTGTTCACCTTGCGCCCAGTCGAAGCCGGCGACGAACGTCGTCGAAGGTCGCCACCTCGTCGCCCTCGTCGACCGGCGGGTAGGCCAGCAGCTGCAGGAAGTTCCGCAGCGCCTCGGGCAGGTAGCCCTGCTCGAGGAACCAGGTGAGCCGTGCGGCCGGGTTCTTGCGCTTGGAGATCTTGCGACTTGTCGGTGTTGCGCAGCAGCGGCATGTGCGCGAACGCGGGCGCGTCCCAGCCGCAGCCAGCGGTACAGCAGCAGGTGCTTGGGGGTCGAGGAGATCCACTCCTCGCCGCGCAGCACGTGCGTGATGCCCATCAGGTGGTCGTCCACCACGAAGGCGAACTGGTAGGTCGGGAAGCCGTCGGCCTTGAGGATCACGCGGTCGACCAGGACGCGGAGCGTGGACCTCGCCCACGGACCAGGTCGTGAACGTGACGCGACGTCGGCCGGGATGTGCAGGCGCCCGACGTGCGGCTCGCTGAAGCCGCGGCAGCGCCGCGCGCTCGTCGCGGGTCTTGCCGCACGCGGCAGCCGTCGTAGCCTCCGGTGGCCGCCGGCCTTGGACGCCTGCTGCTCGCGCGCAGCTCGGCCAGCCGCTCGGCGGTGCACAAGCAGCGGTAGGCCTGGCCGTCGGTCGACCAGCTGCTGACGCAGGGTCGGTAGGTGTCGAGCCGCTCCGACTGCAGGTACGGCGCGTACGGGCCGCCCTTGTCGGGACCCTCGTCCCAGTCCAGGCCGAGCCAGTCCAGCGTGTCGCAGATCTGCTGCTCGGAGCTGGCGACGTAGCGGGCCTGGTCGGTGTCCTCGATGCGCAGGACGAACGCGCCCCCGGTGGCTGCGGGCGTAGGCGAGGTTGAACAGGGACATGTACGCGGTCCCGACGTGCGGGTCGCCGGTGGGCGAGGGCGCGACGCGGAGGCGGGCTGGGCTGGCATTCATGGCCGCAACAGCCTACCGAACGCCCCGCCGCGGCCGCCCGAGCCGCTCGCTGGCCACGACGCCGTGCGCTTCGGCCTGGACGCCTCGACCGCGAATCGCCGGTGCGCGTCGCCACCGGCGACGTCGGTGGCGGCGGCGGAGGGATCGGGCGGGGACTGGGCAGAGCGGGCGAGGCCTGACGGTGGTAACTTTTCGGCCATGACCGAGCCCGTCGCCAACGACTTCATCCGCGACATCGTCCGCCGCGACATCGAGCAGGGCACCTACGGCGGACGCGTCCAGACCCGCTTCCCCCCGGAGCCCAACGGCTACCTGCACATCGGTCACGCGAAGGCGATCACCGTCGACTTCGGCATCGCCGAGGACTTCGGCGGCGCCTGCAACCTGCGCCTCGACGACACCAACCCCGACACCGAGGAGACGGAGTTCGTCGAGTCGATCGTCGACGACATCGAGTGGCTGGGGTTACCCGCCGACGGCTCCTGCACGCGTCCGACTACTTCGGCCAGCTCTACGAGTGGGCCGAGCACCTGATCACCCAGGGCCTCGCCTACGTCGACGACCAGGACGGCGAGACCATCTCGCGCCCAGCGCGGCGGCTTCGGCAAGCCCGGCGTCGACAGCCCGTTCCGCGACCGGACCGTCGAGGAGAACCTCGACCTGTTCCGCCGGATGCGCGCCGGCGAGTTCCCCGACGGCGCCCGGTGCTGCGCGCCAGGATCGACATGGCAGCACGAGAACATGGCGCTGCGCGACCCGGTGATGTACCGCATCCGCCACGGCCACCACTTCCGCACCGGCGACGAGTGGTGCATCTACCCCACCTACGACTGGGCGCACGGCCAGAGCGACGCGATCGAGGGGGTCACCCACTCCATCTGCACCCTGGAGTTCGACACCCACCGGCCGCTGTACGACTGGTTCCTGGAACACCTGCCGCTGCCGGACGACAAGCCCCGGCAGATCGAGTTCGCCCGGCTGGAGCTGACCCACACGATCACGTCCAAGCGGCGGCTGGCCAAGCTGGTCGACCGACGGCACCGTCGACGGCTGGGACGACCCCGGATGCCGACACTGCGCGGCCTGCGGCGGCGCGGCTACCCGGCGGCCGCCATCCGGGCCTTCTGCACGGACATCGGCACCACCCGCACCAACACCCGCCAGGCGATCGAGGCGCTGGAGACCTTCGTCCGCCGGGAGCTGAACGCCACCGCGCAGCGCCGGATGGCCGTGCTGCGGCCGCTGCGCCTGGTGATCAACAACTGGCCCACCGACGCCGACGGCGCGCCGGTCGTGGAGCACTTCGAGGTGGCCAACAACCCGGAGAACCCCGCCGACGGCATCCGGGAGGTCGCCTTCAGCGGCGAGCTGTTCATCGAGTCCGACGACTTCGCCGAGGTGCCGCCGCCGAAGTTCTTCCGGCTCTCCCTCGGACGCGAGGTGCGGCTGCGCGGCGCCTACTTGGTCACCGCGACGCGGTCGACAAGGACGCCGACGGCACCGTCGTCGCCGTGCACTCCACCTACGACCCGGCGACGCGCGGCGGCGACGCCCCCGACGGACGCAAGGTGAAGTCGACGATGCACTGGGTCTCGGCCGCCCACGCCACGGACGTCACGGTCGCCCTGTACGAGCGGCTGTTCACCACCGAGGCCCCGGGCGAGGCCACCGGCGAGGCACTGGACGACCTGAACCCGAACTCGCGCGAGTTGCTCACCGGCCAAGGTGGAGGCGGCCCTGGCCGAGACGGCGCCCGGCCAGGTCGTGCAGTTCGAGCGGCTCGGCTACTTCGCGGCCGACCCGGACACCGCGGCCTGCTTCCACCGCACGGTCGGCCTGCGCGACGAGTGGGCGGCCGATCCAGAAGCGCCAGGGCTGACTCGGCCGGCATGCAGGTCAACCGAACCTGTATGAACCCCTGGTTCGCGGTCGCCTGATGGCCGGGAACCGGCCTACGCTGCGGTGACGCCCCGTCGACCCAGGAGGGCCCCGTGGGGCACTGTTCCCACCGCTCGTTCCTGACCGCTGTTGCGATCGCAGGCCTGCTCGCCGCGGGGCAACCGGCGGCCCCGGTCATGGCAGCTGGCCCGGCAGCGGCTCTGGCCTGCGCTGCCGGCACTCCGGTGCTGGGTGACTACGACGGGGACGCGGCGGACCTCGCCGTCGCTGCGGTCGTCTCGGCGAACCCGGGCAACTTCGACATCAGCCACGACAGCTTCGAGGTCATCCCCGCCGACGGCGGTGCACCGTACTGGGTCGAAGGCAGCCACCTCTCCGCCGCCGACCTTGACGGCGACGGCGACATCTGCTCCGACGCGGTCGTCTCGACGGCTCCGAACATCGCCGCTCCCCTCGTGACGCTGCTCAGCGGCAGCCCGTCCGGCCTCAGCCTCGCCACCCGGCGCACCTTCGTACCGTCGCAGCTCGACCCCAAGGCCTCCTGGTACCAGCTGCAACCGGCGGTGGCGCTCAGGCATGACGGCATCAGCCAGGTGGTGGTCGCAGGAGCCCCGGACGGCGGGCCCTCCTTCATTGATGTCTACACACTGGACGCCGACCGGAACCCCGGAGTTCCCCAGGTGATCGCGGGCGGCGCCATCGCCGCTGCCAAGTTCTGGTGCTCCTACACCGACAGCGTGTCCGGCTGGGGACGGACGGTCGCGATCGGGGCCAGCTACGACGACGAGGGCGCCGCCACCCGGGCCGGCGCGGTCTACCTCTTCAGCTTCGACGGTGCGAACCAGCTGCAGTTCCGTACCCGCATCACCCAGGCGAGTCCCGGTGTGCCCGGAATCGCCGAGGCCAACGACTTCTTCGGTGAATCCGTCTCCTACCGCGACGGCCACCTGGCCGTCGCCGCGCCGAAGGAGTCCGTCGGCAAGGCAAGGGAGACAGGTCTGGTGCAGCCCATCCTGTGGAACGAGGCGCAGCTCCAGCTACACCGCGCTTCGTGAGATCCATCAGGGAATGCCGGGCGTTCCCGGCTCCAACGAGAGCGGTGACCGGTTCGGGACGACCGTGCAGGTCACTCGAGGATTGACGGCCTCCGGATCGTGGGACATCGCCATCGGAGCGAGCCACGAAGGGGCGAGCAAGACGAAGCCGTACTCCGGGTCCTTCACCCTCGCCGGCTTCGGTGGGCGGCCCTATCGCGCCGTCACCCAGAAGACGCGCGGCATCCCCGGCGCCCTCGAATCCGGCGACCTGTTCGGCACGGTCGCGGTGCTCAGCCGCTCCGCAACCACCGACGTCCTGGTGGTGGGGGCAAGCGGAGAGAATGTGAAGGGCTGCGAGACGACGGGCTATGTCGCACGCAGCAACGGCCGGCCCCTTGCCCAGGCGAAGTGGACCATGGTGGCGACACCGTCGTGCTCGGTCTGGACGGTGCAGGCGTGGGGGTCGAATTTCGCTCGGTGAGGCAAGCTGATGCCATGACTCCCGTTCGCCACCCCAGCCCCGACCGACTGCCGCCCCTGCCCCTGCCAGATCTCGCCGGGCGCCGCGCCGTCGTCACCGGGGCCAGTTCGGGCGTCGGTTTCGCCACCGCAAGTGCCCTCGCCGGCGCGGGCGCAGAGGTGATTCTCGCCGTGCGCGACCAGGGTCGAGGGCACGCCGCCGCCGACCGGATCCGGAGCACCCGCCCTGGAGCGACCGTCAAGGTCGAAGTCATCGAACTCGGCTCGCTGGTGAGTATCGCCGACTTCGCGGTCCGCGTCGGCGCACAGCCGGTGGACCTGCTGATCAACAATGCCGGTCTCAGCGCCAAGGACCCCGAGGCAAGGACCGCCGACGGCTTCGACCTGCAGGTGGGCGTGAACTACCTCGGATCGTGGGCCCTCACCGCCGGGCTGTGGCCGGCGCTGGTCTCCGCGCCCGCAGCCCGGGTGGTCACGCTCGGCTCGACGGTCGCCAACCGGGGCGGATCGAGGCCGGCTTCGGCCGTCCGACCGGCTCCACCTACCGGTCCTACGCCGACTCGAAGGTGGCGCAGGTGATCTTCGCCGGCGAACTGCGGCGCCGCAGCAGCGCGGCCGGCGCCGGTGTGACGGCCGTGGCCGCCCACCCAGGCTGGTGCCGGACGGCGATCTTCGACACCGCCGGACCGCCGCCCTACGTCATGGCCATCGGCAGCCTCGTCGGGGCGCTGCAGTCGGCGGCCGACGGCGCGCAGCCCATCCTGCTCGCGGCCACCGACCCTCGTCCGGGCGCCTACTACGGTCCGACCCGTCGCGGTGGCTCCTCCGGCCCGCCCGGGCCCGCGCAGCTACCTCCCGGCGCACGGGTGCCGGATGTGGGCGCACGACTCTGGGAGATGTCGACCGAACTCACCGGGGTGGCACTCGAGCCCTAGAGTGTCGCCATGCACAGCCCTGTCACGGTCGTCGGCGAAGCCCTGATCGACATCGTCATCCCCACCTCCGGCCCGACGCTGGAGTACGTCGGAGGCAGCCCTGCGAACGTGGCCATCGGCCTGTCCCGCCTCGGTCACAGCACCGTCCTCGCCACCCATATCGGCACCGACCCCCACGGGCAGCGCATCATCGACCTGATGACGGTCGAGCACGTGACGCTCACCCCCGGCAGCACGGACGCGGCGCGCACCCCGACCGCTGCCGCGCACCTCGACGAAGCCGGCGTGGCCACCTACGAGTTCGACCTGGAGTGGTCACTGGACCCGGCCAAGGTCGTCGTGCCCGCAGGCGGCCATCTGCACACGGGCTCGATCGCAGCGACCCTCGCACCGGGAGGCGCCGCGGTCCTCGAGATCGTGGAGGCGGCCCGGCCGAACGCGACGATCTCCTACGACCCGAACGCGCGTCCCAGCCTGATGGGTTCACCGGAGGAGGCGCGGCCGGTGATCGAGCGCCTGATCGGTCTCGCGGATGTCGTCAAGGCCTCCGACGAGGACGTCCGGTGGCTGTACGGCACCACGCCACTGACCCACGTGCTGGCCCAGTGGGCCGCGATGGGGCCCGCGGTCTGCGCGGTCACCCAGGGCGGAGAAGAGGTCGTCGTGCTGGCAGCGGGGACCATTGAGCACTTCCCCACCCTGCCCACGTCCGTGGTCGACACCGTGGGCGCCGGCGACTCGTTCATGGCCGGACTGATCTCCGGTCTCGTGGACGCGGACCTGCTGGGCGATGCCGCGGCGAGGGAGCGACTCCACTTCGCCCAGTGGCCGGCGATCCGCGCGGCCGTCGATCGTGCCCTGGCCTGCGCAGCGGTGACCGTCTCGCGGTCGGGCGCCAACCCTCCCACCCGGACGGACCTCGACATCCAGGTCTGAGAGCTGGTCCCTGAGCCTGCGAAGGGTCAGCCCAGCTGCGGGTAGCGCCCGCGGTGGTGGACGAGCGGGTCCTCTGTGGCGTCGGCCGTCGCCAGTTCCTCGAGCACGCAGGTGACGAGAACCGAGTAGCCGACCGGACGCGAGTCCTCCAGGCGCACGCCGGCCCAGGTGCTGGCGGCCGCAGGGACCGGGCCCCAGGCGGTGTCGACGAAGGCCGCCTGCCGGAAGGGACCGCCCGGGGCCGGGCGCCTGGCCGGCGAAGATCTCGGCCAGCCGCAGCTGGTCCCTGGAGAGGAGCGTCACCGCCGCGGCCTGTGAGGCCAACAGCGCCTCGCACAGGTCCGACAGCGGGTCGAGCAGGGCGAGGATCCGGGGCGGGGTCCCGTGGGCGACCATCAGCGATGACACCGTCAGCCCGGCCGGCCGCCGCTCCCCCAGCGAGGTCCACAGGGTCACCCCGGAGGCGAGGCGACCGCGGAACGCACGGACGGCGTCACGCGCGGACGGCGGGTCGGCGAACGGGTGGGAGGAGTGGATGGTCACGCCCGGAGGATACCCCTCCCTCCCTCCGCGCCTCGCTACCCGTTCGTCGCCCCTCACTACCGCTCCGTCACCCCTCACTACAGCTCGTGCTGCCTCGCTACCGGTGCACGGGTAGCGTCCCGACGAACGGGTAGCGAGGGCGGACGGACGCGGGACGGGGCCGGGGACGCAGTACGGCCCCCGCGATAGCTCGCGGGGGCCGTACTGGGGATCTGTCAGTGAGTCAGGTTCACTTGATGATCTTGGTCACACGACCGGCGCCGACGGTGCGACCACCCTCGCGGATGGCGAACTTCAGGCCGTCCTCCATGGCGATCGGCTTGTTCAGGTGCACGGTCATGTCGGTGTTGTCACCGGGCATCACCATGTCGGTGCCCTCGGGCAGCGAGACGATGCCGGTCACGTCCGTGGTGCGGAAGTAGAACTGCGGGCTGTAGTTGGAGAAGAACGGCTTGTGACGGCCACCCTCTTCCTTGGTCAGCACGTAGACGTTGGCGTCGAAGTCGGTGTGCGGCGTGGTCGAACCCGGCTTGATGACGACCATGCCGCGCTCGACATCGTCCTTCTTGGTGCCACGCAGCAGCAGGCCGACGTTCTCGCCCGCACGACCCTCGTCGAGGATCTTGCGGAACATCTCGACACCGGTGATGGTGGTGGTCTGCTTCTTGTCGCGCGATGCCGATGATGTCGACGGTCTCGCCGGTGCTGGACGATGCCGCGCTCGATGCGGCCGGTGACGACGGTGCCACGACCGGTGATCGTGAACACGTCCTCGATCGGCATCAGGAACGGCTTCTCGGTCTCGCGCTCGGGCTGCGGGATGTACTCGTCCACAGCGTCCATGAGCTCGAGGATGCTCGCGCTCCACTTCTCGTCGCCGTTCATGGCCGGGAAGGCCGCGACGCGGACGATCGGGCAGTTGTCGCCATCGAACTCCTGAGCGCACAGCAGCTCACGGACCTCGAGCTCGACGAGCTCGATGAGCTCCTCGTCGTCGACCATGTCGCACTTGTTCAGCGCGACGACGATGGCCGGCACGCCCACCTGGCGGGCGAGCAGCACGTGCTCGCGGGTCTGCGGCATCGGGCCGTCGGTCGGCGGCGACCACCAGGATCGCGCCGTCCATCTGGGCGGCACCGGTGATCATGTTCTTGACGTAGTCAGCGTGACCCGGGCAGTCGACGTGAGCGTAGTGACGCTTCTCGGTCTGGTACTCGACGTGCGCGATGGAGATCGTGATACCGCGCTGGCGCTCTTCCGGGCGCCTTGTCGATCTGATCGAACGCCGACACCGCATTGAGCACGGGGTACTTGTCGTGGAGCACCTTCGTAATCGCCGCGGTGAGCGTGGTCTTGCCGTGGTCGATATGCCCGATGGTGCCGATGTTGCAGTGCGGCTTGGTCCGCTCGAACTTGGCCTTTGCCACTTGGGCTCCTTTTCGGATTTGTCGCCACGCGGGCTCGCGGGGCGCTTCTTTGTTTGATTGACTGCAAGGTCAGGGTCCGTGCAAGCACGGACCATGACCAAGTTTTCTCTACCGTGGTGCCTGAGTCAAACTCAGGCGCCGCCGCGACCCTTCGCCACGATCTCGTCGGCCACCGACTTCGGCGTCTCGCCGTAGGAGTCGAATTCCATCGAGTAGGACGCCTGGCCGGAGGTCTTCGACCGCAGGTCGCCGACGTAGCCGAACATCTCGCTCAGCGGCACCAGCGCCTTGACGACCTGGTTGCCGTGGGCCTCCTCCATCGACTGGACGTGCCCGCGGCGGCTGTTGATGTCGCCGATGACGGTGCCCGAGGTAGTCGTCCGGGGTGGTCACCTCGACGGCCATCAGCGGCTCCAGCAGGGCCGGGTCGGCCTTGCGGGCAGCCTCCTTGAAGACCATCGAGCCGGCGATCTTGAACGCCAGTTCCGAGGAGTCGACGTCGTGGTAGGCGCCGTCGAGCAGCGTCACCTTGATGTCCTCGACCGGGTAGCCGGCCAGCGGGCCGAAGGCCATGGCCTCCTTGATGCCGTGGTCGACCGCCGGGATGTACTCCTTGGGGATACGACCACCGGTGACGGCGTTCACGAACTCGTAGCCGGTGCCGGGTGCGGTCGGCTCGAGCGCGATCAGGACCTTGGCGTACTGGCCCGAACCACCCGACTGCTTCTTGTGGGTGTACTCGACCTTGTCCACCGCGCGACGCAGGGTCTCGCGGTAGGCCACCTGGGGCTTGCCGATGTTCGCCTCGACCTTGAACTCCCGCTTCATGCGGTCGATCATGACCTCGAGGTGCAGCTCGCCCATGCCGGCGATGATGGTCTGCCCGGTCTCCTCGTCGGTGTGGACGCGGAAGGTCGGGTCCTCCTCGGCAAGCGCGCTGGATCGCGATGCCCAGCTTCTCCTGGTCGGACTTGGTCTTGGGCTCGATGGCCTGCTCGATCACCGGTGCCGGGAAGTCCATCGACTCCAGCACGACCGGGTTGGCCGGGTCGCAGAGGGTCTCACCGGTGGTGGTGTCCTTCAGGCCCATCACCGCGATGATCATGCCCGCGCCGATCTCCTCGATCTCCTGACGCTTGTTGGCGTGCATCTGGTAGATCTTGCCGATGCGCTCCTTGCGTCCCTTGGTCGAGTTGAGCACCTGCTGGCCGGCCTTGAGCACGCCGGAGTAGACCCGGATGTAGGTCAGCTTGCCCAGGTGCGGGTCGGCGGCGATCTTGAACGCCAGCATCGCCAGCGGCTCGTTGTTGGACGTGTGCTTGTGGATCACGATCTCGGGGTGACCGGGCTTGAAGCCCTCGATCGGCGGGATCTCCAGCGGGGACGGCAGGTAGTCGATGACCGCGTCGAGCATGGGCTGCACGCCCTTGTTCTTGAACGACGAGCCGCAGATCACGGCGGTGATCTTGTTGGCGATCACCGCGCGACGCACGGCTGCCTTGATCTGGGCCTCGCTGACGACCTCGCCGGTCTCCTCCGCTTCGAGCCACAGCTCGGCGAACTCGTCGTCGTTGTCGGCAAGGACGTGGACGAGCTCCTCGCGGGCAGCCTCGGCGGCGGCCAGCATGTCGGCGGGGATGTCCTCGACGATGTAGTCCTCGCCGATCGCGGTCTCGCCGCGCCACATCAGCGCCCGCATGCCGACCAGGTCGATGACGCCCTGGAACTTCGACTCCGAACCGACCGGCAGCTGCAGCACGGCGGCGACGGTGTGCAGACGCTCACGGATGGTCTTGACGCAGTAGTCGAAGGAGGCGCCGGTGCGGTCCAGCTTGTTCACGTAGCAGATCCGCGGCACGCCGTACCGGGTGGCCTGGCGCCACACGGTCTGGGACTGCGGCTCGACGCCGGCCACACCGTCGAAGACGCAGACGGCGCCGTCGAGGACGCGCAGCGAACGCTCGACCTCGATGGTGAAGTCGACGTGCCCGGGGGTGTCGATGATGTTGATCTGGTGGTCCTTCCAGAAACAGGTCGTCGCGGCGGAGGTGATCGTGATGCCGCGCTCCTGCTCCTGCTCCATCCAGTCCATCGTCGCGGCACCGTCGTGCACCTCGCCGATCTTGTAGTTGATGCCGGTGTAGTACAGGATCCGCTCGGTGGTGGTGGTCTTGCCGGCGTCGATGTGGGCCATGATGCCGATGTTGCGGACCTTGGCCAGGTCCTGCTTCAAGTCAATCGCCACGAGGGCTCAACCTTCCATCTGGTCGTTCAGTGCACAGGGCACGGCGGTCAGGCCGTGCCCTGCATTGGGTTCAAGAGTTGGTGATGGTCACCAGCGGTAGTGGGCGAAGGCGCGGTTGGCCTCGGCCATCTTGTGGGTGTCCTCGCGACGCTTCACGGAGGCGCCGAGGCCGTTGGACGCGTCGAGCAGCTCGTTCATCAGCCGCTCGGTCATGGTCTTCTCGCGACGCTGACGGGAGAAGCTCGACCAGCCAGCGCAGGGCGAGGGTGTTGGCCCGGGCGGGCTTGACCTCGATCGGCACCTGGTAGGTGGCGCCACCGACACGGCGGCTCTTCACCTCGAGGGCGGGACGGATGTTGTCCAGAGCCTTCTTCAGGGTCTGCACGGGATCGATGCCGGTCTTGACCCTGGTGCCCTCGAGCGCGTCGTAGACGATGCTCTGCGCGGTGGTCTTCTTGCCGTCCAGCAGGATCTTGCTGACCAGCTGGGAGACCAGCGGCGAACCGTAGACCGGATCGACGACGACCGGACGCTTCGGGGCGGGACCCTTGCGAGGCATTACTTCTCCTTCTTCGCGCCGTAGCGGCTACGGGCCTGCTTGCGGTTCTTGACACCCTGGGTGTCGAGCGAGCCGCGAATGATCTTGTAGCGAACGCCCGGGAGGTCCTTCACACGACCGCCGCGGACCAGCACCATCGAGTGCTCCTGCAGGTTGTGGCCAACGCCCGGGATGTAGGCGGTGACCTCCACGCCGGAGGAGAGCCGGACGCGAGCGACCTTGCGCAGCGCCGAGTTCGGCTTCTTCGGGGTGGTGGTGTACACCCGGGTGCAGACACCGCGGCGCTGGGGCGAACCCTTCAGCGCCGGGGTCTTGTTCTTGCTGACCTTGTCCGTGCGGCCCTTGCGGACCAACTGCTGGATAGTGGGCACCGGCTGGTATCTCTTTCCGTGAGGCTTCTGGTGGCGCGCACCGCGCGCCACCAGCCCAGCCTCGCAACTCAGGAATTCCCTGAGCTGTCGAAGGCGGGCCGGACGCGGCGCACGCACGCATGGTTCGGTCGCCCGAACACAACGGCTCAAGGCTACTTGATGCCCGTGCGAGCGTCAAAATGAGGGGTCGGCCGAACCGCCGAACACGCCTCCCACCGCTCACGTCGATGACAGAATGTACTTACATGCGCCGCGGTGCGAGTCGCCCGGCCGGGTCAGGTCTCAAGGAGGAGGCTGCCATGCAGGACCTGCGGAGAACACCGCGTTTCACGATCACCGTCGACGGCCGCGAGGTGCGAGGTCGACGAGCGGCCTCACCATCCTCACCGCGCTGCAGAAGGAGGGCTTCGACGTCCCGTCCCTGTGCAACGACGTCCGGCTGGAACGGGCCAACGGCAGCTGCGGGCTGTGCGTGGTCGAGGTGGGCGACGCAGCGACGCGAGGTGAAGTCCTGCATCACCCCGGTCACGGCCGGGCATGGTCGATCCACACCCGGTCGGAGACGATCGACGCCTACCGCAAGGTGCGGGTCGAGCAGTTGCTGTGCGACCACAATGCCGACTGCGAGCCGCCCTGCCAGCAGACCTGCCCCGCCCACATCGACATCCAGCGCTACCTCGCGCTGGTCACCGACGGCAACTTCGAGGCCGCCGTCCGCGTGATCAAGGACCGCAACCCGTTCCCGTCCGCCTGCGGCCGGGTCTGCCCGCACACCTGCGAGGCGCAGTGCCGGCGCAGCCTGGTCGACGCACCGGTGGCGATCAACGACGTCAAGCGCTTCGCCGCGGACTGGGACCTGGCCCGCGAGCAGCCCGTGGATCCCCGACGGTCGGCGAGCCGCACGGGCAAGCGGATCGCGATCGTCGGCGCCGGGCCCGTCCGGGCTGAGCGCCGCCTTCTACGCCGCCATCGCCGGCCACGAGGTGACGGTCTTCGAGCGCCAGCCGCAAGCCGGGCGGCATGATGCGCTACGGCATCCCCGAGTACCGGCTGCCGAAGGCGACCCTCGACGCGGAGATCGCGCACCATCACCGCGCTCGGCGTCCGGATCGTCTGCGGCAAGTCCCTCGGCACCCACCTGCGCCTGGAGGACCTGCAGCAGGACTTCGACGCGGTCTACCTGGCGATCGGCTCCTGGACCCCCACCCCGATGCGCCTCGAGGGCGAGAACTCCGACGGCGTCTGGACCGGCATCCGCTACCTCGAGCAGGTCACCAAGGGCGACGACCCGGAGCCCGGCGACGCGACGTCGTCGTGGTCGGCGGCGGCAACACCGCCATCGACTGCGCCCGCACCGCCCTGCGCCGCGGCGCCGAGCGCGTGTCGCTGCTCTACCGGCGCACCCGCGACGAGATGCCGGCAGAGCCGCACGAGGTGGTCGACGCCGAGGCCGAGGGGGTCGGAGCTGCGCTTCCTCGCCGCCCCGACGGCGATCCGGCGCAGCTCCGACGGCCTGACCGCTGCGCTGCCTGGAGATGACCCTCGGCGAGCCCGACCGCTCCGGACGTCGCCGGCCCATCCCGGTCGAGGGCAGCGACTTCGAGCTCGCCGGCCTCCCTGATCATCGGCGCCATCGGCCAGAGCACCAACACCCAGTTCCTCTACAACGACCTGCCGGTGCGGCTGAACAACGTGGGGCGACGTCGACGATCGACGGCTCGACCATGCAGGCCTCGGAGACCAAGATCTTCGCCGGCGGCGACTGCGTCACCGGGCCGGCGACCGTGATCGAGGCCGTCGCAGCCGGGCGCCGGGCGGCCTGGGCGATGGACCAGTTCGTCACCAGGGGCTACGTCCGCGGCGAACCGGCCGCCTACAACTGCAGCCGCGGCTCGCTGGAGGACCTGCCGCAGGGACGAGTTCGAGTCCCGGCCGAAGCTCGAGCCGCCATCCCGATGCCGCGCCCGTCCGGTCGCCGAGCGGGTCACCGACTTCGACCAGGTCGAGACCGGCTACACCGAGGCGGAGGCGCGCGCCGAGGCGGCCCGCTGCCTGCGGTGCGGCTGCAAGGCCCGGTTCGTCTGCGACCTGCGCAAGGTGGCGACCAAGCAGCTGGTGACCTACGCCGAGCCGCTGCACCTGCGTCCGCGCGTGCCGATCGTGCGCGACCACCCGTTCATCATCCGCGACCACAACAAGTGCATCTCCTGCGGACGGTGCGTCGCGGCCTGTGCGGAGATCGAGGGTCCCGGGCGTGCTGGCCTACCAGTTCCGCAGCGGCCAGCTGACGGTCGGGCACCAGCGACGGCCGGCCGCTCGATCGAGACCGACTGCGTCTCCTGCGGCCAGTGCGTCACCGCCTGCCCCTGCGGCGCTCTCGACTACGTGCGCGAACGCCCGGCGGTGTTCGCCGCGATCAACGACCCCACCAAGGTGGTGGTCGGGCTTCGTCGCCCCGGCGCCGCGCAGCGTGCTCGCCGCCAAGTACGGCAAGTCGCCGGAGGAGGCGTCGCCGTTCGTCGCCGGCCTGATGCGGGCGATCGGCTTCGACCGGATCTTCGACTTCTCCTTCGCCGCCGACCTGACGATCATGGAGGAGACCACCGAGTTCCTGAACCGGGTGGCCAGCGGCGGCGTGATGCCGCAGTTCACGTCCTGCTGCCCCGGCTGGGTGAACCTCGTCGAGAAGCGCTACCCCGAGCTGATCCCGCACCTGTCGAGCTGCAAGTCGCCGCAGCAGATGATGGGGGCGACGGTGAAGACCCACTTCGCGCAGACGCTACGGCGATCTCCCTGGACGACCTGTACGTGGTCTCGATCGTGCCGTGCCTGGCCAAGAAGTACGAGGCCGCCCGGCCCGAGTTCGCCCCCGAGCGGCATCCGCGACGTCGACGCCGTGCTGACCACCACCGAGTTCATGGAGATGGTCGACATGGTCCGGCTCGAATCCGGCAGAGGTCGCGCCGGACACCTTCGACGAGCCGTACTCGCGGGTCACCGGCGCCGGGGTGCATCTTCGGCGCCTCCGGCGGGGTCGCTGAGGCCGCCCTGCGGATGGCGATGGAGAAGCTGACCGGCGAGAAGCTCGACGAGCACCTGGACTTCCACGCCGTGCGCGGCTTCGCAGGGGTCAAGGAGGCCACGGTCACCGCGGGCGGCATGACCGTGCGGGTCGCCGTGATCTCCGGGCCTCGGCAACGCCGAACCGCTGATCAAGCGCGTGGTCGCCGGCGAGGACGTCGGCTACGACCTGGTGGAGATCATGGCCTGCCCCGGCGGCTGCATCGACGGCGCCGGCCACCCGGCGCCGGCAAAGGTCGGTGAGCTCACGCGAGCGCACCGAACGTGCTGTTCGACATCGACCGGACCAGCAAGTACCGCCGGTCCCAGGAGAACCCGGACATCCTGCGGCTGTACGACGACTTCTACGGCGAGCCCAACTCCGAGCGGCCCACCACCTGCTGCACACCAGCTACCAGCCCTTCGACGAGCAGACGCGGTGCCGCCGACGATGCCGGCCAACTGAGTCGCGCGTGTGACGGTCTCGACGGCGATCAGCGCCGGCCGACCGCGGCCAGCAGGAGGCAGCCGGCGCCGAAGCACGGCCACCGGGAGCCAGCCGAGTCGGCCCGGCCCTCCGAGCGAGGTCATGATGGCCGGCGCGAACCCGACGACGATCATGCCCAGCTGGCCGCCGAGCGCGGCGCCGGTGTAGCGGACCGGCGTCGGGAACAGCTCCGCGAACCAGGCAGCACTGACCGCGTTCGCCGCCGCTCCACGCCGCCATCATCGCCAGCGGAGGCCAGCCCGACCAGCACCAGGTTCCCGGTGCCGAGCGCGGGCAGGTAGGCGAAGTAGAGCGCGGCGGCGGCGAGACAGCGACCGACGAACACCGGACGGCGGCCGACCCGGTCCGACAGCCGCGCCCAGACCGGCTGCAGGACGCAGGCCGAGCGCCGTGACCGCCGTGATCATCGCCAGGTACGCCGCCGGCCGCGGTTCCCCGTGCGGTGGCGTAGCTCAGGCCGTAGACGTTCAGCACGGCTCCCCCGACAGCGAACAGCGTGCCGACCGCCACGAGCGAGCACCGCTCGCCAGTGACCGGTGCAGCACCTCGACGAGCCGGCACCCTCGCCAGCCCCCCGGCGGCGGCGAGTCGGGTGAACGCGCGGCGGCTCGCTCACCGTGCGTCGGATCGCCACCGCGACCAGCATCAGCGGTCCGGCCGACCAGGAACGGCAACCGCCAGCCCCAGGTCAGCAGCGCCGGCTGCGGCAGCCAGACCACGACGAGGAAGGCGACCTTGCCCAGCAGCGTGCCCAGCGACGTGCCCTGCATGGTCCAGGCCGCGTACCGGTTCCGTTCGCCATCCGGGTGCGTGCTCGAGGGAGAGCGCGTTGGACCCGGCCTGCTCGCCGCCGGCGGAGAGCCCCTGCAGCGAGGCGCAGCGCCAGCAGCAGCACCGGGGCCGCGATGCCGAGCGTGCGCGTAGCCGGGAAGCAGGCCGATCGCCGGTGGTCGCCACCCCCATCAGGGTCACCGACCAGATCAGCGCTGCTCGCCGTCCCGACCCGATCGCCCACGTGCCCGAACAGCACCGCACCGAGCGGACGCGCGACGAAGGCACTGCCGAAGGTGATGAAGGCGGCCAGCGTCGCCTGCAGCGGCCCGAGCGGGGCGAAGAACACCGGCCCGAGGAACAGCGCGGACGCCGTGGCGAACAGCGTGAAGTCGAAGTACTCGACGGCGCTGCCCGAGCAGGGCCGACGTGCGCGGCCCGCCGTGGCCATGGCGGGCAGCCCGGGTGCCCGACGTTGGTCCTCACAAACCCAAGTCTAGGACAGCGTCGGCTCCTGCGGCGCGGCGGCCGTTCTCCAGATGTCGTTCGATCAGCGCGACCCGGCGGGCGTGCCGGCCGCCCTCGAACTCGGCGGTCAGCCACTCGTGGACGATCATGCCGGGCAAGGCCCGGGCCGACGACGCGGGCACCGACGGCCAGCACGTTGGAGTTGTTGTGCTGCCGGGACAGGCGTGGCCGTGTACGGCTCGGAGCAGACCACCGCACGGATGCCGCGGAACCTTGTTCGCAGCGATCGAGATGCCCACCCCGGTGCCGCAGACCAGCATGCCGAGGTCGTACTCCCCCGCCGCCACCAGGCGTCCCACCATCGCCCCGTTCACGGGGTAGTCGATGGCGACGCCCGGCGCCGGGCCGAGGTCGGTGACCTCGTGCCCGAGCGCGCGGGCCTCGTCTGCCATCTCCTGCCGGAGTTCAACCCCGGCGTGGTCGGAGGCGATGACGATCTTCATCGGCTGACCGCTCAGCGCAGTTCGCCGGTGTCGTACTCGTCCAGCCCGACCGCAGGACCGCCGACGCGACAGGTCGTAGTCGTACGGGTCGTAGGAGAGGTCGTACGCCGCGGCGCGCGCCTCGGCGGTGGGCTCCACCCGGATGTTGCGGTACCGGTCCAGGCCGGTGCCGGCCGGGATCAGCTTGCCGAGGATGACGTTCTCCTTGAGGCCGACGAGCGTGTCGGACTTGGCGTTGATCGCCGCGTCGGTGAGCACCTTCGTCGTCTCCTGGAACGAGGCGGCGGACAGCCACGACTCGGTCGCCAGCGACGCCTTGGTGATGCCCATCAGCACCGGACGACCCTGTGCCGGGGTCTGGCCCTCGGTCACCATCTGCCGGTTCTGCGCCTCGAACGACTTCCGGTCCACCAGCTCGCCGGGCAGCATCGAGGTGTCGCCCGACTCGATGACCGTCACGCGACGGAGCATCTGCCGGATGATGATCTCGATGTGCTTGTCGTGGATCGGCGCACCCTGCGTCCGGTACACGGCCTGGACCTCTTCCACCAGGTGCTCCTGCACCTTGCGGAGGCCGTTGACCCGCAGGACGTCCTGCGGATCGGGCGTACCGGCGAAGAGCTGCTGACCGGCCTGCACGTGGTCACCGTCGGTGACGACGTGACGCACCCCGGTGTTGTCCTCCCACTCCAGCCGCACGCGGCGGGGCAGCAGGTACTCCAGGTCCGGCTCGCCGTCGTCACGGACGAGGACGAGCTTGCGGGTCCGCTCGCCCTCCTCGACACGCACGCGACCGGCGGTCTCTGCGATCGGCGCCTTGCCCTTGGGCTGACGGGCCTCGAAGAGCTCGACCACACGCGGCAGACCCTGGGTGATGTCGTCACCGGCCACACCACCGGTGTGGAAGGTACGCATCGTCAGCTGGGTGCCGGGCTCGCCGATGGACTGTGCCGCGACGATACCGACCGCCTCGCCGACGTCGACCAGCTTGCCGGTGGCCAGCGAACGGCCGTAGCAGGCGGCGCAGGTGCCGGTCTTGGCCTCGCAGGTGAGCACGGAGCGCACCTTGACCTCGGTGATGCCGTTCTTGCAGCAGCTTCTTGATGTTCACGTCACCGAGGTCGACGCCGGCCTTGACCAGCACCTTCCCGTCGGCAGTGACGCACGTCGCTGGCGAGGGTACGGGCGTAGACGGCGGTCTCGACGTTGCGGGCAACGACCAGCTTGCCGCCCTTGCCCTCCGCGGCGATGGCCTTGGTGAGGCCACGGTCGGTGAGGCAGTCCTCCTCGCGGATGATCACGTCCTGCGAGACGTCGACGAGACGACGGGTGAGGTACCCGGAGTCCGCCGTGCGCAGTGCGGTGTCCGCCTGGCCCTTCCGGCCACCGTGCGTGGAGATGAAGTACTCCAGGACGCGAGAGGCCCTCACGGAAGTTGGACTTGATCGGGCGGGCGATGATCTCGCCCTTCGGGTTGGCCACCAGGCCACGCATGGCGGCGATCTGGCGCATCTGGGTCATGTTCCCTCGGGCGCCGGAGTGGACCATCATCACGATCGGGTTGTTCTTCGTGAAGTTGGCCTCCATGGCAGCCGTCAGCTCGGCCGTCGCGTCGGTCCACAGCTGGATGAGCTCCTGGTGGCGCTCCTCCTCGGTGACCTTGCCACGCTCGTACTGCTTGGTGATCTTGTTGGCGCGCTCCTCGTAGGCGGCCAGGATCTCCGGCTTGTTCGGCGGCACCTGGACGTCGCCGATGGACACGGTGACACCGGACCGGGTGGCCCACTTGAAACCGAGGTCCTTCAGCTTGTCGAGGGTCTGCGCGACGGCGACCTTCGGGTAGCGCTCAGCCAGGTCGTTGACGATCTGGCCGAGGCGCTTCTTGCCGACCTCGGCGTTGACGTACGGGAAGTCCGACGGGAGCGCCTCGTTGAAGAGGGCGCGACCCAGCGTGGTCTCCAGCAGGATGCTGCCGTCCTCACGGAGCTCCTGGCCCTCGGGGGCAACGATCCCGGTGAGCCGGATGCGGCACTTGCTCCCGATGGCGAGCTGCTTGGCGTCGAAGGCCATGTAGGCCTCGGCGATGGAGGAGAACGCACGGCCAGCGCCGGCGAGCCCCTCCTGCTCGATCGTCAGGAAGTAGTGACCGATGACCATGTCCTGGGTGGGCATGGTGACCGGGCGACCGTCGGCGGGCTTCAGGATGTTGTTGGTCGACAGCATCAGGATGCGGGCCTCGGCCTGCGCCTCCGCGCTCAGCGGCAGGTGCACTGCCATCTGGTCACCGTCGAAGTCGGCGTTGAACGCGGTGCAGACGAGCGGGTGGATCTGGATGGCCTTGCCCTCGATGAGCTGCGGCTCGAACGCCTGGATGCCCAGACGGTGCAGGGTCGGTGCGCGGTTCAGCAGCACCGGGTGCTCTGCGATGACCTCTTCGAGCACGTCCCACACGACCGGACGCTGACGCTCGACCATCCGCTTGGCGCTCTTGATGTTCTGCGCAAGGTTCAGGTCGTCGAGCCGCTTCATCACGAAGGGCTTGAACAGCTCCAGCGCCATGGCCTTCGGCAGGCCGCACTGGTGCAGCTTGAGCTGCGGGCCGACGACGATGACCGAACGGCCGGAGTAGTCGACGCGCTTGCCCAGCAGGTTCTGACGGAACCGGCCCTGCTTGCCCTTCAGCATGTCCGAGATCGACTTCAGCGGACGGTTGCCCGGGCCGGTCACCGGACGGCCACGGCGGCCGTTGTCGAACAGGCTGTCGACGGCCTCCTGCAGCATCCGCTTCTCGTTGTTCACGATGATCTCGGGCGCGCCGAGGTCGAGCAGCCGCTTGAGGCGGTTGTTCCGGTTGATCACGCGGCGGTACAGGTCGTTCAGGTCGGAGGTCGCGAAGCGGCCACCGTCCAGCTGCACCATCGGGCGAAGGTCCGGCGGGATGACCGGGACGGCGTCCAGCACCATGCCGAGCGGGGAGTTGACGGTGTTCAGGAACGCCGCAACCACCTTGAGCCGCTTGAGGGCGCGGGTCTTGCGCTGGCCCTTGCCGGTCTGGATGATCTCGCGCAGCGACTCGGACTCCGCAGCCAGGTCGAAGGTGCCGAGGCGGTTCTTGATCGCCTCTGCGCCCATGTAGCCGGCGAAGTACCTGCCGAAGCGGTTCTTCATCTCGCGGTAGAGGATCTCGTCGCCTTCGAGGTCCTGGACCTTGAGGGACTTGAACCGGTTCCAGACGGCGTCGAGCCGGTCGAGATCGCGCTGGGCGCGGTCGCGCAGCTGCTTGACCTCGCGCTCGCCACCTTCACGCACGCGCTTCTTGATGTCGGCCTTCGCACCCTCGGCCTCCAGCGCGGCGAGGTCCTCCTCCAGCTTCTGGAGGCGGTTCTCGACGTCGCCGTCGCGGCGGGACTCCAGCTGCTTGCGCTCGACCTCGACCTTGGCCTCGAGGGAGGGCAGGTCGCGGTGACGGGCCTCCTCGTCGACGGAGGTGATCATGTACGCGGCGAAGTAGATGACCTTCTCCAGGTCCTTCGGGGCGATGTCCAGCAGGTAACCCAGCCGGCTCGGGACGCCCTTGAAGTACCAGATGTGGGTCACCGGAGCGGCGAGCTCGATGTGGCCCATCCGCTCACGACGCACGTTGGAGCGGGTGACCTCGACGCCACAGCGCTCGCAGATGATGCCCTTGAAGCGCACCCGCTTGTACTTGCCGCAGTAGCACTCCCAGTCCCTGGTGGGACCGAAGATCTTCTCGCAGAACAGGCCGTCGCGCTCGGGCTTGAGCGTGCGGTAGTTGATGGTCTCGGGCTTCTTGACCTCGCCGTGCGACCACTCCCGGATCTGGTCGGCCGTAGCCAGCCCGATACGAAGCTCGTCGTAGAAGTTCACGTCCAGCACGTTGCTTCTCTTTCCCCCACGCGCAGCGCGGGAACCAAAACTTGGTGAGTCTGAGTTGTGACTGAGTTGAACAACTCAGACTTCGTCGACGGAACGGAACGAGTCCGCACCGGGACGCCGGGACAGGTCGATGCCGAACTCTTCGCTGGCACGGAAGTCGTCCTCGGAGTCACGGAGCTCCACCACGGTGCCGTCACTGGAGAGGACCTCCACGTTCAGGCACAGCGACTTCATTTCCTTGACCAGAACCTTGAACGACTCCGGGATGCCGGGCTCGGGGATGTTCTCGCCCTTGACGATCGCCTCGTAGACCTTCACGCGGCCGGGGACGTCGTCGGACTTGATGGTGAGCAGCTCCTGCAGCGCCCAGGCGGCGCCGTAGGCCTCGAGTGCCCACACCTCCATCTCACCGAAGCGCTGGCCACCGAACTGCGCCTTACCACCCAGCGGCTGCTGCGTGATCATCGAGTACGGACCGGTGGACCGGGCGTGGATCTTGTCGTCGACAAGGTGGTGCAGCTTCAGCATGTAGATGTAGCCGACACCGACCGGCTCCGGGTACGGCTCGCCGGAGCGACCGTCGAACAGCCGGGCCTTGCCGTCGGAGTTGACCAGCTTCATGCCGTCGCGCTGCGGCAGGCCGTGTTCGCAGCAGGCCGGCGATCTCGTCCTCGTTGGCGCCGTCGAACACCGGGGTGGCGAGGCGGGAGTCGCCGGCCACCTTCTCCAGGCCGACGGTACGGAGGCGGTTGGCCCACGGCTCGTCGACGCCGGTGATGTCCCAGCCGGTCTTGGCGACCCACCCGAGGTGGGTCTCCAGCACCTGGCCGACGTTCATCCGGGAAGGAACGCCCAGCGGGTTCAGGACGATGTCGACCGGGGTGCCGTCCTCCATGAACGGCATGTCCTCGACCGGCAGGATCTTGGAGATGACGCCCTTGTTGCCGTGACGGCCGGCGAGCTTGTCACCGTTGGAGATCTTGCGCTTCTGGGCGACGTAGACCCGCACCATCTGGTTGACGCCAGGGGGCAGCTCGTCGTCCTCTTCGCGGTCGAAGACGCGGACGCCGATGACCGTGCCGGTCTCGCCGTGCGGGACCTTCATCGAGGTGTCGCGGACCTCGCGGGCCTTCTCGCCGAAGATGGCGCGCAGCAGGCGCTCCTCCGGGGTGAGCTCGGTCTCGCCCTTGGGCGTGACCTTGCCGACCAGGATGTCGCCGGTGCCGACCTCTGCACCGATCCGGATGATGCCCCGCTCGTCCAGGTTGGCGAGCATGTCCTCGCCGATGTTCGGGATGTCGCGGGTGATCTCCTCGGCACCGAGCTTGGTGTCGCGGGCGTCGATCTCGTGCTCCTCGATGTGGATCGAGGTGAGGATGTCGTCCTGCACCAGACGCTGGCTCAGGATGATCGCGTCCTCGTAGTTGTGACCCTCCCACGGCATGAAGGCGACCAGCAGGTTCCGGCCGAGGGCCATCTCGCCCTGGTCGGTGCAGGCGCCGTCGGCGAGCGGGGTGCCCACCTCGACCCGGGCACCGGCGGCGACCAGCGGACGCTGGTTGATGCAGGTGGCCTGGTTGGAGCGCTTGAACTTCGACATCCGGTAGCTGGTGTAGGTGCCGTCGTCGTTGGTCACGTCGATGATGTCGGCGCTGACCGAGGTCACGACACCGGCCTTGGCAGCCACCGTGACGTCGCCGGCGTCGACCGCACCGCGGTACTCCATGCCGGTTCCGACGAAGGGAGCCTCGTTGCGGATCAGCGGCACGGCCTGACGCTGCATGTTGGCACCCATCAGGGCGCGGGATGCGTCGTCGTGCTCGAGGAACGGGATCAGCGCGGTGGCGACAGACACCATCTGGCGCGGGGAGACGTCCATGTACTGCACGTTCTCCGGCGGGACGGTGTCGACGTCGCCGTGCTTGATCCGGACCAGCACGCGCTCCTCGGAGAACTTGCCGCCCTCGGCCACCTTGGCGTTGGCCTGGGCGATGATGTAGCGGTCCTCCTCGTCGGCGGTGAGGTAGTCGATCTGCTCGGTGACGTAGCCGTTCTCCACCTTGCGGTACGGCGTCTCGATGAAGCCGAAAGCGTTCACCCGGGCGAAGGACGCCAGCGAGCCGATCAGGCCGATGTTCGGGCCTTCCGGGGTCTCGATGGGGCACATGCGGCCGTAGTGGCTGTGGTGGACGTCGCGGACCTCCATGCCGGCGCGGTCGCGGGAGAGACCACCCGGGCCCAGCGCGGAGAGCCGGCGCTTGTGCGTCAGCCCGGCCACCGGGTTCGTCTGGTCCATGAACTGCGACAGCTGCGAGGTACCGAAGAACTCCTTCAGCGCAGCGGACACCGGACGGATGTTGATCAGGGTCTGCGGCGTGATCGCCTCGATGTCCTGGGTCGTCATCCGGTCACGGACGGTGCGCTCGAGGCGACCGAGTCCGATGCGGAGCTGGTTCTGGATCAGCTCGCCGACCGTACGCAGGCGACGGTTGCCGAAGTGGTCGATGTCGTCGGTCTCGATCGGCTCGTCGCCGAGTTCGAGCTTGCCCTCGTGCAGCGCGACGATGTAGCGGATGGCCGCGACGATGTCGTCGATCGTGAGCACCTGGGTGTCGAAGGGCAGCCCGGTCTTCAGCTTCTTGTTGATCTTGTAGCGACCGACCTTGGCCAGGTCGTAGCGCTTCGGGTTGAAGTAGTAGTTCTCCAGCATCTGCTGGGCGGCCTCACGCGTCGGCGGCTCGCCCGGACGCAGCTTGCGGTACAGGTCGAGCAGGGCCTCATCGGTGTTGGCCGTGTGGTCCTTCTCGAGCGTGAGCCGCATCGACTCGTACTCGCCGAACTCCTCGAGGATCTGCTCGTTGGTCCAGCCCAGTGCCTTGAGCAGCACGGTGACGTTCTGCTTGCGCTTGCGGTCGACGCGGACGCCGACCATGTCGCGCTTGTCGATCTCGAACTCCAGCCAGGCGCCACGCGACGGGATCATCTTGCAGGTGAAGATGTCCTTGTCGGAGGTCTTGTCCGCGGTCTGCTCGAAGTAGACGCCGGGAGAACGCACCAGCTGGCTGACCACGACGCGCTCGGTGCCGTTGATGATGAACGTGCCCTTGTCCGTCATCAGCGGGAAGTCGCCCATGAACACCGTCTGGCTCTTGATCTCGCCGGTGTCGTTGTTCATGAACTCCGCCGTCACGAACAGCGGGGCGGCGTAGGTGAAGTCCTGGTCCTTGCACTCCTCAGTGGTGTGCTTGGCCTCTTCGAAGCGGTTGTCGCGGAACGACAGCGACATCGTCTGGGAGAGGTCCTCGATCGGGGAGATCTCCTCGAAGATCTCCTCGAGGCCGGACTTGGTGTTCACATCGGTCCGACCTGCGGCCTGGGCCGCGGCCACCCGCGCCTGCCAGGTCTCGTTGCCGATCAGCCAGTCGAAGGATTCGACCTGCAGATCCAGCAGATTGGGGACCTCGAGCGGCTCGTGGATCTTCGCGAAGGAGATCCGACCGCTGGGTGAGACAACATTGGTGTTCTTCGACGCAGTGCGCGAGACGGCCAAGGTGGAGTCCTTCCGCAAGCTTCCGGCGCTAGGCACCGGTTTCGTTGCACGCAGAACGGCCCGCGTCAAGTTTTCACGGGTCGTCGATGGCAATGGGCAAAGCGATAGCTTACCCCACAGGCGAGCAGCCTGCAAACCGCTGGCGGGGTGCAACCTTGGACCTCGCGGTGCCTAGATAGTACGCCTTGAGCCCCGTGGGGGGAACGACTTCGGCAAGGCCGTCACCACACCGTGACAACACCGTCACAACCTGGTGCGGAACTCCCCCGGCTCGGCCCGGACCATCGCCGGCCCGGCCTGTGCAGCCCGGCTCACCAGTTGTGTCCGGACGCCACAAGACCGGTGTCTGCGGCAGGCACGGGAGGGGTATCCATATGCTGCAGAACACCGGTCTAAGTGGTGTACTCATCCGACGCACTTGGGGGGGCGCCGTCTGGTGATAACTTCACCAGACTTGACTGGATGCTGTCAAGTCCATGTCAAGAAATCTTTGAAACTTCCTGCTCCATGCCCACTCGCCAGGCATCGACGGCGGCCTTCAGGCGTCCCTCGAGCTCGAACTCGCGCCCCGCTGCCATGAACCGTTCGCGAGCAGCCGCCTCCTTGCCCATCGCCCGCAGTGCCTCCGCGAGGAGGTACTCCGATGCGCCGCGCGAGACGTCGGGTGCGCCGAGCACCGGGTCGTCGAGGACGGCGCTCATGATCCGGGCGCACTCCTGCGGGTCGCCGGTGAGGAGGGCCAGCTTGGCCTCCACCTGGCGAAGCTCGACAACGTCGTGGTGGTTGCCGAGGATCTGCAGCCCCAGCGAGGCGGTGTGCACGAGTTCCGGCACGCCCTCGACGATGCCGGCGTCGAGCCGGCAGCGTGCAGCGCTGCGGTAGAACCGCAGCCACAGTCGCAGGTCGCGCCGGGCGTCGAGCAGGTCCTTCGCCCGTGCGTGGTGCAGCAGGCCTGCCTCCACATCCCCGGCGACGAACTCCGCCGTGCCCATGGTCCAGGCGATCAGGCCCTTCGAGTGGTCTGAGCTCAGCCGGGGCGACAGCTCGGCGAGCCGGTCGAGGTACGGCCGGCTCTCCTTGGCCGTGTGCCCAGCCTCCGACATGGCGCTGACAAGGGCCATCAGTGCCTCGGAGAGGATGATCGGGGGCGCGGCAGAGGCCGCTTCGACCGCTCGTGCGCCGTAGGCGACGGCCCAGCCGAGGCGGTCGGAGGCGCGGAAGGCGATGGATGCGAGGCTCAAGCGCCTGTGCCCGTGCGACCGCGAACTTGTGAGCTGTCTCGTGCTCGGCCAGCTGCTCTGCCAGCGTTGCGGCGCCGGCGAAGTCGCCGGAGGAGAACTTCGCCATGGCCAGGACGTACAGCGCTTCCCAGTGCCTGCCGGTGTCCCCGGCTGCCTCCGCTGTGGCGGCGGCCTGGGTCGAATGCAGCATCGCGGCGGCCCAGTCGTGCTCGGACCAGGCACGTTCGGCGACCAGCAGGTCCTCGATGGTGTCGCCTGCAACCAGCTGACGCGGGTCGCCGGCCGGAGAGACACCCCACTCGAGCGGGGATACGCCGAGGCGTCGCGAGAGGAACTCGATGACCTCAGGCGTGGCAGAGCGCCGCCCACTCTCCAAGTGCGAGATGTAGCTGCCGGAGTACTTGCCGGCCCCCAACTCGTTCTGGGAGAGACCTTGCCTCCGCCGTGCTTCGCGCAGCAGAGAGCCGAACTGCACCGCTGATGATGCGTTCATACGACCTCCTCGATTCTCTTCACACGAAACCTTGTCAAATGTTGACAAGCTCAGTCAAGTGCCCGCTACCTTCTTGTCATTGGGCCAGTCAAGAAGAAAGGCTTTTGAGAAATGACCACCGTTCGTAGGATTCTCGCCGCCGCCGCGGTAGCCGGTACCCTCGCCGTCTTGCCGATCAGCGTGATCGCCAACGACAACCAGCAGGCCGGCGGTGTGGTGTTTGGCACCACGATCGGCGGAGCGACCACGAACGGGCAGGGCAACTGGCCTTTCGGAAAGTGACCGAGGCCTGACCAACTCAGAAGCCCGCCTCCCCCCTCCGGCCGGCCCCCTTTAGACCAACCTCATTCCACCCCCAGTAGATCAGAACGGCGGTGGCCCACCAGGGCCACCGCCGTTCTGAATTCCGGTGTGTCGCAGGGAGTGTGGACTGCACCGTCCACTCCCGTCCGCGACGGGCCCGGAAACGACAGTGGCGGCAACCCCCGTGAGGGGATTGCCGCCACTGCTGTGATTCAGTTGGTCACTTGACGCTGACCGCGGCGCCGGCTGCCTCGAGGGCATCCTTCGCCTTGGCTGCAACGTCGCGCGCGACCTTCTCCAGCACAACCTTCGGAGCGGCCTCGACGAGGTCCTTGGCCTCCTTGAGGCCCAGGTTCGTGAGTGCGCGCACCTCCTTGATGACCTGGATCTTCTTGTCGCCAGCGGACTCGAGGATCACGTCGACCTCGTTGCTGACCTCTTCCTCCTCGGCAGCGTCGCCACCGGCGCCAGCCGGAGCAGCGGCGGCCACGGCCACCGGAGCGGCAGCAGTGACACCGAAGGTGTCCTCGAACAGCTTCACGAACTCGGAGAGCTCGATCAGGGTCATCTCCTTGAATGCGTCAAGGAGCTCGTCAGTACTGAGCTTCGCCATGTCGGCGTCCTTTCTCTCTACTTACTCGGATGCAGCGTCAGCCGCGTCGGTGGTGGCCTCAGCAGCGGGAGCTGCATCGGTTGCCGGGGTCTCCCCGGCCTGCTTCTGGTTCTGCAGGGCGCCCAGGGCACGAGCGGCCTGGGACAGCGGCGCAGCGAACAGGGAGACGGCCTTGGCCAGGTTCCCGTTCATTGCGCCGGCGAGCTTGGCGAGGAGTACCTCGCGCGACTCGAGATCGGCCAGCTTGCGGACGGAGTCAGCGTCCAGGACGCGCCCATCCATGACCCCAGCCTTGATCACCAGATGCGGATTCGCCTTGGCGAAGTCACGCAGTCCCTTGGCGACGGTTGCAACGTCCCCAGAGATGAACGCGATCGCCGTCGGGCCGGCGAGCGAGTCGTCCAGCCCTTCGATGCCCGCTTGGCGGGCAGCGATCGTGGTCAGCGTGTTCTTCGTCACGGCGTAGGTGGCGTTCTCACCAAGGGACCGGCGCAGTGCCTTCAGGTCCTTAACGGTGAGCCCGCGGTACTCGGTCAGCACTGCGGCAGCGGAATTGGTGAATTGCTCAGCCATTTCCGCAACGGCGGCTGCCTTGTCCGGCCTCGCCATGGGTCTCCTTCCCACTTCTCATTGGTTCGCCGAAAGCCTGCGGGCAAAAAGAAAACCCCGGTGCACGTAGGCAACCAGGGCGATCAAACTCAATGAGATTGATTCAGGTTTTACCTACGCGGGATTTGCCTTTTCCTGGCGAGCCAGGATCGAGTACCAGCGGTCTTCGGCGAGAGCAACTGTACCGAGCGAACCGGCAGCGGAGCAAATCGAGGCCGCGCTGCCACCGGAATCGCCCAACAAATGCGACAGGCCCCGTCCCGTTTTCACGGGACGGGGCCAGCGACTGGCAATCACTCAGCGGCGGGCTTGACCTTCGTCGGATCGACCGGGACGCCGGGGCTCATCGTCGAGGCGACGGTGATCTTGCTGCATGTAGCGACCCTTGGAAGCGCTCGGCTTGAGCCGCAGCACCTCGTCGATGGCTGCGAAGTAGTTCTCGGCCAGCTGGGCCTCGGTGAAGGACGCCTTGCCGACGATGAAATTCAGGTTGGCGTGACGGTCGACACGGAACTCGATCTTGCCGCCCTTGATGTCGCCGACGGCCTTGGTCACGTCCATGGTGACGGTGCCCGTCTTCGGGTTCGGCATCAGGCCACGCGGACCGAGCACGCGGCCCAGCCGTCCGACCTTGCCCATGAGGTCGGGAGTGGCGACGACGGCGTCGAAGTCGAGGTAACCGCCGGCGATCTTGTCGATCAGCTCGTCACCACCCACCTCGTCGGCGCCTGCTGCGATGGCTTCGTTGGCCTTCTCACCGGTGGCGAAGACGAGGACCCTTGCCGTCTTGCCGGTGCCGTTGGGGAGGTTGACGGTGCCACGGACCATCTGGTCGGCCTTGCGGGGATCGACCCCGAGCCGGACGGCGACCTCGACGGTTTCGTCGAACTTCGCCGATGCGTTCTTCTTGACGATCGTCAGGGCAGCCTCGGGGCTGTACAGCTGATCCTCGTCGAAGTTCTCAAGTGCGGCCTGGTAGGCCTTGCTGCGCTTCATTCTGGTCTCCTGTTGCTAGTCGGCCCTCGCATGGGCCGGGTGCCAGTCGTGGTATGGGCGCGCTGCCCTCCCACTGGGTGTGGTGTGTGTGTTGTGCCGTTCAGAGCTCGACGGTGACGCCCATGGACCGGGCGGTGCCGGCCACGATCTTCATCGCAGCGTCGATGTCGTTGGCGTTGAGGTCGGGCATCTTGGTGTTGGCGATCTCGCGCACCTGGTCAGCGGTCAGCGAGCCGACCTTGTCCTTGTGCGGGCGAGCAGAACCGCTCTTCAGGCCGGCGGCCGTCTTGATCAGTTCCGCGGCCGGCGGGGTCTTGGTGATGAAGGTGAAGGTGCGGTCCTCGTAGATCGTGATCTCGACGGGGATGATCGTGCCACGCATGGCCTCGGTCTCGGCGTTGTACCGCTTGCAGAACTCCATGATGTTCACGCCGTGCGGGCCGAGCGCGGTGCCGACCGGCGGAGCGGGGGTTGCCGCGCCCGCCTTCAGGGCCACCTTGACGATCGCGGCGACCTTCTTCTTGGGAGGCATTTCGTTTGGGTCCTTCTGTTCGGGTTACTTCGGTGTTCGCCGGCGGCCGGGCTGACCGTCGGGCGTGCGGACTGCCTAGACCTTCTGGATCTGGCCGAGGGTCAGGTCGACCGGGGTCTCCCGGCCGAGGATCTCGACAAGCGCCTTGAGCCGCTGGCTGTTCGCATTGATCTCGGTGATGGTCGCGTGCACCCCGGCGAAGGGGCCCTGGACCACCATGACGGAGTCGCCGACCTTGAAGTCGGCGATCTCGATCTTCTTCGTGTTGCGCTTCGGGCCGGTGGAGGCAGCTGCTGCTGCGGCCAGGGCGGCCGGCGCGAGCATCTTCTCGACCTCTTCGAGGCTCAGCGGCACCGGGGCGTTCGCGTGGGCGACGAAACCGGTGACCGACGGCGTGTGGCGCACCGCTGCCCAGGAGGCGTCGGTGAGCTCCATGCGCACGAGCACGTAGCCGGGGAGCACGGTGCGGGTGACGGTCTTGCGCGCACCGTTACGGGTCTCCATGACCTCTTCGGTCGGCACGACGGCCTCGTAGATGTAGTCCTCCATGCCGAGGGTCTTCACCCGGTTGTCGAGGTTCTGCTTCACCCTGTTCTCCATGCCGGAGTAGGTGTGGATGACGTACCAGTCACCGACCTGCGCGCGCAGCTGCAGGCGCAGCGCCTCGAGCACGGCCTCGTCGTCGGCGTCGAGCACGACGGGCTCGGGCTCCGGTTCGGGCTCGTCGTCGCCGAAGTTGAGGACCAGGTCGTCGTCGGCCTCGATGGAACCGAGGTCGCCGAAGTCGAGGTTCAGCTCCAGGTCGTCGGCCACAGGCGCGTCCGGCGTGCCGAGATCGATCTCGATCTCCGGCTCGATCCCTCGGTCGTCGCCTGGTGCGTTGTTGTCTGTCACTACTACTCGCTTCCTCGTGGTCAGCCGAAGATCCGCAAGCAGCGCCGTGCCGAACGCGAGGTCCAGCGCAGCGACGATGCCGATCATGATCAGGACGAACAC
Source organism: uncultured Actinomycetota bacterium (assembly GCA_963773595.1). Lineage (GTDB taxonomy): Bacteria > Actinomycetota > Actinomycetes > Propionibacteriales > Propionibacteriaceae > Propionicimonas. The sequence continues at coordinate 1,114,284 of CAVZBQ010000007.1, forward strand.
CAGTACGACGATGAAGTACTGCTGCAGCTGATTGAGTGTCGGCCAGACCACCTTCTTCAGCTCCGCCACCGCTTCGCGGACGAACTCGACCGGAGTGGTGCGACGGTGTTCCTCTGTGGTGGTGCTCCGTCGCCGCTTCGGGGTGGCGCGGCCCTTGCCGCCCACCTCTTCCACGGCTGCCTTGCGGGCCGGGCGGGCGCCGGCCGCGGCAATCGCGACCTGCTCCTCCTCGGTCAGCTCGACGTCCTCGAGGCCCATCGCCTCGAGATCGAGCTCTTCGGCACCTGCGTCAGCAGGGAGGTCGGCAGCAGCCTTCTCCTGATCGTCCGCCACGGGGCCGTCCTTCACTTTCGGTGATTTTGATGGTGCAAGCCGTTTCAAGAGAAACGGCTGCCCAGCAGGGCAAGAGGGACTTGAACCCCCAACCTGCGGTTTTGGAGACCGCTGCTCTGCCAATTGAGCTATTGCCCTTGGTGGTGATCGCACCGGTGAGTGGGCATGGCCCAGTCCGCTTTGGTCACCAAGTACAGGATTGTACGGGTTTTGGAGGGGCGCGTCGAACCGGCCCCGAGGATCACAGGACGTCCGCGATGGCCCTTGCGACGTGGTCGACGTTGCCCGGGTTGAGCGCGGCGACGCAGATCCGGCCGGCGTCCGTGCCGTACACCCCGTGGGACCTCGCGCAGGACGTGCATCTGTTCGGCCGTGAGGCCGCAGTAGCTGAACATGCCCGACCTGGTCGGCGATGAACCCGAAGTCCCTGCTGGCACCGGCGGCTGCGAGCGCGTCGACGAGGGCCGTCCGCATTCCGCGGATCCGCAGCCGCATGCCTTCGAGCTCCGCGCACCCACAGGGCACGCAGCTCTGCGTCCATCAGCACCTTCGCAACGACGGCGGCCCCGTGCGTCGGCGGGCTGGAGTAGGTGGTGCGAATGGTGACCTTGAGCTGGGACAGCACCCGGGCGGCCTCCGCAGCGTCGGCCGCGACAACACTCAGGCCGCCCACCCGCTCGCCGTAGAGGCTGAAGCTCTTGCTGAAGGAGGAAGCGACCAGTAGCGGGATGCCGAGCGCAGCGAAGCGCGCGACCACGGCGCCGTCGGGCTCGAGGCCGGCGGCGAAGCCCTGGTAGGCCAGGTCGAGGCAGCGGAACGAGGCCCCGCTCGACGACGACCTCGGCGACCTGCGCCCACTCCGCCTCGGCCAGGTCGTAGCCGGTCGGGTTGTGGCAGCAGGCGTGCAGGACGACGATCGTGCCGGGAGCGGCGGCACGCAGGTCCTCCAGCATTCCCTGCGACGTCGATCCCGCCCTGTTCGGGGGCGTAGTAGCGGTAGCTGCCCACCTCGAAGCCGGCCCTCGTGAACAGCGCGAGGTGGTTCTCCCAGGACGGGTCGGAGATCAGCACCGTCCGCGCTGCGTCGGTGAGCTTGAGGAACTCCGCGCCGATCTTCAGCGCACCGGTACCACCGAGGCCCTGGATGGTGACCACCCGACCGGAGGCGACCGGCTCGGAATCGGCGCCGAACACCAGCTCGCGCACGCTCCGCGTGTAGGCGGGCAGGCCGTCGATCGGGAGGTACCCACGGGCGACAGGCGCCGCGGCGAGCGCTGCCTCGGCTGTGCGGACGCAGTCGAGCAGCGGCACCTTGCCGTCGGCACCGAGGTAGACCCCCACGCCGAGGTTCACCTTGCCAGCGCGGTCGTCGGCGAGGAATGCCTCGGTGAGTCCGAGGATCGGGTCCCTCGGCGCCAACGGGATACTGGACAGGATGCTCACGGTTGTTCCTTTCACAGGCCGCGGGTCAGTCTAGGACACGCCTCAGGCGTCGCTCAGGCTCGCCCCGATGAGGACCGGCTCGGGTACCAGCCGGACGCCGTACGCGTTCTCGACACCCTCGCGCACCTGCCGGGCGAGCTCGAGCAGATCGGCGGTCGTCGCGCCGCCACGGTTGGTGAGCGCCAGCGAGTGCTTGGTGGAGAGCGGGCGAGACCGGAGCCGTAGCCGCGGCTGAACCCGGCGTGCTCGATCAGCCAGGCAGCGCTGGTCTTCACCGTGCCGTCGGGCTGGGGGTAGCGGGGCGCGTCCGACGGCAGCCCGGCGGCGACGGCTGCGCTGACCAGCGGGTTGGTGAAGAAGCTGCCGGCGCTCCAGGTGTCGTGGTCGTCGGCGTTGAGCACCATCCCCTTGCCGCGACGCAGCTCGAGGACGGCCTGCCGCACCTCGACCATCGGGGCGCGGGCGCCGGGTGCGACTGCCGAGCGCGCGGGCGAGTTCGCCGTAGCGCACCGGCTCCGACAGCGGTGCCGAGGCGGAACTGGAAGCTGACGCTCAGCACGACGAACCGGTCGGGGATGGCCTTGAACAGCGAACGGCGGTAGCCGAAGTGGCAGTCGACCGTTGCGCGGGTGACGACCCGGTGCTCCTCGCGGTCGTAGACCCGCACCCGTGCGATGGTCTGGCTGACCTCCTGGCCGTAGGCGCCGACGTTCTGGATCGGCGTCGCCCCGACGAGCCCGGGGATGCCCGGACAGGGCCTCGATCCCGACCTGCCGACGGCCGATCGTCTCTGCGACGAAGGCGTCCCACGGCTCGCCGGCCGCAACGTTGATGAAGGCGCCGGCGCAGGCGGCGACGTCCTCGGTGTGGACGCCGCGGAGGCGTCCGGTGTGCACGACGGTGCCGGGGAACCCGGCGTCGGCGACGACGACGTTCGAGCCGCCACCGAGGACCAGCAGCGGCTCCCCGGCCTCATCGGCCGTCCGGACGACCTCGATCAGCTCGGCCTCGGACTCGGGTTCGAGCCACGCCCGTGCCGGTCCCCCGACCCGGAGCGTCGTGTGCGCGGCCAGCCGTTCAGCCAAGGTCCACCTCGGCGGTGACGGCGCCGAGCACCTTCACGTCGTCGCAGAGGGCCTCGACGCTCACCGTCGCAAGGCCGTCGGCCACCTTGGTCACCGTGCCGGCGAACGTGCACGACCGTGCCGCCCACCTCCGGCACGACGACCGGCTTGGTGAAGCGCACGTAGTAGCTGCGGACCCGGGCCGGGTCGCCGGCCCAGTCGGTGACCACCCGCAGGGCCGTGCCCATCGTGAGCATGCCGTGGGCGATCACGTCGGGAAGGCCGAGGGCTGCTGCAGCCGGGTTCGACCAGTGGATCGGGTTGAAGTCGCCGGACGCTCCGGCGTAGCGCACCAGGTCGGCGCGGGTGAACGTGCGGCTGAAGCCGGGGAGCTGCTGGCCGACCTCGACTCCGGCCAGGGCGCTCATGCCGCCTCCCCCGTCGAGTGCATCAGGGTGGAGGTCGCGGTGCACAGCGGCTCCCCTGCCGTCGTGCGACAGCTTGACGGCGATCGTGATGATGGCTGTCGTCGCCGCGGGCCCGCACCTTCTCGATGGTGAGGGTCGCGCTCACCTCGTCCCCCGCACGCAGGGGACGCTGCCAGGCGAAGCGCTGGTCGACGTGCACCGTCCGGCTCAGGCTGAGCTCGAGGTCCGGGTCGGCGAACATGGCGTCCCAGGCTGCTGACGACAGCACGACGGCGAAGGTCGGCGGGGCGATCGGGTCCTCTCCGGTGTAGGCGGGGTTGTCCCCGTCACCGAGGGCTGCGGCGAACTCGGCGATCTTCGCGCGGCTCACCTCGTAGGGGGCGGTCGCAGGGTAGCTGCGCCCGACGTGGTCTTCACTGATCGGCATGTGCCCAGATTAGGGCAGGGGGCCGCTCAGCGGTCGGCGAGGAACGCGAGCACCCTGCTGGTGAGAAGCTCCGCAGCCTCGGGTCGTAGGTGGGCAGGCTCGAATCGGCGAAGTAGTGCTGGTCACCGGGATAGAGGAACAGCTCCACCGGGGCGCCGGAGGCGATCACCTCGCGTGCGTTCTCCAGGTCGCCCTCCTCCGTGAAGTAGGGGTCGGCGTCCATGCCGTGCACCTGGGCCGGCGAGGCCCTCGGGCCAGGAGCCGAACTCGCCGGCCGGCACGAAGGAGTAGCACAGCACGGCTCCGCGGGCCCCGGGACGGGTCTGGGCCAGCTTCTGGGCCGGCACGACCCCGAGCGAGAACCCGATGTAGACCAGGTCGTCGGGAAGGTCCCGGGCTGCAGCGGTGCCCTGGTCGATGAAGTGGCAGGAAGCCGAGGTGCTCGACGTGGGCCATGCCGTCCTCGATGCTGGCAAAGGTCCTGCCATCGAAGAGGTCGGGGGTGTGCACCGTGTGGCCGGCCTGCCGCAGGACGTCGGCGAAGGCATGGAAACCCTCGGTCTGGCCCATCGCGTGGTGGAACAGCAGTACCTCTGCCATGTCGGCTCCCTCGTGGTCCGGAGCGTCCGGGCCAGCCTAGAGGCTTGACGAGGCCGGCGTCAGCGGCCGAGGTCACGCAGCTGTCAGGCCGTGCTCGCTCAGCAGTTGCTGCACTGCCGGCACCTGGTCCGCCGGCACCTGCAACGCCCGTTCATGGACCCCGATGCGCCCGGCGAGGCGGTCGGAGAGGCTCAGGCGACCGACGTCCGCCGTGGTGAGGATGAGCTGGGTCGAGCCGAGCAGCGAGATCAGGCGGGCATCGGAGACATCGGTCCAGGCCAGACGCCACTGCTTCGGGCCGAGCTCCTTGGTGATACCGACCTCGTCGAGGCGTGCGTGGAGGTAGCGGGCGAGCCCGAGGCGCCAGGCCTGGGACAGCAGCACCAGCACGGCGATCATCAGCGCCAGCGACTCCTCACCGGCGAACAGCGGGACGACCAGCACGGTGGCCGCCGCGAGGCACGCGGCGAAGCCCAGCATGTTGGCGCGGTCGGCCAGCTTCCATTCGATCATCGGTATCCGGACGCAACGAAGCCGCCCGCTGATGCGGGCGGCTCGAAGGACGTGACGGTCAGCGAGTCTCGCGGTGCGCGGTGTGCAGGTGGCACTTCGGGCAGAACTTCTTCAGTTCCATCCGGTCGGGATCGTTGCGCCGGTTCTTCTTGGTGATGTAGTTGCGCTCCTTGCACTGAGTGCACGCCAAGGTGATCTTGGGCCGAACATCGGCTGTCTTCTTGGCCATCAGCTTCCTCTTTTCCGTACGGATGGTGCTTCGGTAGCGGGAGCGGGACTTGAACCCGCGACACAGCGATTATGAGCCGCTTGCTCTACCGCCTGAGCTATCCCGCCCCAGTTCGGACTCCAGGGACCCTGGGCGACGGGCGGTAATTCCGTCAATCCGAACACAGAGCCCCCATGCGGAATCGAACCGCAGACCTTCTCCTTACCATGGAGACGCTCTGCCGACTGAGCTATAGGGGCCGGACAGCGCTTGAGACTACCCCACCAGCGGCGTGGTCCCCAAATCGGGGATGACCACCACTTCTGTCGCCCTCGGACGGGGCCTCGACCGTCAACGCAGGTCGTCGGCGTTGGGCATTTCGGAGTGCTCCTCGACCCATCCGGACGCCGGCGCCGGGCCGCTGGTGAGCTCGGGCCGGACGCGTCGGCGCAGTTCGCGTCGGCGCAGGTCACGCCGGCGCCGCCGGGTCGCCGTCCGCACTCGCACGCTGCCCATGCCGGCCGAACCGTGCAGGACCAGCTGCGGCTGGCCAGGCTCGGGCTGCCGGTCAGCGGCGTTGCGCACCGACCCCCAGCTCTTCGTGACCAGGTCGGTGTCGACGCCCCACCCGTCCGGCACGATGATCTTGATGCCGCCGGCGCCTGCACTGACCTCGATGTCGATGACCGGGGAGAGGCAGACCGCCTCCCTGCAGTCGAGCCGGACGGAGCCCATGTCGCCGCTCACCCTCAGGTACGGCGGGATCTCCCAGACCCCCTCCCGCTTCTCGCGCGACATGCCGGCGGCGATCGGGAGCCGGTTGGCCGGGCTCCACCCGGCCGGCACGACGGGCGGGGCGATCGCTGGCAGGTCGGCGACCAGCGGGTCGAGATCGGCGTAGGTGAGGGCTGCCTCGACGCGGGCGAGGCGATCGGAGGCCTCACCCGGCATCAGGCGTCCTTCTGCTGCGGCCCGGTTGATGCGGGCGATCGCATCACGACGGTCCGCCGTACCGATTCGCAGGTGCCCAAGATCGGTCATGGAGGCAGCCTACTTCCGCGGGTCGGCGCCGAGGAGGGTCAATCGAGAGCCGCCCTGTGGAGCTTCAGGTCAACCCGTCCTCCGCGGACGGAGACCCCTTCGCCGGCGAGCCGGGTGGAGGCCTCCGCCACCAGGTGCTCCGCGATGGTGCCGTTCGACCGGACCACGCGCCACCAGCAGGCCTGGCCGCCGCTTCCGGCAAGGACGCGGGCCACCAGCCGCGGGCCGCAGCCGACGACCTTCGCGATGTCGCCGTAGGTGCTGACCTGTCCGGCAGGGATGGCGTCGGTGGCCAGCAGGATGCTGTCGGCCAGCTCGGCCATGCTCGGCGCCATGGCCACACTGTACGGCTGGCGGCGCGCCTAGGGTGGGGGCGAGGAAGGGAGCAGTTGATGACAGGTTTCCGGATCGAGCACGACACGATGGGCGAGGTGCGGGTGCCGCAAGGACGCCCTGTACGCTGCCCAGACCCAGCGCGCGGTGGAGAACTTCCCGATCTCCGGACGCGGGCTGGCCGGCCCCCACATCGCGGCGCTGGCCCAGATCAAGCGGGCGGCCGCGCTCGCCAACGCCGAACTCGGCGTGCTTGCCGCCGGAGGTGGCGGAGGCCATCGTCGCCGCAGCCGACGAGGTGATCGACGGGCGCCACGACGACCAGTTCCCGATCGACGTCTTCCAGACCGGCTCGGGCACCTCGTCGAACATGAACACCAACGAGGTGGTCGCGACCCTCGCGTCCCGCCGGCTCGGGCACGCCGGTGCACCCGAACGACCACGTGAACGCCTCGCAGTCGTCCAACGACGTGTTCCCCTCCTCGATCCACATCGCCGCCGTGCAGGCGATCACAGCAGACCTGATCCCGGCGCTCGAGCTGCTCGCGCGTCGCCTGGAGGCGAAGGCAGCGGAGTTCGCGGACGTCGTGAAGGCCGGCCGCACCCACCTGATGGACGCCACCCCGATCACCCTCGGCCAGGAGTTCTCCGGCTACGCCACGCAGGTGCGCTACGGCATCGAGCGGGTGCGCGGCGACGCTCCCCCGCCTCGCCGAGCTGCCGCTGGGCGGCACGGCCGTCGGCACCGGCATCAACACCCCGGCCGGCTTCTCCGCGCGGGTGATCGACGCTGGTCGCCGAGCACACCGGGCTGCCCTTCACCGAGGCCCGCAACCACTTCGAGGCGCAGGCCGCCCAGGACTCGCTGGTCGAGGCCTCCGGCGCGCTGCGCACCGTCGCGGTGTCGCTGGTGAAGATCGCCAACGACCTGCGCTGGATGGGTTCGGGCCCGCGCGCCGGGCCTCGGCGAGATCTCGCTGCCCGACCTGCAGCCGGGCTCATCGATCATGCCGGGCAAGGTGAACCCGGTGCTGCCGGAGGCGACGGTGATGGTGGCTGCCCAGGTGATCGGCAACGACACCGCGATCACGTTCGCCGGCACGCAGGGCAACTTCGACCTGCTCGTGATGCTGCCGGTGATGGCCCGCAACCTGCTGGAGTCGATCACGCTGGTCGGCAACGTCTCCCGGCTGCTGGCCGACCGCTGCATCGACGGGATCGTCGCCGACGTCGAGCGCTGCCGCACGCTGGCCGAGTCGTCGCCGTCGATCGTCACGCCCGCTGAACCGGATCATCGGCTACGAGGCGGCGGCGAAGATCGCCAAGCATGCCGTGAAGGCCGGCCTCACCATCGCAGAGGCCACCCGCGACCTCGGTTACGTGGAGCGCGGCGAGCTCACCGACGACCAGCTGGAGCGCGCACTCGACGTCACGACGATGACCGGGCGAAACCCCCTCTGACAAGGCAGGGAATGCGCGAAGGGCCCCCGTCTCCGGGGGCCCTTCCGATGCACTGGTGGCAGGTGTAGGGTTCGAACCTACGTAGGCTGAGCCGACGGTTTTACAGACCGCTCCCTTTGGCCACTCGGGCAACCTGCCGTGCCGGGACACTCTAGCAAAACAGCGTCCGGCCCACGAATCGGGGGAGCCGACCGATCAGCCACCTCCGAGCAGCCGTCGCAGGCCCTTGATCGCACCGATCACCCGGCCCGGTTCGCCGGTGACCGCTTCCACGGAGTGTCGCGTCCAGGGCATCGCGTTTCGCACCACGGACCGACCGGATTGCCGGGGACAGGCCCCTTCGCGACACAATGGGTCCCGAACCGAAGGAGACAACAGTGGCTGCAGAGAACTCGTTCGACATCGTCAGCAAGGTGGACGCCCAGGAGGTGGAGAACGCCCTGAACATGGCCGTCAAGGAGGTGCGCACCCGCTTCGACTTCAAGGGCACGGACGCCTCGATCAAGGCCTCGGGGGAGAACTTCGAGATGGAGGCCAACGGCGAGGAGCGCGTGAAGGCCATCCTCGACGTGTTCCAGACCATGCTGGTGCGGCGCAAGATCGACCTGAAGTCCCTCGACGCCGGCGAGCCCCGGCTGTCGGGCAAGATGTGGAAGATCACGGCGTCGATCAAGCAGGGCATCAGCAGCGAGAACGCCAAGAAGGTCTCCAAGCTCATCCGCGATGAGGGCCCCAAGGGCATCCGCACGCAGGTGCAGGGCGAGGAGCTGCGCGTCTTCGGCAAGAAGCGGGACGACCTGCAGGCCGTCCAGCAGCTGGTGAAGGGCGCCGACCTCGACTTCGCCGTCCAGTTCGACAACTACTCGCTGAGTGGGCACCACTCCCCACCTGCGGCTGGACGTCGCCGTCCTCGACCGCAACATCGCTGCGATGGCCCGGCTGGCCGCCGCAGCGCACCTGAACCTGCGCCCGCACGCCAAGACCCACAAGTCGCTGGAGATCGCCGAGCGCCAGCTCGCAGCGGGCGCGGTCGGGCTGACCGTCGCGACGATCGGCGAGGCGGAGGTCTTCGCAGCGGTGTGCGACGACCTGTTCATCGCCTACCCGCTGTGGGTGGACGCGGTGGACGCCGACCGCCTGCGGGCTCTCGCCGGGCGGGCACGCGTCCTCGTCGGCTGCGACTCCGTCGAGGCGGCACGGAAGCTCAGCCGCCTGCCCGTCGAGGTGGCTGTCGAGATCGACAGCGGCCACCACCGGTCAGGGGTGCAGCCGGCGCAGGCCGGAGAGCTCGCAGCACGGGTCAGTGAACTCGGGCTGCGGGTGCGCGGCGTGTTCACCTTCCCCGGCCACAGCTACTCCCCCGCGACCCGTGCAACGCGCCGCCGACGACGAGGCCGCAGCCCTCGCCGTCGCCACCAGCTCCCTGGCCGCAGCCATGGTCCCTGCCCGCCTGGTCAGCGGCGGTTCCACGCCTTCCGCGGGCTTCAGCCGCGCCGGAGTGCTCAACGAACTCCGTCCCGGGCGTCTACGTCTTCGGCGACGCCCAGCAGGTGGAGCTCGGCACCATCGGCTTCGAGGACGTGGCCCTCACCGTCGTCGCGACGGTCGTCTCCCACGCCGGCGGACGCGTCATCACCAACGCAGGCAGCAAGGCCCTCGGAGCGGACCGCGCTCCCTGGGCAACCGGCTACGGCCGCGTGCTCGAGGCGCCGGACGCACGCATCGTCGCCCTGTCCGAGCACCACTCCACCATCGAGTGGCCCGGATCGCTGCCGGCCCTCGGCAGCCAGGTGCTGCTGGTGCCCAACCACGTCTGCAACGCCGTCAACCTCGCCGACTCCTACCTCCTCACCGACGGCGGCACCTGGCCGGTCGGCAGCCCGCGGGCGCAACAACTGATGCGGGTCGCCACCGTCAACGTCAACGGCATCCGCGCTGCCACCCGGCGCGGCTTCGCCGACTGGCTGGCCGGCGCGCGACTGCGACCTGGTGGCGCTGCAGGAGGTGCGCTCCCCCGCGGAACTCGTGCCGCCGGAGGCCCTTGACGGCTACCACTACTGCTACCACCCCGGAGACCGGGCCGGACGCAACGGCGTCGCGCTGCTCAGCCGCACGCCGCCGGTGGCGATCCGCGAGGGCTTCGGCAACGCAGCGTTCGACGCGGAGGGACGCTACGTCGAGGCCGACCTCGACCTCTGCGGCTGGAAGCTCACCGTCGGCTCGCTGTACCTGCCGAAGGGCGGACGGGCGGACGACACGGCAGCAGAGCTCGCCCGCTACCGGCGCAAGCTGCGGTTCCTGCGCTCGTTCCGTCCCTACCTCACGCGCGCGCGCCTGGACGCGAAGGCAGAAGGGACGCGAGTTCCTGGTGATGGGCGACTTCAACATCGCCCACACCCGCCTCGACCTGCGCAACTGGCGGACGAACGGGACCGCCGTCGGCTTCCTGCCCGAGGAGCGGGACTGGTTCGCGTCGATCCTCGGCCCACGGACGCTGGTGGACGTGGTCCGCGGCCTGCACCCCGACACCGACGGTCCGTACTCGTGGTGGAGCTGGATGGGCAACGCCTTCAACAACGACGTGGGCTGGCGGATCGACTACCACCTCGCAACACCTGCGCTCGCGAAGGCTGCGATCGCCGGCGGCACCGACCGGGCCGACAGCTACGAGGCCCGGATGAGCGACCACGCGCCGGTGGTCGTCGACTACCTGACGGCAGCGGCTCGAAGTAGCTGAGCACCTCTGCGCGGGAGACGTCCTCGATGCCCGCGTGCGACCAGTGCGGGTTGCGGTCGCGGTCGATCAGCTGGGCGCGGACGCCCTCGGCGAAGTCGGGGCCGGTGGCCAGCCGGATCGCGAGACCCAGTTCCTGCGGCAGCAGGTCGGGCAGGTGCTCGATGGACGCGGCCCGGCGCAGCGCCTCGAGGGTCACGGCGACCGACAGCGGCGAGCGCCGGCGCAGCTCCGCCGCCGTCTCGCCGGGCAGCCGGATCGGCATGCTCGGCCAGCCGGCCGACGATCTCCACCGGGTCGTCGCCGGCGTAGCACTCCGCGATCCAGCCGGCTGCCAGTGCCGGGTCGGGTGCGGGAGCATCCCCGGCGATCTCGTCGGCCAGCCCGAGGCGCACGGCGTCCGCGGCGTTGATCGGGGCGCCGGTCAGCGCAAGATGGGTGCCGATCTCCCCCGGCATCCGCGCGAGCAGCGGGGTCATCAGGACGTCGGGGAACAGGCCGATCTGCGTCTCCGGCATGGCGAGCCGGCTGGTCGCGTCCACCACGCCGCTGCGAGCCGTGGGCGCTCAGCCCGAGCCCGCCGCCCATGGTGATGCCGGTCATCACGGCCCGGTACGGCTTGCCGAAGCCGGCGATCGCGAGGTTCACCCCGTACTCGGTCTCGAAGAAGTCGCGCACGTCGCCGCCGGTGAGCGCCAGCTCGCGAAGGGCGCGGACGTCGGCCCCTGCGCACAGACCGCGCTCGCCGGCCCCGGTCAGTTCGACGGAGGTCACGGCATCGTCGGCAGCGAACACCTCGAGGGCTTCAGCGATGGCGTGCATCATCGGCACGGTCAGGGCGTTGATCTGGCGTGGACGGTTCAGCCTGATCCGGCCAATCCCTGCATCGGTCCAGGCAAGGATGTCCGGTTCACTCACGCGTGCTTCCCTTCGCTGGCTTGCAGGTGGGCCTTGCGCTCCTGCGCATGGCGGTAGAGCAGCACCAGCATCAGTGCGAGGGCTGCGAAGGCGAGCGCGACGGCGTCGTTGCGCCAGGCGAGGTTGCCGGCCCCGTAGGCCAGCAGGACGGTGGTCACCGTGACGGCTGTGCCGATGATGCGCTCCGTCGGCTTGGTGAGTGGCAGCAGGAGGCCACCCCAGGTGAGGTACCAGCTGTTCAGCGCGATGCCGCCGAAGGCGAACACCAGGTAGGACCAGGAAAGGAACGTCACCGGCTTGCGCCGGCCGATGCCCAGCGCCAGCCAGCCGATCGTGACGACGGTGAGCGCGAGCCCGAGGTAGCGCACGCCGTCCATGGCGAACTGGCCTGCGCCCGGCTGGCCGACGGAGTCCAGCACCCACTTCAGCCCTGCCCCCAGCAGCGTGAACGGAGCGAGCGTGATCACCTTGCCCGGCACGTCGGCCGCGCTGATCCAGCCGAACCCGAGACCGGAGGCGAGCGAGATCGCAACGAAGGTGGCCACCGAGACGGCGAGGGACAGTGCCAGCCGGCTCAGTGCCCGGGACGTGTCGCGCCAGCGCAGGGTCAGCCATGGATGGTTGATCAGGGCCACGGCATAGAAGACGAGGATGGCCGGCTGCTTGATGCAGGCCGCAGCGCCCGACGCGTGATGGCCGCCCACCAGAACTTGTCGTTGAACGCCAGCCAGAGCGCCAGCACCACCAGCCCCATCATCAGGCCGTCGTTGTGGGCCCCGCCGACGAGGTCGATGATCACCAGCGGGTTGATCGTGGAGAACCAGGCCGTCATCTGCGGGTCGGCGCCCATCCGGGTGGCAAGGCGCGGCAGGAAGTAGGCGATCAGGCCCACCCCGAGCAGCGCGGGCATCCGCATCGCCATCGCCGAGTAGTAGGGGTTGTTGCCGGCCAGGATCACGAGGCCGTGGAACATCTCGAGGCTCAGCGGCGGATACATGGCCGTGGTGTAGCGCCACAACCAGGCAGCCTGGTCGGCGAACGGGCCCGGGCAGCACCGAGATCGCGTTGGTGTAGGGGTTCAGGCCGTTGCGCAGCAGCCAGCCCTCCGCTGCGTAGGCGTAGGCGTCGTGGCTGAAGATGGGCGGCGCAGGCAGCAGCGGCAGGCTCCACAGCAGCGTGATCGGCCAGTGCTTCACCTCGTGGTACAGCGCGGGACGCAGCTTGAACCAGGCCTCGACCAGCAGGGCGACGCCGGCGATGACGAGGGCCGTCCCGAAGGCCTTGGCCGGCCAGTTGTCCAGCCCGAGTGCCCGCATCGAGTCCCACCACGGGCTGTTCTGCGGCAGGTACGCCGGGGTCAGCGAGCCGACGAACAACAGGGCAGAACCCAACAGCCCGCGACGGACCGGGGCGTACTCCCAGGCGCGCGCGATGTCGGCGCGGTAGCCCCTCATCCGGGCACGCAGAAGCTCAGACCGGTTCCCCGCAGATCTGGTCTGCTGCGTCACCGCCACGGATACGCCTTCGCTGGTGGCACGGGCTCAGGATACCGAGTCGCAGGGCGCGCAGGGGTCCACCGACTGGACGCCGAATGCTTGAAATCCGAACCACCCATGTTAGGGTCGCGCCCATGCTCGAATGGATCCTGGACGTGCCTCGCCGCAGTGGCGTGGACCTTCGCCGTTCGATGTGTTGCGCGTACTGACGCGCCCGCACCCCACACCAGTAGCCGGGCACCAAAGCCCCGGTCCGGCGTTTGCCCGGTCTTGCGGCCCAGGAGCCCAGAACCCGAAGAGGTCGCATGACCAGCACCGCGCGCGAACCCCGCTCCAACGGCCAATGGGCCGTCGATGGCCATACCCCGCTGAACCACAATGAGGAATTCAAGGCCGTCGACGATCCGCTGACGGTCCGTCGATCGGGTCGAGCAGGTCTACGCCACCCGAGGGGTTCGACTCCATCACGGCCGACGACCTGCACGGACGCCTCCGCTGGTGGGGGCTGTACACCCAGCGCCGCCAGGACATCGACGGCAGCCGGACGGCCTCGCTCGGCCCCGACGAGCTGAGCGACCGCTACTTCATGATGCGCGTCCGGCTCGACGGTGGCGCCGTCACCACCGACCAGCTGCGGACGCTCGCCGGCATCTCCACCGACTACGCCAGGAACACGGCGGACATCTCCGACCGCCAGAACATCCAGTACCACTGGATCGAGATCGAGAAGGTTCCCGAGATCTGGGCACGGCTCGAGGCAGCGGGCATGAAGACGACAGAGGCCTGCGGCGACACCCCGCGGGTGATCCTCGGCTCCCCGGTCGCCGGCATCGCAGCCGACGAGATCATCGACCCGACGCCGACCATCGCGGAGATCGTCGACCGGTTCATCGGCGACCCGGAGCTGGCCAACCTGCCGCGCAAGTTCAAGTCGGCCATCACCGGCCACCCCAGCCTCGACGTCGTCCACGAGATCAACGACATCTCCCTCGTCGGGGTCGTGCACCCGGAACTCGGCGCCGGCTACGACCTGTGGGTGGGCGGCGGCCTCAGCGTCGCCCCGCGCCTTGCCGAGCGCCTCGGCGCGTTCGTCCGCGCAGACCAGGCCGCGGAGGTCTGGTACGGGGTCATCCGGATCTTCCGCGACTACGGCTACCGCCGGCTGCGGAACAAGGCCCGCCTGAAGTTCCTGCTGGCCGACTGGGGCCCGGAGAAGTTCCGCGAGATCCTCGAGACCGAGTACCTCGGCTACCGCCTCGCCGACGGGCCCGCCCCGGTCGTGCCCGGTGAGCCCGGCGACCACGTCGGCGTCCACACCCAGAAGGACGGGCTCAGCTACATCGGCCTTGCCCCGACCGTCGGACGGGTGTCCGGCGAGATCCTCGGAGCGCTCGCCGACGCCGCGGAGGCCGCCGGCTCGCACCGCGTCCGCTTCACCCCGCACCAGAAGCTGCTCGTCCTCGACGTCGCGCCCGACAAGGTGGACGCCCTGCTGGCGGCCGTCGAGCCGCTCGGCCTGACCGCCAACCCCAGCCCGTTCCGCCGTTCGACGATGGCCTGCACCGGCATCGAGTACTGCAAGCTCGCCTTCGTCGAGACCAAGGCCGCTGCGGCCGACACGATCGCCGAGATGGAGTCCCGGCTCGGTGACCTCCACCTCGACCGGCCGATCAGCCTGCACGTCAACGGCTGCCCCAACTCCTGCTGCCGCATCCAGATCGCCGACATCGGGCTGAAGGGCCAGCTGATGAAGGGCGCCGACGGCACGGAGGAGTTCGCCTACCAGGTGCACCTCGGCGGCGGCCTCGCCTCCGTCAACCGCGACGACGCCGGCCTCGGCCGCACCGTCCGCGGCCTGAAGGTGACCGCGACCGACCTGCCGGACTACGTGGAACGCGTGACGCGGGCCTTCGTCGCCGGCCGCGAGGCCGACGAGTCGTTCGCCGACTGGTCGCACCGCGTCGACGAGGAGGCGCTGCGATGACACTGGTCACCCACGGCCCGGGACGCACCCGCACGACCGACGAGCTCAGGGAGCTGGCCGAGCGGGCCGGCGACGAGCTCGCAGACGCCACGGCGGAAGAGGTCGTCGCCTGGGCTGCCGAGACCTTCGGGTCCAACCTCGCCGTCGCCTGCTCGATGGCCGGCGACACCGTCCTGCCCCACCTCGTGGCAGGCGTTGCGCCGGGGGTCGACGTGCTGTTCCTGGAGACCGGCTACCACTTCGCGGAGACGATCGGCACCCGCGACGCCCTCGCCAGCGTCATCGACGCGCACATCATCGACGTCCTGCCCATCCAGACCGTGCCGCAGCAGGACGCCGAGTACGGCGAGAAGCTGCACGACCGGAACCCGACGCTGTGCTGCCAGCTGCGCAAGGTGGACCCGATCAACGCAGAACTCGCCGGCTACGAGGCCTGGGTGACCGGCATCCGCAGGGAGGACAACGCCCTGCGCGCCAACGCGAGGGTGGTCGAGTGGGATTCCGCGCACCAGATGGTGAAGGTCAACCCCATCGCTGCCTGGACCTTCGACGACGTCCTCGACTACGCCGGCACCCACCAGGTGCCGGTGAACCTGCTGCTGACCGACGGCTACCCGTCGATCGGCTGCGCACCCTGCACGCGCCGGGTCGAACCCGGCGAAGACCCTCGCGCCGGCCGGTGGGCCGGCCTGGCCAAGACGGAATGCGGACTGCACCTGTGAACCATCTGGAAGTACTCGAAGCCGAAGGCATCCACATCATCCGTGAAGCTGTCGCAGAGCTGGAGCGGCCCGTGCTGCTCTTCAGCGGCGGCAAGGACTCGGTCGTGCTGCTGCACCTCGCGGCGAAGGCCTTCTGGCCCGGCCCCGTGCCGTTCCCGCTGCTGCACGTCGACACCGGCCACAACTTCCCCGAGGTGCTCGCCTACCGCGACGCCGTCGTCGAGAAGCTCGGCCTGCGGCTCATCGTCGCCTCCGTGCAGGACTACATCGACGACGGCCGGCTGCTGGAGCGCGCCGACGGCACCCGCAACCCGCTGCAGACCCAGCCACTGCTGGACGCGATCGCCGAGTACCGGTTCGACGCCGTCTTCGGCGGCGGTCGCCGCGACGAGGAGAAGGCCCGCGCCAAGGAGCGGGTGGTGAGCCTGCGCGACGAGTTCGGCCAGTGGGATCCCCGCAACCAGCGCCCGGAGCTGTGGGACCTGTACAACCCGCGGCACCGTCCCGGCGAGCACGTGCGCGTGTTCCCGATCAGCAACTGGACGGAGCTGGACGTGTGGCACTACATCGCGGCGGAGGACATCGAGCTGCCGGAGCTGTACTACGCGCACAACCGTGACGTCTTCGACCGCGACGGCATGTGGCTGGCCGTCGGCCCCTACTCCGAGCCGCGGGGCAACGAACGCGTCCGCACGATGCAGGTGCGCTACCGCACGGTCGGCGACATGTCCTGCACCGGCGCCGTCGAGTCCGACGCCGCCGACGTCGCGGCCGTGCTCGTCGAGGTGGCGGGCACCCGCATCACCGAGCGCGGCGCCACCCGCGCCGACGACCGGCTCACCGAGGCCGCCATGGAAGACCGCAAGAAGGAGGGGTACTTCTGATGGCCCCGCGACAACACCTCACTGCTCCGGCTGGCGACGGCCGGGAGCGTTGACGACGGCAAGTCGACCCTCGTCGGACGCCTGCTGCACGACTCGAAGTCGGTGCTGGCCGACCAGCTGGCCGCCGTCACGCGGGTGAGCAAGGCCAAGGGCCTCGGTCACGTCGACCTGGCGCTGCTGACCGACGGCCTGCGCTCGGAGCGCGAGCAGGGCATCACCATCGACGTCGCCTACCGCTACTTCGCCACGCCACGGCGGACGTTCATCCTCGCCGACTGCCCAGGGCACGTGCAGTACACCCGCAACACGGTCACCGGCTCCTCGACGGCCGACGCCCTCGTGCTGCTCGTCGACGTGCGCAAGGGCGTGCTGGAGCAGACCCGGCGCCACCTGGCCGTCGCAGCGCTGCTCCGGGTGCCGTCGGTTGTCATCGCCATCAACAAGGTCGACCTGATCGAGTACGACGGCGCCGCCTACGCCGTGATCGCGGAGGAACTCGCTGCGATCGCCACCGGTCTCGGCATCACCGACGTGCACACCCTGCCGGTGTCGGCGCTCATCGGTGACAACATCGTCGACCGCTCGGAGCGGATGCCCTGGTACGACGGCCCCAGCCTGCTCGAGCTGCTGGAGGAGCTGCCGGTGGCCAGCGACCCGGGGGTCGGCTTCCGGTTCCCGGTGCAGCTCACCCTGCGTCCGCAGGAGGCCGCGCGCGACCAGAAGTACGTCGAGTACCGCGGCTACGCCGGACGGGTGAGCAGCGGCACGGCGCACGTCGGCCAGGAGGTGGTGGTGCTGCCGGAGGGCGTGCACACCCACATCGCCGGCATCGACTTCGCCGGGATCGAGCTCAGCGAGGCCGTCACCGGCGCCTCGCTCTCGCTGCGCCTTGCCGACGACGTCGACGTCGCCCGCGGCGAGCTGATCTCCTCCGTCGCGGACGCCCCGGTACCGGTGACCGAACTGGACGCGATGGTCTGCTGGCTGGCCGACCGGCCCCTGCTCCCCGGCGCGCGCGTGCTGGTCAAGCACGGCACGCGGACGGTGCAGGCACGGGTCGGGGAGATCGTCGCCAAGCTGGACCTCGACCAGATGGCGCCGGAGGAGGCCGACCAGCTCGCGCTGAACGACATCGGACGCGTGCGGGTGCGGCTCGCTTCGCCGGTGCTCGCGGAGGACTACACGGTGACCCGGCACGGCGGCTCCTTCCTGATGATCGACCCGCAGACGCAGGGGACGCTGGCCGCCGGCATGATCCGCGGCCACGAGGTGTTCGGCAACGACTTCACCGCCGACGGCTGGTCGATCTGATGCGCAGGCGCGCCCACCTCGTCCTCGCCCTGCACGGCACGAACAGCACCGCCGGCCAGCAGGTGGCCGGCGACCTCGTGCTCGCTGTCGCCGCGCGGCTGCCGGGCGTCGAGGTGCACCTCGGCTGGGCCGACGTGCTCACGCCCACCCTCACCGAGACCCTCACGGGAGTGGGTGATGCCGTCGTCGTGCCGGCGTTCCTGACCGCCGGCTACCACGTCACCAGCGACCTGCCGGCGGCGATCCAGGCAGCCGGTGGCCGGGCCCGACTGGCCGGCCTGATCGGTCCCGGCGCTCGTCGAGGCCGTCGCCGACCGGCTCCGCGCTGCCGGTGGCCCCGGTGACGCCGTCGTGCTGGCAGCGGCCGGCTCGAAGCGTCCCCGCTCGGTCGCAGAGGTGAACGAGGCCGCACGGCAGCTGTCCGGGCTCGTCGGACGACCGGTCGTCGCAGGATTCCTCACCGCTGCCCGGCCGTCCGTGACGGAGGCCGTGGCACAGTTGAGGGCATCGGGCCACGACCGGATCTCGATCGCCAGCTACCTGCTGGCGCCCGGGGTCTTCTCCGAACGGTTGCACGCGTGCGGCGCCGACATGGTGTCGGACCCGATTGGGGTACACCCACTGGTGGTGGAAGCTGTGGCAAGCGCCTACGCTGCCGTGGTTGACGAACGACGAGATGTGCCCGGCCAGGCTCCGGGTGTGGGAAGAGAACGCATCGCATGACCGAAGTGACAACGCTCGACCATGTTGTCATCCGCTTCGCCGGTGACTCCGGCGACGGGATGCAGCTGACCGGCAACCGGTTCACCCATGAGACGGCGATCGCGGGAAACGACTTCTCCACCCTGCCGAACTTCCCCGCGGAGATCCGCGCACCAGCAGGGACGGTGGCCGGCGTCTCCAGCTTCCAGCTGCACTTCGCCGACTTCGACATCAGGACCCCCGGCGACCGGCCGGACGTGCTGGTCGCGATGAACCCCGCAGCCCTGAAGGCCAACCTCGCCGACCTGCCGCGGGGCGGGCTGATCATCGCCGACTCCGCCGACTTCACGGCGCGCAACCTCGCGAAGGTCGGCTACAGCTCCGACCCGCTCACCGACGGCAGCCTCGCCGACTACCAGGTGCACGCCTTCGACCTGTCCGGGCAGTCCGTCGCGGCGGTGGCAGCGATCGGCCTCGGCAGGAAGGAGGCCGGGCGGACGAAGAACATGTACGCCCTCGGCCTGCTGGACTGGCTGTACAGCCGTCCGGTGGAGAACACGATCACCTTCCTCGAGAAGAAGTTCGCCAAGGTTCCCCAGGTGCGCGACGCCAACATCGCAGCGCTGAAGGCCGGCTACGCGTTCGGCGAGACCACCGAGGTCTTCACGAACCGCTTCAAGGTTGCCGCCGCACCGGTCGCCGCCGGCACCTACCGGCAGATCTCCGGGAACCGGGCGCTCGCCTACGGCCTGATGGCCGGTGCGGCGAAGGCGGGGCTCCAGCTGTTCCTCGGTGCCTACCCGATCACGCCTGCCTCCGACATCCTGCACCACCTCGCCAGCGCGAAGGCTGCCGGCATCCTCACCTTCCAGGCCGAGGACGAGATCGCGGCCGTCGGCGCAGCGCTCGGTGCCTCCTTCGCCGGCCAGCTCGGCGTGACCGCGACCTCCGGGCCGGGCCTCGCGCTGAAGATGGAGACCATCGGCCTTGCCGTGATGCTCGAGCTGCCGCTGGTGATCTGCGACATCCAGCGCGCAGGACCGGCCACCGGCATGCCGACGAAGACCGAGCAGGCCGACCTCACCCAGGCCCTCTACGGACGCCACGGCGAGGCACCCCTGCCGGTGATCGCCCCGCAGTCCCCCGGCGACTGCTTCGCAGCTGCCTACGAGGCCGTGCGGATCGCCATCGACTACCGCACGCCGGTGATCCTGCTGTCCGACGGCTACCTCGCCAACGGCGCGGAGCCCTGGGAGGTGCCCGACCTCGGCACGCTGCCGGCGATCGACCCGAACTTCGTCACCGAGCCCAACCGTCCCGACGGGGAGTTCTGGCCCTACCTGCGCGACGAGAAGCTCGCCCGCGCCTGGGCCGTGCCCGGCACGCCGGGCCTCGAGCACCGGATCGGCGGCATCGAGAAGGCCGACGGGACCGGCGCGATCTCCTACGACCCGGCCAACCACGAGTTCATGGTCAACCTCCGCGCCCGGAAGGTCGCCGGCATCGGCGCGATCGTGCCGCCGCTGGAGGTCGAGGATCCCAGCGGGGCGGCCAAGCTGCTCGTGCTGGGCTGGGGTTCCACCTACGGCCCGATCTCCGCTGCCGCCCGTCGCGTGCGGGCCAGCGGCCGGAACGTCGCAACCGCCCACCTGCGCTACCTGAACCCGCTGCCGGCCAACGTCGAGGAGGTGCTGAAGTCCTACGACCGGGTGATCGTCCCGGAGATGAACCTCGGCCAGCTCGCGATGGTGCTCCGCTCGAAGTACCTGGTGGACGTGCAGAGCTACTCCCGGGTCCGTGGCCTGCCGATCTCGCTGTCGGAACTGGCAGCCGACCTGATCGAGCTGATCGACCTCGACGAGGAGAACGCGAAGTGACCACCACAACACCCGCCGCCAACGGCGGCCTCGCCGGGGTGCCGCTCAGCCTCACGCCGCTGACCCGCAAGGACTTCACCTCCGACCAGGAGGTGCGCTGGTGCCCGGGCTGCGGTGACTACGCCGTGCTGGCCACCTTCCAGGGCCTGATGCCGCAGCTGGGCATCCGCCGCGAGAACACCGTGATCGTCTCCGGCATCGGCTGCTCCTCGCGCTTCCCGTACTACGTGGACAGCTACGGCATGCACTCGATCCACGGCCGCGCGCCGGCGATCGCGACCGGTGTCGCGATGACCCGTCCGGACCTGGCCGTGTGGGTGGTGACCGGTGACGGCGACGCGCTCAGCATCGGCGGCAACCACCTGATCCACGCCCTGCGGCGCAACGTGAACATCACCATCATGCTGTTCAACAACCGCATCTACGGGCTCACCAAGGGCCAGTACTCCCCCACGTCCGAGCAGGGCAAGGTCACCAAGTCGAGCCCCGCCGGCTCGGTCGACCGGCCGTTCAACCCGATCTCGCTCGCCCTCGGCGCGGAGGCGACCTTCGTCGCCCGCACGGTCGACTCGCACCGGGCGCACCTCACCGAGGTGCTGACGGCCGCCATCAACCATCCCGGCGCTGCGCTGGTGGAGATCTACCAGAACTGCCCGATCTTCAACGACGGCGCGTTCGACAGCCTCAAGGGTGCCGACGGTGGCTTCATCCCGCTGACCCACGGCCAGCCGATCACCTTCGGCGCCGACGGGGCCCGGGGTGTGGTGCGGAACGCCGCCGGCCACCTGGAGATCGCCGACGTCACACGAGGTGGGCCTGGAGAACGTCCTCGTCCACGACGCGCATGCCGACGACCCGGGCCTCGCCTTCGCCCTGTCGCGGCTCACGGACACCGAGACCCTCAACACGTCACCGATCGGCATCTTCCGCGACGTCCAGCGGCCGACCTACGACGACCTCGCCCGTGCCCAGCTGACCACGCAGGAGGACCCGGCCGAGCGCCTGGACAAGCTCCAGCAGCTGATCACCGGCAGCGACACCTGGACCGTCTGAGAACTGCAGAACGCCACCGCTGCCCGAGGGAGCGGTGGCGTTCCGTTGTTTGTCGTGCCGGGCGGCTCAGGCGGCCCGGGCGTAGGTGTACTCGGGATCGAGGCGGTCGGCCAGCTTGAGGCCGAGACCTGCGGTGGAGCGCAGCAGCCGGGCGCCGAGTTCGCGGACGCCGTAGGGTGCGTCGGCGACGAACCGGGGGTCGGTCGTGGCATCGATGGTGGTGAGCTCACGCTCGGCGAGCTGGATCTGGTGCATCAACGAAATGGTCATTTCTGGTTCCTTAACTAACTGGTTCAAATTCGGGGGGCCGGACCGGTGCTCGACCTGACGACGAGTTCGACAGGCAGGGTGATCTGGCGTTGCGGATAGTCGGGGTCCATCGCGAGCCGGCCGGCGAAGCGGCCCTTGTCCGTGATGGGCTGGCGGACGGTGGTGAGGCCGACGAAGGCCGCATCCTGGATGTCGTCGAAGCCGGTGATCGAGATGTCCCTGCCCGGCTTGAGGCCACGATCGCGCACCGCGTCCCAGACACCGAGCGCAAGTGCATCGCTCATGGCGACGATCGCTGTCGGGCGGTCCTGCACGTCGAGGGCGTGCGCTGCAGCGAGTCGCCCGGCCTGCTTCGGCTTGTAGCCGCCGCAGACGATCCGGATCGTTGCATCGGGGAGCTTCTCGACGAGGCCCTGGAAGCGTTCGTCAGCAAAGCGTCCGGCAACGGAGGACAGTTCCTTGGGCGTGACCTCGAAGGGCTCGCCGTCGATTGCCTCGCCGCCGACCACCACGACGATCCGGCTGTGGCCGAGCTTGGCGAGGTGCTTGCCGATGAGTCGTCCAGCCTTCACGTCGTTGACGGCGACCCAGTCGCCGTCCTCACTGATCCCCGCACCGACGACGCGGACGCCGCGCTGGAGGAGGAGCTCTGTTGCCGGGTGCTCGCTGGATGCTGAGCAGGTGACGATCGCGTCGATGGGCGCCCGCTGCAGCAGCTGGCTCTCTGCGTCGTCCCCCTCGCCCGGCGAACGCAGCAGCAGGATCGAGGAGCCGAACTTCTCGGCCGTCTCGCTCAGGCCGGAGAGGAAGGCGATGGTGTACGGATCGGCGAAGGCATCAGCCAGCTCGCCGCCGAAGAGGAAGCCGCAGACGTCGGTCTTGCCCGAGCGGAGGGCCCGTCCGGCAGCGCTGGGCCCGCAGTAGCCGAGTTCCTTCGCCGTGGCGAGGATCTGGTCGCGAAGGTCGTCGGAGAGCCGGTCGGGCTTGCTGTAGGCGTTGGACACGGTGGTGACGGAGACGCCGAGCCGGTCGGCCAGCGTCCGCATGGTCACCGGCGCTGCAGTGTGTCCCATGACAGCCTCCCGTGTTGATCGTTTAAGTTAACGATACAGTTTAACGATAAACAAGACAAGCTCGCAGGTCCTCACAGGTCGGGTTCGTGCCTCGTCTAGTCTGTTGCCGTGACTGCATTCGACATTGATCCCGACATCCGCCCGCAGGACGACCTCTTCCGCCACGTCAACGGCCACTGGCTGGCCACGGTGGAGATTCCTGCTGACGAACACGCCTCCGGGGCCTTCATCGACCTGCGCAACGCATCGGAGCGGGCCATCCGCGAAATCGTGACCGGCCTGTCCGGTTCGACGCCCGGCACGGAGGCGGCGCTCGTCGAGAACATGTACGCCAGCTTCGCCGACACCGAGCGGGTCGACGCGCTCGGGGTGGAGCCGCTGGCTCCCCTGCTGGCGGAGATCGACGCCATCGGGACCATCGACGATCTGCTCGACTACTTCGGTGTCAGCCTGCGCCGCGGAACAGGTGCTCCGATCGGTCTCGGCGTCGACGCCGACCCGGGCGAGCCGTCCCGCTACGCGCTGTTCCTCGGCCAGTCCGGCATCCGGCTGCCCAACGAGGAGTACTACCGGCTGGAACAGCACGCGTCGATCCTCGCCTCCTACCACGACCTGGTCGACCGGCTCCTGACCATGGCCGGCATCACCACCAGCGCGGGCACGCTCGTCGTCGGCCTGGAGACCGAGGTCGCAGCCCACCACTGGGACAAGGTGCGCACCCGTGACATGCGCGCCATGTACAACCCCACCTCGCCCGCCGACCTCGACGCCACCGGCGTCGCCTGGACACGGGTGCTCGCAGCGGCAGGGGTGCCCGCCGTCGACTCCGTCATCGTCGAGCAGCCGTCGTTCCTCACCGAGCTGGCCGCACTGCTCGTCCCTTCCCGTCTTGAGGACTGGAAGGTGTGGTGCCGCTGGTCGGTGGTCGCGACGCTGGCGCCCTACCTGCCGGACGCGATCGCGCAGGCCAACTTCGACTTCTACGGCACCGTCCTGCAGGGCATCCCGCAGCAGCGTGAGCGCTGGCGCAGGGGCATCGCCCTCGTGGAACGCACCCTCGGCGAGGCCGTGGGCAAGCTGTACGTCGAGAAGCACTTCCCGCCGACGGCCAAGGCCCGCATGGACGAGCTGGTCGCCAACCTGCTGACCGCCTACCGGAACTCGATCACCAAGCTGGAGTGGATGACGGAGCCGACCCGGGCGGAGGCCCTGGACAAGCTGGCGCACTTCACGCCGAAGATCGGCTACCCCGAGGAGTGGCTGGACTACTCGGCCCTGCTGATCGATCCGCGGGACCTCGTCGGCAATGTGCTCCGGGCCTCCGAGTTCCACACCAACGACGAGCTGGGCAAGCTCGGCGGCCCGATGCGCAAGCACGAGTGGCTGATGACCCCGCAGACGGTCAACGCCTACTACCACCCGCTGCGCAACGAGATCGTCTTCCCCGCAGCCATCCTGCAGCCGCCGTTCTTCGACGCGGACGCCGACGACGCCGTCAACTACGGCGCGATCGGCGCGGTGATCGGCCACGAGATCGGGCACGGCTTCGACGACCAGGGTTCCACCTGCGACGGCGAGGGCCGGCTGCGCGACTGGTGGACGGAGGACGACCGCGCAGCCTTCACCGAGCGGACAGCCGCGCTGAAGGCCCAGTACTCGGCCCTCGCGCCACGACAGCTGCCCGAGCTGCGGGTCAACGGCGAGCTCACCATCGGCGAGAACATCGGCGACCTCGGTGGCCTCGCCATCGCCTACGACGCCTGGAAGCTCGCCGTCGGTGACGCGGAGCCGCCAGCCGTCGACGGCATCCCCGCCACCCAGCGGCTCTTCTTCTCCTGGGCACGGGCGTGGCAGACCTCGCGCAGGGACGAGGCGCTGCGCCAGCAGATCGCCACCGACCCGCACTCGCCCGAGGAGTTCCGCTGCAACCAGGTGGTGCGCAACCTCGAGCCGTTCTACGAGGCCTTCGGCGTCACAGCCGACGACGACGCCTGGCTGCCGCCGGGCGACCGAGTGAAGATCTGGTGAGCGACCGGCCGGTACCGGTCACCCTCGCACGAGGGGCGTACGGCGAGTTCGTCCGCGTCCAGCAGATCCTGCGGTCGGAGTCGGTCGGCGGCATCCTGCTGCTGGTCGCCGCCGCCGCGGCGATGCTGGCCGCGAACCTCGCGCCGGACTTCTACTTCGGCCTGCGCGACACCCATCTCGGCGGGGACGTGCTCGGGCTGCACCTCGACCTGTCGATCGGCCACTGGGCCGCGGACGGGCTGCTGGCGGTGTTCTTCTTCCTCGTCGGCCTCGAGCTCAAGCGCGAGTTCATCACCGGCGACCTCCGCGACCCGCAGACGGCCCTGGTGCCGGTGGTCGCCGCCATCGGCGGGGTGGCCGTCCCTGCGCTGATCTTCGTCGCTGTGCACCCTCGGCGATCCGGCTGCCCGCACCGGCTGGGCCATCCCGGCAGCGACGGACATCGCCTTCGCGCTCGCCGTCCTCGCCGTGATCGGCTCGCACCTGCCGGCGGCCCTGCGCACGTTCCTGCTGACGCTCGCCGTGGCGGACGACCTGATCGCGATCACGATCATCGCCTTCTTCTACACCCGCGACCTGGAGCCGATGCTGCTGGTCGCAGCGCTGGTGCCGATCGCGCTGTTCGCCGTGGTCGCCTATCGCGGCCAGCGGTTCATCGCGCAGGCATGCCTGGGCGCTCTGGCTGTTGCTCGTGCCGCTCGCCGTCGTCGCCTGGGCCCTGACGTACGCCTCCGGCGTGCACGCCACCGTTGCCGGCGTGCTGCTCGCCCTCGGCGTGCCGGTGCGCACGGCTCCCGCCGACGACGCGTCCCACGGGCTCGCGGAGATCCTCGAGCACCGGGTCCGGCCGTTCTCCGCCGGCGTGGCAGTGCCGGTGTTCGCCTTCTTCTCCGCGGGAGTGGTCGTCGGTGGGCTG
Organism: uncultured Actinomycetota bacterium; assembly: GCA_963773595.1. GTDB lineage: Bacteria > Actinomycetota > Actinomycetes > Propionibacteriales > Propionibacteriaceae > Propionicimonas. Next base: position 1,140,103 of record CAVZBQ010000007.1, read on the forward strand.
AACGGCTTCACCGCAGCGATCACCAGCCCGATCGGGCTCGGCGTGATCCTCGGCCTCGTCGCCGGCAAGGCGATCGGCATCTCCGGCGCGACCTGGCTGGTGACCCGCCTACGCCACGCGCAGCTCGACCCCGACCTGAGCTGGCTGGACGTGTTCGGCCTCGCGGTCCTCGGCGGGATCGGCTTCACGGTCTCGCTGCTGGTCAGCGAGCTCAGCTTCGGCCAGGGCACCCCGAACGACGACATCGGCAAGGTCGCGATCCTGACCGCCTCGGTGCTCGCAGCCCTCCTCGCAGCGGTGCTCCTCGGCTCACGGAACCGGCACTACCGTGCAGTGGAACTGGCCGAACAGATCGATGAGGACAACGACGGAAGGCCCGACGCCTTCAAGCCTCTGATCGGGTCGCTCGCGAGGAACGGGTGCGACCAGCCGACCGCGTCCTCCAGCTGGGCTGAGACGCTCAGCAGGGTCTCCTCCGCGCCGAGGCGTCCACCGAGCATGACGCCGATCGGCAGGGTACGTCCGCCGACGTCGGCGGTGTGCAGCGGCAGCGAGATGGCCGGGCGCCCGGTCAGGTTGTAGACGCTGGTCCAGGGTGTGAACCTCGTCTGCGCAGCGAAGTCACCGGCCGGGTCGTCGTCGTCGCGCAACTCCCCCACCAGTGCCGGCGGCTGCGCCAGCGTCGGGGTGAGGATCAGGTCGAAGGCATCCCAGGCGAGTGCCGTGTCGACGGTCAGCCGCTGCACGGCTCCCAGCGCTTCGGCGTACTCGACGCCGCTGGTGGCGCGGCCGCGCTCCCGCAGCCAGCGGGTGAGCGGACGCAGCACCGGCTCCGCCTCGGGCGGCAGCGGGATGGACGCCGCCCCGACAGCCCAGACCGCGCCGAACGCCAGCCAGCGCTCGACGGCGAACGGCACGGGCGCATCGCTCACGTCGTGGCCGAGCGCAGCAAGGGCCTCGGCCGTGGCTCGGGCGGCCTCGAGGCAGGCGGGGTGCACGTCGGCCTCTGCGATGACCGGCGTGGTGAGCACGCCGATCCGCAGGTGCCCGGGCTCACGGCCGGCGGCCTCGAGGAAGGTGGTGTGCGGGCCGGGGCACGTGGTAGGTCTCCCCCACGCCGTGACCCGCCAGCACGTCGAGGGCGACAGCCGTGTCTGCGACGGTGCGGCTGAGCACCCCGTCCGTGCCGAGCCCGGGCCCGGGCATCCGCAGCGCGCCGCCGCTGATCCTGCCGCGGCTGGCCTTCAGGCCCACAAGGCCGCAGGCCGACGCGGGGATGCGGATCGAGCCGCCACCGTCGGAGGCCTGGGCGATCGGCGCGAGGCCGGTCGCGACTGCTGCGGCAGCCCCGCCGCTGGACCCGCCGGCGGACCGGCTGAGGTCCCACGGCGTCCGGGCAGCAGGTGCACCGTCGGGCTCGGTGTAGCAGGGCAGTCCGAACTCCGGCGTGGTGGTCTTGCCCGTGATCACCGTGCCCGCCGCGCGCAGCCAGCCGACGATGTCGTCGTCGACCTCTGCGACGACGCCGCGCATCGCGGCCGAGCCGGCCTCCCAGCCGACGCCGGCCACCTGGTTGAGGTCCTTGATCGGGCACGGCACGCCGAGCAGTGGCGCGGAGGACTCGCCGCGGGCAATCGCCTCGTCGACAGCTGCAGCCTGCGCGAGCGCGAGCTCCGGCGTCAGGCGCGCGAACGCTCCGACGACCGGTCCGAGCCGTTCCGAGCGGGCGAGGTATGCGGCCGCCACCTCGACGGCGCTGACCGTGCCTGCCCTGATGGCTGCAGCCGTCGCCCGTGCGTCATGTTCGGTGAGTTCCATCAATGCTTGATCTTGCCAGGATCGAGCGTCCCGGTGATCGTGGGCTGGAAATCCGCGCCGAGCTGCTGCACGGCGAGTCGCCCGACGAGCTGCTGCTCTGTCGTCACCCGCTCCGAGCGCGCCCTGCCGACGAACGTGATCGCCCAGTGCAGCAGGGTCGTGATCCGGTTCTTGAACCCGACGACGTAGATCAGGTGCACGAACAGCCACGCGAACCATGCGGGGAAGCCGGTCAGGCGCAGCTTGCCCATCTTGGCGACGGCCCCGAAGCGGCTGATCACAGCCATCGAACCCTTGTCGTGGTAGACGAACTCGCCGGTGAGCGGGTGGCCGGCCACCTCGCCCTTGATCCGTGCAGCTGCGAAGCGTCCACCCTGGATGGCCACCTGGGCGACCCCCGGCAGGCCCTTCAGGCTGATCATGTCGCCGACGATGAAGACCTCGGGGTGACCGGGCAGGGTGAGGTCGTCGTTCACCTGGACGCGGCCGGCGCGATCGGTTCCCGCGCCGGACTGCTCTGCGAGCGTCCGGCCGAGCGCGCTCGCCTGGACGCCGGCTGCCCACACCTTGCAGGAGGACGCGATGCGTTCCGTCCGGCCGTCGGAGTACTTCACGTCCAGGCCGCCGGCGTCGAGGTTCGTCACGAGGGCTCCGAGGCGCACCTCGACCCCGTTGCGTTCGAGTTCCTTGCGGGCGGCGGCGGACAGCTCCGGACCGAACGGCGGCAGGACCGCGTCAGCACCGTCCAGCAGCAGGATCTTGGCGCTGGTGGTGTCGATGCGGCGGAAGCTCTTGCGCAGCGTGTGGTGGGTGAGCTCCGCGATCTGGCCTGCCATCTCCACACCGGTCGGTCCGGCGCCCACCACGACGTAGGTGAGCAGTCGGCGCCGCTCCTCCGCGTCCTCGCTCAGTTCTGCCATCTCCAGCGAACCGAAGATGCGCGCCCGCAACTCCAGCGCGTCGTCGATGCTCTTCATGCCCGGGGCGAAGGTGGCGAACTGGTCGTTGCCGAAGTAGGACTGGCCGGCCCCGGCGGCGACGATGAGGTAGTCGTACTTGGCGACGACGGTCTTGCCCAGCTTCTCCGCGACGACGATGCGGCTCGCGAGGTTGATCCGGGTGACCTCTGCAAGGAGGACGGTGGCGTTGGCCTGGTTGCGCAGGATGTCGCGCGTGGCCGGTGCGATCTCGCCGGTGGAGAGGATGCCGGTGGCGACCTGGTAGAGCAGCGGCTGGAACAGGTGCGCGACGGTCTTCGAGATCAGGGTGACGTCGACCTCGGCCTTCGCCAGTGCCTGGGCTGCGAAGAGCCCGCCGAAACCGGAACCGATGATCACTACGCGTGGGCGGGTCACTGGAGACCTCCGTTGACAGGGAAGGTAGCGGAACTAAGGCAACCCTAACCCGGTCAGGAAGAACGCGAAATGACCCCGTCGCACAGTGCGGCCAGCGCCTGCTTGGCCGTGCCCTCCGGAAGGGGTGCGAGGTGGCCGCGGGCGACCTCGGCCCTGCGGTGGATCTCCTCGCGTGCCTCGGCCATCGCCGGGTGGGCCCGCATCAGTGCAAGGGCCTCTGTCAGGTCGGCGTCCGAGCTCAGGTCGGCGTCGAGAAGTGCCAGCAGGCGTGCGTCGGCTGGGTCGGTGGACCGCCGGGCCAGCAGGATCGGCAGCGTGGGGACGCCCGCCCGCAGGTCGGTGCCCGGCGTCTTGCCGGAGGAGTCGCTGGCGATGTCGATGATGTCGTCGGAGAGCTGGAAGACCACGCCGATCTCCTCGCCGTAGGCCGCCAGCGCCTTGAGCACGGGCTCGCCGACCCCGGCGACCATGCCGCCGAAGATGGCGGACGCTGCGATCAGCGAGCCGGTCTTGTCCTCCAGCACCCGCAGGTAGTGGTCGAGCAGTTCCTCGCCTTCGAGCGGACCGCGGGTCTCCGCGATCTGGCCCTGCACGAGGCGCGCGAAGGTCGCAGCCTGCAGCTGCACGTACTCGGTGCCGAGCGTCGCGACGATCGAGGACGCGCGGGAGAACAGGAAGTCGCCGACGAGGATGGCGACGGTGTTGTCCCAGCGCAGGTTGGCCGTCGGTGCTCCGCGCCGCAGCTCGGCCTCGTCCATCACGTCGTCGTGGTAGAGGCTGGCCACGTGGGTGAGCTCCATCACGAGGGCCGCGCGGACGAGGGCGTCCTCGTCCACGTTCTCGGCGAGCAGTCCGGCGAGCACGACCAGCAGCGGACGGAACCGCTTGCCACCGGCCCTGATGGTGTGCTGGGCAGCGACGGTGACGAATTCGGTGTCCGCAACGGCCGACTCGGCCAGGCGCTCCTCGATGCTGTCCAGGAGGTCGGTCACCCGAGCGGTGAATGCCTCATCCAGGTCACCGACGAGGTCGGCCTGCTGGTTGGTGGACACGCTGGTCAGCATAGCCTCAGCGGAGGAACGTGCTGGCCGAGGTCACCAGGTCGAGCAGCGGGCCGGGGAACAGTCCGAGGTAGACCGAGGCGATGGCACCGAGGCCGACCGGAACCCAGGTCATCCCGCTGGCGCGACCCACGGCGACGCCGGTCGTCGGCTCGGCGAAGAACATCAGCACGATCACCCGGATGTAGACGTACGCTGCGACCAGGCTGAAGGCGACGGCAGCGAGGACCAGCCAGGAGTAGCCACCGCGCCAGGCCGCGGAGAACACCGCCCACTTGCCGATGAACCCACCGGTCAGCGGGATGCCGGCGAAGCTCAGCATCAGCAGGGCGAAGATGCCGGCCAGCAGCGGGTTCTTCCGGCCGAGGCCGGCCCAGCCGGCGATGGCGTGCACCTCACCGGCGGAGTCCCGCACCATGGTCACGATGGCGAACGCTGCGATCGTCGCGAAGCCGTAGGCGATCAGGTAGAACAGGATCGAGCCGAAGCTGTTCATCTGGCCGTTGCCGCCGGCCGTCGCGCCGACGACGGCGACGAGGATGAAGCCGGCGTGGGAGATCGAGCTGTAGGCCAGCAGGCGCTTCATGTCGGTCTGGGTCAGTGCGACGACGACGCCGAGGGCCATGGTGATCACGGCGACCGTCGCCAGCAGGGGCTGCCAGCTCCAGCGCTCCGCGCCGAACGCGACGTAGAACACCCGGACGGTGGCACCGACGGCCGCGAGCTTGGTGCAGATCGCCATGAAGCCGGTGACCGGGGTGGGGGCGCCGACGTAGACGTCCGGCACCCAGTTGTGGAACGGCACGGCGCCGATCTTGAACAGCAGGCCGATGGCCAGCATCACGATGCCGGTGTACAGCAGCCCGCGACCGTAGACCGGGTCGGCGATCGAGTCGTTGATCGCGCTGAACTGGAACGAACCGGAGTAGCCGTAGACCAGGGCGACACCGAAGAGGAAGAACGCCGAGGACAGGGCGCCGAGCAGGAAGTACTTCAGGGCGGCCTCCTGGCTGAGCAGGCGGCGCTTGCGGGCCATCCCGGACAGCAGGTACAGCGGCAGCGACATGACCTCGAGCGCGACGAAGGCCGTCAGCAGGTCGTTGGCTGCGCAGAAGACCATCATTCCCGAGAGCGAGAACAGGGCCAGCGGGAAGACCTCGCTGTGCTCGTGGCGGGCGGTGTTCGCCTCGGCCTCGGACGGGCTGCCGGGCACGGAGGCCGCGGACGCCGCGAACGCCGTCGCGCCGTTGTCGAGGTCACGCTCGGAGAACACGCAGCAGGCTGAGCAGGCCGAAGACCAGCAGCGATCCCCACATCAGGTAGGTGGGGCCGTCGAGGCTGATCGAACCCATGGCCATCAGGCCCATGCTGTCGGCCGGCAGGCGCCAGCTGATCACGAGGAAGACGAAGGCGACCAGCACGGCCACCTCGAACAGCGCGATCTGGGAGACGAAGCGCCAGCGCCGCGGCACGAGCGCCTCGATGACGATGCCGAGGCAGGCCGCCAGCAGCACGGTCAGCACCGGGGCGAGCTGCAGCCACTCGAAGGTGGGCGGGGTGAGGGTGTTCACTTGGCTTCCTCTCCCAGCGGCGCGACCGGGTCGGTGACACTCACTTGGATCAGGGTCTGTTGCGCTGTCGGCTCGATGACGCTCAGCGCGATGTTGGGCAGGAAGCCGAGCAGCAGGATGACGGCGATCAGCGGCGCCGCCACCCACTTCTCCCGCGCCGTCGCGTCGGTCGGTGAAGTGCTCGGCGGTCGCCGCGGTGACCGGGCCGGTCATCGTCCGCTGGAACATCAGCAGGATGTAGACGGCAGCCAGCACGGTGCCGAGCGTCGCGACGGCGCCCACCACCGGCTGCCGCGACCAGGTGCCGGCCAGCACCATGAACTCGGAGACGAAGCTCGACATGCCCGGCAGTGCCAGCCCGGAGAGGCCGGCCATCAGGAAGACGCCGGTGAGCACGGGGGCCACCTTCTGCACGCCGCCGTAGTCGCCGACGAGGGCCGAGCCGCGGCGCGTGATCAGGAACCCGAGCACGAGGAACAGCGCAGCCGTGGAGAAGCCGTGGTTGAGCATGTAGAAGATCGAGCCGGAGATGCCGGCGCTGGTGAAGGTGTAGATGCCCAGCACCATGAAGCCGAAGTGGCTGATCGAGGTGTAGGCGACCAGGCGCAGCAGGTTGGTGCTGCCGATCGCTGCGACGGCGCCGTAGATGATGCTGATCAGGGCCAGCACGATCATCACCGGGGCGACCCACTGGCTGGCCTCGGGGAACAGCCCGAGGCAGAACCGGATCATCCCGAAGGTGCCGATCTTGTCGAGGATGCCGACCAGCAGCACCGACGTGCCCGGGGTCGACTGCTCGGTCGCGGTCGGCAGCCAGGTGTGCACCGGCACCATCGGCGCCTTGACGATGAAGGCGATCAGGAAGCCGAGCATCAGCCAGCGGCCGATGTTGGTGCCAAGGTCGAGCTTGCTGAGTTCGGACAGCAGGTAGGTCGGCGTGCCGGTGAGGCCGGACCGACCAGACGTAGAGCCCGATCACGCTCGCCAGCATCACGAGGCCACCGGCGAGGCTGAACAGCAGGAACTTGACCGCGGCGTAGGCCCGGCGGGGACCGCCGAAGCCGCCGATCAGGAAGTACATCGGGATCAGGGTCGCCTCGAAGAACAGGTAGAACAGCAGCACGTCGGTGGCCATGAAGACGAACAGCGACAGGCGACTCCAGCGCGAGCACGAGCGCCGAAGAAGGCCTGCGCGCGTCCAGCGTCCGGTGCCGGTGACCTTCCATTCGGCCAGCAGCACGATCGGCACCAGCACGACGGTGAGCAGGACCATGACCAGGGCCATGCCGTCGAGCCCGACCGACCACCAGGCGCCGAAGGCCGGGATCCAGGGGGCCTTCTCCGCAAGCGGCGTTGCCGCCGACGTAGAGGACGGTGACGCCGATGCCGACGACGACGGTCAGCAGCGCGAAGACCATGCCGACGCCACGGGCGATCTGCTTGATCGGCAGGCACATCACGCCGGCGCCGACGAGCGGCACCAGTCCGAGGAAGGTGAGCCAGGGGAATGTCATCTCGAACTCCTCCCTCAGCCCAGCTGACTGAGAATGAACACCAGGCCGACCAGCACTGCGCCGACGGTCATGGTGAGGGCGTAGGTGCGGACCTGACCGGTCTGCAACCTTCGGGTCTGGGTCGACAACCCGGCGAACATCGCGCCGAGCCCGTCGGCCCCGACGTCGATGATCGCGTCGTCGTTGGCGACCAGCCCGCGGGCCAGCACCATGGTGGGCTGCACGACGAGGGTGTCGTTGACGGCGTCCCCGAACAGGTCGTTGCGTCCCGCGACGGTGAACGGGTTGCGACGACGCGGGTGCGACGTCGGGCACCGGCTTGCGTGCCGAACATCCACCAGGACAGCGCGACGCCGACGGCGACGACGGCAGGGTCACCCAGCCGATCGGGCCGGGGACGAGCGAGACCTCGCGGACGTGCGCACCGGTGGCCGGCTCCAGCCACTCCTGGATCCAGAAGTTCATGCAGTGCGCCGGCGACGACGCTGAAGACGGCGAGGATGATCAGCGGCACGGTCATCGACTTCGGCGACTCGTGCGGGTGGACGCCTTCGCGCCAGCGCTTCTCGCCGAAGAAGGTCATCAGCATCAGCCGGGTCATGTAGAACGCCGTGACGCCGGCGCCGAGGAGGGCTGCGACGCCGATCGAGCGTGCTGTGCTCGAAGGCCGCCTCGATGATGTGGTCCTTCGAGAAGTAGCCGGCCCAGCCGGGGAACCCGATGATCGCGAGGTAGCCCATCGCGAAGGTGCCAGAAGGTGACCCGGGTGCACCTTGTGCGAGCGCTCCGTAGTGGCGCATGTTCACGTCGTCGTCCATGGCGTGCATCACCGAGCCGGCGCCGAGGAACATGTTGGCCTTGAAGAAGCCGTGGGTGAGCAGGTGGAAGATCGCGAAGGCGTAGCCGACCGGGCCGATGCCCGCGGCCAGCATCATGTAGCCGATCTGGCTCATGGTGGAGCCGGCCAGCACCTTCTTGATGTCGTCCTTGCTGGTACCGATCCAGGCGCCGACCAGCAGCGTCACGCGTGCCGACGATCACGACGGCCGTGGTCGCGGCGCTCGACATCTCGAAGATGGCGTGGCTGCGGACGACGAGGTAGACGCCGGCGGTGACCATGGTGGCGGCGTGGATCAGGGCCGAGACCGGGGTCGGGCCCTCCATCGCGTCCAGCAGCCAGGCCTGCAGCGGCACCTGTGCGGACTTGCCGCAGGCGCCGAGCAGGAGCAGCAGGCCGATCGTCGTCGCCCAGAAGGGGTCGAGCCTGCCCGGCGCGGGCGTTGACGTCGACGAAGGCGGAGCTGCCGAACAGCGCCAGCATGCTCATCACGGCCATCGTCATGCCCAGGTCACCGACCCGGTTCATCACGAAGGCCTTCTTGGCCGCGGCTGCAGCGGACGGCTTGTGCTGCCAGAACCCGATCAGCAGGTAGGACGCCAGGCCGACGCCCTCCCAGCCGACGAAGAGGACGAGGTAGTTGTCGGCCAGCACGAGGATCAGCATCGCGGCGATGAACAGGTTCAGGTAGGCGAAGAAGCGGCGCTTGCGCTCGTCGTGGGCCATGTAGCCGACGGAGTAGATGTGGATCAGCGAGCCGACGCCGGTGATCAGCAGCGCGAACAGGATCGAGAGCTGGTCGACCAGCAGGCCGGCCGAGATCTTCCAGGAGCCGATCGTGATCCAGTCGAACAGGACGACGCCGACGGCGCGCTGGTCAGGTGCGGCCAGCAGCTGCTCGGCGAACAGGCAGGCGGCGATGCTGAAGGAGAACAGCACGGCAGCGACGGCGATCCAGTGGCCGACCCGGTCGAGGATGCTGCCGAACAGCAGCAGGATCGCTGCGCTCACGGCCGGCACGGCGATCATCAGCCAGGCGTAGCTGAACATGCCGGTGGCGGCCACCGGCGCCAGGGTTTCCAGGGTGATCATGCGGTTGCGCCCCTCACAGCTTCAGCAGGTTCGCCGCGTCCACCGAGGTGGAGCGCCGGGTGCGATAGATGGTGATGATGATGCTGAGCCCGACCACGACCTCCGCCGCGGCCACCACCATCACGAAGAAGGTGGCGATCTGGCCGTCGAGGTTGCCGCGGGCCAGCGCGAAGGCGACCATCACCAGGTTGGCTGCGTTCAGCATCAGCTCGACCGACATGAAGGCCACCAGCGCGTTGCGCCGGGTCATCACGCCGACGGTGCCGATCGTGAACAGGATCGCCGCCAGGTAGACGTAGTTGTCGGGGCTCACTCTTCGTCCTCCTCGGCCTTCACGCCTTCGATGGCCGCGAAGGCTTCTGCGGTGGCCCGGCTCAGGGCCGGCGAATCCAGGATCACGCCGCGGCTGGCCAGCGTCGCGGAGACCGAGGCCTCGCTGATCGTGCCGTCCGGCAGCAGGGCCGGGGTGGCGATCGAGTTGTGGCGGGCGATCACGCCGGAGTTCGGCAGGGTGCCGGGGTGGCGCGCCGGTTGCCGCGTAGTCGACCATCCGCTGCCGTGGCCAGCTCACGCTGGGTCGGCTTGGGCCGGACGCGCGCGTGCTGGCCGAGCACCATGGCCCCGACCGCCGCGGTGATCAGCAGGGCGGAGGTGAGCTCGAAGATGAACACGTAGCGTCCGAAGATCAGGGCGGCGAGCGACTCGACGTTGCCGCCGTGGGCGGCGTTGGCGTCGGTCGAGCCCGACCTGCGGGCCGCCGGCGAGCGCACCGCCGATGCCGAAGACGATCAGGCCGAGCAGGCCGAGGCCGGCGAGGCCGGCCGACCAGCGCTGGCCGCGCAGGGTCTCGACGATCGAGTCCGGGGTGTCGACGCCCACCAGCATCAGCACGAACAGGAACAGCATCATGATCGCGCCGGTGTAGACGATGATCTGCACGAAGGTGAGGAACATCGCGTCCAGCGAGGCGTAGAGCACGGCGAGGTTCACCATCACGAACGCCATGCTGAGGGCTGCGTAGACGGCCTTGCGGAAGAACAGCAGGCCGAGCGCACCGAGCACCATCAGCGGGGCCACGATCCAGAACGTGACCTCGGAGCCGGTGACCAGCGGGATCATCGGGTACCTCCAGCGTTGTCGCCGGTGACCGGCGTGCGGTTGTCGGGCTGGCCGGTGCCGGCAGGCCGAGGAAGTAGTCCTTCTCGTCCGCGCCGAGCCGGCGCGGGTGCGGCGGCTCCTCCATGCCGGGCAGCAGCGGGGCCAGCAGCCGGTCCTTGGTGTAGATCATCTTCTCGCGGGTCACGTCGGCCAGCTTGAAGTCGTTGGTCATGGTCAGCGCGCGCGTCGGGCAGGCCTCGATGCACAGCCCGCACAGGATGCAGCGCAGGTAGTTGATCTGGTACACCTTGCCGTACCGCTCACCGGGGCTGAAGCGCTCGTCGTCGGTGTTGTCCGCACCCTCGACGTAGATCGCGTCCGCCGGGCAGGCCCAGGCGCACAGCTCACAGCCGACGCACTTCTCCAGGCCGTCCGGCCAGCGGTTCAGCTGGTGGCGTCCGTGGAAGCGCGGTGCGGTGACCTTCTCCTTGCCCTTCTCCGGGTAGCCCTGGGTGAAGGTCTTGCGGAAGATGGTCCGGAAGGTGACCCCGAACCCGGCCCACGGGTCGAAGATGCCCATCTACTGTTCCTCTCCAACGACGCCTGGTCGGCCTCTGCCGTCGAGGCGACGACCCTGGTGCAGCTCGGGCAGGACCTGGCCCGGCATCGGCGGTACCGGGTAGCCGCCGGCGAAGGCGTCGAACTCGCCGACCGTCGTCCTCCTCGACCTCCTCGGGCTTCTCGCCGAGGAACCACGATGGCCGAGGATCAGCGGCGAGCACGATGACCGCCGCAGACCCACAGGATCGGGCCGACGCAGCAGGTTCTCCTGGCGCAGGGCCTGGATGGTGGCGATCACGATGATCCAGACCAGCGAGATCGGGATCAGGGCCTTCCAGCCGAGCTTCATGAACTGGTCGTACCGGAACGCGCGGCAGCGTGCCGCGCAGCCAGACGAACAACGAGATGAACAGCTGCACCTTGATCACGAACCAGATCGGGCCCAGCCAGGCGTTGTTCAGTGCGGCACGACTCGGCGAGCCAGCTGAACGGCCAGATCGGCAGGTAGCCGCCGACGAACAGGGTGGTCGCGATCGCGGAGACCGTGGCCATGTTGATGTACTCGGCGAGGAAGTAGACCGCGTAGCGGAAGCCGGAGTACTCGGTGATGTAGCCGCTGACCAGCTCGGACTCGGCCTCGGGCAGGTCGAACGGTGCGCGGTTGGTCTCGCCGACCATCGAGATCACGTAGACGACGAACGACGGCAGCAGCAGCAGGAAGTACCAGTTCTGGAAGCCGACGTCGAAGCCGAACGGCTGCCAGCGGGAGGCGCTGGGCCTCGACGATGTCGTGGGTGGACATCGAGCCCGGCGTACAGGAAGACCGCCACCAGCGAGAGGCCCATGGCGATCTCGTAGGAGATCATCTGCGCGCGACGAGCGCAGGCCGCCGAGCAGCGAGTACGGCGAGTTGGACGACCAGCCGGCGAGCACGAAGCCGTAGATGCCGACGGCGGTGACCGACAGCAGCACCAGCACCCCGACCGGCAGGTCGGCGAGCTGGAGGTAGGTCGTCGACGCCGAAGATGTCGACCTCACCACCGAACGGGATCACCGCCCACGCCGTGAAGGCTGCGGTGCCGGCGATCAGCGGGGCGAGCGTGAACAGCACCCGGTCGACCATGGAGGGCATGAAGTCCTCCTTGATCAGGAGCTTCATGCCGTCGGCCAGCGCCTGGCCGAGGCCGAGCGGGCCGTTCATGATCGGGCCGAGGCGGTGCTGCATCTTGCCCACCAGCCGACGCTCGTACCAGACGTTGAAGATCGTCCAGACCAGCAGCACGACGAACAGGACGACGACCTTGATCAGGACCAGCCACCACGGATCGTTCATTCTTCGCCTCCCACGCTCAGCGCGACATCGTCGCCGAAGACCACGCCCAGTTCGCCCAGCGGCGTGCCGGGCGAGTTGGTCGGCACCCAGACGGTGCCTTCGGCCATGCCCGGGGTGATCGCCACCGGCAGCGTGTACCAGCCGGCGCTGCAGCTCGATCGATGAGCTCGTCGCCGTCGGCGACGCCGAGCTGCGCGGCCAGCGCCGGGCTGACCCGGGCGACGGACGTCGCGTGCGGTCGCGGCCATGAACTCCTCGCCGTCCTGCCCGCGGCCGCCGTCGATCAGCTGGCGCCAGGTGGACAGCTTGACGCGTGACCTCACCGTCGGCGAGCCTTGGCGGCGCTTGGCAGCCTTCCTGGCTGCGACCTTGCGGGTCGCCTTCGCCTTGGTGCGCCGGTGCGTCCCAGGTGCCGAGCTCGACGATCTCGGCGAGCGCCTGCTTCGGCCGTGCGGATGCCCAGCGGCTTGCCGAGCCCGTCGGCGAGCGCCGCCAGCACCCGCAGGTCGGTCATCGGCGCGTTGGCCTGCCGGATCACGGTGTTCACCCGGCCGGCGCGGTGCTCCCAGTTCAGGAAGGTGCCGGCGTGCTCCTCGATCAGCGCGACCGGGAAGACCACGTCGGCCCGTTCGGTGACCTCGGAGAGCCGGTTCTCGAGGGCGACGACGAAGCCGGCGTCCTCCAGCCCGGCGCGGACGGCTGCCGCGTCGGCGAAGTCGGACGGCTCGATGCCGGCGACGACGAGCGCCTTCAGCTCGCCGGTCGCTGCTGCCGCCAGCATCGCGGTGGCGTCGAGGCCGGCCTCGGCGGGCAGGCTCTCCAGCTCCCAGGCGGACGCGACGTCGACGCGCGCGGCGGCATCGGCCAGCGGGCGTCCACCGGGCAGCAGCCCGGGCAGGCAGCCGGCCTCGACGGCACCGCGGTCACCGGCGCGGCGCGGCACCCAGGCCAGCTTGGCACCGGAGGCGTCGGCGAGGTCTGCAGCGGCGGCGAGTGCCCCGGCGGCGAGCGCGGCGCGCTCCCCCACCAGGATCACGTTGCCGGGTGCGAGCTCGAGCCCGGCGAGGGCTTCCGCCTCGCCGCCGGGGGCCGTCGCCACCAGCGTCGCGTTCAGCTTCTCCGTGCCGGTGGTGGCGAAGGCTGCGATCGCGGTCACCTTCAGGCCGCTCTTGCGGACGGCCTTGCGGAGCCGCAGGAACACCAGCGGCGACTCGTCCTCGGGCTCGAAGCCGACCAGCACGACGTGCCCGGCCGTTCTCGAGGTCGGCGTAGGTGACGCCCTGGCCGAGCGTGCGTCCGGCCACCCGGGTGGCGAGGAAGGCAGCCTCGTCCGGCGCCGGTGGGACGCGAGCGGAAGTCGATGCTGTTGGTGCCGAGCACGGCGCGGGCGAACTTGGAGTAGCCGTAGGCGTCCTCCAGGGTGAGCCGGCCGCCGGTGAGCACGCCGGCGCTGCTGCCGGCCGCGGCGAGCCCGGCGACGGCCGCGTCGATGGCCTCCGGCCAGGACGCGACCCGCAGCACCCCGTCCTCACGGATCAGCGGCCGGGTGATCCGGTCCTCACCGCGGGCGGAGACGAAGGCGAAGCGGCCCTTGTCGCAGTTCCACTCCTCGTTGACCTCGGGTGCCTCCGCGGCCAGGCGGCGCTTCACCTGGAAGTGACGCTGGTCGGAGCGCAGCTGGCAGCCGCTGGCGCAGTGCTCGCAGGTGACGTCGGTGCTGACCAGGTCGAACGGGCGGCTCTGGAAGCGGTAGGCGGCCGAGGTGAGCGCGCCGACCGGGCAGATCTGCACGACGTTGCCGGAGAAGTAGGAGTCGTAGGGGTGGTCGGCGTACATGCCGACCTGCTGCAGCGCGCCGCGTTCGACGAGGGCGATGAACGGGTCGCCGGAGATCTGCTCGGAGAACCGGGTGCAGCGGGCGCAGAGCACGCAGCGCTCGCGGTCGAGCAGGATCTGCGCGGAGATCGGCACCGGCTTCGGGAAGGTGCGCTTGACGCCCTCGTAGCGGGACTCGCCGCGACCGTTGGCCAGCGCCTGGTTCTGCAGGGGGCACTCGCCGCCCTTGTCGCAGATCGGGCAGTCCAGCGGGTGGTTGATCAGGAGGAACTCCAGCATGCCCTTCTGGGACTTCGCGGCCACCGGCGAGGTGAGCTGGGTCTTGATCTGCATGCCGGGCGCGACCTCGAGGGTGCAGGAGGCCTGCGGCTTCGGCATGCCGCGTCCGTTGCCCATGTCGGGCACCTCGACCAGGCACTGGCGACAGGCGCCGACCGGGTCGAGCAGCGGGTGGTCACAGAACCGCGGGAATGGCGATGCCGATCATCTCGGCTGCCCGGATGGCCAGCGTGCCCTTGGGCACCTGCACCTCGATGCCGTCGATGGTGACCGTGATGGTGTCGACCGTCGCCACCTGGTCGGCCTTGGTGACCACGCTCATGCGTGCGCTCCTGCCTTCTCGGAGGCGGTATCGGGACCGGGAACAACGCGCTCGCCCCGTAGGGGAACAGCTCCCAGGCCGGGGTCTTGTAGCCGTCCTCGAACTCGCAGCGGAAGTGCCGCACGGCGCTGGTGACGCAGGCGACCGCGCCGTCGGCGAGCGCGCAGAAGGACTTGCCGCCGATGTCGTCGCAGATGTCGAGCAGCTTGTCGACGTCACCGTCGACGGCCTCGCCGGCCTCGAACTTCTTCAGCAGCTGCACCAGCCACCAGTTGCCCTCGCGGCAGGGCGTGCACTTGCCGCAGGACTCGTGCTTGTAGAACTCGATCCAGCGCAGCGTCGTGCGCACGACGGAGGTGGTCTCGTCGAAGACCTGCAGCGCCTTGGTGCCCAGCATCGAGCCGACGCCGGCCATGCCCTCGTAGTCCAGCGGCACGTCGAGGTGCTCACCGGTCAGGATCGGGGTGGAGGAGCCGCCGGGCGTCCAGAACTTCAGCTGGTGGCCGGAGCGGACGCCACCGGAAAGGTCCAGCAGCTGGCGCAGGGTGATGCCCAGCGGCGCCTCGAACTGGCCGGGACGGTTCACGTGCCCCGAGAGCGAGTAGATCGTCATGCCCTTGGACTTCTCGGTGCCCATCGAGCCGAACCACGCCGAGCCGTTCTTCACGATCGAGGGGACGCTGGCGATGGACTCGACGTTGTTGATCACCGTCGGGGAGGCGTACAGGCCCGCGACGGCCGGGAACGGCGGACGCAGCCGCGGCTGGCCGCGCCGACCCTCGAGGGAGTCGAGCAGCGCCGTCTCCTCGCCGCAGATGTAGGCGCCCGCACCGGCGTGGACGATGATGTCCAGGTCGTAGCCGGAACCCTGGATGTTCGTGCCGAGGTAGCCGGCCGCGTAGGCCTGGGCGACCGCCTGCTGCATGCGGCGGATGACGTGCAGCACCTCGCCGCGGATGTAGACGAAGGCGGTGTGGCAGTTGATCGCGTAGGAGGCGATGATCATGCCCTCGACCAGCGTGTGCGGGCTGGCCAGCAGCAGCGGCATGTCCTTGCAGGTGCCCGGCTCGGACTCGTCGGCGTTCACCACGAGGTAGGTCGGGTTCGGGTTGTCCTTCGGCACGAAGCTCCACTTCATGCCGGTCGGGAAGCCCGCTCCCCCGCGTCCGCGCAGGCCGGAGTCCTTCACCATGTCGGTGACCTCGTGCCGGGGTCAGCTTCAGCGCCGTGCCGACGGCCTCGTAGCCGCCGGTCGGCCGTGTAGGCGTCCAGCGTCCAGGACTTCTCGTGCGCCCCACTGGGCGGAGAGGACGGGGGTAAGGGTGTCGGTCACTTGGCCTCCTCCGGCTTCGGTGCGGCCCAACCGTTGGCATCGGCGATCGACTTGCCCAGCAGGGACGCCTCGCCGGCGCTCGGACCCTCGTCCGCGCGACCGTCGGGGAACCCGGCGAGCACCCGCTCGGCCTCGCGCCAGCGAG
This sequence comes from uncultured Actinomycetota bacterium, assembly GCA_963773595.1. Taxonomy (GTDB): domain Bacteria; phylum Actinomycetota; class Actinomycetes; order Propionibacteriales; family Propionibacteriaceae; genus Propionicimonas. The sequence continues at coordinate 1,156,259 of CAVZBQ010000007.1, forward strand.
GTGATCGTCGCGCCACGGGTGGAGCGCGACGTCCTTGCCGGCGGCGAGGTCGTCGATCAGCGCCTCAGCCTTGGCCGGGGTCATGTTGTCCATGAACTCCCAGTTGACCATCATCACCGGCGCGAAGTCGCAGGCGGCGTTGCACTCGATGCGCTCGAGGCTGAACGTGCCGTCGGCCGTGGTCTCGTCCGGCTCGATGCCGAGCTTGGCCGAGACCTTCTCGAGCAGGGTCGTCGCCGCCCATGACGGCGCACAGCGCCGTGGTGCAGACCCCGACGTGGTGCTTCCCGCCGGGACGGCGGCGGTACATCGTGTAGAAGGTCGCCACGCCCGAGACCTGGGCGGTGGAGATGCCCAGCACGTCGGCGCAGGCCTCGATGCCGGCCGGGGAGATCCGGCCGTCGACGCTCTGCACCAGGTGCAGCATCGGCAGCAGCGCCGAGCGGGCCTGCGGGTAGCGCCCGGCCAGCTCGCGCAGCTCGGCCATGGTGGCCTCGTCGATGCTGGTGCGTGGTGTCGGTCATGTCCACCTCGCCGGAATCGGGGAAGAAGGACTGGAACTCGTGGCCGCTCATCGGTCCACGCCTCCCATCACGGGGTCGAGGGAACCGATCGCGACGACGATGTCGGCCAGCATGCCGCCCTCGCACTGGATCGGTACGGACTGGAGGTGGTTGAACCCTGGGTCGCGCATGTGGACCCGGAACGGCTTGGTGCCGCCGTCGGAGACCACGTGGCAGGCCAGCTCGCCCTTGGGGCTCTCGATCGGCACGTAGGCCTGGCCCGGCGGGACCCGGAAGCCCTTCGGTCACCAGCTTGAAGTGGTGGATCAGTGCCTCCATCGACTCGCCCATGATGTGCTTGATGTGCTCGTGGCTGTTGCCCTGGCCGTCGGGGCCGAGCGGCCAGCGTCGCGGGCCAGGCGATCTTCGGGTCGTCGATCATGACCGGCTGGCCGGTGGACGCCTCGAGGCGGTCGGTGGCCTGCTTGACGATCTTCAGGCTCTCCCACATCTCGTCGAGGCGCACCCGGAAGCGGCCGTAGGCGTCCGAGGTGTCCCAGGTGATCACGTCGAAGTCGTAGGTCTCGTAGCCGCAGTAGGGCTGCTGCTTGCGCAGGTCCCAGGCGTAGCCGGTCGAGCGCAGGATCGGGCCGGTGACGCCGAGCGCGAAGCAGGCGGACAGGTCCTGGTGGCCGATGCCGACCATGCGGCCCTTGAAGATCGGGTTCTCGTTGCAGAACGCCGCGTACTCCGGCAGGTGCTTCTCCAGCCAGTTGATCAGGTCGCGCAGCTGGGCGATGCCGGTCTCCGGCAGGTCGATGGCGACGCCGCCGGGACGGAAGTAGGCGTGGTTCATGCGCAGGCCGGTGACCGCCTCGAAGAAGTCGAGGATCATCTCCCGCTCGCGGAAGCCGATCGTCATCACCGTGAGGGCGCCGATCTCCATGCCGCCGGTGCCGATGGCGATCAGGTGGGAGGCGATCCGGCACAGCTCCATCATCAGGACGCGGATGTCGTTGGCCCGCTGCGGGATCTTGTCCTCGATGCCGAGCAGGCGCTCGACGGCCAGGCAGTAGGCGGCCTCGTTGAACAACGGGGACACGTAGTCCATGCGGGTGACGAACGTGGTGCCCTGGGTCCAGGACCGGTACTCCATGTTCTTCTCGATGCCGGTGTGCAGGAAGCCGATGCCGGGACGGATGCTGGTGACGGTCTCGCCGTCGCACTCCACCATCAGCCGGAGCACGCCGTGGGTGGACGGGTGCTGCGGGCCCATGTTGATGACGAGGACCTCGTCACCGCGCTCGGCCTGCTCGCCGGCGATGTCGGCCCAGTCGCCGCCGCCCATCGCGGTGTAGACGGTGCCTTCGGTCTCGTCGCCGGGAGCGGCGTAGAGGTCGTTGCTGTCAACGGTCATCGGTAGCTCCTGCGCGCGTCAACCGGGGGCACCGTGGTGCCCTTGTACTCGATCGGGATGCCGCCCAGCGGGTAGTCCTTGCGCTGCGGGTGGCCGACCCAGTCGTCGGGCATCAGGATGCGGGTGAGGTGCGGGTGGCCGTCGAAGATGATCCCGAACATGTCCCAGGTCTCGCGCTCGTGCCAGTCGGCCGCCGGGTAGGTCGCCACGACGCTCGGCACGTGCGGGTCGGCGTCCGGGCAGGACGTCTCGACGCGCAGGCGGCGGTTGTGGGTCATCGACTGCAGGTGGTAGACGACGTGCAGCTCTGCGCCGACATCGTCGGGGTAGTTCACGCCGGACACCGAGGCGCAGAACTCGAACCGCAGCTGGGCGTCGTCGCGCAGCGCCTGCATCACCTCGGTCAGCTTGTCCCGCGGGATGTGGAAGGTCAGCTCGCCACGGTCGAGCACGACCCTTGTGTACGGGTCGGGGACGAGGGTCGCGAGCCGCGCGTGCACCTGGTCGTACCAGGAGCCGAACGGCGGCTCGGACGGGGCCGGCCAGTCCGTCGCCCGCACGATGCGGCTGTAGCCGGAGGTGTCGCCGGTGCCTTCGCTCCACATGCCCTTGCGGGTGGCGACCGGCTGCGGCTCCTCGGGGACGGCCGGGGTGAGGATCGGGTCGGGCTGCGCGTCCTCGCGCTCGACGCCGGCCTTGGGCGATGCCTCGACGTCGGTGACGGGCTCGCTGACGCTCTTCTCCTCGCCGGGCAGCTTTTCCTGGCTCATCGCATGAGGCCCTTCATCTCGTGCGTCGCCGGGGCGACCAGCGCTGCGGCCTCGGCCTCCTCGAAGGCGTCCAGCTCGTTCTGGGCCATCGGCCGCTTCGCCACGACCTCCTTGCGGAGCTTCCACATGGCGTCGATGAGCATGTCGGGACGCGGCGGACAGCCGGGCACGTAGATGTCGACGGGCACGATGTGGTCGCCGCCCTGGACGATCGCGTAGTTGTTGAACATGCCGCCGGAGGAGGCGCAGACGCCCATCGCCATGACCCACTTCGGGTTCGGCATCTGGTCGTAGACCTGGCGCAGGACGGGGGCCATCTTCTGGCTGATCCGGCCGGAGATGATCATCAGGTCGGCCTGGCGCGGTGAGGCGCGGAAGACCTCCTGGCCCCAGCGGCCGGCGTCGAAACGCGGCGCGCCGTAGGCCATCATCTCGATGGCGCAGCAGGCCAGGCCGAAGGTGGCCGGCCAGAACGAGGCCTGCCGCATCCAGCCGAACACGCCTTCGAGCGTGGTCAGGACGACGCCCTGCGGAATCTTGTCTTCAATGCCCATATCTGCTTCCCTGCCTCTGATCAGTCCCAGTCCAGGCCGCCGCGACGCCAGACATAGGCGTAGGCGACGAAGACCGTTGCCATGAACAGCACCATCTCGAGCAGGGCGAACAGGCCCAGCTGCTTGAAGGTGACGGCCCACGGATAAAGGAAGATGGTTTCGATGTCGAAGACGATGAACAGCATCGCCGTGATGTAGTACTTGATCGGGAAGCGCCCGCCGCCGACCGGCTGCGGGCGTCGGCTCGATGCCGCACTCGTAGGAGCTGTACTTGACCTTGTTGTACCGCGCCGGGCCGAGGAACGAGCTGAGGGTGATCGAGATCGCGAGGAATCCTGCGGCCAGGGCCATGATGCCCAGCAGTGGAATGTAGGGGCTCATCGGGTTACCCGTCCCTTCTGCATCATGACTGTTGTCGATTTGTTCATGCTGAGGGTGCCACCTTTGCGAGGGTGCTGATGACCTTGTCCATCCAATCACCATCCCGGGTGTCGTAGAGATGCGCGAGCAGTTTCATGGTGAACCGCATCAACGTCGGCCGCGGAAGACCGTAGCGGGTGCACAGGTGCATCACCTGCGGGTGCTCGATCAGGGAGACGAACACCTGCCCGAGCCGGAAGTACCCGCCCCACTCCGACTTCAACCTGGCCGGGTAGCCCGGCGAGCGCCCGCTCGGCGCTGGTGGTGCCGAAGCCGCGGAAGCGGGCGTCGGCGATCGCGTCGGCAGCCATCTCGGCCGCCTCCATCGCATAGGAGATGCCCTCGCCGTTGAACGGCGAGACCATGCCGCCGGCGTCCCCGACCAGCAGCAGCCCGCGGGAGTAGGCGGGCTGACGGTTGAAGCTCATCGGCAGGGCTGCGCCGAGCGTGGGGCCGACCTGGTTCTCGGGGGTGAAACCCCACTCCGGCGGGGTGCTGGCCAGCCAGCGGTTGAACATGTCGCGGTAGTTCAGCTTGGCCGGCTCCGAGCTGGAGGCGACGGTGCCGAGGCCGACGTTGACCGTGCCGTCGCCCATGCCGAACACCCAGCCGTAGCCGGGCAGCAGGGCGGACTCGCCCGGCTTGCCGTCCCACAGCTCCAGCCAGGACTCCATGTAGTCGTCGTTGGTGCGCGGGGAGGTGAAGTAGGCGCGGACGGCGACACCCATCGGACGGTCGGTGCGCTTCTGGCCAGGCCCATGCCGAGCGCGAGGCGGGCGGAGTTCCCGTCGGCGGCGACGACGACGGGGGCGCGGAAGCTGCGTCCGTCCTTGGTGGTGACGCCGACGATGCGGTCGGTGCGCTCGTCGATGATCGGGGCCGGTGACGTTGGTCAGCTCGTGCAGGCGTGCACCGCCGGCGACGGCGCGGTCGGCGAGGATCTTGTCGAATTGCGCCCGCGCCCGGACGAGGCCGTAGGGCGGGAACTCGGCGAGCTCCGGCCAGGGCAGCTCGAACGGCTCCTCGCGCCCGCCGTAGACGCGCAGGCCCTTGTTGCGCATCCAGCCGGCGTCCTCGCTGGTGTCGATGCCGAGCTTGATCAGCTGCTTCACGGCGCGCGGCGTGAGCCCGTCCCCGCAGACCTTCTCGCGCGGGAAGGCTGCCTTCTCGAGCAGCACCACGTCCAGCCCACGCTCGGCGAGGTAGGCGGCAGTGGTGGATCCGCCCGGGCCGGCGCCGACGACGATCACGTCGGCTTCGACAGCCTTGCCGACAGCGGGAGTCGCCGACATCGGCTCGGACATGGCTGACTCCTGCGCTTGGGCTTGGGGAACTTCCGTCAGTCTAGGCAATCGGTGGGCAGCAGACCATTTGGCGCCCCGCAGCGGTCCACCGATCATGAACGGCTATCCTGCGGTGGTGATCCACCACCCGCCCGGCCCACAGTGGCGAGCGATGACAATCGGCATCGACGATCCCGGCGACCTGACCGCCTACCTGCCCCCCGCCGGAGGCCATGCGTGGATCCGGCGCGGCGACGGCATGGTCGGCATCGGCGAGATCGCGCGGTTCGAGGGCGGCACGGCCGCAGAGGCCGACGAGTGGTGGCAGGACGCCTGCGGCCGCATCGAGCAGGAGACCGAACTGCCCGGAGGTGCCCGGCACCGGTCCGATCGCCTTCGCATCGTTCGTCGTTCGACCCCGGGCACTCCAGCATGGCCTCGATCGTGATCGTGCCGCGGGTCGTCATCGGTCGCCGCAACGGGCAGAGCTGGCTGACGGTGATCGGCGCAACCAACCTTCCCCTGCCGGGCATGCCGGACCAGGCACAGCGGCCGGCCGAGCCGACAGGCCGTCACGGAGGTCGGCACCAGCCTCGGCCGCAGCGACTGGCAGGACATCATCACCGAGGCGGTCGGCCGGATCGGACGCGGCGAGCTGGACAAGGTGGTGCTGGCGCGGGGCGTCACGCTGGCTTCGGAGACGCCGCTCGACCCGAACTGGCTGGTCATGGCGCTGGTCGAGACCTATCCGACGTGCTGGACCTACCACGTCGAGGGCCTGGTCGGCGCGTCCCCGGAGATGCTGATCCGGCTGGAGGGCGGCCTGGCCACGTCCCGGGTGCTTGCCGGCACGATCCGTCGCAACGGCGGTGAGGAACTGGACCTGAAGCTGGCCCATGCGCTCGCCCGCTCCAGCAAGAACCTGATCGAGCACGAACTGGCCGTGGAGTCGGTGGCCCGGGCGCTGGCGCCGTTCTGCTCCGGCATGAACGTGCCGGACGCGCCCTACGTCCTGGAACTGCCGAACGTGCTGCACCTCGCCTCCGACGTGACCGCCGTCGTGCACCCGGGCGTGACCGCCCTGCGCCTCGCCGGTGAGCTGCACCCGTCCGCCGCCGTGTGCGGCACGCCGACCCCCGCTGCCCGCGCTGCGATCGCGGAACTGGAGCACCTCGACAGGGGTCGCTACTCGGGCCCGGTCGGCTGGCTGGACTCCTCCGGGGACGGCGAGTTCGCGATCGCGCTGCGCTGCGGGTTCGTCCACGCCGACGACCCGCGCACGGATCACGCTGTACGCCGGCTGCGGCATCGTCGAGGAGTCTGATCCGGGCGAGGAGTTCGCAGAGACCGAGGCGAAGCTGATGCCGATGCTGGAGGCGCTCGGCGTTCCCGCGCCGCAGCACTGAGCCGTCAAGGCGGTTCCGCCACGAGTCCTAGGCCTTCTCCCGCGCTGCGCTGGCCGCCTCCTGCGCCACCCTCCTGAGCGCGATCAGCACGGGGTCGAGGAGCACGTTCCCGATCACGACCAGCCGTAGTGCCGCCGACGGGCCCCCGGCTGCCGCAACCTCGTCGACCTTCGCCAGATCGAGCACGGCGACCTCGTGCATCGGGGCCGCATAGGCGAGCAGCTCCTCGTGTCCCAGCGGGACGCCGCCCTCGCGGGCGCTCCTGATCGCCGCACCGAGCGCACGGGCCGGCGGGCACCCGGGTTCGATCGCCCAGCCGAGCTCGTGCACCAGGTCATCCACTTCCGGCGTCATGGGATCGCTGCTGCCGGGCAGGGGAAGCGCGGCCTGGGCCGCACCGAGGAACTGGTGCCGCGACCGCGGCGGCGACGCCAGGGCGGCGAGGACGGCGTGGACGCCGGCGATGCCGATCCCGCCCTGCTCGATGAGGGCGCGCACCAACCGGACCCGCTCGACGTGCGCGGTCCCGTAGTCCGCCGTCGTCCTGCTGGTGACCTCGCCGGCCATCAGCAGCCCTTCGCGCAGGTAGTACTTCAGGGTGTGCACCGGCACGCCCGTTGCTCCCGCGAGTTCGGAGATGCGCATGATTGCCCTCGACGTTGACATTGGATAGCAGCACTGCCCAATATAGACCTAGGTAGCACCACTATCCAGCAGGAGACACGCCATGGAACGACTGACCCACGCCTACGACGGCTCGCTTGCCCTCTTCCTGATCGGGTTGCGGATCCACAAGCCGTGGCGGCTCGGCCTCGTCCGTTCCGCCATCGCAGCGATGCCGCGCATGATCTCCGAATTGGAGCAGAACCTCGCGGCGTCCCAGCGGGGCGAGGAGGAGTCGCTGGGCTACCTCGGGAGCCGTTTCACCGTGCACCTGAGCGGGGTGACCACCATCCAGTGGTGGCGTTCGACAGAGGACATCTACGCCTACGCCAACGCCGGACAGCGCGAGCACCGTCCCGCCTGGGTCGAGTTCTACCGTCTCGCCAAGGCCGATCCCGATGCCGTGACGATCTGGCACGAGACCTACCAGGTCACCCCTGGCGGCGCGGAGAGCCTTTACGTTGGCCCGCGACCGTTCGGCCTCGCCGACGTGGCGGGCACTGTTCCGGCCGGACGTCGCGGGGAGACGGCGCGCCAGCGCCTGGGCGGAAAGGTGACCACGGTGTGAACAGCCGGTGTCCAGCGCAGTCAGGCTCCATTAGGCGCACGCCCGAATCAATGAGTCAATAGAGTCATGATTGATCTGTACACCCGAAGTGGTCGACTCCTCCAGGTGCAAGGCAACAACCTCCACTCGCGGTCAGGGGCCTTCCTCGGACTACTGGTCAACAACAAGGTGTACGACAGCAACGGTGTGTACTGCGCCACCGTCGTCGGCGACCGGGTGGTCTACCGCACCATCGACAGCGCTGCGACCGTCACGGGCGTCACGGGCGACGTGATCCCGCCGAGTGTCACCCCGAACCGCTCCGGGACGTCCCTGTGGGGACGCGAGCCCAACTTCGTCGACTGAGCCCGCTCAGGACGCCTTCGCGCTGATCAGCTGGATCAGGTTGCCGCAGGTGTCGTCGAAGACCGCGACAACGGCAACCCCGATGTCGGTGGGCTGCTGGGTGAACACGACCCCGGCCTCCGTCAGGCGCCGGAACTCCGCCTCCACGTCGTCCACGGCGAATTGCGCCAGCGGGATGCCGTCCTCGGTCAAGGCGTCCCGGTACGGCTTCACGGCAGGGTGACCTGAGGGTTCCAGCAGCAACTCCGGCCCGTCCGGCGCATCGGGCGAGACGACCGTGAGCCAGAAGTCCTCTCCCAGCGGGAGGTCATGGCGGGTGACGAAGCCGAGGACCTCGGTGTAGAACGCGTGGGCCGCACGCTGGTCGTCGACATAGATGCTTGTCAGGTTGATTCTCATGGTTGTTGCCTCCCGGTCGTTGGCCAGCGTTGGGTGATGGCAGCGAGGGGCTCGCTGTTGAAGTGGTGGAGCTTCGTGCGACCGCGGCGCTCCGTCGTGACGAGGCCGGCATCCTCGAGGACGGCGAGGTGCTGCGAGATGGCCTGTCGCGTCGAGCCGACTCCGTGCCTTGTCAACAGCACCGTGCACAACTCGAAGAGCGACTGGCCGTCGCGAGCGGCCAGCTCGTCGAGGATGAGCCGCCTTGTCTCGTCGTCGAGGGCCTTGAAGACCGTGGTCACCCGCCGAGTATAGGCAAGTCGTTACTTGCCTATCAAGGGCTCAGCCGATGCGCCCTGCCATCCCGTACCCACACCCGGGCCTAGCGCTGCAGGTCGACCTTCGAGCGACTGACGTGGAAACCGTGACCGGTGAGGGTGTTGGTGCAGGTGACCCCATCCTTGGCCATCGAGCAGCTGAAGTCTCCTGCCACAAGGGTCTTTCCGTAAGGGAGGACGGCGAGCTTTGTCGAGGGACTTGATGCGAGCGGGATCGAGTCCCCGAAAGTGGAGTCCCACCAGGCGACGCCCTCGCCACCCCCGCCGCCCAGTAGCGGCAGGGAGTGCGGATCGCTGCCGCAGGCCCAGGCTGCCGCAGCACCGCCCCACATCTCGGGACCCAGAACGGGCTCCTGGTCCTGGCAGACCTTCGCCCGTGAGGGCTTCACGCCCTTGTCCCACTTCTCGCCCGCGCAGCCAGCCCCGGCGCTGCTGATGAAGCAGTGGAAGTTCCCGGTCGGCGATGCGAAGTAGCTGGCCAGGAACTCGACGCTGTTCGATGCCTGCGACGGTTCCCCGATGCTCGAGACGTCGCGCACCGCGGGATCGACGCTGGGGATCGGCTCGGTGGGGGTGGGTTGGCTCATGGTCGGCATGGCTGCGATGCCCTGTTGGGTGAAGAGGGGAAGGGCTGCCCAGCCCCAGGCGATCCCGACGACCATGACGAGCGCGAGCGCAGCTGCTCCGGCCACACGGGTCTGCCGGATGCGGCGTCCCGTGGCTGCGACCTGGTCGGCGAGGGTGTCGTCCGGCGACGCGGCAGGAGTGTGCTCACGCAGGGACATGCGGATGAGATCGTCGAGGTCGTTCATGATTCGTCGCCTCCCAGGAGGTCGCGGAGATTGGTCAGGGCGCGGGAGAGCTGGCTCTTCACCGTGCCGATCGAGATGCCGAGGGTGTCGGCGATGGTGGCGAGGTCGAGGTCCTCGAAGTAGCGCAGGACGACAACGGCGCGCTGGCGGCGTCCGAGCCGGTCGAGGCCGCGCCAGATGAGGTCACGGTCGGCAGTGGTGTCGGAGCTGGAGGTGGGAAGTTCGGGTGGGCTGGCGGTGGGAGATTCGCGGCTTCCCCAGCGCCGCCAGATCGACACGTAGGTGCGTGCCATGGTGACGCGGGCATAGGCGGCCAGATGGTCGTGGTCGTCGATGCGGTCCCACGCGAGGTAGAGCTTGACGAGCGTTGCCTGCAGCAGGTCGTCGGCGTCGTGGCCGTTGCCGGTGAGGGCGAGGGCGTAGCGCCGAAGCCGCACCTGGTGGCTCGCGACGAAGGACTCGAAGTCGATGTCGGCGGCCAGGTCCGCGGTGGGAGACAAGGCTGTCATGACCCTGAAACGCCGGCTGGGCCCGGAAGGTTGCATCACGCCGGCGAATCGCCGGTCACGGTTCGCCGCCTCGGCAGCGGGCACTCCCCCATAGTGGAGACGGTAGTTGCAAACTAGGCTCGGCGCGTGAGTAACGCCGCCATCGTCCTCGTCACCAACCCCGGTGACTCCGCCATCTCCACGTATCGCCTCACGGGCGAGACGCTCGAGCCCCTCGCAGTCGCGGGAGGACTCCCCGGCACCGGAACGTTCGCCGTCGACGAGCGCCGGGACCTGGTGTACGCCGGCGTGAAGGGTGAGCCGGCGGGCATCTGGACCCTGGCGCTCGACCGAACCTCCGGCGTCCTCACGCCGTTGAGCCGGATCGACGTGGAAGCGTCCATGGCGTACCTCACGCTCGCTGCGGGAGGACGCCTGCTGCTGGGCGCCTCGTACGGCGGCCATTGCGGGGCGGTCTGGCCGGTGGATGAAAATGGGCGGCTCGGCGACCCGGTCGCGCGCGTCAGCCACCCCAACGCGCACTCGGTGCTGGCCACGGATCGTCACGCCTACTTCGTGTCCCTCGGCGCCGACCTCGTTGCGCAGTACGACCTGGGCACCGACGGCTCGCTCACTCCGCTGGATCCGCCCACGGTCGCCGCTCCGGCCGGCTCGGGCCCGCGCCACATCGTCCTCTCATCCGACGGCACGAACGTGTACGTCTGCACGGAGTTCTCGGGCGAGGCGATCCGTTTCACGCGGGACCTCGAGTCGGGCGTGCTCACGTTCGCCGAGGCAGTGCCTGCCCATGACACCACCCGTGGGCTCGGCCACAGCGTGATCGGCGCCAACCCGCTCGAACACCACTACATCTGGGGCGCTGACCTGCACCTCACGCCGGACGGCCGACGTCTGCTGTGTTCCGAACGGACGGAATCGACGCTCGTCACCATCGACGTCGGTCCGGACGGCCGCCTGCTCGGCCCGACGAGCGTCAGCGACACCGAGCGGCAGCCGCGAGGCTTCGCCCTCTCCCCCGACGGGAACCTGGTGATCGCCACCGGTGAGAAGTCGACCAACGTCGCTCTCTCGCGCATCGAGGAGGTCGGGACGCTCACGCTGCTGAGCCGGACGCCGACCGGAGCCGGCGCGAACTGGGTGCGTGCGATCCCACTGGATTAGCCCTGCGTTCTCGGTGGTCGGCGGAGCGGTCGCTAAGGGAGCTCGCCGCCGTCCTCCAGGTCGGAGCCCCACCCGGCCGTGAAGAGGAGGTCGGCCCCCTCTGCTCTTCCACCAGTCGGGTCAACAGCCCGGACGCGGTGGTCGAGCGCAGCAGGGCGTACTGGTCCAGGGAGTTGAGCGGGGCGATCCCGGCGAGCTGCCAGATGCGCTGCGCCAACTCGGGCGACAGTTCGGTATCGGCCGGCCAGGCGAGCTCGACGAACTCGCTGGCCCTGGAGATGGTCGCACGCACCACAGCCTCGGCAGCGCCGAGTTCTGCGGGCGTGGACTCGTCGAGTTCCAGAGCGGGGAGCTCGCGGACCTCTGCACGCGGGAACGGGTCATCCTGCAGCCAGCGCACCACCTCGAACCGGACGCCACCGGTGGCGAGCAGCACGATCAAGCCCGCGGACTGCTCCACCGAAACGACGCGTGCCACCGTGCCCACCCCGAACCGGACGTCGCCGCCACCGACTTCGGAGCCCCGCTCGATCAGCACCACCCCGAACTCGTGTTCACTCTCCCCCAGCACGGACAGCAGCATCGCGACGTAGCGCGGCTCAAACACTCGCAGCGGCAACGGCATGCCCGGAAACAGCACGGAGCCGAGAGGGAACATCGCAAGCTCACGCGTGGCATCGGTCATGACGGCGATCCTGCCCGACGCGGGCAGGCGAAGCGAGCCCACCAAGAGGTCCACGGTGACCGGGACACCCCTGGTTGCCTCGGCAGAGAAGCGCCCCACCCCCGCTCGCCGGCCGACTGAACATTCCTCATGCCCCCCACACCGAGGCCGGCGGGTGTTCAATTGAAGGTGGGTCCTCCATTGAAGGCGAGGTGGGCTCGATGTCCAAGGATCTATGGGGGCGACTGGCCGACACGTATGACGTCGATCATGTCTGCATCTCGGGCGCCGATCTGGTGAGTGCGATCCAGTCGGAGTTGGCACAGGCTGTGCCTGGCGGCGATGCGATCGAATTGGGTTGTGGCACCGGCTTGTACACCTCTGCCTACGCCTCCCGATGTCGCCGGGTGATCGCCACCGACATCTCCTCCCTCATGCTGGCGCGGGCCGAGCGCACTCTGGCTGACCTGCCGAACGTGTCGACGCAGGTTGCCGACGCGGCCTCCACGGGACTGCCCGCCGAATCTGCTGATGTCGTCGTCGCAGTCAACCTCCTCCACATCGTTCCCGATGCCCGCGCAGTAATGACGGAGATGCACCGGTTGCTGCGTCCCGGCGGGCTCGCTGTGCTCGTCGATGCCACGGGAGAGGGGCTGTCACCGCTGAAGGCGCTGACCAGCATTGTGCGATTCCTCCGCCGGTGGGGCCCGATGCGTGTGAAGGGTCAGCAGGACCTCACGCTGGCAACGCTCGAGGCCCTCGTGCAACAAGCTGGTTTCGCTGTCGTGGAAGGGCACCTACTCACGGGGGACTCCATGACCGCGGCGCTTGTTCAGGCCACCAAGCGCTCCGCACCCGTCAGGGACACGCTCAGATGACGAGCGGTCACCGGCAGCATGATGCATGGGCCCATCAGGAGGCGTAGCGGTGGTGCAGCCGCCAGCGTCGCTCGCCGGGTGGCGCACCCAGTCCCACCGGCGCGCCGAACTCGGGATTGCCGCGTGAGTTGAGCCGGATCAACCACTGCCGATCGGGCGGCCCGTTCGGATTCGGCTCGACGAGGTGATGGTGGAACGCGCACAGGAGCACGCCGTTGGAGAGCTCCGTCCTGCCGCCGAGGAACCAGCTCACGATGTGGTGCGCCTCGCACTCCTCGGGACCCCGATCGCAACCGGGGAAAGCACAGCCCTGGTCGCGCCTGATCAGGAGCGCCCGCAGGTGACCGGTGAACAGCCGCCGCTTGCGGCCGAGATCAAGGGGCACGGACTTGCCGTTCATGATCACCGGCAGGATCTCTGCGTCGCAGGCCAGACGCCTGGCCTCGCCCGCCGTGATCCTGTCCCCGGTGTTGAGCAGTGTCGCGATCCCCAGCTTGCCCTTCAGGACGTCGAGTTCGACACCGACGAGGATCCGCGGACGGTCAGCGCCCAGGCGCGGCAGCCGCGTGCACGACCCGAAGTGATCGGCCAGCTCCACCAGTGCGTCCGCCTGTGCCTGCGTCCAGGACAGCTCCTCACCGGCCGCTCGAGCGGCCTTGCGCTGGCGTGAGGCCAGCGAACGAAGCGCACCCACGAGCTGCTGGCCGGCCACCTTCCCGAACTTCCCGCGGAGCACGAAACCGCCGTCGGCGTCCTTGCTCCAGGTCAGGTAACGGTCACGTGCCTGCTCTGCCTCGATACGCTCGATCGCCCGCCGGTCGGTGTCCTCCGCCACCTCGGGAGCAACCACCTCGACGATCCGGTTCACAAGGCGGGAAAGCCCGTAGGGACCGAACTCGCGACCCAACTCCACCAGCCGGGTTGCTGCCGCGTCGCGCTGCCCACTGTCGAGATCGGGCGGCAACCGGTCGAGGCCGTGCACGATCACCTTCACCTGCTCCAGCGACAACACGCCCTCGGCCATCGCCTCGGCCACGCGCGGTTGCGCGTCGAGCCGCACAGCGAGACGCACCTCTTCCCTTGCCGACCGGACCCAGTGGGAGTTGCGGTCGGCGAGCCAGCCCGCCGTGGGCAGGCCCACCTGCCGCAGTGTCACCTCGCGACGCTCGGCCTCGGCAAGGAGCGCGAGCCAGCGGGCCTGCTGCCGCGTCGCGGCGAGCTGTGTGCGTTCCAGCTCTGCGAGCAGCCCCTTGTCCGTCAACCGCCAGGGCTCCAGCTCGTCATCGTCGGCGGCGGACGCGATCAACGCATCCAGAATGAGGGACGCATCGTCGGGGCACGGGTCGATCACACACGGGTCGATCACAGCGGTGGAACCGCCGGCCTCGAAACCCGATTCGCTCATGTGTTCGATTATAGTCTCCGAAACCCCACCCGACAAGGGATTACGGTGTGACGGGATCCGCAATTGTTCGACGTCGGGCGGCCCTTCGCGACGTCTCGCTCGCTGCGCTCACGAGACTCCTCAGGGACCGTCAGTGATGCGTGGGGCGGCGATTCGGCCAGTCGTCGGGTGGGAGCGGCGCATCCTCGATCGGGGCCCGACCGTGCAGGTAGGCGGCCATGCCCGTGAAGACGGCTGCCGGGAGGTAGATCATCCCCACGGAGAGGATGGTCACGCCGATGAAGACCACCAGCCCGCCGGCGACGATCCAGGCGATCAGTGCCTTCTTCCACGGCAGGAGGGCGGGAATCAGGGTCGCCAGCACCGGGAGCGAGATCGGGACCAGCATGGACGGGCCGAGCACCTGCAGCAGCGGTCGCTGGTAGCCCGCGACCGTGACGCTGGGGAAGTACAGCAGGAACAGCACGGCTGCCACGCCGTAGGCGACCGCCGCCCACTGCCACAGCCGAGCCTGGCGCGCGACGCTCATTCCTTCGGCTCCCCCACGCTCGGTTCCAGCAGGCTCCGGATGTCGGCAGCCGTGAGCGGCGCTGCCAGCTCGCCGCCCTCCCCCACCACCATCGCGAAGAGGTCACGCTTGCGTTCCTGCAGGGCGACGACCTTCTCCTCGATCGTGTCCTCGCTCACCAGCCGGTAGACCATCACGTGCTTCTCCTGGCCGATCCGGTGCGTCCGGTCGATCGCCTGCAGCTCTGCTGCCGGGTTCCACCAGGGGTCGAGGATGAAGACGTAGTCGGCCTCCGTGAGCGTCAGGCCGAAACCACCGGCCTTGAGGCTGATCAGGAAGACCGGGTCGGTGCCGGTGCGGAAGGCCTCGATGCGGGCAGCCCGGTCACGGGTGCGGCCGTCGAGGTAGCTGGTGCCGATGCCTTCGGCCTGCAGCCGGTCACGCGCCAGCCCCAGGTAGCCGGTGAACTGGCTGAAGACCAGGGCCCGGTGCCCTTCCGAGGCGAGCTCGGTGACCAGCTCGACGAGGGCGTCCAGCTTGGCGGAGACGGCGGCGTGCCCGGGCATCACCAGCGCCGGCGACAGCGCCAGCTGCCGCAGCAGGGTGAGCGAGGACGAGGATGGTGATGCGGTTGTGCTTGAGGTCGTCCACCAGCCCGAGCACCTTCTTGCGCTCTGCAGCCAGCTGCTTGTCGTACAACCGGCGGTGACCCGGTGACAGCGGCACCCGCAGCACCTGCTCCTGCTTGGGCGGCAGCTCTGCGGCCACGCCCTCCTTGGTGCGGCGCAGCATCAGCGGACGCACCCGCCGGTGCAGCCTGGGCAGCGCCGTCGGGTCGGTGCCGGACTCGATCGGACGCCGGTAGGTGCTCGGTGAAGGCCGCCGGGTCGGGGAACAGCCCCGGCGCGACGATCGACAGCAGCGACCACAGGTCCATCAGGTTGTTCTCCAGCGGGGTGCCGGTGACGGCGAACTTCGCCGGCGCACGCAGCTTGCGGACGGCCTGGTGGGCGCGGGCCTGCCGGTTCTTCACGAACTGCGCCTCGTCGAGGAACACCGCCGACCACGCCTGGGCGGCGTACTCCTCCGCGTCCAGCCGCAGCAGCGTGTAGGACGTGACAAGGATGTCGGCGTCACGCGCGACCGCCGCGACGGACTGCGACCGCTTCTTCGACGACTGCTCCACCAGCCGCACCCGCAGGTCGGGAGCGAACCGGGCAGCCTCTGCCGCCCAGGTGCCCAGCACAGAGGTGGGCGCGACGACGAGGATCGGCTCGGTCGAGCCGTCCCTCCTCCGCCAGCGCACCGGCGAGGGCGATCACCTGCAGCGTCTTGCCGAGGCCCATGTCGTCGGCGAGGATGCCGCCGAGCCGGGCGCGGTGCAGGAAGTGCAGCCACCGGAACCCCAGCTCCTGGTACGGACGCAGCGTGGCCAGCAGCGACGGCCGGCACCGGCACCTGCGGCAGCTCGTCGGACTCCAGCAGCGCGGACACCGCCGACGTCCAGGCAGCCGACTGCTGCGAGACGACACCGAGGTTGCGACAGGTCGTCCCAGAGGCCGGCGTGGACGGCGCGCAGCTGCAGGCCGTCGGCGTCCTTGGGCGTCAGCTGGCTGGCTTCCTCGATCAGGGCCCGCAGCTGCTCCAGCTCGGGACGGTCGAGGCTGAACCACGTGCCCGGACGGCAGGATCAGGTGCGTCTGGCCGGTGGCGAGCGCCGTGAACAGCTCGCGGTACTCCACCGGTTCGCCCTCGATGCTCACCGTGACGGCGAGGTTGAACCAGTCCGAGCCCGGGCCGGCGTCGGTGACAGACAGGCCGACCTCCGGCGCCTCGGAAGCGAGCCGGTAGGCCTGCGGCGTGCCCTTGACCGTCACGAGGACCCCGAGCCTGCGCAGCGGGTCGAGCCAGTTGCTGACGAAGTCGGCCGTCGCCCACCCGGTGAGGGTTGCGGTCGCCTTGGGCTGCACCCCGGCGCGGTCGCCGCGGATGGGCCAGGGGCCGGGCGGCACGGCGTCCAGCAGCGCCTGCTCCGCTGCAGGGTCGCGGAAGGCCTGCTGCTCGTCGGTGCGGTAGAGCTCGACGTCGAGGGCGTCGTTGCCGATGCTGTACGTGAACGACCAGTCGAGGCTCGTCACGTGGTCGGGGGCGAACTCCACAGCAAGCTTCAGCTGGGGCGGCTCGGTCTCGGGCAGGTCGACGTCGTCGTCGACCTCGAGGTCGACGAGCCGGCGGAGCGTCGGCCGGAACTGGGCTGCGAAGGACGCGAGGTCGGCCGACGGGATGTCCAGGCGCGCGTGCGAAACGAGCAGGGACTGCTGGCCCTGGCTGAGCGCTTCCTCGAACGGCACGAGCAGCAGCTCGCCGTCCTCGACGATGGCAAGGCCGTGCGGCGGGGTGCCGACGAGGTTCGCATTGCAGCACCGGCCAGTCGACGGTCGCCCGAGGCTGCGAACGTCCTCAGCTGCAGGCCGTCCGGGGTGCTGCTGAGCCGGCTGGTGATCCGCGCGGGCTCGGGCACGAGGCGGACCGGCGGGGTCTCCTGCCCCGGCACCAGCTCGACCCCGGCCTCGACGGCGCGGGCCAGCCAGGTCCAGGCGGACGCGTCCAGCTGGCCGAGCTCGATCAGGTCGGAGCGCTGTGCGTAGAAGGAGTAGCCGGTGCGCTGCTCGCGGGTGCGGGCGAGGCCGGCGACGCAGCGCGCGGTGTTCCTCGAGGTAGTCGCCACCCCACTGGTGCAGCACGGTCTCCCACGTGATCGTGGTGCGCACCCACCGTCCGGCCTTGCTCCAGACCATGGGACGCAGCTGGATCGCTCCGGACGGTGCGCGGGTGACCCGGATCGCCAGCGGCTGGCCGCCGCCGCCGTGCCGGGGCCTCAGCAGTCACCTGGGCCAGCGCGCGCTGCCACGCAGGCACATGGGCGTGCAGGTTCACCGTCCGCATGTGCCACAGCAGTGCTGCGCCGTGCTTGCAGTTGGAGCCGATCGGGCAGGAGCACGACGTGCTGATCTCACCGCTGCCCGACTGGTAGCGGGCCACCGTCTGGTAGGGCCGGGCGCCGGTGCCGCGCACCTGTGCCTGGATCAGGCTGCCGCCGGTGCCGGAGCCCATGGCGATGTGGCCGACCCGTCCCTGCCGGACGTACTCCTGCCCGCGGGCGAGGGTGACCTCGCCGAACAGTTCCACCAGCCGGCGTTCACTGAGGTGGTCGACCCATTCCGGATACGTTGCGCCGCTCATCAAGCGCGACCGGCCCCCGGGTGTTGGACGAACCGTCGGGTGAACAGCCAGAACAGGGCTGCGACCACAGCGAAGGCGCCGGCTCCGATCAGGCCGACGGGCGCGGCGATGAGTGGGTTGGTGTCGACCAGCAGCACGAGGAAGACGCCGGCGAAGCCGTTGAAGGCACCGTGCAGGACGGCGGGTGCCAGCAGGGACCCGGTCACCTCGCGGGCCCGCCACAGCAGGAAGGAGAAGGGAATGCACAGGGCGACCATGAAGGCCGCGCCGAGGCGCCCGTAGCCGCCGTAGTTGAAGCCGAGCAGGATCAGTGGGGCGTGCCACAGCCCCCAGAGGACGCCGGTGACCACGTTCGCCCAGAAGGCGCCCAGCGGACGCAGTTCGTCGGCGAGCCAGCCGCGCCAGCCGTACTCCTCGCCGAAGGCGAACAGGCCGTTGATCGTGAAGCCGGCGAGCAGCGCGCCACCGAGGGCGAGGCCGACAAGTCCCCAGAACGGCGGGATGCCGGCGCTCAGCTTCGCCACCTGGTCTGCGTTCTGCGCCGGCAGGAGGGTGAGGGCGTTCGCGACGAGGTCCGCCTGCCCGAACAGGACGCTGCCCGGCCCGGTGATGCCGAGCACGTTCCCGGCCAGCCAGGTGGCGCCGATCATGGTCAGCAGCGTGGCGGGCACGACGAGCACGGCGACCAGCAGCATCTTCGGCAGCGCGCGGCGGAAGCCGACGAAAGCGGTCCGGATCAGCGCGGGACGGCGGTCGAGGCGCTCGACGACCAGGGCTGCCACCAGCGGCGCCGGCATGTAGAGCAGGGCCAGCACGGTCGTGACGACGGTCGGCCCGGCCGCACCGGAGAGGTCGCGCTGCCCGGTGAGGAAGAGCGCAGCGGTGATCAGGATCACCCAGCCGAGGGCAAGGCCGTAGAACAGGCCCACCCGGCCCCATCGAACTCTTGCCTTGGGCGGCTGCGTCTGGGTCACGCCCCCACCGTAGCCGTAGCCACTCCTCGCAGCCCCATGGCTCCCCGGCGGTCCGGGTGGTGGTCAGAGCCAGGCACCGTGCTGCATCACCCGTGTCACGTTCAGGTCGTCGTCGAGCACGACGAGGTCGGCACGCTTGCCCGGCTGCGAGCCGTCCGACGTCGGGCAGGTCCGAGGTAGTCGGCCGGCAGCGGCTGTCGCGGCGCGGACGGCCTGCGCGAGCGGCACCCCTGCGGCGACGCAGTTGCGGACGGCCCGGTCGAGGGTGAGCGTCGAGCCGGCGATGGTCTCGGTGCCGGCGATGCGGGCGACGCCGTCGCGGACCTCCACCGGCAGCTCGCCGAGCACGTAGTCGCCGTCCTCCGACGCCGGCAGCCGCCATGGCGTCGGTGACCAGCACCACCCGGTGGGGCTCCGTTGCCATCACGAAGGCGACCAGCTCAGGGCGCACGTGGACGCCGTCCATGATCAGTTCGAGGTGACCCGCGGGTCCTCCCAGAGGGCGAGGACCGGGTCCCGGGTCGCGGTGGCGCAGCGGTGCCATGGCGTTGAACAGGTGCGTCGCGCCGCGAGCGCCGGCCTCGATGGCGGCCTTGCGAGGTGTCGTAGTCGGCGTCGGTGTGCCCGATCGCTGCCACCACGCCCCGCGCGCGGCGAGCAGCCGGATCGATTCCAGCGCGCCGGCCCGCTCGGGAGCGATCGTGACCATCCGCACCGCGCCGCGGCCGGCGTCGAGCAGTTCGGCGACAGCGTCCGGCTGCGGGTCGGACGAGCAGCAGGGGCGGGTGGGCGCCCTTGTACTTCAGCGCCAGCCAGGGACCCTCGAGGTGGATGCCGGCCAGTTCACCGGCCTCGACGAGGCCGGCGAGGGTCGCCACCTGGCGCTTCAGGGCCGTCGGTGGTGCCGGTGACCAGGGAGGCGACCATGGTGGTGACGCCGTGGCGCCGGTGGGTCGCCAGCACCGTGCGGGCCTCCGTCCGGGTCCTCGGTGACGAAGGACGCCCCACCGCCGCCGTGGCTGTGCACGTCGACGTAGCCGGGCACGACGATCCCGTCGACGTGTTCGTCGACCGGCACGCGGCGCCGGGCCGGGAGCTGCGGCGACGATCCGGCTCCGCCGACGATCTCCAGGTGACCGGCCACCGGTGCGTCCGCATCGGGGAAGAGGATCCGCTCGGCGCTGATCAGCATGGTCAGACGTCCAGGCGCTGCCACTCGGGCAGGTGGGCGTAGGTCGCCTTGTAGTAGTCGATCAGCGCTCAGCTCTGCTGCCGCCTCCTCGTCGACGACGATCGTCGCGTGCTGGTGCAGCTGCAGCACCGAGCCCGGGTACATCGCCGTGATCGGGCCCTCGATGACCTGGGCGATGGCGTGGGCCTTGCTCGTGCCGGTGGCGACGAGGATCACGTTGCGCGCGTCCATGATCGTGCCGAGCCCCTGGGTGAGGCAGTGTCGCGGCACGTCGTCGATGGAGTCGAAGAAGCGCGCGTTGTCCTCGAGGGTCTTCGCTGCGAGGGTCTTGATCCGCGTGCGGGACGACAGCGAGGACGTCGGCTCGTTGAAGCCGATGTGGCCGTTGGTGCCGACCCCGAGGAACTGGATGTCGACGCCGCCGACGGCCTTGATGGCGTCCTCGTAGGCCTGGCAGGCGGCCTGCAGGTCCTCGGCGAAGCCGTCCGGCACGTGGACGCGGGCCGGGTCGAGACCCATCGGCTCGGTGACCGTCTTCCGGATGATCTCGTGGTAGCTCTCCGGGTGGCCCTCGGGGATGCCGACGTACTCGTCGAGGGCGAAGGCCGAGGCCTCCGACAGGTCGAGGTCGCCGGAGGCGACGAGCCGGGCGAGCTCTGCGAACGTCTGCACCGGCGAGGAGCCGGTGGCCACGCCGAGCACGACCTTCGGCCCGATCGGGGCGGCGATGCGGGCGGCCTTTGCGGCAGCGACCTCACCGACGCGCTGGGCGTTGGGACAGATGATTACTTCCATTGCACTTCCTTCTTGCTTGCAAGCCCCGATTTGTCAGATTCCGAGGATGGTCCCTCTTGGGGACGGTTCCAATTCCGGTCCACCTTGACGCTTGGTGAAGGTTGGACCGAGTGAGGAACCGTCCCCACTATGGTCCGGAACCTGACAGGGCGGGATTGGTGTGGGTCAGGCGGCGGTCGGGTCGAGGGAGACGGAGCTCTCCTCGCCCTCTTCCTCACGACCGGGCGTCTTCAGGTTCCAGCGCCGGATGACGAACCGGAACAGGAAGTAGTAGACGACGGCGAACCCGAGCCCGAGCGGGATGATGATCCACGGGTTGGTGCCGATGTTCCAGTTCAGGACGAAGTCGAACAGGCCGGCGGAGAACCCGAAGCCCATGTGGACGCCGAGGGCGTTGGTGATCGCCAGCGAGATGCCCGTGAGCACGGCGTGGGCGATGTACAGCGGCCAGGCGACGAACATGAAGGCGAACTCGATCGGCTCGGTGACACCGGTGAGGAACGAGGTGAGGGCGACCGACAGCATGATGCCGCCGACAGCCAGGCGGTTCTTCGGCTTGGCCTCGTGCCAGATGGCGAGGCAGGCCGCCGGAAGGGCGAACATCATGATCGGGAAGAAGCCGCTCATGAACGTTCCTGCTGTCGGGTCGTGCGCCAGGAAGCGGGCGATGTCACCGTGCACGGTCGTGCCGTCGGGCTTGGTGAAGCTGCCCAGGATGAACCACGGCGGGTTGTTGAGGATGTGGTGCAGGCCCAGCGGGATCAGCAGCCGGTTGAGGGTGCCGTAGACGAAGCCACCGACGATGACGTTGCCGGCAACCCAGTTGCCGACGGCGGTCAGGCCGCTGTTGAACGCCGGGTAGATGAACGACATCACGACGGCGAGCACGATGGCTGCGAGGGCAGTGATCATTGGCACGAACCGACGCCCGCCGAAGAAGGCAAGGTACGGCGGGAGGGAGATGCGGTAGTACCGCTGCCACAACCAGCCGGCGACGAGGCCGATCAGGATGCCGCCGAGGACGCCATAGTTGATCAGCTCCTGCTTGCCGCCCTCCGCCGGTGCTCCGAGGATGTAGGGGGACATGGCGTCGCTGACACCCTTGAACACGAGATAGCCGACCACGGCTGCGAGCGCCGTGGAACCGTCAGCCTTCTTCGCGATGCCGATGGCGACGCCGACCGCGAACAGCAGCGCGAGGTTGGCGAACAGGGCGCCACCGGCTGCGCCGATGACAGCGGCGACAGGGCCCCAGTTGAGGCCGTCCTTGCCGAGCAGGTCGTCCTGGCCGAGGCGCAGGAGGAGTGCCGCCGCGGGCAGGGACGCGATCGGCAGCATGAGGCTCCGGCCGAATTTCTGGAGCGGGGCCAGGTTGAAGCGGCCTACGGCCGCCATTTCGTTGCTGGTCACAACGTGCTTCCTTCCGGGGTAGAGGTGGCCGACGACAGATCGTCCCGGCTCAGTTCCATGTGCACCATGTAGCGGTCCCCGCGGTAGCGGGAGACCACGTGCTCGATGCGCTGGCCACCGGCGATGGATCGCCGCCGGAACACCAGCAGCGGGGTGGACAGCGGCGCTCCGAGCGCAGCAGCCATTCCCGCGTCCGCCGACTCGCCCCACAGGGTCTGTTCGGCCTGGTCCACCCAGAGCCCGTACCTTTCGCCGAGGATCGCGTACAGCGAGCCCCCGGCCAGGTCCTGCTGGTCCAGCTCTGGCAGCAGGTGGGCTGGATACCAACCGTCCTCATGGGCGATCGGCATGTTGTCGGCAAGGCGGATCCTCACGATCCGCCAGGCCTTCTGGTTCGGTGCGAGACCGAGCCATTCGGTGACGTCTGCAGGTGGCAATGCCAGGGTCACCGAGATCAGGCGGGTCGAGGGCTGCAGGCCGCGACGACGCATGTCCTGGCTGAACGACGCCAGGTGCAGGCGAGTCTCCAGCCGCGGACGGACGGCGAACGTGCCCAACCCGTGGGTGCGCTGGAGCAGGCCGTCGGCGACGAGGCCGTCGATGGCCTTGCGGACGGTGGCCCGCGAGACTCCATAGGTGACCATCAGGTCGCGTTCGGAGGGAATGGCCTCGCCGGGCACAACCAGGCCGATCAGCAACTCACGCAGCTGCTGATGCTTGGGTCGCGGCCCGCCGGTGATCCGGTCGGAGACCTGTTCGGCCACTTCTGCTCCTCTGCTCACTGGTGGTTCGTACTGGTGCGTACTGGTCCGTACCAGTTCTCGAGAATCATGCTATCGTTCTGCCACGTTGTCAAGGAGGGCCGCAACGGCCCAGCGAGAGGAGAGTCCGATGAGCAGTAAAGCTGAGCAGATCCTGGCCGGCCTTGGTGGCGCGGGGAACATCGTCGAGATCGAGCCCTGCATCACCCGCCTGCGCACAGAGGTGAAGGATCCGTCGCTCGTCGACCAGGCAGCACTGAAGGCTGCAGGGGCGCACGGCGTGATCGCTTCCGGTTCGGTCGTGCAGGTGGTCGTCGGGCCAGAGGCCGACAACCTGGCCGAAGACATCGAAGACCTGATGTGATGCAGGTCCTCGCCCCCTGCCCCGGCCGGGTCTTCCCGATCACGGAGGTCAGCGACCCGGTGTTCGCCGGCGAGATGGTCGGCCCCGGCATCGCGATCGACCCGAGCCCCGGCCGCACCACCGTTGTCGCGCCCGTCGCAGGCACCATCCTGAAACTGCACCCGCACGCGTTCGCCATGGCGACCGCCGAAGGCCTCGGCATCCTCGTCCACCTCGGCATCAACACCGTCCGGCTGGACGGCGCCGGCTTCGAGCTGGTCGCCACCGAGGGCTCGACGGTGTCCGCCGGCGACCCGATGGTGACCTGGGACCCGTCCGGTATCAGCGGTGACGACATCACGACGACCGTGATGGTCGTCGTGCTGGATCGCCCCGCGGGAACGGTGGAGAGCCCCGTGCTCGGCAAGGACGTGACCGCCGGGGAGCCGTTGTTCAGTGTCGATGCCTGAACCGGCAGCGGCACTCCTCCTCGACCTCGACGGCACCCTCGTCGACTCCGAGGGCTTCCATCGCCAGGTGTTCCGCAACTGGTTCGCCGACCGCGGCTGGACAGCGACCGACGAGGTCCTTGCCGGCTTCACCGGACGGCGGGCAGATGACGTGCTCACCCACTCCCCCGGGCCGTGGTCCGGGGAGGACGTGCCGGCGATGCTGGCAGAACTCCTTGCGGCGATGAACGCGCTCCCCCGGCCCGGCCTCGCGCCTGGCGCGGAGGAACTGCTGGCCGGGGCGCGCGTTCCGCTGGGCCTGGTCACCTCGGCGAACACAGCGTGGGCGCGCACCTGCCTCGGCGACCTGCTGGACGCCTTCGCCGTGATCGTGACCCGCGACGACGTCACCAACGGCAAGCCGCACCCCGAGCCCTACCAGGTGGCCTGCCTGCGGCTCGACGTCCCCGCAGCGGCGTGCGTCGCCGTCGAGGACGCGCCTGCCGGCGTTGCCTCCGCGCGGGCAGCAGGGGTCGGACGCGTTGTCGCCGTCGCAGGCACCTTCACCCGGGCGCAGCTCGCAGAGGCCCACGTCGTCGTCGACGGCCTTGACGCCGTCGCAGCGCTGCTCTGAGAGCAGCCTCGTGGACTAGCGCGTGGGGCGCGGGATCTTCTGCTTGTCCGCTGCCGCCTGCTTGGAAGCAGCGAGCTCGCGCTTGGCCTGTTCCTGCTCTGCGCGCAGGTCGTCGGCGTTGAAGCTGCCGCGCAGCCCGACGAAGACGACGAGCGCGATGGCGAGCGACCAGTAGCCCGGGGCTCCGAGGATCAGCGGCGCGGTGATCAGGGCGACCATGTCGATGCCACGGAAGAGGTTGAAGAGCAGGCCTGGCGGCAACGCGCCCGAGGCGGTGGCCATCATCGGCGTCTGGAAGTTGACCTTGCCGGCCGTGACCCACCGGACGGCGCCCAGCAGGCCGGCCGCTGCAGTGATCAGGGCTGCGGTGAGGCCGTCGGTGACGCTGTGGTCTGCCCCTGTGCTCGCGATCCCGATGAAGGCCGGCGATGCGGCAAGTCCCCAGATGCAGGGCGAGCGCCGCCGGCACGGCCATGGACGCCGTGCGCAGCTGGGCGGTCTTGAACGGGAACGACCGCGCAAGCCCACCCGTGCGGGACAGCACCCGCAGGCTGCCGAGGAAGGGCACCAGTCCCGCGACCAGGGCGAGGCCGCTGATCAGGGGGTTCAGCTGCACCATGCGGAGCGCGTCCGCCGCGTACGGCACGAACAGGCTTGCTGCGAGGCCGAGGAAGGCTGTCGGGTTGCGCTTGAGCCGTTCGGCGTCGCGCCAGATCAGGGCGGAAAGGCCGAGGCCGCGGCCCCGGGTGGGCTTCACGTGACCGATCGCTGCCATCTTCCGCTCGACGAGGATGTCGCGGATCAGTCCGAAGTCGAGGGCGTACATGGCCCCCTGCATGCCGCTGACCAGCGATCCGCCGGACAGCAGTCGGGCACGACGGATCTGCTCGAGACGGGAGATCGCGACCCGGAGCAGGACCAGCATGCCGAAGAGCGCGACGAGCGCGACGCCGGCGAACAGCCAGGTCGCACCGCCGGCGACAGAGACGACGGACACCGGCAGCCACCCGGCCGCGACGGCGATCACGACGACGAGCAACGCCAGCGCTGCACTGGCGAACGTCGCCTGCAGGGTCTTCAGCAGGACGGTCCGCTCTGTGGGCTGCTCTGCTGCGGCCAGCGTCACCAGCGCTGCGCTTCCCAGCCCGGCAGCAGCGCTCCAGGCGATGACCTGGAACCAGCTCAGGCCGGAGAGGGCGCCGACGAGGGCCGTGGCAACGGTGGCAACGCCGAACGCTGCGACCAGCGGCACGACGAGGCGTCCGCGCAGCAGCCGCCTGCGACTGATCGGGGCGTCCATCAGCCAGAAGCCCTCTGCTGCGGACGCGAGCACGGGGCCGAACAGCGCTGCCATGCCGAGCGCCAGCGCCCAGGCTGCGAGCACCATCGCAGAAGGGAGCAGCAGCCGGCCGGATGCGCAGGCCTCTGTGTTGCAGCCGGCCATCCCGGCCTGGGCGCGGAGGACGACGGAGACCAGCATCGCGCCGACCATGACGATGCTGAAGAGGACGAAGTAGCCGTCCTGGAAGACCTGGCCGAACGTGCGGGTCGCACGGCCGTGGCGCCACAGCTTCATCTCGTCGTGCAGCTCGCGCTCGTCGACGACGGTGGGCTCGACATCAGGGAGGAAGAAGAAGGTGCGCTCGAAGGCCGGCTCCACGGGCGCGGGGGTGGCCTCGACGGCCGCTTCCTCAGCCGTCGGGGTCGCCCGGATGAGCTTGCGGGACTTCTTACTCATCGACGAGGACCTCTGCCCGGTCGCCCAGCCGGACGATGCGCGTCGCCACCCGCTCGACGAGGGTGGGGTCGTGGCTGGCCATCACGATGGCGAGGCCGCGCTGCCGTTCGGCGACGAGCCGGTCGGCGAGCCACTCCACGCCTTCGGTGTCGAGGCGCTGCTCGGGCTCGTCGAGGATCAGCAGCTTGCGCGGCCGGATGAAGGCCGTCGCGAGGGCGAGGCGCCGGCGCTGGCCGGAGGAAAGGGTGCCGGGCAGCTGGCCCGACTGCGGCACCAGCTGCACCTCGTGGAGGATCTCGTCGACGGCGTCGTCCGCGTCGGGGATGCCGTGCGCGCGGGCGAAGCAGGTCGAGGTGTTCCACGACGCTGAGGTCGGGGAAGAAGTCGAGGTCGTCGATGACGGTGGCGACGTCGCGGCGGATCTGCGGGTTGGTCTCGCTGACCGCTGTGCCGTTGACCTGGACGGTGCCGTCATCGGGACGCTCAGCACCGACGAGGCAGCGCAGCACGGTCGACTTGCCCGCGCCGTTGCGTCCGGTCAGTGCCACAGCCTCGCCTGCTGCCACCTCCAGGTTGAAGCCGGAAACGATGACGACAGGCCCGAAGGCCTTCATCAGGTTGGTGACCTTGAGCACCGGGGTCTTTCGCGCCATGGGCTCGATTCTCCCTCATCCGGAAAGCCCTGCGCGCCACGCACGTCCGTGCGACCCGCTGCGCCGTTTCCGGGGAAGCCGGATTGGCGGGCGGTGTCCGCGGGCCGTGGCAGGCTAGTGCCGTGCGCGCAGCGAGTGAGGCCCGGGCAACCCTGGCACGAAGAAGAGCCGAAGTGGCCGACATGTTCGACCGCGTCGCTCCCCGCTATGACCTGGTCAACGACCTGCTGTCCCTCGGCCAGGACCGCCACTGGCGCGCAGAGACCGTCGCTGCGGTCGAGCCGCGTCCGGGGCAGCGGATCCTCGACCTGGCAGCCGGCACCGGCACGTCGAGCCGCCCCTTCGCCGACGCCGGTGCCCTCGTGGTGCCTGCCGACCTCTCCGAGGGCATGCTGACCGTCGGCAAGCAGCGGCAGCCCGACCTGGCCTTCGTCAACGCCGACGCCCTCGCCCTGCCGTTCGCGCGACGGCGTCTTCGATGCTGTCACGATCAGCTTCGGGCTCCGCAACGTCGAGGACGTGGCAACGGCGCTCGCCGAGCTGCACCGGGTGACACGGCCCGGCGGGCGCATCGTGATCTGCGAGTTCTCGACGCCCACCTGGAAGCCGTTCCGCGACACCTACCGCAACTACCTGCTGCGGGCCCTGCCCAAGATCGCCGGCGCAACGGCGTCCAACCCTGTGGCGTACGACTACCTCGCAGAATCCATCCTCGCCTGGCCCGACCAGCACGCCCTCGCCGACCTCCTCGTCGCCGCCGGCTGGCGCGGCGTCGGCTGGAAGAACCTCTCCGGTGGCGTCGTCGCGCTCCACCGTGCGCATGCCTGATGTTCACCCTTGACCCGTACGCGGCGCGCAGCTGCCCGGTGAAGACCCACAACGCCTTCCATCCCGGCGTCGTGCGGCCCGAGCAGGGCGAGGGCCACGGACGCCTTCCCGGGAGCGCGGAGTTCATCAGTGCCACCTACGAGCGCATCATCGCCGGCGACGCTTCGGTCGTCGACCTGCGGACGCTCATCGGCGAGCCCAGCGAGGAGCAGGAGGCAGCCTGCCTCGCCGCCATGGCTGCCGGCACCCAGGTGATCATCGGCGGGCTGCTCCCCCGCGACTGGGATTCCCATCGCTCGGGGCGGGCCGACCTGCTCGTCGCCGACCCCGCCGGGGGCTACTACCCCGGCCTCGTGAAGTACCAGAGGGTGCTGGACGCCCGCAAGGGCGAGGTGGAGGCAACCTTCTCCCCCGTCGCAGCGCTGCCCGAGCGCTACACAGCCCTGGGGTGGCGGTACCGCTGGCACTGGCGCACCGGCAACGCCCTGCAGCTCGCCCACCTGTGGCGCCTGCTCGCCCCCACCGGGCAGCAGGCCGTCAGCGGCCCGCTGGCGTGCATCGTCGGCAGCGACGATGTCGACGACCAGGGACTCCGGGCGATCTGGCTCGACCTCGCTGACCCGGTCGTTGCGCCCGCTCCGGCCCAGGAGTCCGAGGATGGCCTTGTCAGTGCCCTCGACCGCTACGCGTTCGAGTTCACCTCGCGCGTGCAGCTCGCCGAGGCAGCCGGAGCAGCAGCGGTCACCGACCCGCCCCTGCTGCGCCCGGTGGTGAGCTACGAGTGCGGGTACTGCCCGTGGTGGGGCACCTGCCGTCCCCAGCTGGACGACGACGACCTCAGCCTGCGGATCAGCAAGTCGCCACTCGACGTGCACGAGATCTCCGTGCTCCGGGAAGCAGGGGTTGCGACGGTCAGCCAGCTGGCCGCGAGCGACCTCGACCTGCTGCTGCCCGACTACCTGCCGCTGGTGGCGCACCGCTCCGGCGCGGAGGAACGGCTGCGCCTCGCCCAGCGCCGCTCGCAGCTGCTCCTCGAGGGCGTCGAGCTCGAGCGGACGACGACCGGCCCGATCGAGGTGCCGGGCGCGTCGCTGGAGATCGACATCGACGTGGAGACGTCACGCGAGGACCGGGTCTACCTGTGGGGCTTCTGGGTGGCCGACGGCAACGGCGGCGGCAGCTACAAGGAGTTCAGCAGCTTCACGGAGCTGGACGACGAGGGCGAACGGGCGCTGGCCGGCGCAGCGATGACGTGGCTGCGCGACCTCATCGGTACCAGCGAGGCCCGCGTCTACCACTACTCCGACTACGAGATGGTGCGGCTCGGGCGTCTCGCGAAGGGCGAACCGACCCTCGACTGGGCGATGGACTTCGCCCGCGCGCACTTCGTCGACCTGTTCCCGACCATTCGCCAGAACTTCTTCGGCACCAACGGCCTCGGGCTGAAGATCGTTGCCTCGGCAGGTGCAGGGTTCCACTGGCGCGATGACGACCCGGGAGGCCTGAACAGCATGCGCTGGTTCGAGGAAGCCGTGCACGCGCCGAACCGGGACGTGCGCGAGCAGGCACGCACCCGGGTGCTGGAGTACAACGAGGACGACGTCCGCGCCACCTGGCACCTGCGCCGCTGGCTGCGCACCCTCACCGACTGAGGGCCACCACGCGGTGCTCGACTGCACTGGTGCGGGCAGCGTCCAGCACCCGCAGCACCTCGACGGCGTCGCTCACCGGCACAGGGACCGGCCCCCGAAACCCACGAGCCCGATCCGCATGCTCAGGCGCCCAGTTCCTTCTCGATGCGTTCACGCATCCGGACGTGGATCTCGTCTGCCTTCTCTTCCCAGCCGAAGACGGCCACGGACAGCGGGCCGTCGTAGTTCGTGTCGCGCAGGTAGCCGAAGACCTGGTCCCAGGGGACCTCGCCGTTGCCGATCTCGTTGTGCTGGTGGATCCGGGCGTCCACGCCGGGCGGGTTCATGATGTAGCGGTTGCCCACGTTCGCGACGTGGTTGAACACGTCGGCGACGTGCACGTGGGCGAGCTTCTCGCCGGCGTAGGCCAGCATCGAGGCCACGTCGGTGCTCCCCTGGCCCAGGTGGAACGCGTGCGCGCAGCAGAACTCGTAGTTGAACCAGTCCTTGTTCACCCCGCGCACGATGTCGACACAGCGGGCGTTGGTCTCGATGAAGTCGTACGGGTGGGCCTCGACGGTGCAACTGATGCCGTACTTCTCGAAGTCGGGAGCGAGCTCCTCGATCGAGGCGTAGAACGCCCACTCGCACTCGGTCGGGCGGTTCGGGTCACCGGAGAGCTCGGTGGCGATCATCGGCACCTCGAGGTCGTTGGCGATCTCCAGCAGCCGGCGGAAGTTCCGCACGTGCGCCTTGCGCGTCCACTCATCAGGGGAGGACCAGTTGAACACCGGGTTGAACGTCCAGATCTTCACCCCCGACTCCGCCATCGCCTTCTTCACCCGTGCGATGTCGGCGTCGTTCACCTTCGGGTAGTGGTGCCATTCGTGGAAGTCGGCGCGCGGCGACAGCTCGATGTACTCATAACCCAGGTCCGCCGCCTTGTAGCACTCCTCCGCCACAGACAGGTGCGGGTGGTACATGCTCGGATCGAGCAGGATCTTCACCATCAGGATCTCCTTGTGGTTCTGCTGCGGGTCAGGCGCCGAAGGTGGTGCCGGTGACGGCGGGGACGGCGTGCCAGGCGCCGTCAGCTGCGGAAGCGACGATGGCCTCGTCCGCCTCTGCCGCTGCCCACGCGTCGCCGGCGGACGGTGCCACCTGGCGGCCGGTGACGATGGACTCGAGGAACAGCTTTGCCTCGATCACCTTGGAGTCGTCGAAGCTCATCGTCTGGCCCGGGCCGGGCTGGAAGTGCGCGAAGTCGCCGTGTCCGGCGTCGCTCATCACCGACATGTAGCCGCGGTGGCTGCCCTCGCCGGCGATCAGGACCTGCAGGTGCTGCGGGTGCTCGAAGCTCCAGCGGACCGAGCCGCCGGTGCCGTACACCTCGACCACGTACTCCGCGCGGGGACCCATCGCGACCCGGGACGACTCGAGGGTGACGACAGCGCCGGACTCGGTGCGTGCCAGCGCTGCGACGTAGTCCTCGTTCTCCACGTCGCGACGCTCGTCGCTGACGGCGACGGCGGCGTGCCCTACGCCGACACCCAGCGGGATCGGGCGTGACGTGATGAAGGTGTCCGTCATCGCCGTGACCTCGGTCACCCGGGTGCCGAGCACGAACTGGGCCAGGTCGATGCCGTGGCTCAGCAGGTCGCCCACCACCCCTGCTCCGGCCTGGGTGCGGGTGTAGCGCCAGGTGAACGGGCCATCAGGTGAGGACGCATAGTCGGCGATCAGCCAGACCCGGGCATTGGTGATGCGGCCGAGCTTGCCGGAGAGCACCAGCTCGCGGGCATGCGCGATGGCCGGCTGGTGCCGGTAGTTGAAGCCGGTCGCCGTCACCAGGCCGGCCGCGGCAGCAGCCTGCGCGATCTCGCGGCTCTGCCGGGCACTGACGCCCATCGGCTTCTCGATCCAGAAGTGCTTGCCTGCCGCCACGGCTGCGAGCGCGATCTCGTGGTGCAGGAAGTTCGGTGCGCAGATCGAGACGGCTTCGATCGCCGGGTCGTCCAGCACCTCGTGGTAGTCGGCCACCGCACGCTCGAAGCCGAGCGCGAGCGCGGCTTCCTGGTTGGCGGGGACGGGGTCAGCAGCTGCGACGAGGCGCACCTTCACGCCCGAGCTCGGGGTAGCGCTCCGCGACCTGGGCGAAGCCGCGGCTGTGCAGCCGGCCCATCCAGCCGAGGGCGATCACGCCAACGCCGATTTCCTTCACGGTCGTGCCTTTCGATTCAGAGAAAACGGCGCCCCCCAGGGTGCGAGGGGCGCCGTTCACCGGATGGGGTCAGCGGTTCTTGCGCTCGTCGATGATGATCGCGAGCACGATGATCGTGCCCTTCACGACCTGCTGCATGAACGGGGAGACGTTCAGCAGGTCGAGGCCGTTGTTGATGATGCCGATGATCAGGGCGCCGACGATGGTGCCCCAGACCGTGCCGATGCCACCGTTGAAGCTCGTGCCACCGATGACGGCTGCGGTGATGGCGTCCAGCTCGATACCGGTGCCCAGCTGCGGGTTGCCGGAGCCGATGCGGGCAGCCAGCATGATGCCGGCCAGACCTGCCAGGAGGCCGGAGAGGGTGAAGATACCGACCTTGATCCTGTTCAGGTGGATGCCGGAGACGCGGGCAGCCTGTTCGTTGCCGCCGATGGCGTAGGTGTGGCGTCCGAACCTGGTGAAGTTCAGGATGACGTGAGCACCGACAGCCACGATCGCGAGGATCCAGATCGGGACGGGGATGAACAGGAAGTCGCCCTGGCCGATGAAGTTGAAGGCCGGCGGACAGGCGGGAGATCGGCCGGCCACTGGAGTAGATCAGCGCGAGGCCGCGCGCGGCCGTCATCATGCCGAGCGTCGCGATGAAGGGCGCGATCTTGAAGCCTGCGATGAGCGAACCGTTGATCAGGCCGAGCAGCCCACCGACCAGCAGGCCGCTGAGGATGGCGACGATCACCGGCAGCTGGAGGCCCGGGTACATGATCACGGACGCCTCGGGCGTCTGCGCAAGGCTGCTGGAGACGACAGCGGAGACCGCGACGATGGAGCCGACGGACAGGTCGATGCCGTTGATGATGATCACGAACGTCATGCCGGTGGCGATGATGCCGATCGCAGCAACCTGCCGGATCACGTTGATCAGGTTCTGGGGCTGGAGGAACGTGCCCCTGGTCAGGAGCGAGAGCAGGATCACGAACAACAGCAGGATGCCGATGATCGCGTACTTCTTCAGGAAGCTGCTCGTGTCGAACTTGGCTGCGCGGGTCTCTGCGGTGGTGGTTGTCATTTCTGGTCTTTCCTCTCAGGCAGCCTGGTCCGCAGGACCGGTGGCGAGTTGCATGATTCGTTCCTGGGTGGCATCGGCGCGGTCGACGATCCCACTGATCTTTCCCTCGTGCATGACGACGACGCGGTCGCTCATGCCGAGGACTTCCGGCATCTCCGAGCTGACCATGATGATCGCCTTGCCCTGCTGGGCCAGCATCGACATCAGGCGGTGGATCTCGGACTTGGCGCCGACGTCGATGCCACGGGTGGGCTCGTCGATCATCAGGATGTCGGGCAGGGTGAGCAGCCAGCGCGAGATCAGCACCTTCTGCTGGTTGCCGCCGGAGAGGTTCTGGATGAGCTGGTCGAGCGAGGGCGTCTTCAGCGCCAGCGCTTCGCGCTGCGCCTGGCAGTCCTTGTCGATCTGACGCCGGTTCAGGAACCCGTTGGGGCTGTACTTCGGCAGCGCGGCCATGATCATGTTGTCCCGCACGCTCAGCACACCCATGATGCCGGTGAGCTTGCGGTCCTCGGTCAGCAGGGCCAGCCCGGCATGGATGGCATCGGTCGGCTGGTTGATCGACTGCCGCTTGCCGTTGATGGTGATCGTGCCGGACTCGGCCTTGAACACCCCGAAGATCGTCTCCAGCACCTCGGTACGGCCGGCGCCCATCAGGCCGGCGAAGCCGAGGATCTCGCCGCGTCGCAGTTCGAAGCTGACGTCCTTGACCACGGTGCCGCGGTGGAGGTTCTCGACCTTCAGGATCACGTCGCCGATCTCGGCGTCCAGCTTGGGGAACATGTGGGTGAGCTCGCGGCCGACCATCAAGGTGATCAGCTTGTCGCGGTCCAGTTCGGACGCCGGCAGCGTTGCCACGTGCTTGCCGTCACGGTAGACGGTGATGTCGTCGGAGATCTTGAAGACCTCGTCCATCTTGTGGGTGATGTAGATGATCGAGGTACCGGTCGAGCGGAGCTGGCCGATCATC
Source organism: uncultured Actinomycetota bacterium (assembly GCA_963773595.1). Taxonomy (GTDB): domain Bacteria; phylum Actinomycetota; class Actinomycetes; order Propionibacteriales; family Propionibacteriaceae; genus Propionicimonas. The sequence goes on from CAVZBQ010000007.1 coordinate 1,189,752, forward strand.
CGGTGCAGGTGGGCAACTTCGGTCTCGGTGATCGCCGAGGTCGGCTCGTCCATGATGATCAGCTTGGAGTTGAAGCTGATCGCCTTGGCGATCTCCACCATCTGGGTCTGAGCGATGCTCAGGTCCTTCATCTGCTTGGTGGGGTTGATCAGGATCTCCCACCGGTTGAACAGCTCGAGGGTTGCGCGCTTCATCTCGCGCCGGCTGATCAGGCCGAACTTCGTGAGCGGCTCGCGACCGAGCCAGATGTTCTCCGCCACCGTCATCTCGGGCACCGGGGACAGCTCCTGGTGGATCATCGAGATCCCGAGGCCAAGGCCGGTCGAGGTATCGGGAATCGTCACCTGCTTGCCGTCGAAGGTGATGGTGCCGCCGTCGGGCTGGTACATCCCGATCAGCACCTTCATCAGCGTGGACTTGCCGGCCCCGTTCTCACCCATCAGGGAGTGGACCGTTCCGGGCCGGACCCTCAGATCGACGTGATCCAGGGCATGGACCCCGGGAAAGAGCTTGTCGATACCCTGCATCTCCAGCAGGAACTCGTCAGTCATTTTCATACCTCACGGACGGCGTTGTCAGGCGGAGTGTGGGTGGGTGGCCGCGAGCGGCCACCCACCCACCAGTCAGGTTGTCACTTGCCGGCGAAGTCCGCCATGTTCTCCGGGGTCACCAGGACGTAGGGGATGTCGACGACTGCATCGACCTTCTCGCCAGCGACGAGCTTGACCACGGCGTCGATGCCGCCGCCGCCCTGGCCCTTGGCATCCTGGAAGACGGTCACGGCGAGGTCCTTGGCGGTCATCGCTGCGAGAGCGTCGGAGGTGGCGTCCACGCCACCGACGAGGATGCCGTCAGCGCCGAGGGACTTCTTGGCCGCCTTGATGGCGTTGATGGCACCGAGTGCCATCTCGTCGTTGTTCGCGCAGACGACCTTGATGTCGTCGCCGGACTGCAGCCAGTTCTCCATGATGGACTGGCCCTTGTCACGGGCCCACATGCCGGCCTGGGTCTTGATGACCTTCATGCCCGGGTTCTTGGCAACAACGTCGTTGCAGCCCTTGGTGCGCAGGACGGCTGCCTCGTTGGCCGGGTCGCCCTGAAGAATGACGACGTTGCCCTTGCCACCGGCCAGCTTGGCCAGCTGCTCCATCTCGACGGTGCCCGCGTACAGCGAGTCAGAACCCACGTAGGGAACGCCATCGGGCAGGTCGGACGGGCGACGGTTCACGTACACCAGCGGGATGCTCGCGGCCTGGGCCTTCTCGGTCATCGGGCCGGCTGCGTCGGTGTCGACCGGGATCACGATGATGCCGTCGACCTTCTGGGAGACGAAGTTCTCGACCTGGCCGAGCTGGACATCGGTCTTCTCGTCTGCGGCAACGATCGTGACCTCGACGCCCTTGGCCTTCGCCTCGGCAGTGATGCCGTCGGCAACCTTCTGCAGGAACTGGTCAAGGATGGGGAAGGTGACGCCGATCTTGAGCGTCTTCGCTGCCGGAGCGCTGGAGGCAGGTGCGCTGCCGGATGCGGACGGCGTGGCGGGCGTGGAACACGCGGTGAAGAAAGCGGCCGAAACAGCAACAACTGCCGCGACCTTGATTCCGAACTTGGCCATGATCCCTCTCTCTGGAGACTTGGGGGACACGAGGGCAGTCGGCGGGAGATCCCGCTCGGGAGGAGGCCCTGGCTCCTCCGTTGACAACCGAAGGCTTCTCGCATCGTCCGGCCACGACTTCGTGGCCGGTGAGTCGAACCTACGGTTAGGAGTACAGGTTGTCAAGACATATGGACAAGCAGGTGACATTTGGTTCATAACATTTCTGCAACGTCCATTGGACGGGTCCAACGGGTAGGGCTGGGCGTGCCGAAGGGCGCCCCGCTGCTGCGGGGCGCCCTCGATCGGGGTGAACTGGCGCGTGTCCTCAGGCGTACAGCGCCGGCTTGGCGATCATCGTGATGGCGACCTCACCGTCCGCGGTGAGGGCCTGGACGCCCGCATCGCAGACCACGGCCGCCGCGTAGCCGTCCCACGAGCTGGAGCCCGTGTGGCGACCCTCGGAGACGGCGGTGATCCATTCCTGGACCTCGGTGACGAACGCCCCGTAGAAGCGGTCGTTGTGGTCCCTTGCGATCCGGTTGCGGGCACCGCCGGCGTCACGGACGTCGATGACGTTCTGGTCGGCAAGGGAGACGACGCCCTTCTCGGCAACAGCCTCACAGCGGATGTCGTAGCCGAACTGGGCGTTGACGAAGACCTCGTCGTCCACGCGGACGCCGGACTCGCTGGTCAGGATCAGCACCAGCGGATCCTGCAGGTGAGGGAAGCGCAGGGTGGTCTTCTTCGGCGTGTCGACACGGGCGGAGACGAACTCCTCCCCCAGCAGCCAGCGGGTCGTGTCGATCTCGTGGATGGCGGTGTCGTTGATGGCCATGTCCCAGGTGTAGGACTCCGGCACGGTCGGGTTCCGGTGCGCGCAGTGGATCATCAGCGTCTCGCCGATCTCACCGGAGTCGAGCAGTGCCTTCATCTCCCGGTAGCTCCGGTCGAAGCGCCGCATGAAGCCGACGGTGACGAGCTTGCGGCCCGCAGCCTGTTCGGCGTCCATGATCCGCAGGCAGCCGTCGGCGGTCGGGGTGAGCGGCTTCTCGCAGAACACCGGCTTCCCGGCAGCGATGCAGGCAAGGACGTCGGCCTCGTGGGCCGGGCCGAAGCTGCAGATCATCACGGCGTCGACGTCGGCGGAGTTGATCAGGCTCGGCGCTGTCCGCGAAGGCAACGCCACCGATCCTCTCTGCCACCGCTGCGGCGTTGTCGGGGTTCACGTCGCTGACCGCGACGACGCGGCCGCCGGCGATCACCGAGTGGATCCGGTCGATGTGGGCCTTGCCCATGCCGCCGGGGCCGATCATTCCGATACGTACAGTCATGTCAGTTCCTTCCCGGCTTCAGAGGACGCCGAGGCCGAGGGAGGCCAGGTACTCGCGGGTGTCGATGGCGTTCTGCAGCGGGTAGCCCTTGTCGCAGCCGTACATGTCCTGCTCGCAGATCACGTAGAGCTCCTTGTCGAGGTCGGCGAGGGTCTCGATGAGCTCGCGCATCTCGGGCAGGCCGGCGGGCGGGGCAACCGATGCGCCGCTCAGGTTGGCCTTCACGAACGGCCAGTCCTCGTCGTGCGCCTTCTTCACGATGACCGGGTCCATGGCCTTGATGTGGACGTACTCGATGCGCTCGGGGTACTTGCGGGCGATCGCCATCGGGTCGCCGCCGCCGTAGACGATGTGGCCGGTGTCGAGGCAGAAGCCGACGTACTCCGGGTCGGTGGCCTGGAAGACGCGGTCGATGTCGTCCTCGGTCTCGATGTGGCTGTCACCGTGGGGGTGCAGCACCATCTTCAGGCCGTAGTCCTCCTTCATGATGCGGCCGAGCTTGTCGGCGTTCTTGATGTAGAGGTTCCACGCTTCGGTGCGAGAGCACCTTGTCGTCGGTGTAGTCGCCGGTCTTCTCGTCGCGGTACATCGGGGGGAGGTGCACGACGTATTCCGACCCGATCGCGGCGTGGGTCTCGCCGATGGAGCGGAAGAAGGCCTCGGTGTCGGCCCAGGCCTCGGCCTTGTGCAGGATGCCCCAGCCGGTGCCGGCGACGACCGTGAAGCCGTACTCGTCCATGACGGCCTTCAGCAGCCGCGGGTTGGTCGGGAAGTAGCCGTGCGGTCCGGTCTCCATGACGGAGAAGCCGGCGGTGGCCATCTCGTCGAGGGCCTTGTCCCAGGCGACCTGCTTCTCGTCGAAGGGGAACCAGACGCCCCACTGGTCGGGACAGACGCCGATGGTCAGCTTGCTGTAACGCGGGTCGGGGTTGATGGCTTTCGAGGCGGCCATGCCGGTGTTCCTTTCGGGTGCTGAGGAGGCTCAGAGGGTCATCTCTGCCGGCAGCGCCAGGCAGGCATCACAGGTAGCCATCGTTGGTTTCCCTTGCTCTGAGAAGCCGGCGATCGCGGCCGGCACCACGAGCGTATTGCCGGTGGGTTTGTACAGTCAATAGATCATAGGGTATGAATTCAACCGGTCCAATGATCGTCCAGACCGCGACGCCCCGTGAACGACAGGAACCGTCCCCGCAGTTCACGAGGACGGCTCCTGTGAACCGCGGGGACGGCTCCTTCGGTTCAGGCCAGGGACGCGAGCGCTGCGAGCGATGCGCGGGCGTTGTCGATCGGACCAGCGCCGGCCGGCGGCTCGCCGTCGATCATGATGTCCTGCTCGAGCACGTAGTAGCCGTCGAAGCCCGCCTCGTCGAGGCCCTTCACGATGGCGGCGAAGTCGATGTCGCCCTCACCGATCGGGGTGAACATGCCGGCCTTGATGCCGTCGGACCAGGTGAACTCCCCGGTCAGCAACTTGTCGGTCAGCTCCTTGCGGACGTCCTTGGCGTGCACGATGTCGATCCGGTCGGCGAACTCGGCAACGATCCCCACCGGGTCTCCCCCACCGCAGGTGATGTGGCCGGTGTCCAGGCACAGCCCGACCGAGCTGTTGCGCAGCACGCGATCGATCTCGTCCGCGTTCTGCACCATGGTTCCCCAGTGCGGGTGCAGGCAGGCGGTCACGCCGCGGGCTGCACACACCTCGCGGATCTTGTCGAGGTTGCCGAAGAGGGTCTGCCAGCCGGCCTCGTCCAGCACCGGACGGGCGTCGTAGCCCTCCGCACCGGAGGCGGCGGCGAGGATCAGGTAGGAACCACCGGCGGCCTCGAAGGCGTCCAGCTCCGCGTTCACTGCGGGGATCGGATCGGAGGCCGGGTCGTGCATCACCGCGAGGAAGAAGGCGCCCACCGGCGTCAGGCCGTACTTGCCGACCTCTTCTGCCCGGGCAACGGCCTCGATCGGCAACCAGCCCTGCGGACCGAACTCGGTCGCGGTCAGGCCGATCTCCTTCATCTCCTCGAGCACTCGCGCGGGGGCCATCTGGTATCCCCAACCCGGAACCTCACACACTCCCCAGCTGATCGGGGCGCCGGCAATCTTCATGTCTCTCCTTGAACCTGGCAGTCGGGTCGACAACCCCTTTGGCATCGACACTGCCAGACAAGAATATGTCCTAACAAGGTGACAGCGCAGCAACTCTCGCCAGTTGCTCCGGACATGGCGATGGCCCGGCTGCAGGGGCCGGGCCATCGCTGCGTTGTCAGGAGTCAGCTGCGGGTGCTCATGCCGTCCCAGGTGCCGACCTTCTGGTGGCGGTGCTCATCGGTGAACCAGGTGGCGGTGACGGCCTTGGTCTCGGTGAAGAACGCGACGCCGTCCTTGCCCATGGCGTGCAGGTCGCCGAAGAAGGACTCCTTGTGGCCGGTGAACGGGAAGGTGGAGAACGGCACCGGGATGCCCACGTTGATGCCGACCATGCCGGCATGGCTGCGGCTGGCGAACTCGCGGGCGTAGTAGCCGGAGCTGGTGTAGATGCAGGAGCCGTTCGCGAACGGGTTGGCGTTCATCACGGTGATGCCCTCCTCGAAGTCGGCGACCCGCTTGATCGAGGTCACCGGGCCGAAGATCTCGTAGGTGCCGGCCCAGTTGTCGGGACCGACGTTGTCGATGATCGACGGGCCCATCCAGTAGCCGCCCTCATAGCCGTCGACGGTCACCTCGCGGCCGTCGAGCACGAGCGTGCCGCCCTCGTCCACGCCACGCTGAATGCCGGAAGCGACGAACTCGCGGTGCTTGGCGGTGATGACCGGGCCGAGCTGGCTCTCGGGCAGGTAGGCCGGGCCGAGCCTCAGCTTGGCCGCCATCCCGGCCAGCATCTCCACCACCTCATCGGCGATGGAGTCCTGCACGCACACCACCGGCAGGGCCATGCAGCGCTGCCCGGCGCAGCCGTAGGTGGAGTTGATGATGCCGGCCACCGAACGCTCCAGGACGGCGTCCTCCAGGATCAGGGCGTGGTTCTTGGCCTCGGTGAGGGCCTGCACGCGCTTACCCGCACCGGCGGCGGTCTGGTAGATGTGCTTGCCGACCGACGGTGGAGCCGACGAACGTGATGCCGCGGACGGCCGGGTTCACCAGCAGGCTGTCGGCCTCGACCCGGGAGCAGGTGACCAGGTTGGCCACGCCCTTGGGCAGGCCGGCCTCGATCAGGAGCTCCATCATCCGCATCGACGTCTGCGGCACCATCGACGCGGCCTTCAGCACGAAGGTGTTGCCGGTGGTGATGCAGAACGGCAGCATCCAGCCCATCGGGATCATCGCCGGGAAGTTGTACGGCGCGATGCCGGCGAACACACCCAGCGGCTCGCGGTAGGTCGTGGTGTCGTAGCCACGGGAGATGTTCATCGTGGTGTCGCCCTGCATCAGGTAGTGCGTCGAGCACGCACACTCCACGACCTCGATGGCCTTCAGCACGTCACCGCGGGCCTCGGCGAGCGACCTTGCCCATCTCGGTGGACAGCAGGATGCTCAGCTCGTCCAGGTGCTCGTCGAGGAGCTGCTTGAACCGGAACATCAGCTGAATGCGCTGCGGCAGCGGCGTCGCGGCCCAGGCCGGGAACGCACGGGCCGCGGCGTCCACGGCCGAGTCGACCTCGTCCTGGGTACAACACGGCGCCTCGGCGATCTGCTCACCGGTGGACGGGTTCATCACCGGCATGTAGGTGCCGGTCTTCGACTCGCGCCACTCGTTGTCCACGAGGTAGCGCAGCCGCTGCAGCCGCGCAGCGCTCTCGGTCGCCGGTGCGGCCTGTTCGGTCAGGGCCATGTCAGTTCCTCTCGTTCTCATTCAGTTCGTGCCAGTCGGGGGTCGACCGGCTGGCCGTCCCAGGTCTGCCGCACCCAGGCGTGCGCCGGGTCGTCACAGATCAACCAGGCCCGGGTCTCTCCGGGACCTGCCATCACATTCAGGTAGTACATGTCGTATCCCGGCGGGGCCATGGCCGGACCGTGCCAGCCGTGGGGAACCAGGACGACGTCGGTGGACCGCACCTCCGCGAGCACCTCGATCGGGTCGCGTCGGGCGTGCCGTAGACGCGCTGGTAGCCGAACGCGCCCTCCGGGACAGCCGGGGAGCCAGGCTCGGGCCGCAGCTCGAAGTAGTAGATCTCCTCCAGCGAGGTCTCGACCCCGTCCCGCTCCTCGTCGTGCTTGTGCGGCGGGTAGCTCGACCAGTTGCCGGCGGGGGTGATCACCTCGCAGGCGATGATCGAGTCGGCGTCCAGCACGCCGGGCGTGCCGAAGTTGCGGACGCGGCGGCTCGCCGTGCCGGCCCCGCGGAGCTCGTCCGGCACGTCACCGGCAGACACGAGGGTGACGGGGAAGCTGTTGCGCGCTGTCGCGGAGCAGAAGGCGTAGCGACCGCCGGCGGTGCTGGTGACGGTGAAGGCCGAGTCGCGCGGCACGTACAGGACGTCGGTCGCTGCGCTGAACACGTCCGGGCGCCCGGCCAGCCCGTAGTGCACGCCCTCGACCTCGACGGATGCCGAGCCGGACAGCGGCACAATGATCCACTCCTGCTCACCGGTCGGCACGGTGCGGGACTCCCCCGCCGCCAGGTCGGTCACGAGCAGCCCGGTGTGGGCCCACCCGTCGGGGCCGGGCTGGATGCGGGTGTCGTACTCGTCGTCGGCCGTGGTGCCTGCCGGCCGGACCCATTCGTTCATGCCACTCCCTTGTGAACAAGGCTCACTGCGGTGTCGACCGCCTGTGCCACGTCGTCGCCTTCCGGGTAGAGCAACGCCCTCCCGATCACGAGTCCCATGGCAGTCGGATGGGCCAGCGCTTCCGCCCACTGGGCGTACGTCTCGTCTGCATCGCCGACCGGGTCGCCACCGAGCAGCAGGCTCGGCAGCGTCGTTGCGTCGAGCACCCGGTGCATCTCCGCGACGACGGGCAGCTTCAGCCACGTGTACGCGCTCGTTGCGCCGAGGCCTGCGGCGATCTGGATGGACTTGATCACCGAATCCGGGTCGAGCAGGTTGCGCACCTTGTCACTTGCGACACGGACGGAGAGGAACGGCTCCACCACAGCCATCAGCCCGCGGGACGCGAGCGCAGTGACGGCCCGGCCGGAGGATTCCAGCACGGTGGCGCTGTACTCCTCCTCGAGGCAGACGCGGGTGAGCATCTTGCCGCCGTCGAGACCGTTCGCTGCGAGGGTGTCCGCGTCGTAGCCCGTCCAGCGGTCGTCGAACTCGAACTCAGCGCCCTGCAGTCCGCCGCGGTTCATCGAGCCGAGCACGACCTTGCCCTCGAGCAGGCCGGACAGCAGCAGGTCCTCGAGGATGTCGGCGGTGCCGAGCACCCCGTCAACACCGGGACGGGTGAGGGCTACGGCGAGGCGCTGCAGCAGGTCCGCGCGGGAGGCCATCGCCGTGGCATCGCCACGGACGCCGAGCGCGCCGCGCGCGGGGTGGTCGGCCGCGACGATCATCATGCGGCCGTCCTCGCGGCGTTCCGCCCTTCTGCGGTTGCGCCAGGCCCGGGTGATCTCGCCCGGGTCGACGGCCCTGCGGCGGGTCAGGGCAGCGGTATCGATGCGGTTCACGCTTCGACACCCCCGAGCAGGTTCCAGACCTCTGCCTCTGTCGGCATCGCCGTCGAGCACTCCAGCCTCGCTGCCACCAGCGCGCCGGCGCCGTTGGCGAAGCGGAGCACCTTGTCCAGCGGCCAGCCGTTGAGCAGTCCGTGGCAGACCGCGCCGCCGAACGAGTCGCCGGCGCCGAGGCCGTTGACGACCTCGACCTTCACCGGGGGCACCTCGACGCGTTCGTCCGCCGTCATGGCGAGGACGCCCTTGGGACCCTGCTTCACGATGGCGAGTTCGACCCCACGCTCCAGCAGTGCGCGGGCTGCCCGCTCCGGCTCGACCTCACCGACGGCCACCCGGCACTCCTCGCGGTTGCCGATGGCGACGGTGCAGTGCGCGAGAGCCACTTCCGCGTGCCGGGTGGCCTCGGACTCGGACTTCCAGAACATCGGACGGTAGTCGAGGTCGAGGATCGTCAGCGGCCGCTTCGCCCGCACCCGCCAGGCAGCGAGGTGCGCCTGCCGGCTGGGATCGGCGGAAAGGCCGGTGAGCGTCGCCCAGTAGACGCTGGCGTCCGCGATCTCCTGCAGCGGCAGGTCGGTCACCTCGATCCGCAGGTCGGGAGCCTGCGGGTAGCGGTAGAAGTACAGCGGGAAGTCGTCGGGCGGGAAGATCTCGCAGAAGGTCACGGGGGTGGGGAGCCAGGGATCGGTGCCGACGAAGGCTGTGTCGACGCCGAGCTCACCGATCTTGCCGCGCACGAAACGCCCGAACGGGTCGTCGCCGGTCTTGGTGATGATGGCGCTGCGCCGTGCCGTACCGTGCGGCTGCGACGGCGACGTTGGTCGCGCTGCCACCGAGGAACTTGCCGAAGGAGGTGACGTCCTCGAGGTGCAGGCCGATCTGGGTCGGGTAGATGTCGACGCCAACGCGGCCGATGCACACTACGTCGTAGGCATCACCCATGGCACTTCCTTCGGCAGCGGCGGCGTTGGTGACGAACCATCCTGCCCACGCGGGTGGGCGGATGTCAATATTTGTAAGGACATTAGCTTATTCGGGCAATCAGCGTTTCGATGGTTCAATGTCCATCATTTGGGCTAATGTCTGGCCATGGCCCAGCAGATCCAGGTGAGCATCGACCGGAACAGCCCCGTGCCGCTCTACCACCAGCTCGCAGAACAGCTGGCGGCAGCGGTGGACACCGGCGTGCTGAAGCCCGGCGACGCGTTCGAGAACGAACTCTCCCTCGCCGACCGACTCGAGCTCTCCCGTCCCACCGTCCGGCGCGCGATCGTCGAGCTGGTGACCCGTGGGCTGCTGGTGCGCCGGCGCGGCATCGGCACCACCGTCGCCAATGAGGTCATCCACCGCCGCAACGAGCTGACCTCCCTCTACGACGACCTCCGCAAGGAGGGACGCGAGCCGATCACGGAGGTGCTGGAGTTCAACACCGACTTCGTCGACCTTCGCGCGTCCCAGGTACTCGGCCTCGATCCCGAGACCAAGCTGGTCTACCTCGAGCGGTTGCGCTCGGTGCAGGAAGGGCCGATGGCCGTCCTGCGCAACTGGCTGGCGCCGTCCTGGGCCGACCTCAACCTCGAGGACCTCAAGACCCAGGGCCTCTACAACGCGATGAAGCGCCGCGGAGTGACCCCGGCTGTCGCCCACCAGACGATCGGCGCCCGCCGGGCAGAGCCCAGCGAGCGCAAGCTGTTGCAGCTGGACAAGAACGACCCGGTGCTCACCATGACCCGTCGCGCGTACGACTCGGCCGGCAACCCTGTGGAGTTCGGCGACCACTGCTACCGCTACGACCGCTACCTGTTCGACATCACGGTCTACGCCAGCTGAGCCCGGGCTCGGACAGCGCCATGCCGGCAGATCGTCCTGACAGGCCGCCGACGATCCGTGACGTCGCGGCGCCTCGCCGGTGTGTCCAAGTCGTTGGTCTCGCTGGTCCTCGTCAACGACCCTCGCGTCAGCGAGACCCGTCGCCAGGCGGTGGAAGCTGCGATCAAGGAACTGGGCTACCGTCCGAACCTGCGCGCCCGCGCCCTTTCGCGCAGCCGCACGGACAGCGTCGGCGTGCTGATCAACGATCTCGGCAACCCCTGGTTCGTCGACCTGCTGGCCGGTCTCGCGACCGTCCTGCACAGTTCGGGGTTCTCGCCGATCCTCGCCGACGGCCAGACCGACCGCCGCATCGGGGTCGCATCGGTCGACACCTTCCTCCGGCAGGACGTGGACGGACTCGTCGTCGTCGGGATCACGCTCGAGGAAGCCGCGGTCATCGCAGCAGCGAAGCAGATCCCCGTCGTGCTCGCCGGCACACGCGAACCGGCCCTGGCCAAGGGCGACATCGTGGTCAATGACGACGTCGCAGGCGCGGCAGCGGCCGCCCGGCACCTGATCGAACTCGGCCACACCCGGATCGCCCACCTGCGCGGTCCCGGCGAGATCGGCAGGCTGCGGCTCGAGGGCTTCCAGGCGACGCTGTCAGCAGCGGGGCTCGACGGCGAGCGCTACATCGACACCGGGATGAGCGAGGAGGGCGGCAACGCTGCTGCCCGCCGGCTGCTGTCCCGTCGCGACCGCCCGACGGCGATCTTCGCCTACAACGACATGGCTGCGCTCGGCGTCCTCTCCGCTGCCGACGACCTCGGTCTCCGGGTGCCTGCTGATGTCTCGCTCGTCGGCTACGACAACACCTTCATCGCCAGGATCCGGCACATCTCGCTGACATCGGTGGACACCGGGAACTTCGCCGTCGGCACGCAGGCCGGCCGCTTCCTCGTCGAGCGGATGGCGAATCCCGACCTTGCGAACCGCCTCCACCTGGTGCAGAGCTCACTCGAGGTCCGCGGATCGACCGCGCCCCCGTCCTGAACCCTCGTCGCCGAAGGAAGGGAAGGGAGGGGTGGGGGCCCCTCCCCTCCTGTGGACTCAGTACCCGATCTTCTCGCTGACACCCGTGTGCAGGCTCTTCGTCGCAGCCTCGGCGATCGCCTGGGCCTTCAGGCCGTCGGACAGCGACGGCTGGATCGGCGCCCCGGTCTCGAGCAGCTGGACGAAGTGGTCGAGGGCAAGCGCGTAGGTGGGCTGCATGCGCTCGAACCAGCCGGCGTACATCTGGGACTCCACGACCTGGCCGGCGGTGTAGTGCGTGACGCGGCGGGCGCGGTGACGCATCGACTCGACGAGCCCTGTCGACCCGAGCACCTCGATGCGCTCGTCGTAGCCGTAGCCGGTGCGACGGTTGTTGTCGATCTGCACGAGGGCGCCGTCGGGCATCTTGAGCACGCAGACGCTGGTGTCGACGTCGTCGTACTCGGGATCGGCGAGACGCGGGTCGGCGAGCGCTGAGCCGGCAGCGAACACCTCGACGGGGTCGGCGCCGGCGATCCAGCGGGCGAGGTCGAAGAAGTGGACGGTCTGGTCGCGCATCTGGCCACCGGAGACCTTCACGTACTCGAGGGCCGGGACGGCCGGACCGCGAGCGGTCATCTGCACGAGCTCGACCGTGCCAACGCCGTCGGCGTCGACGATGCGCTTGAGTTCTGCGTGGTCGGGGTCGAAGCGGCGGTTGAAGTTCATCATCACCCGTGCGCCCTTGCTCTCGGCATAGGCGACGACCTCGCGGGCGCGCTCGAGCGACAGGTCGATCGGCTTCTCGCACAGCGCTGCGACGCCGGCGTCCACTGCTGCGCGGAGGTTGTCGGCATGGGTGTTGGTGGAAGAGGCGATGAAGACAGCGTCGACATCGGTGAGGGCTTCCGCGACAGAGTCGACGGCAACGGCGCCGTACAACTCTGCGATGGCAGCCGCGCGCTCGGCTGAGACGTCGTACACCTTCGCGAAGGTGACGTCCGGATTCTCTGCGAGGTTCTTCGCATGCACGGAACCGATGAAACCGGCACCGAGGAGGGCGAAACGTTGCATCACTGACCTGCTTTCTTGCTAACTGGGCGCACCCAGGCTGAGTTTGCTGCGTTCGAGGCAGTCACGGCCTCGACGAACTGGATCCCGATCAGGCCGTCGATGCCGGTCGGGTAACTGAGCTCCCGGTGCACGACCGGGACGCCGTCGCGCCGCGCGAACAACTCGTCGGCGATGTCGGAGTAGTAGTTGGCGAAGGCCTCGATGAAGCCCTCCGCATGGCCCATGCCCACCCGGTTCAGGCGGGCCTCGTCCTCGCTGAGCCCTGCCATGCCCTGGGTGTAGCGGACCTCCTCGCCGTTGGCGCGGCGCAGCACAAGGTGCTGCGGGTCCTCGTGCGCCCACTCGATGCTGGCGTGCTCGCCGAACACCCGGATCTTCAGGCCGTGGGCCTGACCGGTGGCCGCCATCGAGGCCCACAGACGCCCCGGGACTCCCCCGGTCAACCTCAGCGCGACGGTGGCGTTGTCAGCAACCCGGCGTCCGGGGACGAGGGTGCTGAGCTGGGCGGAGACCTCCTCGGCCTCCAGCCCTGTGATGTAGCGCACCAGGTGGAAAGCATGGATCCCGATGTCCGCGACAACGGAGGCGTAGCCGGCCACGTCCGGGTCCATCCGCCAGCCGGCCTGCTTGTGTTCCCCTGCCTCCAGCAGCGTGGACGCCCACCCGCTGGCGTGCTCCACGTCGACGTATCGCAGCTCCCCCAGTGCCCCGTCGCGCACCAGCCGCGCAGCGTGGCGCACCATGGCGTACGCGGAGTAGCAGTGGGCGACGGCCAGCACCTGGTCGCGCTCCGCTGCCAGCTGCACCAGCCGGGCAGCTCCCGTCGAATCGGTGGCCAGCGGCTTCTCGCAGGCGACGGCGATGCCGGCCTCGAGGAAGGCCGTGACGATCGCAACGTGGCTGTCGTTGGGCGTTGCCACCACCACGAGGTCGATGCCGTCCGGACGGGCGGCCTCGGCAGCAGCCATGGCCCGGAAGTCGGCGTAGGAGCGGTCGGCCTCGATGCCGAGCCCGGCCGCCATCGCTGCAGACCGCTGCGGGTCGCGGGCGAAGCTGCCGGCGACGAGGCGATACCGGTCATCGAGCAAGAGCCCGGCGCGGTGGGCCACGCCGATGTTGGAGCCCGGTCCGCCGCCGACCATGCCGACGGCGAGCCTGAGGTCACCCGGTTGCGTCACTGCAACTCCTCATCCGAACAGAAGGTAGACCGCTGCGACGGCGACGAAGGCCGTCACCAGCTTCTCGAACGTCGCCTGGTTGATCCGCTTGATGGTCGACCGCCCGATCCAGGTGCCGACGAGGACGAGCGGCGCGAGCACGGCGCCGAGCAGTGCCGTGTCGGGGCGGAGGATCCCGCCGGCGATCGAGAACGGCACCTTGATCAGGTTCACGGCGAAGAAGAACCAGGCCGTCGTGCCGAGGAAGCGGAGCTTGTCGTACTTGCGCGCGAGCAGGTAGAGGTTCATCGGCGGGCCGCCGCCGTTGGCGACCATGGTGGTGAAGCCCGGCCAGCCTCCCGTAGGCCATCCCCACGCTCGGCCGGTGGGCCGCCAGCTTGTCCGGCCACAGCCCGAGCACCAGCAGCACGAGCACGATCACGCCCATGGTGCGCTTGAGCGTCGGCCCGTCCACCCAGTTCAGGAAGAGCGCGCCCGCACCGATGCCGACGAGCACCGGCGGGATGAGGCGGACGATCAGGCGCCAGTCGACGTCGTGCCGGTAGGTCCACGTCGCAACCAGGTCGCCGACGAGCAGCATGACCAGCACGACTGCCGTCGAGTCCTTCGGTCGCGACCACCTGGGACGTGAGCACGACGGCGATCAGCGCCATGCCGCCGATCGCCGTCTTGGAGAAGCCGATCAGCAGCGCGCACAGCGCCAGGACCAGCCAGCCCCACAGGGGCAGGCTGGTCCAGAGCGCTCGCGAGGCTGGTCACCCGTTACAGGTAGTGGCGCTGGGCGGCCTTTTCGGCGACGTACTCGCCGTAGGCCTTCTGGGTGCTCTCGAGCTCGGAGACCTGCGACACCGGGACGTCCCACCAGGCCGATCCGGGCGGGTTGGGCCCGTACAGGTTGGTCTCGATGTACAGCACGGTCGTGCGGTCGTTCGCGACGGCCTTGGCGTAGTTCTCGCGGAACTCGGCCATGCCGTCGCACTTGAGCACGTCGGCGCCCCAGCTGGCGGCGTTGGCAGCCAGGTCGAACGGCACGTCCTCGCCGTCGAGCCGACCGGAGGCGCGAGCGCGTCCTGTACTTGGTGCCGAAGCGCTGTGAGCCGCGGGACTCCGACAGCGCACCGATGGAGGCGAAGCCGTGGTTCTGCAGCAGCACGATGATCACCTTGATGCCCTCCTGGGCCATGGTGGCGATCTCCATCGGCAGCATCTGGTAGGTGCCGTCACCGACGATCGCGACCACCTCGTGGTCGTCGCCGACGGCGAGCTTGACGCCCATCGCAGCCGGGATCTCGTAGCCCATGCAGGAGAACGCGTACTCGAGGTGGTACTGCTCGGGGGTGCGCGCACGCCACAGGGCCTGCAGGTCGCCGGGCATCGAGCCGGCGGCGTTGATCACGACGTCGTAGTCGCCCATCAGCTCGTTCAGGGCGCCGAAGACCTCGGTCTGGGCCGGCAGCGGCTGGTCGTGCGGCGCGAAGCAGCTGTCGACGACCTTCTGCCATTCGGCGTCCAGGTCGCCCGCCAGCTGCCTGGTAGGCCGCGTCGGTGCGTCCAGCCGGCGAGCTCTCCGGCGAGGGCGACCAGCGCCTCCCGGGCGTCGGCGACGAGCATCGTCGCGGAGTGCTTGGCCGCGTCGAAGGCCATCACGTTGACGTTGACGAACTTCACGTCGGGGTTGGCGAAGACCGTGTGGCTCGGCGGTGGTGAAGTCGGAGTAGCGGGTGCCGATGCCGATCACGAGGTCGGCCTCACGGGCGAGCGCGTTGGCGGCGCTGTTGCCGGTCGAGCCGACGCCGCCGACGGCCATCCGGTGGTCGAAGTTGATCGCGCCCTTGCCGGCCTGGGTGTCGGCGACCGGGATGCCGGTCGCCTGCGGCGAAGGCCCGCAGCTGCGTCGGAGCCCTCGGCGTAGATCGACGCCGCCGCCGGCGACGATCAGCGGCCGCTTCGAGGCCTTGATCGCCGCGACCGCGCGGGCCAGCGCCGCCGGCTCGGGGACCGGACGGGCGACGTGCCACACCCGCTTGCGGAAGAAGTCCACCGGGAAGTCGAAGGCTTCGGCCTGCACGTCCTGCGGCAGGCAGACGGTGACCGCACCGGTCTCGGCCGGGTCGGTGAGCACCCGCATCGCGCACAGCAGGGACGGGATGAGCTGCTCGGGGCGGTTGATCCGGTCCCAGTAGCGCGAGACCGGCTTGAACGCGTCGTTGACGGAGACGTCCAGCGAGCGGGGGTCCTCCAGCTGCTGGAGGACCGGGTCCGGGTAGCGGGTGGCGAAGATGTCGGAGGGCAGCAGCAGCACCGGGAGCCGGTTGGTCGTCGCCAGCGCGGCACCGGTCACCATGTTCAGGGCTCCGGGGCCGATCGAGGAGGTCACGGCCCAGGTCTGCAGCCGGTTCTTCGTCTTGGCGTAGGCGGCGGCGGCGTGCACGGCGCCCTGCTCGTTGCGCACCAGGATGTAGGGCAGGTCGGGAGCGTCGCGCGACCCCGTCGAGGGTCTGCACCTCCGCCTGCAGCAGCGCCTGGCCGATACCGGCCACGTTGCCGTGGCCGAAGATGCCGAAGCAGCCGGCGAAGAGCCTCTGCTCCACCCCGTCCCGTTCGCTGTACTGGTTGGCAAGGAACTTCACCACCGCCTGGGCGACGGTGAGCCGAACGGTCTGGGTCATCTTTGGCTCCGGGTTCGATTCAGGGCTTGGTGCCGTCGGCGACCCGAGGGGAGAGGTCGCCGACGGCGGGGATGGTCAGGCAGGGATCAGGATGTCACGGACGATCTGGTCGAGTTCCTCGTCGGCACCCGAGGAACTGGCGCAGCGTCTTGCGGGTCGGCTCCGAAGTCGTCGAACTCGTCGGGCGTCATGCCGTCGATGTCGTAGGCCTTCCGGAACTCCGGCATGGTGTAGCAGGGCCTCGAGGATCCTGGGGTCGACCGGCAGGTCGATGCGGGGCTCGGGGTCGTGGCCGCTGGCCTGGAAGCGCTTCTGCCAGGCGAACGGCGGGGAGAGCACGAGGTCGCCGCCGACGAGCTCGGTCCACTGCAGGGCGTTGCGGTAGGCGGCGACGAGCACGCGGGAGCGCAGACCGCGCTTCTTGAACTCCTCGTAGCGCCTTCTTGCACGCTGCGACGCCGGCCCACTCCAGGTAGCCCGGGTCGAAGACGAGGCCGTCCCTGGCGTAGCGCTCCTTCAGCCAGTCGTCGAGGCGGCCGACCATGATGGTCACGACCGGACCCATGGTCGAGATGTCCAGGCCCTCGGCCTCGCGGCGCTTCAGGCCACGCTCGATGGCCTCGCCGGCTGGCCACGGCCTGGGCGACGGTGAACGACACGGTGACGTTGATGTTGACGCCGCGATAGGTGGCGTCCTCGATGGCCTCGACACCGGTCTTGGTCGCCGGGATCTTCACGATGATGTTCTTGGCGAGCTTGGAGAAGTACTCGGCCTGGTCGACCAGCGCCTTCGGCGCTGCGGGCGAGGCGCGGGTCGGTCTGCATCGAGAGCCGGCCGTTGTAGCCGTTGTACTTCTCGAAGGCGGGCTCGAGCAGCTTGGCGGCCTCGAGGGAGACCTCCTCGACGACCTTCCAGCCGATCTGCGGACTCGGTGGCCTCGGGCATCTCGCACGGCCAGCTCCTTGATCCGCTGGGTCCAGCGGGGCAGGTCGGCGCGGATGGCGGCGAGCGCGATGCACCGGGTTGCAGGTGGCGCCGACGGCACCCCAGGAGATGGCTGTGGCGAGTTCGGTGAAGGTGGCCGAGTCGTTCCACAGCACGGTCGGGCCGCGCTGGGTCATCAGGCCGAGTGGGGTGTTGGTGTCAGTCATGGGGACCTCTTCGTCGAGGCACGTGGTGCCGCTGTCCAGTCGGTGGACCCCTATTCAAGCCCTGCCAGAACCAGAAGTCAACAAATGTCCTTACATTCTGCATGAACTGACGCTGACCGCTCGAACCGGGCCAGGGCGATGTCGAGGCGCCTGCATCGGCCCTGCGCCGGCGCGGTCGATCGATGACGACGATCACCTCGAGCCCCGTGACCGGTTCTGCGAGGACCGCGGCCAGGCCTCCGCGAGCGTCGTGACGCGGCGGGCGGGGACGCCGTAGCCGCGGGCCACCGCCACCGGATCGACACCGGTGGGGGTGGCGAACACCCGCTCGAACGCCTCGGCGAACCGCGGCTGGCCGTACTCGAGGGTCGCGAAGATGCTGCCGCCGGCGTCGTCGGCCACCACGATCGCGCAGGGCGGGACGCGGCTCGCCGGGCCCGATGGCCAGGGCGCCGGCGTCGTGGCAGAACGGCGAGGTCGCCGCACAGCAGGGTGGTGGGCGCGCCGGTGGCCAGCGCGACCCCGATCGGCGGTCGAGATCGTGCCGTCGATGCCCGGAGAGGCCGCGGTTGCGCGAAGACCGGCACCGGCGCCGCGGCAACGGGCGCCAGGTCGGCGTCACGGATCGGGTTGGAGTTGCCGAGGCAGAGCACCTCGCCCGCCGCCGACCGATGCCGACCACCAGCCGGGCCAGCGCCGGACCGGTGAGCTCGGTCGCTGCCGTCCAGGACGGTGGTCACGTCGGCGAGCCGGGCCGGCGTCGGCCTGCCGCCAGGCGGCCAGCCAGTCGGCGGGCGCCGGGTCGACGCGTCACGGCGCCGGCGACCAGCGATGCGCGCCAGCCCGGGATCGACGTAGTCGGCGGCGTCGGTGACCACGACGACCTCGACGTCGGGCCGCGACAGCAGGGCCGTGACCGGACGGGAGAGGTTGGGCCGGCCGAAGACGATCACCCGCTGCGACCTGCGCGCCCAGCTCACCGGCCAGCAGCAGCCGACCGGTGGCCAGCGCGTTCGGTCCGCGGCGGGCGTTGCTGGACGGCTCGGCGATCAGCGGCAGTCCGGCAGCCTCGGCGCAGCCGCGACCGCCGTCCCGACCGGTGCCGGCGCGTCGCGTCCCCACAGACCACGATCGTGCGGCGGCGTGCCGTCCAGCGCGACCGGCTCGGGGGTGCCGGGGCCGCCGGTGCGCACGGCCGGCGACGGCCGACCGGCGGCGCGCGATCGGGCCGTCGCCGGGCACCAGCGGCTCGGACGAGTTCGACGTTCAGCTGGGCCGGGCCCGGGGTGCCGGGACAGCGCACCCTTCGGCTGCAGAGGACGGCCCGCGCCGCCTGCGCCGGCCAGGACGCTGCCGGGCGCGAGCGAGCTCATCCGGGCGAGGTGCCGGAGGAAGCCGGCCAGCACAACGGTCTGGTCGGTGGTCTGGTTCGCGCCGACGCCGACCAGGGCGGCCGGACGATCGGCGCGAGACCACCAGCAGCGGCACTCCGGAGTGGTGGGCCTCCATCACGGCCGGCAGCAGGTTGCCGACCGCCGTGCCCGACGTGGTCACCACCGGGACGCAGCGCCCTGACGCCTTCGCCAGTCCGAGGGCGAGGAAGCCGGCGACGCGCTCGTCCACCCGGACGTGCAGCCGCAACCGGCCCTCGCGTGCAGCGGCATCGGCGACGAGGGCGAGGGGGGCGCTGCGGGAGCCGGGGGCGAGCACGAGGTCGGTCACGCCCTGGGCCAGCAGCTGGCCGAGCACCGCCTGCGCGCAGGCAAGGGATTCGGTCACCGCTCCTCCTCAGCCGCGCGGACGGGGGCCAGTCGTGCCTGCCAGGCTGCGGTCGCAGCGGCGTCGGCCCGCCAGTCGCCATTCTCGTCCACGACGACGGCGCGCACGCCGATCTCGCCGTCGACGGCCACCAGCGGGTCGGCGGTGACGTCGCGCGGTGAACATGGTCGCGGTGTTCAGGCCGCAGGCGTAGGGCAGCTCGGGCAGGGCCGCCGCCAGGGCGACCCCGGCAGCAAGCCCCACGGAGCTCTCCAGCGCGGAGGACACGACGACGGGCAGCCCCAGCCGCTCGGCCAGTTCGAGGCACCGGCGCACGCCGCCCAGCGGCTGCACCTTCAGCACGGCGATGTCGGCCGCCTGCTCCGCCACCACCCGCTCGGGGTCACCGGAGCGCCGGATGCTCTCGTCGGCGGCGATCAGGACGTCGATGCCGCCGCGCGCCAGCCGGCGTCGCAGGGTCGCCGAGCTCGCTCGACGCTCGCGCACGGCTGCTCGGCGTACTCCAGCCCGAAGCGGGCCAGCCGCGCCAGGTGGGTGAGCGCTGTGTCGACGTCCCAGGCGCCGTTGGCGTCCACCCGGATGCGTCCGTCCGGGCCCGAGCGCGTCGCGCACCGCCTCCACCCGGGCCAGGTCGTCGCCGAAGGACCTGGCCGGGCTCGGCCACCTTCACCTTGGCCGTGCGGCAGCCGGACGCCGCGACGATGCCGTGGGCGATCTCGGGCGTCGACGGCCGGCACGGTGACGTTCACGGGCACCCGGTCGCGGACCGGGGCGGGGAAGCCGATCTCTGCCGCCTCCACGGTCGCCTGCCACCACGCGTCGATCTCGGGGCGGGTGTACTCGGCGAACGGGCTCCATTCGGCCCAGCCGACGGCGCCACGCACGAGCAGTCCCTCGCGAACCGTGATGCCCCGGAACCGGTTGCGCAGGCCGAGGCGAGTAGGCGACCGCTTCCATCGGCATGTCAGCGGGCGATCAGCAGCCCGACGAACAGGCCGGTTGCGCAGGCGAGTTCGGCCAGTCCGGTCTGCTTCAGCACGGGGATCAGCGCCCGGCCGGTGACGCCCCGCGCAACCTCGCGGATCGGCCCGATCAGCGTGACGATCATGAACCAGCCCAGCAGCGCCCACCAGGAGCTGGTGGCGGCCACCCCGAACACCCCGACGGCTGCCACGCCCAGCAGTCCGAGGAAGAAGCGCCGGGTGCCGGCGTCGCCGAGCCGGGTGGCGAGGGTGCGCTTGCCCGACGGCGCGGTCGCCCTCGAGGTCGCGCAGGTTGTTGGCGACGAGGATCGCGCAGGCGAGTGCGCCGATGGCGATGGCCGTCCACCAGCGTGGCCTGGGTCACCAGGCCCAGCTGGATGTAGACCGTGCCGGTGACGGCGACGAGCCCGAAGAAGACGAAGACGAAGAGCTCGCCCAGCCCCAGGTAGCCGTAGGGCCGGCTGCCGCCGGTGTAGTACCAGGCCGCCGCGATCGCCGCGGCACCGACGGCCAGCAGCCACCAGTGGCCGGTGAGCAGGACGACGGCGAGCACCGGCGACGGCTGCAACGCCGAAGCACGCGAAGGCCGCCGCCCGGACGTGCGCCGGCGTGGCGACGCCGGAGCCGACCAGCCGCAGCGGGCCCACCCGGGCCGCGTCGGTGCCGCGGATGCCGTCGGAGTAGTCGTTGGCGTAGTTGACGCCCACCTGCAGCGCGAGGGCGACGACGAGCGCGAGGCCGGCGAGCAGCGGCACGAAACCGTCCTCGAACCATGCGACGGCGCTGCCGGCGAGCACCGGAGCCAGCGCTGCCGGAAGGGTGCGGGGACGGGCGCCCTCGACCCATTCAGCCAGCGTCGCCATGCTCGCCCTTCCGTGCCCAGGACCGCAGTAGCGCCGTCCGGTCGATCTTGCCTATGGATGTGTACGCCAACTCTCCCACCCGCCGCAATTCCTTCGGGGTGGCGGCCCGGCCCAGCAGCGGGTTCGAGCCGGGCGCGCACCTCCGTCGAGCGTGAGCGCGCCGGTGGTCACGGCGACCACCCGCGCGCCCCACCGCTCGTCGGGGACGGCGAGCAGCACGACGGCCGGTTCGCGCCGAATTCGGTGTCGCGCAACGCGTTGGGCCGCGGCCAGGTCGACGTTCTCGCCGCCGGAGATGACCACGTCGTCGATGCGTCCCAGCACCTGCAGGCGACCGTCGGCCCAGCGCCCCCTGTCCTGGGTGTGCACCAGGTCGCCGTCGAGCACGCCGCGCGGTCAGGTCGGGGCGCAGCCGGTAGCCGGCGAAGGCCATCGGCCCGCCGAGGCTGATCCGGCCCGTCGTCCAGCTCCACGCGGACCCCGTCCAGCGGCACACCGTCGTACACGCAGCCGCCGCAGGTCTCGCTCATCCCGTAGGTGGCGACGATCCGCACCCCCGCAGCCGTGGCGCGCTCGCGCAGGCCCGCGGGAATCGGCACCGCCGCCGAGCAGGACGGCGGCATAGTCGCGCAGCTTCGCCGCCGTGCCCTGCGTCACCCAGCGCCCGGTCGAGCTGCGCAGCGACCAGCGAGAGGTAGCGTCCGCCCGGCCGGCGCCGGCAGGTCGGCGAGGTCGCCGCGCGCGAAACGGATGTCGCGTGCCGGCGATCACGGCCCGCGCGACGGTCATCAGGCCGGCAACATGCTGGGTGGGCAGGGCGCACACCCAGTCACCGGGACCGCCGAGTCGCTCATGGGTCGCCCCGACGGCGAATCGCAGTGCCGTCCGCGTGAGCACGACGGCCTTCGGCTCGCCGGTCGACCCGGAGGAGGTCACCACAGCTGCCGCGTCGGCCTCGGTGACGGGTTCATCCACACGGAGGGCGCCCAGCTGCCGCGCGTCGGGAATCGGGGCAATCGGAATTCCCCCGTCGAGCGACGCCGCAAGTGCGAGGGCCAAGTCCCCGCTGTCCACCAGCCGCAATCGCATTCCCCCACCCTAACCAGCCGTCGCACCCGGACCCCGCGCGGAACGCACGTGCCCCGGAGCTTTGGCAACTCCGGCGAATTCATCGTGCGCATCATCTTTGGCCGAACAATCAGCCTTCTCAGGAACCCAGGAGTACTTCGTTGGTGGGGCTGCGCTCCGACGAACACGGGCACGGCAGGCGCTTTCGTCGGCGAGCGGAGCGTCGGAGCCGGGGCGGCAAGAGCTCCGCCGAACCCCCGAAAGGGTGACAGAGAATGCGTTCCAAAAGACGCAGGTCCTCCCAAAGGGGGACCGGATGCGCGCAATATTCGCGCAAAGAAGTCCTCCTCCGGGTGACAATCTTGTGCCTTTTGGACCAGCTTTGAAGAATCGCCCGCGAGATTTGACAATAGGCAAGCACCTGCGGAATCATTTCGAATCGAAGGGGCGCCTGGGGGGAACCGGGTTCATGCCCGTACCGCCTGAATCCGGAAGGACCCACCCATGAAGAGCCTGCTCGCAAAGACCATCGGCGCCGTCGTCTCCCTCAAGGAGCGCGGCGCTACTGCCGTGGAATACGGCATCATGGTCGCTTTGATCGCCGCCGTGATCATCACCGTTGTCACCACTCTCGGCGGCAGCCTGACCGGCCTTTTCTCCAGGGTCGGCTCCAAGCTCTGACCGGGACAATTGCAATTACCTGGAAGGGTATTCCGCACCATCGCTCCCGACCGCAGCACGACCGCATCTGCTCGTGCCGGAACGTGGCTTGGGCGGCTGACCCGGAACGCCACTGCACCTCGCCGGCGTAGTAGCCTCACAGACTCCACCATGGCCTAATGTCACCCGAAAGGGGGACAGTAGCCGCGATTGGATGCCTTTTCGACGTCCCCCTTTCGGGTGACATATGACCCGAAATTGGCCGATCTTCGTGCAAATCAGTGACTAATCTTGGAAGTTGCGCAACCATGGTCACCTGAGAGCGTCGCGAAAGCCGCGCCGCGCGAAGTACTGAAAGGGGCTCATCCCATGAACAGTCTGCCAGTCAAGGCCCTCGGTACCATCGTCTCCATGAAGGAGCGCGGTGCCACCGCAGTCGAATACGGCATCATGGTCGCTTTGATCGCCGCCGTCATCATCGCCGTTGTCACCACCCTCGGCGGCAACCTCACCGCCCTTTTCACCACGGTCGGCTCGGCGATCTGATTGAGCGGAGCAAGCCAATTCCTTGGAATCCTTTGCGATTTCGGGAAACATGCCAGCCTTACTCCCCAGTGAAATCCCTGGAGCCCCGCAACAGCAGCGGGGCATCCGGTGTTGTCCCTGTCGGCGCCCCCCACAGCAACGCAAGCCGACACGCCGGACCACCCGGCGGAATCTGAGTTTTACCTGAGAGCTTTCTTATGTATGCTGCACGAGTGCTGACTCGCCGATCGCTGCGGACGGGGCTTGCCGTCGTCGGCTCCCTCCTCGCACTCAGCCCGGTGATTCCGGCCGGCGACATCGCCGCTGCCGCTCCGCTCTCCAGCTTCACCGTCATCGGCGAGCACCGATGACCTGGCTGCCTACCGGCAGGCGCTGCTGAGCAAGCAGACCGTGGCCATCGAGGTCACCAACGCCACCATCAAGGCGCTCCACGAGCAGCGCGTCCAGGAGTTGGGCTACGAGCCCGCCACCACCGACCCCCGCGAGATCGCCCGCCAGATCATGGTCAACAAGTACAGCTGGGGCGAGGATCAGTTCACCTGCTACAACAACATCATCATGCGCGAGAGCAAGTGGATCGTCAGCGCTGACAACCCGCACTCCAGTCGCCTACGGGATCCCGCAGGCGCTGCCCGGCAAGAAGATGGCCGCGTTCGGTGCCGACTGGCGCACCAACCCGGCAACCCAGATCCGCTGGGGCCTCGACTACGTCCACGACCGTTACGGCACGCCGTGCGGGGCATGGTCGTTCAAGCGCGGGCACGGCTGGTACTGAGCCCGGCCTGGAAGCCTTACTGGTGCGGTTCGACCGGCGGAACGATGCCGTCCTCGATGGCGCGGCGGAACAGGTCGAGCTTGCTGGCTGCCGGACGGTTCACGTTGGTGTACTTCACCCGGATGCGCTTGAGGTACTCCTTGACGCTGTTCTCGGTGATCGTCAGGCGCCCGGCCACCTCCGGAACCTCGAAGCCGGCAGCGTACAGGGCCAGCACCTCACGCTCGCGCGGACCGAGGTTGGCTGCGACGTAGGAGGAGTCGCCCTCGATGGCGGCGAGGATCTCCTGGCTGATCACGACCTGGCCCTCGGCGACGGCCTCGATCGAGGAGATCGTGACGGCGATCGGCTCGGCCTTGCGGCAGACGCCGGCAGCGCCGCCGGCGAGCGCGCGACGCAGCAGCCGGACGTTGTCGGCGATGGAGTAGACGAGCACCTTGTAGCCGGCATCGATCAGGCTCTCCGCGTTGTCGAGCGGGTCGGAGCCGTCGTCGAGCTGCAGGTCGAGCAGCACGACGTCGGCCTGCACGCCACGCTCGAGGAACTCGGGGACGGTGCCGGCTCCGTCGACCAGGGTGACCTGGTGACCGGGGTGGTTCTGGAGGGCGGCTGACATACCGAGGCGAATGGCCTCGTGGTCATCGATTACGGCGGTGGTGATCATGATTGCCCAACCCTATCGCGTGCTGACCTTGTCCGCTGGCGTCCAGGCCAACCAATTCGCTGCTGCCGTCGTCGCGCACGGTCAGCACGGTGACCACGTCCTCGTAGCCCTCCGGGGCTGCCCGCGCCACCACCCGCTTGGTGCCGGGCTCGGTGAGCAGCCGTCCGAGGTGCCGGGTGAGCGCCGTGCGCACGTCCTCGGGCAGCCGGGTACCCCGGCTGTCGACGAGGCGCACGTCGACGCCACGGCTGCGGGCCACGTCGATCGCGTCGGACGTGAGTTCCGTGACGAGGTTGCCGGCACGCATGGCGTCGCGCAGCCGGCTCTCCTGGGCGAGGCAGGCCGCCCGCTCGTCCTCGGTGAGCTCGTGGGCCGGATCGGCGATCCGTTGCAGCAGCGGCCCCACCTGGGCGCGCAGCTGGGTGAGCCAGACGTCGCGAAGGACGAGCTTCGAGAAGCTCTCGGCGATGGCCTTGTTGGCCGCTGCCGACGACCGCCGGGACGCGGTCAGCCGGTCGCCCATGTCGATCAGCCAGCTCTGCAGCAGCTGCGCGACCAGCATCCAGGAGAACGGCCCGAAGCCGGCCCGCAGGGTGTCACCGACGCCCATCTCGTGGGTGATCGCCCACACGGCCGAGATCACGGCGAACAGCCCGACACCGGTCCAGGAGACGCGCTCCTGGCCACGCACGAGCACGGCGACGAGCAGGACCATCACGACGTTGCTGTGCCAGGTGGCGTAGCCCGGCCAGTGCCCTGAGGGCAGGACTGACTGCACGATCACGGTGACGGCCAGCAGCAGCACGATCACGGCGACGGCCGAGCGGAAGTCCATCGGATCGGTCGAGGTGCCGCAGCGTCAGCCAGGTGGCGACCACCGCCAGCGCCTGGGCGACGAACACCGGCCAGATGCTGGTGACCTGGTCGAGGCTCGTCCAGCCCAGCAGGAACTGCAGGCCGACGAGCACCCAGACCAGCCGTGCCAGCAGCGGCCGGGACAGGTCGGGGATGTCGAGCATCATGCGGCCGGAGCGGCGGCGGCGCGGCTGCTGCTCGGCCTCAGCTGCGGGCTGCTCGCCCGGCACCCAGCTCAGGTTCACGACCGTGCCCTGCGCCGGGGGACGAAAGGATCTCGGCCTTGCCGCCGATCGCCCACATCCGGTAGACCACGGAGACCTGCAGCCCGAGGCGTCGCTTGGGCACCTGCTCCGGGCACGAAGCCGACGCCGTCGTCGGAGATCGCGATCAGCACTGCCGCCGGGCTCCGGGCTGGTGAGGGTGATGTCGACGTTCTCGGCGCCGGAGTGCTTGGCCACGTTGAGCGCGACCTCGCGCACCACCATGCCGAGCGTGCTGGCCACCGGCTGGGGCACGGCGAGGTTGTGCAGCTGCGAGGTGAACTTGGCCTGCGGGACGAGGGCGCTCACCACGTCGGTGACCAGCCAGGTGAGCTGGTCGCCGGTGACGGGCAGGCGCGCCTCTGTGGGCTGCTCGGCCTCGGCGAGGCGTTCGACGGCGCGCTGCGCCTGCTGCGCGACGTGGGGGTCGTTGTTCTGGTGCGCTGCGGAGACGAGGGTGGTCATCACCTCGTCGTGGACGATGCCGTCGAGCCGGTGGCGCTCGTCGAGCAGGGCCTCCTCGATCGCTGCGTCGGTGGCTTCCTTGCGGGACGCTGCCTCCGCGTCGTCCAGTTGCTTGAAGGCGTTGCTCACCACGCCGAGCGCGACGATCACGACGGAGGCGTTCATGACCAGGACGATCATGTCCTGGAAGGCACCCAGCAGGGACGCGTTCTGGCCCGGACGGCGTCATCCGGACGGCGGCGAACAGCAGCCCGGAGGCGATGGCGTAGGCGAAGCCCCAGCCGGTGCCGGTGGTGACAGCGAGGCAGATGGAAGCGACGCCGAGGCACATCCACAGCCAGGGGCTGCCGGTCGCGACGGTGTCGGCCGGCCAGGCTGCCGGCCAGGTGATCAGGCCGAACGTGACGGCCGTCACGTAGGAGAGGGAGAAGGACCGCAGTGGCCATCCGACGAAGCTGGCGATCATCATGCCGATGCTGGCCAGCACGATCCCGCCGCCGACGATGAGCATCCACCACGGTGCGAGGTAGGCGATCTGGTCGCTGGCTGCCAGCGCCGCGGGAATCAGCGTGCCGAGGCAGAACAGGGCAACGCCACGGTCGACCCAGGCCGACAGCTGCGAGGTCTTGGGCTTTGACGTTCACGCCGTGGGTGCTCCAGTCAACGAGGCCGTCGACGTCGTACTCGCCCTCCGGCCACACGGCCCGGATGATGCCCGCTGCGGCCAGCGCCTTGCGGCAACCGGGACACGGCGGGTCGGTGATGTAGGCGGTGGTGCCCTTGGTGTCCCTGGTCGCGAACAGCAGGGCGTTCACCTCTGCGTGGATCGCGATGCAGAACCCGGGAGTGCCGGGACGGTCGTAGTCGCCGAGGCCGGGAACCGCGTCGTAGTCGAGCTGCCCGCGCGGGCACGCGCCCTCGAGGCAGTCGGGACGCCCGGAGGCCGCGCCGTTGTAGCCGGTGGCGATGATCCGCTTGTCCAGCACGAGCACCGCGCCCACCCGGCGACGGGTGCATTTGGCGCGGCGGGCTACGGCGCCGGCGATGGTGAGGAAGTAGTCATCCCATCCCGGCACCACATGCTGGCTCATCGGCACCCTCCGTTTTCCGTGAGCATTGTCTCAGGAATGTCCAGAGGTTATCTCCTGTCACAGCCGTTCTAGCCCAGATAGGCATTCGAGAACGCCGGTGTCGGATCCACCTTGGTCGCCGTGAGGCCCTTCGCAGCCATGAATTCAGCCATCGCAGCCCACTGCGCGGCGTCGAGGTGGCCGTCCACCGTGCCGTCCGGCGCCCGTCCACAACGGGAGGGTCGCGGTCAGCGTCGCCTTCGCGGAAGCCTGCGCCGCAGCGGCGGAGAGCCCGGGCACGTAGGTCGCGGAGACCGTCAGCGCCCGGTCGGGGTCGGCGACGACGGCGCCGATGCCGGCGAGCATGCCGGCGGCGACCGCCGTGACCACGGCGGGGTTGTCCTTGGCGTAGCGCGGCCGTGGTGATCAGGCAGATCCCGACCAGCGGGACCTCGCCGTCGGCGATCGGCAGGTCGCGGGTCGCGAAGCCGGCCTGGGCGAACTGGACGGAATCGTTGTTGCTGAAGCCGACGATGGCGTCCACCTTCTTCGTGCGTCAGGGCCGCCTGCTGGGTGTAGCCGATCTCCTGGATGGTGACGTCGGCCTGCGGTGAGCCCGGCGGTCTGCAGGGCGACCTGCAGTCCGAACCAGCTCTCGCCGTACTTGCCGGGTACCCCGATCGAGTGCCCCTTGAGGCCGGCGAGCGTGGTGATGCCCGAGTCGGCCGGCACGATGATGACCACCGGGTAGCTCCGGTAGTAGGCGGAGACGGCGACGAGTTGCAGCTCGGCGGAGCGGGCCTGCAGCAACTCGTCGCCACCGGCGATCACGAACTGCTCCTCCCCCGCGGCGAGCGCGGTGAACAGGCCTTCGGAGGCCCCGTGGTGACGCAGGGTCGGCTTCACGCCGGCCGCGGTGAACTTCCCGTCGGTCTCTGCGACGTAGAACGGGCTGAACTGGACGTTGGGAATGTAGGTGAGGCCGATCGTCGGCGTGGCGAGGCTCGCTGCAGCCGGTCGGGCTGGTGGACGGGGTCGTCGCCGTGGACGTGGCGCAGCCCGTGGCGGCCAGCGCGAAGGCCGTCGTGGCCCCGGCGAGGAAGGTGCGTCGGTTGATCACTGGATTGCGTCCTTCAGTTGAGAGACTCGATGATCTGGGAGCGGCGCTCCCAGAGCTGGATGAGGGCGTAGGCGCCGGAGGCGACGACGCAGAGCACGATGATCGTGGCGAACATGCCGGCGGTGTCGACGGCGGCCCGCTGGACGATGAGGACGGTGCCGAGACCCGACGCCGCCCATCACCATCTCGCCGACGATCGCGCCGGTGATGGCGAGCGTGACGCCGTTGCGGACGCCCGGCGAGGATCGTCGGCAGCGCCATCGGCATCTCCACCTGCGTCAGCAGCGACCAGCGACGTCGCGCCGTCGATGCGTCCGGCGTCCACCACGTCGGGGTCGACGTGCTTCAGGCCGACGACGGCGGAGACGAGGATCGGGAAGAACACGATCAGCGCACAGAGCACCATCACCGGGAACAGCCCGTAGTCGAGCCAGAGCACGAGCAGTGGTGCGATCGCGATCGCGGGGATCGCCTGGGTGGCACCGAGGAACGGATGGACGGCAGCGGCGGCCCACGGCGAGCGGTGGATCAGCACGGCCAGCGGCAGTGGCGACGGCCGTGCCCAGCACGGCACCGCCGAAGGCCTCGGCGAGGGTGAAGCCGAGG
The DNA here is from genome assembly GCA_963773595.1 of uncultured Actinomycetota bacterium. GTDB lineage: Bacteria > Actinomycetota > Actinomycetes > Propionibacteriales > Propionibacteriaceae > Propionicimonas. The sequence goes on from CAVZBQ010000007.1 coordinate 1,218,925, forward strand.
TAGGCCCAGTAGGCGGGATCGGTGAGGTCGGTGACCAGGCGGACGGCAACGGCACCCGGGGTCGGCAGCAGCGCAGAGCCCTGCCCGGCAGTCACCACCCAGCCGGTGAGCAGCACGACACCCAGCAGCACCGGGGCCAGCACCTCGCGTTTCATCACACCTCCGCCTCAGGCACCGGGGCGGCATTGGGGATGCGCGAACGGGTGTCCCGGCGCCTGCCCCTCAGGGCGTGCGCCAAAACACCGCGTGCTGCCTCCCATCCGGACTTTCACCGTCGGTCCCGGAATTCCACCAGGTCAACCGTCCTGCTTTCGCAGGCCGGGTCGCGGACTGTCACCGCCGGTTCGGACTTACACCGACCCCGGAGCACGTACAGCGCAAAGTCTAGCCCCTGCCCGAGTTGTCAGAATCTCGTGCGGTCAGGGGCGACCAGATTCTGACAAGTCGGGAGCGTGGGGGTCCACCGTGGGGCGGCTGACACCGTGCGGGGGCAGAACGTAGGACACTATCCGCGTCCGGCCAACGGGGGCCGGTGAGAGCAGAGAGGACCGCCATGCGGGTCGCCGTTCCTTCCGAGGTCAAGAACCACGAGTACCGGGTGGCGATCACCCCTGTCGGCGTCGCAGAACTGGTGGCGCACGGCCACGAGGTCTACGTGCAGGCCGGTGCCGGCGTCGGCTCGTGCGATCAGCGACGAGGAGTACGTGGCGCAGGGTGCGCAGATCGTGCCGACCGCTGAGGAGACCTGGGCGATCGGCGAGATGGTGCTGAAGGTCAAGGAGCCCGTCGCGGACGAGTTCGGCTACCTGCGCGACGACCTGCTGCTGTTCACCTACCTGCACCTCGCCGCGGACCCGGCCGGCACGGAGGCCCTGCTGAACGCCGGCACCACCGCGATCGCCTACGAGACCGTCCAGCTGCCTTCCGGCCTGCTGCCGCTGCTCTACCCGATGTCCGAGGTGGCCGGCTGCCTCGCCCCCCAGGTCGGCGCGCACGCGATGATGAAGGCCCAGGGCGGACGCGGCGTCCTGATGGGCTGCGTCGGCGGCGTCGCCAACGCCAAGGTGGTCGTGCTCGGTGGCGGCACCGCCGGCCAGAACGCAGCGAACGTCGCGCTCGGGCATGGGCGCGGACGTGACCATCCTCGACACCGACCTGGACAAGCTGCGCACCACGTTCTGGCGCTACGACAACCGGGTGCACCAGATCGTGTCCTCGCGGCTGAGCATCCGCGAGCAGGTGCTGGCCGCCGACATGGTGATCGGCACCGTGCTGATCCCCGGCGCGAAGGCGCCCAAGCTGGTGACCAACGAGCTGGTCTCGCAGATGAAGCCGGGCTCGGTGCTCGTCGACGTCGCCATCGACCAGGGCGGCTGCTTCGAGGACTCCCGTCCGACGACCCACGCCGACCCGACCTTCATGGTGCACGACTCGGTGTTCTACTGCGTCGCCAACATGCCCGGCGCCGTGCCGAACACGTCCACCTGGGCGCTCACCAACGCCACCCTCGCCTACGCCGTGCAGCTGGCCGACAAGGGCTGGAAGCGGGCGCTGAAGGAGAACCTCCCGCTCGCGCTGGGCCTGAACACCCACGCCGGCCAGATCACCTACCCGGCCGTCGCCGACGCCTTCGGCCTCGGCTACACCCGGGTGGACGACCTGCTCGATTGATCCGTGCTGCTGCCGCGACGTCCGGCTGGTGCCGGTCGACCGTCCGGCTCCGGCCGGGGCGGTCGACGTGCGGCTGGACGGCGACCGCGTCGTCGAGGTCGGGCGCCGGTCTCGTGCCCGTGCGCGGCGAGGACGTCCTCGACGGCGCGCGGTCGCTGGCTGATCCCCGGGCTCTGGGACGCCCACGTCCACCTGGGCCAGTGGGCGCGCCAGGGCACCCGGCTCGACCTTGCCGGGACGCACCAGCCGCGGCGGAGGCGCTGCAGCCGGATCGCCGCAGCGCCGGCGGCAGGCCGACCTGCTGGTGGGCGGCGGCTACCGTCCGGCCACCTGGGCGGAGCAGCCCACCGTCGCAGCGCTCGACGCGGTCACCGGGCGAGCGCCCGGTCGTGCTGGTCAGTGGCGACGCGCACGCCGGCTGGCTGAACTCGGCCGCGCTGCGGCGGTTCGGGCTTGCCTCGCGGACGGACCCGCTGACGGAGGCCGCGTGGTTCGCCGTCCTCCCCGCCGTCCTCGCTGCCGAGGACGCACAGGTCGGCCCGGGCGCCTACGCCGCGGCGCTGCAGGCCGCAGCGCGCCTCGGCGTCGTCGGGGTCTGCGACTTCGAGTTCGAGCCCGGCTTCGCCACCTGGCCGGCACGCTACGCCGCCGTCGGAGTGCCGCTGCGGGTGCGCACCTCGACCTATCCCGTCGACCTGCCCAGCGGCTGTCGCCGCCGGCCTGCGGACGGGCTCGCTGCCCGATCCGGACCAGCCGCTGCTCACCATGGGCTCGCTGAAGATCATCTCCGACGGCTCGCTGAACACCCGGACGGCGCACTGCTGCGAGCCGTATCCCGGCGGCGGCAGCGGCGTGCAGAACGTGCGCCGGCGAGCTGGGCGAGCTGCTGGGACTGGCGCGCCGCTCCGGTCTCGAGGTGGCCCTGCACGCGATCGGCGATGCTGCCGTCGCGCTCGCCGTCGACGCGTTCGCCGCAACCGGGAGCGACGGGCAGCATCGAGCACGCCCAGCTGATGCGGGCCTCCGACATCGACCGGATGGCAGCGCTCGGGCTGGTGGCCAGCGTGCAGCCGGCCCACCTGCTCGACGACCGAGCGGTCACGGCAGCGGTCTGGGGCGAGGAACGGGCCGCGCGGAGCTTCCCGCTGCGCGGGTTGGTGGACGCCGGCGTCCGCCTGGCGCTGGGCTCGGACGCGCCGGTGGCACGGCTCGACCCGTGGCTGGCGATGGCCGCGGCCGTCCACCGCGGGGAGCCCGGCGATGCGCCGTGGCATCCCGAGCACTCCCTGACCGCGCCGGAGGCCCTTGCTGCGAGCACCGGCGGCCTCGGCACGGTGCGACCCGGCCAGGTGGCCGACCTCGCCCTGCTGGACGCCGACCCGCTCGCCCGGGCGCACCGGACGACGTCGCCCGTCACCTCCGCGGGATGCAGGTCGCCACAACGATCGTGGCCGGCGCCATCGTCCACGACGCCCGCTGAGCTCAGCGCGCGGCCAGGCCGTGGAAGAAGACGTCGAGCAGGTCGGCGACGGTCGTCGGGGCCGGTGCTCGGCCCGGCGCCGGGCGGGGCGAAGAACGGGTAGAGCATGCCGAGCAGCACCCAGACCACCACCGCGGGATCCTTCGCCGTGAAGTCGCCGCTCGCCGTGCCCTCGCGACGATCTGCTGCAGCGGGCCGATGAACCGGGCGCGGTAGTCGGCGGCGAAGGCTGCGCGCTGCTCGGGCTGGAGCTGGCCGACCTCGTGCATGGCAAGGCGCATGATCGCCCGCTGCTCGGGCGGCAGGGCGAACAGCTGTTCCACCAGCCAGCGGAGCCGGGGCTCTGCCCGGTGCCGTGGCCGGCGCTGGCCTCGACCACCTCCGGCGATCTCGGCGAGGTAGCTGACGAAGATCGCGTTCAGCAGGTCGGGCTTGCCGTCGAAGTGGTAGTAGAGGGCTGCCTTGGTGATGCCGCAGGCCTCTGCGATCTCCCGCATGGCGACGCCCTCGTACCCCCGCTGCGACGAACATGCCCGTCGCGGTCGCGATGATGCGCTCACGCATGGGACACCTGCGCCGGCCTGCGCCGGACGCGCCTCCGCCGCCCGCGACTTCAGCAGCAGGGCGGCGGCCAGCAGGACGACGCCGAGGACCCCGATCATGGTGAAGGCCGCGTTGTAGCCGGCGGCGGCAGTTGCGCCCGGACGCGGCGACCGCGCCGACGACGGCGCTGCCGAGCAGCTGGCCCATGCTGGTGAACGTCGCCACGAGGCCCTGGGCGGCCGACCGTTCCGCGGCCGTGGTCTCGTTCAGCGTGACGTAGCGGATCGGCGCTCCCAGCAGCGCGGACAGCCCCAGCCCGATCAGGGCGCCGGAGACGATGAACATGGCCAGCGAGCCGCTGGTCGCGGCCGAGCAGGAACATGCCGGCGGTCATCACCGCCACCCCGCCGAGGATCACGACCTTCGAGCCGAGCCGGTCGAGCAGGCGTCCGGCCAGCGGCGAGCCGACGCTCATCGCGAGCACGACCGGCATCAGCAGGTAGCTCGCCACCGACGGTGCGACGCCGAGCGCCGCCACGGCCAGCAGCGGCATGAACACGAGGCTGGCCTCGCCGAGCCCCGCGCCGGCGGTGAGGGCGTAGCCGACGGCGAGCTGGCGGCGGCGGAACAGCCGGGTCGGGAACACCGGGTTCGGCGGCCGTGCGCTCGATCAGCACCAGCACCACCCAGGCCACGACGGAGGCCAGCCAGCCACGGCCACACCCCGACGCCGGCGAGGCTCGCCCAGAACCGCGCGGTGTCGATCGCGCCGAGGCCGTAGGCCAGCGTGCCGAGCGCCAGCGGCGAGGGCGATCATGCCCGGCCAGTCGAACCCGGCGGCTCCGGCCACCCGGACGTGCGGCAGCAGCCGCCAGGCAAGGACGACGACGACGGCGGCGATCGGCAGGTTGATCAGGAAGAGCCACTGCCAGCCGAGGCCGAGCAGCAGCCCACCGATGACCGGCCCGATGATGAACGCCAGCCCGAAGACCGCCCCGATCAGGCCGAGCGCACCGCCGCGCTTCTCCGGCGGGAAGGTGTCGCCGATGACGGCGCTGGCAACCGGGAAGATGCCGCCGGCACCGAAGCCCTGCATGGCGCGCCCGACCAGCAGCAGGACGAAGAGTCCCGGAGCCGTGCGACAGCGCGACCACCAGCGAGCCGGCGGCGAACAGCCGACACGTCGAGCACGTAGATCGCGCGCCGGCCGAACAGGTCGCTGAGCTTGGCCATCAGCGGCGTGCCGATCAGGTTCGCGAGCACGTAGCTGCTGAAGATCCAGGACGCCGCGCGCGAGTCGAGCCCGAACTCCGCCTGGATCGCCGGCAGCGCCGGCCCGACGATGGCGATGTCGAGCGCGCCCATCAGCACGCCGACGAACAGCACCGCCAGCGTCCGGTTGCGTTGCCTGTCGTCCATGAACGCTCCCCTTACTTACCGGTCGGTAAGTAGTCTATCTCGCGGAAGTACGTATTCCGCAGCCGGGGCGCGGCGGGCAGTCTCTGCGGAGGAAGAGGAGTGGACATGCGGATCGCGATTCTCGGCACCGGGCATGGTGGGACGCACCCTCGCTGCCGGCCTGCACGGCCTCGGCAACGACGTTGTCATCGGCACACGGGACCCGGCGGCAACGCTGGTGCGCGAGGGCACCGACGGCTTCGGCACCTGGGCCGCCGCCCACCCGGACGTCAGCGTGGCGACGTTCGCGGAGGCGGCCCGGGGTGCCGACCTCGTCGTGAACGCGCTCTCCGGCGAGGTGTCGGCCGCCGGCATCGAGGCGGCGCAGGTCGCCCCGGAACGGTGCTGCTGGACGTGTCCAACCCCCTCGACTCTGCCAGCGGCTTCCCGCCCAACCTGTTCGTGACCAACACCGACTCCCTCGCCGAGCAGCTGCAGCGCGCCTTCGCCGACCTGCGGGTGGTGAAGAGCCTGCACACGATGACCGCCCACCTGATGACCGGCCCCCAGGCGCTGGCCGGCGGCGACGTTCAGCACGTTCGTCTGCGGCGACGACGCCGCGGCGAAGGAGCTCGTCACCGGCCTCCTCGCGCAGCTGGGCCACCAGGACGTGATCGACCTCGGCGACCTCGCAGGAGCCCGCGGCACGGAGGCGACGATGCTGCTCTGGCTGCGGCTCTACCAGGTGCTCGGCACTGCCGACTTCACCTTCAAGGTCGTGCGCTGATCACGAACAGCGTGAACGCCCGGGACGGGAAGCCCGCTGCGTCCGGTCGCTGGCGAGGAGCAGCGTTGCGGCGTGACCACCGGCGATCGCCAGGTCGGACACCAGCCCCAGCGCGAGCGCCGCAGGACCGGGCGGGGGTTCGGCAGGGACGCCGAGCGCGACGGCCAGGTCGGCGGTGTGCACGACGAGCTCGAAGACCCGGGTGGGCAGGTAGTCGGCGATCCGCATGCCCCCGGCGATCGTGGTGAGCAGCTCCGTCCCGCTCAGGCCGGCGACCAGCGGCAGCACCCGGGCGGCGATCTGCGCCACGGCCGCCACCGGGTCGTCCCCGAGCGCGGTGCCGGCGTCGCGTCCACGCTGGGCGACGGCGGGGCCGGCGGCGATCTGCCTCGTCGCCTCGTAGTAGGCGGCCGTCGAGGCGATGTCGACAGCCTGCTGCAGGCTGCCCGAGGTAGGTCTCGACGGTCAGCAGGGAACGGCTGGTGTGGCCGGCCAGGGCACGCACGTCCCACTCCCCCAGGCCCGGCTCCGACCAGCGGTCGCCCACCTGGGCGAGCACCTCCTGGTACCAGTGCGTGGCTTCGACGAACGCTGTCCGTGTCCGTTCCCAGTCCTGCTGTGCGACCTCGACCATGCCCGGTTCCTCCGTCCGACGAGCGGCAGGCTACCCCGGGCCCTGCCCCGGTGTCAGTCCCTGCGGCGGACGGCGACCAGCGCCATGCCGAACGCGAGCAGCAGCCCGGCGAAGGCGAGCAGCAGCCCAGCCCCCTCGACGCCGGTGTGGGCCAGCGTCTTGCGCGCGTGCGACTTCGCGCCGCTGTGGGCATCGGCGATGGCCACCGGGTTGACCGGGTTGGAGGCGTCGGCGGTCGCGCGTTGCCTGCATCGAGCCGTCCGCGCCCATCCAGGTGGCTTCTGCGACGTTGTGCAGGGTGGTGGACTTCGCGACGAGCCCGACGGTCACCGTGTAGCTGAGCCGCACGGTGTCACCGGGAGCGAGCGGGCCGGCCCACGTGAGGTGCCTGCCGCTGAGGCTCACCGAAGCCGGCTCCGTGGAGCCGTCGCCATGGGTGATGGTCGCCACCGGATCGGCGTCGAGCGCGGTCGCCTTCAGCACCCCGGCGAGATCGTTGCTGACCGTCACGGCGTCGAGGGGCGCATCCCCGGTGTTGACGCCGACGACCTCGTAGCGGATCTCATCGTCGGCCCAGACCAGTGCACCCTCGTGCTGGTCGGAGGCAAGCGTGAGCGTCACGGCTGCCGATGCGTCCGCACTGGCGGACGCCGGCATGGCGAGACCGATGAGCGCGGCAAGAAGAACAACAATGATGCCCCGGCAGGAACTGCGCAGGACACGACGAATAGCGGCCATATTGCTCGGCCGAACCTTCCCCTCGGGTGGCTGTAGCTGTGGCGGCAGCCGGAATGAGCACACACATCCGCGCCTGGTGGCACCGTCACATCCGGGGTCCTGATCGCTCAGGCACCCGGAAGCTCCCTCGACGGGGCTCCGTGCTGCGGATGCACGAATGTTATCGCTATCTGCGGCCGCCCGCGGCCATCACGGAAAGGTGCTCAGTCGGCGAGGACGACCAGCAGGGTCCGCGGCCCGTGGACGCCTTCCACCCGGTCAGCTCGATGTCGGAGGTGGCGGAAGGCCCGCTGATCCAGGTGAGCGGGTTGCCGGCGGCGACGGCTGCCGCCAGCCTGCCGACCGCTTCAGGGACGTCGGAGACGACCTGGTCGGCGCGGACGACGACCAGGTGGGTGTCGGGCACGAGGGTCAGGGCCCGGCGGCCCTGGTCGGCGGCGTGGTCGAGCACGATCGTGCCGGTCTCCGCGATCGAGACGGCAGAGGCCGTGACGACGGCGTCGATGGCGTTCAGCTCGTTGCGCGACAGCTGCGGTTCGTCGGAGTGGACGGTGATGCCGGCACCGACGACGCCGCGCGCCACGCAGCGTCCAGCCCTGCGGGCAGGACGGCTGAGCCCACCCCTGCGCCGCGACGAGCATCTCGGCGATGGCGTCCGGCACGCCCGCGGCCGGCACCCGCTTCACCACGGCCTTGTAGTCGACGGTCATCTCGACGAAGCGCTCGAGCACGTCGGGCATCGGCGTCGCGCGCGCCGTAGGCCCACGGGACGGGGACGTCGATGGCCGCATCGGGCTGCACCACGTCGACGAGCGCCGACCGGACGCGGTTCAGGATCTCCTCGCGGGCGTTCATGACGTCTCCCCTCTCGTTCGCTTCCACCAGGCCCGGAAGGACTCCGAGGGTGGCATTGGCAGGTCCCTCGCGTCGGTCCACGGCGATGCCGGCCAGGGCAGCGGCCCGAGGTGGCTGCGGCCGGGCAGGACGCGTCCGACCAGCGCTGCCGCCCGCTGCGCGAGCTCGAAGTGGCTGCGGTCGGAGAGCACCCAGCCGGCAGCGGCGATCGCGGTCTGCTCGACGCCGACGTGGTGCCGCTTCTGGTCGGCGACCTGGTGCCGCAGGTGCACCAGCATGTCCGGGATCGGGATCCGCACCGGGCAGACCTCGAAGCAGGCACCGCACAGGGTGGAGGCGAAGGGCAGCGACTTGTCGATGTCGGAGCTCGTGCCGCGCAGCTGCGGGGTGAGCACGGCGCCGATCGGTCCCGGGTAGACCGAGCCGTAGGCGTGGCCGCCGACCCGCTCGTAGACCGGGCAGATGTTGAGGCAGGCCGAGCAGCGGATGCAGCGCAGCGCCGCACGACCGTCCGGGTCGGTCAGCACCTTGGTGCGACCGTTGTCGATCAGCACGACGTGCACCTCCTGCGGGCCGTCGCCGGGAGTGACGCCGGTCCACATCGAGGTGTACGGGTTCATCCGCTCGCCGGTGGACGATCGCGGCAGCAGCCGCATGAAGACCTCGAGGTCGTCGACGGTCGGCAGCACCTTCTCGATGCCGACGACGGAGATCAGGGTCTCGGGGAGGGTCAGGCACATCCGGCCGTTGCCCTCGGACTCGACGACGACGAGCGTCCCGGTCTCGGCGATCGCGAAGTTGGCGCCGGAGACGGCGACCTTCGCGCGCAGGAACTTCTCGCGCAGGTGGGTGCGGGCGGCTGCGGCGAGGACGGTCGGGTCGTCGGTGAGGTCGAGCGGCGCCGGCGTGCCGTACAGCTTCATCTCGCGCAGGAAGATCTCGCGCACCTCCGACCGGTTGCGGTGGATCGCCGGCACGAGGATGTGGCTGGGACGGTCGTGGCCGAGCTGGACGATCAGCTCTGCGAGGTCGGTCTCCCACGCGGCGATGCCGGCCTCTTCGAGGGCCTCGTTGAGCTCGATCTCCTGGGTGGCCATCGACTTGACCTTGACCACCTCGTCGACGCCCTTGGCCTTCACGAGGTCGACGACGATGGCGTTGGCCTCCGCGGCGTCCCGCGCCCAGTGGACCTGCGCCCCCGCCCTCGTCAGCGACTCCTCGAGCTGGATGAGGTAGGTGTCGAGGTGGCGCAGGGTGCGGTTCTTGATGGCCTCGCCGGCAAGGCGCAGCTCCTCCCACTCGGGCACCTCGGCGACGCGCGCGACGCGCTTCGCGCGGATCGTGCCGGTGGCCTTGCGGAGGTTCTTGCGCAACTGGTTGTCGGCCAGCTGCACCTTGGCGTTCTTGGCGAACTTGGGCATGCCGATGTAGGTGCCCGCCGGCGGGGCGGGCGTGCGGCGGACGTGCTTCGCTGCTCATTGCAGGCCCCCTTCGGTGTGGGCCAGGAGCTCGGCCAGGTGGATGGTCTTCACACCGGCCCGCTGCCGGTGCAGGAGCCCGCCGATGTGCATCAGGCAGGCGTTGTCGCCGGTGACCAGGTACTCGGCGCCGGTCTGCAGCACGTTGTCGGGCCTTGTCCCCTCCCATCGCGACCGAGACGTCGGGGTTCTTCACCGAGAAGGTGCCGCCGAACCCGCAGCACTGGTCGGCGTCGGGGAGCGGCACGAGGTCGATGCCCTTCACCTTCGACAGCAACTGGTAGCGGCCGGTCGCCGACCTTCGCCACCCGGACGGAGTGGCAGGTCGGGTGGTAGGTGACCCGGTGCGGGAAGTAGGCGCCGACGTCGGTGACGCCCAGCACGTCGACCAGGAGCTCCGTGAAGTCGTAGGTGCGGGCGACCACCTTGTCCACCTCTGCCGCGAGGGCCTCGTCGCCGGAGTGGGCCGCGAGCATCGGGTGCTGGTGCCGCACGGCGCCGACGCACGAGCCGGACGGGCCGACGATGTAGTCGTAGCCCGAGAACGCCTTCACGTAGTTCCGGACGTCGGGCACGGCGGCGTCGAAGTAGCCGGTGTTGGTGAACATCTGGCCGCAGCAGGTCTGCTCCAGCGGGAACTCCACCGTGCAGCCGAGCCGCTCCAGCACCGTCACGACGGCCTTGGGCGTGCCCGGGAACATCACGTCGTTGATGCAGGTCGCGAAGAGGGCGACGGTGAGACCTTCGGCACGCATCAGTTCGGACTCCCTTGTACCGACTGCGGTCCGACCTATTGGTCAGACCAATAGGGCAAGTCTCTGCCCCGTCCGCGGCGACGTCAAGTGCTGCGGGGCGTTCTTCGGCAACAATGAGGACGTGGATGAGCGCGAGGGCCTGCACGCCTATCAGGTGGTGCTGCGGCACATCGAGACCGGCATCCTGACCGGCACGTTCCACGCCGGGCGACCAGCTGCCGCCCGAACGCGACCTCGCAGCCCAGCTCGGCGTCGGCCGCTCCGCCGTGCGGGAGGCCATGCGGGTGCTGCAGACGCAGGGACTGATCACGTCCAGCACCGGCCCCGGACGGGGCACGCGGATCGCGCCGGCCCAGGGCAGCGCGCTCGCCCGGATCTTCCAGCTGCACTTCGCCCTCTCCGACACCGGGAGCGGCGACCTCACGGAGACGCGGGTCGCCCTCGAGCGCTCGTCCGCTGCGCTCGCCGCCCAGCGGGGCACGCCGGAGTCGCTGCGGCGGCTGGCCGACATCGTCGCCGGCATGGCAGCAGCAGAGCGGATCGACGACTTCAACGAGCTCGACACCGAGTTCCACGTGCTGGTCGCCCGCGCCGGCCAGAACCAGCTGATCGCCGACCTCACCGTCGCGGTCCGGCAGGCCGTCCGGGACGCCATCAGGAACGCCTCCGACGCCCTTCCCGACTGGCCGCGCTTCCGCGCTCGAGCTGCTGCGCGAGCACCGCGAGATCCTCGACGCGATCACCGCAGGGGACGCCACCGCTGCCGCCTCGCTGATGGAGGCCCACATCCGCGGCGCCTACGCCGTCCTGGGCATTCCTTCCGGTCCAGCTGATTGACGAGGGGCGGGCGTCCTCTCAGGGGCTGGGGCAGGGACGCCCGCCGGTCCTCGTCAGGCCTCCGGCAGCCACACCCGCATCGTGCACAGGCCCGACTGTCCCCAGTCGTGGTACGGGATCAGGGCGAACTGCTCGCCCGTGACCGGCGGCACCGCTGGCGGCGCCGCCGTAGGGCCAGGGCTCATCCGCGTCCGGCAGCCAGCCGGCACTGACGAGGACGCGGCCGTCGGCGTAGCGCGGCGGCGTCGCAGTACTGACGATCAGCCGGTCGAGGTCGGTACGGCGAGTCGGCCGGGCAGCTCCGCGCAGTACACCAGCGGTCCACGCTGCACGGCGACGCAGCCGCGGATGGCGTCGACGCGCGCGTCGGCGATGCAGGAACTCCGCGGCCATCGGCAGGTCGAGCTCGACGACGTCGCCGGCGGCGAAGGCTGCCGTCACCTCCGCCGTGGCACCGATGACGGCGATCGTCGTGGCTTCGCCGCCGGCGGTGCCGGTGGGTGAGGCTCGCCCCGTGCGCCCAGGACGGAACGCGCAGGCTGAGCGTCCACGGCCGGCCGGCGGACTCGCGCACGCGAACCGTGACCGTCCCGCTGTCGGGGTAGGCGGTCTCCACGTCGAGGGCAACCGGCGTGCCGTCGGGCAGGCTGGTCGCGATGGAGCAGGTGGCGAACTGGTGCAGCTGGAGGCCGTCGTCGTCGACGGTGGCCAGCAGCCCGGCGAGGCTCGCCAGCGTCCGGGCGATGTTCGGCGGGCAGCAGGACACGTCGAACCACGGCGCCCGCAGGCTCGAGAAGGCGCGCGGCGAGGCCGCGTCCGGGTCCGGCATCTCGCCGGGCGCCCGGCGGTGCAGCGTGTTGGTGTAGAAGAACCGGTCGCCCTCGCGGGAGACGGCTGTCGCAACGACGTTGAAGAGGGTGCGCTCGATCAGGTCCGCGTAGCGCGCCGCCGCCGGTGGCCAGCAGCAGCCGCCAGCTGAACATGATCGAGGCGATCGACGCGCAGGTCTCGGAGTAGGCGCGGTCGGGCGGCAGTTCCCAGTCCTCGCCGAAGGCCTCGTCCTGGAAGTGGGAGCCCTGACCGCCGGTCAGGTAGGTGCGGCGCGCGACCGTGCGATCCCACACCCTGCGCAGGGTGGCGAGCAGGTCGGCGTCGCCGGTCTCGACGGCGACGTCGACGGCGCCGGCCGCGAGGTAGTTCGCCCGCACGGTGTGGCCGCGCTGCACGGTCGGCTTCGCGAATCGGGCAGGTCGTCCTGGAAGTAGGCGCGTCCCCATTCGGGCTCGGGCAGGACGTGGTGTCCGCGCCGCTCGATGAACAGCTCGGCCTGGTGCAGGTAGCGCTGCTCGCCGGTCACCCTGCTCAGCTCGGCGAGGCCGACCTCGACCTCGGCGTGCCCGCACACGGACTGGATCCCGTCCTCGCCGAAGACCTCGCAGACGAGGTCGGCAGCGCGACGGGCAACACCGAGCAGGCCGTCGTCGGCACCGGGCGCCGTGCGCTCGCGCGCGACGGCGGCCTGGAAGAGGTGGCCGAGGCAGTACAGCTCGTGCCCCCAGGCCAGGTCGGACCAGCGGGGCGGCTGGCCGGGCCGGCCGAACGCCGTGTTCAGGTAGCCGTCCGGCTCCTGCGCGGCCGTCGACCCGGGAGACGAACCTGCGGAAGGTCGCCTCCAGCGCTGGGTCGGGGCGGCGTCCGAGCTCCCAGGCAGCGGCCTCGAGGAACTTGTACGATCTCGGAGTCGGAGAACTCCCGCCCGCGCCTGCCCTCGGGCAGCCGGTCCGGCGGCAGCGAGGTCGTAGTTGCCGATCCAGCCCTCCCGCTCGAGCCAGTGGGCGATGTGCGGCAGGGTGGCCGCGGCGTTGGTCTGCTGGCGCTGGGCCCAGAAGCCGCCGGTGATGCGCACCTCCGCGAGCCCGAGCGGACGCAACCGTGCCGGTGGACGGGTGGACGGGGGTCGCCGGCACGCGAGTGGTCAACATGGTCAGCCCTTCAGAGCGCCGGACATGAAGCCGCGCACATAGTGACGTTGGAGGAGGAGGAAGAGGATGCAGCAGGGCAGCGCGAGGATGACGACGCCGGCCTCGGTGGCGCCGTAGTCGACGATCCCCTGCACCTGCACCCGCAGGTTCGCGATGGCCAGCGGGCAGCGTCATCCGGTTGGAGTCGTTGATCAGGATGAGCGGTGCCATGAAGTCGTTCCACGCCGCGAGGAAGGCGAACAGCCCCACGGTGATCAGGCCCGGGCTTCACCGCGGGCACGAGTACCCGCCACAGCACGGCGAAGGATGGAGCAGCCGTCGACGAGGGCGGCCTCGTCGAGCTCCTTCGGTACCGATTCGAAGGAGACCCGCATCATGAAGATCGAGAACGGGCAGCTGGAACATGGTCAGCACGAGCGCGACCCCCACCAGCGAGTTCTGCAGGCCCGACCCGGGTCAGCAGCACGTACAGCGGGATCAGCAGGGTGGCGTACGGCACCATCAGGATGGCGAGGGTGACCATGAACAGGACGTTCTTGCCCGGGAAGCTGAACCGGGCGAACGCGTAGCCGCCGAGCCCGGAGATCAGGAGGGTGAGCACGACGGTCAGCAGCGAGACGAACGCCGAGTTGTAGAGGTAGGTCCAGATCCCGGCCTGGTAGTTGGCGAGGGTCACGTAGTTGGCGAAGCCGAAGCCCTCGGACTGGGCGGTGCCCGCCCGGGGCGACACCGAGGCGACGGTCGTCCAGACCAGCGGGAAGAGGAAGAGGATGGCCAGCCCGCCGGTGAGCACGTAGTAGGGCGTGCGCACGACACCGCGCAGCAGCGGGGTCTGCCGCCGCCTGGGCACGGTGGGGTTCGAGGTGATGGTGGCCATGGCGGTCACTCGTCCTTGTCCTTGGCGAAGGCGCGCAGTTGCACGGCGTTGATGACGACGAGGGCGACAGGGCGATCACGGAGAGGGCCCCGGCGACGCCGAGGTCGTTCTGGCCCTGGAAGGCCACGCTGTAGATGAGCTGGACGACGGTGATCGTCGAGTTGTCGGGACCGCCCTTGGTGAGGATGTAGAACTGCTCGAACGCGAGCAGCGACCCGGTGACGCACATCACCGTGGTCAGGGCGAGGGTCGGTTTCAGCAGCGGCAGGGTGATGTGGCGGAACGTCTGCCAGACGCGAGGCGCCGTCGGTGCGGGCGGCCTCGAACACGTCGGTCGGGATGCCCTGCAGGCCCACCAGCATCAGCAGCATGTAGAAGCCGGCGTAGCGCCACACGATCAGGAAGGTGGTCGACGAGCAGCGCCATGGTCGGCGTGCCGAGGAAGGAGATGCCGAAGCGTTCCATGGTCTCGGCGAACGGCCCGGCGATCGGCGAGTACAGCACGTAGAACAGCAGGGACGCCGACGCGAGGCCGAGCGCGCTGGGCAGCAGGATCGAGGTGCGCAGGAAGCCCTTCCACCGGCTCGACTCCTGCACGAGCAGGCCGAGGCCCAGCCCGATCAGGATCAGCAGGACGGTGGCGAGGAGCGTGTACTTCAGGGTGAACACCACCGAGTCGGCGAACAGCCGGTGGGTGACGGCCTTGGTGAAGTTGGCGGGGAAGTTCCAGCCCTGGTTGCCGGACAGCAGCGGCCACTTGGAGGCCGACATCTGCAGCACGAGCAGCAGCGGCAGGACGAACAGCCCGATCACGAACAGCGCGTTCGGCAGGGCGTAGGCGGCACCCCGCCAGGAGTTGCGGCGCCCGGCACGGGTTGCGCCGGGTGTGTCGGCGCTGGGCGCCGGCCCGGACTGCTGCGATCGGTGCGGACACGGTGGAGCCTTTCTGGTGCGGGAGGAGCGTTGCGGTTGCCGGGCGCTGGCGGGCGCCCGGCAACCGTGCGATCACTGCTGGGCCAGGATGGCCGTGATCTGCTCGTTGTCCTTGTCGACGGTGTTCGCCTTGTTGAGGACCTGGTTGCGCACCATCGTCACCCACGGGCTGCCGGTGGCGTTGTAGGCCTGCTGGAAGTTGAGCGCGACCGGGGTGCCGCCCTTGGCAGCGACCTCGTTGATGGTCACGACGCGGGGGTCCTTGGCGGAGTACTCGTTGTTGGCGAGGTCGCCGCGGGAGACGGCGTCGTTGTCCTTGGCCAGCACGCCGACCTGGGCGTCCTCGCTCATCATCCAGTTGAGGAAGTTCACGGCCTGCGGGCGACTTCTGGCGAGTCCTTCGAGATGCCGATGCCGTCGCCACCGACGAAGGTGGAGGCGCCGCCGTCGACCCCGGGGATGCCGGCGACGCCGACGTCGAACTTGGTGGTCGAGGACAGCAGGGTCGCCGGGTAGAACATCAGGCCGACCTTGCCCTCGGTGAAGCCCGCGGTCCAGGTGGGTCCGGCCTCGTCCTTGGACGACGGCAGCACCGCACCGGAGGCCCACAGGTCGGCCCAGGTGTCGTAGATCTTCTTGGCGTTCGCACCGTTCAGCAGGGACGCGGTGCCGTCGGGGTTCATCGGCTGGTCGCCGGAGGCCCAGATGCTGGGGAACCAGGTGAACACGAGGCAGCCGCCGCAGTTCAGGCCGGTTGCCGTGCCGTAGACGCCCGGCTTCTTCAGGTCCTGGATCTTCTTGGCTGCTGCGGCGTACTCGGCCATCGTCGAGGGTGCCTTCTCGGGGTCGAGACCGGCCTCCTTGAAGAGGTCCTTGTTCCAGAACAGCATCGAGAGGTCGAGCACGAACGGCAGCACGTACTCCTTGCCCTCGGAGGTGCCGGCGGCGAGGTGGCCCTTGTTGATGCTGTCCTTGAACGGCATGGCGTCGATGTTGGCCGTGAGGTCCTTGAACAGGCCCTGCTTGATCCAGTTCGGCACGTACACGATGTCGGCGGCGAACAGGTCGGGCAGGCTGTTGGAACCGGCAGCGGCTCCGACCTTCGCGACGTAGTCGTCGTTGGGCACGACGGTGAGTTGCACCTGGTTCTTGTGGCTGGCGTTGTAGGCAGCGACCAGCAGCTTCGCCTGCTTCTCCAGCGGCGCCCTCGTCCACAGGGTGAGGCTGGCACCGTCATCGGTACCGCCGGCGCCGACGGAGGCGGCGGTGGAGGCCGACGGGGCCGGGGTGTTCCCGCCACAGGCGGCAAGGCCGAGCGCCATGGCGCCGGCCGCGATCAGTACCGACGAGACTCCGCGCCCGTCGATTCCTGAAGATACGCATCGTGTGAGCTCCTTGCTCTTCCTTGAGCGGGTTTCGCCGAAACCTTCGAAACCCTTTTCGAGAACTCTACCTAGGCCATGTACGAGCGTCAAGAGAGCCTGTCAGGTATCGTTTTAGTAACGAAGGGAGACGACGGCGATGCAGCAGGGACAGCCCTCATCGACCTACCCGGCGACGCTGAGCGAGGTGGCGAAGCTGGCCGGGGTGTCGGTGTCGACCGCCTCCAAGGCGATCAACGGCCGCGGCGACGTCGCCGAGGAGACCCGTCGGCGGGTGGTGGAGACCGCCGACCGCATCGGTTTCACCCCCAACCAGCTGGCCCGCAGCCTGCTCGCCGGACGCACCGGGACGGTCGGCCTGCTCACCAGCGACCTCGAGGGACGCTTCGTCCTGCCGATCCTGATGGGAGCCGAGGACGCGTTCGGCGCCGGCCAGGTGAATGTCTTCCTCTGCGACGCCCGCGGCGACGCCATCCGCGAGCAGCACCAGTTGAAGGCCCTGCTGAACCGCCGGGTGGACGGCATCATCGTCGTCGGCCGCCAGACCGACGCGCGCCCGTCACTGGGCCACAGCCTTCCGGTGCCGGTGGTCTACGCCTACGCCCCGTCCGAGGACCCCTCGGATGTCTCCCTCACCCCTGACAACGAGGCGGGCGGACGGCTGGCGATCGAGCACCTGCTCTCCTGCGGTCGCTCCCGGATCGGGCACATCACGGGCGACCCGTCCTACGCAGCGGCGCACGATCGCGCCCGCGGCGTCCGGCAGGCCCTCGACGCAGCAGGGCTCGAGCTGCGCGGCGAGCCGATGTTCTCGGAATGGTCGGAGCGCTGGGGACGCGACGCAGCAGCGATGCTCCTCGAGCAGCACCCCGATGTCGATGCCATCGCCTGCGGCTCCGACCAGATCGCACGCGGCGTGCTCGACACGCTGCGCGACCTCGGTCGGCGGGTTCCCGAGGACGTGGCTGTGATCGGCTACGACAACTGGGAGGTGCTCACCACCAACGCCCGTCCCGAGCTGACCAGCATCGACGCCAACCTGCAGCAGCTCGGCAGGGAGTCGGCGCGGGCACTGTTCCAGGCGATGGGCCCCGATCCGGCCGAGGGCACCGACGGCGTCCGGCACCTGCCGGTGCGCCTCGTCATCCGGGGTTCGACGATCGCGCGCCGCTGAGGCAACCGTCCTACTCGACGGTGTCCTCGTCGGCCTGGCCAAGGCCGTGGCGCAGCGGGTCGGGCTCATCGGGCTCCGGCACCGGCGGGGTGTCCTGGGTGTTGTCCGAGCCGAGGCCGAAGGTCGTGCCCTCTTCGAGGGTGGCGTCGTGGCTGAAGCCGTCACCGGCAGTGCCGAGGCCGTGCTCGAGCTGGTCGCCACCCTCGCGGTCGGGTGCCGGCGTGACCGGCGTGTCCTCGTCGCCGAGACTCGTGCCTTCGTCAGACTCCACGCCGGGCGCCTTCACGGTCTGGGTGTAGATGTCGGAGTCCTCTTCATCGTCGGGACGGTAGGGGTCTGCTACGTCAGTCATGGTTCCTCCTGGTTGGTCCTTGCCTCCCAGATACCCGCGGCCGCAGCCCGTCACACGCCCAGGTGATTACTTCCCGCTGGAATCAGAAGTGGCCGGTGGACCAGACCTTCCCTGACGGTGCAACCAGCTCTACGCCGACCGGGGCCTCGCCGCTCACCGGAACGAGCCAGGAACCGGAGGCCTGCGCTGCGCCGTATTCACTGGTGAGGGCCCACTTGCCGCCGCTGGTGCGCTGCCCGTCCCTGCCGACGAGGAAGCACTCGTAGCTCATGCCCGGCTTGCCGGTGGTGATGTTCAGCAGCACGAAGGTCTGGCCCCTGCTCGTGGTGATTCCTGCGGAGCCGACGGCCTCCCCCGATGCCGTGAGCAGCTGGGTGGCGACCGGCGCGTGATCGGTGGCGTTTCCGCCGGAACGGGACAGTCCGCCGACGACGGCGAGGGTGCCACCGATGCCGGACAACAGCCCGATCAGGACGGCGGCAGCCACCAGCAGCATCCGTCCCCGCGGCATGCGGACGCGAGCTGCGGGCGCGCGCGGCGCCATGGCCGCGACGACGCGCCCGGAGAACCCCGGCGGTGGTGCGATCGCCGGCGAAGCGGCGAGCGCCTGCGCCAGCCCGTCGGAGAGCTCGGCGTACTCGTCGCGGCAGGGCGCGCAGGTGGCCAGGTGGTCGATGAGCCGGGCCTGTTCGGCCGGCTCGAGATCGGCGAGGGCAAGGGCAACCAGCTCCTCGTCCTCGGGGTGCCAGTCAGTCATGTTCCGCCTCCATCGCCAACCGCATCCGCCGCAGGCCGGTGCGAATCCTCGTCTTCGCCGTGCCCAGCGGGATGCCTTCGTAGTCGGCCACCTCCGTCACGGTACGCCCGCCGATCACGGCGAGCACCACGGCCCTTGCCTGCTCGACCGGCAGCTGGGCGAGCCGCTCCGCCGCAGCCATCGCCTCGATCCGTCCGCCGCTGCCGTCGGGCGCCCCACCGGCCAGCGTCGTGGTGATGAGCACTTCCAGCTCCCCCGACTCCAGCGGGAACGACCGCCGCGCCCGGATGGCGTCGATGGCGAGGTTCCGCGTGATCGTCAGCAGCCAGGTGAGCACCGACCCGCGGCGGGCGTCGTAGTTCCCTGCCGCCCGCCAGGCGCGCAGGAAGGCCTCCTGCGCCACGTCCTCCGCCAGCGCCCGGTCATGGGTGATCGACACGGCGAGGCCGAACACCGGCCCCTGGAAGCGCCGGACGAACGCGACGGCCGCGGCTTCGTCGTCCACGGCGAGCGCACTCATCAGGGCGGCGTCCGGTGCCCGGTCGGCCAACGAATAGACGCTCACATCATCAGATACGGGCGAAGTCCCTGAATGGATTGCGGCGGGCCGCAATCCAAATCGGAACCTGGGCCGTATCACCTTCTGAAGAACCACCCATCGGCAAGGAGGACTCAATGTTCGCACGATCCCGCATTGCGCTGGCGGTGGCACCAGCTGCGTGCCTCGTTCTGCTCAGCGCCTGCACTTCGCCGGCCACCCCGGCGGCCCCCGCACCCGCGACGACGGCGCCAGCTCAGCCCCCGCCTCCAGCGCACCGGCCGCATCGGCACCGGCACCGGCCCGGCCGACGCAGCGACCCTCGCCCTCGGCCTGGCCGACACCAGCCTCGGATCGATCCTCGTCGACGGCAAGGGCATGACGCTCTACATGTTCACCAAGGACACCCAGGGCAGCAACGCCAGCGCGTGCACCGGCCAGTGCCTCGACCGCCTGGCCGCCGCTGTACGGCAAGCCCACGGCGGGCAAGGGCGCCGACGACTCCAAGCTCGGTTCCTTCGCGCTGCCGAACGGCGCAACGCAGGCCACCTACAACGGCTGGCCGCTGTACTACTGGAAGGGCGACGCCAAGGCCGGCGACACCGCGGGCCAGAAGGTCGGCGGCGTCTGGTTCGTGCTCGACAAAGACGGCAACCCGATCAAGAAGTAGCCGTGGACATCTTCGGCCTGCCGCTGCATCCCCTGGTGGTGCACGCCGCGGTGGTGCTGATCCCGCTCGCCAGCCTCGGGGCGCTGATCGTGGTCGTGTCCGCACGGGCACGTGAGCGGTTCGGATGGTTGACGGTCGCCTTCGCCGTGGCAGCGGCGGGGGCGGCCATCACCGCGAGGCTCTCCGGCGAGGCGTTGGCCGAGAGCCTTGGAGGGATCGCACCGCTGATCGCCACGCACCGCCAGTGGGGCGAACTCACGCCCTGGCCGGCGGTCGCCCTCGCCATCACCCTTCCGGCAGGGCTGCTGATCCGCAGCCGTTCGAAGCCGGCCTGGGTGGCGGCGGCAGTACTCAGCGTCCTCGCTGCCGTCGCGGCCCTCGTCCTCGTCGCCCTCACCGGCGAGGCCGGGGCCCGCGCGGTGTGGGGCAGCTAGACCGTCACGCCCCCGTCAGGAACCAGGTGCCCTGCTGCCCGGTAGAGCTCGTACCATTCCGGCCTCGTCAGCACGATGTCCGCGCCCTTGGCCGCGGCGGTGACGCGCGCAGGGCTGGTGGTGCCCAGCACCACCTGCAGCTGCGCGGGGTGCCGGGTGAGCCACGCCGTGGCGATCGCCTCGGGCTGGCACGTCGTAGGCGGCGGCGAGCCGGTCGATGACGGCGTTCAGCTCCGGGTAGTCGGGGTTGCCGAGGAAGACGCCGGTGAAGAAGCCGGCCTGGAACGGGGACCACGCCTGCAGGGTGATGTCGTGCAGGCGGCAGTAGTCGAGGATGCCGAGGTCGCGGCTGATCGACTGCTCAAGGCCCACCATGTTCATCGCGACGCCCTGGGCGATGATCGGCGCGTGGGTGATCGAGAGCTGCACCTGGTTGGCGACCAGCGGCTGGCGGACGTAGCGCTTCAGCAGCTCGATCTGCGCAGGCGTGTGGTTCGAGACTCCGAAGTTGCGAACCTTGCCGGCGTCCGCCAGCTCGTCGAAGGCGCGTGCCACCTCTTCCGGCTCGACGAGGGCGTCGGGACGGTGCAGCAGCAGGATGTCGATGTGGTCGGTGCGGAGCGCAGCCAGCGATCCGTCGACGGCCTCGATGATGTGCTCGTAGGAGAAGTCGAAGTACGGCCCGTCCTTCACGATGCCGGCCTTCGTCTGCAGCACGATCTCGTCCCGCTGCGCCGAGGTCAGCTGCAGGGCTTCGGCGAACCGGGCCTCACAGCCGTGCGCTGCCCCGTCGCCGTAGATGTCGGCGTGGTCGAAGAAGGTGATGCCGGCGTCGAGCGACGCGTCGAACAGGGCTCGCACCTCCGCGTCCGACTTCTCCTGGATGCGCATCACCCCGGTGACGACGGCGGGAACGACCAGGTCGGTGCCGGGCATGGTGAACGTCTTCATGGCGTGCTCCTCCTTCGTCAGTCGGCCTGCGAGAGCAGGGCCATCTCGTCTGCTGTGAGCACGAGGTCGACGGCGTGGGCCGAGTCCTCGATGCTCTCCGGACGCGAGGCGCCCGGAATCGGGATCACGACCGGGGCGAGCCGCAGCTCCCAGGCGAGGGTGATCTGCTGGGGGCTGACGCCGTGCTTGGCCGCGATCGCTGCGAACGCACCGTGCCGGTCGCCCAGCGCAGCGGCGTTGCGGATGCCGCCCAGCGGGCTCCACGGCAGGAAGGCGATGCCGAGCTTCGCGCAGTGCTTCAGTTCGGGAAGGCTCGAACGGTGGGCCGGGGAGAACTGGTTCTGCACGGAGACCAGCTCGCCGTTGAGCATCTGTCATGGCGAGGTCGATCTGCTCGACGCTGGCATTCGAGATGCCGGCCAGCTGGATGACGCCCTCGTCGAGCAGTTCGCGCAGGGCGCCGACCGACTCCGCGTAGGGCACGGCCGGGTCGGGACGGTGGAACTGGTAGAGCCCGATCGACTCGACGCCGAGCCGCTTCGCCGAAGCCTTCGCCGCCTCCTTGAGGTACTCGGGCCGCCCGTCCCGGGTCCAGCTGCCGTCGCCGGGACGCAGGTGGCCGCCCTTGGTGGCGACCAGCACCTCGCTGGTGTCGCCGCCGTAGCTGCGCAGCGCGCGGGCGATGAGCTCCTCGTTGTGGCCGACCTCCCCGGCGTGCAGGTGGTAGGCGTCGGCGGTGTCGATCAGGGTGACCCCTGCGTCGAGGGCTGCATGGATGGTTGCGACGGAGCGCTGCTCGTCGGGACGACCTTCGATCGACATCGGCATGCCGCCGAGCCCGATCGCGCTGACGGTGCGCTGGCCAAGAGTTTCTTTGCATCACAGGGGCCACCTTAGGCGCATCGGCTCGCGACCGGATTCCGATGAATAGGCTGGCGGACGTGGCTGCAGATCCGTGGCGTCCGCTCGTGCGGTGGGGCGCTGTGGCCGCGATCGTCGTGCTGGTGATGATCCCGCTGCTGGTCTTCGGCCGGGCGGCTGCCGTGGTCGGGCTGGTGACCGGCGTGACCATGCTGGTGCCACCGAACACCGGAAGAGTCGGTCTTGTCGTCGCGATGCTGTCGCTGATCCCGACGGCGGTGTGGCTGGCGCTCCTCGCGCGCGGGATGCTCCGCAAGACGCAGCTGACCAGCCCGTGAGACATGGCTCCGGCTTCGGGAACTGTTGGACGGGGCGCTAGCCTGAGGCGAACGTTTGGAGGTTCGGTGATTCGCAGTGGCATCGCCAGCGCGCACGTGATTCGCAGCATGCGCCTGCTCATGGAGGCGTACGCAGGCTCCGAGTTGCCCGAATGGGAAGGCTTCGCCCGTAGCCTGCGTTCGTTGCGTCTCGATCCCGGCGACGTCCTGTTCGCAGCTGGCGAGCAGCATCCGTTCGTCTACTACGTCGAATCAGGCCTCCTGAAGGCGCAGATGCTGAACTCGCGCGGACGCCCGATCATCGCGTTCTTCTCCGAGGAGGGCGACGTGCTGGCGTCCATGCCGGCACTTGCGCCGGAGGGCGTCCGGCTCGTCGCACGACGGCACCTGCACCCGCGCGTCGAGGTGCTGCAGGCGGCAGTCGACGGGGTGAGCATCCACACGTTGATCGCGATCCAGCCATCGCTGGTGCACCGCTTCGACTACCGGGTCGTCGACCAGCTCGCTGCCCGGCACGTCGCGTGGGGACGGGCGTGCAACTCGCTGTCGATGATGTACGCCATCACGCTGCAGGCCGACGTGGCAGCCCTGCGCAACTCCCCCGAGCAGCGGTACCGCAACCTCCTCGAATCCCGTCCCGACCTCGTCGACCGGGTCAGCAAGCGTGACCTCGCCAGCTTCCTCAACGTGACGGACGTCGCGCTGAGCCGCATCGCCAAGCGCGTGCTCGCGGACGACTCCGACGAAGAGGACGAGTGAGCTGAGCGGCCCGCTGGCACCACGCCTGCGTCCGGTGACCCCGGGCGCCCTCGAGCCCGTCGACCCTGCGGAGGCCGCCGCCGGCGAAGACGACCTGGACGAGGTCGAGCTCGCCGACCTGAACCTCGAGAGCATGGTCTGGACGGGACGGCGCCGGCTCGGATCCTCACGGGTGTCCGACCTCGTCGTCGGTGACTGGAAGGCCCGGGCAGCCTCGATCGTCGATTCCGTCGTGGAGCGCGCCGACGTCGTCACCTTCTCCGCTGCCGAATCGGGGTGGTGGAACGTGGAGGTGCAGCAGACCCGCTTCGGCTCCGCGGAGCTGTACGACGCCGTGCTGCGCAACGTCCACTTCGTGCGCTGCAAGCTCGGCTACCTGAACCTGCGCGGCGCCAACCTGACCGATGTCGCGTTCACCGATTGCGTCATCTCGGACCTCGACCTGCTGCGGGCCTCGGCCACCCGGGTGTCGTTCACCGGAACCCGCATCGGTCGCCTGGAGTTGTCCGGCTCCAAGCTCGAGGACGTCGACCTGCGCGGCGCATCACTGGCCGACATCGGCACCCTCGAGGGGTTGCGTGGGGCGACGATCACGCTGGACCAACTGCTGGAGATCGCGCCTGCCCTGGCGGAACGCCTGGGTATCAAGGTCGAATAGTGGCGCCGGGCCGGGAGCGCCTCTCGGCGAGTGGCCGCTCGAAGCGGCGAGTGTTGGAGCCCGGGGCTACCGCAGCCCGGCGCCTGATGAAGGATAAGCCGCCAGCCCCGCCGAACCAAGTGTGACGTCTATTCGAGCGCGTCCGATCGCCACAGGTGCGCGCAGGCTGTGAGGTCGGCCGCCATGTCCTGCAGGCGTCCGGCCTGGAGGAGCTCGCGGGTGCCTTCAGCGACATCGGCCCGGCCCGCGGCGACGACGTGGCAGAAGGCCGAGGCCCGTTCGAGTGCGATCGCGAAGTCGCCGTCGAACACGCCCCGCAGGATCTCGTCCGCCACCCTCCGCACCTCTGTGGGCCCGGCGGGTCGACACCGGCGACAGCGTGGTTCGGCTCGGTGAACCGGACGCCGGCCGCGTACTCCCGCGCTGCGCCCTGCGGGTCGGTGCCGACCCATTCGCGCAACAGGTAGAGCCGCCAAGCGCGCCCGGGCAGCGACCGGCCCGGACGCGAAGCCCACAGGTCGGCGAGGGTCCCGAGCCCGATGTCGTCAACGATGGCGACCAGCCGCGCGGTGACGGCGGGATCGTGCGCTGCGCGTCCGGTGTGCACCAGCACGGCGGCGGTCTCGTGCGCGGCGTGCAGCTCAGCGATCGGGTCCGACGGCACGCCGAGGGCCTCCAGCGCCGCAGGATTGCGGTAGCTCGGCCGGCGGGGCCTGTGGGACTCGGTCATCGGGCAACCCTAACCCCACCACCCCAGCGACCCTTCGCGATTAGGGTTGCGCGCCATGAGCCCGTTCCAGGGAATCCCGCTGGCAGCCGTCGACTTCTTCGCTGAACTCGAACTCAACAACAACCGTGAGTGGTGGGCTGCGCACTCCGACGTCCATCGAGGTGGCCGTGAAGGCACCGATGGCGGCGCTGGCAGCCGAACTCGAGGAGGAGTTCGGGCCGATCAAGGTCTACCGGCCGAATCGCGACGTGCGCTTCTCGGCGGACAAGGCTCCGTACAAGGACCACCAGGGGCTCGTTGCGGACACCGGCACGGCGATGGGCTGGTACGCCCAGCTCAGTTCGCGCGGCCTGATGACCGCCGGTGGCTGGTACGCCGGCGCCCCGGACCAGATCGAGCGCTACCGGCTCGCCGTCGACGACGACCGCGCGGGGCCGGCACTGCAGGCCGTGGTGGAGCGCCTCGAGGAGGACGACTTCGTCGTGGGCGGTGAGCAGCTGAAGACCCGTCCGCGCGGCGTCAGCCCCGACCACCCGCGACTCGACCTGCTCCGCCACAAGTCGCTGACCGCTGCACGCGAGTACGGCGTGCCCGACTGGCTGGAGTCGGCAGAGGTGCTCGAGCGGATCCGCAAGGACTGGCGGGAGCTGGGCCCGCTGATGACCTGGTTGTCCGGCAACGTCGGTGACACCGACGATGACCGATCGCGGACCCGGGCGCGCGCGCCGGGCGCCGTGATCCCATGGATGCGCGCGACTCGGTGACCGACTGGCTCCTTGACTCCGACCCGGCGATCCGCTGGCAGGTGCTGCGTGACCTGCTGGGCGCGCCGGAGGAGCAGTGGTCGGCGGAGCGGGCGCTGGTTGCCGACTTCGGCTGGGGTGCCCGCCTGCTGTCGCTGGAGGACGCGGACGGGCAGTGGGCCGGAGCAGCGTTCGTGCCCTGCCGATTGCACGCCGCGAGGAGTGGGACCGAGGTGGGCCAGCCCTGGACGGCGACCGCGTTCACCCTCGACCAGCTGCGCGAGTTCGGCCTTGACCCGGCCAGCGAGGCCGCGCGCTGGGCCGTCCGGCGGATCGGTGAGAGCTCCCGCTGGGAGGAGGGCAACCAGCCCTTCTGGGAGGGCGAGGTCGAGGAGTGCATCAACGGCAGGACGGTGGCCTCCGGCGCCTACTTCGGCGTCGACGTCGCGCCGATCGTCGAGCGGCTGGTCACCGAACAGCTCGCGGACGGCGGCTGGAACTGCGAGCGGGCCAACGGCTCGGTGCGCTCGTCCTTCCACACCACCATCAACGTCCTCGAGGGTCTGCTCGGCGTTCGAGCGGGCCACCGGGGGCACGCCGGCATCCCGGGCAGCGCGCGCCGGAGGTGAGGAGTTCCTGCTGGTCCGCGACCTGTGCCGCCGGCTGTCCACGGGGAAGCCGGCCGACGCCCGGTTCCTGCTGTTCA
The DNA here is from genome assembly GCA_963773595.1 of uncultured Actinomycetota bacterium. Taxonomy (GTDB): domain Bacteria; phylum Actinomycetota; class Actinomycetes; order Propionibacteriales; family Propionibacteriaceae; genus Propionicimonas. The sequence goes on from CAVZBQ010000007.1 coordinate 1,244,946, forward strand.
CCAACCCGACCCGCTGGCGCTACGACGTGCTGCGCGGTCTCGACTACTTCCGCGATGCAGCCGCCCTCACCGACACGCCTCCCGACCCGCGGCTCGGTCGATGCGCATCGACCACCTCCGGTCCCGGCAACGCCCGGACGGGACGTGGCCGCTCGATCGGCGCGACCCGGGCCGGGTCTGGTTCGACGTCGACGAAGGGGCCGGCGAGCCCTCGCGCTGGGTGACGCTGCGAGCCCTGCGCGTCCTCGGCTGGTGGGACGACCACCGGCCGCTGCGCAGTTCCCTCCATTGAGCAGGTCGTCGGAGTCTGGCTAGCCTCCGAACATCGCCGCCGGCACCCCCGCCGCGGGCGCCTCGATGGAGAGGATCAGCATGTCGCACGCTCGACCACGTTTCCTGGTCTCGGTTGTCGCCACCTTCGCCCTGCTGGCGGGCCTGCTCGCCGCCGCACCTGCGCCCGCGTCGGCCGCTCCGGCCAAGCCGCCCTTCCCGGTGCCGGTCGCACCCCGCTTCGGGCCGAACGTCACGATCTTCTCCCCCACCGACGCCGTGGCCGACATCCAGGCGAAGCTGGACGCGACCTACGCGACGCAGGTCGACAACGAGATGGGTACGCAGCGGTACGCGTTCTACTTCCTGCCCGGTACCTACGGCACCGCCGCGCAGCCGCTGCAGATCAAGGTGGGCTACTACACCGAGATCGCCGGCCTGGGCGCGAACCCCGACGACGTCGTCATCAACGGCAAGATCGAGGTCTACAACCGCTGCCTCGCCGACGGGGGCACCTCGAACTGCCTCGCGCTGGTGAACTTCTGGCGCACGCTGGCCAACCTGAAACTCCAGGTCAACGGCACGGGCCAGGACGGCTGCCGCAGCAGCGCCAACTTCTGGGCTGTGTCGCAGGCGGCCTCGCTGCGCCGGGTACATGTCACCGGCGGGAACCTCTCGCTGATGGACTACTGCACCGCGGGACCGCAGTACGCCAGCGGCGGCTTCATCGCCGACTCGCAGTTGCCGACCGTCATCAACGGCTCCCAGCAGCAGTGGCTGACCCGCAACAGCGCCGTCGACAGCTGGAGCAACGCGGTGTGGAACCAGGTGTTCTCCGGCGTCACCGGCGCACCCAGTGACGCCACCTTCCCCGACCCGCCGTACACCACGGTGGCGAAGACCCCGGTGAGCAGGGAGAAGCCCTACCTGTACGTCGACGGCTCCGGCAAGTACTTCGTCCGCGTGCCGTCCGCCCAGACCGAGACCAGTGGCACGTCGTGGTCGGGCGGGCTGACGCCGGGACGCAGCATCCCGCTGTCGGACTTCTTCATCGCCCGACCGCGGTGACTCGGCGAAGACGATCGACAACGCCCTTGCACGCGGCCGCAACGTCCTGTTCACCCCCGGCGTCTACCGCATCGACCGCACGCTGGACGTGAAGCGGGCCAACACGGTGGTGCTGGGCATGGGCCACGCCACGCTCACCTCCGCCCGCGGAGCGACGCCGATGCAGGTCGCCGATGCCCCCGGCATCGTGGTGGCAGGAGTGACCTTCGACGCCGGACCGCACGCTCTCGCAGGCGCTGCTGCGCGTCGGGCAAGTCCCACGGCAACGGGCACGGGCATCGCACCGCCGCCAGCAACCCGATCACGCTGAGCGACGTGTACTTCCGGGTCGGCGGGCCGCACGTCGGCAGCACCCGGACGGCGCTGGAGATCAACGCCGACCACGTCCTCGTCGACCACATCTGGGTGTGGCGGGCCGACCACGGCGTCGAGGGCTTCACCAACGGCGTGAACGGTGACACCGACCGGTGGAACACCAACATCGGCACCAACGGCCTGGTGGTCAACGGGGATGACGTGACGGCGACGGGTGCCTTCGTCGAGCACTTCCAGCGGTACAACACCTTGTGGAAGGGCGAACGCGGCCGTGTGATCTTCTACCAGAACGAGCTGCCGTACGACCCGCCCACCCAGGCCGACTGGACCCAGCCGCGACGGCACGCTCGGGCTACCCCGGCTACAAGGTGGCCGACAACGTGCGCAAGCACAGCCTCGCCGGTGCGGGCGTCTACGTGTTCAACCAGAACAACCCGGAGGTCGTCACCACCAGCGGGTTCGAGGTGCCCGATCGGGCCGGGGTGAAGCTGCACCACGTCATGACCGTCAACCTGAGCGCGGGGAAGATCCTGCACGTGGTCAACGACACCGGCGGCACGGCGGACACCACCAAGGTGGGCGTCCCGCAGTTCGTGGTGGACTACCCGACGCCCTGATCCGGCGGACCGGTGTCGTGGTCCGCGTCCCAGAGAGCCTGTTCGTAGGCCTGGTGGCGCGGGCTGCGTCCGATCCGCATGGTGCCGTTGGGCCCAACCCGGTAGCGGTGCCCCGTGGGTGTCCGCCACCAGAAGACACCCGGTGTGGGTTGTTCGAGGTGCCAGTCGGCGTGGGTCTTGGCGCGGTGGGGTGTGCGGGACAGCGGCCCGAGGTTCGAGGCCCGGGTCTGGCCCTTGACGCCGGCACGGTAGGGCATGGTGTGGTCCAGGTCGGCCTCTCGGGGTGTCCGGGAGGAGAACGGGAACACTTCGAACTGGTCGCGCTGCAGGACCTGGCGGCGGATCGGGTCGGGGATCTCGTAGGAGTCGACGGCGATGTCGGCGTAGGGCCGGATGACGGGGGTGAGCCGTACCCGGGTGTGGCCCAGCAGGTACTTCAGCATGGTCGCCGGCAACGCACCGACTCCTTCGACGCGGGCCGGTCCGGCGCCGCGGAGCAGGGTCTCCTCGGCGACGTGGACGTACACGCAGGCTGCGGGCAGCAGTCGCGGATCGGTCGAGCGGACCGGGCCGTCCTGGCCGGCGGCTTCGGCGAGCATGAGCTGTGCCCGGGCGGGGGTGGCCAGGATGCCGATGGCCTTGGCGCGGCGCACGTCCTTGAGGTCGGTGTCGCCACGGTCGGCGAGGATGTCGGCGATCCGGTCGACCATGGCGTCGAAGAAGATCGCATCCGGGGTGTCGACCCTGGCCGACAGGTAGGCGACGCCCGGATCGTCGGTGGGCAGCTTCCGCACGAACCGGGCCGTGCGCGCCGCCTCCTGCAGGGCGGTCACCTTCGCGGCGGCCAGTTCGGTGATCAGGCCGCGCGCCAGCTGCAGCACGCGCCGCCACGGCAGGGTCGGCACCTTCGGCGCCAACCGCTCATCCAGTGCCTGCGCCTGCTCCAGGGTCAGGTCGAACCGGGCCACCTCGGCGGCCAGCTGGCAGGCCCGCCACATCGGCACGAGCCCCTTCACCGCCTGGAACCACAGCAGCGGATGCCGCGCCTTGAGGTTCACCACGTCACGGATCAACCACGTCGCCGCCGCGACAGAGATGCCCTTCAGCGTGGCGACCTCCAACGGCAGGAACTCATCCACCAACGGGGTCCCATCGGCACCGATCCGCACCGGACGGGTACCAACCACATCGAAGGTGGCATCGGCGGTCCACTCACGCGCCTCGGCCAGCTCGGCGATCGCGACAGCCGAATCCACCTCGGCCCGCGCCTGCGCCTCGAACACAGCACGCAGGCGCACCGCCGCTGCCACATTCGAATCGTTCATGTGTTCTATTCTAGGAGGCGCCCCTGACAGCCGGTGCCCGGCGCCGGGCCACCTGGTCGGCGAGCAGCACGGCGATGCGGAGCTGTTCGGTTGTCGGCTTCACCAGTCGTGTCGCCGTGGTCACCTGGAAGTGGCCGAGCGGTGCGTCCGCCCTGGACGACCGGCACAGCGGTGAAGCGGTCCGTGGGCAACCCGTAGCCGGCGACGTCGAGGGTCGTGCCCTGCAGCGTCACCGAGCCGTCCCGCTGGACGACCGCCTGGTCAGGCGACGGGGCGCCTTCGGCGAAGGTGACGCGCTCGGCGCCGAGGCTGTGCCAGATGTGCCCGGCGACGGTATCGACGGTCTCCGTGCCCGATCCGCCCTTGGCAACCAGGTCGGAGGACTCCATGACGCCACGGATGAAGCCTTCCCGCTCACTGGCCCGCGCGCTCTGGCGTCCGCCCCACAGCGCCAGCTCGTTGACGGCAAGGCCGACGAGCAGCAGCAGGACGGCGAGTTCGATGTCCTCGGAGTTGGTGATGCTGAGGCTGAGGTAGGGCGCGGTGAGGAAGAAGTCGAAGCCGGCAGCACTGGCAAGGCCGGCGAGGATGCCGCTGGGACGATCACCGGTGGCCGCGACCCCGACAACGACGAGCACGAGGATCAGCGCGGACGCAGCGCCGGAGACGACGCCGTTCAGGAAGTACAACAGGCCGCTCACCAGCAGCGGCACCACAACGGCTGCACCCCGAAGGAAGCCCCGGTTCTGCTCGACCCACTCTGTCCACATACTTCCAGCAAAGCACCAGTTCCGGGCGTGCAGCAGGGGTGGGCTCGTCAAGGATGCGTCAAGCTTTTCCGACTGCTCAGGCGGGCTTCCGGGCCACGAAGGTGTGAAGGATGCCCTGCTGCCAGCCGCCGGCACCCTGGCGTGCGACGTCGACGAAACCTGCCGCAGCCAGCCGGTCCCCGAAGGCCTGGACGGAGTCGAAGTCGAGGACGCTGCGCCACAGGTAGCGGTACAGGCTGAAGTTGTGGTCGAGCAGGATGCCGAGCGGGAATGATCACCAGCCAGCACGTCACGTGCCAGCGCCAGCGGGCGACGGCGTGTCCGGCCACCGAGTAGTCCTGCACGACGAGCCAGCCTCCGGGGGTGAGCAGCTGCCAGGCCTCGGCAGAGCGCCCGGTCGCGCGCGGCCGCCGGCACGTTGCGGTAGAGGTAGGCAGCCTGGATGCCGTCCCAGGTGCCGGGCTCGTAGGCCGCGACATCCAGTTCACCTGCGGTGGCCTGCGCGAACTCCACTCCTTCTGGCCAGTCCTTGGCGCGGGCCTGGGCGAGCATGCCGGCAGAGGCGTCAAGGCCGAGCACGTCCGCATCGGGGACGGCGTCCAGCAGGGCCTGGGTCGAGGCCCCCGACCCGCAGGCGAGGTCGATGAGCCGCAGGGTCGAGTGGTGGGTGGCGCGGCCGGCGAGCGCCTGCGCTGCCCTGCGTAGTTCGGCGTGATAACCGGGATTGAGGCCCACCAGGAGGTCGTAGCGGGAGGCACCACGGTCGAACAGCGCTGACGTCATGCCCGCAAGCTTGGAGGGCCTGGGCTCCCCCGCGCCAGAAGGTGGGCCAAGATTGGGCGGGAGAGGCGGTGATGGCGTGGCGAAACCAGGCGCCTGGCTGCGCGGGCTGCTGCGTCCACGCCTCGACGTGTTCGGGACAGTGGTCCGGTCCGGGGGCGACTTCGTGCGGATGGTGTCCCTCCGGCTGACGACCAGGGGCGAGCGTGTTCTCCGCTTCGCCCTTGGCCTCACGGCAGGTGTTGTCGCCGTCGGGGGGTCGATCATGTGGCCCGGACACACGACCACAACGATCCTCATCGGAGCGATCGCCTTCATCGGCGCCGCCCGGACGTTGGGCACGACGACCGTCATGACCGACGCGCCGCTGGCACGTGCGGCCGTGCGGGCAGCCCTCACTGAGGGCAGGGAGCACTCAGCGCAGGTCTGGCGTATCGACGGGCCGGCTGCGGAGGAGCTGGGCACGGAACTGGTTCGGCTGCAGAACCTCTGGCTCACCGGCGCCGCCGCGGGATCCGTCCCGCTCGATCGTGCCCGCGCGACCATGATCGCCAACGAGGCCAGTCCGCGGCTTTCCCCGTACCTCGGAGAGCTGAGCCTCGCAGAACACCTGGCGTGGTTCGCCATCCCTGCGTCGGCGCAGCTCACCGCAGAGGAACCCGACAACCTGGCCGAATACCACAGGGACGGCGCCTCCTGGCCGTCCCTGAACACACCGGAGTCGGGCCCCACCTGGCCGACCCTGCCGGAGCGCGACAAGCACTGATCAGGGACAGGTGGCGAGCATCCGTGTCAGCGCCTGCTTCTCCGCACGGTCCGTCGGGAGCACGTACGCGGCCTTCACCGTGATGTAGCGCACGGCGTAGCCACACTGGGCCGGACTGATCGGCTGCCACTGTGCCGCGTCCGCCCCGCCCTTGGCCTGGTTGGAACCGCCACCGGAAGCGACCAGCTCACGCAGGTCGTTGGCGAACTCCAGCCGTCGCTCTGCCGTCCAGTTCCGGGCGCCGTAGCGCCACGCGACACTGAGGGCGACGATGTGGTCGATCTGCACCGACTCGGCCTGGCTGGGCTCCTTGGCGTCGGTGAGCGTGATGGACGCCCCGGAGTACGGGTCCACCCAGGTTCCCGAGAGCACGTCGTGGTCGCAGGAGCCCTGACGCCCGACGGTGTGCGGAGCCGAGGCCACCACGTCGCGCAGCAGCACGTCGTCGCGCTGGTTGCACCCGTTGCCGTCGGTGTCGGTCCAGGCGTCACCGAAAGCAGCCCTCCGGTAGTCCGATGCCGCGCCGGGCGGGTCGACCAGCGCCAGCTGTCCGATCGCACCGCGGGCGAACGCCACCTCTGCCGGTGAGCTCACCATCAGCGAGTTGCCCGGGCGCGAGTCGGCCTCGGTGGTGGGGTCAGCGACAGGTTGGACGGTCCAGAAGCGCGGCCAGAGGACGACGGCCACCACCAGTGCAACGAGGAGAACCGCAACGACGCCGAGGATGCGCCCCGGCCGCGACGGCGAGCGAGTATCCGTGTGCTCAGGCCTCAGGATTGGGCCACAGCACTGCGACGCACACGTTCAGCAGCATGAGACCGAAGGCCGCGTTGGTGAGGGCTGGCTGCCCCTGGCCCTTGCGTGCGCGCACGTTCGCGATCTCCGCGCAGCCGACGACGGCGAGGGCGACCACGATCTTCGTGCCGAGCTTCGCCCAGCTGACCTCTTCCTTGTTCATCTGCACGAGCCCCACGAGGATCACGCCGAGGATGAGCTGCGCACGGGCGCCCCACACGAGGACATTCAATCCGCGAGCCGCGCCGAGGAAGTTGGCGAGCCAACCGCCGGCGATGCTGGCCATGCCGAGGAGGTGAAGGACGACGACGATGCCGATGACGATTTCCATGGCCCGACCATATTCCCCCTCGCGGAACAGCGCGGGACCGACGCTTGTTGTGCCGGGCGTGAAACAGACAGAACTGACCTTCGGGCTGGACACCTTCGGCGACCACACCCTCGATGCCGGCGGTGCACAGGAGAGCGCGGCCCAGGTGCTGCGGCATGTGGTTGCGGAAGGCGTCCGGGCCGACGAGGTGGGCATCGACCACTTCAGCGTCGGCGAGCACCACCGTCCCGACTTCGCCATCTCGACCCCGGAGGTCGTCCTCGCAGCCATCGCTGCGCGCACGTCGCGGATCACGCTCGGCTCTGCCGTCACCGTGCTCAGCTCGGACGACCCGGTGCGGGTCTACGAACGGTTCGCGACGCTGGACGCGATCAGCGACGGGCGCGCGGAGCTGACCGTGGGACGAGGGTCGTTCATCGAGTCGTTCCCGCTGTTCGGGTACGCCCTCGAGGACTACGAGGTGCTGTTCGAGGAGAAGCTCGACCTGCTCGCTTCCCTGCGCGCCGAGGGCCCGCTGCACTGGTCGGGCACGACCCGCCTGCCGCTGACCGGGCAACGCGCCTACCCGACGACGGAGCGCGGCAGCCTTCCGGTGTGGGTGGCCGTCGGCGGCACCCCCGCATCGGTGGTGCGGGCAGCCGAGTACGAGCTGCCGTTGATGCTGGCCATCATCGGCGGGCCGCCGGCGCGGTTCCGTCCGTTCGTCGACCTGTACCGCAGCCGCACGGAGGGGACGGGCCTGCCGGTCGGCGTCCACTCCCCCGGCTTCCTCGCTGCGACGGACGCGGAGGCCCGCGAGCTGCTGTACCCGCACTTCAAGTCCAACCGCGACCGGATCGGACGCGAGCGCGGCTGGCCACCGGTGAGCCGGGCCGACTTCGAGGCGGAGGCCGACGGTGGCGCCCTGTTCGTCGGCTCCCCGGAGACGGTGGCGACCCGGATCGCCGCTGCTGTCGCCGACCTTGGCATCCAGCGCTTCGACCTGAAGTACGCCAACGGTCCCATGCCGCATGACCAGCTCCTGACCGCCATCGAGTTGTACGGCACGGAGGTCATTCCGCGGGTTCGGGAGCTGCTGTCAGTGGCGAAGGGCTAACCAGGTCCGCATCTGCGGACCTATTGTGGCGTGCATGGCGGAAATACGGATCAGCGAGGCAGCCACACTGCTCGGGGTGAGTGACGACACCGTGCGTCGCTGGATCGACCAGGGCCGGCTGTCCGCCGGCGTGGACGGCTCCGGCCGCCAGGTCGTCCCGGGCGTGGAACTCGCGGGCCTTGCCCGCTCGATCGCCCACGACCCGTCCCGTCTCGACGCGGGCGCGGGACACCGCTCTGCCCGCAACCAGTTCACCGGCCTCGTCACGAGGGTGGTGAGTGACACCGTGATGTCGCAGGTCGAGCTGCAGTGCGGGCCGTTCCGTGTGGTGTCGCTGATCTCCACGGAGGCCGTCGCGGAGCTGGGACTCGCAGAGGGCGAGATCGCCACCGCGGTCGTCAAGGCGACCAACGTCGGCATCGAGGCCCGCAGGTGAGGCGTCGCCTGCTGGCCGGACCGGCCGCGGCACTGCTGCTCACCGCGACGCTGCTGCTGACATCCTGCGCACCGGCGTCCTCCGGCAGCGGCACGAGCGAGCTCGTCGTGTTCGCCGCATCGTCGCTCAACCCGGCCTTCGCCACCCTCGGCAAGGACTTCGAGGCTGCCCACCCGGGCGTCACCGTGAAGTTCTCCTTCGACGGCTCCGCAGCGCTGGTCGACCAGCTCAAGGCCGGCGCCCCGGCCGACGTCTTCGCGTCCGCGGACACGTCGAACATGGACAAGGCCAGCACGGCCGGCCTCATCGGGGGCAGCCCCGCGCAGTTCACCACCAACGTGCTCACCCTGATCACCCCGAAGGGCAACCCCGCCGGCATCACCGGGCTCGACAGGAGCCTTGACGGGAAGAAGCTCGTGATCTGCGCGGACGGCGTGCCGTGCGGGACGGCGACGAAGAAGCTCGCAGCTGCCCTCGGCCTCACCCTGAAGCCGGTCTCCGAGGAGACGAAGGTCACCGACGTCCGCACGAAGGTCGAGTCCGGCCAGGCCGACGCCGGCATCGTCTACGTGACCGACGCCAGGGCCTCCGACGAAGGTGGAGACGCTGCCGATCACCGGTGCGGACAAGGCACGCAACGAGTACCTGATCGGGACCGTCAACGCCTCCGGCCAGGCCCCGCTCGCAGCGGAGTTCGTCGCCCTGGTCACCGGGGAGCGCGGCCAGCAGGTGCTCAAGGCCGCAGGTTTCGGCGGATGATCCGTCCGCCGCTGCCACGCTGGCTGCTGCTGCCCGTCACAGCGGCGGTGGTGTTCCTCGCCGTGCCGTTGGTCGCACTGCTCGCCCGGGTGCCGTGGACGCGCCTGCCGGCGCTGCTCAGCGCCCCCGCTGCGGTGGACGCGTTCTGGCTGAGCCTGCGCACGTGCGCTGTGACGACGCTGGTGTCGCTCGTGCTGGGCCTCCCCCTCGCCCTGCTGCTGTCCCGTGGCAAGGGTCGCTGGGCTGCGGCCGGCCGCACCCTCTCCACCGTCCCGATGGTGCTGCCGCCCGTGGTCGCAGGCCTCGCCCTGCTGATCGCCCTCGGGCGTCGTGAGCCGCTGGGCGGCTGGCTGGCCGCGAGCGGCATCGACCTCGCGTTCACCACAACGGCTGTCGTGATCGCGCAGACGTTCGTCGCCATGCCCTACCTCGTGGTCTCGGTGGAGGGCGCCCTCCGCTCGACACCCGACGACTACGCGATCGCGGCTGCCACGCTCGGGGCCTCCCCCACCACGGTGCTGCGGCGGGTGAGTCTGCCCCTTGTGGCGCCGGCCGTCGCGTCCGGCGCGGCACTGGCGTTCGCGCGCGCCCTCGGCGAGTTCGGCGCAACCCTCACCTTCGCCGGCTCACTGCAGGGCACCACGCGGACGCTGCCGCTGGAGATCTACCTGCAGCGCGAGGTCGACACCGACACGGCCCTCGCGTTGTCCGTCGTGCTGATCACGATCGCTGCCGTGCTGGTCGCGGTCACCGCCCGATTCTCCCGCGGCGCCTGGAGCCAGCCATGAGCAGCCTCAGCGTCCGGGCAGCGCTGATCGAACGAGGCGTCGACCTGGCCCTCGACGTGGCGGAGGGCAGCGTGACGGCCGTCGTCGGCCCGAACGGGGCAGGCAAGACGTCGCTGCTGCACCTCGTCGCTGGGCTTGCGCGTCCCACGGCCGGGAGCGTCCGTATCGCCGACCGGGAGGTGGCCGGGGCCACGTGGGTGCCGGTGCACCAGCGGCGCGTCGCCCTGCTCACGCAGCGGCCGGCGCTGTTCCCCCACCTTGACGTGCTCGCGAACGTCGCGTTCGGGCCGCGGTCTGCCGGCGCCACTGCAGCGGCTGCGCGCAACCGGGCTCGGGCGGAACTGGAGGCCGTCGGGTGCGGCGAGCTCGCGTCCCGCCGCCCGCAGGACCTGTCGGGCGGACAGGCGCAGCGGGTGGCCATCGCGCGGGCTCTCGCCACCGATCCCGACGTGGTGCTCCTCGACGAGCCCCTCGCCGGGCTGGACGTCGCCGTCGCCACAGAGGTGCGCCACGCCCTCGCCGCGCGCCTGAGGGGACGGACGTCGCTGCTCGTGACCCACGAACTCCTGGACATCTGGACGATCGCGGACCAGGTGGCAGTCCTTGAGGGCGGACGGGTGGTCGAGTCCGGGCCGGCGTCCGACCTGCTCGCACGGCCGACGAGCACCTTCCTCGGTCGCCTCTCCGGGACGAACCTCTTCACCGGGACGGCGGTCAGCGACACCGTCCTGCAGATCGCTCCGGACGTGAACCTGCACGGCTTGCCCGATCCCGACCAGCCGCTCACCGTCGGCCTCGCAGGGCTTGGCCAGCATCCAGCCGGCAGCGGTCGCCCTTTACCTCGCCGATCCCGGCGGCAGCCCCCGCAATCACCTGGCGGCAGCGGTGACCGGTATCGAGCCGCGCGGGCACTACGTGCGGGTGAATCTCACCGTCGCGGGCCAGCCCCTGGCCGCCGACCTCACCGGGCAGGCCGTCGCAGAGCTCGCCCTGCGGCCCGGCGTCCGGGTGCGGGCGGCCTTCAAGGCCACCCAGGTCCGCCTCTACGGTCGCTAGATTGGCTGGATGGAACCCACTGAACGGCTCTGCCGCGTGATCACCGTCTCCGACCGCAGTGCGGCCGGCGAGCGGGAGGACCGCTCCGGGCCGATCCTCGCAGAAGGGCTCGCCGACGCAGGCTGGCAGGTCGCTGTCCAGGTGGTACCGGACGGCAGCGCCAGCGTCGAGGGCGCCCTGCGCGAGGCGCTGGCTGCCGGCGTCCAGCTGATCGTCACCACGGGGGGCACCGGCGTCGGCCCCCGCGACCAGACGCCGGAGGGCACGAGGGCCGTGCTCGACCGGGAGCTTCCCGGCGTCGCGGAGGCACTGCGCGCACGAGGGCTGCAGGCCAACCCGATGGCGGCGCTCAGTCGTGGCCTCGCCGGAGTCGTCGATCCGGCGAACGGCCGTGCCGGGGGCCCTCGTGGTGAACCTGCCGGGCAGCCCCAACGCCGCCCGTGAAGGCCTCGAGGTGCTCCTGCCCCTTGCCGGGCACGTGATCGACCAGCTCGGTGGGAGTGACCACTGATGGACGCCCGCATCCGGCTCGCAGCGGTGAGCCGCCGACACCCTGGATGAGACCGCGCTGCTCCGCCTGGTCGAGCGCCCGGACGCCGGCGCGGCCACCCTGTTCGTCGGGCGCGTCCGCGACCACGACCCGCAGGCCACCGGTGAGGTCGTCGGCCTCGACTACACCGCACACCCGTCGGCGACGGAGAAGCTGGTCGACATCGTCACGGAGGCCCTTGCCACGGCCGATCCCGACGGCGGGACGGTGGTGGCGGTTGCCCACCGCGTCGGTCACCTCGACGTGGGCGACGCAGCGTTCGTCGTCGCCGTCTCCGCAGCGCATCGCCGCCTGACGTTCGAGGTCTGCGAACTCATCGTCGAGCAGGTCAAGCACGAGCTCCCGGTCTGGAAGCAGCAGTTCGAGGCCGACGGCAGCTACCGCTGGTCAGGCCTCTGAGGCCCACGAGCCGGACTTGCCGCCGTCCTTCGCGAGCAGGCGGATCCCTGTGATCTGCACGCCCTTGTCGATGCCCTTGACCATGTCGACGACGGCAAGCGCTGCAACCGAGACAGCCGTGAGCGCCTCCATCTCGACGCCGGTGCGGTCGGCGGTGCGGACGGTGGCCTCGATCGCCACGCCCTCGTCGACCACCTCGACGTCGACAACGACGCCGTGCACTCCGATCACGTGGGCCAGCGGCAGCAGGTCCGGCGTCCGCTTGGCTGCCGCGATGCCGGCGATCCGGGCGACGGCGAGCACGTCACCTTTCGGCACCGTCCCCTCCCGCAGGGCGGACACCACGTGCTGCGGGCAGAGCACCAGTCCTGCTGCCGTCGCGGTGCGGACGGTGACGGCCTTGCTCTGTGACGTCGACCATGCGGGCCTGCCCGGCCGCGTCGAGATGGGTGAACGGCTGGTCGGTCACGGCTGGCTCCTCGGGCGGATCGGGACTTCTGCGACGGTCGCTGCCATCGTGTCCAGGTACAGCAGGCGGCCGAACAGCGGCTCGCCGGCCCCGGTGACCAGCTTGATGGCCTCATTGGCCATCAGCGCACCGACCTGGCCGCACATCGCGCCGAGCACTCCGACCTGGGCTGCGGTCACCCAGTTCTCCTGTGGCGGCGGCTCGGGGTGCAGGTCACGCAGGGTGATGCCCGGCACGGGCCCGTCCGGCGTGCGCGGCCGGCTCCAGAACACCGAGACCTGGGCCCGCGTCACGAGCACTGCACCCCAGACCACCGGGATGCCGAGCGCTGCGCAGGTGTCGCTGATCAGGTAGCGGGTGGGGAAGTTGTCGACGGCGTCGACCACGAGGTCGTAGCCGGAGAGGATCTCGCGTGCGTTGTCCGCGTCCAGGCGCACGGCGTGCACGACCACGTCGATCGCCGGGTCCAGCTCCGCGATCCTTGCCTGGGCGCTGACGGCCTTCAGCACGCCGACACCATCGGTGGCGTGCAGCACCTGTCGTTGCAGGTTCACGACCTCGACCGTGTCGGCGTCGACGACGCCGAGGGTGCCGACGCCGGCGGCGGCGAGGTACAGCAGCGCAGGGCTGCCGAGGCCTCCCGCGCCGACGACGCAGATACGGGCAGCGCGCAGGCGGCGCTGGGCGAGGTCGCCGAGCTCGGGGATCGGCAGGTGCCGGGCGAACCGTTCCCGGTCGGAGGCCGTCAGCTCCGGCCCGGGTTCAACGAGAGGTGCAAGCTTCATGGGCGCTCCGTCAGTGTCGTCGTCCACCGCAGCACGTCGGCAGGGGTGTCGAGGTCGTCCACGCTAGCGGTGCCCGGATCGACGCCGAGGAGGTTGAGCGGTCCGAGCAGCCGGTACAGCGCGGTCAGCGGCGGGTCGCCCCGATCGGCGAGGCGCGCCCGCAGCGCTGTGGTGCGGTAGCACCCGAGGAGCCACTGGAAGCGACCGTCGCGCGTCGAGCAGGCAGACACCGTCGTGGTCGTGCCGCCGGCGTGGCGGCGAGCAAGGGCGGCGACGGCGGCCTCAGCGTCCGGCAGGTCGCAGGCCAGCAGCAGCGTCCACTCGGCAGGTTCCTCCAGCAGTGCGAGGCCGGCTTCGAGGCCGGCGACCGGCCCGCCGAACGGGGGCTCCTCGCGGGTACGCAGCACTCCCGCCGGCACGTCGACGTCACCGACGACGACGATCTGCCGTGCCCCGCCGGCAGCAGAGAGGGCGATGTCCAGCAACCGCCGTCCCGCGAGCGCGAGGTCGGGCTTGCTGGGTGCACCAAGTCGGGACCCGCGGCCACCGGCGAGGACGACCGCGTCGTACCCGCTGATCACGCCAGCATCCTCACCGTCACCAGGTCACCCGGCGCGACCTCGGACGACGTCCTCGGCGACGATCGCGATCGCGTCCGCATGGGCGAGGGAGGTGACAAGGTGCGATGCCGAACCTCCGGTGTGGGCCGGCGTGGCCAGCAGCCTGCCGTCCGACCCCGAGGACAACCGCACGGGGAGCAACTGCGCACGGCCGGGCGGTGAGCGCCAGCCGGTCGCTGCAACGGCGAGCAGGTCGCGGGCAGGAAGCGTGCCGAGCACCCGGTGGAGCAGCGGCCGCACGAGGACCTCGTAGGAGAGGGCGGCGGACAGCGGGTTGCCGGGCAGTGCGACAACCGGTGTACCGCCCGGCCACAGGCCCCACCCCTGCGGCTTGCCCGGCTGCATCCGGACGTGGCGGAAGGTGCCGCCGGCGTGGGCGACAAGGACGTCGCGTACTACGTCGTAGTCTCCGACGCTGGCCCCGCCGGTGAGGATCACCAGGTCGGCAGCGCCCGCATTGCGGTCGAGCCATTCGGCCAGGTACTCGGGGTCGTCACGCAACGGCGGCCCGGTCAGGGCTTCAGCCCCGTCGCGGGCGAGGGCTGCAGCAAGGACGACAGCGTTGGATTCGTGGATCTGGCCGCGTGCCAGCGGGGAGCCGTCGGCCACGAGTTCGTCGCCGGTGGAGGCCACCAGCACGACGGGACGCGGCCGCACGTCGGCATGGGTGTGCCCCGCTGCGGCAAGCGCGCCGAGCAGGCCCGGGCGTGAGCCGATCGCCGGCAGCGGCAACGGGATCACCGGCGGCGATGTCGCCGCCTGCCCTACGGACGTGCGCACCGAGCCTCGGCCGCACCCGGATCTCCACGGACTCGGTGCCACCATCGGTGTCCTCGACGGGCACGACGCTGTCGGCGAAGCTCGGCAGGGCAGCGCCGGTCATGATCCGTACGCACTCCCCCGGGCCGGCTGCCGGGTCCTCAGCGCTGCCGGCCGGCACCTCGCCGACCACGCGCAACACCACCGGCGCTTCGGCCACGTCCTCCTGCCGCACGGCATAGCCGTCCATCGCTGAGTTGTCGAAGGAGGGGATGCTCACCCGACTGGCAACGGGTGCTGCGAGCACCCTGCCCCCGGCTTCCGCGAGCCGCAGACGTTGGCTCCGCTCGTCGGGTCGCACCAGCCGGAGCAGTTCCGCGCCGTACTCGGCGACGCTCAGCGACACCCGCTGGGCAGGGATCACGAAGCCTTCTCCGTGAAGCGGACGATGCAGAGCTCTGGCGTCGCGTAGGGCTCGAGGGCTGCCACCTGCCACGGATCCTTGTCATCGATCAGGCCGCGGATCAGGCCGAGGTGGAGGCGGCACACCGTGACGGGATCCTCGCCGGCCAGTGCTGCGTACGGGCACGGTCGGAGCTCGATGATCGGTGGTGACCCGGCGACGAGTTCCGGCTGGTAACCCATCCTCGCAAGGCAGGCAACCAGGCGGGGCATGGCTCCTGCGCGGCTCGGCGGGGAGCTCTGCGAGCAACTCCGACCCCCACGCCACGCCTGCGGCCTCCGCGAGGTTGCCGCGGTCCTCCATCGGCCCGGCGATAGTGGCGCACCATGGCCGCGGCAAGATCCTGGTAGTGGGTCTGGCTGGGCAGCGCGTCGGCGCGGTACAGGACGCGAGGGCGTCCCGGTCGCTGCCTGCCCTCCACCTCGCGGTGCACCATGCCGGCCTCGATGAGGGCGTCCAGGTGGAAACGCGTGGTGTTCTCGTGCAGTCCCACGGCAAGGGCGATCGCTGAGACCGGCTCTGCGGCACCGGTCCCGCGGAGGTGCTCCAGCACCTCAGCCCTGCTGGGTCCGAACCCGCGCACCCGTGGGTTCGCTTCGCTGGTCATCGATGCTCCATTCGTCTGGGCGCCCCGCCGTAGAGCGTATCCACTAGAAAATCGTAACTACGCCGGGCTACGGTGGGGGCCGAACCGCCAAACTCGTCCTGCCAACTCGTACCGGGAGTCGCTTGTGACCACCGTAGTGACCCCGCTGAAACGGCTCGCCGATGCCCACGGGCGGGTGGCGCGCGACCTGCGGATGTCGCTGACCGACCGGTGCAACCTGCGTTGCACGTACTGCATGCCTGCCGATGGCCTGGCCTGGCTGCCCAGCTCCTGAGGTGCTCACCGACGAAGAGATCGTGCGGCTGGTCGGGGTGGCCGTCGGGGTGCTGGGCGTACGCAAGATCCGGTTCACCGGTGGCGAACCGCTGTTGCGGCGTGGCCTTGCCGGCATCATCGCCGGCGCTGCAGCACTGCGTACCGACGAGGGCCTTGCCCCGGAACTGTCCCTGACGACCAACGGGATCGGCCTTGACCACCGGGTGTCCGAACTGGCTGCCGCCGGGTTGAACCGGGTCAACATCTCCCTGGATTCGCTCGACAGGCAGCGGTACGCCACCCTCGCCCGGCGCGACCGGCTCGATGACGTGCTGGCCGGCCTTGCCGCAGCCGACGCGGCAGGGTTGCGGCCGGTGAAGGTCAACGCCGTGATCATGCGCGGGGTGAACGAGGCCGACGTCGTGCCGCTTGCGGAGTTCTGCCTGCAGCAGCGGCTACCGGTTGCGCTTCATCGAACAGATGCCGATCGGACCGCAGCACGGCTGGGACCGGGCCTCGATGGTGCCGGCGGCAGAGATCCTCGAACTCCTCGGCGGCCACTTCGCGCTCTCGCCGAAGGCCGGCCGCGGGTCGGCACCCGCAGAGGAATGGCTGGTCGCTGAAGGCGACTGCCACCCGTCAGGCACGGTCGGGGTGATCGCCTCGGTCACCGCACCGTTCTGCGCAGCGTGCGACCGGACCCGGCTCACCGCTGATGGCCAGGTGCGCACCTGCCTGTTCAGCCTGACGGAGACCGACCTGCGCACCCCGCTGCGGGCGGGGGCGACCGATGAGGAACTGGCGGACCTGTGGACCGGGGCGCACAAGGACAAGTGGGCCGGGCACAGCATCGGACGGGCAGACTTCCGCCAACCGGACCGCACAATGAGCGCCATCGGAGGCTGACATGGTCATCACCTACTACGCCGGCGCAGCCGACGCCGCCGGTGCGCCCCGGGCGGAACTGGACGCCAGCGACCTGACGGCCGCGCAGCTCACCGAACTCCTCGGACGCGACAACGCGCGCCTCGCCGAGGTGCTGCCGCGCTGCACCCTGCTCGTCGACGGCACCGCCGTCCGTGATCCCGGGACCCTGATCGGCGCCGGCGCCCGGATCGACGTCCTGCCCCCGTTCGCAGGCGGCTGACGACCTGCTCCGTCAGGCCCGTCCGGGTCCGCGGCCCCACGATGAACGAATTTCCCATCTTTTCGTGACAATCCACACACGGGCCCCCGCGCCGGATTTAGCATGACGCCATGAGCACCCCTCCCGCGCACCTCGACGGTCCTGCTGCCCAGGCGCTGCTGAAGCTCGGGAAGTACTTCACGAAGTGGGAGGAGACCGACGACCAGCGCGCGGTCTTCCGCGAGGGCGGGCGCGCCGGCGACGTGTTCTACCGGGACCGTTGGAGCCATGACAAGGTGGTTCGCTCCACGCACGGGGTGAACTGCACCGGCTCCTGCTCGTGGAAGGTGTACGTCAAGGACGGCATCATCACCTGGGAGTCCCAGCAGACCGACTACCCCACCACCGGGCCGAACAGTCCCGAGTACGAGCCCCGCGGCTGCCCCCGCGGCGCGGCCTTCTCCTGGTACACCTACTCGCCCACGCGCGTGCGCTACCCGTACGGGCGCGGCGTCCTCGTCGAGGCCTACCGCGAGGCGAAGGCCCGCCTCGGCGACCCGGTGCTGGCGTTCGCGGAGATCGCCAACAACCCCGAGACGCGCAAGCGCTACCAGCAGGCCCGCGGCAAGGGCGGGCTCGTGCGGATCTCCTGGGCCGAAGCCATCGAGATCTCCGCCGCCTCCTACGTGAACACGATCAAGACCTACGGCCCCGACCGGTGCGTGTCCTTCTCGCCGATCCCCGCCATGTCGATGGTGTCGCACGCCATCGGCACCCGGTTCAACCACCTCATCGGCGGCGCGATGACCAGCTTCTACGACTGGTACGCCGACCTTCCGGTCGCCAGCCCGCAGGTGTTCGGCGACCAGACCGACGTGCCCGAGTCCGGCGACTGGTGGGACTCGACCTACCTGATGATGTGGGGCTCGAACGTCCCGGTCACGCGCACCCCGGACGCGCACTGGATGGCCGAGGTGCGCTACCGCGGCACGAAGGTGGTCACGGTCGCCCCCGACTACGCCGACAACGTGAAGTTCGCAGACGAGTGGCTGCCGGCCCAGGCCGGCACCGACGCAGCGCTCGCCATGGCGATGGGCCACGTGATCCTGAAGGAGAACTTCGTCGACCGGCAGGTGCCCTACTTCACCTCCTACGTGAAGCAGTACACCGACCTCTCCATGCTGGTGACGCTCGTCGAGCACCCCGACGGGCACGGGCTGACCGCCTCCAAGTTCGTGACCGCCGACATGCTGGGCGAGGGATCCCCGGACGCTGCGTTCAAGACGGTGCTGTGGGACACCACGACCGGAGCCCCCGCCGTCCCGAACGGGTCGATGGGCTTCCGCTACAACGAGGACGGCCAGGGCAAGTGGAACCTCGACCTCGGCGAGCTCACCCCGGCCCTCAGCCTCGCCGAGGTCGCCGGCTCCGAGCCGGTGGAGATCGCGCTGCCCTGCTTCGAGGACCCCCGCGGCGCAGGCACGATCATCCGCCGCGGCGTCCCCACCCTGAAAGTGGGAGACCACCTCGTCACCACCGTCCTCGACCTGATGCTCGCCCAGTACGGCGTCGGTCGCGAGGGCCTGCCCGGCAACTGGGCTTCCGGCTACGACGACATCACCAGCCCCTACACCCCGGCGTGGCAGGAGGAGATCACCTCCGTCCCTGCAGAGGCCTGCATCCGGATCGCCCGGGAGTTCGCGAAGAACTCCGAGGACTCCAAGGGCCGCTCGATGATCATCCTCGGCGCCGGCGTCTGCCACTGGTACCACTCCGACGTCACCTACCGGGCGATCATGGCGATGCTGATGCTCACCGGCTGCATCGGACGCAACGGCGGCGGCTGGGCCCACTACGTCGGCCAGGAGAAGTGCCGTCCGATGACCGGCTGGTTCAACCTCGCCAACGCGCTGGACTGGTCGCGTCCGCCGCGCACCATGATCGGCACCGGCTACTGGTACATGCACACCGACCAGTGGCGCACCGACGGGTACTCCGCAGACCAGATCACCTCACCGCTGTCCACCCACAAGCTGGACGGCCTGCACACCGCCGACGCCATGGCGCTGTCGAACCGGCTCGGCTGGATGCCGTTCTACCCCCAGTTCGACCGCAACCCGCTCGACCTCGCCGACGAGGCCCAGGCAGCCGTGGACGCCGGGGAGGCCGCCACCGTGAGCGAATGGGTCGCTGCGCAGCTGAAGTCCGGTGAACTGGCCAGCGCCATCGAGGACGTCGACGCCCCCGAGAACTGGCCGCGCACGATGGTGGTCTGGCGCTCGAACCTCTTCGGGTCGTCGGCCAAGGGCAACGAGTACTTCCTCAAGCACCTGCTGGGCACCGGCTCCAACCTGATGCCGAACGACCACGGCTCCGGTCCACGACCGAAGGTGGTGAAGTACCGGGAGGAGGCACCCGAGGGCAAGCTCGACCTGCTGATCAGCGCCGACTTCCGGATGACCTCCACAACGCTGCTGAGCGACATCGTCTTCCCCGCTGCCACCTGGTACGAGAAGCACGACCTCTCCAGCACCGACATGCACCCGTTCGTGCACGCCTTCACCCCTGCGATCGACCCGCCGTGGGAGGCCAAGACCGACTTCGACGTGTTCGCGCTCCTTGCCGAGGCCGTCTCCCACCTGGCGAAGACGCACCTCGGCACCCGCCGCGACCTCGTCGCCGTCGCGCTGCAGCACGACACCCCCGGCCAGATCGCCCAGCCCGGCGGCACCGTGCCCGACTGGAAGGGCACCGACCTGCCCGGCGTCCCGGGCAAGAACATGCCGGCCCTGATGGTGGTCGAGCGCGACTACACCCAGATCGCGGAGAAGCTGGCCTCCGTCGGCCCGCTGGCCGACCGGCTGGGCTTCACCATCAAGAACATCACCTACGACGTGACCGAACAGGTCGACCTCCTCGGCAGGCTGCACGGCGTGATGTCGGCTGGCGCGGGCCAGGGACGTCCGGCGATCGACACCGACAAGCGCTTCGCAGAAGCCATCCTCGCCTTCTCCGGCACCACCAACGGAGCGCTCGCGACGCAGGGCTTCAAGACCCTGGAGGCGAAGACCGGACGCAAGCTCGCCGACCTCTCCGAGGGCCAGGAGGAACGCCGGATCACGTTCGCCCAGACCCAGGCCTCGCCGCAGCCGGTGATCACCTCACCGGAATGGTCGGGCTCGGAGACCGGCGGACGGCGCTACGCGGCGTTCACGATCAACACCGAGCGGCTCAAGCCGTGGCACACCCTGAGCGGGCGGATGCACTTCTTCCTCGACCACGACTGGATGATCGACGCCGGTGAGCAGCTGCCGATCTACCGTCCGCCGCTGGACATGGCGCGCGCGTTCGGGGAGCCGGAGCTCGGCCCGACCGGCGAGAAGTCGATCACCCTGCGCTACCTGACCGTGCACAACAAGTGGTCGATCCACTCGGAGTACCAGGACAACCTGTTCATGCTGAGCCTCGGCCGCGGCGGTCCGCAGGCCTGGCTGAGCGTCGCCGACGCAGCGTCCATCGGCGTGGCGGACAACGACTGGATCGAGCTCACCAACGCCAACGGGGTGTTCGTCGCCAGGGCCGTCGTCACCCACAAGCTGCCCGACGGCATCTGCTACGTGCAGCACGCGCAGGAGCGCACGATCGACGTGCCGAAGTCGGAGGCCACCGGCAAGCGCGGCGGCATCCACAACTCGGTCACCCGCATCCTGCTGAAGCCGACCCACCTGATCGGCGGCTACTCCCAGCAGACCTACGCGTTCAACTACCTCGGCCCCACCGGGGTGCAACGAGACATCGTCTCCACCGTCCGCCGTCGCTCGCAGGAGGTCACGTACTGATGCCCAAGCAGCGCCGTGTGATGGCCCAGGTGGGCATGGTGATGAACCTCGACAAGTGCATCGGCTGCCACACCTGCTCCGTGACGTGCAAGCAGGCCTGGACCAACCGGGCCGGCACCGAGTACGTGTGGTTCAACAACGTCGAGACCCGGCCGGGGCTGGGTTATCCCCGCCGGTACGAGGACCAGGAGAAGTGGCAGGGCGGCTGGGTCCGCACGAAGTCGGGCGGGCTCAAGCTGCGCTCCGGCGGACGGGTGAAGAAGCTGCTGAGCATCTTCGCCTCCCCCGTCCAGCCCGAGCTGAACGACTACTACGAGCCGTGGACCTACGACTACGCAGAACCTGATCAGCGCCCCGCTCGGCGACGACTTCCCGGTCGCCCGGCCCAAGTCGCTGATCACCGGCGAGGACACCCAGATCACGTGGAGCGCCAACTGGGACGACTCGCTGGGCGGCGTGCACGCCACCGGCGACACCGACCCGATCGTGCAGAAGCTGCTGAAGGAGTCGAACGAGCGCATCCGGTTCGAGTACGAGAAGAGCTTCATGTTCTTCCTGCCGCGGATCTGCGAGCACTGCCTGAACCCGTCCTGCATGGCGTCGTGCCCGTCCGGCGCGATCTACAAGCGGGCAGAGGACGGCATCGTGCTGGTCGACCAGGACCGCTGCCGCGGCTGGCGCCAGTGCATCACCGGCTGCCCCTACAAGAAGATGTACTTCAACCACCGCTCCGGCAAGGCCGAGAAGTGCACGTTCTGCTACCCGCGCATCGAGGTCGGGCTGCCGACGGTGTGCTCGGAGACCTGCGTCGGACGGCTGCGCTACCTGGGCATCGTGTTCTACGACCCGGACGCCGTCGGCGCCGCTGCGTCCGTCGAGGACGAGAAGGACCTCTACGAGGCCCAGCTCGGACTGATCCTCGACCCCACCGACCCGCAGGTGCTGGCCGACGCCCGCGCCGGCGGCATGCCGGAGGACTGGATCGCCGCAGCCCAGCGCTCCCCCATCTACGCGCTCACCAAGCACTTCAAGGTGGCGCTGCCGCTGCACCCGGAGTACCGGACGATGCCGATGGTCTGGTACATCCCGCCGCTGTCGCCGGTGGTCGACCTGCTGAAGGAGCAGGGCCACGACCCGGAGGCGGCCGGCAACCTGTTCGGAGCCATCGACGCGCTGCGGATCCCGGTGAGCTACCTCGCAGAGCTGTTCACCGCCGGCGACACCGACATCGTCACCGGCGTGCTGCAGAAGCTGGCGGCGATGCGCTCGTTCATGCGCGGCGTGACCCTCCACAACGAGCGGGACGCGGAGCTGGCCGAGGCCGTCGGCATGACGCCGGAGGCGATGGAGCAGATGTACCGGCTGCTGGCGATCGCCAAGTACGAGGACCGCTACGTCATCCCGACGGCGCACCGCGAGGAGGCCCACAACCTCGAGGAGCTGGCCTGCTCGCTGGACTACGAGGACGGCCCGGGCATGTACGAGTCCGGCCCGTTCGGCGAGGCGTCCGGCCGTCCGGTGCCGGTGGCGATCGAGACCTTCACTGCCCTGAAGCAGCGCCAGAAGGCCGAGGAGGCCGCCTCGAGCTGACCAGCTGCACCACCGCACCGACCTGCTCAACTGGGACGGGAACGAGGACACGAAGTGAGCCCGCTGTTCGGCCGCACGCGGGGTGCTTCGTCGGCGCCCACGATCCCTGCGCGTGACGAAGGGTCCTCCTCAGCCATCGTCTTCCAGGCCGCGGCGCTGGTGCTGACCTACCCACAAGCCGAACTGCTCGACCGCCTGGACGTCATCGAGGCGGCGCTCGCCGGCACTCCGGCGGCCGAGCACGTTCGCCCACGTCGTCGCGCACCTGCGCTCGATGCCGCTCCGCGAGCTCCAGTCCTTCCACGTGCAGGAGTTCGACCTGTCCCGCCGGCACGCGCTGCACCTGTCGTACTGGACCGACGGCGACACCCGGCGCCGCGGCGAGGTGCTGGCCGAGATCAAGGGCGTCTACCGCGAATCGGGCCTCGTCGTCGCGCTCGAGCGTGAGCTGCCCGACTTCCTGCCGGTGATGCTCGAGTTCGCCGTCGCCGATCCGGACCGCGGACTGCCGCTGCTGCAGCGGTTCCGGGCCAGCCTCGAACTGCTGCGGATCGGACTTGCCGAGGACCGGCTGCCGCACGCCGGCGTGCTCGCCGCCATCTGCGACAGCCTGCCCGGCGAGTCCCCGAAGACCCGGCTGGAAGTGCAGGCCATGGTCGACGAGGTGGCGCCCCTGGAAATGGTGGGCCTGGTCCCTCGGGCCGACCGGTCACGCTGGTCGAACGTCGACCCCGCGCTGAGGAGCTGACATGGACCTGTTGCTCTGGGGTGTGCTGCCCTACCTGGTCGCGCTGGTGCTGATCGCAGGGCTGGCGTGGCGCTACCGCTACGACCAGTTCGGCTGGACCACCCGCTCGTCCCAGCTGTACGAGTCGCGACTGCTGCGCATCGCTTCCCCGCTGTTCCACTTCGGGCTGCTCGTCGTGCTCGGCGGCCACCTGATGGGCCTGCTGATCCCGAAGGCCTGGACCGACCTCTTCGTCACCCAGGAGACGTACCACGCCGTCGCGCTGGGAGCGGGCACGCTCGCGGGGATCGCCACCCTCGTCGGCATCGGCCTGCTGATCTACCGCCGGCGCACCATCGGTCCGGTGTTCCTCGCAACCACGAAGAACGACAAGCTGATGTACGTCGTGCTGGTCGCCGCGATCGTGCTCGGCATGATCGCCACCCTCACCGGGAGCGTCACGCCCACCGGCGAGGAGCACAACTACCGCGAGACGGTCTCGAT
Organism: uncultured Actinomycetota bacterium; assembly: GCA_963773595.1. Classification (GTDB taxonomy): domain Bacteria; phylum Actinomycetota; class Actinomycetes; order Propionibacteriales; family Propionibacteriaceae; genus Propionicimonas. The sequence continues at coordinate 1,268,811 of CAVZBQ010000007.1, forward strand.
CTGGTTCCGCTCGCTGCTCGTGTTCCAGCCCGACGTCGCAGCGATGGCTGCCTCCACCTGGCAGTTCAAGGTGCACATCCTCGTCGGGCTCGGCCTGTTCGCGCTGGTGCCGTTCAGCCGGCTGGTGCACGCCTTCACCGCCCCCCTGCACTACCTGTTCCGGCCCTACGTGGTCTACCGCAGCCGCGACGAGGTCGCGCCGACGCCTGCCCGTGGACGCGTCCGCGGGTGGGACCCGATCGGCACACGAGACAACGACAAAGGATCGAAGTGACCCAACCCCCCACCGCTGCGCTGCGCGGCGCCCTCGGCCAGGTGCTGCTGGCAACCCTCGCCTCCACCACCGGCTTCTGGGCCTGGATGTCGATCGCGCCGCTCCAGAAGAGCTACGCCACGTCGCTCGGCCTGAACGAGGGCCAGATCTCGCTGATGCTCGCGACGCCCGTGCTCGTCGGCGCCCTCGGCCGGATCCTCGTCGGCGCCCTCACCGACCGCTTCGGTGGCCGGAAGATGTTCACGGCGATCCTGCTCGGCTCCGTCCCTGCCGTCCTGCTGGTGGCCCTGGCCGGATCGCTCAAGCTCTACTGGCTGCTGATCGCCGGCGGCTTCTACCTCGGGGTTGCCGGGACGGTCTTCGCCATCGGCATCCCGTTCTCCAGCGCGTGGTACCCGCCGGAGAAGCGAGGCCTCGCCAACGGCATCTTCGGCATGGGCATGGTGGGGACGGCGGTCTCGGCGTTCCTCACTCCGCGCCTCGCGGAAGGCATCGGCTACCTCAACACCCACTTCCTGATCGCCGGCGTGATGGTGGTCGTTGCCGCCGTCGTCTGGTTCGCGCTCAAGGAGTCCCCGGCCTGGCACCCGAATCCGCAACCGCTCGTGCCACGGGTGGTCGGGGCGCTGAAGCTGCCGATCACCTGGCAGATGTCGTTCCTGTACGCGATCGCGTTCGGCGGGTTCGTCGCCTTCTCCACCTACCTGCCGAAGTACCTGACCACCATCTATCCCCAACAGGTCGACCAGATCGGCGCCGGTACCCGGCTGGGCGAGCTTCGTGATCGCAGCGGTGATCGCCCGTCCGATCGGTGGGGTGCTCGCCGACCGCCTCGGCGCGAAGCTGATCACCGCCATCTCGCTGGGCGGCATCGCCGTCCTTGCCTGGGTGGTGAGCCTGCAGCCACCGGAAGGCATCCTGACCGGCGCGACCTTCCTCGCGATGGCAGCTGCACTCGGCGTCGGCATGGGCGCGATCTTCGGCTGGGTGCCAAGGCTCGCCCCGTCCGACAAGGTCGGCTCGGTCAGCGGGGTCGTGGCGGCAGCAGGCGGACTCGGCGGCTACTTCCCGCCCGCTGGTCATGGGCGCCACCTACGACAAGCTCAGCAACTCCTACGCCCTGGGCCTCTGGCTGCTGGTGGCCACAGCTGCGCTCGCCCTCGTGCTGTCCCTCCTGCTGCGCTCGGTCCAGACCCGCTCGACAACCTGTGGGCTAGCGGCTCAGAGGTGGCCGGCGCCGTCCAGCTGGGCGACGATGTGGCCCAGCAGCGGGCCGATGACCTCGATCGCGTCCCGGACACCGCCTCGCGAGCCGGGCGCGGTGAGCACGAACACCGAAGGCTCACCGAGGATGACGCCGGCGATCTCGCGGGACACGAGGGCGGACGCCACCGTGGCGACGCCGCGTCTGCGGATCTCCTCACCGATGCCGGGCACCTCGTAGGACAACAGGGGCGCCACAGCGTCCACCGTGACATCGGTCGGACCGATGCCCGTGCCCCCGGAGGTCATCACCAGCCGTGATCCGTTCGTGCGGGCGGCTGCAACGGCCGACCTGATCGCGTCGACGTCGTCGGGCACGACCACGAGCTCGGTCCGGATGTCGTGGCGTCCGAGCAGCTCGACGGCGAGCAGGCCGGCGCGATTCCCGTCCATGCCGGAGTGGATCTCGTCGGAGACGGTGATGACGGTGGCCAGGATCGGCGGCTCTGCGTCCATGCCTTGCAGGCTAGCGCCGCCCACTGGGCTCAGGCGTGCGCGTGGGTGTGCTCGCCGTGCTGGTGAGGCGTCGTCTCATGCACTTCGATCCACTGCTCCCCGTTCAGGGCGATCGCCGCAGCGGGGAACAGGCCGTTGTCCTCCTTGTCGATGTGGTCGCGCAGCGCGTCGTCGAACCGCGCCATCGCCGCCTCGTCGCCGGGAGTGATGGCAGCCAGGTACTGGTCGAGGCTGGTGTGCTCCTCGCAGAGGCCGTCGATGTGCGCTGCGAACTGCTCCTCACGGTGCAGGACGCGGAAGAGGCCGTCCTCCTCTGCGGAGGTGTGCGGCCAGAGCATCGCTGCCACCACGGCGCGGGCGGCCTCCACCCGATCCACCTCACCCGATCGGACGGCAGCCCGCAACTGGCCGGTCGCATTGATGATCTCGACATGCTCGGCCATGAACCGGCCGATGACCTCGATGGAATCGCATCCGCAGTAGCTGCACACGTGCTCTCCTATTTTCACGAACTCTTGGTGACAACCTACCGCAGCGGGCGGGACACCGCCGTGGGGTTGAAGCCCTTGACGATCAGCCACACGCCTGTGAAGACCTCCCACACACCGCCGGGGATGGCCTGGACCGAGCTCAGCTCGAAGCCGAGGATCTGGAGCAGCGAGCCCACAAGAATGACGACGTAGCCCACAAGGCCCCACACTGCAAGCCACCGAGGGATCAGGCCGGTGCGGACGAAAGCAGCGCAGAGAATGACTCCGGCGACGCCGAGGGCGGTCATGGCGAAGTCGTACGCGTAAAGGTTGGCCTCGGTGAGCACGGCGCTCAGGGCCTCGAGGTAGGAGGCGTCGGCTCCGGCCTTCAGGAACTGCGCACCCACGGGCACCTGAACGGCGATCAGCAGGGTCATCACGGCGATCAGCACGCCGTCGGCGATCCGGGAAGCGAGGTAGCCGACTGCGCTGAGTTCGCTGCGACGCCGGAGGATCGGGAACATCAGCACGCCGTGGGCGACGTCGCCTGCGACGGTGAACAGCCAGCAGACAACGCCGATGGCAAGAAGAGCGCCGCTCGAAGCGATCGCAGGGAGAGGGTCGCCGGCGGTGAGGACGGACTGGATAGCGATGTTGCCGCCGATGCCGAGCACCATGCCGGCGAGGTAGAGCACCCCGATGACGCGAGCGGTGATCCGGTCTGTCCGGACGGCCACGCCCTTCCCCGCCCCCGCGGGGACCGTTGGCTGCGTCCGGTCATTGCTGATGACTTCCTGTCGGCTGACAGAACTCATGGGGATCTTCTTTCCCTGGGGAACCAGTTGAGCCGGATGCTCTCCTGTACTTAGTACGAAATGCTACTGTACATAGTACGAACCGTCAACGACCCGAGAGACAGCCGATGGCACAGCCCGCCCAGAACAGCTCCAGCAAGCGCGTGCCGCTCAGTCGCGAGCGGGTCCTGGTCGCAGCCGTGGCCGTTGCCGACGCCGAGGGCTACGACTCGCTGACCATCCGCTCGCTCGCCACTCACCTCGGGGTTCAACCGATGGCGCTCTACTACCACGTGGCCAACAAGGCGGCGATCCTCGACGGGATCCTCGACCTGGTCTTTGCCGAGATCGAGATCCCTTCGCTGGAGGGTGAGTGGCGCACCGAGATGGCCCGCAGGGCCCGCTCCGCGCGCGGCGCACTCGGCCGCCACCCCTGGGCGATCGTGCTCCTGCAGTCAGGTACCGCTCCCGGGCCGGCGACGCTGCGACACCACGACGCAGTCATCGGCACCCTGCGTGGTGCCGGCTTCTCGGTCGCCGAGAGCGCCCACGCATTCGCGTTGCTGGACAGCTACATCTATGGCTTCGCACTCTCCGAGGCAGCGCTGCCGATCAACGGGCCCGAAACGGTCGCCGAGGTGGCGGCTGCCATGGTCGAGAAGCATCCCCTCGACGGCTATCCCCACCTCGCGGAGTTCTCGAGCGAGCACATCATGCAGCCCGGCTATGACTTCGGCAGTGAGTTCGAGTTCGGACTCGAGCTCATCCTCGACGGCCTTGCCCGGACGATCGGCGCACGCGCCCATCAGCCCTAGCCGACGTTCACCTGCACCACGTGGTAGCCGGTGGCCCCGTCGGGCAGGACGTCCTGCACCGCTTCGATCTGCGGCAGCCCGGACGCGTCGTAGGCGCGGGCCGACAGCCGGTGCGGTCCGGACGTCGCGTCCCACGGCAGGTACCACTGCCGCCAGTAGTCGAGGCCGACGTCGGGGCCGAGCTGGGTCGGCTGTCCACGGTCCGTTGTCCACCTGCACCTCGACCTTGCCGACACCGCGGTGGGTGGCCCAGGCGACGCCGGCGATCACGGTCCTGCCCGGCGGGATGCGCTCCTGCGGGGTGTCGATGCGCGTGGCCGTCTTGACCGGCCCGAGTTCGGACCAGCCGCGCCGGGTCCAGTAGGCCTCGTCGGCTGCGAACGTGCTCACCTTGAGGCGGTTGATCCACTTGGTGGCACCGACGTAGCCGTAGAGGCCGGGCGTGACGAGCCGGGCAGGGAAGCCGTGCACCTGGGTGAGCGGCTGGCCGTCCATCGCGATGGCGATCATCGCGTCCCTGCCGTCGAGCAGGACGGCCAGCGGTGTGCTGGCAGTGAAGCCGTCGACCGATGAGCTCAGCACCTGGTCGGCGTCGGCATCCGGCTTGGCCCGACGGAGCAGGTCGGCAACGCGCACGCCGAGGAACCGGGTGCTGCTGATGTACGGTCCGCCGATCGGGTCGGAGACGCAGGTAAGGGTGATGTCGTGCTCGATCATCGGCATGGCCAGCAACTCGGCCCAGGTGAGCGTGTAGGGCGCAGCAACCATGCCGTCGATCTGCAGGGTCCACGTATCCGTCGACACCCGCGGCAGCACGAGGGCTGTGTCGATGCGGTAGAAGTCCTCGATGGGCGTCCGCAACGGCGAGACGTCCGGCACGGTGGCCTCGAGCCCGACCGGGAAGGCCGGCGCGGGAGTGGCTGCGGTGGGAAGGGCAACCGGCGTGGTCGCCGCGGGTCCGGTCGTCCCGCCGCCGGAGACTGCTGCCGCTGCACCGGCAGCGACAACCCCGGCAGCGCCGGTGAGCAGGACGCGACGGTCGATGCCCTTCCGGGTGTCCGGCCCCTGGCCGGGACGATCAGCGAGCCAGCGGAGCTCGAGCCGCAGCACTCCCAACGCGACAGCCGTCCCCACGATGGCGGGCAGCCAGTCGAGTTGCCCGGACGCCGGACGCGTGGCCGCGGCCAGCACTCCGATCAGCCCGATCACGGCGAACAACCCGTAACCGACGGCCGGTCGGCGGACGGCGAGGACGCCGGCGATCGCGGAAAGGACGACGACACCCACGACGACGGTGCCGATCAGCACGGCCTTGTCAGCAGTCCCAAGGGTGGCGACGGCCCATTCCTTGAGCGGGGTTGGAACGAGGTCGACGATCGCTGCACCGACGGCGACGATCGGCGCGGAAGCCGGGTTCACGAGGACGGCGACCAGCTGGCCCGCCGCTGCTCCGAGAGCTGCCGCCCCGATCCCTGCGACGGCCGACCCGGTTCTGCTCACCTGCCCAGTATTGCCACCTGACAAGGCGCGTCCGGGCGCGTCGGACGGGGCACTGTTGCCCATGGGCCGCAACAGCGGCCAAGGAAGGTGGTCCCTCATGACCTATCGAGTCGGTTACTTCGTCGGAAGCCTGTCCTCGAAGTCCATCAACCGTGTACTCGCCCGAGCGCTGATCAAGGTCGCGCCCGACGACCTCGAGTTCGCCGAGATCGGCATCGGCGGGCTCCCGCTGTACAGCCCGGACTACGACGCGGACTACCCGCCGGAGGGGCAGGCCCTGAAGGAGGCCATCGCCGCAACGCAGGCCGTTCTGTTCGTCACCCCCGAGTACAACCGGTCGATTCCTGGCGCGCTGAAGAACGCCATCGACTGGGCGTCGCGGCCGTGGGGAGAGAACTCGTTCAACCAGATGCCGGCCGCTGTGATCGGGGCCTCCATCGGCCAGATCGGCACGGCCCTCGCCCAGCAGTCGCTGCGTGGCGTGCTCTCGTACGTCAATGCCCGGCAGATGACAGCACCGGAGGGTTACATCACCTTCAAGCCCGAGGACTTCGGTTCCGAGGGGGAAGTGCTCGACGAGTCGCTGCGGGAGTTCCTGACCATGTTCATGTCGGAGTTCCGCGACTACATCGCCCGCGTGCTCACCGTGCTGCCCCGCGACCCGGCGTAACGGTTCTGGGCTATCTCTCCTCGGGTAGACGTCCTGCCTGAGCGAAGGAGCTTCCACCTGAGGCGAGGCACGGGCCGTCCCCGGTCCTGATACGTTCGACTCCCGCCGTCCATGGGAGGAAGCAATGACGCCACCACTTCGTATCGGGATCCTCGGTGCCGCACGGATCGCCGGACGTGCCGTCGTCGAACCGGCGAAGGCGCTGGGCCACGACCTGGTCGCCGTCGCCGCCCGTGACCTCGGACGCGCGCAGGCCTACGCCGCCGACGCACGGGCATCGCCAAGGCGTACGGCAGCTACGAAGAACTGCTCGCCGATCCCGACGTCGAGGTGGTCTACAACCCGAGCCCCAACAGCGAGCACGCCCGCTGGAACCTCGCTGCGCTGCGCGCAGGCAAGCACGTGCTGTCGGAGAAGCCCTTCGCCAGCAACACCGACGAGGCACGGCTCGTCGCGGCAGAGCCCAACCCGAACGGGCTGGTGGTCTTCGAAGGCTTCCACTACCGCTACCACCCGGCCTACCTCCGGCTGATGGAACTCGTCGGCTCCGGAGCCATCGGTGAGGTCACCCGGCTCGACGTGCACATGAAGTTCAACTGCGACGACCTCACCGACATCCGCTGGTCCTGGCCGCTGTCCGGCGGCTCGCTGATGGACCTCGGCTGCTACCACCTGCACGTTGCCCGCGACATCGCCGGCGTGCTGGGCGGCGAGCTGCGGCTGGTGAGCGCAGTGGCGACCAGTCACGAGGGCGTCGACCCGCGGGTGGATGCCACAGCTGCTGTCGAGGCCCTGCTGCCGAACGGGGCTGCGGCGATCCTGGAATCCAGCCTGGAAGGACCGGACGACACCTCGATCCTCGTGACAGGGACGCGCGGCATGATCCGTCAGCCCAACTTCATCAACGTCGCCTCCGATGACCGGCTGATCGTCACCGTCGACGGCGAGGAGAACGTCGAGCACCATGGCACGACGTCCACCTACACCCACCAGCTGAAGGTGGTCGAGGCGGCGATCCGCCAGGGCGCGGCCTTCCCGACCGGCCTGGACAACGCCGTGACCAACATGGAGTTCATCGACGAGTGCTACCGGCTCGCGGGCCTGCCGTCGCGGGAGTCCACCGTCGCCTGAGGTTCCGCCGAGCTACTTGACGACCTTCACGGTGAGCTTCTGCCTGGAGGCGACGAGCTTGGAGTTGCCCAGGTAGCGGACCTCGATGGTGTGCGTCCCGGTCTTGCCGATCTTCGGCAGCTTCAGCGTCGTGATTCCCTTGTCGTCGGTGTCCATCATGATCGTGCTGAGGCGCTTGCCGTCCAGGTAGAACTGCACCTTGCCGTAGGCGACGACGCCCGCAACGGACGTGGCGACAGTTGCCTTCACGACTGCGCGCGTCTTCGCCTTGTGGATGGTCTTCGTCGACAGCCCGACACCGACGCCGCTGGTCGCCTTCACGATCGTGCAGCCGAAGGACGCCGACTTGCTCACCCCGGAGGCTCCGTAGCTGACCTTCACCGACACCGGGCCGACCTTGGCGGAGGTGAAGCCGGAGAAGCTGGCGCTGCTCGTCACCGTGCGGGCGTAGCTGCCCTTGTTGTACAGCGCTGTGACCACGATCCCCGCGGTGGTGAACTTCTGGCCCACCTGGTAGGTGCAGCTCGCCGGCGGCACGACGGACAGCGAGGTCAGCTCTGCCTTGGCCGGCGGCTTGGCGATCATCGCCTTGTACCGGGCACCAAGGCCGAGCACGCTGGCGACGTTGCTGGCGATGATCGTGTGCGTCGCGGCGTTGACGGGACCCCTGCTGGCGGTCTTGCTGTCCAGGAACGCAACGTTCGAGACGGATGTGAGCGTCCAGGGCTTGCCGGTCTTCTCCTGGATCCCCACCTTCGCAGCGGTGAAGAGGATCGTGGCCCGACGGATGTGGGATGCATCGGAGATCAGCGTGTAGCTGGTGAACTCGGGGTGGTCGAGGAGGATCGCCATCGAGTTGGTGGCATTGCTCACCGTGCTGGCAGACGTCGACTCGCGCAGGATGCGGCTCTTCTTGACGCCCCGGTCCACCAGCCAGTCGTACATCACACCGGCCTCGGTGTGGCCGTTGCGCTTCGCACCGCCGGAGACCAGCACCTTCGAGGCCGGGTACTTGCCCAGGGCTGTGAGGACGATCTTCAGCCGCCGGGTGGTCTTGGTGGTGATGCGGCCGGACTTGGTCAGCGCCGAGCCGAGCACGACGAAGACATGCCCCTTCGCCGGCAGCCCCTTCGGGGTGGTCGTGTGGATCGGAAGGCCCTTGTTGGCCACGTCCCAGGAGGCGAGGAAGCCGGTCCACAATCCGGCCTTCCACGCATCGAGCGTTGCGAGCGAGCCGACGGCAAGGTCGCGCTGGGCGGGGTTCCGGGTCTTCTCGAAGTAGATCGCCTGCACCCGAAGGTCGGTGACCGAAGCGGTCGGCGTCACAGGTCCCGCCGCGGCGTTGGCTGCGGGCACGGAACCCGCACCGACGGACAGCAGCATCACGAGAACCGTCGCGAGAGCTGCGGCTGTGCGGGCGTGCCGGGACATGGCGAGGATCCTCCGGGGGCGAGGTGGTGACTGCGTTCGGTACTCGCAGTCTCACACCGAACACCCTCCGGACGCGCGTCTACTTGAGGGTTTGGGGGGTGGGTGGTTGAGGCTTTCACAACGCCGGTTACCAGCCCAGGCTGCCCGCTATCCCCTTGAAAGGGCCGGTGACCTCCGGGGTGATCCACCCGCCGTAGAAGCCCCCGGGCTGTGGCACGACGGGCCGTCCGTCGACGAGGCAGGCATCCATCGGGCCGGCGTAGAGGGCCACATGGTCCCGGAGTACCTCGAAGCCGGGAGACGGGTTCGGGTAGTACCAGGCAGCCTTCGCAGCCGTCCGTCCCCCGCCACGCACGTCGAGGTAGCGGGCTGCACCCTTCCACTCGCAGAACGAGGAACCGGGTGCGGCCTCGAGGGCGCCGGGGACGAAGTCAGCGCGCGGCAGGTACCAGGTGGGCGGGTGGCTCGTCTCGAGCACCTGGAGGGCGGATGTCGTGCGGCAGACCACCTCGCCGCCGAGGACGACCTCGACCGTGCGGTCCGTCGGCCTTACCAGCGGCGGACGGGGGTAGTCCCACACCGACTCCTGGCCGGGGCCGACCGGTTCACGCGAAACCCGTGTGCTCATTCCCCGATCCTGCCAATGGTCCCCAAACGCGGAGGTTGGTGGGGCTGGCAGGCTGTAGTCGTCGACAAGGAGAGCGCATGTACCCCTTTGAAGCCGAAGCCCGCAAGCCTCGGCGTGCCCGCAACCTCGCAACCACCGGCGGGCTGGTCGCCGCAGCAGCAGCCGCCGGCTCCCTCGCAACCGACCCCGAAGGCGGGTGGTACCGCGACCTGGAGAAGCCGTCGTGGCAGCCGCCGCCGGTGGCGTTCCCGATCGTCTGGACCACGCTGTACGCCGACATCGCCGTCACGTCGGCCGCCGTGCTGAACGAGCTGGACCGTCGCGGGGAGGCGGAGCAGGCTGCGGAATTCCGCAAGGCGCTGGCCGGCAACCTCGCACTGAACGGCGGCTGGAGCTGGCTGTTCTTCCGTGGCCACAACCTGCCGGCGTCCACGCTCGGCGCAGGGGCGCTCGCCCTGAACAGCCTGCGCCTTGCCCGTCGTGCCGGCCGGGTCGACCGCCGCTTCGGCTGGGCCCTCGCGCCCTACGCCCTGTGGACGGCCTTCGCCACCGTCCTCGCCGGCGTGGTCTGGTCGCTCAACCCCGACCGCGACTAGCGTCAGCGCCCGTTCCGTGAACGAGGTGCTGTCGGCGCGACGTTCCACGTCGAGAGCCACCCTCGGGTCACGGGAGGACGCGCCCATCACCACCCGGTAGGTCCCGGCGTCCTGACGCCAGCAACGGCGCTCCGTATCGGCGACGGCGAAATCGCGCACGCCGAGCTCGAAGGTTGCCTCGCCTGACTCACCCGGCCCGCAGGTGGAGCTTGGCGAAGCCGCGCAGCTCCCGCGGCGGCCGGTGGCCACTCCCTTCGGGCGGTTCGACGTACAGCTGGACCACCTCGCTGCCTGCACGGGCGCCGGTATTGGTCACCGTGACGCTCACACGGGGGCCACTCCCTGTCGCCTCGATCGCAGGATCGCTGTACTCGAAGGAGGTGTAGGAGAGCCCGTGCCCGAACGGGTACCGGACGCCGAGCCCCTGAGCGTCGTACCAGCGGTAGCCGATGAACGGGCCTTCGTCGTAGTGCACCCGGCCGTCGACGCCGGGGAAGCCGGCGTAGCCGGGGGTCTGTGCCAGTGCGAGCGGGTAGGTCTCGCCCAGCCGCCCGCCCGGCTCCCGCGCACCGAACAGGACCTGAGCTGTGGCTGTGCCGACGGCCTCGCCACCGAGCCAGGTCAGCAGGATCGCTGCCGTCTCGGTCGTGCCAGGGCGCAAGGTCGACGGCCGAGCCGGCAGCGATGACCACCACCAGCGGCGTACCCAGGCCGGCAGAGCTCCCGCAGCAGCTCCACCTGGTCGGCCGGCAGGTTCAGGTCGTGCCGGTCGGCAGCCTCGACCTCTGCCGACAGCGGGAGCCCGACGAACGCGACGATCACGTCTGCCTGCCGTGCCAGCGCCACAGCTTCTGCGCGCAACCCGGCAGCGGCGCGTTCCGGCAGGAGCGGAGAGCTCCTGGTAGAAGTCGGTCTCGGCGATCTCGTAGCCCTGGCGCGTAGCTGACCCGCTCCCCCGCCAGCGCCCGCAGGGCAGCAAGCGGTTCGTCGACGGTCGAGCGGGTCGACGCCCGGCCGATCCGCCGCCCTGGATGCGGGGCACCACAGCGTGGGCGCCGATCACGGCGATCCGTTGCGTCGCGTCGACCGACAACGGCAGCACGCCGTCGTTGCGCAGCAGGGTCGCAGCTGCAGCGGCCGCCTCCGTGGCGAGCGTCGTGGTGCTCTGCCGCCTTCAGCGCGGCGCGCTGTTCGGCGGTCAGCGGCCGGCGCGGCTCGACGCCGAGGTCGAACACCGTCCCGTTCACCGCCGTGCCATCGGGAAGCACGCGCTGCACGAACTCGACGACCCGGGTGGCCGCCGGCCGCAACGGCTTCCGCGTCGAGCGCCCCGGCGCTGCACGGCCTCGACGATGGCTGCCGCGCTGCGTCCGGCTGTGCCGGGCATCTCGAGGTCGAGCCCTGCCGCCACGGCAGCCACCGGGTCGTGCACGGCGTCCCAGTCGGACACCATCAGCCCGTCGTAGCCCCATTCGTCGCGGAGCACTTCGGTGAGCAACCAGTGGTGCTGGGAGGCGTGGATGCCACCGATCCGGTTGTACGCGCACATCACAGCCCAGGGCCCGGCCGCGCCGATCGCCCGCCGGAACCCTTCGAGGTAGAGCTCGCGCAGCGTCCGCTCGTCGGCCTCGCACCGACACCTCGCGTCCGCTCGGTCTCCTGGTTGTTGGCAGCGAAGTGCTTCAGGCAGGCGCCGACCCCCGTGCCCTGGATGCCGGTGATGTAGGCGGCTGCCAGGTCGCCGGCCAGCACCGGATCCTCCGCGAAGTACTCGAAGTTCCGCCCGCACAGCGGGCGTGCGCTTCAGGTTGATGCCGGGCCCGAGCAGCAACTGGACGCCGAGCGCCCGCGCCTCCTCGCCGATCGCGGCAGCCACCCGTCCCACGAGCTCGCTGTCCCAGGTGGCGCCCAGCGCCGACCCGGTCGGGAAGCAGGTGGACGGCACCCAGACCATGTCGACCCCGACCTCGGTGCGCAGCCCGTGCGGGCCGTCACCGAGCTCGGCGGGCGGCAGGTCCGGCGGGAACTGGCGGGTGTGCCAGTCGCCGTCACCGCTGAGCAGCGAAGCCTGCTGTTCGAGGGTGAGCGAATCGACGAACCGGCGCGCATCGGCGATCACGGGTGGCTCCTCCTTGGTGGGGTCAGGTGGTCAGGAACTCGGGCGGGTGGTAGGTCGCGATCACGCTGTCACGCAGCTCGGCGGTCAGCTCGACCCCGCCCTCGGCAAGGGCGTCGAGGACGCAACCCGCCAGCGGTGGCGCGTCGGAGACGCTCACCGGGCAGTCGGGATGGACGGCTGCCAGCTCCGCGCACAGCGCTTCGCGCAGGGCGCCGTGCTCGCGAGGTGGCAACCGAGCCGTTGAGCACGATCGGCAGGTCCGGCCCCGGCACGCCACCCACCTGGGCAGCCACCCAGCCGGTGTACCCGACGAAGGCGCGCGCGTGGTCGGCGACGATGCCGGCAGCCACCGGGTCGCCGTTGCCGGCGACCTCGAGGACGCTGCGGGTGGCGCCGCAGCACCTCTGCGCTGCTCCGGCCGGCCTTCGAGGCGGGTGAAGACGTGCCGCAACTCGTAGGGGTCGGCGACGCCGAAAAGGCCGAGCAACGCCGGGGTGAGCGCGGTCGGCGGCCCGATCCCCATCCAGGCGAGGCAGACCGCGCGCACGGCGGCATCGGCCAGCCCCAAGCCGCCGAGGTGGTCGAAGACCATCCAGCCGCTGCAGCACTCGCCGCCCGTCACGGCTGCGGCCGGCGACGGCCGGACCGGTGCCGACCGTGATGGCGAGGCCGACGCCGTCCAGCATGCCGAGGCGCAGCGAGGCGAACCCGTCGTTGGCGATGGAGAACCGTGTCCAGGCCCGGCAGGTCGGCGGCCAGCCGCTCGCGCCACCACACCGCGTCCTCCGGCCAGTCGACGCCGGCGAGCCGGAGCGCGAGGCGCCTGCAGCCCTCCCGGCTCGACACCGGCCTCCGCCAGGGCGCCACGGATCGCACCGATCACAGCCTCCGCGGCTGCGTGCGGCGTCACGGCGTTGTAGATGTCGCCCCTGCCGCCGCGCGCACGGCCGAGGACGCCACCACCGGCGTCCACGACGACGGCGACGGTCTTGGAGTTGCCGGCGTCGACGGCGAGGAAGCGTCCGGTCACCGCAGGAGGCGCTCTGGCAGGTAGGCGGCGTGGGCCGCTGCCATCTCGTCGTACAGCTCCTCGGCGACGGCGAGGCCGGGGACGAGCGGGTTGACGGCGAGGGCGGCGATCGCGTCCCTGCGGTTGCCCTTCCAGGCTGCTTCCCCGGCGACGTACTGGTACTCGGCCAGTTGCTGGGTGATGCCGCGGACGGTGTGCGGCAGCGGCTGCTGCGGCTCCGGGTGCACGCCGGCTGCGTCGACGGTGCACCACATCTCCACCACGACGTCCTCGTCGAAGCCCGGAAGGGCGCCGCCGGTGTTCGGCAGGTTGACCGGCAGCCGGTCACCGGTGTCGTTGTAGTGGGCATGCATCACGTCGAGGGCGAGCTCGAGCTCGTGGATGCCGCCGCGGGACCGCTTCGGGTCGAGCTTCGGCACGTCAGCGTTCGACTGCTCGGTGTAGTGCACCCAGTAGTCCGGCAGCGCGGCCATGATCTCCTCGGACCGCGTCGTCGGTGGCGCCCTGCAGTTCGCGGAGGATCTCCGGGCCGTAGAAGTAGTACTGGAAGTAGTCCGACGGCACCGAGCGCATCGTGACGGCCAACTGCAGCATCCGCCGGTCGAAGACGTCGAAAGGCTCGGGTCGTCGCGCCGCTCCTCCCACGCCGCGTCCAGCAGCGGCATCAGGTCCGCGCCGTCGTAGGTGTGCTCGAAGGACCAGTCGTTGTGGTTGATGCCGGCCATCGTGACCTTCGCGCGTGCCGGGTCGAGGCCGGCTGCCCGCAGGGTGGTATCGGGGGAAGTAGAGCAGCCCCTCGCACATCGACCAGATCGGCACGTCGGTGAACTGCGTGACCGCCTGGGAGACGAGGTTCACCGGGTTGGTGTAGTTGAAGATCACGGCCTTCGGGGCGACGGCTTCGATGTCGGCGACGATGCCGGTGAACGCGTTGATCGAGCGCAGCGCCATGAAGAAGCCGCCGGGGCCCTGGGTCTCCTGCCCGATCACGCCGTGCTTGAGGGGGATCCGCTCGTCGAGGGCGCGCGCCTCGAACCCGCCGGGACGGAAGCTGGTGAGGACGGCGTCGGCGTCGGTGAGGGCCGGCGCGGCGATCGGTGGTGGCGCGGATCGGTGATGTCCAGGCCCTTCTCGTCGGCGATCCGCTGGGCCATCCGCCGGACGATCTCCAGGTGATCGGGGTCGAGGTCGACCAGCACCACCTCGGAGCCGGCGAACTGCTCACCGCGCTCGAGGAACGACGCCATGGTGCCGGCGCCCCGCGAGGAGCCGCCGCCGATGTAGACGAGCTTGATTGATGCCATTTCTTCCTTTCAGAGGGATCGTGGTTGGTCGCTCAGCCGCGGGAGGCGGCGGCGTCGGCAAGGATCGTGAACTCCGCGCACTCGGTGACGGCGGTCGCAGGCCAGTCCGGTTCGTAGTGGCTCAGCAGCAGCGATCCGCTCGAAGGCCGTCTGCTTGTCGGCACCCGTGAGCATCATCACGGCCTGGCGCGTGTTGTCAACGATCGTGCCGATGCCAACGGAGAGGCCGTGGTGCGGCACGTCGGCGAGGTCGGTGAACTCCGGGAACGTGAACATGTTGTCGCGCCGCGTGGTGTCAGGCAGTTCGATCACCCGGGTCACGGAGTCGCCTCGCGGAGCCGGGCGGATTGAACGCGACATGGCCGTCGCTGGCGCCGGAGGCGAGCAGGAACAGATCGATGCCGCCGGCAGCAGCGATCCGCCGGTCGTAGGCTGCCGGGTCGGCCGGGTCGGCGTACCAGAGCTGGGGGCTCGCACCGCCGGCTGCCTCCAGCGGTGCGAGGATCTGCGGGATGGCGATGCGCACAAGCTATACCAGATAGTCCACTTTACTCAATACCCTAGACCAGTTGGCTGACAGATTGGCTACTGGTATGGTAGTGCTGTGCAAGCAGCCACCGACTCCGCGTATCAGCAGCTCGAACTCGCCCTGACCCGCGGCGAGTACCGGTCGGGAGCCGCCTGCCCGGCGAGCGGGACCTGTCGCTGCGGCTGGGGGTCAGCCGGGTCACCGTGCGCCGGGCCCTCACCCAACTCGAGGCGGAGGGGCGGCTGGAGCGCTCTGCCCAGCGCGGCTGGTTCGTGACCAGCCAGGTGCTCGGGGAGGCGCCGAGCGTGTTGCAGTCGTTCAGTGAGATGGCGAGGGCCAAAGGGCTGCGGCCGACCGCTGCGGTGCTGAAGCAGGTCGTCCGGCCGGCCACCATCGAGGAGGCCGAGCAACTCCGGATCGCCCCGGCGGCGCCCGTGATCGAGCTGCGCCGGCTCCGGAGCCTAGACGGCCACGAGATCTGCGTCGACCAGAACGTGATCATCCATTCCGGCGCGGAGGCCATGGCCACCGCCGACCTCACCGACCAGTCGCTGTACGAGCGGCTCCAGGCGCTGTGCGGGCTCTGGGTGCACCGGTCCGCCTACTCCGTGCAGGCTGACGCCGCGGACGCGGAACTGGCCGGCCTGCTGCACTGCGCGGTGGGTGCACCGATCCTCGTCGGCAGCGAGGTCGCCTACGCGCGCGACGGCAGGGCACTGCTGCTGGGGATCAACCGCTATCGCGGCGACGCATACCGCTTCCGGGCCGACCTCTACCGTCAGGCGTGAACCGGGCGCTTGCGCCGCAGGCTCCGCACTAGCCGATCAGGACGGCGCGTGAGGTGGCGATGGCCGTGGTGTAGCCGGCCGCTTCGCCGTCACCGGACGCACCCTGTGGCCACGGTCGGCCTTGGTGAGTCGATAGGTCGAGCCGGTGGCTCCAGCGATCGGTCTTCCGTCGCGGAGCCATTGCCGCGCCAGCGACGCTGTCGGCGTCCAGGTGCCGCTGTTCCCGGAGAGCTTGTGGCCGGCCTTGCGCGTGCCCCTGACCGAGGGATTGGTGCGGACACGGAGCGCACCATGCTTGATGCGCAGGGGCGCCGACGTCACCGTGGCAGTGGTGTAGCCGGCGCGCGAAGCGGTGACCTCGAAGGCAAGGTCATGGCCGACGTCGGACGCTGTGGTGCGGTAGGTCGCTGCGGTTGCACCAGCGATCGGCTGGTTGTCGCGCAGCCAGCGCCGGGCGAGGGTGGCCGCAGCCGGCCACGTGCCGGCGCCACCGGTGAGGACCCGGTCGATGGTGGGCGTGCCGGTGATCGATGGGCTCTGCGTCACGGTCATCGCCGGCAGCGGCTTTCCGGGCACCTGGTCGGCGACCGCTGCAGCGGCGTCCACGATCCCTGCGCCGCACACGGCGACGTCGCAGGCCGTGGCCAGCGGCGAGGCGGTTCGCTGCAGGATCGCGGTGATCTGCGCTGGAGTCAGCGACCTGTGCCCGGACTTCAGCAAGGCCACCACCCCGGAGACATGGGGCGCTGCCATCGAGGTACCGCTCATGCCGCCGTAGGCGGCATTGCCCACAGCGATGGTGCCGTCGTTCCAGGTGGAGACGATGGCGCCCGTCCCTCCGTTGGCAGGGTTCGGCACCGACGATCCGCCGGGAGCAGCGATGGTGGCGGGCAGCGACGTCGTGCCGACGTTGCTGTAGCTCGCAAGCTGGCCGGTTGCACCGGTCGCGGTCACCCGGATGACTCCCCTGCAGTTCGCCGGGGACGCGCTGGCGAGAGCGATATGGGCGTTGCCTGCGCTGACCACGACGGCGACGCCCTTGGCCGTGACGGCGTCGACCGTCGCCTGCATGGCCGAGCTGCAGGTCCCGGCACCGCCGAGAGACAGGTTGAGTACGTCGACGGGGTTCGGGTTCGCAGGGAGGCCAGGGACGGTGAGCCCGGCACCCCACCGCATGGCCGCCATCACGTCGGCGTCGGTGCCGCCGCCGGAGCCCATCGCGCGGAGCGGCTCGATCCTGACGTTCGGCGCAGTGCCGACAACACCCTGGCCGTTGAGGAGGGCTCCGACGATGCCCGCAACATGTGTGCCGTGGAAGTCCGAGCTTGGAACGACGTCGCTGGGGTTGGCGTCCCGCCCGCCACCGTCGAGGGAGATCGCGACACTGTCGATGAAGTCATAGCCGGCGATCACATTGCCGCCGATGATCGCTGTGGTCGAACCGGTCAGGTCCGGATGGGCTGTGATGCCGGTGTCGACGACGCCGACGACGGCACCCGCGCCCGTGGAGGCCCACCACGCCTGAGGTGCCTTGATGCCCCAGGTAGCGCCCATGTTCCACTGGTAGCTCCAGAAGGGTTCGTCCGTCGGGTCGTTCGCGCCGTCCAGCTGGAAGGTGACGGCGGCCTCGACGGCCTTCACTCCAGGGACGTCGGCGACCGCGTCCCCGAGGTCGGACTGTTCGCTGCCGCTCAGGGTGGTGTCAAGGGTGACCGCCACCATGCCGGGACTGATCGGTGTCACCGCCTTCACGTCAGCGCCGGCGATCTCCTGCGCAGCGTCCGCCACTGCGGACGTCGCCGCAGCGGCAGGATCTGCCGCGCCGTGGTCGAAGGTCACGATGATCGTGTCGGTACGGGTGGTGGCCGGCTTCGAGGTACTGGTGCCGATGTCCGGGACGCCGGGTGTCGGCTCCGCGGTGCTGCTGGCGGCGGGCAGGCACGCCAGGGCGAGCACGGTGGCCAGCGCCGTGGCGAGGCCGATGGTGCGCGGGTTGTGCATGTGTGAAGTGCTCCTGGCGGGGGGCGGGAATGCTACGGGAATTCAATCAGCCCCACTGCCCCGCACCCTAGACCCAGGAAGGGGGACAGTCCGTCCCCTTCGCCCAGGGCATCGATGACGTGCAGTGGGTGAACACCGCGACGCCCGGCCGTTGGGCCGGGCGTCGCCGTGAGAATGGGACTGGGTCCTCGTCAGGTCAGGCGGAGAGCCGGCTCGACGTGCGTCCGGCGGGACGCCTGCGCGCACCGCCACCCTGACGCGACAGCGCAACGACGGAGTCGCCGCGGTTGCTGGCGGTGACGTAGCTACGGGCGACGCGGTCGCCCCCGCTGCGCTGGCCCGAGGACTTCGGTGCTGCGGAGCGCGAACCGCCGGAGCCCGAACGCCCGGAGTTGGACCGCGGCGAGCTGGAACGACGCGGCTGCTGCACCTGCTCCTGGCCCTTGCGGGACGCCGCAGTTGGGGCATCGGCCGGGGCGACCGGTGCTGCCTGGCTACCGACAAGCGCCATCACCTGGGCGTCACCGGACTGCACGGACGACGGCTGCGCTGTGATCTTCGCCGCGCGGGCCATCTGCTGGAAGTCCCTGCGCTGCTCGGGAAGCACGAGGGTGATCACGTCGCCCTCGTGGCCGGCGCGGGCGGTGCGCCCGGAACGGTGCAGGTAGGCCTTGTGCTCTGCCGGCGGGTCGACGTGGATGACCAGGTCGATGTCGTCGACGTGGATACCGCGGGCTGCGATGTCGGTGGCGACCATGACCCGGACCTTGCCGTCGGCGAAGGCCTTCAGGCCACGCTCGCGGGCGTTCTGGGAGAGGTTGCCGTGCAGTTCGACGGCCGGGATGCCGTCAGCCGTCAGCTCGCGGGCAAGCTTCTTGGCCTGGTGCTTGGTGCGGGTGAACAGCAGGCGACGGCTGGTGCCGCCGGCGAGCTCGTGGATGATCTGCTTCTTCTGCGAGGCGTCGCGCACCATGAACACGTGGTGGGTCATCTCGCCGACCGGGGAGTCCTCGCTGTCGACGCTGTGCACCAGCGGGTGGCTGAGGAAGCGCTTGACGAGCTTGTCGACGCCGCTGTCAAGGGTGGCGGAGAACAGCATGCGCTGCCCACCGGCCGGGGTGGCGGCGAGGATGCGGGTGACGCCGGGAAGGAAGCCGAGGTCGGCCATGTGGTCGGCCTCGTCGAGGATGGTGATCGAGACGGCGTCAAGACGGATGACGCCCTGCTTCATCAGGTCCTCGAGGCGGCCGGGGGTGGCAACGACGATGTCGACGCCACGGCGCAGCTGCTGCACCTGGCCGTGCTGGCTGACGCCACCGAAGATCGTCATGACCTTGAGGCCGGCGACGGTCGCCAGCGGCTCGATCACGTCGAGGATCTGGTTGGCGAGCTCGCGGGTCGGGGCGAGGATCAGGCCGCGGGGGTGCCCGGGCTGGGTGCGTCCGGCAGCACCGGACGGGACGAGGTGTGCAAGGCGGGCCACGAGCGGCAGCGCGAAGGCGAGGGTCTTGCCGGAGCCGGTGCGGCCACGGCCGAGCACGTCCTTGCCGGCGAGGGTGTCGGGCAGGGTGGCGGTCTGGATGGCGAACGGGGCGGTGATGCCGCCCTTGGTGAGCGGGCTCACCAAGGCTGCGGGAACACCAAGCTCCACGAAGGTCGCCGGGACAGAATTGGGTTGTGACAAGGGAAATACTGCTTTCTGCAGATTGGTTCACCACGGTCCAGGTCCGTTCGCGTCCTTGGTGGCTGAGCCACCCGCGCGCTGCGAAATGTGGTGCGATGCTGGGCTGCGACTACCGCGCCCTGCCACCAAGTATCGCACACACGCCACAATCCCCCGATTTGGGGGCGGTTCCCGCCCGCCCGGACCGGGTTGGGGACGGTTCTAACTCGGTCCACCCGGCCGATAGTCTCGGGACGGCCGTCCGACCCTGAGGAGCACCCCCGTGACAGAGAGCAAGAACCTCGCCGGCGATGATCCCAGCGCCTACCAGGCAGCCGAGGCAGAGGCCGGATCCCACGTCGGCAAGCTGAATGGCCTGCGCGCAGCCGTGC
The DNA here is from genome assembly GCA_963773595.1 of uncultured Actinomycetota bacterium. Taxonomy (GTDB): domain Bacteria; phylum Actinomycetota; class Actinomycetes; order Propionibacteriales; family Propionibacteriaceae; genus Propionicimonas. Next base: position 1,288,665 of record CAVZBQ010000007.1, read on the forward strand.
TGGGCGCCAACGACGGGATCGTCTCGACAGCCGGCATCGTGATCGGCGTGGCCGGCGCGACTCTCGAGCCGTTCACCATCCTCGCCGCCGGCATCGCCGGCCTCACCGCCGGTGCGCTGTCGATGGCGGTCGGCGAGTACGTGTCCGTCAGCGCGCAGCGTGACACCGAGAAGGCCCTGCTCGACAAGGAGCGCCGCGAACTCGCGGAGATGCCGGAGGAGGAACTGGCGGAGCTCGCCGGCCTCTACCAGGCGAAGGGCCTCCAGCCAGAGCTCGCGCTCGAGGTCGCCACCCAGTTGCACGCCCACGACGCGCTCGCGGCCCACGCGGAGACCGAACTCGGTATCGATCCGGACCAGCTCACCAGCCCGTGGGTAGCTGCCGTGTCGTCGGCGGTCTCGTTCACGATCGGCTCGGTCCTGCCGCTGGTAGCGATCATCTTCGCGCCGACCGACCTCAAGATCCTGGTCACCGTCGCAGCGGTGGCCCTTGCCCTCGTGATCACCGGCTACCTGAGCGCCCGGGTCGGCGGCACCCCGATGGGCCGCGCGATCCTGCGCAACCTCGCCGGTGGCCTGCTGGCGATGGGCGTCACCTACTGGATCGGACGCCTGGTCGGCCACACCCTCGGCTAGCGGACCGAGTTTGGAACCGTCCCCAATACGGTCCGGGCGGCACTGTCAGGCCTGGTGCAGGAGCTCGCCGCGGACGTAGACCGCGACGACGTGGGACGGGTCGCGGAGGACCTCGGGACGGCGTGGGTCGGCGTTGAAGCAGACCAGGTCGGCGGGTGCGCCCGGACGGATCACGCCGAGGTCGCCGCGGCCGAGGAGGCGGGTGCCGCCCGAGGTCCCGGCAACCAGAGCCGTGTCGGCAGGCACTCCGGCCTCGATCAGCGCAGCCAGTTCCCACAGGTTGCGGCCGTGCTGGGTGTCCAGGCCCGCGTCGGTGCCCATCGCCAGCTTCACCCCTGCCTCGAGGCAACGGCGGACGGCGAGCGGGTGCGCCTCCACGGCCCGGCGCGCGGCCGGCGCGAGTACGGGCGGCAACGTCCCGGCCTCTGCCATCGCCAGCACGTCGGTATAGATCCAGATCGTCGGGACGACGAAGGCGCCCACCTCGGCGGCCAGGCGGCACTGGTCCTCCGTGATCAGCACGGCGTGCTCGATGCTGGCCGCCCCGAACTCCAGCGCCTGGGTGAGCGCAGGGCCGCCCCAGGCGTGCACCATCACCGGCAGGTTGAGCCGTGCAGCCGTGACGTGGATGGCCTTGAGCTCGAGCTCGTCGAAGACCGGCACGAGGACGGCGTCCCCCGCCCCGACGCCACCGGTGGCGACCACCTTGATCCAGGCAGCGCCGGCGTCGGCCAGCTCCTGCACCCGTCCGCGCAGGTGGGCGGGGCCACGGGCGTCCTCTGCCCCGAGCATCTGCACGCTGAGCGCTGCCCGCAGCCCGCCGACCTCCTGCGCCAGCGGAGCGGTGAGCCCACCGGCGTCCCGGATCCCGGTGACGCCTGCCGCCAGCGTCCGGCCGGCGTTGAGCCGGACATCGCGCGCCTGCTCCGCAGGGGTGAGTCGCTGTCGTTCCGCAGCATCGAAGGCTCGCCACGCGAGGTGGGTGTGCACGTCGACGAAGCCGGGCGTGAGCCACAGGCCGGTGGCGTCGAACCTCTCGACGACCGCTGCCACGTCCTCCTCGCCCCCGAAGACACCGTCGGTCAGGATCACTGACCCGGCGCGGAACGTGCCGTCCGCTCCGAGCACCTGCGCGTTCTCGAGCACTGCGCCGCTCATGCCGTCTCCTCCCACGCTTCGCCGGCCGCCTGCCGCGCGGTCTGCCGCTCCCCCGGGACGCCGAGGGCGTCGGCCAACCGGTCGATGCCCGCGAGGAGCACGTCGAGATCGGCAGCCCGGCCGTAGTGGTTCACGCGGAACAGCTCACCGGCCAGCGGTCCGTCGCCGGGAGCGAGCAGCGCACCGGGCTGCAGGACACCGGGCTGCACGAGTCCGGCGAGGCCCGAGCCAGCCCCGGGCAGCGCCACCGTCGTGCAGATCGCAGCGCGGCGTCCCTCGGCAGCCCATGGACGCAGGCCGAGCGCGCCCACGGCGGCGAGCGTCGCTGCCCGTGCCCTGCGGTGCCGATGCTCGACAGCTTCGATGCCTTCGGCGTGCACCCGACGCAGCGCTGCGAGCAGCGCGCGGGTCTCCAGCACGGACGGGGTGCCGGGAATCCGGGAGCGATCGGTCCGCAACCAGCCGTCGGCCCAGTCGAGCACAGAAAGCGTCGACGATCGCGGCGCCACAGGGTTGTTCTCGATGCGCCGCCAGGCGCGTTCGCTGATCGAGGCGGCACTCACCCCGGCCGGCCCGGCGAGCGCCTTCTGGCCGCCGATGACGGCGACGTCGATGCCCCAGTCGTCGACGGCGATCGGTTCTGCGCCGATCGCTGCGACGGCGTCCACGACGGTCAGCACGCCCAGCTCACCGGCCACCCCCAGCAACCCGGCCAGCTCGAGGTTCGCACCCGTCGCAGCCTCGGCCTGGGTGAGGGCGACGGTGTCCATGCCGGCCAGCGCTGTCCGGAAGGAGCCCTCCGACAAGCCCTGATGACCGACCACGAGATCGAAGACCTCGGCACCGGTGCGCCGCAGCCATCCTCCGAACAGCGCACCGTACGGACCCGTGACGACGTTCAGCACCCGGTTGCCCGGCCCGGCGACGCTGCTGGCCACAGCCTCGAGCAGCGTGACAGCCTCGGCCTGGCACAGCACCACCGACCCGCTGGTCCGCAGGGTGCGGGCGATGAGGCCTTCCAGCTCCACCACTTCCGCAGGCTGCAGCGAGGGCTGGTCGAGCAGGGCTTCTGCGGCGAGGTGCGCTCACCGCGGCCTCCTTCACGATGCGGGGCACGGCTTCCAGCAGCGCGCGGCTGTAGGGGTGTTCGGGATGGGTGAAGAACCGGCCGGACGGGGCCACCTCCACCAGCCGTCCCCCCTGCAGCACGGCCACGTGGTCGCAGACGGCGTTGATCACCGACAGGTCGTGGGAGATGAACAAGGTGGCGAGGTTCATCTGGGCCGCCAGCCCGCACAGCAGTTCCAGCACCGTCTTCTGCACCGACACGTCCAGCGAGCTGGTCGGCTCGTCCGCCACCAGCACGGCCGGCTCGACGGCCAGTGCCCGCGCGATGGCGATCCGCTGCCGCTGTCCACCGGAGAACTGCCGCGGGTAGCGGTCGAGGGTCTCGGCCTCCAGCCCGACCAACCCCAGCAGCTCGGCAGCGCGCGCACGCCGCCCGGCACGGTCACCGCCGAGTCCATGGACGCGGAGCAGCTCGTCCAGCACGTACCCGATGGTCAAGGCCGGGATTCAGCGAGGCGAACGGGTCCTGCTGCACGAGCTGGATCGCGCGCCGCTCCTCGCTGCTGCGGTGCCCGGAGCGCAGCTCCACCCCGTCCAGCCGGATGCTGCCCGAGGCCAGCTGCACCGATCCCACGATCGCCTTGGCGAGGGTGGTCTTGCCCGACCCGGACTCGCCCACCAGCCCGACGATCCGCCCGGGGGCGACCTGCAGGCTGACCGCGTCGATCACCCGGGTCGAGCCGTAGGCGACGCCGACGTCGACCAGTTCCAGGCCGCTACTCACCGCCCACCTCCGCGAGGGCCGGCAGCGGCAGTACCGCGTCCACAAGGGCTTTCGTGTAGGCCTGCGTGGGCCGGTTGACGATGTCGGCCGTGCGGCCGGTCTCGACGGCAAGCCCGTCGCGGAAGACGACCACCCGGTCGCACAGCGACGCAACCACAGCCAGGTCGTGGCTCACGAACAGCAGGGACAGCCCGCGGCGGGCGCGCAACTCGTCCAGCAGGGCCAGCACCTCCGCCTGCACGGTGACGTCGAGCGCGGTGGTCGGCTCGTCGCACAGCAGGATGTCGGGCTGCGCTGCCAGCGCGATCGCAAGGAGCACCCGTTGTCGCTGCCCGCCGGAGAGCTGGTGGGGGTAGCGGCGCAGCAGGGTGTCGGGATCGGGCAGCCGGACGTCGACGAACAGCTCCCGCGCCCGTGCCCGGGCCGAGGCGACCGACCCGCCGTGTTGCGCCCGGCAGATCTCGGCGAGCAGGGTCCCGACGCGGGTCATCGGGTCGAGGTAGCTCAGCGGGTCCTGGAAGATCATCGCGACCCGCCCGCCGGCCTCGACGGTGCCGCCCGAGACACGGAGCCCGCGCGGCAGCAGCCCCATCACCGCGCGCAGCGTGAGCGTCTTGCCCGAGCCCGACTCCCCCACGATGCCGAGCGCCTCACCCGGCGCCAGCGCCAGATCGACGCCGTGCACGAGTTCGGTCTCGCCCGAGATCCGCAGCCCCGTCACGGCGAGGCCGCCCACGCCGACGCTCATCGCAGCCTCCACACGTCCGCGAGCCCGTCGCCCAGCAGCGACAGCCCGATGCCGGTGGTGACGACGGCGAGACCGGGCAAGCGAGGGAATCCACCACTTCGTGGCGAGGAACAACTGCCCGTCGCTGATCATGGTTCCCCAGTCGGGCGTCGGCGGCTGCACCCCGAGCCCGAGGTAGCCGAGGGTGACGACAGCGACCATGATCAGCAGGATCTCGGTCATCAGCAGCACGACGGCCTGCGGCAGCACGTTCGGCAGGAGGTGCCGGGCGACCACCCGCGGGTGCGAAAGGCCGCCGCCGTAGGCAGCGCCCACCCAGCCCTCGCGGCACAGGGCCTTGGTCTTCGCGCGGATCACCCGGGCCGAACTGATCCAGCCGACGAGGGCGTAGGCGATGAAGATGCCGTTCTCGCCGGTGCCGACAGCGAAGACGATCGCGATGATCAGCACGTAGAACGGGAAGGCGACGAAGGTGTCGACGATGCGGCCGATCACCCAGTCGATGCGCCCGCCGGCGTACCCGCTGACCAGGCCGACCACCAGGCCGGTGATGAACGGGATGATCGCTGCCAGCACGGCGATGCGCAGGTCCGTGCGTCCGGCCCAGATCACGCGGGAGAGGATGTCGCGCCCCAGCTGGTCGGTCCCGAACCAGTGGGACGCCGACGGCGCGGCAAGCCCACCTCCGAGGTTCTGGGTCTCCGGGTCGTAGGGGGCGACGAACGGCGCAAGGACCGAGATCGCCACCATGAAGGTCACCAGGAAGGCGCCGGCGATCAGCGCTGGGCTGCGGCGGGCGCGGCGCAAGCCACCGCACGAACGGACGCGGCGCCGCGACAACGGTTGCGGCGACCCGATCGGTACTCACGCTGCCCGGATTCGCGGGTCGAGGGCCGCCACCAGCAGGTCGGTGACCAGCGAGATCACGACGACACCCATGGCACTGACGAGCGTGATGCCCTGCACAACGGGGAAGTCGCGGGTGCTGATCGAGCTGAACAGCAGCGCCCCCATGCCGTTGATGGCGAACACCTTCTCGATCACCAGCGTCCCGCCCAGCAGGTAGGCGACGTTCACGCCGAGCAGCGACACCGCCGGCACGGCGGCGTTACGCAGCACGTGCCGCACGAGGATGCTCACCGATCCGAGCCGGGCGGCCTTCAGGGTGACGACGAAGTCCGCGTCCAGCACCTCGAGGAGCTGTTCGCGCAGCGACCGGATCAACGGCGGCGACATGCCGATGGCCACCGTCAGGGCTGGCAGGATCAGGCTGCGCAGCGGATCGGCAGGGCTGGCGCCGATGCCGCCGACCGGCAGCCATCGCAGCGCGACCCCGAAGACGAGGATCAGGATCAGGCCCACCCAGAACGCCGGCATCGCCATGCCGATGGTCGGGAAGATCCGCACGACGTGGTCGAGCGCGCCGTCCTTGTGGGTGGCAGCGATCAGCGCCAGGGGCACGGCGATCAGCACCGTGAACACCACGGCGAGCCCGACCAGCAGCAGCGTCACCCCCACCCGGCTCGCGATCAGCCCGAGGACGGGCTGGTCGGTCACCAGCGACGTGCCGATGTCGGCCCGGGTGAACACGCCCACCAGGTAGCTCCACAGCTGCTCGCCCACCGGGAGGTTCAGCCCCAGCTGCTCGCGCAGGGCGTCGATCGACGCGGTGGTCGCCTGCTCGCCGAGGATCATCCGGGCAGGATCCCCAGGGACGATCCGCAGCAGCAGGAAGACGCAGACCACCACGCCGAGGGCCACCGGAATGGCAGCGAGCAGTGAGCGTCCGAACCAGCGCATGTGCAGATTGTCGTCCCTGGGGCCCGGTTACTTCTGCAGCCAGACGTCCTGGAACAGGACGCTGCCGTTGATCCGCGGCGTGAGGCCGTGGACCGACGCCAGCGACGCCACCACGTTCTTGGTGTTGTAGAGCGGGATGTAGGGCACCTCGTCGGCAAGGATCTGCTGGATCTCGGCGTAGATCGTGGCGCGCGCATCACCGTCCGGCGTTGTCCGGCCCTGCTCGGCCAGCTTGGTGACCTGGTCGTTGGTGTAGTGCGTCCAGAACGACTTGCTGAAGCCCTTGGGGTCGGTCTGGAAGGCGATCAGGCCGTCGGGGTCGGGCGCGTCGCTCTGGCCGGAGTTGATCATCGCGTCGAACTTGTAGGCGAAGAACCGCTCGCGGAACGCGTTGAGCTCGATGGACTCGATCTTGAGCGTGATGCCCAGCGGCTTGACGGCCTCCTGGATGATCTGGGCCTCCTGCGTGCGGACGGAGTTGCCGGACGCGATCAGCAGCGTCGCCGTGAAGCCTTGCGGGAACTTCGACGCCGCCAGCTCGGTCTTCGCGGCCGCCGGGTCGTTGTCGAGGGCCTTCACGTCGGCCGCGTACTGGATCGTCGGCGGGATCAGCGTCTTCACCGTCTGCGCAGCACCGAAGGTGACGGCCTGCGTGATGCCGTCCCGGTTGAGCGAGAGGGCGATGGCCCGGCGGACGTGCTCGTCGGCGAAGTACTGGTTCTGGGTGTTGAAGAAGACCTGCTCCACCTCCCACGAGCCGAGCTGCGACACCGTCACGTTCGGGTCGGCGCTGAGCTGGGCGATGGTGGCAGGGGCCACCTCCTCGATGCCGGAGAGCTGGCCTGCCTGCAACTGCTGGATGCGCTGGGTGTCGTCGGCAACCACCTTGTAGACCAGCTTGTCCGCGTACGGCTTGCCGGCCTGCCAGTAGTGGGTGTTGGCGGTGAAAGTGGTGTCGCCGCTGGGATCCCAGGTGTCGACGACCCACGGCCCGGTGCCGATCGGCTTCGCGAAGAACTCCTTCTCGGTCTTCCCGGCGAAGTCCTTCGGGAAGACGCCGTTGGAGAAGCCGGTCAGCTCGGAGAGGAACGGGGTGTCGGCGTTCTTCAGGGTGATGGTGAGCGTCTGGTCATCGGTGGCCGTGATGGCCTTGATGGGCGCAGCCAGCGGCAGCGGGCCCTGCACCTTGATGTGCCGGTCGAGGGAGAACTTCGCGTCGGCTGCGGTCACCGGGGTGCCGTCGGAGAACTGCAGGCCGCTGCGCAGCGTGAACGTGTAGGTGAGCAGGTCGCTGCTCACGTCCCACTTCTCGGCGAGCCAGGGAATGATCTTGCCCTCGGTGTCGAAGGAGACCAGCGGCTCGAACACCTTGTCGATGGCGAAGGCGTTGTTGGCTGTGATCTGGTTGTTCAGGTCGAAGGACGTCGTGGCGGCTGCGCGTCCGAAGGTGATGGTGCCGCCCTTGGCCGGGCTGGCGGCAGCAGATGCCGTGGCCGAACCGGCGGTGGTGGCGGCGGGCGCCGCGGAGCAGGCTGCGAGCGAGATCAGGGCTGCGGCTGCTGCGGCGAGCAGGGCGAGGGGACGGCGGCCGGTGTTGAACGAGGACATGGTCACTTCCTGGTCAGTCAGGTAATTGTGAAAGCAGGTGGGAGCAGTTGTTGTTCCCTGAGCCTGACGGAGGGTCGGGCTTCGAGGTTGGGTCGGGCATGGGAGCCCACAGTTGGCTGGTTCAGCAACAACAACAGCCGACACGGAACAGGGCCACGGACAGGCCACACATTCGGTCGCTACGCATGCGCCGAGGATAGCGACAGCGCCACCGCGGGCCAACTTCGTCCCGCCTGAGGGAACGCAGCGATGTTCGTACAACCACGGGGCTCCCCCGGCAAGACCGGGATGCCTACGCTTCGATCATGGGGCACACCTCGCATCGGTGGCTGCTCTCGGCAGCCCTGATCGCCCTCGGCGCTGCCTTCGATGGAGCGGCGGTGACGCTCTACTGGCGCGCCTGTGACGGTGAACTGCTCAACGGGAGCGTCTTCAGCACCGGTGCAATCGGGAGTCGGTTTCAGCGACTCCTGCTTTGTTGCGATGGACCAGGCGGCGATGTTCCCGCTGCCCGAACTCGGTGACGGCCTGACGCTGGTCGGGGCGCTCGGGGCGGTCGCGGCGCTGCTGCTCGCGTCCGCCTGGCTGGTGCTGCTGCCAGCATTCCAGGTGCCCGCGAAGGTGCGGCCGGTCGCAGCACTGCCCGGGATCCTGGGTATCGCCCTCGTGGTTGAGGGCGTCGTCGCTTCGCTCGTGCCCTGGCCGGACTACCCCGACTTCCTCTTCATCGGCCTGGCCGTTCTGCTCTCGCTCTCTGGGCCTCTCGCGCTGATGATCCTCGGCGATGCCAGGGTGACCTGGCCGGGGCTCGGCGTTGCGGCTGTGGTCGTCTTCGCAGCGACGGCACCGGGATCCGGCCAGCAGATCCTGGACTTCTTCGTCATGCTCAGCCTCAGCGACGCCGATTGGGACAAGCCGCCGGGCTCCGGTTACCCGACGGTTGCCCTCCTTCTTGTGGCTGCCCTGGCGACCGTTGCGTCAGGGCTGTTGGCGGTGAGGCGGACGGCGTCCACCCCACCGCTTCTCGTGCCTGATCCGGCGGAGGACTACCGCTGAGCGGCGACCGTCCGCATGAGCTGGGCGAACTCCTCCGGCTGCTCGAACAGCGGCCGGTGGCCTGAGGTCTCAAACTCCACCCACCGCTTGTCGGGCGCCTGGAGTCGCTCGAACCAGTCCCTGGCGGGGTCCTTGCGACCTCGTGGCTTCGAACCGTCCCTCGGCGAGGTAGACCGGCACCTTGAGTTCTGGCAGCGCTCTGGCGGAGATCCTGGTCCTGTAGTTGGGGGTACAGCGCGGAGAACGTGTCCAGCAGGCCGCGCACGATGTTCACCGTGTCGAGCGGGCTGTACTCGCTCACCGGAAGGTTCTCCATCATCTGGCCGGCGCCTTCCGCGTTGGCGGAGTGGTCGTAGCCGTACACCTGCTGCTCGTGGGCGAAGACCATCGGGTAGTCGAGCAGGTTCGAGTAGGGCGGCGGTCCGGCCGCCTCCAGTTGCGCCACGAACTCGACGTTCCCGCGCGCCCGGGCCCAGGCAAGGGTGTCGTCGTAGAAGATCCGGTCCGTCTCGGCGACGTCCACCATCTGCCCCACACCGACGAAGGCGGCGAACAGGTCCGGCCGCTCCTGGGCAGCGAGCACCCCGAGGAAGCTTCCCCAGGATTGGCCGACCAGGTACACCTGCCGTTGGCCGAAGCGGGTGCGCAGGTACTCGGTGACCTCGATCACATCGGTCACGGCGTTGGCAAGGGTGTGGGTTGCCAAGGGCTCCAGCTGGTCGTAGGACGACCCGACCCCACGCTGGTCAAGGGTCGCGACAACGAAGTCATCCTCGAGCGCCTCGCCATGGCGTCGCATCGCACCGAACTCGCTGCCACCGGGCCCGCCGGCAAGGAACAGCAGGACCGGGTTGGTGTCGCTTGTCCCACGGATCAGCAGCTTCAGCTCGCCGCCGGTCACGGAGACCCGGGTCAGTTCTGCGACGCTGCCCGGCACCACAGTGCCGTCGGCACCACGAATCGGCTCGGTGCGCGCCGGAATCAGCACGGTGATCGCCGTGGCGACGACAGCCAGCACCCCCACACCGATGGATGCCACGTTCCAGCACCCGCCGACCACCGGTCAGGCGCGCCGACCGGCGGGCGCGGGCGATCACACCTCCGACCAGTCCTCCGGCCACCAGCGCGGGGAAGACCAGAAGGCCGTGCACTCCGCGGCCGGAGATCGCTGCAAGCCAGCCGTAGATCCCGCCGACGTTCAGCATGTCGACGGTCGGCCCCTGCGCCGGCAGCCGGGTCACCTCGAAGGCGACGGCGTAGAGGATCGGCAACACCAGCGCCCCCCACCGGGAGCGCAGCATCCAGCCCGCGCCCACCCCGGCGCCCGTCGCGAGCAGGATCGTTGCCAGTGACTCGGTGACCGTCACCGGCCCACGCGGCGTCCAGAGCCCGCCGACCACCCCCATTCCGGCGACCAGCCCTGCTGCGCCGAGCCACCGCGACCATGCCCGCCTGCTGCCGGCCCATCCGAGGTCCTGCCGTGGCAGGGACCGCTGTTGCCGGCTTCTCGAGAAGCGTCATTCCTGTTCATCTCCTGGGTAGATGACCCGGCGCCGGCCACTCCGGGCGCCACCTTTCGGGCCACAGCCATCGTCTGCCGAGAGCCACCGGTCAGACGTCGTGCCGAGGTAGCCGGGTTGACTGCCTCTGCGGACCGGGCCGGGCTCCGGCGTACATCCCGAGCTGTAGCCGGGCTTCATTCCGTAGATCAACGACCGGGACCGGCCCCACCGGATACGTTCACTGTGTGCTCGAAAAGTGGCGGGAGGTGCAGCGGTTCAACCAGACGCATCCGGCCATGTCGGACGCGCTGCTGGCCGCCCTGCTGCTGGCGGTCGCCCTCCTCAGCGTGGCCACGAGCCCTGCCGCGTCCGGCGGCGGCGCCCGGTCGCTGCACCGATCTGGGTCCTCCTCATCGCCGGAATCGTGCCGCTGGCGTTCCGGCAGCGCGCACCGCTGCTGGTGCTGGTCCTCACGTCGGTGCCGATCGTCGGGTTGGTCTGGCTCGGCTTCGCCCCCGGCGTGCTCGGCGTCGGACTGTTCATCGCCTGCTACACCGTCGGCGCCTGGTCCTCCACCCGGCAGCTGGCAGTGGCCCTCATCTTCACCTCCGGCATGTTGGCCGTGGTCGGCCTGCTCTGGCCCCAGGACCTCAACCCGATGCAGCTGCTGCAGAACCTGGTGCTGTTCGCCGTCTCCTTCGCGATCGGTCGCTCGGCGCGCGCCCGGCGGGCAGCGATCGACCTCGCCACGCGATCAGGCCGCCCTGCTCGCCGTGCAGCAGGCCGAGCTCGCCCGGCAACAGGTGACGGAGGAGCGGTTGACGATCGCCCGCGAGCTCCATGATGTGGTGGCGCACTCACTCGGCGTGATCGCCGTCCAGGCCGGGGTGGGCAGCCACGTGTCGGCCACGGATCCGGAAGAGGCCCGCCGCGCGCTGGACGCCATCGCCACCACCAGCCGCGAGGCATTGCAGGAGGTCCGCAGCATGCTCGGCGTCCTCCGCAGCGACACCGACACGGTCGACTACGAGCCGCGTACCAGCCTTGCCGACCTGCCACGGCTGCTCGACCGCACAAGGATGAGCGGCGTCCCGGTGGAGATCGATGAGACCGGGCAGGCCGAGCCCCTGGCGGCCGGCGTCGAACTCGCGGCCTGCGCCGTGATCCGGGAGGGTCTTGCCAACGCCGTCCGGCACGCGCACGGGGCGCCGGCCCGGGTGCTGCTGGAGCACACTCCTGGTCGACTCGGAATCGAAGTGCGCAACGGTCCCGGCCGCAAGCTCGCCGGCACCGGCGGCCCCGGACACGGCCTCCAGGGCATGCGCGAACGGGTACAGCTCTGGGGCGGCTCGATGGACGCCGCGCCGTCGGCCGACGGTGGCTACCGGCTTCGCGTCGATCTCCCGACGGGAGGCAAGAAGTGATCCGGGTCGCGGTTGTCGACGACCACCCGCTGGTCAGGGTGGGGTTCGGGGTCCTGATCCGGTCCTGCGAAGACCTGGAGTTCGTCGGGGAGGCGGCCACGGGCACGGACGCCGTCGAGCTGGCCCGGGCCGAGCACCCCGACGTGATGCTGATGGACGTGCGGATGCCGGAGTTGAACGGGATCGACGCCACCCGGCGGATCACGTCCGATCCGGCAACGGCATCGACCCGCGTGCTGGTCCTCACCACCTTCGACCTCGACGAGTACGCCTACGGCGCGCTGCGCGCCGGGGCCAGCGGCTTCCTGCTCAAGGACACCGCACCCGATGAACTCCTCGACGCCATCCGGGTGGTTGCCGGCGGCGACTCCCTGCTGGCGCCGACCACCACCCGGCGGCTGATCGCCGAGTTCGTCCGCCGCGTCCCGCTGACAACGGCCCGCCGCCCGACCTCGCCCAACTCACCGATCGGGAGACCGAAGTGCTGGAGGCTGTGGCTCGCGGGAGCTCCAACGTCGAGATCGCTGCCGAGCTGTTCATGAGCTATGCCACGGCAAAGACCCACGTCAGCCGGCTCCTCACCAAACTCGATGCGCGCGACCGGGCCCAGCTCGTTGTCATTGCCTACGAGATCCGGCCTTGTTCAGCGGGGTGGCAACAGACCAAGAATCGGCGGCTAGCTACTCAGAAGAAGCCGGCTCACGCTGTGCGCGCAGCCGCGATGCCGAATACCCCGCTCGCCCGAGGTCTCGCGAGGACGCCGCCTCAGCATCCGCTCGTCAGGCTCAGCCACCGTTGGGGCCAGAGAGCGGATATGGGGAATTCGTAGCCTCAGAAGCCCCCCTTGTGCCACAGTTATCCCGACGAACCGATCGTGGATCGCACACCCCCCACGAGCGTTGCCCGCAACGCTCGGCTTTCCGCATTACACACCCCCCTAGTAATGGAGTCGTCCGATGATCTCGACAAGCGCTGCTACCGCCACAGCACGCCCCACCGCGGAATCCACCGTTGCACGCCGTGCACTCGGCGGCGCCTCGACGTGGTGGCATGTCGTTCGCCCGCAATCGCGGGCGCTCCCCCGCCACGCCCTGGTCGACGCGCAGTCCTAGGTTTCGTCAGGCTCAACCGTCGGTCAGGCGCCCCAGTAGTTGCCGAGGTCGGCACGGCGGGCGCTCAGGTACTCCGAGACCACGGCTGCGCCCAGATCGTCCAGGTCGGGGTTGACCACGCGTCCGTCCACCCGGTCGGCCATCTGCCGCACGAAGCTCTCCAGGCCCGGGTCGTCTCCGAGCCGGAAGAACGTGATGCGTGCGCCCAGCCGGCGCACCCGGTCGAGCTGGGCGACGGTCGCGCGCAGCGTTGGCAGGCTCGGCGGGTAGCTGAACAGTGAGTCCCCGTCGGGAGCGAGGTAGGCCGTCGGCTCGCCGTCGGTGACGATCAGCACCACCGGCTGCATGGTCGGGTTCTTGCGGAACATCCGCTCGGCCAGCAGCAGGGCGTGGTGCAGGTTCGTGCCCTGCTCGCGCAGTGCCGGCAGGCCGACAAGGTGCTCGACGGCCACCGACTCGGCGTACCTGCCGAACGTGATCAGGTCGAGCTGGTCGCCGCGCCACCGCGTCGACACCAGGTGGTGCAGCGCAAGGGCCGTCCGCTTCATCGGCAGCCAGCGTCCTTCTGCTGCCATCGAGAACGACGTGTCGGCCAGCAGCGCGACCGCGGCCTGGGTGCGCGTCTCGGTCTCGACGATCTCGACGTCCTCCAGCTGCACACGGACGCGGCCACCGGCGCCAGGATGCTCGGCGTTGGCGCGTCGCGACGCATGGCGTTGAGGATGGTGCGGGTCACGTCCCACGGCTCGGTGTCGCCGAAGGCCCACTGCCGGGTCGAGCCGGTGAGCTCCCCGGCAGCACCGGACAGCCGGGTGTCGCGCTGCCCGGTGCGTCCGCTCAGCCGGTCGGACACCTCCTGCAGCAACGTCTTGCCGAGCTGGCGCATCGCCCGCGGCGAGAGCTTCAGGGCACCGTCGGCGCCGCGGCTCAGGTAGCCGGCGTTCCGCAGGGCCTTCTCGAGCTCCGCGAGCGTCCGTGCCGAGACGGCTGCATCAGGGCCGAGCTGGCGGGCAAGGGCGTCCAGGTCGATGTCGTCCATCCGGGCACCGCCGTAGCCCTGGCCGAGCTGTGCGGCCAGCGAGTCGAGCTCGGCAAGGTCCTGCAGGACGCCGGTGCCGTCGCCAAGACCGAGGCCCTGGTCGCCGCCGAACTGTTCGGAGCCCGACCAGTCCTCGCCCGGACGCAGCGACTGCAGGTTCGCGTCCAGCTGCCCGAGCTGCGCCATCAGTTCCGGCGACCCGAACGCCTGCGCCGACAGCTGCATCAGCTCCTGGCGCTGCTCCGGCGTCATCGAGTTCAGCATCCGCTGGGCCGCGGCCGCGCGGTTGGCGAGGGCGTCGATCAGCTCGTCGACATCTCTGCGGGTTCTCGGGGAAGAAGTCGCCGTGCTTGTCCATGAACTCGGAGAAGTCCGCGTCGGTGTCCTCGCCGCGACGGTGCGCCTCGAGCAGCTCGTTGAGGTCCTTCAGCATCTCGGCGATCGCCGCGCGGTCGTAGTCGGTGGCGTTCTCGAGCGCCTCCTTCATGCCGGCGAAGCGCTGGTCGAGCAGTTCGCGTCCCAGCAGGTCCTTGATCTTCTCGTACGCCTCCCGTGCCGGCTTCGAGCGCCAGTCGTACGTCGCCAGCTCGCTGACCGCGGCAGCCGTCGACTCCGGCAGGTTCGACAGCTGCAGCTCGCGGAAGTCGCGATCCAGGTCGTCGAGGGTGATGTCGCGGGCCAGCTCCTTGCGCTCCTCGAGGACGGCCACCTCCAGCAGCTCCTTCACCTCGGCGAGGGTGCCGTCGAGCTTGTTGCGGTCGAGCAGCTCCCGCCGCCGTGCCTGCACCCGTCCGGCCAGGTCGTCGAGGCCCTGGGAGTTGCGTCCGCCGCGACGCAGGAACTCGCGCAGGGCGCGCTCGGCGGAGTAGCCGGCCATCACGTCCTCGCTGATCGCCTCAAGTGCCTCGGCGAGGTCGACAGGGGGCGCCAACGGGTCGGGGCCGTCGACGTACCTGCCGTACCGCGAACGGGATCGGGGCATGCCCATCCTTCCTTGGTGACTGGCCTAGCCGTAGATCGTCTGGCCGTCGTCGGACTCCTTCGAGATCCGGCGGGCGAGGTAGAGCCCCTCGAGTGCGAGTTCGATGGCGCTGGCGCGGGTGCCGTCGGTCGTGGCGTCGAACCGTTCGCAGATCTGGTCGTAGACGTCGGCGCCGTCCAGCGACGGCAGGCCGGTGAGGAACTCCCGCGCCGTCACCTGCTCGCCGGTGGTCACCGTTGTGTGGCCGTCGAGCGCGCCGACCAGCGGGCCGAGGTCGATGCCGCGGAAGTGCTGGCGGACGGTCTCTGCCGTGGCCGTGCGCAGCAGGTGGGCGAGGATCTCGGGCTCGCGTCCCTCCTCGCCGGACTCGAACTCGAGCTTGCCGGTGAGCACGTCGACGGCGGCCTCCAGGTCGACGATGCGCGCAACCGCCTCGTCCTCGCCGCGGGACGTGGCCCGGTGCAGCGCCGCAGCAGCGACGGTCTCTGCGCCGGCGATCGCGAACCGCGCCGAGACCCCCGAGCGCTGGTTGATCGCCTGCGAGGTGCGCAGCGCCCGGGTGTAGCGGGCGAGGATGTCCATGATGGGAGCGGGGATGGCCGCCACCAGCTTGGCCTCCTGCGTGATCACGGCGATCTCGTCTTCGAGCTCGATCGGGTAGTGGGTGCGGATCTCCGCACCGAACCGGTCCTTCAGCGGCGTGATGATGCGGCCGCGGTTGGTGTAGTCCTCCGGGTTGGCGGAGGCGACGACGAGCACGTCCAGCGGCAGCCGCAGCACGTAGCCACGGATCTGGATGTCGCGCTCCTCCATCACGTTCAGCATCGAGACCTGGATGCGCTCGGCCAGGTCGGGCAGCTCGTTGATGGCGACGATGCCGCGGTGCGAGCGCGGGATCAGTCCGTAGTGGATGGTCTCCGGGTCGCCCAGCTGGCGTCCCTCGGCCACCTTCATCGGGTCGACGTCACCGACGAGGTCGGCGACCGACGTGTCCGGGGTGGCGAGCTTCTCCGAGTACCGCTCCGAGCGGTGCCGCCAGGAGATCGGCAATTGATCGCCCTCCGCTGCTGCCCTGCGACGGGAAGCAGGGGTGATCGGGTCGTACGGGTGCTCCCCCAGCTCCGCGCCCTCGATGACCGGCGTCCACTCGTCGAGCAGGCCCACCATCGACCGCAGCAGCCGGGTCTTGCCCTGCCCGCGCTCGCCGAGCAGGACGACGTCGTGGCCGGCGATCAGGGCGCGTTCCAGCTGCGGCAGCACCGTGCGGCTGAAGCCGTGCATGCCGGGCCACGGGTTCTCGCCGGAGGCCAGCTTGGCCAGCAGGTTGTCGCGGATCTCGGTGTGCAGGTGCCTGTGCACGTGGCCGGAGGCGCGCAGTTCGCCAAGGGTTTTGATGGCAGGGGGTTCACTCACAACTTCACGCTAACCCCGGCGCACCAACACTGCGGACCCGCAAAGACCTGCCCACTTGCGCAGATGGACCCAGGGGCTACGCTCCACGCCATGGCAACCCGGAAGGCTCCGCAGGGCACGCTCGTGCTCCTCGTGCGGCACGGTGCCACCCCGACCACGGGCAAGGTGATGCCGGGACGCGCGCCAGGGTTGCACCTGTCCGAGGCCGGCCAGGCGCAGGCCGCTGCGGTTGCCGAGCGCCTCGCCACCCTGAAGCTGGACGCGATCTACACCTCCCCGCTGGAGCGTGCGCGCGAGACGGCGGCTCCGACGGCTGCCGCGACGGGGTTGACGCCGATCGAGGAGCCGGGCCTGCTGGAAGCCGACGTCGGCGAGTGGACGGGCAAGACGCTGGGATCGCTGGCACGGCTCAAGGAGTGGCGCGGGGTGCACGGCTCGCCGTCGACGTTCCGCTTCCCCGGCGGCGAGAGCCTCGCCGAACTGCAGGCGCGGGTGGTGGCTGTGCTCGATCGCGTGCACGCGGCCCATCCGGGTGGGACGGTTGCCTGCTTCAGCCATGCCGACCCGATCCGCCTGGGACTTGTGTTCGCACTCGGCGCTCCGCTGGACGCCTTCGGGCGTGTGGTCGTGGACACCGGTTCGATCTCCGCCCTGCGGTTCACCACGGGCCACCCGCCGCAGGTCCTTTCGACGAACACCGTGACCGGGCCGCTGACCGGCCTCGCCTCAGAGGGCTGACCCGTGCCGGCCCGTCCGCTCGAGCACACATCGGACTCCGACGAGCGCGCGCTGGGCATCCTGACCGACGGCCCGGTGGAGATCATCGGACGCATCGTGCCGAGCAGCAACCTCGCACTGCTGGTGGAGGTGGGCACCGGGGACGACGCGCTCGCAGCGGTCTACAAGCCGCTGACCGGCGAGCGTCCGCTGTGGGACTTCGAGCCGGGCCTGCACCGCAACGAGGCCGCGGCCTACCTGCTGAGCGACTGGCTGGGCTGGGACCTGGTGCCGCCGACGATCGTCAGGGAGGACGCGCCGGTGGGGGTCGGCTCCTTCCAGCTGTACATCGACTCCGACCCGTCCGAGCACTACTTCACCCTGTACGACCGGGTGCCGGAGACGCGGTCGCAACTGCGGGCCCTTGCCGCGTTCGACGTGGTCGCCAACAACGCCGACCGCAAGAGCGGGCACGTGCTGCGCGGCACCGACGGCCGCATCAAGGGCATCGACCACGGGCTGTGCTTCGCCGCGGAGGACAAGCTGCGCACGGTCATCTGGGACTTCGCCGGCGAACCCGTCCCGCCCGAACTGCTCGGCGGCATCGCACCCCTGCTGAACGACCTGCCCGCCCGGCCTCGACGAGCTGATCACCGTGACGGAGATCGAGGCACTGCAGGGCCGGGTCCGCCGGCTGCTGCGCACGGGCGTGTATCCCACCGACCGCAGCGGACGCCGCGTCCCCTGGCCGCTGGTGTAGCCCGGACCAGCCCGGAAGACCAGCCGTTCTCCGTAGTACTACTCATTGCCTTCGGTTCTCACATCGCACTCATTGGGGGGTGCTTTGCTTGCTCCTTGCAATGAAGCCAAAGGAGGCATGCATGCTCTATCCCGCTCCCGGTACCGAGGGCTCCAAAGTCACGGTTTCCGCGCAGTACGGCAACTGGATCAATGGCCAGTACAGCGATCCGACCACCGGGGAGTACGCCGACAATCCGTCCCCCGTCACCGGCAGGCCCTTCACCCGGTTCGCCCAGTCGGGGGCCGCGGATATCGAGCTTGCACTGGACGCGGCCCACGCGGCCCAGCCGGGCTGGGCCGCACTATCGCCCTCGGCGAGGGCAGTCATCATGAACAAGGCTGCCGACGCGATCGAAAGCCATCTCGAAGAACTCGCGGTGGCAGAGAGCTACGACAACGGCAAGGCTGTCCGCGAGACCCTGAATGCCGACATTCCGCTTGTCGTCGACCATTTCCGGTATTTCGCCGCCGCGGTGCGCACCGAGGAGGGGTCGATCAGTGAGATCGACTCTGACACGATCGCCTACCACTTCCGTGAGCCGTTGGGCGTTGTCGGTCAGATCATCCCGTTCAACTTCCCGCTGCTGATGGCTGCCTGGAAGCTCGCCCCTGCCATTGCCGCCGGGAACGCCGTCGTCCTGAAGCCGGCATCGCCCACGCCGTGGTCGATCATGAAGCTGATGGAGGTGCTGGCCGACGTCCTGCCGCCGGGCCTGATCAACGTCGTCACCGGCCCCGGCGCGGAGATCGGACGCGCGCTCGCCACCAGCAAGCGCATCTCCAAGATCGCCTTCACCGGTGAAACCGTCACCGGCAGATTGATCATGCAGTACGCGGCGCAGAACCTCATTCCGTCCACGACGGAACTGGGAGGGAAGAGCCCGAACATCTTCTTCGACGACATCATGGATGCCGACGACTCGTACCTGGACAAGGCCGTTGAAGGGCTGGTGCTGTACGCGTTCAACCAGGGCGAGGTGTGCACCTGTCCGTCGCGGGCGCTGATCCAGGAGAACATCTACGACGCGTTCATGGAGCGCTGCCTCGGCCGGATCGCTGCGATCAAGATGGGCAACCCGCTCGACACCGAAACCATGATGGGCGCCCAGGTCTCCACCAACCAGATGGACAAGATCAACAGCTACATCGGCATCGGGAACGAGGACGGTGCGGAGCTGCTCATCGGTGGCTGCCGCCGCGAAGCTGGACGCGTCCCTTGACGGCGGCTACTACTTCCAGCCGACCGTGTTGAAGGGCCACAACGGGATGCGGATCTTCCAGGAGGAGATCTTCGGCCCGGTGCTCGCCGTGACCACCTTCAAGGACGAGGCCGAGGCGCTCGCCATCGCCAACGACACCCTCTACGGCCTCGGCGCCGGGGTGTGGACGCGCAACGGCAACAAGGCGTACCGCATGGGCCGGGCCATCAAGGCCGGACGGGTGTGGACGAACTGCTACCACGCCTACCCTGCGCACGCTGCGTTCGGCGGGTACAAGATGTCTGGTGTCGGCAGGGAGAACCACCTGATGATGCTGGATCACTACAGCCAGACCAAGAACCTGCTGGTCAGCTACTCGGAGACGAAGCTGGGCTTCTTCTGATCGGTTGCAGCAGCCTCCGGACGGAAGGACGGACATGAGCGATCTGCAATTCCCCTCGCAGGAGCGATTCTCCGCAACGGAGGAGGCGCGCGCCGCGCTGGTCGCGGTCCGCGCACGCCTCGGCGGGCAGGTCATGTTCGTCCAGTCCGGAGGCTGCTGCGCCGGCAGTACCCCGATGTGCTACCCGTCCGGTGACTTCCTCACCGGGCCCAACGACGTGCTTCTCGGCGAGGTGGATGGGGCGGAGTTCTACATCGACGTCGCACTCGACACAGCCTGGTCGCACCCCGAATTCGTGCTGGACGTGGCCGACGGCGGGCCGGAGGGCTTCTCACTCGGCGCCGGCCCCGGGCGTCATTTCGTCTCCCGCACCAGCGCCTGCCTGCGCGACGACGCGCCGGACAGGCCCGTCAGCGTCCCGGCGGCCGGGGCGCCGCCGGCCGGGCTGATGTGACTTGGTACGCGGCTTCGGCTATGCTGCAGCCGTCGGCGGGTAAGGGAATTCACAAGTCAGGTGTGTGCCCGGGCATACGTCTGGCCAGGTGTGCCGGTCGAGACAACTGCCGGCACACTGCCTTGTCCGGAGCAAACGGCGGCTGAGCCCTAGACCGCGACCGGCACCAGAGACTCATCATCGGGTGACGACAGCGAGATCAGGGCGAGCACAACGTACGGGTTCTTCACGAGCCGCCGCTCCAGCGCCGCGAGCTGCAGTGCAGCCGTCCGCTCATCGGCGTTGCCGACCAGGTCGACGGCGCCCGAGAGGAAGACCTTCCCCGCGCCGACCAGCGAGAGCCGCAGCTCGGTGACCCGCTCCACCTCTGGCTGGGCTGCGAGCTCGGCGAGCGCGGCGTTCCAGACCTTCACGTCGGCCACCTCGCCGACGAGGAAGCGGCGGTTCCGGTCGATCAGCAGGACCGAGACGACGGCGAGCAGCACCCCGACAAGGATCGAAGCGATCGCGTCGGGCACGGTCGAGCCGGTGATCTGGTGCGCCGCGATCCCGACGACGGCGATCACGATGCCGATCAGCGCTGCTGCGTCCTCGAGGAACACCGCCCGGACCGTGGGGTCGAGGTCCGCATCAGGTGCGTCCACACGTCACGGTCGATCCGGTTGGCCGCGGCGCGCAGCTGGCGGTTCGCCTGGAAGAACGAGACGCCCTCGAGCACGAACGAGACCCCGAGCACCACGTAGGCGATGACGAAGTTCTCCGCCGGCTCGGGGTTGATCAGCTCCTGCACCCCGTGGGTGATCGAGACGCCGGCACCGACGGCGAACAGGCCGATGGCGGCGAACAGCGACCAGATGTAGATCTCGCGCCCGTAGCCCAGGGGGTGGGCAGCATCGGGCTCACGGGCCGCGCGACGCTGGGCGATCAGCAGGAAGATCTCGTTGCCAGCGTCCGCCCAGGAGTGCGCTGCCTCGGCGAGCATCGATGCAGCGCCGGTCAGGACAGCTGCTGCCGTCTTCGCGACGGCGATCAGCAGGTTGGCGGCGAAGGCGATGACGACGGTCAGCCCGCTCTCGCCGCCTGCCGGGGCTCCTGCGATCGGACCGGTCTCGGGTGCAGTCACAGCCCGAGACTAGGCCACAAGACTCAGCCGGCCCTGCGATCTTCGCGTGCAGCTGTCGGGTCAGCTGTCGGGTCGACAGCCCTCTGGCCGTCGGTCACGGGCGCATCGGTGCGATTGACCGTGTCGTCCACCCGCCGCGGCTCGGTATCGGCAACGCGCGGGTCGAGCCGCGTCGCGTCCTCAAGGTGCGACTGGGAAGCCTCCCGGGCACGGTCCGCCTCGTCTGCACGCAGCTGTGCCTCCTGCTCGAGGCGATCGGCCTCCATGCGGGCGCGCTGGGCGTCCGCCTGCTGCCGCGCGGCCTCCGCCGCCTGCTCCTTGGCACGCAGGTCCTCTTCCTGGCCGCGGGTGCGGAGCTCTGCCGCCTTCTCGACGCGCTGGCTCTCGCTGCGGCGCCGGCCAACCAGGACGGCGATGACGGCTGCGATCAGTACAACGACGATCACGATGACGATCCAGGTCGTGGTATCCATTCTTGGTTCCTCCCTGTCTGTCCCCGAAGAGGGGTCATGGGTAGGTACCCGTTTCGGACGACAACGATCCCTGAGCTTGACGAAGGGCGGCTCTAGACCCGGATCAGGATCTCGCCGTGCAGCACGCTGATCCAGCCGTCGGGGTGGGCGGCCCACTCGCGCCAGGCGTCGGCGATGCCCTCGAGCTCAGCCGCGGCGGCCAGGCCGCTGGTCACGAGCTGGGTCGGCGATGGCCGAACCGGTGATGCGGTCGGCCCACATCGAGCCCCAGGCTTCACGGGTCGCCGGGTCGGCGTAGCACCACGTGGACGAGGTCGCCTCCACCTGCCCGACGCCGGCCTCGTGCGCCCAGGCCAGCAGGTGCCGTCCGGCGTCCGGCTCTCCCCCGTTGGCGTACGCGGCCGCGCGGTAGAGCTCGCGCCATCGGTCGAGCCCGGCGCTCGCCGGGAACCAGGTGAACGCGCCGTAGTCGGAGTCGCGCGCAGCGACCACGCCGCCGGGACGGCAGACGCGCACCATTTCCCGCAGCGCCTGGACGGGGTCGGCCACATGCTGGAGCACCTGGTGGGCATGCACAACGTCGAAGCTGTCGTCGGGAAGGTCGAGGGCGTGGATGTCGCCGACGAGATAGTCGACGTTGTCGCAGCCGCGGGCTTCGACCTCAGCGCGGGTGAGGGAGAGGATCTCGTCCGACGTCTCGAGGGCGACCAGCCGTCCGGGAGCGACGAGCTCAGCGAGGTCGGCGGTGATCGTGCCGGGACCGCTGCCGACGTCCAGCAGTCGCTGGCCGGGTCGGAGGCTCGGCAGCAGGTAGACGGCCGAGTTGCAGGGCGGTGCGGGTGCGGTGCGAACGCAGCACGCTCTCCGCGTGCCCATGGGTGTAGGCCGGTGTCACCCGGGCACGCTACCGCCGGGCTGGACGATCCGGGAGGTCAGGCGGCGTTGCTGGACTGCACGTCCGCTGATTCGGAGTCATCGATCGCGAGGGGCTCCCACTCGATGAGGGAGTCCCTCACATAAGCCTGGTGGGTGCCCGGATGACCCGGCGTCTGGAGGCAGAAAGCCTCCTCATCGCGGGGTGCCTTCTCTAGACAGGCGTGGGACATGTACCGATCATCGCCCGTGCGTCGACTATTCACCAACACCACCCCGTATCTTCTTGTAACCATTCAGTGCACCAGATGCCTGATGAAACCCGGTTGGCCGCACGGTCACATGTCCCGGTAGCGCTGGCCGCGGCCAGCGCGGCGGGCATGGTTTCCGCGGTTTCCTTCGTACCGTAGGCGGGGGTGTCCTCTGGATCCGCCAGCCCTCGGCCAGCGGGGAGCACCTCGACGACGTCGAAGCCGAAGGAGTCGATCAGGCCGGCGACCGTTGTCAGCGGCGTCCAGCGTCGTCACCCGCGACGACCAGCGCGCGCCGTCCCGGCGTCCCTGCCGGCGCGGCCGTCGGTGGTGAGCTGGGCGAACATGATGTGGTTGAAGGCCTTGACCACCTTCGAGGTGGGCAGGTGCCGCTGCAGCAACTCGGACACCGTGGTCTCTTCGGAGTCGAGTTCGGCGATCTGACCGTCGCGGACCGGATAGTAGTTGTTGGTGTCGATGACGATCTTGCCCGCCAGCGGCGCCACCGGCACGGTGTCGATCGCCCGCAGCGGGATGGTCACCACGGCGATGTCGGCTGCAGCGGCCGCCTCGGCCGGGGTCGCTGCGCGAGCGTGCGGGCCGAGTTCCGCCACCAGGTCGGCGAGCGTTTCCGGTCCGCGGGAGTTGCTCAGCACCACGTCGTGGCCCTGGGCCACAGCCAGCCGTGCGAGTTGGGATCCGATCTTGCCGGAACCGATGAATCCAATTGTGGTCACACTCGCCCAACCTCGGCGGCGTCAACCACATTCCCGATGGAGCACCATCGGTCAGGCGATGGAGGCCCAATTCTGCGCATGCAGGGTCTCAACGCCGTCCAGGAGGAGGTCAAGCGCGAACTCGAATTCGGCCTGGTCATCACAGCCAGGACCACGACCATTTGACGGGCCGTCGGGGTGCGCGGCAGCCCTGCGATTGCTGCCAGGTGCGGGAACATCGTCGGAAGCGCGTCCTTCTGGGTCCTGAAGGACGGGTCGGACGAGGGCGTCGCTGCGAAGAGCTCCTGACTGAAGCCCCACATGCGGTTGCCGAGGGCGTGCATCACGTGGTGGGTCAGGTCGGCGGTGAGGCCACCGTCGAGGAACAGGCCGGTGAGGCCGTTGAGGTAGGCGAGCATGGCGGGGGTCATGGCGGAGCGGGACTCGAGCACGGCCCGCGACCACGCATGCTTCTCCAGCGAGCGTCGTGCAGCGAGGATGCGCGCGCGAACGTCCTGCTTCCAGTGACCGGTCTGGGGCGTGGGTTCGATCTCGCCGACGACGAGCTCGATCATCCCGTCGAGCAGGTCCTCCTTGTTCGCCACATGCTTGTACAGCGCCATCGGCACGACACCGAGCTCCTGCGAGAGGCTGCGCATGTTCAGTGATTCGAGACCGTCGGCATCGGCCTGGGCGATCGCTGCGGAGAGGACCCGAACGCGGCTGAGGGTCTCTCGGCGTCCTGGCGTTGACATGGTGTACACGGTACACCTAGATTGGGAACAAAGAGGTGTACGCAGTACACCCGAGGTTGCCATCCCGACAGCCGCAACGGAGCGGAGCACGACATGTCGTTCGAGATCACGGATCGGATTCCGAAGCCCACCCTCGCCAGAATCACGGGAGGTGCGTACCTGCTGTTCATCGTCACGTCCGTTCTCGCCGACGCCCTTGGCCACATCGGTCTTGGCGACGCGCAGCAGGTCTACGGCTCCCTCACCACGGATGCGGGCTCGTTCCGCGTGGCCCTCGTGACCGCGTTCGCATCCACGTTCTTCTTCCTGATGGCCGCATGGGGACTCTTCGTCCTGCTGCGGACGGTGAACGGCGACCTCGCCCTGCTGTTCCTCCTGCTCAACGCTGTGGGAGTCGCCGTCGCGTGCGCGAGCATGCTGCAGCTGGTGACAGCGATGCAGGTGATCGACCCCGGCAGCGGACTGGAGGCCGCGCAGGCCCACTCCCTCGGCCTGGCCGCCATCAGCGTCTATCGGGCTGGCTTCGTCGCCGCCCAGCTGTTCTTCGGCACCTGGCTGTTCCCGCTCGGCTACCTGGTGATCAGGTCCGGGTTCCTGCCGCGAATCCTCGGCGTCCTGCTGCTCCTGGACGGGGTCGCCGAACTCGTCTGGTTCCTGCAGGCCTTCCTCCTGCCGGCCTACCCTGCGATCAAGACACCGGGGACGTTGGTGAGCCTGCTCGCAGAAGTCGGGCTGACGCTGTGGCTGCTGGTCCGGGGCGTGAAGGACATCCCCGTCGAGATGTCGCCCTCCGCGACCCGCACCGGCACCGGTGCGACACGGCGATGACCGGGAACTGGGGACGGGTCGTCAGGCTGACCGTGGTCGGCGGGCTGGCCTTCTGGGTGGCGAACCTCGCGATCTCGCTCACCCCGATCGCCGCGGAGTACCGGGCGGCTCTGTCGATCCCCTACCTCCCGATGCTGGTGGAGGCCCTTGTCGGCGGACTCCTGATCGCCCTGGGAGTGAGCTGGGCCCTGGTGCGTCAGCCCGCCGCGCTGCCGAAGACGAGCCCGATGGGGCAGGCACTCCTGCTCAGCCTCATCGCCCTCGTCCTCGTGACCGTCGGGATCGAGCTTCCGTCCAAGCTCCTGGTGACCTCCGCCGACCCCCTGCGCTACTTCCTCATCGGGGCAGCGTTCAACACCGTCCGCATCCTCGCTCTGGGGCTGGCCATCGCCTGGACCAGGGTGGTCCGGATGGGCGAAGTTGCGTCGGCGACAGCGAGGTCTGGTTGATGAGTTCACCTGTCACAAAATGCGTTGACAAGCAGATAGATCGAAGACTTAGAACTGCAGAAGAGATCTTCAACGAACCTTTCTACGATTTCCCAGCGAGGGGTGCTCGACCTTCCTAACCTCAGAATTAGAGCATCTGAGGAGATGGCGAAATGACCTCGTTCCACTCGCCGACCACCCCGCCCATCATTGCTCGCTTGACTGGCACGGTTGTCGGAGTAATCGTCCTTCTGGTGGCTCCCGCCACATTGGCGCTGGCAGCACCTACACCAAGTCCCGCACCGAATCCCGGTATCGCAGCTGCGTGCGATCAGGCCTCGGCTGCCGTCGCGCAGGGGTATCCCCAGCGCGCGCTGGCGCAGTTGAATCAGCTCACCGAAGCGGAGCGGAGCATCGCGCGATGCTCGACTCCGCGCTACCTGGCGCTCCAGCGAATCACTGCTGCAGAGCGACTTGCTCTCGCTGCCTCACAGGTCCAAGCCGCAGGCGGGACCCTTCTGGCGCCCGTTGAGCGCGGGCCACTTCTCACGACCTGCAGCGTGGGTGCAGGAGTCCCCGCCGGCCCTGATCAGGTACGTCTGCTGCAAACCGCGCTTGATTGTGATCGGGAGAACGCGACCGCGCTTGGCCTTGAGCGCGGCGCTGCCTGGTCCGACAACGAGCGAGGCGGCCGCGACCACGTGGTCCGACGTTTGCCGGCCGCTGGATCGCGCCCTGGGAAGAGGTAACGGTGGCTTTCCTCCTTTGGCTGGCGAGCGCTTTGGTGCTGCTGCAGCTGATGCCGTTGTGGACCGGAGCGTGGCAACTGGACCGAAGGAACCTCGCCCAAGGCAATCCTAGTGGGGCGGCCGCATTCTCGTGTTCGGTGGGGCCGTCTTCGGCACGTACGCCACCGCTGCAAGGTGGGCCTACGAGTGGTGGGAAGTCGCTCTCGCCGTGGTGGTAACAGCCCTTGGCCTGTTCGTTTGGGACTACTGGCGTCGACACCAGCTCAAGCTCCTTGTTCTCGTCGACGGCAAGGACACCGACAAGGCCGCATCGAATCTCCAGGGGATCATCGCGGACCTCGGTTCGGCGAACCCGAGAGGCATGGAATCCCCGATTGGGCCGGACGCCACGTTCCTCAAGGATGTCGACCTGACTTCCTTCGGGGCGGGCAAATGGGCCAATGCTGTGAAGTCGCGTGGTGCTGGCCCTCAAACCGCACACGCCCTGGGAGTTGGGGGTGGACGTTGTTTCCGATGATCGCCTTGCGGTTCGACTGCGGCGAAACCACAGGGTCGATTGCCTCCGAGATCGTTGACCGGACTTGGCTGCGCCTCACTCGCGGACTACTTCGCGAAGATCGAGGGCACGCCCGCGAAGGACGAAAAAGTCCCCTCGCTCTGGGCGTTCCCGGCCGCGCTAGCGCTGGTTCGGATCGGACAGGTGCATCACTCGATGAAGGGCCTGGCCGGAGCCACGAACTGGCGCAGCATTGCCCTTCAGCACATCGCCACAACCGAGCTGACCGACCGGGCCGCGGCGAAGAAGTGCCTGCTCGGGCAGGCTTTCGACCTCGATCCTGCCAACGACGGCGCGGCGCTCGCATACTGGCAGACCATCTACCCAAGGTCGAAAGACGTGACCGAGCTGACGGCCTACAGCGAGATGCTGACGTCCCTGATCGAGCGGCACGACGCGGAAGCGGCAGATGATGCCGCACTCGTCCTGAGGGCTCGGTTCTCGCTGACTGCGACGCTTGTCAATCTGGGCTACTCCACGATTCCTCCCGATAATGGTGCTCCGGCGCGAAGGGCGTGGGATGACCTGGCGAAGCTGCGAAACTCCGTGGAGGAGAGCGACGGCCCAGCGGCCGAGCTGGCGAAGACGATGCGACCCCGCGTCGAGGCGATGGAGGCGTCAGCCGGTGGCAGGACTGCTGAGCCATCCCGGACGGAGCGAGCCTCGACTCGACTGACCACTGCCCGCACAATGTGGGCCATGGCTCAGCCTGCTGCGTGCCTTCGGATCAGCGCATGACTGCGTTCTGGGAGGGCGTTGCCAGCAACGTCATCGGCACCTTCGTCGGTGCTGGCCTGGCCCTGCTGACGTCGTTCTTCATCGTCCGGCACGGGGAGACGCGGAACGACCTTCGGCTCCTTCAGGGCCTGATCGACCGGCTGTACCGGAGCCGGGCGCTCCGCCCGAACCAGGTCGCCGTACCCTTCGACTCCCCCGAGGTGCGGGAGAACGAACGACGCTGCACCAAGTCGGTGCTCGCCACGCGCGACCGGATTGCATTCACCTCGGACGAGTTGTCCGGGCACTCCGACGCCTTCGATGAACTGGACCGGATGCACGTCGCGTGCCTTCGCTACCTCAACGATGTCGAGGACGACCCCTCCCGGTACATCGCCAGTCTCATGACCCTGCGTGAAGAACTCGAACCCGAGGTCGCCGCACTGTGCGCTCGCTATGGCGCCCTGCGCTTCCGGGAGATCGGGGCAGCGGACCTACGGAACAGGCGGACTGTTCCTGACGAGCTCGCGTCGGAGAGTCAGCGGGTGACCTGACTGGCCTGGCCAAGGCCCGGCCACAACGGGGCGGGTGCGGTCCTGAGATTCGAGGTCATCAACCCCCGGCAACCGAGGCTGAGGGCCCTCGCGCGCTCCGCGGTCGTGGTGATCGGCCACATCATCACGGGCTTGCCGTTCTTCGTCGCCAGCGACACCACCCGCTGGACGACCGCGTCCGTCTCGTCCTTGCCGATCCCCAGCATGTCGATCGCCGGGTTGGCAGCGAACTTCTCCAGATGGTCGAGATGGCCAGGCTCGTTGAGCACGTAGCCCCACGTTGCGAAGCCGTGCGACTTCGCCTCGGTGAAGTTCGGGGAGTTCACGTACTGCTTCCACACCGTGCGCTCGGGCTGGTTCAGCGCGACAAGGGTCCGCATCAGCGGTGCGGCCGCGTCCAGGGTCTTGGGCTCGACGAACACCACCAGCCGATCGCTGTAGGTACCGATGACGTCGTCGAGCCGACTCATCGGGCGCGCCGGCTGCTGCGGGTCGTCGGTGTACTGCGACGTCACCATCAAGCTGGAGAGCGTCGCCCAGTCCGTCTGGGCGACGACATGGGCGACGCCCGTGACGCGCAACGTGTCCGGGTCGTGGCTGCACACCAGGACCCCGTCGGACGACCGGCAGACCGAGATCTCGATCGCGTGCACGAAGGGAAGCGCCGCTGCCTGCGAATAGGCGTACGCCGTCATCTCCGGCCAGTTGCCGCCACCGCCGCGGTGCGCCACATAGAAGGGGGTACCGCGGAGGAGCTCGGCGAAGGTGCGGGGCCGGGTGTCGCGCGGCATCTCCCGTGCGCAGCCGGCGAGGGCAGCCATGAGCCCGGCGCCGCCGAGCAGCATCGCCCGACGGCTCAGCTGAGCCGCGAAAGTCACGCCCGAGCGATCCGCCTGCATGTAGCGATGGTAGGGCTCGGCCAATGCCGGTCAGTCGAAGAAGTCGTTGACGTCGTCCCTCGTCGGTGCGTCCGGCACGCTTGCACGGAGCACAGAGCCGTCCTCGCGGATCGAGCCCTCGATGTCGTCGATCGACGGCCTCCCCCGCAGCTCCGGCCCACTGGCCCACGGCACGCTGGTCGGCGTCCCGCGCGTGATGACCACCTCCTGGCCCTGGACGGTGACCCGCACCGACTCGGCGTCCCCGGTCTCGAGGTTGAACGTGATGGTGTCAGGCTCCACCGTGACCCGCACCCGGTTGCCCTGGAGCGTCAGCGCGAACCTCAGCGAGTCCCAGCCCGCCGGGAGCCGCGGGTCGAAGGACCAGACCGCCAGGTAGTCGCGCAGGCCGCCGAAGCCGGCGACCAGCGCGCTCCACAGCCCGCCGAGGGACGCGACGTGCACACCGGCATCGGTGTTGTGGTGCAGGTCGGCGAGGTCGACGTACGCGGCAGCCATGAAGTACTTGGCAGCGAGGTCGGCGTAGCCCACCTCGGCAGCGATGATCGACTGCACGACAGCGGAGAGGGTCGAGTCGCCGGTGGTCAGCGGGTCGTAGTACTCGAAGTCCGCGCGCTTCTCCTCCGGCGAGAACTCGTCGCCCTGCAGGTAGAGCGCGAGCACGACGTCGGCCTGCTTGAGCACCTGGTGCCGGTAGATCACCAGCGGGTGGTAGTGCAGGAGCAGCGGACGCTTGTCCGCAGGGGTGTTCGCCAGGTCCCACAACTCCCGACCCAGGAAGTCGTCGTCCTGCGGATGGATGCCGACGCTCTCGTCGTACGGGACGTGCATCGCCTCCGCGATCCGGGAGAACTCGCCGATCTCGTCCTCGGTGAGGTCGAGGCGTTCGAGCGCCTGGCCGTAGGCCTCCGGCAGGTTCGCTTCCAGCCACCGCAGGTGACGGACGGCCGAGCGCAGGTTCGCCCGTGCCATCACGTTGGTGAAGAGGTTGTCGTTCACGACGGTGGTGTACTCGTCGGGGCCGGTGACCCCGTGGATGTGGAAGCGGTCGTCGCCGTTGGCGGAGCCGTCGGTCCTGCGCCAGAAGCCCAGGTCGGCCCACAGCCGGGCGGTCTCGACGAGGACGTCGATCGCCTCACGCGCAAGGAACAGGCGGTCGCCGCTGGCCGCGACGTACTGGGTCAGCGCATGCGCGATGTCGCCGTCGATGTGGTACTGCGCTGTGCCGGCTGCGTAGTAGGCCGAGGCCTCCTCGCCGTTGATCGTGCGCCACGGGAACAGTGCCCCGCGCTGGTTGAGGTCGGCTGCGCGCCGTCGCGCAGCGTCCAGCATCGTGTAGCGGAACCGCAGGGCGTTCCGGGCGAACGCCGGCGAGGTGTAGGTGAGGAACGGCAGCACGTAGATCTCGGTGTCCCAGAAGTAGTGCCCGTCGTAGCCCGAGCCGGTGACGCCCTTGGCGGCGATGCCCGGAGCCCTCGGCCCGCGCCGCGGCCTGGATCAGCTGGAAGAGGTTCCACCGCACGGCCTGCTGCAGAGCCGGCTGCCCGCCGATCTCGACGTCGCTGCGTTCCCAGAAGTCGTCGAGCCACGCCCGCTGCTGCGCGAAGATCTCCGGCGACGCCGGTCTCCCTCGCCCGGTCGAGCGTGCGCCGGCAGCGGTCGACAAGTTCCAGGGGCGGCACGCCGCGGGAGGTGTGGTAGCTGACGGTCTTGGTGATCCGGGTCGTGACACCAGGGGTCGCCCGGATCCGGAACACGTGCTTGGCGAGGTCGTCCTCGATCTGGGTGAGCACCTCGTTGTCGTCGCTGGTCTCGATGGTGTGGTCGGCGGCGACGGCCAGCGTCATGTGGGACTCGGTCACGCGGTAGCAGAGCACCGAACGCCCATCGCCGTCCCACTTGGACACGGGCTGCAGGATCCGGCCCCGGAGTCTCGCAGCGCGACGCGGGTCCGTCCCCGCACCCATCGCCGCTGACCTGACGTGGAGCTCGTCCTCGCCGTCCTGCCGGTTGAGGAGCTGGCAGCTCACCACGACCGGCGCAGCTGCGTCGAGCATGGTGATCTCGTAGTCCATCACCGCCAGGTGGCGCTCGGCGAAGCGTCACCATGCGACGGGAGCGCAGGTGCACCCGCTTGCCCGACGGCGTCCGCCAGATCAGTTCCCGGGTGAGCACGCCGTCGGCGAAGGAAAGGCTCCGCTCGTAGTGCTCGAGGTCGGCGACGGTGAGCAGCAGCGGCTCATCGTCGACGTAGAGCCGCATGATCTTGGCGTCCGGGGCGTTGATGATCGTCTGGCCGACCTTCGCGAAGCCGTACGCCTCCTCGGCGTGGTGGATCGGCCAGACCTCGTGGAAGCCGTTGATGAACGTGCCGTGGGCGTACGCGTCGCGGCCCTCCTCGACGTTCCCGCGCATGCCGAGATAGCCGTTGCCGACAGCGAAGAGGGTCTCGGTGAGCCCGAGGTCCCTTGCGTCGTACCGGGTCTCCCGCAGGATCCACGGGTCCACCGGGAACCGGCCGCGGTCGATCGGGTCAACCGATGTCCACTGGTCCATCTCTCCCCCTCAGTGTCTCGACCAACGCGAAGAGGTCGTCCGCAATCGTGAAGCTACTCTGCTCGATGGCGCTCCGGCAGGGCCATGGGCAACAACTCCCTACTCCCGGGGGTCGCCGACCCTCGCCGTAGCAGCAGGGGGTGTCTCCCTGGCCAGGGCCACTGCTTCCCCGACGGGCACCGACAGCGTGCTCATCTGAGTCCGGTCACGATGACCCAGCCTCTGTCTGCGAGGTGGCCGCACCCGTCTGGCGGATGGCCCTCTGCGTCGCGGCTACCTCATTGCGCATCAACGCAGGGCGCGACCGACCTTGCCCAATCGCAGGAACACGGTCTCGCCGGTGGCGTCCTTCAGGCCGTCGTTGTCGGTGACCGCGAACGCCTTGCCGCCGGCGATGGTGAAGCCCTCCAGCTTCTCCTGCGTCCAGCCCTTCGTCGACCGCAGGGCGGGCAGCACGTCGAGCGCCAGCTTCTTCTGCAGCACCGGCAGGGCGTCCCCCGGGTCGGTCACCGAACCGTCCGAGGTGGGCACAGTGACGGTGTAGACGCGCTTGACGGCGGCAGCCGGCCCGTTGAGCTTGTCGCGCTCGATGACGGCGAAGGTGTGGTCGTTGATCGCCGTGATCTCGGAAAGGCCCATCCAGTCACCGGCCACGGAGGTGGGCTCGAGCCGGTAGCCGTACCAGTGGAAGGTGCCGGTGACCACGTCGTAGCGGCCGATCCGGGCGATCCCGTCCTCTGCCGGCAGGGCCGTCGTGCCGATGGTGGCCCAGAGCGGGCGCTGGACGACGAACCAGACGTGCTCGCCGCCGGCGTCGATGGTCGCGGTGACCCCTTCCAGGCCCCACTTGCCGATCTTGGCGGTGACGTCCGCCGGCAGTTCCACCTCTTTCAGGATCGCCCCGGACGAGTCGGTGCGGACCAGCCGGTTGCCCGGACCGGTCGTACCCTCGCTGGCAAGCCAGAAGCCGCCGGACGGACGGGCAAACAGCCCTTCGACGTCGAGCTTGGCCGGCTGGCCGGCGCGGGTGACCGGGATCGCACTCGTGATCAGAGCCGGCTTCTGCCGGATATCGACGGTGTAGAGCGTCGCGTTGCTGATCACGGTGTCGGCCGCGGCGTACAGGGTGCTGGAGCTGCCGGGCTTCGCGCTCAGCGCACCCAGGGCGGACCAGCCGATCGGGACGCCGGCCTTCGCGCTCGAGCGGATCGACGGCCAGGCGGCCGATTCGGCCACCCGGTCCAGCCGGAACAGGCTGATGGCGGACCGGACGCCCACCGAGGCGTCGTCGGTTTCGCTGGAGATCGCCAGCAGGCCCCGCTTCGTGATGGGCAGTACGCCCTCGGGACCGTTGGTGGTCGGCAGCATCCCGACCAGCTTGGGGGTGGCGCCGTTCAGGGTGTAGACGGCGACGAAGTTGCTGCGTTCGGAGGCGACGAAGGCGTAGCGGGTGCCCCGGTAGGTGGCGACGGCCAGACCTTCGGGCTCGACGCCCTTCTTGGCGGCGCGGTCCTCGTTGTGCAGGCCGTACTGCACGGCAAGGCGCTCAAGGGAGTTGCCGGAATCCCAGCGCACCCTGCCGGAGGTGTCGAAGATCGTCCAGCCGCGGCTGCCGCCCTTCCAGTCGCCCTCGTTGGCTGTGGCGAGCCGGTCGTTGCCGATCCAGGCGATCGCGTCCGGCTCGCGGGGCACGTCGGTGATGCTCCCGGTCTGGTCGATCACGCCGTCCTTGACGGTGTCGATGCCGGTGACCGTGGCCTTGCCGGCACTGAACGCGCTCAGCACGCGGGCGCGGCGTCCGTCGATGATGACCACGCCGTTGTTCTCCTGCAGCGTCACAGCGACCTGGCCGCGGCCGTTGATGGTGACGTACTCGGGCTCCGGATCGGTCGGGCGTGTCCAGACCGGCCGCCGTCAGGACGGGAAGCGCGGAGCCGTCGGCCGCGACCAGCGGCACACGGGTGGCCTTCCAGGCTGCGGTGGAGCCGCGCAGGCTGACCAGCTGGACGAAGCCGGCGGGCAGCTGGGGCAGGTCGCCCTCCTCGCCACCGGCCGGCGCTGCGTCCTCGTCGCGTTCGTTCTCGATGGCGATGGCGGCGAAGCTGTTGTCGTGGCTGACCGCGATCGAGTCGGGCTGGCCACCGAGGTCGATCGAGCGCACCCGCTGGCGGTCACGCAACCGGATCACGTCCAGCCGTCCGGACGGGTTGGTGAAGCTCTGGGAGGTGTTCACCACCACCAGCACGTAGCCGCCGACGACCGCCACCGAGGTGGGCTCGTCGTCGGCGTCGCCCGAGCACCTCCAGGGACAGCGTGCCGGCGGGCTTCGGCTTGCCCGGGTTGCTGATGTCGACGAAACCGATGCGCTTGCCGGGTGCGTCGGAGTAGATCAGCGTGCGGCCGTCGGTGCTGACCGTGGAGATCTCGGCGGCCGTCGTCGAACTCGCATCCACTCCGGCGGGCAGGTTCAGGTACACCGGAAAAGTGGACGTGCGCACGAAGTGGCGCGAGCCGCCGGCCTCAGCCTGCGGTGCCGCTGCGAATGAAGTGGCAAGGACAGCCGCGGCAAGGGCCAGCGGAACGATGCGGGGCATGAGTCTCCTTCGAGCGTCCGGTACGCCCCGAACGCTTCCGTGCCCGCACGAACGAAGATGGACGTCGGAATGAACTCCGTGTGAGGACTGGGAGAACAACTACCCGGCTGGTGCGGAGGCGACGACCGTCAGCACGGCATCGCCGTACTGCTCGAGCTTCTTCACGCCCACTCCGCTGACTGCCATCAGCGCATCGAGGAGCGCTGGGTCGGGTCTGGGCGATCGCCGTCAGTGTGCTGTCCGGGAAGACGACGTAGGCGGGGACGCCCGCCGCGCGAGCCGTCTCGGCACGCCAGGCCCTGAGCGCTCGAAGAGTTCGCGATCGGCATCGTCCAGGCTGGCCGCTGCCGCGGAGCGCGACGCTCCCTTCGAACCGCGATGACTTCCGGCCTGGCCCGCTTCGCGCGGACGACTGTCTCCGTGCGCAACTGCACCTGCTGCTCGCCGCGCAGCACCGACCACGAGGCTTCGGTCAGGCCGAGGGTGCCGTGGCCGTCGCCGGAGACCGCGAGGAGCCCGCTGGCCAGCAGTTGCCGGGCGACGGCCCGCCACTGCAGGTCGGTGAGCTCGCGTGCCGATGCCGAAGGTGCTGAGGCTGGTCGTGGCCCCACTGGTCGACCCGCTCGGTGCGCTTGCCGAGCAGGATGTCGATCAGGTGGCCGGCGCCGTAGCGCTGGTTGCGCTCGCGCTGCAGCCGCACGATCGTCGAGAGCAGCTTCTGCGCCGGCACGGTGCCGTCCCAGGCCTCCGGCGGCGTTCAGGCAGGTGTCGCAGTTGCCGCAGGGCGCGCTGGGCTCGCCGAAGTGGGCGAGGATCAGCTGCCGCCGGCACCCGAGGGTCTCGCACAGCCCGAGCATCGAGTCCAGGTGCTGGCCGAGCAGGCGCTTGTGCTGGGCGTCGCCTTCGGAGCCCTCGATCATCTGGCGCTGCTGCACGACGTCGGCCAGCCCGTAGGCCATCCACGCGGTGGCGGGCAGGCCGTCGCGACCGGCGCGTCCGGTCTCCTGGTAGTAGCCCTCGATGCTCTTCGGCAGGTCGAGGTGGGCGACGAAGCGCACGTCGGGCTTGTCGATGCCCATGCCGAACGCGATGGTGGCGACCATCACCACGCCGTCCTCGCGGAGGAAGCGCGTCTGGTTCGCCGACCGGACCGGGCCGGGCAGTCCCGCGTGGTACGGCAGGGCCGTGATGCCCTTCCTTGCGCCAGGGCTTCGGCCGTCTTCTCCACCGACTTCCGCGACAGGCAGTAGACGATCCCGGCATCGCCGTCGTGCTCGGTGCGGATCAGGTCGAGGAGTTGCGTGAGCGGCTGCTGCTTCGCCTCGATGCGGTACTGGATGTTCGGACGGTCGAAGCTCGCGACGAACGTCCGCGCATCCTGCAGGTCGAGGCGCTCGACGATCTCCCGCTGGGTGGCGCGGCGTCGCGGTCGCGGTGAGCGCGATCCTCGGGACCGTCGGGCCAGCGGTCGTGCAGCACCGACAGCCGCAGGTAGTCGGGACGGAAGTCGTGGCCCCACTGGGACACACAGTGCGCCTCGTCGATCGCGAACACCGACACCGTGAGCCGGTCGAGGAAGTCCTGCGTCCGCTCCAGCCCGAGCCGTTCCGGCGCGAGGTAGAGCAGGTCCAGTTCGCCGGCCAGCGCCGCCCGCTCCGTGACCCGCAGCTCCTCGGAGGTGACGCTGGAGTTGAGGAAACCGGCGCGCACCCCCAGGGCGTCCAGGGCGGTCACCTGGTCGTGCATGAGCGCGATCAGCGGCGAGATCACCACGCCGACACCCGGACGCACCATCGCCGGGATCTGGTAGCACAGCGACTTGCCCGCCACCGGTGGGCATCAGCACGAGCGCGTCGCCGCCGTCGATGACGTGGCTGATCACCTGCTCCTGCGTGCCGCGGAACGCGTCGTAGCCGAACGTCAGACGCAGGACGTCGACGGCAGCGAGGGCGGTGGGCACGCGGCGTCATGCTAGACCGCTGTGCTGACAATCGAGCCCGGCTGTACCAAGGCAGTGGCCGAATGGGCTACCAAGCTCGGCACCAAGCGCAGGGCACCCCCTAGCTCCCCCGCGTGATCGGGCGAAAGCTTGCTGACAAGCACCGATGCTCCCCTGCCACGCAGGTTGCGAAGGAAGCTCAGTGCCTCATACCCACCCCCGGGTTTCGCAAGGAGAATCATGACGACGCAGGAGTCCACCGATCAGGCTGTCACCGGCTTGATGGATATCAATGACCGTTTCGCAACGATCCTGGCCGAGCTCGACTGGCTCAGCACCCAGAGCATTCACCTCGCCAGCATCGGTCTCCGGGAACTGCACAAGACCGTCCGCACCTGCACCCTCGAGAACGACGACGTCGAGATCGAGCTCTCCGCGACGGCCACCGCCAGCGGCGTGACCGTGATTCTTGAGGATTCCGGGCCTGCGTTCCGTGGCATCGTGCGCCGGATCAGTGCAGAGCATGCCAACACCGGCGACCATCGCCTGCGCATCGTCGACACCGAGTTCGACGAGGTCACCTACAGCCGCGAGCTCGGTCGTAGCCGGTGGGTCCTTCGCCGGTTCGCGGAGCCGGCAGCCCGCCGCGCGCTCGCGCCGACAGCGGCCTGAGCCCAGCCATGAACCTCACATCGGATCGGGCCAAGCGAGCCTTCGTCGCCTTCGGGCTGGCCAGCGCATTCGGGCTCTGTTCGCTGACCATCGGCTCGGTCATGGAGGTCGCAGTCACGTCCTCGGCAACCCACTCCCAGGCGGGTGTCGCCAACACCGGGCCGATGTCCCGCCAGCCCTGACCGCTGCCGCGTCACCTCTTCATCCGGGCCCGGCCGCAGCTGCGGCCGGGCCCGGTTGGTGACGACCCGGCCGTCGCGCCTGCGCAGCAGTGCTCACAAGTACCCAGGAACGCTGACGCTCCAGCGACCGCCGTTGGTCGAGAATGCAGCATGGCCACAGCGTGGGACGCCTTCGTCTCCTACGCGCGCTCGAACTCCGAGCGGACGGCCATCGCCGTTCAGCGCGGACTCCAGCGCTTCGCCAGGCCCTGGAACCAGCGTCGCGCCGTCCGGATCTTCCGGGACGACTCCGCGATGTCGACCAACCCGGCGCTGTGGTCGGCGATCGAGGACGGCCTCTCGGCGGCCGGCCACCTGATCCTGCTGCTCAGCCCTGCCGCCGCTGCCTCGGCGTACGTCGAGAAGGAAGTCGCCTGGTGGCTCGACCACAAGGGCCCCGCGACGATCCTGCTGGTGCTCGACACCGGCGACCTCGCCTGGGACCAGGCCGGAAACCGGTTCTCCGAAGGAAGCCCTGTGCCCGTGTGCCTGCGGGACGCGTTCGCTGAAGAGCCCCGGTGGCTCGACCTGCGCTGGATGCGCGACTCCCCCGATCCCCCGGGCGATCCCCGCTTCGCCGCAGCGATGGCCGACCTGTCAGCGCCCATTCGCGGCATCGCCCGTGACGACCTGATCGGCGAGGACCTCACCCAGCACCGCAGGGTTCGCCGGCTCGCCACCTCGGCAGTGAGTCTCCTTGCGCTGCTGCTGGTGATCTCGATCGTCTCCACCGTGCTGGCCGTCCGGCAGCGGGACGACGTGCTGCGCCAGGCCGTGACGCTGCGCTCGCGCCAGTTGGCCAGCACCGGGTCGGGGCTGCTCGACTCCGACCTGCGGCTGGCGCAGCTCCTCGCGGTGCAGGGCTTCCGCACCGAAGAGTCTGCCGCGACCCGTGAGGCCCTGCTGCGGGCGGCGTTCGCCTCGCCGCTCGTGGACCGCTTCGTCACCTTCGGCGCCGACATCACGGCCGTCGCCACCAGCGCGGACTCCTCCATCGTGGCCGTGGGGCTGACGGACGGTCGGGTGTACACGATCGACGGCGCTGGCGGGACGGCGCCGGCGCTGCGGTTCACCGCGCCTGGCCCGGTCACGACGCTCCGCTCCAGCAAGGACGGGGCTGTCCTGCTCGCAGCGACGCCGGAGGCGGTAACGGTCTGGGACGCGACCGGCTCCCGGGTGCTTCCTGGCGGCCCCGCGGCGCAGGCGGAAGCCGTCGCCCTGTCCGCGTCGGGACGCCGGGCAGCTCTCGTCCGGGGGGAGGGCGTCACGAAGATCGTGGTCTACGACACGGCGACCGGCGCGGAGATCACCCATCGCGCTGACCCCCTGGGCCTCAAGGAGAAGCAGGCGGTGGTGTATCCGCAGTTCACAGCGAAGCTCGCCTTCCTCGACGACGACAGGCTGCGCCTGGTGAGCAACGACGCGCGCTGGCTGGAGCTCGACCTGCGCAACGGGAGGTCCCGACGGGCCGGCTGGGTGACCTGGATGCCGTCGGTGGAGCTGTACGCCGCGTCCAGCCGCGCCGACTTCCTCCTCGCAGCCCCGATCACCAACGGCCAGGCTGTGCGGGTCTGGCGGCTGGACCGCGCCGGCGCGAACCCGTCCCCGCAGAGGGCAGGCGTACAGCTCACCGACCCCCTTGGAATGGCGGCCAGCCCTGACGGGCGCCTGGTGCTGGTGAACGACTCCTCCACAGGGCTCTCGGTGGCGCCCGTCCCCCGCGCCGACGCGGCACCCGTGGTGCCGGCGACCCGCATCACCGGGCTCAGCGGTGTTGCTGCGATGGAGTTCCTCAGCCCGACCAGGGCCGTCGCCGGCGCGCGCACGGAGCTCGTCTTCCTGCGCTTCGGCGAGGCGGGGCGGGGCGCCGCCGCAGTGAAGCTGTCGCCACGTGGGGTCGGCGGCGTCCCTGACTACGCCACCGACTTCCGGGACTCGCGCCTGGCCGTCTCCCCCGACGGCTCGCGCGTGGCCGTCCTGAACCTGAACGGCGGCGAGCTCGAGATCGTCCCGGTGCCCGGACGGAACGGTGCGGCGTTGCGCAGGACGACCGTGAGCAACGACGACCTCGACCCGCTGTTCGGGGTGGTGTGGCTCGACGGGGACACCGTGCTGGTGGCCGGCGGGGCGCCCGGTGGGGTCGGAAAGGGACTGCCCGCGGGAGTGGTGCGGTGGGACCTGGGCCTCCCGCTGGTCGGCGAGGAGGGCGACCGCGAGACCCCCCTCGACGCCTTCCCGACGGCGTCGGGCACTGTGCTCATCGCCACCTCGGGTGGACGGATACAGACGCGGGCGAGGCCAGCAGGCGAGCTGCGCGGCGAGGTCGAGGCGGGCGCACCGTCCATGGTGTACAACCTCGGCCGGTTCAGTGCGGACGGGCGCTACCTCGCACTCATCGACACCGGCGAGTTCGCCATCGACCCGCAATCGACGTCAGCCGCACTGCGGGTGGTCGACAGCGGAACCGGGGCCGTCATCCACGAGCAGGTCTGGCCGGACGGGGCCGACGTGGCGGGGCTGGAGTTCGCAGGCACGACGCTGCTGGTGACCCACCTGGACGGCTCCGTCGATGTGCTGCCCGACCTGGGGCGCGGAGCGGCGCAGCTCGTCGCGACGGCCGGCACCCGCACCAGCACGGGCTCGATCCAGCCGAATCCGCCGGTGGTCGGTGGCGGCGGGCTGGTGGGTTTCCCCACCAGGTCCGGTCTCCAGCTGTACGACCTGACGACGCTGCAGCCGTCGGCTGCTGTCCCCGTCCCGCCCGGTTTCGAGGCCGTCCCGCGCACGTACGCGTTCGCACCCGATGGTCACACCCTTGTCACAGGCTTCTTCGGGGGCGACGCACGAACAGCGCGGGTGAACGTCCGAGACCTCGCCAGCGAGGCCGTCCTCGCCCAGGTGTGCGCGAGCACCGGCGGCGCGATCAGCGCCGGCGAGTGGCGCCGCGTCGTCGGGGACGCACCACCGGACGAGCCGGGGTGCCGATGATGGCGACGGGTCACCCACCAGAGCAGGTCGAGGCATGTCGGAAGGCAGCAAGATGACGAGTGTGGCCGTAGCCCGACCTCCGGCGGATCGTCGTGCACTGCTCTGGTGGCTGGCCGGGCTCTTCGCCCTGATCGGCCTCGCGCTCACCCTGCTCATCGCCGTGCCCGCGGTGACCCGTCCCGACTGGGCGATCACGCCCGGGCTCGGTACCGAGTGGTGGCAGGCCGGCCCCGACGACGACGGGTTCCTCGTCGCGATCCTGCTCGCGTGGATCCTGGCGATGCGCTTCTTCGCGAGCGCGCGGGGGCGGCGCCGGTTCATGGAACGGGAGTGGGTGGTGCTGCTGGCCGTCCTCAACCTTGGCCTTGGTGCAGCGTCCTACGCACCGTGCCGGGGTGATTCGACCTGGGCCTCCCTGATCATGTGGACGATCAAGCTGCTCTCCGGCCAGATCGAGGAGAGTGTGATCGGGCCGTCAGCGACGACAGCCTGCGTCGGCGAACTGCCGCTGGCGTTCCAGGCCGCTCGCCTTGCCGGGGTGAGCACCGTGTTCCTCGCCGCTGCAAGCCTGCTGATCTCTGCGTCCATGCGCGGCCTCGACCGCTGGTGGACGTGGTTTGCTCGCGACATCGACATCGTCGCGGGGCTGAACGCCGAATCCGTCCCGCTGGTGCGGGCGCTGATCGAGGAACGGGCGCGGGAGAAGGCCGCGCAGCCGTGGTACCACCTGACCTTCAGGGAGCGGCTCGGACGATTCCTCCCCCACAGGTCCGGCGTGGTGGTCCTGCGGGCCAACCTCGAGGACACGCTGCTGAGTGACGTGAAGGACCTCGGCGCGCACGTGTACATCGCCGATCCGACCTCGAACGACACGTGGGAGCGCATCCTGCTGCGGTGGCAGCGTCCGATCCCGCTGCGGCGGCTCTTCGCTGTGAGCGTCTCCCAGTCCCGCAACATCGACGTTGTCGAGGCGGCACGCGCAGCGATCGACACCGGCCAGCAATCGGTGCGACGGACCCCGTTCAACGACGTGCCGCGCCTGATCGCACGACTCGACGATCCCAACGGTGCGCGGGCGTGGCGGCTCGCCAACCTCGACGTGCAGGGGTGCTTCCTCGATGCGATCACCACGGACGAGCTGCTCGCGCGGCAACTCGTTGTGATGATCCGCGAGACCGGCCACAACACGGTGGTCCTCGCCGGCGATACGCCGTTGACGACCAGCCTGCTCGACGAACTGGCGCTGACCGAGGCCTTCGACGAGGACCTCCACGGCAGCGACCCGGGCCAGCCCCCGAGGCCTCCGCGGAGCGTGGTGGTGTGCCAGCCACGGGCTGCCGAACTGGTGGACGAGTGGCAGGCCGGCCGGAACCCGTCGACGGTGAGCGACCCCTTCGTCGTGACCGCGTCCGAGCTCGACTGGGAGCATTACATCGCCGCGAACCGCGTCCGGATGACCGTGATCGTGACCGAGCCGTTCCTGCCCGAAACGCCGGCGAAGGCACGCCGGATCGCGCAGCTGAATCCGCAGGTGCTGATCGCCTGCCGTTCGCCGTACACCCAGGGCGTGGACCTCACCGACCCGCTGTCCAGCCTGATCACGTTCGGTCCGACCCTGCTGCAGTCCGGCGGGGTACCCGAGGACTCCTGGACGGTGCTGGCCCGGCACAACCATGACTTCTTCACCGACGCCCAGAGCACCCGGCCGGCGTCGCGACCCTGGGGGTCGCCGAGCGATCCGCCCGAGGCGCGACTCCCCGACTTCCTTCGCGAGGACACCCTGCGGCAGGAGCGGCTGATCCTGCAGCAGGTCGAGCGGGAGCACTTCCATTGGCTGCCGGCGGTGCCGGGGCATGTGGTGCCCCCGCTGCCCGCTGACGTGGTGGAGCGCATCACCGAGGCAGAGCACCGGCGGTGGTGCGACCTGCGGGTGGCGAACGGCTGGAGATATGGGCCGAAGTCCGCCGATCGTGCAGAGGATGACCGCAACCGCCGCAACCACAACCTCGTCGATCTTGCTTCCGGGACGCGGCTGGGAGCAA
The DNA here is from genome assembly GCA_963773595.1 of uncultured Actinomycetota bacterium. GTDB lineage: Bacteria > Actinomycetota > Actinomycetes > Propionibacteriales > Propionibacteriaceae > Propionicimonas. The sequence goes on from CAVZBQ010000007.1 coordinate 1,330,502, forward strand.
CCCCGCCGAGTGTGGCGACCCCGGATGAGGTTGCCCACATCCGCGAGCAGGACCGCACCACCGTCCTTGGTGTCATCGGCCGGCTGAAGCTGTGGGGCATCGTCCCCGTCCCCGTGTACGAGCGGACGGGGGCAGTCGTGGCGACACGGCTGACCAGGCGGACGTCCTGGGTCGCCGAGTCCGGCGAGGAGTTGGTGAGCGAGAGCGGCGACTGGTGGGTCACAGACGAGGACGGGACCAACGGCCGCGGCGTCGCGCCGGACGCCTTCGCGCGCACCTACGTCGAAGACCCCGACACGCCGGGTCGCTACCTTCGGGTGGGACGGGTCGCGGCGCACCTGGCGGTCGGGGGCGAGATCGTGCGCACCCTGGAGGGCGAGGAGCAGGCGAACCCCGGCGACTGGATCGTTGTGGACGAGCTGGGCAACTCCTGGCCCGTCCCCGCGGCCCAGTTCGCTGCCGGCTACCGACGGGCCTGACCCTCGCGTGGCAGATCATCCCGCGAGACCCACGATTTGCGGCGCGACAACGGGTTTTGTCATCCGCCGGGGACTGATGGCCCGCACGTATCGATGCTTGGCTTGCCTCACCGGGCTTGCAGTGGGTCCGGGACCTACCGAGTGGAGTCACCAGGCAGTGGCGGCCAACGAGGGAAGCGCACTGGCTCTTGCCATCGGGTGGCCAGGCGCGGCCTCGTGACGGGTGGTCGGTGAGGACCCCGGTGGTAGCTTCGGAGTACGTGGAGGGCCGGTTCGGACCGGGGGTTGAGAGCCCCCGAGTGATACGACGGAAACAGGTCTGCACCAAGCGCCGGCCTTAAGCCTGACCAAGCCCGGCACCAACCACAGCGCACCCCCTTTGATCGGCACCCACCTGCCGTCAATGCTTGCTGACAAGCACAGTTGCTCGACAAGCCCGGAGCATCGCAAGGAGAACCAGATGACCCTCAACCACAGAGGCGGGCGCCGCCCGCACCCCTGGGTGCGGGTTGTGTTGGCGGGGCTCGTCGGCCTCGCCGTGAGCCTCTCTGGACTCCTCACTCTCGATGCTGAACGCTCGTTCGCCCTGGACTCCCCCGACCAGCCGACGACCAGCGTCGTCGACCACTCGATCAGCTACGCCACCTACCCGGAGCGCGAGGCCAGGACCCACACCGTCGACGCCGCGCTCGTCGATCAGTGCCGCGCGAGCCACTTCGTGGTGGTCTCCTTCAGCGGCACCGGCATGGAAGCCAGCCAGTACCAGGCGAACGTGATCCAGCGCCCGATCGAGGACCTCGGTGGCTGCGTCATGTACCACTGGTACGGCCACGCCTACGATTCGGCAGCGTCCGCCCGGTCGGTCGCTGACGCGATCGCTCAGGTGACGCCGGACGGGCAGCGCAAGCGGGTGGTCTTCCTCGGCGCCAGCTTCGGCGGCATCGCTGCGGAGGACATCGCGACCGAGCCGGTCGTGGCGGACTCCTCGTTCATCACTCTCGAGCGCATCATCATGATCGCCACCCCGGTGGACATGAACGACGTCCTGCAGGACGTCTTCGGGGTGCCCGTGCCGCTGATCAAGGACATCCCTGTGGGCATCCCCCACTTCGGCGGACTTGTCGTCCTCGGGAACGCGATCAACGGGCAGGCGCAACGCGGCCAGTTGTTCGATCCCACCGAGTGGAAGAACACCTTCACGAATGCCGCAAAGACCCGGCCGGTGCTGCTGTGGAGCGAGCTCGAACGCCTGCGCAAGGGAATGCTGCGCGTCCGGTCCGACGTTCGCGTCGACTACCTGGGCTCTCCTGACAGCGAACTCACGGTCGACACCGACAAGGCTTACGCCCAGATCGAGAGCATCGTCATCGCCGAGACCCGCTACGTCCGGCTCCACAACGGCGGCCACGACCTGGGCTGGCTCGCGTCCACCGCCGGGACGTACAACGAGAAGCTCGTCCCCATCTTCCGGGAGATGTTCGGGCCGGCCTGACCCTTCGTCAAGCTCAGGGACCGTTCGCCAGGCTCAGGGATCATTCGGAGCGCTGGGTGGGTACCGGTAGAGGATGACGACACGGATCGAGAAGACCATCGTTGTGAACGTGCCGGTGCGCACCGCCTACAACCAGTGGACGCAGTTCGAGGACTTCCCGAAGTTCATGGGTGGGGTCGAGCGGGTCACCCAGCTCGCCAAGGACCGGCTCGAGTGGGTGGCCGAGATCGCGGGCGTCCGTCGGCAGTGGACGGCGAGGATCCTCATCCAGGAACCTGACAGCAAGGTCGGCTGGGCGGCCATCGAGGGCGCAACCAACGCGGGCGTCGTGACTTTCGAGGACGAAGGCACCGACCAGACCAGGGTGAATCTGGTCCTGGAGTACCAGCCGACGGGCCTTCTCGAGCACATCGGCGACCTGTTGCACCGGATCGAGAAACAGGCGGAGGAAGACCTCGACAGCTTCAAGGAGTTCATCGAAGCGCAGGGCGATGCCACCGGCGCGTGGCGTGGCTCGGTCAACGCGGGAGCCCCGATCGGGGCTCCGGGACTCGAGGACGCCGCCGCTTCGCGTCACGATTCGGGCAAGGTGCATGCGAAGAAAGGCGAGGTCACGCCATCGGGCACAGCGCCCTCTGCTGCGGACCTTGACCTGAACAACGGGCTGACTGGCTCACGCGCGTCCGTGGAGGCGGACGTCGAGGCCGACCCGGAGAGCCGTCGCCGGGACGACACCCTTGGTGGCCCGAACATTTCCCGGCCCCTCATTTGACCGCGTTCCCCCACGGGTGACGCCCGTGAGGGGTCTTTCTGAGCCGTCGCGAATTCGGCACAGTTGCCTTATGTCGATCTCCCCCCGGACATTCAGCGCCATTGAAACCGCCACCGAAACCTCGAACGCGACCAACGCACCCCTCGTCGCAGTTCCCTGGTCCAAGTTCGGCGCGCGACGCCTCTACATTGACACTCCCGACGGCCAGCACGTCGGTTGGGTTGATCTGAACACCGGCCACCGCTCGCTCGCCATGCCGGAACTTGCACCCGCCTTCTCTCTCGCGATGTCCGAGGCCGAGGAGGCACGCGCCCCGCGCCGCGCCCTCGACCAGGCCATCGAGTTCGCCCTGATCGCAGGGCACGCCGCCCACTTCGCGGCGGAATCAACCCCCGCCGTTGTCCCGCAGGCACAGCCCCAGACCAGCGTTGCCGCCGATGACCGCGACGACGAGCAGTTCGTGACCATGCGCCGCGGCTACCGTGGCAAGCAGGCCTACTCCAGCTGGGAAGTCGGCGCACGCGGCAAGCGGCTCGTGGCAGACGATCTCGACCAGCACATCTCCAGCGGACCGCGCATGGCTTACCTGAACTCCGTTTCCGACGGTCGCATCGCAGAGGTCACCCACCTGTTCGCCTAGCCCGTGACAGCGCTGGTCGCCGTGACCAGCGCTGTCGCCCATGAGGGGTCTAGCCCGCAAGCACGAAGGTCGGCAGGGTGGCTGTGTGTCCGCCTCCACCTTGACGATCCCCGGCGACACCTCCGCTCTCGACAGCGACTCGACCGAGACCTACTCCGCACGACGCGGGCTCCATTGTGAAGAACCAGGCCATTCGCTGGTCCTCACTCGGTGGTCCGGATCCGGGAGGCATCGCCTCTACGTCAATGCACCGGATGGCAGGCACGTGGGCTGGGCCGACCTCGATACCGGTGAACGCTCGCTCGCCATCCCCGAGCTGGGGCCGTCCTTCGATCGGGCCGTGGGTGAGGCGTCCGCCGACGACCGCGCAGCCTCCTACGTTCCGCGACGGGCCCTGGCAGACCAGTTGCAGCAGCGAGACGCCGCAGCATCCTCCGTTCCTACTCTCCGGGTGCCACTCGAACCCAACGTTCAGCCTCCGCCGGCCCGTGAGCCCCGTCCCGCCGCGCCCAGGCCTGCGGCGGCGCCACAGAGCCCGCGTCCGGCATCGACGGCTCTGCCGATCCACCCGGTGGCCGCATCGCCCGCGCCCGCACTCGTGCCTCAAGCCGAGTGGGCAGCACCCGTCGGGCCACCCTTCGTGGCGGACCTCGCAGCCAACCATCCGGGTCAATCGCTGCAGTCGCAGATCGATGCGGCGCACCGCGATGGCCAACGGCCGACGATCGTGCGTCGGGTCCTGCTGGGCAAGAACGCGTACTCCAGCTGGGAACTGGGAGCGATCGGTGAGCAGCTCGTCGCGCGCGAACTCGACCGGCTCGTCTCACGGGATCGGCGCTGGGTGTACCTGAACTCCATCCCGGTCGGAACCAACGACTCCGACATCGACCACCTCGTCATCGGGCCGGGCGGTGTGTTCACCCTCAACGCCAAGCATCATCGCGACGCACGCATCTGGGTGGGCGGAAACACGGTGATTGTCAATGGCGTCCGCCAGCCTTACGTCCGCAACAGCAGGTTCGAAGCTCAGCGAGCGGGAAGACTGCTCTCTGCCGCCACCCGCATCAGCGTGTCCGCGCGCGGGTTGGTCGTTCCCGTTGGTGCAGCCAAGTTCACGGTCAAGCAACAGCCCGCAGACGTGGACGTCGTCACAAGATCCGGGCTTGTCCAATACCTGATCCGGCAGCCCACCATTCTGGATCCTGCCGCGATCGAACACGTCCTCGGCTTCGCCCGCCTGAGTTCGACCTGGCGGCGTTGAGGACCCGAGCTTCGGACTCGGGAGCGCCTAGAGCTCGACCTCGGCGATCAGGTCGCGCATCGTGCGGACGCCGGAGAGCACCCGGTCGCGGATCGTGGAGGTGTCGTCGCTTTCTGGGCGAGCCATCGCCGACATCACAGAGGCGATCACGATGCCGAAGGCGATCCGGGCCGTGTGCATGTCGCCCGTCCGCTCCAGCATCAGCTTGAAGAACGGGCGCAGGCGGGCGATGGTCGACGTCCAGAAGTCCATCAGCAGGTCCGGCTGGCCGTGCAGCAACTCCTTGATCCGCAGGAAGTCGGTGGGCAGGGAGACCGTCCGGCCCACCAGCTCGCAGGCGTCGCCGATGAGGCTGCCCTTTGCGGCGAGGAACCACTCGCGCTCCTCGTCGGGGATCTCGGCCACCAGCAGGTCGAACGCCGCTGCGATCTTGCTCGGGTAGTAGTTGAAGAAGGTCCGCGGCGAGACGCCCACCTCGGCGCAGATCTCCTCAACGGTGACGCTGTGCTGGCCGCGCTCGGCCACCAGGCGGAGGGCGGTCTCGTGGATCGCCGCCCGCGTGGCCGACTTCTTGCGTTCGCGCAGCCCGCAGGCCTGCTCGTCGGTTGCCTGGGTCGTCGTCATGCCAATCCCTCCAAGGCTGCATTGTCAGACTTTTCCTGCAGCGCCGAACGGGTTCGCAGCGGCGGCACCTTGAAGAACAGTGCCACAACGAAGGCGACCAGCATCACGACGAGGCCCACCCAGTAGATGGTCTTCACCGAATCGCTGAAGCCCACCATGAACGGCTTGGTCAGCCGGGGGTCTGCCCCGGTGAGGAAGGACGTGTCGCTGGTGCTGCTGTCGGTCTTGACGTTGGTGTCACCGGTGTCGCCGGACTTGATCGCTGTGACAAGGGTCGGCGTCAGCGTGTCGACCATCGCCCACCGCTGCACCGGGTCGGCCCAGTTGACGGCCAGCTTGCCGTCCTTCACCGACAGGTTCCGCTCGAACGCGACCTGCTGCAGCGCCTTCTCGTACGCCTTGGGCAGGGCCTTCTTCACGGCCTTGTCGATGATCTTCTGCACCTTGGAGAGCTGCTTCGCACCGTTGGCCAGCTTGCCGCTGCCCGAGGCCGCTGCCGCTGCACCGGTCGGGATCGCGCTGCCCTTGGACGCCGCCATGGTGGCGCCGTCGGCGAGCTTGTGGGCGCCGGTCGCGACCTGCGACAGCCCGGATGCGAGACCCGGCTTGCCGGCGGCACCGTTGAGGTAGCCGCTGGTGGTGTACACGCTGGTGCCGAGCGCCTTCATGGCGGAGCTGACGGCCGACTCGTCGTCGGCGATCTTGTCGCAGGCCGAGCTCGTGCTGTCGTCGGCGCAGGCCTTCTGGTCCGCACCCATGTCGGCCATCGCAGTGCTGAGGCTGCTGAAGTCCTTGGTGGCCTGCGAAGCGTTCTTCGCAGCCGTCTTCTCGGCAGCGCTGAGCTTGGTGAGGCCGCCGGCCAGCTGCTGTGCGCCGGAGCCGATCTGGCCGACGCCGTTGACGAACGCGCCGGTACCGAGAGCGAGCTTGTCCAGGCCGGAGCTGAGGGCCGAGATGCCGTCCCCGATCTTGCCGCTGCCCTCTGCAGCCTTCTTGGCGACGGCTGCGGTGACCTTGGCCTTGACGGCGGTCTTCACGGCGTCCTTCACCTGCTTGGTCGCGTCGGTGAGGTTGTCGTCGACCTGGTCCTTGATCTTGTTCGTGATCGGGGTCCACATCTTGTCCATGATCGCTGCGTTGGCCGGGTCGTTGGCCACGGCAGGGTTGAGCGCTGCGTCGAGGGCGTTCCAGGTGGTCTTCTCATCGCTCAGGGCGCCGGAGATGTTGGTCGGCAGGATGCCGAACAGCAGCGACAGCATGATCGCGGTGCCCAGGGTGCCGCCGATCTGGCGGAAGAAGGTGGCCGAGCTGGTCGCGACGCCGATGTCCTTGGCGTCGACGGCCGCCTGGACGGCCATGGTGAGGGTCTGCATCAGCTGGCCGAGGCCGAGGCCGACGACGAACATCGCGATGCCGAGGTACCAGAACGGCTTGTCCAGGGTCATGAAGGCGAGCATCAGGAAGCCGGCGGCGGTGGTCGCCGTGCCCGACTTCGGGAAGATCGAGTACTTGCCGGTGCGGGAGATGATCTGGCCGCTGCCGATGGACGCGAGCATGAGCCCGGCCATCATCGGGAGCGTTGCGAAGCCGGACTGGGTCGGGCTGTAGCCGAGCACGATCTGGATGTAGAGCGGCAGGGTGAGCATTGCGCCGAACATGCCGAAGCCCACGAGGACGCTGAGGATGGTCGTCATCGAGAACGCGTTCTTGCTGAACAGGCGCAGCGGGATGATCGCGCTGGCGCCCATGTGCCGCTCGACCAGGATGAAGGCGGTCAGGCTTGCGGCGCCGATCACGTAGCAGGCGATGGACTCCACGGACGTCCAGCCCCACTCGCGTCCCTGCTCTGCGACGAGGAGGAACGGCGCGAGGGTTGCGACGACGAGGCCAGCACCCCACCAGTCGATGACGGGCTTGGCGTGCGGGGTGTGCGGCAGGTGCAGGAAGGCGATCACCATGAACAGTGCGATGACGCCGACCGGGACGTTGACGAGGAACACCCAGCGCCAGCCGGTGATGCCGAGGATCTGGTTGGTCCCGGCGAACAGGCCACCGACGAGCGGCCCGATCACGGAGGCGACGCCGAAGGTGGCGAGGAAGAAGCCCTGGTACTTCGCACGCTCACGGGGAGCCAGCATGTCGCCGATGATCGCGAGGGGCAGCGACATCAGGCCGCCGGCGCCGAGACCCTGGAACGCGCGGAACCCGGCCAGCATGATCATCGAGGTGGAGAAGCTGCTCAGGAACGAGCCGAGCACGAAGATGCTGATGCTCAGGATGAAGAGCGGGCGGCGTCCGAACAGGTCGGAGAGCTTGCCGTACAGCGGGGTGGTGACGGTGGCAGCGATCAGGTAGGCCGTGGTGACCCACGCCTGCTGGTCGAGGCCCTGGAGCTCGTCGCCGATGGTGCGGATCGCCGTGCCGACGATGGTCTGGTCGAGCGCACTCAGGAACATGCCGGCCATCAGCGCGTACATGACGAGCATGATCTGGGCGTGGTTCATGACCGGCTGCGGGGCGTTGTCTACTGCATCTATCTGAGCGGAACGCTCGACGGTGGCGACTGCCACTTCTCCTCCTACAACAGAAAATGCGCTGCCTTCTTGCAGCAGCGCATGTCTACAGTAGCGCAAGTTTGCAGTCGCGCAAACATTTCGGGAGGTGCGTGTGGAGGGTAGTAATAGGTAGTCGGACAGGGAATGGGCAGCCTCGCCTCAGCGGCTCAGCGTGCCCAGAACGGCCGAGGTCACCTGCTCGTAGCTGCGCTCGGGGTGGAAGACCAGCCACTCGAGGCCGGCCATCAGGGTGGCGCCGACGATCGATGCGGCCTGCACCCCGGCGACCACCGGATCGGCGCCGCCGGCCCGTAGGTCCTCGATGAGCGGCGAAAGGGCAAGGCCGCGCCACTTCTCGATGGACTCCCGCCAGGAGCGTTCGGTGCGGAACAGCTCGGTCACCATCACCCGGGCGGCTGACGGCGTTCTCCTGGACGAGCCTGAGCAGCGCCCGCACCACCTCGTCGCGCAGCGCGATGCCGGTACGTCCCTGCGTCGCCTGCTGCATGGCGTCGGCCACCAGCAGGCTGTTGCGGGCCATGATCTCCTCGACGAGGCCTGCCTTGGATTCGAAGTTGTAGTAGATCGAACCCTTGGCGATGCCCGCGGCTGCCGCGATGTCGTCGATCGAGGTGGACGTCACCCCGCGCGCGGCGAACAGCTCCGTGGCGGCGTCCATGATCGACCCGCGTGTTCCGGTGCGTCGGGCCACCCGGCCGTCGGGCTTGGCCACCAACGGTTCGCTCATGTCCGCCTCCTCGATGCTGTGTCCACTAGATGCTGAGTGCCGGGTGCAGCCGGGACATCGTCCACATCCGCTTGCGGGCGGACGCGATCGAGGTGGCTGCCAGCGACACAACGAAGATAGTGGCCAGCACGGCGACGCTGGTCCAGAACCGGCCCTCGATGCCGCCGGTGATGGCCTCGCGCAGGCCGTTCACCACGTAGGTCATCGGCATGTACGGGCTGATCACCTGCAGGAAGGACGGGGTGGTCTGGATCGGGTAGGTGCCACCGGCCGATGCCAGCTGCACCATCAGCAGCACGATGATGACCACCTTGCCGACCGCGGAGCCGAGGGTGACCTGGAAGAACTGCTGCAGCGCGAAGAAGGCTGCCGCGGCGAGCATGGTGATGCAGAAGGTGGCCAGCACGTTCTTGGGGTTCAGCCCGACCGCGAAGTGCATCACCGACAGCATGATCACGACCTGCCCGAGCGAGAGCAGCAGTGCGGAGTTGAGCGAGCCCCACGCCATCCGGAAGCCGTTGACCGAGGTCATCAGTGCCCGGGTCTGCAGCGGCCGCAGCAGCAGCCAGGTGATCAGTGCGCCCACCCACAGGGCGAGCGAGATGAAGAAGGGCGCGAAGCCCTCACCCCAGGAGTCGGCCTCCCAGACGTGGCTGGCGTCCAGGGTCACCGGGGTGGTGACGGCTTCGGCCCGGTCGTTGCGGACCGCTGTGGAGTCGTCGGGAATGGCGTCGGCACCGTCGGCGAGCTTGTCTCCCAGCTTGGTGGCGCCGGCCTTGGCGTCGTCGAGTCCGGAGGCGAGGTCGGGGGTGTTGGCAGCGATCTCGGAGCTGCCGGAGCTGAGCTTGCCGGCTCCGGCGTTGGCTGTCCTGAGCCCGGACGCGAGGTCGGACGCCCCGTTGTGCAGCGCCGTCGCGCCACTGATCAGCCCCTGCTCGGGATCGCTGTTGTCGAAGCCGGCGACCAGCTGGGACAGGCCCGATTGCAGGGCCGGGATGCCGGTACCGGGGTCGGACGCGGCAGTGCTCATCGTCGTGATGCCTGCGGCGAGCTTGTCCGCACCCGCGGAGAGCTGCTGCGCAGCGGTGAGGGTGGCCGGATCGGCCAGCTGGGCTGCGCCCGCGGTGAGGCCTGTGGCCCCGGCGGCGAGCTTCTGCTGGGCGGCGTCCAGCGTGGTGAGTCCTGCCCCGAGCTGCCCGTCGGCGGTGAGGACGGAGTGGATGCTCGTCCAGCCGCCCTCGAGGGCGCTGGCGCCGTCGGAGAGGTCGGAGGCGCCGGCGTGGACCTGCGCGATGCCGTCCTTCACCGAACCGGCTCCGGCGGCGAGGCTCTTCGCGCTGGTGGCGGCCGAACCGGTCGCCTTCCCTGCGGCGGAGAGGTAGGCGGCAGCAGCGTCGGTGTCGCCCGAGCTGAGCGCGGACTGAGCCTTGGCGAGCAGGCCGTCGATGCTGTCGAGGCCGTCGGCGAGGTCGTCGGTACCGCTGGCGACGGCAGCTGCACCCTGACCGAGGCTCGAGCCCGAGGCGGTGGCCTTGTCCAGATCGGACGCGCCGGAGGCGAGCTTCCTGGTTCCGACGGCGAGCTGGCCGTCGCTGGCCGTGGCTGCGGAAGCGCCGTTCAGCCACTGCCTGGCCCCGCTCCCCCACCCGGCCGCACCGGTGGCGTAGCCGGACGCGCCCTGCGCGAAGCTGGTTGCGCCGTCGGCGAGGGTGGTCACGCCGGAGGTGAGTTGCTTGACCCCGGCAGCAAGGGCTGGCGCCCCGGTGGTGGTGTCGGCTGCCTGGGCGAGGCCGTCCTGCAGGGCTGTGAGGTTCGCCGCGCCTGCGTCCAGCTGTTCGGCGCCCTTCCCTGCGGTGGTGACGCCGGTGACGTAGTCGGAGAGCTTGTCGCGGAGCGTGACGCTACCGGCGGTGAGCTTGTTGGTGCCGTCGGCGAGTTGCGCTGCGCCGTCGGCGAGGTCGCGGGCTCCGACGTTCAGGCGGTCGGCACCGTCGGCGGCGTCCTTCAGGCCGTCGGCGAGGGTGAAGGCGCCGTCGGAGGCCTTGGCGAAGCCGTCCCTTGCGTCCCCGACCCCGACGAGGAGGGTGTCGACGGCTTCCTTGCTGACCTTCTCGCGCGACGGCTTCGCGCACCTGCATCATGGCCGTGCGGCCGAGGGTGGAGGCGAGGAAGGAGTTGCTGTCGTCGTAGCTGACCATGATCTTCGCCGCGGTCGGGTCGTCCTTGCCGAGGGAGAGGATGTCGGTCGTGAAGTCCTTGGGGATGGTGACGGCGAAGTAGTACTTGCCGGACTCGACGCCTGCCGCAGCGGTGGCAGCGTCCAGCTTCGTCCAGCCGACCGAGTCGTCGTCGATCAGCTCATCGACCACGTCGGTGCCGTAGTGCTGCAGGTTGCCGTCGGCGTCCGTCTTCGCGACGTCGGCGTTCACGAGCGCGACCGGCAGGTCGTTCATGCGGACGGTCGGGTCCCAGAACGCCCAGACGTACATGGCGCCGTAGAGCAGGGGGATGAGCAGCATCACAGCGATGGCGGCGCGGGTGATGGGCTGGCGACCGAACCGCTTGAGTTCGGTCCCGTGTGAGGTCCAGGCAAACATCAGGTCTTCTCTGTTGTTGGAGCGCTCAGCCGACGGCCGGGAGCGCGATGTGGGTGGGGAGGGTGTCCCAGCCGAGCCGGGAGAGTTCACGGTCGGTCGAGGCGGACGCGATGACGGTCACGCCCTGCTCGGTGAGGCTGCGCAGGGACTCCCAGACGAGGCGGCGGGAGTCGGTGTCGTGCAGGGCATCGATGTCGTCGACGACAACGAGCTGGGGGTCACTGAGCATGGCGAGCGCGAGCCGCAGCTGGAGGTTGCTGGTCTCGTCGAGCTGGTGGACGAGCTGCTTGGCCCGCGGGACGTCGTTGCGTCCGAAGACGTTCGCGCAGACCTCCGCGACCCGGTCGTCGTCAGGGGTGCGGATGATCCGGTACCAGCGCGCCAGCCAGGCTTCGCGCTCGCGGACGGCTGCCGCGACGGTGACCTCTTCGTCCAGGTCGTCGAGCCCGTGGATCCCGACGGCTGCACTGCGGTGCTGGACACCGGCGGCCCTGCCCGGGAGCGGACGGCCGAGCACGACGAGTTCGGAGCCGCGGTTGGGCCGCATCCGTCCGACGAGGGTGAGGAGCAGGGACGTCTTGCCGCTACCCGCGTGACCCGTGACGAGGTTCAGCGTGCCGGCGGCGATGTCGAGGTCGACCGGTCCGTAGATGCGACCGCGCTTGCCGTCCAGCTGCAGCCGGGACGCCCGCACGGCTGCGGGCTCGGGAAGGGGCGCGGGAGACGCGACGGCTGCCTGCGTCGGGTCGATCACGGTCGTGGTCATGGTCAGTCCTCCTCTGGATGCCTCCAGAGTACTTAGACTGACCGGTCATTACAAATAGATTGCGCGGGCCGGCGATCCGAGGACGCCCTGCCGCGGGCACGGCGAAGCCCCGGGGCCAGTGGCACCCGGGGCTTCGTCGCGTGAAGGCTAGAGGTTGATGGGGCGCAGGACCCGGGTGATGCCGTGGGCGACCTGCTTGTTGCCCTCATTGATGTCGGTCTGCCACGGGTTGACCCTGGGGTTGTAGTCGTTGCGGTCACGGTCGATCAGGACGATCGTGGGGACGTTCTTACCCTGAACGTCCACCTTGAACGACTTGCCCGGGAGCGCTGTTGCCAGCTTGGCTCCGTCGGCCTTGAGCGCATCCTTGGCCAGGATCGGGCCGCCGGGAACCACGTGGTAGAGCAGGACATTCTCGATCGCGTTGATGCCGAGCTTCTTCACGAGCCTGTCGAAGACGCCCTTCTCGCTGCCGTACCACTTGTGGGTGATGTCGTGCACCAGGAGCCGGAACGCGCGGTCGTTCGGGATGAAGGCGGTGAGCGCCACGGACCCGTCGGTGAGCAGCTTCACGTTGCTGTCGGGCTTCGCCGCGAGGACGCCGAGGACGGCCTGGGTGACGATGTCGTAGTCGTACCAGTTGTTGTCGAAGGTGCCGTTGCCGTCAGCGGTGAGGACGGCGGCGAGGCTCTGCTCGCCGGCGGGGGCTGCGTGGGCGGGGGCGACGGCCAGACCGGTGGCCAGCGCGCCTGCGAAGACCACTGCTGCGAGCTTGGAGAGGGTGCTGCGGAGCTTCATCGCGATTCCTTTCGTAGAACGTTTGTAGAATGATTGTTGAGACTACGTCCGTTACTTGTCAAGGGATCTGTCGAAGGTTCGCTGGAATGCGTAGAACCTCCTCCAGGAGCGCACGCGCTCTCGGGAGGTACGGACTCGAGACCTTCACGAAGGCCAGCCCGGCGGGTCGGCGCGAGCGCCGTCAGCCAGCGGGATCGGGATCTGGCCGGGGCTCGAGAAGCGAGTCGGTCAGCCAATTGGCGGCCTCGGCAAGCGTGCCGCCCGAAAGGGAATGCTCACGTGGGGCACCGGGGCCACCGACGTAGACAGGCGTCCGTGGCGCTGCCTCACGTACGGCGAGGACGATCTGGGTCGCTGCCGGGCCGTCCTCGGGTCGGGGGGCGCCGATCACGACGGCGTCGGGGTGAATGGTGCGCACCGCCTGCACCCAGCTGGGGCCGGGAAGGTTCGGCCCGAGGTAGGTGACGCGAAGTCCCGCGCGGCGCAGCATGGTCGCGAAGGCGAGGGTGGCGATCTCGTGGATGGCACCGGGAGCGAGCCCGGTGATGACGTGGCGGCCTCCACGGGCATGCCCGGCCGCTGCGAACGCTGCCGTGAGCCGGCGCATCACGGCGGCACTGATGAAGTGCTCCTGGGCGATGTCGAGGTGTCCGTCGGCCCAGGCCTGCCCGACCGGGACAAGGGCAGCCATCAGCCACTCGTCGATCACGTACTCGAACCCTGCCGCAGCGAAGGCTGCGTCCAGCGTGTTCTCGATGGCCCGGGAGTCGTAGCTGCGTGAGGCAGCGATCAGCGCCGCCGGGTCGGGCATCCCTGCCGGCGCCCCGACGTCTCGCCCGCCCGCATGCAGCAGGGTCCGTCCGGACCGGATCTCCTCGGCGGCCTGCGCAGGCTGCATGCCGGCCGCAACCAGGTCGGCCATGGCCTGGAGGGTGTCCAGGTCGTCGTCGTCGTAGAGGCGATAGCCACCCTCGGAGCGGGTGGGACGCACGATGCCGTAGCGCTGCTCCCAGGCGCGCAGGGTCCCGGGCGGCAGCCCGAGTTGCTGTGAGACCCAACTGACCGTGTGCACCCGACCCCCTTCAGCGAGATTCTACAAAGCTTCTACACGATTCTTGACAACGAGACACGCCCTCTCCACAATCATTACACAAACGTTCTACGAAAGGTGCAGATCATGACCAACTCTCTCGAAGCAAGCGCCGACATCGTCGACACCGCGGTTGCAGCAGGCGCCTTCACCACCTTGGCGACGGCGCTCACCGCTGCCGGGCTGGTGGACACCCTCAAGGGAGTGGGCCCGTTCACGGTCTTCGCACCCAGGGACGCGGCCTTCGCGAAGCTGCCCGCGGGAACCGTCGAGGCGCTGCTGCAGGACCCCACCGGCCCGCTGGCCGAGCTCCTGAAGTACCACGTTGTTGCCGGTGAGGTCATGGCAGCCGCCGTGGTGACGCTGGACGGCCAGAAGGTGAAGACGGTCCAGGGCGCAGAGCTCACCGTGGAGGTTGCCGGCGACCAGGTCTCCCTTGTCGACACTGCCGGCAACCGCGCGAACGTTGTCACCACGGACGTCGCCGCCAGCAACGGCGTGATCCACGTCATCGACGCCGTGCTGATGCCGACGAAGTAATGGCCTCTGCCCCACCGGCCCCGCAGAACCGTTCCGAGACAACAAGGATGCAGCGTGGTTGAACATCTCACTGGTTCGGCGCCGGCCTCGAACCGTCGCTGGTGGGGGTTGGTGGCCATCAGCGTGGCCGTGTCGCTGATCATCGTCGACTCGACGATCGTCAACGTCGCGGTGCCGTACCTGGTGAAGGACCTGTCCCTCACCTCGTCCGAGGTCCAGTGGGTGCAGGAGTCCTACACGCTGGTCTTCGCCGCCACCCTCCTGTTGTGGGGAACCCTGGCGGACCGCATCGGTCGTCGCCGGATGCTGCTGATCGGCGTCGCCGTCTTCATCGCAGCGTCGATGCTGGCAGCGGTTGCCACGTCCGGCGGCGCACTCATCGGCGCCCGCGTCATCCAGGGCTTCGGCGGCGCGATGATCCTGCCCACCACCTTGTCCCTCATCAACGCGGGCTTCACCGGACGCGAGCGCGGCATCGCCTTCGCGGTGTGGGGCTCCACGATCGGCGGCGTCGTCGCCCTCGGCCCGCTGCTGGGTGGCTGGCTCACGACCTCCTTCTCCTGGCGCTGGGCGTTCGGCATCAACCTGCCGATCGGCCTGCTCGTCGTGGCGGGCGTCCTGTTCTTCGTCTCGGAGTCGCGGTCGACGGGCAACCAGCGCATGGACGTCGGCGGCGCACTGCTGTCAGCGATCACCTTCGCAACGCTCGCGTTCGGACTCATCGAGGGCCGCACCTACGGCTGGTGGAACGTCGCGCAGCCCTTCGAGGTCGGTAGCTGGCGCTGGCCGGGAACCGTGTCGCCGATCCCGTTCGCCTTCGCCCTTTCGATCGCCCTCGGCGCGGCCTTCGTCGTGCGCACCCTGCGACGCACCCGTGCTGGCCGGCCCACTCTTGTGCGGTTCGACCTGTTCGGCATCCCGTCGTTCCGCAACGGCAACATCGCGGCGATGATCGTCAGTCTCGGCGAGTTCGGGATCGTGCTGTCACTGCCGTTGTGGCTGCAGAACGTGCAGGGGTACTCGGCGTTCCAGACGGGGCTGGTCCTGCTTGCGCTGGCGGGCGGATCGTTCGCCGCCAGCGGGCTCTCCGCTGCGCTCAGCGGACGCCAGTCCCCAGCCAGCATCGTGCGGACCGGCCTGGTGGCCGAGATCGTCGGCGTGAGTGCCCTCGGCCTGCTGGTGAGTCCGTCGGCCTCCTGGTTGGTCGTTGTGGTCCCCCTGTTCGTCTATGGCTTCGGGGTCGGTCTGGCGACCGCCCAGCTGACCGGGGTGGTCCTGGTCGACGTCCCGGTGCGACGCAGCGGCGAGGCCTCCGGCGTGCAGAGCACGTCGCGGCAGATCGGGTCAGCGCTCGGCATCGCCATCCTCGGGACGGTGCTCTTCACCTCCGTCGGGACGCAGCTCGATGCTTCCCTGCGCGAGGCCAACGTGCCGGCCGAGGCGCGGACTGCCATCGTCGCGGCCGTCGTTGACAGCGCAGGGAGCGCGATTCCCGCACTCGCCAACGACCCCCGCACTGCCATCGCCTACGAGCCGGCGCGAGAGGCCTTCTCCCAGGGCACCCGCTACGCGGCGTTCACGGCGGCCGGCTTCCTGCTGATCGGCCTGGCCGCCTCCTTCTCGCTGGGCAACGGGCGACGCCGCACCGACCTGGCGGACGACGCGGACGAGGCCGACAAGGTGGACGAGGCGCAGCCCAGCCTGGAAGGGGCCGGTGCCGGCGGAGACGACCGCTAGGGCCTCACCGCAGCTCACCCGACGGGGGTGGAACCTACGATGGGCACCGTGGGAGTGAGTCCGGCACCCGAACCCGATGCTCTTGCTGCCCTGCTTCGCTGGGAGGCGGCGGGCGGTGAGTGGGTCGTGCGTGCACCGGACGGCGCGTCCATGGTCGTCGACCTGACCACCTGCGACGGGGGCGACGTGATGGGGCGGCTGGTCTCCTCCAGTCCCGAATTCATCGCCCACGTGCGCGCCGGCAGGACATAGACGCCGGGCGGGTCTCGACCTCAGGCTATGCAGATGAACGTGGATGGACCTGCGTGGGTGTTGCACGTCGACCTCGACCAGTTCATTGCTGCCGTCGAGGTGTTGCGGCACCCCGAGCTCGCCGGCAAGCCCGTGATCGTCGGGGGTCGCGGCGATCCGAGCGAGCGCGCGGTGGTGTCGACAGCCTCGTACGAGGCACGTGTGTTCGGCGTGGGCTCGGGAATGCCACTGCGGACCGCAGCCCGGAAGGTCCCGGACGCCGTGATCCTCCCGGTGGATGCCGCCACCTACACGGCAGCGTCCAACGAGGTGATGGCAACGCTGCGGGCCCAACCAGGCGCGATCGTGCAGGTGCTGGGCTGGGACGAGGCGTTCCTCGGGATCACCACGAACGACCCGGAGGCGTACGCGCGGAGGGTTCAGAAGGCCGTGCTGGAGGCGACCGCGCTGCACTGCAGCGTCGGCATCGGCGACACCCTCGTCCGCGCGAAGAATGCGACCGGGTTCGGCAAGCCTGGCGGCGTCTTCCGGCTCACGTCCGACAACTGGCTCGAGGTGATGGGCTCCCGTCCCACGATCGACCTGTGGGGAGTCGGCACCAGGATCTCCCGGCGTCTCGCGACCCTCGGCATCCTCACCGTCGCAGAGCTTGCCGCGGCCGACGAGGGCCAACTGGTGGCCGAGTTCGGCCCGGCAATGGGGCCCTGGTACCGGCAGCTCGGCCGGGGCGAGGGTGCCACCGTCGTCGACGACACCCCGTGGGTTGCACGAGGACACAGCAGGGAGACGACCTTCCAGCAGAACCTCGTCGAACGCGTCCAGGTCGAGGATGCTGCCCGCGAGCTGCTCGCCCAGGTGCTGGAGGACGTCGTTGCCGACGGCCGCCCGGTGGTGGGTCTGGGGCTGAAGGTGCGCTACGCGCCGTTCGTCACCAGGACCTTCACGAGGAAGATCGCGTCCACCTTCGACCGTGACGTCGTGCTGGCCAAGGCCATGGAGCTGGTCGCCAAGATCGAACCGGACCGACCGGTGCGGCTGCTGGGAATGCGGGCGGAGATGGCGATGCCCGACGATGCAAGGAAGGGCCACTCCCCCACGCGCAGCGGCTGGTGACGACAGCAGGGTGCCCGGTCCGGGGACCGGGCACCCCTGTCTAGAGGCTGTCGTCCTCGTGCGCGATCAGGGAACGTCCGCCCTTGCGGCTTCCTTGATGATGCGGACACCATCGTTGGGAAGGACGAACCTGGTGCGCACCAGGCTGAGGGCGCCCTTCGCCACAGCCTTCACGTACGCGCCGTGCGAGCTGTAGAGCGCGTCCAGCTGCGCCTGGGTCAGGGGCGTCTTGACGCCGATGAAGGGGCAGGCCCCGCCCGGAGGCAGGCTGTAGCTGGCGATCGGGGTGTCCACGTAGGGGCTTCTCAGTCCACCGAGGGCGTTGCCGTACTGGTCTCGCTGGATGGTCGTGCCGACATAGACGAACCGGTCAGCCGTCGGCGGCCGGATTCCGACGCGCCACTTCTTCAGGTTCACCGCTCCCGCGTTGAAGAAGTACTCGTACGGGAAGTCCGTGGGCACGCTCGGTGCAACGAATCCGCAGACGGCTGTCGTCACCGGGGTGATGCCGGCCTTGATCACGTCCGCGTCCGGCGGGAAGTTCTCGTAGATCGTCGCGGAGTCGTGCGATGTGCCCGCCATCTCGTACAGGCGGTACCGGTCGTTCCTGGTGTCTCCGTCCGCCCGCCGGTAGTTGAAGCTGAAGGAGTCACTTTCGGTGCGGTAGGAGAGCACCGGAACCCCGTTGGGCTTGATCTGCTGGCGCGGATCAGTGGCGACCGGGACCGACTCGCACTGGTTGATCGGGGAGGGCCCGGTGGGTCCGCCGACGAGCCAGCCGTCGTAGACCGGCTTGCCGTTCACCGTGTTCAGTGGCCCGAAGGTGCTCAGGTAGCGCTGGGCGTAGCCGCCGGTCTGTGACCAGCCCTCGCCGAAGACCACCCGTGCAGCCTTCGGTAGCGGGTTGCTGTGGGCCTTGCTCTTCATCAGGGCGCCGACCTGGCCGATGATGTCCCAGATCAGCCCGTTCTCTGTCAGCCGGGAGGTGTTGAGGTTGAACCCTGGCTGTCCCGGAAGCAGGCCACAGGTCTGCTGCTCGGGCGGCAACGGGTTGGCCATGGACAGCGCGCCGTAGCGCGCCGGATCGAAGCTCTTCAGCGCGGCGATGGTGTTCGGCTTGCTGGTGATGCCCACCCAGGCGTCACCGTCACGAAGGATCTGCGCGTAGTGCAACTGCCACATGCGGTCGAGGTCGATACCCAGCGTCGGGTTCAGAGGCTCGACCCAGACCGTGCCGCTGAACTTGTGGGCCTTCGTCGGCATCCGGACAAGGATGCGGGTGGTGTAGGGCGCGCCTGCGGTGCGGACGGCCGGCTCGTTGCCGTTCCAGGTGTAGACGTTGGCCGTCCCGCTGACGAAGTACTCCCGCTCGACGTAGCCGGCCTTCTTGGCTGCGATCCGTGGCGGGCCGAGCCGATCGATGAAGGGACGCGACGTTGCGGTGACCGGGATCGGCCCGGTGACGCTCGGAATCGCGACGTTCCCTGTCGTTGACCTGCCCTTGGCTTCTGCGAGCGTCGGGGCGGTCAGTGCCAGGCCGGCAATCAGTCCGGTGGCTACTGCTGCTGCGATGAATCTGGGCCGAGATACGGCTCTCATGATGACTCCTGAGGGTGTAGGAGACGGTCGGCGGCATCGTTGGGGCCGACTCGAGCCCACGGTAAGTCGGCGCGGAAGAGGGGTCAAGAGAGTTTTCACCTTCCTTGTCGCCCGAAGGGGGTCTGGGAACCTGTGTCGCGGATCGGCAGGCTTGTGCCGTGTCAGTCGCTACTCCCTTGAGGTCCATCGTCGAAGCAACGCGCCACGATCGCGCGCCGTTGCACTATGTCCCGCAGTACAGCCTCGATGACGGCACGAGCGACCAGTCGCTGGTCGTCGTCCCCTTGTCCAACTGGGGCAAGCATCGGCTCTACGTGAACACCGCGGACGGGCAGCAGGTTGGCTGGGTCGACCTGGATACCGGCGAACGCTCCCTGGTGATCCTCGAGCTGGCCTTCGAGTTCGAGGCCGCCATCAAGAGCCATGACGCCGACGAGGACGACTACCAGCCTCGCCGGGGTGTCCACGCCTCCGTGGAACACGCCCGCACGACCGGGGCGCACATCGTCCAGAGGTTCGGATCGGCCCCCGTCGGCCTCAGCAGCAATCGCCCGGGTGAACAGCTCGAGGCCCGGATTGTTGCTGCCCTCGAGGCTGGCCAGCAGCCGGCGCCGCCGCGTCCGGATTTCGCGGGGAAGCGTGCCTACTCCGGCTGGGAGCCGGAAGTCCACGGCGAGCACACGGTCGCAGAGGAACTGGACGATCTCGTGGAGCTGGATCCGCGCTGGGCCTGCATCAACTCTCTCCCCGTCGGATCCAATGGGTCCGTCATTGACCACCTGGTCGTCGGCCCCGGTGGGGTCTTCACGATCAACACCGGGCACTTCAACGGCGGCCGGGACGAGGCCGAGCGCGCCGGGAGGCTCTTGAGCGCCACGGCAAGGACCGCCATCACCGTGACGGGCCTGATCGTCCCCGAGGGCGACGCGAAACTCACCGTGAACGGAGCAGCCGGTCGACGTGCAGGTGGTGGAGGCAGCAGAGCTCGTCGACTTCCTGATCGACCAGCCCACGGTGCTCGACGCGTACACGATCGCGCTGGTGCTCACGTGCGCGCGACTCAGTTCGACCTGGCGTCCGGCTTCGACGAGCAACTAGGCAGAAACAGAACCGCGCGTTCCCGGAATCGGGGACGCGCGGTTCTGTGTCCGGGGGGACGATGAGGTCAGGCGCAGCCGCCCCAGGGACGGGTGCCCCGCTTGGCGTAGAGGCGGTTGGCCACCGTGATCTGCTCGGACTTGCTGGCCTTGTGCGGGTAGGACGCGAAGTCGCGGCCGCCAACACCGCGCCAGGTGCGCAGGTTGAACTGCAGGCCGCCGTAGTAGCCGTTGTGGGTGTTGATGTGCCAGCGGCCGCCGGACTCACACCGTGCGATCTTGTTCCACATCTTCAGACGCGCAAGGTTCAGCGCCGGGCCCTTGGTGCCGACTTCGACCACCTGTGTGACCGGGGCCACCAGGACGACCTCGCTGACCAATTCCTTGCTCTTCTGCTTCCCGTTGACCGTCGTGATCTTGTACGTGCGATCGGAGGAGCCGAGCACCCCGGCCACGAGGATGTTCTTCGTGCCCCGTGGCAGGTCGGGGTTCGGCTGCTTGACCACGTCGAAGGGGACGGCCTCGGCGAGCACCGTGGTGGTCGTGACGGTGATCCGGTAGATCTTCACGTGCATGTGCTTCTTCAGCCGCGTGGTGAGGGACGGCTTGACCCGGTCGAACTCACCGAGGGTGAGCCCCCGCTCAGCGAGCAGGTCGGCGACGGTTCGCGCGGTCGTCCTGATCTTCTTGCGCTTCGCCGCGCCGTCCTTGAGCGTCACCCTGTGGGCGACGAGCTTGACCTGCGGCAGTGCGGCGGAGACGGTCGCGACGCCCTGGGGCACCCCGCCGGTGAGGGCCTCAGCGGGGACAGGGCCTGTGGCGACAAGCGCCAAGGTGAGCAGTGCGGTCGCGATCAGTTTCATCAGAGTTCTTCCGCGAGACGGCCAGGGACGGGTCGATCTGGCATGAGAGTGACGGATTCTGAGAGAATCGTCAAGCAATTTTCAGGAAATGCACAGTATCTGGATGGGGCGACCGCATCTTCGGCGGCCTGTTCCACGGCTTCGCCTGACTTCACAGGGAACCAGCCGCAGGCGAGGTCGGACCATGCACGCATTTATGCGCAGAGGGGCACGCCACCGATAGCGTGGTCGGCCCCCCAGCGATGCCTGGCCATCCTCTGCGAGCGCACCGGGGAGGATCATCGACAGACTCGCCTGCGACGTTCTCACGCTGACTAGGGCTTTCACTGCGAGCATTCAGGCCGCCACACCACGACGAACGTGTGGTCACGCACACTTTCGCCACAAGCGGAAATTCATCATGAGGTCTTCAGTTCTCCTCGGGCGATCGGATTTGCCTCACCCGGCTCCGGCTGCCACCTTGGAAGTGCAGTCGGACGCAAGCCCCGGCCGCACCAACGCCGGACCGGATGTCAATCCTTGGTTCGGCTGTTCTTTTTCCAGCGATGCCGCGGGCGAGGCTCCACGGGCACGCTCGAGGTTTCCGAAACACCCCAACCGGAGCCGCTCATGCGCACTCACGACCTCGCCCTTGTCGATGACCTCGACCCCCGCAGCCGCCGGGAAGAGACCCGTAACCCGTTCTCCCCCGTCATCATGGTTCTCACCCTGCTCTCGACCGCCGGGGTGATCCTGTACGCCTTCTTCCTGCTGAACCCGGCCAACCGCGGCGACTGGCTGCCGTACATCCTGGTGATCTCCGCCGAGACCATCCTGATCGTGCATGCCCTCCTTGCGATGTGGACGATCATCGCCGGCTGGCGTTCCCCCCGCAACGACGAGTACTACCTCGCCCGCCGCGAGATCTTCGGCGGCCGCCTCGCCACCGTCCAGGTTCCCCCGTCCGCGAGCTGGCCACTGAAGCTGGGTGGAGAGCCGATCTCGGTTGCGGTCTTCATCACCGTCTACGGCGAGCCGCTCGACGTGATCCGTCGTACGGCGACAGCTGCGAAGGAGATCTGGGGTGAGCACACCACGTGGATCCTCGACGACGGCCGTTCCGACGACGTCCGGGCGATGGCCGCCGAGATCGGCGTCCAGTACATCCGCCGGTTGTCCAGCGGTGGGGCGAAGGCCGGCAACGTCAATCACGCCCTCAGCCAGGTGAAGACCGACTACTTCTGCATCTTCGATGCCGACTTCGTGGCCCGTCCGGAATTCCTGTACCAGACGCTGCCGTTCTTCAACGACACCAATGTCGCCTTCGTCCAGACCCCGCAGAGCTACGGGAACATGAACACCCTGATCTCGCGCGGTGCCGGCTACATGCAGGCCGTCTTCTATCGCTTCGTCCAGCCAGGTCGCAACCACTTCAACGCAGCCTTCTGCGTTGGCACCAACGTGGTCTTCCGCCGCACGGCGATCGACGACGTGGGCGGCATCTACACCGATTCCAAGTCCGAGGACGTCTGGACCTCCCTGATGCTCCACGAGCGCGGCTGGCGGTCGATCTTCATCCCCGACGTGCTCGCCGTCGGGGACGCCCCCGAAACCATCGAGGACTACACGAAGCAGCAGCTCCGCTGGGCGACCGGCGGGTTCGAGATCCTGTTCACCCACAACCCGTTCAGCCCCCGGCACCCGCTCACCATGGACCAGCGGTTGATGTACTTCGTCACCGCCACCCACTACCTCACCGGCATCGCTCCGGGACTGCTCCTGATGGTGCCCGCGCTCGAAGTGTTCTTCGACCTGCGGCCGGTGGTGCTTGGCACCACCCTCACCACGTGGGCGTTGTACTACGCCGGTTTCTACGTGATGCAGATCCTTCTGGCCTTCTACACCCTTGGCTCCTTCCGCTGGCAGGTGCTGCTGCTCTCCGCCGCGTCGTTCCCGATCTACCTTCAGGCACTGTTCAACGCCTTCACCGGCAAGGAGCAGTCCTGGCACGTCACCGGTGGTGCGGGTCGGCGCAAGTCGCCGTTCAACTTCATCCGGCCGCAGGTGTACCTGTTCACGTTCCTCGTACTCACCTCGGTGGTGTCGATCTGGCGCGACCTCAGCAACGCCCAGCTCTCGCTGGCGACCACCTGGAATCTGGTCAACACGCTCACGATCGGCGCCTTCCTGATGGTGGCGGTCCGCGAGGACCTCGCCTTCCGTCGCCAGCCCCTCACCGAGTCGCCCTCCGTGGCGTCCACCCCTGCTTCGCACGCGGCACCCGCCGTGAGCTCTTCCACCCTTGGAGGTCTGTCATGACTTGGGAGAACCGTTTCCGACTCATCCTCGGGGTCCTGGGCGTCATCGCCCTCGTCTCCGTCCTCACCATCGTCTTCAACCAGCGCCAGAACCAGATCGCCAGCTACACGGGCTCTGTCTCCGCCGACGAGTACATCGTCGGTGCCGACTACGCGGGCACCGTCGTGCAGCAGAAGGTGCAGGTCGGCCAGGCCGTCAAGCGTGGCCAGGAACTGTTCGTCATCCAGAGCCTGCAGCTCAAGGAGAGCCTGGACAAGGGCCTTGAGGTCTCCGACACCGATGCCTACCATGTCAACGCCAAGCGCGGGACGATCACCTACTACGCGGTCACCGACGGCCAGGTGAAGGAGTTGAACGCCCGCGTCGGCAACTCGGTGGCGGGCGGCTCGCTGGCCGTCATTGCCGGTGATGACCGGTTCATCCAGGCGAAGTTCCGTCTCGTCCCCCGCGACTACGCACGGGTCCACCCCGGCTCGCCTGCGCGGATCCGGCTGGCCAACGACCAGATCATCACGGGCACCGTCGATGAAGTCAGCGCCACCACGGGCGAGACCGGCACGGCGAGCACGATCCGCATCACCTCCTCCGACCTGGGTCGGGTGACGGCAGCCCTCGCCGCACCCGGTGCACCGGTCTACGTGACGGTGGCCCTTGAGGACTCCGGGCCGATGGCCGGGATCAGAGACGTCGTCACCGACACCCTCGCGAAGATCGGTCTCGCGTGAAATGGCTCATACCGCCCGTGCTGGCCCTGCTCCTCGTCGGGTGCGGAACCGACGTGACGACCGGACAACGGCAGGTCGGTGAGTCCGGTGGAGACGAAGGTTCTCGCTGACGTCACTCCCCTTGTCGCCGGGATGCCGCAGCGGACGCCCAAGGAGCTTCCGGTCGCCCGGTTGGCCGACGGCCTCACGCCGCCGACCAACCGGTGGTATTCCGGACTCGTCTTCGGGAAGGTGCCCAACCCGGTCTTCCCCCTGCCGCTGGGCTTCGGGCTCACCGGTGACGGGTTCGCGTTCGGCCTGCCCCGGGTGACGGCCGGCGAGAACACGATCGCGGGCGGCTTCGTCGCCGACGTCACCGTCGGGCTGGGCGCCGCCAGCACTGTGGTCTCCAGCAGCGACCCGTCGGTCGTCGTCATGGACAACCTGGGCGCGGACGGGAAGCTGATCGGACGCACGACGATCGCGCAGGGTTCGCCCTTCGTCTCCTTCGTCGCGGCCACCGACACGACCGTCACCGTCCCCGAAGGCTTCACCCCTGCCGGCAAGGACCTCTCGGTGGCCACCATCGGTGGCATCCGCTACGCCCTGGCCGGGGCGGAACTGGACGGGAACAAGGTCACGGTCGCAAGCGGGGCTTCGATCCGGTTCTGGCCGGTGCCGGAGGGGCACGACCCTGCGGAGCTGGCCGGAATGAGCGCCCCTGTCACCGGTTCCACGCTGCGCTACGAGCCCGGTGGCGACGCCGTCAGCACCACGCTGACCTACGCCACGACCGGTGGCGACACAGCCATCGCAAGGCTGCCCCACCAGGGCGTCCCTGACGGCTGCCAGCTCGGGAAGCTACCCCTCGGTCTACGGGCCGCTGACGTTGTGCGCCGGCTCCTCGCTCACCTGGACGACGCCCACGGCTGCCGCGAGTGGCCAGCTGGACCTCGCAGGCCTGAGCGCCGACCAGGTCGCCCGGCTGACCACCCAGCTGGACGCCGACATCAAGGCACTGCCGGCGTTCCCGGCCGACACCTACTTCGGGGGCAAGGCACTGCAGCGCACCGCGATGCTGCTGATGACCGCCGACCAGCTCGGCCTGAAGGACCGCGCCGACGGGCTGGCGAAGGTACTCGATGCGGAACTGACGAGCTGGACCGACCCGAAGGGCTGTGAGCAGCGCTCCGAGAAGTGCTTCGTCTATGACCCGAAGGGCAAGGGGCTGATCGGGATGGCGGCCTCGTTCGGCAGCGACGAGTACAACGACCACCACTTCCACTACGGCCACTTCCTGTACGCCGCTGCGGTGCTGGCCGCACACGACCCCGGCGTGGTGTCGCGGTTCGCTCCGGTCATGAACCTGGTGGCGGCCGACATCGGTAGCGCTGGCGGCGAAGCGTTCCCCGACCGGAGAGCGTTCGACGCCTACGCCGGGCACTCGTGGGCGTCCGGAACCTCGCCCTTCGCCGACGGCAACAACCAGGAGTCGGTGTCCGAGTCGATCAACGCGTACGCCGGCCTCGCACTGTGGGCACGTGCCACCAAGGACGACGCGCTCACGGCGGAAGCTGACTGGATGCTGTCGCTGGAAGTGCAGGCGTCCAAGGCGTACTGGCTGGAGCCGGATCTCTCGGCCTTCCCCGGGTACAAGCACCGGATCACGGTCCTGAACTGGGGCGCCAAACGGGACTACGGGACGTGGTTCTCGCCCGAGCCGGCCGCCAAGCTGGGCATCCTCCTGCTCCCGATGAGCCCGACGTCCACCTACCTCGCGGCATCGCCGGACGTCATCCGCGGCAATGTCGCGGAAGCCGTCGGCACCCGGTTCGACCAGAAGTTCGGGGACTACATCCTCATGTACTCCGCGTTGGCTGGCCCGGACGACCGCGCCAGGGCTCTCGCCGCCGCCGAGCGACTTTCGGACAAGTCGCTCGACGACGGGATGAGTCGCACCTACCTGCTCGCCTGGCTGATGTCGGTGAAGACGGCGTGACCTACCCGATCACGACGGTCAGCACGGGGGTTGTCACACCGCCCGAGCGCACCGAGTACAGGTAGGGCGTACGGCCGAGGAGCCCGATGTCGGTGAACGTCGTGCTCCTCGACGTCGCGATCTGGATGCCCGACCGCAGCACCTGGTACTCGGCTCCGACCGGGCCGTCCCAGGCGATCGTCGCCGTGCTCGCTGTGGTCGCGGCAAGGCGCAGGTTCGCGGGAGTGCCGACCGGTTGGGTCGTCGGTGTCGGCGAACTGCTGGTCGTCGGGGTGGCGGTCGTCCCCGGTTGCGAGGCGACCGTGGCCGTCACCACCGGAGTGGTGACGCCGCCCGACCGCACCGAGTAGAGGTACGGGGTGTTCGGCAGCAGTCCGCGATCTGTGAAGGTGCGGCCGGTGACCTGGGCAATTCGCACGCCCGACCGCAGGACGTCATAGGTGGCCGTGTCCGGACCGTCCCAGCCGAGCGTGATGGTGCTGGCCGTCGTGCCGGTGACCCGGAGGTTGGCCGGTGCTCCTGTCGTGGGCGCGGTCGTCGTCGGCGTCACTGTGGGAGCCGGCGTCGTGGGCGTCGGTGTCGGCGTGGGCGTCAGGGTTGAGGTCGGTGTCGTCGGCGTCGGCGTCGGCGTGACGCTGGGCTGAGTCCCCCCACCGGCGTACTTCACCTCGACGTAGTCGACGACGAGCGGGACGCCGGGCTTGGTGGAAGCCAACGGCCCGCCGGCGCCCGGGTTGAGCTTGTTGGGGAAGGCGCCCCCCATCGCGACGTTGAGGATGATGAAGTAGCCGGCGTGCTCGGAGATCCGGGTCCAGATCTGCGGTGTGACGTCGGTCTCTGCGATCGAGAGAGTCTGGACGCCGTCGAGGTACCAACGCAGCTGGTCGACCGCGCCCGAGGTGTCCCATTCGAACCCGTAGGTGTGGAAGCCCGCCTGGCAGGTGGTCACCAGACAGGGCGCACCCGCGTTGTTCACGCCGTTGCTGATGCCTTCTGGTTCGTTGCACGGGGGCTTTCCCCACTCACCGCAGTGCAGCACGTTGAAGGTCCAGTTCAGGCCCTGCACGTTCTCCATGATGTCGACCTCGCCGATGGACGGCCACGACCAGACATCCGCCCGCACCGGGCTGCCGAGCATCCAGAACGCCGGCCAGTAACCCCTTGCCTCGGCTCCGGTCACGTTGGGCATCTGCAGTCGGCTCTCGACGTGCATCACGCCGTTGGCCGGCGGCTTGAAGTTGGCTCGAGCGGACTCGACCCTCGCCGAGGTCCAGGCACCTGACGCGTCCCGCTGCGGGGTGATGTAGAGGTGACCGTCGCGCACGTCGACGTTCCTCGGATCGTTGGTCATGGTCTGGACTTCACCGGTGCCGAAGTTCGCCGGCCCGCCCGGATAGGACGTGCCCTGTATCAGCTGCCAATTGGCGGGGTTCGGCAGGCCCCGGCCGGTGAAGTCATCCCGGAACGTGGTGACCCAGGTGGGCGCAGCGTCCGCAACCGGAATCGGTGCAGCGGCGATCAGACCCATGGCAGCCAGGGCGAGGCCTGTCAGGAGGGTCAGCGGGGCAGATCGTACAGATCGTGCGGACATCAAATGTCCTTTCGACGGGGGTGAATGTCGCGGCGCCCCCATCGCCCGGACGCACTGTAACACGGCCGTAACATGGCACCTAGGGCCGCTGACGGCTACGTAGGAGTGCTCGCTCCTTCGATCTCGACCATTCCCCTCGCCGGATGGCACCGTTCACCTGTGACCGGCGGCACGTCGCGGCATGGTGTCCGCTGGCACGTCGGTCCGGGCCGGGGGGCGCCGTGGTGCAGCAAGCTCGCTCCGCGTGGCGGCAGAGGGGTGGCTGGGTAGCTGCACTCTGCCTGCTCGGCTGGGCCGCCACGCCGGCGCTTCCGGCGATGGCCGCGCCGGTCGACAGCTGGGAACCGGTCGACAAGGGCGTCCATTGGACG
Source organism: uncultured Actinomycetota bacterium (assembly GCA_963773595.1). GTDB lineage: Bacteria > Actinomycetota > Actinomycetes > Propionibacteriales > Propionibacteriaceae > Propionicimonas. The sequence goes on from CAVZBQ010000007.1 coordinate 1,358,488, forward strand.
GGGCCGGAGATCACGCCGGTGCCCGCGGACGCGGTGGCGGGATGCGCCGGTCAGCGCTGGAGGTGGGACGGCGAACCCGGGGTCGTGACCCTCATCGTCCTGCAGTGCACGGATGCCGGTTCCGCGACCGGCGCGGTGACGGCGATCCTCGCTGACTCGAACTACTCCCCCGTCGCTGACGCTTCGCCCGTCCTCGGTGAGGACTTCGACGTCGTCGTACGGACGACCGCGGGGAACGTCGATCGTTACTGGTCCCAGGGCACCACCTATGTCGGGGTCGGGACCACCTGCGGAGCGCGGGACTGTATTGCCGCGACAGCCAGGTACGAACGGGAACTCTCGGCGCTGGTCGGCGGCCAGCCGAATCGGCTGTGGCCGGCACCGGTGACCGGACCGGTGTCCTCCTTCCGGCCCTCGGGTGGTCCGTGGCTGCAGGTCAGGGACGCCGTCCTCCCCTCCACCCAGTTGCGGGTGACCGACTGCGCCGAAGCCCAGCAGCTCGAGTGGCGCTCCGCCGGGCGTGTGGCCGCGATGGCCTCGGTCGTCGACTGCGGCACCCCGGAACTCGCCTTCCGGGCGTGGGGCGATCTGTGGGCAACCATTTCCCCAAGGCCGGCCGACGGCGGGGCGGTCGCGCCGGGCATGGACGCTGCGGGTAGCTGGGACGTCGGCGACGGGCGGATCGGCTTCGCACGGGCCTGGGTGCAGGGCGGCCAGTACGTCTACGTCCACCGCATCTGCGAGTCCGCGGAGGTGGCGGCGTGCGGCAGGGCGACGGCGGCGGACGCCCGCGCGATCGCTTCGCTGGTGCCGGGCGAACTCCGTCCGGACAACCGGGGCATCAATCTCGCCGTCCGCGTGCTGCAGATGCTCGTCCTTTTCCCGCTGGTGACGATGGCCGTCCTCGTGATTGCGCGTGCCGTGTGGCGCCGCTGGAGGGATGGCGGGTGGTCGGTCTCCTCCGACTCCCCCGCCTTCCAGGCGGTCGACCAACAGGTGCAGCGCGCCCAGCTCGCACGCTGGGTGCGGACGGTCGTCGTCGCCATCCTTGTGGTCGGCTGTTACGCCGGCGGTGTGATGTGGATGACCTCCCTTGGCAACACCATCGCCTTCGCCGTGTGGATGTTCGCAGGCCCGATCGTGCTGTTCCCGATCGTGACCGGGCTGATCCGCCTCGTCTGGCCGCCGCACCCGCTGGCCCGGATCGCGCGGGGTCCGCGCGCCGGCGTGACGGCCGGCTCGGTGGCAGGAGCGGGCCTGCGACTGGGCGCGAGCGGGTTCGCAGCGCTGGCCCTGCTCGGCTATGCCGTCTGCGCAGTGCTGCTCCTGCTCGTGAGCTGGGAGACTCCCGACGCTGTCGAGCGGAACGTCTCCTCGCTCCTGGCCTCCGGGCGACCCGTCGAGATCGCGTTCGGCCTCATGTTCGGCCTGGTTGCGCAGCTGGAGAGCCGTGGCCTGGCGCCGCTCCTGTTCCTTGCCGTGCTGGCTGGACCGATGACGGTCGCCTACCTGCTGCACCGGCTCGGGAAACGGCTGAGCCAGCGCTCGCTGCAGGCGGTGCTGGCTGCGGACACCCGTCCCCACATCCTCTACCTGCGCGGGTTCGAGGAGGACAAGCTGCGGGTCACGCCGTCGCTGACGCGATCGGGCTTCCTGCAGTGGCTCACACCGTTCGGGCGTCCGCGGTTCGAGGAGGTGCTGGTGCGCTACCTCTCACGGTTCGGTCCGGTCATCGCGGTGTCCGGGCAGCAGGGACGCGCTCTGCAGGAGCTCGGTGCGGCGAAGGCCACGTTCTCCGGCGGCGAGTGGCAGCAACAAGTGCACGCCTGGATGGCGGACGCGTTGTTCGTCGTGGTGGCCGCCACCCCGATTCAGGTGCGCGATGGCCTGATGTGGGAACTGGTCCAGCTCTCCGACGACGAACGCCGCCCCCGCGTCCTGCTCGTCACCTCCCCCTGGCCGCGGGAGCAGTTGCGGGCCCGGTGGCGAGGCTTCCTCGAAGCAACGGCTGGGCTGCCCCTCTTCGCGGGTCTCGCCCCCGCGTCCTTCCCCGACGGCGTCCAGGTGATGACCTGGACGTCGGACGCCGGCTGGCGAGGGTACGGGGCGCGGCGGCGGTGGGACTGGAGCTATGCGGCGAGCCTTGTCGCAGCGATCGAGGACGCCGCTGCGACGTGGAATCGTGACCGGGACGCCGAGCGCGACATCGCGATCGAGCCCGACGCGATGCCGATCCGAGCCGTGCCGGAGCTTCCCTCCTGAGCGCGCACTGAGGACGACCGCAGATTCGGGCGCGACCGCCCTGCTCTGGGCTGCACGGAGCGTTGACTGTGGCGCAGCGGAGTGCAACCATTGCAATACTCCGAATCTGGAGTTTTCTGGAAGGCAAAGATGCCCAGCGGTCACCTCCCCCCGGTGCTCCTCGAGGCGGCTGTTCGCGCCCTGCATGAGGCGATCGGCGTCGACGCGGTCGTCACGGACGTCGAATCCCTGTGTGCCACCAGCCATGACACCTGGCCGCTGACCACCAAGTGGTCACGCCTGGGCCAGCACCCGAATCGGGCGGACATTCTCGTTCGCGCCACCTCCGTTGACCAGGTCAGGGCCGTTCTGGCGATCGCCACCGAGCTCGGTGTCCCGGTGACTGTCCGCGCCCTGGCGTCCTCGGTGACCGGCCAGCCCCTGCCCGTCCGGGGCGGCATCGTGCTCGACGTCACCGGCCTGCCGAGCGAGCTGGCCGTGAACGAGACCGACCTCATGGTCACGGTCTCGGCGAGTCAACCCGGCGGTGAGCTGGAGGACGAGCTGCAACGACGCGGCTTCACCCTTGGCCACTCCCCGCAATCCCTGTATCGGTCCACCGTCGGCGGCTGGGTGGCCACCATGGCCACCGGGCAGTTCTCATCCTTGTACGGCGGCATCGAGGACCTCGTCGTCGGCTACACGGTGATGCTGGCCAACGGCGCGCTGGTCGACCTTCGGGCCAAGCCGCGCGCGGCGATGGGTCCGGACCTGCGGCAGCTCTTCATCGGCTCGGAGGGGACCCTCGGCGTGGTCCTTTCGGTGACCCTGAAGATCTTCCCGATCGCCGAGGCCGAACTCCTGCAGTCCTTCAGCCTCCCGGACGTGACCACCGGGCTCGAACTCGTTCGCCGGCTCGTCGCCACCGGCCTGCGCCCCTTCCTCGTCCGGCTGTACGACGTCGATGAGGCACGGCACGCCCTGTCTGACCCCTCCACGAGCAGCCCCGTGCTGTTCCTCGGCTTCCGCGGCACCCGCCAGGTTGCGGAAGCCGAGTGGGAGGTGGCCGGACGGCTCGCAGCGAGCGCCGGCGCCATCACCACCGGCCCGGCCCCGGTGGAGGCCTGGCTGGCCCGACGCTTCGACTTCTCGAGCGTGGAAGACCTGCTGGCCCTCGACGGTGGCTACGCAGAGACGATTGAGGTGGCGCACTACTGGAGTGAGATCGAAGGCCTCTACCACGCCCTCAAGGAAGCCCTCGCTCCGCTGGCCGACGAGGTACTCGTGCACTTCTCCCACGTCTATCCCCAGGGCACCTCGATGTACGTGATCCTCCTCGGCCGAACCACCGATGACCGCGCGGCGGTCGAGCGCATCGAGAGGATCTGGTCGACCACCATGGCCATCTGCCTTGAGCGTGGCGCCGAACTCTCCCACCACCACGGCGGCGGCCTTGCCCGCTCGCCGTATGCCGAGCGAGCACTGGGTTCGGCCCATCAGTTGCTCCGCGCCCTCAAGGGTGCGCTCGACCCCCGGGGGATCCTGAACCCGGGCAAGCTTGGCCTCTAGCCCGAAGGAACACCATGCCCAAAGCGAACCTGCTGGTCATCGACGCCGGCACCACCGGAATCCGCGCACTCGTCGTCGACGAGACCACGACCGTGCTGGCCCAGGCCTACACCGAATTCCCGCAGTACCACCCGGCCCCGGACCGGGTCGAGCAGGATGCCGACGAGATCTGGGCCGCGGCCAGGCTGATGATCGAGCAGGCCCTCGCCGCAGCCGGACTGGCGCCCGGGGACGTGACGGCGATCGGGATCACCAACCAGCGCGCCACGTCCGTGGTCTGGGACCGTCGCACCGGGCACCCGATCACCAGGGCCATCGTGTGGCAGGACACCCGCACCGCTGACCGGGTTGCCGAACTGTCGGAGGTGTGGGGCCAGCAGGTGTATTCGCGCACCGGCTGGGCGCTCGCCCCGGTCTACTCCGCCCTGAGCCTCGAATGGATCCTGCGCAACGTGGACGGCGCCCAGGAGCTCGCAGACGCCGGCCACCTGGCGTTCGGGACGATCGACTCCTGGCTGATCTACCAGCTCACCGGCGGCGCCAGCCATGTGATCAGCGCGTCGAACGCCTCGGTCACCGGCTCCTACGACCTGCTGACCGACACCTGGTACGCCGACTGGCTGGCCGCCCTCGGGGTTCCGCTGTCGCTGTACCCGACGGTGTGCGACGACGCCGGCGAGCTCGGCCTGACGTCGGCAGCGGTGTTCGGCGCCGCGGTGCCCATCCGCTCCTCGATCGCCGATCAGCATTCTGCGCTGTTCGCCCAGGGCTGCCTCGAGCCGGGCTCGGTGAAGTGCACCCACGGCACCGGCACCTTCCTCGACATGAACATCGGCGACAAGCCGGTGATCGACACCAGCAGCGGCCTCACCTGCCAGATCGCCTGGCGCATCAACGGTGTCACGCTCTACGCGCTGGAGGGCTACGCCGCCTCCACCGGTGCAGCGGTGCAGTGGCTCCGCGACGGGGCGGGCATCATCGAGACCTCCGCCGAGTCCGAGGCTCTCGCTCGCAGCGTCCCCGACAACGGCGGGGTGTACTTCGTGCCGGCCCTCACCGGGCTCTCCGCGCCGTACTGGGACTCCTACGCCCGCGGCATGATCATCGGCATCACCCCCGGCACCACCCGCGGACACCTGGCAAGGGCGACCCTTGAGGGCATCGTCTACTCCGTCCGCGACTTCATCGACACCATGGCCCGGGTCTCCGGCAACGAGATCGTCCAGATCGCCGTGGACGGCGGGGCTTCCCGCAACGACCTGCTGATGCAGTTCCAGGCCGACCAGCTCGGCGTCCGCGTGGTCCGTCCGGCGAACACCGAGGCCACGAGCGTCGGCGCGGCCCTGCTCGCAGGGCTCGCCAGCGGCGTCTGGGCAACCGAGGCAGAAGCCCTCGCCACCCAGAGCATCGCTTCGGTCTTCGAACCGTCGATGGCCGAATCCGAGCGCGCCGAGCTCTACCGCAACTGGACCAGCGCCGTCACGAGGGCGCAGGGGTGGGCCAAGAAGTGAGCCCGGTGAGATGATTCGCAGCCGTCTGGCCCAACTCGACGGGCGCCGTTTCGACCTTGTCGTCATCGGCGGCGGCGTCACCGGAGCTGCCACCGCCCGGGACGCAGCCCTGCGCGGGCTGACCGTGCTGCTCGTCGAGAAGGACGACTTCGCTGCGGGCACCTCCAGCCGATCCTCCAAGCTCATCCACGGGGGCCTGCGCTACCTGCAGACCTACCAGTTCGGGCTGGTCGCCGAATCCGTCCGCGAGCGGGAGAAGGCGCTGAAGCTGGCGCCGCACCTCACCCACGTGAAGCCGTTCCTCTACCTGCTCTACGACGGCTATCCCGAGTCGGCCTGGATGCTCAACCTCGGGCTCACCTTCTACGACGTCGCCTCCGGTTCGCCCATCCGGCGGCGCCACCGGATGCTGTCGGCCGCCCAGGTGACCCAGCGTGAACCCCACCTGCGCACGGCAGGGCTCATCGGCGCCGGCCTGTACTACGACGTCCTCACCGACGACGCCCGGTTCACCCTTGACGTGGCGAAGGGTGCCGCCAACGCCGGGGCAACCCTGGTGAACCACGCAGCAGTCACCGGGCTGGTGCTGGAGGACGGCCGTGCCCGCGGGGTGACGATCGACGACCAGCTCACCGGCGAGAGCTGCCGGGTGCACGCCCGGCAGGTGGTCAGCTGCACCGGACCATGGACGGACGCCACAAGGGCGCTCGAGCAGCCCGGTGGCGGCCACCTTCGCCCGACCAAGGGCGTGCACATCGTGGTGCGGAAGAGCGACTTCCCACTCAACACCGCCGTGTTCCTGCGCTCCCCCGACGACAACCGGGTGGTCTGGCCGACGCCGTCGCTGGAGCAGGACGTGGTCTACATCGGGACGACGGACACCGACTACACCGGCCCGGTCGACGACGTCCATCCGGAGCCGGCCGACATCCGCTACCTGCTCAACGTCGCGAACCACACGATCCCGAGCGCCCACCTCACCGAGCGGGACGTGGTCGGCTCCTGGGCGGGCCTGCGGCCCCTGGTCGCGCCACCGCCGGGGGTGAGCGAGAGCAACACGTCGAGGGAACACGAGATCTCCGAAGGTCCCACCGGCATGCTGACGATCTCCGGCGGCAAGCTGACCACGTCCCGCTTGATGGCCCGACAGCTGGTCGATCGGGTCGAGAAGGCCCTCGGGCATCACGCCAGCTATCGCGCCGGTGAGGTGCCCCTGCCCGGTGCGGATCCCGTGCAGATCCGGGAGGTCCGGACACGTGCCGAGGCCGCAGGGGTGCCGGCAGAGCTGGTGGGCCGATGGGTGGACAAGTACGGGGCGAACGCCGCCGGGATCCTGGACCGCTACCTGGCGTCGGAGGCCGACACCGAGGTGCTCGGCGCCCGTGGGCTGACCCGCGCGGAGCTGGCCTACTGTGTCGCAGAAGAGATGGTGCTCACCCTCGCGGACCTGATGATCCGGCGCACGTCGACCTTCTTCTGGGAGGCCGACGGCGGGTTGTCCACCGTGCAGGCTGTCGCCGACGAACTTGAGAGACTCGTGCCATGGGAGCCAGGCCGCAAGAAGATCGAGATCGAGCAGTACCGGCGACTGGTTCACCAACACCGCCCGGGCCAACCGGAGTAGACCTCGACCGCCTCACAGCGGTGGTGCTGGACGTGGACGGCACCCTTGCGCTGCCCGACCACCGGGTCAGCCGCCGCGGGTTGGCCGCGCTGCGCGAGCTGCAGCGCTCAGGGGTGGCGCCGATCGTCGTCACCGGACGCGGCGAAGCCGAAGCCCTGCGGATCTGCCGGGACGCCGGCATCACCGCGCCGGCCATCTCCTGCAACGGCGCCCTGACCACAGACCCGGTCACGGGTCGCCGGCTGCGCCAGGTGAGCGTGGAGCCGGAGATGCTGGCGGCCGCGACTGCGTTCGCGCACCGCCACGGCGTCCAGCTGTTGCTGTGGACCCCCGACGGCGTGCACGCCGACCACGCCAGCGACGCGACGCGACTGCTGGAAGAGATCAACCAGGACCCGGTGATCATCTCGCCGCTGGCCGAACTCGCTGCGACCGAGGTGGTGAAGGTGATGATCACCGGCCGCCCGGACGTGCTCGACCGGGTCGCGCCGGCGGCAGCCCGCGAGATGCCACTCCTGGAGCGCTCGATGGGCTGGTTCCTCGAGGCCACCCACCCTGCGGCCACCAAGTGGCAGTCGCTGCAGCGCGCCCTTGCCGACATGGGTATCGAACCTGCGGAGTGCGCCGGGATCGCCGACGGGGACAACGACCTGGAGTGGCTGGCACATGTCGGGGTCGCCATCGCTGTCGCCAACGCGAGGCCCGCGGTACTCCAGTTGGCCGCCTACACGATCGGGCCGAACTCGACCGACTCGGTGGCTGCGCTCCTCGAGGACTGGGCCGCACGCCGGACCGGCTGAGGTTCAGTCCTCGGCGTCCGCGAGGGCCGGCGTTGCGCTTCGACCAGCCCGACGAGGTCGAGGCCGGCGATCACCGGGCGCAGCTCGGGCCGGTTGGGTGTGCCCACGAGGACAGCCGGGGACAGCACCCGGGCCAACTCCACCGCCGCGGGGTCGCTGAGCGGGTCAAGCCTCAGTCCGGTGAGCCGCAGCGGCACCACCGAACGCGCAATGTGCCACACCCCCGCGTCCGCCTCGCCCGAGAGCACGGCCCTCGGGCACCCCGGGGAAGGTCGTCGGCAGGTATTCGTGCCCGGCGGAGCGCGGGAAGGCAACCATGGTGAGGGCCGCGTGGTCCGGTGAGTTCTCATCGATGGCCACCCGCAGGGGGCCCTCGCGGGTGTCATCGGCGAGCCGGACCACGACCAGGCGTCCGGGCGCGTAGTAGGTGCCGGCCGGCAATTCCCGCAGCAACGCGTTCGCGTCATCAGCGGGCCAGTTGTGCCCGGAATCCGCCCAGCTCCCGGCGGACACGACCGTCAGGTCGTGGGCTCCCGCGCGGACGGCGGCCAGCCTCGCCGTGCCACCCGGCAGGTGCTTCACGGTGTGCGGTATGCCGCTCGCGGTGAGGCCTTCGGCAAGCTCGTCTGCCAGGACGTCCGCCTCGGGTGGGCCGGAGGGCGGGAGCGCGAGCCGGACGGGGTCGAGTCCGGCGGCCTGCCAGCATTGCGCGAGGTCCAGCGAACGGATGACCCGGCCCAGGTGACCGCGGGAGACCACCTCGAGCGCCCCCCGATCGGCCAGCAGGGCCAGCGCGCGCTGCATGGTGCCGGCGGAAATGCCGTACCGCTCCTGGAAGGCGACGTTGGTGGGCATCGAGGAGTCCACGCCACGGCTGAGGGCGTCCTCGACGATCACCCGAACGGCGAGATGCAGCCCTGAGGTGAGCCCGGCGATCCCAGAAGCCATCAACCAACTCCCTCACTGCTCCGGCGTGGCATCGTCAACGTACCGCAGGAGGGGACGCCTCCGAGGTGGCACACGACAGGCCTGGCCTCCGTGGCGTATCACCTGACCCGGACCGCGCCTCAGGCAGGTAACAGCAGGTCCCGGGGGGCGACCTGCGCTACCGAGAGGGGCCAGATCATGGCGAGCCTGCCCGTGTTCCAGACCGGAGTGGAGCGTCAGCCCGACGTGCCGGTCGACAAGTTGGCGCGCGACGTGTTCGGCGGTCGCGACCTGTCCATCGAGTCCCGGGGATCGACGACAACCGTGCGCAGCGCGGACATCGTCATCGACCACGATCAGGGCCGTGGCGGTCTGTGGGCGGCCGACATCGGGCGCCGCTGGCGTCCTGACGCTGTGGACGTGGCGGTGCGGTCGGTGGGTCGGATCGCGCGCAACGCGTTCAAGGAACTCAATGTGCTGCCCACGCTGAGCGGCCCTTTCCAGTACGCGAAGCCCACGATCACCAGAGCCAGCACCGTGACCGAGCAGGACGGCCAGCGCAGCACGGCGCTCGGGGACGCGACCTTCAGCCAGGCGATCGTCGTCGACGTCTCCGGCCGACGCGGCGTCGAGGGCACCACGCTGCCGTTCTTCGGTGGCGGTGCCCGCTTCGCTGCGACGGTCGGCACCGATGGTCAGGTGGTCGGCGTCCGCGGAGTGTGGCGGGATGCGGCCGAGGCCGACGTGCGTCCGGTGCGCCGGGTGGAGGAGGCGGTGGAGGCGGCCGGGCTGAAGCTCGGCGACGGCGTCCGTATGACCGGCTCGACGCTCGGCTACTACAGCGCTCCGTCGTTCGCGAGCCAGGACCTCGTGTTCCCGGTGTACGCGGTGACCGCAGAGGTACGCAACGGCGACGCGTGGATCCCGTCCCGGATCATGCTCGTGCCGGCCACGGACGTCGGGGAGCTGGGCGCCCGTGAGACGCAGGTCGAGCCGCGCGTCGATCCCCTGCCGACGGTGAAGTCCCGGTTCACGATCCGGCCCGGGCACGCGCTGCCTGCGGGCCTGACGGTCAGTTCCGCGGTGCTCCGCAAGCGGGGGTTGTCCCCGGCGAAGTTCCTCACGCGGGACGCGTCGGGCAAGATCTTCGTCAAGCCGAACCTGACCGGCATCGACATCTCGGCGCTGCTGGAGGCGATCCGTCCGCGGTCGTTCGGCACGTCGTGGATCGGGTCGCTGGGCGGGCTGGGCGGCAGCCAGGCCAACGCCCAGGGCTTCGTGGACGAGATGTCGGCCGAGGGCTGGCAGCGCCGGTTCAACTGGGGCAACGCCGCAGCCTTCAAGTCCGACTGGACGACCAACGACGACAGCTGGGTGGACGACGTCGACTTCGTCTTCTACACCGGCCACGCCGGCCCGGACGGCTGGATGCTCGCTACCAACGGGGCCGGGGACTGGATCAACTTCTCCGAGGTCGGCGCGACACCGAACGCGCCGAGCGACCTGTGGGGCCAGAACAACCTGGAGTGGGCGGTGATCGCAGCCTGCGGCCCGCTGGAGGACGACATCATCAACGGCGGCGGCAACGTCTTCGACCGGTGGCGCGGGGCCTTCGACGGACTGCACATGCTGCTCGGCTATGCGGCGGTCACCTACGACAACACCGAGGAGGGGCGCCGCATCGCCAGCTATGCCCGCCAGGGCATGACCATGCGCCAGGCGTGGTTCCGGACGGCCGAGGAGATCCAGCCGGCGACGAACGGCTACGGGGATCCTTATGGCCCCAGCGTCCAGGCCGGGGCGATGTACATCGGCGGTCCGGGAGGCGACACCGGCAACGACCACCTCTGGGGTCACGGCTCCGTGGGGCCGGACGTCCGGAACTCGACGTGGCGGGCGGTGCAGTACTCGCCCTGCTAGCGGACCTGGGTCGAGACGGGTGGCTCCCGGACGCGCATGCGCTCCGGGAGCCCGCGTCCTCAGGACATCGTGACGCGCGCGGTCACCGGCGACTTCTTCGACGTGGTCGTGTAGCCGCTCTTCCTTCCGGTGACCGTCACCGTGATCCGGTGGCCCTTGCTGGCCTTGGTGAGCTTGTAGGTGGACTTGGTTGCACCCTTGATCTTGGTCGAGTCGCGGTACCACTGGTAGGTCCGTGTCGCCCCGGACGGGCTCCAGGTACCGACGGTGGCCTTGAGTGTCTTGCCGACCTTGGCTGTGCCGCTGATCCTGGGGGCAGGGGCCTTCTGGAAGCTCGCGGTGGCGACCGTTGCTGTGGTTGCGGAGCTACGTGCGGTCAGGGTGTAGCCGGTCCGCAGGCCGCTCACCTTGACCGTCAGCTTCGAGCCGGCGTCGCCGGCCTGGACGGAGTAGCGCGTGCTGCGGGCGCCACTGATCGCCGTCTTGCCGCGGTACCACTGGTAGGAAAGGCTCACCGAGCCGGGGCCCCAGGAACCGGCGCCGACCGAGACGGTCTGCCCAACCTTTGCGGTGCCGGCGATCCTCGGCTGGGTGGAGTCCAGCGCCATGAACAGCGCGGCCCAGGTGTTGGAGTCGACACTGTCCCTCGCGCTGCGGCCGGCGACGGTCTGGAAGGCCTTGAGCGACGTCACGGTGACCGAGCCGAACCCGCTGCCACTGGTGGTGCGGATAGCCCAGTCCACCCAGCAGGGCGTTGAGGGCACTGGACCGCGAGCCGCTGGTGCCGGCGCTGAGCTTCGAGAACAAGGCTGAAAGGGTGCGCGAGCCGGCCTGGCCGTCCGGATCGAGCTTCCTGGCCTTCTGGAACTTCTTCACCGCGGAGCGGGTGCCGGAGTCGTACTTGCCTCGTGATCTTGGTGCTGTAGCCAGCCGCCTTCAGCAGGTGCTGCAGGGCGGTCACCCGGTAGCCGCTGGCGCCGGTGTCGAGCACTCCCTTGATCGTGACGACGTCGTAGTCGGTGAGCTTGTAGGTGGCGATCAGGCCCTTCAGGGTCCTGGCGTAGCCGCTGGCGTCCTTGGGCTTGACGACCTTGGCGATCGCGTCCACGAACCTGGGGATGCTGGCCATGACCTTGCGAGCGTTCGCGTAGGCGGAGTCGCTGGTGATGGCAGCGGCGTTGCCGTAGAACGAGTTGGTCTTGGAGGAGAACTTCGAGTAGCTCGTCGAGCCGATGGTCACACAGCCGGACTTGTAGATCCCGGCGCCGGAGGCGTTGACGCTGTCGCCGTTCGAGAGCGCGAACGACGGGAGGCGCCGCAGGCCGGCGTAGTAGGAGCGCTTCTTCCAGTAGCTCAGGGTGGAGCGGACCACACCGTCGGCGCGCCCGCGGGCCTCGATGATCCGCCAGTCGCCGTGGCTGAGCTTCTTGGTGAGGATGGCGACGTGGCCGATGCCGTTGGAACGGGCCGGGTTGTTGCGCAGGAAGACGAGGTCACCCGACTCTCGGGGAGCCGGTCACCTTCCTGGTCACGTTGTACTGCGACGCCGCGAGGTCGGTGATCGGGTTGCCCGAGCGCCCGAAGAGCCACTGGACGAGCTCGGAGCAGTCGAACTTGGACGGGCTGGGCTGGCTCACCAACGTCTCGGCGCCGAGGACGTACGGCTTGCCCACCTGCGCGTCGGCCAGCTTGGCGAACTGGCTCGCGGTCATCGTCGCGCTGCACCGGGTGTCGAAGTAGTTCTTGGCCCTGGACGCCACCGAGGACGTGCCCCAGTTGGAGGCCTCGATGGCCTGGGCGATCTGCACAGAGGCGGGTACCCCGAACTTGCGCTGGGTGCTCTGCGCGACGCTGACCAGGCCCGAAATGAACTTCGATTTGGCACTGGACGAGACCGCATTCGCGACCGGTGGTTGAACGAGGGCAAGGCCCAGCACGAGGGCAAGACCGGTCGTCACGGATAGCACTCTTGTCAGAACCTTCACATGTCTGGGTACCACGGCGCTGAGGTCGGGGGCAAGCTCTGGCTTGAGGGTTGGGTTCGTGGCCGCCGAGGGCAATGTGGCTCTGACTAGGTGATTCACTCCTGAGGAGCCTTGAGTCAGCGTTCAGGGTTGGGTTGAGGTTTGCCTTGGCCGGATGAGGCCAACCGCGCCCGGACTCTGGCCCGGATGAGTGACCTGACCCACAGCCTCCCGGGGCGTCCTCCGCGGTCAAGCCCCGGGTTTCTCGTGGGTCTCAAAGGCTCGCCGGGCTCGATTGGTGCTCCGTTCACGAACGGGGCTAGCGTCATGACATTCATGAGCACACGAGGCTCGTGGCGCAGGCTCGGTGGAGGTATGCAGTCATGGCGGAGGGGCGCCGCAAAGCAGGCGGGACTCTGTTCGTCCGCCTTTCCCAATCGGGACGCATCGAGGTGGTGCTGGCCGTCGGTCTAGCGATCCTCACCGCCGTCCTCGATGCGGGAGCCGGCAAGCCATGGCCACCACTCCTGCTGGATTGTTGCGCGTGCGCCCTGGCGGCCGTCACTCCGCGATGGCCCCGGGTTGCCGGGGTGATGCTGGGCTTGTTGCTCGCGAGCTACCTGTTCATCCCGGCTGATTGGGCGACGATGGGCGAGTACGCCCTGCTCATCCCGATCCTGGGAAGCGGGATGCGCGGCCAGCGAACCGCCCGCGCCGTGATGAGTGGTGGGTACTTCGTTGTCCTGGCGGGGCTCGCCGTGCAAGCCGCTCCGACCTTGAGGAGCGCGTTCCTGGGATGGATCGTCTGGGCAGTCCTCATCGGCGTGCTCTGGCTGATCGGGAACGTGTTCGTGGCATCGTCCAGAGCGCACGAGCAGACCCGCCAGGCGGAACTCGTCCTGCAGCGCCAGGCCGTCGCGCGCGAGCTGCATGACACCGTTGCGCGGTCGCTCACCAAGGTTGCGATGGCTGCTGAGGGTGCCCTGTTGCACGGCTCGGCGACGCCTGCGGAACTGGAACTCATCGCCGACCATGCGCGCCACAGCACCCAGGAGTTGCGATGGGTGATGACACTGCTGCGGGATCCGGGGAACCTCGACGGGCTCGCCTCGACCCCCACGCCGCTTCATCTGGCACTGGTGCAGGGGCGGGCAGAACTCGCCCGGCACGGCTTCCAGGCAACGGTCAGCGTGGCTGACAGCATCGAGCAGCTGGACCCGGAACGAAGCGAGGCGCTGGGCGCAGTCACGTCCGAGGCGATCAGCAACATGATCAAGCACGCGGATCCGGGCGGGCCGTGCGCGATCATCGTCGACGTCAGCGAAGACAGCGCCGAACTCGTGTTCCTCAACCGGCCCCGCCGGGATGAGCGAGCAAGCTCGACCCTTTCGCTCGGCCTGCTGAACCTGCGGGAGACCCTCGAACCGCTGGGAGGATCTCTCCACACCGAGAGCAAGCCCACGCAATGGATGACCCGCGCCACGCTGCCGATTGCAGGGTCACTCCTGCCTCCCGAGAAGGTCGCCTGACGTGCCCACGCACCCCATCCGTGTGCTGATCGTGGACGACGACCTCTTCGTGCGCGAACACCTGCGTGACTACCTGACATCGGCGGACGGATTCGAGGTCGTCGGCTCTTGCGATGATGGTGCGGCGGCACTGTCGGCAATGAGCGATCAGACGGTCGACGTCGTCCTGATGGACATCCGCATGCCGATCATGGACGGCGTCGAAGCGACCCGGCTCATCACCCAGCGGCATCCCGCAACGCGCGGTAATCGCGCTCACCTCCTTCGGCGACGACGACTCCATCACCACCATGTTCCAGAGCGGAGCCTGCGGGTTCCTGCTGAAGAACACCCGGCCCCAAGGGCTGATCGAAGCCGTCCGCGCCGCGCATCAGGGACTCTCGGTCATCCCGCCCGATCTCCTGCAGCGGTGGGCGAACGTGCGCAGGCCGGCAGACACCCCGGCGCTGAGCGAGCGAGAGGTCGAGGTGCTCGGCCTTCTCGCTGAAGGCCTCAACAATCGCCAGATCGGACAGGAGATCTACCTGTCCGCGTCGACGGTGAAGGCAGTTCTCCGTTCGCTCATGCAGAAGTTCGAGACCGGCTCCCGGGTCGGCGTGTTGTCGAGGGCACACGAGTTGGGCCTGATTTCAGCGCGGGGCCGGCACGAGGTCAGCTGAACGGGCCGAGGCTGCGGCTTGCCAACGCAGCCGCGTGTCTCGCTGAGTGGCACACGCCGTGCACCTTCCCCTCGCGAAGCAACGCGTGACGTGCACCACTCGCTGCGCCGATGCAGGGCCCCGCCCAGACGGCGCTGCCCATCCGGGGGTCAGGCTTTGCCGCGAGGCTCTGCCTGAATGTTCCATGCGCGATGGCGTGGGCGGCGAACCGGGCCCCCCTCTAGGCATTCGCCGCCACACCCATCTTGCTCCTGGGCGGGGCGCTCCCCAGCCTGCCGTAACCGGCGGAGCGTTGGTTCAAGGGCTACCCAACCTCGCCCAGTTGGTCAAAGACCGGGGCCGGAATTGTCCAGATGGTCACGCGGCCTCGTGTACCGAAAGACAACCCGACGAGGACCCGAGCCAATGCGGACCGACCAGCCCATCGGACTAAAAGGGTTTGGTCAACCGAGCCCTGACAAGCACTGGAATCCCAGTCAAAGGACTCGGCCGAAGAACCGACACCCGCCGAACAAACTCCCCAGTCAGCACATCTAGCCGTCCTGTATCGGACGCGAACGCGTTCCACCCCTACCTCGGAGACGCGATCGGAACTCTTGACGAAACCACTGATAACAACACCGCCTGGGGACACCCTCCGGCGCGGCCAATGACGATCGGTCACGTCGCCTCATTAACCCATCGGAAGACCATGTGGCCGGTGAAGGAGGGAATGAACCAGCCACCTTCCGGCCGAACTTGCAGGGCGAGACCATCGACCGCTTCCCGCCATGCTCCTTCGGCCCACGCGCTGGTCGAAACCTCGAGCCAGCCACCAGACGCAGATTCGCTGCCACCCCACCGCACGAGATGGAGGAGATGAACATTGTCGTCAGTGACGTGGACTGCCGCGAGGACGTTGGTGTCGGGATCGGGCGCGACCACTCGGACCACACCCTGGACTCCCGGAATCGTGGCGAAGTCGACGTCGGCCCGGAGTTGAAGCACACTGCAGCCCGACGACGCGAGGCGATCGAGTGCTTCGCCAGGGATCGGCGCGCCGTCGGGGATGAGCACTTGAGAGCCAGGCGGCGGCGCTGGCTCCTCGGTGTCCCAGAGTTCGTAGCCGATGCTGTGCTCGACCAGCGCTGAGACCAGGCCATCCCACGCGTCGTACGCCTCCCGTCGGGCCGGTTCGGCCCAGGGCACAACCGGCTGGCGCATCGTCCCGACGGTGGTGTGGGCATCCAGCAGGTACGGGCGGTACGTCGCGACGGTGACACTCGTGAGGGGCCGGGCATCGAGCACCTCCGGACACGCTGACAACAATGCCGCCAGGCGGCGGAGGGGGTCAGCGAAAGCCGTCAGTTCTCCCGAGGCGGAGATCGGTGCGAGCGCCCAGTTCTCCCGGTCCACCAGCATGTAGAAGTTGAAGCCCCGGTAGCCGAGCGCCATCGCGGCACCCCACCACGCCGCCTGCTCCTGTGGCGTCGGATCGGGATAGTCGACGACCTCGCCTGGCGAGCGCCAGATGCCGGCCATCATCTCCGGCGCCCAAACCAGCGGCTCGCCCGCTGCCCTGGCCGCAGCCGCCGTGCGCGCAAGACAGCTCACTAAGGACCACGGCATCGGCGGGTCGTAGTAGTGGTCCACACCGACGGCGACGCCCTCGCCGAGCCGCTCGCGCACGCGCCGGTGACGCAACGGAGCCTCGTGGATCACGTTGGGGATCAGGTTCACCGTCGTCAGCAGGTGGCCCATTCCGGCGTCCTCGTGGACGCCGCGGAGCGCGACGAGGTGCTCGACGAGTGAGTCCTCGATGAAGGTCAGCCAGTCGCGGTCGGCGGCCGCACTTACTGGCGTCGGCGCCGCCACACAGCCCACCAATTCCTCCGCACCTAGAAGGTTCACGTCAGGGCGCGGCGGCTCGGCGAGCCGGAAGTCGCCGGCGGCGGCGTCTCCCCAGGCCTGCTGCCAGGCCGTGACGTCAGCGTGGTAGCGGTCGGTGAGCCAGGCGCGGAACGTGTCGATCGCCAGCGGATGGTAGTCGGCGAAGTAGAGGGCATCCTGGAACGCCATGCTCGGCTCGTTGTCCAGCTGAACCGCGATCACCGGGCCGTCCGGCCAGAGCCAAGTCGCCGATCTGGTTCCAGACCGCTTGGAGCCACCCCCGAGCGGCCGCCAGATAGCCGGGGGCGTGCATCGACGGCACCGGGTGCTCGAAGGGGGTGTTGTAGCCCAGACAGGGCTGGCCGCCCGCCCCGAGCGCCAGATCCTCGGTCCGGGCAAGCAACCAGTCCGGGTACCCGCCCCCGATCTCCTCAGCGCAGATCCAGGGGCCCGGCTTCACCTGCACCAGGAGATCCCGCTCGGCGCACAGCTCCAGGAACCTGCGCAGGTCGAGCGCCGGGTCGTCCCCGCCCCAGAGCAGCCGGCCCCGCTCGGGTTCGTGGCGCCGCCACGACAGATAGGTGGAGACGATGGGAAGCCCGAGCTGCACGACACCGTTCAGCACGGCAGGCCAGGCCGCCGGCGGCGTTCGCCAATACTGGACCTCGCCCGACAGCAGCGGCACCTCGCGATCACCGACAAGGAGCCGCCCGCGGCCCACCCGGATCGAGCCGTCGCGAGCCGTCACGACGACACCTCAGGGGCCCTGTTGACAGGGTCAACCAGTCGCGCGAACGCGGCGTCGGCGAGACTCTCGTCGAGCAGGCGCAGGGCGCCGATCAGGGAGCCGACCACCGGATCTGCCGCCACCAGGATCGCCGTCGCGCCCGGCAGCCGTGCATCGATCTCGCGCACCAGCTCGGTGCTGAAGAAGGGCAGGTCGGACCGGATCACGCCGCCGCCGATTGCGAGTGGCCAGGGCTCGCCTCCCGCGCCACCCCGCTCGAGGTCGATGCCGACCCGAAGCGAGACTGCCTGCGCGTAGTCCACCAGCAACCTGGCCTGCTCGCTGACCAGCCCGGCGGCGACCGGGTCGCCGTCGGCAGCGCAGCCGGTCACGATTCGGCCTGAGGAGGCGAGCCGGCTCCACCCGCCGGGAGCGCCCCTGCGGGTGAACTGGTGCAGCAATGCCTCCACATCCTCACTGTCGAAGACCTGCAGGAAGGCCGAGCGAAGGGACGTGGGCGGGGCCATGCCGAGCTCAGCGAGGTAGACGGCGCGGAGCGCTTTCTCCCCAAGGCCCACGGCACCCAGCGGGTGCTGGCACCAGAACCCCATGGCTGCGGTGTCGCCGCCGGGTGCCCGCGACGCGATCGCCGGGCCGGTGCCCACCGTGATGGCCGTCCCGATTCCGGCCGGATTCAGGCACCACAGCAGGGCGAACCCGTCGTTGTACACCCCGAGCTTCGCGCGAGGAAGCCGTCGCGCCAGGACCGACGTCCACAACTCATGGTCCTCGGGCCAGTCCACCCCGGCGAGGCAGAAGACGGCGGCAGCGATCTCGCTGCTGCCAAGACCCGCCTGCCCCAGGGCGTCCTGGATCGCTCCCTCCACGGTCGCGACGGCGTCCTCTTCACAGTCGGCGCCGTAGATGTCGCCGGGGCCGGCTGCGGCACGTCCGATGACGGTGCCCTTGCTGTCCGCGACCAGGGCGATCGTCTTGGTGTTGCCGGCATCGACCGCCAGCACATGGCTGGACGTCATGGGACCAGCCGTGCGGGCAGGTAGGCGGCGTGGGCACGGGCCATCTCGACGTACAGCTGCTCGGCCACAGGGAGCGACGGCACCAGGGGGTTGGCGGCCAGCGCCCGAATGCCGTCCTCGACAGTCCCGTCCCACGCGGCAAGCGCGGCGAGCCGCTGGTGCTCGGCGAGTTGCTGGGTGAGACCCCGGACAGAGTGCGGCAGGGGCAACTGGGGCTCGATGTGGTAGCCGTCT